>NZ_JASJNC010000001.1 GCF_030065545.1 Marinicella marina
CACCTGACTCATGCTGTTTGATGGCGCCAATGATTTGTTCTTCTGTATAACGTTTCTTTTTCATAATGAGATATCCTCTTTCTTAGTTTAATTGGAAATCTCATCCTTGTCATGGGTCTGTTTTTGGGGGAAAGGTCACATTATATCTTGTTTGACATTAACAGCTTTAATGTTTATTGGAGCTTTCTTTACGCTATTAAATGCTATGCTCGCAATAGCATGGGCATCGATCACGATACTTGATATAATTCAATATCAGCTCAGACTTGTTCTTCTTAGGCCTGTATATCACGAAAATTATTCACCATATTCAGCTGAACGTACTTTAATAATATTAATTCTTCAATATCTGCAATTAATTGGATGCTTCTCGTTGCTTTACTTTTTTGCATTTAATAGTGACTTTTGCGGCGGCTTAAATGTTTGCCAGTCTATTGAATTTTCTATTGTAACTATTACTACTCTTGGCTATGGAAATATTGTTGCACAGCCAGGTTCATTAGGTGCTTTGGTTGCTTCATTACAAGCATTGATAGGTGTGTTTTTTCTTGGCTTAATAATTTCTACAGCTATTGGTCGAGCAAAGTCTTGACTGCTTTAGAATCTATTACAAATATAGGCCCACTAAATTGTAAATGTATGAAGCTTTTATCAAGTTATGGTTATGATTCTAGTATTCAAAAATTAGCCACAACTCTTTCTGGGAATCTCTGGGTCGTGGGTGGATGGGTTAGAAACTCAGCACTTAATTATGATTACGTTGGAGATGTAGATTGCCTCACAACCTTAGAACCAAATGAGCTTAATCAACTTCTGAGGAGCGCCAAATATGAATATGATTTAAATCGATTTGGTACTAGAAGATTTCTTTTGCCAGATGGAAACCATTTAGATCTGAATACAACAATAGAACAGGCAAATACTTCAGATATTGTTATAGCATTAAAAAATTTTAACTTTTCTATTAATTCAGCTGCAATAAATTATTCATCAGGCCAACTAATCTATACTGAATCATTTGCAAGAGACTTTCAAGAAAAGAAGTTTCATGTCACATGCGAAGAAAAACTCAGGACAGGAGAATACGAAGTTAACGTATTAAAGGATATGGAAGTACTTGAGCAATATTACTGTATAAAGCCTGTAATTGATGTGGTTTCTAATCAATTAATTAAATCCCGTAAAGCTCTTGATGAAAATTTGAGAAGCATTTCTAATAAACTGGCATTAAAAAGAATGTCTGAGCACATAGAAAAACTATTGCCATCAGGTACTTCCTCATGGATTGTTCGCGGATATCCTCGTTGTGCTTATTTAGGAGAATTGAGATATTGGGATGACGTAGATGTGATTGTTGATTGTAGTCAAGAGGAACTGACCAAACACTTATCGCGGTCTAGAATTAATTGGTCCTACAATTATTTTAGAACACCTAAAATATTCCATTTCAGTGGGTTAACTTTGGATATTTGGCCCTTAGAAAAAAACCAATCAATTCATGAAGCAATTTCAAAATTTACCCATAACCTTGACTCCACAGCGTGGCCAGTTGGGGGAGATTCTTTACTAGCTGAAAATATCGTTCTACAGTCATTAGATAAAAGGATATTGAGCGTAAACATTCCTGTTATTGAAAGTATGAGTAAATTTGATTCATCTTATGCAGCCATCAAGTCTTTATACCTTATTTTTCGTCACAATCTTGATATTGATGACAGTATTGCATGGTTACTAAACCGCGAATTTCATGATACGTCGCTAATGAGAAAACATGTGATTAGGTTAGTGAAAGAACTTTATATTTGCGGGATACTTGAATTATCAAATAAAGCAGAATACATATTCTCTGAATGTGGAAATAATGTTCCTACTTCTTATATGTTGAAATATTGGGAACTGCCTCTTCGAAGAAAAAACTGTTAAGGCCTGAGAATAATGGGCGCAAAGTGTGGGAAAGGTCAAAAACTCCACTTCATACTGGTAGAAGTTTGGGGGAAAGGTCAAAGAATTTGAAAGCTATGCATAATACTAATAAAACTGAAAAAATACTCAAACAAATAATTGTTAATCAGTGGAGTAAGTCTCAAGAACTCTACCCACAAGGAATAGATGTTTTTGAGTGTTCAAAATCGAAAGAATTTAAAACAATAATACTGGAAGTAGATGAGAATTTCTCATTCTATAAAAAGTACCTCAGGGTTCTTATTTCTAAAGACATTCTTGATGGTGCGACCAAAACATTTAGTTTTATACTAAGTTCAGCTTTTAACAACCAAAAAAGCTTAGAATTTATTAATAAGCACCTAAAAAGCTCACTTGGACTTACTATTTCAAATAACGAAATTGTGATGGCACAAAAGTCTCCGGCAAGCGTTGTTAAATCTAAGTTAGATGTTAGTTCTGACCAAGCAATCCAAGATAGAATTGACGAATTGATATTGGCTTATGACCAATCTCAACATCAAAACTTGAACTACATCTCACACAAAGAATCTTTTGTTCTAGCTTTGTATTTACTTGAAAGTGAAATTATGAAACTAGACAACCCAATTGAAGATATTTCAAACGACTACTCTCTCTTTGAAAAACATTTCAAAGAGAGAAATGCGACTTTAGTGGAGGGACAATTTTCCAAATATAAATTGGTGGAAATTGATGACAATGTACAAATTGTCAAAGGCGCCACAGCCAGGATACATGACATAATAAGTGATACAACAATATTTCTTTGTGGTGTTGAAGATTATTTGCTGGATTATTTAAGTGAGTTAAAAAATATTAATTTATCACTGAAACCAAGTTCTTTATATTTTGTTAATGGTAAATTTGATAAGAGTTTTATTATAGAACATCTTGAAATAGGTGAATATTTTGATGTTAAAAACCTTGATAAGGAACTAATTACTAAACTTTATGATAATCAATACGACAATCTATGGGTTAACATTGATGGCTCGAATATTACTTTTGAAGAGATTCTTCAAGACGCCAGCACTTTTAATAATATGTACATCAGCCAGGTGATTCATGCTGAATATGTAAGTAATTGTAAGGGCTTATTCGTTACGCACATTGATCATGAGTTTATTTTCTATACAGCTGAAGAATTTAAAAGAAGGCAATCAGATGTTTGCCAAAAAGGACAAGCCCAAAAGCGAATTAAAACATTTAAAATAGACAATAGTGAAATTCCTATCACTGATAGTGACAATATATTATTTTTAATTTTAAAAATCAAATTTGAAAATCAAATGTTGCTAGAAGAGTACTTTAACAAAGTAGGTGAATTAAATTAAGTTAGCACCTTAGTGATGTCATATTGCTTAAATAATTTTGAGATCACAAAAGCCACAATAATGGATAAAAAGTTAAAGACTTTGGTTGTAAACATCATTGTTAACTATTTTTTTAGAAAATTATCAAAAATTAAAGACTTTCGTTGTGAAATGAATTTACATAATACAATAAAATCAACAACTTATGTTTTTACGAAATTAAGCACTTTGGTTATCAATCCACCCTTGTCCGTTATGGTTATAATGTTAGATGAAAGATTACTGCTATCCTGCACAATGTCCAGTAAACCAAAGCCCTCACGTTTATTATAAGAATCATATTTAGAATACATTCTTAGATGTTTTGATCCTGCTGCTGTTTTTAACCCTGCTTTTTTGATTATTGTTGTTTGGTCAGCACCATCATTTTCAAAAGCAACAAGAAAAATAAGAACCTGTTGAACTGTTATACTCTTTTTCAATTCTTGAAAATTATTCAATACCTCAATCACATTCCTAATTTCTTTATAAGTCATAAAGTAGCCTCCAATAATACCTTTTTTTGTTTCTAGATATTTTCATACCACCTGTCACCATAGCGAATATCTGCCCGGCCCTTCTCCATAATATTGTTGCAATTTTAGGCATTGACTACTGGCATTGACTGATCGGCTTGAATATCTTTATAGTTGTTCATGTCCAATTGAGCCAAATCAAAGCTGTTTTGCATGCCAAGCCAAAATCGAGCTGATGTTGAAGTCATTTTGCTGATCCTTGCGGCCATGTCAGCACTGACACTGGCTTTGCCATTAGTGATACCTGACAAGTGTTTTCTACTACACCCTAAGGTTTGTGCTGCTTTGGTGACTGAGATGGCTGAAGGCTTGAGGTACATCTCTAAAAAGACCACCCCTGGGTGTGCTGGGTTTTTCATGTTCATCAGTGATAATCCTCATAATTAACTATTTCAGCAAACCCATCTATAAATCGAAAAGTGATTCGCCAATTTCCACTTACCCATACAGACCAAATGTCATTACGTTGCCCAGAAAGTTTGTGTAACCGGAATCCAGGTAAGTTCATGTCTTGAACATTTATTGCATTGTCTAAAGCTGAAAGAATTATTTGAATTTTAAATTCATGTTCAGATTGAATGCCAGCTGTTGACCCATTCAAATAAAACTTCTTTAAACCTTTGTGTTTAAATGATCTAATCATTCGTATTGTAACCTATTGGGTGACACAAAGCAACATATATCAGCCACATATCTAGACGGCTTAGTGATGTTTTGTTTCATAAGCCATAATAATCATTGAAAAAACTAATCAATTCTGCAACTTGGGGCTGAGTAAAAGTAATTCTTGCATCACGGTGTATCAATACAATTCTTGCAGACACCTCAATAAAACCCTTATCTGAAGACTTATTATAATTTTTAAGGTACTCAGCAAAAGTATCTGCTAGTATCGGAACAGACCAACCAGAATCAATTGTGATACCACTTTCCGATGCGGTTACTGTTATCCCATACTTCTCATTAGTTAGGTCAATAGTTTTCATTTGTTTTGCCATATCAATCTCATTTATTAATTGTAAAAGTGATGTATTGCTTCATTTTGTAATATATTCCCTTAGAAATTGGATGTCATATTTAAGTTTGTTTAATTTATCGTATTCGTTTGATTGAGATTGGTTATTTTGCGTAAATTTTAACATTTTGATTAAATCATTTGGAGATGCCACATGCACTGGCAAACCAAAAATCTGTCTTTTTTCAGAACCTTTCAAAATTAAATTGAAATTAAATTGTTCTGAAACTGGTGTCATTAAATCTGTGAGAATTGACCCTTCATTAAGTTTGAATAGTTGTTTTATATTTTTAAAAGTATCAATGAACCGTTTAACAACTTTTTGATCAAAATCAACTTCAGTAATTGAAATCAATGATTCTGCAATGTTTGATGCATTTCTCTTCGAGTTATTAACTAAAATATCCATATCTTGGGTTTTTCTGTTTGGATTATAGCAACGTACAGCCATGCCACGAAACTAATCAAGGACAGGCATCCCTTTCAACAAATTCTTACACGCTCATCAGAAACTAATCAAGGACAGGCATCCCTTTCAACAAATTCTTACACGCTCATCAGACATTTGCCACAGATAATTTCCTGCAAGTCCTACAAAATAGTATTTTTAAATGAAATTAATCATGACTATTGCCAGAAACCAGCAAATTTGTGTAGAAGAGACCCCCTATTACCATGTGGTATCGAGATGTGTAAGAAGTGCCTTTCTTTGCGGCGAGGACAAGGTGTCAGGAAAGTCGTTTGAACACCGCCGCCAGTGGCTCATAGATCGCATCAAACAAGTCACTTCTGTGTTCGCTATTGATGTGTGTTCATATGCCATTATGAGTAACCATTTTCATATTGTCTTGCGCGTAAATTCAACCAAAGAATGGAACGCCGCTCAGGTACTCATGACTTGGTGCTCTTTGTACTCTTTACCTGTGTTGTGTGATCGTTATCTGAAAGGCCAAATCAGCACCGAAGCTGAGCTTAGGCGAGTGAGAGAATATGTCGCTGAGTACCGCGCTAGATTAGCATCAGTTTCGTGGTACATGAAGGCAATTAATGAGTACATTGCTCGCATGGCCAATGAAGAGGATAAGTGCACCGGTCACTTCTGGGAATCTAGGTTCAAGAGTCAAGCCCTACTTGACGAACGCGCCCTATTGACTTGTATGGCTTACGTCGACCTCAACCCAATAAGAGCAGCAATTGCTAAAGACTTAAAAGGCTCTGACTTCACCTCAATAAAAGAAAGAATTGAAAACTCAAACACGTGGCTTTCAGGCTTCGGCAAAGGTGATAATGACCTACCATTTTACCTATCTAGCTATATTGATTTAGTTGATGAAACTGGTCGATGTTTAAGAGGAGATAAGCGAGGTTTTATCTCAGAAAAAACAGCCAAGGCCATTGATGAAATCGGTATCAATCCTGATGACTGGCTTGACGAATTAAAGGGCTTCAAATCCATCGGATTCAGTGCTGTTGGAACAGCTGAACAACTCAAAGAATACTCGAAGAAAACTAAGCGAAAATGGACGCTCGGAATTAAGCTTACACCTGCTTTGGAATAGCTTAAAAATCAACAAAACCAGACCGGCAGATTAATTCTGCAACCATCCAACTCGAATACATTTCAGTAAACCAACCTCAAAAAACTTATCCAACCAATTTGATTCAAAAAAGCACTCAGTATATGCCTTAGACAATCCATTTAAAGCTTCGATAATCCACTAAAACATCAACAGAACTTCCTCAGTTAATGCCTGTCCTTGATTAGTTTCAAGCTTTCAGCTCTAGAACAACCACTTCATAGCTTTCTTCACCAGCAGCAACATACACTGTATCGCCACTGATGCTCACTGACCAATCCATGTTGCGTTCAGCGCAGGTAGCCAGCTGTTGAATCTGTGACCAATCAAGCTGGTAGTAGGAAACATTTTCGAAGGCCTTTATTTTCGGCATGGTTTGTTGCCACCAGGTATCTGATTTGCTGTTGAAACTGTAAATTTTTACTACATTGGCTTGGCGGCTGGCTTTTTTGATTCGATCAGGCGAAGGTTCGCCCATATCAATCCACAGTTTGATTTGGTCATCATAAGTTTTAAGCCAAATATCAGGCTCATCAATTTCAGAAAGGCCTTTGGTAAAAGTTAAATCTTTATCGGCATTGAGGCAAAAAGCCACTACTCTGGCCATCATCCTTTCGATAGTCTCTGATGGATGCAACGCCACGGTCAAGTTGAATGAGTCGTAGTAATCACGATTCATGTCAGAGATAGCAATGCGTAATTTATAGATGGTTGGCTTCAAAGCCATAGTTAAGTACTCTTGTTACATTCATTTTAGTGAAAACCATTTTACAGCGTGTGCCTGACATATAACAATCACTCAAATCTGACTTGGCCTTATTTCACTTGAACCGGTTGATCCAGTCAGTCACTGTGGCAAAAGTCTCTACCATGTTATTGTGCCCTAAGGCTGAAAACAACACATACTCGATGGGCTTGCCTGTTTGTATTAAGTCTTTGATGCGACTGATGGAAAGGTTTACTGGAATGCTGCCGTCTTGGGCACCAAATACCCACAGGCTGGGTACCTGCAACTTCTCTAAGCTGTCTTTGGGGTTGGTATCTACACCCAAAAAATCTGGCCACACATAAGGCGATTTTCGAGCCGCCAACGCTTCAGCAAAACTGGGCAAATCAGCACCATCATGGTCTTGGGTGTATTTGCTGTATATGTCTTCTTCACTGACTTTGGTTACCGGCCCACTCCACACCACCATAAAGTCCACAGCCTTGGCTTGTTCAGCTGCCAATGGCACAATCCAGCCGGCTTGCGAAATACCGCTCAAGCCAATGCGAACTCCTTTGAGTTTTGGGTGCTGTTGTAGCACCTTCAGGGCCGCCAAAGCATCATCAGCCAACAGCTTGATGTTATGACCACTGACACTTTGTTGTGCTTCATATTGACCACCCGATTCACCCACACCGCGTTTGTCATAGACCAGTGCGGCAATGCCGTCTTGAGCAAAACGTTCAGCTATCTTAATGTTGCGGGTTTGTTTTCCAGAGCCATGTACAAACACCACGGCAGCGGTGATTTTTTCTGCTGGCCAAAGGATAGAACCGGCCAAAACATCTCCATTCGATTCAAAGGTAACCTGTTCCTCAACCGCCGCTGCTGGCAGCGCTGTAGCAAGCATTAAAAGCGAAATAATCCATAGATTTATAAACTTGAGTTGAAACATAATTAATTATTCTTAAAGAGATTTAATTCATTCTAATAACGAATGTGCATGGGCTGTGTTACATAATTATCGTCATTAGCCGATGTACTTCAGCCGCGAATAAAAAACACCCGCTGGATCAAACCACCTTTCACTTCATACATCGCTACCACATCCATCGGTCCATCAGGCAAACCGTACACGGTCTCTCGATCAATGGCAAAATCACCGATGTCATTGGTGGCATGTACTTTACAGTGTAAATCTGGCGTAGCAAAGCGCCTCTTATACATCTCACGAATGGCCGTTATTCCAGTCGCCACCACTTGGCCCGAGGGCAAATCGGTTAACACCGCATCTGCAGCAAACAAGGCACAAAACGCATCTAAATCACAGTTGTTATAGGCAGCCAGCTGTGCAATGGCTATGTCTCTTGGCGTTTTAGTCATTGTTTTGTTCAGTGTTATGTTCTGGTCTTCAGTCATGGCTTAGATATGGTTTTTAATTGTCTGGATTGAACCAAGCCATCAATGTCAGATAGTTTGTCGTAACTGATTTCTGCATCCATCAACTCAAAACCATACCAACTGTCCTTGCCGGTGTTCTTGACTTGATACAAACCGTGATCAGCCAAAGCCAATGCCGCCTCCCAATCTTCGAAATTCAATGAGACCAACGGGAAGCTCGAAAAACCGATGGAACAAGTTACTTGTTTGTTGCCCTCTCTGAACCAATGGTTGTTGGCCAGATTATCTTGCAAGCGTTGACATTTTTGTGGGCCTTGGTCCAATTCATCGATGACAGCCAACCATAAAAATTCCTCACCACCCCAGCGTGCCACCACATCTTTTTCTGCTGCCGTGTCTTGCATCACTTGAGCAAACTGTTTCAAAACTTCATCACCCCTTTGGTGTCCATACTGATCGTTGATCTGTTTGAAATCATCGATATCTAGCATGATCAGGCACCAGTTGTTTTTCACAGTGTCTTGTTTGGCCATGGTTTCAGCAATCAACTGGGTCACATAGCGGCGGTTTTTTAAGCCAGTGAGGTTATCATTCTCGGCTTGTTTCTTTAACTTTTCATTGAGCTCTGATAATTGTAGGTGTTGTTGTTCAATACGTGCATTGTTGGTCAACAAAATCTGGTTCACTTTGCCTCGGTAACGCAAGGAACGAAACACCAACAACAAAACAATCGCCAGAGCTGCCAATAGCACATACATCAGCAGACGTATCCTCTGTTCGAATGCACTTTGTGAATTGAGCAGTTCAATACTGGCTTGTTGTTTTTCCAAAGCCAATTCAGATTCAATCAAGGCCCGTTCTTTTTTCTCAACATCAAAAGAAGTGAGGATTTCATTGAGTTCTTTCTTTGCTGCGACCGAATTGATCTCATCTTCCAATGCTTTGTATTCGACCATCATTTCATAGGCCCGCCGGAAGTTACCCACCTTAACCAAGACCTCAACCATTTTGGGGTAAAGCTTTATGCGTTCGTGTGTTAAATCACTTTCTTGGAATTTAAGGTATGCCTGTTCATAAAAATCTATGGCTTTTTGATGCTGACCCATATTGGCATAGACATCAGCCCTCGATTTAAGTGATACCCCCCTGATTTCAGCATTTTCTATGTCATCCAACTCTGAGGCACTTAATTCATGTTGTTCTAAGGCTTTTTCATACTGGCCGGTAAGGTTATATAACTCGCCGAGATTCAGACGTGCCGTTGAAGTCGTCGAGCCCAAATCGGTGCTGATCTTGATTGATTTTTCAAAGGCCTCGATGGCCATTTCATTTTCACCAATCTTGACGTAAGCTGTGGCTAAATTGTTGTAAGTTGAGGCCACTGCAGGTGTGGCTTCTGGAGTCATAGCAAGGGATTTAAGACTGTACTCAATCGACTGTTCAAAATCATTCAGAAGAAAATACAAAGACCCTAAATTGCGGTATCGATCGGCTGTAACTTCCAGGCCGTTATTCTCCAGCAGCTTGATGGCATCCAGCATGTATTGAGCACCTTGCGCCAATTTGGCTTGTTGCGCGTTGATCACACCGATGGTATTCAGTATTTTGCTGCGCCCCACTATATTATCCGGGTTTATTTGTGACAGCGCTGCCAAAAAATATGGCTCAGCCTGTTCGAATTTCGCTTGGTAATACAGGTTAAAACCCAGCTGTTGATTCAACATTTGTAATGGCCTTCCAGCTGATTCAGAATCAGACTGACTCAATTCGGCTATGAGCGATTCAGCCCGCGCAGTGGCTTGTTTAAAACCTGTTTCGATTTTTCCAGCTCGCAATAGCTCTAATTCTCTGGCAACCAACAGAGCTTCTTGTTCAGTTGTTAATCCATCCAGTCCTGCAAATTGGGCATGTAGCGCCAATGCTTGTTCAGCTTCACTGTTTTTGGATAAGACATACATCTTGAGTAGTGCTTTTTCAAAATTATCCAGTTCGACAGTCTGTTCAGGCCAATAAGCATCCATCGCCTCTAAAGCGGCTTGAGGACTTTTATGCAGCAGTAACTCAATGTTCACAGCAGCCTGATCGGCAGCACCGGCCTGCATAACTGCCAATAACAACATCATTAAGTATTTGGTTTTTAGCATCACACTCATCTCATTTCGGACCTGATTGATTTTATCGGATTATGCAGTTGAATGCTTATATTTCAATCAGTTGTGCGGACTTATTTGTTAAGCAAGCTGTTAGAACAGCATCAATCACATTCACAGCTGTTGTGCTAAATTTCAGTTTTTTTCATGTTGATAAAAAATGATGAAATATTTAATTCTAGCGATGATTATCTTATTGATGTTCAGCACGGTCAAAGCAGGTGTCGGTTCCAGCTTGTTTAACACGGCCTTAAAAGTCACCCGTCCTGTAGATTCAATCAAGGACATTTACTATGGCAATGAAGCGTGGCAAACACTGAATATCTATCCTGCTGAAAACCGCAGCAATGCGCCGGTGATTGTTTTTATTTATGGCGGCGCTTGGTACAAAGGCAGTAAAGAACAACATCATTTCGTGGCCGATGGCTTGGTGAGATTAGGCTACACTGTAGTGATTCCTGATTACATTAAGTATCCCGAAGGTAAATTCCCCACCTTTGTTGAAGACATTGCGCTGGCGACTGCTTGGGTCAAAAACAACATCATTAATTACAACGGCAACCCCAATCAAATCTTTTTGGCAGGCCACTCAGCAGGTGCCCATACCGGTGCCTTATTAGTGACTGACAACCAGTACCTAAATACGGTAGGCATGTCAAAAAACGAAATCAAAGGCTTTGTTGGGCTGGCAGGGCCTTATAACTTCACGCCCAAAAACCCCAAATACATAGAAACCTTTGGCAGTGAAAATTTCGAAATCATGAAAGCCAATCACCATGTGGATGGTTCTGAACCACCCATCAAGCTGATGCACAGCAGCGGTGATAAAACTGTAGCTTTGTTTAATTACCAAACATTCCGAAATAAATTACGCTCAGAGGGTGTACAGGTCGAAACCAAGCTATTTGAGGACATTGGACATGTTTCCATGGTTCTTAAGATTCACCCGTGGTTCGCTGATGAAATTGATCTGGCAAAGGAAATCGATCATTTTTTCTCCAAAATAATCAATTAAACCCCATCAGCTTGGCATCCAAATTCAATGGTCAAATCTAAGACAATCCTTTTTTATTCAGGCTCACAATATTGTCTGATGTTAATGTGACATTCACCACCTCGCCTGTCTCGCTCACTGCATTGATAGTTAAGTTGATTGGCTGTACCCACGTCATTGTAAGCATTCAATAGCCACGGCGTAATCAATTGATTACCTTGTGCTATAGCAGTACCGTCAACCTGGCAACTTCCTTCATCTACATTGTCAGAAGCCCTGACAACTGTGACGCGATTTAACAAAGCTTGATCTCGCTTCGCATCAGTCACTCGCCCAAACTCTAAATTACAAGCCGCTTGCACCCCAATTAATCGCCCTTCAGTACACCCTAAAAGATGAGCATCACTGCCAACCTCACCATCGTCACAGACGTTATTTGGTGCATCACAAGCAACCCCATCCTGCCCAAAGTCCTCAATTATTGGTGCCAAACATTCAGTCATAGGTTCACGACTGAGGATGTTATTTTGACATACCAAAGCTTGCCCACAAGACAATCGAACCGGCGGTTCAATGTTCCAAAAATATTTGACAACTTCACCATTCAAAATGTAGGGTAAATGCCCATTGCTGATTGGATCTAGGTAGGGTGGCTGCATACCATGTGTAATGCCTGCCAGCACAGCACATCCAGCACCCCTCTCTTGCATGATTCGTAAAGCTGTTTCAGCACTTCGGTCAGAGTCAGTCTCATTACTGATTAAATAATTGACCAATGCCTTATTTTTATCACTGCGTTTAATCGGTTTAAGGCTATCTGTCGGAATAAATTGGATCCATTGGTTTTCTGCAATCACATTGTTTTGTGCCCAATCATCATTGTCTTCGCTGCTGCTAAAGACTTCTGCTGTATCCCAGTATGTGCGATCGTCATTACTGGGATAGGCGCTTCCATCACTCGCCCTGTCATCACCACAGTAACGCTTAACACCTCCCAGTGTGTCCAGGTCATCTCTGGACCCCAAAATAATAGTTGGTTTGTCTTGATCCCCTTCCGAGTAATCAAACACATTATTGATGATTTGGTTATATTGCGGTATGCGGTGACGCACTGCTCCACTTTCACCACAGTTGCGGTACAAACGGATGGCACCATAAGGCATATCGCTGATGTGGTTGTTAACGATGCGATTATGTTCTGAGGAATCTATGCTGATCACTTCTCGCTCTTTACCACCGAATAAAATGCCCCTTTTTCTCTGTCCAGTAATGCGATTATTTTTAATCACATTCCATCCACCATCAGCCGGTAAATGGATCGTCATGCTATGAAACCCACCCAAAATCTCAGAATCTTCAATAGTGAAATGATGAACACCCGGTAACAAATGCACTGCGCCTTTGAGGCGGCCTAAAATTTGTACATTTGAAAATGTGACGTGTTGTGCCGCACTGGCTTGAAGCCGCTCTACATGGTCTGCCCTGACCACCGACAGATCATGGTAAGGATCTCTTAATGAGCGCGCTGAAATATGGCCTCTAATGCGACAGTTTTTAATCTTGATGTTTTTCACCGGATCACAAAAACTTCGAACACCACCGTACTCATCGACATACTGGCCACCACCATCAACCAAAGGCTTAATACCACAGTTGCTGGGTTGGAAAGTCAGCATGTGAATGACTTTATCACCTTGGCTCTTTAGGTATTCAGTGGAAGCTGGATTTCTTATTTGCGCGCGTTGTTGACCATCGCCTAAACACGCAACTTCAACGTTTGAAGATTTCGGGCCGATGAACCGAAATTTAACATGAATTTTATCCTCAGGCTGTAGCACCAAGTTGCACCGAAGATTGATTGACTTAATGTCTTCAGTCTCGGAATAAAACAAGTTTTCCAATTCATTTTGTCTGTCGTCAATGGTTTCTCGCAGTTCACGCTCTCGAGCAACACGCGCATCAGCATTTGAGAATACTTCTTCGCTCAATACTTTTTCTACATAGGTATAAGAACCAATGTCCAAATAGACTTCTTTCGGGCATTCTGTTTTTGTGGTCGGCAATTCTTCATCGCCTTTGAAATCAAGATTCACTATTTTATCGTTGGCCAAAGTGACCATCAATTGGTTGTCAGTGATCACTGGCTCGATGTCTGTCCTGATTAAACTGATTTTATCAGCACAGGCTGTTAACAACAGAAGTGAACTCAGCAATAAAAAATGCCGTAGTTCGGCGAATTCAGTTGTAGCGTGTTTACTCATAGCATTTTCCTCTCATTCTTTTCTGTAATTTTTGAGTTGATATAATAGGTATACGAGAAATCCTGAGGAATCATGACACGATACCATTACAATTAATGATTAATTCAGTCAGTATCCCAAAAAATGACTCAAGAACAGAGTGATAGGCGTTGTATTTTCCCTTTTTGTTCCCTATAATCAACAACATGCTGACCGAACGTGAACAAGATACTTTAAACTTTATTCAAAGTTACATGAACCAAAACCAAAAGCCGCCACGCTTGGTGGATATTGGTGAGGGCCTTGACATCAAAGCCATGGGGCACATCTCCAGGCTACTCAAAGCGCTGGAAGAAAAAGGCTACATAGAACGCAGCAGTGCCAACAGGGGCATCAGCTTAATTCAACAAAAAACCCACACCATAACAAGTCAAACTACTGCACCGGGTTTGCCTTTGCTCGGTCGTATCGCTGCTGGCACACCGATTGAGGCTTTGGCCGACGAGGACAGCATTGACATCAATGCCATGTTGGCTGGCAATGATCATTTTGTGCTTAAAGTGGAAGGCCAATCGATGCAAGATGTGGGCATCATGGATCAGGATTGGGTGGTGATTAAATCGGCGCAAAGTGCCCGCAACCATGAAATTGTCGCAGTCATGATCAATGGCTGGGAAACCACCCTCAAGCGCATTCAATACATTGATGAGGAAACCACCCGCCTGATCCCCGAAAACAGCGAACTTGAACCGATTGATTACCACCCAAGCCAATTAACCATACAAGGTGTTCTGGTGGGTCAATTCAGGCGCTATTGAAACCCAACAGTGAATAACAACCACACAGAGCCAAAGCGGCTTTGGCTCTGTGCTGCTTCATTTTATTGTTGAATGTAGCTTGAAATTGGCTCCATCAATGGCTGATTGTCGTATTGATTCTGTCCGGGAAGTCGATAAATACCATCACCCACGCCATCTCCATTTTGGTCAATTAAGTTAGCCTGGTTATAGTAATTACCCAATGATTGAGTATATTCATAACCACCAAACTGATAAGTCAATGGCAACAAAGACTGCCAATCATTATAGCTGCCATCGTTGATACAAAACCCATCATCCGCTGTGAAAATAAAATCATTTAAATAGAGTTCATTGCTGTATGACTGACTGATATCGATTTGACAGTTTAAAGCAAATGGGGTGCTGTAACTCATCTGATTTAACCTGATGGCATTATCTGATGAACGCTCCAATGAGATCATGGCATAGTTGTTATTCAATGAATTCTGCTCAAACAGACTGTCATTCACACGCCTTAACTCAATACCAAATCCATAGTTTTCTGAAAATTCATTTTCAGTTATGTGGGCGGCGTTGACACCTGACATCAGAAGACCAGCCTGTTGATTGTATTCAAACAGATTCTCTTTCACCACCACATCATCAACTCCAACCAAACTCAAACCGTAATTTTTATTGACAATGAAACGATTATTAATAAGCTGGACACCAACGGATTGGCCAACTGTCAGACCATTACCACTGTTGCCACTGAAACTGTTGTTTATGACACTGATATCAGAAGTGCCAGTGATGATGCCACCCAGGCCATTGGCTTGTAACGCACGGGGGTTGAAACTGAAACTGTTATCAGCCACAGCAACAGACTCTGAGTCTCTTATGATCAGACCGGTATAATTATTAGAAGTAGACTGATTACCTCTGATTTCAATGTCTTTGCCCGCTCGGACCTCAATAGCAGCCCACTCCATCAAATAAAAGGTATTATCAATGAATCGGCTGCCTTCAGTATTTTCAGCAAAAATACCATGGCCGCCTCGAAACTGACAATCCAAACCAGAGACCACTATGCGATCAGAGTTTTTGATGTGTATGTTGTTGTGTTGGTCACTGTTATCCGTACTGAGACCACATGCCAAATCAACAACCTGACCATCGTGAGAACCTGTATCAAACAAAATACCGGCATCAAACTGATTGCTGCGGCCATCCAGACTGAAGCCACTGATGGTCACATTGGGAGACTGTACCCATATATTAGGCCTAAAAATATTACCTGTAATCTGAGTTCGGTCTCTGCCATTAACAGAAACCAAGCTCAATGCTTTGCGAATGATAACGTATTCATCATAAATACCATCATTGACCAATACGGTACCACCAGTAGTGGCCGCATTGACTGCATCTTGTATCCGATCATATTCCTCAGGAACCAACCAAGTGGTCTTAATCGGTGGGGTGATGGTTACGCTATAATCTTCCACCTCACCATGACCGATGGAACCACACACTGGTGAATTTTCGTAAAAACTGGCTGATATTCGCAATCGTGTTGTCACCTCACCCTCAATGTCAAGCCCTGATAAATCAACGGTCGCTGCTTCTGAAGCAAAGCCACTGGCCGCCCATACGCGCTCATCTGCAGTGAAATCATAGTCACTGTTAAGATCAATCCACACTTGCCAATGTGTCGGATAATCAACCATAATCGGATGCTCGAGCCTGCCTGGATTCAGTGTCAGCTGATTCAATCCCACTTGCCAGTTAAGGTTTAAGTTTGAATAATCAGCATAACCAATGTAAAGGTGATCTTGATCACCGTATTGATTATTAAACGGACCTGTTTGATTATTGAATGGATCACTTGCAACGGATTCCACCCACATCAATTGATTACCGTATGAACCATTTTCACAATATTCTTGTGACGCTGCATTGAATGACAGAGAGCCACCCATGATGACCGAAAACAACCAGATTTTTAAAGTTTTTTGCATATACATTCCTCATAGATTTAAGACGAAAAAGACCGCCAACCAGCCACCAAAAATAAACCATCAAATAACATCAATATGATGGCTTATCCTGGTGCACTAAAGAATCAGTTAATCAGATTTTTATGATTGGTTGGATGAGTTAATTATCGCCCAAAGGCTTCTCATTTCTTGCGAATAGGAACTATATATTTTTATTATTATCAATACCTTAAGCTATTATTACAGCCCTAAAAAAACAGCCTTAAGGTATTAAATTCAGCGTTTATAGTTGGCTCAACATCTCATCAGTTGCGCTGACCAAAGCATCTACCATGGCAGGCTCTTTCGATGCATGACCGGCGCGATCTACAACTGTCAGTTTTGATTCTGGTAGTGCTTGATGCAGCTTATAGGCTTTGATGGGCGGACACAATAGGTCATAACGGCCATTAACTATGTACACCGGCATGCCCTTGAGTACATCAAGATGTTCAACAATGGGCCGATCTTCAATAAAACAATTGTGCACACAGTAGTGGGCTTCCAACATGCCTTGATGCCAGTTACCATCATCTGGGTTGGCCGTGGATTCATAGTCCTGCATGGTAAAACCCGCATCCTCCCAACGCATCATTTCAGCCGCCGCCAGATTGCGCTTGGTGTCATCACCGCTGGTCATCATCTGATAATAGTATTTGAGGATGTGATCACGCTGATCGACTGGTACCAACGACTGGTAGCGTTCATAAGCTTCCGGATTAAATCGGCTCAAGCCTTCTTGCCAAAGCCATTTATTTTCCTCAGGTGTGCCAAAAAAAACACCCCTAACGATCAAACCCAGAACCCGCTCACGGTGGGTCTGAGCATAAACCAGACTTAAGGTCGATCCCCATGAACCGCCAAACACCACCCATTGCTGGATAGCTAGATGTTGACGAATGGTTTCAATGTCTTGTACCAAATCTTGGGTGGTATTTTCTTCGATGTTACCAAGAGGCCTTGAACGGTTACAGCCCCTTTGGTCAAACAAAACAATGTGGTATTTTTCCGGATTAAAGAAACAGCGGTCATCCAAGCCACAACCGGCTCCAGGTCCACCGTGGACAAATACCACTGGCACCCCATCCGGATTGCCACAGGTTTCTACATATATCTCATGGGTGTCATTGACTGATAAATGAAATGATTGATTCGGTTCGATGCTTGGGTACAGTTTTTTCATCATATTACTTTCAGTTGAGTTACCGATAAATGGCATTATTGTTAGGTTTTAAATGTCGTGATTAAGGTCGTTTAGAACTGTTCTGTTTATTTTTTACTTTTAAACAAACTGGCACTGACTGCACCAGCAACACCACCAGCCACACCGCCACCGATGACCGCTGGGTTTTCGTAACCAATGTATTTCAATATAACCACTGATACAATCGCTGATTAGGCAGATATCATACACACTTTTAATATGGGGTTCATTTATAACACCTCTTTTTTTCAAACTTTCAACACGAACAGTATAGATGTCCTATTTTGGTTTGAGAATAACTTTTGCTTTAATTTGAGTCTTTAGATACAGGCTATCTCAAGCCGTAAACACTTGACCTGTGTCCAAGGCGTTGTTAAATTCTCAATTAACATGCCCATCTTAATCATCCTAATTTTACTGATTGTATTTGGCCCACAGCTCTGGGTGAAATACATCTTGCGCAAACACCAAAAGCACATCGAATCATTGGATGGTACGGGCAGTGAGCTGGCTCATCACCTGGTTGAACGTTTTGAGTTATCCGGTGTTGAGGTCATTAAAGGCGCTGAAGGTGCCGATTACTATGATCCACAAAACAAAATCGTCAGTTTGAGTCCTGAAGTCTACGAAGGAAAATCTCTCACCGCTGTGGCGGTGGCTGCCCATGAAGTGGGACACGCGATTCAGTTCAACAAAGGAGAACCAGTCAGTCGACTGCGACAGAAATATTTACCCACCGCACATCGCATCAAGCAATTGGGAATGATGTTCCTGATGGCCTCGCCCTTTGTTGGTTTGGTTTTTAGAATTCCGCAGATGGCATTGTTGACCATCGTTATAGGTGTGATAACTATGTTGGTCTCGGTGCTGATGCATGCGGCTGTGCTGCCTGAAGAGTTCGATGCCAGTTTCAACAAAGCCATGCCGATTCTCTCTGAAGGTTACATCAAAGAGGAAGAGTTACCCAAGGTCAAACAAATCTTACGTGCTTGCGCCCTGACCTATGTTGCTGCAGCGCTGGCTGATATCCTCAACCTGTGGCGCTGGATGCGCTTTATGCGTTAATCTACCTAACTGTTTTTTACACCGGTTATTTTGGCACCTAAATAGGCCATGGGTATATAGGCCACAACTAAATCAGCCACAATGAACCACATGGGCCCGCCGACCAGATAAACCATGGTGATCCCACCAGTCAGGAATACCAAACCGACCAATAAAGCACAAGCCAGTTTGTTACTGACTGCAATTTTTACTGCCACAATAGCACCCACCAAGGTGCCTAAAGCATGCGCCAAAAATGGAAAAATAAAGTGCTTGGGCTCAAACAACTTCATACTCGCTTTTAAGGTTTCCATGTCCGTCACATCAGCCCCACCCGGTGGCGGTATGACAGATGGACCCACATTCACCAAGCCCATATTCACCACAGCCCCAATCACCACACCAATGACAATCGCTAAAATATTTCGTGTCATGTTATTCATAATTTCACCCTTTCATAAATTTTTCAATATACAGTTTAGCCGATTGGGTGATTATTTTCATGTCACCTAGGTGCGATATTCTCAGCCGCCTATATCTGTTGTGAACCTCGTGAAATTAGGAACCACATCTTAACTGATTGATCATTCATGTACTTTGCAAAGCCACAGGCAATATCAATATTTAACAAATTTCGAATGCCTATCACGTATAATTAAAAACTCAATTATCTATGCAGGGAAAAGCAATGAAAAAATATTTATTGATGGGGTTGTTATTGATTTCACTCAATGTATCAGCAGTCTATATCAACCACAAAGGATTGGGCGAGGTTTTAATCCTTCCATATTACACCGTAAATAATGGTTTAAACACCTTAGTCACTGTAACCAACTCTACGTCTTATGGCAAAGCCATTAAAGTCAACATACGTGAAGGATTACACGGTTATTCAGCACTTTCTTACAATATCTATTTAGATGCTTATGATGTGTGGACTTTTGCTCTGGTGCCTACTGCATCCAGTATTGAGGGTTATCAGGGTCAACTTTCGGCGATGCAAATCTCAAATGACACATCATGTGCACCTGGTTTAAGAAAATCCGGTCAAGAGTTTCTACCTAATGAGATCATTGATGGATCCAATGACCTTGAACGAACACGCGAAGGATTCATAGAAGTCATCGAAATGGCAACATTTTTCAATGGATCCAATGTTTTTGGCGTCGCTGAGCATGGTGTCACCGGGGTTCCTCAAGATTGTGATTCTCTGGCATCGTTTTGGCAAGAAAATGGCATGTGGCACGAAGAAACTGGTGGCAATGTACAATCAGAATTGTTAACCACAACTGGCGGATTGATGGCAGATGCACAAATCATTGATGTGGCCCAAGGCATTAACTACTCAGTACCGTCTTTGGCATTCGACGGTTTTCATGCTGAAAACACCATAGCTCATGTTAACCCTGAAGATTCATCTTTATCGTTGGATTCAGCAAATCCGATGGCTGATATCATGGCACATGGTCAATCTTATAAGCTGGCCACAGCAACGGGTATTGATGCGGTCACTGCTGTTCTAATGGCGGATAAATTGGTGGCGTCATATGCCTTAGATACTGTTGTGGCCGGAATCAATGAATCCATATTCACCCAACCCACCCGGCGTTTTTATGTGAACAGCAATGACACCAATGCCACCAGGCCATTTAATTCGAATACCCAAGACAACGATTTAATCTGTCAAAATACTGCTTATGGTGGCATCGAAATAAAACAATTTATTTTCGACAGAGCATCTCAAGAGAAGGACTTTAATAGTTGTAACTTTGGTGCGCCTTGTCCAGTTTTATTTACTCCTGCTATTTGTGGCAGTGTTTTTGTTCAGGGTTACGATTTAGGTACTTCAATTACAGACTCGCCAGATAGGCCTTTGATTACAAATTCTAAAAATTCCACAATTACAAAGACACCAGCAGCAATTCATGCTACTGAAAATGGTTTTGTTGTTACTTCATTTCCAACAGCAAGAACACTACCAGCAACTGAAACAAACACCGGTTCAACTGTCAATATCCATGGTATTCCTGTCACTGGAATCTCTCTACAACGTTTCACCAATGCAGGGGCAGGTGAGGGCTTGTTAGCCCAATACGGCGGCTCTGAAATCATTAAGTCATCAGTGACTGTTACAGAAGATAATTAAATATATCATCAGTGTCACCTTTTCGAAAAGTAAAAAAAAGCCGACTGAGCAGTCGGCTTTTTAATGCTATTATCAGCAGTTCAAATCAGCGTTTCAACTGTTTCTTCAAACGGGTGATGGCTTGGATTTGCGCCACGGCTTTGGCCAAATCGGCTTGTACCCGTGCCAAATCCTGTCGCTTGTCGGTGTCTTTCAACAACCTTTCGGCTTCTTCTTTGGCTTGAATCGCTGCCGCTTCATCGATGTCATCGGCACGCACTGCTGTGTCGGCCAAGACCGAAACCAAGTGTGGTTGTACCTCTAAAATGCCACCTGAGACGTAAAAGTCTTGCTCAGTGCCATCTTCAAACAAAACCCGCACTTCGCCTGGCTTTAATTGGGTGATGAGCGGGGCGTGCCTGGGCGCAATACCCAATTCACCGGCTACACCACTGGCCACAACCATGGCAACTTCACCAGAGTATATGGCTTTTTCAGCACTGACTATGTCACATTGAATGGTTGCCATAATTATTTACCTCAAGCTGCTTCTTTATCAGCCATTTTCTTGGCTTTTTCTAACACTTCATCAATGGTACCGGCCATGTAGAACGCTTGTTCTGGAATGTGGTCGTACTCACCTTCGATGATGCCTTTGAAACCACGGATGGTTTCGCTCAATGAAACATACGTTCCTGGTGAACCAGTAAATACCTCTGCCACGAAGAATGGTTGTGAGAAGAATTTCTCAACTTTACGTGCGCGGTATACTGTTTGTTTGTCTTCTTCAGACAGTTCGTCCATACCCAGTATCGCGATGATGTCTTTCAATTCTTTGTAGCGTTGTAATGTACCTTGTACTTCACGGGCTGTGTTGTAGTGCTCTTCACCAACCAACTGTGGATCCAATTGACGCGAAGTTGAATCCAATGGATCAACCGCAGGGTAAATACCCAACTCAGCAATCGAACGAGACAGTACAACCGTTGCATCCAAGTGAGCAAAGGTGGTCGCTGGTGATGGATCGGTCAAATCATCAGCTGGTACGTATACCGCTTGAATCGATGTGATCGAACCTTTTTTAGTCGAGGTAATACGTTCTTGTAATTTACCCATTTCTTCAGCCAAAGTAGGCTGATAACCCACCGCTGAAGGCATACGACCTAACAGTGCAGATACCTCAGTACCGGCCAATGTATAACGGTAGATGTTATCGATGAACAACAACACGTCACGACCTTCGTCACGGAAATACTCAGCAATGGTCAAACCCGTCAATGCAACACGCAGTCTGTTACCTGGAGGCTCATTCATCTGACCATAGACCATGGCCACTTTAGAGTCTTCAAATTTCTCAACATTAACAACGCCAGCTTCTTGCATCTCGTAGTAGAAGTCATTACCTTCACGAGTACGCTCACCGACACCAGCAAACACAGACAAACCTGAGTGTTTGGTGGCGATGTTGTTAATCAATTCCATCATGTTTACGGTTTTACCTACACCGGCACCACCGAACAGACCAATCTTACCGCCCTTAGCGAAAGGACAAACCAAGTCGATCACTTTAATACCTGTTTCCAGAATCTCATCAGACGCGGCTTGCTCATCATAAGCTGGTGCATCACGGTGAATTTCCCAATGCTCTTCGGCATCAACATCACCACACATATCAATCGGCTCGCCCAATACATTCATGATGCGACCCAATGTTTTGTTACCCACTGGTACTGAAATGGCTGCACCCGTGTTGGTGACTTCTAATGAACGCTTCAAACCGTCGGTAGAACCCAAAGCAATGGTTCTGACCACGCCATCACCTAATTGTTGTTGAACTTCTAAGGTGGTACCGGTTTCGGCAATCTTTAATGCATCATACAGTTTTGGCACTGCATCGCGAGGAAACTCAACGTCTACTACCGCACCAATGATTTGTACTATGTTACCTGAACTCATATCTGACTTCTCCTATACTGCGGCCGCGCCGCCGACGATTTCTGAAATTTCTTGGGTGATGGCTGCCTGTCTTGCTTTGTTGTAAATCAACTGCAGGTCTTTGATCAGGTCTGACGCGTTGTCAGAGGCTGATTTCATCGCCACCATTCTGGCCGCATGCTCGGAGGCCAAATTCTCTAATACGCCTTGGTAAACCAAAGACTCAACGTAACGGGTCAACAAATGATCCAAAACATCTTTGGCATCAGGCTCATACAGGTAATCCCAGTTATCTGAGATTGCCTCTTCTTCTGTTGCTGGTAAAGGTAATAACTGGTCGATGGTGGGCTTTTGACTCATGGTGTTAATGAAGTCATTAAAGACCAAGTACAAATGACTCAATTCGCCGTTCTCAAAGGCATCCAACATCACTTTAACCACACCAATTAATTTGGTCAGTTCTGGGTTATCACCCAATGATGAGATATTGGCCTTCAAGTTCACATTGGTCGATTTGAAAGTACTGGAGGCTTTATTACCAACGGTTACCACATCAATCTCGGAACCTTTTTGTTCCCATTCACGCATGTGAATGACTGCATTTTTAAACAAATTTGAGTTCAAGCCACCACACAATCCACGATCAGTAGAAAGAATGATATAACCCACACGATTGGCTTCTTGTTCCATCATGAATGGGTGTTTGTACTCTGGTCTGGCTTTTGCCAAATGACCAATCATTTGTTTGATTTTATGCGTGTAAGGTCGAGAGGCATTCATTTGATCTTGAGCCTTCTTAATCTTACTGGCTGAAACCATTTCCAAAGCAGTAGTCACCTTGCGGGTCGACTTTACGCTTTTTATCTTGGTTACAATTTCACTACCAACTGCCATATTAAATACCTGTTATGTTATTAACAAACGCTATTTATAACGTTTTAATAAGTACCGTTCTTTTTAAAATCTTCCACACCAGCTTTCAACTGACCTTCGATTTCTTCATTGAAGTCACCACTTTCATTCAGTGAATTCATGAAGCCTTCTTGGGTGTTGTTCATGTGATCAATCAGAGCTGCTTCAAAGTCTTGGATTTTGTCCATGTCGACATCATCCATATAACCCCTATCAATGGCATACAAAGACACAGCCATCTCAGCCACACTCATAGGCGCGTATTGTTTTTGTTTCATCAATTCGGTCACACGTTGACCACGCTCTAATTGCGCTCGTGTCGCGTCATCCAAATCAGATGCGAACTGGGCGAAAGCCGCCAACTCTCGGTACTGTGCCAGTGCCAAACGAACACCACCACCTAATTTTTTAACAACTTTAGTCTGTGCCGCGCCACCCACTCGAGATACCGATAAACCTGCATCAATCGCAGGACGGATACCTGAGTTAAATAAGTCTGTACCTAAGAAGATTTGTCCATCTGTAATCGAAATCACGTTGGTAGGTACGAAAGCTGATACGTCACCCGCTTGTGTCTCAATGATCGGCAAAGCCGTCAATGAACCGGTTTTTCCTTTGACTTCACCATTGGTAAAGCGCTCAACATAGTCGGCGTTGACACGTGCAGCACGCTCAAGTAATCTTGAATGCAAGTAGAATACATCACCCGGGTAGGCTTCACGACCTGGAGGACGTTTCAACAACAAGGAAACCTGACGGTAAGCCACGGCTTGTTTTGATAAGTCATCATAAATGATCAAGGCATCTTGACCACGATCACGGTAGTATTCACCCATCGCACAACCAGAGTAAGGAGCGATGTATTGCATAGCCGCTGATTCAGAAGCTGTTGCCGCAACGATGATGGTGTGATCCATTGCACCGTGCTCTTCCAACTTACGTACCATGGCAGCAACCGATGAACGTTTTTGACCAACTGCTACGTAGACACAGACCACGCCGGTGCCTTTTTGGTTGATGATGGCATCAATCGCAACGGCTGTTTTACCGGTTTGACGGTCACCAATAATCAACTCACGCTGACCACGTCCAATTGGCACCATCGCATCAATTGATTTCAAACCAGTTTGAACTGGCTCATCAACTGACTGACGATCAATCACACCCGGTGCGATTTTTTCAATCGGAGACAATAATTTAGATTCAATCGGGCCATTACCATCAATTGGATTACCCAACGAGTCGACCACGCGCCCAGTTAATTCAGGTCCAACAGGCACTTCAAGAATACGACCAGTACATTTGGCTTTATCACCTTCTGAAATGTGGCCGTAATCACCCAAGATTACCGCACCTACTGAGTCTCTTTCCAAGTTCAATGCCAAAGCAAAGGTATCACCTGGTAATTCAATCATTTCACCTTGCATCGCGTCGGCCAAGCCGTGGATGCGTACAATTCCGTCTGAAGTACTGACTACAGTACCCTCTGTACGGGCCTCTGACTGAACTTTAAAGTCTTTAATTCGATCTTTAATCAGTTCACTGATTTCTGATGGATTCAATGTCGTTTGCATTGTATTTCCTCGTATTCTCTTAAGTCTGTTGACTTAAATTAATTAAAAAGCTGTGTCTTCAATCGCTCTACTTTGCCGCGCAAAGTGCCATCAATCACCAAATCTCCACAGTGAATTCTGGCGCCGCCCATCAGACTTTCATCGATGTGCGTGTTCAAGCTGATCTGTTTACCGGTTCTCTTGTTGAGTGCTGCGGTCATGGCTTGTTTTTGGGCATCAGTTAACTCGATGGCAGAATACACATCCACACTCAGTGATTGGGCATCTTTTTCGAGGTAATACTGATACAACTCGGCCACTTCTGGCAACAAGCTCAAGCGGTTATTCATGGCCAACAACAACACAAAATTCTTGTATTGTTCGCTGGCATCATCACCACTGACTAACTGAACCAAATCTTCGTCCAGAACTTCTGGTTGGTTGAAGTAATCCAGAATTTGATTGTTTTGAGCTAACCCAGCAGCCACCATCAAGTTTTGAGCCCATTGTTCAACAACAGCCTCACTTTTGGCGAACTCAAATGCCGCTTTGGCATAAGGTCTTGCTAATGTGATTGGTTCACTCATCTCAAATCTCTTTGATTAAATCGTCCAACAATTCGGCGTGTTTCTGGGCATCCACTTCTTTTGAAAGCAACTGCTCAGTGCCCGCAATAGCCAAAGCAGAGACCTGTTGTCTCAGTGCTTCTTTTGCGCGGTTCGCCTCTTGTTCTATTTCAGCCTTAGCTGCATTCAACTGACGCTCTTTTTCAGCAAGGGCGTCAGATTTTGCTTGGTCTTTGATTTTGGTTGCCATTTGTGAAGCCTGATCCTTGATATGGATGGCTTGGTCTTTGGCGTCAACAATCAAAGTGTCCACTTTGGCTTGGGCTTGACTCAATTCTTTTTCAGCACGATCGCCGGCGGCTAAGCCATCAGCAATCTTCTTTTCGCGCTCTTCCATGGCGCCCAAGATTTGCGGCCAGATGTACTTCATTGTTAACCAACATACGGCCAAGAAAGCCAATATTTGGATAATAATTGTGACATTTAAACTCATGTTTCGTACTCCGACTGGTTAGTTAAAGAATGTAATTAAATTAATTTAATTAACCGCCTACCGCTTTCAATACTTCTGGTACGAATGGGTTAGCAAAGGTAAAGAACAACGCCATACCAACGGCAATCATTGAGATCGCATCCAAAAGACCAGCCAATAAGAACATTTTGCCTTGTAACATAGGTGCCAATTCAGGTTGACGTGCTGTTGCTTCCAACAAGCGACCACCCAAAATAGCAAAACCAAATGCTGTTCCAAGTGCAGCCATACCCAAAATAATTGCAACAGCGATAACTGTCATACCTTGAATGTCTGCTAATAAAGCCAATTCGTTCATCGTTTTCTCCGATTTCTATAGTAAGTAAAAAATTAGTAAAAAATTTAAAGTTATAAATCAGTGGGCATCATGCTTTTCATGAGCCATGTTCAAGTACACCAAAGACAGCATCATAAAGATATATGCTTGTAGTGTGATAATCAAAATATGGAAGGCTGCCCAAATAAAGGTCAAGATGAACTGACCAATACCCATCAAAGGTCCGCCTAGGGTGGTGAATAATTCAGTCACAGCCATGTCTAGTGTAAACACCGCAATCAATAAGAATATCAACTCACCAGAATATAAGTTACCAAACAATCGCAAAGCCAATGAAATCGGCTTAGCCAAAGTTTCAACCACATTAAGTAATAAATTGAATGGCGCCAAAGCAATTATTGCGATTGGGTTTTTGGCCTCAAAAGGGTGAGTAACCAATTCCTTGGCATAACCCAATGGGCCTTTAATCACGATACTGTAATAGAACACCAAAATCATCACACCGATGGCCAAACCAAAAGTGATGTTTAAGTCAGTTGTAGGTACCACCTTCATATAATTGATGCCCACTTGTTGACCCGCTGCTGGCAACAAATCGACTGGAACCAAGTCCATAAAGTTCATTAAAAACACCCACACAAATATGGTCAGAGCCAATGGTGCTACTAATTTTGAATTGCCTTTGAAGGCGTCTTTGACTTGGTCGTCAACAAAACCAACGATGAGTTCGATGAAGTTCTGCATCCTGCCGGGCACACCTGAAGTGGCTTTCTTTGCCACCCTGCGGAAAAACCACAAGAACAACACACCCAAAACCAAAGAATAAATCACACTATCTATGTGTACATTCCAGAAAGGATTACCCGGAACCAACTCAATGACATTATTAGTCAGGTGATGCTCAATGTAACCACCAACACCTGTGTATTCTTTATCAGCCATTTAACTCTCTCATTTAAAAGCCGTTAACAGTGCCACCCAAAACGTTACAAAAGTGGCGATAAATCCAAGCAATAATGGCAACAATGCCAGCTTGAGCAAAACAATGGCCACGTAAAATAACACCGCCACTGTGAAAATTTTGAGGATTTCTCCTGTCATCATGCGAGATTTTATCTGCCGCTCATCACGAACAGGTGACAAAAAAACCATGGATGCAAACACCAAAGAACCCACTGTACTGATTAATGCGCCTGCAAAAGCTGCATAGGCTGCTGACTGGCCTTGAACAAAGAAAAATATAGCTGCGACAAATAAACCAATGAGCAATTGCTGCAATGGAATTTTAAACACAATTTTTTTGACTTCTTTGTAGGATAGTTCAGCTGTCATTTAGAGTCTCGAAAGACCCAATCTTGCGGCCTTTTAATGTAACAAATACAGTGCCTTCGATAAAAGCGGGTGCATTATAATGGCAAAGTGGCACCAAAGCAACGCTTTAACAACAAATATCGAGACCACCGCGCCATGGCTGGGTTTCTCAATCAACTGCAATGTTTGGGCTCTGGGTCAAAACTCAATAGCTGTTGAACACAAAAACTCCCGGCACAATGAAGGCATACCCTGTGGCTTACTTATGACGTGGCTTGTGCTTCCTCAGCGGCTTGTGTTTGTTGGAGGTAAGTGGCCAAAATATCGGTCAATTTTTGTAACAGATCAGTGGCTGAATGGGGATGAAATTTTTCTTGATCAACACTACCAAAGACCATGATGCCATATTCAGCAGCCTCACCAATGGGTAAAACCACAGCAGACTTGATGTCATCAGCAGTTGGAAACACGCTTTTAAGCTGTTCTTGTCTCAACCGACCTGAAATCGGTGCTGACTTGGATTGAAACACAGAAAAATGGTTTTGTTGGTTGGCAGTGTAGGGCGCCAAGTTATCGCTTTCCTCATCAATGAATGCTTTTTCAGCCAACATGATTTTGAAATAATCTGCTTTAAAGTTGGCTGCCACAAAATCAATAAAACGATCGATGAAATCGCTGCCATCAACCACCGATAGCTGCAACAGCAAGTTAAACAAACGATCCATCACAGACTCGCTTTGTTGGGCGTTTTGCATCAACGCGGTCATTTTTTGCTTCAGTTCACGGTTTTCCTTTTGTAAGGAGCGCAGCTGATGACTGGTTAAATCGGTCAATTCACCGTTGGGCTGTGCAACACTGAGTTGATTGATTAACTCTGGATGCTGAGCAAAATATTGGGGGTTTTTTAGCAGGTAATTTTTAATCGCTTTTTGAATTTTTAGATCATCACTCATTATATAGTGTCACTCTCATTAAATGGTGTCAGGTGATAAAGTACCGCTGTAGACGGCTCTGACCGGACCAGTCAGGGTGATTTTGTCACCTGCCAAATCATAACTGACCTGCACATCTCCGCCCAACATTGATACCGTCAGTGGTGTGGTGGTTTGTAATAAAGTGGCACTGGCAATGGCCGCGGCACAGGCGCCACTGCCACAAGCTTGCGTTTCTCCCACGCCACGCTCAATGACCCTCAACTGGATGTGATGGTCGTTGATTTTTTTTACTGCCTCCACATTGGCGCCTGTCTCAAAGGCATTGTTAACCAAATGACTCAAAGGTTTTAAATCTTTGGCCCTCAAGTCTGGTTCATGATAGACCCAATGGGGGTTGCCCATTTCAACGTAGTAACCATCTACCCCAGCCACCTGTGATTCTTTGACCTTAATAGATTGGTTGAAGGTAACTGCAATGTTGTCTTGGTCTTTGTAGTTCAAAATGACTTCACCGCCCAAACCAGTTAATTTTAAATTTTTCGCGGCTGTTCCATGGTGCTGCAAGTAATGTGCTATGGCTCTCTGACCATTGCCGCATTGTTCAGCCTCGCCACCATCGGCGTTGAAAAAACGATAAGACAAACCAGATGGTTTTTGTTCAATCACAATTAATTGATCAAAACCCACACCGGTGCGCCGGTTAGCCCACTCAACGATTTGCGAGGTTGCCACATCGAAAGCTTGTTGACGACAGTCCAATAACATGAAGTCATTACCCAGCCCATGCAATTTTTGAAAGTGTAATTTATGACTCATCTGACTGTTGTTCTTGCGATTCGTTTTCCGGCAAATACAATTCACCCTTGTTGCCACAAGCACCGAGCATGAAAGCAGCCACGAGCAACAGCACCAATATTTGAGACTGTTTGTGTTGTTTAGGCTTTGCCGCGCGTTCGGATTTGGTCGCCATAATGCTTTGTGTGAATGAGAAAAACGCTATAATAGAACGCTTTTAAACGGATAACAAGTCACAACGGCTTAAAAAACACTCATTCCCCTATGTTAGATTTCATAACCCAAAAAACCGGTGAAAACCCAGAGATTTTAGTCATCTGGCTGCATGGACTTGGCGCAGATGGTCATGATTTTGAACCGGTGGTGCCACAGTTCAAAAACCCCGACAAAGCCATTCAATTCATTTTCCCACATGCACCGATTCAACCAGTGACCATCAACGGTGGTATGGAAATGCGTTCTTGGTATGACATCAAAATGATGGACATCGGCAAAATGCCTGACGAAGCCGGCATTCGCGAATCCGAACAAAAAGTCTTGGCCTTAATTGAGGCACAAATTAAGGCAGGCTTTAAGCCCGAACAAATCGTCTTGGCTGGTTTTTCCCAAGGCGGCGCAATCGCGCTGCACACCGCAACACGAACCCAACATAAACTGGCTGGCGTGGTGGCCTTGAGTTGTTACTTGCCCATCACTGAAAAATTGGCCGATGAAGAATCAGCTGTGAATAAAAACACACCGTTTTTTATTGGCCATGGCAACTATGATCCAGTGGTGCCATTCCAGTTAGGCCAAAGCTCTTTTGAAGCCCTCAAAACAGCTGGCTATGCAGTAAGCTGGCATGAATACCCATTGCAACATGGTGTATCGATGGATGAGCTGGAAGACATCAAAAGATTCATTTTAAGCTTGTAACTCAAAACGCGATGGAAGCCATAGACATTGATGCCATACGGCGTCATTTCAAGCACCTCAAGTGTGACTATGTTGACACAATAGCCTCAACCCAGAACAGCGTCAAATTGGGCGGGCTGTTAATTGCAGAGGAACAAACCTCTGGGCAAGGGCGGCGCGGCAACCAATGGCTGACACCTCATGGCCAATCCATTTGCTTGTCTTACAAAATCCTCTGTGGCATGCCAGCAAGCCAGTTAGCGGGCTTTCAAATGGCAGTGGCTATGGCCACTTTAGTCACCATCGAACAGTTTGAACCTGCAGCTGATGTGCAGCTGAAATGGCCCAATGACTTATATACCAACGGGCAAAAGTTTGCTGGGATTTTGATTCACCTGACGCCCAAACAAGCGGCCAATACAGAAATTAACATTGGTATCGGTATCAATTGGACCTTGAGTGAATCAGAATTGGCAGCAGTTGACCGACCCATAAGCAACATCCCGTTACAGCAGAAACCCACAAGAACCGAATTTATCATTGCATTGATTAAGCACCTCAATGACCACATCCAACAATTCGAACAACAAGGTCTGGATGCACTGTTACCAAAATGGCAAAAGCATGACCTATTAACTGGTCAATCAATAGAGTTACTGGGGCACCAACAAGCCATCCATGGCCAATACGTCGGCATCAGCCCACAGGGCGAACTGCTGCTTGATACTTCGGAGGGCGTCAAACCATTCAACAGCGGGCAGGTCACACTGCGCTTGAATCACTGACCAGTGGTTTCAGTCTCTTTGTTCATCAGGTAATCTGCAACGGCTTGATAAGCCGGTAGTGAGGTGGGGTCGATGTAACCGTTTTTGGCTTGCGGAAACGATGAAAGACGCACAATCACCATTTCAGCAGTGGGGTCGACATAGATGGTCTGGCCGTGCACCCCGCGAGCAGCAAATGCCTGGTTCTTGTTATGCAATAACCACCACATGCTCTAATAACTGCCACCGGGCAATGTGCCATAACCAGCCTGAGCAAAGTGGTCTTTATCAGCACCTTGTTTGATGCTTTGAATGGCGCTGCTTGGAACCACTTGCTGGCCATTGATTTGACCCTCATTGAGCATCAATAAGCCCACCCGGCCTAAATCGCGCAAACCCGCACTCAATCCACCGCCAGCAAAAGGCGTACCGATTGCATCAACCGTAAAATAAGCATCTTGTTCTGCACCAATTCTGCGCCAAATTTTCTCGGCAAAAAGGTCAGCCACAGATTGACCTGAAGTTCTCGCTATGATCCAGCCCAATGTATCTGTGTTGATTGTTTTATAGGCAAACCCCTGTCCATGAGAACCCTGTGCTTTGACCGTTTGTAAGTATTCATAGTAACCAACAGGACCTTTATATTCAGGCGGTTTGGTCATTGGATTTGCCGCTGCCGAATAAACCCAAATATCGGCTTTGGGATCTGAATAATCTTCGCTGTAATCCAGTGAGGTCGTCATATCCATCACCTCTCTGACCGTGGCATCACCAAAAGCACTCTCACTGAGCTCAGGAATGAGGGTTGCCACTTCAACATTCTCATCCAGTGCCCCCTCGGCAATCAACACCTCAGCCAAAAGTCCGGTCATTGATTTGGTCATTGACATGGCCGCATGTTTTCCAGCCTCATCCAAACAACCACTGTAATATTCATAGACTACTTTGCCTTGGTGCATGATCAACATGCCATCTGTGTAATTAACTGCCAATGATTCTTGCCAACTCATGGGCGTGTCTTTCCCTATGGGCTTGAAGGTCACATCATTGATGGCTGGGTCCGGTTGATAAGGCAGAGGAACGGGATTTCCAAGCCCTCTGCTGACTTGTTTGGTTGGCATCAACTCACGGATATGACAGACCGTCCAACGCATTTTGGGAAAACTGAAAAAATTTGAGTCCGGCTGCATCACTCGCTTTTCAACCGGTGGTGGAAAGCCTTGCATCATACCTAGTTTTTGAGGGTCTGATGCTGCATCATCTAAGTTGTTGGCGGCCAAAGATGAAGAACCGATTACAGCAAGCATTGAGTAGACTATCAATGCCAGGTTACGGCCTTTATACTTTACTTGGTTCATGCTTCTTTACTCCTATATAAACTGTTAATAATTGATGACTATATTGACGAATCCGCCCATCCAGTTTGGTAAATTCCTCGAAGCAGCTGCATCCAATCCCTCACCAGGCATAGACACGCTGAAACCAGCGGTTAAATATTTATTAGGGGTCAGTATCCTACTGTATTCTATAAAAACATCATCAGCCAGATGGGGTTTCGTTACCCCAGCAACAATGTTGTCATTACCAGCAAGTTCAAACCTAACTGCTTGACCGAACTGAACTGGGCTTCTTATTTTATCCACTCGTATGTGAGCATAACGCAATGTCAGGGTATCTTTGATAGACGGCTTGAGTGACCATTCGAGTTGATGTGATTTGACATTGGAATTGATGAAAGTCATGGCAGATTTTGTACCGGTAGCCCAGCTGCTCGGTGAGCCTTCAAAAAACAATGGATCAAAACGCTCTTGTGATGGCGTGTTAGGGTCGTCACCAGAGAATGTTTGATGGCTGTACATCATTCTGGGCTGATACTTTTTGCTGCGGAATACATACCTCGCCTGGATTCTACCTGCCCAAGCTTCCATATCAATTCGACTGTTTTTTTGGTGGGCATAATCAGCAGAGAAATACCACCCTTGTAACATGCCATCAGTAAAGTGATGCTTATAATAAACGTTGAAAAAAGACATCCCTCGCCTATTGCCGGGGGTGACACTGGGCGCTCCAGCGCCGCCGGTAGCCGCTTGAGGATAGGCGGCGTTTGAAGTCAGGATGTTGGCATAAGTCACACCAAGAAAAGATTATTGGCCCAGCACATAATTCACATCCACTCCATTCAAAGTGGTATTGGTGTCATTGGATGGTACTTCATTGGCATCCAAATAAAGACCTGTGATGTCAAAATCACTGACGTTAAAAGTACCCATGGCGGCCATTTCCCAAGCTTTTCTGGGCCCAAACTTCAACGCACCCCGTTCGAAGCCACTAGAACCGCCGTTGGCAATCAACATGCCTGTTCCCAGTTTTTTCTCCCTGGGTCCCACTGAGAAGTCAAATGACACACCATCATTCAAGACATAGTTTATACCCAGATAAGCCTCCTCTAAAGTCAGCCTACCACTGTCACCTTTATCATAAGCGTCTTGCTCCGCGGTGGCTGACAACACCACCGAGTAGTTGCCATAAAAATTTAACTGATCGTTTCGCGTTTTGAAGCTGATGGCCGGCTTGATATACCCCTCCAACCAAGTTTTATCAGGATTGAATTCCACCGAAGCGGCGAAGGTATCAGCCAAGCTTGAAAATGCCATTGAATGGCAGCATGATCATTTTCAAATAGTATTTTTTCGTCCGGTGTTTGTTTGGCATGGGTATCGGTAAAGAGCACACTCAAAAAAAAGCAAATAAACAACTTTGAACCATGATTGGTTGTGTTTGATGGTCGTTGATACATTGGCTACCCTCATAGTTTGAGCTCAAAAAACAATGATGATAATACCATGCTTTACTTTTGTTTTTGATGATCACATAAGCCAAAGCAAGACATACTAATAGCAATCAATCGACTCCACCGATTGGCCCAACAACAAATCAAGCAAGTCTAATCAGTTTGGATTCAAACAACCATTCATCAATCAGTGGCGAAGTTGCTGGCTAAGACGTATAATCCAAAACCATTATCCATAACAACCAGCAAGCACGGACACAATCACAACAATGCGTTATTTCTTTATTCTGTTACTATTGGCAAACATCGCTTTTTTCGTCTGGTCAAAGCGCATTTCGCCAGTGGTAAAAACCGAATTCACCGTGGTTGATGAGGGCGTAGAGAAATTGGCCTTAATTGCTGAGGTTGAACCGAATAAACCTGCCACTACAAGTGAAGTGACCATCAACAGTGATGTACAACAGTTGTGTTACTCGGCAGGACCCTTTGATGTTGAGGCCAATGTGCACGCCGCCAGAGAAACACTGGATGCGGTGGTATTGAAAACCAACATCCGTAAAATCACCACCACTCAAGAGGCTGGGTATTGGGTCTATTTGCCAGCGCTTTCATCGCGCACCGAAGCATTGAAGAAAGGCCGTGAACTGGCTGCTGCATTTGTTAAGGATTATTATGTTGTGACCTCAGGTGATAATGAAAATTCGATCTCGCTGGGCTTGTACCGCGAATCCTTCAACGCCGATAACCGCATTGCTGAATTGTCAAAAAAAGGCTTCAAAGTCAGCAAAGAAATACGCATCGAACAATGGCCTGAGTTTTGGCTGGACTTCAGTATCACTGAATCCCAAATTGACACCTTGCCTGATTTGAAAGTCAATTACCCAGACATCAGCCAGAACGAAGTCATCTGTAAAAGCAATTAATGGCGCACATCTTTTTCGCTGACACCACTCACCCCAAACCCTACGGTTTTGCCGAACTGGCAGCTCAAGCCATGGGTGGTACCGAATCCAGTGTGTTGCGAACAGCAGCAATCTTGGCAAAAAATGACCACGCAGTCACCGTGTTTCAACAAGCCCGCGATGGCGCAACTGAGCACAGCGGCATCCAATTCATTGGCCCACAACAATTAGCCACCATTTCAGCGCCAGATCACGTGGTGGTTTTGCGTAAATTTCCGCAATTAAAAGTATTCGAAAAACATTTTCCCAAGGCATCATTCCATTTGTGGATACACACTTATAAAAACTGGGAATACAGCTTAAAAAGGGCAATCACGTTCAAACCAGGCTGGCAGCTGATTACCAACTCCAAAACCCATGCTGCTGATTGTGACCGCCTGTTGAATCGAGGTCTGCTTGGCCAATTGTTTAACCTGTTCAAAGCAAAAATAGACATTAAAACTTGCTACAATCCCATTCCAGCCTCACTGGCTGATTACCCAGCACAAGCCAGAAACACCAACAAGTTATTGTTCTTATCAGCACCGAACAAAGGTTTGGCGCAAACTTTGCGCACTTTCCAACAAATCAACCGCCACCTCAAAGATTTAAAACTGTACGTGGCCAACCCTGGCTACCGCGATGACCAACCTGAAGACATCCCCAATGTGCATTACCTCGGTGCCCTGCCTGCCGCTGAAGTCAAAGCCCACATCGCCAGCAGCTTGTGTGTGTTTTACCCACAAAACAGCTTCGCCGAAACCTTTGGCTTGATTTATGCAGAGGCCAACGCCTTGGGCACTCCTGTTTTGGCCCATGACATCGGCGCCGCCCGCGAAATCTTGCACCCGAGTAATGTGCTGATTGATGCCGAGGATAACTACCAAATAACCAAAACTTTGGTCAATTGGCAGCGTGAATTGCCACAGGTCAGTTACCGACACATGTTTGATGATGAAAGCGTTTACAGCCAATGGCTTGATGCCTTGGGTTTGTGAAAACAGAATGGCTTGGCGGACTATTTGTAGCAGATTCAACTAGAGTTTGTTGATTAAAACGTGGGCAGCGGATTATTTTTTTTCTTGTAATATCGGGCTTCATCGTCATAGCCATAAGGATCAATCAATGTATCGGCTTCAGGCACACAAGCATGGTTTAAGTTCATCTGTTTCATCACCTTTCGCATCACTGAAGGTGGAGGCTTATTGAATACCACAAAAAACACCGAATCAACCTCATCTTCAGTTATCATTACATCCAGATAAGGTGTTGTCTGACTGCTCAAGCCCACAACTCCCTTGTTGTGAGGCTGCCACTGGATGAGAGGGAAGAGCTGGCTCAAATGTTTTTTCACCTCTGCCGCATTACCCAGTCGTTCGGCTTCCATTTTCTGCCAAGAAGTGATGGGACCAGTACCTTCGGGCGCTCGATACAAATAAAACTGCAAGCTCATAAAAATTTCGAAGGCTGATTGTTTTTCGTCATCCCTTTCACCAGAACTCAGGCCGATTCAAAGCATCGACACAGCGGGTCTTGCCAGGCATTGGCAGCAATGGCTGGTCAGTCAAGGATTGCGCCAACCAGCCATCAGGGTAAGACAGGGGTTGAGGCGCCTCGATGAAGTCTTGTGATATGACTTCAAAGCCAACTTTTTGGTAGTAATTCGGATCACCATAAGTCAATAACACTTCAACACCCTGCGCTTTTAAAGCGACGAGACCGTGATTAATCAACGCCTGTCCCAAGCCTTTGCCTTGTTGGTCCGTTGCGATGGCCATGGGCGATAAAATAAAAGCGGTTTTATTCACGGGTAATTTAAAGCGACTGAACAACACACCACCTGCCAATACATCACCTTCTACAGCGACGAAACCAGACAAGTCTTTGGCCGCCGTTTGTTGCAACATATCGGCCACCAATTGTCCAATCAACTCACCTTCAGCGGCGCCCTCAGAAGCGCTGAAGACGATGGTGAATAAATCTACTTTGGCTTGGGTTTGGAGAATTTTATGATCCCGAAATTGCAATGCCATCCCTATTTACTGCTCGTTTTTTCCTTGATGATTGCAATCACCTTCTCGACGAACAATTGATGGTCTGTTACATCTGAAGGTGAGGCGACCGTGAGCCAATAGTTTCGATAGAACACAATGCGTTTGTTGATTTGGGTGCTGTCAAATATGGCCAGGTCATCATGCTCACTGAATTCATAATGTTGCTGCCAGTCTTCATAGCCATATTTCTCTTTTTTCCAGGCCGTTGCTGCAGCTGAGGACTCAAAAACAAAAAACTTTAATTCAACCTGATGCATCACATTGGTTTTTTTGCGATAAGCCAAATTGGCCATGCTGGTCACGCCAATTGACTTGAACTGATTGATGGTTGTTGCCATGGATTGAGCAAAAAATGCCGGTGGGTTGTTCATGTCTTCAATCACCACGCCTGTGCCACCCTCCCACTGCGGCCCAATTTGTGCCGGTTTGAGCACCATTGATTTGAAGTCAGCTTGCACCGCCGATGCCATCGACACAAGCAGCAAAACCATAACAAAGCGTTTTATCAATTGCATATAGTCCTTGCCATTTGATTCATACTTTTTCCACTTAGATAGTCTTAAGCTTCCTCAAAATCAACCGAAACTGAATTAACACAGTAGCGCAAGCCGGTGTCCGTTGGGCCGTCATTGAACACATGACCCAAGTGGCCCTCACAATTGGCACAGACCACTTCAACGCGGCGCATGCCATGAGAATCGTCAAACACTTCTTTGATCTTGCCGGCCTCAATTTCACGATCAAAACTGGGCCAACCACAACCCGCATCGAATTTTGAAGCGCTGTCAAACAGCACCTCTCCACAGGCTTTACAGCTGTACTTTCCGTCTCTGAAGTTCAGGTTGTAATCGCCGGTGTGCGGTCTTTCAGTGGCTTTGTTGACAATCACTTCATAGCTCACCGGATCAAGTTTTTCTTTCAGTTCTTTTTTTAAGTCTTCTTTCATTCAATTACCTTAATCTAATCACCTTCCAGCAACAACAAATAATTCCTGCCATTGCGGTAGATGTTCAGCAGCGGTGTTTTCTTACTGGCATCAATGTTTTGGGTCATTTGCTTGAGGCTGTTAATCTCACGTTTGTTAACCGAGGTGACTAAATCACCAGCACGCAAACCCAATTCCCAAGCACTGGAACCGCGTTCAATTTCTTCAATCAAAACCCCTTGAAACCGGTCGCGGTATTGCAGCGGCAAATTACTTAGCAAAGTGCCTTTGAGCAAAGGGTGCAATTCTTGGCCTTTGAGCTCATTGCGATCGGCTTCAGTAATCAGAGTCATCACCTGTTTGGCCGCATCATCGCGCAGGTAATCGATTTTCACTTGGCTGTCTAACTCAATCAGTCCTTCGTAATTTTGAAATTGCTTCTGATTACTGATCTTATCACCATTCAGTCGAGTGATGATGTCACCAGCTTGAATGCCAGCACGATCTGCTGGCGAATCTGGATCAACTGAAGTCACCAAAACACCTTGTTTTTGGCCCACATCAAAGGCCCGCGCCAGGCGTTCGGTGATGTCTTGAACACCCATGCCCAGAGAGCCACGACGCACCGTACCAAACTCCACCAACTGGCGCATCATGCGTTTGGCGAGGGATGATGGGATGGCAAAACCAATACCGACGTTACCGCCAGAGGGTGAAAAAATAGCGGTGTTGATACCGACCAAAGCACCATTCAAATCAATCAAAGCACCACCTGAATTTCCCGGATTAATCGAAGCATCGGTTTGGATGAAATTCTGATAACCCAAACCACTCAAACTGGTCCTTCCCAGCGCGCTGACAATGCCCGAGGTTACGGTTTGACCCAAACCAAAAGGATTACCCACAGCCACCACAAAATCACCCACACGCAGTTGCTCCGAATCAGCCAGAGGCAAAGCAGTTAAATCATCCGCTTCGATTTGAATCACCGCCACATCAGTGCCTTCATCCGAGCCGATCAGTCTGCCGTTATAAGTGCGACCATCATGCAGCACCACAGAAATGTCATCGGCATCACCTACCACATGGTGATTGGTCAGGATTAAGCCTTTGACTGCGTCAACAATCACCCCAGAACCCAGTGACTGAGTCACCCGTTCTCGCGGTGTGTTAGGCAGACCATAAAACCAACTGTAAAACTCACTGTTGCGTGAGCGCACATACTGAATGGATTGGGTATTGATATTAACCACCGCAGGTGTCACTTGCTCCAAAATGGGCGCCAATGAGGGGACTGGCTGGCCATTAACAGCAGCCGGCAAGCTCGCTTGTGATGTGGCAAACACCATCAAGCCACAGCATATAACAAAGATAGATTTAAATTTTTTCATAACAGTTCTGATTCGTTGATTCAATCAAAGTTCCGTTGTTGTAAAATAGCCTTTTTCCTGATAATTTCAAGCCCATGTTCATACAAAAACTAGAACAAGCCCAATCAAACAACAACTCATTGGTATGTGTCGGTTTGGACCCCAATCAAGAAAAAATTGCCCCGCTTGGTGTGGATTTAATCACCTGGCTGAAAGGTATTGTCGATGCCACCGCGGCACATGTCTGTGCCTTCAAACCACAAATTGCTTATTTCTCCGCACTGCAAGCCGAATCAGAACTGACTGAAATCATCAACTACATCCACCACAAATACCCCAATGTGCCGGTGATTCTGGATGCCAAACGCGGCGACATTGGCAGTACCGCTGAACAGTATGCCAAAGAGGCCTTCGAGCGCTACCAAGCCGATGCCGTCACCGTTAATCCTTACATGGGTGGTGACACCATTGAACCCTATAGCTCACAGGCAGATAAAGGCGTGGTGGTGTTGTGTAAGACATCCAATGCGGGTTCCGGCGAATTACAAAACCTGAAACTTGATAATGGCCGAACCCTGTTTCAAGAAGTCGCCCACAAAGCCACCACCAGCTGGAATACAAACAACAACATACTCTTGGTGGTCGGTGCCACATACCCCGAAGAATTGGCTCAAATCCGCCAAACTGTGGGTGACATGCCCTTACTGATCCCTGGCATCGGTGCCCAAGGCGGCGATGTCAAAGCCACCTTGAATGCCGGTTTACGCAGTGACGGCAAGGGCCTGATCATCTCCTCATCGCGCGGCATTATTTTCGCTGGTAAGGATAAAGACAATTACGCCGCAGCGGCTGAACAAGCTTGTATAGAATTAAAGAATTTAGTCAATCAGTTCAGATAAGCTTCTTCCGCCGGTTATTGAAGTGTTAAACCCCGCTCATCCATCAAGGCATTAACCAGTTTTCGCTGCGCCATGTTCCGCGCTGCAATAGGTGGGTATATCAAAGGCAAGAAAGTGAGCAAGCCAAAACCATTTTTGATGGTACTGAACAACGCCACCCCAACCAAGAACCCCATAATAAAAGTATCGTAACGTTTGGTCTTTTTCATGATTTCGGCGTGTTTAATCAGTTCATCATCGGATAACTGAGAAAGGTCTTGTTTGGACATTTGATTATATTAATTATGGCATATCATTAATTTACAGGAACATGCATCAAAGCTGCATGAAAAGTCCTAGAAAAATAGCCCTAATGTGCTATTTTATATTCACAGGCATAAGAGTAAAATGGCATTAAAAGAAGCACAACATCTGTCCAGCACTCGGGGGCTTGCTGACAGATAAAGACCACAACAAACCTGGGATAAGCCATGGAAAAAATCAGTCACCAACAAGAACAAAATACATCACTGCTGAGACGAATATTGCCTGTCTTGGTTGTTTTAGCAGTTGTTTTTCTGCTCCTTCAATTTATGGCCTCGATGAAAACCGAACCAGCTAAACTGCCCGAGCAGCCGCAAGGATTTTTGGTTGAGACCCATAGCTTAGAGCCGACAGATTTGACCTTGACCATCTCATCACAAGGCACTTTACACGCCAAACGACAAATCGCGCTGTTAACCGAAATCAGTGGTAAAGTGTTAACAATGAGTCCAGCTTTTACCGCCGGTGGTCGCTTTGATGCAGGCGATGTTTTGGTCACTTTGGATCCTGCCGATTACCGCGTCGCAGTGGCCAGGGCCGAGGCCAATTTAGCCAGCGCCCAAGCAGCACTGGATTTGGAACAGGCCAAATCTGATCAAGCGCAGAAAGATTGGGACTCTTTTGGTAAAAAAGGCCAGCCCAGTGATTTACTGCTGAATAAACCACAATTGGCCGGCGCCAAAGCCAGTTTGAAAGCCGCTCAGGCAGATTTGATGAAAGCGCGCCGTGATTTAGAAAAAACCGAAATCAAAGCACCTTTTGCTGGTACCGTACTTAGTAAGGCTGTGGACTTGGGGCAGTATGTTGGTTTATCTGGTCAGCTGGGTATGCTGGCTGGTACCGAAGTGGGTGAAGTGCGTTTACCGTTGAGCAATTCGGACATCAGTAAATTGAATTTGAAAAACCGTGACTTAACTGAGCAACCACTCTCGGTGGTTTTCAGCGACGATACAGGCCAACAAATCCAAGGCACCATCAAACGTTTAGAGGCACAAAAAGACAGCCGCACTTTGATGAATTATGCGGTGGCAGAAATCAATCAGCCATTTGCAGAAAACATTTTATTCAACACCTTCCTCCAAGCTGAAATCACAGGATCGACTTACCAAGACGTTTACGCCATCCCCTCGGCATGGATGATGCCCAATGACCAAGTGGCGATTTATGCTGATGATAAGTTGACAATAAAATCCTTGGATGTTTTTCATAAAACCGATACTTATTTCTACGTCAACCAAGGCCTCAGTACCAGCGACCAGGTCATCACCACGCCGATTCAAGCACCTGAAAACGGCATGTTGCTGCGGCGCAAGACAACAACCGAAGATGATAAAGCCAATCAAGCAGCCAGCGAAACCGTGGGTGCAGTGTTGCATGAGCAACTGACGGCAGAGACTGAGTTGTGAGGGGCTTGTCATGAAAAAACAATGGGATCAAGGCATCATTTACTGGTTCGCCAGTAATCCAGTTGCCGCTAATTTAATGATGGTCTGTTTGCTCATCGGTGGTTTGTATTCAGCCTGGACAATGAAAAAAGAAATGTTCCCGGCCACCTCGGTCAACCAAGTGCAAATCACCATGGCCTATCCGGGTGCTGCACCTGATGAAGTCGAAAAGGGCATTTGCGTTAAGGTCGAAGACGCGGTGACCGGCTTGGAAGGCATTGATAAAACCACTTGCGTGGCCAATGAGGGATTCGCTAACGCCAGTATCGAAATAGGCAATGATTACGATGTCAAAAACGTCATGGCCGAAATCAAAAACCGCGTCGATGGCATCAATTCATTCCCGGAACAAGCGGAAAAGCCCATCATCAGCGAAATCCTAATCCAACAGCCTGTGCTGTTTTTATCGGTTTACGGCAACGTACCTGAAGACAATCTGTTGCAAGCCACCCGTGATGTCCGCGATGACCTGATTGATTTACCTGATGTGTCGATGGCCAGTTTGGTTGGTAGCCGAGACTATGAAATTGCCATTGAAGTGCAGGAGAACACCTTGCGCCAGTATCAAATCACTTTTGATGAGATTGCGCAAGCACTGCGTGCGGCATCGATTGATTTACCAGGTGGCTCTATCAAAACCGACCGCGGCGATGTATTATTGCGCGCGGTTGGACAATCCTACACCGGAGTGGAGTTTGCTAACACCATCATTCGCACCAACCCTGATGGCTCACGCTTGTTACTCAAAGACATCGCAAACATCAAAGACGGCTTTGTTGAAACTGCTGATATTGGCACCTTTGATGGCAAACCAGCCATCAGCATCCAAGTCAATGCAGTGGAAAATGAATCGGTGTTGATCATTTCTGACCAAGTCAATGCCTACGTCGATGAGATGCAAAGCAAACTGCCCCCGAACATGTCCATGGCCAGTTGGTCTGATACTTCACACTATGTGCGCGGTCGCCTCGACATGATGGAACGCAACATGCTGCAAGGGGCCGTTTTGGTGTTACTCACTTTGACCTTATTTTTGCGCTTGAAAGTGGCTTTCTGGGTGATGTTGGGTTTGCCGGTGGCATTCTTGGGCGCCTTTATGTTTTTGCCTTTGACTGGCATCAGCATCAACATGCTCAGCATGTTTGGTTTCATTTTAGTCTTGGGTATTGTGGTCGATGATGCCATTGTTATTGGTGAAAGCGCTTATTCTGAGATTCAACACAAAGGCCACTCGTTAAAAAACGTGGTGGTGGGTGCCCAACGGGTGGCCACACCAGCGACTTTCGGGGTGTTAACCACCATTGCAGCATTTGCGCCGATGTTGTTTGTTGGGACCTTATTCGGCTCATTTTTTGAGGCCATCGGCTGGGTGGTGATTTTGTGCTTGCTGTTTTCATTGGTGGAGTCAAAACTGATCTTGCCAGCACATTTGGCGCACATGAAGTCTGATGACATTGGCACCAAAAACCCAGGCCCATTACTGCGCCTACAACGCAAGGTCAACAGCGGTCTTGAATACGTCATCACCCACTGGTATAGGCCTACCATTGGTCGCGCCATCAATCGACCCGGGCTGACATTAACGGTCTTTGTCGGAATCTTTGTACTCAGTTTGGGCTTGATTCAGAACAATTTGGTGCGCTTTGTGATGATGCCAGATTTTGTTGCTGATTTTGTGCAAGCGGATTTTGCCATGGCCCAAGGCACCCCACAAGAAACCACTGAACAGGTCTTGAACCAGGTAGAGGAAGCTCTGGTGCGCTTGGACAAAGACGTCAGTGAATCTGTGGGCTTGGAAAACGGCGCGGTTTATAACCATCGCCTCTCTTTCATTGATTCTCAAGTCTCTGGCAAAGTCATTGTGGAATTGGTGAAAGAAGAAAATACCGTGATCGATGGCAAGGAAATGCTCAAGCGTTGGACCGAATACATTGGTGAAATACCGGGTGCCACCCACATCGGCACCATGTCATTGACCGGTCCGGGCCAAGGTCCTGATGTCAGTTTAAAACTGGTCGGCAGCGACACCGAAGAACTGCGCCTGGCGGCGGATATCTTAGCCAATAAATTGGCTGATTATGAGGGCGTATCAGACGTGCGTAATTCAATTGAGGCCGGCAAGGATGAGATTGAATTTTCAATCAAACCACTGGGGGAAAACCTTGGCCTCAGCCAAAACGACATCGGGCGACAAATACGCCAGGCCTATTATGGCGAAGAGGTCCAGCGCCTACAACGCGGCAATGACGAGGTGAAAGTGATGTTGCGCTATGACCGAGCCACCCGTGAATCACTGAAATCGCTGGATGAATTACGCGTTCGCACCGCCCAAGGCGATGAACTACCTTTGAGCACAGTGGCCGAAATCAACCTCGGCAAAGCCGCCAACTCCATCGAACGGGTCAACCGCAAACGCGCGGCCAGAATCACTGCCATGGTTGATAAAGCCATCGCTGATCCACAAACCATCATTAGTGAATTGATGCCTGAAATGGGCCAACCCATCGTGCCAGAATACCCTGAAGTGACTTATGACTTGGATGGCATGAGTAAAGAGATGACTGAGTTGATGCAAAACCTTGGTGTGGGTATGCTATCGGCGGTGATTTTGATTTATGTGCTGTTGGCGATTCCATTGAAATCATACCTACAACCATTGATCATCATGTTAGTGATTCCTTTCGGTATCACCGGCGCGATTGTCGGTCATTTATTACTGGGCATGACTTTCAGTATGATGTCCATTTTTGGGGTGATTGCGCTGACTGGCGTGGTGGTGAATGACTCGCTGGTGATGGTCGATTACATCAACAAAGAACGCAATGAAGGCATAGACATCATCAGCGCGGTTAAACATGCAGGCGCCAAACGTTTCCGGGCCATTTTATTGACTTCACTGACCACCTTCTTTGGCTTACTACCGATCATGTTTGAAACCTCCTTACAAGCCAAAGTGATCATTCCCATGGCAGTGTCGTTGGCTTTTGGCATCCTGTTCGCCACAGTAATCACCTTGATTCTGATCCCCTCACTGTATGCCATATTGGAACGTTTCAAGTACCGTTTTATTAGGGTTGATGGTTACCAACGCAAAGGTGGAACCACTGCACCGGTTATGAATGAGTAAGCTTTTGGAGTAATAAATCAGTATTTTTAGGAAATTAAGGACATTTTTTTTAACTTTTGGTGTCAGCGTGTAAAAGAAGTGAAATTTTGAGGTATGATACGCTTTTTTTAACGTCTAGGAATTAATAACCCATGAAAAAATCTATAACCTTAATTGCAATCTTCATATCAATGAGCTCTGTCTTTTATTTTAATGATTCTCAGGCACTCAACGAAGGACCCCCACCAGCTGTACGTGAGTGTATCCATTATATTGATGGCTACCCTAATCCTTATGGTTTAATTGGACCAAATTCCAGTTGCCCTTCACCACCTCATAACGTACCACAACTATTCAAAAATGCTCAAGGCGTAATCCAACTAGACGTTCCTGGTGCACATAATTGTGAAGTCAAAGACCTACCAATGTATTGATAAAAACTGATAACCACACGTTAAAAGCCAGAGCTTCGTTCAAAGCTTTGGCTTTTTTATTGGATACTCTTACTTATAAGATTTTAATTAAAGCTTGAGGAAAAGGATTACTAGATAATTGAATTTCACTAATAAAAAAATTGAGTTAAACTAGATCAATCTTTTTCGCTTAATGAGTATGAGATATTTAACTTGCTTCCTTATTTGTATTTCATTCAATTCACTGTCCTTAACTTATAACTTTCAACATCTGAATGATTTTCAAGACCTGAATGATTCTCGAGTAATTGATTTTGAAGAGGATAAACATGGTTTCATCTGGCTTGCGACTAGCTCTAACTTATATCGGTACGATGGCTATGAGTACCTTAATCTAAACCAAATTTTACATACTGATCAAAAAAAAATAGAAGGTATAACTGATATCGGTTTATCCTCTGATAACCGCATATGGATTCTTACCAAGGAAAAAGGGGTTTTTGTCTATGATTATAGCACCATTCAAAAGTTACAATTAAATCGAAACGGCCTCATTGAAGATTTAACACCTTCTCACATGACATTTCACAATGACAAAGCATGGATGGCTGATTCTGATGTTTTATTTTCATTGGATGAAACAGGCCTTAACAGGTTTTCACTGCCAGAAAATACTCAGAAAAAATATCATTCAATCAAAACAATAGCGTCGGTCAGAGACAGCTTAGCTCTTGTTACATTGAATGATGTTTTTATTTTTGACACTGTAAATTCAAAATTCAAGAACATTAGTTTTGATGCTGCGACAAAACCTCTGATATGGAATGCTCATATAGATGATTTCGATAACATGTGGGTTGCCACAGATTCTGGTGTGTTTTTAATGGAATATGGCCAAAAACAATTATCTCCATTTCAACCGGGTCTGATTCCATCAATTATCGTGTCTATAGAAAGCGACCAAAGCGATATCTGGTTTGCATCAGCCACTACAGGTCTTTTTCAATACAGGAAAAAAACTGGTCAAATATATCAACATCAAAAGTCTTTAGACCAAAACTCAATACCTGAGAATGAACTAACATCTTTGTTTAAAGATGAAATTGGACAAATTTGGATCTCAACTTTCACCGGATTACTGGCTAAGTTCAACCCCACTTTTCCAAAACTTAAGCAAAACCTGAATTGTGATACAACGGCTGCTATTTATGAGGTTATTGAATTTGAAAACAAATTATTTATTGCTGCCGAGGATGGTATTGCCATTGCATCTACAGATTTAAATACTTGTCATTTTATTCCAACCAAACCCACTGCTTTTGACGATGAGGGTTTTGTTCCAACATCTTTTTTTGTGGATTCACAAGAAAACTTTTGGATTGGTAGTGAAGTTGGATTACACCAGTTGGACTATGATGGCAAAACCATAAAAAGTAACATAAAAGCAAAAGAACTATCTGGAGTCAGCACTATATTGGGGCAGGTTGATGAAGAGCATCTTCTCATAGCCAGCGGCTTTGAATTATACCTTTTCGAAATACTGACTAAAAATTTCATCGAATTAAAAATTATTTCAACCAAAGAAAATAATTTAAACAAAATCAAACATAATGGCTCGATTAAATTCAAGGACCATTTCTTTTTAGCTTCTAATCACGGTATATTAATTTTTAATACCAAATCAAAAAAATTAGTTTTAGCTGACTTAATTAACTCTCAGCTTCCCACTCAGCAAACAACAGCAATTTCATACAATAATGACTCTATTTATATAGGAACAATGAATTATGGGTTGTTTGAACACGACACAATAAATCAGATCACTAAACAACTTATTCCTGAATCTATTTTACCTTCAGAAATAAATAATGTTGTTGCTGATAACAATGGAAACGTATGGTTATCTAGTAACATAGGGCTTATTAAGTACAACCACATTTCGCAAGCAGCCAGCTTATTTAATGCAAATAATGGCGTTCCAAAATTCAAAGCTGTATCTAAATCAAGCTTTATCGATAGCAAACAAAACATTTATATTGGCACTAGGGATGGCTTACTTAAATTCAGTTCAAACTTATCAGAAAACTCAAACAATATTTTAAAACCTGTTTTGACACATTTAAAACGGTTCAATGAGCAAGTAAAAATTGGTCAGTCTTATGATGGGTTTGAAATTAACAAAGATATAAATTTATTGGAAAAGTTAGAGTTATCTCATTTGGACTATGTAACTAGTTTTAACTTTTCTGCTACAAGTAACACAGACCCAGAAAACACCACGTACTCTTATCAACTTCAAGGATTTGATCCTGATTGGAACACAGTTGGTTCTGATAATCGTTTCGCTACATACACAAATTTGCCAAGTGGTGATTATGAACTGAAGATAAGAGCTGCACATTTAGACGGGGGTTTCAGTCAAAAAATTAAAACTTTAAGTATACAAGTCCTTCCTCCGCCCTGGCTGACATGGTGGGCCATCAGTGCCTATGTATTACTGGCTTTGTTTTCAATTTATTGGTACGTACAAAGAAAAATCAAAACCAACAAAGCCATCGCTGAACAATTGCGCTTAGAAGTGGCAGAAAAAACCAAAGAACTCAACATCCAGAAACAGACAGTTGAGTCTTTGTTGGTGAAAAAGAACGAACTCTTTTCTAATGTATCACATGAGTTTCGCACGCCCCTGACATTAATTTTAGGGCCAATCAAAGAATTGATTAACAAGCAAGTAGATCAAGAGGACACCCGCAGCCTGAAGATGATCAACCGCAGCGCCAATCGACTACTTTCCTTGGTTGAGCAGTTACTACAAATCGCGCGGGTCAGCGACACAGAACAAGTCAACACCACACCCCAAAACACCCAAAATCAAGTGGCGTCACTGGTTGAGTCATTTCAGTATTTAGCTGATTCAAAACACATCAAGCTCGATTTAAAGCACAATGACCAAGCCACCATCGATGTCACTGATCAGTTCATTGATGCAGTTTTAGGTAATCTGGTTTCTAATGCCATCAAGTACACCCAGTCTGGTGGTCACGTAGAGGTTACTTCTAAAACCACTGATGATTCATTGGTGTTGTCAGTCAGTGACAACGGCGCAGGTTTAACCGCTGAACAACAAAAGGACATTTTCAAACGTTTCAGAAGACTGGATTCACACCAAGCAATCGAAGGCATCGGTATTGGTTTATCGGTGGTTGAGGAAGTGGTTAAAGTCAACAATGGCGAAATCCAAGTCAGCAGTGAGCTCGGGGTGGGTAGTGAATTTATCGTACGCATACCACTGGCTGAAGCTGTGGCTGAGATCGAATCATCACACATCAGCACTTTAATCGAACAATTACAAAATGAATCAATAGAAGCCAAAGATGAATCGACAGTGGCAGTTAATAACGTGGAAAACAGAGACCTAAACACCGTATTAGTGATTGAAGACAATCACGACATGCGCGAACACATCGTCTCTATTGTTAGCCCATTTTACAACTGTATTACAGCTGAAAACGGTGTGAAGGGTGTTGCGACAGCAATTGAACAAGTCCCTGACATCATCATCAGTGATGTGATGATGCCTGAAATGGATGGCTTCAAAGTGGCCAGGGTCATTCGTGCTGATCAGCGGACTTCCCACATACCACTGATGTTATTGACCGCTTTGAATGACAAAGTCAGTCGCATCAAAGGTTGGCGTGAAAATGTTGATGCTTATATGGCTAAACCATTTGATCGTGATGAATTATTGGTGCAGCTGGAGAACATGCTGACCATCAGGGATATTTTAAAAACCAAAGCAGGACAAGAAGTTAAGTCCGGTAAGTCAACATCCAAGGTATTGCCTAAAAAAGACCAAGAATTTGTCGACCAACTGATTCAGGTGATTGAAGAAAACTACATGGATCCCATTCTGAACCGTGCCAAGATTGCCAGTAAAATGGCTGTTTCAGACCGCCAACTTCAAAGGAAAATCAAAGCCTTAATCGACCAAAATCCGATGGACATGCTGCGAGAGTATCGCTTGAACAAATCAAAAGAATTACTCAAAGATGGCTACCAAGTTGGCATTGTTGCTGATAATTGTGGATTCAACTCTGTGTCTTATTTTTCACAGTGTTTCAAGGCACAATTCGGTATGACCGCAAAAACCTACCAACAAACTGCCAAATAAAAAAAGCAGCCATAAAAAGGCTGCTTTTAAAAGACAGGTGAAACTGGAATAATTAAGGTTTACTGTATTTCACAATAATATACTTCACTTCCTACTGCACCAGATCGGTGACAACCAGCTGGTATACCAGGCCCACCCATTTCCCACATTCTAGTTAACATATTACAAAGTCTAGCTGAACCAAAACAGCTTGGTGCAGGGTAGTTAACCTCAATGGGTGGTAGTTCAATGTCGACCAGTAATTCTGACCAGTTTATACTAACTACTTTCTGTTCAAACTCAAAACTCATAGCCTCTCCGTCTAAATCAGTCGCCAAGGCGTTTAAAGATATTGTCGCCATCAATAAAATCATAATTTTTTTCATATCATTTTCCTTTTGTTTATTTTCAATAAATCGTTTACTTAATCTCGCAATAAACTACTTCACTACCAACGGCACCAGATCTATGACAACCTGCAGGAATATCTGTACGGCCCATCTCCCAAAGTGTCAAAACAAGATTACACAAAGGCAGATTTCCCAGACACCTTGGGGGATCAATCGGTGGATCCATTGGGTTTGGGAAAGCCAGTAATTGATTCATGTCTATGGCGTATTCGACCTGTCCAATCTCAAATTCAAATAGGTTGGCATTTTTTTCACCTTGTTCTTGAGCCATTAAGCCCAAAGACACTAGCAACATCATAACAGTCATAATTTTTTTCATATTTCGATCTCCATTAGAGGTTAATTAATAATAATTTCATGTGATTGAAATCAGTGCCTAGTTTATAAAGGTTGGTTGAAATTAGTTATCAAAATTAGGACAAAAAAATCAAGTTTTTAGCCGCTACCATCTGATGAGTTTTTGTAATCAAATACTGGGATGAAAGTTAAAAAAAATGACTTAATTTTGATAACTAGTTTTTTGATAGATCAAGACAATGTTCAACATGAGTTTTTACTCATTTTTATCAATAATTAATTTTGGAGAAATCATGAAGAACATATATTTTTTATTATTAACGACCATCCTGACCGGATTTTCACTTCCTAGTTCAGCAGTCGAAAAAGATTACGGCTTTTGCTACAGTTGTACGGAATCAGACAAGCAACGTGTTGCTAGATCAAAAATAGGGTATCACAACAATAAACATGTCACTGTTGTGAACAGATACACCAGACAAGCCACAACATACAATGTTTACAAAATAGTTGAGCCTGGCTTATTTCAAGTCTTGACATCAAGAATGAATACAAGCCAACAAGCTCAAAATTTTGTTAATGATGCATTTGAAATTATCGATGCCATTAATTCAACTCAAGAAGGAATCCCTGTTAACCTACTTCCTGGTTCTGGATCAGCAGGCTTTCCTAATACTGTTCATGATTTGGTTGGAAACTTTAACGGACAGCAAAGGGTTTTAAGGGCTTTGCAAGATTACGTCACTTCTCAATCAGGAGTACGATTCACCACTTGGACGAATAAAGTGGCAAAATTTTTGGATGAAAGTGGCAATCTAGATAGCAAAGAGTGGACTGTTTTTTTCAATGACAGCAGCAGTGTAACTTTTGATTTTAGCGGCACAACTCAAGATGGGACAACAGGGTCATTCAAGATTAAAGTTAAACAGTCACCAAACTCAATGGTTGACTCAGATGGCAACACACTTCCTGATATTGGCTTGAGCGGTTTTCCAGGAAACACCTTTACTGTAACTGGTGGCGGTGGCGGTGGTAATATCGTTTCATGGTTGAGCATGATAAGCCGATTGAGGATTCAGGCCGATTTAGAAAATGACAGTGGAAATTTCACCCTTCACTGTTACTGGACTTCAAACAACACAGTCCAATGTGACCCACTGTAATATAATCTGACATATACATTAATTGTCAAGGCCATCAACCCATCAGGGTTGGTGGTTTTTTTATTCAGGCTCTGAAGTTACTTTCCAATAAAATGAACTGATCAAGCATTTCTGTTCTCGTCAATTATTCAACCAAACCTTTTCACAAATTGATTGAAAGCCCATGTATCTATAACTGATACATTTCACCTTTAAAAAATTTAAACACTTTCCCTCCCTGCAAGAGGGCTTCAAGACAGTATGCCTGTTTGATCAATCAAACACCTTGTCTTTATCAGCTTGTATCAATGGTGAAAGCATTCTCAAACTTAAAATATCTAGAATTGTCATTTTTTATATTTATGGTCCCTATTTTGATAACTAAAAAAATTGAGTATCCCGATAATAGGCGACGTGTATTAATCACATTTTATTAAATCATTCAATTATGGAGAACAACATGAAAACTTTATATATGGCATTTATGATGATGCTGCCCTTAACCACTCTGGCTGAAGCGAAGCCTGATTTTAATCATCAAATGACGGATACTGGTTTTGATATTCAGTGGCAACAAACTGGTGACACGCTTTATTTTTCACAAAGCTACAAAGATCAATTCTCAGGTCAACAAATGGTCATCACAAAACGCATCGATACAGTTACGAAAAATCAGAACAATCAAATGGAAGTGTCCATCTTTTCAGACAATGGTTTCATGGTTTTTAAGCCCACTCAACTTGTAGATGAAATGCTGAATGACAAGTCAACAGGTGAAAAATCTGAAGAATTACAATTATTCCTGTCTGTGGTTCACAGCCAAATGGTTGCAGATGTCAATCGTCAGCTTACTGAAGAAGTTTCAGTCAGTTTAAAAAGGGGCGCATGTTCTGCAGCAACTTCTTATGTCGCTTTTACTTGGAATCAATTCATGCAAGCAGTTATTGCCGGGAACAATGGTGCAGCTAATTATTGGATGTTTGAAAACCAATGGGCTATTTCAGAAATGCGAATCTTTTGCGAAATACGTTAATACTACTTAATAAATAAAAAGGAAAATAAAATGAATATATTCAAAACACTAATCACCATCACTCTATTTGGAGTGATGTTCCAAGTGGCTGCCAAAAAGCCTACTGAACTGAATCAAGTCGCTGAAAACCGTTATGAACAAAAACAATTAAACCTGAAGGACTCGACAGTTGTAAACCACAGTTTTGTCGATGCTGAATCAGGTGAATTCTTGAACATAAGCAGTCGTACCAGCTTTGCAAGTCAAAAGAAAGGCGAAAATAACACTGAATTTCATATCAGCAGTAATCGCGGATCATTGATTATCAACCAACAAGGCATAACCATTCAGATGGACGGTCACATTGAATTGATTCAACACCATGAGAAATCACTTAAAAAGATAACTTCCCAGGCTGTATTGAATCATGATCTGTTATTGCAAATGCAAGAGGAAATCGAACAGCAGGCACTTGGATTGAAACGAGGATCTTCGTGCGATGCTGCAACAACCGGCGCTGCACATGCCGTCGGCATGTATGCACGCGCATTATTCTCCGGTGATTGGGACGGTGCAAACTTTTGGTACAGTGTTTATCAAGGGCATGTTTACAACATGCGTACTTTCTGTGAAATTCAATAAGAAAATGATATTGTTATCACAAGCCACTCTATACGGTGGCTTGTGAAATTAAGACCAAACAAATCTGAATCCGAAACTTGAAATTTAGCCACCTGAGAATCAATCAGTTGTGGATACCCCCATAAGTCGATTCATACAGTATCTGAGGACAAAATATAATAGCTGGTTCACCTGAATGGGCTAATATGATAGGAATACATTGCAATTATAAGAATGTAAAGATCTCATGGTTTGTTTGTTTTGTGGTATTATTGTTTTATTGACAATGTATTTGTCCAAAAGATATAAATATAAAACCCAATCATTCGAATCTTATTTTCACTGAAATCAATATTCCTTAATACAATAATGAAGGTTCTTGATTAACAATTATTATTTTTTACATACTTAAGCTTACTTTTTATATTTTTCTCGAACAAATAACCAACTAAGCTTAAAGTGAATTCTTGTTCATTCTTTATCAAGTAACTTGCTATTTCTGGCACCCAATTGCTTCAATTTGTCGGCTTGAGAAATCAGATTGCCGCGACCACTCTTAAGTTTGTTTTCAGCTGCATACCAGGCTTCATCGGCTTGTTTCAGGCGGAATTTGATGTCATTGAGGTTCTCGACAAAACCAACCAGTTTGTCGTACATTTTACCGGCGCGATCAGCGATGAGCTGGGCGTTTTTGTTTTGGTTTTCGTTTTGCCACAATACCATCACAGTGCGTAAGGTGGCCAATAAATTACTGGCTGATACCACCAACACATTTTTCTTATAGGCGTCTTCCAGTAAGTTTGGTTGGGCGTTTATGGCGTCCAGATAGGCCGACTCAATCGGTACAAACATCAACACAAAATCCAATGAATCCAGCTGTTCAATGTCGTGGTAGGATTTTTTGGTCAAGCCATCGATGTGGCTTTTCATGCTTTGCACATGTTGTTTCAGTTGTTTTTGGCGTTCGGTATCGGTCTCTGCGTTGACGTATTGTTCAAAAGCGGTGAGTGACACTTTGGCATCCACAATCATGGTTTTATTTTGTGGTAAGTGAATCAATACATCAGGGCGCAGACGTTTGTTGTCATCGGTTGAAAATGACACTTCGGTTTCGTATTCACGGCCTTTTTCTAGCCCGGCCACATCCAACAATCGATGGAGCACCATTTCACCCCAATTTCCTTGGGTTTTACTCTCTGAAGTCAACGCTTTGGTCAGATCCTCGGCTTTCTTATTCAGCTCCTGATTGAGTTGATAAACTCGCTCGATTTCAGATTTCATTGACTTTTGTTGCGCCAAGCCTTCAGTCGCATTGCGGTTGATCAGGGTTTGAAACTCTTGCAGCTGCTTCTGTAAGGGCGTGACCACTTGATTCATTTGTTCTTTGTTGCGGTCTGTGAATTTGGCGGTTTTTTCTTCTAGAATTTTCTGTCCTAATGTACTGAAGTGATCGGACATGGTGGCTTGAGAATTTTTGATGAACTCGGTTTGTTCCAAAAACCGCTGTTGTTGGTGCTCCACTTCAGACTTTAACTCAGTCAGCTGTTTTTCTGCTTGGATCAGGGCTTGTTGACGCTCATCGGCGAGTATGGCTTTTTCTTGGCTGTATTTATGTTGTTCGGCCAACTTAACCGTCAATTTATTTAAGCGCATCAACTCGCGATCTTGCTGCTCATTTTCTTGTTCTGTCTTTTCCAGTTCGTGCTGGATTTGTGTCAGTTGTTGGTTCAGCATTTGTTCCACAGCTTGGCGCTTTTCTGCGGCCAAATCTGCAATCTGTTGGTGGGCTTTGCGCCACAACAACCAAGCCATGAGGGCGGTTAAAACAACACCCAAAAACAAACTCGCCAGCAGGCTTTCTAGCAAGTAATTTTCTGCAAAACTCAAAAGGTTATTCATGCGTTATATGCTATCATCTAGTGCATTCAAAACCTAGGGTATTTAGCGTGAGAGTTTTCAAATATTTATTTTTCGCCTTGCTGTTTTTGGTTGTTGCTTTTTATGCCTATGGCTTCTTTTTCTTAGAAGATGAAGTACAAGTTTCACGATCAGTGACCATCGATCGTCCGGCTAAAAAAGTATTCAAAGCAGTTAACTCAATGCATCATTTCAACAAGTGGTCACCATGGGCAAAATTAGATCCCGAGGCCAAATACGATTACGAAGGACCTGAGTTCGGCGTTGGTTCTTATATGTCTTGGACTGGTAACGAAGAAGTCGGCAGCGGCAGACAAACCATCATCGAATCGGTACCCAATGAACGGGTCAAAACTAAACTCTATTTTGATGGTCAAGGCGATGAACCTTCGTACGCCACCTACCTGATCAAAGATCTGGGTAATCAGTCGGAAGTGACATGGGTTTTCGATGCCGACTTCAATGGCGACATTCTCGGTCGTTATTTTGGCATGATGATGGATGACATGTTAGGGCCAGAATACCAAAAAGGCTTGAATAACCTCAAACAATTGGTTGAGTCACAACCGGTGTATGATTTCAGTGGCTTCAGTACAGAAAATGTACAACCACAAAGCATTCTGTATGTCAGCACCTCAGCCAATACCAACCAAGATGTGGCGCCTATTATCCAAGCGGCCTATGATGAAATTACCACATTCATGTTTGCTAATAACATTGAGTTTGCTGGCCAACCGATTGCCATCACACGCAGTTGGGAAAATGATGTGTGGGAGTTTGATGCCGCAATCCCAGTAAACATCAGCAGCATCGAGGGTGACACCGGTGATGTTATGTTAGGCCAAACCTATGCAGGCACTGCGGTAAAATACGTACAAATGGGTTCCTATGACCAAGGTGAAGCATCATACGCTTTGATGGATGCTTATTTGGTTGAAAATGAACTACAGATCAATGGTGATCTCTGGGAAGTTTATGTCAATGACCCACAAAATGTCGCTGAGGCAGATATCATCACCCATTTTTACCAACCGATTAAATAAAAAGCCTAAAAACAGCCAGAAACAAAACACCAGACACCTATGACTGATAACATCAATAACGCCCAAGAACTTTTCAGGACTGGAGAAATTCAAGAGGCACTCAATCTATTAGCCACTGATTCATCTGATCAAGCCATCAGTCTGTTGCGAGAGTACCATCTTGGTGAAGGTCAAACTGAACTGGCCAAACCATACATAGAACAGTTAGCAACAAAAGCAAGTGCCGAAGGCCTGGTCAGCCAATCGATTCAAGCGTTTTTAAAGCATGATTTTAATCAAGCCATCCAACTGGCTGAAATGGCCGTTCAAAGCAACCCACAATCAGCCACAGCTCACAACCATCTAGGTCGTGCTTTACAGAATGCAGGACAATCTGGACGGGCCAGCAAAGCATTCAAATCAGCCGTGAGGCTGGATGAAGACTATGCCCAAGGCTGGCATAACTTGGCACATACCCGTCGTGCCATTGGAGCGCTTGATGAAGCCATAGGCTTTTATCAAAAAGCCATTACTGCAGCCAAGAGCTATCAGTCGGCCTATTTTAATTTGGGTGTCACATTAGCCGCCATGGAACGACACGACGAAGCGCTGAGTACTTTTAAAAAATTAATCAAAATTAATCCAACTCATGCTTTGGCATGGGTCAATGCCGGATTAGCTCACCACGCCAAAGGTGATTTCAAAAGCGCCATAAATTGTTACGACCAAGCCATGGACATCGCTCCCAAAATGGCTTTGCCATTTACCTATAAAGGCATCCTTCTTAATGAGCTGCAAGAGACTGAACAAGCCATTAAATGTTTGAAACATGCTTTGAGTCTTGATGCCAATGAAATTGATGCATGGTGTGAATTGACCAATTTGTATGAAAAAACCAATGACCTCAAGCAGGCTGCAGCTGCCAACCAACAGGCCCAACAGTTAGATTCAACACATCCGACTGTAATGATTGATGCTGCACGCATCGCAAGAAGACAAAAAAATACAGAACAAGCCTTGGATTATTTGAATACCATTGAAGTATCCCAATTACCATTCAGAAAAGCCGTCGAATATTGGTTTGAGCGAGCCACCATATTGGATCAAGACGGTCAATTTAATGCAGCCTTCGCCTCCTATCAACAAGCCAATCAATTGGCAGCACAAAGCCCTAGAAACAAACAATTTAATCCCGATGCTCTGGATAAAAGATTGGCCACCATTGATGCAGGATTAGATCACATAAAAACACCCTCAAAACCGGGTATATTTTCTCGGCTGTTTGGTGCGCGTGACTATGCACCAAATACAGCTAAACGTGAATTGGGCAGTCATTTATGTTTTCTTATTGGCTTTCCTCGTTCCGGAACCACGCTCATTGACACCATTCTCAGCGCCAATAATGACGTCACTTCAATTGAAGAAATGCCAACGATCGAGACAGTAATTAAATACCTGTCCGAAAACAAACAAAACCCTTGGTGGCCAGATTTTAAAAATAAGGCTGATTGGCCTGTGCTCAGATCGTTGTATTTTGACCAAATTGATTCACACCTCGATCAAGGCCAGCCGCAGTTGGTTATTGATAAATTGCCTTTTAGGTTCCTGCAAGCGCTGTTTATAAAAGATTTATTCCCTCAAGCGCGTTTCCTGTTCATGGCAAGACAGCCAGCAGATGTGATTCTCAGCAATTTCATGCAGAATTACGCACCAAATGAAACCTTCATTCATTTCAATGCTTTCGATGAAACCGTTAATACCTATGATCGAAGCATGCAGTTGTGGTACCGCATACGTGAGCACTTGGGCACCCAATTGATGACTGTTAAATATGAAGATTTAGTGACTTCACCGGAGCAAACCACACAAGATGCCTGTCAATTTTTAGGAATTGATTACAAGGCTGACATGTTGAACACCCAAAAAAGACTGGCTTCAAGGGCGCGAGTCAGCACCAACAGTTATGCTCAGGTAGCTGAAGATTTGTATCAAAAATCTGTCAATCGTTGGCAACATTATAGACAAGCTTTTGAACCACACAAAGCTTTACTCGAACAACACCGCAAAGCACTTAAGTATTAATTCGGTGAGAATTAAGAGAATTCAGGCCTGACCTTACGATCCATCAGTGCCGACAAAGCCTCAACGGTGGTCATTTGCCCATGTACCACTTTCCAAACATGCTCTGTGATGGGCATATCGACCCCGTGCTTTTGGGCCAGGCGCATCACTTCATCGGTGGTGCCAATGCCCTCAACCACTTGACCGATGTTGGCCTGTGCTTCAGCTATTGATTCACCGCGGCCTAAAGCCAATCCCATGCGTCGGTTTCTTGATAAATCACCAGTGGATGTCAAAACCAAATCACCCAAACCTGATAAACCCATCAAGGTTTCAGGACGACAGCCAAGGGCTTCACCCAAGCGCATCATCTCTGCCATGCCTCGGGTCATCAATGCAGCACGGGTATTATCACCCAGCTCCATGCCATCGGCGATACCAGTGGCTAAGGCCAATACATTTTTTACTGCCCCACCCAATTCAGCACCTATCACGTCAGTTGATATGTAAGCGCGAAAATTATTGGTCTTCAAGGCTTTGCTGACTTCCATCGCAAAATCTTCATGCTGCGATGCAACCGCTACCAAGGTGGGTTTATCCATGGCCACATCTTTGGCAAATGAAGGTCCAGTTACCAGCGCCATTGGCACCGCATCACCGATGATTTCTTCAGCCACTTCATGCAAAAATCGACCGGTTCCAGGCTCAAAACCCTTACTGGCCCAAGCCAATGGACGCGCCCCAAGCAGTGGTTTTATTTGCCTTAAAATATCACCAAAAGCATGTGATGGACAAACTACCAAGACCGCTTCGCATTGTGCTATGGCTGCATCAAGATCAGTCTCTATGATGAGTTTTTCTGGAAAAACAATACCGGGCAGGTATTGTTCGTTGGTTCTGGATTGTTGCATGGCTTCCATGCCAGCTTGATTGCGTCCCCAGAGAACGGTCTCGTGGTTGCGCGATAGTTGCATCGCCAACGCCGTTCCCCAGGAACCTGCACCAAGTACAGCAAATTTCATTATTGCTTGGTACTTGAAGCAGCTTGTTCTTGTGCTTGACGCATTTGTTGTGCGTACATTTGCTCGAAATTAACTGGCTGTAACAACAACGGTTGGAAACCACCAGCCAAAACCATGTCGCTGATTTGTTGTCTGACATAAGGAAAGATTACATTCGGGCAGTAAACACCTAAAGTTTGGTGCAGGGCTTGATCATCAAAATTTTGCATACCAAAGATGCCAGCGCCACATACTTCAACCAAATAAGCAGTCTTTTCATTAACCGTGCAAGTTACTGTAGCTGTCAACGCCACCTCAAAGTTGTTCTCATCCAACTTATTGACTTTTTGGTTCATGTTCAACTTGATGTCAGGCTGTCCTTGCTCATTAAAAACCTGTGGTGCATTAGGTGCTTCAAACGACACATCTTTGGTGTAGATTTTTTGCAAAGACATGGTTGGTGCTTGTTGTTCTGCCTGTGCAGCTACTTTGTTCTCTTCTGTCATAATATCTTCCTATGTTTTGGCAGGATAATGATCCCGTTAAATGATTGAATAATGTTTGGATTAGGCTTTGCTCAATGGCAACTTCTCACTGATCCAGCTGTTGATACCACCTTGTAAATTAAACACCGATTCGAAGCCTGCTTCAGCCAAGTGCTTACCAGCTTGCGCTGAACTTTTACCGACTTGGCAATAGACCACAACCGGTTTTTTCTTCAGCTTCTCTAGTTTGGCTTTACCCGCAGTGATATCAGCCAAGGGTGCGTTGATGGCGTTCACGATGTGGCCTTCATTGAAAGCTTCTTTGGGACGCACATCGATGACTTGAGCGTTTTGTTGGTTCACCAGTCGCGTCATTTGGTCTGTGCTAACATTCTGAAAAGCTTTACTTTGTTCTTTGTATAACGCATTCAGAAATAAAAACAATGCGATAAAAAACAGCGACACCAAAAAAGGATGGTTGCCAACGAACTCGACCAGTTGCGACATGTTTATTACCTAAAAATTCAAAAGGGACAATATAAGGTATAAGCACAAAAAATCAAGTTAAAAAGCCTGAAAACCAATGATATGGTAGAGTTTGCTCTGGTTTACCCCTTAAAACTGTTTTTTCTGTGCCATGAGTTTGTTATCATGACTCGTTGTTTAACCCCCCGAGCCCACTTAAGTTGATCATTCGTTGTTACTTAATTTTGTTGTTTGTATGTTGCATGAACCACCAAGTCATGGCACAGGATGGCATGAGCGAAGAAGAAATCAGTGACAAGCTCATACAAATTCGTGAACGACTGTCAGTTTTAAAAGATGAGCTGAACCAAGCCCAAGGTGAAGAGTCAAAATTACTCATAGAGCTGGAAGCACAAGACCAAAAAATCAACCAGCAAAGAAAGTTGATACGCACCACCAAAACACAAATCGAAACAGCCAGCCAACAAATTGAAGTACTCGGTCAACAAATCGAGGAAAAAGGTGCCAGCATCAGTAATCAAAAAAACCAAATGGCTGAATTATTACGCCTGCATGTTTTTATCAATCATGACCGCATACTGAAGATGATGTTGCTGAACGCCACCACCAAGAGTGCTGAAATCACCCAACACCAAATCAAATACCTACAATACAAGCTGTATGACCTGATCAAAAGCATCGCCGAACAAATCATTCAGTTGGAGGCCTTTCAGCAACAAATCAACGAACAAAAAAGCAACTTAGAACAACAACAAAACAAGCTGCTAGCAGAACAACAAATCATGCTTGACCAAAAGCGCCAAAGGGCCTTGGTTTTGAATGATTTGCGCCGCACCATTAAAACCTACCGCAATGAAAATGAGTCGCTCAATAAAGACAATGAAAGACTCAATCAGCTGCTGCTACAACTCACTCAATTCCTTGATGATTTGCCAGAGAATTTGGGCGAAAACCTGTCCTTTGCGCAACTCAAAGGACAACTGAGCAAACCGCTGGTGGGTCAAGTCATTCGTTCCTACCGCTCACTGCGAGCCGGTTACAGTCGCTGGGACGGCGTGGTCATCGGCAATCAAGCCGGAGAAAATGTGGTGGCCTCGGCCTATGGGCGCATTGCATTTGCGGACTGGCTCAGGGGTTATGGCTTATTGATAGTGATTGATCATGGCGATGATTACATGACGCTCTATGGTCACAATGAAAGTCTATTGGTTGAGGTGGGCGATTGGGTACAGGCCGATCAAGTCATTGCCACCGCAGGCAACTCCGGCAACATCGACCCGACCGGGGTTTATTTTGAAATCAGAAAAGCCGCCGACCCAACCAATCCATTGCCTTGGTTTAAGTAGTTGGTTGGCTTGCCATTAGCCCCACCTCCCAAAAAACAACCCCAGCTGTTTTGTATATACTGAATTCACACTACATTCAGTTTCGTAGAAGTATCATGGTATCACAGTTTAAAACCCACTTATTAACCAGGAGCAGAACATGAAAAAAACAACATTAATCTTATCGCTGCTTGTCAGCGCCAGTGCTTTCAGCTTTGATTTTCCATCACCCAGTGACGCAACGGCCAAACTGGTTTTCAATCACAGCAGTGGTGCCAAGCAAATGTTTCCTGTGAAATTACTTGAGGTGAATGGTGAAAACGTGATCGTTCGAGACAGCGCAGCCTGGTTCAATGCCGGTGAGTATATTTTGAATTTTGCTTCCAATGTCGATACCCGATACACCAAAGCGTTTTTGACACCACAAGAACGTCGAAACAGCCAACTACAAGATTGGAATACAGAATTGAGAATAAAAGTTGAGTCTGGCAAAACCTACTACATTGGTTTTGATGCATCTAGCAGTGATTCGAAAGAATGGCAGCCGGTTATCTATAAAGTAGAATAACTAACAGCCATCGATTCATCCATAATAGGACTGTGATGCAGCGATGCCTCACAGTCTTTTTTTATGCTGAAGTAACAGCTTACTCATCACCATAAATAGCCACTTTGGATTCTTTACTGGTTTTGAAACCACGATACATACCAGGTGTGTTGAACACCATCACCGGCTTACCCGCAGGGTCCATACCGATGATGCCACCTGAACCACCAACACCTTTGAGTTCTTGCATGATTACTTCTTCGGCTGCTTGTTGCAGGTCCTTGTCTTGGTAACGAACCCGAGCACAAATGTCATGAGCCACCGCATACCTGATGAAAAACTCGCCATGGCCTGTGGCTGATATGCCACAACTGCGGTTATCGGCATAAGTACCTGCACCAATCACCGGCGAATCACCGATGCGGCCCCAAGCCTTATAAGTCATGCCACCGGTTGAGGTGCCAGCGGCTAAATTGCCATTGACATCGACTGCCACGGCGCCCACCGTGCCAAATTTAAATTCCGCATCCAGCACATCTTGTTCTGAGGCTTGATCGGCCTGCTTTGCCTTGGTTTTCGCATCGACTTCTTGCCATGCTTTGAATCGTGCTTCGGTGTCGAAATAGTTGTTCTCGACCTGCTCCAAGCCTTTGAGTTTTGAGAAAGTGTCAGCACCTGAACCTGCCAACATCACATGCGGCGAATTGAGCATCACTTGCTCTGCGGCTAAAATGGGGTTTTTGGTGAACGAAACACCGGCTACAGCGCCAGCTTCTAAATCACTGCCACGCATGATAGATGCATCCAGTTCATGTTTTCCAGGTTTGGTATATACCGCTCCTTTACCGGCATTAAAGTGTGTTGAGTTTTCTAGCACTTTAATCGCTGCGATGATGCCTGCGGTAGAATCACCACCTTGCTCCAGCACAGCATAGCCAGCATCCAGTGCTGCTTGTAAATCTGCTTTGATCGACTGTTCCTGTTCGTCACTTAAATTCTCTCGCATGATGGTACCCGCACCACCGTGGATAACAATGGCGATGTTGTCTTTTTTGCTCTGTGCTTGTTCAGCCATCGCCACACCCCCAGTCATGCTTATAGCAAATAAGCATATCAATATAATTATTATTTTCATAGAGTTTCTCAATTCTTATCAACATTCCCATACAATAGCAAAAAAACAGAGCTCATTGGTCATAAAGATGCCATGAATAAAAAACCCAACAAACAGCAAGTCATCCAATGGTTGAAACACCATTACGGCATTACTGGCCAACTCTCAGAATTAGTCGGTGATGTCGACCACAACTACAAATACCAAGGTGAACAACAAACTTTTACAGTCAAAATCAGTCGTGTAACTGACTTGGCTTGTTTTGAGTTTGAAAATGCATTGATGATTCATTTGTCAAAGCACCAAGCCGCTGGTTTGAATCTACCTCAACCTATACTGAATCAGCACAATCAGTGGTTAACCACATGTGACAACATCGATGGGGAATTGATCATCATGCGTGTTCTGACTTGGGTCAGTGGGGTGTTGTGGTCAGACTACCTGCCTCATAGTCCAATGATGTTGTGCCAACTGGGTCAACAAGCCGCCGCACTTGATACGGCCTTGGAAACTTTTTCACACCCTCTTGCCGAGCGAGCCTTTGAATGGGATTTGGCTCAGTCTTTGTGGCTCAAAGACTACCTAGATTTGTTTGATAAGGACCAACAAAAACTGTTACTACACTTCACTGATTTGTTTGAGTCACAACAAAGTGAATACCAACAACTGCGTCGCCAAGTCATTCACAACGACCTCAATGACAACAATGTCTTAGTGGCTGAGAATCGCGTCAGTGGATGCATCGATTTTGGCGATGCCATTCACACGCAACTGATCAACGAGTTGGCCATCGTCTGTGCCTATGCCATGATGGGCCAATCCGATGTTTTAGGCGCCGCTGCGGCGGTGATCAAAGGCTATCACAGCGTCGTTCAATTGCAGCAAAGCGAACTTGACCAACTGTATCATTTGATTGGCATGCGCTTGGCTGTCAGCGTGACCCAAGCAGCCATAGCACGACGTGACAACCCAGCAAACACCTACAAAACCATTTCTGAAAAACCGGCGTGGGAGGTGTTAAAACAGTGGCATTCGCTGCCACCGGCCATGGTGAGATACACCGTTAGATTAGCCTGTGGTTACAATGCCCATCCACAACAAAAAGCATTGATCCATTACCTCGAACAAAACGCCATCAAGTTAGCTGAGATATTTCCAGAACACCACGAAAAAACAGCGATCATGGGCATTGATCTGAGTGTTGGGAGCACTTTGTTGGGCGCTGCTGCTGATTACGAAAACCACGCCGAACAACAGTTTAAAATCAGTCAACAACAAGCCAAATTCCCACAGCATTTTTTAGCCGGTGGCTACGGTGAAGCCCGTTCTTTTTACGCCGCCGATGCTTTCAGTTATGAGGGCAACAGCGGCAAAGAATACCGCACCATGCACTTGGGTTTGGATGTTTGGTTGCCTGCCTTCAGTGCCATTCATGCGCCACTGGATGGGCGCATTGTTGGTTTTAAGAACAACGACAACCCGCGTGACTATGGTCCGACCATCATCTTGGAGCATCAATATGAAAACGGCACTTTTTACAGCCTGTACGGCCACTTGGCATTAAAAACCCTTGAATTACATCAACTGGGTGATGAAGTAAAACGTGGGGCCCTGCTGGCCTGGGTGGGTGAGGCAGATGAAAATGGCGGCTGGTCTCCGCATTTGCATTTCCAAATCATGCATGACATGCTAGGTAATGAGGGCGATTTTCCAGGCGCATGTCGACCACTTGAGTGGCCGGTTTACCAGGCCTTGTGTCCGGACCCCTATTCGTTCATCAGCGACCCAGTCAGTCATCAATATGAACATTATGATAACCAAACAATCATAGATTTTCGCCACCAACATTTGGGCAAATCATTATCTTTGGCGTATTCTGAGCCGATTCAAATGTTGCGCGGTGATGATGTTTACTTAATTGATCAATTCGGTCAAAAATACCTAGATACTTGTAACAATGTGGCCCACGTAGGGCATGAAAATGCCGCCGTGGTGCGTGCTGGCCAACAACAAATGGCCATTCTCAACACCAACAGCCGTTACCTGCACCCAGCCATCATCAAGTTCACCAAGGCATTACTAGAGACCCTACCCAATGAGCTGTCAGTGGTGCATCTGGTTAATTCAGGTTCAGAGGCCAATGAACTGGCCTTGCGCATGGCACAAGCTTATAGCGGCGGTAAAGATGTGATTGCACTGGAATCTGGATACCACGGCAACAGCAATAGCACCATCGCCATCAGTTCTTATAAGTTTGATGGAAAAGGTGGTCAAGGCGCACCTGAGAACACCCACATTGTGCCATTGCCTGACACCTTCAGGGGGCGTCATTGTGGTGCCGATGCCGCAGATCAATATGCCAGCTATGTACAACACCACATCCATAAGCTACAAGCCCAAGGACATCAGTTATCGGCATTCATCGCTGAGAGTATCGTCTCATGCGGTGGCCAAATTGAGTTGCCAACTGGCTATTTAAAACAGGTTTATCAAATGGTCAGAGCCGCAGGTGGGGTGTGTATTGCGGATGAAGTTCAAGTCGGTTGTGGCCGCATCGGCAGTCATTTTTGGGCCTTCCAGTCTCATGATGTGGTGCCCGACATACTCACCATTGGCAAACCCATCGGTAACGGTCACCCACTGGCTGTGGTGGTTTGTAGCCAAAGGGTCGCTGATGCTTTTGCTAATGGTATGGAATACTTCAATACATTTGGTGGTAACCCAGTATCGGCAACCATTGGCCTTGCGGTGCTGCAACAAATCAAAGACAAAAAGCTGCAACAAAATGCCTTGGAGACGGGGCAGTATCTGAAAACTAAATTAGCTGCATTGCAAGCCCAACACCCCATCATCAAAGACGTGCGAGGACAGGGGCTATTTTTAGGTTTTGAGTTGTGTGATGATAATTTGAATCCATTACCACAACAGGCTCAGTATTTGGCTGATCGCATGCGCGATTTGGGCATCCTTATCAGCACTGATGGACCCGATCATAACGTGATTAAAATCAAGCCCCCAATCACATTCAGTCAACAGCATGTCGATGAATTGCTGCACAGATTAACCATTGTGTTGGCAGAAAACCCGATGAATTACTGAGGATTCACAACAGCCATGGCTGCTTATGTTAAAATGCGCGGCTAAATTTTATCAGGACACAACATGCAAATTAAAGACAATTGTGTGGTCGCTATGCACTACACACTCACCAATGACGAAGGTCAAGTACTCGATTCATCTGAAGGCCGCGACCCTTTGAAATTTTTACAAGGCGCACACAATATCATCATTGGCTTAGAAAAAGCCATGGAAGGCAAACAAGTTGGCGATGCGTTTGATGTCACTGTTGAGCCAGAGGAAGCTTACGGTATTCGTCATGAGCAAATGATTCAAAAAGTACCAAAGTCAGCCTTTCAAGGCGTTGATGACATTGAAGTGGGCATGTCCTTTCAGGCACAAACTGAGCAAGGTCCTGTGCCAGTAACCATCACCGAAGTTACTGGTGATGTGGTCACAGTTGATGGTAACCACGAACTGGCTGGTCAACGCTTACATTTCAAAGTGAGCATCGAAGAAGTGCGTGAAGCCACTGCTGAAGAGCAAGAGCACAACCACGCCCATTAAGTGGTTTGTTACGAGGCCATTGGTTTTGCTCAAAGCGAAGACCAGAGCCTTAAGTAAAAATTTGATTAAGTTAAAAACAGGCAAGTCTCACTTGTCTGTTTTACCATTGGCGGTGACTGTATCACTGCTTCTTTCCCCAAAGGCTAAACCACCACTTCATCACATCTAAATCACCTACATTTTGGTATATTTCAAATATGTTTAAAGCATCAACAACATCAACACCAATGCTACCAATGGTTGCTTCATTGTTGTTATCTATTTTTTCAGGAAATGCCTTGGCCAGTAACAAACCAGCAAACGCACTGAATGACATCACTGATTTGCAGTGGCAACACCGCATCATTCTGATCAATGACATTGAAAACCTAGATGATGTTGTGCAACTCCTTGAGCAAAACAAAGATGAAATTCAGGAACGTGATATCCTCTGGTTTGTGCTGTCACCAGATGGCATTTCTACCAACCACACCCAGCCGTTGTCAGCTGAATTAAAACAAAATATTCTCAAAACCTACCCAATGAAAAGCAACCAGGTCATCCTTATCGGTAAAGACGGCGGGGTTAAATCACGCTTCAGCGCACTGCAATTAAATGACATATTCAGCGAAATCGATGCCATGCCCATGCGCCAAGCTGAAATGCGCAGGGATAACTAACGCAACTCTGACTAACGACTACCTGTGTTCACACAAACCATAAGCCGATTGATTTAAAATATTCATGAGTCAAATGAATTCATACCACCACCATGCAACATCAAAGTAATCCAGTTCATCCACAAAACATCGGCGGCATTCATAAAAAAGGCATCGGCATGGGCGAGGAGGCCATGATCAGAATCACCGCTGGCTTATGCGCACATCCAGAATCGTGGCAGAAATCACCACAAGAAATAGTCGCCCGAGCCCAAGCCATTCACGATGAATTATTCAGGTACAAAGGGGTCGACGCATAACAAGACAGGCAAATCAGTGATTTTATCATCGGTTTATTGGACCTCTTTATGGTCTTGAATGGTTGGGTGATATCACTGAACTGTGTATGAGTTTGTGATGGGCAGGGCCCAATCTACTTAAATACGGTCATTCTCGAGCTGACCCAATTCACTATTGTGGTGACTATAAAATCCATTGATTTAATTGTTTTGGTATAGGTTTAGAGAATAGAATGATTACTACTAATTGCATCATTCAACAGGGACATACAAAATGAAAACTTTATTACTCATTGCTTTTTGCTTTTTTTCAACCATTACATTCGCACAATCCAACACCAATAAAAAAATAATCTATCGACCCATTTTTGAGCTGAAAACAGAAGTGGCCAGAGCCGGCACAGCATTCCTGCTGGTTGAAAACAACAACATTTTCATTGTCTCAGCTCAGCACTTAGTTGGCACAGCAGGTGGTTTATCAAAAGACTACACCGGGAAGGAGATGGCTGCACAATTTGAAGCCATAAAACTCGAACCGCTCGATTCACGTTTTGGCTCTTTGACAGCAAAAGATTTACTTTCAATCCCAAATGCTAAAGCCATAGAGGGTGATAACTTTACTGATGATATTTTCATCGCACCGGTCAGTGCGCAAGTCGACTCTGAGCCATTCAAGTTATCTGGATACAGACCATCAATTGATGATAAAGTTTTCCTGTTTGCACAGGTTAACAACCAAACAGCAAGCTATCACCCTGCTGTAGTCATCAGCTCGGAAGAGTATGAACTGGCCTACCTGTTTGAAAATAAGACCATCAACTTAAGGGCAACAAGCGGTGCACCAGTTTTGAATAGCAACTATGAAGTCGTAGGGATTAATTTGGCAGGTGGTGAAGTTCCTGAAGTGGGTGTAGTTGGTTGGGCAAATCCCTTAAATTCAATCAAAAAACACATATCAAACCCCAAACCTTTGGCTTCACACGAAGAATAATTAACCTTGTTGTTCTTTGATTTTTTTATTGATATATAAAAGTATAAAAGCAAATACCCATTGATAAACAACAGCTGCAATTATTAACCATGTTTCAGAAAAACCGTTAAACACTTTTTCATACCAAACACTCATGATACCAAGTAAATGAATCACAGCCAAAACCACAGCATCTTTAAGTGGTGATGTTTTTTTGTAGAGAAAATACATAACAAGCAATTGAGAGGCTGTCAGTGGCATCAATACCAGGTAATGCATGAGAGCCTTATCCTGTTATCGTGGTGATTATTTCTTTACTGGAGCTAAACCTAAAATGCGCCAACCATTCCTCAACCTTATCCTCAGGAGCCAAATAACCCCACAGGGCAATGCCTGATTGCATACCAGCGGCGTGGGCGGCGTCGATATCTGATTTAGCATCACCGAGATACAACGTTTCAGTGTGGACAATTTGCATCGCTTCGGCAGCGTGTAACAAAGGTTTGGGGTGGGGCTTGGCGATGCCCACTTGATCGGCACAAACCAGTATTCTGGATGCATTCAGTTCAGTGGTGTTTTCAACAATGGGCTTGGCCAACCAAGAGGGTTTGTTGGTGACGATGCCCCAGGGAATACTGCGCTGATCAAGGTGTAATAACAAGTCAGGTATGCCGTCGAATAATTGGCTGTGGGTGTTGAGTTGTTGCTGGTAGATATCGAGGTATTCAAGGCGCAATTGTTCCAATAACTCAGCAGATGGGTCAGCAAACACCGACTTAACCAAAGCCACCGCCCCTTTAGAAATATACTGGCGGTAATCAGCCACGTTCAGTTGGTGTTCGATGCCATGATTATCAGCCAAATGCATCAATGCATGGATCATATCCACCGCTGTATCCATTAAAGTGCCATCCAAATCAAACAGCACGCTGTTGATTTCAGGCCGCTGCTGAGATTCAGGCATTTTTCTTCGCGGTGAGGAAGTAATTGATGTCCAAATCCTCAGCATCAATGCTGGCTGTTTCAGTGATGGGGTTGTAGCGCATGCCGGATAAGTCGACGATATCCAATGGTTTGTCTTGTAACGCTTTGACCAACTCTGATGGCTTGATGAACTGATTAAAATGGTGGGTGCCTTTGGGCACTATTTTCAACACATGCTCTGCGGCAAAAATGCCCAACATCATGGCTTTGGGCGTGCGGTTCAAGGTCGATAAAAACAGCCATCCACCTGGCTTTAGGGCCTTCAAACAGGCATCCACAATACTTTCCGGATCAGGCACATGTTCCAACATTTCCAAACAACAAACCACATCTTGTGAGGCTGGATTGGCCGCGGCAAAATCTTCTATGCTTTGCAGTTGGTAATCAACCTTTTGGCCTGATTCGTGTAAATGTAATTGGGCCGTTTGTAGGGATGATTTTGATAAGTCCAAACCGGTCACAGCGGCGCCTTTGGCAGCCAATGCCTCACTGAAAATACCACCGCCACAACCCACATCCAAAACATTCAAGCCGTCGAGCTTGACTTGGTCGGTGATGTATTTGAGACGAGTTGGGTTGATCTGATGTAGGGTTTTGAACGGGCCATTTAAATCCCACCAAAAGGCGGCTTGGCTGTCAAATTGGTCAATTTCATGGTCGAAATGGTTACTTGTGTTGGCTTCACTCATGGCATCGATTTGAGTCAAAAATGCTATTGTACACTCACATGCGGCCATTTTTTGTGCTTTGTCAGCAATTCTTAACAGCAAAGACGGTTTGGACCACAGTGGTTTTATTGTTGAGCGAATTTTTTACCACCAATGCCCATTCAAAGCCTTGTTAGTACACAAAACAAACCCATATCTGGTATCATCCGAATTTTACAGAATCAATCCTCACATCACATGCAATCAACCGCTGATAAAATAGGTATCTTCTTGTCTGGCTTGTGTGCCATTCAATGTGCCATGCTGCCGATTTTACTCAGTGTATCTGCAGTGGTGCCCAGTTGGGCACATTTTGGTCATGGCTGGATTTGGTTAACTGTAATTGGGGTAATCGCTGCATGGTCATTCAGTCGTGGCTGGAAACAACACCAGGATAAACGTGTGATTGGACTGTTTGCGATGGGTTTTGGTTTTTTGATTGCTGGTTCTTTGGCGGAAGACAAAGTTCACATCATCACAGAATCAGCGATGTTCGTAGTTGGTGGCGTGTTGATGGTGATGGCGCATTGGCGCAATTACCAACTGATGAGATGTATTAAGCCCAAAGCGAGTGAAGTCGTTGGCGGAATCGAGTAGTTAGATTCAAGAGAACTGCGATTAAAGCTCCTCGAAGTCTTCCTTAGTCACACCACAGTCAGGACACATCCAGGTTTCTGGAACGTCTTCCCAACGGGTGCCTGGCTCGATGTTGTCATCAGGCCAACCATCGGCTTCATCGTAAATGAGACCACAAACAACACAGATATATTTTTTGAATTCAGTTTCCATTGGGAACAAATATAATTTCAGATGTCGCTTATATACGGTCATTTGAAAAAAAATCAACAAGGTAATTTATGCAACATGCAATTGACATCAAAAACTTAGTAAAAACCTACAAAGACGGTACCCAAGCACTCAAAGGCGTAGACCTGAAAGTTGAAGCCGGAGAAATCTTTGCTTTATTAGGCCCCAACGGCGCCGGCAAATCGACCTTGATTGGCATCATTTCATCATTGGTCAACATGACCTCTGGCGAAGTCAAAGCCTTTGGCAAAGATTTGGTCAAGAACCGCACCGAGGTCAAAGCCATGATTGGACTGGTACCACAAGAATTTAATTTCAACATGTTCGAAAAGCCCATTGATATCGTCGCTAACCAAGCAGGCTATTACGGCGTACCACGTAAAGTGGCGCTTGAACGCACTGAAAAGTACCTCAAACAATTACAACTGTGGGAGAAACGGAATACCATTTCACGCGGTTTATCCGGTGGCATGAAACGTCGCTTGATGATCGCTCGTGCCATGGTCAATGAACCCCGCATCCTGATTTTGGATGAACCCACAGCGGGTGTGGACATTGAGATTCGCCGCTCCATGTGGTCTTTTGTTGAAGAAATTGCTGCCCAAGGCACCACCATCATCTTAACCACGCACTATTTGGAAGAAGCAGAGCAGTTATGCAAGAACATCGCCATCATCGATCATGGCGAAATTGTCAGGAACACCACCATCAAGGATTTACTCAAGACCTTGGACATTGAGACATTCATATTTGACCTTGATAAAACCCCTGATGAAAAATTGTTGGCGGCATTGGATGCCAGGGTGAGGGACGATAACAGCATTGAAATGGACGTCCCCAAATCGAAAAATCTTAACAGCGTGTTCAAACAAATTGATGAGGCCGGCTACTGTGTTTCCTCGATGCGCAACAAAGCCAACCGCCTGGAGGAATTGTTTGTGAAAATGATCGAGAACAACACCGAAACCAAATCATCTCAGCCAACCCCAGGAGGTGCAGCATGAGCTCAGTAACATTCAACGGCATCAAAACCCTGATGCGCAAAGAAGTGACCCGCATTGTCAGAATTTGGTCACAAACCTTACTGCCACCAGCGATCACCATGACTTTGTATTTCGTGATTTTTGGTAATTTAATTGGTTCTCGAATCGGCCAGATGGGTGGTTTTGATTACATGTCTTTCATTGTGCCTGGTTTGGTGATGATGGCAGTGATCACCTCATCATACGGCAACATGGTTTCCTCATTTTTTGGCGCCAAATTCGCCAGACACGTAGAGGAGTTACTGGTATCACCGATGCCCAATTGGGCCATCTTGACCGGTTACGTCAGTGGCTCATTATTCCGCGGCTTGGCTGTGGGTTTGATTGTGACCATCATTTCCTTATTTTTTACCGAAATCAAAATCCATAACGTGTGGATCATCATTTCAACAGTCGTTCTGACCTCTATTGTGTTTTCCTTGGGTGGCTTTATCAATGCAGCCTTCGCTAAAAAGTTCGATGACATCGCCATCATTCCCACTTTCGTCTTGACCCCTTTGACTTATTTGGGCGGGGTGTTTTACTCGATTTCTTTGTTACCTGATTTTTGGCAAAAAGTCTCCTTGATCAATCCGGTACTGTACATGGTGAACACTTTCCGCTATGGCTTCCTGGGCGTGTCAGACATCAATGTGGCTGTGGCCTACGGCATCATCATTTCCTTTGTCTTGATTTTAGGCTTTATTTCTTGGTACATCTTGCACAAAGGGATTGGTCTGCGGTCTTAACCACAAGCATCAATCAATCCAAGGCCTGGCCTGTTTGATTTCTAAATGACCGCGGCTGCCATCGTCGGTGCGGGTGATTTTGAACTCGATGTCCATGGCAAAATCTTCATCACCCGCATAAATGGCTTTGAAGTGGCTTTGTATGCGTTGCATGGCAACACGCAATTCCCTCACTTCATCATCCAGCAGCACATTGATGGTGGGAACTGGCTGACCGTAAACCGTTTCTACATTTGAGCGCCTGATGTACTGCTGAACCCAGCTGTAATCAGTATCTGATGAAACCAGCCTGGCCAGTAAAAATTCATCTGGAATGGCACCCACTTCACCCTCACTGGTAACAATCGGCTCTGGGTTGGTCACTGAGATTTCACCGTATTGGGCATTGACATAGTAACCTTCCCAATTGCGATCATAAATGTTTTTAGTCACTGCCACACCATTGACTTGTTCATCACCATAGCTCAGGTGTACCAAAACACCCATATAGGTTTTAAAATGATCAATGCGGTAAAAGCGCCGTTCTTCAAATGCGCGACTGGTCCACAGACTGGCCCATACTTTTTTCACTGACTCCCCAATCAAACCTTCATCAGGGTGGTGTGTGTTGGACTCATAAAGCCCAGCACCATTGAAACCGGCCAGGTCTTCGTTGTTGGTGCTCGAGCGCAACCGAATCGAATGGGTGAAATCACCATCTGGATCCCAAAAATAACGCATCGACTCTAATACCTCAGCCATGTCAGCTGGCACTTCGCTTTTGCGCACTTCTTTGCGAAAATCTTTTAATTGTTCAAGGCGAACATCCGGACTGTTTATGAATGCCTCTGCTGCCATGATTTGTTGAATTTGTTGGTACAGACTTTTGCCGTTGGGATCACTGGAATCATCGCACAGGTCGCGGTATTTGCCATCCGGCGTGATGCCATCATCCTCAAAACCTTGACACCGATTCATCTGCATAAAATCATCGTACATAGCAAACGGAATGGCATAACCCACTGGGTATGAACCCGGTTCCAGCACCTGAGCCAGTTCAGCAACATTGGCTGCTTTGGCACCAAAACGAATCCAATCTGAATGGCGCAAGGTATCTAGTCGTGCTGGTAAAACCACTGATAAATCACTCTGCGGCTCTTGGCTTTTTTGAGGCCGTACCTGTTCCAACCATTGATCAACTTCAGCCTGTGTCGCGGGTTCTATAACAAAACCATCGTGATTCACTTGATAATGAACCAACTGATTCAACAAGGGTTTTATGAAGGGGTTTTCGGCGGCATCCTGAATGAAAGCATTGGGTGTGTTGTTTTGTTTGGCCTTTAAATTAATGTGTGATAACGGCGTTTGCACGGTGTCGGTGATGATGCCTGCGACATGAGCCAAATCATTGGGGATGAAGGTAAAAATCACCACATCGTTGACTGAAGGGGTTGGATCTCCCTCATTGACCACGCGTAAAGTACCGTAGCCTTCAGCCAAATTCATCGCTGTATAGGACACATTATCAAACAATGTTTCACTGTCGATGACAGCCACTTCATTGTCATCAAAATAGGCTTGGTTCTGCAGATAGATGTTGGTTTGGGTATCACTGCCCGGAAAGTACACCAAGTTACCATCCAGCACGCGCATTTTCGCCGTTAATAACTGATGGGCTTTAACAATCAAAGGCGCCGCCACTGGATCAGTCGGCCATAACTGCAAGGTGTATAAGCCCTTGGCTGCTGGATAGGGATTGATGAATTTATCATGCGCCAGTATCGAGCCCGCCAAATGTTTGCGTGCGTCTAAGAAATACGTGCTGCTGTTAAAAACTCGGTAAGCCTCATCGTAATTAAGTGTCGGATACCAGTCCAAAACATCGTAAGCAAAATCTATATGCAACGGTACGTGTTCACTGTGCATGAAGTACACACTGGGAAAATCAGTATCAATGTCTTTGATGATGAATTTCAGTTCACGGATACCTATGGCACCCGGTGTTGCGCTGCGTACCGACAAGTCATTATAGACCTGCCTGTTTATTATGTAGGTGGCTCCAAGTGAAGGGTCTAGCCCCCATTGGTAACTGACCGTTACTTCGGCGTCTTGATGACCAGCAAGTCGTACTCGCAACGCCGATGATGTGATTCCAGATAGAGTAATGAACTCATTACCCGCACTGTTCGCATCACCTTCAAAACCACTGTAAGTGATTTCCATTCCTTGGTAACTGACCGTGGCCAAGTCAGCACCATTTAATAAACCACTGTTTTTATCAACCAGCGCGGTATCACCATCATACAGTTGTAAATCAACATCCTGATTGGTGCTGATATTGATTCGGACTTGTGCCTTTCCTGCTGGAATGCTGCCGATCACTTTCACCGACTCACCAACCAATGACAGGTGTTGGTTGAATACCCCCTTTCCATGATCATAATCACTACAACCGGTGTTTAACTCCCATATTTTGTTGAGCAATGCATTGGGTGTTTGATCAGTTGCAGTATCGTACAGAAAATTCTTCACCCGAACGGCTTTATCTGAATACACCCCAGATGGGTGATTGAGGTAATCTCGACTGAAGCTGCGCAAACAAAACTGTTTGTCATGGTTGCTTTCACAGCTCGCCACCCATTGGCTGATATTGGTTTCAGGACAAGCTTCCTCCCAGTCAAAACCACTGGCTTGTGAGCTTGAAACGACACCCATGATAAGGCCAAAAAGTGTTGTTGCATGGCAATGATTTTTCACTCTGAGATCCCTGATTAATCCATTCATATTTAACTGACTTGCAGTTTAGCACAGCGATGTTAAAACATTGATAAGGCATTGATTCACTGCACATCATTACCGGTCTTGTAAATGTTGAAAGTTAACAAACCACAGGAAATAAACACCTGGTTTGCAGGTATCTGCCAAAAAAAACGGGAATTCTATGTATTGGGGCTTGAATTCAACACCGCCAACCCCACATGACACTCCAACCGAAGCACCGTTATTTTAGAATACTTGTGCTTCATCACTATAGACTAATTTTTAAACGTATTTAGGGAGTTCGATTAATGAATATTCGTCCTTTACACGATCGCGTTATCGTAAAACGCACAGCAGAGGAAACCACCTCTCCAGGCGGCATTGTACTGCCGGACTCAGCCACTGAGAAACCACAACGTGGTGAAGTCGTCGCAGTCGGTAACGGCCGCATCTTGGACAACGGCGAAGTCCGTGCTTTGGATGTGAAAGCTGGCGACAGTGTGTTGTTTGGTAAGTACTCAGGCAGCGAAGTTAAGGTTGATGGCGAAGAATACCTCGTCATGAAAGAAGAAGACATCATCGGAATCATAGGATAAGAACAATGAGCGCAAAAGAAGTTAAATTTGGAGAAGACGCACGAGCCAAAATGGCACGTGGCGTGAATGTATTAGCCAATGCAGTTAAAGTCACCTTGGGTCCTAAAGGTCGCAACGTGGTATTAGAAAAAAGTTTTGGTGCACCTACCGTGACTAAAGACGGTGTATCAGTGGCCAAAGAAATCGAATTGGAAGACAAGTTCGAAAACATGGGTGCGCAGATGGTTAAAGAAGTGGCCTCACAAACCAATGATGTGGCTGGTGACGGCACCACCACAGCAACCATCTTGGCCCAAGCTTTTGTTCGTGAAGGTTTGAAAGCTGTTGCTGCTGGTCGCAACCCAATGGATCTAAAACGTGGTATTGATCAGGCCGTTGCGGTTGCCGTTGACGCCATCAAAAACCAAGCCACACCCTGTTCTGATTCTAAAGCCATTGCTCAAGTCGGTACCATTTCTGCCAACTCTGATGCATCAGTCGGTGAAATCATTGCTGAGGCGATGGACAAAGTGGGTAAAGAAGGCGTCATCACAGTCGAAGAAGGTTCTGGTTTACAGAATGAACTAGATGTGGTTGAAGGCATGCAGTTTGATCGTGGATACTTATCACCTTACTTCGTGACCAACCAAGAAACCATGTCAGCTGATTTGGACGACTCATACATCTTGTTACACGACAAGAAAATTTCGAACATCCGTGAGTTATTGCCGGTTTTAGAAGCCGTTGCGAAAACCGGTAAAAAACTGTTCATCATCGCTGAAGACATCGAAGGCGAAGCCTTGGCTACTTTGGTAGTTAACAACATGCGCGGCACTGTAAAAGTATGTGCGGTTAAAGCACCTGGTTTCGGAGACCGCAGAAAAGCCATGTTGGAAGACATTGCCGTGTTGACTGGTGGTACTGTAATCTCTGAAGAAGTGGGCTTACAACTGGACAAAGCCACTTTAGACGAGTTGGGGTCGGCCAAACGCATCCAAGTCAACAAAGACAACACCACCATCATTGATGGTGCTGGTGATGTGGCTGAAATTGAAGCACGTGTTAACCAAATCCGAGCTCAAATCGAAGATGCTACCAGTGACTACGACAAAGAAAAACTGCAAGAACGTGTGGCTAAATTAGCCGGCGGTGTAGCAGTGATTAAAGTTGGTGCAGCCACTGAAGTTGAGATGAAAGAAAAGAAAGCCCGTGTAGAAGATGCCTTGCATTCGACTCGCGCTGCTGTTGAAGAAGGTGTGGTACCTGGTGGCGGTGTGGCTTTGTTGCGCGCCCAAGCTGAAGTCATTGGTCTGAAAGGTGACAATGAAGACCAAAACGTCGGTATCGCAATTGCCATCACTTCAATGGAAGAGCCATTGCGTCAAATCGTTAACAACTGCGGTGAAGAATCATCAGTAGTGGTTAACGAAGTTAAAAACGGCAAGGGCAACTTCGGTTACAACGCAGCCACTGGTGAATATGTTGACATGATCAAAGAAGGTGTTCTTGATCCTGCCAAAGTCACCCGGTCGGCCTTACAGCATGCAGCATCAGTTGCAGCATTGATGATCACCACTGAATGTATGGTTGCAGAGATTCCACAAGAATCTGCACCTGCTATGCCTGATATGGGCGGCATGGGTGGTATGGGCGGTATGGGCGGCATGATGTAAATCATCCCCTGAACGTCCGTTCACAAAAAGCCCTGTTTTTACAGGGCTTTTTTTATGGCTGTTTTTTACCGGCCTTAAATAATCATCGGTTACAATCTTGGCATTCAATTCCTAAGCTTTGATGATGACCAAACCCACCCAATTTGAAACCCGCGCCATTCAAGCCACTGAACCCCATGATGATGAGACCGGCTCAGTCGCCAACGCCATCTACCCATCAACCACGTTCAAGCGAGAGACTGATGGCACTTTCAAAAGTGGCTACATCTATTCACGAAAAGCCAACCCCAACCGCAGCTTATTAGAATCAGCCTTGGCGACCATAGAAGAAGGTGAATTTGCCTTGGCTTTTGCTTCAGGCATGGCGGCCATCAACACCGTGTTACAAAGCCTGAAACCCGGTGATCATGTGATTGTGCCAGATGATGCCTATTATGAAGTTCGACGCACCTTGGGTGAATTGTTCAGTACTTGGCATTTAGCACACACACAAGTAGACATGACTGATCATGAAGCGATAAAAGCTGCAATCAAACCCAACACCCAACTGATCTGGATTGAATCACCTTCCAACCCGTTACTTAAGGTGACTGACATCAAGACCGTTGCTGACTTGGCGCATGCCAATGATGCACTTTGTATCGTTGATAACACTTGGTGTACACCGGTGCTACAAAGGCCTTTGGCTTTGGGTGCTGATGCCGTGATGTACTCAACCACCAAATACTATGGTGGCCATTCAGATTCTCTCAGCGGCGCTTTGGTGCTCAACCCTGCTGCTCCTGAATCTTTCAAAGCCCAGCTCAAGAACATCCAAAACCTCAGTGGCGCCGTACCATCAGCATTTGATGCTTGGTTAATCACTCGTGGCATCAAAACGCTCAAACTGCGGGTGATGCAACAAGTCAGCAATGCCCAGAAGTTGGCTGAATTCTTTGCCCAGCACGATGCCGTTGATGCCGTCCATTTTCCTGATCTGGCCAACCACCCCCAACATGAGTTGGCCACCAGGCAGATGCCAGATGGCTGTGGTGCCATGATTTCCATCCAAGTGGGTTCTGGCAGAGAAGCAGCCATGGCAGTGATCGCAAAGCTCCAGCTTTTCACTCCCGCCACTTCATTAGGCGGCGTTGAAAGTTTAGTTGAACACCGCAAATCAGTGGAGGATGCATTAAGCCAAACGCCCGAAAACCTGATCAGAATTTCAGTCGGTATCGAACACATCGATGACTTAATGGCTGATTGGCAAAACGCGCTGTCTTGAAAATGTTTTAATTGACTGGCAGGCCTTTGATTTTTTGCCGTTCTTTTTTGATCAAGTTCAACAGCTTTCTACAAAATGCTGTTTTCTCTGAGCCTTGAAAAGAAGCCCTGACCAACTCACGTTGTAAGTACCTGATCTTTTTTTCGATGGTTTTGGCGTTTTGATACGCTGCATTTCTGGATTTAATTTGTGCAATGATACTGTGTTGCATTGAAACACCCTTTCTGTTGTGACAATGACTGTATGTTCGCTCCAAAGCAACTTGTTTGTCTGTCATTAAAATCCGATGTTGTTGTAAGAAATTATCGATGGTACTGCGAATTTTTGGCCAATCATAACTGCAGACTGTTATTCATATGAAGTTTCTATTATGATGAAATGCGTTTGTAAATGATGATGATGATGAATGCCTCCTCAAGCTGTCGAAAACACACCACCGTTTTGGCGTAAGCTGGGTTTTTTCCTGACTTACCTGAAACAAGAAAAACTCTACTACCAAATCACCCTGCTGGCTTTTGCCAATGTTTTGACCTTTATACCCATCGTGATTATCCCTTTGTTGGTTGCGGCTTTGTTATTCTTGGCATCGTATAAATTGGCCTTTGAGGTTTTGCATGCGGTATCCACTGGCCAGTTTACATACGCCGATGCTCGCAGCCATGAGATTGATGACAAAATTGGCTTCAAAGCCATGGTCATGGCCATCATTCAGATCTTTATCTTTTTATTCATATACCGCAGCGATCCTGCTTCTGGTTTGGCCTTATTGATTCTCACAACGGCAGCAACACCAGCATACCTGATGATGCTGAGCAAAACTCAATCAGTTACGACTTCTTTGAACCCGATGAATCTACTCACTGTAATGACCCGCATTGGTTTTGAGTATTGGATGTTATTGATTTTCTTTTTAATCTGTGGTGCGGCTAATTTAGGTTTCAGGTACCTGATGGCCGATGCACTGCCTGGCATCATAGGCAGTGTACTGACGGCTTGGGTTTTGTATTTTTTATTGGCTTATACTTTTGCAGTTATTGGCTATGTGATGTACCGCCACGCCGATGAATTGGGTCATGATACCGTGGATACTGAGGTCTTAACAACCCAAACAAGCCACCCTGTGGACCCACTGAAGGATCGCATCAAAGACTTGATTGAACAAGGCAACGCTCAGGAGGCCATCAACATCATCAATGAATTAAAGGCCGATGAAGAACGCACCGACTTGGATGTTTATTTGTCCCAAGCTCAAGATATTTTAGTACACAACAATCGCCTGCGACCCGCTGATAAGCTGCAGCAATTGATTGCTCAAAACAACCACAAAGCAGCCATAGAATTGGTCCTTGAGTATTTAGAAGATGGACATTTCATCAAACCCAAAGACCCCAACCACATGAGCCAATTGATCACCCATGCCTTCGAGAGAAATCAATTCAAAACCGTACTTAAACTGGCTCGCGACTTCGATCAACGCTTTCCCGATGCGCACCAGGATGTTGTTGATAATTATTTTTTGGTGGCCAAAATATATTACCAAAACAAAAAAACTGATGCCGCGGTGAAACTGTTAACTCATTTGATAAAAAAGTACCATGGCAGTGCCAATGTCAACGCACCAAGTTCCTATTTAAAAGGCATTGAAAAACTCAAAGGATAATGAGTCATAACAAAATGACAGACTCAATAACGGTAATGGCCAGTGATGGGGTGTTTAAACAGCATGTCTTCACTTCTTACGCCCCAGCCTATGTTGTGAATGATTTCATAATTACCTGATGCTGCCTTTTGATCACTGACGATACCAATGTGTGGCCGGTTGTTGCCACTCAGACGCCAACTGACGATGTCACCTGGCTGATAATCTCGAGGGTTTTGAGTGATTGGCAAAGCAACACCAAAGCGCTTAAAAAATACTTCTAAATTAGGCACTCGGCGGTGATCGATGTTACTGTCTGGTTTGTTCAGTCCCCAAATTTTTGGATAGAGTCCGAAATGCTTATCCATGTCCTCATGTACCAATTGTTGTAGGTCTATACCTAAGGCACGGTATGATCTGATGATGACATCGGTACACACCCCTTTGTTGGCTGCCACATCTCCCATTGGGTAGGCTATTGACTGGTATGAACCGTCATAAATCACCACATGTTTAAGGCGGTCCTTGGCTGCATCAACCAATGGGTTGGCAATGCTTAAGCCGTTGAAGGTCAGCAGCACCAGGTAGAATAAGCCAGAAATGAAGACTCGCATTTCAACTTTGACAACTGTCCAGTAAATTGATTCAAACAAAACACTTACTGCTGGCAAAGAAAAAGCCAGCTGAAAAGCCGGCTCTTGCTACTTTTGATAATTAATGGTTGGTCAGTCTTTTAATACAAATGTGACCTTCATCGCCACGCGGTATTCAACCACTTTACCGTCTTCTACCACAACTTTTTGGCTTTCAACCCAAGCACCAGTAATATTTTTTAAGGTCTCAGAGGCCCTTTCGATTCCATTTTCAACAGCATCATCGAAACTTTTTTTCGAACTGGCAATGATCTCAGTTACTTTGGCTACGCTCATGAGTTTTCTCCTGAATGATTAATAAGTCTAATGAGGGTAGCAAACCACCTGTTATTTTTCCATTAGCTGGGTATTGATTTAACACTTGTTGATAATCAATGAGACAAAAAAAGCCGATCACAGACCGGCTTTTTATCAAGCATTACCACAAGCGTTTACCAGCCGCATTCACGACCTTGGTTTTGTTCATCCAACCAAGATTTCAACGGCGCAAAATAATCAACCACCGCGGTGGCATCCATTTCACGTGAATTGGCAATCACTTCCATGGCATCTTGCCAAGGCTTTTCAGCACCCATTTCCAATACTTCGATGAGCTTTTCACCGGCTGCTTGGTTGTTATAGATCGAACAACGGTGTAAGTCACCCTCAAAGCCAGCTGTTTCACACAGTTCACGGTGAAATTGAAACTGTAGGATATGAGCCAGGAAGTAACGAGTGTATGGGGTGTTACCAGGAATGTGGTATTTGGCACCTGGATCAAAATCAGCCTCAGTTCTTGCTACCGGTGCTTTGATGCCTTGGTATTTATTGCGCAATGCCCACCAGCCTGCGTTGTACTCTTCGGGTGATATTTCACCATTGAACACCTTCCATCGCCACTGGTCTACCAACAAACCAAAAGGCACAAAAGCAATTTTTTCTAAGGCTTTTTTCATCAACATACCCAAGTCATTTGAAGATGCTGGAACTTCATCTATCAAACCAATTTCCTTAAAGTATGAGGGTGTGATTGACAACGCCACAGTGTCGCCGATCGCTTCATGAAAGCCATCATTGGCACCGGTACGATACAAAATGCTTTTGTCGTTGTAAGCGCGCTGGTAGAAGTTGTGACCCAACTCGTGGTGGATGGTAACAAAATCTTCATAATCTTCTTTGATACACATTTTCATGCGTATGTCATCGACATTGTCAATGTTCCAGGCACTGGCATGACACACCACATCGCGGTCTTGTGGTTTAGTAAACAGCGAACGTGACCAAAACGTTTCAGGCAATGGCGGCAAACCCAAAGAGGTAAAAAAGCCTTCTGCTGTTTTGGTCATTTTCTTGGCATCATAATCATTTTCGGCCAATAATGCCGTGACATCGATGGTTGAGCCAGCATCCTCAGGTTTGACCAAATCGTACACACCAGTCCAATCTTGGGCCCACATGTTACCCATCAGATGAGCTGGAATCATGCCGTCATCACCCATGATTTCCTCACCGTAATGATCAGTTAATTTGGTTCGAACATGGCATTGAAGTGAATCATACAAAGGCTTGACTTGGGTCCACAAACGATCCAACTCTTGGGGGAATTCACTGGCTGGCATGTCATAACCTGCACGCCACATGGCACCGGTATCTTGGTAACCCAAAGCTTGTGCACCTTCGTTGGCTAACTCAACCATGCGCTGGTATTTATCGCGCATGGCAGGTGAGACTGTGCGCCAGCCTTGCCAAGCTTCTAATAAAGTTTCATGATCACGCGACTGCGCTATGGTTTGAGACAGCTGACCCAAAGATTGACATTTGTCCTCCACACAGTATTTTCCAGCACCATACATGGCCTCCAAATTAGCCATGATTTGAGCCAACTCAGCATTCTTATCCACATCATCTGGAGCCGCCAGCGTCAAGCTGCCTTTGATGATATTCATGCGACGGCGCATGTCATCAGACAACTCCAAATCATCAAATTGTTTCGCCTCGTTGGCAAATTTGACTGACAAAGCGCCAGTTTTTTCAATGCTTTTGGCGCCCAACCAAACCGTATCTTCAGTAATGAAGTTGGCCTGTACCCAGGCGACCCTGCTGGCATATTCCCATTCGTCTAAATAAGTCTGTTCAACTTTATCTAAAAAAGCTTGGGCATCTTCAACCGTGACTTGATCAGCGGCTTTTTTATTCATGGTATTGTTTTGACAAGCCATCAATGACATGATCAAACACAATGTAATTACATTTCTCAACATTTTTAGTCCCGTTAATAAAAACGCTGACATTCTACAACAAACCAAGAATATTTTCTGACGGCAAAAAAATACCCAGCATCGCTGGGTATCTAAAAAAAATAATGTGGTTGCTTTACTGTCTTTGGCGGCCTCTATCAACAGATCTTTTAGAGCTTTGTCCTCGCGATTTATTGTTATTGCGGTTGTTAGATTTATTTGAAGCTTTAGGTGGGCTGCGCTTTACCTGAGCAGGTTTGTTTCGTTGCTGAGGTGTCGATCTGACCGCCGGTTGATTGCGATTGGATTGTGCTTGCCGTTGCGGGTTGGGGCGCACGGCTGCGCTTTGGTTAGTCCATGGTGAAACGTAAGTGGATCGTTGGTTGATCACTCGCCTGGGTTGCTGTGCAGGCTGCGAACGTGTATTGGTGTGATAAACCGGCGATTGACTGTTCATCGGTTTGACCTGCACTTGACGATTGCGTAACTGGCTGGCTATGCGGTTGTTACCTGGCCGATTTGAACTTGTGTTGCTGGATGTTCGGTTAGTGGGCGTGCGTTGTTGCAGGTTTCTTTCGGCATATTGTCGCTGTAATCGCTGCTGTAACGCCGCATCAGACACGCCATTATTAATCGACGATTGAACAGTGGTTCGACCTGTTACCGATTGTCTGTTGCTGCCAGAGGCATTGTTGGTGCTGCTTTGCTGCCTGCTGCTGTGAGCGCCACGAGTTGATCGATTGGGGCTGCGGTAGTTGTTATTGCTTGAACGACTGCCAGAACGGTTGCTTGAACGATTGATAGACCTGTTCGCTGAACGGCTGGCTGGCCTGGTATTGAGCCGCCGATTACTGCTGCTGCGTCCACGATTCACGGCCGTTGGATTGCTGCGGTAGTAACGGTCGTTGCGGTTGGGTGTCTTGTTATTATAATTGCGGTAATAACGTCCATTGTTCAGCCTTCTGGCTTCATTTCTGGCTGAATAATAACCACGCTGTGTAGGACGATAGTGGTTATAAGTTCTGTTGCGCCAGTGGTTGTACCACCAATAGTTATCATTATAATAGCTGTTATAACCGAAGCCATAGCCCAGTCCAAAGCCCCATGATGGCCACCAAGTGGATGCATAAAAGCCAGGTCGGTGATTGAATCCATAACCCAGACCACACCAAGAAGACCAGTATGAAAAACCACAATTATTAAACGATGAATAGTAAAAACCTACTCGCGGGTAACGGAATGGGCTGTAGTTGATGTTACTGTAGGTTACGCCCCAACGATCCGGGTAATAATTGTAATTGTTATAATAAACACCATCACCAGCAGCGGTATATTCAGAAGAGCCATAACCGTAATAAGGGTCATAATCACCGTATGCATAATAATCATCTTGGTAGTAAGTATCACTTTCGGCACTGTAGCGGTGATTGTGTACACCACAAGAGGCCAAAAACAGCGTCATAATTGGTATCAAAAGTTTCATTTTTAGTACATGGATTGTCATTGTTCAACCATACTACAACCAAAACACTGAATCAAACATGAATGCAGCACAGAATAACTACCATTCTGCGGCCAAATCAAGTTAAATACCGCCACCTAAGGTTATATATTTCAAGGCAATCATGAATCAAACCAGCCAAACTGAAAATTGGAAAAAAGGGCTTATTTTCTCTCTGATTACGGTGCTTTTTTGGAGCACTTTACCGGTTTCACTAAAGATCAGTATGTCAGCCACTGATGCCATGACTTTGACATGGTTTCGCTTTCTGGTGGCAGCACTGTTTACCCTATTGCTGTTACTGCACCGCAACAAACTCAAAGAATTCAAAGGCTTGGTTGTAACGGACTGGTTGTGGCTTGGTTTGGCTGCATTGATGTTGATAGGTAATTATGTGCTGTTCTTGATTGGTTTGGAGATGACCTCACCTGCCAACGCCCAGGTTTTCATTCAAATGGCACCGCTGTTGATGACTTTAGGTGGTGTGTTGATCTTTAAAGAGGCGTTTAATCGAATGCAGTTTTTGGGCGTGATTTCGATTATTACTGGTCTGATTTTGTTTTTTAATGACCAGATCAAACAAATCCTCAGCGAAGACTACTCTGTCGGCATTTGGGTGATGTTTGCTGCTGCTTTGACCTGGGCCATTTATGCCTTGATTCAAAAAAAACTGGCTGGCCGTCTTTCCTCACAAAGCATCCTTGGCTTCATTTATGCGTTTGCTACTTTGGCGTTATTTTATTGGGCCGACTTGGATAATTACCACACCATCACCACCACCCAATGGTTGGCCATCGCCTATGCCTGTATCAATACGGTCATAGCCTATGGTGCTTTTGGAGAAGCCATAAGCCATTGGAATGCCTCGAGGGTAGGCATGGTGTTGGCCCTCACGCCTGTCACCACGTTGTTATTCATCAATGCATTTGCCTACTTTTTTAATGATTTGATATCTGCTGAGTCGATTCAACTGATTGGTTACATTGGTATGGCTTTTATTGTTACAGGGTCTATGCTGGCCAGTTTGAAAAAGTAAATGTGATGTGACCAATGGCACTGTCGTTTTTTTACTTGCTCCCGTATAGTAATTAAGAAACGAAGCAATGGAGCAAATATCATGTCCGACAAAGAAAACAAAGATGATGTGACCGAATCATCAAATGAAACCAATACAGAACAAGTCATTGAAGCTGAAACAGTTAACAGTGAAAAGACCGCCAGTGAGAATGATACAAAAACCAATAAATTCAATAACGATGTATTAACCAGAATTTTGGTGACCTTGTTATTCGCTTTAATTGGCTGGGTTTCCTTGTGGGTTTTCGCGGTTGTGGTGTTGGTACAATTTGGATTCTTACTGATCACCGGTCATGCCAATAAGAACCTCAAAGCTTTCGGTGGTGAAATGGGCCAATACTTATCTGACATCATCAAATACGTTGGCTTCCAAACCGAGCAAAAGCCTTTTCCCTTTCAAGGCTGGCACTACGATGATAAAAACACCAAAAACGGTGAACCCGCCAAGTAATTATTTCATTTCCTCTCTTAGTTGTAGTTGACGCCAAGTTAATCTTGGCGTTTTTTTTGCTGGTCTAATCCGCCCATTGTTTGTAATATGTTTGTTCAAAATAGGTCTTAATCAAACATGAAAACATATGATTTAAAAGGATACACTCTGGTGCTGGATAAAGTGGTTTTTGTCAGTGCAGTATTCACTGCTGACCATGATGAAGGCAAACAATTCAATGTCCGTTTGGTCGGCGACCTATTGAAGTTTAAGTTTCCTACCCACGCCGATGCGGTGATGGCCAGGGAGCTGTTGATCAAAACCATGAAGGAAGCATAATATGATGGATTTAAACCTGAAAGGCAAGACCGCTGTGGTTTGTGGCTCAACCCAAGGCATGGGCTTAGCGATTGCACAACAGTTGGCACAACAAGGCGCGGCAGTGGTGATGGTGGCTCGCAACCAAGAAAAATTGACCGAAGTGGTCAAGACTTTGAGTACTGAAGACCAGCAGAACCATCATACTTTGGTGGCTGACTTCAGCGACCCAGCACAAGTCAAGTCAGCCATTGAGGCGCATCTGGCCAAACATCCAGAAGCAAACATTTTAATCAATAACACCGGTGGACCACCGCCTGGTCTTGCCAAGGATGCCGACCCAGCAGCTTTTCAGTTGGCTTTCAACCAACATTTGATTTGTAACCAGGTGTTGGCGCAGGCTTTGGGACCCGCCATGCAACAAGCCAAATACGGGCGCATCATCAATGTCATATCCACCTCAGTCAAACAACCTTTGCCCAATTTAGGTGTTTCTAACACCATCCGTGGTGCGGTCGCCAATTGGGCCAAAACCTTGGCCAATGAATTGGGACAGTACAACATCACCGTTAATAACGTCTTGCCGGGCGCCACCGAGACCGGTCGATTGTCGAGCATTTTTGAAAATAAAGCCAAAAAAACTGGCTTAACCGTTGATCAAGTGATTGAAAATGAAAAAGCCATCATACCGATGCGTCGATTCGGCACGCCACAAGAATTTGCCAATGTGGTGGGCTTTTTATCATCGCCCGCAGGGGCTTACATCAATGGTGTCAACATTCCAGTCGATGGTGGACGCACCGCATGCCTGTAACGGCTGAAAACCTTACCATTAAAAACCTCATCAATGGTGAGCTGCTGGAGCCTGTCAATGGTCAGCACATTGACAACATCGAACCAGCCACCGGCCAGGTTTATGGCCTGATTCCCGGTTCAGATAAGGATGACCTCGATCTGGCAATCAAAGCCGCTGAGAAAGCGTTCAGCATTTGGTCTAACACGCCGGCAGAGATAAAAGCCAAAACACTGAATAAACTGGCAGATTTGATTGAAGAAAACCAAGATCAATTAGCCAGAACAGAGGCCATTGATAACGGCAAACCAATCACTTTGGCTAAAAATGTCGACATTTACCGCGCTGCTGCAAATATCCGTTTCTTCGCCCAAGCGGCCACACAATTCAGCAGTGAATCTCACGCCATGGAAGATGTCGCCATCAATTACACCTTACGCGATCCTCTGGGTGTTGTGGCATGTATTTCCCCATGGAATTTACCGCTGTATTTATTCACATGGAAAATTGCCCCTGCTTTGGCCACCGGCAACTGTGTCATAGCCAAACCCTCAGAGGTGACGCCGATGACTGCCTACTTGTTTTCTGAATTGTGCATTGAAGCGGGTTTGCCTGCTGGTGTTTTGAATGTCTTACACGGCACAGGACAGGTCATTGGAGATGCCATAGTTAAACACCCCAGAATCAAAGCAGTCAGCTTCACCGGTGGCTCAAATACCGGCACAACCATCAAACAAGCCACCGCCCAGCAGCACAAAAAATTGTCTTTAGAGTTAGGCGGTAAAAACCCCACTTTGGTTTTTGCTGATTGTGACTTTGAACGAACTGTTGATGAGGTGGCACGTGCTGCTTTTGCCAATCAAGGGCAAATTTGTTTATGCGGCTCGCGCATTTACATTGAGCACAGTATTTATGATCAATTCACAGCCGCTTTGGTGGCAAAGGTCAAACAACTGGTGATTGGCGATCCTTTGGATGAGCGCACACAATTTGGCGCACTGGTATCCAAAGCACACATGGAAAAAGTTTTAAGTTATATTGAACTGGCTCAAACTGAAGGCGGTGAGGTACTCACAGGAGGCAAGCAAATTAACCTCGAAGGTCGATGTGCCGAAGGGTATTTTATTCAACCGACCATCATTGCAGGGCTTAAAAACCAATGCCGCACCAATCAAGAAGAAATTTTTGGGCCTGTTTGTAGTGTACAAAGTTTCTCCTCAGATGAGCAAGCATTGCAATTGGCCAACGACTCAGATTACGGTTTGGCTGCCAGTATATGGAGCCAAGACATCAGCCGCTGTCATCGTATGGCCAAACAATTGAACACCGGCATTGTCTGGGTCAATTGCTGGCTGTTGCGTGATTTACGCACGCCTTTTGGTGGCATGAAAGCCTCAGGCTCCGGACGTGAAGGTGGCTTGGAAGCGTTGCGCTTTTTCACTGAGCCCAAAAATGTTTGTATCAAATACACCTGACTCTGTCACCACTGATCAAAATCACCAATCAATTTGATTACTTATTTTTCTCAAACAGCGCTTTGTCATTCAACAAGCCATCAACAAATGGATTAATTTTGTAATCATTTCGTTAATTCATGGTCTTATTAATAAGTTCGTTGAAAACATCAGGACTTTTGGCACATTAATTGGCCTGGTGATATGACTAATATAATAATACGTACTGAAACAACAACAAAGTTATTGACGTACGTAAGACTTAGTAGTATAGTGATTGCATGAAACAGACATATGTAAAGCAATTTCCATATGGATGTAGCAAGCTTGGAGTTACAGAAATTCCTCCCCTAACGCTTTTTAACTCTCTGATTTCTGTAACTCCACCCTTTTAAGAATCAAGGGAAGGTGGCCTTGTGGACCAAGGCTCACATGCTTTTTTTGACTAACAAATTCAATGTCTTGGGTTATCAACGATTTATAACTTGAGGCTCCTCTTTTTTATATTTCCACTCTCAATAAAATCATTTATAACCGTCCTTGCGCTTTTTATTATAAACCGAAAACGGCATAATACCTCAAACAGTTTTTTAACTTTTTTTTCACACCACCCATGTTGCATAACTCTGAAGAAATTCGTACACAATTAAAAGAAGTAACCGATGCTGCCCACTGGGCAGGCGATCTGTTTGAAAAGTCCTTTGGTGCCAAAGTACCAGATTTCCCCAAACACTTTGTCTTGGTCGCTGAAGCGCCCAACGACGAAACACTGATATTGGGCTATGTCCACTTCACACAGCATGAGAACGTGTATTTGGGTGGCGGTATGTGTGTCAACAAACAAGCCTTGAGGCAACTACCCAAAAACCTCAGGTCAGCATTGAACCAACAAGGCGGTGTGGCTTACACCATGCTCAGTGAGGCAGTGAAACAACTTAATGACTGCGATGCTGTGTTTGGTTATGTCGGCCACAAAGGTGCGTACAGAATTGATTTGGCTGTGGGCTTTGAACCAACAGTCCACAAACACCTGATTGTGTACTGGAAAAAACCGATGAATGAATTGGAACAGAAGCAGATCATACAAAAAGCCCATGCCTATGGACCTTTTTAGCAATATTTTTACAGCAACTGGGTCAACTAACCAAATGAAGCGGAGAAACAAATGAAATATGATTATGACTTACTGGTTATTGGTGCAGGCTCTGGTGGCGTAAGGGCAGCAAGGATAGCTGCCGGCTATGGTAAGCGCGTGGCCATTTGTGAGGGCGACAAAGTAGGTGGTACTTGTGTCATCAGAGGTTGTGTGCCGAAAAAGCTATTCGTTTATGCCTCTCAATACAGCAAAATGTTCAAAGCAGCGAAAACCTTTGGATGGGACATTCAAAGCCAATTCAATTGGCCAGAACTGCTGCAAAACAAAGACGCTGAAATCAATCGCTTGAATGGCATTTACTTGAACCTATTGGCCAATGCAGGGGTGGAGCTAATCAGGGGTTTCGGTACATTTGTTGATGCCCACAACATAAAAATTGCGGAGAAGACTTACTCTGCTGAGCGGATTCTGATTGCCACTGGCGGTTCTCCAACGGTCCCTGACATACCAGGAAAAGAACACGTCATCACTTCGAATGAAGCACTGGATTTACCACAACTGCCAGCAAGCATCACCATCAACGGCGGTGGTTACATCGCGGTTGAATTCGCTTGTATCTTCAATGCGCTGGGAGTAAAGGTCAATTTGGTTTACCGAGGTCCACAAATTTTACGCACTTTCGATAGTGAAATAGCCGCTTTCGCACAACAAAGCTTCATAGATGCCGGTATCAATGTCTTCACCGACACATCAATCTCCGCCGTAGAGAAAACCGAAGCAGGCTTGGTATGCAAGAGTAACCAAGCTGACATAACCAGCGATGTGGTGTTCTTTGCCACTGGCCGGCAAGCCAATACCGAACGACTTAATCTCACAAAAGTTGGTATAGCCACCCAAGCGAATGGACAAGTGGTGGTTGATGAGGAACAAAGAACCAGTCTGGAACATGTATTTGCAGTCGGTGATGTCAGTAACCAAGACAACCTCACCCCTGTTGCCATTCGCGAAGGCCATTACTTGGTTGACCGGCTGTATGCTGGTGGCGAGCAATATCCAGACTATGACTTCATTCCAACCACCGTTTTTTGCCAGCCCGAGATAGGCACCTGCGGACTGACAGAGGATGAGGCCAGGGCGCAACATGCCAACATCAAAACCTACACCAGTACCTTCCGCGCGATGAAATATGCCATGAGTGACGTGAATGAAAAAACCTTGATGAAAATTGTGGTCAATGAAGACACCGATCAAGTTCTGGGCATGCATGTCTGCGGTGCCGATGGTGGTGAAATGATACAAGGTTTTGGTGTGGCTTTGAAACAAGGCCTGACCAAAACCCAGCTCAACAGCACCATCGGCATTCACCCGACTTCTGCTGAGGAGTTTGTCACGCTCTGAGCCGTTTCAGCAAGGAATGACTGGAGTGATGTTTGAAGATGCACTGCCTAGCACATTGAATATTTCCGAAGTAATCCGGCATTTATTCAGAGCGATGTCCAACAACAAAGCAAAAATAACCGTTAAATAAACGAGGTATGACCAACCCATATAATCATTGAAAATCAGTGTGTACAACCAATTTTGACCAAAAATGTAAAAAGCTGTCGCTATGAAAGTGGCAAAGAACAACATCAATCCCGGCACAAACAATTGTTTTATTGCCAGCGGTTTGAGGTATGAAAGAATAAACAGAATAAGAAACATGGTGGCATTGCTGAAAGCAAAAACCCTTATATCTGACTGCAGTTGGCTAACTGTTTCTATGTATTTCCCGCTGACTATTTCAGCCAGGTTAAATTGTGCCATTTTCAAACCTTTAAGTTTATCAAGGTAATCTTGCTTGATACCTTTGGCCAACTGCTTGCTCTTTTCACAGTCATAACCACACATTTGCGCCATGATAGTGGCTATTCTTTGGGGTAATTCATCTGCCAGATTTTGTTGAATTTGGCGTTCTTGCAGACCCAGCCTGTCGGCCAGGGCCTGGGCTTTTTGGCCAAATTTTGTGTTGGCCATTCCGGACAGCTTGGTTCTGACTTCTTTTTCAACTTGGTAACTAACAAAGTTTTTTGCTGACTTTTCTACCAATTCAGCATCTGTAAAAGTTAAGATAAATATAAAGCCGAACAGCAACAAACCCAACATGCCGCTTATTCTCAGTGTGATTTTCATGGTTCAGTCCTCTGGTTGTTTCTCCAGTAACGAACCAAGACCCTGTTTGTTTTAGTTTGATTATGATTTTGAGCAGTGGGTCAAGTTTTACAGCAGAGGTTATTAATCCTGCAGCAAGATTGACTTCAACTGGTGCTTATTTTTCCAATCATTATTTGCCACAAAGCGCGGCATGGCCCAAACATCGCTGTCTTTATCAACGTGATCCGCAGCTGTGGTAAAAGCGGCTTTCAAGCCGATTTCATGACCATACTCAGGCAGGTACTCAAAGCGCAAATAATCACTGAAATTACCGTATGGGTAGGCGAAATAGTTGGATTGGTAGGACCCTTTGATGTGCTGATTGAGGTATGTTTGTGCTTGCCTGATTTGAATGTCACAGCTGTTTTTGTCGTTGATACAACGAAAAGAGTCATCATCAACATTGTTATTTTCCAACACACCGTGATTGTGATCCCAGCTGTGATTGGCTATTGCCATTAAGCCAGAATCTTGGGCCAATTGCCACCAATCGTCTTGCCACCAACCTTTACCCACCAAGCACTTTTCATCCAGAACCACACGAGCCGCTGGCGAGACAATCACAAAATTGGTCATGTGTACCGCCGCACCGGTATTTTTTTGGTGGTGTTTCAGGGTGTTGAAAAAGCTGATTTGTACACCAAAATCTGGGTGAACAATGTCGTGAAAGTCAAAATCAGTGCCATCATCACAGGTCAACACCACGCTATGCTCTACCGCAGCATCAGGCAGCTGCCCTGCATGCCAAGCAAGCAACTGATCCAATGTGATGATTTTTATGCCAAGTTCATGGATGGTCGCTAAATCATTGGCCAAGGCAATGTGGTCATTGTTGTTGTATGCCATGCCGTTGATGTTATTGGCATGGTAGGTAAGTATAGGAACGCGAATCATCAATTAACTGCGCTTCAGAGCATGCCGGTTTCTAATTTAGCCTCCTCAGACATCATGGATTGATCCCAAGGTGGATCGAACACGATTTGGCAGTTTACTTGGTTGATTTCTGGAATGAGTTTGATTTTGGTCGCTGCATCTGAAACCAACACATCACCCATGCCACAACCAGGCGCGGTTAAAGTCATATCAATATCAACGTTATAGCCTTTTTCAGTCGGTTTGACTTCACACTCATAGACCAAGCCAAGCTCAACGATGCTGACCGGTATTTCGGGGTCATATACCGTACTTAACTGGTGCCAAACGGCTTGTTCAACGTCTTCTTGAGTGGCGTTTTCAGGCAATTCAGGGGCCGCTATCGGCTCACGTCCCAAGGCGTCGGCATTATGACCTAATATCATGAACATGCTGCCATCAACAAAAATGGTGAAACTACCGCCCAAAGCTTGGGTGATGTAGCCCACCACACCAGCAGGTAATTCTATGGTCTCGCCAGTGGGTACTGTGATGGCTTCCACATCACGTTCTAATTTAAATGGTTCGCTGGTTAAACTGTACATATGAGTTGCAACGTTTTCGGCCTGAACGGCGTCTGTTAAATAGAAAGCGCGAATTTTACCATGCTTGTGATGAAATGTTTGCATCGAACCAGCAATTGTTGGCTGATGCTGACTTTTGACACATTCAAAGGCCGGGCTTTCTTGTATAATCATCGCAGCTTCAAAACATCTTGAAATACTAGGGTTTGGTATTAAATCAAAGTCGCCTTTTTATTTTATTTTAACAACAGCACATACAGGTCATTAAATGGAACAACAAATCACAGCTTTGACAGCAGCTTTTCAAAACACACGAGAAGCCATCGGCAACCAAATTCTGGGACAACAAAAACTGGTTGATCGCTTGTTGATGTCATTGCTTTCTCATGGTCATTTACTGGTAGAAGGCGCACCTGGACTGGCCAAGACCACCGCCATTAAAGTATTGTCTGAATGCATTGAGGGTAATTTTCACCGCATTCAATTCACGCCAGACTTGTTGCCTGCCGATCTGACCGGTACTGATGTTTACCATGCCGAATCGGCTACCTTTGAGTTTCAGAAAGGGCCTTTGTTTCATAATTTGGTGTTGGCCGATGAGGTCAACCGAGCACCTGCTAAAGTTCAATCGGCCTTACTGGAGGCCATGGGTGAACAGCAAATTACCGTCGGCAAAACAACCTATGATTTGCCTAAGCTATTTCTGGTGATGGCAACACAAAACCCAATTGAGCAAGAAGGCACCTACCCCCTGCCTGAGGCACAACTGGATCGTTTTTTGATGCACGTGACCATTGGTTATCCTGAAGCTGATACTGAATTAGATATTTTGAAATTAGCCCAAAGTAAAGATTTGGCAGAATTCAGTCACAGCAACAAAACCGAACAGTTGTTGACCCAAGAACAAATTTTTGCGGCGCAACAACACATCCTCAAACTTTATGTGGCTGAGAATTTGGAAAAGTACATGGTCGAATTGATTTTGGCTACCAGAAACCCCAGCAAATATGATGAATCATTGGCCAGCCAAATAGAATTCGGCGGTTCACCTCGTGCCACCATTGCGCTGGACCGTTGTGCCAGGGCACATGCTTTTCTTGAAGGCAGAGACCACCTATTACCAGAGGATATACATGCAGTTATACATGATGTTTTGAGGCACCGCATTATTTTGTCTTTTGAGGCTGAAGCTGAAGGGTTAACCGTTGACCGAGTGATTGACCAACTGCTAACCAGCGTGCCATTGCCCTGATAACAACTGACATGAGCCAACCCAGTCCGCACAATGCAAAAACCACGGTAACCGCAAAGAGCTTGGTTGAAACGCGGCCGCATGCCCGCCAATTTAATTTGACCAGCATAAAAAAAGCATCCTCTGCCATTTCGGGCTTACATGATTCACGTTTTCGTGGACGCGGTATGGATTACCAAGAATCCAGAATTTATCAAAACGGCGACGACATCAGAAACATGGATTGGCGCGTTACAGCAAGAACTGGCATAGCACACACCAAACTGTTTCAAGAAGAGAGAGAACGGCCCACTTACTTAGTGGTTGATGCCAATGACAGCATGCGTTTTGGTACTAAAAAACAATTCAAATCCGTATTGGCCAGTAAGGTTGCGGCTTTGTTAGGTTGGTCGTCGGTACAACAAGGTGATCGCATCGGCATCATGAGCTTTGGCAGTAATGGCTTACACATCGGCAAAGCCACCGCTGGTAAACGTGGCATGATGGGTGTCATATCTCATCTGATCAAAGCGTTTGACAGCGTTGGGAAAAACCAAGAACACCACCCACTGGACCAAGCGCTGAAACAACTGCGAACCATCATCAGACCCGGTTCTTTGGTGATCATAGTCAGTGATTTTCAAACTTTAGGTGATGAGTCAAAACGGCATTTATTGCAATTAAGAAAGCACAATGATGTGCTGGCGGTCAAAGTCAGTGACCCGTTTGAAAACCAATTACCATTGCCAGCCTTGTACGGGGTTCAAACCTCACAGCGTGCCAAAGTACTGAACACCCAGTTGGACCGCACCCAAAAAGCTATGCGTGAGCGCCAATCACGTCACATCCAAGCATTGAAAGATAACATCATCAAAGCGGGGGTACCTTTGATACCGATACAAACCAGTGACAATTGGGTCAGCACCTTAAAAAATGGTTTAACCAATCCTGCCCTGGCATTCAGCCACTGGCTGGGGGCTAATGGCTGATGCAAGCACCAGGACCAGAACTCAGCACACTGCCACTGCGCGACATCAAGCTGCCCACAGAACCGGGGTTTTGGCCATTGGCACCTGGCTGGTGGGCTGTAATTGTATTGGTGCTGGTGCTCTTATCACTGTTAACCATCATTTGGTACAGGTATCGACAAAAGAAAAAGCGCTGGTTGGCCATTGAGGCACAACTCTCAGCACTTGAGTTCAAACACCATGAAACTCAAGATGCACAACAGTTACTGACAGATATTTCGGCTTTCCTCAGGCGCTTCGTAAAGTACCAGTTAAGACAAAACACTGCTGTCACGTTATCCGGCCAAGCCTGGATTGATTACTTGAACGACTTGGCACAATCTGAATTATTCAGCCCGTTTGCTGACACTTTAAAGGCCGGTGCTTATCGCAATGATTGTGAATACGACAGCGAACAACTGTTACAGGTCACACGCCAGTTCATCAAACAACAAACCATGAAGCCCAAAATCAAGGAGCCAGAAGATGTATAACTTTGATTGGCCTTGGGTGTTCTTTTTACTGCCACTGCCTTGGTTGGTGCGGATGCTACCCAAAGTAAGCCAGGCCAGCATCACCACCATTGATGCACCTTTTTTAAATGATCTTTTTGGCAGCAAAAGCGGTGAATTTCAGCCACGCGCTTCCGTTTTTAATGTTTTGCCATGGCTGTTGTTACTGTTGGCTGTGAGCAAACCACAATGGATTGGCGAGGCGGTACCATTACCGGTAGAAGGCAGGGATTTGATGTTGGCCATCGATATTTCAGGCTCAATGGAACAAAAAGACATGCAAATCAACGGTCAAGCTGTCGACCGGTTAACAGCGGTGAAAAAAGTGGCCGGTGAATTCATTGAACGGCGAGTCGGTGATCGTTTGGGGCTGATACTATTCGGCGAAAATGCTTACCTACAAGTACCTTTGACTTTTGACCGTGAAACCGTCAAAACATTGTTGTTTGAGGCTGCCATAGGGCTGGCTGGGAAGTCCACAGCGATTGGTGATTCCATCGGTTTAGCGGTTAAAAAAGCCCGTGAAGCCGAACAGGGCAACCGCGTATTGATTGTGCTCACCGACGGCCAAAACACCGCAGGCGCCATTGAACCCCTGAAAGCCGCAGAACTGGCACGTGCTGAAGCACTGAAAATTTATACCATTGGTGTGGGTGCCGATGAATTGGTGGTCAACAGTTTTTTTGGTGGCCAAAGACGCATCAATCCATCCTCAGATCTAGATGAAGCCAGCTTGAAACGCATAGCGGCCATCACAGAGGGCGAATATTTTCGCGCCCGCGACACCAATGAATTAGAACAAATTTACGCCATCCTTGATGAGTTGGAGCCATTGGCAGAAGAGGAACAGTTCTATCGACCAACCAAAGAATTGTACATGTGGCCTTTATTCGCGGCGCTGTTGAGTTTGTTTTTAACCTTGTGGTTGAGGCGATTGTCATGATGAGCGAATTCATCTGGAGCCAATTTCACTTTCTCAGACCACAACTGCTTTGGTTGTTGATTCCTGCCGCCTTGGCACTGTATTTTTGGTTGAATGCCCGCAGCCAAAAAGACGGATGGCAACAAAGCTGTGACCCTGAACTGTTACAGGCCATGCAGATCAATTCTGCAGCCAAAGGTACGCGTTGGCGCTGGCTTTATTGGCCAATCACACTGATCTTAATTTTGGCTTTGGCTGGACCTGCTGCGAGACAAATTACTGTACCCATGGTGAAAAATCAATCGGCTTTGGTGGTGGCCTTGGATGTTTCGAAAAGCATGTTATCTGATGACTTGAAACCTTCTCGCTTACAACGGGCCAAGTTCAAAATACAGGATTTATTAGAAAAACGTCAGGACGGACAAACCGCCTTGGTGGTTTATTCAGGTGACGCTTTTGTGGTGACACCTTTAACTGACGACACCGCCACCATTGTTTCGCTGTTGGGGGTGCTTGAGCCCAGCATCATGCCAGCGTCAGGTACTAACACCATTGCTGCTTTGGATAAAGCCGATGAACTGCTGCAACAGGCAGGTGTCAGCCAAGGCCAAATTTTACTGGTTACCGATGGCATTGATATGTTCAAAACTCAAGATCGACTACAAGCCATCAGTGACTCAGGAACCACCATCCATGTGCTGGCGGTTGGCACTGCAGAGGGCGCGCCGATTCCAACCAACCAAGGTTTCCTTAAAGACCTGCGCGGACAAATTGTTATTCCTCAAGTAGACTACAACAGCTTGCAGCAAGCGGCGCGCATTGGACAAGGACGCTTCAGTGTTCTGGATAACACCATCAATGAAGACAACCTGTATGAAACCAATCCCAACCGCGATGACAATCAAAGCAAAGACAATGAGTCTGGCAGTGAGAACTTCATAGATGATGGTCCTTTATTGGCACTGTTGTTGATACCGATGCTGGCGCTGTTATATCGGCGCGGCATGTTGATGGTTGTTTGCGTGGGCTTCATGCTCAACAGCCAGCATAGCTACGCTTTGAGCTGGGATGATTTGTGGCTGAATAAAGACCAACAAGCTTATCGCCAATTAGAGACAGCACCTGAAAAAGCTTTTCAACAAGCCCAGAGCACGGCGCTAAAGGCAGCGGCTGCGTACAAAAAACAAGACTTTAAAACCGCCACATCGCTGTATCCTAAAACAGGAGACTCCTTGGCAGATTACTACAACCGGGGCAATGCGCTGGCCCAAGCTGGTGATTTGGCCGCTGCCTTGGACAGTTACAACCAGGCCCTCACTTTTGATCCTGAAGATGAGGACACACTGTACAACAAAAACATTGTTGAACAAGCTTTGCAGCAACAACAGGAACAAGAACAACAACAGCAAGAACAACAAGAGCAACAAAACCAAGAGTCTCAAGACAGCCAGGATAACCAACAACAAGAACAACAAAACCAAGAAAGCAGCGAACAAGAACAACAAGAACAGCAACAACAGGCGCAAAAAGACCAACAGGCAGAAGCCGATCAAGAACAAGAGCAACAAGCTGAAGAACAAGAACAACAGACCGAACAACAAGAGCAGGAACAACAAGAACAACAAGAACAACAAGAAAGCATCGAATTGACGCCAGAAGAGAAAGCACTTGATGCAGAAGAAAAACAAGCCATGGAGCAGTGGCTCAGAAGAATCAAAGATGACCCAGGCGGATTAATGCGTCGAAAATTTTTGTATCAATACCACCGCAGAAACCAAGATGGTGAAAGCTATGACAATCAAACCACAGAGGATTGGTAAGCCATGAGATTAACCCAACAATTTTTGCTGATACTGCTGTTGACTGCCTTCAATGGCCAATCACACGCTGAAGTAAAAGCCAGTGTAGATCGCCAAAGTATATTTTTGGGTGAGTCATTTACCCTAACCATCAGCTCAGATAAAAACACCAACAGCCAACCTGATTTCACCATTCTGGACGCTGTCTTTCACGTCGGCCAAACCGGTAAATCCTCGTCCACTAAAATCATCAATGGTGATGTTTCTACTGAAACCACTTGGCAGGTCTTGTTGGTGCCAAAATCACTTGGTTCCCACCTGATCCCGCCGCTTGAAGTTGACGGAGACCGTACCCAAGCGATAAAAATTGAAGTAAAGAAACCAGATCCAAACGCCCAAGCCAGCGGTGATATATTCATTGAGCTAGAAACCAACAAATCATCAGCCTTTGTCCAAGAAGAGGTCTTATTGACTGTGCGTTTACTTTATGCCATTAACCTCAAGAACGGTGCTTTGACCGAGCCCAGCGCCGACGGCGTGATCGTGCAACAGATCAATAAAGGCGCCAATTACACCACTCAGCGCGACGGCAGAACCTACCAAGTTTTGGAAAGAAAGTACGCAATATTTGCTGAAAACAGCGGTCCGTTGACACTGAATCCATTGGTGTTTGAAGGGGAAGTCACAGACAACAGCAGACAATCACTGAGCATGTTTTCTCGCGGTCGACCGATTCGCAAAGTATCACCAATGCTGGAATTAGAAATCAAACAGATACCACAGGCATTCGTCAACAAAAATTGGTTGCCCGCCAAACAAGTCAACTTACAACAAAGCTGGTCGCAAAATAAGCCTTATCAGGTAGGGGAACCAATCACCCGCACCATTAATTTATCCGCCAGCGGTTTGTCGGAAACACAATTACCTGACTTGCTCATTCCTGAAATAGCTGGAGCAAAAATTTACCAAGACAAAACCGACACCATGACGCGCACAGATGGTCAACAGTTGATTGCCTCTAAAGTCATTAAATATGCAGTCATTCCGACGCGCAAAGGTGCTTTGGAAATACCGGCTTTCAATTTGGAATGGTTTGACACCAACAAACAACAAGCTGCAACAGCAACCATACCTGCCACTGTTCTGAACATCGAACCAGCCGCTGCAGGCACCACCGAGGCCCCTCCGGCGATTAACTTTAACCCCCCTGAAACAACAACCATACCTACCACTGAACCGGTTGCTCTGAATAACAACAATGACGGCTCAACTGTGTTGTGGCGTTCTCTGGCAATTGGTTTTGCAGCCATGTGGTTACTGACCTTATGCTTGTTGTGGTTTAAAGCCAAAGGCAAAACCACTGTCCCAGTGACAACACCACCTGAACGCATCAACAGCGTCTCAATAAAAAACCTTAATCAGGCGACAACTGCCCATATCCAAACCACTTTGATAGATTGGTGGAACCAAGCACACCAGCAACAGGTCACCAATCTGGGTCAGATTAAGCAGCAGTTGGAAGCTGGGCAATCACGTGATGCCATCACTGCCTTACAACAAAACCTTTACAGTCAAAACACTGAACCTTTGAATATTGATTGGCAAAAAATGATAAAAGCAGGTCATTTCAAACCCGCTCAAGTCATTGCATCCAAAACCAGCGGATTACCCGAGTTATACAGCTGAAGCTGAGACAGCATTCAGTTTTTGCTGTGAAAGAGCATCTGCCCCTTGCGCTTGGCCCATTGCATCAAGGGCCATTCAATCAAGCGATAATGCAGTACACTGTAAATTGCAATGGTGGCAACAATAATGACCAGTGCCAGCAGGTGGTGCCATTCACTGGTTCGGCCCCAAGTGATCATGCCGATTTGAGTAAAAACAAACAAAATAGGTATATGCGACAAGTACAAACTATAGGAAGCATCACCCAATAGCTTACCCAGCTTGGGCATCACCAGTCTCCCGCGCTTTTCTGCTTCAACCAACAATGCAACTACAACAACTGCCACCAGACCGAATAACAACACCCTGACAGGTGCATAATACCCCATCGAAAGGTAATGACCCTCATCCAGTGCATCGTGTTGATACCATAGAGTAAAAACAAAAACCAATGCTGCCACAAGCAGCCCTGTTTTTAAGTATTTTACCCGATGGTTTTCAAAAAATATGGCTACGCCGACACCGGCTAAAAACTGCAAACAAAAAGGAGAAAAGAAAAAAGTGAATACTGACGATGTTGTGGGTAGGTTGGACAATGAATACACATCCATGACGAGGATGCCATAGGCTTGAACAAGAACAATCAATAAAGCAAAACCCATCAAAACACGTTTACAATCATTGACAGATAAAAATAAGCAAATAGTAAACAGCAAATAGAAATACAACTCAAAGCTGAGCGTCCACGCCACCTGCAATATCAAATGAGGAATCGTCAACTCTGTCAAAAAGAATGAACCCAACATATTCACAGAACTGAATTTATCAGCGGCAAAATATGCCACCAAAGCGGTGGTGATTAAATAATAAGGCCAATAACCCAAATAAATCCTTGCAGCTCGTTTGTAGGCAAATTCTGATGGGGTCTTTTTGCTTTGATTACCGTACGTAGAAATCCATATCACATAACCACTGATTACGAAAAAAACATCAACCCCAGCATACCCAAACTGCACCATAAACAAGTGCATTTTTTCCATCAGGTGATTGGTGTTAAAAAAATGCGGTGCAAGATGGTAGAAAACAACTGCCAGCGCTGCCGCACCACGCAGGAATTGAATGTTCTGCAATAACATGAGTCCGAGTGAGTTCCAAACAACAAAGCACTTACCTTACCCCAACCCATTATATTTTCAAGCCTTAATTGAATCATGACCAATGGCACTGATATCTATCATACATTATGATATCATTTTAATATCATTTGATTTTATGGAGTTTATTATGATTACAGAACAAAAAAGAAAAGCTTTGAACGGCATTCCTATGCTGTTGTTATTCATCGCTTTAATAATCGCTGACATTGCACTGTTGATATTTGCTGGACGCAATAAAATCACACCTTTGCTGATCACTTGCATTGCTGCCTTACCCGTACTACTTATCTTGCTCGCAGGATTTTTCATGGTCAATCCAAACGAATCGAAGGTTTTACAGCTTTTTGGACGCTATGTAGGCACAGTCGATGACTCTGGCTTGCGATGGGCCAACCCCTTTTTCGGTAAAAAAGCCGTGTCTTTACGGGTCAGAAACTTTGAGAGTGGTAAATTAAAAGTGAATGATTCGGCCGGTAACCCCATTGAAATTGCCACTGTGGTGGTTTGGAAAGTGGTCGACACTGCAGAGGCTATTTTTGAAGTGGATGATTATGAATCTTTTGTGCACATTCAAACTGAAGCGGCATTAAGAAATCTCGCCACTGCTTATCCTTATGAGTCACATAACGATGAAAAACTCACCTTACGCTCAGACCCACAAGAGATCGCTAACTTATTACAAAAAGAAGTTCAAGATCGATTGAACAAGGCTGGAGTTAAAGTTATTGAAGCCAGAATTTCACACTTGGCCTACGCTCAGGAAATTGCTGCATCCATGTTAAAAAGACAACAGGCACAAGCCATAGTGGCAGCCAGAACACAAATTGTTGCTGGCGCTGTAGGTATGGTTGAAATAGCACTGCAAGAATTGAGTAAAAAACAAATCATTGAACTGGACGATGAACGCAAAGCAGCCATGGTCAGTAACTTGATGGTGGTTTTATGCAGTGAAGAAAATGCCCAGCCGGTGGTTAATTCAGGCAGCTTATATTAGACATGTCTAAGAAGAAATCATTCCCTCTTCGCATCAACGAAGATATTTTGTCAGCAGTCCAACAATGGGCTGCTGATGATTTACGCAGTGTCAATGCTGAAATCGAGTACCTGCTAAGAGAAGCTCTGAGAAAATCTGGTCGACTAAAAAAACAACAAAAAAAATGAACTCAGTTATGCTCTGCCAATCTTACATTAAGGTAAAGCAATACAATAATTGAAGACCTAACAGCATTATTTTTAAGCTGGGTCATGTTAAGATTAATGCATGGAGCAAAACCTCAATCACGAAGTTTACGTGCAATTAAAACGCATCGCCAACAAGTTGATGCAAAGCGAACGCAATGGTCACACCCTATCACCCACAGATTTGGTGCATGAAGCCTTTTTAAAGGTCAAGCAGCCACAAAACACTTCTTTTACTGAGCAACAGTACACTTTTGTTTTGGCCCGTCAAATGCGACGCTTACTGGTTGATTATGGGCGCCATAAAGCATCCCTAAAACGAGGCGGTGACAAGAAAAAAGTCATGTACACCGACGCTTTAGGTATCAGCAATAACATCACTGACTTTGAAGTCATCAACGCCGCCATCGAAGACCTCAAACAAATGGATCAAAGGGCTGCCGATGCCATAGACCTGTTTTACTTCACCAACACCGAACGCAGTCAAGCTGCCCAAATGCTGGGAATATCGATTGCAACTCTAGAACGTGATTTGCGTTTTGCCAAAGCACACATCAGTTATTTTATTGAACAAAATGTACCATGAGTTCAAATAAGTCCCAGCCTCCTGCAATGGGTGCAAAAGCATTGTTTGATGCCTGCGTTGACCTACCAAAATCCGCGCAGCAGGCGTTGATTGCGGCGGCCAACGCCAGTGATGAAATTAAAGCCCATGTCACTGAGTTATTACAACATGCCAACAAAAACATTGACTTGACCCAAGCAGTGGTTGACTCGGTGCAAGTGAGCTTAGACATAAAACCCCTCAAAGCAGGCATGAAAATCGACGCCTTCCAATTAGTCAAAAAAATTGGCGAGGGTGGTCAAGGTGAAGTCTGGTTGGCTGAACGCAGCACCGGTGATTTCAACCAACAAGTGGCCATTAAATTTTTAAAACCGGTTCATGATGAACATGAGTTATCTCGTTTTAAGACCGAAAGAAAAACCTTGGCCACGCTCAAACATCCCAACATCGCCCAACTGATTGGTGGGGGCGAGCTAGAAAACAATAGGCCATATATGGTCATTGAATTGGTTGAAGGGCAGCCGCTGCTGCAATACGCCAAACACCATAACTTCTCCCTCAAAGCCTACCTTAAATGCTTTTTACAGATTTGCGAGGCCATCAGTTACGCCCACTCATTCTCCGTTATTCATCGAGACATCAAACCATCCAACATACTCATCACAGCCGATGGCACGGTTAAGTTACTTGATTTCGGCATCGCTAAATTCGTTGACGGTGAAGCAGTCAAAACAGCAACCTTGCCGATCATGACTTTGGCTTACTCAAGCCCAGAACAAGTCACCGGCGAACCAGTTTCTACCGCGACCGATGTTTATGCCTTAGGCTTGTTACTGTATGAAATGCTCACTGGTCGCAGGGCACAAGCCCACGACACTGAAGTGCCAGCGCAAATGATTGAAGAAATCACCAAAAACTCACCTTTGACACCCAGTTCAATGGCCACCCAATTGAACCTGGTCAGAAACTACACCATAAAAAACCTCAAGGGCGATTTGGATAACCTGATCATGATGGCTTTGCGCAAGGAGCCCAAAAGGCGTTATGCCACAGTCAAAGACATGGCCAATGACATCAAGAATTACCTCGATGGCAAACCTTTGGTTGCGGTGGGTGATGGCTGGTGGTACAAGACCAAAAAATTCATCACACGTAACCCAGCGTCAGCAGCACTGAGCACGGCATTGCTGATGTTTCTGATTGGCCTGCCGCTGGCTTTGTTGTACAACCAAAAACTGTTGACTGCTGAACGGGATAAAGCCTTAGCTGCACAACAACAAGCACAAGAGCAATCCATCGTGGCCAACAGAACCACTGACTTTTTGGTCAACATCCTTGAATCAGCTTCACCGTTGGGGCACAAAGGTGAGGACATTAAATTACAAGATGTGTTGGTGAGTGCAGAGCGTCAATTGGCCAACGGTTTAGATAACCAACCAAAAATCAAAGCTGAATTGTTAAGCAAATTGGCCGGCATTCACCACCACCTCGGCAACACACCCCAATCGGTCGAACATTACCAAGTGGTCCTCAGTATTTATGAATCGCTGGATGACCTGCCAGGCCAATTAAACGCCTTGGGTCAACTGGTCGTTATGTCAAACTTTGCGAACCAACAAGACCAAGCCGTTGCTTATCAACAACAAGCCGAAACAATCAAAGCCCAAGTCAAAGACATCAAAGCCCTGGCTTGGCATGAAGCCAAAATGGCTACCTTGGCCAATCAATTGAATCAAAGGACGGAAATTGAAAGTAATTTGCTGCGAGTGATGCAAGGCCTGGAACAGCACAACATCAACGATGCCGATTTATTAGGCAGAATTTACAACGAACTCAGTATCAGTGCAAAAGATCCGCAAACCGCACTTAAGTACAATTTAGCAGCACTGGATTATGCCCAACAATTACATGGCCAAATGCATCCACAATACCTCAACCGCCTGAAAAACTTGGCCAACCGATATAAACGCCTGGAGCTATATAAAGAAGCCGAGTTAACCTTACTTGACGCCATTGAGAAAGGCGAAAAGCTGTACAGCAAAGACCACCCTTTTTATGGTTCGGTTTTGGCAGAGCTTGGTGCGCTGTATCATGACAAAGGCCGTTTCAGTGAAGTTGAAAAAATTTACTTAAGTGCCATGGAAATCAGTCAACGCTTGACGGGTGAAGAAAGCCTGAATTATGTACTTGAAGTCAATAATTTGGGTTACCTGTATGAAGACATGGGCAGGTACGAAGCCGCCGAACCTATGTACAAAAAGAGCATCAAATTACGCGAAAAATACCATGCGCAAAGCCCCACCAGAATCGCCAGCAGCAAAAGTAATTTAGCCCGTTTGTTGGCCAAAATGGGACGCCATCAAGCCTCCGCTGCCCTATTAGAAGAAATTCAACCTATCGTTATCGAGCACAACCTATCACAAAGGCAAAACACCATCACCCAAATCGCCAATAAAATTGGCACGGATAAAAAACTGTGCCAACAAGCCTTGGCAGAAATCCGAGAAATCATACCGGATGTACAACAAATGTCAGACCGAAGTTGGCGTCGCATGCACAATGAACTGTGGCTGGGAGAATTGGCTTTTGGATGTGATGAATTCTCCTTAGCCAACCGTTTACTGGTATCTGCACTGACTCTTTCTCAAGCCATTTATTTTCCAGACTCAGATGGACAAAAAATGGTTTTAAATCGAGCTCAACCATTAATTAATCAAATAAATTAAATTAATTTGAGGGAAATCTACTTGTTTTACGCTTTATAGGGTAATGACAACAATGTCATTGTAGTGGTCATCTACCTCTACCACTTAAGTTTGGATCAAGCGGGGGAAGTTTGAATCCCAACAACGACTTAACCCACAACATTTTTTGTTGTGGGTTTTTTAGTTTATTAACTAAGCTAATTATCTGGTTCATACCCGGTATGTCGACAAGATTGAATTCATAAAGCATGCCAATGAAATCATTTTAATCTATAATAATTAGTAGTCAAAAAAAGAGACGGGGAAATGAAAAATCTAAAAATGAAAAAAACCTTGCTTTGCAGCGCTTTGCTGACAGCCATGGGTTCGGCCCAATCGGCCACCATCACAGTCAACGATGACTGTACCTTAATTGACGCCATCAACTCAGCCAACAACGACACTGCCGAAGGGTTATGTGGTGCTGGTTCAGGCGCTGATGTCATACAAATACAACAACCAAATTTAGTCATCAACATCACAGGCCCTTTGGTTCCTCCTGCTCCAGTCAAAGGCATCATAGGCGGTGGCGTTGAGGCTTTACCTTCGATTGAATCCGAGGTAACCATTGAAGGCAATGGCCTGACACTGAACGCTGATTATGCCAGCGACCCTGTGAGGGTTTTCACTGTGGGTTACGGTGCTGATTTGACCTTGCGCGATACCACTGTCACTGGTGCTGACTCAGCGCTGCCCTACGGTGGCAGTGGCTTATTCAGCAACGGTGGGCGTGTCACGCTGGAAAACACCACCTTTGATAATAACAGCGGCGGGGTATTTTTAGTCGGTGGCAGCGGACACGTGATTGATAACAGCGTCATCAGACACAACACCTTGGATGCAGCAGATTACGCTGCTGGCTTAACCATGCTTTTCACCACCGCACAAATATCCAGAACCAGCCTATTTGACAATGAAATCATTGATGCACCCTATATTTTAGGTGGTGGTGGCGGTGGCCCTGGTTTTGCTGGCGGCATCACCAGCATCCAATCTGAAGTGAGCATCACTGAGTCCACCATCAGTGGCAACCGCAGCCCGTTTGGTGGCGGCATCATCATTAAAGACCAGCCTTACATGCCAATATTCAGTCAGCGTTCGCTGCCTGGCCAACTGGGCGGGGGGCCGATGATTGAGAATGAAGTGACCATCACCAATTCAACCATCACCAACAACCAGTCCTATTATGCCAGTGGCATCCTAAATTTTAGTGAGTATGGCACGCTAACCATTGCCGGTACTATTGTCGCGGGCAATGATGAATCGATATTTAATTTCGCTGCCAATATCTACAACGCCAACCCAACTGCCCTGGTGTTGGATGGTAACAACATCATCGGTGATAATGGCAGCAGTGGAACAGTTGGTGTCGAATTAAGCGGAACCAACACCAGCTTCATCAATGACATAGATGACAATCTGTATCCGCTGACCCTATCAAAAGGCCAGCTGGTTCATCCGCTGAAAGTTAATTCAGCTGCAATTGACAGCAATGACCTTGCTTGTGCTGGTTCACTGACTGACCAAACTGGCAAAGCCAGGGGCCTTGATGGTGACGGTAATGGCAGTTTTGTCTGTGATATCGGTGCCTCGGAACACACCACCCCCATCGTAGCTGACGGCGCACCCTGTACGCTCAGTAACGCCATTCTCTCAGCCAACAATGATGCCAGTATAGGAGGCTGCCAACCTGGTAATTTCCACGACATCATCACTTTGCCAGAAAACAGCACCCAATCGGTATCAGCCACTGCTGATTATTTTGTCAATGGTTTCTTTAATTCACCCTTTGGCCTGCCCAGTATTGACACCGCGATTACACTAGAGGGCAACAACAGCAGCATACAAAGGGATCCTGCCAGCCTGGAAAACTTTGATTTGTTACTGATTGAAGACCAAGGTCAATTGAACTTGATTGATTCAACTGTCAGTGGCGCCAACGGACAACTGGCTGCTGTGGCTGCCATGTATGGTGGCAATGTGAATGTGGTATCTACCACCATCAGTGGTTCTGAAAGCATGGGACTTCTGGATATTATTTCTATCAATACATCGTTGGTTGATTCAGCCATTGAATACAATACCATTGGAATCAATTCCTACGTAACTGCAGCTGCAGGCATTTTCACTGTGCAGTCAAATGGGGTTCTTATTGAACAATCCAGCATCAACAATAACGCCAACGCCTATTTTGGCGGTATGCTTATCAATGGCAATTCTTTGACCAAAATAACCAACAGCACCATCTCTAACAACACCGGTAATAATGCTGGCGGCGTCGTTATAGCCGGTACCACAAACACTCAGTTGAAGGGCTTGACGGTGACAGGAAACCAAGGTGGTGGCATCACAGGTGGCATTTATGCCGCAGGCGCTGAATTGATTACACTCTCAAATTCGATCATTTCAGGCAACAGCATCACAGCACCAATACCTGTGCCTCAATCCCGGGTCAATCCAAACTCTGTTTTACATGCAGCAAACAATTTGGCATCCAGAGGAGGACCAGTCACACCACCAGAACTGGTCAGTTCGCCTGATACCATCACTTTAAATGGCACCAATATTCTCGGCCAGAATGGTGAAAGCGGCACCACTGGTGTGACCATAACACCCGGTGTGATTATACCCGCCGGCGCCACCGATACTGTGATTGAAACCACCTTAGGCAATAATGGCGGTAGCACCAAAAACCACTTGCCTGTGGCTGGTGGTGATGCGGTTGATACTGGCGGGGTATTTTGTGAACTGAGAACTGATCAGATAAATCGCATCAGACCCTGGGATGGTGACAACGATGGTAATGCAGCCTGTGATGTCGGTGCCATTGAACGGGGCTCCGTCACAGCAGCTGACCTGATATTCAAAGATGGTTTTGATGCTGAAATCATCATCAGAAGAGGGCTTAAACAATAACAGCAATCAGAAAACCCCTCATGTTAACAACTGGGGGGTTATTCGTTTTCAGAATCAACGGCTATGTCAGTCACCGTTTCACCATCACTGACAACCCTAAATATTAAGGGACGGCAACACACATAACAGTCTTCTACATATTCTTGCTGTTCCACTGAACAATCAATAACCGCTTCAAATGTTTCCCAACAACAGGGACATTGTACGTTTTGAGTAACCAATCCAGACATTTTTGCCTCAATATTAAACAGATTCAGCATGATAGAATAATTCTTGTAAATAATGCGTTGAACTGTAACTTTTACTCAACCAAGCCGTTTTCATAACAATGAAACCAATTTTTAAGGAGATGACCATGAAAAAAACCGCTATTATCGCAGCCATCAGTCTGGTGTCTTATGCCGCCATGGCAGGTAAAGACTTAAGTTTTGAACGCAGCTTGAATCTGAATACAGACCGCTTAAGTGGCCTAGAAATTGATGCTGGCGCCGGGTCTATTGAAGTGGTTGGCACTTCTGGCAATGAGATTCAAGTTTATGCCACCATCACTTCAGATGACTACAAGAACATGGATGACATGTTGGAAGGTTTTGATGACAAAATGTTGTTGAGCTTAAAACGTGACAGTGGTTATGGTTTATTAACGGCCAAACAAAAGAAAATGAGTGGCAACTGGGGCAGTAAAAACCTCGCCATTAACCTTCAAGTAGAAATACCCAGAGGTTTGGAGTTGGTGATTGATGATGGCTCCGGTTATATCAGTGTCGAAAATGTAGATGGCGCAGTGACCATTGATGATGGCTCTGGCTCGATTACTTTGAGGGATATTGGCAACACAGTTGAGATAGAGGATGGCTCTGGATCGATTCAAATAACGGATGTCAATGGTGATGTTGAATTGGATGATGGCTCTGGTTCAATTGACCTGAAAAACATTTATGGCAACGTCGCTGTAGAAGATGGTTCTGGCAGCATCAATGGCAAAAAGATCACCGGTGACTTCAAAGTAGATGACGGCTCTGGTGATGTGGTGGTAAAAGGACTGGAAGGCGAATTTATTTTGATTGATGATGGTTCAGGCTCAATTCGGGTCAATGGTCAACGCTGGGGTAAAAAGTAAGTTAAAGCCATCACAAAAAACAGGGCACCACCTAAGGTGCCCAGTTTCTGATCATCGCACTTCGATGTACCGAATCAAACCGCCGACCACCACAATCCGCTCTACCCCACTGAAAACATCAATTTCGCTGTTGTTTTTACATGCTTCGCAATCGAAATACAGTTCAGTGATGTGTTGATCAAGTTGTTCAATGCTTTTTATCTGCCACTGCAGGCTTTGGTATTGATCAAAAAAAGCCCTCATCATCAGCATGATGTTTTCAATACCGTAATACAGTCCGGTATTAACAGAACTGTAAGTGGCCTCTGGATGTATCAATTTTTCTATGGCGCTTAAATCCGCTTGGTTAGATAAATCAAAATACAATTGGGCGATTTCAGATGAAGTACTCATAGCAAATATTATAAACAGTTCAGCACAAAAAAGCCTGCTTTTAACAGCAGGCTTTCAGGTTGAAATAATAATCTTTTAATCAGCTGAAAATGGCTTTCAAAATAAAGAAAAACACAATCGACAAGCTGGCACCAGCTGGAATGGTTACCACCCAGGATGCGAAAATGTTCCTCACCACCTTCAAGTCAATGGCTGAGATACCACGCGCCATACCCACGCCCAAAACAGCTCCAACCAACGTTTGGGTGGTAGAAATGGGCATGCCAGTTCCGGAAGCCACCACAATGGTAGTCGAGGCTGCCAGTTCTGCTGCAAACCCTCTTGAAGGTGTTAAATGGGTGATTTTTTGACCGACCGTCCTGATTACGCGGACACCAAATGTGGCCAGACCAATCACAATACCAATACCACCTAACAACAGGATCCAGGTTTGAATACCTGATTTAGCCGCGACAATGCCGGTATGTGCGGTTGAAACCACTGCCGCCACAGGTCCCACGGCATTGGCCACGTCATTGGAACCGTGTGCGAAAGCCAGGCCCGATGCCGTGATGACCATCAACACCGCAAACACTCGCTCTACGGTATAGAAGTGAAAGTCTTTTTCTTTCTTTTTATCTGCTTTGATTTTAGACACAAAATAAGCGCCTATCAAAGCCACAATCACACCACTTAAAGCAGCATAAGAATAAGCTTGCATATCGGTAAGCTCTAAACCAACGTGTTTCAAACCTTTCTTAATGGTTACCAAAGTCAAAACAAATGCAGTTAAGAACATATAAAAGGGCACGTAACGTTTGGCTTTGGCCAGCGGATCTTTTTGTTTAAGTATCAAATGATGAACCGTTTGGAATATTAAGAACGCCAAGAAACCTGCAATCATCGGCGTAACCACCCAGCTCAAAACAATATCACCAACCTTACCCCACTTAATGGCTTCTGTTCCGATGCCCACCGCAGCAAAGCCAACCACTGCGCCCACAATCGAGTGGGTGGTCGAAACCGGCCAACCTTTACGAGAAGCCAACAACAACCAACAACCAGCCGCCAACAAGGACGCCAACATGCCGAAGATCAATAGTTCAGGGTTGCCCTCTACGGCAGAAGCATCAATAATGCCTTTGCGAATGGTCGAAGTCACCGCACCACCAGCCAATACGGCGCCTGCGAACTCAAAAATAGCTGCAATGATGATGGCTTGTTTGATAGTGATTGCCTTTGAGCCAACCGATGTGGCCATGGCATTGGCCACGTCATTGGCACCAATACCCCACGCCATAAAACCGCCAAATACAGCCGCTAAAATAATATACGTTAATTCATATTCCACAATTTGTCCCCTTACTTAGCCCACAACAATTCAAGCCTTCTACCAATGCGTTCTGCTTGATCCGCCACATCACCTAACATGTCTATTAATTTATATAAGAACATCACTTCAACCGGTGGTAAGCCCTTTTCCATTAAGTAAACTTGTTCTTGTAAGTCTGCTTGCATGTTGTCTGTTTCGGTTTCAATTCTGTCTAGCTTGGCAATCAGTTTCTCTACCACTTTAACTTCCGCCCCACGAAAACCGGTTTCATACAACTCATCTAACTCATTGACACTTTGCTTGGCTTTTTTAGCCGCGTCCACACAGCGGGACACAAAATCAGCAAACATATCAGCCAGCGGTGCGGGTATTTGCATTTTGCGCAGTCGAACCATGCCAGCAATTTGTTTACTGAGGTTAGCCACCTTGTCTTGCACCAAAACCAACTCGAGTAAATCTTGTCTCGGCACTGGCATAAACAAGCTCTTCGGCAAATTCGAGCGGATGTCATTTTTTAAATCATCGGCATCGTTTTCAAGCTGCCTGATGGCATTGGTGATTTCATCCACCTTAACCCAGTCATTTAAATTAGCTGCAACAAACAGCGAAGGCAACAATGCCGCTGCATCGTATGCCGTTTTGATGTGTTTTTGTAATGGTTCGACTGGCGAACGACCCAGCATGTCAGAAATAAAGTTACCCATGGTGCCTCCCTTGGTTTTAAGTGCGCCCATTATACCCCCCTCAATGATGTGGCGCATTGAGAAATGTCATCAAATCTTGACCAAACTGTCACAATTAATTCAAATCAGACTAACCAGTTCGGGAAAAAAGAACAACACCATCAACATCAACAGTTGCAACAATATAAACGGCATCACCCCGCGATAGAGATCGCGGCTTTTGACATCTGAAACACCACGTAAATAGAACAGTGCAAATCCAAAAGGCGGGGTCAGGAATGAAGTTTGTAGATTGATCGCAATCATGATGCCCAGCCAAACCGGGTCATAACCCATCATCAACAAAATTGGCCCGACTATAGGAATCACCACAAAGGTAATTTCAATGAAATCAAGTATAAAGCCCAGCAAAAACAACAACAACATCACCAACAACAGGGCCATGCCTGCACCACCGGGTAGGTTAGTCAAAAAATGTTGTACCGCTTCATCACCACCAAATCCTTTGAATACCAGCGAAAACAAAGCAGCACCGATTAAGATCATGAATACCATGGCAGTAACCTTGACCGTTTCTTTGAGGGCGTCACGCAACATCGCCACAGTTAATTGGCGGTTGATGGCAGCCAAAGCCAAAGCACCAACTGAGCCCACTGACGCAGCTTCAGTGGGGGTAGCAATACCACCAATAATAGAGCCCAAAACAGCCAATATTAGAATCAAAGGCGGCAACAAAGAACGCAGAATATCACTTAATTTTGGTTGCTTCTCAACTACCACTGCAGGCATCGCATCAGGCCTTCTGAGCCGCACCCAAAACAGGTACATGGCATACAACAACACCAATAAAAAGCCAGGAATCAAGGCCCCCATAAACAGGTCTTGAACAGAAACTGTCTTGGGATTGAAAATGTTTAAATCCAACTGTGCCTGTTGATAAGCGTTGGATAAAACATCACCCAATAACACCAACACGATTGACGGCGGTATGATTTGACCCAAGGTGCCAGAGGCACAAATCGTGCCTGCCGATACAGCAGGGTCATAACCATGCTTTTGCATCACGGGCATCGCCAACAGGCCTAAAGTAACTACCGTAGCTCCAACTATTCCAGTACTGGCAGCCAACAACATGCCGACTATCAACAAGGCAAAGCCCAGACCGCCTTTTTTACCACCTAATAAGGCCGCCATGTTCTGTAACAACGACTCAGCCAGCTTGGCTTTTTCTAAAACCACGCCCATAAAAACAAAAACCGGCACTGCCATCAGTGTGGCATTATTCAAAATACCGTTCAATCGATTCGGTAGAGCCGCCAAAAAGTCGGCATCAAACCAGCCAGTAATAAAGCCTATAAAAGCAAACCACAACGACACCCCACCCAAAGTGAAGGCCACCGGAAACCCAACCATTAAAGCGCCAGTTACTGCCATAAATAACAGTAAGGCCCACCAAGCTTCCATCAGTCAGTGCCTCCTGGCTGCTGATTGTTTGGTGGTTTTCTGAAACTGACAATAAACACATAACCCAACATCGATATCGGCATCAGCAGCAGGAGTGTTTTGAATACAAACACCAACGGCAAACCACCGGTTTCACCTGATCCTTCAAGTCTCAACCATGAATCAACCACGTATTGGTAGCAGGCATAAATCATGAACAGCATCATCGGCACCATCAAAAGCCAAGTACCAGCCAAGTTAACAAGGCGTTTTTTTGCTGCTGAAAAAGATTGATAAAACACATCCACCCGCACGTGGCGATCATGGTGCCAAGCATAAACCATACCCAACATCAACGCAGCAGCATGACAATAGATGGCCAACTCCTGAATAGGAATCCACACCACTGAAAACACATTCCTGGTAATGACCGTGAGAAAACTGAGCAACACCATGACCAGCGTCAACCAGCCAAGGAAACCACCATACCGCTCAAGCCACTGGGAATCAGCGGTCTTCATTCAGATTAATTGCATAATCACAGCAACCAAAGCGCCCAACAACAAGATGTGTGAGGCCAAAAATCCGGTGACAAACCCCAGTCCTCTGGATTTAGGGTCTTTGATGTAAGTGGTGTAATACAGTTGTCGACCAAGTAAGTAAACCACGCCCAAAACAGCCGCGCTGAGGGCATGGGCATAGGTCGCGAACAACAACAAAGCTGGGATAAAAATGATCAATTGTTCCAAGGTGTTTTGCTGCACCCGATAATACCGTTCAAAAACTTCATGCCCTGTGACAGCCGGTGCATTCACTTGGAACTTGCCGCGCGCTGAACCGACCATGAAACTGAAAAAAGAATATTGCAACAAAGCCAATACCAAAACCACGATCACATACAACATAAAATATACCCTTTGTCAGAAGTGATTTATTTTAACTGATAACAACCCCATGGATGCGGCCAATAATTGACCATTATTTATCTCAGATAAAAAATTTGGCTCAAAACCAACAAAAAATTGGCTTAATCAAAACAAAACAACACATATCACAATGATTCACTTCTCTTTGGATGATCCTGTGCTAAATTATTGACAGTTAAAAAGCGTGTGTGATTTTATGAAAAAATTGATTTTATTAGGTGCCTTGATGTGCTCTGCGCTGACTCATGCTGGCAGTCGGCAATTGGGTACGGGTGCTGTGATGCAAGTTGAAGGCGCCTCAGGCAGTGGTATTGTGCCGTGGGCCACCATTGCCGGATATGGTGAAAAAGGTGAAACCGATTTCACCGCAGCTTATACTTATCTTGATACCGATGATTACCGTTTTGATATGGTAGGTGCCGCAGTCGGCTGGCATAACCGCGTCGAGCTTTCCTTTGCCAAACAAGAGTTAGATTTGCTTACTTTGGGCCCAGCACTTGATTTACCTGGCGCTTCTCTGCGGCAGGATGTGATTGGACTTAAAGTGCGTTTGGCTGGGAATTTGGTGTACAGCAAGATGCCGCAGATAGCTTTTGGCATCCAACACAAAAAGAACCAATCTTTTCTGATTCCATCGGTTGCTGGTGCCAGAGATGACCAAAGCATGGATTATTATTTAAGTGCCACAAAACTTTTTCTGGGTAAACCAGCTGGCTTCAATGGCTTTGTCACCTTAACCTTGCGCTCAACAGAGGCCAATGAGATGGGATTGTTGGGATTTGGCGGTGACATCGGTGGCAGAGACATCAATGCCGAAGCCTCCATTGGTTTGTTTTTGAATAAAAGTTGGGCCATCGGCTTTGACTACCGACAAAAACGCTCCAACTTGAGCTTCGCCAGTGAAGACAGTTGGCGCGATGTTTTTGTGGTTTGGGTGCCCAACAGGCACATATCTGTGGTAGCTGCCTATGCTGATTTGGGCAAAATTGCGACTTTGCCAGAACAAAAAGGGCTTTACCTATCAATCAACGGGAGTTTTTGAGTATGAAAAATTTAATCTTTACCCTGGTTATCACCCTGAGTGTTTTCGCGACAACAAAAGCACAAGCAGAGGAATCACTGTACCAACAACTCGGTGGTGAACCCACTGTCGATGCCATCACCAAAAACCTGATTGACAGACTGCTTGTGAATCCCAAAATCAGCTTTTTATTTGAAGAAACTGACCGCGAAGACTTACACCTTAAAATTGTTGACCAAATTTGTATGGAGACCGGTGGGCCTTGTGAGTATGAGGGCTTAGACATGGTTGAAGCCCACAGTGGTATGGACATCAAATATTCAGAATTTGATGTATTTGTGGAAGATTTTATCCTCGCCATGGAAGATGCCAAAGTACCTTTCAGACTTCAAAACAAAGTGTTGGCTATTTTTGCTCCGATGCGTGAGGACGTCACTTACGAATAACCCTTTTGGCATGATTGGCTTTGAAGCCTGCTGAGACAAAAATCCCAGCAGGTTTTTTTAGTTGTTGAATTTTATCTGCTTTAACTCACTCAGTACAGCTTGTACAGTCTGTGGTCTGTCTTTCGGTTGTTTGGCCAAGCATTTCAAAATCAATTGCTCTAAGCTTTTTGGCGCATCCGCCCATTGGGTAGAGATGGGGAGCGGTGTTTCACTGACGTGTTTCATCATCAAATCCTCATCATCGCTGCCATAAAAGGGCCGCTGGCCGATGAACAACTCCATCAATAAAACCCCCAAAGCATAGATGTCGGTGCGTTCATCAGCGCCTTTGCCTAAGGCTTGTTCAGGCGCAATGTATGCCGCGGTGCCGCCGACCATGGCATTGGATTGTTTTTCACTGATGATGGAATCAATTGACGCAATACCAAAGTCCATCAGCTTAATCGATGAATCCAATTCAACGATGATGTTGGCAGGCTTTAAATCTTTGTGTACCACGCCAGCCTCATGCGCCGCTATCAATCCTGAACAGATATGAATCGCTGCGTGCTTGGCTGCAGCCGGGCGTAATTTTTTAGCGAACCGCAGTATTTGTTCCAAGGTATAACCTTGCACAAACTCCATGGAGATATAAACATTTTGTTTCAGCTGACCAAAGTCATGAATCCTTACCACATTGGGGTGTGAAATGCGGCGGGCTACTTTGATTTCATCTTTGAACTGAACGATGTCCGACTCACTGGCTTGCTGGGTTTTGAGCACCTTCAAAGCCACCACTTCTTCCAGCTCTTGGTCATAGGCTTGGAACACAGCACCCATGCCACCCACACCAATATTTTTTATCACTTCAAATCGCTGATTGATGACTTTTCCTGGTTCAATCAGGACTTTGGCTGGATTTTGCATGCGCTCAACTTCATGATGAGACTTCTTGCTCAATTCAACCAAATGTGATGCCAGCGCATCTCGCCCCCTCAGGTTTTGCACCAATTGATTGATGGACTCACTCAAGTCCGACATGTCTGCGCCGACATTTTTGGGGAATTTGGCGCTGTAATTGCCATAAGACACCTGACGGGTTGCTGCTGAAATTTTATTCAGTGATGACAGTGATTGGTTAACAAAAAAGCGAGCAATAATCAGTGCCAAAATCACAATGCCCAGACCGGCAGCCAACAACAGGTTTCTGGTTTTAATAAAAGGCGCCATGGCTTCATTGACCGATACGCCATTGAAAATAAAGTATTCGGTGTCGCCTAATTCACTCAGTTCACTCAAGCGTGTGGCCAAGTTCAACTCACTCAAACTGAGGTTTTGTTGTCGAGTCAAATCATTGGCATCAATGGCATTTAACCTTTCTATCAAGTTGGCATTTTTATCCAGATCAAGGGTGGTGGCTAATGTGGTGTATTGGCCAGACTGTTCGGCCACTACGGCCACCTCAGTGCCAGAAAGTCGGGCTATGTCGTTGGCCAGAACATCATCAACCGCTAACCCTGTTAACAAAAATCCAATCAAATTTCTGCCTCTGGATAATGGCACCACCGCAGCTTGGTAAAGCTGTTTGGAGTCAGTCCAATATCCACTCACCGGCAGCAGTTGATCAATGGCGTTTTCCATCAATGGATCTTCAGCCAAATTTTTAGGCGCCGCCATGGCCTGATCGGATCGGGCTATTTGCTGACCATCGGCAGAGACAATGATGGCCACTTCAAAGCCATACTGTTGTTTCCTTTCCAACAATAAGTCGGCAATCGAGGCGATATCAGCCCGTTCATTGTTTTCCAAGTCAAAAATGGTTTGAGCCACATAGGCCACGAAGGCAGGGTCAGAGGCCACCACCATTGAAACCAGCTCTAACTGGCGTAGTTTCTGCTGATTAAACTCTTGCTGAATCAACTGGCTGCTGCTTAGTTTTTTCTCTATGCCCTCATTGGCAATTTGGTTACCGAAATACAAGGTGATAAAAATAGAGACCGCCACCGTTAACAAAATCAAAAAGCCCGTAATGAGCATGAGTTTTGAACTTAATTTGATGCCTGATTGTTGTGCCATATGCTGATTAATCTCTGGTTGGGCGGTAAGATTTACCAAATTTGTTGGTGTGCTTGGGTACTTTGGGCCGCGTGATTGTTAATTCTTGTTGCAAGGCAGTTAAGTCCATGCCATCGTTTAAGTTAATTGTTTTGATGTTGCCTCTGGGGTGCCATATTTTCAATTCACCATCCAAACTGGGCAAGCCACCAAGGTCAAAGCGGCCGGATTCATCAACGCGAGTGAAGTATGGCGTGTCCAATACCAATATATCAGCTTGCATCGAATGATGAACGTTGCAGTGGACATAAATCACCCCCGGCTGGTCGAAGGTGACGTTTTTGGTGGTACCAGCTGAATACAAACCCAAATCAAACTCGCTTTCAGGGGTGACTGAAAAAACATTGTGTAAAATACGGTCCATGTTGGGAAAACTGACTTCACTGCCAACCGTAACAGCCAACACATTGGGTTCAAAACGCTTGTTTTGGGTACTGATGATTGCATCGGTGGGACTTAGATCAATGCCTTGTTTGTTATTGGGCTCGAAGTAAACGATGGTATTACTCACTTCGGCATTTTGTCGCCGCAATTCGGACTGATCCAATTTAACCTCGCCAGATAAATTCATACTTGTTACTGATTCAGGCTTGGGTTCAGGCTTGGTTTCAGGCTTGGTTTCAGGCTTGGGTTCAGGCTTGGGTTCAGGCTTAGGTTCAGGCTTCGGTTCAGGCTTCGGTTCAGGCTTAGGTTCAGGCTTGGGTTCAGGCTTAGGTTCAGGCTTGGGTTCAGGCTTGGGTTCAGGCTTAGGTTCAGGCTTAGGTTCAGGCTTAGGTTCGGGCTTCGGTTCAGGCTTCGGTTCGGGCTTGGGTTCGGGCTTGGGTTCGGGCTTGGGTTCAGGCTTCGGTTCGGGCTTGGGTTCGGGCTTCGGTTCGGGCTTGGGTTCAGGCTTCGGTTCGGGCTTGGGTTCAAACGATTGACTTTTTTCAGGGTCAGATGGTTTAACCATTGGGTCATTACTTTGTGGGGCGCAAGCACTCAGCAATCCGAGACACAAAAGGGTGATTGCAATTGTTTTTACTCTATTCATAATCAATGCTTCAATTCTAAAGTTTTGTTTCATCCAGCCTGTTGCTTTGATACCATTCTTTTCTTCCATCCAAGCCACAAGGCACACACCTTTAAGTATATAGGAACTGATGTCAATTTTATAAGTATTCTGCTTGATGCAAGCACATTTCAACGAACAATGACACGCACAAGCTCCTGATTTAAGTCATTCAAACCCTGCTGTGTGCCAGTGACTTCTGTCTCAGGCCAAACCACCTGTAATTGGTTATAATGTCCTGATGAAACTGAACAGCAAATCTCTGTTATTGACTGTTTTCACCTTGCTGGGCTTGTTTGCTGTGGTTTTGGTGATGGTTTTGACAGAGAAAATATTGGCCATATGGCAATACCTACAACAAGCACCGGCTTGGGTCAGTGTTTTGTATGCCAGCGCCATCATTGTGGTTGCAACCCTTCCTGTGCTGTTGTTTTTAAAAATCACCCGACCAAAATCACCCAACGAACCCCAAGTTAAAATCATTGACGAATCGAGTCTTGAAGCTGCCATCATTAAGGAACAACGGCGCGGTGTGGACACTTCCGCCGCCGATGCTGAAATCAAAGAACTGCATGAACGACGCGGCAGTGGCCAGTTTCATATCAGCCTGTTTGGCAGCGCCTCTACCGGTAAATCCAGTTTGATCCATGCGCTGATACCCGAAGCGCGGGTAAAAACCGATGTGGTTAAAGGCACCACCATACGAGCCGAACACCATACTTATGGCCAACTGGAAATCACCGACCTACCCGGCTTTGATGCCGTTGATCAAGCCGAGCTTTCACAGTTGGCCTTGGAGGAATCTCAGCGTGCGCATGTGGTGGTATTTTTATTGAACACCGATTTAGCGCGCAGTGAAATGGTGTTGTTTGAAAAGCTCAATCAACTGAATAAGCCCATGGTTTTGGCTTTGAATAAAGTGGACGTTTATTCAAATGAACAAGTGCAACAAATCAGCGCAGCGATTACTGCCAAAACACAACAACAATTCCCTGTGGTGATGATTAATACCGGCGGCTTTAGGGAGGTCATCACCCGCCATGCTGATGGCTCTGAAAGTCAAAGCACAGAACCGAAGCAGCCAGAAATAAAACCCCTGTTAGATGCCATCGAGACCGTGATCAGTGACAACCCCGAAGCCTTGCACCGCTTTCGTGATGCCGGTATTTTGCTGTTAGCAGAGAACAAACTCAATCAGGCCAGCAGCGAATTCAATCAAAACTTGGCAGAGGAGACCATCGAGCGCCACACCAAAAGAGCCATTGTTGGTGCATTGGCCTCTGTTGCACCAGGATCAGATCTGGTGATTCAGGGCACCATTGGCACCCAACTGGTCAGAGAGTTATGTCAACTCTACGATGTGCCAGTGAATCAATTACAAGTGGATCAAGTGCTTAAATCCACCGGCGGTAAACTGCGCACCTCGACATCATTGGTACTGGCAGTGGCCGGTAATGCACTGAAAGCCTTCCCTGGGGTCGGCACCGCAGCAGGTGGTATCATGCACGCAGTGGCCTATGGCTTGATTTTTAATTCACTCGGTAAAGCGGTCATGACCAGTGTCCAAAGTGAGGGCCGCCTGAATACCGAATTAACCCAACAAACCTTCGAGGAAAACTTACTTGGATCATCCAAAGAACTGGCTAAAGACTTGGCGAAAATGGCGCTCAAACTCAGTCAACAAAAAAAACACAAAGCCTGAAGCTGAAGATCAAATAACAGCTGCATCTGAATTACCAGATGTCGGTGCACCAACGGTCAATGAACAGGCTTTAAGCAGCCTGCGTCAGTTGTTGGATGACCCAAAAATTCCGGCCACAGTCAGGAACCAATTGCAGGATGAATACCAAAACATCCAGCGACTGATTGATAAATTAGAAAATGAACAAATTCACATCGTGGCTTTTGGTAAGGTCAGCACCGGTAAATCCTCACTGTTAAATGCCATCAGCGGTGAGGCGCATTTCACTGTCAGCCCGCTGCATGGTGAAACCAAGCACACCAACCACCTGGACTGGCCCAGTTACCAACAACAATCAGTGGTGCTGATTGACACCCCTGGCACCGATGAATTCAATGGTGAAGAACGTGAACTGATGGCCCAACAAGCAGCCAATCAGGCCGATGTGATTTTGTTCGTGCTGGATGGTGATTTGAGTGCATCACAGAAACAACAGTTGGAAATCATTGCCCAACCCAACAAACCCATCATTGTGGTGCTTAACAAAGCCGATTTATACACCCACGATGAATTGCAGCGACTCAAAGCATCCATAACAGCCAAAACCCAGCACATCAACAGCCAACTTGTGGCCGTGTCAGCCGATCCCAGGGAACGCACTTTGATTGTTGAAATGGCCGATGGTACTCGCCAAGAAAAAGTCGAGTCACCACCAGCCCACATTGATGCACTGAAACAACTGATCTGGGAATTATTAGACAAAGAAGGTAAGACCCTGACCGCCTTGAATGCCTCCCTGTTTGCTGGTGAAGTGTCTGAAAACATAGCCCGCAAGGTCATCGAAGTGCGCAAAACCGCTGGGCAGAAAATCATTCGCACTTACTGCATGGCCAAAGGTGTGGGGGTGGCATTTAACCCCATACCTGTGGCAGATTTGTTGTTTGCTGCGGGCTTGGATGTGGCCATGATCAGGCAACTGTCCAAGTTATATGGTTTGTCTTTGGGTAAAGTAGAGGCGACCAAACTGACCACCACCATCATGGCTCAACTGGCTGTTTTGATGGGTGCGGTTTGGGGCGTCAACCTGCTTTCATCGGCGATGAAAACCGTCAGCGCCGGCCTCTCCACCACGCTTACTGCCACTGCGCAAGGATCACTGGCCTATTATGCCACCTATTTGGTGGGCCAAATAGCCGAATATTATTTCATCCAAGGCAATTCTTGGGGCAAAGCCGGTCCCAAAACAGTGGCTAAAAACATCGTGAAGAACTTGGACAGGAATTCAATCCTGTTGGAGGCACGTGAGCAGATATTAAAAACTTTGAATCGTAAAAATTAATCATTAGCCCTCTGATCAACAAGACTCACATCGGCTGACTTATTCAGCATGAAACAGTCAAAATCATTGGCTAAAAACAATTGACCTTGGTAATGTGCTCTCGCTTCTTGTTCAATTTCAGAAATATTGGAACCCTGGCTATCACCGTATTGGTACCTGGCACTGAAATGCGTCAAAATCAGATTTTTTAGCTGTTGCTTTTGCGCAAATTCAGCGACTTTTTCAGCTGAACTGTGTTGTGGTCCAGGACCAACCTTTTCAGCTATTTGTTGGGTGTAAGTTGCCTCATGAATCAACAAATCAGTGTCTGAGATGGTTTCAGTTAACAGCTCAGGCGTGTCATTGTCACCGCCAACAACCACTTTTCTTGGTTTTCTGGCAGGCAACCAATAATCGGAGGCTTGAATCTCCTGTCCATCATCAAGTTTGATGTTTTTGCCGGCCTGAATCTGACCCCACACCGGGCCTGGTGGTATCTCATCTGCTTTGAGTTTTTCGGCATTTAATGAACGTTCAATGCCTGACTCAGTAAAGCCATAGGCAAAAGAACGAACACGGTGCGAAAGCTCATGAGCATTGACACTGAAGTCACTCAGAGTGATTGACTCATTCATTGATTCAACCGCAATGAAATCAATTTCGTAAGGCAAAAACGTGTCGCTTATGACTTGCGCTGTATCTATCAATTGTTTGATTGCAGCCGGTGCAATTATTGTGATTGGCTGTGTTCTTCCAGCCATGGCAGCACTGGCCAACAGTCCAGGTAAACCGAAGCAGTGGTCGCCATGGACATGGGTAATCATGATTGCATCCAGATGATTTAAGGCCAGTTTGGTTTTTAATATTTGGTGTTGTGTTGCTTCACCACAATCCACCAAACACCATGCTTTTGTATCGCTCTTTTTTATCACAATGCCAGAAACATTCCTGGTTTTTGTTGGGGTTCCAGATGAAGTACCTAAAAATATTATTTCCATACTTTTACAGGGGTGCGTTTATTCAATGAATAAGCAATTATTCCAATGGTGACTTCTTATTCAGTGCATTGATTCGTTTGGTTTCCTCGAAGTCCTTGGGATTATTGGCTTGGATGCGCTGCGATTTGGCGATGTCTTGGATCGATTCATCGATGCTTTTGACTTGTTGGCTGATTTTATAGAAAAACGCGGCCATCAAAATAAACAGCGACAGCACCACAAATAACAGTGCCAATACATCAGGTTGGTTCATACGCACTCCGCATCAATTAAGCAATACACGATTATAATTGATTTTCACTGGTGACTCAGCCAGAATGTGCGCATGATTCAATTGACCAACCTTTCACTCAGACGCGGCCATAAATTACTCTTTGAGGAAGCCAGTGTCAGCATCCACCCAGGCCAAAAAGTGGGTCTCACTGGTGCCAATGGTACCGGAAAGTCGAGCTTATTTGCTTTACTGATGGGTAGCTTACAGGCCGATTTAGGTGAATGCAGTGTACCCAAAGGCTGGCGCATTGCACACGTCAAACAAGAAACCCCAGCCTTGGCTGTTTCTGCCATGGATTACGTGTTGGATGGCGATGTGGTTTATCGCGATATTGAACAAAAAATTGCCAAGGCCACCGCCGCCGATGAGCATGAAAAGTTAGGTGAGCTGTATGCTGAAATGGAGCACATTGATGGTTATGCTGCACACGCCCGTGCCGGGCGCTTATTGAATGGCTTAGGCTTCAGCAGCGATGAAACTTCACAACCAGTCAAGTCGTTTTCAGGTGGCTGGCGGATGCGTTTGAATTTGGCCCAAGCCTTGATGTGTCCATCTGACTTGTTGTTATTGGATGAGCCAACCAACCATTTGGATTTAGAGGCAGTGGTGTGGTTACAAGACTGGCTCAAGCGTTATGAAGGCACTTTGTGGCTGATATCGCATGACCGCGATTTTCTCGATGGCGTGGTGGGACACATCCTGCACATTGAACATGAACAACTGACCTTATACAGCGGTAATTATTCTGATTTCGAAAAAGCCCGCATGGAACAAATGGCACTGCAGCAAGCGATGTTTGAGAAACAACAGAAACAAATCGCCCACATGCAGGCTTATGTCGACCGTTTCCGCTACAAAGCCAGCAAAGCCAAACAAGCCCAATCTCGCCTCAAAGCGCTGGAGCGCATGGACACCATCGCTGCTGCGCAGGCGGAGAACCCGTTTCATTTTGAATTTTACCCTTGCCAAAACCTTCGGCACCAGATTGTCGAATTGGAACATGCCGACATTGGCTATGGTGAGCATAAGGTGTTTAAAGATTTGAGTTTTTCAGTCACCGCCGGCGCCCGCATTGGTTTATTGGGTCGCAACGGCGCTGGCAAGTCGACCCTGATCAAAGCCATGTCGGGCGACAAAGCCTTACAAAAAGGCGAGCTCAAAACCGCCAAAGACTTACACATTGGTTATTTTGCCCAACACCAGTTAGAACAACTCGACCCCTCCGCCACTGCCATCGAACACGTGTTACAACTGGACCCGAAAGCCACTGAACAAGACATCAAAAATTTCCTCGGTGGCTTTGGCTTTCGTGGCGACAAGGCCGACACCCCAGTCAAGCCCTTTTCAGGTGGTGAGAAAGCGCGTTTGGCGTTGGCCTTGATTGTCTACCAAAGACCTGACTTATTGCTGCTGGATGAGCCCACCAATCACTTAGACCTGAACATGCGTGATGCCATCAGTTTTGCTTTGCAAAGTTACGAGGGTGCGGTGATTTTGGTCTCGCACGACAAACACATGCTCAATTCGGTGATTGATGAAATGGTCTATATCGACCGTGGTCAGATTCACCCCTTTGATGGTGATTTGGATGAATACCAAAGCTTCATCAAAGCCCAAATCAAAGCCGCTGAGGCAGAGGAAGCCGCAGCCAACAATGTGGTTCCAATCAATAAGAAACAAAACCACAAAGCCAATAAAGCGGCCAAAAACCGATTCCAGAAACTCGACAAATTAATCGAACAGCACAGCCAAAAACTCACCGACCTCACCGCCAAATTAGGCGAGGCTGAAATCTATGAACCAGAAAACCAACACGAGTTACAACAGTGTATGGCATTATCACAAAAACTCAAAAGTGAGCTGGAAGAATATGAAGCCGAGTGGTTGGAGCTGAGTGAGGAGTTAGAAGGCTAGTCCCACTGGGCACTCAAATCGATAACAGTTGTGTTTTTAGCCTTTTCAAATCATCAATGATGGCTTGCTGTTCTTGAATCAAAGGCTGGTTGAGCTGTTGTTCCAAATTATTGGGTAAATCATCCAATTTGAGATCAAAGAGCGACTGTTTAACCAAGGTATTGGGGTGACTGAATTGGCTTGGTTCAACCCTGGCCACCATCAAGGCAATAATGAAAGTCAAACAAAGGGCTGCTGCAACAGCACTCAGCTGGAACCATTTGCTGCTTGAGCGTGCTTCCAGCTGCGCCTGAATGTGCGCATTCAGGTCGATTGTTTGTAAACGTGCAGCGGCTTGTTGTTGGATGTATTTGGCATCCCGTTGTAACTTATTTTTTAAATCATTGTTCATGTTAACTGGCCTCCAGCATCTCAGCCAATGATGTATTATTGCCGAGTTTTATTCGGCTGCGATGCAAAGATGTTTTCACCCAGGCATTGGATTGGTGCATCACATGGGCAATCTCTTTGATGCTCAGGCCTTCAACGTAATAAAACCACAACACATCATAAGCATCAGGCTTGATGTCCTGCTTAATCAGCTGCCAAATGTTGTTTTGATCAACTGCAAAAGGGTCTTGCTCCTTATCAACAACTTGGTTTGCAATCACATCAAAGGCGACATGACAGACACTTTTTAACTTACCAAGCAAGCGCCTGGCTATGGTAAATAACCAGGTGCTGAACTGCCACTGGGCATCGTAGGAATCGAAGTATTTATAAGCGTTGATAAACGTTTCTTGCAACACATCATCGGCATCAAAACTGTTATCACAGCGGGCCAACAAATAACTGTACAAACGCGCTTGGTAAGAAGCCACCAAGCGCGTGAAGCAGTTGGTGGTTCCATCACGTGCAATTTCTTGCTTGGCCTGAATGATGAGTTGTTGCTCGTTCATGGCTTGACTCAGTCAACATCCATCACTGGTATCAAGTTGTAGGGCAGTTCCGTGCTGATAATCAGCTCATTGCCTTGATTGATGATGGCAAGGCTTGCTACCAATGCTGCAACAATTGGGTTCTTCTGATCCAAATTAGATAGGGCATTCATTGCTATCAAACCATTGACCACTTGTTCTAATTGTTTGGCGGTGGCTGCATCAGCCGTGCCCAATGCACCTTCGATGCTGAGTCCTTCACCCACGTCATAAATGCTGGCTGAAAACTGTTTGATTTTACTGACCACAACTGAATTAAATGGGCCGGTGTTACTGCTTAAATCAGCACCCATATGCGCCATGGCAGACTCGATATTGACTGACAGCGAAACCAAGCCAGACTGGTTCATTTGAAAATCATTGTAAGCACCATTGGCCCATTGTTTCACTTCATCTAGCTCGACACTGATGACTATCAGTTCATCGCTCAATTGAGTCGAGTAAATTGATTTGGTGTTTTCACCATCAGAGAAACTGAAATGTTGAATCATTTGCCCCGCGTGGTATTCAGATTCAATCAAATTAAAGGTCACTTCTTCCTCAGGTTCAACCCAGTACATCAAACCATTGACATACTCGTTTAAATCAAACCCAGTGAAATCGCCTACAGCTACCAAACCCAGGTCATCCTCTTGTTCGCTGTGACCATACAAGGTCAACTTGACCAATCCATCAGGCAGATGCTCATCAAGATTGATTTTTACGTTGGCATGTTTGTTCTTGGCTAAAAGCGGTAAAATTTTAGTCCGCACTTGTTCAACATCAACGGTTGCAAACCAATTGGCTTCATCGTAACCAGTTGCGATTGCTGGCTGTATTGACATCACAAACAGTGCGATGAGCAGTATTACTTTTTTCATTTTTGACTCCGGTTTTGTTTTTTGTACTTACTTATAGGCAAGGAATCTGTGTTTGGTTACAAATTATTTTATTAATTCAGTAACGCCAGCAACAGTGGTGAAGGTCATGAAGCATCGAACTAAATGCATCAGGCCATGTCCCAATAAGTACTTACTGTGGAGAAAAAAATGAAAAACAGCTACACAAAGTCTACCGAAGAGAATGAAATTAACATCACGCCGATGATGGATGTGGTTTTTATCATGTTGATATTCTTTATCGTTTCTACTTCTTTTGCCAAAGAAGAGGGTATTGGTATCACCGGTGCCAGCAGCACCAAACCACCCAATGCCCCCAGTGAAATCGTTACCATTAAGCTGGATTTGGCCGGTCACAGCATCAATGGTCAAGTCGTGGCGCTGGATGCCATCAAAGTCCACTTGTCGCAGCTACATGCGGCCAAACCTGACTTAAAGGCACAACTCTTTGCCGCCAATGAAATTAAAATAGCCACGCTGGTTCGCGCCATTGAGCAAGTTAAGGAAGCCGAGGTTGTTGATTTTTCAGTGAGTACTTATTGAGGGGTTTATTGATGATCTGATAGGGCGAAGGTGACCAAGTCATTGATGTGTGCTTCAGTCGCATCAAGTAATGGAATTTGAGTATCTGTTGGTTTAATCAATAAACCAATTTCGGTACAGGCCAATACCACTGCATCAGCACCTTGTTGCTGCAGTTTTTCTATCACTTGTAGGTAAGCTTGTTTCGAACGGGGCTTGAGTTGGCCTTGGCACAATTCATCAAAGATGACTTGATTGATTATTCCTTGGTCTTTTTTTTGTGGCACCAATGTTTCGACACCATAGTGTGCCAACTTGGTTTTATAAAAATCCTCTTGCATGGTGAATGAGGTACCCAATAAGCCAATTTTTTTACTGCCTTGCGCCATCAGGTTCTTAGCCACAGAATCAGCAATATGAACCAACGGAATTGAAAGTTGACTTTCAAACTGAGGCACCAGTTTATGCATGGTGTTGGTGGCTATGCCAATACACTGTGCACCGGCTTGTTGTAAATTCAGACAATGGTTCTTTAAGATCTGGCTGATGGGTTGCCATTCACCTTGTTGCATCAACCGTTCAATCGGCTGAAAATCCACACTGACCATCACCACAGGTACTGAGTGCAATCCTCCCAAAGCTTGGTTTACCCTGCGGTTCAGCTCGCGGTAGTAAACTTGGGTACTTTCCCAACTCATGCCGCCTAATAAACCGATGGTTTTCATTTTTGGTGGGTTATTTTTTCCAGGTGTAGATACGCATTGGTGGAATGTTCTTGTATTCGACCTTCTTGAAAGTGTATTCACCAAATAAGGGTTCAGCTAATTTACTCACATGGTCGCGTAACTGGTATGCCAGAAATATACCACCGGGTTTCAAAGCTTCATATATGGATTTAATGATGGCTTGATCCATGCCTTTGGGCAAGGTGGTAAAGGGAATGCCAGAGATGATTACATCAGCTGATTGCCAATCCTGATCAGCCATGATTTCAACCAAATTTTGCGCACCTTTATTACTGATGGTTAGGCGTTGATCATCAATGGTTTTTTCCATATGATCAATGAATTTTTGATTGATTTCGACACTGATTAATTGCGCGTCGTCTTGCATGTATTTGAGGATGCCGCGGGTCGTACCACCGGTACCTGGACCCAGTTCCATGATGTAATTGGCATCGCTGAGGTGCGCTGATTTGGCCACTTGTTCAATCAACCACGGTGAAGAAGGCATAAAATATGCCACTTGCATCGGGCTCTTGATGGCATGTTTCAGAAACAGTGCCGAGTCTTTGATTGAGTTAGAGACCTTTTTACTCATGCTTGGATTTTTTCCATTAAAAACGATTCGATTGTATCACGGCTTATTTTTTCTGATGCCATATTAATACGGCTGCGGTACTCAATGTTGTTCTCATCCAATGAGCGATCGCCAATAATCACCTGATGTGGCACACCTAATAGCTCAAAATCAGACATCATGAACCCGGGTCTGACCTTGCGGTCATCCAGGATAACTTCAATGCCTTGGGCTTGCAGTGCTTCATACAAATCATCGGCAGCACGCTTAACGCGCTCAGATTTTTGATAATTCATCGGTAAAATCGCCACACCGAACGGCGCAATGTTGGCAGGCCAAATAATGCCTTTGTCATCGTGGTTTTGTTCGATGGCAGCGGCCACCATGCGCGTCACGCCCATGCCATAACAGCCCATTTCCATGGCTTGAGATTTGCCTTGCTCATTGAGCACCACAGCATTCATGGCTTTTGAATATTTACTGCCCAATTGGAATATGTGACCGACCTCAATACCGCGCGCCACTTTCAACACGCCCACTCCATCAGGACTGGGGTCACCAACTTGAGCATCTCTGATGTCCTCAACCGCTTGATAAACAGCATCTCTGTCCCAGTTCATACCCGTTAAGTGGTAATCTGTTTCGTTGGCGCCACAGACAAAGTCATTCATGTTGGCCACAGTGCGATCAACAACGATGTGACAGTTAAGGTCTTTGACCCCAATAGAGCCAGCATCACAACCAGCCACTTGTTTTATTTCATCGTCATTCAACATTCGCAATGGCGAGGCCACACAGGCTAGGTTATTGGCCTTGACTTCATTCAAGTTGTGGTCACCGCGCACCACCAATGCCACCGGTCCATCAACACCGGCTACCAATAATGTTTTGATGGTTTGTGTGCTTTCAACTTTTAAGAAATCAGACACCGCCTCAATGGTTTTAACTTCAGGTGTGTGCACTTTTTTAACGTCTTGTTCGGCTGTGTTTCTGTTGTCAATCAAACTGACTGCTTCGCATTTCTCTAAATTGGCAGCATATTCACCCTGATCTGAGTACATGATGGCATCTTCACCAGAATCTGCAATCACATGGAACTCTTGCGAACCTGATCCACCAATGGCACCTGAATCAGCCAAAACGCATCTGAAATCAAGACCGATGCGTTTGATGATGTTGCTGTAAGCTTGTTTCATGACTTGGTAGGTTTGTTCTAATGACTCAGTATCCAAGTGGAATGAATAGGCGTCTTTCATAATAAACTCACGCGAACGCATCACCCCGAATCTGGGACGGATTTCATCCCGAAACTTGGTTTGTATTTGATAAAAGTTTATTGGTAGTTGTTTGTATGAGTTGATTTCATTGCGAACAAAATCAGTGATCACTTCCTCATGTGTGGGGCCAAAAAAGTAATCCCGCTCGGCGCGGTCTTGTATGGCCAAAAGCTGACCACCAAAATCAGCAATGCGGCCTGTTTCTTCCCATAACTCCTTGGGCTGAACAGCAGGCATCAACATTTCCAAAGCCCCTGCCGCATTCATTTCTTCACGAATGATATTTTCTACTTTCTGTAAAACACGCATGCCTAATGGCGACCAAGTGTATAAACCTGCACCCAATTTTCTGATCAATCCGGCTCTGATCATCAATTGATGTGAAACGATTTCCGCATCTTGCGGGGTCTCTTTGCGGGTCACTAAATGAAAGGCTGTGGTTCTCATGTTTTGTAATTGTTGAAAAAAACGCTATCTTACCCGATACAAGCCTTTTTTGCTGCTGAATTGTCCCGCTTCAAACCGTGATTGATATCGGTCAATCTGTGGTCAGCGAATCATTAACCCCTTGGTCTGTCAGGTCGGGCTAGGGAGTTGCGATTCCGCCTGGCGTCTATTTTTTTGAGTTTTGGTGCATAAAGAAGGTGATTTTCTCGGTCCTTTTTATGACTTTTTGATTGTAGCGATTAACCAACAACCCCTGCACCGTATGCTCACCTCTGTAAATGTTTTCAAACACTTGGGTAGAAGCATCAGCTGGTTTTTGCTTCTCACCATCAATGATAAATTGAACTTGGTGGCTGGCTTTTTGTGCGGCAGTTAAAGGCGATACTTTGGCCGTTAATTTACCTCCTGTGCCCCACAGGTTTTGTTCCTTGACGGGTTCAAGTAATTGAAACTCTCTCACCACTTCAGGGTCATCTTCCTGATCTTTCTCGCTGCCAGAGGTGCGAACGTTTTCTGAACTGTTGTTAACCGGCCTGGATGGCACCACTGATAACTCTGGCAAATCCGCTTCTTTGTATTCCTCAGAAGGTTTGGTCTCGGTGTAATGGGTCACACCATTTTCATCGGTGTATTTATATATTTTCTTTTCTTCTTGTGCTTGAACGCCGAAAGCCGAACACAACAAAAATAACATCAGTCCAGTTTTAATCATAATTAATCCGCAAATAACATACTTTCTTTGTTATACAACCTCACAGCAAACCATGCAAGTAAAGCGCCCACAATCAATGTACCTAACATGCTCACGCCGATGTTAGTCCAGCTCACATCCTCACCCCTGATCATCTGGTTGATGATGATGTTCTGACTCAAAATGGGGGTGGCCATCATCCACAGTTTTTCCTTCACCGGCATGAACATCAACAGCATGCTGGGTATCAATGGGATAAAAATAACCAAGTTAACGTATGTTTGGGCCTCTTTGAAGGTCTTACTGAAAGCTGCAATGATGGTCTGTATTGAACCGGCCAACAAAGACAGCGGCAGCAATATCAACAGCATCAACAACATATCAACCACACTCAAAGACAAGGTTATGCCCAATGACTTGGTGGGATAAAACGGCATCGTCAATTTGAATGCAATCAGGGTCAAAACCAAGGTCAACAAACCAAAACTGACTGTCGCTGCGAGCTTTCCTGATAGCACATCAACGCGACTGACTGGATTCAAAAACAAAGGCTCCAGCGATTTACGTTCTTTTTCACCAGCGGTTGTATCAATGGCCAAATACATACTGCCCATGAACAGACCGATGATTAAAAAGTAGGGCAAAAACAACATCAACTGGGCACCTTGTGACTGTGCTGTTGATTGGTCATGATTTTCTATCATCACCGCATTCATCAAGTTCGGCGACACCCCTCTTAATTGTAAACGCATGGCTCCGATTTGTGATGAATAGGCATTGACCAGGCTGCGAATTCTTTTAACGGTCACATTTGCTGCCCCTTTGGCTGATGCATCGTAATACAACATCACCTTGGCAGGTTTAGCGGCAGCCATGTCCTCACCAAACTTTTCGTCAATCACCAGTACCGCATCATGGTCTTTGTCTTTGATTGCAGCCTCTGGAGATTTATCCAAGTTGATGATTTTAACGTCTTGACTGATGAAATGTTTTTCCAGGTTTTTGGCATAGGCCATGTTAACAACTGGCAGCTCCAGTTGTTTCTCGGCCTTTTCTTTGCCCATATTGGCTGTCAAATAAATGATTCCCAAGGCCATGATTGGACCCAAGAACGAACCCATAATCACCGATGACATCATGGTGCGCTTGTCACGCAAGTTTTCCATGACTTCTTTCCAGTAGACGGTTTTAAATGCTTTACTGATCATGCGCCTGCTCCTGCTGTCACCAGGGACACAAAAGCGTCCTCTAGGTTGCTTTGATTAGATTGAGCCAACAATTCAGCTTCAGTACCAACAGCCACAACCGCACCGGCATCTATTACTGTGATTTCATCACACACTGCTGAAACCTCTTGCATCACGTGTGAGGAGAACAGGATACACTTACCGCGCGCTTTTTCTTCACGTAAAAAAGTGCGTATGGCACGGGTACTCATCACATCCAAACCGTTGGTTGGTTCATCAAGCAAAATGTTCTGTGGGTCATGCAAAATCGCTCTGGCAATGGCCACTTTAACCCGTTGGCCTTGAGAGAAACCATCGGTTTGACGGTCAGCAAATTTTTCCATGCCCAAACGCTCAATCAATTCGCCAGAGCGGTTTTTGATTTGTGCTTCACTCATGCCTTGCAAACGGCCAAAATAAGCCATGTTTTCTCGCGCTGTTAGGCGTTTGTACAAACCCCTGGCATCGGGTAAAACACCCATGCGTGCCCGCGCCGATACCGGGTCATCGGTTGAGTTGATACCATCAACTGTAACCACCCCTGTTTGTGGTGTAATCAAAGCATATATCATACGCATTGAAGTGGTTTTACCTGCGCCATTGGCTCCGAGCAAGGCTGTGATTTTGCCGTCTTCAGCCACCAAGCTGACGTCTTTGACCGCTTGCACTTCACCAAAGGATTTGCTGATGTTTTCTACAGTTATCATTCTTGAGGCCCATTCATGTTGATGAAGAAAGAAAAGTCATTGAAGTTTTTCATGCATGCAGTATCCAATTCAGTCTCAGGATCTTTGATGAAAGCAGTTAAGATTTTTGGCATACAACCTCGCGTTCCTACTATGTGTCCTTGCCCTTTGGCCACCAAATGTTGAGACTTGCTTAAAGTCTGCATGGCTTTTTCTGCAAAGGCAGGTGGAGTGACCGGATCGTATTCACCCGATAACAGCAAAGTAGGGATGTCTGATTCAACGGGTTCTTTGAATGATGAATCGACCACAATTGAGTCCCATAATTCACACCTGGCGTGCATCAGTTCAAACAAATTATCACCAAACAATGAATTGGTTTGATTGGTTTCTTTCGGCATAAATGGCACGTCTTCAGCACAAGAGACTGAGATTTCTAAGGCATTGTTAAGGCCTTGATTCAATGAGTTCATCATCATCTGTGCTTGGTAGGCCATGGTTTCGGGCTGATCATGGTTAGCCAATGACACCATCAAGGGTATCAAACCCATGGTCTCAGGCGCGTAGGAAAACATACGCAAGGCAATCACTGCATACTCGCGAGTCATGGTGATTTCTTCAAATTCACCGGTGCTTGAGTTTTGTAACCTCAACCCAATTGGCTCTGCTTTGAGTTTGTCTAAGAACGTCCACATTTGTTGTTCGGCATCACCAAATCGTTCACTACAGTCGGCATCTTTTTCACACAATTCAAAAACTCGGCTCAGGGTACTGCGCAAATTTCTTTCATGAGAAACACCCAACACTTCATCCTGCGAAACCACCCCATCCAGAATGGCAGACCTGATTGAATCAGGAAACATTTTCATGTATGTCAACGCCTTACGCGTGCCATAAGAACCCCCGTAAAGGTTCCACTGCTCAACTTCCAAAGCCGTTCGCACCGCTTCTAAATCATGAATGGCCTCTGTGGTGGTATAAGTGGTGGTATCGGCATCCAAGCTGTTGAGACAGTTTGATGTCCAATCTTTCCAAGCATCTGACTCCATATCGCTCAGGGCTTCGTACTCACTTGGATCTATCTCACAGCGCAAAGGGTTTGAATTTCCTGTGCCTCGTTGATCAACCAAAACCACATCCCTGTTCGGCAAAAGTTTATCGAACACCCTGACGATGGAAGCAAACGTATCAACCGCGCCCTGGCCCGGTCCTCCAGCCAAGAGCAGCAAAGGATCATTCAACTTTTCCTTTGAATTGGTTTTTAACACTGCGACATTCAGTTCGATGGTCTTATTTGGATTTTCGCGGTTTTCAGGTACCGTCAGGCGGCCACAATGAGCGGCGGTGCTGACACCAGAGCCTTCGGCGCCAATAAAGCATTTTTCAAGCTCCAGCGCGTTGACATCGGTGACTGAAAACCAAGCCACCAAAGGAATGAGTAATTTTTTCATAAATTAATTAGCTGTTTAACGTTGATTATTCTACTGTCAGCCACCGCAACAATCATGTCCCGATGGTCACATTTACAAGACTTGGTTGTTATTTTTTCTTGGTGGCCGGGCTGATGTACTTCTCCCGTTTAATCAATGGCACAGGCATGCCCTTCTCTTTGAGCAAGTTAAAAGCCTCATCCACCATATTGGGGTTGCCACACAAATAAGCGATGTCATTTTCAACATCAAAATCATGCTTTGCCAGGTAATTTTGTACATAACCTGATTGGTCATTGGGGCCGGCTTCGTTCCTGTCTATTCGAGACAAACAGGGCACGTAATGGAAATGTTCATAGGCCTGTTCCAGTGCCACGAAATCAGCTTCGTATAACAGCCCGGTTTCGTCCTGTGCGCCCATCACCACATAAAAAGCAGAACCCTGCTGCAAACGCAACTCAATTTCCTTGAGCATCGCTCGATATGGCGTGACACCTGTGCCTGTGGCAATCAAAAAATACCGCTCATGGCGATCGGGTAACAAACAAAAACGTCCATACGGTCCGGTGGCTTCCATGCTTTGACCGACTTGCATCTTCGACAGTTTTTCTGTGGCCAAGCCACCCGGCACCCATGAAACAGCGATATCAACTTCGTCCATGGTGGTCTTTTCTTCAGGGAAAATACTTGCTATTGAGTAACTTCTGAATGTTTCAAGACCATCGTCTTGGGTAAAGTGCAAACGCAAAAACTGCCCCGCAATCACCACAAAAGGTTGTTCTGAGTCTACTTTGAAGCGAATATTAACGGTGTTATCATTCAATGAATCCATGCCCAACATGGTTAATTTCAATGGTGTCATGTGCTGTTGTTTTTTGGAATGTGACCATTATCGCAAGAATAACGTGAAAATGTTACCTTTCAAACCACATCAATTGATTAAAAAAATGTTGAACAAAGGATTTATTTTGTCTATACTTCGCATCCTCGTTTCGACGAGCATCTGTGATGTAGTGCCGACATAGCTCAGTTGGTAGAGCAACTGACTTGTAATCAGTAGGTCCCGAGTTCGACTCTTGGTGTCGGCACCATTTCAAACATTCATAAGACTTCATAAAACCCCGCTTTCACCACATAAACCTCACTATATAGCCACTCAATGGGCTTTTATTATGTCATAAGGTATCATAAAACTCCTTTACAACCCATGAAAAAAAGTGGTACATTGCTTGGTATATCAGTTCGATGGTGTTATTTTCTAAAAATGTACCAAGTTAATTTTGAAAGAAAAGCTAGATCACAAAACAATTGAGAACCTACCTATAAAGGATAAGCCCTACAAGGTGCATGACAGCATGACTAAAGGCTTGTTTATCCTTGTTCATACTAACGGCTCAAAATACTTCAGAATTAATTTCACCTTTGAATCAAAGCAAAAAACTTTAGCACTTGGCGTTTTCCCTAATGTTTCACTGATAGCAGCTAGATTGGAGGCTGCAAAGATTCGCAGTCAATTATCTGAAAACAAAAACCCATCTAAAGAAAGAAAAAAAGGCAAGGGTAAAGCTAACAACCAAAACAAACACACGTTTAAAAAAATTGCACTCAAATGGATTGAGCTAAAAAGCAATGAATGGAAGCCAGACTACACCAAAGACGTTTTGAAGTCCTTGGAGTTTAACGTGTTTCCTTATATTGGTGACAAGCCGATAAATAAAATCAAGCCTAAGAAACTAACCAAAGTTTTAGAAAAAATAGAAAAACGCGGTTCATACGAAACACTTAAAAAAGTAAGGCAGCGGTGCAATGGTATTTTTATCTATGCCAAAGTTAAACAGCTAATCAAGTCAAACCCTTGCGAGGGTCAGGAATTGGTTTTAAAGAAACACACTTCTACTGAAAACTTCAACAGCATTGATATAAAGGAACTGCCACAGCTTATAGAAGCCATTCACACTACAGCTATGGAGCTTACAACTAAAACAGGACTATTGTTAGCACTTTATACTTTTGTTAGAACCAGTGAGATCAGGTTCGCGCGGTGGGATGAAATAAGCTTCATAGATAAACAGTGGTTAATACCAGCAGAACGCATGAAAATGAATAAAGATCATATCGTTCCACTTTCCAAACAAGCTATCAAAGCATTGAAAGATTTGCACCCTATTACTGGACACTTCCCTTTTGTTTTTGCTTCACGAAGTAAACCAGATACCAAGCCATTCAGTGAAAACGCTATGTTATATGCGCTCTACCGCATGGGTTACAGAGGTAAACACACAGTACATGGCTTCAGGCATTTAGCTACAACTATTTTAAATGAGCTTGGTTTTGAAAGGCGGCATATTGAAAAACAAATGAGCCATGTAATTAAAAATTCTACTGAAAAAAGATATAACCGTGCTGAATTTATTCAGGATAGAACCGCCATGATGCAGATATATGCTGATTATGTAGATAAATCAGATGGTTCAAACATAGTACCAATTGGCCACAAGAAAATAAATTAACAGGCTAAACAGCCATGCCATAGGTTAGCTACTGAACAGCGGACTGTTTACCGCCTTGGCATGGTTTTTTTAATTTGAAAGAAATCACAGGAAAGAGTGCTTATGGATTTTTCAAAAAAATATATTGTTAAGAGTAGATTTATAGATAAGCTTCATCAAGCTGCAATATTTACCAATGTTGCGGAGAAAGTAATTGAGTCTCTTAATTCAGCAGGAAAAGTTTATTTCAAAGTTGAAGGCATATTGCCAGTTTTTGAACTAAAAGAGTTTTATTCAAGCAAAGAATTATATCTTTCTGGATATTTCTCTTTTAAAAAAGAACTCACTGACTTAGGCCATATCTCTAATTCAGGCATGATAATTAAACCAACACCAGAGTTTAAAGTTAATGGTGAAAAGTATAGCGGAGAATTACTAATTGAGGATTTAAAAGATATTGTCGACATACTTGATTTTAACTTTTACACAGATGATAAATTTGAAGGTCATGACGAGTATAATCAATTCTTTAATAACTTACATTGTCTTAATTTTCAAATGTTAAGTGAAGTAAGTTTGTTTTACAAAATTAGTGATATTAATAAAATCTTAAATAAGTTTGGCATCAGTGATATAACGTTCAGTGAAAAGAATAAGTTAAATGAAAACAAAAATGAGTTCACAGTTTCTGATTCAGAAACAAAACCAACAAGAGGGGAACGTAATTTAAAACTTGCACTTTTTGCTATGGCAAATTTATTATCAGAAAAAGATGTAAGCTATAGACACAAATCTTCTAATAATATCAATGTAACTAATATTGCCAAAGATGTGGCTGAATATTTAACAGCTAATAAAGATGACTTCGTTATACCTCCAAGAATAAAAGAAGGTTATTTTGCAACTGAATATGGGAAGCTTAAAAAAGAAATATCAAATTATATAGAGGATTCATTAAGTGAAATTAGTGACGAAATATAATTTTTCATTATTACAGCTTAATTTTTCATTATTGCGTACTAATTTATCCTAATAAAAGTATTTTTTCATAATAAATAAGGTCTTTGGTTTTTAATGGTTTAATTGACACCTCTTTCAACGTAATGAGGTAATAAACCAATGCAAAAGGCATTAAAAGTTAATCGACCAAATGAGGTCGCTCAAATGTTTGGGATTAGTCTATCGACTTTAAACCGATGGTCTAAAAACCCAAGCTTTCCCCAGAAAATCAAGTTAGGCGGTCGCGCCGTTGGCTATGACCACAACGAGATTTTAGAGTTTATTGAAGCGCGTAAGCAGGAGCGTAGCCAATGAATCAATCTACCATAAAAAAAGCACTGAAAGTTTCGACCCTTGCCAGTGCTTTTAATTTCTGTATCTTTCAACACAACCATGAGGTAAACATCAAATGAGTATTGACGAAACCACACAGCAACTCAATTCTAACGCAGCATCAGCTCAAAGACAAAGACTAGAGCATTATTTTCATGAACACGGCAAGATAACTACCTTACAGGCCCAGATTAAGCTTGATATTGTTTGCCCAGCCGCACGAGTATATGAACTCAGGCACATTCATGATTTAAACATCGTCACTAACTGGCGCACTGATCACACAGCACAAGGCAAACCACACAGAGTTGCTGAGTATGTTTTATTGAGTGGCAAATATAACGAGGTGCATCATGAGTTATGACCAAATAACAATTATTACACCACTGCAACACGGCTACAGCTTAATCAAGCGCCATGGAGATGAACCAAACTTTGAAATATGGCTTGGTACTTCCACAGTCAGAGATTTTGTAGCGTGTTTTAGTTTCAATGATGCGGTTAACTTTTTGCTGTCATCAGGTTTATGTGCTGACTATAAGAAAGCAATTAAACTACTGAACAAAGGTGACTGCAATGACTGATATTTTAAAGGCCCAGAACGGCAGAAACAATCAAAGCAACTTCAGCCCCTTGCATATTGCAGGGGGCACAAAAAAACGCAACCACTTTAAGCTTCAGTTTATGCCTGAATTGTTAAGTCTTAATATCGAGCCTAACTGGTTGATTGAAAATTTTATTGAAAGAGACACAACAGGGGTTCTTTATGGTCAGTCAGGCTCTTATAAAACTTTTCTGGCTTTGGACTGGTGTTTATCAGTGGCAACAGGTAAAAGCTGGCACGGTCTCGATGTGAATCAAGGTTTGGTTGTTTACGTAGCAGGTGAGGGCAATCACGGCGTTCAGAAGCGCGTTAAAGCTTGGTTGAAACACCATGGTTACAATGATGGCTCAGAAGTTCCATTTGCTGCCAGCAACCAAAGAGTGGCTGTTCTTAATACTGAAGAGTTAAGTGTATTTAGGCATCAACTTGACCAAATACAAGAACCAATCAAGCTAGTTGTATTTGATACACTGCGGAAATGTTTTGGCCGTGGCGATGAAAACCATTCAAAGGATATGGGTGAGTTTTTAGACTATATTGAAAACATTAGATACGACTACAACACAACTTGTTTAGTTGTGCATCACACTAATAAGAGCAAAGTCATACGCGGCAGTAATGCACTGGAGTCTGATGTTGATTTCGTCTATAAGCTGGAATCAAAGCAGAAGTTGAGTTGTGTGTTACATGCCGAAAAGCTGAAAGATTCAGACGCGCCATTACCCAAACAATTTGATTTAAACAATGTTTATCTTGGCAGCCAAAAAGGTAAACCGATTAATTCGCTGGTACTTGAGCCAGCAGATTACAACCAAGAGCCTGAAACATGCAAGCCCCAAGGCATCAGAGGGATTGTATTTGACTACATACTAGCAAACTGTACTGCGCCAATGACTTGGACTGATTTAATCAGTGGCTTACTTGATAGTAATTCTGGCAGTGATGACGAACAGCTAACAAAGACAAATATCAGGACGGCTTTAAACGGCTTAAAGGATAACAGAACCCCTTTGTTAGACTTTGCCAAGTTGAACGGCCAGAACGCTGTCAGGGCGGTTTCAGAGGGCTAAAAAATGCGTGTATGTATGTAAGCTTTCTCTATAGGGGTGATACGTACATACATGTTTTATTAATCTTCTGGAATAAAAGCGCCAACAGCAGTAACTTGATTTTTTTCTAAAGCAAAATAGGTATTGTATTTATCATAATCTAATCTCCATACAGTTAAATCTTCACTCTTTGACATATCTGATGGTTCTCCGTATTTTTCTATAACTTTTTGATAATTGTCACCATGTTGAATCGGCCCAATTTTTATACATTTCCAACAGTTATCTTTTGCAACTTGAGTAATTCTTTTAATTTTATTTTCTGTTATCAAAACAATTGTAATAAATGTGTCATTGTCATAAAACCAGTTATCTCTTTCTGGGAAAATCCTTTTTAAGTCAAACTCGTCGTTTGGAATGTTTTCAGCATTTGGTTCAATTAGCCCTCTATCTTTTGCAATACGTACTAATAAACTTTTAGATAAGCTGGAATCTATCAAATCACTATGGTCAATTGATTCATTTAATAATTTTAAGGTTGCAGGATCGGTAACACGTTTTGCAGTTTTAATATCAAAATTTGAACTTTTTGGTTCATTTGTCTCTGTAACGGAGTTATTTAAAAATCTAATATGTTGGATTAGTTGTTTATCAGTGACATTTGGTAGTAATGTTTCAGATGTTTTTCTGTAAGGTTGTCCTTTGTAAAAAATCAAATCATCAGCCGTAATATTTAAATCAATTCCACCTAACGAGATTATTTTTTCAATTTTATTTTCCTGATAATATTCATAAGAAAAAATCACAGCCATGACTATAGCCCAAGCCAAAAACGTTCCAATAATTCCTATTACAATTTTTTTTAGCATATCTATTTTGTCGAACTTTTCTTACAAGGTTTCAGAATTTTTCTATATCGGTTAGATTTCATACTAGAAATAATACATCAATGGTCACTGACTTACTACAGGTCAACCGATAAATCCGTCAGGTGTTTCGTTCGTTCAGTGGCCTTTTTGATATTAGGGAGTTACAAAATGATGACTGAGCAAAAACAGATCAAAGCACTTATACAAACGCAACATTACTTACAACGGCCAGACATTGAGCTACTCGACAAGATACAGCAGCTAAAGGATGAGATTGTCAGAATTTCACACCAACCAACGCCAGACTTAAAACTACATAGATTTTTGATGAACCAACTTAAAAAGGCCCAGCAACAACTATCAGAATTTAGAAAGGGTGAAGCATGACAGCACAAGACATTATCGGAAAAATGAAAAAAACACGGCGTGCCAACATTGTTAAGTCTAAATCTGATTATAAACAGCGGTTGCATGAAATTAGAAAAGAACTTGCTCTCAACTCACTAAAAGAGTCACCAGACCTTGAAAGATACAGCCAATTGATTACAGAGCTTGAAGAGACAAAGTTATTATTAAAACAGGTCGCAGCCTTTAGCAATTAATTGAATTTCGTAACACTATAAAAATAGTTTTGCGGTACGTTAGACAAAGAATTTTCTGACACCGTAAAAAGGCCAGCTAGTGACCCCTTAAAAAGTTATCTACAAAGGTTTGAAATACAATGTTAAAATCTTAAAGAAGAACACTAATCCTCTTTCAGTAAATTAACCCGATTGCAATATTTTTATGAAGCTATTTATATTTTTCTTACTGCAACTAGTCCCTTCTGTTTCACTTGCATCAGGATCTACTAGTGGTTTTTTGCTACTTATCTCAATTATTGTTGCACCGTTTGCCATTATATTTGCATTTTTTTATTTCTTATTTAGAAAAAAGGATTAAGTCAAAGAATTATTATTCGGCAATAAAAAAGGGTTTTCGGCTACGTTTACTGAATAGTTTTTACGTACGTTAAGCAAACAGTTTTCCGGCACGTTTGAAAACAATTTTCTTGCACTATAAAAAAGGGGGTTCGGAGTCAGTTTCATTGTAATTAACGGACACTATAAAAAGGGTTTTCCGACACGTTAGCAAATAACACAATAAATAATTTCTGCACACGTTAGGGAATTGGTTTTCCGACACCGTAAAAAGAAATTAGTTTACACTATAAAAAAGAGGGGTACAGGGGCAATTGAAAGTAAAATTAGTCATTGCTCGACAAACGAACGCCCAGCTAAATTTTTACATTCACAGAATTTGATTTTTGATTTTGCGTTTAGCTGTAATCAATTTAAAATGCAATTTACCCACACTAAAAAAACCGTGAAATTGTTTTAATGTGGATATGAAAAGATTACTATGCACCCGTATCAATCAATAAAGCTGACAGGTATTAGTGCCACCCCACCCCTTTGAAATCTAAATAATGCGGAAACGCGAAGTTTTCTATGCACCCGTGTTACATCACCATAGGCTTAAATATCTTAGCTATAAATACCGCTTATGCTGAAAAGTTTAATGTATGGAAGCAAAAACAACTTTATGCGGACGTGTCACCATTTACCAATAGATTTAATTTTTACATATGTACGTGTAAGACTAATCAGTCGTGATATGTGGCTTGTAAAAATGCCTAAACTTGGTACAAAACTGGGTACATTGCAATATTACATTATTTTAAACTTTACTTATCAGTTACTTACAAGATTGTTTCGACTCTTGGTGTCGGCACCATTTCATTCCCCACCCTCAAGACAACCTCATTCAAGCACCTTTTTCTGTGGCTTGCCCAAATGGAACCCCTGTAAGTAATCTACCCCAAGATTAATCGCCATGGCTGTGGTGGCCTCATCATAACAATATTCGGCGGTAACCTTCATGTTATGACGCTTGGCGATGGCTACTATTTCTCTGGTCACGCGCTGCGCATCCTCGTCATTGGCTATTGAAGTAATGATTGATCCATCAATTTTAATGAAGTCCAATGGCAAATGGGTTAAACGATCGAAATTTGAATAGCTTCTGCCCAAATCATCGATACCTACTTTGGCCCCCAATGATTGAAGTTTTAGGATAAAGGTCGTTACCTGCGACAAATCTTCAATGGCTTCTGTCTCTAAAATTTCGAATTGAATTCTTTCAGCGATATTGGATTCCCTGACACTGCGATACAAAAACACCCTGGTCTTTGTATTCATGATGTCTGATATCGATAAATTAATCGATATGATGACTGTATTGGTTTGCGCGAAAGCAATCGAATGAGCCAATATAACCTGTGTGATTTCACTGTAAATGCCGGCCCTTTTCGCTACCGGGATAAACTGCTGCGGTGCCACCAACACGTCACCCTGTTCATCGACAATACGGGCCAAACACTCGTACTTGGCCAACTGCTTGTCATGGGCATTAAAAATAGGCTGATAAAAGGGTACCAGCCGGTGCTGCTCAATCGCCTCAATCAACTGATGTTTAATGATTGAGTTGGTTTTGTAAGTCTCTGGTAAATTATCACTCTTATTGTCATAAACAAAAGACTGAATTTTTTGTCGCTTGGCCTCTTCAAGTGCCATATTGGCCAACATAAAAGCATCGTCATTTTGGTTAACACCACCAACAACCACATTCAAACGAATGTATTCATTGCTATTAACTTGGTATCGGTGTGAGACCAAATAAGTAATCAACTCTTCGCTGCCGGCTTTGATTTCATCAACACCGATGTTCTGATCTTCCAAGATGGCAAAAACATCACCGTCTAAACGATAAACTTTGTAGTTATCGAGCTTATCATGCTTAAAACTATCTAAACGCACAGCAAACTGCTTCAAAATGTGATCACCAACTGCCGGACCATAGGTGTTGGTGACATCGCTGAATTTTTTGATGTCTATCAAACCCAAATGAATGTGTTGGGCTTTTTTGAGGTCAGTGAGTAATTGGTTTTTGTTTGGCAAACCTGTCAAGCTATCCTTAAAAAGCAGCTGATATTTCATTTGCCATTGTTGTTTTTTGGCTTTCACAAACAAGTACATAACCGGCACCACCAATACCGCAAATAAGCCCGTTAAGATAAAGGCATAAACAAAACTTTTAAACAGCGCGCTTTCAACATCACCCTGAGTCATGTCGGCCCCCACCACGTAAGTTTCGCCTTGGCTGTTCTGGAACGGCACAAACACTGACCTGAATGAACCCCACCTGTCATGGTATTCAGCGAATTGAATCACACCCGTATCGAAAGTCACCTCAACTGCCGGATCCATTTCTGGATAGCGGGTAAAATAAGCTGAATCATAGACTTCCAATGCCAGTTCTTCATCTGTGGCACTGGAAGCAGTGAATAAAATCTCGTCATCAAAACGCTTAAAACTGTATAAATAAGCAATGCCGACGGAACGGGCATAATCATAAAGCCTGAGGGCCGCTGCATAATCCTGCTGGTAGCTGATTGAGTCTTGATTGGTCAGCTCATCATGAAAATCTTTGCCCAGTATCGCTCTGGCAGCGTGTGCTGCATTGATCAGTTCTTGGTTGATTTGGTTGGACTGTTCATAGCGCACGTATTTAAAATGCGCGAGCGAGAATAGTATCAGTACCGAAACATACAATAGAATCAATAAAACGACACCACTTTTTTGCACCCGAACAACCTCCGGCTATGTCCTTAAAGTCCATCATTCTTGCATTGAAACACATGTTTTTACAAACATTTTTGGACATTGTTGGCAAACGCTTCATGCCATAATGGATTTATCTTGAGCCAATAAATTATGGTTGACGATTACACACCACTAAAGCTAACATGGCGATTCCTTCAAACAGGTGCCTGGCGTCATTAAATAATTTTGATGATTTCAGGGTAAACGGGAAGTTGGTGCGAGTCGAGTTAATCATAAACCTCACTCAAAGCCCACACTGCCCCCGCAACGGTAAGCACTATCAAGCCAGTCATTATGCCACTGTGTTAATCATGGGAAGGCGCTGGTAAGGTGATTCATTTCACTCCTGGTGTGAGTCCGGATACCGGCCTGTTTGATTTATTAACCTCAAAGTTCGGGCGGAACAGGAGTAAAAATGAAACACAAAAACCACAATGGCGTGGCTTGCTGGCTTGCGCTCGCATTAAGTACACAAACCCATGCTCAAACAGTCGATGACACAGCACAGCTTACTGACTTAGTTGTTACCGCTGGCATCACCCCCATTGAACAAAACCAATTTGGTGGTTCAGTCACCCTCATTACCGCTGCCGACATCGCAGCCACTCAAGCCACTTATCTGTCTGATGTACTCAGGTCTGTGCCAGGCTTTGCAGTCAGTCAATCAGGCGGCCCAGGCACCCAAACCCAGCTGCGCATTCGTGGCTCAGAAGCCAACCATGTGCTGGTTTTAATAGATGGCATTCGCGTGAATGATCCCACAGCCAATGATGAGTTTCTGTTTAACTATGCCATGGTGGATAACATCGAACGCATTGAAATTGTGCGTGGACCGCAAAGTGCCATTTGGGGCACTGATGCGATGAGTGCAGTGATCAACATCATCACCCGCAGCGACCGCAGCAATCGTTGGGGTTTTGATATTGAGACCGGTTCTTTCAACACCAAAGGCATGGCCTTGGATGGCACTGTGGCTGATGAGGGTTGGCGGCTTTCTGCGGGCATCAACGCCCTCGATTCAGCGGGTATCAACATTGCTCGACGTGGCGATGAAGCCGACGGTTTTGAGAACTTGAACGCCAACTTTGCTTTTGACTACGACTTCAATTCAGCTTGGTCGCTAAAAATGAGCACCAATCACACCGATGCACTGAATGAATTTGATGGCACCGATTTTGTGATTACTGGCCTGCCTGTCGATGCCGACTTGTGGACTGAAAGAACTCAAACCAATTCTCAAATAGTGCTTAAACACCGGCCCAGTGATAAATGGCACAATGAGTTCAGCTACCAATTTTCTGATGTGGATGCTGAAAATTTCACTTTCGGAGCTGGTCAAACCAGCTCAACTGCGGCTGAGACAGCGGAAGTTAAACTTAAATCCAGCGTGTCATTCGGCACAATTAACCAACACCGAGTCTCTGCCTTGCTGGATCATCGCATGGTTGATTTTGTGCAACGTGGCACTGCATCACCATTTGGTGACCCTAATCAGGGCCAAGAATATTCAGTAACGGGTTTAGCCGCTGAATACCACCATCAGCTTAATGACCAGTTCAGCTGGAACCTATCAGCACGGCAAGATAATTTTAACCGCTTTGATGATGTCAGTAATTACCGCTTAGCTGCTTCCTATCAAATTAAACAAGATTTGCGACTGCGCAGTTCAGTGGGTACTGGCAGCAAAGCGCCTTCTTTTATTGAACGGTTTGGCTTTTTCCCAGCCAATTTCATTGGCAACCCCAATTTAAAACCTGAAGATTCAGATGCCTTTGAAGTGGCCATTGAAAAAAATTGGGCTAACAGTCAGTTGGTACTGGTTTACTTCAAGCAAAACTTGGAAAATGAAATCAATGGCTTTGTTTTTGATGCACCATCAGGTTTGTTCACGGCTGCCAATCAAACAGGTGAAAGCGAGCGCAGTGGCTTCGAATTAAACCTCTCAAGCAGCATCTCTACCCAATTAGACTTGGACTTTAATTACACCTACACCGATGCCACGGAAGAAAATGCCGCAGGAATGGAGGTCACTGAAGTCAGACGCCCTAATAACATGGCCAGTTTGAGTCTTGATTATCGATTCGCTGACAATCGTGCACAACTTTATGGGCAATTAAACTATCAGGATGATCAATTAGATGTGTTTTTTGATCCAACCAGTTTCACCTCATCCAATGTTAAGCTGGGTAGTTATACCACTTTTGATTTGACCTTCAGTTGGCAATTGAATCAACAGCTTCAGCTGTATGCCAAAGGTCAAAATTTATTTGATGAAAACTATGAAGAAGTATTAGGCTATGCCCGACCAGGTGCGGCGTTTTATGCTGGATTAAAAGGCAGTTTTTAGATTTTGAACTCCATACAAAAACACAGGAGAACTACAGTACAGCTCTCCTGTTTTTTAAGTCATCACAAAGCGTGCTGACTATTTGTCTTCCTCCAAGCCAATACCATCCATACCCATAGACAATGAATCAGCATCACCGCCTTGAGACAGTTTAATCGCCAAGCGTACTTCGTTGGCGGAATCGGCATGGCGCAACGCGTCTTCATAGGTAATTTCACCGGCCTGGTATAAATCAAACATGGCCTGATCGAAAGTTTGCATGCCCATGTTGGTGGACTTTTTCATCAAATCCTTCAGCTTTTCAATCTTGCCCTTACGGATGTATTCTTGGGCCAGTGGCGAATTGATCAAAATCTCAACAGCCGCCCGTCGACCGTTGCCATCCGGTGTTGGAATCAATTGTTGTGCCACCATGGCGCGTAAGTTCAAAGACATGTCCATCAATAATTGTTCACGTGCATCTTTGGGGAAAAAGTGTAACACCCGGTCCAGTGCTTGGTTGGCGTTATTGGCGTGCAAAGTAGCCAAACAGAGGTGTCCGGTTTCCGCAAAAGTAACCGCCTGTTGCATCGTTTCTGAAGTACGAATCTCACCAATCATGATGACGTCAGGGGCTTGCCTCAAGGTGTTTTTCAAAGCAATTTCAAACGATTCAGTATCCAAACCGACCTCACGCTGGGTAATCACACAGCCTTGGTGTTCATGCACATATTCAATCGGGTCCTCAATGGTGATGATGTGGCCTGTGGTATTGACGTTGCGATAACCTACCATAGCAGCCAATGAGGTTGACTTACCGGTACCAGTACCCCCGACAAATATAATGATGCCTCGCTTGGTCAGAGCGAGCTCTTTCAATACTTCAGGTAGCTTCAATGACTCGAATGTTGGAATCTTGGTTTCAACCCGACGAATCACCATGCCTACGGCATTTCTTTGGTAAAAAGCACTGACCCTGAAACGACCCACAGATGACACACCAATCGCGAAGTTACACTCATGGGTTCGCTCAAACTCTTCTTTTTGGTAGGGCGACATGATCCCGGTGACCATATCCCGTGCTTGTGCTTTGGTCAGTGGTTGTTGGGTGATTGGAATCACCCTGCCATGAATTTTAATACTGGGAGCCAGGTTGGCAGTGATAAAAAGGTCAGATGCCTTTTTATGTACCATTAATTTTAAATACGAATTAAAGTCCATGCTTATTCCTCTGAGTTATTTATGGGGTATCACTATTAATCAAAATCAGCTTTCTTAACAGCACGTGATCTGGCTTGCGCTTTAGAGATCAAGCCTTTGCGCACCAGCTCAATCAAACACTGGTCCAATGTCTGCATGCCCACTGATTGTCCGGTCTGAATAGATGAATACATTTGTGCCACCTTATCCTCACGAATCAAGTTACGTATCGCCGGAATACCGACCATAATTTCATGCGCAGCAACCCGTCCACCACCGACGCGTTTAATCAACGTTTGTGCCACCACAGCTCGCAGCGATTCTGAAAGCATGGAGCGTACCATGGGTTTTTCACCTGCAGGGAATACATCAATAATTCGGTCAATGGTTTTGGCCGCAGAGGTGGTGTGCAAGGTGCCGAACACCAAATGTCCTGTTTCAGCCGCAGTCAATGCCAGTCGAATGGTTTCTAAGTCACGCAGCTCACCAACCAGAATGATGTCTGGATCTTCACGCAGTGCCGAACGCAGGGCATTTTCAAAGCTTTTGGTGTCGCGGTGAACCTCACGTTGGTTAATCAAACATTTGTTACTGGTGTGTACAAATTCTATCGGATCCTCAATGGTTAAAATATGACCATGTTCTTTCTTATTGAGGTAATCAATCATGGCAGCCAAGGTGGTTGATTTACCCGAACCAGTTGGACCTGTTACCAAAATCAGTCCTCTTGGTACATCAATCAATTCCTTGAAAATAGGGGGACAATTCAAATCTTCAAAAGTCAGTATTTCAGTCGGAATGGTCCGAAAAACACCACCACAACCGCGGTTCTGATTGAAGGCGTTGACCCTGAAACGAGCCAAACCTGGTATCTCGAAAGAAAAGTCAATTTCATAATTTTCTTCGTATTCCTTTCTTTGGTAATCGTTCATGATGTCATATACCATGTCGTGCAATTCTTTATGCTCTAACGGTGGTAAGTTGATTCGACGCACATCACCATCAACCCGTATCATGGGTGGCAAACCTGCTGAAAGATGTAAATCCGATGCTTTGTTTTTTACCGTAAATGCTAATAACTCGGCTATATCCACTTGAAAACCCTATCTTTTAATTTGTATTGAGTTTAGCTTTGTTAGGTGATAAATTCCAGTTTACTTTTTAAAAATATGAACCAATCTATGAAAAAGATTGCACTGGTTGTTCTGTTGCTTTTTATTTTAAGCGCTTGTCAACACATGCAACATCGCGTCACACTCAAAGACCAAACCTTTTTGGTCGAACTGGCAGATGATGCCCAAAGTCGAGCCATGGGTTTGATGTATCGCAAGGAAATGGCAGATTCAGAAGGTATGTTATTCATATTTCCAGATTCAAAACCTCGGGCGTTTTGGATGAAAAACACCTTGATCCCATTAGATATTTTATACTTTGACCAAAATCGTCGACTGGTCAGCATCAGTGAAAACACCCCGCCTTGCAAGAACACCTCCACCCGATGCCCCAATTACCCCAGTGCCAAACCAGCTAAATATGTCCTTGAAATCAATGCAGGTCTGAGCCAGGACTATGGATTTACCACCGGTGATGAACTCATCATTGAACTGAAAAAATAGCTAATGCCTACCTTTGGCGTTAAAAACCAGTTAAGATATTTGCCGAATTTCGGCGAACTGATCGTTCACCTTCCATCCTCATAAATAAAAAAAATAGGGAAAAATCATGAAAATAAAACACGTTTTGTTAACGTTAATGCTCACCTTATCTGGTTCAGTACTGGCTGAAGGCGTCGACGAAAAAATCAACGAAGTCGTCGGGCCGTACCTGAATGGCTTCACCGGTTTGATTTTTTCTCAAATTCCGTTTTTTGGTGGTGTCACTGTGCCTTGGGTGGTCATTTGGCTGGTCATCGCCGCCACTTTCTTCACCATCTACTTCAAATTCATTAACCTGCGTTCATTTCGTCATGGATACCACTTACTCAGCGGCAAATACGATTACTCCAAAGCCCAAGGTGAGGTGACACACTTCCAAGCCTTGACCACGGCGCTTTCTGGCACAGTTGGCTTAGGTAACATTGCTGGGGTGGCTGCTGCTGTTGGTATCGGCGGCGCTGGTGCTACTTTCTGGATGATTGTTTGTGGCTTCTTGGGCATGTCGACTAAGTTTGTCGAGTGTACCCTCGGCGTCAAATACCGTGATGTACTACCCAATGGTCACGTACACGGTGGCCCCATGCGCTACCTGAGTAAAGGTTTTGCTGAAAAAGGCTTTGGTGGCGTAGGAAAAGTGCTCGCCGTGGTCTTTGCTATCTGTTGCATCGGCGGCTCATTGGGTGGTGGTAACATGTTCCAAGTCAATCAAGCGCTAGAACAGGTGGTTGCGGTCACTGGTGGTGAAGGATCTTTCCTCGACAACAACGGCTGGTTATTCGGTTTGATAGTGGCTGTTTTGGTTGGAATCACCATCATTGGTGGCATCAAAAGCATCGGTAAAGTCACCTCAAAACTGGTGCCATTCATGGGCATCATTTACGTGTTTTCAGGTTTGGTTGTGATCGCCATGAATTACGATAAAATCGGTCCGGCTTTTGGTGCCATCATTGATGGCGCATTTTCGACTCAGTCAGCCTTTGGTGGCTTGGTTGGTGTTTTGATTGTGGGCTTTCAAAGGGCAGCCTTTTCCAATGAAGCCGGTATTGGTTCAGCCTCAATTGCTCACTCGGCGGTGAAAACCGACCATCCAGTAACAGAAGGCTTGGTCGCTTTGTATGAGCCATTTATTGATACGGTTGTGGTATGTACCATCACCGCATTGGTTATTGGTATCGCTGGCTTCATCCCTGATGCCCCAACCGCGGGCCAGGGCATCGCCTTGACCTCAGCAGCCTTTGGTTCGGCCATCTCATGGTTCCCTTATGTATTGACCATTGCTGCGGTGTTGTTTGCCTTCTCAACCATGTTGGCTTGGTCATACTATGGCCTGCGGGCTTTTAACTACCTGTTTGGCCACGGTAAAGCACAGGACATGACTTATAACATCCTGTTTTTGGTATTCATCGTGATTGGTTCATCAATGAGCTTAACCGCTGTAATCGGCTTCTCGGATGCGATGATTTTTGCCATGTCAGTACCTAATCTCATCGGCCTGTACTTTTTAGCGCCCGTGGTTAAACGTGAATTAGCCCAATACATGGCTAAAATTAAATCTGGTGAGATTAAACCCAGCAGATAATTAAGTCAAAACCCTGAAAAACCCAGCCACCGAGCTGGGTTTTTTTTGCCTTCAGCACAGTCATTGTATTTTATGTTATTCTGTATGCTCGATAAAATTTGACCCCAGTAATATGTATAAAAAAATCTTCTTGTCGTTGGCTTTGTTTGTCTTGCCGTTGCCGTTATTAGCTCAAGGCATTGATCAGAGAATCAATGATTTATTGACCCCAGTTGCCAACGCCGTTGATGGCTTTTTTATGACCAGTATCCCCATCCCTTTCATTGGCAGCGCACCATTTATAGTGATTTGGTTGGTTATCGCTGCCACATTTTTTACCCTGTACTTTAAATTCATCAACCTGCGGTCATTCGCCATTGGTATGAAACTGATCAGGGGCAAATACGACACCACTGGTGCCGTTGGTGAAGTTACCCACTTTCAAGCTTTATCAACAGCTGTCTCCGGTACGGTTGGTTTGGGTAACATTGCCGGGGTTGCCACCGCGGTCAGTGTCGGCGGCCCCGGCGCCACTTTTTGGATGATTGTGGCTGGTTTGATTGGTATGTCTACCAAATTTGTTGAGTGTACATTGGGGGTTAAATACCGCGACATCCATGCCGATGGCACGGTGGCTGGCGGTCCGATGAAATACCTGGCCAAAGGTTTTGCCGAGGGTGGCCATGTCCGCTTTGGTAAATTTTTAGCTTTTGTCTTTGCCATCTTATGTGTGGCAGCTTCTTTGGGTGGTGGCAACATGTTCCAAGCCAACCAATCTTTCGCTCAACTACAAAACATCACTGGCGGTGCTGATAGCTTTTTGGCTGGTAAAGGCTGGCTGTTTGGCCTGGTCTTGGCTTTTTTCACCGGTCTGACTATTTTAGGTGGTATCAAGAGCATAGCCCGAGTGACCTCAAAATTGGTACCCATCATGGGCGTCATCTATGTGGTGACTGGTTTGGTTGTTATTTTTGCTAACATCGGTAACTTAGGTCATGCCATCAGCCAAATCATCGGCGGCGCCTTCACGCCAGAGGCGGGATTGGGTGGTGTTTTGGGCGTGTTAATCGTTGGCTTTCAAAGGGCAGCTTTTTCGAATGAGGCCGGTGTAGGCTCTGCTGCCATTGCCCACTCAGCAGTAAAAACAGACCGCCCTGTGACCGAAGGTTTGGTCGCCTTGTATGAACCTTTCATTGATACTGTTGTGGTTTGTACCATCACTGCGTTGGTGATAGTAATTACCGGTTCACTGGAGACATCAACAGGCGTGCAGGGCATCCCTTTGACCTCTGATGCTTTTGCCAGTGTGGTTTCTTGGTTTCCTTATGTTTTGACTGTTGCCGCGATTTTATTCGCCTTTTCTACCATGATTTCATGGTCGTATTATGGGGTGCGCGCTTGGACCCATTTATTCGGTGAAAACAAAACCCAGGAACATATATTTAAAGTCATCTTTTTGGTTTTTGTGGTGATTGGCTCCAGCATCAACTTAACCGCAGTGATCGGCTTTTCTTTTGCCATGACCTTGGCGATGTCATTCCCTAACATCATCGGTTTGTATTATCTGGCACCGGTAGTGAAGCAAGAATTGAATGCTTTCATGGCTGACATCAAATCAGGTCAGTTGGTTTTCAAACCTTAAGAACTGGCTCAATCTAAAAGCACGGCCTGATTGAACCAGTAAACAGTTTAAAAGTGTAAACTATCCGTTCAAACTCGGAATTTTGCTTGGTATTATGTACCGATGTATTTAGAAAACAACAAACACAGCGAGGGTTTTCAAATGTTGATTAAACATGTTTTGAATCAGCTGATGAAATGGCTTGATCATGTCAGATAAAGAGTTAGATAAAGTCCTGAGGTCACTGCTGGAAAACACCCCCAGTGACGCACCAAAAGACACTGACGATATGTTCGATCAAGGCCTGAACCAAGCATTGCCAGAAACCATGCAAGCTAGTTTTTCTGGATTTAAAGACATAGAAATCGGTTCACAGTTCAACGCCTATCGAATAACAAAACACATCGCTACAGGTGGTATGGGCAAAATTTTTCTGGCCCAAAGGACCGATGGTCAATATCAAAACCAAGTGGCATTGAAGATCCTTTCCACACCCTTTCCAGACGATAAAATTAAAGCTCGATTTTTACGGGAATGCCAGACTCTGGCTGATTTAAAACACCCTTATATCATTTCAATCCTCGACTCCGGTATCGATGACTATCAAAGACCCTGGTTTGCGGCCGATTACATAGACGGTTTATCAATCACCGATTATGCGCTGCAAAATAAGGTGTCCTTAGATGAAAAAGTGAAGATGATTAAAGACATTTGTCAGGCAGTGGATTTTGCTCATTCACAGAACATCATTCATCGAGACATCAAGCCTGCCAATATTCTGGTACAAAAAAACCATCACAGGGCCATCCCTCAGGTTTTGGATTTTGGTATCGCTTATCGGAAAAGTGACAGTCAACTGACCATGGATGGCTTAGCTGTAGGCACACCTGGTTATATGGCTCCAGAACAAATCAAGCAAGGCCTGGTTGATGAAAGGTCAGATATTTTTAGTTTGGGGGTGGTCATATACGAATTATTTTCCACCCTAAAACCTTTCAAAGCTGACAGCTTGATTGAAATTCAAAACAAGACCTTGAACGCCTATCCGCCGAAGTTAACCAAGTTAATCAATGGTTTTCCTAAAGAATTGCAATTAATCACTGAGGCTTGTTTAAATAAAGACTCAAAAAACCGCTATCAAACCATTGCACAGTTATTGACTGATTTAACCAATTGGCAAAAAGGATATCCAATTTCCATCAAAAGAATCTCGTTGTATGATTCATTCAAAGCAGCGGTAAAAAGAAATAAATTAGCCACTGGGGTACTGTCACTGGCTGTTGTGGCTATTTTTTTCAGCAGCTTTTATTATACCTACAGGATTGATCAAGAAAGACAGCAAGCCATCACAGCCAAAAATGAATCAGATGAATTACTCAATTACATGCTCAAAGATTTATACGCGCAGTTACAGCAAGTGGGTCGCACCGATATATTGAAAAATCTGGCCACCAAAAGTTTATCTCAATTGAGCAAATATAAATTTGAGAACAACCAACAAATGCAAATACAAAAAGCACAAGGGTATTTGAACATTGCGGATGTGCTGGAAAATGAAAAAGTTCTGGATGAAGCTGAACAAGCTGTTAAAGAAAGTATCCACATCACAAATCAACTGTTAAAGGTCGATGATCAAGCCACTGATGCTTTAACCATCAAGATCAAAGCAACCGCTACGCTGGCATCCATCTATCACTTGCAGGGTGAGCTGGAAAAATCTGAACTGATGTTGAATGAAGTGGAGTCATCAATGCCTGTCATTGAATCAATGAGTGATGAGTTGTTATTTTCCTATTGGGAATTATTGCACTCATTCACTTGGAATCAAATGGAACAAAGCGCTTATCTAAATGCACAAAGTCATTTGGATAGAATGATGCAAGTGATAAACAGTGGAGAGAAAAAATCCAACCTAAAAAACCAATGGTTAATCAGAAAGTATCGCACTTTTCAAACCCAAGGCTGGAATCAACTGGAGCTTAAAGAATACCAACAATCCATTGATGATTTTGATACCGCAATTACACTGATCAACAAGTTGTTGCTGGATGAACCCAACCATGCTCAATTTAAAATGCATGAACAGTTGATTCTCAATCAGTTGGCTTATGTGTTTCTGTTAGATCAACAGCCAGCTCAAGCTGAACAAACCAGCAAAAATGCTATTGACTTGGGGGTTAAGCTGAGCAATCGACTGCCCGAAAATAAGCGGGTTTCCAGAGAGTTGGCTTATTCCTGGTCAACCTTGGGTGATCTGATGCTTGAACAAGAACAACTTTCTGCTGCCACTGAAGCTTTTAAGCAAAGCTTGCAAATTTCTATAAACTTGGCGCAAATAGAACCCAACAACCAATCAGCACAAAACGACTTGGCAGTTGATTCATTGGGTGTGGCAAAAATATGGCTAAAACGAGGTGATGAACAACAAGCAGAATCACTGTTCTTACAAGCTGAACAGGCCATTGCAAGCATTGCACAAAAAGACAATGCCAGCTTATATTACATCCATACTTATGTCTGGGCGCTGATGTATTTAGGCAAAACACAGGCGGCTTTACCCTATATTCAGCAACTTAAAAACAATCAAGGATGGGGCAGTCGCATGTATCAAGAACTGATTGAAGCATTTCCTGAATTAACAACTTATGACAAACAATAAGCTTCACTCCACTTCAATCACCCAAGTCTTAAACAAGGCTTACCAAGGCGATCAACGCGCAATGAATGATTTGATGCCAATGGTATTCCATGAATTAAAAAAAATTGCCAGCAGACAACGCCACTCTTATCGAATTGTGGAGAAAACTTTAAACACCACTGCCTTGGTCAATGAAGCCTGGATTAAAATCAATCGCAGTGAATCACAGCATTTCAATGATAAAAAACACTTCTACTCAATTGCGGCACTGGCTATGAAACAAATTTTGCTGGATCAAGCCAAGAAAAAAAGCAGCGCCAAAAGACAATCGAATTTAAAGGACACCAACTTCGATGTAGAGCAATTTGGGTCGATTCAGAATGAAGCCGAGTGGTTGCTACAACTGGAGCATTTGCTGAGCAGGTTGGAAAAAATATCACCCCGTCTGACGGAGTTGTTTCAATTAAAGTTTTTTTGTGACTTGACGTTTGATGAGCTGGCTGAGTGTTTTGATGTATCAAAAAAGACCGCGCAAAGAGACTGGCAAAAAATAAAGTCAGTGATTGTCAATGCCATGTCTTTAGACACTTAAAAAAAACAAGTTTCTGCGGGTCATTGACTGACCCGCAGAATCGTCATGGCGGTTAAATCTTATTCAAAACCAGAGAAAAATATCAGATCATTGTTTTCAGTGGTCCCACCATTGTTGTTATCCACAGACCCATCATCGATGTTATTACTTTGATTGGGATCGAAGCCTGCCTGTGAGCTGATGCTGGCGGTGTTATTAAAGCTACCCATTGCATCAATGGTAGCCAACACAGTCAATGCCCCTCCTGAACCACTGGCCAAGCTGCCAAGTGCGCAAGGGAAACTGGTACAGCCAGCCCCTGATACTGAGTTAATCGTCATATTTTCAGGCGTGTCTTCTAGGGTTGCCATGAACGCACCATCCACACCGATATTGGCATATTGGATGTTATATACAATGGTTTGACCCACTGCATAGGGTCCAGTTGTGAGTAGAGTTTTGCTGACGGATAAATCAACCAATGAATCGGCCAGCAGCTGTTCACTGTTGGCAGTGTTATTGGTCAGGTCTGGGTCTACCCAAAAGGTATTAGTATCAACTTTAACCGACCCCCTGAATGAACCAGGACTGTCTACTTCATAAACCAATACCAAGGTTTCACTGGCTGCTCCAGATGCCAATAGATCAATAGTGCATGGCAGTTCTGAACAGCCTTCGCCAGTAACGCTGTGCAACACCTGGTTGATTGACAACGTGCCTGTTGAAAAAGTGAAATTACCGATGTCATCGGGGCCGTTGTTAGTGATTATCGCATGGTACGTAATCAGCTGTGTATGGTGGTATGGAGGGGGTGTTTGTATCACCAAATCCACTGACAGGTCAGATGAATACTGGGTGACCACACCTTCAGTAGATTGGTCATGATTGTTGCTGGTGTCAGGATCAAATATATCAGAAATCACTGCACTACTTGCAGAAAATAAAGCACCTGATCCAACTCTAAGTTCATAGATAAACGTCTTGCTCTCACCGCTGAGTAAATTACCAAAATGACATGGATTAATTAAATTACAATCACCAATGATTGAAACGATGGATAAATTGCTCATAAATAATTCAAGCGAACCAAGAAGTGCCGTGTCGGGGCCCAGGTTTTCCACCACCACGGTGTAATTCAGAATTTGGCCCTCATGGTAGGGACCTGGTGTATCTAATGTGATGCTTACCTGCAAATCAGCTTGAGTATCAGTCAGGTATTCATCAACTCCAGCATCGTAAGGGCCTGCATCATTGAGCACATTGGGCACATCCCACCCACGTTGTTGTCCATCTAAGTCTGTGGATAATGCCGCAACTGCGTTATTTGCACACCTGTCTATAGCCGCTGATGTAGGCAACAAATGAAAGTCTTGATTGTCACGATCCACAAATTCAGGATCGGCCACTACAACGTTGTTGCCATTGAAAGAGTCCATTTCATGACTGATGATACAATCAAAACCAACTGCAGCACTGCCGCTGCCATTGATCACTTCAATACCGTTAACTTCTTGGAATATTGAACTGACTATATTGGCTGGATTTATGCTGGCTTCAGCCACATGGATGATGGCATCTGTGAGGTGATTATCAACCACTGTGTTATAAGCCAGATTAAATGAATTGGGACGAAACACAGAGATCAAGTATTTATCGACAAATCCACTCAAACCATCATCACCATTGGCATAGATCAGATTACCGGCTAAATCAATGTTGGAAAACTGGTTGAAAAAGAAGGTGCTTTTACTGGCTCGGTTCAAAGCAACTTCAGTCTGATGAATTTTAAAATTCAGGCTTGAGTTGCCCAAAGATAAAATGGTGTATGAATCAGTATCTGTGACATCTTTGACGGTATTTTCTCTGATCTGATTGCATAAAGTGTCATGCCAACAACCACCGCTGTTGTTCTGTATGTAGAAATCTGATTGGGACAGGTAGGCGGCACTGGAATTATCAGCTTGGTTGTTATTTAACAACAAAGCGAATGCAGAAATATAGCTTTCGGTGGCGTAAATACCCCCGCCATCGCCGATTAAATTATTGTCAGCATCTGCTTCATTACCATTGATATTTACCGGATTTTCATTGTCGCCTAAATTGCCAAGTTGCTCGCCATAAAGCAAAATTTGTGAACCTGAAGCGCTGTAAACACCACCACCATGGCTATTGGCTTGGTTGCCAGCGATGCCTCTGAAATCAATAAAGCCCCCAGTGGTCCCTGAAAACAGCACAAATACACAATCATTGGTGGCATAAACCCCACCACCGTTGCCATTTAAAAATTCACCAGTGGCCTGATTGGCAGATACACCTGAATCACCATATAAATAAACACTGGAGCCATCACAATATAAGCCACCGCCGTCAGTTGCTTCATTCAGCAGCACCAGAACATCTTCCAAGAATAACTGTGTTGACTGACCCACTGCATAGATACCTCCACCGAGTGCACCCAGGTTGTCATTGATTAACATGTCCGTGAGGTAAATTTCTGCTTGGGCATGGTTGGCATTGATGCCACCACCAGGCACACCCAAAGCTTGATCACCAGTTCCACCACTGACATCTATTCGTTCAATAACTATTTGGCGGTTGTTGTAGTTGGCAGGATTGGCAATTCTGATTGTTGGCAATGCTGCTGCAGAGCCATCAAGCTGAGCATGGTTGTTATTACCGATACCTGCCGCAGCGGCATTACAGTCATCGAAGCCACCAACTAATTTTAATGAGTGGGTGTAAATAAATAAGTTTTCTTGGTAATTCGAATTTGAAGCCACCCTTATTTCATGATTCAAAGCCCCAACAGGTATCGAGTTTATGGCACTCTGAATGGCCACAAAATCACAATCCAAGTCACTACCAACAGTCAGAACTTCAGCCCCTCCTCTGTGATCAAACTTTGCCAGTGGAAGATTATCAGCTTGGCTTATTGAAGACAACGACTCAGGAATAATGACTTCACTGAGGCTGTTTTTTGCCTGAATCCAATTGAGGTAAAACATCAATATAATGACAGTTATTAATTTTTTGTTCATGAACTCACCTTTTGATTTAAATTACCTCTTTAAACGACAAGACAAAAACAAAAGAGACATTTAAATGTTGATTAATTTTAATGCTGTTGAAAAAAAGTCAATAATTCCTTGTTGATGTTCTTCAAGTTAAATGAACTTGGTTTAAGATGAATGGTTGAATCTGAATGACTGTTTGAGGGCTGACTTCAGTCGATTGGCATTGAAATATAAAATAATAACAGCAAATGTATAAAATAATTAATAATAATATTAAAGAGAAAAGATATGAAAACTAAAATTGCCATCAATGGATATGGACGGGTCGGCCGCTGCATATTAAGAGCGATATACGAATACAACCGAAATGATGCCTTTGAAATCGTTGCGATCAATGACTTGGGTGCACACGATGCCATGCGATACCTGACACAACAAGACACCGCACACGGGCGTTTCAATGCCGAAGTGACGCTGGATGAGGACCACTTGATAATTAACGGCGACCGCATCAAACTATTTGCTGAAAAAGATCCAGAACATCTACCGTGGGGCGAACTGGATGTTGATGTGGTGATGGAATGTACTGGCGTTTTTCGCAGTCGAGAACTGGCCCAAAAACACGTCACCGCTGGAGCCAAAAAAGTCATCATTTCGGCACCTGCTACCGGAGAAATTGATGCCACCATCGTTTTTGGTGTTAATGACCACACACTCACTGCTGAACATCAAGTGATATCCAACGCTTCCTGCACCACCAACTGTTTGTCGCCATTGGCCAAAGCCTTGCATGAAAAAATTGGTATTGAATCAGGTTTGATGACCACCATCCATGCCTACACCAACAACCAAGTGTTGTCTGACACCTATCACAAAGACCTGCGCCGGGCCCGGGCAGCCACTTTGAGTCAAATACCAACAAAAACTGGCGCAGCACAGGCCATAGGCTTGGTGATGCCAGAACTGAACGGCAAGCTTGATGGCTATGCCATGCGCATCCCCACCATCAATGTTTCTGCGGTTGATTTAACATTCGTTGCGAGCCAAGAAACTTCCGTCGAAGAAGTCAATGAAGTGGTAAAATCAGCGGCTGATGCTTCAAGCGTTCTGGCATACTGTGATGAGCCATTGGTATCCATTGATTTCAATCACAATCCGGCGTCCTCTATATACGATGCCACCATGACCCGCGTCAACCAAGGCAAATTGGTCAAAGTGTTGGCTTGGTATGATAACGAATGGGGCTTTGCCAACCGCATGTTGGATGTATCCAAGGCGCTGATGCAGGCTTAAAACCGAACAAAATAAGACCCAGGTATTTTTATGAAAGTAAAGTTAATGGCTGATTTAGACTTAAGCCAAAAAAAAGTTCTGATTCGACAAGATTTGAATGTACCAATCAAAAACGGTGTGGTTACCAGCGATAAACGCATCCTGGCATCGCTACCAACCATAAAAACGGCCTTAGAAAAAGGCGCTGCAGTGATTTTGATGTCACACTTGGGCAGACCCACTGAAGGTCAGCCTGAATCGGCTTTTTCGCTGCAACCGGTGGCAGACTACTTGAGTTTGGCGTTGAATCAAAAAGTCCACATCATCAATGATTGGTCTAATGGCGTGGCCACAGAACCCGGGGAAGTGGTGTTGTTGGAGAACATCCGCTTTAATGTGGGCGAAAAAGCCAATGATGATCAATTAGCAAAAGCCTTGGCCAGCTTGTGTGATGTGTTTGTGATGGATGCCTTTGGTACCGCACATCGAGCCCACGCATCAACCCATGGCGTAGCAAAATACGCACCAGTAGCCTGTGCTGGACCCTTACTGGCTCATGAACTTGAAGCGTTGGCCCAAGGCCTGAAAAACCCCAAGCGACCGATGTTAGCCATTGTTGGTGGCTCAAAAGTTTCAACCAAACTGACTGTGTTGGACAGCCTGTCCAAGCAAGTTGATCAGTTGATTGTCGGTGGCGGCATTGCCAACACTTTTATCGCAGCAGCTGGCCACAATGTCGGCAAATCGTTGTTTGAGGAGGACCTGATTGCTGATGCCCGAGCTTTGATTGAACAGGCGCAGAAAAACGGCAAAGAAATCCCGATACCAACTGATGTGGTGGTAGCCACAGCTTTCAGCGAAGATGCTCAAGCCATCATCAAAGAAGTCAATGAAGTCAGTCCGTTTGAAATGATTTTAGACATTGGACCAAAAACTGCCGCCAAATATGCCGCCATGGCACAACAAGCAGGCACCATCATCTGGAATGGGCCGGTTGGTGTTTTTGAGTTTGATCAATTTGGCGAAGGAACCCGCACTTTAGCTAACGGCATTGCCGATTCTGAGGGTTTTTCTATGGCTGGGGGCGGAGATACGCTCGCTGCGGTTGATAAATATCAAATAACGGATAAACTATCCTACATTTCTACAGGAGGTGGTGCTTTCTTGGAGTTTTTGGAAGGCAAGAAACTACCGGCTGTGGCTATTTTGGAAGAAGTGGCTAAATAACCTACAACATACATACTTTTAGGACATAAAGATGACAGACAAATTAAACGAAATGATTGAAACAGCTGCTGCTATGGTAGCACCTGGACGCGGCATTTTAGCCATTGATGAAAGCACTGGCACTTGTAAAAAACGTTTTGACAGCATCGGCGTTGATTGCACCGAAGCCAACCGCCGTGATTATCGCCACATGCTGCTCAGCGCAGCCGATTTGGGCGAGCACATCTCAGGGGCGATTCTGTTTGATGAAACCTTACATCAATCGTCAGCTGAAGGCGTTGCTTTCACTCAGGTGATGCAAGACAACGGTATCATACCAGGCATCAAAGTCGACAAGGGCGCACACCCATTGGCTGGTTTTGAAGGTGAAAAAATCACCGAAGGCTTGGACGGCTTACGAGACCGTTTGAATGAATATTATGAATTAGGTGCTCGCTTTGCTAAATGGCGTGCGGTCATCACCATATCTGAAGACAACCCATCACAGGCTTGTATTGATGCCAACTGCCATGCTTTAGCCAGGTATGCAGCTCTGTGCCAAGAAGCCGGTTTGGTACCGATGGTAGAACCGGAGGTATTGATGGAAGGTGATCATGACATCCAAACCGCTTATGAAGTGACCTTGTTAACCTTGAAAACTTTATTCGATCAATTGTTCGATCAAAATGTGGTGCTTGAAGCCTGTATTTTGAAATCAAGCATGGTGGTGCCGGGTGCCGATTGTGCACAGCAAGCCGATGTCGATGAAGTGGCTGAAGCCACTTTGGATTGTTTTTATAACACCGTACCAGCATCGCTGGCTGGCATTGTTTTCTTGTCAGGTGGACAATCAGAGATTGAAGCCACCGAACACTTGGATGCGATGAACCGCATGGGTGATTTGCCTTGGCCTTTGAGTTTTTCATACGGCCGTGCACTGCAGTCTTCAGCATTGAAAGTATGGGGCGCCAATCCTCAGGACAATGTCAAAGCTGCGCAAGCTGAACTTCAACATCGTGCCCGCATGAACGGCTTGGCAGCCATGGGCCAATACGAAAGCAAGCTAGAACAAGAGTAAAATTATGTCAAACGTGTTGCTTTTGGACTGAAACAACACCAAATACAAGCAAACGCTCATGGTTGTGGACAACGATGGGCGTTTGTGCCTGAACAGGCAAACAACTAAACAGACCAAATTGGGGACAACCATGAGTCTAAGAGAAGACATCAAGCAGGCGGCACTGGAATACCACCGGTTACCGACGCCTGGAAAAATCAAAATCACAGCCACCAAGGCTTTGACCACGCAACAGGATTTGGCGTTGGCCTATTCACCCGGCGTGGCTGCACCTTGTGAAGCCATCGTCGCTGACCCAGCCAGTGCTGCTGATTTCACCTCGCGCGGTAATATGGTTGCTGTGGTTACCAACGGTACCGCCGTGTTGGGCTTGGGTGACATTGGCCCATTGGCAGCCAAACCAGTAATGGAAGGCAAAGGTGTTTTGTTCAAAAAATTTGCTGGTATTGATGTTTTTGACATCGAAATCGACGAAAAAGACCCCGATAAACTGATTGATATCATAGCCGCTTTAGAGCCCACATTTGGCGGCATTAATCTGGAAGACATCAAATCTCCAGAGTGTTTTTACATCGAGGAAAAGCTCAAAAAGCGCATGAAAGTGCCGGTATTTCATGATGACCAGCATGGCACGGCCATCATCTGTGGTGCGGCTGTCATCAACGCCTTGCATGTGGTTGGTAAAGACATTAAGGATGTTAAACTGGTCACTTCGGGCGCAGGCGCTGCTGGCATGGCTTGTTTGGATTTACTGGTCGCACTGGGCATGAAAAAAGAACACATCATCGTCTCTGATTCAGCCGGCGTGCTGTACGAAGGTCGCGAAGACCTTGAATCTGAGCGCAAAAAGTCCTACGCCAAAGGCGTTAAACAACAAACCCTTACCGATGCGCTGGATGGTGCCGATATTTTCTTGGGTGTTTCGGTGGCTGGCGTATTAAAACCTGACATGATCAAAACCATGGCCAAAGACCCTTTGATCATGGCCTTGGCCAACCCTGTACCAGAAATCATGCCAGATTTGGCTCTTGAAGTCAGACCAGATGCCATCATCGCAACGGGTCGTTCTGACTACCCCAATCAAGTCAACAACGTGCTGTGCTTTCCCTACATTTTCAGAGGTGCATTGGATGTTGGCGCCACCCACATCAATGAAGCGATGAAAACAGCCTGTGTCCATGCTTTGGCACAATTGGCACGCATGGAGGTTAGCGAGGTCAGCTCGAAAGCCTACGGTGGCAAGGAATTAAAATTTGGCCGAGATTATTTGATTCCCCAGCCATTTGATCCGCGCATCTTATTACATGTCGCACCGGCAGTGGCCCAGGCCGCAATGGACAGTGGCGTGGCCACTCGTGACATCACTGACATGGATGAATACGAGCACAAGCTCAACGAATTTGTCTACCAAAGTGGTCTGTTGATGCGGCCGGTATTTGATGCCGCGCGCAAGGACTTGAAAAGAGTGGTTCTGGCCGAAGGCGAAGATGAACGTGTACTTAGGGCTGTGCAAGTGATTAATAATGATCAACTGGCCAAACCCATATTGATTGGTCGACCTGATGTGGTTAACCAGCGCATCAAACGGGTTGGCTTGAATTTGAAAATTGGTGAAGATTTTGAATTGGTTAACCCTCAAGATGACCCCAGATTCAAAGCCTACTGGATGCAATACCACAGCATCATGGAACGTCAGGGTGTCAGCCCGGACATCGCCAAAGCCATTGTCAGAACCCGCACCACCGTGATTGCTGCGTTGATGGTTAAACGTGGTGAAGCAGATGCCATGCTGGCTGGCTTGACCGGCCGCTATCACAAAGTGCTGCAACACATCATTGATGTCATTGGGCTCAAAGACCAAACCCCTTCGGGCTTGAGTGCAGTGGCCACCGACATGGGTAACTATTTCATCACCGATACCCACGTTAACCCCAACCCTTCTGCAGATGAAATTGCTAACATGGCCATCAGCGCAGCGGAACGCATCAAAGCGTTTGGTAAAACACCGCGCTTGGCGCTGATGTCGTACTCTAACTTTGGTACGCGCGATGGCAACAGTCCTGAAAAAATGCGCAAAGCCTTAAAATTGATTCGCAAACAAGCGCCTGACCTGGCGGTTGAAGGGGAGATGGATGCAGAGTTTGCTTTGATGCCCAACATCAGAGCACATGTGTTCCCCAATTCAAATTACACCCAAAAAGCCAACTTGCTGATTATGCCTAACTTAGATGCAGCGACCATGGCTTTAAACATGATAAGATATTTTTCCCAAGGCGTTACCGTAGGCCCCATGCTGATGGGTACGCAATTACCAGCTCACGTTTTAAACCCGTCCTCATCGGTAAGGCGCATCATTAATATGGTCGCCATCGCTGCAGTAGACGCCCAAAAAGCCCAAGCTGAAACTCAAAACTGATTATGACAAACATCAAAACCACACCGGATTTGGATCCGACTGAAACCCAAGAATGGCTTGATGCCTTGACCGCGGTCATCAATGAAGAAGGCCCTGAACGGGCACATTTTTTGATTGAGCAGCTGATTGATCTGAATCGGCGGTCTGGCGGTCATTTACCGTATCAAGCCACCACCGCCTACCTCAACACCATTCCGGTTGGTGAGGAAAAAAGATCTCCAGGCAACATTGATTTAGAATGGCGTATTCGCGCCATCATTCGATGGAACGCCATGGCCATGGTCGTCAGATCAAACCGCCGACCCGGTGCCTTGGGTGGGCACATTGCATCGTTCGCATCCGCAGCCACCATCTATGATGTGGGTTTCAATCACTTTTTCCGCGGTGTTGATGACCCCAGTGGTGGTGATTTATTGTATGTACAGGGCCATTGTTCACCTGGGTTTTATGCCCGTGCTTTTCTTGAAGGGCGCATCGATGAAGATCAAATGGATAATTTCCGCCGTGAAGTCGATGGTAACGGTTTATCATCCTATCCGCACCCTTGGTTGATGCCTGATTTTTGGCAATTTGCCACGGTATCGATGGGTTTAGGTCCAATTCAGGCCATCTACCAAGCACGATTTATGAAGTATTTACAGAACCGTGGCTTGATTGAAAAAACCGATAAGAAAGTGTATTGCTTTCTGGGTGACGGTGAGACCGATGAGCCAGAATCATTGGGTGCCATTTCATTGGCCGGCAGAGAGAAACTCGATAATTTGGTGTTCGTCATTAATTGCAACCTACAAAGACTTGATGGTCCTGTGCGCGGTAATGGCAAAATCATTCAAGAACTTGAAGGGGTTTTCCGCGGTGCTGGTTGGAACGTCATTAAAGTCATTTGGGGTTCGTACTGGGATAAATTATTGGCCAAAGACAAAGATGGCTTATTACGTAAACGCATGGAAGAAGCGGTTGACGGTGACTACCAAAATTACAAATCCAAAGACGGCGCCTATGTGCGTGAACATTTCTTCGGCAAATACCCGGAACTGAAAGCAATGGTCTCAAACATGAGTGATGATGACATTTGGCGGCTTAACCGCGGCGGTCATGATCCACACAAAATGTTTGCAGCCTATCAGGAAGCCAGTAAAGCTGAAGGCATGCCAACAGTAATTCTGGCCAAAACCGTAAAAGGCTACGGCATGGGACACTCTGGGCAAGCGGCCAACACCACCCACCAACAGAAAAAAATGGATACCGAATCAATCCGTCATTTTCGTGACAAATTCAGGGTGCCCATCAAGGATGATCAACTGGAAGAGGTGCCCTACTACAAACCGGCTGAAGACTCTGAAGAAATTAAATACCTGCAGCAGCGACGTGAAGCATTGGGAGGCTATCTGCCACAAAGAAAGTTTGATCAACAAACTTTAGATACCCCTGCGCTGGATGCTTTCAGCAGCATAACGAAAGGCACCGGTGATCGCGAAATTTCAACCACCATGGCTTTTGTTCGCACTTTGTCGCTGTTATTGCGAGATAAAAACATCAAACAGCGGGTGGTTCCTATCCTCTGTGATGAAGGACGTACTTTTGGCATGGAAGGCATGTTCCGCCAGCTGGGCATCTATTCCCACCAAGGCCAAATGTATGAGCCTGAGGATTCAGATCAATTGATGTTCTACAAAGAATCAGCTGATGGGCAAATCCTACAAGAGGGCATCACTGAGGCCGGCGCCATGTCATCTTGGATCGCAGCAGCAACATCCTACGCCAATTACAACGTACCCATGATCCCGTTCTATATCTATTATTCGATGTTCGGGCACCAACGCATTGGTGATTTGTGCTGGGCCGCTGGAGACATGCGCGCCAAAGGCTTTTTATTGGGCGGTACCGCAGGTCGCACTACCCTGAATGGCGAGGGCTTACAACACCAAGACGGTCATTCGCATTTGATTGCATCTACTGTGCCTAATTGTGTCTCTTATGATCCAACCTACGCACATGAAGTGGCTGTCATCATTCAACATGGCCTAAAGCGGATGTACGCAGATAATGAAGACGTGTACTTCTATTTAACTTTGATGAATGAAAACTACCCACATCCGGAGATGGTAGCAGGCCAAGAGACAGGCATCATCAAAGGTATGTACCAGTTGAAAGACGGTGGCAAAGGTAAAGTCAAAGCACAGCTGCTTGGTTCAGGCACCATTTTAAGAGAAGTCGAAGCCGCAGCGGATATGTTGAAAAAAGACTTCAAAGTCAGTTGTGATGTGTGGAGCGTCACTTCGATGACTGAATTGAAACGAGAGGCACAGTCTGTGGCTCGCCAGAATCGACTCAATGCAGATAAAAAACCAACCAACAGCTACATCGAAACCTGTTTGGATGGTCAATCAGGACCGGTAGTTGCAGCCACAGATTATGTGCATGACTTTGCTGAACAAATCAGGCCCTGGGTCAATGCACCTTACACCACACTGGGCACTGATGGCTTTGGCCGCAGTGACACCCGCGAGGAATTGCGTGACTTTTTCGAAGTCTCTCGAGACCACATCGCATATACCACCGTGGTTGAGTTAGTGAAAGCCGGCGACCTGCCAAAATCGGCCCTTGCCAAAGCAAAAAAGACCTATTCAATTGATGATTCGGTCGCTGACCCCAGAACCAGATGAGGAACCTATCATGAGTGACAGCAAAACAATTAACATCCCTGATATAGGCGACTTTTCTGAAGTAGAAGTGATAGAGGTATTGGTCAGTGCTGGTGATTCTGTTACCGCCGAGGACGCCATCATCTCATTGGAGTCTGAAAAAGCAACCATTGAAGTACCCACACCAGAGGGCGGTGAAATCATCGAAGTGTTGGTCAAAGAGGGTGATTTGGTTTCCGAAGGAACCCCAATGATCAAACTCAAAGCCCAAGGGGGCAATGAAGAATCTGCTGAAGAGTCCAAGCAATCATCACCAGCTGAGCAAAAAAGCGAGCCGGAGGAAGATGGACAAGACGATCAACCCCAACAGGAACAAGCCAAAGCACCGCAAAGCAAAGCACAGCCAGCTCAACCCAAAGCACCACCGGTACCAGCCGAATTACCCAAACAGGCCAGTGGTAATGTACCTCATGCCTCACCTTCAGTGCGCAAATTTGCCCGTCAATTGGGCGTGGACCTGGGTCATGTTACCGGAACTGGACGCAAAGGCAGAATCACCAAAGACGATGTGAAAAACCACGTCAAAACCACCATGCAAAGCGGTGGTCAAACAGTGGTTACCGCTGGCTTTGATGTACCACCCTTTCCGGAAGTAGATTTCACTGATTTTGGTGAGGTTGAAAGCGAACCGTTAAGCAGAATTCAAAAAATTTCAGGCAAGTACTTGCACCGAAACTGGGTCAGGATACCACACGTCACCCAATATGATGAGGCGGATATTACCGAACTGGAAGCCTTTCGCAATGAGAACAAAGCCGAAGCCAAAGAACAGGGATTTAATCTCACACCCTTGGCATTTATGGTCAAGGCCATGGCCAAAGCATTGAAAAAATTTCCCAAGTTCAATACTTCGCTGGATAACGATGGTGAAAACTTAATTTATAAAAAATACTTCCACATCGGTATTGCGGTGGACACACCCAATGGCTTGGTGGTACCGGTGATTCGTGACTGCGATAAGAAAGAAGTGTTTGAAATAGCCAAAGAAATGCGCGATGTTTCACTCAAAGCACGAGAAGGTAAGTTGGCACCCAGTGACATGCAGGGTGGCTGCATCTCGATTTCATCTTTGGGTGGCATAGGTGGTACCGCATTCACGCCAATCATTAATGCCCCTGAGGTGGCTATTTTGGGCGTTTCAAGATCAACCATCAAACCAGTTTGGAATGGCTCAGAGTTTGAACCTCGGCTGATGCTGCCCCTGTCATTGAGTTATGACCACCGGGTAATCGATGGTGCTGATGCCGCTCGTTTCATTGTCTATTTATCCAGCATTTTGTCAGACATGAAGAAAATGCTGCTGTAGTTAAAATGTAGTGTTTGAAAAAATCAACAAACTGATTGAAGCAGGCAAAAAAAAGGGCTTGGACAGCGTTGACCCTGATGTTTTCAATCACCCCGTTGCGCAACTAACAGACTGGCACCCGTTGCGCGGTGGTGGGGCCAGTTTTCAAACCCACCGCTTGGACAGCAGCAACCCAGATAAATTGGTGTTTAAAGCCACAACAGGGGCCAAGTTGTTTTGTGGCCTGTTTACGTTGATAGGTTTTTTGGGCTTGGTCATTCCAACCGTGGCGTTTTTCAAACAAGGCGGTGAAGACTGGTCGATGTTGTTGTTTGCTTTGTTTTTTGGTGGCATTTTCTCAGCTGTAGGGTTGTTGATGGGATATTTCTTTGCTTTGCCACGGGTGTTTGATACCTTTTATGGCACCTATTACAAAGGCTGGCACCGGCCCAAGCACAGCATGAGTAGTAACAACAAAACAACCGACCTCAACGAAGTGGCAGCCATTCAGGTGCTTCGTGAGCGGGTACGCAGTAAAAATGGCTCGTACTACAGTTATGAAATTAATTTAGTGATGCGCGATGCCAGTCGAGTCAATGTGACCGATCATGGCAAAAAATCAGCAATCACAGAGGATGCCGAGACATTGGCTCAAACATTAGGCGTTCCAATGTGGAACGGCGCTTAAATAAACATTGAGGAAGACATGAGTAATACCATAGAAATTACAATCCCAGACATCGGCGATTTCGATAACGTACCAGTGATCGAAGTTTTAGTGAATGAAGGTGATGCGGTTGAAAAAGACCAGTCCTTGGTCACGCTTGAAAGTGACAAAGCCACCATGGAAATCCCCAGCCCGCATGCCGGCGTAATTAAATCTCTTTCAATCAAAGAAGGCGATGATGTTTCAATTGGCCAAAGTATCGGCACCATGGAAGTCGAGGCGGCAGCAAAAGTGGCTGAGCCTAAAGCAGAGGTAGATGAGCCAGTAGCGCCAAGCAAACAAAATGATGACCGTCAAAAAGAACCACATCAAGTCACCGAAACCCCAACAAATTTTGACACTGAGTTGCTGGTCATTGGCGGTGGCCCCGGTGGTTATACCGCGGCTTTCAGAGCGGCAGATTTGGGTATGGATGTGACCTTAGTAGAACGTTATGACAGCTTGGGTGGTGTCTGCTTGAATGTCGGTTGTATTCCTTCTAAAGCGTTGTTACACACCGCTGCCATCATCCGTGAAACAGAACAAATGGCCGCGCACGGTGTGACCTTTGGCGCACCTGAAATTGACCGTGAAAAGTTATTGGACTTCAAAAATTCGGTGGTCAATAAACTCACCGGAGGACTGGGGCAAATGTCCAAACAACGCAAAGTATCGCGCAAAACTGGCGAAGCCAAGTTCGTTGATGCCCATACCGTTGTCATCGATGGTGATGAAATGACTTTCAAACAGTGCATCATCGCTGCTGGCTCACAAGTATTTAAATTACCAGGTATGCCGTGGGACGATGAGCGGCTGATGGACTCCACCGATGCGCTGGAGATGCGGGAAATTCCAACAAGCATGCTGGTCATTGGTGGCGGCATCATTGGCCTGGAAATGGCTGCGGTGTATTCCGCATTAGGCACTGAAATCACCATTGTCGAAATGATGGACCAAATCATTCCCGGTGCCGATAAAGACATGGTGCGCCCGTTAATGCAACACATCAAGAAACAATACAAAGACATCAAGCTCAAATCCAAAGTCACCGCTTGTGTGGCCAATAAAAAAGGTTTAGAAGTGGAGTTTGATGGCAGCGATAAAGTCACCTATGACCGGGTCTTGGTGGCCGTAGGTCGGGTGCCCAACGGTAAACTACTGGATGCTGAAAATGCCGGCGTCGAAGTCACTGACCGTGGTTTCATTGAAGTCGACAAACAAATGCGCACCAATGTGTCACACATATTCGCCATTGGCGACATCGTCGGCCAACCCATGTTGGCTCACAAAGCGACCCATGAGGCCAAAGTGGCCGCAGAAGTGGCGCACGGTGAAAAAGTTTATTTCGACGCATTGGTGATTCCGAATGTGGCCTACACCGATCCAGAAGTGGCCTGGGTGGGCTTAACAGAGCTGGAGGCCAAAGAAAAAGACATCGCCTATGAGGTGGGTAAGTTTCCTTGGGCCGCCAGTGGCCGTGCCATCGGTAATGACCGCACCGAGGGTTTAACCAAACTGCTTTTCGATCCTGAAACTAATCGCGTTTTAGGTGCCGGTATCGTCGGTACCAATGCCGGTGAATTAATCAGCGAATTGTGCCTGGCCATTGAAATGGGCTGTGAAGCAGCAGATATCGGTTTAACCATTCATCCACATCCAACCTTGGCTGAATCAGTGGCCATGAGTGCTGAAGCATTTGAGGGCACCATCACCGACTTATACTTACCAAAAAAGAAATAATTGGATAATTTTTTGCTGTATCAATGAAAGTGTGAGAGCGGTCACAAAACCCATGGATGAAAGGCGTAAACTAGATAGCAAGTCAGAGATCAGGTTCACACACACCCTTTTCCCCCTTTCTTGATCTCTTGCCCTAAAAAGACCGCTCACACCAAGCGGTCTTTTGCTTTTCTGCTTATTTAAAATCCTTTCCAACTTGTTTCTTTTCAGCTCAGCCCATATTATGCGCTCATGTCTGATGAAAACACCACACACATTGACGCCACTGGGCTTAACTGTCCCGTGCCTTTGATGTTGCTCAAAAAAGCGGTGAGTGAATTACCCGCTGATGCGGCAGTAATCATTGAGGTCACTGACGTGCATGCTGAATTGGATTTTGAAATCTGGTGTGAACGCTTTGGCCACCAACTAGAACTGTTGGAAACAGCGGCTGAAAAAATGCGATTCAAGGTAACCGTGCGCTGAACACCAAAGATACACCACCACCTTTTTCAATCTAAATATTGCCTGTGCATGTAGGTTTATATTATTTATAATTGATTTTCTATTTAAACTACCAAGGAAATGAATCATGGAAAGAGTCAGTAAAATCGCATGCATACTGTCTGCGGCATTCATCCTAGCCGCCTGTCAAACAACCCAAAACAAGAAAACAACTACTGCACAGTACAGCACTTGGGACATCATTGAAAAAACAGAAGCAATGGCACCCAAGGCATTATCAGGTCGCTTTCTGATGACCATCAAAAACAGTGGCAAACTCGCGAGCAGAAAAGGGACAATCATTTTCCTCAATACAGAAAAAGACTATCGTGACCGCAGAAACATCTCAATCAAGCTGTCCCCTGAGTTTCAAGCTGAGTTCAATGCTCAATATCCCAACACCGATATACGCAACTATTATCAAGGCAAAAACCTGTTGGTACAAGGTGAAGCACGCCGCGTAAAAATATGGTTCAATTCGCAAGGCAAAAGATCAGACAAATATTACTTTCAAACACATGTTTTTGTGAATGAACTGACACAGTTGAAGGTTCAGTAAAGGGTTAGCAACAAACAATTTTCACACCGCATAAATAGACTGCGTTGATGCACTGGGAGGATGTTGGTCTTGCCTCCCATGTATCAGGCCGATTTGTGTGCAAAAAAAAGACATTCATCAAAGCTGTTGATGAAAGCCTTTTCGTGCTGTTTCAAAATGTTTTAAAACCTTAAAATGGCTTGAATTCTGGCTTGTACGTCCTCGATACTGCCTTTGCCCAGTATTTCGGTCACAATGTCTTGTTTTTTGTAGTAATCAGCGACAGGAGCAGTCTGTTCGGCATAGACGTTCAATCGGTTACGAACCACTTCTTCCGTGTCATCGGTGCGGCCTTCAATTTCGGCTCTTTTTGCAATGCGTGCAACCACCTCATCAGGATCAACTTGAATCAACAAAGCATGATCCAAAGCCATATCCAATTCTTTAAAAAGTGTTTCAAGCATTTCAGCTTGTGCCAAGTTACGCGGAAATCCATCAAGAATGAATCCATTGCTGGCGTCAGCTTGGGTGATTCGTTCTTTGAGCATTCCTAAGGTAATTTCATCGGCGACGAGATCACCTCTATCCATCACTTCCTTAGCAGCCAGCCCAAGCGGGGTTTTATTGGCAATCGCTGCTCTGAAAAGGTCTCCCGTAGAAACATGAGGAATATTCAATTTTTCTTCTAACAATTTGGCTTGTGTGCCTTTGCCACTTCCTGGGGCGCCCAATAATACAATTCTCATAGCTTGCTCATGGTTATGCCGAGGTTTGCTCGAGGTTGGCTCTGAGCTGAAACATCTGGCTGTATTTGTTAATGAGACCTTATGCAATCGGACTGATTATCAGTTAAAATCTAACGCTTGAATCAAGTGTAAACTGTTGCTTGAGGTCTGTTTCTGTGAAAACGTGCTACAGTACACGCCCAAAGCATTTTAGTCAATACATAGCCCAAAATTACCAACAAGGATTAAACTTATGTCTAATAAAAACGCCCTATACTGTCAATCTGGAGGGGTTACCGCTGTCATCAATGCCACTGCATGTGGGGTGATTGAAGCCGCCAGGAAAAACCCCAATGTGGGCACTGTTTTTGGTGCGAAAAATGGCATCATTGGTGTATTGCGGGAAGAATTGGTTGATACCTCACAACATTCCGATGAAGACATCGCGGCGCTGCGTCATACCCCTGGCGGGGCTTTTGGCTCATGCCGCTATAAACTGAAAGACATGGAAGCCCAAAAAGCTGAATATGAGCGCTTGATTGATGTGTTTCAAGCCCATGACATTGGATACTTTCTCTACAATGGCGGCGGAGATTCTTCAGATACCGCTTTTAAGGTCTCACAAATGGCCAAATCACGGGGCTTGGATGTGACTTGTATCGGCGTTCCCAAGACCATAGACAATGATTTACCGGTCACAGACACCTGTCCTGGTTTTGGCACCACGGCGAAATACATTGCCACCTCAATCATGGAAGCCTCTTTGGATGTTGAATCTATGGCCGAGAGTTCAACCAAAGTCTTTATTATGGAAGTTATGGGGCGTCATGCTGGCTGGATTGCGGCAGCTGGTGGTCTGGCGGCACAATCACACGATGAACCGCCGCAAATCATTTTATTCCCCGAAATTCCCTTTGACCAACAAGCCTTCTTAGCACGGGTTAAATGGTCGGTAGAGAATCACGGCTATTGTTCGGTGGTGGTTTCTGAAGGCGTCAGGAATCCTGACGGTAAATTTTTGGCCGATGCTGGAACGGTTGATGCCTTCGGTCACGCGCAACTGGGTGGTGTGGCATCAGTGATTGCGCAAATGGTCAAAGATCAACTGGGCTATAAATACCATTATGCCATCAGCGATTACTTACAACGCTCGGCCCGCCACCTGGCCTCAAAAACCGATCTCGAACAAGCCTATGCAGTGGGTGAGAAGGCGATTGAATTGGCGGTGGCTGGTCAAAACTCCGTGATGCCAGTGATTAAACGCCTACAAGATGACCCATACCAATGGGAAATTGCCACGGCTGAACTCAAAGACTTGGCGAATGTAGAAAAAATGCTGCCCAGAGATTACATCACAGATGATGGATTTGGTATTACGGAAAAGTGTCGCACTTACATGCAGCCGCTGATTGTGGGAGAGGCGTACCCCCCTTACAATGACAATGGCCTGCCACATTATGTGCGCTTGAGTCAGGACTTAACCAGCAAGAAACTGCCCCATTTCGAGATATGAATGGATAATGAAGACATAAACATAGCCATCATTGGATTGGGATATGTCGGCTTGCCACTGGCTGTGGCCCTGGCCGAACATTACCCTGTGGTTGGTTATGACATCAACCAACAGCGCATTGATCAACTGAACCAACACCAAGATGTGACCCAAGAAGTCAACAGCGATGATTTGAAGGCCGCTAAACGACTTACGTTCAGTGCCGATTCGCAAGAAATAAAAACCGCCAACCACTACATCATCACGGTACCTACACCCGTCGATGACAACAATACCCCAGACTTATCACCTTTAATCAAAGCATCACAATTGGTGGGTTCGGTACTGACCAAAGGCGACACCGTTGTTTATGAATCCACGGTTTATCCTGGCGCCACTGAATCAGTCTGTGCCAAAATCCTCAGTCAACAAAGTGGCTTGAGACTGAATGAAGATTATTTCTTGGGCTACTCACCTGAGAGAATCAACCCCGGCGATAAGGTCAACACATTATCATCTATTGTTAAGGTGGTAGCAGGCTCAACCCCACAAACCGCCGAAAAGATCAATGCCATCTACCAAAAAATCATCACTGCTGGCACCCATCTTGCACCCACCATTAAAGTGGCCGAGGCTGCCAAAGCGATTGAAAACACCCAACGTGACATCAACATCGCATTCATGAACGAGTTGTCGATGATGTTTCATGAAATGGACATTGATGTGTTGGAAGTGATTGAAGCGGCGGCGACTAAATGGAATTTTCTTAAATTCACCCCAGGATTGGTGGGTGGTCACTGCATTGGTATTGACCCTTATTACTTGATTCATAAATCACAGGAAAAAGGCTATTTCCCACAACTGATCACCACCGCCCGTCGGATCAACGAAAACATGAGTGACTATGTCAGTGAACGGATATTGAAACTGATGGCTCTGCAGCAAAAGCACATTGTTGATGCCAAGGTTTTAATCATGGGCTTGACCTTCAAAGAAAATTGTCCAGATCTACGCAACACCAGGGTGGTAGAAATTGTCGCAAAGTTACAGAAATACCATGCAGACATTGATATTTATGACCCTTGGGTTGATGCGCAAGAGGCGGCTCAACTGAATCAGCCCATGGTTGATCAACCGCAACATGAAAGTTACGACTTGGTGGTGTTGGCTGTGGCCCACGATGAATTCTTAAAGTCCAACCCCAGGGTTTATCTTAAAACCGATGGCGTGCTGTTTGATCTCAAAGGCTTACTGCCAGATGAATGGGTTGATCAGCGGTTATAAAACCGCCTGTAATGACTGAGTCTCAACGCAAAATCATCCATGTTGATATGGATTGTTTCTATGCCGCCATAGAAGCCCGTGACTTTCCTGAATTACAAGGCAAACCCATTGCAGTAGGCGGACAGCCTGATAAACGTGGCGTGGTCGCGACCTGCTCCTATGAGGCCAGGGCTTTCGGCATACATTCAGCGATGGCCATGAGTCAAGCAGTGAAAAAGTGTCCCCAACTGATTATCCAACCAGTGCGTATGGCGGTTTATCAACAAGAATCCGTGGGCATCAAAGCCATATTCAAAAACTACACCGACACCATCCAACCACTTTCACTGGATGAAGCTTTCCTGGATGTCACTGGCTCTGATTTGTGTCATGGCAGTGCCACATTGATTGCCCAACAAATTCGACAAGACATTTGGCAGCAACACCAGTTAGCCGCCTCGGCTGGCATCGCACCAAATAAGTTTCTGGCCAAAATTGCCAGTGATTGGTACAAACCCAACGGTCAGTACGTGATCACCCCAGATCAAATTGATGATTTTGTCAAAGATTTACCGGTGAAGAAAATTTACGGCGTGGGCAAAGTCACCGCGAAAAAAATGCATGACATGAACATCCATACTTGTGCCGACCTGCAGTTGCTCGATCAAAAACAACTACAACAACGTTTTGGTGTGTTCGGGAAAACCCTGTATAACCTGTGTCGTGGCATTGATAACAGACCGGTACAAACCCACAGCGAACGCAAATCGGTCAGTGTAGAGGACACGTTCTTACATGATTTACCCAACCTCACTGCCTGTCAAGCCGAAATCAAACGCCTTTATGATGCGTTAAAAACACGGCATGAAAAAGCCCTCACCAAACAAAACATCGTCATCAAGGCACTGTATGTGAAAATAAAATTTCATGATTTCACCACCACCACAGCCCAAAAAATCCACCAACAACTAGACATCAAAGTCTTCCACGACCTGATAAAAACCGCTTGGCACAGAAAGTCCAAACCGGTGCGTTTGTTGGGTTTGGGTATCCAATACAAACAAGCCGCTGACATTGAACAGATTGGTTTGAATTTCTAGGGTTAATTAAGCAATGCCTCTCTGAAATACCTTGTTTTGTAATCGTGAAGTTTTAGAAAAGCCTCACTACCGTCATCCTCGGGCGGGCTAACAGTTTATGAAGTTCATACAGACCAGATATAAATAAGTAACTGTAAAAACTCATAAACTGAGCTTTAGACCCGGGGATCCATTTTTAATTGATTGTCTATAACTACAATCAAGGCCCAAATTCTTATTCTAAAAACTGATAAGGTGATTGCTATTAACACCTAAAAAACACTATGGCTCCCAGGGTCTCAATCAGTTTGTCTACACCCACAGCTGCCCATAAAACAATACAAATACTAACTCTAACTATCGTTAAGTCCGCCCGAGTACGACGTGGTTATTCAGAATTTTAAGATTAGAAAAGTGCTAACAAACAGTATAAAGCTGGTAGGTATAAAAATATGAATGCTACCAATTTATGGCAAAAAAATATGAATGCGTTTAAGAAAAGCACATGAATAATAAAATCAAAAAAAGGCCGCATTTAGCGGCCTTTTGAAGGGTTTATTAATTAGTGATTTTACGCCACCATTTGAGTTTTCAGTTTCTTCAGAGCAACCGCTTCTAACTGTCGAATGCGTTCGGCTGAAACTTCGTATTTCGCAGCCAGCTCTTGTAAGGTGGCTTTCTTATCGACCAACCAGCGGCTTTGGATGATATCCAGGGAACGCTCATCCAGTTTATCCAAACCTTTGAATAAGGCATGGTGGTTTTTGTTGGCTTCGGTTTCTTTGATGAACTCGGCCTCTGGTGTTGGGCTGGCATTGGTTAACCAAGCCTGTGGCGAGTAGTTGTTGTCCTCATCATCGTCCAATGGCAAATCAAAAGACACGTCTTGGCCATGTAAGCGGGATTCCATCTCAACCACCACTTCTGGGCTGACATCCAGATCCCTGGCCACTCGGTTGACTTCGTCTTGGGTGAACCAACCCAAGCGTTTTTTGTTTTTTCTCAAGTTGAAAAACAGTTTGCGATGGGCTTTGGTGGTGGCCACTTTCAAAATCCGCCAGTTTTTCAAAATGTATTCATGTATTTCTGCACGAATCCAATGTACAGCAAATGATACCAAGCGAACTTTGTGCTTAGAATCAAAACGCTTGATGGCTTTCATTAAGCCAATGTTGCCTTCTTGAATCAAATCGCCCACAGGCAAGCCATAGCCAGAATAGCCTTTGGCCACATAGACCACAAAGCGCAAGTGCGACATGACCAAAGCATGGGCCGCATCCAAATCGTTGTGATCGCGTACTTTATCAGCCAAAGAACGTTCCTCTTCAACTGTCAGCACTGGGATTTGATTGACGCTGCTGATGTATGACTCTAACGAGCCTGTCACCGCAGGTACAGGTAAATTTTTAATGGTTTGTGTTGTCATTTGTTACTCCAATCTGACCTGGCTCTCGAGCCCAGGTGATTAAGATATTTAGATGTTTTTTTAGACCGCAAAACATCCGCAAAGTTCCCGTCCTCCAATGAGCAACGGGGCGGTAATTATAGCATGGGTTTTGACCCTTTCAAAGTGCCGAAATCGGGCTTTGTTTGGCTACAACATTAAATTATAAGTTTATCTGGGTGAGCGTCACGATTTTGTGAAAAAATCCGGCTTTTCAAGAGCCACAGTGAGCGCTGTCAAAACCTCCTTTTTAGTGGCATCAAGGCAGGTAATTTAATTCGCACATGCAGTGCGCCATCTGCAACACTTCACCAGGTCTTGCATCCAGAATCAGGCTCAATTCTGCTGCAAAAGGCTGTAATAATTTTTGTAAGTTTTGGCTGTTTTGGTTGCCCGATAAATCAATGTGCTCACTGGCTGTTGCCATCATATCAACGAACAATTGTTCGGTCAGCGACAGTGATTCTTCGACCCAAGTTACCTCATAATCAGCACCCAAACCACCACGCTCTGCGGCATCGGCTATGGCTTGTTGCATGCCACCCAACTGATCAATTAAGCCCAAATCATAAGCTTGTTTAGCCGTCCAGACACGGCCTCTGGCCACTCGATCAACCATCTCAACATCGAGGTTTCTGGCCGCAGCCACTGAGCCAATGAACTGTTGGTAGCCATATTCAATGTTGCTTTGAATCAAATCTGCAAACTCTGGATCTAAGCCTTTGGTTGGGTTGAACGCACCCACCCATTTGGTGGTTCCCACGCCATCGGTGCTGATGCCCAATTTGTTGAACAGTTCAGGGTAGGTCATTAACAAGCCATAAATACCAATCGAACCGGTAATGGTCGCTTCATCCGCCCAAATACTGTCTGCTGTCATTGATACCCAGTAGCCACCTGAGGCTGCCACATTGCCCATCGAAACCACCACCGGTTTACCTGCTACTTTAAGTGCATCTACTTGTCGGCGAATTTGTTCAGAAGGATAAACACCACCACCAGGGCTGTTGACCCTCAACACCACTGCTTTGACTGAATTGTCCAAGCGGGCTTGCTCCAATAAAGCACTGGTCGATGCACCGCCAATGGTACCTGGTGACTGCTCACCACCCATGATCACGCCCTCAGCCACCACCACAGCGATTCGATTGCTGTTAGGTAGCACCTCTGGCAGATTCATCGCTAAATAATCTTCAAATGCCACCCCCCTAAAATGGTTGTTGGCATCGTCAAAAGAGCTGACCTCAGCAATCCGTTTGTGCATGAAACTTTGTTTCATGACGCGATCGACCAAACCGGCATCAACAGCCATGTCTGCGACCGAACCTTTGTTTTGCATCAAGCGTTGTGCTTGTTGATCAACGATCTCTTGTAGTTCTTCTGTACTTAATCCTCGTCTTTGTGCAATGCCGGTGAGGTAGGTTTCCCACAAATCATTCATGAAGTGTAAGCCAGCCTCTTTCGCTTCCTGCGACATGTCATTTCTTACGTAGGGTTCAGCGGCGGATTTGTATTCGCCCACTTTAAACAAGTGCACATCAACGCCCAGTTTTTCCAAACCGTCTTTGAAGTAGTTACGGTAAGAGCCAAAACCTTGTAAGAACAAGAAGCCCTGTGGGTCCATCAAAACCTCATCTGCCAGGCTGGCAAAGTAATATTGCGCTTGCGATAAGTTGGTTGCCATGGCAATCACTGGTTTGCCTGATTGGTTGCGAAAATCATCGATGGCGTATTCAATTTCGCGCAAATTCGCCAAACCTGCGCCCCACATGTAATCTGGGTTGAGTACCAAAGCAGAAATTTTTTCATCATTGGTGGCTATTTGTATGGCCCTTAAAATATCTCGAACGCGTGTTTCTGGGATGTCGGTGCCACGGATGTTGTCTATGGCTTGGGAGGTGGGGTCGCCACTGAACTGATCGACCACAAAACCTTTTGGCGCCAGAACCAAAGCCGTTTGTTCACTGATGGTCAGGGTTTTACCACCAAAAAAGAAGTACAAAATAGCTAAAAACAGCAGCAACAAAATCAAGTGTCGGGTGAAATTAGCCACCAAAATAAATGGCCTAGTAAAAAAAGCAAATAAGGTCTTCATGGTTGAAGGTGTGTTGTGGGAGGTTGTATTCATAATAGAGTCATTCTAACAAAGCAATTGTCTAAGGCATGTCACTAAAGTCACGTTTTCTATTGATTCAGTTTTGGTGCTTGCCTTGATCCTAGCAAAAGACCATAATTATAGTTTCACTACACTGGATTAAAAAGCATGAATCTGATTAAAACCCTTGGCGTGGGCTTGTTACTGGGCTTTGGCAGCCACCTAATGGCAGAAGTTCCCTCATCTTATAAAAACCAAATAAAAGCTTGGAACCAAAACCAAAACATGCGGGCTGAAACTCCATACAAGGGTATAACATGGCGTAATGTGGGACCGGTGGTTCAAGGTGGACGCGCCGTGGATGTCATCAGGCCAACTGATCAACCGCATGTAATTTATGTCGGCTACGCCTCAGGTGGGGTATGGAAAAGCACCAACAACGGTCTGACTTTTAAACCCCTGACTGATCAGTTACCATCGCAAATTGTTGGCTCATTGGTGGTTGACCCCAATGACTCAGAAACCCTTTGGCTGGGTACTGGTGAAAATAATTCCTCACGTTCTTCCTATGGTGGCATGGGTGTGTATAAATCCACTGATGGTGGCGAGAGCTGGCAATACAAAGGCTTAGGCGACACCGATCGAATTGGTCGAATCCTGGTTGATCCAGATGATTCAAATCGCATTTATGTTGCGGCTTTAGGCAAACTTTACACCCAAGGCGGTCAACGTGGTCTTTACCGCTCTGATGACGGTGGTGAAACTTGGGAAACACTGATAGCAGGTGATGGATGGACCGGCTTCATTGATGTAGCAAAAGCCAAAAATGGTGTGCTGTACGCCTCAGCCTGGGAGCGTTCGCGGCGTGCTTGGAACTTTGTTGAGGGCGGTAAGGGCAGTGCCATTTACCGCAGCACGGATGATGGTGACAACTGGGAACGTTTAAGCGCAGGCTTACCGCAAGGCAAACACACCGGTCGCATGGGTTTGACCGTATCGGTGAGTCAACCAGACACCCTGTATGTGTCATTGGATAATCAAACCCCATTGCCTGAGAGTGAGTGGGACATGGGCGATTCAGCAGTCAATGTCAAACGCCTGAAAAACATGGATAAAGCGACTTTCTTAAGTCAGGACGAAAAAGCCGTTGAAAGTTTTTTACGCAGCAATAATTTTCCGCCCGAAATGACTGCTGAAACAGTCATCGAGGAAATAGAAAAAGATGAATTGACTCCGCAAGCACTGGTTGAACAATTGGCCAGTGGTAACGACAACTTATTCAATGTCGACATCAAATCATTAGAAATTTATCGGTCAGATGATGGCGGGGATACTTTTTACCGCACCCATGATAAAGACATCCAAGGTGTGGTGTTCTCTTACGGCTACTATTTTGGACAGGTCAAAGTTGACCCCACTGATGTCGATACCGTCTACGCCACCGGAGTGCCTTTCATCAAATCAACCGATGGTGGTAAAACATGGGCTTCAGCATGGGATTCCTCGGTCCATGCAGACATCCAAGCCATTTGGATTGATCCGAACCATTCAAACCACATCATGGTGGGCAATGACGGTGGGGTTGATGAAAGTTTCGATGGCGGCCAAAGCTGGCGCAAAATTGATGCCCAACCCGTGGGTCAGTTTTATACCATCGCCGTTGACATGGAAGAGCCTTACAACATATACGGCGGCCTGCAAGACAACGGCACGCTCAAAGGCTCAAGCAGCAATTTGTGGCATAACAACCAATACCGCGGTAATGATTGGCAGCGCATTTTTGGTGGTGACGGCATGCACGTCAACATCGATGATGAGGACAAATTAACCTATGTCGGCTTTCAGTTTGGTAATTCATTCCGCTTGAGTTCAGCTGCACCAAAAAAAATCACGCCACCTAATTATGTGGGAGAAGAATCCTTACGTAAAAACTGGAACACGCCAGTGATGATGTCGACCCACAACAAGGACATCCTTTATTATGCCGGTCATAAAGTGTATCGCAGCATGAACAAAGGCGATGACTGGACCACAATCAGTGAAGATTTAACCGAGTCTGAAAGACGTGGCGATGTGCCATTTGCCACCATCACCAGCTTGTCAGAGTCACCGCTTAAATTTGGTTTGATTTGGGCCGGTACCGATGATGGCTTGGTTTGGGTAACTGCCGATGGTGGTAATAACTGGAAAAGGGTCAACCAACGCCTGACCAAAGGCAAATGGGTCAGTCGTGTGATAGCCTCGCCACACCAAGAAGAACGGGCTTGGTTGGCATTCAATAACTACCGCAACGATGACATCAAACCCTACCTCTATAAAACTGAAAACTTAGGCAAACGCTGGAAAAACATGGCCAAAGGACTGCCTAATGAAACCATCAATGTGGTGAAAGAGGACCCTAAAAACGAAGACATTGTGTATGTCGGCACCGACAAAGGCATTTATGTTTCCACCAATCAAGGTGAGGACTGGCACATGTTGGGTCAAGACTTACCGACCACACCCGTACACGACCTGATTGTTCACCCACGAGAAAATGAACTGATTCTGGGCACCCATGGTCGCAGTGTGTTTGTCGCCGACGTCAACCCTTTACAAAGCATGACAACAGAAATTACTGATGGCGCACTGCATGTTTTTGCGGTGGATGACTTCAAAGAACGCAACAATTGGGACAGCAAACCTTTCCGCTGGGCATACACTGATAACATGGCAGCTCAATTGCCAGTGCATATCTGGAGTGCACAAGGCGGTGCCACACAAGTGAGCATCACTGGTAAAGACGGCGCGGCGTATTACAGCGCCGAAGTGACACTTGATGAAGGACTGAACCAGTGGCACTGGGACTACAAAATAGACATTAATAAAGCCATTGAAATTGAAACCGCTGCCTTAAATGCTGATCAAGAAGAAGATCAAGAAAGCAACAGCATCACCAACAAAGCAGACACGCCATATGCCGAGTCCAAGCGATTGGGTCACCCTGACTTCATTGAGCCTGGCGATTACAAACTGGTGGTAAAACAAGGTGATGATGAGCACAGCGTCGAATTCAAGGTAAAATAAACTGATGGCTGATAATGCCGCCAAGCCAGCTTTTTTTCCCAACTTGCTGGCTTGGCTGACTTATGGGGTTTGTTGGTTGTTAGCGCACTTGCCCTACCGCTTGTTGTTGTTGATTGGTCGCGGCATGGGCTGGCTGTTTAGAGTGCTGTTCAAATCACGTCGTGTTGTGATTGAGAAAAACATCAATGCCTGCTTCCCCACCTTAAGCACTGATGAAAAAGCCAAGCTGATCAATCAGAATTACCGCGAAACGGGCATGATGGTCAGTCAAACATTGCGCACCTTCTTGAACCGCTCTGCAGCGCCTTTTGATCAGCTCAATATCAAGGGTACAAAACACCTCGATGCTGCTTTGGCCAAAAAACAAGGGGTACTGCTGGTTTCAGGTCATTTCACCGCTTTAGACATTGGTGGCCGCGCCATATGTGAGCGTTATCCCGTGGCTGGGGTTTACCGTCCACACAAAAACCCAGTCCAAGAGTACATCGTTAAACAAGCCAGAGAAAAATACGCCACAACCATGTTCAGCCGAGATGAGCTGAAAGGCATCATCAAATACCTCAAAAAAGGTGGGGTGGTTTGGTATGCACCCGACCAAGACTACCGCCGTGGACAGTCTGTGTTTGTGAATTTTTTTGGCACCCCTGCATCCACCATCACCGCTACCCATCAACTGGCCAGAATTTCCGGCTGTCAGGTTTTGTTTTATGCAGTTAAAAGAATTGATCAAGCACCCTTTTATCAACTGGAAATCTCTGCCCCAATGGCTGACTTTCCCAGCAATGACGCCGAGGCAGACACGCAGCGGGTGAACGATGCTATTGAACACATGGTGCGCCAAGCGCCCGAACAATACCTCTGGTTGCATAAACGATTCAAAACCCGACCCGAGGGCGATTTGCCGTTCTATTGAATTTTTGACTGACTAACCCCATCCATAAACTTTATCCATCCAGTCAAGCATGAAAATTCCACACCTAGATCCTTCCTACGCCAAACAGCGACGAGCGCAATGGCCTCGCGCGTTTCGTCTTGGCTTGATTTTTTTGGCGGTGATTTGGGGCTTTTTTTTGTTGGCACAGGTATTGCCTTTGACTCAGTTTGGAACCAAGCCAAGAACCATTGAAGGCTTGTTAGGCATTGTAACCATGCCATTTATTCACAGTGGTTGGCCACATTTGGTTGGTAACTCCTTACCGATGTTTGTGGCCGTGTTGGCATTATTCGGGAACTACCCCAAAGTGGCTAAAATGATAGTGCTATTGAGTATCGTATTAACCGGCACCTTGGTTTGGGTATTTGGACGCGAAGTGAACCACATCGGTTCCAGCGGTTTGTTTTATGCCTTGTTAAGTTATTTGTTTGTCAGTGGTTTTTTGAAAAAGGACATACAGTCCATTGGCATTTCAATTGCCATAGCCTTTATGTATGGCTCGATGATTTGGGGCATCTTCCCTGGTAAACCAGGTGTATCATGGGAATCACACATGTTTGGTTTTCTGGTTGGGGTGTTTTTAGCTTACAACACCAAAGACATTGACCGCCCAGTCCTGAAAGACTGGCAGTTGGATAAAGACCTAGATCAATACTATGAGGAATAGCTCATGGTGCCTTAGCAACCCCTCATTGAACATCACTTGGCACTGGCACAATCAATACAAAACGGTGTGTGCGGAATGGCCTGCAAGCGTTTCCTATTGATTGACTCACCACAAACCACACATTCACCATAACTGCCTTCTTCAATGCGTTGGAGGGCTTTGTTTACTTGTGAGAGCTCTATCTGCGCCCCTTGATCTAGTGCTTGCACCACTTCATCATTTTCAACATCAACAGCCTGCTCGGCGAAATCGGCACTGATTGGCTCATCCTTGTGGATGTGGAGCTTGGTTTTAGCCAATAAATCCAACAAGCGTTTTTGTTCTTTTATTAATTCTTCATGCAGTTCGTCTACATGCTCTGTTTGCATTAAACTTCTCATAACCATCATTCACCTAAACTGCCCTTTACGGTCTTATAAAACCGTTCCGCTCACCTCTTTAAGGGTACGAAACTTCCTAATTGACAGTCTAAGTGTTGTCTGGTCAAGATAAATTGACAAAAGTCAAAATATCCAAAAATGCAAAAGCCAGCGACTGTAAAAGTCGCTGGCTTTGTTATTCATGCTAGGTAGACTATTTCTTTTGCAGTTGTTGTTCCAACCTTTTGATGGTTGTCAGCACGCGATCTTGCGTGGTTTTATCCAATGACGAGGCTGGTGCTGATTTCAACAAAGCATGATTCAACATGCTGTTTAAACCCAGTATTGGTTGCTTTTGTTGCAGTGATTTTGAGGGCCCTACACCCGCATCAACAAATGTTTTACTGGCCGATCTGAACCCTCGCACTGAGAAACCCGACAATGCCAAATTGGGCGAACTTCCAACAGCATAAGAAAAGGCTTCACCATCAAATTGATCGGTTCCAGTTTTCAAATAATAAGCCAAGTAAAAATCGGCATCGTCTCTGACCACTGCAATCAACTCATCATTAACAGTGTCATAGGCGGCTGCCAAGTCGTTGTTATTCAGCGCAAAATTAGTACAGCGATTAAACAGGGTGCTTTCAGAACGACAGCCAGTGGCCAAGTAATCACCATCAAAAGTTTCAGTTTGTTCAAAAATCAGCACATCAGCAAAAAATGGGAAGCCATTGCTGTACTCAGAGACATCGTAAACCACTTGCCATTCACCACGCATCTTTTGTAGCTCGTCACCCAAGTAGAAATTAAAACGTTCGAGGAAAATGCTTTCTCCTTGAATCTCCAAGGTGGCCGTGGTCTCGGTCAAGAAATCAATTCTGGCTTGGCCCAAATTACTGGCAAAAGTATCCACAGGTGTCCATGTGCACAACAAACAAGGGCCATTTTCGCTGATATAAATATCACCTTGAAAAAAGGAGTTACCATCTAAAAAACCTGAGGTGGTATACCAATAGGGAATACCGCCGTCATCATAGACATAAAACACCCCAAATAAGAAGTTGTCTTGAATTTCAATGCTATAACCACTGCCCGGTTCGTCAGCATTCCACCACAAGCCAGATTCAGGGGTGAATGACCAACTGGGCAAGCTCAATAACATCAAAGTACATATTGTGAGTATTTTTTTCATATAATGCTCCGCATAATGGATAATGGTTGTTATATTACCAATCCTGACTGAATTTCAAATGAACATTTTATAAACCGAATATGAACGGGCTGAAAATGGCCGCTCTGATGCCACCACCGAATGCAGCAATAGCTTGCCATGTCGCTTATTTTTTTGGTTTATAACAAATGTAAAAAAGCCCAAAGAGGATGCTTACATGATAGACATAGGTGCAAACCTAACCCACGACAGCTTTGACAAAGACCGCGATGAAGTCATCAAAAATGCCCAAGATGCCGGTGTTGATGCCTTCATCATCACCGGCTCAGACGTTTCATGCTCTCATAAAGCACGGGATTTAGCTCACCAATACTCCGCTTGTTGCTTTGCCACTGCTGGCATCCACCCTCACCACGCCAGTGAGTTTGATGGCGAGGCTGAGGCGGCCATTCAAGCCCTGTTAAAGGATGAAAAAGTGGTTGCTGTTGGCGAAACCGGCTTGGATTATTTTCGTGATTTTTCACCGCGAGAGGCGCAGTTGTTCTCGTTTGAACAACACATCAAAATGGCCCAAGAAAATGACATGCCGATGTTTTTACACCAGCGCGATGCTCACGTTGATTTTCATCCAGTGCTGAAGGAACATCGCGATGATTTATCACGGGTGGTGGTGCATTGTTTCACTGATAATGAGCGGGCATTGTTTGATTATTTAGATTTGGATTGTTACATTGGTATCACTGGTTGGATTTGTGACGAAAGGCGTGGCGCACATTTATTGAACTTGGTACAAAACATACCGCTGAATCGCTTGATGATTGAAACTGATTCACCTTATTTGATGCCACGTAACCTCAAGCCAAAACCGAAAAGCAGACGCAACGAACCGAAATACCTGCCTCATATTGCTGAATTTGTGGCAAAACAGTTGAATTTACCCGTCAGTGAACTCATTAACTACACCAACGACAACAGCAAAACTTTTTTTAACCTCTAACTTTGAAGAAAATCATGGGCCTTTTTAAAAACCACATTGAACACATTTCAGCCATCACCACCGCTGCCTTGGCGCACGCTGGTTACGATGGACTTTTTATTTATTCTGGCCACCCAGTGAATAACTTCATGGATGATATGGCGCCTCCTCACAGCATTAATCCACATTTTAAATGGTGGGTACCCGTACCGGATGTGGTCAGCAGTGTGGTGCATTTCGTGCCCGGTGAAAAACCCACCGTATACCTGAATCAACCAGCCGACTTTTGGCACAAAGTGGTCGATAACAGCCAAGGCAAGTGGGCTGAACATTTTAATGTCAAAGTGGTCGGTCACTATTCTGAATTACCAGATTTTAAACAAGCCAAGAACCACGCATGGATTGGCTCAACTGAGCTACAGCCCTTAGCAGCCGAGCACACCAACCCTGAAAAGCTGATTAACTACCTACACTTCAATCGAATCCAAAAAACCGACTATGAAATTCATTGTATCGGTGAGGCCAATAAATTGGCACTGAAGGGGCACGCAGCTGCTGAGGCCGCTTTTAGAGAGGGCATGAGTGAATATGAAATCCACATGGCATACCTACAGGCCTGTGCCCATAACGAACACCAAATGCCCTATGGCAACATAGTGGCTTTGAATGAAAACCCCTCGGTGCTGCATTACCAGTACCAAAGTCGAGAGCGATACGCAGCGGTTGATCTAAAATCTTTTTTGATTGATGCAGGCGCCAACTACAAAGGCTATGCAGCTGACATCACCAGAACCTATGCCTATAACGATGGTCTTTTTGCTGAAATGATCCAGTCAATGGACGAAAAACAACAGCAACTGTGCCAAGCAGCTGTGGTCGGTCAAGATTACGTGGCCCTGCACCGCCAAGCCCATGTCAATATCTCAGAGGTATTACGCGAAGCAGGGGTGTTTACCTGCTCTGCTGAAGCTGCGGTTGAGTCCGGTTTAAGCCAAACCTTTTTCCCGCATGGCTTGGGCCATTATTTGGGGCTACAAGTACACGATGTTTCAGGCCATGTCATTGATGCCAATGGCACAGTGAAATCTCCACCTAAAGAATACCCGTTTTTGCGCCTGACCGATACCCTGCGTCAGAATGCAGTCATCACCATCGAACCCGGTTTGTACTTCATCCCAATGCTGATGCAAGAAATTGCTGGCCACAATGACGTCAATTGGGACAAAGTAGATGAGCTGATTCCTTATGGCGGCATCCGCATTGAGGACAATGTGGTGGTCAAGGCTGAAGACTCCATTAATTTGAGCCGCTGAAAACCAGTCAGCACTGCTCGTCAGTTCTGCTTTGAGTTAAATTAAAGCACAAAAAAGCCCGAGTTAAAATTCGGGCTTTTTAAGGTTTTGTTTTGGATGCAATTACTTTTTATCGGCTTTGGCAATCAAGTGATTCATTTGTAGGGTGATGAAATCAGCCAAAATCCGTGCGGTCTCATGCAAGCGGTAATCAACCCATTCCTCATCATCATCTTCATCATCGTTGGCTGCAGCCTCTTCACGTGCCGCCTGTTCAGCGGCCAAAGTGTCATCGGATTTCAATGCCTCGGTTGAATCAAACAACATTGAGACTTCTCCCAATATTGGGTTGGGTTCAACGGCTGCCAACATTTCCTCACGTTTGGCTTTTCGGGCTTTCTTTCGCGCCTTGCGTTCTTCAACGCGGCGCTGTCGTTCGGACAAGGATAAGGACACTGTTTTGTCGTTTTTGTCTTGTTCATAAAGCTCAATTTCTTTTTTCAAAAAATCAAACTCAAAATTTACCGCAATGCGGCTGTTGGCACGTTTTTTCAATTCTGAGATTTCATCAGACAAATCGTCAAACATGGTGTAATCACTGCTGGAAATGCTGTTCCATGGCAGCGCATTGTCATAAGCCGATTCACCGTAATTCTCAAAACCCGGTGTGGCTGGGAACATGATGTCCGGAATCACGCCACGGTTTTGGGTGCTGCCACCATTGATTCTAAAGAACTGACCCATGGTCATTTTTAACTGACCCAACTCCTCTTCAGGGTTGTTAACATATTCATTCAAAGGCATGACATTTTGCACCGTGCCCTTGCCATAAGTTTGTCCACCGACAATCACGGCGCGGCCATAGTCTTGCATTGCTGCGGCAAATATTTCTGAAGCAGAGGCCGATAATTTATTCACCATGACCACCATCGGACCTTCCCATGCCATGGTTGGGTTGACATCACGTTTGACGTCTATTTTTCCGTTACTGAATTTGGTTTGTACAATGGGGCCTTTATCCACAAAAAGACCTGATAATTGAATCGCTTCATACAATGAGCCACCGCCATTGTTGCGCAAATCAACGATGACGCCTTGCACCCCTTCGGCTTTGAATTTATCGATGATGTTTTTTACGTCTTTGGTGGTACTGCGGTAATCAGGGTCGTTGTTTTGCATGCCAGCAAAATCTAAATAAAAAGTCGGCAAATCAATCACGCCAATTTTTCGCACATGTTTGCCTTCTTTGACTTTCATGATTTTATGCTGCGCGGCTTGTTGTTCCAGTTTTACTTTGTCGCGGACAATATGCACAACTTTAGGTATCGTATCAGGTGAATCATCCTCACCAATCACCCTCAATCTGACCGTTGAGCCTTTTTCACCACGTATTTTTTTCACTACATCAGTAATGCTCCAACCCACGACGTCATCAAAACTGCCTGATTCGTCTTGGCCTACTGCCAGTACTTTATCACCACTTTTCAAACTGCCTTCTAAATCTGCTGGGCCGCCTTTCACAATGGTCTGGATAGAAGTGTATTCACCGTCATTGCCCAATACTGCGCCGATACCTTCCAGTGACAACTTCATGTTGATTTCAAAGTTTTCCGAGGTGATGGGTTCCATGTAGCCAGTGTGAGGTTCGACCAATGACAGGAAAGAATTGATAAAGAACTGGAACACATCATCACTGTCCATGTCGTTGATGCGCTTGGCCATGACGTTGTATCTTTTGCTTAAGGTCTCTTTGATTTTTTCAGGTTCTTTCTTCAGCAACTTTAAGTTTAAATAGTCGTTTTTAACTTTCTTGCGCCACAAATCGTTGAGTTCTTTTTGATCAATGGCGTAGGGCGCTTTTTCACGGTCCCATTGGTATTCTTCTTCCTTATCAAAGTCCAAATCAGCTTCTAACACACTCAGAGCATATTCTTTTTGTGCCAGCATGCGTTTTTTGAATAAGTTAAAAATTTCATACGCAGGTTCCATGTTGCCTACTTTCAAACCATCATCCAATCGCGTTTCCCAACGATCGAAAGAAATCACATCCTCGCCCAAAAAGTACATCTTGTTGGGGTCCAAAACTGATAAGTATTTGGTCAGGATTTGTTTTGATAAATCATCGTTTAAATCGGTGTCTTTGTAATGCAGCTTGTCTACCAATCGCACCACCATAACACTTTCACTTTGATGCTTTGGGCTGGGCTTGATGGGCTCTATACCCACTTTAGCCACCGTCAAACTGGGGGCTGTGATTGAGCTTATGATCAAGCCCATGCTGATTAATATGTTAGTTATTTTCATTTTTCTCGTTTGTTTTTTATTGGTTTGTGGGTTTTTATCTTCAGTTGTTGAACTTTTCTTTCTTTATACTGCCTGAGGCTTTGATTTAATGATATAGGTCAATCGTCATCAATACAAGCCTCAGCAGGGGGTATGCACCTAAAAAACAGTCGTTTGTGGCTGAGTTTTACGTAACTTCACCGCCCTGAGTAAAACTGAGACCCAGTTATTGAATAATGGTTGCATATTTTTGTTATAATTGCCCGCTTTGATCAACTCACTGGGTTGATTCGGGCACATAACTGCTATTAATTTGGAGAAATTTGAATGAAAAAATTAGCCATCGCCTTTGGTGTATCTGCACTCTTGGTAAGCGCCACATCATGGGCGGACATGGACACTGACAATGGTCAGATCAATTACAAAATCGGTTCTGACGTCGGTAAATACCTGAAAGACTCTGAGTTGGATTTTGATAAAGACTCTTTCATGACCGGTTTGGAAGATGCTTTGTCAGGTCGCGATTTGCGCTTAACGCCTGAAGAATTAACCAAGATTCGCGGCATCATCCAACAAAAACAACAAGAAGTCCAAAAAGCCAAAAGAGAAAAAATGATGGCTGAGTTGGAAGTTCAAAAAGGTGAAAATGCTGAAAAAGGTGCTGCTTTCTTGAAAGCCAAAGCCACAGAAGAAGGTGTCATGAGCACTGAGTCAGGCATGCTTTATGAAGTATTGGAAGCAGGCACAGGTCCTAAACCCGCATCAGCAACTGCTACCGTTGTTGTTCACTATACAGGTACTTTGATTGATGGCACCAAATTCGACAGTTCAGTAGACCGTGGCCAACCAGCTACCTTCGGCTTGAATCAAGTCATTAAAGGTTGGACTGAAGGATTACAGCTGATGAACCAAGGTGCTAAGTACCGTTTTTATATCCCACCTGAGCTGGCCTATGGTTCAGATGCGAGACCTGGTAGCCCCATCGGTCCAAACAGTACTTTGATTTTTGACGTTGAGTTAATTGAAGTGAAATAAATTCAATTCGCAAGATTCAGGAAAAAGCCCCTTTTTGGGGCTTTTTTTATGGCTTTTATTAATCAAAATTTACTGGATCAATATCAACAAACCAAGGAATTTGTTGTTCACCTTGGGCCAATGGTAATTGTTTTAATTGGTATATGGTTTGATGCAGGCTGCGGCGGTCATTGCTGTTAAGGATCAACTGCATGCGATAGAGTTTTTGCCGTTTTTGCATCGGTGCTGGTAAAGGTCCCATGACGCTGATGTCCTCACTTTGTTGCATACCATTGGCCAGTTTTTGTAAAAACTCATCCAGCACTCGCTCGCTGCGGTGCTGGCCACGAATGATGGCCATGTGGGTGTAGGGCGGGAAACGCATTGCATCTCGCTCCAAAAGTTGTTGTTGGGCGAACGTTTGGTAATTGGCTTTGAACAGCATCTGGAAAAACTCATGTTCAGGGAATTGGGTTTGGATGATCACTTCACCTTTGGTTTTGGCACGACCTGCTCTGCCTGAAACCTGAACCAATAACTGCGCCAAATATTCTGTTGCTCTGAAATCGGTAGAGAAAAAACTGTTATCGACATTAACCACCACAACCAAGGACAACAAAGGAAAGTCATGTCCCTTGGACAACATCTGGGTACCGACAATCACACAAGGTTGACCGGAGCGCACAACTTCTAAGTTTTTTTGCCATTGGGCAGGGGTTTTTACCGCATCTCGATCAAAGCGAACCACCGCAAAGTCATGAAAACGTTCAGCCAAACCATCTGCCAATTTTTCAGTACCGACACCCATGGTTTCAACTTCCTGCGAGCCGCACTGGGGACAAAACTCAGGCAAGGAATAACGCCGTTCACAGTGGTGGCATTTTAATAAGTCTAAATGTTTGTGGTAAGTCAGATAAGCATCGCAATCATCACACTCAGCCACCCAGCCACAATCATGGCAGATCAGTTTATGTGACCAGCCACGGCGATTCAAAAACACCAAAACCTGATTGCCAGCGGCTAAATGAACATCGATTGCATCAATGGTTTTAGCCGTCAAGCCTTTAATGAAATGCTTTGATTGGGTATTTTGTAAGGTCAAACTGGGCATGGGATTTTGATTGGTCCGTGTGCGCAGTTTCAACCATTGATATTTGCCACTGATGGCATGATTCAAGGTTTCAAAACTGGGTGTGGCTGATCCCAGAACGACTGGAATTTGTTGGATTTTACCACGCAAAATGGCTAAATCTCGAGCCGAATAACGCACCCCTTCTTGTTGCTTGTAGCTCAAGTCATGTTCTTCATCCACCAGGATGCTGCCCAGATTTTTGAACGGTGTAAAGATTCCTGAACGGGTGGAAACCACCACGTCTACCAAGCCTTTGGCTGCATGTTGCCAGACGCGGGCGCGGGCGCCATCAGATAATCCAGAGTGTAATATAGCCATTTGGCCGTTGATGCGTTGACTGATTTCTTGAAATAACTGGGGCGTCAAACCAATCTCTGGCACCAACACCAAAGCCTGTTTGTTTTGGGCCAATAAATCATTGATCAGACGGATATATATTTCTGTCTTACCAGAGCCAGTGACACCATCCAACAAATGCACTTGAAACTGGTCACTTTGGGCCTGAATCTGGCCCAAAGCAGTGGCTTGATCGGCGGTCAATTGAAAACCCGGGTCTTTGACAGAATCATTTTCTAAAAAACAAACCTCAGCACAATCAACCAGTCCTTTTTGTTGCAACTGCCGACAGATTTGAGCTGCTGATGCGCTGATGTGGCTCATGGTTTTGCTTTGTAATGGGCCGTGTTTATGCAGGTACTCAAATATTTCTTGTTGTTTTTTGGCGTTTTTTAACAGTGTTTTTGCTGGTTCTATTTCACCTTTCGCTCGCCACCAAAACTGATGTGGAATGGGGCGGTTTTCAATGCGACGGTACCAAGCTGGCAACGCGGTAAAAATCATTTCACCTAAATTCACCTGATAATATTTGGCTGCTTGTTGCAACACTTCCAATGTGTGTTTATCCAGCAGTGCCTGCTGATCCAAAACCTCAAGAATCGGTTTCAAGTTTTTATGCTCACTTTGGTCACTGTGACCAATCACCAAACCCACCAAACGTTTATTTTTACCCAAAGGTACCAATACCCGTACGCCAGCCTCAGGTGCTTGCAACCCCTCGGGCAAAAGGTAATCAAGGTAGGGAGCAAATGGCACTTTCAATGCCACTTGCAGCACAGTATTTTTGCTGGGTTTTTGCATCCGTTTATTCTAGCATTGATGTGGTTCAAAACAATCCAGTACTTAGCCATATCATTATCCATCAAATGACCATCTTTTCTTACAAACAGGTCAGAAAAACACCATCTCAATTTACCGCTAAAAAGACTAAACTTTGACCTCTTTTAATGGAGCCATAGGCATGACAAAACTGGCAGTGGTGCTATCACGAGCAGAATTTGGGGTACAGGCACCACAGGTGCGGGTTGAGGTGCACATATCTCGGGGTTTACCTCAACTGAACATAGTGGGGATGCCGGAAACTGCTGTGAAAGAATCAAAAGATCGGGTGCGGGCTGCCATCATGAATTCAGGCTATGAGTTTCCACAACACCGCATCACCATCAACTTATCGCCTGCCGACATACCCAAACAAGGTGGACGTTATGATTTACCCATTGCCATCGGCGTATTGGCGGCCTCAGACCAAATCCATCGCGATAAACTCACCGAAGTTGAATTAATTGGTGAGTTGGCTTTAGGCGGTGACCTCAGACCCATACGCGGCGTGCTGCCTGTGGTCAGCGCTGTAGCCACCACAGGTCGCAGTTTGATTTGTCCCCAGGACAATGGTATTGAAGCTGCGTTGGTGCAATCTTGCGACTGCATGCTGGCTGACAACTTATTACAGGTTTGTGCTTGGTTGGACAATGTAGATGAATTACCGCGGGCTGAAATCAAGCTAAAAACCACACCCAATCCAGTACCGGATTTGGCCGATGTCAAAGGCCAAGAACAAGCCAAAAGGGCTTTGACCATTGCCGCCAGCGGCCAGCATAATTTATTGTTTTATGGCCCTCCTGGCACTGGAAAAACCATGCTGGCGAGCCGTTTACCGGGTATCTTGCCTGATCTGACCGAGGCGCAAGCTTTGGAAACAGCCTCAGTGGCATCTATCAGCGCCCACGGCTTTGATCCAGATACTTGGAGTCAACCACCTTTTCGCAACCCCCACCACACTGCCTCAGCACCTGCATTAGTGGGTGGTGGCTCTGACATTTACTGAAGTTTGTGCGAATATACATATGTTAATGCAAATATAAAACATATAATGACACAAGAAAATGCGAGCGAAGTAAAGCAGAATTCAACACCTGATATGAAAATTAAAAATGTCATACTTAATCAGCAAGATGACAACACACTAAAAGCTGTTAGAAAGATCCCAAGAACATACAGAAGCATTAGAGCAAAAAGTATAAACCCACAAGGCAATCCTATACATTTTGAATCTAAGTTAGAACATGATGCTTACATACTAATATGTTTTGACTTTGAAGTAGCAAATGCTATCGAACAACCTGTGAGGTTTGAATATGAAAATGATGATGGTAAGAAGAGATCATATACACCTGATATATTAATTGAGATTGATCATAAATTAGATAAAAATCAAGATCAACGCCCGATTCTGGTTGAAGTTAAATATCATGAAGAACTCCTAAAAGATCCAAAGCGAATTGCTGAGGAGAAGGAAATCGCTGAAATTTACTGTGAACAAGAAGACTGGAGATTTAAATTAATTACTGATCAAGATGTCAGTCAAATAAAACTGAAAAACGTTAAGTTTTTAAAAAGATTCGATTTGATTGAAGATAAATTAGATTTTGATCATGAAATATCACCAAAACTCCTTAAAGAACTCTCAAAAGGTGAATCCACTCCAAAGACTCTAATTTCAAAAATTACTGATTCGCCTCAAGATTTTTCAAATCATCTTCCTTATCTATGGCACTTAATCAGGTGGAAACACATATTAATTAACGTAGATAAACCTTTAACAATGACATCAAAGATATGGCTAAAAAAGAACAAAAAATAGAAAACGGTCAGGTGATTTCTTACAACTCTATTAATTACAGGGTAACAAATGTAATTGACCAAAATACAATCATTGCCAGAAGATTTGACAATGGCTTGAAAGAAAAGCTGAAGTCTGAAGATGTAATTCTTCTTGACCAAACCCAAAATTTTGATAATGAATTAATTTCGGTATCCAACAGTAGCTGGGACAGAGCTAAAGAGAAGTATGAAATCATTAAACCTCTGATTTCAATGGATGACAGGAAAGAAAAAGATGTCGAGAAATGTGCAGAAAAAAATGGAGTCCATTCTGCAACTCTTTACAGGTGGATTAAGCTTTTTCTAAGCACTGGGAAAATAAGCGCCTTACTACCGTCTCCCAAAACAGGAGGCGTTGGAAAATCAAGATTATCTGATGAGGTTGAAGAAATTCTTAGCGAAACTATTCAAAAATATTACTTTGTTCCAGACCGGCTATCCATCAAAAAAACTTATTTCAAATTACAGACTATCTGTAAAGAAAAAGGCTATAAAACACCTGGCATAAACACAATGCGTGCCAGAATTAAAAAAGCCAGTGAAAAGCACCATGTAACAACAAGGCATGGAAAAAAATTGGCCGATGAAAAACTTGGAGCTCACCCAGGGATATATCAGGATGCCAATGTGCCATTATCTGTTATTCAAATTGACCACACTCAACTTGACATTCAAATTGTTGATGAAAAATATAGACTCACAATCGGTAGGCCTTGGATAACTTTAGCAATTGATGTATTTTCTAGGATGGTTACAGGATTTGTAATATCTCTAGAAAAACCAAGTGCATTATCAGTTGGACTTTGTGTTTCACAAAGCATACTTACAAAGGAAAATAGGATGACAGAACTTGGTCTAAAATGCACCTGGCCAGTTGCCGGCATTCCTGCACTTATTCATGTGGATAATGCAAAAGAATTTGATGGGCATATGTTGGAACGCGCTTGCGGTGAATATCGTATTGACATTCACTTTAGGCCACTTAGCAAACCAAACTATGGCGCTCATATTGAGCGATACTTAGGAACACTCAATACTGAGTTGCATGATTTACCAGGCTCTACTTTTTCAAATGTCGAAAAAAGATCAACATATGAGTCCGAAGAAAAAGCTGCATTTACTTTAAATGAACTGGAAAAATGGTTAACAACGCTGATTTGCGATGTTTATCACAAAGAGATCCATTCAGAAATAAAAACCACACCAGAAGCCAAGTTTCTTGAAGGACTATCGGGTGATGATGAAAACCCAGGGCCTGGCTCTGGCTTAATTCCAAGCAACTCAGATAAACTAAAACTCGATTTCATGCCTTTTGTTGAACGAACCGTTCAGCAAAATGGTGTCACAGTTGAACATATTACATATTATGCCGAAGTTCTAAAATCATGGATTAATTCAAAAGACCCACAAAAAAGCAGATATAAAAGAAAGTTTGTTTTTCGCTATGACCCAAGAGATATTTCCAAGCTTTACTTCTTTGACCCCGAGTTAAAGAGATATTATCAAGTGCCCTACAGCAATTTAAGTGCACCTAAAATGACACTTTGGGAGTTGCGTGAAACTAAAAGATATTTAGAGGAAAAAGGACTGAAGAACTATGATGAAGATGCTGTATTTCAAGCGCGACTTAGATTGGAAAAAATGGAAGAGGATTCCAAAAAAATCACAAAACAAACTCGAAGAAACACATCAAGAAAAACTCAAGCCACAAAAGGAGCAAGCCAATCAAATTTGAACACTGAGCCCATCAAACCTCAAGAAAATGTAGAAGAATTTTCAGAGGAAGAAATTTTACCCTTTGATGATATTGAGGTTTACTGATGAGTGAGGAAAGTTATAAACATGTTGCCGATTACGTTAAGCCAATCATTGATTTGTCTGAGCAAGAAAGAATTCAATGGCTTGATAACCAAAGATGGATTGGATACGGCATGGCTAAAACAATTATCGAAAAGCTAAATTGGAGATTGAACCTAAAACCATCAGATAGAATGCCCAATTTATTGATCTATGGTGATACAAACAACGGTAAAACTACTATTGTTAAACAGTTTGCATTAAGAAACCACTCGAAAGAAAACGAGAGGACAGGTATTTTGGAATATCCGGTTATGTACATGCAAATGCCCCCAAGCCCAGAGGAAAGTAGGTTTTATGATTCGATGCTTAACATTCTAAAAGCACCTTATCGACAACGTGATTCTATCTCTAGAAAACAAAATCAGGCAATCACCATGATGCATAATCTTGGTGTTAAATTACTCATCATTGATGAGTTTCATCACATGCTCATTGGTCACAAAACCAAACAAAGATTATTACTACAATCTATTAAGTACCTGTCTAATGAATTAAGGATACCAATTGTTACAGTAGGTACTGATGATGCACTCAGGGCAATAAGGGTTATTCCTCAAATATCAAACAGGTTTGAACAAATAGAGCTACCTAAATGGCAATCTAATGATGATTTTCGTCGTTTACTTGCAAGCTTTGAAAAGGTATTGCCAATTAAGTTACCATCACAATTGAGTGGGCAAGAAATATCAAGAAAAATATATTCAATGTGTGAGGGTAATATTGGAGAACTGTCAACTTTGCTTAACGAGGTAACGACAGAGGCAATAAAATCTGGTGATGAGAAGATTACTTTAAGTTTACTGGATAAGATAAAGTGGGTTCAGCCAGTAACCAAGATTGGTTAGTCTATGGAAAGTAATGACGATAAGTTTTTATTAACTTTCCCACCTCTACAGGATGAATTACTATCATCATGGATAGTCAGATTGTCAAATGGTCACGGGGCTTTACTACATACTTTTTGCAGACTTTTGTGGCCTGGTCAAAGTATTTGGACCAGAGATATTGACACTCATCCACCTTCAAATGTTATTGACATTCTGGCCTATAAGACGGGAACTTCAATAGACAAAATTATTGAGACAACTATGCTCTCATACGAATCTAAACTCTTTGAAAAGGTAATTAATAGCAATAATCACTGGATATTAGCACAAGGAACATACCACAGAGTCAGGCACAGAAAGGCGCTGCAATTCTGTCCAGAGTGTCTTGAAGAAGATGACTCACCGTACTTCCGCAAACACTGGCGCTTAGGCTGGAATACTATTTGTTTAAAACATTCGAGACCACTCAGATCTGATTGTAGTTTTTGTGGTGAAAAAATAATGGTTCACAAGCTATTATGGGAATCTGGAAAACCTTATTGTCCTAGTTGTAACCAGAGCCTTGCAAGATCTAAACATAGTACTCTCAACATATCGAATGAATTATTTGAACTTAATAAGATGTTTTTCTCCATCATCAAAAATGGATCTGTTCGATATTTTGATGAGGTTATTTCTGCCGTTGAATTTTGCTATGGTTTGAGAATATTCACTTCTGCATTGGTTAGAAATAACAATCTTGGTAGAAAATTACTAAAACTTGGGTTGAAGGAATTGAGTCTCGATCCACATTGGGCAAATGATGATTCTTATAAATTTGGAATATTTGAATTGGTTGATTTAAACGATCGGCATTTGATTATGAGTGTTTTGGCTTTTTTTATTTGTATGGACAAAAAAGATTTTACAAAGTTACTCAGATCCCACAGGATCGGCTCATCAGTTTTTCTTCGAACAGAATATCAAAGTTTTCCTAAATGGCTTAATGAACGCATGGAACTGATTAATTTGAATCATTCTTGATTTTCTGGTTCTTCGTTAATGTGTTTCATAATCGTCTTTGCCAGTGAATTAATTGATTTTTCCTCGGGAACTCTAACAGCTTTCTTTTTACCTTTAGAAGTTTTGAAGTGATTATGGTAATAATGCTTCAAATAATTTTTTTCTATATCCACAGTTTGATCGACATCGGCCCACTTAAACCAGTCTCCATCTTTATTATGACATTTGTATTGAGTAATATAGTTAATCAAAACCTCCCATTCAGTTTCAGCAATTAGACCATTTAAGTCTTTGTTAAATGCAAAGCACGGAAAAGACTCTATGAAACATGCTTTCTTGTCAAACTTTGCCTCAAGCTCTAAAAAATAGAATATTCTTGATTCAACAGTCAATTTCATGATGTATACCATTCTTCTGATTTCTGGATCCAAGCTCATAAATGACCAATTGTGAATGTATTGTCCTGATTTAACGATTGATGCATAAAAATTTCCGTCAGCTGATTGGGTGTTAATAATTTTATCTAGTTGAACATTTTTGAAACCATCCCCTTTAAAACTCTCAACTATCATTAACAGCGCTTTTCTCAAAATAGTAAATTTATCTGGCACTTGTTCTCTTTTCTCAGAGTAACTCATTTCATTACTAGCCAATAATTCCAATCTAGAAACATCGCTATTACCTTTCCCTTTAGAACCGGTTGAATACCTATTTCCTTTAGGATCAGGTGGCAGGAGTTTTTTTCTTTTTTTACCTTCGATTGGAATTCGCTTTACTTGTTGATCTACCTTTTCCATTACTGGTTTTGAAGCTGTAAAAACTTGATCCAGTAAAAGTTCATTTCTAACTGAGGGGTCAGACAAACTGGTTAACATAAGTAACTCATCTTCAAACTCATCACTGTATTTAGAATTTTTTCTTTTCTCATAGGGTCTGGGTGGTCTAGGATCAAACTCTGGGTTTTTATTGGGTGTGGTTTTGAATGTATTGTTGTGTATGTTTAGCCTCTTAAAAGGCAGTTCATAATTTAATTCTAATAGATTAGTCACAAAAAATTTTGGTGCATCAGCACCAGGAACATTTATCCATAGGCCATTAGCATTTATTGAATATGTTCCATCAACAGGAAGCATAACTCTGCTCATTCGATGCCGACTTGGTATCTCTTTGAACCCTCCTAATAAACTTTCGCTGTAAACCATTTCAGATCTGAGTCGATTGGCTCTATTTGTAGTAATTTTACTAAAGGCAAACTGTGCTAAAGTTTTAGCATCCCTAACAAAAACGTTTTTAGTCAAATACAAATCAGCAACACCGTTTTCATCAACAGAACTCATTTCTCGATCAAATAAAAACTTTTCATCATTTGCAAGGTAACCTTTTGCAAACAAAATAGCTGTTCTGGTCGAATCACAATAACAGTTTCTAAGAATTTCATAATGCGGGATTAGTACCTCAGTGCCATCATCCAGCTTAACAGCTAATAATCCAGATGGGCCACCTGCTTGATTAAGGTTTCCACATGAAAGTGACCATACATCATTCGGGATAACTTTTGAGGTGTACACTCTTCCCATGCTATGGTAATCAAAAGATTCATTCGCATGATAATTTTGAAGATTAGAGACACCGTAATTAAATGTAAATTTCTTTTGTACTAACGGAGTATACGATCTGATCAGCAGCCCATTTTTCCATATCGAGCCTAACGGCAAGTAAGGTAAAAGACCAAATAGAGATTCGATCACTACGTTTTGATGTTTAACGTAAAAATCAAACCTATTGTTTCCAGAAGATAGAGATGGCAGTTCATCTGAAGGTCGGTTCAGCTGGGAAAAAATCAACTTAATGCCAAAGTCATCTTCTTTTTTTGAGTGCCTATCAACTTTACCTGGCCATTTCAGGATATATTCTTTGTCATCCTGAGGTAAGAAAGACAGAAAGATCAAACTATAAACCTCTGAGCCAAAACGCTCTGGTCTGATAATTTGTTTTTAAAAAAGAAGTCCACCTTCTCAAATAAGTTCATTTGGATTTTTGTTACCATCTTTTTCATTATAGATAATGCAAGCGCATATTCAAATTTAATAAATAAGTGCAGACTCTTGAAGCATCTCTGAATTTAATGTAGAGTATTACTTGGGGTATGCTGCCCTGTCAGACGCTTAAATGGTGGCTAACCTAGCAATTTCAGTAAATTAATCTTTTTCAATAAATAGAGAAGTCTTGCGTCAACTTTATCTATTTTTATTGGAAAAAAAATGTTGAAATTTACAAGCGATTTATATTCCTTTCAAATCAAATCACGTCAAATACAAACTCTAATCGAGCAAGAGTTTTCATCGACAATTTACGAAAATATTGTTGAATTATTACAGCTTGGCGAACAACCTAATAGTTTCGATCTAATTGAAGAAAGAGCAAAATTGTTTTTTAAAAACATGGTTTCATTTGATGCCACTGCTCCAAGCCTGGGGCAGATTTATCATCATTTATCCATGAGCTTCAATGATTTGCCATATGAAAAATTTAAAGGCACGATTTTCAAAAAGTCTCTTAATGCAAGGGACTTTCTTTGTATACCAGTTAATCTTGGTCATTCAGTATTGCCAAAAGGGAAGAAAGTTATTCACCCATATCCAGAAGAACTCGAAGTTTTCAGTACTCTAAATGATTGGAAGTCAGTTTGGCTTTCAGGGAACATATCAACAAGAAAAAATGCATTTCTTGCTCCACCTTTACCTATGAAATGTTTTGGAGGTAAAAACCTTAAGCTAGAACAATACCAAGATTGGCCAGTTAATAGTTCGCACCCTTATTACAAAACTCACAAAAAATTATTCACAGGAAATGCAGGTGTGATTGTAAGAAATGAATTTAATGATATAGTTGGGTTTATGAAATGGCATTGGTGGAATGAACTTCATGTTAAAGGAAGTGATTTTCATTTTTGCATTCAAAACAGAAATGAATTTATAGACGTTGGTTTTGACCTCAGGCCTTTTGAAGAAAAGCCATCTCTTGGCCCAGATATCGAATACAAAGATAATATTCAGAGTTCAATAATAGATGAAAACTCTTTTACTGTTAGACAGATAAAAAGCTTCCGATTTAGGTATAAACTGGTAAATGGGATATGGGTGGATGAATGACTCTGATTTTCAATGATTTTTTTCTGAAAGATATGGATTTAATGCAGTAATTGACCTTTCACTAATTTGGAGCCTTTCATTTGTTAAAGAAATTACTGTAGCTTTTTCATCCTCAGAGAGGGATCCTAAGCTGGACTGATTATAGTGAAGGCTATTTTCACCCAAACTTGTTAATATTTCTTTTATTGCTTGGTTATTTCTATACAAACCCATTTTTTTAATTAACCAGTTTAAATGAGCCAATTCCATTTTTGAACCTTTATTAATCATTGGAAGCACATCATTAATACTCAAAGCCAGTTCATTCTTAATCTCATCAATAGATGAGTTGTTCAATAAATTAAGCGAGCTTATGAAATGAGCCTTTCTTTTTAGCAATCTCAAAAACAAATCTTTATTTTTAATCTTCGCAGAAACAGATTTCTCTGCTGGAATAACATCATGCCATCCAAACTCACCAATTAAAGCAAGGGTGACCTCGGCCATATCAGTGTCTTTCTGGCTATTTAAAACATTCTTCAAAATATCTTTATCATATACATTCCTCAGAGTAGCTAACCAAACTAATTCTCTTATTCGTTTATTATTATGGTTAGTATGATTTTTAATTGATGATATGTACAAAAGTATTTGATTTGCTTGTTTTTCGCTTGGATTATTTGTTTTAAGAACAACTGAAACAATATCAATAACACGTGTACATAATTTTGAAAAAGAAGTATTTTTTTCCTGGGCCAAGCATTGGGATAAATACTTAATCAAATTTTCATAATCATCCTCTTTCATAGCTAAGTTTTGAGCTCTATAGTTCAAAATATTAACATCTTTAGGTATATTTTCAGTATCTGGTGTATATGAATAAACCACTGAACTACACAGTACGCATACAAAAATTGTAAATGTTATCTTTAAATTAACTGTAATCATCTTCAAACTCCACAGCATCTGTTTCAATTAAATATCTGCATTTATCTACTCTTGTTGATGGGGCCCAAGGGTAAGGGCTTGTATGGTATATATTATCAGGTATTTGTCCACCTGGATTATTATCAATACTATCATCACCAGTAGTTGGAAATACACCGTCTTGAATGGGTGTTGAATCATTAGGTCCAGCATCTGTTCCATCAGCAACAATCTCTGGGCAACCATCATCATCTGAATCTTGTTTTGGAGATGAGCCAGTTGCACCGGCTGGCTCAGAATATAAAATTCTAAATTGCCATGTATGTCGAGACTCATGGAGTACTGTTTCTGTTAATGTCGAATTCGTATTCATTCGGTGTCCATTGTCTCCACTAGGAACACCTACTGTACAAGTTAGTCCAATATAAATTGACCTTGGATTGAATGGTACATAACCACATGCACCCGCTAAAATACCATCAGTTCTTCCAAGATAAACATTTTTAACACCAGCCATAACTTCACCTAAGATACCTCCACCCCCACGCGTACTACGAACTATATCCCATGATTGTTTTTCAAGCCAATCAGGAACTCGAGAGTCATTAGTATCTCCGATATTATCAGAAGTTTCCAAATCACTTTCTTCTACCCATTGATCAACATCTACTGTTTCCAGACTTGATTCATGAATATTATCAAAATCAGATAATTCAATTTTAATTGACGCATCTATAGGACCTTCTAAACTTAAGGTGTTTGATACTGAGTCAATAGAAATATCTCCTTTACCAGACTGAATACTTATCGTTTCAGGCAATGTACTAGCCCCATCATTTCCATCATAATAAGCGGTTCCTGCTTCCTCAGTAATCTCAGCATCACCTGAAAAATCATCTATAACATTTCCAGCTTCTGGATGTTCATCAGGGTATAGCACTTCAATCTCTAAGTTGGTTCTTTCAGCATAGTATTGATTGCTATTTACCCCAATCAATTCAAATGGATCTTCCTCTGCTTCTTTAATTTCAACTTTAGGCAAAAATATATTAACCTCTATGCTGTCACTGATTTTTCCTGGGTTACAACTTTCGCCAGCATTTACACATGTTGCAAATGCAGTTACAAGGTATGTTCCAGGTAATTCAAATTCATGATCAAATGGTGGTGGATCTGTTAGTACAGAAGAACCATCATTGATATACCATTCAAAAGTTCTCTCATCGCATCCATTACCTTCTAATTCAGCATCAAATTCAACAGTAGTTCCATCATTTTCTGCTATTTTCCATAAAACATCAGTTTCATTATCTGCAGATACAACAATAGTACAAATGCAATCGTCCCCAGATCTTCCTATAGAGCACTCATTCTCCCCCTCATTAGTAGGGGGTGGTGGCGGTGGGCCTCCGCCCCAACCAGCTTTGGTAATTCCAGATCCGGGTTCAGTTACAATTTGTGTTCCGTCAGCACTAACTGTTCCCAGGCCCATTGGAATAAATTGAGCTAAGTCATGATCCCATTGCACAATGGTTCTGGTTGTGCCAGGTTTCATACCACTGACATTAGGCATCTTGACTTCTATAGGCGGGTCAAACCGCGTACCTGAAGGTTGGATGGTCCAACCAAAGGGGCTGAAACGTCCAGAACCACCAGGAGGAACCATGGGCAGTCTATCTGCATGAACTGGATTAACAACCAACTCACCTGTTCTTGAACCATCTGGGAATGTCACACTGTTTGATTTGACGATCATTTCAAAACCATCAAAACCTGGGATAAATAAGCTCACATCTTCATCTCCACCAACGACTTGCGCACGATCAGTATGTACAGGAGGCAGGTAAATGATGTGGGGTAGGTGGTTGTCCTGACCTTGAATCACAGTGGCTTCAAAGTGTAAACCAGGGTATTCAACCGTTTCTCCGTTTTGTACCATCGTCACATTTCGACCATCTATAAATAAATCCACTCGACCCACGGGTACATTACCTTCAAACCTAAAAAAACCCTCCTTATCAGTGGTGGTGGTTAAACTGCTACGAGCAAAACTTAAAATCACACCTTCAAGTGGTATACCGCTCATATCCATCACGGTACCAGTAAAGCGAGTTGGGCCATTGTTTCTGGCTTTAACGATTATTTGAAAATCTGTTGAACCAACTAAATTACCTGAGCTATTTATACTTTGAGCCTCTACTAGAACCACTCCTGTGCTTGAACCCAAACTAGGTCTAGCAGCCGCTTGGCCTTTTTTGTCACTGGTTGTGATTACTGACAAGCCACCTGCTGAAACTTGAGCATTTATGGCAGATGAATCATCAAACTTAGCATCACCGCTGCGAATTGAAAACCTCACTTGTGCACCTGGTACTGGATTGCTCATGGCATCAAGCACAACAACTGTTGGAGAATGAAGTGGCGATGAATGAGTCTGCGCATACTGAGTACCTGCACCATCCTCAACAACCACCCGGGCTGGCTCACCTACCAATGATGAAGTTGTGAAATATATCGATTCACTAAGATCATCTGACCAAGCCTTAACCACATGACTGGCAAGACCTGACTCTTGCCCGTGGGTTAACCAAACATGCACCTCACCACTGGCATCGGTGTTAAGGCTTAAGTTCCTTGCTGGATTTACACCATCTATCAAATCAGTGTCGTTTGCTAATGAGCTGATTGTTCCTGAACCTTTGATTACATCAAAATGCACTGTCACATCACTTATAGGAAGCCCCGTTTTATCAAAAGCGGCAATTCGAAGTGGCATGCTAAGTTGGTCACCTACAAGACCACTTTGGTTTGACCCCCCCATATAACTTAATCGATTAGTACCAGCATCAACTCGGGTTATGTTCGTAGTGATTTGTCGAGTATTCCCAAACTGATCACTAGCTGTTATTAACATTGGGTTGTTACCCACAGCCAAGGCAATCTGTGGTGATAGGTAGTTGATACCTTCTACTTGAGCTTCATAGTTTTGGCCTGTTATCAGATTATTGACACTTATCATGGCCTCAGGTGCATTAAAATCACCTTCAACAGCATCATTAATTGTTCCGTTAAGCGTGGTGAAATTAGCCGAAGTGATACGCTCAAAAGTATTAGCAACACTAACGAATGGGGCAGTTTGATCTACATATACGGTAATTGTTGCCGTGGTTTGTCGACCAAATTCATCGGTGGCTGTGGCACTGATTAGGTTTGTTCCTTCATGCAAAAAGTAATCATCGAAACTAAAAGTGTTGTTAGTGAATGAGGCTTGTTGTTGATTGATTTTTAAATCAATTACAGGCGAGGATAGTGTGCCTGTTATGCTTACTGGTCGTTCAACTACACCTGACAAGTTTAAGGCACCACCAGCACCTAATCCAGTTGTATCAACAGGCCCTAAAGTTTGCCAATCTAATGGGCTGGTAAAAGTAATGATGGGTAAATCGTAATAACTGAAGTTAGCCTCAATCACTTCTTCTCTGTCCCCATTTTCATCGCTATAGTTAGCCACTGCCTCAATTAAATTATCTCCTTCATTTAAAGTGACATTCAAGCGATAAATCGCTGCATCTTCATCTTGGGTAACAAAATTAGCAGGTGTTCCATTAATCAACACATCAAATAATGCTCCATCCGCTAAAGTGGCTCGCACTTCCAATACTGCTTCTGCTTGATCAAAAATGGTTTCAGCTTCAGTGACATAACTGATCATTCCTAAATCTATAGCCTCAAATGAATTTTCAAAAATTAAATCATCATTACCTGCTATGGATGAAAATGTAATCAGTATTAGAATTAACATACCTAATATACACTTGCAATTTGTGCTTTTAGGTATTTTTAATGTTGGATCATACTCCATAATATTATTTTGCATATCTTATTTCCAATGAATATTTATCAATAACCAGTTGAGCAATATCTCTACCCAATTTTAATCCTTGGTCATTGTCGAACTTAAAATGAATACCACCTAGCAATCTAGAATGTGCAGCTTCATCACCCATGGCCTTTATCGCATCTGCCTCACTTTTAAAATGATGTGCTAAAACCGTTGAGGCTGCACCACTTATGGCAGCATGACCTGATACATAGGATGGAAATGGTGGAGTTAAAATATAGGGTTTAAAATCCAATCCTTTGATCTTCTTAGCAGCTGTTACTGGTCTGATATACCAATAATGATATTTAGAGTCCCATGCAGCTATAAAAGTATCTGCCATAGCTATATTTAGTTGCATAAATATTTGTGCTATTTGATGATCACTTAATTCAAGCTTAGAAACCAACTTAATGGCGATTTGATTCCAATGCCCAGCTGGAGTCACAGTTCCATGCCCATCAACCCAGAATTTGGCCACTTCTTTTTGTTCATTTGTGAGATTTTTATCAACGTCAACCACTTCATCCAAAGCAGCCATGAATTCTTTGGTTCCATAAACTGGTGGCGGCTCAGGTCTAAATTGATCGGCTGTTTTTAACACCCATGGTTTCCAGTCAGGCGCAAAAGGTTCATCAGGTGGATAATAGTAATAAGGTGGTGTGGGTTCCCATGCACCTGGTCCATAATATCGCCCCTCTCCATACCATTGAAGCCTTTTTCCATTCCAACCTTTTTGGGCGCCATCATTTTCAGCATATTCAATAACCCGGTTACCAATCATTTGACCTAGATTGAAAGCTGAATTCATTTCGTAACTGAAATTTTCAGATGATTTTTTCAGTTCAATTACTTTATGTACTATACGCATAAAAGTATGTTCTTCAGCTGGGAAAAGGTAGCTCAAAACTTTCGCTGCTGCCACAGATACCGTTAGATATGAGTCATATTTCTTGGATTCTGAATGGTTCAACGCATCATACATCGCCACATGTATTAAAGCTAAAGCTCTAGCACCACGGCTGGGCTGCATCTTATGCTTAACAAAATACTCTAAAGTAAGGTTGGTCCATGGGATAGTAACTGCATGTTCATCCCAACCTGAAACAATGTCTTGTGCTCTCACTGAAGCTTTTAGCCATTGATCCTCTCTGAAATCAGGCAATGACCATTTTTCTGTCTTAACACTTATGGCTGTGTAATCAAGGACCGTATTGCCAGAAAAACTGACAGATGGATTCATAACAGAAATTAATAAGCCGATAGTGAAGTATATTTGACCGATAAAACCCCTCACTTTTTATCACCTATGTTGTTTAGGACAGATAGTATTGATTGATCATTTCTCAATGTTGCAGCATCAATTGGAGTCACACCATCTGTACTTGTTACAGAAACGTCCGCTTCGTATTCAAGCAAAGCATTTACAGCTTTTATGTCACCGGATTGAGTCGCAGCAATTAATGCTGTTGGACCTTGTTGGGGTATATGGTTTGGGTTTGCTCCAGCTTTTAATAGAGATATCAAAGGACGAAACTTTCCATTATAAGCTGACCAAATCAATGCGGTTGCACCCTGATAATCTTGTTGCTCAATATTAGCTCCATGACTTATTAACCAATCTACAACATGTACATGTCCTTGAGATGAGGCATTATGCAATGCGGTTGCCAGAAAAACGCGATCTCTTGCATTGATATCGACACCTGATGCCAAGCTGTTCTGAACTGAATTTAAATCGCCCGATGCTGCATACTTTAAAAATTCATAAGTATTTAAATCTGAATCATTATCCGTATTTTGACTATGAACAGTACTACAAAGTAAGCAGAGAGCGATACTAACCATACTCATAATTTTGATCATTACGGATGTTTTCATCTTCCAATTGTATGTGTTAATAGGACTCATCATGGCACCTGAAAATTCACAACATCCATCTGATCACTGCCACTCATACCATCAAACATATCTGATTTTGTGCCATTAAGTAACTCAGTAATAATTCCGTTTACTGTGCTAATGTCATCGGGGTCACTGTAAACCACGTAACTGACAAATATTGCGGTATCCCCAGGCTGAATTGTTTGTATCCAGGACCATGAGAAACTGCCTCTTGCATTCATGAAATCAGTGTTCACTGGAATCATTGGCGAATTACCTGAAAAGACATAGCCTGTAACAGCTGGGTCGGAGTTATCATTGCCATCATATGCATGAATCGCATGTGTATTGCCATTAGTTTGTGGATTAACATTTAATAAAGTATTGGCAGAGGATGTTTCAATATCATTCCCGTCAAAAATAACCTCCAAATTGCCATATGCACCAGATAAATTAACATCAACTGTCACAGGCGTGTTTCCAATGTTAGTCACTTTATCCGCCAGACGAGTAAAGTCACCATTTATACCGGAATAAATTTGACGCTCAAAACTAATGAAATCTGTTGTTGTGGGCCCTACGATGACTTGCTGATTGTCAATTTCATTGAATGCAGCTCTTTGCTCTTTCAATAATCGACCATTCACGCTCAATTTGAGAGGGCGATACAATGGTCTATTATCATAATTCCCAGCAGATTCGTTGTTAACTGGTGTAATCTGCCCAATACCATCAATGCTAACTTGGTAGCCAGTCCCACCATTATTTAAAGCTGTGCTTAACCGCTTCGCATTACCTAGTTCGACATTTTCATCTACAACATCAGAGCTTATCACCTCAGCTTTTTTCAATGCGATTTCACCGTTATTAAAACAGCTTCCATCTATTCCTCTGATGAGCACTTCACCCGGTGCAACCGAAGGGAAAGAATGAATTCCAGGGCCACTGCCATTAAAATCTGGCAATTGGTAGAACACATCATCATAGGCCGCATATCCATGAGTATGCTTTAATTCAACGCAGGCAGATTCAATCGGCCCTTGTGAACTCATCAAGTTTATTGACATTGAACCGGTCTCATCAAACTGCATATCCACCATGATGTTTTCACCATCAAAAGACAGCTCTGCGTTGTTTGTTGTGACATTTTTGGTTGCTGTATCAGCAACAGATAATTCTATCTGACCCAGTGCAACATAAGGCAATTCATAGATACCATTGACATCCGTTCTGTCGCTGGTTTCAAAGTTTTCACTTGTATTTTCAGCATAAACCCTGGCATTGGGTAATGGAGCTCCTGCTGGGTCTGTGACCACTCCGCTGATTGAGCCAGATGCTTGTAACTGTATGTCAAGGACTTGCGGAATGGCAACATCATTCATCATATCAGAAGCTTGTCCTCTCAAACCAGATTGATTATCTGTTGCTGTCAATTCGAAACTACCTGCACGAACACCCAAAAGGCGGTATTGACCCATTTCATCAGCAGCAGCAGAGAATCCGTCATTTGAACTGACTGTTGCATTAGGCACGACGGTGTTATCAAAATAGGTCACTTCACCAGTAATCACGGATAAAACTACTGTTTCATCAATCAATTGATCAGTAATAATTTCCCAGTTACTGCTATAAATGGTATTGAATGTATTCGTTTCGTAAATGATCAATGTAATGTCTTGATTTTCTGCTATTGCCAACAGATAGAACGGGTCATCACAACTTTGATCATCTGAAAATTGTTCAGGAACCCCAGTAAATGCAATGGCGCACTGATCGCCCACGGATAATCCATCACTGGCGCTGAGTTGAATTCGTACAGAAGTTCCTGGAACAATAAAATTCAATTCTTGAGTGATTCCACCATTTGCTAATGTTGTTACATCTGATCCATCAAGATTATCCAACGCTAAAATTTTCTGGTAATAAACTGTAATTTCCTGGCCTACAGGTACACCGATAATTTCATATTCGCCATCGTTGTTGGTGTTTGAGCTGGCGTAAAGAGAACCTGTATTCCCATTAATTGGATCCGTGACATATTGAGCCCACACCTCAAAATCAACACCTGGAACACCTCCGATACCTTCAACCCTGCCAAAAACAGTTCCACGACCTGCCAAAAGTATATTCTGATTGATAGTTGAACCTTGTTCGGTCATCACGCTAACCAACGATTTCACAGAATTGACAGGGTCACGTGCAACGATATTTAATTCCACGCCAATGGGTAAGTTAGATAATGAATACTGTCCCTGATTATCTGTGGTTGTTTGGTTCACATACCGATTATCATGAGCATAGTAAACCTCCACTGTTGAATTAGATACTGGTGTTACGCCATCAAATTCATACACGATTCCTTGTGCTGATGTAACATCAAGGACTAAGTTCACGACTACATCACCACCACTTGCTTCAACTACCTGTGTGGCTATTACTTGAGAGTCAAATGGGCTGGTTACTCTGAAAACCACTGTTCCATCATTTTGATAATTGTAACTGTATTCACCAGATGAGTTAGTAAATGGTCTAAACACACCTTGATTTGGCGCCCTGATTTCAAGTCTGACTGATTGATTAATCGGACTTAAATCAGCATTCAGAACTTTCACATTAAAAAGTGTGGCTGTATTCACTTCCAAATCAATGGTTGTGACATCACCTATGTTGTTCAATGTGCTCATTGCGTTAACCGAAGGCCTTTCGACATAAGTCACTTCAACGTCACCCAAAGGCACACCAACTATTTCATAGAAGCCAGAGGCATCGGTAAGAACTTGATTATTTAAAACTGGCGCGGTACTGAGCGATCTGACATTAATCGTTTTATCAGCTAACGGGATCACACCACCCGTTTCGTAAACATGCCCGTTTACAACACCACCAGTGGTGAATGATTCAACGGGAACAGAATCTCCATCAATAGCAGCACTGATGAATTGATCTCCGGTGGTGCAGAACTGAGTATTCGGTGTGCTTTGAATGGTATAACGGCCAGTATCAATAATTGGAATCAATTTAATGTCACCAGATTGTGAAATTATTGCAGATGGCGTGGCCAAACCATCAGCCAATAGTATGTTATTAGAATCGAATACTCTGATGTCAATGGCACAAGCTGCTCCAGTGACACCAGCTTGCGTTCTGGAGTTGATTGATAAAGTCTGGCCTGAAGTCACTTCAACCTGGTGTAAAAGGCTTTGGCCATTGTACTCAAATGACTGTGTTTGATGATTCGAAGCATTTAAAGTGACATTCTTGGTAATGGTTTGTCCATCCATTGCAGCTGTAATTGGGAGTACAAAACTTGTCTCATCCTGGTCATTAAACTCAACTTCAACTTGATAATCAACTTGTTGTAAATTCGTAAACGTTACCAAACCATTTACATCACTGGTACCAAGCGAATTACCAGAAACACCATTTATTTCTGGATTATCTAAGCGCACAGTTGCGTTAACGATTGGTGAATTGCCTAAGTTTTCGTTTAGGATATAAAACTCAACATTTGCCGATGCAGGCAAAATGAACTCAATGCTTGAAACTTCTCCTTCACTATTGACAACACCTCCTACTGAAACATTTTGATTAGTCAAAGGATTACGAGCACTTAAAGTATAGTTACCCACTGGTATTTCAGCTATCAATATTCCGTTCACATCAGTAGTACCCAAGAAGGTGTTGTTGCTGATAACATCTGAAACAATATAAATATTAATGTTTGCGGCAATCTGTCCGCTTGCAAATACAGTGGTGATGGTGACTTCACCAACGCCAATGATAGTCAAATCCTGAATTGTGGTTTGATTTTCTGTGATGGTTACTTCAGCGCTGGTTTCTGCACCCGTCTCAGAACTAATAACTGTAATCGTGTAATCACCTATGGGTATCGCGCCAAGCGTATATTGCCCTAATCCGTCAGTTGTTGTTTCCCTAAAGAAGTTTGATGACTGTTGCGTTATGAGGATTTCTTGGTTAGGCAACTGTACCCCTGTGCTGGATGTCACTTCACCAGAAACAGCACCATTGGGTTCGAACGAAATATCAACATTACTTTCTGAACCCACAACAACCGATACGGCATTGACAGAACCCGTTAAACGACTATCAAAATTTCCTAGGCCAGCTTCTAAATCGTACATTCCAGCCTCTAAACCAATGATTTCATACTCAAAATCTGAGATCATTTCTGCATTTTTTACAAAACTCCCACCCTGAGTTACCGTGACTCCAGTAAATTCATCACCTGAATAATTAAATGCCCCTAATAAGTTGCCGGTAATACTACCTGTATTGAAAACTAATTGGACATCGATAAAGTCCTGATCTAATGGAAACTGAACATCAAGTGATGTCTGGACCCCGCCTGATCTTGAGGCTGTAATTGTGTATTGATTGCCAACTGGAATAGGTCTTGAAAACTGATCTGAAGATAAAAATCCTTGAATTGAAAAACGACCATCAACACCTGTCTCTAAAGTATCAACTTCAAAATCATCAAAGACATTTGGATATAATAAATTATCATGACGCACGCTAACTGAAACGAATTCGACCGGAGTAATGCCATCGCCCTCAAAAACCTGACCTGTAATCTGTGCATTTAATGCTGGCAAATCGGGCAAAGTACTTATCAAGTCAATTGGAATATCAAAATTTTGAACTTCATTAGCATCACTAAAAGTCAGTCCAGTTAATGCCTCTGGAGGTAATTGAATAAGTCGTTGAACAGAAGCTTCAACTGAATTTTGGCCATTCGTAACATTTTGGCCCTTTTGTCTAACGAAGAAATGCATCAATTGGATTCGACTGTTAGCCGGTATGGTGAGATCATTCCAGCTTAAACTGGATTCGGATGTAGAGATATTAATATAATTATGACTCAAGTCTGGGCTTTTCTCTGAAGCTACTCCATCACTGCCTAAGAAACCATAATGTCTAATCGTATTGTTATCTTGGCTGATGTACCAAAGATCTCTCTCATTTTCACTATTTTGGATAATTTCATCACCAGTGCTGGTCATTTTTACACTACCATCAGCCACTCGATTTAAAACATTAATATCTACAATGACATCAAAATTGTTGTTATTTTCGATGACTTCTTGATACCTAGCAAAGTAACCATTGTTTGGTATAAATGCTTTACGAGTGATGTCTAAACCACTGTAATTGTTTATTGAGTTAATAACAAATTGGCGTCCATCAAGTTGAGTAACTGCCAAATCTTCACCAGAATAAGATACACCGTCTATAAACAAAGATGGTGCATGAGCGCCATTGTTATCAGGGCTAATCAAGTATTGGTTGTTATTGGCATCTCTGATTTGTTGTGGCAACGCAATGACTGTACTTTCTAAATCTAAGTTTACTATTAACTGTTCATCATTATTTGCTTCTATGACTATTCCATTGGTTGATTCTTGCTTTTCTATACCATTAACTGTTGCTGTGACCAAAATGGTAAATTGACCTAACGGTACGTCGGTAATAATCAACTGCCCCAAAGCATCTGTCTGACCGGCATTTCTTGTACCACTGGCATCAGTAATAACCACATCGGCTAGACTCACGGGCATACCACTATTATCTGAATCAATAACTGTCAACAAAACTTCTGAACGAGTTCTTAGCTGAATGGCATGTTGGTTATTTTGCATTGGACTGGTAATTTCATCAGTTATGAACCTGTCAAAATAAGAATTAGCTGGTGTTCTTGGGTCCGTTATACGAAGCTCATAATTACCCAAAGGGATGTTGGGTACTGTAAATGTGCCATCAAATTCAGTTCTACCTGCAACAAATGAGCCACCTGGTGCGACTGTATCAACATATACAACTGAATCTATCAAAGGATTTCCGGATACATCTAAGACAGTAACTGTGGCAGAACCCACTGCTGTTAGCGTTACATTCTGGGTTGTAATTTGATCCTCTGTTACCGATACTGAGTATGTTGTTAAACCGTTTGAAACTGGGTCCGTTATAACCAGTTCATAATCACCTGTAGGAACCGTATTGAAATAATACCTTCCTAAGCTATCTGTAATCACACGACGAGATACAGGGCGCTTACCAGTATTTTGCGGTAATGTTTCCATCACACAACCAACATCACACTGATCATATGTTTGATCTTCACTCAAACCATTGAGAACCAGTTCAGCATCCTCTCTGGCTGCCCCATCAAAATCAACCACCGACCCACGAATTGAGCCAGTAGGCTGTATATTTATATCACTGAAGAGTACTTGACCAACCGTAATTTCAACTGCTTTTTTACTGCCTCTTAATTCATCGGCTTCTAAATATTCATCGGGATGATTAGCATCAAACAGCAAATCATAAGTTCCCGGCAAAACACCAGGGTAAATATACGAACCATCAGAATTTATGGTTGTGTATTGATTTATAGGAAACTCTGTATTATCTATTGATAAATATACCCTTCCTGAAGAAATCGAATAATCTATAGAACCAACAGCATTACCTGTGAATACGCCTGTATCAAAGATCACATCTTGTTGAATAGGTGCTTCAATGTTCAAAACTCTTGAAGGAACATTGGTAAATGGGTGTCCAGCGTACTGCTCATAGCAACCCTGAGCTATTTGCGCAGATAATTTAACATCAACACCTGCAGGGATAGCTATCGAGTCAGTTTCGGTTAACTGCCCTTGTAATTCAAAACTACCGTCAATAGTAGACGAATGTAACGAACTAACTAAGGTGCCACCTCCACCACAAATATCATTGGCTTTCATACCCCAGACACGTGAAAAAAGAGGGTGTTGAGACTGAATTGTAACCCTTGTCAACGGTACATCAGTTGTCAAATTGCCTTCATAAACTATTCCACTTACAGCACCAGTCAAAGGTGGCAGTGGCTCTAAAGGACTTAAACCATCAATCGGAATCTCAAAATTGATAATTGATTCAATATCAAACAGCGTTAAATCAGTCAACAATTCAGGAGGTAGCTGTGACAACCTTTGTGTAGCAGCTTGGATACCCGTATGGTTGATCTGTTGAATCATTACATGCATCAATGATCTACTTTGTCCCGCAGGAATGGTTATTTGCGACCAAGATTGGGACACATTTGGCTGCAGATTATCATAGAAAATCGAAACTGTGGTTGGTCTAAGTTGCGAACTTTCTGTTGCTACTAAATGAGCAACAGGTGGCATTTGCGCATAAATCATCGGATCTTCATCAAAGTCATCATCGATAATAAACCAATCATCCGCTTCAGAAAGGATAATATCTTCAGTTGAAGAGTCTTTTACCTCACCACTGGAAAATGTATGGCTCAATTCAATATCTACTATGATATCTTCGCTTGTCGGGTTATCGAAGACTTCAATGTATCGAGAAAAATATGCACCACGTGGCACGTAAATTTTGCGACTAACTACCAAATCATTGATTGTTGTGGGTTGTGTTATTACAAACTGTCTTTGTCCTGCCTGTAACCTAGCACTGGTGTCTCCAGTAAAAACCTCACCATTAATTGACAAAACTGAAGCCGCATTAGAGAATGAATTAGAACCCTGATTTAGTGAACCATCAAGCTGTACATCGTAAACAAACCGATTTGCATCATACAAGTCAGCAGGTAATGCAATTCGTTCGTCTAGTAATGTCAAATCCAAAACCAACTCTTGACCATCATTATCTATGGTGAAGATGGCATCAGCAAAACGGTCTTGTTCTTCATCATAAGCTGTCAATATATAGTCACCCAATGGTAAACCGTTGTATCGATAAGAACCTGTGTTAGTAGTATTACCTGTTATTCGAGGAATGGCTGTACCCCTGATTTGAGCTATTTCATATGGAAATCCACTGGCTAGAGTGGTTCCATCTGGTCGAACAATTGTGCCTAGAACATCTCCAGCTGGTTTAAGAGGTACTGTGATATCAAATACATCATCACTCTCATTAATCTCTATCGTTGTGATTGTGGTCAATGCATTACCACTTCTGTTAGTGTCGGGATGCTTTACAGACAATGTATAGCTTCCACTTTGAACTAAAAATTGAGCTAGACCATTGCTGTCAGTCCGTCCAGAACGGTTACTGCTACCATCGTTAAAGCTCACTAATGCCTCACTTGCAGAACCTCCACGTTCATACTCAACATTTACATTCAGAAGCACGGACTTAACCAATGTGATGTTCTGAGTTAGATCTTCATCTACATTTAAAGTTAAAAGTGCTTCTCCTGTTGAATTACTAATCGTGTCCACAACCTTAATTTGATAGTCACCCACAGGGGCATCAAAAAACCGATAAAATCCTGAAGTGTCAGTTACTGTGGTACGAGCTGGTCGATAAATGCCATTTTGTAGTAAAAGCAATTCTACTTCAGCATTACTTACTTCAACACCAAGGTCATTGCTTACGACACCGGATATCGTTCCTGTCTCCTCAATAACAATATCCATAATAGTTACATCAGTTGGTGTAACTGTCACACTACCTTGACCATATAACGGTCGCCCGCTTCCTAGTTGTGGTAGTTGCGGGTGAGAGACTATCGCAGCAAGAAAATAATCTCTGGGTGTATTTGCGAGTAATTCATAGCTTCCATCTGCTGAAGTTACAGTTCTGTTGTCAGCATTACTTGCTGAATAACATTGTTCTACCTGATTAACATTACAAAGGTGAACTGTGGCATCAGGCACAGTCGCGCCATAGTGCCTTAAAACCTGGCCCCTGACATCTCCAGCACCAATAAATATAAGATCTTGCGTAGTTTGGGTTTCACCATTATTAAATTCACCAGGAGTAATTGCAGTTGATGCACCACTGAGCACATAATTAGCTGATAGATTAAATCCAAAGGCAGGAATTACGTAATTATTGGCCGATCCATCTAAAGTCGATTCGAATACAAACCCACCTGATTCATCTGTTTTTGTATATCTAATACGTTTAAACAAAGGATGCAAGCTAACAAATTCTACATCAGCATTAGGAACAGTATTTGTTCCACTACCTGACAACACCAACCCAGTTATTCGCCCAGCATTTAAATTAGGTAATGGATCAACTGATGATATTTCAGGTATATCAAAATTGATAACTGCTGCTTTTTCATCTGAAGTCATTTCTACCATCATTTCAGGAGATAAATCTGTAATTCTTTCAGCTGCTGCGCGCGCGCCATCACGCTTAATTTGACCTAACGCAAAATGCATTAAAATTCTTGTTTCACCAGGAGGAATGAGGATGTCATCCCATTGATAGGTCAGCCTGCCTGTTTGTCCTAGTAATTCATAAGATGCAAAATCTGCTTTATCTTCAGCACCAATTCCATCAAATATATGACCACTTGCACCAATAGAAGACGCTACAAATGGATCCACATCTGTTTGATCGTCTATGACAACCCAATTATCTGGGTTAGATTGGTTTGCCAATGACAATACTTGGTCACCATCAGACGTATCAACCACACGAGGATTGGAGTCGTCTGATCGATGATGGGATTTTACTCGCACACCAACATTAATAGGATCATTTGTTGGGTTACTTAATACCTCCAAATAACGACTGAAATATCCAGAACGAGGTGTTCTTATTTTTCTTGTAACAACCAAGCCTGAAGGTGTTACGTCATCTACGATGACTTCTTGTCCATCTGTAGATAATTCTCCAATAGTTCCATCCCCATTGACAAATGGGACAGGTACACCATTGGTGATAATTTCAAGAAGCATGGCACCATTGTCCGGAGCAGCCGATCCATATACATTTCGAGTTCCATTAGCAATGCTACCATCACCATTGATGTCGTACAGGAAGCCATTAGCATCATAGAAACTAAAGGGCATAGTTATTGCATTGTCCACCAGAGTCAAATTAAGCTCAACTTCATCACCATCAAAATTTACCCGATCACTGGCTTCAGCTCGCATGGTTTCATCAGCGGATTCAGCCAATATAGTAAAATTACCAGGTGGTATATCAAGTAATGTATAGTCACCGTTTGCGTCAGTGACAGTATCATAAGTTGTCCTACTCAAGCAGGTTACATTAAGTCCAAAGAACGGGTCTGGATTGGTTAAGGTGATATCAACACCTGCAACAGGATTTTCATTTGTGTCGGTGATCGTTCCATAAACCTCTCCAGAGCCAATCAACTGAAGATCAACCAAAATTTCTTCATCTTGATCAACTAAAGTCACACCGGTGGCACCTGCGCGATTTCTATCTTGAGTTGGGCATTGGTCTATTTCACCAAAGAAACTCATTACGGAAATATTGTATGTACCAGCATTAACTTGAGGAAATTCATATGTTCCATCAGCACCAGTGGTGGTTACATATGCATCTTCAAAAGGTTCTGGTAACATCCTGACTACCCAGCCACTACCTGCTGGTGTGATTCCATCGCTGTCGTACAACACCCCTCGAATACTGCCTACATTGACCGCTTCCATCTCGATTTGTAAACTCAAGGTTTGATCTGGCAACAATGTTCCAACTGCTGAACCTCGTAAAGCACCAAAACCTTCGTCTTTAAACGCACTAATACTGAAGTCTCCAGCATTTACTGCATTGAAAACTGCCATGCCTTCTGAGTCACTGATTAAGCTTTGTGAAACCCTAAATGGCAAAGTATTACTGACTGTGACCTCTGCCCCTACAACTGGATCACCAAGCTCATCAATCAGTTCAATTTCCAATATTCCCTGACCAATCAAACGGATATCAACATTTTTTACCTGATCCTGAAAATCTATTCTAGTTGTAGCAACCCCTTTGTTTCCAGTTGAAATCTCTTCAGCAACTAGAACAACATCACCTACTGGAACACCTGTTATTGAGTATTCAGAACCATTGGCAAAATCGACGTCTACAAATGGAATTCTGTCCACTAATACTTTGACATTCACCCTAGATTGAATCACCCCACCATCAGCATCAACAACCCTGCCTTCTAAATTTCCAGAGGCTGAAAGAATGAAATTAACTTCTACGTTTTCGCCTTCAGCATCCAACCTTTCAGATCTAACTGCCGATTGATTATTTACTGGGTTTTTAGCATTCAGAATAAGATTACCCGCAAACACGCCATCAATAGAATAACTGCCATCAATATCAGTTTGAACGGTTCTTCTTGCTTCAAAAGATCCTTCAGAATAGATTTCTACATCGACACCTTCTTGTAGAACACCACTGGCATCTCTAACCTCTCCGAAAACTCTACCTTTGGCCAATAAAGTCACATCAACAACCAGTGGGTTTACTGGATCTAAATTCACAACAACTGCTTGAGAACGACCTCTGTCTAGACCTGTTTCCGCTTGTATATAAAAATCACCAGCTTCTGTAATTTCAAACCCAAACTGCCCGGATGAATCTGTAGTCGTTGTTACCACATCAGCTATATTTTCATAAGAGTAGTATTCACCATCAGATCTATCAGCCAAGTATACTGTGATACCTGCGCCAACTGGCGATGTACCATCTCTATTAAACACCGTACCTACCAAGGTATTAGATGCCAATGTAATGTCTAAATTAATGACATCATTATCAGCCAGAACTTCACCACTGACACGTCCTGTCTCACCATCGGGAGTAATCGCCGTTAACTCAAATTCACCAACAGGTACTGCTGGCAATACAAATTCACCAGCTTCATTAGTAATTACTGAAAAGTTGAGATTTTCACCCACTAGAGATTGAACCGTAACCTCTGCATTAGCGTAAGTATTGTTTTCTAAATCTAACACTCGCCCTCTAATAACCCCAACTGCGTTTAATGTAATGTTTTGTGTGATTACATCACTGCTGTCATTGAAGACTAAATTAGGTACCCTTCCACGCAATCGACCACCAATAAACGCATCCAAAATAAATGGACCATCTGATTGGGGCAATGTATTAAATGAAAATGAACCTGTCTGATCTGTTAGTTGTTGAGAAATGACCCCTTTTTCACGACTTGAAATACGTACCTGAACACCACCGACTAACGTCTGGCCATCAGTATCAAAAACCACACCAAAAATTTCACCAGTTTGTTGCAGCCTGATGGTCTTCTCTACAATATCATTGACTAAAACAGTATCGAGTGTAGAGCCGAACAAACCAGTGCTTGGGTCTCTTACTGAAACAGTAAAGTCAGCAACCGGTAACTGATTAAACGAAAATATACCGCTTAAATCAGTGATTCCAGTACTGACACTAAATTGATTGCCTAATGAAGTTAGTGTAACTTCAGCACCAGAAACCAATTGATCATCACTATCTAAGACAGTGACTTTGACACCACCTTGGCCTACAAGATTAAGATTAACATTAACAACTTGTCCTTCGCTCTCAATGTTGGCATAGGCAAATGCTTGATCGCCATTATTAGGATCAATTGCCAACACCCTAAACAGCCCAGCATTAACATCTGAAACTACAAACTGCCCATTAGCGTTAGTGATGACTGATGATTCTATTTCATTAGGTTGAAGTCTTTGAACACTCACAATAGCATCAGATATAGGTGATGTGCCATCTGGCCCAAACACTGTACCAGTTAGGCTACCCTTGGGACCTATTGTAAAGGACAATGTCGAAGATGCACTACCTTCTGTAATGGTGCTGGCAACTAATCGAGCTGAAGAAGAGACGTCAAAATCAGCTGTAATTGATACCAATCCATTCTCTGATACTTCACCAATAAGATCATTTGAGATACTATAAATTGTACCTTCAGAACGATTTGTTACGTCACGAGTGGATCCATCAGGACCAATAGCAAAAACTGACATCTGAACGCTTTCGTTAGTATCCAACTCTTGGGTTGGGGCACTTAATTCAGCAGCAATCGGAACTGGAAATAGAACTCCAAACTCTATAGGCCCTAATGGTATAACTTCATCTTGTATAAGCTCAGTAAATCCAATTTCACTTTGGCCAAATGAACCATCTGAACAAGTAGCGCGTGCTCTAACAGCACCTAAATCACCGGGGATATTTATGACTGAATACTCACCATTAGGATACAATGGTGCATTGCTGTTGCCAACTGAAACAACACAAGATACAGACTCTTGAGGTTGAGCGAATAATGCAAAAGAGTTAATTAGTGAAAGTAGTACAATCGCTACATAGAGTTTTTTAGTAAAAACTTCTTTTAATACATCCATATAAATATGTTAGAGCTGCCAACATCATATCTAAACATGAATCTATAAATCACATCCATGTTATTTTTTTAGGCTAAACTCATCTGTTGTTAAGATTAGCGCATCATATCACACCATTTATGTCAAATTATTTTATAATAATAAAATTCAATCATAATTATATGTTATGAATGAAAATCAGCTAGACTCCATCGGTTAGTTCACTGGTAAGGCCTGAGTTTACTAGACACTTTTTATGGTAAAAATAGTCACTTAACCATAGAAGGTAATACAAATGGGTTCAGGTATCCGTTATACAGATGAATTTAAACAAGAAGGCCCAGTGACCACATATCTGCATAAACGGACATTTGTTGTTTTTACAGTTACCTCATAGCTGCATAAAGGGCCAACTTTTTACAAAAATATCCTTTTTCCTTTTCTCGGGGTTTGAAGTCCATTATGCAAAAATACACGCTAAGTGAGCGTTTACCCGAGAACTTCTGATTAAATTCACACCTATATTTTATCTACGCCTCAATTTAGCGGACTTAGTGTCATAAATATAATCACCAATTGTCTTGTCTCGTATTTTTTTAACCACTTCATCTATTATAAACAAAGGAACTAGAAACCATTCTCGTGGCACAACAGGTTTACCAAACCGATCTTTGATTTCAATTTCAAGCTTTGCACTCTCGAAAAATCGATGAATTAGTGTTTCAAGTTTTTTACGATTGATATTATAAAGTTCGTATGTGGCAATTATTTCCACATCAGCCATTAAGTATGTTGGATCATTTTTTGCATTTGCAATTCGTTTTTTAACATCACCTCCTGTAACACCAATCTTGTGTACAACATCTCGACTTTTATTGATTACTGGATGGTCTCTCATGCTTCGCAAAACATAAATGGTTCCACTGGCCAAATCATCTTCTTTGTTTACGTTATCAAAAATCGGTCCGCCACTAATTTCACTGATACGCCTTCCTGCATCATCTTCCCATAATCTTTTTTGTAATGAATGCATCAATTGATTACTCTCAACTCCATTATCAAAAATTACACGCAATCGATACTCTTTACGCCCATCTTTTCCTATAAAATGATCTCCGACTGATGCAACATAAGCTTTTTGACCACCAATAATAAATAAATTGCCCTCTTCAATGCTGCCATCTTTGATAAATGGCATAGTTTTTCTAAATCCTAAATCAAGATCATTTTGAACTGATTCAAATAAGGGTTTAAATTTATCGAAATCTTTGCAAGCTTGCCTTGTGCCAATTTCATCAGACTTTTCTCTTTCTTTCTGTGCTTGAGATTTAACGTGCTTGAGGTTTGTAATATCGTTAGTTTTTCCAGTTTCAACTCCTAACTGAGACAACAGTTCGTTATCGTCTAACTCATCAAGACTATTTTCACCTTCCAAGTATACTCCTTCAAGTAAACCTTGAGTGTCTAGCGCTTCAACCAATTCCCGACATTCAGGTAGTTTTCTGATCCGGTCTAAGCGAGCAGCATATATCCGCTCGAATATATCCTTGTCTTCGCCATGTTTTGGAAGATGCCCATGTTCTTCTACAAAACGCTGTATTTCCTCAAAACCAGCAATGATACGTTCCTGCTGTTTTGTCAGTTTTGCTTTCTTTTTAGCTTTGACCTCAACACCCAAAGCACCAAGGATCTCTAAATCAGATTGTTCAGCCATCAGCTTCCTCCGATGCTTTTCTTTGAAGAAATGCAATGCCTTCGGCCATTCTTTTTTCCCAAGGATCAGCAGCAGTTAATTCAGGCAAACGTCCTCTTTCCTTCTTAAACTTCAAAGCCCTTTTGGCGAGATCTCGTGCTTCTTCATGAGTAAGGCTGATCTTCTTGGCTGCAATCACTGCAGCCACTTGTTTCAAACTGTCTTCGCTCATTGATTTTGCCAATATAGAATACGCTTCACTGAATGGGTTGATACTATCAATCAAGTCTATATCCAGTTCACGTACGTCCATAGCAAACTTTTTAATTCCATCTATCAGTGCAGTATTACCAGTTTTACCTTCTTCATTAGAGTTGATAATTTCTTTGGCTTTTTGTGTAAGGTTTAGCGCAGCAATCGCGTGTTGACGGATCGCTTCCTGGTCCTCTTCATCTAACTCAGGATACTTCTCTTTAACGATTTTGCCCATGCGCATTTGAGTTAACTCTTCAGGCACTGTTTCTTCATCAAATAGACCTCGTTCCAAAGCTGTTTTATCTTGAACAAAAGAAGTAATTACTTCATTTAAATCTTCCTTACAAATTCTCTGAGCTTTCTCACTTTTGGGTTCTGATAAACCAGTAATTTCAATTTGATACTCTCCTGTAGTCTCATTGACGCCAACATTGTTCTCAGCAGATTTGTAACCATCCTCACCATAATCAAAACCTTCTTGCGGTCCATTTTGTGGTGATTTTGGCACAAAGTCGAATTTAGGCGCCAGCACTTGCTCCATCAACAAACTGGCTGCTATCGCTTTTAGAGTATCATTAATCGCATCAACGATAACGTCTTCTTCAGCACTGGGTTCCGCAATTAAATTGGTAAAGCGTGAGAGTGTTTTTCCTTTCGCATCACGAGTCGCTCTACCAATAATTTGAATGATTTCAGTCAGGCTTGAACGATAACCAACTGTAAGCGCGTGTTCGCACCAAATCCAATCAAAACCTTCCTTTGCCATACCCAGGGCAATGATGATGTCGACATGGTCTCGGTTGTTTTTCTGTTCTGGTATTTTTAAACCGGCAGATACTTGTGCTTGTTTACTTGGGTCAACTAAATCAGCTACTCTAAGTGTTTTACCTTTGGATGTTTTTATTAAATCGAAACCCGTCTCAGGATCTATGCCCATCCATTCACCGAGCTCATCCATAATGTGCTCAACTTCTTTTAATTTTTCCTTTGTACTCTCACGAGAATTTACATTAGGGATGTGAATTATGGTTTTTTCATTCGGATTCAGCACACTTAATATTTCATCTGAATATGTGCCTGAATAAAAATAGTATCCAATATCCAATTTTTTTAAGTACTCATATCCGTTGAGTTGTTCATAATAGGTATAAGTCACTGTTTCAAAGTTTGCTTCATCAGCTGGTGTTAAAACGGCTTCAGCATCACCACGAAAATAGGATCCTGTCATTGCAACAACATGAACTTTGTCTCTTGCAATAAATTGAGCCAATTGATTTCCCAAGATATTATTAGGGTTAGCACTAACATGATGAAACTCATCGACTGCAATTAAACAGTTGTCAAAGGCCTCAATACCAAACCGGTCAACTGCGAAACGAAATGTCGCATGGGTACATACTAAAATATTATCATCACTTTCTAAAAATGATCTGACTGAATTTACCTTGCCACCATCCTCACCTGGAGCATTGCACAGATTCCATTTGGGTTCTACTTCCCAATCCCAGTAAAAACCAAAGTCAGTCAAAGGTTCATCATTAAAACTGGCACCAATAGATTTTTCTGGTACGATGATTAAAGCTTTTATAATATTTTGATTGTTCAGTTTATCTAAAGCAATAAACATCAAAGCCCGACTTTTACCTGAAGCTGGAGGCGATTTAATCAATAAATATTGTTCTCCGCGTTTTTCATAAGCACGTTCTTGCATCACCCGCATACCCAACTCATTGGATTTTTTTGAACTTCCGTTGGTTGAGTAGTTGACTGAGACTGAAGGAATGGATTTATGTACCATGTTAATTCACCTTTTTTATAGTTTTAGATGAATCACCAGATGTCATCTTTGTATATAAATCAAATAGTTTTTCTAATCTTTCTGTGTCATTTTTAAATCGTCTACCAATATAAATGCGTTCTAGAACTTCATCATTTCGCTCATGCGCTCGACGTAAGTTTTCAGGCATCACATCAGGTTTATAAAGGTCAGCAATCGTGGCCGGAAAATGAGCTTCACGCGCTAAAAGAATGTTTTTTGCGCAACGAATTAGATCAGCTTTATTTTTTTCTGTTAACTTAGGTACAGGAAACGTATTCCAGCCTAAAGTATTAGAATATCTGTAATCAGACTTCATCTTGCCACAAACTGTAGCAATCCATACCAAGTGCAATTTCGAAGCTATAAGGGCCATATTCCAAAGAGGGGCATCGTACAATCCAAATGCATAATTCACTATTGAGTTTTGAGGTAAATAACCAACAGGAAAATAATCTCTATTCTCTGAACTTACAATTGGAAGCACCATTGCCTCAGTATAATCAGGCGATCTGATCTCAACAAAGCGATAAGGCATTTTTGACCATTCTTGGGTCGCTTTTTTAGTACTAGAAAGCCGATTCTCTTTAACTCTTTCAAATCGATTGCACAGTTCTTGACTTTGCTTAGCAGTTTCGAAGCTATTTTCATCTATCCAGAAACAAAATCTAGCATTACCTTTGATAAATTCTTGACCTCCATACATAGGTCTAACAAACTTTTTCGCAATATCATCTAATCCATCAAGTTCATAGTGCTCCAATAATAAATGACCACCATCTTTTGCAAAATTACCTAAAAGCATTTCAGAAATATTGGAAATTGGAGATTGGCGTGGTTGAACGAAGGTAGATTTGCCAGGAGCAAGGTATGGGCTTATATTCTGAGTCTTAATTACAATTCCATTACCCTTAGTATCCTGAGAGAAAAGGCTTTTCATTGTGCCAGAAGTTTTTGAAATTCCCACAATTACAACAATTACGCCAGCATTATGACTTGCAAGGTTACTCCATTTAAACGAAGTGTGAGCGAAAGAAATTGAATGACCAGTTTCAAATAGTAGAGGCCACAAAACAGGCACTTGTTGGCCTTGTGAGATTGAGTTGGTTGACACTAAAGCAGAAGAGGCATTTGTATGCTGCCCATAGTCAGCAGCCTTTATGAACCAGCCACACACATAATCTAAAGACTTCCATTTTTTTGTTCTATTACCAATTAAACTTTCAAGATCCAATTTCTGATCCTTAGATTGTTTCTTATCTCCAATGTAAGGAGGGTTTCCACATATATAAGTTTCACCACCTTCATTTTCAAAATCTATTTCAGCTTGTTCTAATGGGGTTGCAAAGATATCATCACTGATGGCTTTAACACCTTTACCGGTGGGTGGGCAAATCGACAGCCAGTCGATTCTTAAAGCATTGCCACAGGTGATCCAGTTTTCAGTATCCAGTGGTAAGAAGTCAGCCAAAGCCAATTTCTGTCCCCTATACTGAAGGTCGCATTGATATTCGGCAATGATCAGTGCCAACCGTGCTATTTCTGCTGGAAAATCTCTAAGCTCAATACCTCTATAGTTCGTTAGTGGTATTTCTGTATGCCTATCTGATTCTTTCCGTCTGAAGTTGATTTCTGCTTCAATAGCGCGCATTTGCTTATAAGCAATCACTAAAAAATTGCCCGAACCACAAGCTGGGTCAAATACCCGAATATTTGAAATTCGCTTCCTTAAGTTAAGCAATTTTCTGCCATTATCGCCAGCTTGATCTAACTGCTCACGTAGATCATCTAAAAACAGTGGGTTCAATACTTTTAGGATGTTAGGTACGCTGGTGTAATGCATGCCCAAACTGCCACGCTCTTCATCATCAGCCACAGCCTGAATCATCGAACCAAATATATCAGGATTGATTTGAGTCCAGTCTAAACTCCCAACATGTAATAAATATGAACGGGCTATTTTTGAAAACACCGGTACTTCTGTACTGCCAGAAAACAAACCGCCATTAACATATGGGAACATGTCGGCCCAACTCTTAATATTTTCCTTTTTTCTTTTGTCTCTTTTAGTATTCATTGCCCGAAAGATTTCACCCATCACTTCATGGGTGTTTGATGCATTGCTTTCACTGATATGGGCTATGGTGTCAGTAAATATATTATTTTCGCTAAATATATCGGTATCTTCAGCAAAAAAACAAAAAATCAGACGAGCCATAAAGTGATTCATGTCATGACGGCGTTCAGCAGTGTCCCAATCAGGGTTTTGACTCAGTAGCTCCACATAAAGCTTGTTGAGACGACTTGTGGCTCTGATATCGAAAGCGCTGTCGCGAATCTGTTTAACCGTACTGATACCAGCTAATGACAAAAAGAAACTGAAATGATTAGGGAAATCTTGGTAATCACATGCCAATGATTCGCCTTCACTTAAATTTTCTGCCTCTAAATATTGGCCATCAGTAACAAGAATGAATTTAGCCTTAGCTTTTGATGTAGAAGGGGAATCTCTTAAAAGTGTCAGAGTGTCTGCTGTATTGCCTTCTGGACAGACAAGAATGTGAATATTATTCCTTTGTAATACACCACCCATATCTTTCAGGTCAGATGCATTAGTAGAACCTTTCTTTTCGCTTCTCAGGCGCTTAATTGTGGTCGCTTTATCGCCATAAGCTTCCAGAAAAGCAAAAGGAAAAGCATCTGCATCAAAAGGTTGTTCTATCAGTGCTGTAACAGCTTCTTCAATTTCAACTGCGTTCAATGGATTCTGCCCTTAACTTTTATCTGCGCTTTTAGCATTGTTATTTACTGTATTGTTATGTTTTTTTATATTATTCTTTTTTAGCCAGTTATGTAAATTGGCTTCAGTCGTATCATATCTGTTCGCTATAAATTTTTGAGTGGAGCCATTTGCCAATAGTGCTTTAATTTCAGGCTTAAATTTATCTAGCTTACTTTTACCTGGTCCCTTGGGTCTGCCCAGTTTAACTCCTTGTGCTTTTTTAGCACGTAACGCCTCTTTCGTCCTTTGTGATATTAAGTCCCTTTCAATTTCTGAAGCCATAGAAAATGCCATAGCAACGACTTTGCTTTGAATACTGCTGTCTAATTTCCAGTCTCCTTTTATAGCATATACATTAATTCCTTTTTGCATTGAGACTGACAATATTTCCATAATCTCCAACATACTCCTGCCTAATCGAGACAACTCACTAACAATTAGTATGTCACCTTTATTAAGGTCTTCCATAACATCAAATAATTTCCTTTTCTTCCAAGAAACATTTCCTGTGATCGTTTCATCAATAAAACTCACTTCACCTAATTTTCGATTATGCGCAAATAATAAAATATCAGACTTGTTTTTTTCATTGTCTTGCTCAAGAGTAGATACTCTCAAATAGCCAATAGTTTTAGGTTTGATTTGTGGCATGCAATGTCAAATAAGATAAAAAGGTGATTTAGATAGATATATTGTAATTAAAATTATATTAATTACATAGATATATCTTTGTTGAATTAACAAATTAAAAACGAACGTTTATGCAATAACAAAAATAATAAACGGCTGCTGCGTCTCAATGAGATAAGCCAAGTGAAATACGTGTTTCCATATCCAGGTCAAAATGACCATATGGATTAACGTGTGCATAAAACAATGGGCACAAGGCCCGATAGTCATCATCAGTGAAGGCATCTTTCCAGTGATCTTGTGACACAACGCTTTGGATCATGAGTGTGTTGATGTATACCAAACATTGCTGCACCAGGTGCAAAGCCAAGACTGAAAGTTCCTGATCATCGGTTTGGGTTGATGCCACTTCACCACTCTTGCCAAAGAAAATAAAGTCATTGGCTCCATTCCAATTTTCAACAACATTCAGTCCTGAATTGATTTCCCTGCGAATTTCCACATGCTCAATGTAGCCACACAGAAAAATGGTCTTGATCACTTTGCCCAGTTCAGACAGCGCCTTGTATGTAGGGTGTTGGATGTTGTTTCTGGTGAACCGCCTAAGAATCGATTCAGGTTCTGCGATTCCTTGTTTCAAGGCGGTTGTGTATTTGATGATTTGATCGTACTGTTCTACGATGATTTTCCAGTTAATTGACCGGGTCAAAATCAGATCTAGGTTTTCAAACTCATCAGCCATGCCTGCCACCGGAACATTCAGTTTTTGAGAGGCGATGTTTTTGAGTCTTGGCATCAAGTTAAACCCAAGCATGTGACTGAAAGCAAATCCAACCTCTGATTGACCATGGGTATCTACATAAGCTTTATCAACTGACATTTCTGTGCAATGCCTGAGCACACCCTCTATCATCGATGCGACTTCCGATGATGAACATTTTTTCAGTTGGGAATAAATGCATGTGCTTCTTTTTTCAACATGCCAATAGATCATCACACCGCTGCTGCGGTACCGGGCGTGCCATTGGGCCATCAGGTTTTGATCCCACGATCCGATCTGTGTTGAATCTGATGCACAAGCCGTGGTGCCTTCTCCCCACAATGCAGTGTCCCTGGCTGCAAATGTGGCATTGACCACCATGGCAATGGCTTGTCTCAGGGAATACTTATTTAAGTAATTTTGCTTTGTGCTGCGTAATTCCTTGTATGTTACACCATGTTTGCCTGCGCTCACCCGCTTTAACCCTGCGTTGGTGCCAATCCCATAGAGGCCAAGTATTAACCGTCTTTGAAGTTCATCCCGATCTACACGCTCACTTGATCTGATGGTCTGAAAACATTCCGTAAAACCAATTTGCATATCGGCTTCTTTCAACATATCCAACAAACTGGTGGTTGGCCACTGAACTTGCACCTCACCCTTCATGCGATTGATGTTTGGCGGGTCAGGCTGCTTTTCCAATGGGGTGATGCAGATTCGATTCTTGTCTGTGTTCCTTAACCGAACAAATTGGTTGTTGGGTATTGATTCATTTAAACTGGTAAGGGCATCATGCATTTTGGCTTTTAAGTTATCAACAAACTCGTTTGCATTTTGGGAGTGGCCCAAGTCTTGGTAATAAAACTCACGATTCTCAGAAAAGTCCTGGGGTAAATCTTCATCAGGGTTACGAAAGCGATCAGCGCCTTCCACCCAGATTTCTTTGCATCGCAGTTTCTCACGCAATGATTGAAGTACGCATATTTCATAATTGATGCGGTTTACACGCTTATTTCCAGCTTTGTCTTCCTCAATCACAACTTCATGCCACTTAGGTTGGATCACCCCATCAATGGGCACATCATCATTGATGTTGAAATATGATTTTCTCGAAGGCTGTTTGGCTTTGATGAATTCCCAGGCATCGAGCACGGGCTTGTGTGATTCATTGTTTGATTTGAGGGGCAGAGCCTTTAAGATTTTAGGAATCATCCTTTGATAATGACTTGAATAGTTGGCCCTGATCACCTTGTGAACTTCCAATTTATACCCTGGACCATTCGATTTGTATTCCTTAATCAAATTGGACAAAGTGTTCTCACCAACAAGGGGAAAGATCACTTCACTGATTCTGCCTTGGGGGTGTTCAAGGGCAGCATCGGCTATTTGATGCAGGATGTGGTTTTTGCCATACACTTTTTTGAAGTCCTTCAGGAGCGTTTTTTTGACCTTGTTGTCAGCACGTACCGACAACCGGTGGATGACTTGAATCAAAAGCTCAACCAAGCCATCAATAATCTCAGCTTTGCGCATGTAGAGAAAGATTGATGTGAGGGCAAAACGGATGTTGTCAGGATGTCGTTGTGTTTCCCAGGCACTTTGGCTGGCCACTCGCATTCTATATTCTGACAAAGCTTTCTGGTTCATTTGCTTGAAAGTTTTCTCAGGCAGTGTGATAGAGTTGATAAATGCGAGCTTGTCTGATTCTTTGACCACACTTTCAAAACCGATTTTTCCGGGATCCGCTTTGATTGTTGAAAATTTTATTTTAGCGCTTTCAGACGTTAAAAATTTATCCAACTTGATCTTGTCACTTGAAGATATTTGGCTAGTAATATTGGTAAATATTTTGTCCTCATATTGAGACGTCGCTGATCTGATTAGCCTTTCCAGAACGGCTTCCGTTGGGCGCATTAACCTTTGTTTAAACAACCAATCGTCGACTCTAGACAGAAGTTTATCGAAGTTAATCGTTTTGGGGATAGCTGTATCAATTAACCAGGCTGTTAAATTCTCTCGATCATTAACACTCGTTTTTTTGATCCCAAGAAACTCTAAAACTTCAGCTTTGTGTCGTCTTGAAATCCTGCCATTCCATTTATATTCAGGAATGCTTTAACATCTAATTGGCTCATCAAATACTCTAAAGCCTTGTGGGGAATATCAGCATAAGAAGACGGAAATATACCTTGATTCATATATAGTTTGAGGTGAATACAAAAGGGAAGTAAACTGTTTTCAGATTTTCCCTTTAAAAGTTCAAGCTCTTCATATTGCAGGGACCACTTTTGCGATACATCTTCAAATGGGGTAATTAAATTCATAGCAAGCTCCGTTGGATGAAACTTGTATGTTAATGCATAAAAACAACAAATGTCCGTTTATGCAGCTATGTGGTCACTGGGCCAAGAAGCAGTGAATCAAGTAACCCAACATGGTTTGTAATCCCCCCATTTTGAAATTGACAGCCTCACTGCTGTAAGCCATCAAACTCTTTTGTTAGCCATAAATGGCAACGAGTATGATGGCAACAGTAACTTTCTATTTTGAAGTCACTGCAAAATGGGGGATTACAGGGTTCCAGGTTTTATCTCACCTTTATTCTTAACTAACTCAGAGTGTTGAATGCCAATTTGATCTGAAACTATCACTTTTATCATCATATTTCTTCTAATTATTTATTATAGTTATAAGTTTATGGGCCAAACTGAAGAAACCAAAAAAATAAAAAGATAATTGTTTGAAAATAAAACCAATATATGGAATTTTTTGTTAGTCATATTCATAATGTAGACTTGCTAACTCTAGTGTTGGGGTTTTATTTCTGCCATGTTCTGCGATTAAGTGTAAATTCTTACGTGCTCTAGAACCTATCACATAGAGTAGTCTTTTTGCACTTTTAGATTTGTCGAGTTCATTAAAATGTGGCACTACATCATTCAAGATGCCAAATGCAATTACTGTATCGAATTCAGCCCCTTTTACTCCGTGAATTGTCGAGACTGTAATTCCTGATTTTTGGCGAAATACCCTTCGAAAAGTCTCAACATTACCAGCATAAGTATAACCTTCCCTAATAAGCCTCTGAATTCTTTCATGTGAGCTGTCAAAAAAAGCATTTCTGTGTTCTACCAGAACATTATAATTTTCAATTTTTAAATTATATTTTTGAAAAATCCTTACAAAAAATTCTTTCAAATACAATAAGCCATCTTTTTCATTAATATCAATTGAATTGACGAACCTAATAAATTGGCGAACTTTCCATGATTGAACGACTACCCCAGCATCTTGAAAAAAAAGAATAATTTCCGTTGCCCACCTCATCCTTCTTACATACATCCTAGGTGATGAATTAGTAAGTATTAAGCGTGCGACTTTATACCAAATATTTTCTGGGTCTCTTACAAACGGCGTTAATCCTGGTCCATTAAAATCGTGGTTAGGGACAATTGCTACCAATCGTCGAGTCAAACTTGCAAGGTGAATCCACCATGGGCCAACGATACAAATTTCATTAGGAGATATTCCATAGTGATCAACATTCAAATCAATCAGCTGTTTTATTTCTTGTGCTAGGTTATCTTTATGAGTGTTTGTGTCAAAAGTTACTAAGCTATTATATGCTTTATGTTCTGCATAAGAAAAAATCTGGGATCCGTAAACTTTGAAGTTGCTAAAAAAATTCACAATCCGTTCTGAGTTTCGATAATTGCGAGTTAATTCTAATTGTTGAAAATCCAACTGAGCAAGTTTAGAAAGTTCATCTACACGGATCGGATACCCTCCTAATGATGTAAAAATTGCTTGATTTGGGTCACCAACTACAAATGCATTCACTTGATTGTTGCCAGCGCTCCATATTGAAGCAAGAATATGATACATAATATTTTTTGTGTCTTGATATTCGTCTATAAGGATATAAGAGAAAATATTGCTCAATAACTTACTAATGGCAGGGTGCTGACTAATCAACTGGTACGAATACCATAGAATTAGCTCGAAGTCTACTTGGCGATTATCACTTAATTGTTCGTGATAAGCATTTAAGGTTGCTATAACTTTATCTCTCTTATAATTGGTGCATTTGATATTTTTTCCATTTGAATCGAAATAGTGTTCACAATCATAGTGAGTAATGGCTTTCTTACCAACCGTAATACAAAGCTCACTAAGCATTTTTTCAGTGTCATGTGAGTTAATAAGACGAAATCCAAATTTTAATTCTGAGTGATAAACCCCATATGGTTTAATAATCCACTCTAAACAAAATGAATGTATAGTTCCAATCCATAGTTGAGTGGTATCAATGCCCATTGATTCAATGCGTTCATGAATTTCGTTTGCGGCTGCATTGGTATAGGTGATTGCAAGGATTCGTTTTTTTAGTGAAGTGATTTTTGATAGTTCGTATGCAATTTTATATGTTAATGTTCTGGTTTTACCACTGCCAGGGCATGCAACTAAAAATACATTATTGTCATTCTCAACGGCATCAATCTGGTCGTCATTAAGATCTTTATCAGTCCATAAATCCATGATCTATAGCGCGACCAAAACGTATGTAAAAAGATCATCTGGGAAGTGTTTGCAAAAACTGTTTTTCAGGTCATTAATTTGACAGCTATCAGATTCGTAGTTCACAATTACTTCATACAAAGATTCAATGGCCTTTTTTCTCGCCTCAAGGTATGTTTTCCATTTTTCATACCAGACGTCATCTTCACCAGTAGTTTCATCAACATGTTTTTTATCTGATTTATAGTCATTAAGAAAAAAGTTAAACCGAAACTTGATGATCCGAAAAACTATTCTTTCGTCATTCATAGATGAGGCTGAAAAAACTGCATCTAAGATATATCGAGGTATTTTAAAGTTTGAATCGAGTGAATTGGCCAGTAATATAGCGAACCAACCTTTGCCACAACTTTTGGCCATAGTCAGCGCACGTCTGCCTGAATTTTCTATATTTTGACTAGCAAGCTGTTTTTTTGCTTTTTTTATTGTGGCCGAATCAGAGTATACCTCATTCAAAATATCTTCAAAATAATTCGCATTTCCTTCAAGAATTAAGTCCACCTCCAAAGTATGTTTGGCGTAATGAGCAAAAAGCCAGTCACTTGAGTTACAAAGTTTATCTAATGCAACTTTTCGTCTCTGGCCTGATTTTGCAGAGCCACGAGCTTTCCTTTTTCTTTTATTAACGAAGTCTGAGTCAGCATCTAATTTTGTTGTATCAAAAAAAGCCGAATCATGGTCTGTGATTATGCTACAACGTTTTCTTATTCGTTGTTGATGAAAAAGCTGTGCAACATTTTCAAAGCCCGTGCTGCCAATATTAATTAAACTGATTCCTAGCTCATCTAAGCTAATACCAAGTACTTTTTTAAACATAGATGGAATAAGAATTTCCTCGGAATCGCCTTCAACCAACACTACACTCTTTGCGAATAATAAGTTACTCCTTACTGCATCCAAGTAACGCTGGACTTTATTTATTTGACTTGGGCTGAGTCCAGTTGTTGGTTGAAAGGCTTCAAATGCATTGTCAACTTTACCAATTATATTAATTTGTTCAACATTACTGGATTCAGAAATGTGGGGTGAATGAGTGGAATAAATAATTTGGGTATTTTCAAACTGAACTTTATCAAATAATGTTTTTTGAATATGAGTATGGATATGAGCTTCTGGTTCTTCAATCAAAAGGAAATTAGCTATAGTTTCGCGGTTATGTTGATATTTAAACTCAAGTAGTTTAAGTGTAAGGTAGATCATATTTGCACCTCCCAAACTCATCTCGCTAATATTCCCCTCATAACCGTCGTCTGATTCAGACACAAAAAGCTTCAAGGATTGAAAAAGCTGTTCCGCTTTGGTTGATAAGTCTGATTTTATTGATAAAGAATTAGGCGCATAAGTATCACCTAAGGTATCACTCAAAGTAAGTTCAATATCATCGCGAACATTAACCACATCTTCGTATTCTTCAATTGATGTATTTAGCTGTGCAACCTGGTCAATAATAGATTTAAAGTTTTGGTCATCAATTTCCCCGCTTTTATTTTTAAGCAGAGTATATAGGGGATTGTTTCTGTTTCCTCGAAAATCAGATACAACATCTCTCAATGCCTGAATGAATGTAAATGAGAGTTCTCTTGGCATATACAATGCTTGAGGTACGCGACCACCAATTTCACTTAAGTCCAACTCATCAGGGAATATAACATTTTCAAAATCACCCACTATTGACTTATATGATTCTGGGTCGTTGAAATCGATACTACTTTTGCCTGTTAAGATGGTCTCGTAGTCATCTATTGAAATTTTTTCTAGTATGTTATTTAGACCAAAATTGTCATCAGGGAGTAATAATGAAAGTTCATTTCGAATTATAGAATTAGGTCGAAAAATTAAATTATAGCTAGCTTTACCAACAGATTGGATGTCACCAGTGCCGTGCAAAAATAGCGCTTGAATTGCTTCATCCTGCGAAACTTCTTGGAATTCTATGCTTATTATTATCCAGTGGCCTTGCCATTTGCCGATTCCTCGAAAAAAGTCGTTTTCATTTAGGCGTATTGCGGAACGCCGCATCGTCTCATCTAGTAAAAGCCTAATCCCTCTAAAAAGATTAGTTTTACCCGAACCATTTTCACCAATAATAGTATTAACGCCTTTGTCGAATAAAAACTTAGCATTCGAAAAATTACGATAATTAATTAAACTAACTTTGGATATATGCATTTATTTTCCCTTAATTTAAAACAATTTTTAACCTTGCACACATAAATTACTATTTCAAAGCCTACATCTTTTGTCAATAAAAATAGATTTTCTCCGTACATTTTTTGACATGCTAAACAGTTAGAAGTACTCTAAAAGCAAGTTATATGCTTTTTAAAAAAACAATTATTCGCAAAGAAAGACCATACGTGGTTTTCTGCTAACTGAATTTTTTAACTAACAATATGACCTTTCCTCCAAAAACAGAACCATGACAAGGATGTACGTTGTAATACTTTATTGACAATCATTTCAGAATTCTACTCTATTGATATCACTCAAGTTTCATCATAATTGACCCCATCAATCAGTGGACACGACAAGAACCGTCAGGCAATCGAACTCTTACCATTTCAACCGCCGATAAGAACCGTCAGGGTCCACTGCTTGACTACATTGAGGGTGAATATCATGAAAGTGAATGCAGTTAATGAAATACGGAAAAACAGGTTAGCAAGAAAAGCACAAGTTGATTCTGGCTTACATCAAGAAATCAAATTATTGAGGGAGAAAATTGTCAGAGAATCATTCTCTCCAAATTTTGACTCTAAACGTCATCAGTCGTTAATGGATAAACTTGCTAAACTAAAAAAGGAGCATAGAAAATTAGCTTTGCAACAAAATGTATAAAAAAACTTGTTTTATTGCTCTGAATTGTCTATTTTAATTAGTGTGTGTGTAAAGGTAGCATTGATGTTTGAGTATATCAATGCCTGTTTTTTGCGGAAGTAGGAAGGGGAAAATGGCCTTTTATCATACATTAAAGTCATACGATGACAACAATGAACAGGGTGTTGATTATCCAAATAAACAGTCTTGGATTTCTAGTCGGCTTCTTACTCTTAGACACGATTTATATCACCAAATAGAAAAACACCGTGAACCCAATTCTTTAATTATTGGTTCTTGGAATATTCGTGCTTTTGATGATGGCATGCCACGTTTGGATGAAAGTTATCACTATATTGCTGAAATTATTGATCACTTTGATATTTGTGCTTTACAGGAGATCAAGTCTGATCTGGCACCATTAAGAAAGCTAATTAGGTTCCTAGGACCTAATTGGGACTACTTTGTTAATGATGTTTCAACGCATAAAGGAGGCAATAAGGAACGCTCGGCTTTTGTCTTCAATAAAAATAAGGTCTTCTTCCGAAACCTCATTGGAGAGGTCGTTCTGTCATCAGATGAACTCATTGCAGGTGAGCAAGTTGCACGAACTCCATTTTTTGCGTCCTTCCAAGCCCATTGGTTTAAATTCTCTCTTTGTTCTGCCCATATCATATTTGGAGATGATTTAAATTTACGCGCGCATGAGATAAAAGCTATAGCTAAGTCACTTATTAAACGAGCTAAGAAAGAGGATCAAGTACATATTTTTCTTGGGGATATGAACATTGAGAAAAAAGACGACTACATCATGGAGGCTTTGAAGTCTACCAAGATGGTGGTGCCAGACTTTGGACCTACAAACATGTCTGGTAATCGTTGGTATGACCAAATGGCATTTACTCAAAAGGGTAAAGCTGGCAATAAAACCAGATTACTGAGACATGGCAAATTTGATTGGCGTCATGCTGTTTTTGGCCCACACCCAGATCCCAGTAATTTTCCATCATTGCCTCTGTCAGTTTTAGATTCTGCAAACGGTAAAAGCAGGCTAACTAAACAACAACTACTTGATCATTATGAACCTGTAGTCAATAAACTGAGGGTTAATTATGGCAAGAATGCATATGCTGATTTTAGCAAATCATATAAAACATGGACAACTTATGAGATGTCAGATCACTTACCTATCTGGATGGAATTAGAAATCGACTATTCTGATGATTACCTAAGTAAATATTTATAGTGGACTAATAATTTTGCAGGTTATTAAAAAAAATCAATAGGGGAAATATTATGGCTACAAGTTATATGGAATCGTTCCATCCAAAACATATTGAGGAAAATTGTGACGCAAATGTCGTGTTTATTCATGGTCTTGATGGGCATCATGTAAATACATGGAAGAATAATCCGTCTGATCAAAGTATGTGGTTTGATTGGCTTATCGATGATTTTAAAAACCTCGGGGTTTGGTCAGTTTCATATAATTCAAAGTCATCTAGATGGTTTGGTAATGAACCAATGCCATTGAATGAAAGAGCAATAAATATATCGGAGTGGATGAATAATAATAACATCTATGACAAACCCTTTATTCTCATTTGTCATAGCTTAGGTGGATTAATTGCAAAAGAACTTTTAAGAATGGCAAACGATGGAAGATTAAGTAACCCTAAAATAATTTCAAGTTTAAAAGGCATAATCTTTCTCGCAACCCCTCATTTAGGATCTGGAGTTGCAGATTTAGTTGCTAACTATAAGATACTCAGGTCTACTAACTTAACACAGCAGTTACAACAGGATTCAGCCCTTTTGACAAGCTTAAACGAGTGGTTTAGAGTCAAAATTATTAAGAACGAATTTTCTTGTTTAAGTTTTTATGAAACCATGAAAACAAAAGGTGTCAGACTAGTTGTAGATCGGATATCCTCAGATTTAAAAATTCCTGACAAGCCATCAATTCCAGTTGATGAAGATCACATTTCTATTTGTAAACCGCCAAATAAAACAGCATTGGTATACCAATCTTGTAGCAATTTTATAAGAAATAAACTAGATATTAATGAATCAAAAAACAAAAGAAATTCTAATGACATAGAAAGATATAGTAAAGGGATGCACATTAATACAAAGCTATACAACCAGCTTGAAAATAATGGAATGCCACAATTTTCAAAAATGATCAAATTTTGCTCTCAAATTAGAGATAGTAATTTTGCCACTTCGTTTGAAGAAATTGCCCCTAAAATTATAAACTCAGAAGAAAACCTTTTAATAATAGTTGAAGGTAAAAGCGGAACCGGCAAAACAGCTTTATGCCACGGACTCTTTTATCACTTAGAAGAAATATCTAAAGGTTCAAACTTTTCTATTTTTTATTTTAACTTATCACGCTTTTTTCAAAAATGTATATCACCGCTTGCATCAGAAAGTAACTACTCAATTGATCAGTTTAAAGATGATTTCAACAGTTTTATTAAATCAATTACAAATGATGATGTATTTATTTTGGATGAAATTGATGATAACACTATTTATGGCCCAAATGATTTAGAGCCGTATAAAAAACTAATAATAGATGGCTTTAAGGCTGCAGCTTGTAAAACAAAAATAGTTTCTTCTCAGAATATAAAAAAACACAATTTAGCGCACGAGGGTCCTAAAATATATTTATCTACTAAATCTATTGCTAATGACGATAATCTTATTTCAGAGTTTTTAAAGGAATATGTTAGTTTCAATTACTCAAATACAAAAAACTATGAGATTCTTTCCAAAGCATTAAAAAACTTTAAATTCAGAGAAGTTGATTTCTTTACGTTATCCATCCTTGAGAAAAGTATTGATAAGATTGAAGATTCAATTAAAACAAATGAACTAATAAATGAATCATTAGAATATCTCGTGTTGCGAAAATATGGCAGAGACAAAGACCCTATTAAAATCATTCAAGAGGCTTCCAAATCAACATTTCATCATTTTTACCCGAATCAACTAAATTCAAATAATAAAATTCCAGAGGTGCCAACTGTTTTTAAAGGAAATAGCTTAATCGAAGATTACTTAATTGCCCATTATGTTGTTAGTTGCATACTTAGTTTCAAAGTGAAACAAGACATCGAATGTTTTAGCGTTGTTCATTCAGATGGGGTAAATAGATTTATCAAAGAACTAATAAACGTTAATAAAAGTACCCAAGAAAAAACTTTAAACCATCTAAAACAGATTTATCAAAATTTTCAAGAGGTAATTAAAACTGAAGAAAATAATATTGAGATTTATAAAACCTCAATTCGTGGAATGACACATGCATGCTATCTACTCGGAAGATTTTCAGATGATTCGATACGTGAAAATGCCAAAGAATTTTTATTGATAGAAAAGGAATACTATCAAGATTCATATAAAAATGGATATTTAAAGAATGCAATAGCACCAGATGATGTGGGATTATTAATCAGAACAATTTTCATTAGCTTAGCTTATCTTGGAGATGATACTGCAGCCAACGAATATGTAGAAAGATTGCTTGCCGATCAGTATGAGGATGACTTAAACAGAGGTTTTCATTTAGAGTATTACGGTGATATAGATAACCATGGTTCTTCAATAGTTAATCACAAAGATAATCTGTGTGATTGTGAGAAAACATTTAATCACATTGCAAAGAAAATAAAGAACCATGAATCAAGAAATTCCAAAACTTTAATTGAAATTGAAGTTTTGACTCTTCTTAGCCTAGTTCAAAAAAGATATGTCTCTAAAGGTATAACAGCATATAACGATAGAACTATTGAATTGCTTGATTTAATTTCAAAAAAAGATGTTTTACTAACATCTAATCGAAAGTTACAAGCTTACTGCGAACTCATTAAAGAATGCATACTCGATACAAATTTTTCACTATGTAATTATTTAAGCCAGCTTTTTGAACTTAAAAAACTAGATAGAGCTGGTTGGATAAGGATGGGTGTGAATGAAAAAATAGATAGAGTTGAATCGGTAGCTGAACATACTTTTTCAACTTTTTTAATTACTTCTCTATTCTTAAACGAAAACCATGATCAATCAGATGAAAAATTTGATAGAAGTAAGGTCATAAATCTTCTTCTTCATCATGATCTCGCAGAATCAATTGTGGGTGACATCATAAATAAAAATGAAGCTGACCTTAAGAGTGAAGAAAATGCCATTGCTAAAATTTCGCTATATGGAACATTTCCAGGAATATCTAATTTATCTTTTTTTTATGACTTGTGGAAAGAGTTTGAGGATAAGACTTCAGTTGAAGGGAAAATTGCTAAAGACATAGACTACATTGATTCTATTTACCAATTAATTGACTACAAAAGCAGGGGTTTTATAAAAGAAAAAGATTTCTTAGATTTTAAAAGCAATGTAGCGCAAAAGATCGAAACGAATACTGGAAAAAAGATGCTTGAAATGGTTCTAAACACATTTGAGCAAAATTAAATTTAAACGGAAGAGTTATGGCAAGAAAAATATTAATAATTATTCATGGCATGGGCAATCATACAGAAGAGTCTTTTTTGAATGAGTTTTTAACAGCATCAAATAAAGCTTTAAACCGTTATCGAAAATATGAGAATACTAAGTTTGAAGATAAGGTAAAGGTTATTCCGATTGCATATGACTTCATATTTGAAAAGATTAGAGAGGAATTTCGAGAATCTGCAGAACCGATAAATAAGTTTCTTGAAATCCACCCACAAATATTTGCTTCAGATTCATTGATTAAGAAATCAATTAACCTTCAGAATTATTTTGGAAAAAACAACTTTATTAATACCCATGTGTTAGATGTATTGCTTTATTTAACAAATGTTGGTGAATGGGTTCGTTCTGAAGTTGCCAATAAAATTGCAAAAGCTATCGAGGATAACCATAAAAACTCAAGTATAAACATTCTTTGCCATTCCTTAGGTTCTGCTGTACTTCACGATACCTTATCAAAGTTAATGGTAAATGATGCACCTGATGATGTTGCCTCTTTGGATCCCAACGTTATTAAATTCAACAGCATTTGGACATTTTCAAATGTCAGCAAGTTAATGAGCTCTTATTCAAATCAACCACATCCTTATATGAGCATAGTTAAACCTGGTGATTATGGTTGTACTAGGTTTTTCTTTAACATTAGACATGAACTAGACCCATTTACTCGCCCTAAAATGTTTGACCCGATGATTTCAGATAATTGGGTAGTACCATATGTATTTAATAATAGATTTATAAGTTTGATTACTTCCAAAATTAGTCAAAAAAACACTCATAGCTTAGGAGGTTACATTGAGGATCCAGAAGTTTCAATTCCATTTTTCCAATTTATGTTTAACTTCAAAGAAACAAAGAAAAATATTAAATCAGGTAATGATAAATTTAAAACTTATGATGATGAATATTTAAAAATACAAGAAAAATACAAACAGATTGATGAGTTTTCTGACCTCAAAGACTTTCTAAAACTTATAAAAGAATTTGGCGAAACGTTATTTGAATCAGAGAAGGAGGAATCATGAAAAAATATTATATACTCTTGCTTTTAATCTACTCAGGTATTGCTTCATCACAAAATGACTGTTTTTTTGAAAATGATCAGCCAAGCCTTTTTTTTCATAAAACTGAAACTGTTGCAATCAATATAGCAAAATATATTTGTCAAAACAATATTGAAACTCGAGGGCAAAATAGTCAATTAAATACAAACTTAATTGATTATCTTAATCTATTAAAAATTACCGCAAATGTTGAAACCCAAGAACTAAAAAATACTGGGATAGATGTTTCAAGTTTATTGGATAGCTTTATTAATAATTTCAATTCTTCCAATCGCACAAAGTGGCCAAGTTTTTCTATTAACAATTTTCTTGGCAAATATATTTTGTCTATAGATTACAACACTGAGGAAAGTGTAAGTTTCATTGAGAGTGATGATGATAAGTGCCTGACCACTGACGCTTATGGGGTTTCTTGCAGTGATGTATTGGAAGATTTTGTATATGCCTTTAATTTATATAAAACACTTATCTTAAAAAAAGAAGCTAGCAAAGCAGTTGAAAACTCTAAATTTAACACCGAACAATGGAGGGAATATTTTACTTCAACAAGATCTCAAACCCCATTTGAGTTGACAATAAATAGTAAGTTATACAGAGATACAATAACAAGCAAACATTTCGTTCCACCCCCGCCACTTCAAGTTATTTTTCTACATCCAAATTTGATGATGGAGTATGTAAATAAAGCAGATGATGGAAATCAATTTAAACAATCATTGGCTATTGAATGGGTTGGTGTAAACATGTGGAATTCAAAAATACCATTTGGAGCATCAATAATGACTTCATATTCAGATAGATCTGGGGTAAGGGATGTGGGTCATGGGCTTTTATTTCACTTTAATAATAAATATTCCATCGGTGTAACTGACCATGATGGTGAAACTGGGTTCTCAATCTCTGTAGACATATTGAAAATTTTTCAATCTGCCCAATCCAAAAAATCATGGTTTGAAAAATTTAATAAGGAGAATCAGAATGACTGACACCACTAGTAAAAAATTAACTATTGAAATAAATAAACAAATTTCTTTCCATAGATTCTGGAAGAGAATTACTTCTGTTTCATACTACTTCTTAGTCGCAGGTGGTGTGACTCTTGCAGCGGTTGCGACAATTCTCTCTGGAAAATCAAATATTACATATACACCATGGATTGCTGCAGCATCTGGATTATTTGCAACGGTTGAAAGGCTATTCTTATTGAGAGAGAAATGGACTCATCACAGGCTAATGGAGTCTAAGCTTAAATCTACACTTATAAAATTAGAAACAAAAATTGTCACAGATAAAGAAGCAGCAATATTACTTGCCGACACGGTTGAATCTCATGCAATGTATTTACCAGTAGTCGAGGACAATAAAGCGACTGTCCCCTCTGAATTAGACAAAGTTAAAGATGATAGCACTAAAGTAAATGGTTCTAATAATAGCAACAATAACAGTGAGGAATGAATAATTGACTATGGTGTTAAAGTGAAATTTGGCAGTGACAGAGCTATCATTACTTAATCCACTAATATGTATTTAATTCATACAAGATTTCAGAATAAAGTACTGTTAAGGCCTGAGTTTACTAGACATATCTTTAATATATATACTGCCATTCGCAATCACTTGTGGATATTCGCATCTACTAATGGAAGTGACAGGCTCAAACCCCATGCCTGGAGAAATCAGTTTGGCCCAAAATGGTATTTTATTTTTGGACGAACTGCCTGAGTTTTCTCGTCATGTTTTAGAAGTGTTACGCGAACCGTTAGAATCAGGAAAAATCATTATTTCTCGGGCAGCGCGCACTGCCGAGTTCCCAGCACGTTTTCAGTTATTGGCCAGCTTGAACCCTTGTCCTTGTGGTTATTTTGGCGACCCCGATCGTACCTGCCAATGTTCAGTGGGCCAAATTCAACGTTACCGCAACCGCATTTCAGGCCCACTATTGGATCGCATTGACTTACAAGTTGAGGTGCCTAGAATTCCACACAAAATGTTGCGCCAACCGAGCCAAAACCACAGCAACAGTGAACACATCAAACAACAAGTTATCAGGAGTCGCCGCACCCAACTTAGAAGGAACAATGGCAAAAGTAACAGCCAGCTGCAAGGTAAGGAAATTGAACACTTCATTCCGCTGTCTGAGTCGTTGTTGGATTTTTTAGAGACCGTGGTGGAACAACTGCGTTTATCTGCCAGGGCCTATCATCGCATCATCAAAGTCAGTCGCACCATTGCCGATTTAGAGGGGGCCGAAAAGGTGGCTCAAAACCACTTGGCTGAAGCCATCAGCTTCCGTGGTTTTGATCGCGCCTAATAATCTAACTAAAACCTATAGTTAACACCAATACTGAACTGTGCGATGTCTTGTTCAACATCTGCTAAATAGTTAGTGGGTGGCGCAATGAGGTCATCCAGGGAAACCCGGTTTTCACCCAAGTCTGTGTAGTTGTATTCAGCAAACAGTGAAAAGTTATTTTTCAGCATGTGTTCATAACCAACCCCAACCAACACGCCAGTTTGCGTGTCTCTTTTACTGAAAGCAAACTCAACCGGTATTGTCGAGTTGTCTCGATAAACGTGTTTACTGGTAGTGTAGCCCAAATTACCGTAAATCAGGCCATTATCACTGGCTTTAAAACCCAGTCTGATGATGGCTGAGACCATGTCTTCGCTTTCATAAGATATAAAATTATCGGGTCCTATACCGCCTTGGTACAGATGCGATGCATTGACGGTGTTGTCGTTGGCGGTTAACTTGGCGCCAACCACCCAATGATCAGATTGGTAAAAGTCACAACCAAACTGTATTCCCGCTGCCGTATCATCAGCCCGATCAGAACCGGCGTTTTCATTGCGCACCGTGTCTCTGAATACGGCCGTGGTCCATTGGTTATCGGTCTCGACAATGCTGGCTGAGACACCCGCATAACAACCTTTCCAGTCAGTAGTTTGCGCCATCACTTGGCCTGACATAACAAGCGCAGAGAAACCCAGCGCTGATAAAATTCGTTTTCCCATTAAAATCTTCCTGATGTTAAGAGTCAATAATTATAAACAAGAGCATGTTAAGCAAATGCTAACATTTAAGAAAACTTGACCACCCAATCAGTGTCCTACCAATTTAATTCACATCAACGCCAATCGAATCGAATAACTGATGGCCAATAAACACAGCACACTACCCAACCACAAACCAAGGAACCACAGTTTTTGTTGGGTTTGTTTTGATCTTTTTTGCCACCAATTACGCATCAGTGATACTGCTCCTCTGAGTTCACTTTACCGCGAAAGACCCAGTAAGAATAAGCTGTATAGGCAATGATCATGGGTATCAGTACCGCCGAACCCACCAGCAAGAACTTCAGACTGGACTCCGGTGAGGCCGCTGCCCAAATGGTGATGTTGGGCGGCACAATGTTGGGATAAAAACTGATACAAAGACCAAAATAGCTCAAAGCAAAAAGCCCAATCGTGGACAGAAATGGCGCCAGTTCCTTGCCTTTTTTCAAACTCCACAGCAGGTAAAAGCCCAAGATACCAACCAAAATCGGTACCGGTGATAAATACAAATAGTTAGGATAATCAAACCAACGTTTCATGTACGGGTCCTGTTTAAATAACATCCACACACTGATGATGGCAATCATCAATCCCAGGGCAAACGTCAAAACCAACGCCGCACGGCGACAGAACGCCTGTAATTCATGCTCGGTTTTATAAACCAGCCAACAAGCGCCCAATAAGGCATATCCTATGACCACAGCGAAACCAGTGACTACACTGAATGGTGTCAACCAGTCCCACCAACCACCAGCATAAGCGCGGTCAGCCACATCGATGCCTTGCACCAAAGCCCCCAATGCAATGCCTTGAGCAAAAGCGGCAAAAAAAGAACCTAAGGTGAAGCCCAAGTCCCAACGTTTCATGCCGGCTTCAGTCTCAGCTCGCCAGCGGAACTCAAAAGCCACACCGCGAAAAATCAAGGCCAACAGCATGATGATAAGAGGCACATACAAGGCCGGCATGATGATGGCAAATGCCAACGGGAAAGTCGCATATAAACCACCGCCGCCCAGTACTAACCAGGTCTCATTACCGTCCCAAAAAGGCGCAATGGAATTCATCGAGTTGGCTTTGTCTTGAGGGTCTTTGATGAACGGAAACAACAAGCCAATACCCAAATCAAAACCGTCTAAGATGACATAAGCAAATACCGCAAATGCCATCAATCCAGCCCAAATTAATACATAGTCCATATCAACGACCCTCCGGTTTGTTGCTGTCATCAGGAGTGACATCATCCACCAAATCTGCACTGACCTCTTCACCCAATCCCTGAATCGGGGTGATACCAGCAGCACGCCTGGGTTGACCGGTTTTGATATCGCGCTCATTCAAACTTGGGGTGCGTTTGAATAATTTAAATAAATAGTAAATGCCGGCGCCAAAGACGATGAAATAGACCACAATAAAGGCCAACAATGAGGCATTCACTGCCGGTGCATCCAACGGTGATGCCGAATCAATGGTACGCAATAAACCATAAACGGTGTAAGGCTGTCGTCCGACTTCGGTGGTGATCCAGCCGGCTAAGATGGCGATGGTACCACTGGGCGCCATCACCAAGGCAACACGTTTGATCCAAGTAGAATCATACAACTGCTTGCGGTAGCGTAACCACGCAGACCAAAGCCCGACCATCAGCATGGCAAAACCAATGGCCACCATGATGCGAAATGACCAAAACACCAAAGGCACATTGGGCCAATCTTCTTTCGGGAAAGCATCTAAGCCTGGTAAATATCCATCCATGTCGTGGGTCAAAATCAAACTGCCCAGCTTCGGAATGGCCACTTTGCCATGGACTGTTTCGTTGTCCACATCGGGCCAACCAAATAAAATCAATGGTGCACCGTTTTGGCTTTCAAAATGACCTTCCATCGCAGCCACTTTCATGGGTTGGTGTTCCAAGGTGTTCAGGCCATGAAAGTCACCAGCAACTATCTGTATCGGAGACACCACCAACGCCATCCACATTGACATGGAGAACATCAGTTTTGCTGCTGAGTTGGTTTTGTCTTTCAACAAATGCCATGCAGCCACACCACCCACTAGAAATGCTGTGGTCAAGAAGGCTGCCAACATCATATGCACAAAACGATAAGGGAAAGATGGGTTGAAAACCACCTGCCACCAATCGGCAGCAATGAATTGACCGGCCTCGTTGATGCTGAATCCAGCCGGGGTTTGCATCCACGAATTGACCGATAATATCCAAAAACCTGAAATCATGGTGCCCACGGCTACCATGCAAGTTGAGAAAAAGTGTAGTTTACGTCCAACTCGCTCGGAACCGAACAACATCACACCCAAAAAGCCTGCTTCCAAGAAGAAGGCAGAAAGCACCTCATAGCCCATCAGCGGCCCCAAGATGGGTCCTGTCTTGTCAGAGAACACACTCCAGTTGGTACCTATTTGGTAACTCATCACGATACCAGATACCACGCCCATGCCAAAGACCACGGCAAAAACCTTCACCCAGTAACGCCAAATGCGCTTATAGATGTCTCGATCGGTCTTCAGCCACAAGGCCTGTAAGACCATGAGATACCAAGCCAAACCGATTGAAATGGCCGGAAATATGATGTGAAAAGATATGGTGAATGCAAATTGCAATCGAGCGGCAAGAACCGCATCAAACAGTTCAAACATGGGTGGCTCCTAGTTGTTGGTCAAATTTTATTATTGCTGATTATCTTAACATTTTAAGGGTCAATAAAACATCAATCCAACTGCGACAAATTGACTCACACTGATGATTATTTTGGCCTATATTCAGAACACATATACACCCAATGCAGTGATTTCAGAAACGGTGGTTGGGGCGGTTAAATCTTTTAAATCTAACTGTTTGAGTTGGTTATTTTCCTGATAAAAAACCACCGCAGATTCAGTATCAACTCCGACAAGCCTGATCGAATTGAGTTCAAGGAGTTCTTCGGCTTTTTGGGCATCGAAAATATTGATTTGCATTTGATTCATAGTCAACACAATATCTGGCAGCGCAGGAAACTGCAACATCAATAGGGCGTCATTTCCGGTACTGATTGCATCCATTTTTTTATAATTTTCAGCATCAATAAAAGTGATGTCATTGCTGATTCCATTGATCACCAATGCACGACTTTCATCATGATTAAACTGCAGTTTTTTTTCAGAGTAATGACTGATAATATGGCTAGCGGCACCACCTAAAACCAGGCCACCAATGAGATAACCTGGGCTGATTTTACCAATTTTCACCAAGGTACGTCCGGCTCCAATTTGTTTTTTCACATCACCTTCGACCAGGTCAACAAAGCCTATTTCTGAGCCACTGCCTTCTTGTACGATACCTAAAGTGCCCGCCTCATTGACAACACCATAAAATGAGTCAAAAGGCAGCCTAAAGCGGGACCGAAGACTCATGTCAGTAGTTCCAACCACGGCTAATTTATCCTCACCGATAACCATCAAAGTTTGACCATCACCACTTATACTTAAAGCCCTTGGCGCCACTTTTTTGCCTTGATATACCGGCTCAGACACGGCTGATTTGTTAATTTCAGCAATGAATAAGTCTCTTTTTCCTTTGACATTTTTTCCAGCGACATAACTGCTGCCATTGGCCGCCCGCACAAACACAAAATGATATTCACTGGCTGGAACATCGGTTTTGATTTTCTTGCCGTTTTTAAAATCTATTTGATGCAAACCAAATGTTGGTCTTCTGTTACTTTGCTGTTCCATTGAAACCCACATAAACCCATCATGCATGTGGGTGTTTACATCAAGCTTGCCCAAGTTAACTACACCTGTTGTTTTAGCTGCATTTAAGTCGATGATTGTTAAGTTTCTGCCATTCCCGTGTACGTTTTTGGCATAAAAGTAAACGTTGTCATCAGTAACCTTTAACAATGATTGTTTGTTATTAAGTTGTCTTGAAAGTAAGGTTTTACCATCAACTATATTGAAGATGTGTAGCGATAGATCACTTTGGTTACTGAGTAGAACCACATTGTTTTGATCCGCTGATAAAAACAGCGGCGTTGTTGCCATCATGTGGTTGGAGTCAGTCAGTATCTGCGGTACATCTATTCGCCTGATTTCTTTTAAAGTGGAAAACTCAAAAAATACCAGTTGCGAAGATCGATTATTATTGGCTGGTAGATAAGTTATTATCTGCTGCTGAGATGTTGAATACAGCACATATGAAAGGTCTTTCTTTGCTTCTCCAATGATGGTTTTGTGTGTCAACTTTTGTGTGACTGGATGCCATTGAGACAACATGTGAACATACCCACTTTCATTATGGCTGGCATGGTGCACAATATAATGTTTAGACTCGGCCATTCCAGCTACAACCACACAACATAAAACCAACCATTTTTTCATTTCGCTCTTCCATTGATAAAGAACCTGATTATCGCTCAAGTGATGAGTTTGTTAAAGCAACAGCGAAGATTCCAAATAAAATCCTGTGGTTTTTCTACTAAATGATTCACTTTCTCGCTGAGACCGTTATAATACGCGGCTTTCGAACACCACTAAGGATTAACATGTCTTTAAAACAAATTCCCGTTGGCGATGATGCGCCTCATGACATCAATGTATTAATCGAAATCCCACGCAATGGCGAGGCCATAAAATATGAAGTGGATAAAGACTCAGGCATGATTTTTGTTGATCGTGTGTTGAACACAGCGATGCGTTATCCTTGTAACTACGGTTTCGTCCCTCACACTTTGTGTGGCGATGGCGATCCTGTAGATGTGTTGGTGGTGATGCCTATTCCGCTGTTACCTGGTTCAATCATCAAGTGTCGTCCAGTTGGCGTCTTAAAAATGACTGATGAGAGTGGTGAAGATGCGAAAATCATTGCTGTGCCGGTGAATGACGTCAGTGGTTTATATCGCCACGTCAGCGATGTCAGAGACATCAACCCCGTCACTCTAGACACCATTGCTCACTTCTTTGAACATTACAAAGACTTGGAAAAAGGCAAATGGGTTAAAATTGAAGGCTGGGGCGATGTGGCTGAAGCCAAACAAGAAATCCTTGATTCAATCAGCAACTTCGAAAAAGCCGAAGAAAAGCCTAACTTCTGATTAGCACTAATATTGAAACTGAAAAAACCCAGACGCTTTGCTGGGTTTTTTTTCGCCTTTGACCCGGTCCAATCAAGATGAAGATAAACCGGCCGTATTAATTAATTGAAGCTTTGTCCAAATCATACCCAATTGGGGCATAGGGCTAGAGCGCATCCTGGTCAGTTTCGCCGGTTCTGATGCGGACTACTTTTTCTAAATCATGGATAAATATTTTACCGTCGCCAACTTTGTTGTTGCTGGCCGTTTCAATCAAGGTGTCTACGATGGCATCCACTTGGTCTGAGGTGGTGGCGATTTCGATTTTAAGTTTGGGCAGGAAGTCCACCACGTATTCAGCACCTCGATAGAGCTCCGTGTGTCCTTTCTGTCGGCCAAAACCCTTCACTTCGGTCACTGTGATACCACGCACACCCACATCTTCCAAGGCGTCTCTGACATCATCTAATTTAAAAGGCTTAATTATGGCTGTGATCATTTTCATGCTGCTGTCCTACTGCTTTGTTGTTGTGGCTATCACCACGGTAATTGCTCACCTTCAGCATGCCAGAATGTGCCTGAATTTTCCAGATTTAATTGCTCGATTCTGGCCAGCAAACCTTGCGCTGAGTGTTGGGTATCAACAAAACCTTGGCCTCCGGTCATATCAGTTTTGACGTAACCTGGATGCAACAACCCAACAGCAATACCTTTGGGTTGTAGGTCAACCGCCAAAGAGGTGCCTGCCATGTTGACCGCCGCTTTGCTCATCCGATAGCCATAATGCCCGCCTGAATCATTGTCTGTCATTGAGCCCATGCGACTGGTGACAATGGCCACCTTAGAACCGTCATGCAGATTCTCCAACAAAGCCTCTGTCACCATCAATGGCGCCATGGCATTGACTTGGTACTGCTGCATCACGGTGTCATAATCAATTTCACCCAATGCATTGCGCGACAGCACCCCAGCATTGTTTATCAGCACATCAAAATTTTGGCCTTTGAGTTGTTGTGCCAAATTTTCAACGGATGCCTTATCAGCCACATCTGTCTGGTCGATCACATGGACCCCCAAGCCATCCAATTCTTCACTGCTGTTGCGACAAACGGCCGTGACATCCTTGCCTTGTGCTTTGAGTTGTCGGCATAATTCTAAACCAATACCCCTATTGGCACCTGTAACTAATACTTTTTGCATCTTGACTCCAGCTGTTTTAAAACCATAACATGGGCACTGCTTAAAACATATTCAACCGCAGATGTTAGAAATGAGAAAACAATGTGAGCGCTGTGAAGCCCAGCTCAATGATCAGCAAAGAGGGGTGTTTATCTGTAGTTATGAATGCACATACTGTACTGACTGTGCCACTGGAACACTCCAATACAAGTGCCCAAATTGTGGTGGTGAGTTGGTCCAAAGACCCACCAGATTATCAATTGAGTGAGTCTGTGAAACCATAGATTTTATTGAACTCAGAGCAAGTCTGTGCTGACTTCGTCTATGTTGCTGTGACGAACATCTTTACCAATGACCAAGTAAATGATGTTTTCACAAATGTTTTTTGCATGGTCACCAATGCGCTCTAATGACTGCGCACACTGGCTCATTTTCAAATAAGGTTTGACCTTTTTAGGGTGTTCAACCATTTGCTTAATCAAGTGACCATTGAGCTCATCAAAATGGGCGTCAATCACCTGGTCCTTCTGCGCAATCTTGATGGCTTCTTCAGCATCTAAGCGCGCCAAGGCATTCAAAGAAGCTGATAAATTAGCCAGCACCTCTTGGCCCAAGTGGTCAATTTCTTGGTAATAGTCAGATTGAAAGTCACGTTTGAACAGTTTTTTCATCAAACGAGCCATTTTTTCCGTTTCATCACCAATTCGCTCGATATCAGTGATACTTTTCAGCACTGCCACAATCAAACGCAAATCACTGGCAGCTGGCTGGCGTCTGGCGATGATACGGGTACACTCTTGGTCTAAATCAAGTTCCATTTGGTCAATTTCATCGCCCTGGCTTAGCAGCTCATTGGCCAAGTCCTTGGAGTTTTCATTCAAGGCTTTTAGCACCATGCGAAGTTGGCTTTCTGCTTTACCACCCATTTTCAATAAGTGATTTCTGATGTCTTCTAATTCAGCGTTGTACTCGCTGGATGTGTGTGTTTCAAATTCAACATGTTCCATAATATTGTCCTTCAACCGAAACGTCCGGTGATGTATTTTTCTGTTAATTCATGGGTTGGGTTGGTAAATATTTGGTCGGTTTCACCCACTTCAATCAATCGCCCCATATGAAAATAAGCCGTCCTTTGGGAAACCCTGGCAGCTTGCTGCATGGAATGAGTCACAATCACAATGGTGAAGTTCTGTTTTAACTCATTAATCAGCTCCTCAATTTTAGCAGTGGCAATTGGGTCAAGTGCTGATGCTGGCTCATCCATTAAAATCACCTCTGGCTGAACTGCAATGGTACGTGCGATGCATAACCTTTGCTGCTGACCACCTGATAAGCCAGTTCCAGGCGCGTCTAAACGATCTTTGACCTCTTGGAATAAACCGGCTTTGGTCAGTGATTCCTCCACCAAGTCATCTAATTCAGACTTGTTGCGGGTCAAACCATGAATTCGTGGTCCATAGGCCACATTGTCATAGATAGACTTCGGAAACGGGTTGGGTTTTTGAAACACCATACCCACCCTTGCGCGCAGCAATACCGGGTCTTGTTTCTTGGTGTAAATGTCCTCACCGTCAAGCAATATTTGGCCCTGAACACGACAAATATCAATGGTGTCGTTCATGCGATTCAGGGTGCGCAAGTAGGTTGATTTACCACAACCAGAGGGACCAATCAAAGCAATCACCTCATGGGCGCCAATATCCAAGTTCACATTATGAATGGCTTGGTTTTCAGCGTAGAAAACATTGACGTCTCTGGTTTGTATTTTCGCCTCATCACACAGTGGCTGACCAACCGTATTAGTGTACTCTATGTTCAAAGACGCTTCGGTCTCCGGTCCAGCTTGGCTGGTGTTTTTTGGCTCTGCCAAATCATTCAATACAGCTTCATTCATAATTATTTCTCATATTTTCTAAGCTTACCATTTTTTCTCAAACTTTTTACGCAAGTAAATGGCGATGGCATTCATTGCAATTAAAAAGAACAACAACACCATAATAGCGGCAGAAGTTTTGGCTAGAAAGCCACGTTCAGGTGAGTCTGCCCACAGATAGACTTGGATGGGTAAGACGGTGGATGGGTCAGTGATACCTTGTGGAATATCCACAATAAAGGCCACCATTCCAATCATTAACAGCGGTGCCGTTTCACCCAAAGCTTGGGCCATACCAATGATGGTACCGGTTAAAATGCCGGGCAGTGCAGCGGGCAGGACATGATGAAAGACTGTTTGCATTTTTGATGCACCCAGGCCCAACGCCGCTTCTCGTAAGGATGGCGGTACTGCTTTGATTGCTGAACGTGAGGCAATGATGATGGTAGGTAGAGTCATCAATGACAACACAATACCACCGACCAACGGTGCCGAACGCGGCAGTGAAAAGAAATTAATAAACACCGCCAGACCCAACAAACCAAAAACGATGGATGGCACCGCTGCCAAGTTGTTGATGTTGATTTCAATGAAATCAATGAAGCGATTCTTCGGCGCAAACTCTTCTAAGTAGATGGCTGCTGCCACAGCAACTGGAAAAGACAAGGCCAAAGTCACCAACAAGGTAAACAGGGAGCCTTTGATGGCGCCTTTGATACCAGCCATTTCTGGTTCACGCGAATCACCGCTGGTGAAAAACCACCAATTGAATTGTTCGCTGATTTGGCCGCTTTCTTCGAGTGTCTCAATCCACCCCAGTTTTTGGTCTTTCACACGACGATCAGATTCGGGTAAGTTCCTGTCAATGGCACCTTTTATTACTGCATCAACATCATCATCCGCCATGAATTCAACCTGTATGGTTTGACCCAACAAAGCGGGGTCTGCTATCACCATATCGCGCAATTGAAACTCCGCACCCATGCTGGTTAATGAATACAGCTCTCGTTTTTCTTTGCGTTTGGTCACTCCTGGAAATTGATCTGCCAAAGAATTTCTGATGACTCGACGAAAATCAGCCGCCATCAAATCCTGCTCACTGGGGTTTTCACCCACCCCAATTACATCAGGATCCAGTGTCACTTCCAACGAAATGTTGGTCTGTGAGAATGCCGGCATGGCTTTGGTGAAAATATCCGTCAATAAAATCAATAAAAAAAGAATCGCTGAAACAATCGATAACAAGCCAACTGTTTTGAATATGCGCTCCTTCAGATAGCGTTTTTTCAGACTTTTTCTTACTAAATCAGTGTTATTCATACTGCTCTCGGTATTTTCTAACTACGTGTAATGCAATCACATTCAAAATCAAAGTGGTCACAAACAGCATCAGACCCAGGGCAAATGCCGCCAAGGTTTTGGCACTGTTAAATTCCTGATCACCCGTTAATAAGGTCACAATTTGTACCGTCACGGTGGTTACTGCCTCCAGTGGATTGACTGTCAAGTTAGCCGCCAAGCCAGCTGCCATAACCACAATCATGGTTTCTCCAATGGCCCGCGATGCAGCCAACAGCACACCGCCAACAATACCCGGAAGCGCTGCTGGAATTAATACTTTAACAATGGTTTCAGAGCGCGTTGCACCCAAACCCAATGAACCTTCGCGCAAGTTTTGTGGCACCGCAGAAAGCACATCATCAGACAACGATGAAACAAACGGAATGATCATGATGCCCATCACTAAACCGGCTGCCAAAGCACTTTCAGAGGCCACTGAAAGACCGATTGACTCACCCAAATCACGGATAAAAGGCGCCACAGTCAAGGCCGCAAAAAACCCGTATACGACCGTTGGAATACCCGCCAAAATCTCTAATACAGGTTTTGCAACAGCTCGAATTTTACTGCCGGCATATTCGGACAGATAAATCGCTGACATCAAGCCCAAAGGCACCGAAACCAATAAGGCGATGAATGAGATCAACATGGTACCAACGAACAGAGGTACCGCACCAAAGGCAGCAGAGGAGCCAACTTGATCAGCGCGTATGGCAGTTTGGGGCGACCACTCAGTACCAAACATAAAGCTCATGATGGGCACTTCACCAAAAAAGCGGGTCGATTCAAACAAAACTGAGAAAACGATACCAACGGTGGTCATGATGGCAATGGAGGCAGCCAACAATAAAATACCTTCAATGATCTTTTCAAACACCCGTCGGGCTGGGGTTTCTGTGTTGATTTTTCGCATGCCCAAAATCACCAACAAGATCGACAATGACAACACAATCACCGATATGGTGCGGTTGGTGGTGGTCTCGATTTCGTGGTAGCGTTGATAAACCACTTGTTTCTCAGGTGACAGTGCTGCCACTTTTTCTGGGGTGTCTGCACTTTTGATTTCATTCAAGTACAAATCCAGGTCCTGATTTGCTTCAATTTCTGAATCGTTGATGTAGCTGGTTATCTCACTGTTGATATAGGGCTCTTCTGCCATTTGTAGGAAGAACAACATCACCAAAGCCGGTAACAAAGCTGTCAAAGCAGCTACGTAACCAAAATACTTGGGTAAAGTGAGGATTTTCGACTTTTGCTGTGTTTGCCGATAAGCCGTGCTGATTTTTTGTCGCGCCATAAAAAAACTGAATGCGGCAAAAATCAACAACAAAAAAATTAGTGCGCTGACTGTCATGTTTTACTCATCTGCTGGTTTCTTTAAAGTTGTGTGTCATGTTGAAAGCTAAAAAAAAAGTTCAGCCAAGCGTTATCACTTGGCTGAAAATCACTGTTTGATTATTGAAACGTAATCAATCACAACTCCAAGTTGTTCAGTTCAAGCACATCGGTTTTCACTTTCATGTACTTGTCTTCACCCAGTGGGATCAGGCCTTTATCCGTCAAGTAACCTTCATCACCCATGGCTTTTTCGCTGGTGAACTCAGCCAAAAATTCTTGCATGCCCGGAATTTCTGAAACGTGAGACTTTTTCACATAGAAATACAATGGTCTTGAAACCGGGTAATCACCACTGGCGATGGTTTCAAACTCTGGCGCGGCGCCATTGATCACTGAGCCTTTAACCAAGTCAGCGTTTTGATCCAAGAAGGAAAAACCGAAGATACCCAAAGCATCTGGGTTCTTTTGTAGCTTCTGAATGATCAAGTTATCATTCTCGCCCGCTTCTACGTAAGCGCCATCTTCACGGATGCTGTGACAAATGGTTTTGTATTTAGATTTGTCGGTACTTTTGGTGTCTTTGATCCAAGGGAAGTTTTTACAACCGCCTTCCATTGCTAACTCAACAAATGCATCGCGGGTACCTGAAGTAGGGGGAGGGCCCAGCACTTCAATTTTAACCGCAGGCAATTCTGCATTCACTTCATTCCACATGGTGTAAGGGTTGGCTACCAATTCACCGTCTTTTTCAGTCGGTACTTCTTTGGCCAAAGCCAAGAATAAGTCTTTGGTGGTCAAGTTGAATTCATGTGAACTGATTTCATTGGCTACCACGATACCGTCGAAGCCAATCAAAACTTCAACCACACCATCAACGCCATTGTCGTGACACATTTTCAGCTCTGACTCTTTGATGCGTCTGGATGCATTGGTGATGTCTGGCGTATCGATGCCATTGGCTTTACAAAACAACTTCATGCCGCCACCGGTTCCGGTTGATTCAATCTTTGGGGTTTTGAAAGAGGTTGATTTTCCAAACCTTTCAGCAACCACTGTTGAGAATGGATATACGGTTGAAGAACCAACAACGCTGATATAGTCTCTGCCTGCTGCTTGAATTTGAGATGCTGCAATCAGACCCGCGATTAAGGTTATTTTTTTCAATGTTTTCATAAATAAATCAGTTAATTTTACAATTGGCGCCATTGTAATCAGCCAATGTGACAGTTTTATGACATTTTTGTAACAAAAGAAAAAACCCTTATCAGGCAACACTCAAGAGGTAAAATCAGGCATCAATGTGGGTCCTGTGTTTGGGAAATATGACTTTGAATGTTGCACCTTTACCCAAAGTGCTGTCTATTTCAAAGTGGGCACTGTGTTTAAGACAGATGTGTTTAACTATGGCCAAACCCAGACCAGTACTTTGGTGGTTTGTTGCCTTTGAATTATCCACCCGATAAAAACGCTCCGTCAGGTGTGGCAGGTGTTTGGCATCGATTCCGGGGCCATCATCAACCACCCAATAATTGGCTTCACCATTGTGTTCAAACCAGCGCACTTTGATGCTCGTGCCCTTGGGCGTATGAATCAGGGCGTTGTGCATCAGATTCAGACAAATGCTGGTAATCTCTGAGGCATCGCCCCTGACATACAAGGCAGAGTCAATTTCAGCCGCCATCACATGGTTTTGAGAATTGGCGCCATTTTTGATGTCATTGAACAAGCCATTCAACAATTCCGGCATTGGCACCTCTGTGTCTTGCGAAGGTATCACCTTATCATGTTCAATGCGCGACAATTTCAGCATATCGTTGATGATGATTGACATGCGACCGGCTTGTTCTTTGGCCTGATCAATCGCTCCTGACCATTCTTCCGTCATGTTTTCAGCCGTTTGTAACATTTCCAAATAGCCTGAGATGACAGTTAAAGGGGTGCGTAATTCATGCGATGCATTGGCCACAAAGGCTTTCCTTGACTTCTGCAACGCCTCTTGCGCTGAAATATCACGCGCCACCATTAAATAACGGTCTTTATGAATTTTGATCAAGCGCACCTGGATGCTTTTCTCACGGTCTTTAAAATGAGGTAATTTTGTTTCTTCGTCTTTCTTAATGGTATTCAACAACTCCACAAATTCAGGCTCACGGATGATGTTATCAATTTTGGTATTGGCGTCTTTGTCAGTGATGCCCAGTATTTCTTGCGCAATGTGATTGCACCACTGTATTTCGAAACGCTGATTTAATAATAAGGTTGCAAATGGCAAGGCCTGCGCAGTGGTGACGAACTGCTTTAACAAGTATTTGTTGCGTTTTTGGGTTTCTTTGGTTTGGTTTTTGTTGTTGATGACTTGACAAGTCAAGGCTTCAAAAACACCGTGATTTTCTGGCGTTTTGTACCTTGAGGCACCCCCCATATACCAATCATAAAAGTTACGGAATTCAAAAAATTTCCACACCATATAAATCAGTAACCAAAGCAAAAAGCCGGCTGCCCAATAACCACTCAGCGCGCCAGTGATGACTGCCAATATGACAAATACCAACACCGCGACTTGTTCTTGTTTCCACCCCGTGACTTGCATCAATTTAGCTTTATTATGTGAATTAATCCAGATGTCGCAATCATAGCCTACAGCAGCACCTAAAATTAACATTTAATGGTTCTTTTTAGCGAATGTAACAATGATGTGACCAAAATGTCATATTTGTCATATAACTGTCACATTTCTCGCCTAACATGCGCCCTTTTAATACATCATTATAGTGGGTAATGTTATGAACAAGAAGATTTTGGTGGCGTCATTGCTACTGTCCATGGGCGGATCAGCTTTTGCTGACCATAAAAAAGATGAAATTGCTTTACTAAAAGAGCAATTAAAACTGTTATCAGCGAAGATTGAAAAATTGGAGCAGGATGCTGAAAAAAACCAAGTCGCAACCGAAGCATTGGTGGCAAAAAAACAAGCAGAAACAGCAGCTATGGTTGAGACCAAAGTGGCTGAAGTAAAAGCAGATGAACAACCAGAGTCTTGGGCCGACCGCATCAAATTCTCAGGTGATTTCAGATACCGTGAAGAATACATTGACGAGCGCGGAAAAGAAGCTCGTAACAGACATCGTATCCGTCTAAGATTAGCAGCTAAAACACAAGTCAATGACCGTTTGGATGTTAACTTTCGTTTGGCCACTGGTGTTGATGATCCAGCCTCTGGTAACCAAACATTAGACGGTGGCTTTAATACCAAAGACTTCGGTTTAGATCGTGCCTACTTCAATTACATGTTAACCGATGCATTGACGTTAACTGCAGGTAAAATGTCTAACCCAGCTTATAAAGCCGGTAAAAACCAAATGATTTGGGACAACGATGTGAACCCAGAAGGCATCGCATTACAACTTGATTCAAATGGCTGGAAAGGGAACTTGGTTGGTTACGCAGTTGAAGAGTTCAGTGGTGATGATGACATCTTGATGTTCGGTGGTCAGTTGAATAAAACATTTGATTTAGATGCAGGCAGTTTGATTGCTGGCGTCAGTTACTATGATTACGATAACTTACAAGGTAACTTCCCTGCATACGATGGTAAACCTCGTTCTAACTCAGTGGATGCAACCGGTCGTTTGGTTAATGACTACAACTTATTTGAAGGTTCACTGGAATACAAAACCAAATTAAATGATAAACCTTTCTCAGTTTTTGGTAGCTATGTTGAAAACTTAGAAGCCGATACAGCTGAAAGCGGATATGCTTTTGGTGCAGGCTACGGCAAAGTCAGCGGACCAGGCACTTGGAACATGAGCTACACCTTTATGGACATCGATGCTGATGCTGTTGTTGGTGTATTCAATGATTCAAACTTCGGTGGCGGCGGCCCAGACTCTAAAGGTCACTTGTTGCGTGCTGGTTATGGTTTATATAAAAACACTTCATTGGCCATGGCTTACTTCAGCAATGAGCGCAAAAAAGATTCAGATAATCCAGTCGATTACGACCGTTTACAATTGGACTTTATCTTAAAGTTTAAATAACAAGGACTGAATTTACACCTTCAAAAACCCCGGCTCATCCGGGGTTTTTTGTGCCTACAAAAAACATGCTAAGATATTTGATTGCCATAAAATCAATCCATGAAACGCAGAAAATTACTCAAAAACACCCTGTTACTGACCACTGCTGGTGTCCTTGGCAGTGGCGTGTGGCTGCTGAATGGCTATGACCCTGAAAAGCTGACCATTGAACATGCCATCAAAGACCTGCAGCGTATCAACATCCAACAGGCTGGTTTCGCAGGCGGATGGAACCTCAGCCAAGTCTTAAATCACTTGGCCCAAAGCATTGAATACTCAATCAGCGGCTATCCCGTGCACAAGTCTGAGCGCTTCAAACAAAACATCGGCCAACTGGCTTTTTCGGTGTTTACCTACCGTGGCAAAATGAGTCATGACTTGCTTGAACCGATTCCTGGCGCGCCACGGTTAGAAGCCAACGATGCAGCCTTAGCCATGAGCCGTCTGATCACAGCATTGAATGACTTCCGGGCTCACAAAGGTGCATTAAAAGCCCACTTCGCCTTCGGCCAATTGACCCACGCAGAATACACCTATGCCCACGTGATGCACATCAACAATCACTTGGAATCACTGCTGGTTTAGCTCACAAACCTTGGGCCGCCAACTCCAATATCCTTGATAACACCGAACGCACTTTGGTGCCACCACCATCATCAGTGATACCACCTGTCGCATCATTGGTCATACCCACCACAACAATTGGCCATTGGTAATCATTACCAAACAAACCAGTTTCATAAAAATCCAGAAACACAACAAAATACCAAGCTTCATGTTTTCCAAGGCTAACTCATCATTTAAACACCTTAAAAGACAAAAATCAAAAGGCCAATAGTTTCGCTCGTGGCTGACATTTTTATCACTGACTTGATTTATAATAATGTCTTTCTTAAATCTTGAACTCACATGGCTTTTGAAGACAGTCTGGCATTCGCTCAATCTCTAGACAAGGAAGATCCGCTGGCCCATATGCGCCAAGCTTTCCACATTCCCAGGATTAAATACAGCACAGAGGAAGAAGTTTACTTTTGTGGAAATTCCTTGGGGCTGCAACCCAAGCTGACCAGTGAATACCTCAATGCCGAATTAAGCAAATGGCAAAAACTCGGTGTCAAAGGCCATTTTGACTGCGAATTTCCGTGGATGCCTTACCATGAGTTTTTGGCCGATGAGTCGGCCAAATTGGTGGGCGCCCACCCCAGCGAAGTGGTTTGTATGAATTCATTGACAGCGAACCTGCACTTCATGATGGTGAGCTTTTACCGCCCTTCATCCAAGCGCTATAAAATTCTGCTTGAGGACCATGCTTTTCCTTCAGATCACTACGCGGTTGAGTCGCAAGTCAGGTTTCATGGTTACGACCCAAGTGAAGCAATGGTGCTGCTTAAACCGCGCGATGGTGAGGAATGCCTGCACTTGGAAGACATTTTGTCGACCATAGATCAACATGCCGATGAGTTGGCCTTGATCATGTTGCCTGGCGTGCAGTATTACACTGGCCAAGTATTCGACATGCAGGCCATCACCGATGCCGCCCAACACCATGACATCACTGTTGGTTTTGATTTGGCCCATGCGGCCGGTAACATTGAAATGCAGTTGCACGACTGGGGGGTGGATTTTGCTGCTTGGTGCACTTATAAATACCTGAACTCAGGACCTGGTTCGGTGGCGGGGTGTTTTGTGCATGAAAAACACCATGACAACCCGGAATTACCGCGTTTTGCTGGTTGGTGGGGCCATGACAAAAACAGCCGTTTTGAAATGGAGAATGAATTCATCCCGATTCAATCAGCCGAAGGTTGGCAGTTATCAAACCCTCCCATTTTGTCCCTTGCGGCCATACGCGCGTCTTTGGACACCATAAAAGAAGCCGGCGGTATCGCCGCACTTCGCAACAAATCGAAACAATTAACCGCTTATTTAAGGTTTTTGCTGCATAATCGCTTGGCAGCACACATCGACATCATCACCCCTGACGATGGCTTGAGCGGCTGTCAGTTATCAATTTGTGTCAACAGCGACAACAAAACCGGTAAGCAGGTTTTTGCTGCGATCGAAGCCGCTGGCGTGACTTGTGACTGGCGCGCGCCCAACGTGATTCGCGTGGCTCCTGTGCCACTGTACAACAGCTACGAGGATTGTATTCGCTTTGTAGATATATTGGAGGCCTCATTATGAGCGTAAAACCCAAACACATTGTTATCATTGGCGCTGGCTTGGTTGGCTCCATGCACGCCATATTTCTGGCTCGCCGTGGCTACCAAGTTTCGGTTTATGAACAGTTGCCGGACATCCGCAAAGAAGCGATATCAGCGGGTCGCTCAATCAACTTGGCCTTGGCCAATCGCGGCATCGACGCCCTGGACCGTTTGGGCTTGATGGACCACGTCAATAAACTGCTGATACCGATGCAAGGCCGCATGTTACATGACGAGGCCGGCGCGTTAAAATTCCAAAGCTATGGGCAAAAACCCGAAGAAGTGATTTATTCTGTCTCGCGGGCTGGTTTGGTCAGCATCTTGCGCGATGCTGCTGAAGCCACTGGAGCGGTTGAATTCTTTTTTAAACACGAATGTTTGAACATCAATTTCGATGCCGATGAAATCACCGTAAAAGATCAAATAACCGACCAGACCCAGACAGTCAAGTATGATTATTTGATTGGTGCCGATGGTGGCGGCAGTCAAGTGCGGGCCTCAATGAAAGACGCCGGTGAAACCACATTCAGTGCTGAACTGTTGGACCACTCCTACAAAGAGCTGACCATTCCAGCCAGTGATGACGGCGGCTTTCAAATTGAAAAAGAAGCCCTGCACATTTGGCCGCGTGATGACTACATGGTCATCGGCTTACCCAACCCTGATGGCACCTTTACACTGACTCTATTCATGCCGAATGAAGGGCCTGTGAGTTTTGCCAGCATCAACGACAAGGCCAGCTTGAATCGTTTGTTCGATGAACAGTTCGCTGATGTCAAAGCGCTGATTCCTGAATTAGAGACAGACTATTTCAACAACCCAACCGGTTACTTGGGCACCATCCGTTGTGCTGATTGGCAGTATAAAAACGTGGTGTTGTCCGGCGATTCAGCTCACGCCATCGTACCGTTTCATGGCCAAGGCATGAATGCTGGTTTTGAAGATTGTGTGGCGATGGAAAATGCTTTGGAACGACATGCCGATAACTGGCAATTGGCCATGCCTGAGTTTGTTGAAAACCGCATTGATAACAGCAATGCCATTGCGGACATGGCATTGGAAAACTACATTGAGATGCGCGCTGACGTCAACGATCCGAAATTCCACCTGAAAAAAGCCATAGCTTTTGAATTAGAAAATCGCCTGCCTGATTACTTCATTCCCAGGTACTCGATGGTGATGTTTCACCTGATTCCATATGCCACTGCATTCGCTCGCGGCAAGATACAGTATAAAATTTTAGACACCCTGACCGAAGGCATCGAAGAGGTTTCTGAAGTTGACTTCCAGCGGGCTGAACGTCTGGTTAAACAGAAGTTGCCCAGACTCAGCAGCCTTTGATGGATTGATCAGCCACTTCACTGGCTTAAAAAAATACTGTATTGCTTCATTTAAGTCGCTCTGAGTTTTATAATCTTTAAGACATAATGGCTGGTTGAGGTGTGATCGCTTGAGCCAATAATGGCGCAGACCAGCCCAACAACACAGTAAGAGGTGGGGCATGAAAACATGGGTTTTATTTATCATCGCGGTCGGTCTGTCATTCAGCAGCACAGCCATCAGCAAAGAGGCTGATTATTTGGTACTGACTTGGTCAGAACAAAATGGCTTACAAGCCGAATACCATCAAGTGTTTGAATGGGCGGAACAAAGCCACAGCAACAACCAACACACCTCATCTTTATTGGCTTTCGATGCCGATGACAAGCTGTTGGAACATGTTTCCATCAGAGACAGCCAAATCACCCGTTCCGAGCACCATGGCCATGACCACATTGACGGTCAATGGCTGCTTAATGATAAAATCACTTTCGTGGTTCGTGCACCCAAGGGGCAGATTAAATACCTACAATTACCCGCATCCATCGATGCCCGCCAAGCAACAACCTCATTCAATTCATTGGTAACAAACGCCAAAGTCAAAGGGCCACAACGCAGCAGCGCAATGGGCCAGGCCGATAACCGGGTCAATTTATTGATCATGAGTGAAGGCTACACCAATGCCCAACAGACTGACTTCAATGCCGATGTCGATGGCGTGATTGCTTACATGCAGACCTTTGAACCCTATCAAAGTTACACCAATTTCGTCAGTTATGATCGGCTGTTCACCGCCAGCGCGCAATCTGGAGCGGATAAACCAGCGGACTGTTTTGGTGGTGATGCAGTGACTGTGAATACCGCTTTTGATGGCTCTTATTGCGTCGCCAGCATCCGCCGACTGTTGACGGTTAATTCGACAAAAATATACACCGCAGCAGCAGCCGTGCCCAATTGGGACGAAATCATTGTGATAGTTAACGACAATGAATACGGCGGATCTGGCGGCGCCTTTTCAACCTTTTCTACCAATGTTGCTGCCAATGACATTTTCATCCATGAATACGGACACTCCTTCACTGGTTTGGCCGATGAATACGACAGTCCCTTTCCAGGCTTCCCAGCCTGTAGTGACATCAGCAGCCCAAGCTGTGAAGCCAATGTCACCGATGTGGTCAGCCGCAACAGCATCAAATGGAACTACTTAATCAACCAAAGCACACCAGTGCCGACCCCAGAAACCGCCCAGTACGGAAATGACATTGGCCTGTTCGAAGGCGCGCGTTATTTGGAAACAGGTATGTACCGACCCAAAGACTTTTGTAACATGCGGGTGCTTTCGGCAGGCTTTTGTGCGGTGTGTCAGGAAGCTTATGTGTTGAAAATTTATGATGTGCTGTACGCCGATGCTGGGCGCTTGTCCTTACTTGAACCGGACACCGCATCACCCGCTGGGGCCACGGTCAGTGCCATGGTTTCGGTGCCGGTTAATTTCAGCATTGATACCTTACAGCCCACCCATGATTTGAGCATCACTTGGTCTGTTAATGGCTCACCCCAAAACACCGCCAACAGCAGCCTCACCTCCCAAGGCTTTTCCTACACCCCTGATCAAGTGGGTGCCAACACCGTCAGTGTTACTGTCAGGGATAATTCACCCTTGGTGCACAGCTCCCGCCAGGACGAACTGCCGGAGTTTGAGTATGTGTGGCAATTGGATGTGGCTGCTTTTGATGATTTGATTTTCGCTGATGGCTTTGAGCCTTAAGCGCCAAGCATAAAAAAACCCCAAATGAATTGGGGTTTTTACCTAGTACTTGTGGCTTTTTTATTTGGTGGCTTTTTTAATCACCCCAATCACAAACAACAAGATCACCGCGCCTATGGTCGCATTGATGATTGCGGCTATGATACCACCACCCAAGGACACACCCAACATACCCAATACGTAACCACCAACAAACGCACCAACAATACCAATAACGATGTTGGCAACCAGCCCAAAACCTGAGCCTTTCATCAACAGCCCGGCCAACCAACCTGCAACGGCACCGATGATTAAGGTGATCAATAAACCCTCTAAATCCATAATTAACTCCACAATGTTAAAAAATAAGCCAAACAGTTAAGTTTGGACCCACATTAAAATACCACAACCCAGCATTGAATTGGTATTGAAATTCGCTCTATGAAAGATTGATACAATCTGTACTTTTGGGCCAAACAAGCGCAAGACCACTGAGCACACAACCAGAGGCAGGCCTCAATTGACCGGCGTCAGAGCGGCCATTTTAGTTAAAAACCTGTGCAATTCAGGGTCGCTCTGATCAAACGGCACCTCACTGCGATGAAACCAGCGCACTGCTTCGAACTCACTGTCATCGCATTCAAGGTCAGCTTGGCGATCACCTTTCAAGGCATACCAAATGGAAACATCCGTATGACCCGCCGTCTTACCGACTGTTTCTGTACTGGTAATTAAAACTGGCCCATCAAACAAGAACTTCGCATCGATACCCAACTCTTCTTTGGCCTCGCGCAAGGCACAGTCTCGTGGGTGTTCATCTGGGTTGACATGACCGCCTGTTGGCAGCCACAGCTGGGCATTGATGTGATCCACCAGCAAAACAAAATCTCCATCAATCAAGACAAAGTAGGAGACCAAGTGTTTAGGCGGTGTCGCTGGTTTTTTTATTCGACAAAGTACTGCACCAGAATCAATCCAGTTCAACACCTGTTTTTGTGTTTGAGCCTCTTTATCATCCAGCGGTTTTATTACCGCAACTTCTGCCCTTATTTGTTTGCGCATGGGGTTTTGATTCACACCATTCAGTCCATTTTAAATTCATTGGTCAAGCCGCGTGCCGCCCGGTTGTCGATCACCTGTTGAATCATCTGCAGGTAATCACGGTCATCTGGAATCAGCAGTGGTAATTTAATCACTTCAGTAACGGCTTGTTGCAAGTCGCACATGGTCCGTTCATTACTAACCCCAGCATGCCACTTCATCGCTGCAGCCAAGGCAATTTCCTGCCCCCAAAAATAGACTTGTTTTGCGCGCACATGGGACTGCATCTGTCTGGCTTGTGACAAAGTGCCTGGCTCTGCCAAACCCAACCAAATATCCGCATACAAAAAATCAACCGGCTGCTCAGGATCAGGACGCCATTCAACGGCATCGGCTTTGATCACATTGATTTTCTTCCTGGCTGCTGCCGGGATTGAGTCGTACGCACCAGATTCGTCAAACAGCGCAATCACATCAGCATCGCGCTCAATCACGGTCACCGCCGTGACTATAGGGTTCAAAGCTGCATTGGCAGCAATCCAACCCATGCCCAGTCCCATGATGACCACGTGGCCAAAGGCACATTGGTACCCCAGTTCTTGGCTTTCGATTTCATGCGGCGTCAGCGACATCCAAGTGTCCCACACGGTACCTTGATCGGACCGGGCTTGGCGCAACAATGACGGTAACATCTCCAACAAACAAGTCCCTGAATAATAGCCCCAGTCATTGGCCAATTGTCCACCCGGGTTGATCTGCCACGGGCCCATTTGACCCGTGTTGTACTCAGGAATAAATGAATCTGTTTGCCACAGCGTCTTACCCAGTGCTTTGGCTATTTCTTGGTTGATGTTCATTGGTGGTTAAAGCCTGTCATTGAGTTTGTTTTTATCATGTCGTACTTGGTGCGCTGATGGCCAATAACACGCCATAAAAAATAACCAAAAAACCACCGATTTCTGCTGCGATTAATGACCACATAAACCATTGTGTTGAGGTCTTGATGGGCTTAAGTTGGTTAGCGGTTTTCCCCAGAAACCCCTGAACCATATAACTGGCTATGGCAAAGAAAAAATAACTGATCAAAAGCAGCGTGGCGATGAGCTCTAAATTGTCAGACAGCTGACTGATTTCTAAAAAAACAGCAATCAGTATCGCCGCAAAGCTGTAGAGTAAAGAAGACCGATGGGCCACATCGACATAAGGGTGCGCTTGGCCATGTTCACTCGCTGCGATTTGTCGGTATTTCCATACCCCTGTCAACAACCCATTGAGGAAGAACAGGCCAGCAGCAATGATGGCGATTTGGTAAGCTGTGTTCATTTTTATATCCTAACATCAAAAAAAACCATAGCTCAGTGCTTTTCTGAGATTTCCGCCTTCATTTTTTTGTTATATGTAGCCTCGTAGCCTCAAAGATGTGCTATGCCCAACAAAAATAGATGACCAGCTTTCAAGCTAATTGATGGGCAGAGTCCTCCCTACCTGGCCTGGAGCGTTGTCCGCTTAATCGACTGCTTGGAAGAGGAAGTTGAAATCATCAGAGAGTCACTCCATGGTCAAAAGTAATGACCTTCTTGTCAATGGATATGTAGAGCCCAATCGTTGCATCAGGAATACTTGATGGCTCCGGAGCACCAATCACCACCTTTGCCTGATAGTGATCACCCCATGTATAGCCGGCACAGTCTTCACGAATGGCCGCACGCGTGGCCACCCACATGTGAGCACGAGGATCTATATTAATAATCTCACTATTAATCTCTAATCTCCAGTGACAATCATCGAGAATACCACGTGCTAGGCTGAGCACATGATCCTTAGAAATATCATTTGGACTGAAGGAGCTCATAGCATCTCAACGCCCACTTCAGCTGCGCCAAAGCCGGAGTGTTTTTGTGTTAATGTCTGAGCTGAGCGAGTAACGCAAAAACGCGGAGGTTTTGGCGTCAGACTGGAAGTGCTTGTTATCCATTTTTTATTAAAGGGTTGATTAAATCAAAAGATGTTTCTGGAATCACTTCCCCAGAAATAGCACCTAATATTGCTAATTCAAATCGTTCTTTAAAACCGTATATTTCCTCTCCAGCTATAGACGTAAATTGCCAATCAATTGCAGGATCAAAATGAGAGGCTATGTGGGTCAAAACGCTATCTTGAATATATAAAAGCGCATAAGACAACTCCCTATCAACAGAACCCTTTTTATCTACTTTTTTGCCAATATCAATTAGTGCTTTATGGAATACCCAGAACTTTTCAACATGCCAATCCCCAAACTCTGACAAAAATCCAAAAAATGTTTTTTCCCACTCATCACTACCATCACCAGGCATGTTTCTAAATATTTCAGTCAATGCTTCATCTATCATTTAATTACCCAACAGCCGAGTTGAAGTGCAAATTTCACATTAATCATCATAGCTTGCTCCTATGTTGATGGATAACAATTTATTATGGGTGCATTAATGCTTACTATCATCTGAATTCCTTGTTAAAAGTGCATTAAAAAAACCATGATATTACCATAAGTGGTTGATTTTTCACTGTGTAGGGTTAAATTCCATGCACTGATAGCCGGTTATTGACGGATAAAAATGCACGGATGCACTCATATCCGTAAAATTCTTAATAAAAGTGCATTATCAATGCATGGATTTTTAATTGGCATTGTCCGTTTATCAAGCCTCGTAGGATGGGCTCCGCCCATCAAAAATGGGTGACATAATTTATGGTTAATGATTTGATTGTAATTCAATTCATTTACCGCAACAATAATCACTCACTTCACAAATGCATCAACCATGTTCAAACACGCCATCGTCAAAACTCCCGGTAAAAGCATGCTTAACGGCCTCAGCACCGCAGGCTTGGGTCCGCCTGATTACCACTTGGCTTTGGAACAGCACCAAAACTATATCAAGGCCTTGCAAAAATGTGGCCTCGCAGTGACCATTTTGCCACCTGATGAGGCTTATCCTGATGCTTGTTTTGTTGAGGATGCGGCGGTGCTGACAGCCAACTGCGCCATCATCACACGCCCCGGTGCCGCCAGCCGACGCGGCGAAGTGGCCGCCATTGAACAGGCGGTGGCCGAGTTTTACCCCCAACTTGAATACATCCAAGCACCAGGCACTTTGGACGGCGGTGATGTGATGATGGTGGGTAAGCATTTTTATATTGGCCTGTCTGAGCGGACCAACGCAGCGGGTGCAACACAATTGTTTAGCATCTTACAGGCCCATGGCATGGACGGTTCGACAGTGGCACTCGATCACTTACTGCATCTAAAAACAGGGGTCAGTTACATAGAAAACAATCATTTGGTGGTTGGTGATGAAATGAATGATAAACCTGAATTTGCTGCGTTCAAGCGCATTACTGTGACTGCTGATGAGGCTTATGCCGCCAACTGCATTTGGGTCAATGACCGGGTCATCATCCCAGCGGGGTTCCCGCGTAGCCAAGCGGCGCTGGTGGCGGCAGGTTATGAAGTCATAGCGGTTGATGTCAGCGAATTCGAGAAGCTCGATGGGGGTTTAAGTTGTTTGTCTTTACGTTTTTAGTGTCCTCCAGCTTGAGCTGTTGTAGAATGAGTAAACACATTTTGAGAATGACACATGGGTGAATTTCAAACAATTGTAACCGTTATATTGGCGTTGATCATCGGCTTTATTTTTGGCCGTAGCTCGAAAAAATCCGATCCGTTTGTCGAACAACAGCTCAGTCGTGAAGAGTGGAACAGTTTACAACCCGACAAAGACAACAGCAATCCCTACGATGATGTTCACCAAGACGTGTTACAAGCAATTGAATCAGGCAATTTGATTGAGGCGATTAAACGCTTCAGACAGCACCATTCGGCCAGCCTCAAAGAAGCCAAAGGCGCCGTTGATGCCATCAGAAAAAACATCAACAGTTAAACCCAAAAAAACGGAAAACAGCATTTATGAAAACAACAAAAAGCTTAAGTCTCATTGCCGCAGCGACTCTATTGATGGGTTGCCAACCCACCGCTCAAAAACCACAGTTCGATGACGAGGTGTTCAAACAAGCCCAACAAATCAGCCAGAAATACATCATTGCCGATTTGCATGTCGATGTGCCTTATCGACTAGAGAATAAATACGATGACGTGTCTGCGGCCACCGAAGGTGGTGATTTTGACTACCCAAGGGCGAAACAAGGCGGACTGGATGCACCATTCATGTCAATCTACATCCCAGCTGAAATCGAAGCCAAAGGCGGCGACAGCAAGGCTTTGGCCGACAAACTGATTGACTCAGTGAAACAAATTGTGCGCCAATCACCGCGAAAGTTTGCCTTGGCTAATTCACCGGCGCAAGTGGAAAGGAATTTTGCCCGTGGTTTGATTTCTTTGCCAATGGGCATGGAAAACGGTTCTCCGATTGCCGGTGACATCACCAACTTACAACACTTTTATGATCGCGGCATCCGCTACATCACACTGTCTCATTCATTGAGCAACCACATTTCAGACTCATCCTATGACAGCGTACGTCCTGCAGGCGGCTTAACTAAGTTTGGTAAGACATTGGTTGGCGCGATGAACGACATCGGCATGATGGTTGATGTCTCGCATATTTCTGATTTGGCTTTTTATGATGTCATGTCGGTCAGCACCGCACCGGTGATTGCTTCGCATTCATCAGCCAGATCGTTCACGCCTGGTTTTGAGCGCAACATGGACGATAACATGATTAAATTACTGGCGGCCAATGGCGGTGTGATTTTCATCAATTTTGGCTCGACTTTTGTCTCCGAGGCTTCATTGAAAAGCTGGCAGGATTACAAAGCAGCCTTTGATGCCTACCTTGCTGAGAACAAGCTCGATGAGGACAGCGATGAAGCCAAAGCATTTACCGCCGATTACCAAAGTAAGAACCCTTTTGAGTTTGCTGATTTAGACACGGTGTTAGATCATTTTGATCATGTGGTTAAACTGGCTGGCATCGACCACGTGGGTATTGGCTCAGATTATGACGGTGTGGGTGATTCATTACCCACTGGTCTGAAGGACGTCGCCACTTATCCGAACTTGATTGCGGGCCTGCTTAAACGCGGTTATTCAGAGGCCGACATCGCCAAAATCCTATCGGGTAATTTAATGCGTGTTTGGCGCCAGGTGCAATCACACAGAGCCAGTAGCTGAAAACAGCAACTCAGTTTAGACAAGGTTGATTATCCACCGCTTTGTGACGCTGTTGCAGTGCGGTCACACTGGGGTGTTGCACTCCAAACTGTTGTTCTACGGTCTTGGCATCGAGGCACATCTGACTGATTAAATCGTCATTCTGTGGTTGTAATGACAGCCACAGGTGGCGGCTCTCAGCAACCCGCCAATCATTTTTTTCGAGGCGACTTTCACGTATTTTAAGTGCTTTTTCGGCGCTTTTTGCCGCCTTTTCGCGCTTTTTGGCTGCCAAAGCCCATTCGGCCTCAACCACCAATGATGCCGCGTACAGCAAATGCTCTGTGCCCAAATGCTTCGCCCTGAGACGCAATGCTTGGTTGATCCATGACTGGGCCTGTTCCAGCTCGCCGATTTCGCTGTGCATGCGCGCTAGGTTGGTCATGGCAAAGGCGATGTTGACATGCTCAGTACCATGGGTATCAAACTGCACTTGATAAGATTTTTTGAACCAGTCTATGGCTTGTGCATGATCATTTTGGTCATGTGCCACCAGGCCTAAATTGTTATACATCGCAGCCAAATCCGCATGGTCTGCTCCCAACTGCTTGCTTTGTATTTGTAGTGCTTGTTGAAACAGTTGTTGCGCTTGTGGGTAGGCTTTTTGTTGGCGTTTGATCAAACCCAAGTTATTTAATACTCGGGTGAATTTAATCGAATCACCCAAGCCACTGACGTTAAAGGCTTGTAAGGCTTTTTCATAATGTGCCTCAGCCGCTGCTAATTGGCCCAGTTCATATTCGGTGGCACCCAAACGGTTGTGTGCATCTGCCGTGAGGTAGTGGTTTTCCCCGAGCTGTTCCACGCGAGTATCAAGCACTTGTTCAAAGCGGCTTCTGGCCAGCTCAAAATCACCTTGAGAATATGCCAAGACACCTAAGGCAGACAGGCTTTTTAATGTCGCATGGTGTGCTTGACCTAAGCGATCTAAATTGCTTTGATAACTCTTTTCATAATGTGTTTTGACTTGGTTTAAGTCACCTTTTTTCCAATACACATTGCCCAACAGTTGTTCGATGTCGGCCTGCAGCTGTGCAGCTTTGGCCTGTTCGATGGACCAAGAACCCGCATTGGATATCGCCATCAATTCACCGGCCCCTGTCAAAGTCATAACCGCTGCATCTAATTGGCCCAGCTGATACTGCAATTGACCTTTACTTAATGCTTTGGTTAAGGTCAGACCCAATGACAATTCTGACTCTTGTTGGCTCGCTGCAAGCTTTTGCTCAAAGCCATCAAGCAAATCCAAAGCTTGTATCGGCTGGCCTTTTTTTTGTAACAAGGCAACCTCAAGTAACAGCAACGACAACTGGCTCTCTGTATTGCTGTTGGCTGTTTTGGCTTGCTTTAACAATGCCTCAGCTGAATCGATTTCACTCATATTGAGGTAAACCTCTGCCAGGGTTTGGTGTAAACGCGCCTTGGTTTCAGGTTGTTGTATGAATTGTTGTTGCAGTTGATCTGCGGCATGGTCAATGAGGCTTTTCACATCAACCACCTCCGATTGGTTTTGTAGCGGGTCTGACAGTTTGAACACATCAACCAAAAATTCAGTGACCTGGCTGACCCGTTGTTGCTCCGCCTGGGTTGCCAGTAAGGCGCTTTTTAATTGTTCGGTGCGCTGCAACAGCAGCAACGACAGCGCCAATAAGGACAGCATCACAGCGGCGGTGGTGAAGACACCAGCCGTGTGGCGTTGGATGAATTTTTTGACCCGGTACATGGCCGCATCCGGCTTGGCCTTCACTGGTTCATTTTTAAGGTAACGAATCAAATCATCAGCCAGTTGATTGGCACTTTCATAGCGCCGACTTGGGTCTTTGTTGATGGCCTTGTTGAGGATTGCATCCAGCTCTCCTTTGAGTCGCTTGGCCAGGGCGTTTTGGCTTGCGTTGATGACCGCTTCCGGTTTGATGTTGTTACTGGCTGGTGGTGGTTGGGTTGCATTAATCTGTTGCGTGGTGCCTACCAAATCATTCGGATCAATGGTGTAGGGCAGTTGGCCCGCCAACAGGTAATACAACAGCATACCCAAAGAATAAACATCACTGCTGGTGGTGATGCCTTTACCTCTGATTTGTTCTGGACTGGCATAAGCCAAGGTCATCATTAAACTTGAATAGGTCTGCTGTGAAGGTTCCACTTGACCGGGCTGTTCAGTGAGTTTAGCCAAACCAAAATCCAGCAATTTACAGACACCATCTGCATTAACCATGATGTTACTGGCTTTGATGTCGCGGTGGATGATCAGAGATTGGTGCATGGCTGAAACCGCATCACAAACCTGCAAAAACAACTTAATTCGCGCCCGCAAATCCAAGCTGTTGGCATCACAGTAGGTATCGATGTGCTGTCCATCAATGTATTCAACCACCAAATAAGGAATGCCTTGTGCCGTTACACCACCCTCAAACAAGCGCTCAATGTTAGGGTGGTTCAGACCCATCAGCATATTCAACTCATTATTGAATGAGTCCAGAACCAATGGCGAATATTGGCCGGTGGTGGCAAATTTAATGGCCACCGCATGAACATGGCCTGCCTCCTTTTTTTGTGCTTTGTAAACATCACCCAAGCCACCTCGACCCAAAGGCTCTAGAATTTCATAACCTTTGATAGATGCTGGCGGCTCAAAGGCCGAAGCCAGTTCCATATTGATTGGGTCTTTGTCCAATATGCTGGTTTTTTCTCCATGTGAAGCAATCAGGTTTTCCAGCTCTGGAAAAAGCTCGGGGTGTTGTTCTTTGAGCTTGAGCATCAAGCTGTCTTGCTGAGCAGGCTGGGCATCAATGATTCGAGAAAAACACGACCACAACAACTGCCAGCGCTTGGCTGCTTGATCGGCGTTGTGTTTTGTTTCACTCATTAATTAAATTATCGCATAAATTGTTTGTTAACAAGACATCATCAGCTGAGTTACAATTATTCTATGGATGCTCATCAACAAACCCGCTCAGAAGTCACTGCTTTGTTGATGCATGCCAACCTTGATGATGAAGCACAACAGAACCAACTGTTGAACTTGATTTATGTTGAGCTGAGGCGCATGGCGCAAGCCAAAATGCATCATGAACGCAACAACCACACCTTGACACCCACCGCTCTGGTACATGAGGCTTACCTGCGACTGATCAACCAAGACGAGCTTAGCTGGCAGTCCAAACGGCATTTTTTCGGCGCTGTGGCAGAATCTATGCGGCGCATATTAATTGAGTCAGCGCGCGCAAAAGCCACCCTCAAACGCGGTGCCAATGCCCGCCACACCAGTGATTTGGACTTGGCGATTGAGAGCGATGAAAATGAACTCATTGCCCTCGACTTGGCATTGACCGAATTGGAACAAAAAGATGCCATCATGTCGGAAGTGGTTAAGTTGCGGTTTTTCTCTGGTTTAAGTGTTGCACAAACCGCCCAAGCCATGAACCTATCACCCCGCAGCATCAACCGGCAATGGACCCAAGCCAGGGCTTGGTTGATCGCCCACATGCGATAGACAGCCATAGATTAATCAAAACCATTGCTGAATATGGGGTCCAAATCCAAGCTTGCAAAATTATGTGACAAGGCATTGCCCGCTTGTTCAAAGTAACCCGCGATATAGAGGGTGTTGCCTTGCAGCCACAATGCATTCCCCGTACCTTCATCTTCTCCATCAACCAAACCTTGATCAAAGGCAGACCAGTTGGCACCGTTCCACATGGCCAAAGAGTTGGCAGGTATGCCACCGGCCTGATCAAATCGACCGGTCACCACCACACCGGCACCATAGCCTTGGATGTCATTGATTCCAATGAATGAAGTGGTGTTGGTCACTCCTGTTCCCAAAGCATCACAACCCATACCATCCCAGACAAAGATGTTGTTGGCGCTGATGAAATTAACACCATTACAAGCACCGGTAAAAACACCGCCCACATACAAACGGTTACCAACCACTTCCAGCGTGTTATACACGCCTTGTGCGGTACCCGCGAAACTTTGCCAAGCGTTACCGTCAAAAGCATACAACCGCGATGTACCTGAAGCCACGTTACTGGCTACCAGATCACCTTGGTAAACCGTAAAATCAGTGAACACGCCATTTTGAATAAAATTGCCCACTTCTGAAATGCTGTTTCCATCCCATGCCAAAACTGGTCCGAGATTGCCATTGTAGGTGCCATTGATGATTAACTTATTGTCCCAAACGGTCATCAAGCCATTAAACGCGCTCAAACCAGTAATCACGGGAACCCAGTTCGTGCCATCGTATTTGGCGATGCCAGATACACTGACTCCATCGGCGCCATCAAAGATACCCGAGGCATACAAATCACCGGCATAAGTTTGCACCTGACTGACGTGGCCTTGACCCCCGCCTGACCAAGTCAATTGGCTGATGCCTAGCCAGTTTTGTTGGTCATCCAAAGCGGCTATGTAAGGGCTTTTCTGATCACCTGCCACCAGAAAATCACCGCCATGAATCACCTCGCCTTGGTACTCACCCATGGTTTGAACCACATTTGAAATCGGCGCTTGATTATCGCCTTGCCAGGTGACTCCGTCATAACATACCGATGACTGCCAAGACAACTCAGCATCAGGCGGCGAACCTTGGGTTAACAAACAAAACTCGTTACCGGCTTGTTGCATGTCCAACACCCGAAAGTTGTTCAAATCACCCAGCTGTTGGTGCATCGGCGCTGCCACCCAAGTGTTCACTTGGTACCAAGCCAACCCCCTGGCGTTGGCATCAAAACTGGTGAAATCACCGGTTGAATAAAGTGGCCCCAAACCATAAGCCAACTGCGCAAACTGCGTGTCTATGCCTGCACTCATGCCGAATTCAGACCAGGCATCATCACCAAAACTAAAGTCTGAAACACTGCCGCCTGAATCACCAGCCACCGAAGTGGCGTTCTTGGTGCCGACAGTCAGCACCGAACCATTAATCACCACATCAGGGTCACCCACAGCACTGCCGTTATGCCCACCCCTGTTAACCCACTCAGGCACGGCTGAATTCCAAGTCAGGGTGCTGTTGCCTGATAATGCCACCAAGAAACTGGTGGTCGAAAGGACCTTTTGTACCGGAGAACCGACACCGTTATCGGTTTGGCTGGCATCGGTATACAGTGGTTCCCATGACAATCCGTCGGTTTTTACCACGCGTTTGGCACTCATTGCACCGCCATTGACTGTGGTGAAAACCCCTCCGAGGAACATGGTTGGCCCATCTACATCAATAGAGTAAACGCTGTTATTGGGGCCATTACCAATACCATTGGGCTGATACCAGCCAAGGAACTCAGAATAACAAGCAAAGTAACTCAAGCCAGAGATGCCACCCAAATTGGTGAAGTCTCCACCGATACAGATGTCAGTTCCAAAAGCTTCCACCGTGCGAATCGGTGTGGCACCATTCAACAACGGACAAAAACCACCACTGGTTCCTATGTCCCCCAAAGACTCCCACTGACCATCAACCACTCTGAATAAAATATGACACTCCAGCTCACCCGCATCATTTAAATATTCAACTGGCAGACCGCTTTTACTGGCAACCAAACCTTGTAAGTTGCCGCTGATCTTACTGACTTGTTGGTTGGGACCACCAAAAAACTTGTTCGAGAATTGATAATCAGCCGATGAGGTCACTGACAAGATGAGGCACAGCATCAAAGCCATGATTTTAAGGTTTGTTCTGTTGTTGGGTGCAGCCATTGGTTTTCTCGCGTTGGTTTTAAAAAAGTCTTTCGGTCTTCATCTTCTTATGCGCTAAACACCAGACAATCGCGCCAACTTTTTTGTAAAAAGTTTTTTCATGCTGGTTGGGTTAAGATAATAAGTATCCAAACAACCTTTGAAAGCAAAGCTTAAAACCATGAATGATTTGCACAACAAAACCATCTTTATCACCGGTGCCAGCCGTGGCATTGGCCGTGAAATTGCTTTGACTTGCGCCAAACAAGGTGCGAATGTGGTGATCGCCGCCAAGTCAGCAGAACCGCACCCAAAATTACCTGGTACCATTCACACCGTGGCCGAAGAAGTGGAGCAGGCCGGCGGTCAAGCCTTGGCCATCCAACTGGATGTCCGTGATGAGGGTGCGGTGAATGCCGCTGTCGAACAAGCCGCAAAGCATTTTGGTGGTATCGATGCCTTGATAAATAACGCCAGCGCCATAGCTTTAACACGATTACAAGACACAGACGTGAAGCGCTTTGATCTGATTCACCAAATCAACACCCGCGGCACCTTGGTTTGTAGCAAAGCCGCTATTCCCTACCTAAAACAAAGCGACAATGGTCACATCATCACCCTCTCACCACCGATGAACATGGCCAAGCACTGGCTCGGTCCTTTTATTCCTTACACCTTATCCAAGTATGGCATGAGCTTATTGACCTTGGGGCTGGCTGAAGAATTGCGGGGGGATGGGGTTTCTGCTTGTGCCTTGTGGCCCCAAACCGCGATTGCCACCGCTGCGGTGCAATATGCTTTGGATGAGCGCATCATGAAAAAGTCCCGAACCCCAGCCATCATGGCAGATGCGGCTTTAGCCATATTACAGACTGATGATTTGTCTTTTTCTGGACAAACTTGCATTGATGAGGGCGTTTTGCGCGACCAAGGCATCACTGATTTTGAGCCATACAAGTACGATGCCAGCGCCGAATCACTGGAACGCGACCTCTATTTAGACACAGACTACAAATAATATTGGCTTTAGGTTTTTTACTCTAATCCATTGTCTCAGTATAGAAGCTGCGTACATTAAGGAGGTTTCTATGAGAGTTTTAATATGTTTAACCGTTGCTTTAACAGTTGGGTTCTCGGCTCAAGCACAAGAGGTGTATGAAAATAATTTATTCAACACCCAGCCCAACCGACTGAGCTTCAATTCTGAAGAACAAATGGTCAGTTACTTGGAAGAAAACAAACCCAGTACTTTTCGTTATTTCCAACGATTGAGTTTCGTGCAACAAAAGCAGGTATTTAAACAGCATCAAGCCAACCCACAATCAGACATCACTGACATTGTAGTTAAAGTTTACCGCACCAACAGTCGCGGCTAAAAACACTGCGGCTCAAGTCATAACAATGATGGCTTGAGCTTTCATTTTGGCTTCTGGCTAGATTGAATTATAATGTTGGGTTTATCGATGTGAGCGCCAACGTGCAGCAACAAAAATCAAACCCATCCATTACCCATCGCAGGAAGCCATTGTGAGTCAGGCATTGCATGTGGTTATACTGGCTGCCGGTGCTGGAACACGCATGCGTTCCAGCAAGCTCAAGGTGTTACACCCTGTGGCCGGTCAAGCCATGGTTGATCATGTCTATCAACTGGCACTCACATTGAAGCCCAGACAAATCACCCTGGTATATGGTCATCAAGGTGATCAACTCAAAGCCCATTTTGATCATGAAAAGGTTAATTGGGCTGAACAAAAACAACAACTGGGCACCGGTCACGCGGTACAACAAGCCATGACGTTCATGCAAGATGACGAGGATGTGCTGGTGTTGTATGGTGATGCACCGTTGATCCAATCTGGTGATTTGGCCCATTTGGCAAGTAAACAGTTTGTATTAACCGCCATTCTGGATGACGCAACTGGCTACGGTCGCATCGTGCGCTCAGGCGAGGACATCAAGGCCATCGTTGAGCACAAAGACGCCTCTCCGGCTGAACTCAAAATCAAAGAAATCAACTCAGGCATCATCCAAGCACCAGCCACAAGACTTAAGGGCTGGTTACAACAACTGTCCAACAACAACCAACAACAAGAATACTACCTGACCGACGTGATTGCTTTGGCTGCGGCCGATAAGCAGCCCTTTCAAGCCATCCAGTTAGCCGATGCCCATGCCGTCAAAGGCGCCAACGACATGCAACAGCTGGCCGAACTGGAAGACATTTTCCAACAACGCATCCGCCGCCAAATGATGCAGTCCGGTGTCCACCTGATTCGACCCGGCACCGTGGATGTACGTGGCAGCCTGAACTGTGGCCAAGATGTGGTGGTTGATAAAGGCGTGTTGTTTGAGGGCGATAATGATTTGGGCGATGGGGTTAAAATCGGCGCCTTTGCTGTGATTAAAAACTGCCAACTGGCAGCAGGCACACAGGTTGAGGCCCATTCCATGTTGGATGGTGTGATCACCACCGGCGCTTGTGCCATAGGTCCTTTTGCGCGACTCAGGCCGGGCACTGAACTGGCAGCAGGTAGTAAAGTAGGAAATTTTGTTGAAACCAAGAAGACCCAATTGGGTCAAAACAGCAAAGCCAGTCATTTAACCTATTTAGGCGATGCAGTAATTGGCGATGGGGTTAACATTGGTGCTGGTACCATCACCTGTAATTACGATGGTGTGAACAAATTCACCACCACCATCAAAGACGGCGCGTTCATTGGCTCAGACAGTCAGTTGGTGGCACCGGTTACGGTGGGCAAAAACGCCACCATTGGCGCCGGTTCAACCATCACCAAAGACACGCCGGATGAACAATTAACCTTATCCAGAAGCAGACAAAAATCTGTTACCAATTGGCAAAAACCGAGAAAAAAATAATATGTGTGGAATCGTAGCAGTCAGTGCCACTCGCAATGTGGTTGATATCATTATTCATGGCTTACAAACTTTGGAATACCGCGGCTATGATTCGGCCGGCATCGCCATCATCTGTGGCGATGAAATTGCCATCCGCAAACAAGCCGGAAAACTCAGTAAACTGAAGCAAGAATTGCTAGCTAATCCGGTTACTGGAAACGTTGGTATTGGGCACACCCGTTGGGCCACCCACGGCGAACCGACTTCAGCCAATGCCCACCCACACGATTCAAACAACGCGATTGCGGTGGTGCATAACGGCATCATCGAAAATTACCGCCCCTTGCGCGAGAAACTCATCGCCGCAGGGTATGAGTTCAAGTCCGAAACTGACACCGAAACCTTGGTTCACCTGGTGCATCACTACCAAGCCCAAGGCAACAGTTTTTCTGCGGCCAGTCACCGAGCCATCGGTGAATTAGAAGGCGCTTATGCCGTTGCCATCACTTGTATGTCCGATCCGGATCGCATCATTGCAGCGCGCAAAGGGTCGCCCCTGGTGGTGGGACTGGGCGAGGGTGAGAACTATGTGGCATCAGATGTGCAGGCTTTGATTAATGAAACCAACCAGTTTTATTATCTAGAGGAGGGTGATGTGGTTGAAATCACCCAAACCAGCTGTGACATATATGACCAAGATGGTAATGCCGTTGAGCGCGAACTAAAAACCGTCAACCTGTCCTCAGATGCGCTGACCAAAGACGGGTATGCGCACTACATGCTGAAAGAAATTCACGAACAACCCACCGCCGTGGCCAACACCATCGCCGATCGGCTCTACAACGATAAAATCTCTAAATATTTCATCGATAAAGACACCGCGGCCATTCTCGAACAGGTCGAAAACATCCACATCATTGCCTGTGGCACTTCATACCATGCTGGTCTGGTGGCGCGATATTGGCTGGAGGCCATCACTGAGATTCCAACCCAGGTTGAAATTGCCAGTGAGTACCGTTACCGCAAACCTGTGGTGCCAAAAAACACGCTGTTTCTCACCATCTCACAGTCCGGTGAAACCGCTGACTCCTTAGCCGCTTTACGCTACGCCAAAGGCGCTGGTTACTTATCCACTTTTGCGGTGTGTAACGTCGCTAATTCAAGCTTAGATCGCGAAACTGATGTGTGCTTTTTGACCCACGCTGGCCCCGAAATTGGTGTGGCCTCAACCAAAGCACTGACCACCCAATTGTCGGTGCTGGCATTAATCACACTGAAACTGGCTGAGTTAAAAAATGTCGATGAAAAAATCCGCAAAAACCTGGCCAAGCAGCTGCGCACCTTGCCGGGTATCATCAACCAGTCGTTGTTATTGAACGACCAAATTAAAGTCATCGCCAAACGCATCGTCAAACGTGACAACGCCCTGTTCCTTGGCCGCGGGGTGCATTACCCCATCGCGCTGGAAGGCGCTTTGAAACTGAAAGAAATATCCTACATCCACGCCGAAGGCTACCCCGCCGGTGAACTCAAACACGGCCCCTTGGCCTTGGTCGATGAAAAAATGCCGGTGATTGCGGTGTGTCCCAACGATGCGCTGCTGGAAAAGCTCGAATCCAACATCGAGGAAGTTCGCGCCCGCGGCGGTGAACTGTATGCCTTTGTTGATCACAAAAGCCAACATGGTCTGAAAGACCGCGTCGATCACCTGATTGAGATGGAAGCCAGCGGCACCTTCACCTCACCGATCGTCTTCAACGTACCACTACAACTGCTGTCATACCATGTCGCGGTACTGCGCGGCACCGACGTCGACCAACCCCGCAACCTGGCCAAGTCGGTTACGGTTGAGTGATGTGAATAAATAAGTATTCAACTTGTGGTATCTGAAAATAAAGTTAAAATAGCACAAACACGCCCATAGCTCAGCTGGATAGAGTGAGTTTGGTAGTTTGCTTCCCTTCTTTGCTTCGCAAAACCGGCTGCTCAAACATATGAATGAAAAACGTCTGAGTTGCTTCGCAACCCAACCCGTTTTATAAGACATTGCTTGAAGCTTTTTAAGCTTCGAGTACAATAGCAAATACGCCCCCATAGCTCAGCTGGATAGAGTCACTTGCTTTGGAACCACTTGGTCGGGAATTCGATTGAAATGTCGGGAACATTTCAACCCGTTGGCTTGCCAACGACCCGCAGGGCGAAGTGCATGGATGCACGAAGTAATCTCTCTGGGCACCGTTCGAAGAACAGATTGAAATATTTTTTGTAATAAACCACTGTCTAAAGCCTAGAAACAAGTTAAAATCCAACACTTAATCAGCGCCCATAGCTCAGCTGGATAGAGTAACTGGCTTCGAACCAGTTGGTCGGGAGTTCGAATCTCTCTGGGCGCGCCATCTCCATTTCCAACCAGTTCCATACAAGTCCAAAGACCCGTTGCTATGTAACGCTACTGTGTCAATTCAGTCCATTCGAGTCCTGTTCAGTCCATTGTAATCCAGCTTCGATGAGGGTATTATCAGGGGTATAAATGTTCAACGCCCAAATGAGGAACCACACTTAAGTGCTGACTGACGCCAAAATCAAAACCCAACTGAAACCCAAAGAAAAGCAATACAAAGTGGCTGATTCTGGTGGCTTGTATGTGTTGGTTCATCCCAACGGTTCGAAGTATTTCAGGATGAATTTCAGATTTGATGGTAAGTCGAACATTTACTCAATAGGTAAATACCCCATTATTTCACTTGCTGAAGCAAGATTAAAACGTGATGAAGCCAAACGTTTGTTGGCAAACAACGTTAACCCGAACGCTTTCAAAAAACAGCAAAAGTTGAACCAGCAGCTTGAATTAAAAAACAACTTTGAAACCATCGCGCGGGAATGGCATCAGAAACGCCTTAACAAATGGAAAACCAAACATGCAGATGACATCATGCGTTCACTTGAACGTGACGTGTTTCCATTCATTGGCCACCAATCCATCAAAGAAATCAATTCACAGGATGTGATGGGGCTACTGCGCCGTATTGAGGCCAGAGGTTCGATTCATGTGGTTAAGAAAATTAAGCAGCGCTGTCATGCCGTATTTGCTTATGCAGTCATGAGTTATGGTGTTGAACAAAATCCAGTAACCACCATCACCATGGATGCTTTTGAAACACCTGTTAAAAAACATTTCCCATGGATGCCAGTCAATCAAATTCCTGAACTGGTTGAAGCCTTTGATACTTATCAGGGTGGACTTGTGGTAAAAAACGCACTGAAATTGATACTGTTGCTGTTTCCCCGTGCTGGTGAATTATTGGGTACGCGATGGGATGAAATAGACTTCAATAAGCGTGAACTGTTAATACCCCCCAATAGAATGAAAGGCAACCAACCAGTTGAACACTTGATACCACTGCCTCGACAAGCCATTGATTTGCTTAAACAGCTTCAGGAAATAAATGGTCACAGGGAACACGTCTTTGCCAGCCCCAACAAGCCACGCAAACCTATTTCAGGAAACGCATTGATTCGTGCCATGTGGGGTATGGGGTTCAAAGACAGATGTACACCTCACGGCTTGCGTCGAACCGCGTCAACGGCGCTTAATGAAGCCGGATTTAATCCCGATCACATTGAAAGAAGTCTCGCACACCTAAGTGACTCAGTAAGGGCAATTTATAACAAAGCACAATGGATTGATGGCCGCAGGATTATGCACCAAATTTGGGCAGACTGGCTCGATGACACCACCACAACCCTCTCATCTGATAACAGAGTAACCATGCTTCAAACGGTTAAGAATGAATAAGAAACTTGAAAGACCAAACTGGCTCCAAGACCCAACTCAGTATGATGTTTGTTTGGGGTTCACTGCAACAGAGTGGTTTGAGCAAATTGCATTCAGAAAAATGATTGATAACAGCATTGGTTATGGTGATGACTTTACTTTTTCTGAAGTTTTTCAAGATGGAGTAATTGTTTCGAATGAGGCAAGTAAACTTCAATCCATCATCGACATGATCCAAAAAGGGATAAAGCCCAATTACACTGCTAATCTTTCGGAGTTTTCCGAACTTGGTTTGGTCTATCCAAGTGTTTGGTCACAATCCATCAGCGACGTCAAATTAAGGCATGAGCAAGCTGAATGGGTTAAAAAGAAAGTTGATGTGATAAATGATAGTTTTCCTATTCAAATAACGGATAGGTTAAGCCCTTTGTATCATTCCACATTTGGTGGTATTGCTTCAGTAAATGTCGACATGTTTGCTGATAAGGAACAAGCTATCAAAGAGTTCAGTGAATGGTTTGATCATAACTCGGTGTTTTTTAATTATGATCAGCGACCAAAATTGTCTAAAGCAAAATTCAAGAAATGGTCAAACTACCGAACTTTGGGTTTGATGGATTTAAAGCTTTGGTTAAAAAAACACCAGCTTAATACAGGTAAACACGGCGACATTTCAAAATACCGAATGAAAGAATGGCTATTCCCCGACTATGATCCTGATGAACGTTCAAGGCTATGGATTAATGCCGAAAACTCCATTAAGGATATTGAGCAACCAAGGACATTTTGGGCGCTTGAAAGAGAAATGCTGAATACCAAAAACAGCACTCCAAAAAGGAAAACCACCGTCAAAGAATTCATGGCTTCAAAAGGTTATGTTCAAGACAATAAAGATGATTAATCTGTCACTCACAAACTTTTTATTTCAAAACGTCACCTAACAGCCCGTGTGGCTGGGCAATAAACTTTCACTTGGACCTGAGCAAACCAAATAGGTTAACCCAGGATTAAATAATCAAACTCAAGTGAAAGCCATGAAATTTGAAAAATTAATTAAGCTGCCAGAGGTCATCGAAACCACTGGTAAGTCAAGGTCATCTATTTATGATGGCATGAAACAGGGAACCTTTCCCAAGAACATTCCAATTGGTGTTAAAGCCCGTGCATGGAAACTTAGCGACATTCAACAATGGATTGAAAATCAATCACGGGAGGTGAGCCAATGTCAGTAACTCTTAGGCCAACCCAAATTCGAATTATCCGCTGTTTGTTGCTTCAGCCTTGTACCGTTCGAGAACTCATGTTTGAAGCTGGATGTAACAACCCAGCTGACCCCATTCAACACTTAAGAAAAGATTTTGGACTGGACATTGAAACAGTTTATCAAAAAGGTCTGAATCGTGATGGTAAGACAATCTACTACGGAGTGTATACATTGCATGACTTAATTGGTGCATTGGGGTTACTCGAAGCGGCTGCAACCGCCTCAAGTAACGGGTATCAAGTTCGCTCGCTAAAGAAAACTGATGATTCAGATTTTAACACAAAGAACTAACACTTGATCAATCACAGCACAGGTGGTCGGAATTTAACGGCTGCGCCTGTGCTGACTTTGGTTACAGTGGGATGCGTACACAGCCAAAAGGCAGTTCGAAAGACCGAAGCCTGTACGCTGGCAACACACTCAAGTTGTCATAAGTAGCGGTCAAGTTTGATGCAGTGAGTAACACGGCCACATAATGCCAATGTGTTTGACATCAAGCGTCTGAGACGATGGGCTGGCTCCGGTGGGCAAGACATTTAGGTTGAAGGCATTGAACAACATCTGAGATGATTTTAATCAGTCACAGGATGTTCGTTCTATGCCTAATCCTCAGGACTTCACCAGTGGGTAAGCATGTCACACAAATCCATACATAACAAGGCACACGGGGGGAGGCATAAAAAATGATTCAAATTACTGCCGATTCGTTTGCTTAACCCTTTTTTTATTTCCACAAAATATAATTTTTGGTACATGAATCAAAATCATGTTTTGTCATAATTTGAAGTGTGCAATAATGTCTTTTTTGCACAGGGAATTTATGGCAAACCCAGATTTTTCAAAGTTCAACTACACGACAGAAAACATCTTCAGCAAAGCATTGCTTGATAAAATGGCTTTAAATAGAGCATCTCACATTAACAGCTTATCAACATGGTTTCTCGGTGGCGTAACAGCATCATACATTTTATTTTTTTCAAACATTTCAAAATTATTTGATTTTTTTAGCTCTCGGCACATTCAAATATTATTGGCGGTTTTTTTGATTTTTCTGTTCATAAGCATTCTTCAAAAAATGCACTTTACAGCTATTAAAGGTTCGGTGGAAGGTGGCGAGACTGGCAGTAAATTATCCAATGAAATTCTCGGACAAAACGAGGTAAACCAACAGGAAATAATAAACAACCTTATGAATGCCTCTTTTTTTTGGATGAAATGGCGGATTAATAGACTGGCGAAACTGGATGAAATGGGCGTCAGTAGATACAATTTTAAATTATCCCAGTGGATGGAGGTTTTGTTATACGCTCAGTTTTTATTGATTGTTTTTGTTGTGATATTCGTTTTTTATCACGTGTTTTGACATTTTAAATATTAATGCGCTTATTTATAAACCAAAGTAACAGTTTAAGGGGTGGTTTTGCACAACTTAGAATTTTTTGTCGTTATTGGTTTGCAACGAGCTTTGAAACAGTTTGTTTGCAATACTCAATTAGTTCAAATAATGATAATACACCACCAATTTGATCTAAATTAAAATCCTGACCATCTAGTTCTGTCAAGTCAACAGAAATAATTTGACTGAACAACTTCAAGCTGTATTCCCTTTTGTATGTTTTTTTTACATCCCACTTGGGCGTCAATGGTGTGTGTGCAAAGGCGTTACGCAATTGGTAAATGATGCTCCATGCCACATATTCTCTCATGTCAGATGCAGGATTCCTTTGTTTCAAGGTGCTTCCGAATGCTTCATCGATGGCAATGCAGCAACAAGCCAGCGTAAACACCTGAATGTTTTGCCCATCAACAATTAAGTTAGAGTAATCGATGTCTGGTTCTTCAACAATTTGCGGCCCACCTACAGAGCCGACAGTAAGCGCAACTCTAAACGGCTCAACCGGAATTGTTTCATTCATGATTGCATAATTAAACCTAAAGGCTGTTTTTAAAGCATCTATGCTTCTTTCGATTTTCAAAACTGACTGATGTTTCTCCATGTTTAGTCTAAACCTAAATGATAACTTTGAGATCACTAACAATATTTAAGTGTTTTGCAAACCATATTGAAATGTCATGACATTGTTCTTTGTCAAAATCATCTACACTAACACTCGATTCAAATTTGAAAGAATAATTAAAGCATTCCTTTTTGTCACTTTCCTTAATCCATAACTCAAATCCAAGGCACTCGCACATGGCTGTTACTTGATGCGGATATTCATAGTCTGATTTAAAATAAAATTTAGGTACGGCCACCACTTTTTCAATCAGTGCGCACAAACTTTCTAAGCCGCCATCAAACGCTACATAAACCTTGGCTTTTGCTGTATTCATGGGTGCTCTCCACGTGAAACGGTATTTCTCTGAATTTTCAGTTTTTGTTTTTGATTTAAGTAATATGCTGATGCTTTTCCATAAAAGTCTTCATAATCGTAGTAGTCTGTGTCATAAAGAACAAATACCTCTTTATCTGGCTGGATGAAGAATAATCCCCTTGAAAGTAATGCTGGCATTGAAACGTCACACCCCGAAATTTTTAATGTTTCAACTTCAGAAGCATGACCTTTGTGTAACCTTCGTGGAAGAACTGTTACCGTGTATTCAGGGGTCGTGCTGGACATGAAGGTGAAGTCGTCATCTTTTCGCAACCCCTTGACCATGCTGTCTTGATAGGCATTTAAATGCACACCAACAACTTGACCTAAATAAATAGATTCATACTCGTCAAAATTCTCAGATGGTTTTTTTTCGACAAGGCAACCCAGACTGTATTCAGATGTCAGCAATAAAACATAAATCAGGATTAATTTGAACATGGTTTTTAACTCCTTTTAATTTAAATCAGACAACATGATTGTTTATTATTTGAATGTTAACGTCAATTCGCATGAAGTTAAATAGTATGGACAACTCAACGTAAAACAAGGGTATTATTGGTGGTACAAGCACACCAATACAAAACATATGTCTTTTAATAACAATGACTTATTTTAAAGGTTTATCGCTCTCTGGGCGCGCCAATCACTCAAACGACCAATCTGATTTTAGCTTTTATTCAGCTCTTCCTGTCATTATTCACGAGCAATATAAACATGTTTAAAACCAGCCGCTTTGATTTGATCTTGAGCCACTATCAGATCACCAACCTGTAAATCCCCACTGACAATCAATGCAGCAGAATGATAAGTCTCTGTTAAATTGTTGTTGGTAATGTGGCCTTTAATTTGTTGCACATCCAAAAGCTTATCTTCGATTTTGAATTGGCCATTCACTTGACGGACTTGCAAATAACCAGGGTCAGTTTCGTAAGCTTGGGATATTTTGACGTTACCAGCACTTGCTGAACTGTTCACGGTACTTTTAACTGATGGTAAGGCTTTAGCCATTCTTACTTTGTGTTCAAAATCTATTTTTGCCATCATGCAGGCATTAAATTCATAAGTTACCCGTAAATATCTATGGTCTGAAAGGTCAGGTTCTGGTAAGTCAATGGCGTGCTTGTTTTGACAAGCGTTTGCTAATTTATCCATGTCACGGATACATGATTGGCTGCCATCACAGCCCGCTTTGATTCGATTAACCATGGTTGTCATCACTACATCCCCTTTGAATTCTTGCTGGCTGCCACAAGAAACCAGTATGAGTAGAATACCGATAGAAAATAATGATTTCATAAAAATGCCTTTGGTTGAATGAGTGTAACGCATTGGCTGTTTTGTTTCGTTCATAAAATAATTCCTTTTAGTTTGGTTTCTGAGCATTATAACAGTCTGGCTTTTGTATAATACCCAACCTTTAATCGCGGGCCGACAGCATCCATGAAAATCGTTACCACCAAAGGGCAGGGGCCTGTTTTGAATGTGTTGCATGGTTGGGGCATGAATGCGCATTTGTTTGATGATTGGTCGGAGGCATTGGCGCAGCATTTCTGCGTTAACCTGATTGATTTGCCGGGGCATGGTTTGAACCATGAAGAGCCTTTGGGCACCGACTTGACAGCCTTGGCTGAAGAGGCGGCTGAGGTGCCGGCTGGGCATTGGTTGGGTTGGTCGATGGGTGGGATGTTGGCTTTGAATTTGGCTTTAAAAAAGCCCGAACAGGTGCAGTCTTTGATCATGTTGTGTGCCACGCCATGTTTTGTACAAAGAGACCACTGGCCACACGGTACTGAGCAGGCGGTGTTGGATAAATTCGCCGCGAACCTACAACTGGACATCAAACAAACCATCCAAACTTTCCTCGCACTTGAAGTCATGGGTGTTGAACATGAACGCTCACAACTGCGGGAACTGAAACAAAAAGTCTTTGAACGGCCCTTGCCCAGCACCCAGGCCTTGCATGCGGGTTTGACCTTATTGGCCGAAACTGATTTATCAGGACAATTGAAAAACCTGATCCCGCCCTCATTATGGATCAGTGGCCGACGTGATCGCTTGGTGATGCCAGCAGCAATGCAACAAGCGGCAGTAATGGCTGGCCCTGATGGCGGCGAATTCCAAGTGTTACGTGGCTCAGGACATGCACCTTTTATACGAGAGGCTGAAACCCTAACAGAATCAATAGTGAACTTTATATGAGCTTAGAACACCATTTAATCCAAGCCTCTTTCGATGCGGCGGCGCAGCAGTATGAAGAACACGCCATCCTGCAGCGCGAGTCATTAACGCGTTTGTTTGAGCGCATTGATGATGATTTAAAAACCCCACCAGCGCAGATATTAGACCTAGGTTGCGGCACTGGTTGGGCGGTGCCTGAGTTCCTCAGTCGTTATCCGGAGGCTCAAATCATCGCTGCCGATTTCGCTGAGCGCATGGTCCAACAAGTCCCCAAACACCCACAAGTTTCACCCCGCGTCACCGATGCCCATGCCATCGACATTCATGCCCAAAGTATGGACTTGGTGTTTTCCAATTTGATGGTGCAATGGTGTGATGAATCAACCGTCTTGAAAGAAGTCAAACGCGCACTGAAACCAGGCGGCCTGATGCATATGACCACCATGGGCGAACACACTTTGCATGAATTAAAATTGGCCTGGCAGTCGATTGATGACCAGCCCCATGTGAACGAATTTGTGCCCGCCGCCAAGTTGGCTGATTTAACCCTACAAATGGGTTTCGAGGATGTGATTGCTGACTCTGAGTTCATCACCATGACCTATGCTTCGGTGATCGACATGATGCGCGATCTAAAAAACATCGGCGCCCACAATGTCGATAACAACCGCCCTAAGGGATTAACTTCACCCAAAGTGATCAAACAACTGACCAAGAACTTCGAAGAATTCCGCACCGAAGATGGCTTGTACCCCGCGACTTATGAACTGGTTTATTTAAGGGCCAAAAAGCCCAGTGATGACAAAGGTTTGTCGGTCAGGATTAAGTGAGTCTGAGTTCAATAGTCGCTTAGAGCGGGCTCTTACCATTCAAGACATATGAATCACCGAGGCAAGCCCGAGGATGACGGTAGTTGAGGTTTGTTCTTGACTGAAAATATTACCTACGCCGGTAAGGCGGCAGTTGGTTAGTAGTCAAACCAATAGTTGTTCATTTCATAGCCACGTAGGATGGGCTCCGCCCATCAAAACCTTTTAAGTAAGTGGGTTTTGTTTAATTCCATGTTGTTTGTTCATGATGGGCAGAACCCATCCTACTCATTAAATCACTTCGCCGGGGCTTCGTAAAAACCTTAACGCCTGGAAAATCCTAACCAATCACCGGTACATGGTTTCGTGCCCGCTTGGCCTTTGAAGTGAAGTGAATGGGCTGGCGCAGTTGGTAGATGTAGTTGAGGCGGGTTTGGTGGGTTTGGTGGTAATCGCGTTGTTTGAGCACTTCAAGTAGGTCGCCTTGCCATTGGTCTTGGTTGTTCTCGAAGATGAAGCAATGCGGTAGCAGATGGTGTGGCGCGTCCATCAAATAGGGAATCAGGGCGCGGTCTTCGGCGCCTTCGATGTCGCATTTGATCACATCGACACGTGAGAGCTTTTGGCGTTCAATGACTTGCAGCAAGGGTTCGCATGGGATCGGTACGGTGTGTGTTTTATTTTTTTCTTGTGACGGTTTTTCCAGTAGGGATGAAGCGCCAAGGTTATCGGCATCGAGGTATAAATCCAGCGTTTCCTCCACATCGCTGATGCCCATGGGAATCATTTCTATGCGGGGCTTTTCACGACGCCCCTCACGGGTGGCTGATAAGTTAAAACTCAAGCGTTCGAAAGCCACTGGATTGGGCTCCAGCGCAATCACTGCACCCAAACGGTTGATCGCGGTGGCAGCAATCGCTGAATAAATGCCGACATTCGCGCCAATATCAACAAACACACCTTCTGGCGGTAACGCTTTGAGCATCACTTCGCGCTCAACCGCATCCCAACGCCACGGCATGAACACAAAACCACGTTCTGAAACGTTATCGGTTAAATGACAACGCAAGCGCACTTGATCAAAAGTCAGGTCCAATGGCATTTGTGCTTTACTGAGCACTTGTTTGCGCAACAGCTGGGCAATTTGTTTGCCCAGCCAGTTGGCGGGTAGGCGATGGCACCAATCAATCTTTCTCTGCGTGGCTGAGTCCGGTTGGTAGGTGCCAAAGGGTTTCATTCTTTACAACTTCCGCCCGAGCTTTTTCTCGATTTGTTTTTTTTCCCAATTCGTGCCGAATGAACCAAATACTTCGAAGGCGACCAAGCCGTGAACCACCAAACCAGCCAACCAGCCCAAACACAACCAAGGCAGTTGTGGGTGACTGAATTTTCCGGTGACCAAAAAAGCGATGATGAAGACCACAAACATAAAGACGTGGCCATAGAATTCTTTGATGCCTTTGACGTAATTGATGGCTGCTTTTTCGTCTTTGCTGACTTTTGGGTTGTTGTTTTGTGATTTATCTGTGTCCTCAATCTGCGTTGTTTGTTGTGTGTTTTCTTTGTTCATGTCTGTTGCTCCTGGGTTGTTGAGAAAAGTAGTGACATCCACTTCAAACACAGCCGCCAATGATTTAGCAGACTCTAATGATGGCACCCCACCGCGCTCAATGCGTTGGATGGTTCTGACACTGAGGTCAGTGAGTTCGGCCACTTGTTCTTGTGACCAACCGTGCTGTAATCTGAGTTTGCGTAAAATCATCGTTGTCTGTATCGATTTGGAGTGTCACCATTTTCATCACAACCAGCTGCCATGAACACGTCAGCCTGATGACATGTCAGCTTGGTGTCGGGCTGCTGTCAGGTGGTTAGCAGCCCGTACTCATACATTATAATCAATTTGGCATCTTTGGTGTCAGCTCCTTTTTTGTTTTGATTGGCTGTTCAATTTTCAGTCCAAACAGCAGGCGCAAAACCGCCGAACGTCGAATGATTTCAAAACCCAAGCCACAGAGCAAAAAGGTCAGCACAATGACCAAGATGGGTTCGATGATTGGACCCAGTTGGTAAGCACTGAGCACATAGGCCAATACAATAATGAATGTCTGGTGGAGGATGTAATAGGGATATACCGCCTCATTCAAATAACGCAACCAACGATGTGGTCGGTTCAGGTGATGGTGGGCATAACCCAAAATGGCGAAAATCCAAGCCCAGCGGTTGGTGAAGACCACCAGGCGTTCAAGTAAATACGCCAAGCCCTGAGCCGGTTCGGATGATGTGTAATACAGGTGGTAGTATGTGATCAATACCATAAAACTCACCACCGCAATGGCCAGAAAGCGCCGGCGATGTTGTGACAGTTGCTGCCACAGGTTGTACTCCCAACCCATCAAGAACCCCCAACACAGGAAACTGAAACCCAGGGCTTTTCTGGTACCCTCTGAGCCCTCCGGAAACACCAGCAGCTGTAACAAGCTCATCACCAGTACCAGCACCACAAACAGCACAGTGATACTCCAGTTCCGAAACGGCGCATACAAATAAGGCATCAAGCGCACCACAGACAAAAGACCATAGGCCAGCAACAGATAGATCGAGAAATACCACAACTCGCGGATGTACCACAGGTGATTCACATCGACATGCGGAAAAATACCGGAAGGATAGTTTTCGAAATAGGGGTGTGACAGGTCGAAAAACGCGAGATAAAACTCATGGTATGAAATCGCGGGCAAATCGCCTTTGGCCATCATTTCCACATACAGCTGCGGTGGCACCACCACCCAAATACCGAATAACAACGGCACCCAAAGCCGCAAGGTCCGCAGCCCTATAAACCGTACCAAGCTGACTTTGTTGAGAAAGAACCTGATGGCAATACCTGAAATCAAAAACAACAGAGGCAGGCGCCATTGATTCAAAAAAATCATCAGGCTTTGTAGCGATTCAGACTGGTAGTTTGACTTATAATGATAGCCCCAGTCAGCCACGTACAGCATGCCAACATGGTAAAAAATCAACAATCCAAAAACCAAAACCCGCAACCAATCCAAATCGTACCTGCGAGTTAAAAGGGCTTGTTCGTTGTTCATGAATAGACTCCAAATTAATGATGGTACTTTGAATACAAGCCATTTTAAAGCCTGTTGGGATAAACACCAGCGCTGGAGGGATGAATGAAAAACCCGTTGTTAATCATCATCAGGCGTTGGCCATTATGGAGTTTTTGGTTGGGCTTGTTCGTGGTGGGTTTGTTACTCGCTGTCTTCAATAGTTTAACCACCGGTGATGATTTAACGCGCAATCAAGTCAGTTTCAAGCCCTGGGAACCTTTCAGTTGGGAATTGACCAGTTTCTTTGCAATCTATCTGTTGTTTTTTGTGGTGTTTTGGTTAACTGAAAGAAAGCCCTTATTCACTCAAAACTGGCTGCCCAATACCTTCATTCATGTTCTGGCTTCGGTGCTGTTTTCAGTCACACATGTGATGATCATGGTGGCCTTGCGTCAGATGATTTATGCCAGCCAAGGCATGGTTTATGATTTTGGTGATTGGTCACAAGAGCTGTTATATGAATACCGCAAAGATGTGGTGACCTATTTTGTCTTTGTGTTGAGCCTTTCAGTCTATAATTGGGCCTTGGATAAGTTCCAGCAAGCACCTGAAAAAAGCAGCGAATCCATTCGCTTTAAGAACAAGTCCGGCTGGCATCGTTTGTTATTGACAGACATCTGCACCATCGAATCCGGTGGGAATTACGTCTATTTCAATACCAAAGGCCAAGTATATGCCAATCGAGCAACAATGAAACAAATGAGTGAAATGCTCAATGGTGATACATTCATGCGCATCCACCGATCTTTCATCGTAAATATTAACCACATCAAAACCATTACCGAGCTCGACAAAGACCCCTGTTCTTTGATACTGCGTTCAGGGAAAGCAGTTCCTGTATCCAGAAAATATCGCCAAGCCCTGCTTGATGCCTTGCAAGCAAAAAACTGACTGCAAACACGAGCAACAGCATCAACACTGAAATAATAAATGTTTTTTTGTACAATACCCCGATGCTTTCCATGGACGTGAGTAAACTATTACGACATTACAACATCACAGAGCAACAATGGCTTGAGGCCCTTCACTGTGCTGATCGAGTGGTCAAAATCAAAACCCAAGCCAATGCATATTGGCTGAAAAAAGCGGCACCTGCACGGGGCCTATTTCGCTACCATGCGCTGAATTTTTTCAGTCGTTTGCTCAGATTGCCTTTACTCAAAGCCGTACCACAACCTGGCGGCGCGGCAGCTGTCATCAATGAGGCTGCTCGTCTTAAGGCCTTGGCTGATGCCGGTGTACCCGTACCAAAAATTATCGCTGAAGATCGCGAATGGTTATTGGTTGAAAGCATGGGTGAATCCATTGTCAAAACACTCAAAAGCCAAACCACCCAAAAACCAACACGGCAAAAATTGTTTGCACAGTGTTTGGCTGCCATCAATGATGTGCATCAGAAAGGACATTACTTGAGTCAGTGTTTTGTTCGCAACATGGTGTTAGATCGTGAAGCCAATCAAGTGGTGTTCATCGATTTCGAGGACGACCCTTTAACTGTTATGAGTTTGGCCCAAGCACAAGCCAGAGACTTATTGTTGTTTGTTGATTCAACCGCCCGTTTTTTTACTGATGATAAAGCCTTCTTTGAACAAAAAATCCAGGCTTTTATGACAGCTCACAATGAAACCATGAGAGGTGCTCTAAAACAAACTGTAGACCGCCTACAGTGGATCACCAAATTGCCGTTTCAAAAACGGCTGGGTCATGACTACGAAAAGCTTAAACTTGGTATATTGGCACTTAAACACATCAAGTGATCAATGCTAAAATGAACCCATGAAAAAAGTATACACCGATGAATTCATCTCTTGGGTCTCCCAAGCCAAACAAATCTTAGAAGCCAACGAAATTGCTTGTTTTCTGAAAAACGAGTACCTGTCTGTGGCCGGTGGCGAAGTGCCGTTTTTTGAAAATTGGCCTGAGCTGTGGATTCATGATGATGCCGATTATGAACAAGCCCAAACTTTAATTCAGCCTTTGCGCGATATTCGCCAAAGCAAAGACAATGAAGCATCGAATGAGCCTGATTGGACCTGTGATCAGTGTGGCGAAACCAATGAAGCCAATTTCTCTTTGTGTTGGTCGTGTGGCACCACCGTGTCTGAAGCCTGACTCACTGCTCAATTTATTAACATGCACAAACAACTGTTATTCAGAAAAGTTCATCGTTGGCTGGGCCTGTTACTGGGTATCCAGATATTACTGTGGTTTACCAGTGGCTTCTTGATGAGTTTTATGCCCATTGATGAAATCAGGGGCGATCATTTGCTACAACAAAATAAAGCCAGGCCCATTGATGTGTCAGCGATAGACTTAACCCGCATCGAACAACAGCTGGGTGAACCTTTGATGGCTGTTGAAATCAAATCTTGGTTGAACCAAACCATTCTGCTTGTTCAAACCACCAGTGGCAGGCATCGTTTTGATCGCAACAATCAAAAAATAAAGGGTTTGGATGAGGCACAAATCAAACAAATCATAACCACACAACTCAAGCCTGATTTAAGCATTGCATCGATCCGCCGCTTAGATGAAGTGCCTGCTGAAGCCCGCGGCAGGTCGGCACCCATCTGGCAAGTGCAGTTAAACGGTGCAGAGCAAGCCAACATCTACATCTCTCAGCAAACCGGTGAAATCGTCGCCAAGCGCACCGACCGTTGGCGTTTGTTTGACTTTATGTGGATGTTACACATCATGGATTATGATGAGCGTTCTGACTTCAACCACCCACTGCTATACCTCACCGCTTTATCGGCTTTGTTATTCACACTGAGTGGCTTTGTTTTGTTGTACTTCACGCTGATAAAGCGCAAAAGGCACAAAACAAAAGCAGCTCATTAAATCAGCATTTTTGTGTTAACCTAGTGTTTCTTTCATGAGTTGGGGTTAGGGTTTATGTATAGATTGGTTTTTATTATGGTGGTGCTTGGATTTTCTGGTTTAAGCCATGCCAGATTAAGTTGTGATGAGCTGGACGGTTTGGCCACTGCATTGGATGATTTAGCTGAAGCGCTTGTATCGATTGAAAACATTGGCCTGAATTCAGAATTAGATGATGGCTTGGGTGAACTCACCGAAGTTTTAACGGATGTGGCCGAAGTTGAGAGTGATACCCGCTTGAAGCGCTGGATTGCTGATCTGCAACTGGCTTGGGATGATATGGAACGCGAGGATTTCGAAGACTCATTGGATGACATCATCGAACGTTTGGACGAGCTGGGTGCGCGCGATTGTTCTGACTGGTAAAGCCAAAGGAGTGGCGTCCAACACCACTCCGTATTTTCGACTTATTTAACCGTGATGGCTTGTTCTGCCAATATTTTTCTTTTCTTGCCTTGTAGCACGTAGCGAATTTTATAAGCACCCGGCTCATCTGGCATCACCAACATACCGGCTTCAGGGCTGTTCTTGGTATAGAAATATGTCACCTCACCATACAGCGTATTTTTTTCCGCTTTGATTAGATCGATATAGTCATCCGGTCTACTGGGACCTTGCCAATTAACCGTTATGGTGCTGCCAGCAGCCGCTGAGGATGGTGCCTCAATGGTGGCCGGCACAGCAACAACCTTGATCGGACTGGTAGCGATTATTTTTCTGCCACCGGCGCCATCCATAATAAAACGGACATCATACTCACCTGCATCTACTGGGGCCAATAGTTCTCCGCTGTCAGGAGCGTCTTTGAGGTAAAAATAACTGATTTCACCGTATGTTCTTTTGTCACCGGCTTTAACCATATCAATGTACCCGTCTTTGTTATTGGGTCCGGTCCAAAATACAGAGAATGGCTGAACAACTTCTACACTCGGTTCGAATGCCAAAGTGACTTCAACGGGACTCACTTGAACAGGAATGCGGTGTAAAATTTCGCGACCACCATTGGCCTGTAATACATAGCGAATATCGTAACTGCCTGGTTCAGCAGGGGCTTGTATGCTGCCTCGTACTGGCGCTTTATTGGTATAGAAATAACTCAATTCGCCAAATGTCCTGTTATCACCTTGTTTAACTAAATCAACATAGTCATCTTTACGATCAGGTCCCGTCCACATGACATCAAAGTATTCCCCGGCATTGACTTTTGCTGGTGCCACCAGACTGACTTCGCTGTCTTTGACCTCAATGGAAGTGGTCGCAAGTACATGTTTTTTCACTGGGCCTTGCCACACGTAACGCAGGTCATATGTACCTGGTTTACCTGGTGCACTGAGCTGCGCTGGCTCACCGTCTTTGGTCCAAGCATAAGTCAACTCACCATAAACCCTCTCATCGCCTTGGTTGACCACATCAATGTAATCATTTTTTCCTGCTGGTCCACTCCAACCCACAGTAAACCCTGCACCAATTACCACTGACTCACTTAATAGGGTCACTGTGGCATCCGGCAATTCAACCGCCACCGGCTCTTCCGCTGCCACAATCACTTGGTTTAATGCTTGATTCAAACCGGCGGCGTCAGCGGCTGCGACATACTGGCCACCAGTGATGTCTGCCATACAGGCTACTTGTTTACCTTGGTCATCACTCAAACCAAAACCAATCACATGGGCTTTGAAATCAATGCCCAAATTTTCCAGCTCTGTGGCCACTGCACAAGGGTCCAAATCGCAGGTTTCAATGCCATCGGTAATCAACACCACCTCAGCTTTGTTTTCTCTATATTTGAGCTGCTCTGCAGCCATTTTAACGGCCTGACTCAATGGTGTTTTGCCTTTGGGTTGCAGTGCGGAGACACTGTGTTGGATATCCGCGGCTGAACTTTTGGCCGGTGGCACCAAAGTTTCGATGTCACCACAGTCGCCCTTGCGTCGATGGCCATAGGCCATCAACCCAACCGCCTGATCAACAGCAAAGCTTTTGCTGATGTCACTGACCGCTGTTCTGGCTATCTCTATTTTGGTTTTACCCTCAATTTGACCCCACATCGAACCTGAAGCATCAAACACCACCATGGTGTCGGTTGCTGCCTGAATCGACAGGGTGCTCATTAACAGTGCACTTAACGTTGTTTTTTTCATGCTGCTCCCCGCAATGTTTTTAATCACGAATATTGTTCATGAATGACATCACAAAAACAACACCAAGCCGACAAAATGTGCGTTCCAACACAAATAACAGAAGCAAGCTGTTGGGTTCTGTTCAGAATAAAGAGCCACCATTGATAACTAACATAATCAGGCATTTTGACAATTGTCAAAACTATCAATTAACGTTTTTTTTACAATATCATTTTTTCACAATAAACGAGAAACACTATGAAAAAACTACTGACCACTTCAGCACTTGCCTTGATGAGTTTAAATGCCATGGCTTTGGAGAAAGGTGATTGGAACTTACATTTACGAGCCATTAATATTGCCCCGAATGATGACAGCTCGTTGATTCGAGTCGATGGTGAGGGCGTTGCCGGGACTGGCGTGAGAGTCAGCGATGCACCTTCATTGGACATTTCATTGGGTTATATGATTACAGACAATTGGGCGGTTGAAGTACTGGCTGACTTAAGCTCAAAACATGAAGTATCCGCTTTTGGTTTAGGTGGCCTGAACGTGCCTGATGGTACTGATGTGGTTGAAGTTAATACTTTACCTCCGACTGTTTTCTTACAATACCAATTCAACCCCAAAGGCAACGTTCGACCTTATGCTGGCTTGGGTGTGAATTTCACCACTTTTTTGAATGACTCACTCACACCTGCTGCCAAAGAAGTTTTGGGTGCAAGTAACCTAAGCACTGATAATTCTTGGGGGTTGGCTGCGCAGTTTGGTATCGATTGGCCATTAAAGAATAATTGGACATTCAACGTCGATGTGAAATACATAGACATCAACACAGAAGCCACTTTTGATACCGCCATCGGTCGGGCGTCAGTTGATGTGGATATCAACCCCACAGTCTTTGGTATAGGGTTTGGTAAAACCTTCTAAAATACCCGCTTTAAACCTCCTCTTTAAGCCCGGCTATTCAGCCGGGTTTTTTTTGCACTCAACAACACTACCATACAAAACACCTACATTTAAATTTTATAAATCAATACTTTATAGGTCTTTTGGGGATTTTGTTAACATTTACTTCCCGACAATTTCACGGCCCTCCCATAGAATTTGTAGCCATCATATCAATCGATATGTGTTTATTTAATAATTTATGGAGACAATTATGAATACGAATACAGACAAGTTGAAACAAGCCATTAAATCTACATTTTTAGCCGCTTCTCTTGCTGTTTCTTCACTGGCAGTAGCTGGTGGTAATGATCAGTATAATACTGATGAGAAATTAAAAGATGCCTGGTTAGACGGCAAAGTAGAATCAGCATTATTGGTAAATAGACATCTGAACAACTTCACCATTGATACTGATGTGAAGAACAATGTGGCTTATTTATCAGGAACGGTAAATTCTGAAATTGATAGGGAATTAGCAGCTGAAATTGCACGCAGTATCGAAGGCGTTAAATCAGTTGATAATGACATCATTGTCAAGAATTCACCGGTAACAGTGGAAGACAAAATGCATGTAACGCATGAGCATCAAGAAGATAAAACCAGAAATTTTGGTACTTGGTATGATGATGCAACAACCACAGCGTCTATTAAATCTGAATTACTGTTTAATTCTGAAACCTCAGGTTTAGATGTGAATGTGGACACTGCTTATGGTGTAGTTACCTTAAATGGTGTTGTAGAAACTGCCGCTGAAAAAGAGTTGATTGAGCAAATCGCCGAAAACACCCCTGGTGTGAGAAACGTCGACAGCGAAATCGAAATTGACAGCAACTCATAAGCAGTACATTCACTATCGGTGCGGGACCGAGGTCCCGCACTTTAATTTTCACATCTGAACAACGAGGTTATATTATGTTAAATTGGGCACTTATTTTTTTAGTTATTGCCTTGATTGCAGGCGTATTGGGATTCGGTGGAATCGCTGGTGCATCAGCAGGCATCGCAAAAATACTGTTTTTCGTGTTTTTGATTCTCATGGCAGTGTCATTCATACGACATTTAGCGCGTTAGCAAAATAGATACAACCAAAAAAACCTCACAAGTGTGGGGTTTTTTTATGCCTGTTTATTAATCCTTTGTGGGTGTTTCTGTCTCTATCTTATCGGCTTTAATCAAACCAATGATCTTCCACTCTGGCTCCAACTGTTCCAAAGCCTCTTGACGAGTAAAGACTTTCAGCTCTCCTCCGCCTGGTGCCACACCAAACATGGGTATCACTTGATTACCATACTGTTGTAAGTAATCTTCATAACCAAACTCATCTGTTAACAAGGTTGATTTAATTTGTCCACCTTGTGCCAACAAACTGGCCAACTTGGCATAGGTGATGTCTTTGGCAAATAAGTGTCGTGCCTTGCCCTCTTTTGACACCGTGTGCTTCTTCTCGTCTTTGTTTTTTTCCTCACTATTCAAAACGAACACATTGGCTAAACCGAATTCATTTTTGTAACGCGAGGCTGCCAGCACATTCAAGTCTTTATTCATAGACATCGCTAATAACTTACCCACGCCTATCAAATCCAAATGATGGTCTGCGTGCTCAGAAACAACATTACCATAGTAGGTTTTGATGTCTTTCATCCGTGCCTCTTTGATGTAACGCCAATGCGAATCACTGACCATACATTCAAAGCCATGTTTGTTCAGCGCCTCAGCAATTGCTACCGCCACTGGGTTGCTTCCTACTATCAATATGCCTTTAGATTCTGTATTTGCTACGCCCAGTTTGTTGGCTAAAAAACCGGCGGTTGCTGATTGAAAAACCACCGTTCCAATGATCACCATAAAAGTCAATGAAACCAACAAGGCAGCTTCTTCATACCCCTGCTGTTCCAATTTCAAAGCAAACAAAGCCGATACAGCCGCTGCCACGATACCCCGAGGCGCAATCCATGAGAGCACAAAACGTTCTTTGAAGGTTAAATCAGAGCCCCAGGTTGAAATCATGATGTTCAATGGTCTGGCCACAAACTGCACCACCAACAGTATCAACAAAGACAACCAACCAATTTGTAAAAACGCTTCCAAATCCAAACGCGCGGCCAAGATGATGAATAGACCTGAAATCAGTAAAATAGTTAAGCTTTCTTTGAAATGCAAAATATCATCGATGGGTGTGTTTTTGCTGTTAGCTAACCACATACCCATCACCGTAACGGTCAGTAAACCCGACTCATGGGCCAGAAAATTAGAGAAAGCAAAAACCGCGAACACCAATGTCAAAGTGAAGACGTTGTGTAAATAATCAGGCAACCAATGGCGGCGCAATATCAAGCCCATGATAGATCCTGCCAGGCCGCCCAGCACACCACCGATCAGCAGCATCCACCCAAAATCCAGCAGCACTTCAAAAAGACCAGCGGCGCCTGATTGTGATGATATGATGAAATTAAAAACCAATACCGCCAGCAGCCCACCCAGTGGGTCAATAACTATGCCTTCCCAACGCAGCACATTGGCCACCCTTTTATCGAGTTTCAAAATCCTTAGCATGGGTACTATCACCGTAGGCCCGGTTATAACTACCAAAGAACCAAACAAAAACGACAAGGTCCACGACAACCCCAGTATGTAATGCGTAGCTGAAGCTATCACCACCCAAGTAACCAGCATACCAACAGAAACCATCCTGCGAACCACTGACTCTAAACCTCTTATTTGACTGAAGTTTAAGGTCAGCGCCCCTTCAAACAGAATCACCGATACCGCCAATGAGACCATAGGGAACAATAAATCTCCAAACAACAGGTCTGGGTCAATCAGGCCAGTTACTGGTTTGCCCAGAACAATTCCTAACAGCAATAGCAACAGAATTGAAGGCAGTTTTAACCACCATGCCGCCCACTGGGCCAAGGAACCTAAAATTCCAATTAAGGCCAAGGCCAACATCAGGTTTTCTGTCATCTCTTATTCCTTAATTTGCGCTGCTTTAGCAGCTGCTCTGGCTTTTAAACGCATCAACTTTTTAGAGTAACGTGAATGTACCACCTCTGAAATAACCAATATCACAATCACGAAGTAGAATGTGGCTTTGCTCATCTGAGTGATTTCATTACCAAAGAACTTCAAGTGCGCAATGTGACCAGCCTCGGACAACAACATCACGCCAACGATAAACAAGATGAATAAACCTAAAATTTCATACATGCGGTTGCGCTGAAGAAAGTCAGCAATGGTATCGGCCAACCAAACCATTAAAATCGCACCAATCAAAATAGCCGTGGCCATAATGATGTAGTTATCAGTCAGCGCCATGGCGCTGAGGATAGAGTCAAAAGAGAACACCACATTCATCGCCACAATTAAGAACAAAGCGGTAGCAAACGAAGACTTTTTCTCTTTTTCATTTTCCATGTGCTCCTCGAACAACATCATGTGCCAGATTTCTTTCATAGCCGTATAAATGATAAATATCCCCCCCAGAAGCACCACCACTGCGCGCAGATTAAAAGAACCCTCGACCACACCCTCCCAAGCAATTGTAAACATCGGTTCGGTAAAGTATGACAGCAGTTTGAGCAGTAAAAACAACAGCACCAAGCGAAACAACACAGCCAGCCAAATACCTGTTTTGCGTAATCTGGATTGTTTGGCTTGTTCAACCCGCTTCGACTCAATGATGATGTAAAGTAAATTGTCAAATCCCAGGACGGCCTGCAACATGATTAACATGCCAAGCGTCAATAAGTTTTCTATGGTAAATAATCCTTCCATTGTCTCCCTCGCATTCTAAAAATTAATTATTGTTATCTTTCTGCCGTTCATTTTCAAGTACCTTGAGTGCTGTGTTAATTAGGGTATGCTTAGTTGGCTTTTTTTAACAAAACCAAATACACCCCACCCAACACCAACAGACTGGCCAGCACCAGTCTTTGGGTGATACTTTCATTGAGCATGAAAACCCCAGCCAAAGCAGCAATTACCGGCACCATCAATTGAATCACACCTGCTTGAATCACCGTCAAGCGAGGTAAAACCACATACCAAATGGCATAACCCATGGCTGAGGTTAGGGCGCCAGAAACAACGGCCAATACCACACCCCAAACAGTCCAAGCCTCTGGCATAAACCACCACAATGCCATAATAGCAACCAGCGGCACACATCCTATGAACGCCTGTCGGGTATCATGAACTGGGTTTTTTGACCCTTTGCCCAACCAGGTGTAGACCCCCCAGGCCACGCCAGCAAAAAGCATCATCACAAAACCCATTAATGTCGGCGTACCCCATTCTGGGTACAACAGATAAACCAATCCACTGAAAGCCAAAACGATGCCAAATAACTCAATCAAATGGGGCATTTTTCCTTGCAAGATACTCAATAAGATCAGCGTGATTTGAACCGCCCCAAAAAGCACCAGCGCACCAGCACCTGCTTGAAGTTGTACATAGGCCAGTGAAAACAACAAAGCATAGGTGAACAGTGCCAATGCAGCACAAAAGTGGATGAAGGTGTAAGTTGATTCTGCCACGGGGTTTTTGCTGCAAAAAAGCCACAGCATCACCAGAGCCAGAGCCCCTGAAACCAATCTTATTGTGGTGAAACCAGCTGGATCTATTAAACCATCTGCCAACGCCATGCGACACAATACCGAGTTGGCGGCAAACGCCAACAAGGCCAATAAAGTCAGCAACAACAATTGCCCTTTGTGCAGTTTTCGCGATGCAATCAAAACGAAATGGGTTGTAAGGTTGGGTTGCTGGGCACGGCGTTCAAGTTGAGCTTAGGTACTTGTAAATTAAGTAAGTAACTGCCGTCTGGAATGTCATCAGCAACATAGACCATCTCTGTGATGGTTTTGTGTTGCCAACATGATTCACTTAACTGCTTTGAACCTGGCGACAAGTTCCAAAACAGCCGGTGGTTACTCAACATTCCCTTATCATGTAAACGATCAATAGAAGGTAAATCAACCAAAAGATGCTCTATCGGAGTTTCGTTGGCCAACCATGCGATTGCCTCGTTGCTGAAATAGGGTGGTTGATTTTGACCATTATAATGACGTCTTTGCTTATTTTTGTTGTTAGGTAAGGTCCTGATAATAAGCGCTTTTGTGTGTTTGTGTAAAGATTTCTTGACGGCTGTAAGCTGCTCCACACTCAATAAATATTCGTCTGCTTCCATCGGTGGCTGGTAGGAATTACTGGCGATCAGCTCTGTTGCCAGTTGCGGCTCAATGGTAACCAGTTCAGCCACCATCAGCGATTGTTCTAAGACTTGGTGTGGCGGTAACAGCTCATCCACTATGTGTGAAATGGTTTCGGTATGGGTGCCGTTACAGTGCGGATTCATCTGTATCACGTCGACATTACATGAGCCACCTTGTCTGGTATCACCAACAAAGCCATCCACCTGCATCGGCACCGCACTGGCAGCATTGGCGCCAAAATGACTGGGTTGTGGACCAGAGAAGTTCAAATCAATGGCGATTGAGCGGGGTGTTTTGCTTAAGTTAATGCGCACAACCAATCACACAAACTGTTGTTGGTTTAAGTTCAACCATTCCAACGCTGTACCTGCCAACATGCGCTGTTTGACATCGTCACCGTAAGGCATCGACTCAATCAGACGCCCAGGCTGTAATTCCCCCAAAGGAAAAGGGTAGTCAGTTCCCAGAGCCAATCGGTCAGATCCCATCAAGTTGACAATGTAATCTAACATGCCAGGATCATGCACCAAGGTGTCTAGGTAGATTTTATTCAAGTAATTCCTTGGGTTGTGTGGGTTATCAACAGCGACCAAATCAGGACGCACTTGAAAACCATGTTCTATCCTGCCAATGCTGGCAGGAAAGCCACCACCACCGTGCGCAAACGCAATGCGTAAGTTTGGTAGCCGTTCAAGCACGCCGCCAAAAATCATCGAACAGATGGCCAAAGATGTTTCAGCAGGCATACCAACCAACCAAGGCAGCCAGTACTTTTGCATCTGGTTTTTTCCCATCATGTCCCAAGGGTGGACAAAAATAGCCGCGCCTAAGTCTTGTGCTGCAGCGAAAACCTCAAACAGCTCAGGCGCATCTAAGTTCCACTCGTTCACATGTGAACCAATTTGTACGCCAGCCAGGCCCAATTCATTGACACAGCGCTCCAATTCTTTGACCGCCAATTCTGGTGCTTGCATCGGCAGGGTACCCAGCCCAACCAAGCGTTTGGGATTATGGGCCACCTTTTGTGCCATGTCATCATTCAAAAACTGCGCTAAATCGTAATTGTCTTTGGCTTTGGCCCAATAACAAAACATCACTGGTACGGTCGATAGGACCTGCACATGCACACCGTGTTGGTCGCATTCAGTTAAACGCGCCCCGGGATCCCAACAATTGGCCTCTATGTCACGGAAATGTCGCCCATCCTGAACCATTCTGGCACAACCACAACCCGTGTGTTCCAACTGCACAAAACCGCCATATCCATACTTTTCGCGTAAATTAGGCCAGTTTTCAGGTAATATATGCGTATGTATGTCGATCTTTAACATCAAAGATCCAGCTTGTTTTGATCTGGCATCACCGTGCCACACTGGTCACACGTTCGCGCTTCTTCATCAGCAAAAAACCGCTCAAATACCGGAAAAAAGTCTTTTTCTATGTTTTCCAGTGTGAAATATTCTTCGTACAATTTGTGATTACAATTTTCACAGTACCACAACAAACCATCTTTTTCGTTGATCAATCTTTTGCGCTCAACCACCAAGCCAATGGAGTTTTCATAGCGAATCGGTGAGTGGGGCATTTTAGGTGGTAGTAAAAACACTTCACCAGCCTTGATGGGATAGTCCACAACTGAACCGTTTTGTTGTGTCTTCAATAACATTTCGCCCTCCAGTTGGTAAAAAAACTCCGGGCCTTCATCATAATGGTAGTCTCTTCTCCCGTTGGGGCCGCCAACCACCATCACTATGAAATCATCCTGTTCAAAAACTTGTTTGTTACACACCGGTGGTTTCAATAGATCACGATGATCATCAATCCACTGTTGAAAGTTAAATGGTACGATGGGTTGTGTAATGCCTTCACTCATGGGCCGACTCCTTAATGACTGCTATACATTTTAGCTCAATGGCGATGGGTGTAGGCAATTTGTTGATTTCAATGGTGGTGCGACAGGGTTGATTGCTGGCGAAATATTCAGCATAGATCTTGTTGTAGGTAGCGAAATCCTCATCCATGTTGGTTAAAAAAACCGTTACATCAACCAAATCATCCCAACTGGCTCCCGATGCCTCTAACACCAAGCGCACATTATCAAAGACACTGCGGCATTGGGTTTCAATACAGTAAGCCGTGATGTTACCACCCTCATCCAAACTGACACCTGGGATGTCCTTGCTGCCTTTTTTTCTGGGACCGACCCCAGAGAGAAACAACAAGTTTCCGACTTGCCTGGCGTGGGGGTATAAACCCACAGGTGCTGGGGCTTCATTGGCCATGACTTTCTTCATATTTTTATCTCCGTGGTGTTTTTGCGCTGGACAACAGGTGTTCTAAGCCACACAATATTTATTTTCGATAAGCATCATCATGATAGGTTACATCATTGTCGGTACCAACGACATAAAAGCTTTATCATGATTTTACGACAGCCTGTTCAATGAAATCAATGTCAAGCACATCATGGCCATTCCAGAAGTGTATGGCCAAGTGTTCTGGGCTAAAAACTAGAACCCCTCAGGCGTCGGCTTTTAAGTCGCCTAATTTGAAAGCCGAGGTGGTAACAATCCGAATGCCTTTGGCATGACTGAAACAACAACATAATTGGAATGATTTATGAAAAAACTCTTTAAATATTTAGGTGGCTTGCTGCTGGTTGTGGTGTTAATTGCCTCGGCCTTTTTTGTTCATGTCTGGTACTTTAAACCCTACGACATCAACTTGTTTTTTGGCAAAACCGCGTTGCAATTTGCTTTGAACAGCCCAGAGACACTGAGCTCTGTCAGGGTGCTCGAAGGTTTTGGAATCGACGGCCACAATGCCGAGCTGGATGATGCCAGCATGGCCGCAGGTGATGAAGCCTTTGCCTTTGCGCTAGAAGCCCACGAAACACTGTTGTCTTATGAAGACGAGGACCTGAATGCCACTGACAAAATGTCCAAAGATGTGATGTTGTCTTTGTTGGATATTGTGGTTGATGGCGAACGTTTTCGTTTCCACAATTACCCAGTGAACCAGTTATTCGGTGTACAAAATGGTTTTCCTTCGTTTATGGAAAGCACCCACCAAGTCGAGGACCAAGGCGATGCCGAAGACTATGTCAGTCGGCTGAGTAAGGTGGGTATCAAGTTTGATCAAGTGCTCGAAGGGTTAAAGCACCGCGAAAACTTGGGCATCTTACCGCCACAATTTGTGGTAACAAAAGTGCTGGAGGAAATGAACGGTTTTGTTAATACACCTGCTGAGGACAACATTTTATTCACAGCACTGGCCCAGAAAATGGAAACCGCTGAGTTACCGCAAGCAACACAAAATGAAATCGCTGTGAAGGCCAAATCTACCATCGAACAAACGGTCTATCCGGCTTATCAAAACTTGATTGATTATTTCGTCAAGCTGGATGTGAAGGTCAGCGACAACCACGGGGTGTGGAGTTTGCCCGATGGTGATGCCTTTTATGCCTTGGCCTTGAAGTTTTTTACCACCACCGATTACAGCCCTGACTACATACATAATTACGGCCTCGAAGAAGTAGACAGGATACAAGCGGAAATATTAAGCATATTGGCGGCTGAGGGCTGGGATGTCAGTGGCGGTTTCACCCAAAGTATTGAGAACATGGCGGTTAACCCACGCTTTTATTACCCTGATAACGATGAGGGCAGGGACCAAATTTTAGATGATTACAAAACCATGTTGGTTGATATTGAACGCGAAATGTCCAGCCATTTCCACGACTTCCCTGAGGCGAAAGTTGACGTGCAAAGGATACCTGAATTCAAAGAAAAAACCTCACCAGGTGCTTATTATCAACGTCCTGCAATGGATGGCTCTCGACCAGGGGTGTTTTATGCCAACCTTTATGACATCAAAGCCACACCTAAATATGGCATGAAAACCTTGGCTTATCATGAAGGCACGCCTGGCCACCACTACCAATTGGCGATTCAGCAAGAGCTGGAAGACATGCCGTTTTTCAGAAAAATGGTGCCATTCACCGCATACACTGAAGGTTGGGCCCTTTATGCCGAGCGGGTGGCCTATGAAATGGGCATGCTACCAGACCCCTATGACAACATTGGTCGATTGCAAGCCGAACTATTCCGCGCCGTTCGTCTGGTGGTTGATACCGGTATTCACGCCAAGCGTTGGAGCAGAGAACGAGCCATTGATTATATGTTGGCTAACACCGGCATGGCTGAATCAGATGTGGTGTCTGAAATTGAACGCTATTTTGTGATGCCAGGTCAAGCCACTGCTTATAAAGTGGGCATGACAAAAATACTCGAACTGCGAGCAAAAGCCGAACAACAACTCGGTGACCAATATGACATCCGTGATTTCCACAGCGCTGTGTTGAATAACGGCTCCGTGCCACTGAACATATTGGAGCAGTTGGTTGATCAGTACATTGAAGCGACTAAGGCTGGCAAAGCTCAGTCTTAAACAGGGGCTTATTTGGCCTTTGGTTTGAAGCAACAAAAAAAGCCCACGGCTCTAATCAGTCGTGGGCTTTTTAGTTATAAATGTAAAAGCTTTATTTCAGACCACGTTTCTTTTTAATCTCTTCCATTTGTTGCTGGCGTTGCATGTGTTCGTCCATCTTGTACTTGGTGGGTGACTTCATCACCACCAAATCATCCCAGCTTTGTTGTGGTAACAATCGTCCCAAACCGTCGGTTTTTGCCCATTGAGAATTGGTGGTGTAATAAACCTCATCTCCCACCAAGGTGCCGTTACCTAAAGATTCATAACTAGGATGTGCCGCTTCGATAGGAAACATATTTAACAAAAACAGGTCCTGTTTGAGCACATAACGCATCAAGCGAGCAGGTTGAACACCACCTTGAATCGCTACCAAGTCACCACCGTCATAAAACAAATCATTGATTCCCGCAAAAAAACCACTGGGTTTTTGCTGCAACGGCACAACTTGGTTGGTCTCTAGATTAACCACAAACAAGCCTTGCTCATAATCTGAAACATACATGATGCTCTCTTTGTCGTTGCTGGTGATGGCCTTAACAGCAGTCATGCCAGATAACTTAAATAATGGTTCGACCTGTTCGCTGTTTTTCGCGATTTTATACACTTCACCACCAAAGGCATTCATGAAATATAAATTTTGGTTTTTGCTTAAGTGCAAGTTATTGAACAACATGGGTTGACCAGAGCTATTTAAAGCAAAGCTCTTGATGACTTCGCCGGTGTTCAAATCAAGTTTTGAAACCATGGCTTGACCAAAGTTAGCCTGAGTGGTGCCATTATAGTGTGGCATGGTGGCTGAGGCTATCCACAGTAAATCAGCTTCTTGATCGATGGCCAAATCAATGATTCCCCACGGCCCCGATGCTGGATTGCTGGGGTCGGTAAACTCTTTGAAACCACCGTTTTCTGTGTATTGGTAAACGGATCCCGCCCTCACACTGCCCAGTAAAAAACGCTGGCCTTTGGCGTCATAAACCAAGTTTTCAAACAACATGCCTGAGTAGTTTTTGCTGACTTCAAAAGCTTTTTCTCCGATACCAAAAGGCTTGGCGTTGTTGGCCATGCCCTCTTCAATGTAGTCGAAAACATCGGTGCCTTTGATGTTTTCAAAAGCAGGCTGATCACCCACAGGATAACTCAAACCAGCATTTTGTAGCTTCACCAAGTCATTGTAAGCCTCAGTTTTTTTGTCTTGTTGGGCATAGGCTTTTACCAGCGCCAACTTGAGCTCTGGGCTGTATGGACGCAGTTCTACCAAACGTTTCAAGACCACTTCTTGACGGGCAAATAATGCTTGCTGTTCAGCCTCTGCCGCCATCTTGACCAGTTGTTGGATGTTGTTCATTTTTTTGACATTTTCTGCAAAGGCCACCTCGGGATCTAAAGCTTGTGCAGACAACCCCAGACTGAAAACCATGCCTATGCTCAAAATCAGATATTTCATATTTGTTATCACTGTAAAAAAGTTTCAATAAGACCCCTCATCAAGAAAGAGGTTCAACCCAAAGCGCGGCATTTTAACAGAACTGAAGCTAAATAGTCCTTATCCTGCTGTTTCTCGCCCTGTGAGCTGATAAAATAAGCTTTTTTTAACCTTATATTCAATGCAACTTAAAAACGATTTATACCTCAGGGCCTTGCGTCGTGAAGCCACTGAACGAACCCCTGTCTGGTTGATGCGCCAAGCGGGCCGGTACCTGCCAGAGTACCGTGCGGTACGTGCCAAAGCAGGAGATTTTATGACCCTCGCCAGCACACCAGAAATGGCCTGTGAGGTAACCATTCAACCTCTGGAGCGTTTTCCGTTAGATGCGGCCATTATATTCTCAGACATATTGACCATCCCTGATGCCATGGGTTTGGACTTGTATTTCGTTCAAGGTGAAGGACCGAAATTCAAAAACCCCATCACTGATGCCAAACAAATCGAACAACTGCCTGTTCCAGAAGCTGACGATTTACAATACGTGATGGATGCCATTGCGCTGACCACAAAAACCCTTGATGGCCGAGTGCCTTTGATTGGTTTTTCTGGCAGCCCATGGACGTTGCTGACTTATATGATTGAAAATGGCGGCAGTAAAACTTACGCCAAGTCAAAAGCCTTGCTTTACAAAACACCTGAATTGGCCCATATGCTGTTAGATAAACTGGCCCAATCGATTGTTAAGTACCTCATTGGCCAGATTCAAAGTGGTGCATCTGCCGTGCAAATTTTTGACAGTTGGGGTGGCGTTTTGAGTCCTGCTGATTTCAGACAGTTCTCACTGCAGTACATGCAACAAATTGTCAGCGGCCTAAAGGCGGCTGGTTTTGGTGACACCCCGGTAATATTATTCAGTAAGGGCGCCAATCAAAGCCTAGAAGCTTTATCAAAAACAGGCTGTCATGGGCTGGGTGTTGACTGGACCATTGACATTGACAATGCACAAAAACTCACCGGCTCACGAGTTGCGTTACAGGGCAACCTTGATCCAGCCACATTGTATGCCCCAGATGAACACATCAACCAAGCCGTAAAAGGCGTCATAGATGCCTACGGCAATCAACCCGGCCACATCTTTAATTTAGGTCACGGTATGCAGCCGGACATGTCTCCCGATAAGGTGGCGGTGCTGGTTGATGCGGTGAGAGAACATTCCACCAAGTAAAATGAACTTGCGATGAAACATAAAATTGCACAATTGATAGATGTTCCCATTGATCAGTGGTCAGAGCATAGCTTGCAAACCAATAATGGCATCACTTCCGTTATGATTAAACGCGGACACACCGAATGGGTTGCCTTCATCAATGAATGTCCGCACCAAGGCCGGCGGATGGATTATGCAGAAAATGCCTTTCTAGAAACGCCCGAAAAAGAATTGATTTGCCCAGCCCATGGCGCCACTTTTGACAGTCAAAGTGGCCTCTGTACCAATGGACCATGTATCGGCCAATCACTGACCAAGTTAGACGTCAGCTTTGATGAAAAAGGCGTATTTGTTGAACTCATTTAAACCGCTTATGGGGCAAGTAATGCGTTATGGCATGGTCGGCGTCGTGGCGGCACTGGTGCACATCATTGTGGCGCTGATTATGCACAAACTGCTTCTGCTAAGCCCTTTTTGGTCAAATGCAGTGGGGGTTTTTGCTGGTTTTGTCACCGCATACCTGGGTCATTATCATTACTCATTCAAAGACCCCAGCAATCACAGCAGCAGTTTACCCAGGTTTGCGGCCACTTCGGTGGTTGGTTTGTTACTACAACAACTCGGCGTGCTCAAACTGGTCAATCAATATCAGTTTGATTACGCAACCCAGGCCTTGCCGGTATTGATGGTGGTTGTGCCGGCGGTGACTTTTCTATTGTCGAAATTTTGGGCGTTTCGTTAAGCAACACATCAAAATACGCCACATCCAAGGGGATTAGTTTAGAGTCAGCCGGCAGGTTTTCCAGGTCATCTTCGTTCAAAAAACAGAATTGTTTCATGTGTTATTCCAGTTAAAAAATAACAGCTTAATAGTGAGTTGTGGCAAAAAAGTGCGGCAATGATGATTACTTATGACAAAGCAATACCCGTGCGACTGGATTGTGGCGCAGTTACTTGCCGTGTTGCGATAAATCAATCACCAAAATCAAACTTTCAAAATCCTGCCCTGGCAGGGTGGTGATGGTTTGTTTTTTTAAACCCAGCTTTTCCAACACTCGAATTGAAGCGACATTATCCGGATTGGTGTAGGCCAAGATTGTGTCACTGATGGCGTGTTTTTTAGCCCAGTTCAATACGGCTTCCCCGGCCTCTGAACAATAGCCTTGGGCCCGGTACTCTGGCAAAAAGGCAAAGCCTATATCTGGTGGGTTGTCCGCGTCACGTTTGACCAGACCACAAATGCCTAACGCTTCATCGCGGTCTTTTAAACTGACTTGGAATAAGCCATAGCCATATTGTTGATAAGAGTGAATCAGTTTTTGTTCTAAATAATCTTGCGCATCTGCCAAAGACCTGATGCCCCTGTCACCTATAAAACGGATACAGTCCGGATCGTTGAATAAGTCATAAACAAATTGCCTTTGATCTGCTTTTATTTCCGTCAACTGCAACCGCTCACTGTGAATCAAGACGCTCATGGTATCGGCTTGAGTTGTGCTTGGTAACGGGGCTTGTTGTGGCGTTTAAGGTCGTAGGTCAACACTTCAGAGGCCGGGTCATAGCGCAACATCCATACATTGGTTGTTGCGGCAGGAATCAGCGCCGCGGTCTCATCATCAGCCATAAAATACTGGCTCCAGGGCGTTCCTTGGTCATTGGCCCAGCCACCATAATTGGTAATTTCATCCGGACTGCCGTCACTGTGGCGGTGGTCGTGTTTCAATAACAAGCCTCGGTTATCTCGGGTGATGTACCAGGTTCTGGATAAATCATTACCGACATCAAACTTGATGCGAATTTGGCGGTTGTCACAATTCATAAAGTTGGCTCGCAATAGCTTGCCTGCAAAATCATGATCAGGGTCATCAGGATAGGTGCTGAAACCGGTGAAAGTTTGGCCACATAAGTTTGACAGGTTATCAAAAAATGTTTGTTGGGTGTTTTCTGCACGTTGCTGACAACCCATTAATAAAACCAACAAAATCATAATTAAGGTATTTCTCATTTTTCTCTCTCCGCATAACAAAAACAATCAGTGGTGTGATCAAAAACCAGACCGGTGGCCTGCATCAAAGCATAACAAATGGTGGTACCAACGAATTTAAAGCCGCGCTGTTTCAAGTCTTTACTCAGCGCATCAGATTCTTTACTGCTTACTGGCACAGCCGACATCTCAGCCCAGTGGTTGATGATGGGCTTGCCGCCAACAAAGCCCCAAATGTAATCATTGAAGCTGCCAAACTCCTGCTGCACCTGCAGGAATGCTTGGGCGTTGGTGACGGTTGATTTTATTTTAAGTTTATTGCGCACAATGGCTGGGTTTTGTCGCAGTTGTTGCTGCTTGGTATCGGTGTATTGGGCAATTTTGTGGTAATCAAAACCATCAAATGCCTGCCTGTAACCCTCACGTTTGTGCAAAATGGTGGTCCAACTTAAGCCTGCTTGAGCGCCTTCCAGAGTCAAAAACTCAAACCAAACGGTGTCATCTGATACCGGTACGCCCCATTCTTCATCATGGTATTTTTGGTCCAGCGGCGTGCTTTTTTCCGCCCAAGCACAGCGCTTTAATTGTTTTTCACCCACCTCGTTAAACCTCGATTGTTGACCATTTGCGGTCTTGCCAAAAATACACCATGGCCCAAGTAAAGACCAAACGGTAAAGGATTTGTCCAATCCAAATTGCAGTCAGTCCCATACCCAAATACGGACCCACCAGCCACGCCAGTGGCAAGAAGAAAATCCACTGTAAGGCAAACGATATTTTCATGGTGCGGGTGGTGTCGCCGGCGCCATTGATGGTGTTAAATAGCACGATGCCGATACACTCTACACCCAATGAGATGGCCGCCAGTTGTAAGGGCAGGCGGGTGATATCAATCACCGCTTGATCGGTTAAAAACACTTTCAATATCAAATCAGGGAACAGCACCACGGGCAGCATCAAAACCGCCGCTGTCATACAAGCCAACTTCACCGTGTCCCAACCCCATTGGTGTGCTGCATCGACGTCTTTTTTGCCCAGTGCCTGACCGACCAAGGTGGCGCCGCCGAGGCCAAAACCCATGGCAGGCAGTAAACCCACCAACATCAAATTAATGATGACATTGGCACCGGCCAATTCTTGGGTGCCTACCTGACCAATGATCCAGTACAAAGCAGCAAAGCCTGCGGCAAAAAAGAACTGCTGTACCGATGAAGGCACCGAGGTCTTGATCATCTGTTGTACCGTGGCTTTGGTCGGCAGGTTCTCCATGAAACCATAACCGCGGGTGTGTTTGAAGCCACAGTAAAAATAATAAAACACCGCCAAGGTGATAGAAATACTGGTACCCAAGCCAGCACCATAAGTACCCAAAGCCGGCATACCCAACTTACCGAAAATAAGCACATAACTGATGATGATGTTACTGGTGTGGGCAAAAAGCAGGGCTTTCAGATAAACCTTGGTCATGTTAATGGCACTCCAGTAACCGCGAAAACTGAAGTGTACAGCGAGTGAAATCAAACCCAAAAACCGTGCTTGTAAATAAGGCGTGCCTTGTTCCATGACCAGCGGATCTGGGTTGAACCAAGAGATCAAATAAGGCGATATGAAATACAACAGCACCGTCATCGGTAGGGCCGCAATTAGAATCAGTAAAAGAGCCGCATTCAAAGGGTAGGCGGCTTGTTGTTCTTTACTTTCTCCCATGCGCCTGGAAACCATGGCCTGTACCCCAGCACTCAACCCCAGCAAAAATGCCACACACATGTAATTCAAAAAACCACCCAATCCCACCGCTGCCAGCGCTGGCGCACCGAGGCGACCGACCATCGCCGTGTCTACCAGGTTCAATATATTTTGCGACATCATGCCGCCGATGATGGGCAAAGAAAGCGCCAAAATGGCTTTCGAGCGTTTTTTATCAAGCATGGCACTATATTAGCGATAATAATTTTATTGTGTTTATTTTTTATTATTAATTTGAGCAGGTTCTGATTTATTTTGCGAGTAAGTGGTAGTAACACCATTTATTATTAATTAAAGGAAAATAAAATGAACATAAAAAGAACCCTAATGATGACATCTTTACTTGCAGGATTTTCCCATGCCCATGCCAACGATTTAACCCAAATGGTAAAAATCAATGAAGGTCACTATGCCACTTTTGGTGATGATGGTCGAGTGATAGAACTGGCTACCAACGCCCATATGATGCAACAATTTGACCAAGAACTGACTGATGCTTATGTAGCAGATACCAAGGTTGCCATTGAGTCTGCCACCAAGAGCGGTTCTTTTTCAGACGCTTATTTATGTGGCTACCGTGCTGATCAAGACATCATCAACCAAGGACCTGTCATTGCCAACGGTAACATAACGCTTGATGGTCGTGCTCGTGTTTGGTTTCAACCAGGTCCATTTCCACCATCGCCTAATTTTGCCTACACTCGAGTGAAATCTAAACTCAAGAGCTTCTTCGCTGATGGTACTTTGGCTGAACGTGATTATCAAATTGATCGTGACCCCAGTGCCAATGCCAATGCCATTTTCACCACTGACAGCACCAACCAAGTCTTGGCCAACTATTCATCATCTTTTGCTCAGGCTCAAGTCAGTCTCGCTGGCGTTGATCGCTTTACTTGGGTAGTCAGGTCAGAGTTTATTGTAGATAACCCAGTATCAGATGATGGCAGCGTGCCTCAAGATCAAGATTGTTACAATGCTTTTTCTGTCAGAGAATTCAATTCTGTAGACCTTTGATTCTTATGGTTTAAAAAAACGTCCTAACGAAATAGAAATGAGAATGGCCCCTTGGTAAAATCCAAGGGGTTTTTTGTTGGGCTGAAAATAAGGTTAAACACAGTGACAACAACTGAGAAATAATTGGGTCATTGACAAGACACCAGCAGGCCTGAATTTTCAAAAAAACGCCACTTACGTGGCGCTTTATCAGCAACGAGTACGTTGTTATTCATCCCCATCATAATCAAAACGTTTGTGTTGGCGTGCTTTGCGCTTCAGTTGTTGGTGTTCTCTGCGCAACTTGGCGTGTTCAGCACGATGCGCCAATCGGGCCTCAACTTGTGCCAACTGTTCGGGGCTGAGGAATTCAGCCATTTCAGTTTTTGCTTGGGCATGAATTTCATTTTTAGCCTCTTGCATGCGTAATTGAGTACGTGCTTTGACTTCTGCCATTTGCTCTTTTTGGCTGGCTGTTAGGTTCAACTTGTTTTCGCGGTCTTTGGGGCCTGCCATCACTTGGGCTGACATGATCATTAATAAAATAAGTGTGGTTGGTTTCATAATTTCACCTGTTGGTTTAAGTTGATATTCATTGTAATGATCAATGTTGCAAGCAATATGCAAACAATGTGAAACCGTTATGAGCGCACTGATTAAGTTTATTTATCGACAAACTTATAGCCACAACCATAAACCGCCTGAATATACTCATGTGCATCAAGGCGTTTCAATTTTTGTCTGATTTTTTTGATGTGGCTGTCAATGGTGCGGTCTGAAACGATGCGACCATCGGTATAAACCGCATCCATCAGTTGCTCTCGGTTAAAAATCCGATTGGGCTGGGTACTGAGTTTTTGTAACAACCTGAACTCAACCGCCGTCAGGTTCAAAGCCGCATGGTCATCAGAGACCATGAGCTGGCGTTCATCCATAGTCAGGCTTTGTGATGCTTTTGGATCGGTATTTTTATTTCGCAGTTGTACTTTGACTCGGGCCACCAACTCCCTGGGGCTATAAGGCTTACAGACATAATCGTTGGCGCCGATTTCTAAACCTATGATGCGATCTATTTCCTCAACTTTAGCCGTGGTCATGATGATTGGCACACCGCTGAATAGCCGTATTTCCTTACAAATTTCAATGCCATTTTTGGCTGGCAACATCAGATCTAATAAAACCACATCCACGGCATTGTTCTTGATGAACGCCGCCACTGCCTCACCGCTGTGATTGATGCTGGCTTCGATACCTTCTCGGTGCAAATAATCACGCATCAGTTCAGCCAAGTTGACCTCATCTTCAACAATCAATACATGATTTTCAGGCATGTTGCGGCAACCTCACCGTCATACACACACCACCCATCTCTGACTCACTGGCAACAATGCTGCCTCCATGTGCATCAACAATGTTTTTTACGATGGCCAAACCCAAGCCAGAACCTCCGGTTTGTTTGTTGCGAGAGGCCTCATTGCGGTACAAACGATCAAACATTTGTGCCATTTCATGTGGCAATAAGCCAGGTTCACTGTCGGCTATTGTTATGACATATTCATCAGATCCTTTACCTACACTGAAACACAGCTCTATTTCACCACCTGGGTTGGTATATGTAATGGCGTTGGTGAGTAAGTTGGTAAACAGTTGTTGTAAGCGCGCCCCATCACCCATGACATGGGCGCTCGAATCAATGGCCTCCATATTTGTTTTTATGCTGATATGCTTGTCAGCAGCTGGCAATGATAAGGCTGCCACAACCGACTGAATGATGGGTTTAATCGCTGTGGCTTGCATTTGGTATTGCATGCTGCCCAAGTCAGCAACACTGAGTTGGTGTAAATCTTGAATCAACCGGCCCAGTGAGGTCACTTGTTGGTGCAACAAGTTAAGATTTTTGTCATCCGCTTGGTGGATGCCATCTTGGATCGCTTCGATTTGCGCCTGTAACACCGCGACGGGTGTACGCAGTTCGTGCGCAATGTCAGCCATCATTTTCTTTTGTACATCGGCATTAGATTGCAGGGTGCTGGTCAATAAATTAAAGTTTTTACCCAATTGTCCCAGTTCATCATTGCGACGAATAGCCGCTCTGGCCGAATAGTCTCCTGCCGCTGCTTCCTTGGTGGCGGTAATCAACTGTAATATGGGTTTTGAAAAATATTTAGATATGGGCACAGAGGCCACCACCACCAAAATCAAAACCAAAGCGCCCAACAACCAAATGTGTTGGCCAATGTTGTTCGCAAAAGTGGCTGCGGCCGCTTGTCTGTTTTGCTTGTTTTTTTGGGTTATTAAATAGCCCACCACTTGTTTGTCAAAAAACAGCGGTGTTTCTAAATAGGGCAGGTTGTTATTGACCTTAACACCGACCACCAATTGTTTCTCTGCGTCCAACAATACAAACTTTGATGCCAAGCGTGCCAAACGGTCGCGTTCCCGTTGATCGGGTATTTTTACTCCTTTAAAGCGCCTGTTGCTGTTGACAAAGCTGACTTCTCTCGCTGCTTGCCTGATTACCCTTTTCCACAAGCCATTGTTGTCTTGTAACTCTGCAAAATTTTGGCGCTTTTTGTAATGGTTTTGCAGCGTTTCTACCACTTGCTGAACCAAGTTGTCATCCAAACTTTGTTTGTACAGCCTGAACTCACGATCAACCCCTTGGCGCAAAGCCAAAGACAACACCAAAACCAATGCCACCGTTAACAACAGCAGCATGGTGAAGACTTTGATTTGGATAGAGTGAAAGTTCATCAGAGCATGATGTCACAAAATTGTGCAAGAAAAAAGGAAACTGAACGGCATTTACAGGTTGATTAAAAGCAGTTTTAACTGCGGTTTTTTCTGTAAATTTTGAAGCGGTGTTATTTTCCGATGCAAAAACTGGAGAAAATTTCACCCAATAAATCATCAGAAGAAAAATCACCGGTGATTTCATTCAAGGCGTTTTGGGCCAATCGCAACTCTTCGGCTGACAACTCGCCTTGGTTGTGTGCCAATTGTTGTTCAGCGGCATCAATGTGGGCTTGGGTCAGTTTTAATTGTTCGATGTGCCTGACGCGGGCGGTGAAACTGTTTTCATTCAAGCCGCCAGAAGTCACTCTATCGACAATGGTTTGCCGCAGTGCGTCAATGCCTGTCTGCGCTTTGGCCGACACCACCAGTGCTTGAGCTGACAAAGGATGGTCTTGGCTCAGCAAGTCTGACTTATTGATGACGGTGATGTGGTTGTCCTCATCATCATTGACTGCATCATTGACTGCTATTGGGCTGTCATCACTGCCATCTATCACATGCAACACCACATCGGCTTGTTGTTTCATTTTCAAAGCACGCTCAATGCCTTGTTGTTCGATTGGGTTGTCAGTTTCATGAATCCCAGCGGTGTCTATCAAGCGCACCGGAATGCCAGCAATCACCACATCTTCTTTGATCACGTCACGGGTGGTGCCGGCCACCTCTGAAATGATCGCTGTATCCTCTTCAGTCAAACAGTTCAATAAGGATGATTTTCCAGCGTTGGGTTTACCAATGATAGCAATGCTGATGCCTTGGTTCAGTACCACTCCGGTTTGGGTTTTGGCCAAGGTGGCTTGCATGGTTTGGTTCAGCTTGGACAGCTGTTGTTTTAAGCGGCTGTCTGATAAAAAATCAATCTCTTCTTCCGGAAAGTCTATCGCTGACTCAACCCAGACTCGGGTCTCAATCAATAATGTCAAAATGTCATTGATGTGTGCTGAAAACGTGCCTTGTAACGAACGTTGCGAGGCCAATACAGCTTGTTCCGAACCGCTGGCAATCACATCAGCAATGGCTTCGGCTTGCACCAAATCTATCTTTTCATTCAGGTATGCGCGCTCAGAAAACTCACCGGGTCTGGCCATGCGTGCACCGAGACTGATGACTTCCTTAAGTACCATGTTCATCACCACATGACCACCATGGCCTTGGAGTTCAACCACATCCTCCCCGGTAAACGATGCTGGGCCTTGAAAAAACAACACAAGACCTGAGTCAATGGTTTGATCTTGTTGGTTTTTGAATGTTGCGAAGTGTGCGTGGCGGACCTTGAGGTCTGCTAATTGGCTGATGCGCAAAGCGATGGTTTTGGCATCAAAACCTGAAATGCGGATGATGCCGACACCACCGGTACCAGGCGGCGATGCAATGGCAGCGATGGTGTCGGCGGTGTGGGTCATGTTTGTACTTGTTACTTAGCTACTGACAGGTTTTTTGTTGTCATCTTGTGCTTCGATGCGTTTGGTAATCACCCACTGTTGTGCCAATGACAACACCGAGTTAACCGCCCAATAAAGCACCAGTCCTGACTGGAAGAAAGCAAACATGATTGAAAACACAATCGGCATTGCTTTCATGATCTTGGCCTGCATTGGATCCATGCCTGGAGTAGGTGACAAGCGTTGTGTCATGATCATCGCCGCAGCATTGATCGCTGGCAAGATGAAATATGGATCTGGTGATGACAAATCTTGTAACCAAAGAATAAACGGCGCTTGGCGCAGTTCAACAGATTCTAGCAGCACCCAGTAAAGCGCGATGAAGACAGGTATTTGTATTAATATAGGTAAACAACCACCTAAGGGGTTAACCTTTTCTTTCTGGTACAAGCCCATCATTTCTTGATTGAACTTCTGTTTGTCGTCTTTATAACGTTCTTTCAGCACAGTGATGCGTGGTTGTAGTTGGCGCATCCTGGCCATTGATTTGTACTGTGCTTCTGATAATTTAAAGAACAACAATTTAATCAAAACCGTTAATAATACAATTGCCCAGCCCCAGTTACCCACCACACTGTGGATTTTCTCAAGCACCCAAAACAGGGGTTTGGAGATGGCGGTAAAAACACCATAATCAACGGTTAAATCTAAACCCTTGGCGATTTGTGGCAATTCTTTTTGTAATTTGGGGCCCACATACCAAGTGGATTCGAATGCAGTTGTGGCACCGGCATTGACTGCTTTGTTGTTGGTAACTATTTGGGCCAGGTAAGGGTGCGTGTTATTGGGTCGGTATTTGGTCAACAATTGTGCTTGGTTGGTACTGGGTATCACACCAGCAAAGAAATAGTGTTGTACCATCGCCACCCAAGCATCTTGGCCCAGGTTGATGTTCATCACACCTTCTTGAATTTCATCAAAATCTCGGGTTTCATAACCTTCTTCACTGTCAAAAAATCCGACACCTTTGAAAGAATACTTACCGGCATCAGTGAATGAAGGATCATTACCTAACCAAGGGTTGTTTCTCATTAACTGTTGGTATTCTGAAACGTTCCAGTTTTCACCGGTGTTATTAGTCAACGTCTGAGTGACCTTGATGGCGTAACTGTTGGGGTCAATTTCATACCTTTTAACTAAGGTACCCTCTGGTTTTTGGTGGGTAAATTCGATGCTGGTTACGGTGTCGTTGATTTGTACAGAAGGGGTGTTGGTTTGGTACACATCGTTGTGAGTAAAGTTCACGCCTTGAGTTACCAAGCCTGCATCCATTTTGAACTTGTTATTTCTGTGATCCATCAGTACCACATGTACCGCTTCATTGGCTTTCTTCAGTGGGTATTTTTTAAGCTCTGCATAGACCAATGCCGCCCCTTTAGCCGCAAACTCCAATTTTAATAAAGGTGTTTCAACTTCAGCTATCACTTTTGTCGCTGAACCACCTGCCTGCACAGCTGGTAGATCACTGTCAGTGATTGCGTTGTTATTCAGTGGCTGTGGGATGTCTTCATTGGTTGGGCTGGTTGCACTGGGAACATCATCAACCAACGAGTCCATGTTAGGTGTGGTAATTGTTTGGCTGCTTACTGCATCATTACTTACCGTTTTTGGTCCGTAGTCTTTTTGCCATTCGGTATAAAGAATAAAACCCAAAAACATCAGAATAATTAAATATAAGTTCTTGTTGTTCATTATTTTTTCTCAGTTTGTGACCACAGTTGGTTTAAAAAGGCCAACAATTCAGTATTGGTATATCGTGCGGAGCCTGGTTTTGCCATGATGACATATTCGGCGGTATTTAGATTTTGCTTGGTTCGAAATGATTCTCTGATCAAGCGTTTGATTCGGTTTCTTTGAACAGCCGTTTTGTGCACTTTCTTCGAAACCACCATACCCATTTTACTGGATGTGGTATTGTCATTGAAGTGAATCAAAAGGGTAAAGGCCCGATTATGTATTCTTTTTGACTTACTAAAAACCCGACTGTAATCGAGTCGGGTTAATAATCTTTTGCCTTTCGGGAATTGTTCCAAGACACACCTGAAGGCTAAATATCAATCAGTCTGTGAGTTAAGCAGCCAGTCTTTTTCTGCCCTTGGCACGTCTTGCATTGATGACAGCACGACCACCAGCAGTTTTCATACGAGCTCTGAAACCGTGGGTTCTGGCTCTTTTTAAGTTACTTGGTTGAAATGTTCTTTTCATGATTCTCTACCTGTTAAATATATCGCTTTGGACATGCTTACAGCACGCCGCTAAAAAGGCCGTGCATCATACTGTTTTTTTGGGTTTTTTTCAAGTGTTTTTTGAATTGTCCCGATTTCCCTGGCTGTTAATAGATATTGTCAATCAATTGGTGTATCAATGGGTGTGGTATTAAGTGCTTTCAAAGAGACTCATACACACACTTAGATGTGGGTTTTAGAATGATTATTTGCTATACTGATGCGTTCGTTTGAAACCTTTAAACACGACTCGGTGGCGTCACCGCCTGTTGGACATAAAATTAGAAACCATGTGGGAACATTGTCTTAAAAGACTGGAAGCAGAAATACCGAAAGACGATATTTTATTGTGGATTAGGCCGCTTGAAGTTAATGTCACCCAACAGCAAGTTAACTTATTTGCTGCCAATGATGTTGTTCTTAATAAAGTCAAAACACAATATTACAAATTAATTCAAGCTGCCATCAAGGAAGTTTTTGGCGATGCGTTTGATGCCAGTTTATTGCTACAAAAATCATCTGCAACACATGCCACTGAAGCATTTGATGCGGTTGAAACCAAAATCAATATTCCTTCGAACCTTGACAGCCGTTTCACTTTTGACAGTTTTATCGAAGGCCGATCAAACACCATTGCTTTGGCAGCCGCTTTACAAACAGCACAAACTCCAAATCCAGAATTCAATCCTTTGTTGCTTTATGGCAGCACCGGTTTGGGTAAAACCCATTTGATGCATGCCATTGGCAACGAAATCACCCAACAAAACCCAGATGAGGTGGTGTGTTATTTACATTCCGAAATATATGTTAACGAGATGGTTAAGGCCATTCAACAAAAATCAATGGAAGGGTTTAAACACAAATACCGATCTGTTACCACCTTGCTGATAGATGATATTCAGTTTTTTGCGCGCAAAGAACGTACCCAAGAAGAGTTTTTTCACACCTTTAACTATTTGCTTGAAGGGCAAAAACGGGTCATCATCACTTGTGATCGATACCCCAAAGAAGTTTCGGGCCTAGAATCTCGTCTGAAATCACGTTTGGGTTGGGGCATTGTGGTGCCGATTGATCCACCCGATTACGAAACCAGAGTGGCTATATTGAAAGAAAAATCATTACAGTTTGGTTTTTCAATACCGGATGATGTGGCTTTTTATATTGCTAAACAACTCAACTCTAATATCCGTGAACTAGAGGGTGCTTTGAGTACTTTGAAAGCCAATGCGTTTTTTACTGGCAAAAGCATAGATTTGGCATATACCAAACAGATTTTAAAAGAATTGTTTAAGGTCAATCACCAAATAGTTTCTGTAGAAAATATCCAAAAGACCACCGCACAATATTACAATGTGAAATTATCTGAACTATTAGGTAAGAGCAGGAAACGCTCGATTGTACGACCCAGACAATTGGCCATGTATTTAGCCAAAGAACTAACAGACAAAAGTTACCCTGAAATTGGTGAGCTTTTTGGTGGCAGAGATCACACCACGGTACTTCATGCGTACCGTAAGTTCACCGAGTTATTGACAGAAAACAGTGATCTTGATGAAGACAGACAGAAGATTGTGAATAAACTGACTGAATAGTTGTGTAAAGCCTGTGGATAAGTTGTGAACAATAAATAACTTGTTATTCATCAACAAGTTATCCACAGGTTAAAAGTTGTTTTTATTTTATATAAAACATTTAAAAACAATAACTTACACAGTTATCAAACAACTTATTCAATACTATAATTACTATTTTATATATAATATTATGTTATTTAACATCCAAAGAGAAAGTTTATTAGCACCCTTAAACCAAATATGTGGTGTCGTCGAAAAGAAAGGTACCTTACCCGTTCTTAGTAATGTTTTACTTAAACTTGATGGTGATACTTTGTTATTAACCACCAGTGATTTGGATGTAGAAATGCGTTCTGAATGTGTGGTTGACGCACAATCAGAAGGTGAGGTCACGGTTCCAGCTCATAAGTTCTTAGATATATGTAAAGCGTTATCAGATGGATCAATCATTACTTTTTCATATGAATCAGGCAAATGTTTAATCACATCGGGTGACTCTCGTTTCAGCTTAAGTACTTTATCTGCGCAGGAGTTCCCTTTGATAGATGATATGGAATCCTATCAACCCGTCACCATGGGAGCCACAGACCTACAACGTATGTTAAAACAAACTGTGTTTTGTATGGCAGTTCAGGATGTGCGTTACTTTCTTAATGGTTTGTTGTTTGAAGTATTAAATAATAAAATTCGCTGTGTCTCTGCTGATGGTCATCGATTGGCATTGGCTGAATGTGATTACATCAATGACAGTGGATTAAACAAACAAGTATTGGTTCCTCGCAAGGGCGTTTTAGAACTGCAAAAGATGATTCGCGATATTGATCAACCCATCACCATCAATATGGGAGTGAATCACATAAAAATAGAAGTTGAAGGCATCAGCATGACTTCTAAATTAATCGACGGTAAATTTCCAGATTATGAAGCAGTGATTCCATTGAACATGGAAAACAGTTTTGTGGCAGACAGAGAAACATTAAGAAATGCACTGCATCGTGTGGCCATTTTATCGAATGAACAATACAAAGGTGTAAAGTTCAAAATCACGCCTAACAAATTAGAAATCATTGGCCACAATCCAGACCAAGAACAAGCAGAAGATGTCATAACCATTGAAACAGACATCGAAAACATCGAGACTGCATTCAACGTTAATTATATTTTAGATGCCACTCAGGCGATCACTGAAGATGAAATACAATTCAGTTTTAAAGAAGCCTTGTCCAGTTGTTTGATCAAACACCCAGAAAGATTAGATTGTCGCTTGGTAGTCATGCCATTAAGAATTTAGTGCGTATTTTCAAATTCAACAGAAAGTGCAAATAAAGCAACTGAAAATAAGTCACTTTCGGTGTTACGAACACATTGATCTGAGTTTTGATAAGCGCATCAATGTCTTCTATGGCGCCAATGGTTCGGGTAAAACCACTGTGCTGGAAGCTATATATTTTATTTCTACTGGTAAATCATTCCGCTCTAAACGCAACAAAAACCTGATTCAACACGATCAGTCAGGGTTGGCTGTTTTTGCACATTTTTTGGACCAAAGCCACAATCAAAACAACTTGGGCATCACCCTTTCAAAAAGTTTAAAAAAAAAGGTCAAATTGAATCAACAGTCGATTAACAACCAATCCGATGTGGCGCATGTGTTACCGGTGGTTTCAATTGATCCTGATTCGTATTTGTTTTTAGACAAGCCACCACAATTCAGGCGTTCCTATTTTGACTGGTTGGTGTTTCACGTGAAACCTGAGTATTTGGTGATTTGGTCTAAAGTAAATAGATGTCATAAACAATTAAATACCCTGTATAAAGAAAAAAAGCTGCAGGATTTGATTTACTGGGAATCTCAATATATTCACTATGCTAGTCAATTAAATGAATTACGGGAGCAAATTTTTGATGAACTTAAAACCGCAGTCTGTCAAAAGGTGGCATTATTCTTACCAGAGCTTGGTGACTTTGAACCCACATACAGACAGGGCTGGTCTCAAGAAAGGTCGCTTTCTGAGCAAATAAAAATAGATAGGGATAAAAACTTATTGTTTGGCAATCTTTTATCAGGCTGTCACAAGATGGATATAAAATCTAACATCAATAAAAAACCTGCTCATGAAAATTTATCAAGGGGACAAAAAAAAATCATTTCTAGTATTTATTACATCAGCTACATCGAATTACTCAGCGCGCATTTAAGCATCAACCCTATTTTATGCCTTGATGACATGGATGCAGAATTGGATCCTTCAAAAACCGCTATCTTCAGTGATTTTATTCAAAACAGTAACAACCAAATTTTTATCACCACCGTAGATAAAGAAAAACTCTCAACCGATACAAAAGACACTGCAGTGTTTCACGTGGAACATCAGCAAGTCAGTTTGATTTAAAAGCACTGCCTGTCTGCGGTTTTATTACTCCAATAGCCACTTTTCTGGTGTCTAAAAACTGTTATAATGTGTTGTTTTATTTTGGAAAGAAAAGCTCTTATGAGTGAGAATTACGATTCGTCGAACATCAAGGTTTTAAAAGGATTGGATGCGGTCAGAAAGCGTCCTGGCATGTATATTGGAGACACTGACGATGGTACTGGATTACACCACATGGTATTTGAGGTGGTGGACAATTCAATTGATGAAGCTTTGGCTGGACATTGTGACACCATCAAAGTCAGTATCAATGCTGATGGCAGCGTAACGGTATCCGATAATGGCCGTGGTATTCCTACAGACATACATGAAGAAGGTAAATCTGCTGCTGAAGTTATTATGACTGTGTTACATGCAGGTGGTAAGTTCGATGATAATTCATACAAAGTCTCAGGTGGCTTACATGGTGTGGGTGTGTCAGTGGTAAACGCATTGAGTGTGGAATTGAATTTAGAAATTCACCGCAACGGCAACATTTACCAACAAGCTTACAAGATGGGTGTCCCACAAGCTGATTTAGAGGTGGTTGGAACCACTGATGTCACCGGTACACAAGTGCGTTTCTTGCCATCTGAAGAGATTTTTTCTGATGTTGAGTTTCACTTTGATATTTTGGCAAAACGATTGCGTGAGCTGTCTTTCTTAAACTCAGGCGTACGCATTGAACTTAAAGATGAACGCAGCGATGAAGAAAAGATATTTGAATACGAGGGAGGTATCGCTTCTTTCGTTAATTATCTGGCAGAGCGTAAAACACCGCTGCACGAGTCAGTGGTACATTTTAACAATGAAACAGAAGATGGTACCGCAGTAGAGGTTGCTATGCAATGGACTGATTCTTATCGTGAGTCGGTGTTTTGTTTCACCAATAACATCCCACAAAAAGATGGTGGTACTCACTTGGCTGGTTTCAGAGGAGCTTTAACCAGAACCATCAATAACTTCATTAACCAAAACGCCAAGAAAAAAGCCGCTATGACCGGTGATGATTGTCGAGAAGGTTTGATTGCGGTTATTTCTGTGAAATCACCCGATCCTAAATTTTCATCACAGACAAAAGATAAACTGGTTTCATCAGAAATCAAAGGCATTGTTGAGAGCACAGTGGGTGAATATTTGTCTGATTTTCTGTTAGAAAATCCACAGGAAGCAAAAATACTGACCGAAAAAGTCATGGATGCTTCCAGGGCACGTGAGGCAGCCAGGAAAGCCCGTGAGATGACCAGACGCAAAGATGCTTTGGACATTGCTGGATTACCAGGTAAATTAGCTGATTGCCAAGAGAAAGACCCCACGTTGTCAGAGATATTCTTGGTGGAGGGTGACTCTGCGGGTGGTTCGGCCAAACAAGGCAGAAATCGTAAAAACCAAGCCATACTGCCACTGAAAGGTAAAATCCTTAATGTGGAGAAAGCCCGTTTCGATAAAATGTTGTCGTCGGCTGAAGTGGGCACCTTAATCACCGCCCTTGGTTGTGGTATTGGTCAACATGATTTTGACCCAGATAAGCTCAGATACCACAAAGTGATTATCATGACCGATGCAGATGTCGATGGTTCGCACATCAGAACTTTATTGTTAACCTTTTTGTACCGTCAAATGCCAGAGTTGATTGAACGAGGGCATATTTATATTGGCCAACCACCGTTATATAAAGTTAAAAAAGGTAAACAAGAAACTTACCTAAAGGACGATGATGAAATGAATGAGTATCTGCTGAATCGATCTTTAGATGATGTAGAACTTAAATACCAAGATGACTTACCAGCAATGACAGGCGATGTGCTGTATCGCCTGATTAAACAACAAGTTCATGTTAAGAGCGTCATAGAAAGATTGAGTTTACTTTATGATAATAAGGTGATTAACGAGTTGTTATCTTTACCTAAAATCGATCCAGGTAGTCAATCAGTTACAAGTGATTGGGTCAAGCAAGCCAAGGAATTGATGAACCAAGACAATCGCTTGGGTGTGAAATGGGAAGTGTATAACGAACCTGAAGAGGCATGCATGGTGTTTGAAAAAAATGCCAATGGTTTGATTGAAAAAACCACATTGAGCCACATGTTCTTTAAATCAAAAGATTACCAACAGATGATGGAAATCGCTGAACAGAATATAGATTTGCTGCAAGGTGACTCGGTTTTGAAGAAAGGTGAAAAAACGATTGAAATCAATAGTATAAGTGATGTTTTGGAATATCTATTGAGCGTGGCTAAAAAAGGCCTAACCATCAGTCGATTCAAAGGTTTGGGTGAAATGAACCCTGATCAATTGTGGGAAACCACCATGAACCCTGAATCAAGACGCTTATTACAAGTAACCATTGAAGATGCAGTTTCAGCCGACACAGTTTTTTCTACATTGATGGGAGATGTGGTAGAACCACGACGACGATTCATTGAAGAAAATGCCCTGAATGCCAGTAATCTAGACGTTTAAACAGAGATATAAAATGAACGACCAAACCACTCAAAGAATTGAACAAATGCTGGATGATAATTCAGTGTTTTTGTTCATGAAAGGCACACCACAAACCCCAATGTGTGGCTTCTCAAGTAACACCGTAAAAATATTAAAAGATTTGATAGGTGATGATTTTGCTTCTTTTAATGTGCTGGAGGATCCAGAGATTCGAGAGGGCATCAAAACCTATGGTCAATGGCCGACCATTCCACAACTATATGTCAATAAGGAACTGGTTGGAGGCAATGACATCATCTCTGAAATGTTCAATACCGGTGAGTTACATGAATTATTGAACTTACAACAACCCGATAGAACCCCACCAAACATCAGCATTTCTGATGAAGCTTTGTCTCACATCAAAGAAGGTCTGAAAGACATGGGTGATCATCAGTTGTTCTTATCTGTTGACGATGAGTTCAACACCCGTTTCAGTCTAGAAAAACCCAAAGGCTATGAAATAATTGCCGATGTGGGTGATTTAAAAGTATATATGGACATTGGCACGGCAAAACGTACCGATGGTGTTGAAATCAGTTGGGTAGATGAGCTACAAGGCTCAGGGTTGCGCATTAAAAACCCCAATGAACCACCACCAGTTCAAGATTTGTCAGTGGCTGAACTACAAGACTGGTTTGCAACCGAAACAGAAAACCCAAAAGTATATGACGTCAGATCTGCAGATAAAATTGCAGAAGGCACAGTTGATCATGCGGTCAGGTTAGATAAATCTGCCATTGAAGCGATTGAAGCAATGGACAAAGAAACACCGTTGGTTTTTGTTTGTCAGGTGGGACAGTCATCGATGTCAGCAGCAGAATTCTTCCGCAAGAAAGGCTACACCAAAGTATTTAACCTGAGCGGTGGATACAACGCCTGGAATGGTTGATAAAATACAAAAAAAGATGATTAAAAAGCGCCTTATTCAAGGCGCTTTCTTTTTGTTGGCAGCATTAATTCTGAGCCTTATTGAAAGGCCTAACAACCCAGTAAACTCAGAAATTGAAGATCTTTTTGAGCATCGGAAAAGTGATGTTATGGTCGAATTTACTGCGCAAACAAAACGTGTTTTAACAGATGATACCCAGGGCTCAAAGCACCAAAGGTTTATTGTTGATTATGGCGCTTTGACCATACTGATAGCTCACAACATTGACTTGGCTCCCCGAGTACCCATTGAAGTTGGAGACCTGGTTAAAATAAGAGGCGAATATGAATGGAATGAACAAGGTGGTGTGGTGCATTGGACACATCATGACCCACAAAAAAAACGCGTGGGAGGCTGGATAGAATTAGCTGGAAAAAAGTATAAATAAGCTGTAAAAAATATTTTAAAAATAAGCATTAAAAATACTTGCCTAATGTATTGATATATTTTATCATTGCGCACCTCGAAACATTCTAGTTTCGAATCCGTTTATTCAAATGGGTCGTTAGCTCAGCTGGTAGAGCAGTGGACTTTTAATCCATTGGTCATAGGTTCAAATCCTATACGACCCACCATTGATTTCCCCCATTAAACTCAATCTGAACAAAATAAAACATATTTCTGGCAAGTTTTTTTAACGGTTTTAGTTTGGTTAAAAATTAACCAAAAAAACACAGACAAAAAAAATCCATAATGTTTTGATAAAATATTTTAATATCAACAACTTATTAAATTTATACGTGCATATAATAAAAACAATATGAAAGCAGAGCTGGTGGTAATATTGAAAGGAATGATTTGAAGCAAGCAGCAGCGCAAAAAAAAGCGCTGTTTTTGATCAATAACAGCGCTTATAAATCTGTTGATGAGTTGTTGTTAATTTACTGCTTGATGCCTTCAACTGTTACAGTCAACAACAAAGTCTCTGAAGCAGGTCCTAAACTTTTTTTAATGTTATAGTCTTTTAAAGTGATTTCGGTGGTTGCTTCATAACCGCGTCGAAAACCGCCCCAAGGATCTTGTCCTGCACCTGTGAACTCGACTTTCATGGTTTCTTCATTGGTTACACCATTGATGGTTAATTTACCTGTCATGATACCGTGTCCATTTTCTCCTGGTGTAAATGATGTGCTGCTGAAAGTTGCAGTTGGGTTTTCATCAACATTAAGAAAATCTTCACCGCGTAAATGTTTATCACGAGCGGTGTGGTTTGAATTAACACTGGCGGTTTGTACCGTCATTTGTATGCTGGCTTTTTCAGGGCTGTTTTCATCAAACTCGAAGTCGCCTGAAAACTCGTCAAATCTGCCATACAACCAACTGTATCCAAGGTGACTGATTTTGAATTGAACAAAAGCGTGGGCGCCTTTGGTATCTATGGTGTATTTGTCAGCAACTGTCACACCAGCTGTTGACAGTAAAATAAAAGTGATGATTGTTTTCATAAAAAATTCCTATGTCATGCGTTTGAGTGTATCGTCTTTGTCTATGAAATGATGTTTCAAAGCACCGGCTATGTGTAAAACCACTAACGCCATAATGGCATATGAAACATACTCATGGACCCATCCCATGGTATCTACTTGTTGCGCAGAAAACTGTGAAAAAGCCGGAAGTTTTATCTTTTCAAATATAACCAAAGTCTCGCCATCGGCTGTTGCCATTAAATAACCAGTAATGACCATGATGGAAATAAGTAAATAAAAAAGACGCTTTACCCATCTTGAGGCGATGCGTTCTATTTTTTTGTGAGGTTGTGGGAAGTTTGGCCTGTTGCCATAGAATAACTTGAACAATACCCAAGCCCACAGCAACAATAAAATCGTACCTGCGAGAAAGTGTGACTCAGGCAGCGTTTGGTACCATTGGCTGTAATAGTCCAAGTCAACCATATACCAGCCGGAAAAAAACAAACCTATAGTTAGAATGGCCGTTACCCAATGGAGGATTCGAGTTGTTAATGGGTGTTTAGTTGTCATATCATCACCAATCAAATTCAGCAATTACAGGGGTGTGGTCTGAAGGACGTTCCCATTTTCTGGGCTCAATATCGATATAAGCAGCGGTCAACGCCTCAGACATTTCGTCGGTACATAAGACCAAATCAATGCGCAATCCTAAATCACGAGCAAAACCATTCATCCGATAGTCCCACCAACTGAATAAACCGCCCTCATCATGTAATAATCTGAAACTGTCTTGTAGGCCCAGGTCTAAAATACCATTCAAAGCATTACGCTCTTCGGTAGTACATAAAATCTTTTCATGCCATTTTTCTGGATCATGAACATCCCTGTCATCAGGTGCAATATTAAAATCACCCAAGACAACCACGTCATCATATTCATTCATTTGTTGCTCAATAAAAGCAGTCACTTTATCTAGCCAATTGAGTTTATAAGTGAATTTTTCAGTGCCAGGAGCAGAGCCATTAACCACATATAAATCAATGATTCTGACATCATCGACTGTAGCTGCCAATATGCGCCGTTGAGGGTCGTCTAAACCTGGTATATCAGTGATCATATCAGTGGGTTCTTCTTTGGCAATTATTGCCACTCCGTTGTAGGTTTTTTGACCGGAAAAAACCACTTGATAACCAGCGGATTCAATCGCTTTTAACGGAAAATTATCATCGGTCATTTTGGTTTCTTGTAGGGCCAAAATATCCGGCTTAGCAGTGTCTAACCATTGCAGTACATGTTCTAAACGAACGTTTAAGGAGTTGACATTCCAAGAGGCTATTTTCATAAAGTTTTTGATCTATAAAATGGTTATATTTAAGTTATTTTTTATAATTAATAAAACGCAAAAAAGCATCATAAACGGTTATTTTGATCCCCGTGGATTTTTCTGAGGCATACTTTTTACGGCGCCTGAATCTTTTTCTGAAATCAAAACGAGAAGTCTTGTTTCTGACGCGATGGTTGTTTTTTTGATCTTCATCGACCATTTCTTTGGCTATGGAGCGGTCTTTAATCAGAAACAGGCCTTTGATAAAGTTGATCATAAAAAAAACAAAACAGGGTAATTGCTAATATTTTAACAAACCAAGAAACCAATAACATAAAATAAAGGGTTAGTCTGATAACATAATACTTATGCATCGCATCATTGGCATTGATCCTGGTTCGCGCTTTACTGGCGTTGGGATTATAGATACCCACAAACAATCGATACAACATGTTCACCATGAAACAGTGAAATGTGGTGACGGTGATTTTCCAGATCGCCTGAAAACCATCTTTGTGGCGGTGAACGAGTTAATCAAACAATATCAGCCCAATGAAATGGCCATTGAAACAGTATTTATGGCAAAAAACGCCAATGCCGCCATCAAACTGGGACAAGCCAGGGGCGCAGCCATTTGTGCCACGGTGGTGAATGACATCACGGTTCATGAATACGCACCGAAAGCCATCAAACAAGCTGTGGTGGGCAAGGGTGGCGCTGAAAAAGCTCAGGTACAATACATGGTGAAACTTTTGTTGAACCTAACCAACAAAGTACAAAATGATGCTGCTGACGGTTTGGCGGTGGCCATTTGTCATGCCAACAACCGCTGGGCGCAACACCGCTTGGTGGCTAACAACACCAGTAACTGGAGAAATTTTAAGTGATAGGTAGATTACAAGGCACATTGGTTCACGTTGACCCGCCGGCACATTTAATTGTCGATGTGAGTGGTGTTGGGTACGAAGTTGAAGTGCCAACCAGCGTGTTCTTTGAGTTGCCTGAAATCAATCACCAGATGACCTTGGTGATTCATCATTTGGTGCGTGAAGATGCCTCCATCTTGTATGGTTTTCGAAGTTTTGCACAACGAGACTTATTCAGAACTTTATTAAAGGTCAATGGCATCGGAGCCAAATCGGCACTGGCTATACTGTCTACCATGAGTTCTGCGGAGTTTGCGCAAGTGATACAAGAACAAAACGTCACGGCGATTGTAAAAGTACCCGGTATAGGTAAGAAAACCGCCCAAAGGTTGATCATTGAAATGAAGGACAAAGTTGATGTTTCCAGCATGGATGCTGGCGATCCAAACCAGCCACAAGCCAGTCGTTTTGGCATCCTGGCTGAGGCAGAATCTGCATTACAAGCACTTGGGTTCAAACCCACAGAAGCGGTTCAAATGGTAAAACAAGTGGCTAAGGATGACATGAGCGCTGAGGAAATCATTCGCCTGTGTCTACAAGCTAAAGGTGCCGGCTGATGGACAACTCATTTGAAATGGACGACCGTTTGATGGCAGGCTTACCCAGCAGCTCGCAAGAAAAAATCATTGAAGCCAGCATCAGACCACAAACCTTACAAGAGTACTTGGGCCAGAAGGAAGTCAAAGAACAGATGGCACTGTTTATACAAGCAGCCAAAAAACGCCAAGAGTCACTGGATCATGTGTTGATATTTGGGCCTCCTGGTTTGGGTAAAACCACTATGGCACATGTGATAGCCAACGAAATGGGCGTACAAATGCGCCAAACATCTGGACCCGTGTTAGAAAAAGCAGGGGACTTGGCCGCATTATTGACCAACTTACAGCCGCACGATGTGCTATTTATCGACGAAATTCACCGATTATCGCCGGTAGTCGAAGAAGTATTATATCCTGCGATGGAGGATTTCCAAATTGACATCATGATTGGCGAAGGTCCTGCTGCCCGTTCAATCAAATTGGACCTACCGCCCTTCACCTTGGTTGGTGCGACCACTCGTGCGGGCTTGTTAACCTCGCCATTGCGAGATCGTTTTGGCATCGTACAGCGACTGAAGTTTTATGAGACCCAAGATTTAACCCAAATTGTCGCGCGCTCAGCGGACATTTTAAATATCGAAGCCGACGAAGCGGGTTGTGTGGAAGTGGCCAGGCGTTCTCGTGGCACACCGCGTATCGCCAACAGGTTGTTGCGACGGGTACGTGATTTTGCTGAAGTTAAAGGCGATGGGGTAATAACTGAAGCCATTGCATCGGCCGCCATGAACATGTTGCAAGTTGACCACAAAGGATTGGATGAAATGGACAGAAAATTGTTGGAAATCATTACCCAGCAATTTGAAGGTGGTCCAGTAGGTATCAACTCACTGGCTGCGGCCTTATCAGAAGAACGTGGCACGGTGGAAGATGTGATTGAACCTTATTTGATCCAACAAGGTTTGATTGCTCGTACCGCGCGTGGCCGCATTGCTACAGCCAAAACTTGGCAGACCATGGGAATCAGCCCACCCAAAAACAAGTTCAACGAAGATTTATTTGATTAAAAATGAGTAAATACAGCCATCAATTTCGAGTTTATTACGAGGACACGGATGCTGGCGGTGTGGTTTATCACGCCAATTATTTGAACTTTTTTGAACGCACGCGGACTGAATGGTTGCGTTCGAAAGGTTTACAACAAAGTATCATGCGCGAGGAGGCCAATGTTATCTTGGCAATTCGCAACATGAACATAGATTATGTGCTGCCAGCTCGACTGGATGATTTATTAACCGTTACAACCGAAGTCATCAGTCACAGCAAGGTCAGCATGCAAGTACAACAAGAAATGCACGTCGGCGAAACCTTGGTGGCAAAGGCCCAGGTACAGATTGTTAGTTTGAATGCCGAAAAATTCAAACCGATGCGTTTCCCAACCCAGTATTTAGAGGAGTTATTGTTTTGAACGACAGCGGACAATTTTATTATGAAATCATCATGAGCTCATCACTGCCAGTAAAAGCAGTGATGGTTATTTTGATTTTGGCATCGGTGTGGTCATGGGTGATCATATTTTCAAAGGGTCGAATTTTAGCCAATGCCATGAACAAAGCGAAAAAATTTGAGGAGCACTTTTGGTCTGGGGTTGACCTCAACCAGTTATACACCAAACTTTCTGGACAAAAGAACACGGGTTCAGCACGCATATTTGAAGCGGGTTTCAAAGAGTTCAAGCGCAAACAAACAAACGCTGGGGGCATTCGATCAATCGAAGGCTCTGACCGTGCGATGAGGGTGGCCTTGAACCGCGAAATTGAAAAATTAGAAAGCAACCTACCTACTTTAGCCACCATTGGCTCAACCAGCCCCTACATTGGACTGTTTGGTACGGTGGTGGGTATCATGCTGGCCTTTCATGCTTTATCTGATGTGACCCAAGCCACCATCGCTTTGGTTGCTCCTGGTATATCTGAGGCATTGATTGCCACAGCTATGGGTTTATTTGCCGCCATTCCTGCGGTTATTTTTTATAATAAATTCAGTGACAAAGTGGAGCGCATCTATGCTCAATACGATGCTTTTAAAGAAGAATTTTCAGCCATATTGCACCGCCAAATAGGTTAATCAAATGAGGCGTCCCAGAAAGGTCAAAGCAGAAATTAATGTGGTTCCCTACATTGATGTGACTTTGGTGTTGTTGATTATTTTTATGATCACCACGCCACTGATGAACTTGGGTGTTGATGTTAATCTGCCAGAATCAGATGCCAACACCATCACCATTGAAACCGAACCTGCGGTGGTTAATGTCACTGCCAATGGCGACTTGTACCTCAGTATTGGTGGTGAGTATGAGTTGATAGACGCAGAAAGTCTGAGAAAGAAACTCAGTGCTTTTATTAAGGTCAATGATGAAGTGCCGATCATGATTGGAGCCGATGAATCGGTCAGTTATGGTACGGTTTATCAGGCGATGGCCATTGTGCAACAAGCCGGGGCCAAAAAAGTGGGTTTGATCAGTGACCCCATCAAGCCGGAATAAATCGACATGGCCGTCTTGAGTTTCGATTCCGAGCAGACACAAGGCCTGTTGTACTCAGTGGGTCTGCATGTGGCGCTGGTCTTGTTACTGGTATTTGCCAGTGGCCAAGGCCCAGTGATTAAACCACCCAAAGGAGTCGCAATTCAAGCAGAAATCATGGACCTGGATAAGTTTTTAAACAGCCAGAATAAACCCAGCCCCACACCCAAAAAACCTGACCCAGAACCGCCTAAACCCGAAACCAAACCAGAGCCTCAAATCCAACAAACCAAGCCTGAACCACCAAAGGTAGAACCCAAGCCAGAACCCAAGCCGGTCGAAAAGCCAGTCATTAAGCCCAAAGTGGACCCAGTAAAAAGACAAGAAAAAACCGAACGACAAAAACGTTTAGAAGAAATCAGACGCAAACGCCAGGCCGCTGAAGAACAAGCCAACAAACAACCAGAAGTAAAAACCAACAGCAGTGCTGATCAGCCAGTGGCCGAAGATGCCACCCCGCCAGTGGGCGTGGAAAATGGCAGTGAAGACGTGCGTCGCACCAAGTTGACGCTGTATTCGGCAGCCATTCAAGCAGCAGTGACACGGGCTTGGACCCGACCCACGGGAACCCCAGCTGGATTACAGTGTCAAATCAAAGTGAACCAAATACCCGGCGGTGGAGTGATAGATGTATCAATTGGTACCCCTTGTAACGCCAGTGCTGTGGCAAGAAATTCAATCATAAACGCCGTCAAAAAAGCGGACCCACTGCCTTATAAAGGGTTCGAAGATGTTTTTGAGCGGCGTTTGACTTTTACATTCCAATACCTAGGAGACTGATTTATGCAACGCCTCATGCTTTTGAGCCTGTTGATCACAGGATTTATTTTTAACCACACTTCTCATGCTCAATTGAACATCGTTATCCAGGATGGCAACGAATCGGCGTTGCCCATAGCTGTGGCTGATTTTGTTAACAATGGCGATCCCCTGGCGCATGATATGGCCGAGATTATTCGCAATGATTTGGCCAGCTCTGGTCAGTTCAAAGCATTAGATAAAGAGTTGCTTGTGGATCAGCCACGATCAGGCGATGACATTAACTTTGGCACCTGGCGTCTGTTGGGAGCTGATTATTTGTCCTATGGTGATATCAGTTATGTTGATGCCAACCGCATTGAAGTGCGGTTTCGGTTGTCTTCGGTGGCCGAACAAAAACAACTGCTGGCCTTAACTTTGCCACTGAGTAGAACCCAAGCCCGCGCTGGCGCACATTATATCGCTGACCGAATTTATGAGGAAATCATTGGTGTACCTGGTGTGTTTTCAACCAAACTTGCCTATGTCACAGCAGAGAAAATCGGTGCGGACTATAAATACCAGCTTATTGTCGCAGATGCCGATGGTTATGCACCTCAATCCTTAGTGACTTCTAAAGAACCACTGCTGTCACCCACTTGGTCTCCTGATGGTAAGAAACTGGCTTATGTCTCGTTTGAACAAGGAAATTCGGCGATTTATTTACAAGACCTCAGTACCGGTGCAAGAACCTTGATGACCAACTTCAAAGGCATCAACGGCGCGCCAAAATTCTCACCAAATGGACAACGCCTGGCCATTACGTTGTCAAAATCTGGCAACCCAGAAATCTATACCATCAACACCTTCAACAAACAACTCACCCAAATCACCAATCACTGGGGTATTGATACCGAACCTGAATGGGCACCTGATGGTCAATCCTTGTTTTTTACCTCTGATCGCGGTGGCAAGCCACAAATCTATGAGGTGACCTTGGCCAATAAAAATGTCAAGCGAATCACTTTTCAAGGTGACTACAATGCCCGTGCCAGTGTTTCACCTGATGGCAAATACCTGGCCATGGTGCACGGTAACAACAACCGCTATCAAATTGCGTTGTTGCACCGCCCTTCCAATACTTTGCAGCTGCTGAGTCAAGGCGCACTGGATGAAACCCCCAGCTTTGCCCCCAATGGTGCCATGGTTTTGTATGCGACTAAAAACAGTGCCGGCCAAGGGTTGCTGAGGGCGGTGTCCACTGATGCCCACACATCCAATGACTTGGTGCAAGCCAATGTTGATGTCCGTGAGCCCAGTTGGTCGCCTTTGCTGAAATAGTTAAAATGTAACTGGGCCATTGAAACGGCTGACAGAAAAGTGGTTTGAAATTTATTATTGAATTTATCACTGTTTTGAATAAAACTATTTAGAAGCACGGGAAAAGATCGAAGAGAGTGAACATGTCAGAGGATATTGGTTTTATTCAACAGGCTTCAGCCAAATTGTGGTTGGTTATTTTGTTGCTGATTTTTCTACCGCCAGTTGGTATTTATTTGTTGTGGCAAGGCAGTCACTTCAGTAAAAAGACTCGAATCACGGTCTCGGTAGTTGCGGTGATATGGATGTTGTTACATTTGTTGGATGCCGCGCTGGCACCCAGTGGTTCTGGCTTTGATGATTATGGCAGTTGCAGTGCCACTTTTTATGAAAATGATTGTACCTATTATCGCGATGATGCATGCAATGTGGTCGCGAAATCTTGTGACTGATAAAGCACCCATTAATACTAAAACCTTTAAGGAACTCTGAAAGATGAAACAAATGATAGAAACACGCTGGTTAGATAACTACACCTTTGTCAGTACCAACCAAGACAATCAAACCTTGGTCATGGATTCGCCCACAGAAAAGCATGGCGATAAAGTGGGACCGTCGCCGATGGAAGTGGTATTGATGGGTTTGAGTGCCTGTGCCGGCATTGATGTTAAGTTAATACTGAGCAAGGCCAAACAAGATTTTAAGGACATTCAGGTTAAAGTGTCGGCCAATCGCAGAGAGGAAATTCCGCGCATTTATACTGATATCAATTTACACTTTGAGATCACTGGTCATGACTTGTCAGAAAAACAGGTAGCACGTGCCATCAAGCTGTCAGCAGAAAAATACTGTTCGGTTTCACACATGTTACAAGCGACGGTCAACATCACCCACAGTTATGAACTGAAACAACAAGCCTAAGTCAGTTATTGAAACCCCCTGTTGACTGAAGGCAGGGCTATGTATTAGCTGGTTTTTCCAAGCAAAACATGGCACAATCATTGGATGGGTATGTACGGACAAAAAAGGGGTTGTCCCAGCGCCATCACGGTTTCTTTATTCTTACTGTTTCTTGTAAGCCAGTTGGCAGCGGCCAAAGCGATTCAACAAATTTCAATAGAGGATGGCCTGCTTGGCGGCACCGTTTGGGGTATTGAATCTGATAACAATGGTTTTATCTGGGTAGCCACATCTGCCGGCCTTTATCGCTATGATGGTTATGATGTGCGTGGATTTGAACCCCCTCACCCCTTATCAAATGCTTATCTCAGCTCGATCATTAAACACCCAGATGGATCTCTTTGGGTGGCTACTATGGAGCGAGGTATCTGGAGGATAACATCAGATAACACCGCTGCAGAACTCATCATTCCATATGAAGAAAAAGCGCCATATCAATACCTCAGTCCCAATGTGATGTATTGGGTTAACGAACGCACCTTGTTACTTGGACTGAGTGAACACGTATTGGTCTATGACTTAAAAAACCAATCCCTCGAAGTGGCTTTTACTTTGCCGACAGAAAGCATCGAAGGACACCTGATCAGGTCATTTATTAAATACCAAGATAAAATCCTTATTGGAACTTCAGCAGGAATGTTTGCAATGGACTTGGTGCTTAAAAAGAGTTTTAAAATTATTCACACAGAAAATGACTCATACACCGACAGCGAGAACATCAAGTTGTTTTTTAAAGACAGCAACTTTCTGTGGTTCGCTTCGGTGGCGGGTGTTTATCGTTATCCCATAGACTTCTTGGCCCACCACAATGGTTTTCAAGACTACCGACAAAAAGCACAATTGATTTATCCTGATTTGAATGTATGGGACATTTGGAAAGAAGCCCATGGCCATTACTTGGTAACCAATGACGGTTTAATGTTAAAACAAAAAAACCATGAGATTGAACCAGTGATTCGCCTATCAGAATCACCTTATTACATCAGCAGCGATAAAATGACCCGCATACACAAAGACCCAAGCGGCTATGTTTGGTTGGGTTCTATGGCCGATGGTTTGTTTGTGTGGAACCCAAAAACAACGGGATTTAATAACATTTCTGAACTTGAGGGTATGGCTGACAATGTGGTTTGGTCCATCGTTGAAGACCCGAATGAGAATGTAATTTGGGTAGGCACTGAGGGCGGTTTAACTCGTGTCGATATGAACAGCTATGCAGTAAAAAACTTTCTGAATGAAAAAAGCACAGACTTCACTGACAACATCGTTGAGGACTTGGTGGCCCACCCCAACGGTTTGATTTACACCTTCACATCGAAAGGGATTCGGGTCTTTAATCCTGACAGTGGAACATTTTCTTATCCAAAATACCAAGTTAATTCAGAGCATGATATAAATGCCTATGCTTGGGGCGCAGAAATTGATAATGAGGCCAATATTTGGTGGTTCACAGAGGAAGGGGTATTTAAATACAACCCGGAAAAAGCTGAACTAAATAAAGTAGATTGGTTGACAGAAATATCAAATCTGGCTTGGGACTGTGACACGTTCAAAGGACCTGCAGGAAGGTTGTTCTTTAGTTGTCCTGACAATCTGTTGTTGATGGACGAGAGCAAACAGTCGGTGACTGCTGTAACAAAGTACCAAGAAATCAGTCGGGTTAATGAAGTCTATTCCTTGGCTGCTGACAGCTTTGTTGAAGATCATCAAGGACACTGGTGGTTGACCTTAGGTGCTCATGGCATCGTTATACTTGACCCCAACGATTACCAGGTTATCAAACAATTCATTCCTGGACAAAATTTACCTAATTCAGAGTATTATTCGCTGACCAACGACCCCGCCAATCAAGCCATTTGGGTTGCTTCCGGTATTGGGCTGTTCCAAATAAAACAAGACAGTTATGCAATCAACCAATACACGGTTCACGAAGGCACTTTTACCAATGATTTTGTTTATGCTGATGGCAAACAATTACGCAGTCAGCAGTTGGTTTATGGCAGCGGCAGGGGGTTAATACATTTTAAGGGCAGCAACTTTACAGATAACCAAGCCCCTGAATTAACGACTTATTTAGCTGGAAGTCGTTCCTTATCGAGCACCACTGGGGCCGAAAAAGTGTTGGGTAGCGAATTAAACTTCAGCCACACCGACACGGGTTTGACCTTCTATTTCACCACACTGAATTTTAAAAAAAATAAAAACGTATTTTTCCGCTTTGAATTAGGTGGAGCACAAGATTTAAGCTTTCCACCACAAAGGGACAACAGCATTACTTTTCCTCAATTGAAACCCGGAAACTACACCCTTACGACCACAGCAACGCATGAGTTGGACGGTGTTTCAGGTTCACCTCTGATCACGCGCTTTTCAATTGCTTATGCCTGGTGGCAAACACCAACGGCCAAAGCCATCTACCTGTTGTTACTGGGATCCATGCTGTATTTATGGCTGCGTTACCGCAAGAAACATTATATGGCCTTGGCACAAGCGCATAAAACCGCACTGAAGAGTGAACGGAAATTATCTTTGGCACTGCAAAGCAGCAACAGTCATGTTTGGGAGTGGCATGCGTTAGATAATCAGATTGAACAATCACGGATCAATGATGTGTTGGGCTACATTGGACAACCTTATAAGACAGGGCTTGAGAACCACATCAGCTTAATTCACCCAGAGGATCAGCCGCTGTTCGTCAAAACGTGGCAACGATTTATCAACCTGAAAGACTCACAATTTCGGATGATTTATCGCATGAGGGACCAACAAGGTCACTGGGTTTGGTTCAGTGACATTGCCACCGGACAAATTGAAGGCGGTCGCATCAGCAAAGTCACCGGCACCTTCACCAACATCACCGACCAGTATGCCCAAGAACACAATGCCGCACTTTATGGCGAAATTTTCCAACAGGCTTATGATGCCGTCATCATCCTCACCAATGACTGGCGTGTAGAAACCGCCAATAAGGCTTTTTTAGATAAATTTGAACGAGATATCGGTGACATTGCGGGGTTAGAAATCACCGCATTGTTTGAAAAACTGGGTGGCAGCATGGCTTTGTCAAAAGTCCAAAAGGCCATGGTAAAAAAACATTACTACCGCACCGAAACAGCGCTGCAAGTGAAAGCTGTAAAAACCCCCATGTTGGTCAGCTGCAGCGAAGTTAAAGGCATGTCAGACGAACAAAAATTTCTGCTCACATTGACCAGCATCAAGGCCCTCAAAGAAGCTGAACAGGCATTGGTAAAACTGGCTAAATACGATCAATTAACCGGGCTGCCTAATCGCACGTTGTTGATGGAACAACTGCACCAAAGCTGTGACCCTGATAATGACAAGCACAAACCATTGGCAATGATGTTTGTTGACCTTGATAAATTCAAACAAGTCAATGACTCCCTGGGTCATGCCCGCGGCGATGAATTGCTTTTGAAGGTGGGTGAACGTATCAGTAGAAAAATTGATGAAACAGATTTATTGGCCAGATTTGGTGGCGATGAATTTGTGGTACTCATTGATTTAGAGGACCGCAATGAACAGCAATTAGATTCTTTGGCAAATGAAATCATATCCAGCATTTCTAGACCAGTTGATTTGGGGCTGACCACAGTAGCAGTATCGCCCAGTATAGGCATTGCAAAATATCCAGCAGATGCCAACAGTGCAGAAAACTTGTTACAGGCAGCTGATGTGGCCATGTACCATGCCAAGGCCAAGGGGCGTGGTACTTTTGAGTTTTATTCAGCAAAGATGAAAACCCAAGCACAGAATAAACTTAAACTGGACTACATGATCAAACAGGACCACGACAAAGGTCGTTTTATCAATTACTATCAACCCATAATCGGTGTCAAATCCAATCGGGTTGTCAGTTTGGAGATTTTGTTGCGGTGGAAAAAAGACCAGAACATATTGTTGCCGGGTAAATTCATCAAAGAGTCAGAGGACATTGGGTTGTTGGGGGCGATGACACTCAAGGCCCTGAGACAAGGCTTGGATGATTTAAAACCTTGGTTGGCACACAATCCTGATTTATCAATTAATCTCAACATCTCAGCCAAACACTTTGAGGATCCGGGGTTTGTCGAAGACATCAAAACCACCATGGCACAATCAGCCATCAGTGCCAAACACGTCAACATTGAATTGACTGAATCAACGTTGTTAGAAAATAAGGCAGCAGCGATGGAAACCATCAAACAACTTCGAGCCTTAGGTCATCGCCTGTTCTTAGATGATTTTGGTACAGGTTATTCCTCTTTGTCCTACATCCATGAGTTATCTATGGATGGTGTAAAAGTTGATAAGAGTTTTGTTAAAAGCCTGGGTAAAGATGAGCGCAACTGGGCCATCACCCAAGGCATCATTCAAATGTGTTCCGGGCTGGGCTTTACGGTGGTGGCAGAGGGCGTTGAGACGGTCATTCAACACCAAGAGCTGTCGCGATTGGGTGCAAGTCACCAACAAGGCTTTTTATTTGCTGAACCAGTTGCTGCTGAGGCTGTTATGGCCTTGTTAGAAGGCGAAAAAAACCTCATTCCTCAGGGCTGAATTGTAACTTAGCCAGCTCTGCATACAAGTCGTTGTTTCGAATCAACTGTTCGTGCTTGCCCTTAGCCACAATCTGGCCCTGATCCATTACAATGATTTGGTCGGCCTTGCGAATGGTGGCTAAACGGTGTGCGATGACCAGTGTGGTGCGGTTTTTCATGATGCTGTTTAGGGCATCTTGAACCAATTTTTCGCTGCTGGCATCCAATGCACTGGTGGCCTCATCCAACAACAACACCGGAGGATCAGTCAATACCGCACGCGCGATAGACAGGCGTTGGGCTTGACCACCAGAGAGCCGCACACCGCGTTCACCTAAATACGTATCATAGCCTTTTTCCAATTGGCTGATGAATTCATCGGCGTGAGCCAATTGGGCTGCCGCTACCACTGCCTCATCAGAGGCCATTGGGTTACCGTAAGCAATGTTTTCTCTGGCACTGGTTGAAAAAATAGTCACATCTTGGGCGACCAAAGAAAACTGTGAACGCAGCTGATCTAAATCCAGGTTTTTGATGTCCGTGCCATCTAACTTTATGCTGCCACTTTGGGGTTCATAAAACCGCATCAACAACTGAAACAAAGTGGATTTACCAGAACCAGAGGGACCAACCAAGGCCACGGTTTGTCCAGGAACCACTTCAAAAGAAATGTCTTTGAGCACATTCAAGTCGAGCCTGCTGGGGTAAGCAAAATGCAACCCAGTAATGCCGATGTTACCTAAAACGGGGTTTTTAATCGGTTCAGGCTTCAAGGGGTTTTTGATGGTTGACTCGGTATTCATCAGTTCGATGATGCGTTCCAGCGCACCTGCGGCTTTTTTCAACTCGCTCCAAACGGTTGACAGTGCTCCCACAGATGTCGCTGCCATGATGGCATACATCACAAACTGACTTAAAGTGCCGGCTGTCATGACGCCATTGATGACGTCTTTGGCACCCAACCACAATACAAAAACTATGCCTCCAAAGATCACAAACCCAACCAACAGGGACATGATGGTGGTCATGCGTATCGATGCCACAGCGGCCTTGAAGGCGTTGTTGATGGCTTTAACAAACTTGTGATTTTCGTTTGCCTCTTGAGCATAGGACTGAACCGTGTGCATGGCGTTGATGGTTTCTGTGGCCAGTGCCGACGAATCGGCAATGCGGTCTTGTTCGGCTTTTGATAACTGCTGAATTTTCCGGCCAGTAAGCACGATGGGTATCACCACCAAGGGAATCAAAAAACCCATATACATAGCCAGTTTAGGGCTGGAGACCACCATCATGATGAGGGCGCCTAAAAAAGTAACGGCACTGCGCAAAGCAATAGAAAAAGTACTGCCGACCACAGTTTCAACCAATGTGGTATCGGTGTTGATGCGAGAGAGGATTTCACCGGTTTTGGTTTTCTCAAAAAATTCCTGAGACTGTGTCATGACTTGGCCGTAGACCTTTTTACGCAAGTCTGTCACCACCCGTTGGCCAATCCATGAAACCCAATAATAGCGCAAGGATGTGAACAAAATCATCAGCGATGAAACCACAAAAACCAGCAAGAAATAATAAGACAAAGTGTCTTGGTTTTCGGCTGCAAAACCCAAATCAATCATCAGTTTAAAGGTCACTGGAATGGCTAAATTTGCCGCCGCACCCAATACCAACAACAACAAAGCCAAAAGGATGTGTTTCTTATAAGGCACCACCAGTGGCCCAATCAGTCGCAAGTGATTGAGAGAGGCCTTTTGCTCAGTATCTTTTTCTGTGGTTGTTTTTGAATCCATCAAGCTGTTTCCTGTTGTTAAGGTTGAACCAGGCGATTTAAATATGCATATTCCTCGGCCTCCTCAGTTCTTTATCATGAGGGCTTTGGGCTGGTTTTCTATGTGCCTGATGTCACATTCAGTTGTTCGCCAAGCGTATATGTTAACCCTCCAATAAGGCCATTCATTGATGCAGCGCTTTGGTTATTGGGGTTGACCTTAGGTTGTATTTTATCATGTAATGATTTGATTGAATGATCAAGCTTTGAGTGCGGCCGTTAATGTGGGTTGGGTTAAAATATACCCATGGATGAATTGATTGAGTTTATTTTGATCGGCTTTGGTGTGTTGTGCTTGCTTCATGCGTGTTACAGCATGCTGATGTCATATCGTGCCAGAGATTGGGATTTGGTGGCAGGATATATTGATGAAGATGATTTTTATGTCTCCAAGGACGATGAAGAGGAGTGGTTTCATGCTTTGGTAAGATACCACTATAAGTACAAAAACATAACCTATAAAAGCAAACGGATTGCTTTTGGTTTTGCACATTCGACTTTGGAAGGTTTGGTGCTTAAACCCTACTTAGAGGTCACCCGTTTAAAACCGGTTGCGCCTGTTTTTGTGAACCCCAAAAACCCCAAAGTGGCCACTTTGCTAGTAGGTCTGAAGTCTTTTCACTTCTACCAATTGGCGGCTTTTGCCGTATATAATGCTTTCGTTCATTATTTGGTTTTGAATGCACCTTAGCACATTTTAAAGTTGGGTAAGGTGCATTAACAACCGTGTTGGTGGCCTCACATCTGAGATTGTAAATAGTTCTCCAAACCAGTCAACTTAATTAATTTCAGTTGTTTTTCCAACCAGTAAGCATGATCTGTCTCGGTGTCATCAAGCAACACCAACAATTGATCGCGAGTTACAAAGTCTTGTTCTTTTTCACACAGGGCCATGGCTTTTTTTAAGGCTTTTTGTACGCCGTATTCTATGTTCAAGTCGCTCTGCAACATTGCCGGCACAGTATCGCCAATATTCAAAGCGTCGCGTTGAGTCAGGTCAGGTTTACCCTCTAAGAATAAAATGCGCTCAATGAGCACCGCGGCATGGGCTTTTTCATCATCAAACTCGTGATCAATGCGTTCATAAAGCTTGGTCAGCCCCATGTCTTCATACATTCTGGAGTGCACAAAGTATTGGTCCATGGCGGTTAATTCATATACCAGTAAGTCGTTCAATGCGTCGATGATGTCTTGATTGCCTTTCATTTTGTTGCTCCAGTTTGCGATTGTAGGTAGTTTTGTAGGCCCACATCTTTGATGAGGCTTTGTTGGGTTTCGTGCCAATCTATGATGTCTTCTTCGTATTCCAGAACCTGACTTAATAAGTCGCGGCTGACGTAGTCTTGTTCAGACTCACATTCAGCAATGGCTGCTTTAATGACTGCATGCTGACCATTGAGAAAAGTTTCATTACAAGTCAACATTTCAGGTGCATTTTCACCAATATGTAGGCGATCAAGTTTCTGCAAGTTGGGCAGGCCGCCCAACATGAAAATCCGTTCCATTAAATCATCGGCATGTTTCATGTCTTTGATTGATTTTTTATAAAAAGTGGCGTCTAAGGCGTCCAATCCCCAGTCTTTGGCCATCCGCGCATGCAGGAAAAACTGGTTGATTGAGGTCAGCTTGCTGGTCAATACCTGGTTAAGGGTCTTGTGGGTATTTGAATCTAGGCTCATAGGTTTTATGTTTTAATAAAATCAGCATTTTATAGAGTATCTTGACCAATGTCAAAAAAACGTTAAAAATCAGGAACTTAAACAGTAACAAGAATCAGTTTCATTAGCATTGCGCTTATGAACAAAAGCTGGTTGGTGTGCCCCCAAACCAAAACATGCGGATAACGACGGTCCCGAGGTAGGCATCATAGCGTATAAACACCAATGAACAGGTCACAAGCAAAACCTTCATTGAAGGTTAAGCTGTGTCATAATAATGACTATTCAACCTGAGCAATTCCATGGCAGCAAACAAAACCCAACCAACCGATGCCAGTGTGATTAAATTCATAACCGCCGTCACCCCAGAACAAAAACGCCAAGACGCTTTTGCTTTGTTGGAGATGATGGAGCGTTTATCTGGTTACCAAGCCAAAATGTGGGGGCCGAGCATCATTGGTTTTGGTCAGTACCACTACAAATATGACTCTGGCCGGGAAGGTGATTTTATGCGCATTGGCTTTTCACCGCGCAAGGCCAATTTATCGCTATACATCACGGCGGGTCTTGAACAACATGCCGAATTACTGGCACAGCTGGGTAAGCACAAAACCGGCAAGTCTTGTCTTTATATCAACCACCTGAAAGATGTGAAGCAAGAGGTATTAGAAAAGCTTATCAAGGCAGCTTTGGTGGTGATGGCAGAAAAATACCCTGATGATGTTTAGCTTGATAATTGGTATGGGTGTTATGTAAGCGATGTCAGATTAAGCCAATGGGCAAGCAAAAGTTGGTTTAAAATAAACAGCCAAATCCACAGCCTAATCGTTAAAAATCATTGATGGAATACTCATGAAGCCGTTTCCTTATAAAACTTGGGGCGAAGCCACTGATCAGATGCCGGTTTATTTTGCCCATGCCAATGCCTACCCACCGGACAGTTACCAACCGATCATTGATGCCTTAAGCAGTAAAAGACAAGTGGTTTCCTATTTACAAAGACCGCTTTGGCAGCCAACACCAGAACCAGAAACGCTCCATTCTTGGCATCAGTTGGCAGATGATGTGATTGCTTTTTTTGATCAGAACAAGCTGAAAAATGTGGTGGCCGTGGGTCACTCCTTGGGTTCGGTAACGGCGTTTATGGCAGCGCAAAAAAGACCGGATTTGATCAAAGCACTGGTGATGATTGAACCGGTTTGTCTGCCTTGGTTTTTTTGTTGGTTGACGCGGGTTTTTCCCCGCACGGTGAAGAAGCGGGTCAGCATCATTGAAAAAGCTTTGCGCCGCCCCAATCGCTTTGAGAGTAAACAAGCTGCGTTTGATTTTCATCGCAAACCCCGCGCTTTCAAACGCATCAATGATGAAAATCTCATGCATTACATCAATGCCGGTGTCAGCGAACGAGCAGGTGAATTTCATTTGAGTTACCCCAGAGAGTGGGAGGCTAGGGTGTATGCCACCGCCACTTACTTTCGTGGTCAACTTAAAACCAGCCAATTGCCAGTGCTGGGCATGCGTGGCTCTCATACTGACACCATTGATTTGCGCTTTTGGCAACAATGGCAACAAAACCCCAACCATCAATTGCTTGACTTTCCAAATAATGGCCACTTGTTACCATTGGAAAATCCTGAAGAGGTGATTACAGCCATGATGCCTTTTGTGGAGCAACACCTGTGACCAGTGAGGTGGTGTTGACCACACTGAATAGCCGTTATATCCATTCATCTTTCAGCTTGCGTTACCTGTATGCCAATCTGGGTGAGTTACAACAACGCACCAGTATCAAGGAATTTACCATCCATGACCGGGCCATTGATGTGGCTGAAAAACTGCTCAAATTAAAGCCTAAAATCATAGGATTCAGTGTTTATATCTGGAATGTAGAAGAAACCACTGCGGTGATTAAACTGCTAAAAACCATCAGGCCAGCAGTTATGGTGGTTCTGGGTGGCCCTGAGGTTAGCCACATTCCGGACCAACCAGATGTGGTGGCAGATGCTGATTATGTGATCAAAGGGCCAGGTGAGAGCAGTTTTAAAGCGTTGTGCGAACAGCTTTTAAACCATCAAGCGCCGGCGCAAAGAGTCATCAACGGAGTGCCCCAAGCGCTGGAAGAATTGGTCATGCCCTATCAGTATTATGATGAGGAAGACATTCGCAACCGCATCATTTATGTCGAGGCGTCCAGAGGGTGTCCGTTTAAGTGTGAGTTTTGTTTGTCCTCTTTGGATAAAACCTCGAAAACATTTACCTTAGATCGGTTCTTGGTTGAGATGGACCGTTTGTACCAAAAGGGTGCACGAAACTTCAAATTCATTGACCGCACATTTAATTTAAAAATAGCACACTCAACCACCATCCTGCAGTTCTTTTTAGATCGAATGGACACCAGTAACAGCGATGGGCTGATGGTGCATTTTGAAGTGATTCCCGATCGCCTACCAAATGCACTGAAAGCTTTGTTGGTACAGTTTCCAGCGAACGCCCTACAATTTGAAGTGGGGGTGCAAACGTTTGATCCAGAGGTGCAAAGCTTAATTTCTCGGCGTCAAGACAATCAACAAACCAAAGCCAACCTCAAGTGGTTGCGAACAGAAACCCAAGCCCACATTCATGCTGATTTGATCTTTGGTTTACCCGGAGACACGTTAACGGGTTTTGCAGAAAGCTTTGATCAGCTTTATCAATTGGGCCCACAGGAAATTCAGTTGGGTATTTTAAAACGCCTGCGTGGTGCACCAATTAACCGCCACACCCAGGACCATCATATGAAGTATTCACCTGCACCGCCTTACACCGTACTGCAAACCAAAGACATCAGTTTTGAGGAACTTCAAAGGGTGGGAAGATTTGCTCGTTATTGGGATATTTTTGGTAATCAGGGTCGTTTCAAAAACACCTTATCGCTGTTGATGGGCGAGCAACCATTTGCTCGATTCATGTTGTTTTCAGACAGCCTTTTTGAGCAAGAACAAAGTACCTGGAAAATTGCTTTGCGCCGTCAGTTCAAGTTAATTTATAAAATGGCAACGCAATTGTTTCAAATCGATCAACACAGTTTATTGCGAGCATTGCAGAAGGATTATGAACTTAACGGTGAGAAGGGCCAACTTAAAAAGTTATTAGCACTTGAAACAACAACCAAAAAACCCCAAAAAAACCTGCGCCAAACACGACATACATTGCAGCAGTAAGTATCATTGTTTCTGTTATAATCAATAAGCATGAGCACCGGCAGTAACAAGGACACAACACACAATGGATTTCCTGACTACCTGAGCTACCAGTGCGAACGACTGATTCCAGTGGCCAAGATGTTGTTGTCTTTCAGTGTGGCTTATTTGTTGTGCTTTGCTTTTTTGGACTACTTTAAACACCCTGAGTACATTCGCCCTGTGGTTTTACTGCGGGCATTGGCGGCATTGCCTTTGTTGTTGTTGCTCTCGTTAATGAGCCGTGCTAAAAACCACCATAAGTTACCAAAATATTTTTTACCATTGGGCTTGTTGTCATTCGGTTTTTTCTTGGTATTGAACTTGTTGATTCCAGAGAAAAAATACATCGTTATCATTGTGCCGGTGTTTTATTTGTTGGTCATCATTGCGATGGCGCCTTTACTTAAAACCACTGATTTGGTGGTTACATTTTTACTTGGTGTGGCCTGCTATTATGGCGCGGCGGTCTTTTACATTCCTGATTTTGAATACATCAAACAGGTTTTTCCGCACATGACAGCAATCGTTTTGTTTACTTTAATAACAGTGATTAAAATCAAACAATACGCAGAGGAAAACTATCAGTTGGCCAAAAACTTACACTGGCAATCCGAGCACGATGAGCTCACTGGGGTATACAACCGAGCAGGGATATTCAATTGGATTAAGAATCAACAACTTTTTACTGGAAAATCATTTGAACCCATCTCATTGGTGATGTTGGACTTTGATCACTTCAAAAACATCAATGATAAGTACGGCCATGCCGTTGGTGATGAGGTGATTAAACAGGGCGCACAACTGTTGGGTGATGCCATGGGGTCACAGTCCGTGGTGGCCCGTTTTGGTGGAGAAGAATTTCTGTTGATTTTACAAGAAGGCTCAGAAGCAAACAACTTGGAACTGGCACATGGTTTACTACAACAGTTCAGACAACTGAACATCGCACCAGAAATCAAAGTATCGGTCAGCATGGGTTTTGTCAACCATCGCATGAGATTCAGCTTTGAACAATCCCTCAAAGCGGCCGATGATTGTATGTATCAAGCCAAAAGCCTAGGTAGGGATCAGCTGGTCACTAGTCAAGCATGAGGCAGCACCAGCAACAACCAACACCCTGTCAAAGCATTGACCTTTTGGGGGTGAGTGTGGTGGTTAAAAGGGATGACCTCAACCACCCAGTGATACAGGGCAACAAGCTGAGAAAGCTGAAATACAACATCAAAGCCGCGCAGTCAGCTCAAGCTCAAACGTTGATCACCTTCGGTGGCGCCTATTCAAATCATTTATTGGCCACAGCTTTCGCCGCCAAACAAGCTGGCTTGAAAGCGCTGGGTTTTGTGCGAGGAGATGAATTGGCAGAAACAACCTCGAAGTGGTCAAGCACCCTGAACCATTGTCACCAACTGGGCATGCAGCTGGAGTTTGTGTCCCGCTCCGATTATCGCTTGAAGCAAGCTGCACCAGCCATTGCTGAAACAATAAATTCTCTGTCAGAGTCTTATGTGATTCCAGAGGGTGGTAGCAATCAGTTGGCGGTAAAAGGGGTGGCTGAAATGGTGACTGAACTGGCTGCCCAAACCCCTGAGCCCACACACATCATTTGTCCGGTGGGGACCGGTGGTACTGTGGCCGGTTTGGTTCAGGGTGTGGTTCAAAATAATTGGCAGTGTCAAGTAATCGGTGTGGCTGTACTGAAAGGTTTACAGGAGATGGAAAACACCATCAATCAATGGCTTGGGTCAAATGAAATCGACCATGGTTATCAAGTGCTGCATGAGTTCAGTGGCGGTGGCTATGCCAAAAACAGCCAAGAGCTTATTGGTTTTTCTCTTGGTTTTGAGCAAATAACGGGCATTCCATTAGACAAAGTTTATAACAGCAAGTCGTTTTATGCCTTGGCACAACTGATCAAAAACCAACAAATAACCAGTGAAGATCGGCCTTTGATTATTCACACAGGGGGATTACAAGGCGGCACCAACCAAGCCAAAGACCTTAGATAAATTTATTTTCAATCCGCGCCGCAGCCCGTATAATGATAATGGCTGATAATACAGCTTTTATATTATGACAACAAAGTCCTACAACAAACGCACCACCCTCAAGGCCATGTTCTTACTGCATGTATCTGCAGTTTTACAGGCGGCTGAAAACGCATCAATCGAAACCAAAACATGGCTGACGCTGAATAATTTTTTGTTGATTTTTATGTTGGTGTTGGTGGTGATATTGGTCATCATTGTTCGCAAAAATGCAACCAGGTTACTTGCTTTGCGCAACGAACTGAATCAAATGAGTCGCACTGACCACTTAACTCAGCTGTATCGGCGTGAGTATTTTGAAAAAAGGCTGTATGAAGTTTTTGAACGTCACATCCGTAACAAGCGTTCTAGTTCGGTGTTAATGATGGTAGAAATCAATGACATGGACTCAATCCTTAATAGTGGTCAAACAGCTTCTGAGCTGGTCATTCAGAGGGTGGTTAAAATCATACTTGAACGGGTGAGAAACACTGACTTATCAGGTCGCTTTGCCAACAACACTTTCATTATCTTGTTGCGAGACACGACCATTGAACCGGCAGAAACATTAGCCAAAGAGCTGCGTGAAAAAATTGCTTCAGCCAAAATAAAATACGGGGAACAGACCATCAGTACCACCTGTAGTTTCGGTTTAGCCGCTTATGACAGCAGCATGGATTCATGCATTGACTGGATACGCAGTGCTGATCAAGCACTGAATCAGGCCAAACACATTGCTGGTCTTTAAGCGATGCACTGCAACGTCAGTTCCTTCGGTGATTTTAATTATAGATAAACAGGTTTTAAGATGAGTAAACAAAACCCCATTGGTTGGTTTGAGTTGTATGTCCAAGACATGCAACGGGCGAAAAATTTCTATGAAGCCACTTTGCAAGTCACATTGAGTCAAATCGAAATACCAGACGCGAACATTGAAATGTTTGGCTTCGAGCAAGAGATGGAGCAGTATGGCTCATCAGGGGCTTTAATCAAAGTCAATGGTGTGCCTTCAGGCGGTGGTGGCACCATGGTTTATTTCAGTTGTGAGGATTGTGCCGAGACAGCTGCCAGAGCCCAAACCCATGGTGGTCACATCAAACAAGAAAAAATGCAGGTAGGTGAGTACGGTTTTGTCTGCCTGGTGGAGGATACCGAGGGCAACATGATTGGACTACATTCAAACCAGTAACTCATGAGAAACCCAATCAACCTCAAACACAAAGCACAATCAATCGATGAACATTGGTCCCCCAAAGTGGTGGCTGCGGTCGACGACAACTTTGTCAAAGTGGCAAAAGTCAAAGGTGAATTCACTTGGCATGAGCATGAAGAGGATGAGTTTTTTATGGTGTTAGATGGCACCCTCAAGATCGAAATGGAAGCGGAAACGGTTACCCTGAAGCAGGGAGAAGTTTATGTGGTTCCCAAGGGTGTGAGGCACAAACCATCAAGCTCAGATGAATGTTTGATTATGTTGTTTGAAAAACAAAGCACCTTGCATACTGGTAAAACTAAATCAGCTTTAACCAAAGACATCAAAGACCAGCTCTCCTCAAGCTGATTTCATGTCAAGTGTAAGTCACCTGACTTTGCGGTTTTTGATTCTTACGGGAAACCTTTTGAATGATGCCCAAATGGTTGAGGTTTGGTCGTCATCTTCCAGTATGTTGCCTGGTTTACCGGCCACAGAAGCCCATTTGACAGCGCCTTCGTGATTAACCACAACCATATAAGTTCTATATACTGAAAGTTCTATGGCAATGAAGTTGCCTAAAGACAAAAACAAAGACAGTGCGGTTTTACTACCCCTCTTTTTATCTGGTACTTTAGCTCCCTCAATCAAAAAAAACAGGGCCGCTTCTTTTTCTTTTAAGCCGAGGGATTCAATATTTTTAAATTTATGGTTGATAAATCTTTTTTGAAACGGCTTATTAATTCTTCTTTTATCCGTTCTGAATAATATTTGTTCAAATGTACTTTCAATGACTTCGACGGGGTGGTTGGGGGTGTCATTCTCACTGATCAGTGGCAAATAGATTTGATTGTTTTTATTATATGTATCGGTTACATAGACGTTTCCAGCGAGATGCATACCAATTGAGCTGTGTGCCAAGTGGAATTTGGCATCGAGTGTTTCTGCCAAGTAATATCTGATTTTTTTGAATAATAACTGATTGACCAAATAGTTGTGCTCTGCGTCTAATCCACGTATATTGTTGCCGAAGTCATCCAAAATCAAAGCGTCAGAAAAGACATAAATGTGCTCCAAACCAAGGAAAAAGTCTTGATGTTCTTTGAAAGGTCTTTTGGCGTCCACACCAAAGGATAGCAGCAAAAAAATGCAAAAAAAATACTTCATTTAAAACAATGATTCATCATAATTGGAACCATTTTATCACCGGTTGCCTTAACCAGGAATGCATTTATTAGTCTATGAGTAAAACCACAATAAAGTCAAAGCAAACAAACAATATACGAGTCCTTATTTTTGGTAATTCTGGCTCAGGAAAGTCAACCCTAGCTAAAAAGCTTTCAACCAAATATAAACTGGCACATTTAGACCTTGATACCTTGGCTTGGCTGCCCTCCAAACCACCGCAACGCCGATCCATTGAGACGACCATTGCAGCCATAAACGCTTTCATCAAAGGTCATGATACATGGGTAATTGAGGGTTGTTATGCCGACCTGTTAGCGCATGTTGCACATTATGCCAATGAGGCGATTTTCATGAATTTATCGGTCAAGCAGTGCCAAGAAAATGCCAAAAACCGGCCATGGGAGTCGCACAAATACGCCAGCAAAGCCGATCAAGATGCCAACTTACCGATGTTATTAGATTGGATTGCGGCATACGAAACACGTGAAGACGAGTTCTCATACCAAGCACATGAGGCGCTGTATAATGCGTTCTCTAATGATAAAAAACAAATCACGAAAAACCAACCATGAAAACACAAGCAGATTTTGATCAAGCCTTTCCAGTACAAGTCAACCTCCCGGTTCAGTGGGGTGAAATGGATGCCTTTAACCACGTTAATAATGCCACTTACTTTAAATATTTTGAAACAGCACGACTGGCATACTTCAATCAAGTGGGCGTGATGGATGACATGCAGTCAGCCAAAATTGGTCCTATTTTGGCCGAAACTTCAGCCAAATTCAGGCGGCCGTTGGTGTTTCCCGACAGCATCGTTGCCGGTGCGGGGGTACTGGAACATCATGAATACGGGTTTTTGATGCAATACGGTATATGGAGTGAACAACAACAAACTGTGGTTACCTTGGGCACAGGGCGGGTGGTGATGGTAGATTATAAAACAGGCCAAAAAGTTCAACCCAGTGAGGCATTAAAAAATGCCATAAAAGCACTACAAAATAATTCATGAAATTCTTGGAGCTGAAAATACCACCGGCTTTGTTGATGTTGCTGTTTGGTTTTCTGATGTGGTTAACAGCTCAAGCCTTACCCCAGTTAAAAGTAACTTGGCCATGGCATGAGTGGGTTGCCAGGGCGGTGTTTGTGTTGGCTTTTGTGTTAATTGCCGCGGGCGCATACAGCTTCAGAAAAGCCAGCACCACGGTTGATCCAACCCGGCCTGAAAAGGCCACATCGGTGGTTTCCAATGGTATTTACCGTGTGAGCCGAAACCCCATGTACTTGGGCTTTTTACTGATGTTGTTGGCATTTATGTTCAAACTAGCAAACCCAGTCACAGCTTTGCTGCTGCCGGTATTTGTCGTTTATATGAATCAATTTCAAATCAAACCAGAGGAACGTGCTTTGTTGCGACTTTTTGGCAAGTCCTATGCCGCCTATCAAAATCAAGTCAGACGATGGATATGACATTCCAGCACCAGCAAGATGGCAGGCGGGTGCTGGAATAATGATGGCTTAAAACTTTAAGGCAGCATCTAATATCGGGTCTTGAGCTGCAATGAACGCATCTTTACTCAGGCTGACCTCCAAATCTGGTGTGATGCCTTTACCTAGTTGGAATTCACTGACATCGTTGTAATACCTGAAGGCAGGTATACGCGCTGTGATGCCACTGTTAGGTAGTTTTAAAAAGAAGATAACACCTGCTGTTGGGCCCTCAACCGAACCGCCAGTTGGTTCACCAATAAAAGTGGTGTTGGGACGATTTTTCAGAACAGACAATAAATTGGTGCTACCAGAGGAGTTATTGTTACTGGTCAAAACCAGCAGTTTGCCATTGAATCGATTGCGATTGGGCTTGATCCACTGGGTGTCATCCAAAATGTTGGGCTTGAAACTGTATGAGCCATTCGGGTTTGGAATGAAGCGAGATGCTTTGGGGTTCAAGGCACTCTTTTCCCAAGTTCTGAGGTGTTTTTTAAAAGGGTTGAGGTTGAGTGTTTTAACTTGGACGTCTTTGGCTTGACGAAATTTTTCAGGCATCAAATAAGCCAACAAGCGCAGCGGTGGTTCATTGGAGCCACCACCATTTTCACGCAGATCCAGAATAAGCGTTTGTGTCTCATTAAGCGCTTTGAACAGTGGCTTATAAAGTTTGTCTGGATTGATGGGATTGCGGTAATTAACAAAGGTGTCAATTTTAAGTACTGCGGTATCTGTATTGATCCATTTAAAATCAACTGCATCTATGAAGTTACGTACCCGAGAAGGGTTCAGTGCGCGCCACTGATCATAAGTGATTCGTGAAAACACTTTCTCATTAACTGTGCCATTGACTGTCCGATAAGTCATCTTAACTTGTGCTTTTGGCTGCCATAACAATGCCCCAAAGTGGTCCAGCGCGCCGCCTTGATGTTCAGCTGATGCGGCCACCAAATTGATCTTACTGTGGTCAGTGAAGCCATCAACAGGGATGTATTTTTTAACTTGTTCAATCAATTCATGGATGTCTTTGTCATCTACCTTCAGTATCACATCGCCCCGCTTTAACCCCGATGTTTCGGTGGCTGCGGCAACCAAGACTTGGCCTTCTACTTGATGCCAAAGTACCGGTAAGTAAACCGGGATTGAATTGCGGGCATCACGCAAAGCTTTCGGTAATTCAGCTTTGGTGTGGTCACAGCGAACCAAAGCCAATGTTTCACTGATGTTAAGGTAAAGATCAGCCAAGGTCATACCGTTGTGTTTAGTGGCTACATTGATGATGTTTTGCCAAGCGTTATCCAAGCTATTTTTATTGGCATATCTGGTATACCCGGGGTGAATGTGCTCATAGGCACCCTGTGCCAATTTGATGTCTTCGACTACGGCAGCCACATCCAACCATTGTTCTCTGGGGTGTTCGGTGGCCGCTATTGTGGTGGTTGTAATGATTAAAAGCAGTAATATTTTCATGTGTTATCTCCTGAGTTGAACGATGAATCACATGTTAATGATGTACAGTTTTGATGCGCCTCATACCATCAAATGAGACCTTTTTTACGGGTTTTGAGACTTTTTATGTTGTGTTTTGGCGTTTGAATTGGCTGGGTGTAACTCCCACCATGTCTTTAAAAACGCGATTGAACGTGGCTTTGGAGTTGAAGCCGGAATCAAGCGCTACATTCAAAACAGCCGCGTCACCTTCAAGCAGTTTTATTTTGGCGGTTTCTAGGCGCAATTGATTGATGTATTGATTGAAGCTTTTGCCCAAATGCTGATTGATGGCACGAGAAACATATGTCTCGTTACTGCCCAGGCGTTCAGCCAGTTCACGCAACGAAAAGCGTGGTTCAAGAAACCACTGATGAGATTGAATGGCAGTTGTGATTTGGTTGATGTCCAGTTGGTTTTTATATGGCTGCTGTTGGTTACTGTCTGGCTCTTGCTTGTGCGGTATATTTAAAGCGGAATGTGCCTTGATTTTTGGAAAGTGTTCAGTCAGTTTGCGCAAAGCATCGATACCCACCCAACTTAAAATTACCATCATGGCCAACACCAAGGGATATTCCTCAACATAGCTCATATTGGTGATAAAAGTAGGTACGAATTGAACCATAACAAAAAGGACCAACAACAAGGTCATGGCAATCAGTAAGCGGTGTATCCAAACCGGTTTAAAAGTGGCTGCAGTTGACTCATGGTGTTCTAGGTATTTTTCATAGTGACGGGTAAGTACAATGATTTTCACCCAACAATAGATGAACATTAAAACTGCCAATATTGTTTCAATAGGAACAATGTAAGGTTCATGGAAGACACCATTGAACTGCCATTTGTTGAGGTAATCACCAAGAAAAATAAAAGCCCATGTGTAGTAGGTGGTTTGTAGCATGCCAGGCACAAACAGCAACAAGTGTCTTCTTTCAGGTGCCCCAACCATCAAATGGTGGATGTGATAGAACAACAAAGGCCCGAACCATAACTCAACGCTGAAAGGGGCAAAGGTTAATCCCGGATAAACCGCATAAAAACCTGAAAAGCCGATGATTTGTGGCATGACTTTGATGACCGCAGCCATTAAAAACAAGCCCAGAAACAAGGCGGCTGTGCGTTCTACTTTGTGCCACATGAGCGCGATACCGGTGAATAATACCGGTAGACAAACAGCCAACATCAGGGCGGAGCGCCAAGTTATGTCAATTTGTGTACCTTCATCCATAAAAGCATTGTATTACAGCCTGAATCAGAATCCCAGAAGGGTTGGTTTTTGAGGCAACCGGAAAGTGACTATAACAAGGCTTTAGCAAACAAAGGTGAAAGACTGACCAAGGATTGAATTTGGGTCTCTTGGAACCCTTGTTTGCTGTTTCGCGTAAACACAATGACACCACTCTTATTGTGAGATTTTATGGGCAATGACAAAACTGAATGGGCATGGGTTTGGTTTAACAGGTATTTAGAAAAGTGAGCTTGTTTATTGCTTACTGTGTGGGAAAGTAAATCGCTTAACAGCACATATTCCTTTGAAAGGATATTTTCAATGGTGGTATCGTTGCTCAATAAACTCTTACCGACCAATTCTTCTTGTGGTTGATCAGAAGCTATGAGGCTACATGCAAAAGATTCTTTGTTAGGTAACAGCAAATACACCCCTGAGACATTAACAATTGCTCTGGATTCTTGACGAATGACTTCGAGGGCTTGTTGTTTTGAGGGTGCAATGTGCAGTTGGTTCAATAGATTAAGAATGCTTTTTGAGCGACCAGATAGGTGATTAAAATCTTCAACCAATTGGCCCAACTCATCTTGGCTGTTGTCATTAATTCTCAACCCATAGTTGCCTAGAGCCACTTCACGACAAGCTTTGGCCACTCGAATGACACGCTTAACAATGGTTTGGTTGAACCAAAAGAACAACAACAGCATAACCAACCCAATCAAACCAATGGCCAGCCAATTGAACTTGACCGTGGCTTTGCGCTGCGCTTCAACCAAAGCTTCAAAATTCAAATGCGCACTTGAGATGCTACTGAATAAACCTGATGTATCATTCAAGATGTAATCGTTTCCCCATTCAAGACGTGGTTCATCAGGGTTGTCTCCAATTTGTTCTCTAAAACCCCGATCAAAAATTTCAGATGCCTGTTCCATAGCTATGAATGATTGGCTGTTTTTTTCAATCAACATGCCATCTAGCAAGAGGTCGGTGGTACTCGAACGGTTATAAAATTGGTGTGCCACGCTTTCAACCTGTGTTTTTAGGGTGCTTAGGTTGTCTTGCAACTGGGTGAAGAAAACCTTCAAGTCTCGATTATATGACTCATAGTCACGCGGGGCGTTTTGTTTGTATTGTGTCGATTGTTCTTGCATCAAGTTAACCAGTTGTTGCATGTTACTCATTTCTTTTGACAGTGTGATGTCAGTAGATAGCTGGGTGATGCCGCGGTTACTGAACCACAGAATGGCTGCCATAATCAGTAAAGCCAGGGTTCCAACAGTCATTAATTTTTGGTTCAATCCGAATTTCATCATATATCTCTATGCTTTGCGCCAACGATCAACAAACAAGTCTTTGTCGGCGGGGTGGTCTAATTGTGAGGCAACCTGCATGACCAACTGGTCGGTCGATTGGCTGTTTTTAAGGGCTTGGGTCAGTATGAAATCAGCCATGGGTCCAATCAATTCAGCCAAGTGGGCTCGCATTTGCTTGAATATGGTTTCATCAATACGCCAAGAGGCGTCACTTTGGGTGATAACTGTGCCAGTGGTAAAGATGCCAGATGCAGCGTCTTTGCTTTGATTCGGCTTATTTGAAAGTTGTAAAGTCGCCAACACTGTTTTGAACGCATGGCTTACCGCCATCATGTCTGGATAGCGATCAGTGACAGCGATACTTAACCCTTTTATCATGAAGTCGTGCATGGCCCTGGGTATTGATGTGTCGGCACTGAACTGGTTGTGTTTAGCCAATTGGTCAGGTGTGTTCAAAGGAATGGCATCGTATGTATCTGGGTCTTTCAATTGGCGCATCAATCGATACAGGATCACGAACAAGGCATAAACATCGGTGTGTGGACCTATTTCATCGGAACCAAACATTTGTTCTGGAGCCATGTATTTAGGCGTGCCCATGGTGATGCCCAATTGAGTCATGTGTGGGTTTGTTTGATTGCGGGCGATACCAAAATCAGTTAATTTCAAGGTGTGTGGTTTTTTAACCAAGATATTTTCAGGTTTTAAATCACGGTGAATGATGCCCTTTGAATGGGCTTTATGAAGTGCTTTAAGCAACTGGGCAAACAGGCTTAATATCAACTTCAATGGTAATTTTTTATGCTGCTTTAACCACAGTTGTAAGTCTGGTCCATCAATGTATTCCATCACCATATACGCCAACTCACTTTGTTGACCAAAATCTAATATCGTTACAATGTTGGGGTGCGCGCATTGAGCCAACATTTTAGCTTCTCGCACAAAGCGCTGGGCGGATTGGTTATGTTTCGGTCCATCACTCAGAGCTGTCTTAATCGCTACCCGCCGATTGATGGTTGGGTCAAGGGCTAAATACACCACACCCATGGCTCCTTGCCCAACAACCTTCAAAATCTGGTATTTTCCGATGTTTTTTGGTGTCGTGCTCATCGGTTATTTCAAATGACTCATGGCTGCTTTGAGGCTGTTTTGCATGCGGTTAAAGGACTGCCTGATGGTGTTGATTTCAGTGCCTCCTGAGGCGCCCTTTAACACGGTTATGTCACTGTTGCCCAAACTGATGCTTTTGGCTTGCTGAGAAGTATGCTGTAAAGGTTTGAACACAATCAAATGCATAAACACATTCATGATCAACCAGACAACCAATGAAAGGAAACCGATTTGAATCAAATAGTTGATGTTGGCTTTCTCCAGAGCCAGCAGTGCCCTTTCGATACGAATTTTAATCACTTTGACCCCTAAAACCTGCTCATTCGATTTGATGGGCTTTGTAAACACAAAAAAACGGCCTTTTGCATCGGTAAGTTGGTCGGTAATTTCCATCGCAGCGTTGTTTGATTTGAAGCGATTGATTAATTCTTGCTGCCAGACATTGGCTTGGTAACGTACTATTTGGGTGTTTTGCAGGGCCACTTGGTGAATAACTTCAGCGCCATCGTGGCTATTAAAAGTTTGGGTGGCTGAATAAGATCCCACTGATTGGGGATAAAAATCATCACTGAGCTCTGCCAGCAAAGGAGTGATTTCAAGGGCCGTGTAGTCTCTGATGTTTTCAGCCAATTGGTGCATTTGCTGTGCTTTGCTGTATAACTGCTTATTGAACTGCAAGGTGGTTTCTTTTTGGTGAAAGTGGTTCAGCGCCCACACCAAAATTATCAGGTTAATCAGCAGCAGTATATTAAATTGAGTTCTCAGGCCCATCTGGTTTTTTTGTGTAAATAAGTATGAAAAGAGAACCCGGCTGGCAAATTAATCTGACAAAAATGTTAAAAAAAACTTTTTTCAGTAAGCCAAATTGAACATTATGAAAGAGCCAATAGAGCTGTTTAAGTGATTGAAATATGGTGTTTTTATGCATTGAGACATTATTATTTCTAATGCTGGTAGAACGATGTTGCTTGCTGAATAAAGTGTGGTGATTGTAAGTGTTTTCACGGCATCACCAATGACCATGATAACCCACCTTTTCAGTGTGGGTTATTCAGTTCTATTTGACTTTCCAATATCGCTGCATTTCAAAAAACAAGAATGAAGCTGACCAAGTTATCAGCACCAGACCCGTCAATGACTCAATACCTGAAAGAAAGCGAATGTTACCCAAGGGCGCAATATCACCAAATCCAAGTGTGGTAAACGATGTGAAAGAAAAATAAACGCAATCTAACAAGCTGCCATCAAAGTTACCCTCAAAGTGACCAAACAAACCGGATTTCAGTTTGAGGTAATACGCCAAGCCAAAAACCCATACTTCAATGGAATGAGCCAACAACGCACCAAAGACTCCAAGCACAATGCGGTAGTTGTGTTTGATCTTAAGCTTGGGGATGTATTTGGTCAGCATGTAAAGGAATTGATAATGAATCAAGACCACCAAAGCGACCACCAAGGTATTGATTAAGCTGGCCAGAACAATCACAGTTGCTTTGTAAGATTTCGACGTAAATACTGACTCATGGTATGTATTTGTTGTTCATCATAACTGGCATCTGGCAGGGTTTTGCCCCAAATAACCTCCGGCCAAAACGGATCATTTTTATGCCGCCCAATGACGTGAACATGCAGTTGTTCTACCACGTTACCAATGGCGGCAAAATTGATCTTTTCAGCACCCATTTGCTGTTTGAAATGATGACCCAGGGCACGACTGATTTCAGTGATGTCTTGTTGTTGAGACGCCGGCAAGTCATGGTATTCAATCAGCTCGGTTTCCGGAACCAGAATCACCCAAGGCAAAGCAGCATTGCGGTGTAACAGCACGTGAATGGTGCGCCAACGAAACAACCAATGGGTATCCAAAGACAACTGGGGGTCAATGACAAAGGCCTGTTCCGGTGAATGCTTCATGGCAATATTCTAACCCGATGGTTGCTGCAGTGCACAACAATATAAACGCTGAAATGACGGTAGCCATGCCGTTCAAGGAGATTTGTGGTTGTCTATGGCCTGCACCCAATCACGGCAAAGTGAAGGATCAATGGTTTCGGCCACCGGGTGTCGTTGCTCACGAATCACCAACCCAGTTCGGGCATCGATCAAGCTAAAGCTCACGACTTGCTGCCCTGCCTGTTGGCTGACGTGTGAGGTGATGAACCACCTGATGTTGAACTCATGGGCAAAGAATGGGTAAGGGTTACCGGGGTGAGCGGAACGGGCATGTTCAGACAGATAATGCATGTTGGGCTGAACCTGAGTGGCCTGTTTGAGACAAGCCGACCAATCGGCGGAGTCATCTGGCGTGGTTTTCAGAATGATGAGGTTGGTGCTTTGGGCGGCCGCACGCGTTTGGTATTGCATCCAACCCAGGACCATCAGGGACAACACCACCACCATCAGCAAAGCCAGTACCAAAGCCGCCAGCTTGTGCGTTGTTTGACTGGCAAGGGGCTGTTGTTTTTTATGGCAGTTGGGCAGCGCATGGTTGGTTGATTTGGGTGGGTGTTCAGTGACTGGGGGCACCCAACGATAACCCACTTTGGGTACCGTCTCAATCAAGGGGTGTTCTCCACTCATGGTTTTGAGTTGTGAACGCAAATCCGAAATGCTTCTGGATAAGGCATCATCGCTGATGGTTTGATTGGGCCAAACCTGATCAAACAACTGCTGACGGCTCACCACCTGTCCAGCCGCAGACCACAAAGCCAACAACACGCGCCGGTTGACCGGGCTCAGCCGCACCCGGCGTCCCTCATTGGCAACACTCAGGTGTTCTTCGCTTTCAGCCAGGGCCGCGACCTGACCGGTTTCGGTCTCGAGCAAAAATCCCGCTGACTGCATGTAGGTTGGCATGGTTCTGGTCATGCGGCACAGTTTACCACCGCTTTGGGTGAATGGAAGCCGCGCTCAAACCTTCCTCAGGTTTTACTCAGGACTGAGGCGCACGACTCAAGCATAATGGTGCCATTGTAATGACAGGCATTGACATGAGAATCATCAAACGAACTTTTTTCTATTTAACGGCCATGCTGCTGACTTTGTTGTTATTCACGGTGGTGATCAATACGTCTCCATTTGACCAGGCGTTGTTGCCAGAAGTGCAGGCCATTCGCGACCAAAAATCCGAACCGTTCCAGGAAAACAACGCCTATTTGGCGATGTGGGCTTTCGGCCATGGCCTGGACCAACCCTTTACACAAACGGTTGAAGCGTTGCGTCAACAACTGAACCAGGAAATCAACAACCAGGGCATTGATTATCCACAACAAGCGCTCAGTCAGCGCTATCGCGCTCCTGAAGGTTCTGACAGAATTTGGCGAGAACAATACATCCAATGCAATTCCAGAGAGCAGATCAATTGCATGCAGCGCTTGATCGCGCAGTTGGCGGAGCAGGAAGTGACTGACCTTCGGTTGTTGGAATTGATGCGGCGTTACGAAACCATGGTTGAATTTGATGTTTTTCAAGAAGCCATTCAATTTGACTGGGATGCTCCGATGCTGGCCTATGCGCCCATCCTCATCACCAAAAGAATATATTTGGCTCGGGCTTATGTGCAACAGCGCAATGCGGCACTGATGGAAACGTTGCTCAAGGACCTGCGTTTTTGGCGCATGGTGCTGAGGGACAGTCACAGCATGATCACCAAGATGGTGGTGGTCAGCACCATCAGAGACACATTGTTCACCCTTGCAGAGGGCATTCGAAATGAGCGGTTCGAACAACCGGAATTGGCCCATTTACAACAACAACTTATGAACCTGTCGGCACAAGAAATGGACATGACCAACACCTTCATTCATGAATTCAAGTTCATCCTGTCTGTCCTTGACAGGCCTGAAAGCGCCGTTCCTGAAGAATGGCTTTCTTGGTTCAGTTTGTACCAACCACAGGCAACGGTTAACACACACCATCGATATTTTTTGCAACCTGCCAAAGCTTTGGCACAAATGAGCTCGGCTGAAATCCATCAATTTTATGCTGATGGGCAAGGTCAGTTTGAATCGCCTGTGAGCTGGTCATCCACCATGCTCTATAATCCGACGGGCAAAGAACTGGTGAGTTACGGCCTGCCTGTTTACAAAGATTATTTGGCGCGCGTGCATGATTTGAATGGCATGGTGCTGTTGTTGAAACTGCAGTTGGAATTGGCCCTCAATCCGGAACTTGATCCGCAACAGGTTGTGAACGAATCGGTTCATCGAAACCCTTACACCGGAGAGGCAATGATTTATGACGCGGCAGCGAAGCGGCTTTTCTTTGAGTGTTTTGATCCGCATTCGGTGTGTGAAATCAATTTGTAAAAGGGCCACCGACAGCCATCCCTGGCTGTCGGTGAACCGGCATCAATCAAAGTTTGAAACAAAAATGACGTCTGTGTTGGTGTCTAAGTAAATTTGCACCGTTTGGTCGTTGTTGCCCAGGAACACGGTACATTCCAAGCCATCATTGCTCTCCAGATCACAACCGTCCCAATAATCCACAATGGTATTACCAGCAGGGTTGGCGGTCAGGGTCACCGCTTCATTCGCTTCAAATTCGAAGGCACAGGTGTTGCCACATTCGATGCCAGCTGGGTCACTGGTGACGGTCACACTTTGGAAGTTCTCGGTTTGGAATGTCTGTAAGTCTAAGCTGACGGTATTGATCAGGGCGGTGAATTCAGCGGTGACATTTTTGGCACTGTCCATGGTGACCTGACAGTTTCCTGTGCCATTACAAGCGCCACTCCAGCCAGTGAATTGACTGCCCGAATCAGCGATCGGTTGTAAGGTGTAGCTGAGATTTTGTTGCAGTGGCCAGTCACAATCATCCGGGGTGTAACACACCATGGCAAACTCATCCAGGTTGATTTGACCGGATCCATTACCCGCAGTTACGAGACTCAGCAGATGCGCATTCGGGCGTTCAACAGCACCGATGTCACAAGTGGCTGTCCCCACCGCATCACCGTTTCTTGGCCGGCCAATACCTGACAAATCGAAATCATTGCATTGGCTACCAGCCGCATCGATCAAAGGACTGATGGGCGAGGGTGGCGCAATCAAAACATCGCCATCATACAGGCCCAATGGCAACAGTTCAGGATCTGTGCCGAAATAGTCACTGCCGCCGATGGCACATGTGGCACCCAATCGTTCGACATTGAAGCCCAATGAAACAGTGCCTGGACCCTGACAATTGTTCAACTGAGCAGAGTCAAACACGTTGGCCAGCAAGTAGGTGGCCAGGCTGCCACCAGAACCATTGTTTTCAATGTCGAGGTTCTGATTGTCCAAAAAGGTATTGAAAGCCAAGGTCATCTCAGTGGGATCAGGAGAGTTGCTGAAATTTCTGTGTAAGATGACTTCATTGACCGGGTTTTCGGCCAGCAGTGAATTTTCGATCTCGGTCACACTGCGGCTGATGTACAACACACTTTGCCCTTGGTTGTTGTGAAATAAACTGCGATCTATGTTCATGAATCCCAAGTCCAGGGTGATGGCGCCACCGATGGTGTTGCTGCTGTTGTTGAGGAATTGGCTGTTGGTGATGTTGAGGCTGGTATTGAACACCTCACGGCTGTTGTTTTGTCTGAACAGGGCACCGCCCCCAATCAAGGCGCTGTTGTTATCAAAAACAACATCGGTGATGCTGACCGGAAACGCGCCTGATATGGCCATGGCACCACCGGCGCCAGCACTGTTGTTGATGAATTGGCTGTTGATGACCGTCAAACGATTGATGCTTAGGGTGTCTCCGGAGTCGGTGTCGGCATGAATGGCACCACCAAAAGTACCGCTGCCGCCGGCCGTGTTGTTGAGGAAGCGCACCCCATCAACGTCCAGTTCATCCACATTGACCACATCAACGGCACTGGCTTGGGCGCCACCGATGCGGAAGTCTTTGAGGACCACATCTCGGTTGGTGTTGATCTGAAACACATGCCCGGTGTGATCATTGCTTGGAAACAAAACCAATTGATCGGCACCAGGTCCCTGTATTTCGACGCCGTCGGTGATGCCCAGTTGATTGCTGAGTTGAATTGCATCACCGCTGGTTCCCAGTAACACCCAAATCAAATCATCACCGAAGCCAGTGCCACACTGGTCCACGGTGATGTCAAAATTAGCAGCCGTAATGGCTTCACGCAAAGTACAGTTGCCATCGACTTGAATCACATCCTGATTGCTGTCGACCACCAACAGGTTGGCGTCGGTGTTTAAACTGATAACAAGTAAAATCATCAATGGTAGTTTTTTCATGGAATGCTCCTGACAAATGTTCATATACCCACTTAACAAACCATGCAACGGATGACTGACACTTTTTTTGAAAACCGGTTGCTGTCATGCAACCGGTTCAAAGTGCGATCTATCTGTTATCGATCTCGCCCGAGGCCGCACCAGCATAGGATGACTTCACCCCTTTATCCGACATCATTTTGGGTGACAGCTTGCAAGAGGCTGGGCTGCCAAACCGACCGGGTTTGAAGGTCCAGACCACACAGGCCTGATTCGCTTCACAAGCTTTCAGGCATTGATCGGCGGTGGTGACAGCGCCTTTGCTGGGTTGGGCCTCATTGGGCAAGTAGTATTGGCTGAAGTCAGCATCGGCTGGCATGTTATAGATGGTGTCTTTTTCCATCGCTTGCACATGCATTGCGGCGGCTACCAACGAAATGAGGGTGGTTAACTTCAATTGATTTTTCATGATATTCTCCTTGGTTGAATGAGTTGGATGTTTTATTGGTAATTGATTGTTACTCCGGTTGCGGCATCACCTTCGACCAACAACACATAACGATCAGCGATGGGTGTCAGGTTAGCCTGGAATGTAACAGGTTCATCAGGTAAAGCTTCATAAACCAGAAAACCAATTCGTTGCAGGTCTGATGAAGCCGGTGCATCGGGTCGCGGGTGATCGACAAAAACAGCGGCCATCGACCAAAAATCCAGATTCACCGGGCTGTAAATCCTGAAAGCGCCCTTGGAAACTTGAGCCTGACCTGAAATGGAGACCTGACGATGTTGGTACAACAGGTCATCGGTTTGCGCCAAAGGAATGCGCATCAGACCTTGTAGTTCATCAATACGGATTTCGCCGCTTAATTTCGATGTGCCACTCATGCTGAATCGTTGAGCGGATTTTTTGCTGAGACCCAAAGTTTTGCCATTCACTGATTGCGGCAGCTTTTCGATGAGTCGTACGCCAGCCAGGTAATGTTGCATCAGGTCTTCGGCTATGCTCAGTTGGCTGTCATCGCTGATGGCAGCGATGACCTTTTCGTTCAGAGCCGATGGCAGGTCTTTGGGTTTGCGTTGGACCTGAATTTTTTTTAGGTCGGATAAATGTGTCAATGCTGCCAGATCAAGCACCGCTGTTTTCCTGATATCCAGGTGTTTTAAATGAGGCGGTAAGTGATTTTCCATGATTGACTTCATGGGATTACCGTCCAAACTCAACACTTCTAAGTTTCTTAATGGTGACAAGTCAGGCAGATATGACAGCTGATTGTTACTCAAAAACAGTGACTTCAATTGATTCTGTGGTGCACCGAAAGAGATTGTCCTGAGTTGGTTGTTGGTCAAGTCAAGGCGATTTAATTGCGGCAATGAAACATCAAAATCTATCGAAACAATGTCACTGAAACGAACGCTCACTGACTGCAGTTTTGAGAGATGAGCCAGTGGTTCAAGGTTTGCTATTTTTGTGTGGAAGACTTTAAGTTCGGTCAGATTTGGGCATTGTTTTAAAAAATCCAAAGACAGCGGTTCAGATGGTGAGCCTTTGATTCTCAAAAATTCCAGACGGGATGGACACGCTGACAATTCAGCCTGTTCAAGCAATGATAACTCAAGACTTTGCAATGAGACCAGCGTGGTCAATCCAGTTGTGGATTTGACCCCTTTTGATTTGATGCCCACCACTTGCTGGTTTTTCAGCAGTACAGAATAGGCACCTTGGTGTCGTTTTGTTCCAAAATGAAAGGATTTTTCTGACAAGCCATTGGATTGGAACCATTGTTGCAGGACCTTGGCTTGGCTGGCGTCCAGTGATTCATGGTTGCTCATGGTTGTTCTTCCAGATTCACTTTGGCAGGCCATCACGCAGCAGAAAACAAGCACCAAGCAAAACAGATGATAATTATTTTTGATCACTGACATACGATGCCATCAAAGCCTTCAACAAACAGGTAATCTTCATCGGCCAGTTGCTTGATGGTAATCACTTCGGCTCGATCCAGGTCACCGCCTTGGGTTTCGGCTGTTCCCAAAACTTCATTCAGGTAGATACCTGGGTCAGTCGAACTGTGATTGATTTCAACCGAGAAGGGCACCACAACTTGATTGAAAGTGATTTCATCGGAAGGTAAAAAAAGACAAGAACTGTCAGGGTGGTCGCAGGACAGGCCAACTTCATCCGCCCAGCCATTGACTGCCTCGGCTTCACAATCGATGCGACAAGTTAATGTTGAGTTGGTGGTGATGTTTTTGTTACCGCATGCAACTGAAAAATCCGGTTGTCCAGCCAAAGTAAAACCCGGCGAAAATTCGGAAGTGCGCCCACCTGCTTCTGTTGCCGTGGTAACTATCACATCATTTTCCGCCACCGGTGCGGCTGCAAAAAGGGTTCGGCTCACCGGATTGCCAGCCAACCATTGCGACTCAGAGAATGTGGTGCTGGCCAACCAGGTTTGGCCTTCTTCGCCATCAGCATCAGCGGCATACACATCAATGATGATGGGGTAATCACTGGCACCGTTGTGGCTGTCCACCCAGAAATTCATGTTGATGCGGTTACCATCAGGATCGTGTTGCGCGGTGTTGATTTCAGGGAAATTCTGCAAACGGTTGGCCCCGGAGTCAAAGTCGTCGGGATCATTGGGGGTGAAACGGTCAGCTTCAAGATCAATACCCTCGTTTTCGTTACTGAATAATTGATTGTATCGAATGGCCACTCGTGTTGAACCATTGCCTCTGACAGCAATACCACAACCAATGATAGGACCACACTGGTTGTGGGCAATGACATTAGCGCTGTCAGCGGTTCCACCAATTTGAGCACCTTGAATAGAGCCATCAATAAATACTCCAATGGTATTGGAAAGCGGAGTGATACCATCAGCACCCACTCCGATTTTATTGTTTGTGATCAACAAACGATTAATTGGGTCAGATGCTATGGATTGAGCCAGTATACCCTCTCGATTGTTTCCCGATATGACATTGTTACTGATGCTGACATCATCAGTAAATGCGACGTATATTCCCTCACCGTTGCCAAGTGCCTGGTTGCCGGCAGCATTGGTTCCGATGTGGTTACCTTGTACACTGACAGATGTATTGCCAACATCCGCTGTGATATGAATGCCGGTGATGGTGTTTCCTGAAATGACATTTCCGAGACCACTTATTGCAAGTCCGATAACCAAATTAGATGGTGATTCGGTAAAAATCCCTGCGTTTTCATTCGGCACAACCATACTTCCACTGGGGTCAGTTCCAATCAGGTTTCCTAAAATCAGTGCAGGGCTTCCGCCATATATGCCACTGTAACTATTACCTGAAAGCACATTGCCTATAGCGTTCATTGCTCCACCAATGACATTGTTGTTGCCGGTAGTGTCTTTTAGATAAATACCGGTGTAGTTGGGGGCGCCAGCCAAGCCATAAGGTAAATTAAGTCCAAACCAACTGCTAAAAACAGCATTATCAGCACCAGTCATTGTTATGCCGGCCCAGCTCCAATTAATAAATGCCAAACCAGATACTTCTCCACCTCCAGCCAAAACCAGACCACCATGGCTCAATAATGGCTCTACAGGATGTAAAGAACCATCCAGCACGATGGTCGGGTTGCCAGCAGTAGAAGAGCCAGCTGTAGACCCATCTATCAGAATGTCCAATAGTTCAGGCAATTCAGAGGTAGGTTGAATCATCCAGTATTGGAATGCATCCTGGCCAGAACCACCAGAGAAATAGTTTTCGTTGATGGCATCGGCAGGGATGTTGAATTCAATGATGTCCTCACCTGTGGTTTGCAATGCGGCATTAATGGCACCGCGCAAGGTACAAGTTGAAATGTTACACACATCACCATCACTGGTGGTGTTGACGGTGAAGGTGTCTGCTTGGACAGTGTGGTTGGCCAGCAACAAGAAGAACAATAGAGTGATTAATTTCATGATTTTTCTCAGTATTTAGTTTGATTAATCACTGTGGTCCTGTTTGACTGACAAAAAAATGAAATAAATGTCAGTGAGGCCTGTGCTGGGTGGTTATTAGGACATGAGAACAACACCTGAAATCATGATGGATCATCTTGAGGGTTTGCCATACCGGCCACCCATATTAAGGCCAGGTTTGTTGTTGGCCAAAAACCTGAAAACAACAGTTGTGTGACCATGGGCTGGATGTGTTTTGTTTTGGTTGAAATCAGGCAGGAACAAGGGTGGTGCTTATTCAACGATCGACAGCAGCCCCACCATCAACCTGGGTTCAATCTGGCCCCTCAAAGTTGGGGTGGTCGCAATTATGCCCATTATTATAACTGCGCCCAAGCTCAGGAATTACCTCAGGATTTGAGTCCGGGGGTGGCCGAGATCATCCACTCAAATCAACAGCGGTGGGGAAAGGATGCCATCAACCGGCCTTGTTGCTTCACACTGGAAGAGTTGTTGGCCATTCATGAAGCCGATCGGGATCAAGTCCACGCCCATTTTGATGTGATTTTTTTACAAGCCCTGGCCAACCAGCTGAAGCGGCCTTTGCGTTTGGTGTGCTGGCTGATTTAAACCAACCTTGAGCCCTGATCAAACAGAACCCGCTTGCGTTCTTTTTGTTCAAGTACTGCACCACCTCATGTTTCAGGCGATTGGGTGGCGGTGGTGAAATTGCAATCATTGAGCTGATTTGCTAATCTAATCAAAACAACAGCGCTTGAATAACATGGACTCATCCAACCTCACCCAATTTTTGAACAGTGATCAGTCAGCGCTCTCAGCAGCGCAGCAACAGGACATGCAGGCAGTCTATCAACGTTTGAAGGAAATAGCCCGCAGTCAAAGATTCAAAATCAAAGGCAGCGGTATCAACACCACAGCGCTGGTCAACGAGGCTTGGTTGAAAAGCCAGCGGAACAACAAAACCTTCAATGACCGCAACCATTTTTTTGCTTACGCCGCACTGGCGATGCGCCACATTTTACTCAATCAGGCCAAGAAAAACCGCTTGATCACCTTCGTTGACCCGCAACAATCTTGCGACCAACCGGTGTACAAGGAATCAACCTACCTGCTGGATCTGGAACAACAGTTGGTCAGGCTGAAAGCCTTTGACGAAAAGCTGGAGCAAGTTTTCACCTATAAATTCTTTGGAGACATGGAGTTTGCTGACATCGCTGCCGTGATGGAGGTCAGCGAACGAACGGTGTTCAGAAACTGGAAAAAAGCTCGTGCCATGTTGGCGGTGGCCATGCGATGAGGGTGCTGCGATGAAAGATACAGAGTTGGAACAACTGTGGCGGCAAATAGACCAGCAACTGGATCATGATGACGACACGGACTTGACCACTTTTTTAGCAGACCAAGGCATTCAAGCCGCATTGCCTGAATCGGTGAGAAATCAAGCGACCCATCTGCTGACACAGTCTTTTGCGCAAACTGCTGTGGGTGCTGCAGAATTTTTGGGCAAATACCAGATCATTGAGCCGATTGACAGTGGTGGTCAAAGTGAGGTTTATCTGGCCGAGCGCTCAGATGGGGTCTACCAACAAACGGTGGTGATTAAATTCATCAACCACAGTTTTGAAGCCACTGAACAGCAACAGTTGTTTCTGCGAGAAATGCAACTGTTGGCAGACTTGCACCATCCTGGAGTGGTCACCATCATTGATGGTGATGTGACCGAACAAGGCCAACCGTGGTTGGTGTTGGAATACATTGATGGCCCACACATCGATCAATTTTGTGTTGAAAACGAGCTGACAGTGACAGCTGTGGTTCGCTTGTTCAGTTTGCTCTGCGACAGTTTACAATTCATCCACCAGCGGCAGGTGCTGCACAAGGACTTGAAACCCAGTAACTTATTGGTCAGGGAAATCAATGGAGTTCCCCATCCGGTGCTGATTGATTTTGGCATTGCCATGAATGTGAATGAAAAGGTGGCCATGAATCTCGGTACCCGCGGATTCAGCGCGCCTGAACAGGTGGCCGGTCATGACCTGGATCAACGCAGTGATTTGTATGCATTGGGGGTTTTGTTTGGCTATTTGTTATTGGCCAGAGAAGGTCAATCGGTGACTGTCAATGATGCCCGCGACATTCATAATGCACTGGCCCATTCCGCTGTACCCAAAGATTTACAGCAGATGGTGAAGCAGATGACAGCCCCAGAGCCATCCAAACGTTACCTCAGTGCAGAGGCGGTTCGGTCTGACTTGAACCAGTGGCTGTTGGGGCATCCACTGAGCTTTGATCACCATAAATTGACCGCAGTGCTGAAAAAAACGGTGAAACGACACCCATGGGTCACCACTGCCATGATGTTGGTGTTGGTTTTAGCTGTTTGGTTCACGGCCAAATACACCCGCGATACCCAACAACTGCAACAATTGACCATTGCAGAAAAGCACGCCACTGATGAGTTGATGAACTTCATGCTGGATGACCTGTTTGAAAATCTGGAGCGGATTGGACGCATTGATGTGTTGCAATCGGTGGCATTGAAAAGTGTCGATCACCTGGCCAAACAAGACCCCTTGACCCTCGACCAGGCCGGTCACTTTCAGACCGCTAAGGCCTACATCAATACCGGCAGGGTCTTTGATCACTTGGAACAATCGGACCAGGCGCAGGACATGTTCCAGGCAGCCAACGAACACCTCATAATCGCCAACCAATCCCCTGGTGGCGAGATGAAGTACTTGGATTTGCTGGCCAGACTGAGGGTTTACCAAAGTCAAGTGTTGCCGTCTTTGGGTCAGGAGCAATTAACGGCGGCCGTACTTGAAGAGGCGATCGCTGCCATGCAGCAATTGATTCAGATCAACCCACAGGCTGATCTGATGCCGCTGTGGGAGGCCCGTTTGGAATTGAGCTATCATCTGATGGAGTATGCCCATGAGCAACAAGCCAACGAACAAGTTAAGATGGTGGTAGAACTGGCCACCCAACAACTGAAACAACACCCACAAAACACTTCATGGTTCTTAGCGAACTCACAAAGCAAGCAAATGAAAGCTTGGTATGAATTGGATTTTGGTGATTTGCAACAAGGCATAGATGACATCAAGTCAGCCATTGGTTTTGCAGAAAAGAGTATCCAGCTGGACCCGGAAGACTTGAAAAAACAAAACAATTTGAGAATCCTCTACAACCAATTGGGCTTTTTCTATTTGTCAGCTGAACATCAAGATGCGGCCAAAGCGGCGGTGATGGAGGCCATCAGATTGGGAGATGATTTGAAACTCAAAGCCCCATTCAACCTGGAGTATGCCCGGGAACATGCTTATTCCCACACCACGGCGGGTGAAATACAACAAGCTGAAGGAGATCTGGCTCAGGCCCTGGAACATTTTCAGTTCAGTTTATTGGTGTCCCAGAATAACCACCAGCAAGACCCGGATAATTATTCAGCGGCCAATGACTTGGCTGTGGATACCCTTTTGGTGGCTGATTTAAAGCAGCAGTTGGGGCAACAGCAACAGGCACAGTTGATGTTTGAATCGGTTGAACAGTTGATGCAACCGGTGCATGCAGCTGAACCCAACAACAAATATTACACCCACACATTATTGGTCACGCTGCTACACCTGAAACAATTTGAGCGGGCCAAACCATTGTTTGATGCCACGGTAAAAAATGACTTGGTGGATTATGCTGTGGAACAATTGTTGGTCAAACACCAACTTCAACATTGGTTGACTTCAACGAAAGAGTCAGTCGGTGATAATTGATTGGATGGCGTATTCGCTCCATGGCCACTGTGATAGGGTGGCATTGATTTGTTTTACAGAATGGTCATTGACCTGTAAGACGATGTTGACTTTTTGATACATGAAGACCCTCGTCAGCGAGCCAGAAACGGTCTGTAATTGGCCAGGTTCAATGGCCTGAGCAGAAGCAATGGTTTGTTTGGCTCTCTCAAAAGGGTCATTAATCGGCCACAATGAACTGAAGGTGAGAAACAGAATAATCCCCATAATCCAATAGGCTGTATTTGATTGGTTTTGGACTTGAGCATTTGGTTTCATGTCATGATTATATGTCAAATGCTTTGGATTGCTTCATTTTTCAGCCATAAAAAAGGGGCCGGTTCGGCCCCTTGATGTGGGTGGTTGGGTCGGTCATAAGTTGAAGCTGAACCAGATACCAAAATCACCGTCGCCATGTCGCCAGCCATCGTGGTATGGGTAGTAGGCATAGTAGTCGCGGTAAAAGCGATCATCATGGTAGCTCATGCACCAACTGCCTTCATGCCAGTGACCATAACCATAGCCTGGTCGGTCAAAATAGTGTCCCAGACCACGCAGTGGGCGAAAGCGGTACACATCATCGTAGTAGGCATTGTAGTTATACAAGTGGCGATAATGGTTGCGTAAAAACCTGCGGTGTTTTTTCAACTGCCTTTTCCACTTTTTGTAGTGTTTCTTGGGCTTGTAGTAGTTGTGGCTGATGTAACCATTGTTGCGGTGGATGTAGCCATAATGGCGACGTTGGTTATACGGTCTGCTGTTGTGGTGGTAGTTGCGGTTATCAAAGTGGCGGTTGTTGCGATAATCGCCGTTGAATCCACGGTTGTTACCATAGTGATGACCATTGTTGCGGTTGTTGTTTCTGTGGTTGTTGTGGCCATAGCCATGTTTGTTTGCACGGGCTTCATTTCGGCTGCTGTGCGCACCTTGGTAGTGCCTGTTTTTAGCGGCATTGCGGTGTTGGTTATGGGCCTTGTTTTTGTGGCCACTGTGGTTCTTTTGGGCGTGGTTTCGCTGGTTTTTGTGGTCGTGATAACCACCGTCTCTGCTGCGATCTGCCAGGGCAGAAACACTGAACACCAATGCGGTGAGGGTAAAATATGTTTTGAAAGATTTCATGCTTGAATCTCCTTTTTGTTACTGTGCCATTCAATTTACGGCAGTCGACTGAATCGAAACTGAATACGCGTTTGCTGTTCAGAAAGCGTTAAGCTAAAAGGCCCTAACTGCTTGTATTAAGGTGTTTTTAGCAGTGGTTTATTGGATACATGATTGATACAATCTTGTGGTTATTAACCATGAGCCTGCTATGAAAACTTTGTTATCAGTCATGTTGTTGTGTGCCACAGCAGCCATCTCACAACCACAACTTCATAACCAAAAACACCATGAGTGGCTGATCACCAATGCCATGATTGTCGCTGGCGTGGGCACGCCGGCCGAAGGACCTTATGACATCCACATCAAAGCCGGCCGGATTCATGCCATCAGCGGTGCCAAAGACGATGCGAAAGTGCGTCAGTTAGAGTTGGTTCAATTGGATGCCGAGGGCGGCTATGTGTTACCTGGTTTTATTAACATGCATGCGCACACCATGTACAATCGGGCAGGCATTGATATGGCGCAGCCCTATCAGCACTATCTCTGGTTGGCCAGTGGTATCACCACGGTAAGGGATTTAGGCAGTGATACCAAAGTTACTTTAAAAGAGAGAGAACAGAGTGCTGCAGGTGAAATCATTGCGCCCAGGATGTTTGTTTACCCAGGTATCTGGGGCAACCAGCGCAAAGAAGACCTGGATAAAACCATCAAAAAATACCATAAACAAGGAGTTGATGGCTTGAAGTTCGGCATGATGGATAAAGAAACCTTCCACCACGCATCAAAAATCGCCGCCAAATACGATTTAAAAATAGCTAACCATGTCGGTGTAGAAGACATGACCGCTTGGGATAACATCGAAGCAGGAACCACCACGATAGAACATTGGTATGGTGTGCCCGATGCGGCTTTGAAAGGGGTACAAAACTTTCCACCAGATATGAATTACTCCAATGAGCTGCACCGTTTTCGCTATGCCGGTCGCTTGTGGCAAGAGGCTGATCAGGAAAAGTTACAAGCGGTGTTACAGGGCATGGTCGATGCCGGCGTGGCATGGAACCCAACTTTGGTCATTTATGAGGCTTCACGTGATTTACAGCGGGCCACTTCCTCACCCTGGTTCCAGGACTACCTACATCCGGGTTTAGAAAAATTCTTTAAACCCAGTGCCGATTCACATGGTTCGTTTTTTTGGGGATGGACCTCAACGGATGAGGTTTATTGGAAAAACAACTACCAAATTTGGTTCAAAGCGTTGCGAGATTTCGCTGAGAAAGGCGGCATCATCACCACCGGTGAAGACGGCGGTTACATTTACCAGCTTTTTGGATTTGGTTACTTACGTGAACTGATGTTGCATCAAGAGGCAGGTTTTCATCCATTGGAAGTGATCAAACATGCCACGGTTAATTCAGCCAAGGTGCTGGGTGAGGGTGATCGCCTTGGTCAGGTGCGGATTGGATACAGCGCCGATTTGGTTATTATCAATGGCAACCCGATGGCCGACTTATCAGTTCTTTGGCCGAGGAACATCAAGCCCTTGACCGGTGATGAGTCTACCGGCGGTATCCTGTGGACCATCAAAGCAGGGGTTCCTTACCACGCACCAACCATGCTTAAAGCAGTACGCGAGATGGTAAAAACATCGAGGGCAGAACACAAGATTGGTTATTTGGTGGATTGATACATGTCATATGTTCTACAACTGACATCAGTTCAACAGGACATAATAAATTATTTTTTGGAGTTCATATGAAATACTTACACACCATGATTCGGGTCAGTGACTTGGATAAAACGGTTGATTTTTTTGTCAATAAATTAGGCTTTGTCGAACGTTCGCGGCGTGAAGTCGAAGCAGGTCGTTTCACTTTGGTGTTCCTGCATGCGCCAGGTGATGAGTCGGCAGAAGTTGAGTTGACCTATAACTGGGATGAAACCGATGGCTACTCAGAGGGTCGCAACTTTGGTCATTTGGCCTATTTGGTTGATGACATTTATGCCTTGTGCCAAAGTTTGATGGATCAGGGTGTGACCATCAACCGACCGCCGCGTGACGGCCACATGGCTTTCATCCGCACACCGGATAACATTTCTATTGAACTGTTACAAAAAGGGGATGCTTTACCACCACAAGAGCCTTGGGTTTCGATGCCAAACGAAGGCAGTTGGTGATCAGCAGTCTGAAGTTTAAACCGAGAGGTTTTGGTAGCCAATAACCAGCCAAGTAAGAAGCACCAACATTTGTGCCATAAACACTGCGGCAGAACCCATGTCTTTGGCGCGACCGGCCAATTCGTGGTGTTCTTCGCCACAAACCAAGTCGACAATGGCTTCAATTGCCGAATTAATGATTTCAACCAACAACACCAGCAAACATGAGCCAACCAATAAGATCAATTCGATAGGTGTTTGCGCCAACCAGATGGCCAGGGGAATAAGTACCAAACAGAGGTAGATTTCCATTCTGAAAGAGGCTTCAGCAACATACGTTGCACGAAGCCCCTTGAATGACCACTTCATGGCCTGGTAGATTTGTTTGGGTCCTCTGAACCCCGAATCAGGCATCTGTTATGACGCGTTGATTTTATAAACAACGTTGGGTTGTTTGACTGCTTTGACCTCATCCATGCGCCTGACCACTGTGGTGTAAGGTGCTTGTTTTAAATGGTCGATATCGGTTTTGGCTTTTTCCAGGATCTTAGCCATGGCTTCAACAAAAGCATCGATGGTTTGTTTAGATTCCGTTTCAGTGGGCTCAATCAACAAACATTCAGCCACCAATAAGGGGAAGTAAACGGTTGGTGCGTGCATGTCTTCATCCAACAAAGCTTTGGCCAAATCAGAGGCCGTTAAACCCAATTCTTTGGCTTGTTTTTTCAAGGTTACGATGAATTCATGACTGGCTCGGCGCTTTTTAAAGGCCAGATCGAAACCAACAGCTTCTAAACGTTTCATTAAGTAGTTGGCGTTCAAAGTCGCGAACTCTGAAATACGCTGCATGCCTTGCTTTCCATTGAGTAGGGCATAGACATAAGCCCGCAAATTCACCCCTGCATTACCAGCAAAAGTAGACAGTTGACCGATGCTTTTAGGTGCATCTTGGGCTGTTACAAAATGGTAGTTGCCGTCTGTTTTTCCGACATAAGGAACCGGCATAAATGGCAACAATCGTTCACTCACACCAATGGCCCCTGAGCCGGGTCCGCCACCGCCATGAGGCGTTGAAAAGGTTTTATGCAGATTCATGTGAATCACATCAAAACCCATGATGCCTGGATTGGTCTTACCCAAAATGGCATTCAAGTTGGCACCGTCGTAGTACAGCAAGCCGCCGGCTGCATGGACTTTTTCAGCAATGATTTTAATTTTTGATTCAAACACCCCCAAGGTCGAAGGGTTGGTCAGCATGATGCCCGCTGTTTGTGGCCCTAACACCGCGTCCAAAGCATCCAGATCGACGTTGCCGTCTTCATCGGTACGAATTTCTTTGACTTTATAGCCGCACATGATGGCGGTGGCAGGGTTGGTGCCGTGGGCCGCATCAGGAACAATGATTTCACGGCGCTCAAAGTCTTTGCGGTCATCGTGGTAAGCCTTGATCATGGCGACGCCAGAAAACTCACCTTGTGCACCAGCCATGGGTGTCAAAGAGACCCCTTTCATGTTGGTTACCGCTTGCAGGATTTGTTGTAAATGATACATACAGGCCAAATACCCCTGTGACAAACTTTCGTGAGCCAGTGGGTGTCTGGCTAAGAATTCGTCTTTCATTGCCAATGAGTTACAAGCCCTTGGGTTGTATTTCATGGTACATGAGCCCAGTGGATAAAAGTTGGTGTCGATGGCGAAGTTCTTTTGGCTTAATTGGGTGTAATGTCTGACCACATCCAGTTCGCTGGCTTGGGGCATGCCCAAACGGCTGCCGCGTTGGAATTGCTGTGGAATCAGATGGTTGACATCGACCTCATCAGGCGATTGTGCTGTGGCTGTTCTGCCAGGCATGGACTTTTCAAAAATTAACATGATTTAACCCTTAAAAATCGTAGTAAAACGAAGCATGGTAGTTTCGTCCTGGGGCATCAAGCCCGGACGCATGTTCGCGGTATTTTTTATCAAAAATGTTCTCGACACCCAGTCTGATTTGACTGTTGATTGCAGGGCGCCAAGTGAAGTGGGTATCATATACCACAAAGCCACCTGTGCCAAATGGATTGATGCGTGCATCGCGTAAATCTCGCGCACTCAAACGGTCCTGAGTTTCAGCAAATCGAACTTGTGAACGCAAGTTCCATTCTGTACTGATGTCTTGTTGGTAGCCTATCACACCAAATGTCGGTGGAATGCGATCAGCTGGCCCTTCGCCATCACTGGTGTCTTCGGTACCGTGGGTGTATGTGACGTTGGCGAATAAGTGACCACCATTATCAAAGTAGTAGTTCAGTTCTGATTCGATGCCATAAATATCAACTTCGTTGATGTTTTGTGACTGCACCACGATGCGCTCATCTGCAGTCAATTCGCCGGTTTCAACCGAAGCTATGACGTCTTGGTAGCGTGAGACGAAGGCCACTATCTCAGCTTGCCAACCGTTGCCAGCGTGCTTAAAGCCGACATCGAATGACAACACCGATTCGGGATCCAAATCTGGGTTGATTATGTTGAAGCGGTTGCCAGAGCGTTCACCCACTTGGCCCAAATCAAATATATTAGGTGGCCTGAAACCACGACCAACATTAACAAAAACACGGTCTGCATCATTGATTTTATAGAGCCAACTGGCGTGCCAAGTGAAGTCTGTCAAGTCCAGTTGATCATCGCTTATTTGTGGGCTATTCAAATCAATGTCATAGTCGCTGAGTCGTCCACCCAAAGTCAGTTCGTGGTCACCTAAGTATTGGTGCCAGTCAGCATAGATGGCGAATTGTTGCATTTTTGATTGATCAGGGTATCTAGGGTCTCTGGGTACTTCGGTACCATCTGCCAAAACCCGCTGTCTGGCACTGGATATGGTATCAACATAGGTATCAAAACCATAAACCAGCATGTTGGTGTCATTGATGGCTTTGTTCCAGTCAGCCTGCAAGCTCAACAGTTCGCTGTTGTTCTGTTCGGTATCCGTGCGGTTGCCAGATAGGGGTTGGCTGAATCGGTTGTCGGTAATTTTTTGATAGGCCACATGGTAGTTTGCCATGTCATACCACCCAGTGGGATTGGCTGAGGTGTACTTAAGATGTGAAAACAACCGTTCATTGGGCTGAAACTCAAACACCCGTGATTCTGGTTCGCTTTCACCAAAACCGGCCACCAAATTATCAACCCGTGGTGTTGAAGGCTGGTGGGTGTATTGAATGTCAAAAATCCAATTGGATGAATCGGAGGTGTTGAACACCCACTTGTTGTTAATTGAGCGTGAAGTGTAAGCAGTAAAAGGAATGTTTTGGCCAGAGCCAGTGGTTCTTTGACCGATGTCTTGGTAACTGATGCCTATGGTTGAAGCAATCTTGTTGTTACCAAAATCAGCGCCGGCATGAGAAATCCACTTTTCATCGGCTGAATCCCATGAGCTATAGACTTGACCAGTGATGTCCCACTCACTGCTGTAAAACTCAGGTGTATGTGTCAGTACATTGACAACGCCACCCAGCGCATCACCACCATAGAGCACGGAAGACGGGCCTCGAACCACTTCAATTTGTGAGGTCATAAAAGAGTCCACCAGGGCCAGGTATTGGTTGGGGGCATTGCGGAAAAATGCTGTGTTCAGCCGCATGCCGTCTACCAAGTGTACGTTTTGTGAGCCTTTTAAACCACGGATAATGGGAATGGCTTGGCCGGGCGTGGTTTGTTGGATGTAAACACCAGACTCCTGGCGCAGTAAATCAGGTAACAGGGTGTTGGGTTTGTTCTTAATCTCATCCCTGGTTACCACTGAAACAGCAGTGGCCGAATCATTGGTCGAGGTTGCGGTTTTGCTGGCAGTAACCTGCAAAGGTGCCAATGTTTCAATGTCTTTGCTCTGGTCTTCTTCGCCAGATATTTCTTGGGCAAAAGCATTGTTGGCAATTAACAACAGTAAAAAGGTGTATTTCATGGGCTGTTTTTTGGTCAAAGGCTGGGTAATTTACTACGCAAATGGACGAGAATCAATAGTCCGAGAGTGATATTCTGCGGTATCTATTGATGACTTGAGTTATCTGAATGGTAGCTGAATGAAACACTTCAAAACAGTCGACCACGAGGGTCTCAGCTGGATAATTCACAGAGGCCATTTGGCCAAGAAAAGTGGATCAGGTGCTGGTTTGATGTTCTTGAAACTTTTTGATTTCCTTAACGGTTAAAACATATGCTTTGCGGGCATTTTTAATGTTTTTTAAAACAGCCTGCGTGTTCTTTTCGATGGCCGCCGCTTCAACCTGTTTACAATAGTGGCTGAAACCGCTGGCACCAATGTTGGCACCCGTGGACTTCAGGGTATGCGCAATGGAACGCGCCTCGCTATAGTCCTGAGTTTGGGCAAAGGTGTTGAGTTTGTTTAACATGTTGGGTGACTCTTGTTGAAACAGATCCAACAAAGAGTTAGTTTCATCACCCATAAAAGATTGAATCTCTGCCAATGATTTCACATTGAGCCATTTGGCATTGATGTCTGTGTCTGTGGTTTTGGCTTGGGTTGATGTCAGCTTGGTTAGCTCATTAGTTTTTTTTTGAGCGGCCAAAGGGTCCCATTTTTTTAAGGTTTTTTCGAGTATGTAGCGATTCAATGGTTTAGACATGTAATCATCCATACCTGCTTCAAGACATTTTTCCTTGTCACCTAACATGGCATTGGCTGTCATGGCTATGATTGGGGTGTGATTGAGTTTGTTATTTTCCTCATACTTGCGGATTCTTCGGGTACAAAAATAACCATCCATGACCGGCATCTGACAGTCCATTAATATCAATCGGTAGCGTGTTTTTTTGGCTTTATTCAGCGCCACCATGCCATTCTCTGCCACATCAAAAGGAAAGCCTATGTAGTCAATCAACTTTTGTGCCACTTTGAGGTTCACCTCATTGTCTTCAACCAACAAAATAGTATCTGAAATGTCTGCTGTTGATTTTGATGAGTTGGTTTCACCTGCTGTTTGTGCTTGCTCTTCATCTATTTCACCATCGGCCTCTTCAGCACCATCGCTGCCGAAAGAGCCTTGGGCCTCCTCTTGTTCCTCATCCAACTCCATGACTTCTTCGGGAAAGTAGCGGCGCTCGAACTCACCAATCACCAGCTCTATGTCCTTATCTGGATGAATCACTTGGATGTTCTTAAATTGCTTCACCCCGGCAATGTGGCCGCCGGTAGTTAACGCACAAATCCAAACATCGTCTAATTCACCTTTTTCCACCAACAAGAGCATTTGCCGGAATACTTTTGCATTGGTATCAAAATCAACGAATAAAAGTGATGTTTTACCGTCTTGAATACCACGAGCTGCTTGAACCCGAGACAGGGCATGCTGATAATTCAAAGAGGTTTGAACCGGTAAAGCGGCTTTTTCTAATCCAGCTTGAATGCGCTTGAATAATATCGGGCTGGTATTAAGTAATATGGCTTGGTGTTGGTGTATTTCAGTGCCACCGTGCATGGCATCACCGGCTGATTTACCCAGCGGTATTTCAAACCAAAATGTGCTGCCTACCCCTTTTTTAGACTCCACGCCCATTTGACCTTTCAACAGTTCAACAATTTTTTTACTGATGGCCAGGCCTAGACCGGTGCCCCCAAATTTTCTGGTTGAAGAGTTATCGGCTTGGGTAAAAGCGTTGAATAGTTTTTCGGTTTGGTCTGGAGAAATGCCTATGCCTTGGTCTTTGATAGAAAAGCGTATCAACTCTTTGCTGCTGAAGTTTTTGACTTTTTTCACATCGACAACGATTTTACCGTGGTCAGAAAACTTTATGGCGTTAGATAAAATATTGGTTAAAACCTGCCTGATTCGAATGGGGTCACCACGCAACAAAGGACTTATCTGGTCATCCAAATTGACCGAAACATCTAAGCCTTTGCGTTCAGCTGATGAACCTAAGCTGTCAATCACTTCTTCCACCACTTTTCTGATCTTCAGCCCTGTGATTTCCGTGGTCAATTTACCTGCTTCAACTTTCGAGTAATCCAATAAATCATCAATCAGCTTTTGCATCTGCGTAGCTGAAGTGTGGGCTGTAGTCAGGTAATCTTTTTGAAAGGCATTGAGTTCGGTATCCATTACAATGTCAATCAATGGCACGATTCCATTCAATGGGGTTCTGATTTCATGGCTCATGGTGGCTAAAAATTCCATTTTCGCCATCTCTGCTGCCGACAAATCAACTTTCAGCTTTTTGATTTGTTCTTTCAAAACTTTAGATTCATAAGCCGCGTCTTCGGCTTTTTTGATTTGTTTTGCTAGGCTGGCAGGCAGTGGATCGTTTTTCTTTTTCTTTGGGCTCAGTTCCGCGGCAAGAAAATACTTGATGGCCGCTATGAAATAGCTGGCTATTAAAACCACCACAAAGGCGAACAGTAAAGGACTTGAGAGACCAAGTTGTTCTCGTGGTTCCAGCAGCAATATGATGAAAAAACTGAGCAATGGCAATGCCACACATAAGCCAGTTTTCTTCAATTTGAGTTGGGTAAACAGCAACAGTCCGGAAAGCCAAGACAACAGCAAGGCACTCATTACCGGTGCGCTGGTCTCATCAGTTAACCAAAAACTCAAGGAAAGCCAAAAGCCCGCAACAGCGGGAGTAATCCAAGAGACCTGTTGGGCAAATACGTCATCAAATCGATTTTTGATGACAGGCAGAGTAAAGGCATATCCAGCGCCCATGGTTAGTACGAACAACAGCATGGTGAATTGAAATTGACCCACTTCAACCCAAACCAGCAGCAACATCAAAACAGCCAACAAGCTGAACAACAATGCTTTATTTTTTAAATGTCCCATCAACAGCTACTCCATAATTAACCCAGCAGTGTTCGTGTATCGTAGTCACCTTGTTTGTTCATGTGCAAATGACAACGCCACAGATACGCCTCTCATTCATAAGATTGTAGCGAAATATCATTTAGCTCGATAGTGTTTTTTAGTAACAATTTGAAAAATCACAGCCAAATCATTGTAATTGATGCAAAAAAATAAAATTATTGCTTGAGCAACAATGCTGTAATGACTTTTTTAGCCGCATTGAAAGAGAACCATTTTTCAACATTCTTGATGCCACCATCAGCTATTTTTTGCCAAAGTTTGGGGTCTTCATAAAGCTCAATAACACCAGCTGCGAAAGTCTGGGCATCATCGGCCATGATGACATCGTGTCGGTGTTGTGTGTACATGCCTTCAACAGCCACTTTGGTTCCCACCACGGGCTGACCATAACTCATGCTCATGTTGACTTTGCCTTTTACTCCAGCGCCAAAACGCAAAGGCGCCACAGCTATTCTGGTTTGTTGCATCAATGGCTCAATGTCTTCAACAAAGCCATGGTATTTGATGTTAGGTTGATCGCCTAATGCGATGATTTCTGGAGGGGCTTTGGAGCCAACCACATGCAACACAACATCTGGGATGGCCTTGAGAATGGTTGGAAATATTTGTTCAACAAACCACAACAGCCCATCTACATTGGGGGTGTGTTGGTAACCGCCAATGAACAGCAATCCAGCACTTTTCTGATGCCCCACGTGACCGCCATAAACTTCATGAATGTTGGAAAGAACCGCCACATTCAGATCTGGTCTTTCGCTGGCGAGAACTTGTTGTTCATAAGGGCTAACCACCAAGGTTAAGTCACTGTTTTCCGCCACATATAGCTCTTTGTTTTTGGTATCTTTTGCTGCTTTGAGCGCAGCTTTATCGTGGGCCAGCTCGGCCATTCTGGTTTCACGCAAATAATGCAAGTCCACTGTGTCAAACCAAATTTGGGCCTCTGAACAATAAGTCTTCAGCAGCGGCAAGATTGGATTGGCCACATAGTAGCGGCTCAGAATCACGGTTTCATAGTAGCTGCCTTTGGCTTTTAAATACGCAACAGCCGTTGGGTATTCAGGTGCGTAAATACAATTCACCCCCATTCTTTGCAAGTCTTGGGTGTAGTTTTTGAAATGTGCCATATTTTCAGGCACAAAACTGACTTGGTGTCCTAGGTCAATAAAAATTTTCATCAAGTTCATCATCCTCAATGAGCCAGAGTCTTGATCAGGGGTTGGTGTACAGGCATCAAAAATCAGCACGCGCTTGGGTTTGTTTTGAAACCGAGCAAGCTCAATGTCAGCACCTGGATTAGGCTGACGTTGTAGTTCAGCCTGCCATTTTTCTAAGAACTTTTGTTGGTTGATGACTTGGTATTTTTTGGTACCAGAGGTGAGATCCGTGCCGGAAGATATACCCTCAAAATGTATCACTTTACTCATCGGCTGGTAATAAACTTTCAACCCTGCTTGGCGTACTTTGAATGCCAAATCTGTGTCTTCATAGTAAGCGGGTTTGTAGCGCTGATCGAACTGACCTAAATCAAAAAAGTGCTCGGTGCGTAACATGATACTTGCACCACTGATGTAAGTGGCTTCTCGTAAATGTTGATACTCGGGTGCATTGGGTGAATCTAAGCGGCCATAATTCCATCCTGAGCCATCACTGAAGACGATACCCCCAGCTTCTTGTAGGCGGCCATCAGGATAAAGCAACTGGCTGCCAACCAAGCCCGCATCAGGGTAGGTGTGGAAGGTCAAAACCAACTCATCCAACCAGTTATTGATCACTTCAGTGTCATTGTTCAGGAACACAACATACTCACCTTTAGCGAGGCTGGCGCCGGTGTTACACGACTCGATAAAACCGCCATTTTGTGGTTGTCTGTGATACTTGATGCCAGTGACTTGCTTGATGGCCTGTTCGGTTTCATCGGTTGAACAGTCATCTATGACAATGACTTCAAAGGTGGTTTTATCAACCAGTCGCGCCAAAGATTCTAAACAGTGGTAGGTGTGTTTAAATTGATTATAAACCGGCACCACAATACTTACGGTGGGTTGATTGGAGCCATTGATTGTCAAAGGTTTAAAATCAGCAGCAACCTCATGCGCTTTTTCCAGTTGTGGTTTTTTAGCTTTCTTGAGTTTGTTTTTGGCCAGTACAACTGTTTGTTTCAAGCCCCTAGACCGCAAGCTGTTAACGACCCTCTTTGGAAGGCCTTTGATTTGGTTGGCACGAAACCGGATGGCGTTTCTTTTATGGCGCAAATAAGTGGTACTCTGGCGCAAGGGATGGGTGATGCGCCATGAGCGGCTGTTCAACATTTCCTGAAGTTGTTGTTGGGTGGCATCGAGCTGCGTTTCAGCGGCTTGCTTTTCGTTAAGGAGTTGGTTATTGTCTGCAATTAACTCATCGTGATGAGTTTTCATTTCATTGACTGATGTAATCAACTCTTTGGTTTGTTCTATGTGTTGTGATTTTAGCGCGGTGTTTTTATCAGACAGTTTTTGAATTTCATCGCGATTCAAAGCTATGTTTTGCTCGAGGTGTTTGACATGTTCCGATAAGTCTTGGGCCCAACCGGTTTTTTCTTCTAGGTTTTTTTCGATGGCAATGTGGCTCTGTTTGAGTCGTTCGCACTCTGCCAGTGTTTGTTGCAGTTTGCCCAGAGTTGGATTGGGTTGTTGTAACCCAAATGTGTGGTATTGGCTGGCTGCTTGATCGGTCGGTAGTAGTTGTTGGAAAGCCCGCTTGGTGGATACCAATTCAGGCTGATCAGTCTCTAATGCACCCAAGCTGAGTGTTTTGAGTTGGTCAACATCTGTTTTCAAGGTGTTGATGGCTTGGGCCAGTTGAGCAACGGAGTTGGCAAAAAACTGGCCGTTGACACCGGCTTTGATTCTGTTGCGAAAGGCCCCACGTTCAGTAGCTAATACTGGTATACCGCTCATTTGTAATTCGCTCAAGGTATAACTGAATGTCTCGGAGGCTTGTGATGCCAAAACAGCAATTTGTGGTGAAATTACCTGTAATGTTTCGGTTAATTTGTCGTTGTCATAATCTTTGATTACTTCGGTGTTTGGTAATGTTTCAAACTCACAGCCAACAACACCAGCCCCCAACAAAATAAATTGTACGTCTTGTTGATTGCTAAAAGCTTCAATACAGCCTTTGATTAAGTTTTGTCCTTTGGGTGGGCTTATTCTCCCAAGGACCAATACCGTAAATGGCTCCTTGCTTGGCTCGTAATTGATGGCATCCAGTTTTTCAATGGCATGAGGAATAATCAGGGTTTTCTCATAAACATCACTGTGCGGCAGTTTCAGTAAATTTTTTTTGACCGAATGATCAGGTGCGACCAGCTTGATGTTGTCTTTTGCCAGCAAATGATTTTGAGCCTTTTGCCATTGTTCGAGTTGTTCAGGACTGATGGGCCCAAAGGGTTCATTAGCAGTTAATTTGAGCGCGTTATTGATGACATCTTGGCTGATTGAATCGGCATCTAATTGAGCATTTAGTAACGGCCAATGGGGGAAATAATCGTGTAAAACCCGCAGCGTGGGTAAACCGGTATTCAAAACATCCATGGCATGACCAATCAGCGATGAAACCACCACCAAATCGACCTGCCACTGTTTGATGATGCTGTTCAGAATGTGTTGGTATTCAGTGTGTTGAACAACCGTGCTGTCGATGCTCGCAGCCAGTTGAAAAGTTTTTATACAAAGGCCATCTGGACCACCCCAGTGTAAGCTGAATTGTTCGCCATGTTGTTGGCGGTAAAACTCGCCATGACTGACCAAAACCAAATGATTCACTTCATTGTGATCTTTAATAAAATGATCCAGCCATTGATGCACACCACCGCCCCAATCCATCACCACATGCAGGGCGATGGGCTTGCCATCTATATTGGGGTATTGTTGTTGCATGATGAAACGGTTGAGCTCGTCAATGTATAGGTGGATGTTTGCCAGTGGGTGTGTGGGTAATGGGTGTTGGTCGCCCACCTGAAAAAAATCAGGTGCATCAATGAAGTCGGTGCTGGGCTGAACGTCTACCACCAAGTTGTTGACTGCGTAACGAGGTATATCCTGTTGCGCCAACACCTGTTTGTTGCTGACAGCAAAGCAATGGTCGTTGATGCTTTTGGTTTGAAAGTAGTGCGGCTTTTGCAACACAAAAAGAGCACTGTCTAGCTGTAATAAGGAGCCGTTAAAGCGTTGCTTAATAGGCGAGAGAAAGTGGTTTGAAATATTCAGAGCACTGATGAGCTTGATGCTTTTATCTTGCCACATCGGTTGTAACAAACGCGTTTGCCAGTGTGAAGGCAGTTGAGCCTTGTTGTTGATAATGATGATGGGATTGTCATCATTAATTGCTGTGTGGATTTGCTTTTTCAGTGCATCATTGAAGCCGTCACAGGTGCTGGACAATGCAAAACCCGAATGTTTATTTTCGGCACAGTTGTAAGAGACTATATGAACATTTTCAAACATCCGCGCATTCTACCAAAATTCAGCATCGCGGGTCGCTTTTATAGTTTCAGGTGGTATTTAGTAGAATAGATATTGGCGCAGCTAATACCAACCACTCATTAAAAAGCCCCGTCATTAAAGCGAGGCTTTATGATTCGCTGCGGCCTGATCAGTTGAACATTTCTTTCGGTAAAGACTCTTGCTTGTAACCGGCAGGTACTTGAAACACGCTGTCATCCAAGTCGCTGTTATCAACATCTGTCAGATAGCCTTTTTGATCTTCCATGTTGTAATAAACGGGCAGTTTCTTACCCAGTGATTCAAAGTTCATGCTCTGGTCTTGGCCAAATTGGGAGGCCATTTTTTCAGCCGTCTTCATGAACTGGCTTAAACCGGCATACTCATCGGTATCCACTCCCAAGTCTTGGTAGTCTGCAACACAAAAAGACCCTGATTTTTTGCCATTAACCAACTTGACTGCTTCCTGGCAGTCAAAGCCGTTGTAGCTTTTGTTTTCACCACTCAGTTCATAGGTAGGCGCGGCAGCTTGTTTGGGCATTTGTTTTTGCATCATTGATTTAATCATGCCACGCATTTGAGCCCTTTGAGATTCTGGCATTTGAGCCAGTTGTTCTTCAACCATTTTGTCTATCATGGCTGACACATCACTCAAAGCAGCGATTTCCTTTTCGCCAAAAACCATATAACTTTTGTCCTGATGATTGATGATGGTAAAGGAATTGTCTTTGGCATCAAAAATCAATGATGTACTGTATTCAGCATCACTGGTCATTTTTGCCATGCCATCAGTTAGATACATTTTGCTCTGCTCTTGACCATCGGCGTTGTTGTAGGTCAAAGTTGAGTCTGCCATCGCAGCACCACTGAGCAAGGCCGTGGTTAAAATCAATTGTTTAAGTTTCATCTTTCCATTCCTGTTTTGAGAAAAACACCATTGTAGTCACAACAGTTTAATCTCATGTTAACATGCGGCATGTATTTTTGTGAACTGCATCAAAACTGCTTTGACCAAGAAAAAACACCCTAAAAATAGACAAACCAAGACCTTGCGAGCTTGGTTTATTCGCACTTGTCTGTTCGGCTTTGGGCTGATGACAGGGTTGTTGGTGCCGTGGTATTTTTACATCAACTACATCACAGACACCATTGTCCAAGATAAATGGGATGTGCCTTCCGTAGCCTATGCCAGGCCGCTGGAACTGTATCAGGGTTTGGCGTTATCACCCGAGGCATTGGTCTTTGAATTGGATTTGTTGGGCTATCGCGCAACCAATAAAAAACCACAAAGTGGTCAATACCAGTTTGCTAACAATAGCTTCATCATTCACTCCAAAGGCTTTCAATTTCCAGATTTAAACAGCCCTGCCCAAATCATTTCCCTGTCAATCAAAAACAACCAGTTGGCATCTGTCAGTCCACCTTTGGCACGCTTAGAACCTCACATCATTGGTCGTTTTTATACCAGTGATTTTGAAAATCGCTTACCGATTGATTTGGCAGCCATCCCGGACACCATGATTCGGGGTTTACAGGCCGTTGAGGACAGAGATTTTAAAAACCACCATGGTGTTTCATGGTTTGGCATCCTCAGGGCAGCAGTAAAAAACCTGTTGGCAGGAGAGGTGGTTCAAGGTGGCAGTACCATCACCCAACAATTGGTTAAGAATAAACTCAGCTACAACCAAAATTCATTGTTGCGTAAAGCGCATGAGGCCATGGCTGCCAGTATTTTAGAAACCAAAATGTCGAAAGCAGAGATCTTGGAGAGCTATTTCAATGAGGTTTACTGGGGGCAAGAAGGTAAAGCGGCAGTGCATGGTGTGGTGGAAGCGGCACAATTTTATTTTGCCAAACCGGTTTCACAACTGAGCATTGCTGAGCAGGCATTGCTGATTGGTATCATCAAAGGCCCCTCCTGGTATAACCCTTACCGTCAAACCAAGCGTGCTTTGTTGCGACGTGATGTGGTGCTCAAAGTGTGGTTGGATACTGGGGTAATTGACACTGAGCAGTATCAGATAAGCAAGCAAAGTGCTTTGGGTTTATCCAAATCGCGTCAGTTAAAAACTGATTTTGACGATTTTATGGATGTGGTTCGCAAACAGATTAACAGCCAATTCTCTCTCAGTGACCTGCGTCGTGATGGCTTGAGAATATTCACCACGATGGATCCATATGTACAATTCAAGACCACCCAAACTGCCCGCCAAACCAGGGCATGGTTGGATGATACCGTTGAAAGTGCCATTTTAGTCAGCGGCACCAATACTGGTGAATTGGTTGCGGTTTCAGGTTCGCAGTCTGCAGCCTCTCAATACAACCGGGCTTTGTTGGCCAAAAGACAGATTGGTTCGTTGATTAAGCCATTGGTTTATTTAGCTGGTTTGGAGCTGTTGCCTAATTTTGATTTACAGACCCAACTACAAGATGCGCCTTTAACCGTGACCACCCAAGACCAAAAAACCTGGCAACCAAAAAATTGGGATGGCAAAAGCATGGGCGCCATCAGTGCGATGGATGCTTTGATTTATTCTCGCAATCAGGCTACGGTCGAGCTCGGTATGAGAATCACCCTGACAAAATTCATTGGATTTCTACAACAAGTGGGTCTCCAAGTACAACGCAATCGCCACCCAGCGTTGTTCCTGGGGGCGATGGAGCTGACACCTTTTGAAGTGCAGCATGTTTTTGGTCTTTTCTCATCAAGGGGTGGAAAACAATACGTTAATTCCATCAGGTATGTGACTGATCAAAATAACCAAGTTTTGAGCCGCTCGCAACAGTCCACCAACCACCAAATTAGCGTTGAAAGTATAGATGCCATCAACCGCGCCATGCATTTGATCACAACGGCTGGAACCGCACGAAAGTTGACCACCAACTTTCAATTGTCGGGCCCCTTATTTGGTAAAACTGGGACCACCAATGCCGGCAAAGACAGTTGGTATGTTGGCTTTGATCGGCGCTACCTGGCCACTGTATGGGTTGGTCGAGATGACAACAAAGCAACACCATATTCAGGCAGCAGTGGTGCCTTGGTTTTGTGGGGGCACCTGTTCAAAAACTTATGACATTTTTTGTTCTGAGCTAATAACGGCTTGATTAATTTGTGGCAAAAGCTATGATTGAGCCCTATGCAAAGACAGAATAAAAAAAACCTCCTTAAAACCTATGCAGTATTGCTTTTGGCTGCCTTATTGCTGAGTAATTGTAGCAACCGCAAAGCCATTGATGTTGAAGACTCAATCCGCGACCCATCAGCAGAAAACGATTCCTTGATTCAGGTTAACCCGATGATTCCAGAAGCGGTCAGGATGCTGTTACTGGAGGCCGATGAATCAATCAGTCAAGGCCAGGGCTCTCAGGCCATCATGACTCTTAAGCGGGCCTTGTCAATCAGCCCGAACTCTGCTTTGGTCCAACAGCACCTGGCTGAGGCGTACTTGACCGAAGCAGATTACCAAGAAGCCCTTTACTGGTCGTCATTGGTGGTGAATCAAGGGCCTGACCAAGGTGAGTTGTGTGAGCGTTCACGTCGCACTCAAGCACTGGCTGCCGAACTGATGGGGCGGATTGATATACAAGCCACTGCTTTGGAATCTCTGATCAGTTGTTCGACCCGTAAACCGGCCCGCTTTTGATGTCAAAATACGATGAACTGTTAGGAGATGAAGGTTTATTTGCACAGCAGTTTGACTCCTTTAAATCAAGACCACAACAAATTAAGATGGCTGATCAAATTGCCCACGCCATTGATCAAAAGTCGGCTCTGATTGTTGAAGCTGGCACCGGCACAGGTAAAACCTTTGCTTACATGTTACCAGCTTTGGTTTCACAGCGAAAAATCATTGTTTCAACGGGTACCAAGACCTTACAAGACCAACTGTTCACCAAAGACATTCCGATGCTGGTGGATTTATTGAAAATCAAGCCAAAGGTCAGATTACTCAAAGGCCGCAGTAACTACCTGTGCCTTGATCGCTATCACAAAGCCGCTTTGATGCCTATCAGCCGGTATGCCGATAATCGAACCTTATTCAAAAAACTCAAAAGTTGGATTCATCAAACCACCGCCGGTGAAATTTCAGAGTTGGCTGGCTACATCGAAAACCGCATGATGATCAGTAACATCACCTCGACCCCAGAAAATTGTCTTGGTGCAGAATGTGACCACTACAACGACTGTTTCATGTACAAAGCCAGGCGCCGGGCTTTGGACGCTGATTTGTTGGTCATTAATCACCATTTGTTGTTTGCTGATATGGCCATCAAACAAGGTGGTTTCGGAGAGCTGTTGCCACAGGCAGATGTCATTGTATTGGATGAATCACATCAAATTCCTGAGATTGCTGGTCGGTTTTTTAGCCAACTATTCAGCTCCAGACAAGTCTCTGAACTGCTCAATGACTTGACCACAGAGGCCGGTGAGGTTGATGCTGCTTTTGCGGCCATTTCAGAACCCCATGAACAATTAAAAAGGGCTTTGCGAGATGCATTGCTGGCCATGAGTCAAATGCCAGAGCGGGAGAGCTCGAACCGTTTATTCCAAACCCCCATCATCATCGAAGCATTTGATTTACTGCTGCACCAAATGAATTTGTTGGTCACAGCAACAGAGCCGTTGGTGGTGCAGTCAACAGGCATACAAAACTGTTATTTGCGACTGACAGCCATGGGTGATTTACTGCAAGACATGATGCAACAGCGTGAGGATAATTTTATTTATTGGTTTGAGGCCAGGGAAAAGTATTTTGCTTTGCATAAATCTCCGTTGGAGATTGCTGATCCACTGACCGAATTCAGAACAGCGATTGACACCAGCTGGGTGTTGACCTCCGCCACTTTGACGGTGAATCAGGACTTCGACCATTACCAAAAACAAACCGGGTTTCATGATGCCGAAACATTGTTGTTAGACAGTCCTTTTGATTATCAGAAACAGGCGCTGATGTTGTTACCCAAAACGCTGCCTGAGCCGAATGATTTTGAGTTCAATCCAAGCATGTTTGAATATGTGTTGCCGTTGATAGAACAAGCCAAAGGTGGGGTGTTTTTTCTGTTCACATCACACCGTTCACTGCAGATGGCTGCTGCCTACTTTAAAGACAAGTCAAATAAGCCGCTGTTTGTTCAAGGCCAAAGTGATCGCAACCAAATGCTTGAGGCCTTCCGTGAGGCTGGTAATGGTTTGTTGTTGGGTGCAGCCAGTTTTTGGGAAGGCGTTGATGTGTCGGGTGCCGGCTTAAGCTGTGTAATCATTGATAAACTGCCCTTTGCACACCCCAGTGACCCAGTGCTCAAAGCGAAAATCGAACACATCAACAAACAAGGCGGTAAGGCATTTTATGATTTACAAATACCCAAAGCCATCATCGCCCTCAAGCAAGGGGCTGGTCGCCTGATCAGGGGTGAGGATGATCGAGGTGTTTTGGTGATTTGTGACCGCAGAATCACCAGCAAAGGATACGGCCCCAGTTTCCTTAAGTCCTTACCTGACATGAAGCGCACGCACGAACGCCAGGATGCCTTGGACTTTTTGGCGCAGATTGAAAGTGAATAGCTGAAATCATTGCGCTGCACTTGGGTCGATGAATTCACAGAAAATTAAGCTTCAACATGTTAACTTGGCTCAATGAAAGCCATGAACCCATTGTTAGTCTTGCTGATTGCCGCATCGGGCTTTATGACCAGTCCGGTCAGAAGCCAATCTGATGGCTGGTCCGTAGAATACATCCATGGCCCATCGCAAGTGGGTATTGTGGACAGCATCCCTGTGGACCTCAACCAAGATGGATTGATGGACGTTGTATCTGTTTCAATCGATGACGGTCAATTGCGGGCTTACATCAATCAGGGGAATTTGGCGTTTGAACAACAGGTAATCAGCGAAGATGTTATGGGTGCATTTAGGGTCAGTGCAACAGATCTAAATAACGATGGTGAAGTTGACTTTTTGATACCCTCAATTGAAACCCAAGAAGTAATTGCATTGGTTGCTGATACACAAGCTGTTCCTACGGGTTACCAAAGGCTGGTGATAGCGTCACAAGTATTGCTGCCCACGGACGCCCAAGCTGGTGACTTTAACGGCGACGGTCTGATGGATGTAGTCAGTGTGTCATTTGAAGAGAATGCGGTGCTGTTACACACCCAAAACAACCAGGGTGAATTTGCTACCAGTGTGATATCTGAGGCGCCATTGCGGCCTCGAAAATTACTGGTTGATGATTTCAACGGTGATGATAATTTAGATTTTATGCTGGCATCAGAGGAGGATAATAGCATTCGCCTATACAGTGGCGATGGGGTTTTAATGTTCAACGAAACTCTAATCAGTGATCAGCTCACAGGGGTCAGATACATCGCCAATTGTGACGTGCCTGGTGCCGAATTCCCGAATTTTGTAGCGGGTGTAACAGGCGCCAACCAAGTGATTCTGTTTGAAAACCAATCCAACAACAGCTTCGATGCAAAAGTCATCGATGGTGATTTGCCCGGTGCCAATGCCATGCATTGTGCTGATCTTGATCAGGACAACGAGCTTGAAATATTGGGTATTTCTACCATCTTTGGCATTATCTATCAGTATGATTTCAATAACACCTTCACCAAACAGGTTGTTGCCAGCAGCAGAGACGGCTACATCAATGTAAACACAGCAGATTTCACTGGCGATGCACAACCAACTGTTTTGACCCAAGCTTTTTTTGAAAGTCGAAATTTACTGTATGAACCCATAGATGCCAATCTTGAAACGGTGGTGTGGGAGGACTTTGCAGATGGGGCGTATTATGTAGAAGCTGATGATATCGATGCCGATGGTGACATCGATTATGCTTATGCTGCCTTCAGAGAAGACAAAGTTTATGTGGCAGAAAGCACCCCTCAAGGCTACCGTACACATGTGGTTTTTGAGCAGGTGGAAGGGCCACAAAGCGTCAGTTTGATTGATTTTGATGCCGATGGAGATGTAGATGTTTTTTCAGCCGGCGCCTTTGATGACAGTTTCAGGTACCATGAAAACATCGGTGCCTTTAATTTCAACACACAACTGATGACGGCTTCGGCCAACAATGCAGCCAGGCTGGTCTTTTTAGATGTCAATGACGATGAGCAGCTTGATGTGGTGACCAGTTCGTCTTTGGATGACAGCATCAGGTGGTTTGACTGGAGTGGCAGTCAGTTCACAGAACAATTGCTAGATAATCAAATGGATGGCGCTTTGGCGCTGGCAGTCAGCGACGTCGATGGCAATCAAAAACAGGACCTCATTGTAGGTAACTTCGCCGGCAACGACATCTGGGTTTTTTATAACTTGGGAAGCGGTAACTTCAGCAAGAGTCAGTTGATTACTGGTGTGGTGAAGCCCACCGTCATCATCGCCGCAGACTTCAACGCCAATCAACTGCCCGAAATCATCTTCAATGAGTCTCAGGTGGGGCGGCTTTGGATGCTGGGAGATCAAACTGCTGCATTCAACGGCCAAATCATTCATGACAGAGGGCAACCCATTCCTTCTTTTACTTTGAGTCCAGAGACCAGCCAGATAACTCCAGAAGTGATTGACGTCAGCAGCAGCGATTCTCAACTCATCGCGACACGCATCAATGCTGCTGGTTCTTTTACCAACCGGTTCTATTTTGACAACCAATTTGGCGCGCGCGACATCATTTCACTAGATAGAACCGACAGCGAAACTCAAACATATATAACTGCTTCTAATGTCAACAATGCCATCAAAGCGCTGCGCCGCATGGACTTGATCTTTGCCTCAGGTTTTGATGGGCCTTGATCAGGCGTTAAATGTTGACCTTGTGTAGCCTTGAGAAAAAACCTGGTAAATAAAGGTTTTGTCAAGCACGCAACTTAGACTTTACAATGGCCTCAATGAAAACCACAGCATGCTGAGAAAGCCAAATGAGTCAGACTTATTATTATGCCCATATTCCTAAAACAGGTGGCACCAGCTTCACTGCATTATTAGATCGTTTTTTTTCAGTTGATGAAGTTTTTCCAGAACGGGTATGGCCTCGGGTCGAGAGCAACCATTCAACAAGCAATCAGCCTTACCGGCTTTACAGGGGGCATTTTGGTGGCGGTGGTATCAAAGCCCTCACCGATGCTGAGTGCTGGTTGATGACCATGCTCAGGCAGCCAGAGGACTTGGTTGTATCGACTTATCACTTCACGCGCCGCACCCCGCAGATCATGGGCCATCAGTTGGTGCAAGATGAGAATATGAGTTTGACCGATTTTCTGCAACAACCTGATACTTCGTGTTTAGCGAGTGATCGCATGACCCGGTTTTTGTCATTTGATTTTCAACAAGATCCAGCGGTTCAAGGTGTGTTCTTGAATCAAAAGGCGATAGAAAGGTTGGTGCCACTGTTGGCTGATGAGCCAGTCATGATGGCGCCGCAAGAACGATTAAAAAGGGCTTGGAGTTTTATTCAAAAAACGCATTGGTTTGGTTTGTTAGAGCGGTTTGATGATTCATTGCGGCTGTTATGCTACCAGATGAAGTGGCCTCCCATCAGGCAAACTCAGAAGCTCAACCAGGCAGCTAAAAAAAATACCGTATCGAGCCAACAGAAACAATTAATAGCGCAGCTTAACCAACTAGATACCCAACTGTATGAACAGGCCTCACAATTGTTTGACCAACGTTTTGAGGCAATGGTGGCAGATTTAAAAAAATACCAAACAAGCACCAGCCAACCATTGGATGATCAACTTGATTTGTATTACCAAGCGGAGGGCAATAATCCCCAAGAACAAAGCATAGACTATCAATTTGACCAACCATTGAAAGGCACAGGTTGGCATCGCCGTCAACCCATACAAGGCGGCAGAGGTCAATGTCGCTGGACCGGCCCGGACGCAAGCAGCAGCATTGATTTTTGGCTAAAACCCAATAACTATGAATTGACTGTTGAAGTCATTCATGCCATCAGTACCGAAGTGTTAGATGATTTGAGCATCTATGCAAACAAACACCCACTGCAGTGGGCGACAGAAGCCAAAGGGGTACACCGAACCATCAAAGCCACTGTCAGTAAAACAATGATTCAACCCAATGGGCTGTTGCGCTTGGTGTTTAAGCTGCCCCAGACCAAACCCTTCAGTGAGTTAGATCAGTCCAAAGACGAGCGGGTGGTGGGGATGGCAATCAGTGGCATGAAGTTGAACCCAATGAATTGAATTGACAAAAAAGTGGCCTCAAAATCGTCGATTAGAAAAAAACTTAAAAAAACAAAAATAAATTGACCGAAAGCCAGAATCTTTGCGTTTATAATCATAACAATCCATCGTAATGGTGGCTTAATCAATATTATACAGAGGAAAATTACAATGAAATTATTAAAAGTTACAGGAACATGCGCCTTATTGGGTTTGTCTTTGAACGCTTTAGCGGGCGGTACATGTCCTGATCCAGCTGTTGCTTGGGATACAACTAACCAAGCCAATGGTGGTACATATGCAGTGACTGAAACCGGTGCTGCTGGCACAACATGTGCCTTGGAAGTTCAGCAAGGTCCTAACAACAATGGTATTGCCACGGTTCGTGACGACATGGCTGCAGCTGAGCCTAGCTACCGTTTCCGTTTCTACTTCGAAGCCGATGATTTTCTGACTACTTCTACAGTAGGTGCACAACGTTTCAAAGCATTCGTTGCTGGTAACAACAACAACTCAGTCGACCCAGCCATTGATCCACGTGCGCGTCCTGCTTTGTTACAAATGTTCATCGTTGGTACTGCTGAAGGTGCTCGTTTAGGTGGTTTCTGTCGTGACTTCAACTCAACTGGTGCACGTGCCCGTTTTGGTGATGGTGCTAACCCAGGTACAGTTGCTTTGCAAGCTGGCTGGAATGTGATCGAAGGTGAAGTCCAAGTAGGTGCTGGTGATGGTGCTTGTCGTCTATGGGTTAACAATGACACAGAAGCTTCTCCAGATTGGGAACAAACTGGTATTGACAACGATTCAATGGAAGGTGTGATTCGTGCTAACTTAGGTTCTACAGGTTCAACGCAGCGTTTTGCTGATGACTTCGGTACTACAGTTATTCGTTTTGACGAATTTGAATCACGTCGTCAAACATTCATTGGTTCTATTCCAACTCCATAATAGATTCCAATCAATGAAATAATAAAAAGGCGGTTCTAAACCGCCTTTTTTCTTGCCTATGTCAGATAAAAAAGTCACAGTGTTTGTTGGCGGTGCCCAAAAGTCAGGCACACGTTCGGTCACAGAGATGTTCCGTAAGCTGCCTCAAATTGCTGTCCAGCAAAGCAAGGAAGGTCATTTTTTTGATCGCGATGAATGGTTCGATGAACTGCGACCAAATGCAGTGGCCTTACAGACTTATCACGATGACTTTAAGGTAACAGCTCAAACTCATTTCCTCTGCGATGTTTCACCTGATTACATTTTTCGCAACCAAGCTGTGGCAAGAATTCATTGTTATAACCCACAGGCCAAATGGATTCTGCTTTTAAGAAACCCCATAGACCGCGCATTTTCAGCATGGAATATGGAGGTCAATCGCAAAACGGAAAATTTAAGTTTTGAAGCGGCTTTAGAAATGGAGTTATCAGGACAAAGTGACAGCCGGTCACACGACCGATTTGCTTATATCGGCAGAAGTCGTTATCATCAACAATTGGAACATTTGTGGCGCTTTTTTCCCAAATCACAATGTCATATTTGGCCGGCCGAATGGGTGTGGGAAAATCCAACACAATCAATTTACCAAAGCCTTTCAGCACTGGGTATTTCAGGGCTGCAAACCACTCAGATGAAGCACGTACATAAGGGCAAATACCGCAACCAAGCCACTGCTGTTGCCAACGATATATTGCAGCAAGAATTGGCCTTTGAGATGAACCACCTGCATCAGTTGTTGGGTTGGCATCAAAACCCTTGGATGACAGAGTAATAAGCCATGCAAACCCTACCTTTTTATATCATCATCACGCCGCGTTCATTAAAGTACCTTAAATTCGCCGTATGGTCATTACAGGTCCGAAAAGACATGACAGTGATCCTGGTCGCCAATGGATTGGATCAAACAGAGTCAACCGATTTGACTCTGTTTGCAGAACAAATAGGTTGTGACTTGATTAATTTGCCGACTAAAAAAGTCATGTCGCATGGTGCCTCGTTGGACTATTTATTGGCTCAACACAGTGCCCCATGGTTTTGCTTTTGTGATTCAGACATCATTTCACACGACGATGATGCTTGTGATATCTATCCTGCATCAGAATTAAAAGCGATTTCATCTTGTGACGCCATGTTTTGGGATGACAGTGAAGTCAAAGGTGTGCTCGGCCGCTGCAACAAGTGGCCAGATGGCAGTCCCAATATGGCTTCTTTTTTCTGTGTGTATGAAACCAGTACCTTAAAAAGGGTAAGAGCAAAGTATGATATAGGTTTTGATAACATCACCTACAATCAAATTCACTCAACTGACCTTCGTCAGCTGTTGTTAGGCAAGGGCATCAATGAGCAGAGCAGGAAGTTGGACACCGGCAAAGCCCTGACTGCAGCCATGGAGTTAGAACAAGTTCCGTTCGAGCATAAAAACATCGCCAGCTTGTTGCATGTCGGTGGCTTAAGTTCTTGGATGTTGAATGGCGACAGGAAGTTGGTACACAGTGCTTATCACTTAACTGATGAAGACTTGTATCAAATTGCCGGTGCTGATTCATGGCTGTTCAACCTTAACTCACAACGCGAACCAGAGCATGCCATTTTTTATCTGCGAAGACAGCAAAGATTGGCAGCTGCCAGGTACTGTTTTCAATTAATTTCTCATCATGTTGACCATACTCCCATGCCCACTCATGACCTCTCAGACCAAGATTTCATTGCTAAAATCGGTTTAATATCTGATGCCATAGGGCGTTATTATCAGGAGTTTCCGTGAACGTTCATATAGTCCATTTGCCACATACTTTTCCCTATCTTTTGAACCTGTCTTTGGCTTTTCATCAACACGGCTTTGAGCGGGTAACTTTGGTGGCTAACGGATTTGATCAACAGCAGTTCCAACAGTTGCAAGAACTAACAGCAGCATATGATTTTGTGCGCTTACTGGATATCCCCTCCAAGCGCATTTTAAGTCATGGACAAGCATTGAACCATGCCTTTGCTGTCAGCGATGATCGGTATTTCTGTTTTGCCGATCATGACATATTTCCAACCCAAAACTTGGCAGATTTGATAGGCGAGCATACCGCAAAACATGATGTGGTCTGTTTTGGTGATCGGCCTGAAAATACAGCCGTCGATTACAAAGGTTTTGCGGCATCAGCGACCCGCACTCAATCCGGGACTCCGCTGGCAACTTCGTTTTTCTCTGTTTATAACAGAGCCGCTACAAGTGCGGCCATGGCACAGCAAAATATTGGTTTTGAGCAATATTTTCGCCGCAGCCAAATGCCAGGTAATTGGGCTAAACATCCTGATATTGCTATGTTGAAAGAACCGTTTTTGGTTGATACTTGTAAATTGTTGTCGCTGGTAATGCATCAAATGGACTGCTCTGTGTCACACCTGGGAGAAGGCTATGTTTGTCATTTAGGTGGCCTTTGTGGTGCCATTAACCGATACACCAACAGTGGAAAAAAACAGGTAAAAATATTTTCGATTAATGATGTCCCTAATGAAAATGAGCTGCATGAATATTATCAATTACACCAAAAGCGTCATCCTAAAGTGATGGAAATCAAACGTGCCATCTCAGATTATGCCCTACAATTATTGATAGCCCATCAGGGTGGTAAGGAGTTGCCCCAATTCCAGGTTGAACATGAAATGATCCGTTCTGCAGTGACAAGTATTGAACAAGAAACGGCGCTGGTTTTCAAATCAACGCCGTTGTTGTAAATTTGGCAGGGCGCTGAATTAAAAGCTGTCTGGCCCTTTTCTTTGAGTGATGGGCTTTGTGCGGCGTTTCTTTTCCAAAACCACAATACTGTCAAAATAATGCATGCCAGCAATATTTTCGGTGTAATAATTTGGCTCTAAGTCATCGTTGAATCGCTTGTGCCAACCGTGCATGTAGTCAATCCAATTCTTGCTGTACTCAACAAATGTATCTGGTTTTTCCAGGCCACCACCATGCTTCTCAGAGTAACTGGTGTGTAAGTCTTCAACAATGTAAAGCCCACCTTCTTTCAGTCTTGGAAACATACACTCAAAAGTGACTATTTGTTCATGCATGTGGTGACCACCATCATCTAGAATGATGTCGAATTCACCAAACTCATCGTGGATTTTGTCATGGGTTTCAACATCACCTTGGTCGCCAATTCTGATCACAATGCGATCCTCTTCCAAAGCTTTGCAGCGGTCTTTGATATCTACACCGACGATTTGTGATTTTTTATGAAAGTACCATTTCCACATTTGTAATGAACCACCGTGACCAATGCCGTATTCCAACATTTTGATAGGTTTATTTCGGTAGGGCCTCAGATAGGTTTCATAAACAGGAAAGTAGTGTAACCATTTACTGATTCTTCGGTGTTTTCCATTGGTAAAAAAATCAATCAATTTTTTCTCAAACATGGTTGTTTCTCCTCTCCTGGGCAGTGTTGCAATAAACAGTTTTATGATTGTCTTAAAGCGGGTTAGATCAGGTCAGTTTATCACCTTGATTTTTTGGGTTTTTGTGTTGCAGTTATAAAATCATACCACAACCAAACACCCCAGTAGTTTTAAGACGTTGCGCGAATTTTAGCAGCCTCAAAGGGTTTTACCCAGAGATTTTAGGTGAATTCAGAACAAAATAACAGATAACAGAAAAAAGCCACGCCGCAGTTCTGCTTTTAACCGGCACGGTGCTTATTACTATTGATAGTTGTGTTCAATTTTTGCCACAAAGCTTCAGTTTCAGCTTTAATCCATTTAATCTGCTTGGTGCTGAATGGCGGGTAACTGATTTCTTCTGGGGCCGATGCTGAAATACTGAAAGATTTTTCTCGACGTAATAACACGTTTTTTGACTCCAGAGAGCCGCCTTTTTTGAATTCATCGTCCATACAAGTTAACTGCTCAAATGGTAAGGATATTTGTTGCGCTGATTGTCCTAATGTCGAGGCAATTTGTTCTAAGTGGTGTTGTGGTGACTCACAGAATTGTTGGTAGTTTATGAACATGTCTACGTGTTCAATGTGTTGCAGTAAAAATTCAAAAACAGCCTGCCACACAGCGACAATTTGTTTCAATGCATCTTCATCAATCAGTTTTTGCCAGTTGTTGGGTTTGACCCCCCACCAAAAGTCAGCAGCGGACTGTTTTTCTCGGTAAAGCTTTTTGGAAAAAGAATAAATGTTAGCAACAGGCTCGCGCAGTACCACCACGATTTTGCATGTGGGAAAGACTTTTTTAAGCCACGGCAGTCGGACGATTAAGTTGGGGTTTTTATTCATCAAAACAGGTGTTTTAACTGCGGCTCGTTTAATCTTTAAAGTCAACAATTCATGTTGATCAGGTGTGAAGTCATCGGCTAACATTTGATGTCCCTTTTGACCCAAGTGTTTTTGGTAAACAGTACCACATGGTGCTGAGGAGGGATTGGTAACTGGGTCATCGCCCCAAAACAACTTACCTTCAGGCAGGAATGGGTTTTCTATGAACCCTTGAGCCATAAGTACCCTGTTCAGTAACGAAGTCCCTGATTTTTGGATGCCTGTGACAAACATGAGTTTCGGGTTCATTTCAGGGTCAGTTTTTTTATCTGAGTATTGGTTCATTAATTACTGTATTGAGTGCCATGCTTGGTCTCAGTGCTTGGCTTTTGTTGAATAATTTCATTCACACCTTGTTTGAGGTTTATTAGCGGCGACCACTGGGTTAAGCGCCTGAATTCGCTGGCATCAAGAACGGCCTCTTTGACGTCACAGCTGCGTCCCCTTGAGTTTGTTATTTGTGCTGTTTTTCCTAAGTTTTCTTCAATTAAACCAATTAATTGGTTGATGCTGGTACCGATACCGGTTCCAATGTTGAATGTGCCATTCAATGTAGTGGCTTCTATTGCTGCACAAAAGGCAGCTGCAATGTCTCTTACATGTATAAAATCCCTCACCACTTCGCCATCACCCCATATGTTTACGGTTATGTTTTGCTTCAGTGCTGAGATAAAAAAAGGAATCAGTCCGGTGGGTGTCAGATTGGGAGCAAGGTGTAAACCATAGGCATTACCGATGCGTAAAACCACCGGTAAAGTGGCAGTTCCTCTGCTTAATAAGTTCAAATACTTTTCACTGGCCAATTTTGCGATGCCATAAGAAGAGATTGGCTCAGTGGGGCAGCCTTCAGTCAAGGGTGATTTGCTTGAGTTGCCATACACTGAACCGCCACTTGATGCGAAAACTACTTTGCTGACTCCAATATCAATTGCCAAGTCGAACAAAGCGGCCGTAAACGCCAAGTTTTCGGTGATGTCCTTTTGGTAACTTTGGCGGTTGTCATTGGGCACTTGAGACCAGCCCAAGTGGATCAATACATCCCCCTGATCTAATGAAGGAGCAACCGCAGAGGCGTCACTATATGGGTACTCAATGACTTTTTTGAGGCAATTATGGTTCAGAAGCCCTTGGGGTATTTGTTTGATGCGCGATGAAGAGTCAAGCAAAATGACCCTCTGGTTGTTCTGTGTCAATTGATGAGCAATATGCAATCCCAGAAAACCAGCTCCCCCTAAAATAACTACATTGTTGGTTTTTGAATGAAAAAGGTTGGTTGTTTGGGGGCTTGACATAAGTTAATGGGTTAAGTGAATTTAATTGTAAAGACAACCACTGCAAAAATGGTGCTTATGGGTTCAATTATAACCTTAATCCTGCGAAATTTATCGAAAGATGCTATGTAAGCACATGCCACATCTGGATTATTTATGGTCTCATGAGTTGGCATTCGATTGTCGAGGACTTTGATGTATACTACTGCAAGCCAACCAATGGGTTTCAACTTAATCCAATGGCTGCGTTATTTGAACTTATTTATTTGTCATTCACAACACAGGAAAACAAGCTTCATGAGTGAAGTAAAGCACAAAACAGCTATTTTGTTGGTTGTTGAGAAAGGCTATATTGAACATCAAGCCAAATTGTTGGTTGAGTCTATTCATACTTTTTACGGTGGTGATAAAGCCACACTTGATGTATTTTCTTTCTCCCCCAGAAAAAACTTCAAGCCTGATGCGTCCACCTATGAGTTCTTGTCACAATATGTTACCCATCACTTTGATGAAAATTTAAATACCGAGTTTGAAGAGTTCCCATTGATAAATGGTCACATCGGAGCCAGCTTTTTTGAACAAAATTTTCCAGAATACAGCCAAATCATGTTGCTAGATACCGACACGGTATTCTTACAAGATTTTGATTTTTTATTACAGCAAGCAGGCAGTGGCTTGTATCTGGCCCCAGTGGATAACAAAGGTGTTGGTTCGTCAGGAGTGGCAGATGAAAACCATGCCTTTTGGCGGCAGCTTTATGCTTTTCTTGCTATTGATGAGCCCACCAGTAAAGTGGTCACTACAGTTGGTCAGGACCGAATCTGGCCTTACTACAATGCAGGCTTTGTTTGTGCCAGAGGTATACCTGGTTTTTATACCCAATGGCTGACTTACTTCAAAACGATATATGCATCAAATATTCGCAGTGTTTTTACTGGTAAACATGGTTCAAAATCAATATTTTTAGAGCAAGTGGCCTTGGCCTTGACCGCACAACAACACCGGGAATCTATTATTGATTTACCCAAAAGTATCAACTACCCCATACCATTTCACCCGCGTTTGAAGCATCGATCAGATGCTTTGGCCTTGTCTGATTTGGTGCACCTCCACTACCACCGATGGTTTCAACACCCTGGGTTTTTGACTCACATTGCTACGCCTGAGGAAATGAGCACAGAAAGTATCAAGTGGCTCGCTGCGCGCTTGCCTTTATCGCCGCGCATCAACGACCCCTTTAAGTGTTGATTGTTTAAATCAAACCTTAGCGGCACTGAGCACTGCTCAAGAACCCTGCAATCAGTTACAATAAGTGATTTGAACAGACCTTATATTCATGCCCAATAAAACCCTTTACCTTGTTGATGGTTCGTCCTACTTGTTCCGCGCCTTTTTTTCACCCGGCTTGAATCGATTGAAGAGTAAAGACGGCCACCCCACAGGCGTGATGTATGGCGTGACCAACATGCTACAACGGATGTTGGATGAATATGATCCTGAACACATGGTGGTGGTATTTGATGCCAAAGGCAAAACCTTCAGGCACGACATGTACCCAGAATACAAAGCCAACCGACCGCCCATGCCGGATGACTTGCGCATGCAGTTGCAGCCGACCAAGGATCTGATCAAGGCGTTGGGTATACCGATGCTTGAAGTGCCGCATGTAGAAGCCGATGATGTGATTGGCACATTGGTAAAAAAAGCAGAAAAACTGGGTATTGAAACATTGGTCTCTACCAGTGACAAAGATTTAGCACAGTTGGTCTCTGCACATGTGACGCTGGTCAATACCATGTCTGACTATGTGATGGACGAGGCCGGTGTGGTTGAAAAATTTGGTGTAGAGCCTGACCAAATCATTGACTATTTGGCGTTGATTGGTGATTCTTCTGACAACATACCAGGGGTCAATAAAGTAGGACCAAAAACCGCGGTCAAATGGCTTGAGGAATACAAAACAGTTGATAACATCATTGCCCATGCCGATGACTTCAAAGGCAAAGTAGGTGAATACCTGCGAGAAGGCATTGAACAACTTAAATTATCCCGTGAACTGGTGGTGATTAAAAAAGACTGTGATGTTGATTACCAAGTAGGCGATTTTGAATTGCAGGCCAAAGACGTCAAAAGCCTGAATGAGTTGGGCAATAAGTTTAATATGAAACGGTTTGCCGAATTGTCAGAGGAGGATGCAGCGGCTGATGAACCCGCAGAAAAAATTGAATATACATGTATTCAAGACATGGATGAATTAGGCCAGTGGCTGGAAAAAATTAAAAAAGCCGGGTTGGTGGCATTTGACCTGGAGACTGACTCACTGAATCCAATCGGCGCTAACATCATTGGCCTGTCTTTTGCTTATGAAGCAGGTAACGCAGCTTATGTGCCCATTGCACACGAACAAATGAACCAAGACAGCAAAGCAGAGCAATTGGATTTAACAGAAGTTTTGGCCTTGGTCATACCGGTGCTGCAACAAGTTGATGTGGTGGGGCAACACTTTAAATACGATTTAAATGTTCTGTCTAATTATGACATCAACCTAGACAGTCAGAAATTCGATACCATGCTTGAGTCATATGTGCTTAATGCTTCGGCTTCCAGGCATGATATGGACTCCTTAGCCGACTTCTATTTGCATAAAAAAACCGTCAAATATGAGGACATCTGTGGCAAAGGGGCGAAACAAATTCCATTCGCTCAGGTCGCCATTGAGGATGCCACACATTATGCCGCTGAAGATGCTGACATCACTTTACAGCTACACCAAGAACTTTGGAGCCAGTTAGAAAAAGCGGATCAAGCCAAAGTTTTTACTGATTTAGAAATGCCTTTGGTACAAGTATTGGCTGGTATGGAACAACGAGGTGTGCTGATAGATCGCACAGAACTGGCCAAACAAAGTAAACACCTTGCACATGCCATGAACAAGCTACAGCTGAAAGCTTATGACATAGCCGGCAAAGAATTCAACCTTGGTTCGCCCAAACAATTACAGGTGATTTTATTTGAAGAGCAGGGCATCCCAGTATTGAAAAAGACCGCCACTGGACAAGCATCGACGGCAGAGGATGTTTTACAGGATTTGTCAGCGGACTATGAGTTACCAGCGGTGATTTTAGAATACCGCTCATTGAGTAAATTAAAGAGCACTTACACCGACAAGTTGCCCCTGGAAATCAACGACAAAACGGGTCGGGTTCATACCTCTTATCACCAGGCCGTTGCAATCACCGGCCGCTTGTCATCGTCAAATCCAAACCTGCAAAATATTCCTATCAGGACAGAGGAAGGCCGCAAAGTACGCAAGGCCTTTGTGGCACCAGAGGGGTGGCAGTTGATGGCTGCTGACTATTCTCAAATTGAATTACGCATCATGGCGCATCTGTCACAAGATGAAAATTTATTAAGGGCCTTCAACGAGGATGTTGATGTGCACAGTCAAACCGCTTCACAGGTTTTTGATACGCCACTGGATGCGGTCAGTGGCGAACAACGCCGTGCAGCCAAAGCAATTAACTTTGGTTTGATGTATGGTATGAGCGCATTTGGTTTATCGAAACAACTGCATATCGGCCGCAAAGAAGCCTCTAACTACATGAAGCAGTATTTTGCTCAATACCCCAAAGTCAAAGGATTCATCGATTCAGTCAAAGAGCAAGCGGCTGAACAAGGCTATTTAGACACATTATTTGGTCGCCGATTGTACTTTCCTGAAATCAATAACCGCAACGCCAGGGTTCGTTCTGGTGCTGAACGAGCAGCCATCAATGCGCCGATGCAAGGCAGTGCCGCTGACATCATCAAAAAAGCCATGTTGGCAGTTGAGGACGCAATCAAAACAGCTGATGACATTCGTGTCATCATGCAGGTACATGATGAATTGGTGTTTGAAGTGAAGCAGGGTGTGGCAGAAAAATGGGCCAATAAAATCAAAACAGTGATGGAATCAGTGGTTGAGTTGGATGTACCGCTGGTGGTGGATTATGGCATTGGTGAGAACTGGGACGAGGCCCATTAAAAGTTTGTTGCAGTAACGTTCGGCCTACATGGATGTTAGTCTGCCGCTTGAGCAGGGAGGCGTAAGCAGCCTTTTTATTTATTGGTGTTAACCTATGAAGCGGAAGCTTGTTGCTTGAATAAAACATTCAAACCTTTCCTTACCCTAAGGGGGTGCGACAAGTGCCCTTGAACACCTTAAAAGGCAACAACCTGTGGCAATGAGCTGCTGCTGTGTTGAATTCAACCTGTGATTACTTGTGGCTTGAATATTTTAAAAAAAGTGTTGACACTGTTTATTTATTCACAGTTGTTCATTGGCGTGTCACAAAACAAGAATTTAGCCAAATACATTCGGCTAATACATTTAAAAAATCTCATAACCTATTGATAAATATGGGATATGGTTGCTGGTTAATTATTAACCACATCGTCCTTCGGTCAAACAGGTAAAGACTCAAACCAGAAAAAACCAAAGTTATTAACAAAGTTATCCACAGCTTTTGTGGATAAGTGAAATTTTTGTGAAAAGGAATTGTTATGGTATTTTATTAACTAATCAAAAGTCAGGTACATGCGCACGGCCAGTAGCACGATGAGTAATGCAAACACCCGCTTCAGCAACATAACTGGTAGCTGATGGGTGAGGTTGGCACCCACAGGAGTGGTGAGTAAACTGCCAGCTGAAATGGCTAAAGTGGCGGGCCAATAAATATAGCCCATGCCGCCATTGGGTAGCTGGCTGTTGTTGATGCCTTGCATCACAAAAACCATTGAGCTGGCCAGTGCTATGGGCAGGCCGACACTGGCTGCAGTCGCAATGGCCTTTTTGATATCAATTCGGTACCAATTGAGAAAAGGCACGGTCAATGAGCCGCCACCAATCGCAATCATTGCTGAAAGCCAACCGATGATGAAACCAGCAGGCATCAACTTAAAGCGACTCAATGCTTTGGGTTGCTTGGCCTGAGGTTTAAAATCAAGCAGCATTTGAGCAGCGATCAGCAGCATCAAGCACATGAATATGATGGCGATGGCACGGGAATTAATTTGAATCACAAAATAACTGGCCAGCGCGCTGCCCAACAACACCATAGGGCTGACTTGCGCGGTGATGTTCCATATGATAGCCTGGTGTTTTTGGTGGGTATGAATACTGAGTATGGATGTAAAAATAATGCATGACATGGAGGTTGCCAATGCCATGTGCACCACCACTGCTGGGTCATATTGTTGCCACAGAAAATAACTGGTCAATGCCGGCACCATGATGGCGCCACCACCGATGCCTAACAAACCAGCGAAAAAACCAACCACCAGTCCCAGAATCACTAACAACGACAGTTCAATCATGCTGAGTTAATTTGTTTTGATGGTTCAAGCATGAATTAGTGGAGTCGGGTGATTTAACGTTTACGACCGAACAAAGTGTTCCAGATGGCATTGACGGCCTTTGTTGTTAATCTGCGTTGTATCGATTTACCCAATTTAGTTGCAAATGAATCGGCCGGTCGTCCGGGTCTGCGTTTGGTTTTTGCTGCTTCAGCTTTTTGTGTTGCTGCATCCAATCGAGCCTGTTCTTTGGCTTTTTGTTCGGCCAATTGTTTTTTCCGCGCGATTAATTTTTCATGCGCAGATTCACGATCCAAGTTCTCATCGTACTTGCCCCCAACTGGAGAACGAGACATGACCACTTTCCTTTCAGCATCAGTTGCTGGTCCCATGCGGCATCGTGGAGGTGCAATTTTAACCCGTTCAACCACCGCCGGTGCGCCTTTGGCTTCTAAGGTCGAAACCAACGCCTCACCCACGCCAAGCTCAGTGATGACATCGGCTGTTTTAAAGGCTGGGTTTGGACGAAATGAATCGGCCACGGCACGAATTACTTTTTTATCTTTCGGCGTATAGGCACGCAGTGCATGTTGTACCTTGTTACCCAGCTGGCCCAAAATGTCCTCTGGGATGTCGCCCGGTGATTGGGTACAAAAATAAACCCCAACACCTTTTGAGCGAATCAGTCTGGCCACTTGTTCAATGCGTTTGAGCACCTCTTTGGGAGAGTCTTCAAATATCAAATGAGCCTCGTCAAAAAATAGGATGAGTTTGGGTAAAGGTAAATCACCCACTTCAGGTAAGGTTTCAAATAATTCAGTCATCAGCCAAAGTAAAAAAGAAGCATACAACTGTGGCTTCATCATCAAGTCCCTTGATTCCATGATGCTGATGATGCCTTTGCCTGACATGTCCTGTCGCATCAAGTCTGACAAGGCCAAAGCGGGCTCACCAAACAGTTCATCGCCACTTTGTGATTCTAAGCTTAACAAGCGACGTTGGATGGCGCCAATGGATGCATTGGTAATGCGCCCATAGTTTGTTGATATTTCTTTGTGGTGCTCACCCATGAACTGTAACAGTGACTTGAGGTCTTTTAAATCCAACAAAGCCATGTCATTTTCTTCGGCGTACTTAAAAGCCACCGCTATCACACCTTCTTGAACATCAGACAGTTCCAGCAATCGACTCAAATACATGGGGCCAATTTCTTGGATGGTGGTTCTGACAGGGTGACCATGCTTTTTGAAGATGTCCCAAAAGATTGTGGGAGAGCCTTCATAGCGGTAGTTTTTTATGTTCAGTTCTTTGGCACGATTATCTAAGAATTCTTTTTGTTTGCCAGCTTGTGACAGGCCAGACACATCACCCTTGATGTCAGTGATGAATACCGGTACGCCCAGTGCTGAAAAGTTTTCAGCCAAAACCTGAAGGGTAACTGTTTTTCCAGTACCTGTGGCGCCGGTAATCAGACCATGTCGGTTGGCGAAATGGCCTAAGATTTCGGTCGGTTTTTTGTCCGCCCCTTGGCCTTGTCCAAAGTGAAGTTTTTTTACGCTTTCATTCATGCTGTGTATTTTCCCTTCAGCCAGTTAAAAACAGCCACCATGCCCAGCGCCTCACCGCCTTCAGTGCCGCCGGTGCGATCGCCGAAGTTCCAGCCATAAGTGTCGATATGTACCCATGGAATATCAGCGCCAACAAAATGCTCTAAAAACAACGCAGCAGTGATACACCCACCTTGGGGCAATGATGCTGAATTATTGAGATCTGCTATGGATGATTTAATGTATTTTTTATAACTTTGCTGTAAAGGCAAAGGCCAAGTCTCATCATGGCTGATTTGGCCATTAGCGAAAATCTCATCACTGATTTCTTTGCGGTTACTGAAAATTGGAGTAACGGTGGGGCCCATGGCTACTCGAGCGGCGCCAGTTAAAGTGGCGTAATCAATAATTAATTCAGGTTCGCCTTCGCTGGCATAGGTCAATGCATCAGCCAAAATAACCCTTCCTTCGGCATCCGTATGGCCAATTTCAATTGTTTGACCAGAACGGGTTTGGGCCACATCGCCTTGGCGGTAAGCGCTGCCTGATACTGCATTCTCTACCGCAGGGATTAACACTTGTAAGCAAACCGGTAAATCATGGTCAATGATCAGTTGGGCCAAGCCCAGTACATGCGCGCCACCGCCCATGTCTTTTTTCATCCAACGCATGAATTGTGCGGATTTCATGTTATTGCCGCCGGTATCGAAACAAACGCCTTTACCTACCAAAGATATTTTAGGGTTGTTTTCATCACCCCAATTTAATTCAATTAATCGTGGTGCTTTGTGGCTGGCACGACCGACTATATGAATGGATGGGAAGTTTTCACTGAGCAATGAGTCACCCACAATTTCAGTGAATGTTGCATGGTTTTCTTTGGCAAATTGTTCTGCATAATCAGACAGTTCAGTTGGTCCCATGTCATCAGCAGGTGTGTTGATTAAATCACGCACCATACTTGTGGCTTTGATGGTTGCGAGTTCGGTGTGATAGGCGCCTTGGTCTTTAACAACCAAAGTAGGGGCTTGTTTTTGATTCAAATACCGATCAAAACGATAACTGCCAAATCCCCAGGCTAAAATTACCGCCTTAATCACTTCTTCGGTGTCACTTTCTACATGGTACTGACCATCGGGAAATGATTTACATGCATGACAAAAATCATAAGGGTTCAAGTCGTCACTGACCAGCATATAAACTTTGCTGATGCGGCCACTTTTTTTGCGATCGACGATTATATTACCAACATCTTCACCTAATTTTTGTTGGCTGGCTACAGCTCGTAAGAATTCATTTTGTGCGGCCAGCCAGGTCTCATAAGTGCTTTTTATGATGGGTATGATGGGTGTGGTTTGTTGGTCGTTTGCGGTGCTGATGTAGTGTGTCATGCGCTGATTATCATTGAATGTCAATTGATTATACTGAAGCTGAGGATGAATATCGACACCGTTGTATATTGTTCACAAATCCGTGTTAATTCAGGCTTGGTAGATCATCTTTTGGTGCGGTATGTCATCCTCTAAATAGAATTCGCCGGTATTAACATAACCCAAGTCTTGGTAGAAGCGGCTGAGGTAAGTTTGTGCTGAGATAATGATGGGTTGATCAGCATAAAGTTTCTTGGTTTGCACCGTGGCTTGTTGCATCAGTTCTTTACCTAAATGTTGTGCTCGATGTGCTTGATCCACCACCACACGACCTATGCTGACGTGGTTGTTGCCACATTGTTCGGGTTTAAGTATTCTGGCGTAAGCAATAATTTGATCACTGTCAGAATTTTTGAACAGGTGTAAAGCGCCTTGATCCAGATCATCCATGTCTTGGTAAGCGCAGTTTTGTTCCAACACAAAAACGGCACTGCGTAAGCGCAGAATTTGGTACAACTCAATATTTGATAAAGCGCTGAAGCCTACCAATGAATAGTGCTCAAGATCAGTCAAGATGGGTTGCCTTGTAGTGGTGATTTAAATGCAGTTTCATAATCGCTTCAATTTGAGGCGGTGATTTTAGGGAAATGTTTGGCCTTAAGTTGAGTATTCAATGGCTTTTGTTCCATGGCGGATTCAATCAAGTTCATGGTTAACTGCACCGCACCGCGGTTTCTTTTGACCAATTCATAAGCGGCTTGCCCCATTTTTATTCTGGCTTCTTGGTTCTCAATCAAATACTCCATACTGCGAATGATGTCATTGGCGTCGTGCACTGTTTGAGAGCCGCCACAATCATTGAGGATTTGGGTGATTTCAGTGAAGTTGTGGGTGTTGGGCCCAACCAACACAGGCAATGAAAAAACCGCAGCCTCAAGCACATTGTGTCCGCCAATGTTAGCAATTGAACCGCCAACAAAAGCAATGTCAGAGGAGGCATAGAACTCAAGCATTTCGCCCATGGTATCGACCACAAAGACATCGCCTTCAATGTCAACCAATCCATTCTCGCTGCGTAATTGGGTGTTGAAACCTTTTTGACGGCAAGCTTGGGTGGTGCTTTGAAAACGTTCAGGGTGCCTGGGCACAATGACTAACATCAGTTTGGGGTGGCGCTGTTTCAATACGGCATAGGCATCCAAGACTTCAATTTCATCATCTTGGTGGGTGCTGGCCGCAATCCAAACCAGTCGAGAGTTCTGGTAGTGATCACGAATCTCTTGGCCTTTTTCGATGATGGGATCTTCAATGATGATGTCAAATTTAAGTGAGCCAACCACGAAAATCTTTTCAGGATAACAGCCTAATTGAATCATGCGCTTGGCATCGGTGATGGTTTGTGCCGCGACATAAGCGGTATCATTGAATGCTTTTGCTGCAAGCGATTCGACCCAGCGATAGCCTTTCATCGAGACTTCAGACAAGCGGGCGTTAGCAACCACAATGGGTATGTCTCTTTTTTTACAAAAGCGGAATAAGTTTGGCCAAATTTCAGTTTCCATGATGACCGCTAAATCAGGTTTGGTTTTGCGCAAGAACCTTTTAACTGCGCCTGGTAAATCATAGGGCAAATAAACATGAAAGACTTGATCGCCAAATATCTGTTGTACACGATCAGAACCTGTTGGTGTGATGGTGGTCAGTACAAAGCAATGGTCTTGGTATTTTTCCATCAAAGCTTTGATCAATGGGATGGCTGCATTCACTTCACCAACAGACACAGCATGGACCCAAATCGATTTGGTTTTGAATTTGGGTGATTTAAACCAACCAAAGCGCTCATGCCAACGTTGCAGATAGGCCTTTGTTTTGATGCCACGAGTGGCCAATCGAATTAACACCAAAGGCGTCAATATTGTGGTGACTAACGAATAAAACCTTGAACGTAACTCCAGTTTCATTTTTTTACCGCCATGGCGCGTTTAAAGCAAAGGTCGGTGTATTGCTTACCCCAAGCTTTCAGGCAAAATATCAACGATCGCTTATGACAAGCGGCATACAAGTGAACCATCACAGACATAATTATTTTGAAACTTTCTTTTTTGTGGCCTTTTTCTTGGCTTTTTTAGTGGTTTTCTTGGTCGTCTTCTTAGTGGTTTTTTTCTTCGTGACTTTTTTCTTAGTCACTTTCTTCTTCGCCACCTTCTTTTTAGCGACTTTCTTTTTGCCACGTTTTTTCTTCTCTGGTGCGTTGGCTATGATTTCAATACATTGTTCATGTGTCAGCGCTTTGGGGTCTTGGTCTTTGGATATTTTGCCATTTTTGTTACCGTCGGTCACATAGGGTCCCCAGCGACCATTCAAAACTTGAATGCCGTCATCAAAGGTCTGTATGATTCGATTGGCGTCGGCAATTTTCTTTTCTTGAATCAGTACCAAAGCTTCTTCAAGCGTGATGGTGTAGGGATCACCTTGGTCTTTTTTGATGCTGACGAATTTGTTGTCGTATCTGACATAGGGACCAAACCTACCAATGTTGGCTGAGACTTTCTCACCCTCTTTGGTCTCTCCCAAATCTCTGGGTAAATCAAACAGGGCCATGGCCTCATCATAAGTGATGGTGTCAAGCTTTTGTCCCGGAAGCAAACCAGCAAACTGTGGTTTTTCCTCATCATCTCGGGTGCCTATTTGCACGAAAGTACCGTATTTACCAATCCTTACTGACACTGGTTTGCCGGTTTTGGGGTCAGTACCTAACTCTCTTTTATACTGTGCCTCATCACGTGAAACCGTCTCTTCTTTTTCTTCAACCAACTTGATAAAAGGTTCCCAAAACTCCTTCATCAATGGCTTCCATGCTTTTTCACCACGTGAAACGGCATCGAGCGCATCTTCTAATCGTGCGGTGAATTCATAATCAACATAATCTTTAAAATGAGCTTCTAAAAATCGAGCAACCACTTTACCGACATCAGTTGGAATGAATCGTTTGGCATCAAGCTCAACGTAATCACGGTTAAGTAAAGTTGAAATGATGCTGGCATATGTTGATGGTCGGCCAATACCAAACTCTTCGAGTGCTTTGACTAATGTAGCTTCTGAATACCTTGGAGGCGGTTCAGTGAAGTGTTGGACGCCGTTGATTTCTTTGACTTCGACCACATCGCCTTTTTTCAAATTAGGCAGGTGTTTTTCTTTGTTTTTGTCCTTTTTCGCATCATCCAGGCCTTCTTCATAAACTGACAGGAAACCTTTGACCAGTATGGTGGAGCCAGATGCGCGTAGGTTGTGCCCATCACCGAATGTGAAGTCGGCTGAAACTGTGCCAATAGTGGCATTGATCATCTGACTGGCAAGGGTTCGTTTCCAAATCAAATCATACAAACGAAACTGGTCGTTGTCTAAAAACTTTTTGATTTCCATTGGCACCAGCTTGGCAGATACGGCACGGATGGCCTCATGCGCCTCTTGGGCATTTTTTGATTTACTTTTATAATGATTAGGTGCTTCAGGTACCAGTTCATTGCCGAACTTTTCTGCAATGACATTTCTGATGTCACTGATGGCGTCATTGGCTAAATTTAATGAGTCTGTTCGCATGTAAGTAATGAGACCCTGACTTTGACCATTGATTTCCATACCTTCATAAAGCTGCTGTGCTATTTGCATGGTTTTACGTGCGGTGTAACCCAGTTTGCGGGCAGCTTCTTGTTGTAGCGTTGAGGTGATGAAAGGCGCTGCTGGTTTCCGTTTTCGTTCTCGTTGGGTCAGGGCTGTCACTGTCAGCTGCTTACCCGCCTGTTGACGCAACTGCGTCAAAGCTTCATCAGCATCCTTCTGGTTGTTGATGTCAAACTTCTTGAGCTTGTCACCGGCATAAATATTAAGGTTTGACTCAAAGGCTTCATTGCCTAAAGCCATTTGTCCGTGGATGGTCCAATATTCTTCTTTTTCAAACGCAGCAATTTCATCTTCGCGTTGCACAATCATACGCAAAGCAGGTGATTGTACCCGTCCTGCTGACAGGCCTCGGCGGACTTTCTTCCACAGCAAGGGAGATAAATTAAAACCAACCAAGTAATCCAAGGCACGACGTGCTTGTTGGGCATCAACCATCTCAATAGAAATTTCTCGGGGGTTGGCCACGGCTTCTTGAATCGCTGATTTGGTGATTTCTGAGAACACCACACGCTTGACGTCTTTGCCTTTCAGTAACTTGCGGTCTTTGAGAATTTCAACCACGTGCCAAGAAATGGCTTCTCCCTCACGATCCAAATCGGTTGCGAGATAGATGGTGTCGGCTTTTTTTGCAGCCCTTACTATGGCGTCAATGTGCTTTTTATTTTTTTCTACATCAACGTATTTTAATTCAAAGTTATTTTCTGGAATGACCGCGCCGGTTTTCGCCAACAAATCACGAACATGGCCGTATGAGGCCAGTACTTTGTGGCCTTTGCCAAGGTATTTTTCTATGGTCTTTGCTTTCGCAGGTGATTCTACTATCAGTAAGTTTTCAGCCATGTTTCAGTGTTCATGATCGACCGGTGGATCAAACATCAAACTTTCCATAGAAGCAAAGGCTTGTTCCTCATCCGGTTGTGAAAATAAAATAATCAAAGCGAGCCATTGTAAATCATCCACGTCAATATTGTCAGTATTTAGATTGAGCAAACCATTGAGCAGCAGTTCGCGGGTGGTTGGGGTCAGGATTTCCGTTGATTCTAGGTAGGCGATGAAGTCAATTCCTTCTTGGTCTAAGATTTCGATTTCAGTCGGGCTATATACCCTGAACCCATCTTCAGATTGATTGACCAGAGGCTGTGGTTCGTCATTGATGGTTAACAACCATTCAATGGCGTGATCGATTGTGGAGGCTTCAAAGCCGGCCTGTTCGAGGCCTTGGTATATACTGTTTTTGGTGTACTGTTCGTTGAGGTTGGATTGTTCGGATAAGTAGTTTTCAAATAAATAGACCAATACGTCAATGATATTTTCATTCATAGTTTTTGATATTTCGCACCTGGTAACTTTTCAACCAATCCAGACAGTTCCAAGATTAACAGATCAGAAGCAATGTTACTGCTGCTTAATTTGGTTCGTTCTACGATAGCATCAAATGACGTGGGATTAAAGTCTATTTGATTGAAAATATGCTGTTGAGTTTCTGAGAGCTCAATATTGGGTGTTGTGGTGTCTTTTTCAAGGGTGGTATCTGGCAACTGGTCAAATGAAGCCTGCAGCTGGTCAGTCAACATCTCAATGCTAGGAGTCAGCTCTTCCATGATGTCTTGTGCGGATTCAACCAGTTTGGCACCTTGTTTAATCAAATGATGGCACCCTTTGGCCAGCGGATTGTGAATGCTGCCTGGAATGGCCATCACTGGTCGGTTGTTTTCCATTGACAGTCTGGCGGTAATCAATGTGCCGCTTTTTTGCGCCGCTTCCACCACCAATGTGCCCAAAGACAAGCCGGCTATGATTCTATTTCTGCGCGGAAAGTTATAAGCATTGGGTGGTGTGTTGAAAGGGAACTCGGAAACCACTGCGCCTTGTTGGGTGATTGATTTGGCCAAGTTTTGATTTGATTTTGGGTAGATTGCATTGATGCCCGTGCCCATAACTGCAACGGTTTGACCGTTGGCATCTAAGGCCGCTTGGTGTGAAGTGGCATCCACACCAGCCGCTAAACCGCTGGTGATAACCAGACCTTTTTTGGCTAAGTCAAAACAAAATGCCTGTGCATTGTTCAGGCCACCTTGGCTGGCGTTCCTGCTACCAACAACAGCAAGTTGCGGTAATAATAAAGTATTAGGATCGCCCTTCACGAACAATAACATCGGTGGATCTGAAATTTGTTTCAGCTGTGGCGGGAACAATGGATCATCTAAAGTCAGCAAATGATTGCCGGGTTTATTTAACCAATCCAACTCTGTGCGGATGTCATCGTCACTGGCAGCGATTAAATGGGTTACTGCTTTGGTGGGGATTTTGAGTTCTGGTGAGAATGATTTTTGTTGAAAGATGTGTTCAATGGATCCATAGGCATCAAGTAATCGTTTGATACCAGCAAAGCCCAATCCTGGCGCATTGAGTAAATGCAGCCAGGATGCTTTGTTCTGTTGTGACATTTAAATCAAGGCAATTTGACGTAGTCGTACATTTTCACCGGACGATTACCATCAGTGATAATGGCATAGCTGATGTTGTCAAATGTTTTGAATACCATGATATGACCTGCGTACTCCATGGGCAGTGTCACCTTTGCTTTAGATGGTTTGAGTAATGTTTTGAGGTCATTCTTAGGATGCATCACTTCATCACGAATAACTCGTTCGGGAGAATGGACTGAAAATACATCGCCCACAGAAACACCTTGTGACGAACCATTGCTGATCGCGACGATCTGTCTGCGGCCACTTCCAAATAGCGCATTGTTAAGTGCCACAATTCGAATGTTTTCATCATTCACTTCTGCTGCTTTAGGCTGGAAGTACGGATCAAAGTTGAACTGGTCTATGGGTAATATTAGATCACCTTTCTTGACTTCCGTTGTGGCCTCGATAACTTGAACAGTGGTGATGTCATCGGTACCCACTCTGACCACTTCGGCGACACCGGTGTCAGCCACTTCATAACCCAGGACTTTGACATTTTCCCAGTAAGTGCGGTCAATGTACTTTTTCCAAAAGCGTGACAACACGGCTGAGGTGGTGTAATCCGAAGATTTTTGCCATTCAACAGATTCAATTGCATGGGTGTCTGAAGTTTCCCAAGGGTAATCAGTGGGGATTTCTCGGTAAATGACAGTCGGCCTAACGATGGCGAGACGATCGCCTTGTCGAGCATTTTTCAAATTTCGGATGTAGATCAAATCACTGGTAGCTGAGACATTCCGGTCTTCTTCTGCCGCAACCACATAAGGTGCTAAGTCAATGTCTTCCTTGTTCAGGATGCGTAATTTTCTTAAGAAAGGTTCGATGTCTTTCAGTGGAATGGTTTCGACGGCGCTGTTATTGTCTACAGCTCTGACTTGTGGACTGAGTTTGACAGTAGGATGTGAACGGTTAACGGTTAATGCTGGTTTGCCGTTGAGGTAAACCAGGTTGATTTGGTCACCCGGATATATGAGGTGTGGATTTTCTATTTGTGGGTTGGCATGCCAAATCTCTGGCCACAACCAAGGAGATTTTAAAAATACTGCGGAAATATCCCATAACGTATCGCCTTTTTGAACGACATATGTATCTGGATGAGATGGATTCAATTCCACTTCTTGTGCCAGAGCAGAAAAAGCAAACCCCAGCAGTAACGCAATAATTAAATGTTGTTTTTTAAACATCATCGGCAAACCCTTGATTTTCCTAAAACTTTAGTTTATCCATTTTATTTAAAAAATTAAACAAAAATGTGAATCAAACTGCAAAATGGCGAAAAAAAGTCAGTTTTAACCCAATTTAATTCAATTTTAAAGCCAGGGTGTTGGCAGAAAAACAAGCAAATTTGAAGGTATTATGAGAATAATGGCCCTGGTTTGTTGCCAATTTAATGATTAAAACTATAATAATGAAGTTCAAAATATCCACAAACGACACATTATATAATGACTCAACTTAACATCTTGACCTTACCCGACTCAAGACTAAAGACCAAAGCCGAACCCATCAAGGTCATTGATGAGGCAGTGAAACAACTGGCCAAAGACATGTTGGAAACCATGTATGCTGCACCGGGCATTGGCCTGGCTGCGACGCAAGTTGATCAGCATGTGCGTTTGGTTGTGATTGATGTTTCAGAAGAAAAAAACCAGCCTTTGGTTATGGTCAACCCCGAAATCATAGAGAAAGCGGGCATTCAAACTCACGAAGAGGGCTGTTTGTCTGTTCCCGGTATATATGCCAAAGTGAAGAGGGCTGATCAGATTGTCGTCAGTTTTCAAGATTTGGAGGGGAACCAACAAGAATTAGCAGCAGAGGATTTGTTGGCCGTGTGTATACAACATGAACTAGACCATTTAGAGGGCGTGGTTTTTCTTGATCACTTGTCGGCCCTGAAACGTAAATTAGCCATAAAAAAATTAGCGAGGGCATAAAGCACAATGAGATTTCTTACTGCGGTTTTGCTTGGACTGCTGTTATCAGTTAGCCAAGCATCTGATAATGAACACAGCATTGAACGTTTTTCTGAAAGCGTTATCATCAAAACACCGACCAAGGCAAAGATAGTCAACCCTTACGGTGACATCAGAATCAGAAAAGCCGATGATGAGGAGTTCATCTACCATGGGGTGGCGCAATCCAGCGCGGAACAGGAGGTTAAGTTTTCATTCACACATGAAAACGGTGTGATCACCGCTTCGGTGCAATACAGTAACCCAGAGCAATTAAGTCCGCAAGACCGTTATGATTTAGCCATTGTGGTGCCAGCAGGGGTTGAGTTGGATATTGACATTGAACGTGGACGCCTCAGCTCAAAGGGCCTTGATAATGTGGTTAAAGTGCAATCAAAAACATCCGATATCACACTTAAAACTTCACAAGCTGTGGACTTGTTTACCGAGACAGGAGACATCAGTTTAACAGTGAAGGGCAGCGATAAAAATGTGAACAGTACCATTCAATCCTACCAAGGCAGGGTGACAGTTATGTACAATCAGCAGATGCCACTGTTCCAGGTCAAAACGGGCAACCACATTACCAGTAACTCGGTGGCATTATTACAAACCAAAACGCAATCACAAAGAACCCAATTGATGGGTCAAAAAAATGCCAACAAAACCATACAAATTACCACAGATTCAGGGGCCATCAATTTAATTGATTTGGCCCTTTAACACAGAGAAAAAGAGGAAAATATTTTGCAAAATAAAACATTAGTAAAAGCGACACTGTTAGGTCTTTCATGCCTGGCAAGTTGGTCAAATGTTGCTGCATCGGAAACCCGGACGGGTGCTGAGTTTGTAGGGCAGCCTGTTCATCCGGCACATTCAACAGTAGATCCCAGAACTTTGGGTCGCACCGAAAAATGGCAACCGGGTGACCCCATCAAAGAAATTCCAATGCGATTCAGGCGACCAAAGGATTGGCAAAGACCCGCGGCATTACCGCGTGGCTTTGGTGTTGATCCGTTGGCAGTGAAACAGAACGCAGTGGCTGGTCCCGAGAATGGTTTCGGCGCAGGGGATGAATTTGATAACACCATCATCAATGTAGATGGTTCAGCATTTACCGGCTCGAACCCAGCTGACACCAATGGTGATGTGGGAATCGACTACTACATTCAGTCAGTCAATGGAGGCTTTGCCTCTGGTTCAAATATCTTTGTGATTAACAAAGCTGACGGTTCTTTGGAAGCAGAGTTTGGTTTAGAGGATTTGGCTCAGGGCAGTGGCACAGGTTGTACTTCAGGCAGCGGTGATCCGGTAATCATGTTTGATCAAAACGTGGATAATGGACCCGGTGAACCACGCGGCCGGTGGGTATTGACTGAATTCACTCAAACTTCATTATGTATTTATGTTTCAGCCACGTACAGTCCATTTGATTTAGACCCCAATGATGGTGATGATGTGGTTTGGTATGTGTATGAGTTCACCTCAGAAACTGGTGGCTTGCCAGATTATCCTAAATTTGGTGTATGGAATGATGCCTATTATATGGGTGCCAACGAAAACAACCGCCAATACGCTTTTGACCGAGACAACATGCTCAATGGTGACACAGCCAGAGGCTATCAGGTTTTTCAAACCGTTGGTTTGCCTGGTTTTGGCTTTCAACATTTGATGCCAGCCGATGCCGATGGTGAAATTGAACCACCAGCAGGAGCACCGGGTATATTTATGCGTCACCGTGATGCACAGTACCATGGTGATGCGGGCAGTGATGTGTTGGAAATTTGGGAGTTCACAACCGACTTTGATACCCCTACCAACAGCGCCATCACCGGTCCTATCAATGTTGATGTTTCTGATTTTGATACCAACTTGGGCGGCACCAACTTTGGTGATCTATCGGTACCACAACCTGATGGTGCCACCAACTTGTTCCCGTTGAAACAGCCATTAATGTGGCGTGTTCAACATCGCACCATTGATGACAAGCAGTACTTGGTTGGTAACATGGTCACTGACGTCAATGGCAATGATTACCACGGAGTCAGGTGGTGGATTTTAGAAAGACCTGCTGCTACCACTTCAGGTGGCTGGGTGCTTTCAGATGAAGGTACTTACACTTCAGGTAATGGTGTAGACAGTGGTGATGGCGTTCACCGCTGGATGGCCAGTGCCGCCATGGACAGTTCTGGTAACTTAGCCATCGGTTATAACACTTCTGCCGTTGCTGGAAACAACAACGCTGCAGCAGATGTTTATGCTGGCATGCGTTATGCCGGAAGGTTGAAAGATGATCCCCCTGGCACTTTGCCACGCGGTGAAGTATCAATCATTGAAGGTTCGGCTTCCAACGGTTCATTCAGATACGGTGACTACACTTCTTTAAGTATTGACCCGGTAGATGAGTGTACGTTCTGGTATACAGCTCAATACAATCCAGCCACAAACTGGTCAACCCGCATCGCTTCATTTAAGTTTGAACAGTGTGGTTGTTTGTTGAGCATTGATCCAGTGAACTTAACCTCAGTGAATGCTGACAGTGATAACAACATCAACATCACTTGGGACGATGCGCCAAACGGTGAAATAACTGAATACAGGGTTTATCGCTCAACCACTCAAGGATCAGGTTATGTATTGATTGATACGTTGGTTGATACCAGTCCCGGTGTCGCTGATTCCGGTACATACAGTTATGATGATGGTACAGTTTCTGGTGGAACTACCTATTATTATGTCGTCAGATCTTCTGATGGTGCAGCTTGTGCCAGTGCTAATTCAACTGAACAATCTGCAACCGCCACTGGTGTTTGTACCCTTGCACCGACTTTCTCTGGTGTCTCAAGTGCCACCAACAATGCCACCAATACATGTGGAATCACAGTTGATTGGGCGGCTGGTAGCAGCTTATGTCCAGCAGGTACCGGTGAGTTGTCATACACATTGTATCGATCTACAGATCCAAGTTTTGTACCATCAGTTGCCAATGAAATTGCTTCAGGTTTAGATGTTTTGGTTTATGACGATCAAGACCCTGCGTTGGTTTCAGATACGGACTACTACTATGTGGTCAGAGCCACAGACGCGGATAACAGTCTACAAGATGACAACACACGATCAGCCTCAGCCTTTCCAACTGGTGAAATTACCCCTGAGGTTTTCGATGACGCTGTCGACTATGTGGATTTTGCAGATGCAGAAGCCAATGGTGATTGGTCAACTTTTGCAGATGCAGGTGCCACAGATTGGCGTGTAGAGTCTGGAGATGACAACACTACGGGAACTGGTTCAGCCTTTGTTTCATCAGATTTAGATGCAGTGGCAGATAAATCATTACAGACCAAGCAGTTTTCACCATCAGCAACCTCGGTATTGAGTTTCTACCACAAGTATGAATTCGAGGCAACCTACGACGGTGGTGTGTTAGAAATATTGGTCGACGGTGCAGCAGACTGGGTTGATTTGGAGTCTAATTTCTTACCTGGTTCAGCGTATGACGTGACCTTGAATGGTGGTTTTGGCCAACCCTTGGGTGCCAGACCCGCTTGGAATGGAACACAGGCGGCGTTCACATTGATCGAAGTGGACTTATCTGCCTATGCAGGCCAATTGGTCAACGTCAGGTGGCGCATGGGAACAGATTCCAGTGTTTCAGCCGGTGACTGGAAAGTAGATGACATCGTCGTCACTGACTCAGGCACGTTTGGTCAATGTCTATCAAGTGACCTTATTTTTGCCGATGGCTTTGAACAAGTTTTGCCATAAACAGCAAAACTTTTCATAAGAAAAATAAAAAGGCCTTCAATTTTGAAGGCCTTTTTTTTGGACTGTTGCTTGAAGTTCTTTAATTCATTGGGTCAACCAACAAGATGTTCTCACTGCGATCGGGACCGGTAGAAACCATGTGAACTGGAGCGCCAGTGAATGTCGCAATGTAATCCAGTAATTCTCTGGCCGCGCTGGGTAAATCATCCAGTTCTGTCATTCCACGGGTTGATGATTGCCATCCTGGAAAAGTTTTGTATTCGGGTTTGACGTTTTCCCATTCATCGGCTGAGCCTGGGAAGCTGCTGTTATAACTGGTGCAAAGCTTGATTGTTTTGAACGTATCCAAAACATCTAACTTAGTCACACAAAGACCAGTAACACCATTGACTTGCACCGCACGTTTCAACGCCACCAAGTCCAACCAACCACAGCGTCTTGGGCGGCCAGTGGTGGCACCAAATTCAACGCCTCTCTTTGCCAGTTCCGCACCGTCATCATCGAATAACTCAGTTGGAAAAGGTCCGCCACCCACTCGGGTGGTATAGGCTTTGGTGATACCCAAGACATAATCTATTTGGGTGGCACCCAAACCAGAGCCAGTTGATGCACTGCCAGAAGTGGTGTTGGAGGAAGTCACAAAAGGGTAGGTGCCATGATCAATATCAAGCAGTGAGCCTTGGGCGCCTTCCATCAACAGTTTCTCACCCTCATCTAAATGTTGGTGCAGGGCTCCGGTGACATCCACGCACATGTTCTTAATGAAAGCGGCCTGTGCCAAGGCGTCCTTGTATACCTCATCAAAATCCAGTGGTTCGGCCTGGTGGTAATTCTCGATAACGAAATTGTGGTACTCAAGTACCGTTGTTAGTTTTTCTTTCAACACTTCGGCATTCAATAAATCACCGACGCGAATACCACGACGTGCCACCTTGTCTTCGTAACTTGGGCCTATGCCGCGTCCAGTTGTACCAATGGCCGCTTTGCCTTTTTTGGCCTCACGCAACTGATCCAGTTTGATGTGATAAGGCATGATGACGGGTGCTGATTTTGATATGTACAATCTGGATTGAACATCCACGCCTGAGGCTTCCAAGTTCTTGATTTCCTTGATCAAGGCATTGGGCTCGATCACCACACCGTTACCAATGTAGCATTTAACCCCAGCGCGCAAGATGCCTGATGGAATCAAGTGCAGTACGGTTTTTTCATCGTTGATGATGAGGGTGTGACCGGCATTGTGCCCACCTTGATAGCGAACCACAGCATCAGCGCGTTCGGTTAATAAATCGACAATTTTTCCTTTGCCTTCATCACCCCATTGGGTGCCTAAAACAACAACAGATTTTTTCATGACTGGATGTAATTAAAAGTAAAGGTGTATGGCTTTATTTTGCCTACACCAAAAAAATGCGCAAATGCATTGTATGCATTTGCGCCTATGGTTGTAAATGAGTTTTTCGTTTTGGCTATTTTAACCGATGGTCACTCAATTTTTTTTTCATTATTAAAGTATTTGAAAAACTCAGAATTTGGGTCCAATACCATGACATTACCCGACCCTTCTTGGAAGCTCTTTGAATAGGCCTCTAGGCTTCGGGTGAACGAGTAAAACTCTGGGTTTTTGTTGTAGCTTTCAGCAAATAGTTTGGTTGCTTCAGCGTCGCCTTCACCACGTAATACAGCGGCTTTTTGTTCGGCATCGGCCAACATGATGCGAATCCTTTTATCAGTGTTGGCACGGATATTAATGGATTCTTTGCGACCTGTTGAGCGGTGTTCTGCAGCTTCTACCAGACGTTCTGAACGCATGCGGTTGTAGACCGATTCATTGACTGATTGGTCCAAGTTGATTTGCTTGATTCGCACATCAACGATTTCAATACCGTAATCCTCAGAACGAAGCTTGGTTTGTTCACGCAAGTTATCCATCAATTCAATACGCTGGGTTGAGATGGCTTGGTCCAATGTACGAATAGAGAACTCTTCCAGTAATACGTTTTTAACCACACCTGTCAGGTTGGCATTGGCTTTGGCTATCAAACCACCGTTGGAAGTGTAGAACTGTTTAACATCTTTGATGCGCCACTTAACAAAGTAATCCACCATCAAATATTCATTATCTGTATTAAAAACACGTTCCGGTGCGTTATCCAATGTCTGGATGCGACGATCGAATTTAACAATGTTATTCACCACTGGTGTTCTGTAATGCAAACCGGGTTCATAACCAGCTTGTACCACCTCACCAAAACGCAGCTTGACCGCGGTTTGTTTTTCGTCGATGGTGAACAAGAAGAAACTGGCAAGAACGCCCAATACCAAGACACCAAATATAAATGCAATCAGTTTATTCATTGTTGGCCTCCTCTACCACGACGCGTGGTGCGGTTGTTGTTTCTGTTGGTGTTCGAGTTTTGCATGTTGTTGGTCTGCGGTGTAACCACAGATGTACCCAGATCCAATGTGTCATTGGTCATTCTACGGGGCTGGTTTTTCATCAACTGATCCAGTGGTAAATACATCATGCTGTTGCCTGAGTTTTGATCCATAACCACTTTAGAGGTGTCACCTAAAACGCTCTCCATGGTTTCTAGGAACAAGCGCTGTCTGGTCACTTCAGGTGCCTGTTCGTACTCAGATCTTAATAAGTCAAAGCGATCGGCTTTACCAGCAGCCTCTGCAATGATAGAGGCCTTGTAACCTTCGGCTTCTTGTAAGATCTTCAGAACTCGACCTTCGGCCTCTGGAATGCGTGCGTTTTCATACTCTTTTGCTTGGTTGATAAAGGTTTTCTGGTCTTCTCTTGCTTTAACCACGTCATCAAAAGCTTCCTTCACGTTACTGGGTGGATGTACTTCAGTGATGTTAAGCTGAGTGATTTGCACACCCGTTTTGTATTGGTTCAACATGGACTGAACTTCTGCACGGGCTTCTTGGTTAACTGCGGTACGGTTTTCATTGATGATAAAATCCAGTGTACGAGTACCGGCCACTTGACGCATGACACTTTCAGAGACTTGCTTAACGGTATTCTCTGGGTTGGTTACACTGAATAAATAGTCATTAACACGTTCTTCATCGATGCGGTACTGTAAAGAATAATCTATCTCAATGAGGTTTTTATCCTCGGTTAACATTTGGCCGCTGTTGTCTTCTTGCCTGATGGTGTCAACATTAACGCGCAATACCTGAGCAAATGGCCTTGGCAAGGTGAATCTTAAGCCAGGCTGCATGGTGTGTGAGTATTCACCGAAAACCAAAACAACACCCCTTTCGGCTTGTTGAATTTGGTAGGCTGAACTGTAGAGTGTCAGGCCCAACAGTCCAATGATCAGTATCAAAACAGGGGCTTGGCTGCCTTTGGCACCGCCGCTGTTGTTTGAGCCGCCACCAAAAGCACGTTTGATTGAGTTGAATAAATCACTCAGTATTTGATCAAACTCAGGCGGTTTATTGCCACCTGGCCGGTTGTTGTTCGGCCGATTGTTATTGGGCTTGTTGTTGCCCGAATTGCCAGGTTCATTCCAAGGCATAGGTTTCTCCAGTTAGTTACCAGTTTTGTGGGTTTTCGTTAATTGCGATGTCGTTTTCATTCAGTAACTCACTCACAAAATGAGCACCTTCATCATCGCCTTTGGCTAATTGTCGCCATTTTTCTATCGGTAATTCTACCTCAAGTTGCCATTGACCTAAATCATCAAAGGACTCATCGCGTATGGCGTCCAGTTGATAAAACTGAGCCCGCAATTTCGCTTGATTCATAGGTAAGACAAAGCTAAGAGCTACATGGGTACGATGCAGCCGTTCTTCAATGGCTTTAAGCAATAAATCGATGCCTAAATTTTTATGGGCTGAGACCCATACCCGGTCCGGCGATCCTGCTTCACCGGGCTGCCATGCTGGTTTGGCACCGGATTGATCAATTTTGTTGAATACTTCAATCACCGGCACATCATCAATTTCTAATTCGCCCAATACCTTATAAACCTCATTCATGTGATCACGGTGTTCTGGGTTGCTGTCATCAATCACATGTAACAGCACATCGGCATCCAATGCTTCTTGTAAGGTGGCACGGAATGCAGCCACCAGCTCATGCGGTAAATCACGCACAAAACCAACGGTGTCACTGATCACCGCTTGGGAACCTTGAATCGCGGTGAATTGTCTGACGGTAGGGTCCAAGGTGGCAAACAGCTGGTCTTTGGCATACACCTCAGCATCAGTGATTAAATTAAACAAAGTCGATTTACCCGCGTTGGTGTAACCCACCAGTGCCATCATTTTGGTGCCTGATTTTTTACGCTGTTTGCGGCCTTGTTCACGTTGACGCATGACTTTATCCAGCTTGGCATTCAGAGACTTAACCCGTGCATTGAGTAAGCGGCGGTCAGTTTCTAGTTGGGTTTCACCGGGTCCCCGCATACCGATACCACCTTTTTGTCGCTCTAGGTGAGTCCAGCCACGTACCAAGCGTGTAGACATATGTTTTAATTGCGCCAGTTCTACTTGTAATTGACCTTCGTATGAGCGGGCTCTTTGGGCAAAAATATCAAGGATTAGGGTGCGCCGATCCAGTACGCGTGCCTTAACCAGTGCTTCCAGATTACGTTCCTGAATGGGGCTCAATGCGGCATCGACCACCACCACATCAGCCTCGTGAATTTTAACTGCTTCGGCCAGCTCTTCTGCTTTACCGCTACCGATGTAGTATTTTGAATCGACTGTTTGACGGGTACTGGTGATGACATCAAAAATTTCTGCACCAGCAGTGGTCACTAATTCGCGAAACTCAGCAATGCGATCGGGTTGTTCAGCGCGTTGTGAACGTTGCATCGGTGTGGGACACAGTAATACCGCGCGGTCACCTCTTTCGGAACGATCAAACATCGTAGGTGTCTCGCTTGCCTTCTTTCGTCGTTCCTCCGAAAACCGGCCGTGCTCGAGAATTCAATGAGCCAATCTCTGATTCGCTTTGCTCACCAACCGATTGCCATGGGTGCGTGTCTCGCTTGCCTTCTTTCGTCGTTCCTCCGAAAACCGGCCGTGCTCGAGAATTCAATGAGCCAATCTCTGATTCGCTGAGCTCACCAACCGATTGCCATGGGTGCGTGTCTCGCTTGCCTTCTTTTCTCATGCTTCGAAAAACCGGCTGCGCTAGGTTAATTAAATAAGCCTGGGTCGGGTTGGATTTGACTTTGTTCATACCTAACAAAAGATGGGTCATTCTGGGTTGTTTTATCATCAGTGGGTTTATGACGTTCAATAAAAAAGCAGTTCCAATTTTTGAAACTGCTTCAATCAACTTGCTATTGAGTGGTGTATCAGTCTTCGTCATCCTGTTGGATTTTATAAGTGCTGACATTTTTCGCAGGTACGATGGTAGAAATGGCATGTTTATAAACCAGTTGGTTGGTGGTGTTGTTCAACACGATGACAAACTGATCAAATGATTCAACCGTTCCTTGTAATTTAATGCCATTCATTAAAAACACAGAAACCGGAATGCGGTCTTTTCTCAGTGCGTTTAAAAAAGGGTCTTGTAATGTTTGTGATTTAGACATGATGGTTACCTTACTCATTATTATTATTTGATGTTATTTTAACACAGCTTGGAATCGACCAATAGCTATCTGTATGAATTCAATGTATGGTTGAATGACATAATCTCAACTTTGCCCAATCAATTTGAGCTGATTCTTTCAGGAAGTGTCTTTTCCTACAGAACAATAAGTATATAATTCATTCAAAAAAATCCTTGTAACTGATGATAGTAAACAAAATTCATAACCACGAACAATACACAGAGTATGCCACTGATCAGGTTGAGGTTTTTAAACAAAGGTACCTAGAAACTCTAGAACTCGAACAAATAAACTCGAATAAAGACCTAACATTTACATTCAAAGGTTACTCGATACCGGCGAATAAGGAAGTGGACTTCTTGGTTGATTGGCAGCATTCAGATGGTGTAAATATTAACTGGCGTGAACGTTTGGTGTGTCCGGAGACCCAGCTGTGTAACAGGCTCAGAGCAAGTTATCACTTAATGATTGATCATGTTGAAGTTAAACCGGAAGATTGTATTTATATCACAGAGCAAGTCACACCGTTTTACCGTTTTTTGAAGCAAAAATTTCCCGATATAATAGGCAGCGAATATATTGAAAGTGGTGTTGCAAGTGGACAAAAAAGTGAACAGGGTGTACGTCACGAAGACTTGACTGATTTAAGTTTTAAAACCAATAGCATAGACCATATATTTTCCTTTGATGTTCTAGAACATGTCCCAAATTACAATAGGGCACTGAAGGAATGTTTGCGGGTGTTGAAGCCGAACGGATCGATACTGATGTCGTTTCCTTTTGATTGTCAGGCTGAAAAGAATTTAGTCAGAGCGAGTATCAAAAAAGATGGTTCAATTGAACACCATGTTGAACCTGAATACCATGGTGATCCGACCAATGACAGCGGCATTCTCAGTTTTTATACATTTGGATGGGAGTTATTGGATGAAATGCGAAAAATGGGCTTTAAGGATGTGTATGTTGCCTCATATTGGTCGCATGAATTTGGTTATCTGGGACCAGAACAAGTTTCAATCATTGCCAAGAAATCAAAACTCAGGGGGTTTATTCACATGCTAAAAGGGATGCTTACAGACGCATTAAATTATTTCAAATAAACTTATAGCTCACTTTTGTCTGGGTCTGGAGATCAATCACAACCACTTACGTTACCCGAGGTTTGTTGGGTTAAATTATCAATGACTTGACCACCGTCATTGCATAGAATGGAAGCACCATTTTGTGCGATTACACCAGCCATGTTTTTAGTTATGGTGGTATTGCTTATATTGACTTTGGTGTTTTCTCCAGTGGCGCTGATTCCCCATCCCAAACCATACTCTATTAAACTGTCAGTTAATGTTAAACCTCCTCCTGATCGAAGGTAAAGGCCCTCCTTTTCTTGACGATTTATATGTAGGCTTTGAGCTGTAACTTTTCCATTTTCAGAAATGGTCAAACCTTCACCCAGGTTTTCAAGCATTTCTAAACTGTTGATATTCAGCGTGGCGTTACTTACAAAAATGGCATGGTCTCCAGTATTTTGGTTTACTGCTATAGTGTTAGCGTTAAATATATGAGAATCATTTCTGACAAAAAGACCTATATTGTGGTTGTTGACGATTTCATTGTTTTCAAAAACGGCAACGTCCGCGTTGTTCGCCACTTGAACCCCACTTGAGTTGGAATTAAAGGTATTCCAAGCCACCTGTTCTACGGATGCATTATTAAGAATGGCAAGCCCATTTTTAGCATCCAAGCAATCTTCACATCGGCCATTAAAATTACTGAAGTTGCTATTTATTTTTGATGTTGTGACATCAGACGCAAGAAAGATTCCACTGAGGCCATTTTCTAAAACTTCGTTACCAGAAATTGACTCAATGGCTGATCTTTTTTGAATAGCAATCCCATTGCCACTGTTAAAGTTCACTTGATTACTTAAGATGTTTGTTGCGCTTGAATCTTCAAAGACTGCGATGCCACCCGGTAAATTATTATTAACGGTATTATTGGTTATGTTTTTTGCATGTGAAAACTCGGTAACTAAAATACCAGTGCCCACTTGAGAAAGTTGGCCACCGCCGTTGTAATAAAGAGAGTTACCGATAATGTCACCGGTTAATTCAGGCCTAATACCTGTGCCAGTATACCTGTTGTTGATTTCAATACCCGAAATACCGTTATGATTGGCTTTGTTGTTGATGATTGAGTACTGACCACCTTGGCTGACCAAAATACCATCTGCACGTTGGTCATTGGCTACGTTCTTGTAAATACACACACCAAATAGCTCTGGGCAGCCTGGCGCAGCCGGGATGACACCATTGTTACTGCTGATATATGAGGCGCTGGCCACAATGCCAGATTCACTGTTAGCAACAACATAATTATTGTCTATCATCAAACGATCCACTGAGTTGGCGCCAACACCAAATCTTGCATTGCCAGTTAAATAATTATGATCTACTCTTACATTGTCTGAATTGTTAATAAAAATACCCGCTGCCTGAGAGTTTTTGATGGTTAAGCCAGAGATTCTGACATTTTCTACATTGCTGATTTGCATTGCAGTTACCCTTGAACCATCAAATCGGAATGAGTATTCAGCATCGATAATTGTGTTTTCTGGATTTTCACCGCGAATCCACACATTGTTCTTAACAGGGTTTACATTGGGGTTTCTGCTGCCGATTGGGAGAGTTTCATCGGTTGTTGAAGGAGCGTATGTTCCTGACCTGATGTGGTAGACAACATTTGAACTATTGGTTTTTGTGATAGCTTTAGTTATGCTTTTGTAAGGCCTTGAGCTGGTACCTAATTGAGGCCCATTGTAATTAGCATCGACAAACACATGTTTTAAGGGAGTTGTTGTAAATTCAGCAAGTGAGTAATCTGGTGATTCAGGAAGGCTAACAGGTTCAATAGGTTCTGGCGTATTAAGTTCAGTTACCAGGGTTTCTCTTGAGCGGTTAGCTAGAGAAATAACTAAGTTACTGGCACCTTTGTTTCCATAAGTGGGTGCTGCAAATGAATTAATAGTTACATCTTGTGATTGCTTCACACAAAATCCTGCAAAAGCTTTTTGGTCAGCAAAAGTTTCATACTTTGAGAAATGGCCACCAATAACAACCCCGCCCTGAAATCCGCCACCAGCACGATTGATAAAGCTTGTTGAAATATCTGCCAAAAACTCTCCTGCAGGCGCTCCTGATTTGCTCCTGACGCTGAAATAGTAAAACCCAGGTGATAGTTCACCACTTAAATTCAAACCTGAAGAGCCAGAAACGGTACCCAGAATATTTTCACCATCCAGGTTTTTTAAACTGACATCGACAAGCGGTGTAGCGCCTGTGTAAGAAATAACTCGAGTAATTTCAATATTGATACTTTGCTTTTCACCAGTGCTGTTAGCAATGTTAAAGCCACCGTATCCTGGTGAACCGCCATTTTCTTTGAAGTTTGATTTTAAAATAAGGCCACCTTGAAGAGTACGGTCTGTTCCTTTCAATTTGATTTCTTTACCCCACACACCTCCACTGGCAAAACGTTGTTGAAAGGCCTCAGCAAAATAAAATCCGGGACAAGCTAAGGAGGTATCAATACCTAAAGTGTAGTTAATTTGTGGCTCACCCGGACTATCAAACAGTGGCAACTCTTCAGTAATCAACTCATCGAAATTTAAAGATGACAAGTTGGCATTGGGTCCTTTTTCTATGGCAGCAAGCTTGCCATCAAATACAGCCAGAGCTGTGTAGGCCAGATTTTCATCATTTTTAATTCTAACAGCGGTTGTTGATTTTTCACTCAAATCAACCTGTGTTAACCAATAACTGTTTGAGTTTGCAACCATGAAAACATCGGGGTCAGAGGTTGGAATGACATCAGTTGGTGATAGGCCAACGGGCCACTCGAGCTTTTGTTTGTGGTTTAATATCGCTTGTGGTTGCGAGCGAAGACTAACATCAAAAATGTTGACACTTCGACCATTCAGATTAGCCACAATCAATTTAGTTTTGTCTGAATTTAAGGTCATGCTAGATGGGTCATAGCCAACATCTATTTTCTTTAAAATTTTCCACCGCGGTCTCTGGATAACAAAGCCGGTTGAATCAATTTCTATGACAGCAATGGACTTTTCACCACCCAAAGATACATATGCATATTGAATCGTATCTGAATGTCGGTAAATTTCAAAATCTCTGGGATCAACACCAATTCTTGGTGATGAATAATAGTAGCTTAAATTATTCAAGTTGATGACATTAACATCGCCTGTTGTACTGCCTGTGATGTAAGCTAAATTACCCATAATTTTTATGTTGCTGGGCCGAGGTGTGGTGCTGATGTCTTTAATAACATCACCTGTCTCAGGATTAATAATGGTTAGCGAACTTTGGTCACCAAATAAAGCTGCCACTGCTAAACCATCTAATTCTGAACCTGGGTTGTTGGTATAGTTTTCATTGTTTTCGATAAAAACAGCTTTCGTCATCCTCAGTCTAATGCGGTGAGACTTAATGATCTGGTTGGTTGTCAAGTCAACAATAACCAGGTTAGGAGTTGTTGCAGTAGCTGGTGAATGCAGTGAGATAACGGCAAAATTTTCATTTGAGCTGATATCAATTGACAAGGGGCTGCCGCCAATAAACAGTTCTTCTAGGGCGTAACTTTGATAAGGTACAAGTAAAAAAAATAAGAATGAAATACAGGCTAGTTTACGATTTTCCATTACAGTCAGTCCTTGTGTGTGGTGAGAACATCTTATTTTAAAGTTGTCTTGGTGTTATTACCATTAAAACTCAAATTCTACAGCTTTAAAACCCAGAAACAATAACCCGTTGGTTATTTTTATCTGTAACAGTATTATCATGGTTTTCGTTTGGTTTGATGCAAACCATATAGGTTTGACAGGTGAATTCCTTATACTCAACCTTTAACTGGTCTAAAACTTGCCGGTTTTCTTCTACATCAATTCCAAACAGAAGTAGGGTTGATTGACTGTCACTGGGAACTCGTTGAAGGAAAGTTAGTAGACTGCTCAATTCGGAAAAATTCAGCATATGTTCAATTATTTGTGTTTGATGATTGATATTGATTAAAAACAAACCTTTTCTCCCATACATCTCAGGGGTTAACACAAATCCATTATTTCTGAAATTTGGTTTTAAACTATTACCTCCAATGGTTATATCAACAATTTTTGTGTAATCTTTTTCATACAAAATTTCAATGACAGAATTGGCCTTGTATCGAAACTTTGATGGAATATTGAATCTTTCTGTGTATCCATATAGTTGGTGAATAACAGCCCGTTGGTCACAAAGATCAATGTCTTTACCTGGCTTAACTTTTTTATTCAAGTCAAATTGACATTCAAAAGATAAAGGTTGAGCTTTACCATTGATATATAATTCATTTCTGGTCAGCATCGGACTACCGACCTCTCTACCGAACTCATCACCCATAATAAAAGATACGTTGTGGTCAACCTCAAGTAAGCTAAGTATTGTGGGTGGCAAGTCGTAAAGACCCATGTTTGATGTTTTGATGTCATTTTTTTCATCAATGATCAGTCCAAACAGATTTTTGTCATCAATTTTGTTTCCAAACAGATCTTGGGTATATGAAGTGCTGAACAAAGTATGGTCTCCGGTTATGATAACCGTGGTGTTTGTCAGCAGTCCTTGATTCACCAAATAATCCAAAAAATCACCCACTAAATAATCTGTGCAATGGATGGCATTTATGAACAAGTCTTCTGAGTCTTTGTATTTTGGGCATGATGGTGATGGGTAGCCTTTTAAGTGAGTGCCTAAAGTAAGTAAACTTAAGTGGTATGGCTGGTCAAGTTGCTGAAGCTCATGAACTCTTGACTTGGCTTGATCAAACAAATCTGAGTCTTCCAAACCCCACCATGTCATTTGTTCTCCGAAATCTGCGTAGAAATCTTCGCTACCCCAAACTTTATCATAGCCGTGATCTGATAAAAAATCCCCTTTGCCAGCAAAAGATTTCTTTGCACCCCCTAAAAACTCTTGATGATAGCCTGCGACCGATAAAACATCAGTAAAACATGGTATATCATAATAATACCTTTCTCCTGATGCCAAGGTATTATTACCCATTAACATGTTAGGTATAAAGCCACAATGTGATGATATAAGGCCATCCATTGTGTAATGAGCCGTTGATATGTATGGTGAAATCAGGTGGTGTTGTTTTGCCATTTTGTCAAATTTAGGGGTCAGATCAGGGTAGTTTGGGTTGCCGACAAACAATGCGCTGAATGATTCTAAATATATAACAATTAAATTTTTATCTTTGTTCGTGTTGGCTACGATGTTTGACTTGCTGGTTTTGATGTGATCGATGCCAATGAATTTCAGCTTTTTAATTTCACTTTCGTGCACACCACGAATGTTCATTAATTTGTTATATTCAATATAACCTTCATATAGGCGCCCATATATAGTTTGATTAAAAAACAGGCCTATTAAAATAATAGATATCAACAACAGTAAAGCCCGAGTAATGGCTTTGGAGTTTTTATTCATGCCAAGAATAAAAACATTGATGGCTGTGGTGAGCATGATAAACACTAATAATGGCAGTTTATATTGCTTCACACCCAAAACAAAAGCATCCCAGTTGAGATGGGTAATGACTTCTGGACCAAAACCAATGCCTGAAAAATCAACAATCAAAGCCTCAACTAAAATGATGAAAACTGTGGATGTGATGACTAATACTTTGAGGACTTGGCTCAGCAATCTGGCTGGCTTTTTACCATGACTGACTGGAAAAAAGAACACAAAAGCAGCTACACCTAATGAACCCAGAATTAATTCAGTAAGAGTTAGGTTTTCAAAAAAAATATTTTTATTGTTTAGGTAGTTGGTCTCTGCAAAAACATATAAGAAGAAACCTATAAAGATGACTGATCCAATTATTTTTTTCATAAATACCAGTCCATTGAGGCGAGTGAAATAAAATTAAAAAAAAGCGATTTTATCATGTTTTTGTCACAGTTTTTTTTGTAAGGACTTCAAACATTTGTTTTTCGCTATAATTGTTATGAGAAATTTAATAACAACCTGATGTGAAAATAGAAATTGTTCTCACCTAATTCAGAGAATGGCAAGTTCATGGCTCACAAAACTGGGCAGAGGGCATGGCATGATAATTACAGCGGAAGTAGTTGGAAAATATAATCAATTCCAATTGGTCAGACATTTACTGGTAATGTGGCGCACATGGTCTTTGAGGTGATGACGAAACCACACCAGTCTATCAGAGTGTTGAATACAGACGCACTCGTTAAATTAATTATTAAATGTAGGGAATATAAACACATCCGAAACATCGGTGTTTATTATATTTTATTACCTCAGTGGACTGGGCGGTTAGTTAAAAATCATGCGCTAAAAAATCTGTATAAACCGATGTTAAACCATGTTCCTTTTGATAGTTTTTGGCTTCGGCCAGATTGTTTATGGTATGAACGTAAGATGGAATATAAGGTTCATTTAGCATTTTAGCCAAGCCTTGTTTGGCCCTGTGCTGTGGCATGGTTATAGCATATAAATCCATTTGTCTATAGGCATCAATTACGGCTTTGTTTTCCTTCGGGAATTGATACAATGTCCAAATTAATAACTCATAACCCAAGTCTTTAGTTGCTTGATACTCTTCCGGCTGGTAAATTTGTGGTATCACTCTTTGATTGGCATTTTCAATGCTATGTTTGATTAGCTTAAGTCCCTGAATATTGTTATGTTTTATATCGGTCACAATATAAGCATTTGGATGACTAATTAGCCATTGGTTCAAGCTTTCCAGGTTACATGGCTTCAGTGACAAGTTTGGATGAAGCAACTGATTGAACTCAGCCAAAGTTAAGGGCTTTTCACCATGGTAATCAAGTAACCATTTGGGCGTTCTGTCCCAATCATGTAAACAGACCAGTTGTGAGTCGCTGGTCCAAGAAAAGTCTATTTCAAACAACTCATAGCCTCTTTCATAATTGAAGTTTAATGCTTGAAATGAGTTAGTGTAGGTTTTTCCATCAATACCACCGCCAGCATGTGCTATGGCTGTAATTTTGGGTCCTTGCTGTTTGTTACAACTCAGCAAAAAAAGGCAAGATGAGAAGAAAAAAAGTTGAATAAAGCTTCTGAAAAGTTGCATCAAAAATGTTGAATGTCTTAAAAAGCTGCATTTTATCAAATTATCCAATACTGAGTTTTAATGATTAAACCATGTGTTTCTGAGGCTTTATTGTGGGCTTAAAGTTGCCTGAAAATCATGTAACTTTTCTCTGGTTAAAAACCTGAGTCTAGAGCTGGCAATTGGATAAGGTTTATCACCAACTTCGGCATCGTATAAATCCATTTCATCGGTGGTTGGGAAATCCAATCCCCCGCCTTCCAGCAGCACTGTTTTTATGCCCAAACTTTCTAATTCAAGGGCTATGGTGATGCCAGCAGCACCTGCACCGAGAATGCAGGCATCACAATCAACAGTTGTGCTTTTTAAATTATGGTAAAGGTCATTTATCATGTTAATTTTTTTTAAATTACTCAAAACACTGTCGTTTACTTATTTAATCCATAATTAATAAGCACGAATGGTATTTTTAGCAAGTATGTTGTGTTGGTTGTTGGGTTCAACATTTCCATCTGAGTTCATCACAGCCAACATCATGGTTGGTTTGATGGTGCCATCAGCCATCAATGCCTCGTCTGATTTTTGGACGTTATCAATGAATGCCAAGTCTTCGGGGTCATCGATGCTGAAGTTCGGTCCAAAATTTCTATCTACAAAAATGAGTATCAAGTTGGCGAAAGGTATAAACAGTTCAAATTCGAATCGCTCAACCAGCAAAGGTAACACATCTTGAGCCCTGATGCCTTCAAAACCTTCTCTGGAACAGTCGTGGTTGATGTATTTTTTTTCGTGTCGGTTAAAAGCGTGGTTGTGTTTGTATTTATCCGGCATTTTATGCCAAATTTTATTCAATTCATCCAATGCTTCCGGCCAACGCATGTGACCATTTCTGCCAATCACATCTGAGGTGATGAACTTTCCGTTTTTCCGCATGGCTGATTTGATGTTGTCGAACAAATGTTCCAGCTCAACCACATGGTGAAGGCTTTGGTTGGCGATCACCAAGTCATATTTTTCGGCAGCTTTCCAGTGATTAAAGTCAGCCTGAAGAAATACCAAATGATCTCTCACTCCCTCGGTCTCAGCAAGCCGCATGCCGCGTTGAAACATGGCTTCATTGATGTCCATACATTGAATGATGAAGTTGCTATGTCCTGAGCTGGCTAGGCTTTTTGCTAACTTTATTTCGGTGTCACAATTACCCGCACCAATGCTGAGAATTTGGACTTTACTTTGTTCGCAGTTCTCAATGGCCATTTGAGCGTATTTGAAAAAAAACTCATCAGGGTTGGAAAATCCGTAGGCTTGAAACTTGGGTACCAGATATTTGTTTGACCAGTAATGAAATATATCAGGTAAATCATTAACTTCCTCCTCTTGTGAAAACCTATTTATTTCAGCATTGAGTTGATTTGCGTAGGTTTGGGGTATCACTTTGTTTGCCAGTTTTTTATAGCGATGATAAAAAGGCCTCAGCACTGCTTTAATTGGTCTCGGCAGGATTTGTTTCAACTTTTCAAAGAGCTTTGTCATTTGTTATTATTATCCGTTGGGCGGCTGAAATTCATCGACCAAATACAACGGTCGTTGTTTGCTTTCATTGAACATGCGTCCCAGGTATTCACCAATGATGCCCAAGGCGGTTAATTGGATGCCACCCAAAAACAAGATCACCACCATCAGGGAAGGATAACCGGGCACATCGCTGCCAAAAATCAGGGTTTGGGCGATGATGAAAGCACCATAGATAAAAGCAAATATCGCCACCGTCATGCCAATCCAAGTGGCAAAGCGCAGTGGCAGGTAGCTGAATGAGGTGATACCATCCAGCGCAAAACGCCACAGCTTGTTGTAGTTCCATTTGGTTTCACCGGCAGCCCGCGGTTCGCGCTCAAAGAAGATTTGTTTCTGTTTGTAGCCGACCCAAGCAAACAAGCCTTTCATGAAGCGGTTGCGTTCGCGCAGTTTGTTCACTGCTTGATAGGCTCGTCGGGACATCAGACGAAAATCACCGGTGTCTTTGGGAATGTCAATTTTGCTCATGGAGTTGATGGTGCGATAGAACAAATTGGCCGTGGCTTTTTTGGCCATTGACTCACCGTGTCTGGCTTTGCGGGTGGCATAAACCACGTCATAGCCGGCATGCCACTGGGCCACCATTTCGGGAATCAGTTCAGGCGGATCTTGTAAATCAACATCTATCACCACTGCGGCATCACTTGAGGCATGATCAAGCCCGGCGGTGACAGCGTATTCTTTACCAAAATTTCGACTCAAGGAAAGAAAACCAAAACGGGTATCGGCTTCGTGAATGGTTCTCATCATGGCCAAAGAGTCATCACTGGAACCGTCATCAATGAATATCACGCGCCATTCAACATCGCAGTTTTGCATGGCAGATTGGATGCGTTCTTGGAACAAAGGCAGCACCGTTTGTTCATTAAAAACTGGGACAATGATGTCAATGGATGGCATATTAGCACAATGAATAAAAAAGGTATTTTAACCAATTTTTGAATTAAGTACGCCAATTTAAAAAAATCAGTTGTTGATGTCGATGTAACTTTTGGCGGTGTGCAGCGTTTATGAAAATGACCCTGACAGATTTAAGGCATGACAACCTTTACACTCTCCTCTTATTGTCATGCCTTCGACCGGTCAGGGCCAAAGTGGCAGCGTCGAATTCGCTTATCCTTCCAATTGCTTGCGGATTTCGGCGCTTTTTTGGTGGTAAACCAGCCCTTCAGCAGCGGCCAGTTTGGCAGAAATATTAGCCAACACACCGCGACCGGTGCCATTGATTTTCTGCGTTGATAAAACTTTCAAGAACTGATGCACGCTCAAACCACCTGAGAACTTGGCAGCACCTGCTGTTGGTAGGGTGTGGTTGGGGCCGGCACAATAATCACCGAAAGCCACGGCTGAGTTTTCACCAATGAATAACGAGCCGTAGTTGGTGAACAGTGACTGCTTCAAGGATTCATCACACACCATCAAATGTTCAGGCGCGTAATCGTTGATAAATGCTATGGCCTGATCTTGGTCATCGGCATGAAGCAGCACAATGTTGTCATTATCCAATAAAGCTTGGCCATCAGGATGATCAGCAATTAATTGGTTCAAGTCGGTTAACAGCTGTGATGACTCACTGACCACAATGCTGATGGCATTGGCATCGTGCTCGGCTTGGGCCAAAGCATCAAACATCAACCATTCCGGTTGTTTCACTTGGTTGGCATAAATTAACAACTCACTGGGGCCGGCCAAAGTATCAATCAAAGTGCGGTGCTGGACTTGGGCCTTGGCCTGATTGACGTAAGCATTACCTGGGCCAACAATCAAATTAACCGGTGCGGTTTCGCTGAAACCATAAGACAGGGCGCCAATGGCTTGCGCACCACCCAAGTGTAAAAACTGTGTGGCCCCAGCCAAACTGGCAGCGGCCAACAATGCAGGATGGTCGGATGGTGAACAGGCCACCCGCACTGGACAACCAGCCACTTGTGCTGGCGTTAAAGTCATCAGCGCGGTAGAAATCAGTGGAAATTGGCCGCCAGGAATGTAGGCGCCTATGCGTTCTATGGGTTGGTAAACAAAGCCAAAGTCACCCATTTCATCACTGAAGGCATCGCTTTTGAGGGACTTAATTTGAAATTTACAGAATTTTTTGATGCGCATGTGAGCGCTTTGGATGGCTTCCTTAAGCCCAGTTGCTAATTCATACTCATCGAATGGTTTCAGTTCGATGTAGCTGGCATCTTGTTGGTCAATTTTTTGACTGATGGCCTGGACCGCTTTGTCGCCGTGGTCCTTAATTTTACCCAAGATATTGGCAACGGTTGTTTCAACTTTGCTTTGGTCTTTGAAACTGGGCCTGATGTAGGCCTGAACTGATTGGAATTTATCGCTCATTGTTGCGGCTCCTCAAATCATTGACGATTTCTTGAAAGCTGACCCCTTTGGCTTTGGCCATCACCAAGGTGAAGAACAACAAATCAGCCGCTTCCCAACGCACGTGGTTGTGGTCGGTGGCCTCAATCAATTCATCGCATTCTTCTTTCAGTTTTTCAATTTGCAGTTCGTTGCTGGCGAAAAGTTTTTGCGTGAAAGACTGACCTTCATTTGATGCCAAACGTTGTTCGAACACTTCATCGAGGTAATCCAATGAATAGTTTTTACTTTGGCTGGCAAAACAAGAATAGCGCTCGAAATGACAGGCATTGTTGGTTTGTTCGACCAGAAACAGCAGCGTGTCACCATCGCAATCAACATCAACTTGAAGCAGTTTTTGGGTGTTGTTGCTGGTTAATCCTTTGGTCCACAGTTCCTCTCTGGATCGTGAGTAATAAGTGCCGGTGCGATTTTCTAAAGCATGTCGCAAAGACGCTTCAGATGAATAAGCCATCATCAGCACTTTTTGTGTTTTGGCATCTTGTACCACGGTTGGAATCAGGCTCATTTTATTGAAATCGACCAATGACATGAACGCATCGGTCAAGGACATCTTGCCAGAATAAATGGCCATACCAATTTGTGAGTTGGCGCCTTTGGCGTTGATCCATTGTAGGTCTTCATAACTGGTGATGCCGCCGGCCACTGTGACCGGAATGGGTGAGGCCTTAATCACGTCAGCGATGCGCTCTTGATCAATGCCTTGCATCATGCCTTCTTTTTTCACTTGGGTGTATAAAAATTCACCACAGTTTTGCGCCCAATCAGCGATGATGTCGAGAACTTTTACGTCTTGGGTTTTTTTCCAACCATGGGTGGTCAGGTAATCATCCTTGGCATCAATGGCAAAAATCAATGCCTGTCTGGGTAGCTTTTTGACCCAGTCCTGGCTGGCTGAAGTGCCTAGAATGATTTTGGTGGCACCGGCAGCCAAGTAGTTTTTGGCGGTTTCTAAATCTCGAATACCACCGCCGACACGACATGGTCTGCGACGCAGTAATTGTTCTATCAAGGCTTGGTTGGAACCTTTGCCCATGGCTGCATCCAAATCAATGATGGCCACTTCACCGTACATGGCGAACTCATCCAATAAATCGAACACGTCCTCACGTTCGATGATTTTTTTGTCGCCTTGTTGTAGTTGAACGGCCTTGCCATCCATTAAATCAATACTTGGTATCAGCATCCTGTTTTCCTGATTTTTATGTTGTTGTCTATTAAAAATGATTTGATTTCACCCACCGTGTACTCACCGCGATGGAACAAACCAGCTGCCAGCACGGCATCGGCGCCGGCATGAATCGCATCTAAAAAGTCTTGTGGCCCTTTGGCACCACCTGATGCAATCACTTGTACTGGGAAGTCAGCGCCGAATTTTGCCAGTAAATCGGTATCAAATCCACTGCCAGTGCCATCTTTGTGCATCGCAGTTAATAATATTTCGCCGCATCCACGGTCGACCACTTGTTGAATCCATTGGTGGTAATCAACATCGACGCGCCTTGAGCCGCCATGGGTGTAGATGGCCAAGCTGCCATCGGCTTCGTGATTCACATCCACCGCCACCACAATGCTTTGTGAGCCATATTGTGTTGAGATTTCATTGATCAAAGCAGGCTTTTCCACTGCCATGGTGTTCAAAGTGACCTTGTCAGCGCCGGCATGAAAGAATTTGTGCACATCATCCAAGGTTTTGATGCCACCACCGACTGCAAAAGGTATTGACAGCTCACAGGCCACTTGGCGCACCATTTCCAGTGCCGACTCTTGACCATCGACCGAGGCTTTGATGTCGAGAAATACCAGTTCATCAGCGCCTTGTTGTTCATACAGTTTGGCCAGCTCAACCGGGTCGCCCATGTCCAGTAATTGTTTGAAGTTGGTGCCTTTCACAACGCGGCCATAAGCCACATCCAAGCACGGAATGACCCTGGCGGTTAAGTCAGAGTTTGAGTTTTCATCATCCACATACATGTTTGATCAGCTCCCGGCCAAATTGGCCTGATTTTTCTGGGTGAAATTGAAAGCCATATAAATTGCCTCGTTGCACAGCGGCACAAAAGCTGCTGCCGTAATTGACTTTAGCGGTACCAAAGGGACATTCGGTGATGGCATAAGAATTGACAAAATAAGCGAACTGATCTTTCATGGTGAGCTTATATGAGTTCAGTTGAGCCCATCCCACCATCGGTGTTTTGGGGTGTTGTAATTTGTGGCAGCGGCCATTGAATAAGCCCAGCCCCGTGGCTTCAGGGTCTTCATCGCTGCCTTCAAACAACACCTGCATGCCGACACAAATACCCACCAGGCGTTTGCCGTTGCGCACCCACTCCAACAGAAAGTCGTACCACCCCAGGTCTTTGATCTGTTGCATCACGTAAGCAAATCGGCCTTGACCGGGCATCACCAACACATCAAAATCACTGAGCATTTTTAAGTCTGGTTTTTGTACCGTTTTCAGTTCACAACCGGCGGCTTCAATGGCCGTTTGTAGGCTGAGTAAATTACCTGAATTCAGATCAATCACCGCTACTCGGGTTTGGCTTCTGCCAACCAGCGCATTCATAACACACCTTTGGTTGAACGTTCACCAGCCACCGGAGACAGTGCTTCTTTCAGCGCATAAGCCATGGCTTTGAAAGCACTTTCTATCAAGTGGTGGTTGTTACGGAAATATTGGTTTTTTAAGTGCAGCGTGATTTTGCTGTTGATGCTGAAAGTATAGAAAAAGTGTTCCCACATTTCGGTGTTGATGCCACCCAGCATCGGTTGTGAGAAGGGCAGGTCGATCACCGCATAAGGGCGACCGCATAAATCAACCGCACATTGGGTTAAGGCCTCATCCATCGGTAATAAACGCTGACCGTAGCGCTGGGCTGGCATGGCTTGTTGCCATGCTTGGTAAAAAGCCTCACCCAAACAAATCGCCACATCCTCAATACCGTGGTGATCATCGACCTCTAAATCGGCTGTGACCTGCAGTTGCATATTCCAGCCCGCATGCGATGCCAATTGATCTAACATGTGATCAAAAAACGGTAGGCCGGTGTTGATGTTTTTGTCTTTGGCATCACCGTTGATGTCGAGACCGAGCTCAATTTGGGTTTCCTTGGTGGATCTTTTGACTTCTATCATAACAATGTCTTCAGTTGGTTGATGTCATCCAGAACCACATCGGCTCCGGCTTGGTATAAATTGTCTTTGGCAGCAGTGGTGGTGGCACCGATTCCGATACAGATGCAGCCTGCAGCCGTGCCGGCTTGCATGTCATCCACAGTATCGCCACAAAACCATGCGCTATTTGCTGTCAGATTTCGCATCACTTTAAACAAGCCTTCAGGGTCTGGTTTTTGTTGCGCCACATCATCGGCACTGACGATGAAGGCAGGCTCAATGTCCAGTTGTTTTACGCCTTGTAGGGCTTCTTGTCGCGGTCGGCCGGTGACCACCGCAGTTTTGGGATCATCATGGGTGCCGAACAGTTGTGCTTTGAGGGGTTGTTGCAACAGGTCTTGTTCTTGTTCAACCAAGCCTGGCTTGCCTTCACTGCCCAGGTAGAGGCTTTGAAAGGTGCTGACTACCTGCTCATAAGGTACTTCAGCGCCTTGGTTCTTGATCAATTCAGCAGTCAAAACCCAATCATTATTGAAGCCACCTTGAGCACGAACGGCCGCAACATCTTGGATGGTGACCATTTGTTCGGTGAGTAATTTAACGCTTTCGATGATACATTGGTCATAGCTTTGTGAGGTATCAATCAGTACCCCATCCATATCAAAGGCTATCAACTCGGGTTTTAAAACTGCCTGTAGTACCGCCATAAATCGGTCCATGTTCTCAGGAATGGTCAAACGCACCGCATTGGGCAGGCCACCCAGTTCGGTTTTGATCTGGATGTCAGCTTTGGCCATGGCACGGCCGAGCAATGATTTTCGTTCCAAAGTGGTTTCAAACAGCAAAAAATTACCGCGACTGGGGCAGGGTTTGAGGCTACAATCAGTTAAAAATGCTGCCACCAGTTCGCGGTTTTTAGCGATTTGTTGACAGTAGCCTTTGATTTCATCGCGGGCGTTCCAAGCGGCTGTTGCCAGTTGTAGATTGGCTCTGGATACATTGAAAGGCATGGCTATTTGTCGCCATTTCTCGACCAATGCCGGCTGACCAAAAATGTAACCAATGCGGGCACCAGCCAAGCCAAAGGCCTTAGAAAAGGTGCGCATGGTGATCAGGTTGTCATAAGCGGCATAGTTGATGGGTGCTGTCTCGCATGCAAACTCAACATAAGCCTCATCGAGGAATACTTTGGCGTTTTTGGCCGCAGCAGCTTCAATCAAGTCGACCAACACCACATCGTCTAAATACTCGCCAGTGGGGTTATTGGGTCGGGTCAGTATCAACCATTGATCGGCTTGTAGGTTGGCCTTAAGTGCCTCCACATCAATCGATAAGTCGTCCTTTGCTGGGGTGAATGTGGTGTCATTCTGCCACACCATTTGGTTGTGGGTGTATTGGCTGAAGCAGGGTTCAGGCACCAACAAGGATTGGTCATTGAGCTTGCAGTGTTTGTACAACAACTCGATGCTCTCATCACCGCCGTTGGTCAGCATCACACTGCCAGCGGCCAAGCTCATGTCAGCAGCCATCAGCTGTTCTAACTGACTGCGATCAGGATAGCGCCACAAGGCATCAACATCCAGCTGAAAATCTCGCAACCAGCGTGGTTGAGAGTCAGCCCGTTCGTTGAAGTCGAGTTTTAATGGCGCTTTGTTTGCGGTCGGCTCGGACATTTTTTATACCACTTTACGAATTGGCAATTCAAGGATGTCGGTGGCACCGGCTTGTTTCAGTTTTGGAATCAAGTCTCTGGTGGCATTTTTCATGATGGCTGCGCGCACCGAATAGGCATCTGAATTGAACAGCTGACTGACGGTGGGTGAACGCATCGCTGGCAGCAGAGCAACGATTTTTTCGATGTTCTCACTCTGACAGTTCATTTCCAGTAACACCCTTTGGCGGGCATTCATGACGCCATTAATCAATAACAGCATGTCATCAATGATGGCTTTTTTCTCAGGATCTTGCAGCGCTTGTTTGTTAGCAAAAAACTGCGTGGCACTCTCATAAACCACATCACAAATCTTCAAGCGGTTGGCTTTGATGGTGGTGCCGGTGCTGGTGTTATCAATGATCATGTCGGCATCTTCAGGAGGGAACACTTCGGTGGCGCCGTAAGAGCGAATCAACTTTGCATCAAAGCCGTTCTTTTCCAAAAACTTTTCAGCCAGATTCATGTACTCAGTGGCGACAATGATTTTGCGTTGTTTCAGCGCTACATAATCCCAGTCTTCAGGAATACAAGCCACAATCTGTACCGGATTGAAGCCCAAAGGTTTGATGATTTCGACATCAGCGCCTTGCTCTGCAATCCAATCGAGACCGGCGAAACCAATGTCATGCTGTCCCAGTTCAACCATGGATGGGATGTTTTGACCTTTCAGTAATTTGATTTCAAAACGCTCGTCGTTGCAGCCTGGGCGGTAGTTGCGGTCGCTGCCCATGACGTTGATGCCAATGTCGGCCAGAAGTTGGTCGATTGCGATTTGTAGCTTGCCTTTGGGTATGGCCATTTTAATTTTCATTGTGTTCGTCTCAGTCTTAAGTTTGTCGGCTTTAAATTTAGCCAAAAAAAACCCCGTATTTTCGACGGGGCTTCGTGAATTATATGCGAATCTCAGCAGCACCGTCTATGTATGTCGAAATGGTGATGGTGGTTGTTTCCAATGGTTTTGGTGTTGTTATTAATCATTGTTGTTATTGGTGTTTGTTGTTGGTTATTTTCAAAGCAAAAAAAAAGCCCCGTTTCGATGACGGGGCTTTTATAAGAATTCTTTTTCAAATTGGCACTAAGCCACCCCGTTGGCAATTAACGTATGGTGATGGATGTGTGCGAATCTTGTTATCATGCTTCGCATATTAAAGAAGCGCAATTTTTTTGTCAACACCTAAGTTGGCGTTTTAACCAAAAATCAATAACGTGTATAATCCGAATACCCAGATATACTTCAGCAAGGAGGCATTTATCAGTTATGAAAAATTTTAGGAATACAATATACAATCTAAGTTTAGTTATGCTGTTTTGGAGTTCGACAGCCTTTGGGTTTGACCAAACTCAAGCATGTTGTTCATTGGAAACAGCATCAATCGATAACACATTAATAAGTAAACTAGAACCTGCAGTTGAAGGAAATGGCGGAGAATCTACTCGTTTTGCTGAACATGTGGTCGTTGGTGATCAGCACTTATTCGTCGGTGCCCGTGGCATGGCAGGTACAGGCGTTGTCAATGTTTATCAAAATGATGGAGTAACTTGGCAACTGAGCCAAACGTTGCAGCCAGAGGATTTATATTCTCATGATGAATTTGGTGCATCTATCAGTTTATCTGGTGACTTTTTGATGGTTGGAACAGGCCAAAACAACCGAAACTTTTTTGACTCGGCTGGTGTTTACGTCTATCGATATGATGGCAATGAATGGGTTGAGTTTCAGAAGATAGTCAACCCGAATGATGAGTTGGAGGGAATTTTTGGCTATCCAGTGGTGGCCAATGATTCCATGGTGTTGGTTGGTTTCAGAGGCACGTCTTTTGGCGTAGCCAGCAAGGTTTTTGTCTATCAGTTCGACGGTGACTCATGGTCATTGTCACAAACTCTGGAAGACGAACATGGCGAACCCAGTTCAGCATTCAGTTACAGCATGGCTCTGAATAACGAAAGGGCTGTGATTGGCGCACCAGTGAATGGGTCGCAGGCAGACAGTAAAGCAGTCATTTACAACATCTTGGATAATAACTTGGTGTTTGATGAGGTCATTGCTTCACCAACGGCAGAAGCAAATACACCATTCCCAACCACCATTACGTTGGCAGCGGATGAAATATTTTTAGGTGCATGGTCTGATAATGTTGCAGGCTCTTTCTCTGGGTCAGTTTATGTTTATACCAAGACCAATGAACAATGGAACCAAACACAAAGATTACTTCCAACTGGTCCGGGTGCCAGGTCCGGTGATTATTTTGGTCGCTCACTCAGTTATCTGAATGGTGAATTGGTGGTGGGAGCCAGTGGTGATGGAGATGGTGTCGTTTATCTCTTTCAAAAACAGAACGAAAATTGGGTTGAACGACGCAGAATTACGCAACAAGATTTAGGCCAAGTAGCAGATGGTGTTTCTGATTTTGGCCGGTCAGTCGGAGTTTTAAATGACAACCTGGTGGTTGGAGCGGTTGGCGGATTCGACAATCCAGGTTCTGTTCACACCTTCAGCCGACCTGAAAATGGAGATTGGTCTGTGACATTCACAGCATATGCACCAGTAGGAGCGGCAAATCATAATTTTGGCAATGCCGTAAGCATGCATGGCAACCACCTCATCATAGGCGCAATGCGGGACAAAGAAATTTATGAAGAAGGCGGGTCAGCCAGTATTTTTCAATGGCTAGAAAACAGTTGGCAATTGATGCAAATATTAACCCCCAAGGATTTACAAACCAATTCAAGAGTGGGCTCAGCAGTCGCTATTCATGAGGATACTGCTGTGGTGGTTGCACATGACGGCTATTCACCCTCTGCAGACACCAGCGTGTTTTATGTTTACAAGCTTGAAAAAGACACTTGGATTGAACAGCAAAAGGTGGTCATTCCGCAAAGTCAAGATTCTGAGTATTACTATGCATCGGTCTCCTTGTTTGATGATGTTATCGCCATAGGCGCCATTGGTTTCGAAAACCAACCTGGCAACATTGGTGCAGTATTTGTATTCAAAGAAGTGGCGGGCAGTTGGGTCCAGCAACAACAACTGATACCTGAAACCACCTCGAATTATTATCGCTTTGGTAAGTCAGTCAGTGTACAGGGCGACAGGCTTGCTGTTGGCAGTCAGACTGATGTTTCAGGTCAAGGAGCCGTATATATGTTTGAGTACAATATGGACAGCAGTTCATGGGTTCAAACCGACAAACTGCTGGCCAGTGATGGCGCAAGTGCTGATGAATTTGGCTATTCAGTCAATTTATCAGGAGATGACCTCATAATCGGCGCACCTGGAGATAATTTGTTTTATGAAATCTACCGCAAAGGTTCAGCCTATTTTTTTCATAACAATCAAGGCCTGTGGACAGAATCACTGAAAGTTGAGTATGACGTCGCTGTACCAATGGCATATACTTTTGGTTCATCTGTCAGCCTGGACAATGACACAGCGGTCATTGGCACAGGGTATTTTGATAGAAATTCGAGTCTACCTTATTACGATATGGGCGAGGTTTTTGTCTATAAAAAGACCAATCAACTATGGCAAAGAGCCATGATTTTGGATAACCCGAACCCACAAGAGCTGGGTGGCTTTGGTCTGGCCGTTGATATATCCAATGATAAGGTGGTTGTGGGGTCACGTTTTGATGATGCGCGAGGTACCGATTCAGGTGCTGCTTATGTTTTCGACATACCGCCTGACGCGATCTTTTATGATGGATTTGATTGATCTGTTCCTTAAAAATTCCGTGAGTCGCGGTGAAGTTGATTCATGTTTTTAGCAGCAAACAATGGTTTTTTTAGAGTTTCAGCGGGTTGATAGAGTAAGGTGTATTTTTGTCGGTTGAATCATTTAAGCAATGTATAAATTGGTTTAATCATCAATGAAAATCCTATTTTTAATTGCAGTGTTATTCCTATCAGCTTGTGGCGCGCGTCATTCAGCAGCTGATTCAGCCAGTGTACTTGATCAACTCTATGCGCAATTTCAAGGCTGGCAGGGGACACCTTATCGCCTCGGCGGTTACGATAAGAGCGGCATTGATTGTTCCGGTTTTGTGGTCCAAACATACAGTGATTTATTCAATCGCCAGTTACCCAGAACCACCACTGCCCAGTCTAAAGTGGGTAAAAAAATCAAACGCCATGAGTTGCAGGCCGGTGATTTGGTGTTTTTTAAAATAAAAAACCGCGGCAAACTGCGCCACGTCGGTATTTACCTCTCGGGTGATCAATTTTTACACGCCTCCACTTCAAAAGGAGTAACGATCTCAAGTTTACAAAACAGCTATTGGCGTGAGCACTACTCCCTAAGTCGACGCATGCTATCAATTGATTAAAGTGTTTGAGAGTGACTGCTATTCCAATTGAATCATTGTTCAAATAACCAAATCATTGTCCGATTCCTCTTCCCTGCTTTCGTCTGTTGAAGAAATGGCTACTCCAAAAGTCATGATGCCAACCCTGCCCATGAACATCAAGAGAATAATTATGACCTTACCCAACTCAGTCAGGTCAGCAGTCAAGCCCATGCTGAGGCCAACAGTACCCATGGCTGAAATTGCCTCAAAAGTAATTACTTGAAGGTTGTGATTTTGTGTTAACAGCAACAGAGTAACTGCAATAAAAAGTACAGTCAGATAAAAAACCAACGAGGCCGTCGCTAATTGAACTCGATCTTGAGTAAGTGGTCGTTTTTTTAATCGAATCATGTCACGACGTTTTAAAGTACTTTTCATAGAGGCAAACAAAACGGCCAAAGTGGTAGATTTCAAACCGCCTCCAGTTCCTGAGGGCGATGCACCAAATACCATGAGAAAATATAAAATCATTATCATTGCTGCTGAGATTTCACCGATAGGAATGGTATTAAAACCAACTGTGGTGGTGGAGGTCATGACCTGAAAAAAAGCAGCGAGCAACCTTTCCCAAGGCATCAAACTTTGAATACTTGGCTCGAAAGCGAACAACAAAAAAGTGCCTGCCATGGAAAAATACAGGGTGATTTGTAGGATGACTTTACTGGAAAAATGTAGGTTCTTGATTTTACCTGTGATGCTGTTCCACACGTCAGCAACCACAATGAAACCTATGGCGCCTAAATAACTCAATGCAGCGATGGTCAGGTTGAGGTACGCGTTGTTGCTGAAACTTTCGAAACTGTTTGAAAATAAACTAAACCCTGCTGTACAAAACGCAGAAATACTGTGAAATATAGCTGTCCATAGGGCTTGGTCTACATCATTGAAACTAAATATCAGGTACAGTAAAAGCGCTCCAACTGCTTCACAAATCAAAGTGAAATAAATCACCACTTTGATAAATTGTAATGGGTTAAAGTCAGCTGGCAGTGAAAAAGTATGCTTGGTCAGTTCTTTTCTGGCTCCCGTGAGTTTAGAACGCATGGCAATCAAAACAAATGAACCGAAGGTCATATAACCAATACCACCTATTTGGATACAAAACAGGATAATCAATTGTCCGAAAAAAGAATAATTACTGCCAGGATCGACCGTAACAAGACCTGTGGTTGAAACTGCCGAAACGGCAATAAATAAATTGTCAAGCCCAGTTGTGGCTTGATTTTGTGCCCATGGCAATGACAGTAAAACCCAACCCAAGAGCACATAGGACAGGTAACCGAATACAAGTAAGGTCGCAGGATCAAAGTTTTTGATGCGTTTGATGTTAGGCATAAATTTATAAGTAATTTGGCTGTAAGCATAATAACTAAAATAAACGATTAAATCACATAAATTTTAATTCTTCTTTATGTGCCATAAGTGACTGTTTTTAGAAAGTATGTGAACCTTTCACTGATTATGTAATCTATCAAGTATCTATTTATTTAAGAGGTGATGGCATGAATGGTTTTCATATGGACTACGAAGTGTTTTTATTCATTGGCGTGGTGCTGACTTTGGCGGCTTGGCTGTGGACTAAATTCAAAAAGCTGCAGCGCAGTGACAACAAGCGCTTACAAACCATCGTCGCTGTGGGCAGTTTCTTTCCCTTGTTATTGATCGTGTTCTCGTTTCGTTCCTTTGCTTATGAGCCGTTTCGCATTCCATCCTCATCAATGATGCCAACACTGCTCACTGGCGATTTCATTTATGTCGATAAAACCGCCTATGGTGTTAAGTTACCGATTGTACACAACACCCTCATAGAAACCGGTACACCACAACGCGGTGATGTGATGGTGTTTCGTTCCGTCGAAGATCCCGCCACCGACGTGATCAAGCGCGTTGTTGGGATTCCTGGTGACCACATCAGATATGATGAGCGAACCAAACAAATATTCGTTAATGGTGAAGCCTTACCCGAAACATTTGAAGGTCCTTATAACGGATTTCATGATGACATCAATCCCAACGGGCTCAATCAAAGGGCTACCATAACGGGTGAAGTTGAGCACAAAATACTGCACTCTGATCGGGTCAGGCATCGCTACGCACACCGTGAATTGGTGGTGCCCGAAGGGCATTATTTTGGTATGGGTGATAACCGCGATTTCAGTGCCGACAGCCGGGTTTGGGGTTTGATTCCAGAGCGGAACATAGTTGGTCAAGCCAAAGGCATCTGGATGCACTGGCGCCCCAGTGCTTTTATCGACGGTTTAAAGCGAATTGGTACCCAGCTTTGATATAATAAGTGCCATGTGCGGTGCTTATAACGTCATCAATAACCCATTCACTGATTCGATCACTGAAGCCTTGGGTGTTTCCTCAGTAGAAACCCGAGGCATCCGTGCGCCGGCATCGATGATTCAGATAGTCACCGAAGATGCCAATGACCGTTATTTAGAAGAGGCCAAATGGTGGTTGTTACTGGGTAAGGACGGTAAACCCAATTACCAATACGCCACTTTTAACAGCCGCTACGACAAGCTTTACTCATCACCCCTGACCAAAGGCTTGTTCCGAACTTCACGCTGCCTGATTCCTGCCTCCAGTTTCATTGAGGGCCAAGATAAAAAATACCACGAAATCACCACCGAACGCGGCGCATTGGCACTGGGCGGTATTTATAAACAGTACCAAGTGGATGGTGAAACCCTGACAACCGCTTCCATCATCACCTGCCCGGGTAACCCCAAATTAGAAAACATTCACCGCAAGTCGATACCCTTGATGATTGATGTGGATGATGAGTCCTTGGTCGATATGTGGTTGGATAACAGCATGACCAACAGCGAGGCTTTCAAGCCACTGCTGAATGAAAAAATCACCCAAAACCTGATCGCGATACCTGTGCAAGGTGCGCGCGATTTAACGTCCAGAGATGAGGCCATTGAGATCACTGCCGATGAGTAAAGTTACCCTGATTAAACCCAAAACATCCCGTGTTGATTTACCTTTTTACGAATCCAAAGTACCCGCTGGTTTCCCCTCGCCAGCCACTGAATACCTGGGCGACACCTTGGACTTGAACGATTATTTGATCAACAACAAAACCGCCACCTTCTTCGCCAAAGTCGAAGGTGATTCGATGATGGGTGCGGGTATTCTTGAAGGTGACTTACTGGTTATCGACCGCTCCAAACCACCCAAACACAACAGCATTGTGGTCGCCGTGGTCGACAATGAATTCACCGTCAAACGCCTGTGCACCGAAGACGGCATTGAATTGCGCCCCGAAAACCCCGCCTACCAACCGATCAAACTCACCGGCGAACTAGAAATGCAAATCTGGGGCGTGGTGACGAGTATCGTTAGGAAGTTGTGAGGGAGTTTAAAAAATAGCCGTAGGATGGGCTCCGCCCATCAAAACTCGGTCTAACAACGGCAAAGTGTTGAAAATTTGGTGCTTTCCCTACTTTAAAAAAAAGACAACTCTAAATTAAGCTTGAAACAATGATGTAAAATTTCATAATGATGGGCAGAGCCCATCCTACAGTTCTACAGTTCTTAGACATAAACATGAAAACAGCCAACCCATACTCAAAATCAAATGGACCAATTATTCAAAGAAGAAAACCGTTTCAAGACATCAGACTCCTTAAAGCTGCTCGTGATGGTACAGTTGAAAACGTTCTGGGGCTGATCAATCGTGGATGCGATGTTGAAGAACATGACAAGAATAATTTGACGCCGCTGCTTATTGCCTGTGCTTACGGTAACCTCCAAGCCGTTAAAGCATTGATAGAGTCTGGTGCAAATATTGCGCATAAAGATAAAAAGGGCTTTGACGCTTGGTCTATCACTACTTCGTATGGAGATTTTAAAGGAATTGTTGTAAGCCCCTATACTGAAATAATGCCTTTGATTAATAAGCAGAAGTCAGATGAATATTTTAAACAGTTGTTAGATGCAGCCAAATACGATGAATCTGTCCGAGTTGCAAGGTATTGGAAAAGTATAGAAACAGCTTTACGATTAGCAGGTAAGTTCCTAACAAAACCTCACATGTTCAAACTCGAAGAAAGGGCGTTGGAAGAATATAAAAACTTCGAGGATAAAGCATTCTTCGAACGTTCAATCAATGAACTAGCTGAGATTGCAAAAGATCATGGAAGTAAGAAAGGTCTATGGAGAAGACTGAGCAAAATTGCAAAACAAATGGGCTTGTCAAATAAGGCCGAAGAGTATGAAGCTATATTTCATAGCACACTGCAAAAGTAAGGTAGCACCGTAGGATGGGCTCTGCCCATCAAAACATTAATGGTAATCCTTCAGCTCAGTAAAATCACACCAATTGGAATCATAAAACCCCTTCTCAACAAAACGCTTGAATGACGAATACTGCCATTCAGCGGGTTTTTCAACCAACCCGTGTTTGACAGGGTTGTAGTGAATATAGTCGGTTAAATGGTTTAAATCTGATTCATTGCGAATGGTATGTTCATAAAACCTCCTTTGCCATACCCCACTTTCCCTTTTCTTTGTTTTGCTTTTTGATACTTCGTTAGAGAGCTCCGATCTTATTTTTTTTGGTAAACTTTTTGTGAAGTTGATTTTTATCAATGAAACTATTTTTGGATAATCAGATACACAACGGGGCCTAATAATCATGTGAAAGTGATCCGGCATGATAACAATCGCATGAACCTCAAACTGAATTTGAGATTGAACTGTTTTAAAAGCTAATTTGAGATCGGTTACATGCTCTGTTAAGAGTTTACGGTGTCGGTTGTTGATAGCCACAGTGATAAAAACACAGCTGTTTTCAACGAAAACCCTTCTAAAATTGGGCATATGCAAATTCTAACATAACACTGTTATTAGACAGATTTTTGATGGGCGGAGCCCATCCTACGTATCTCCTGCTGTCTTAAGCATGGTAGATATCCTGTGATTACTGGAAAAACACCCACCTGGGTTCCTGCGCTCGCCTTCGGGCTCGGCTGGAACGACGGTTTTGGGGAGTATTGTAGGATGGGCTCCGCCCATCACAAACAGAGCTTGATACAACTCACAGCGCCCCGCGCGCTTGCAGAATCCATTTGTCTCGATCTAGGGAACTGACGCCGCGGTACTCGCGGGTTTGGCCTTGGGCCAGTTCGCACGGTTGGTAGTTCAGTAAGCGGCTGGAGAACTTGGCTTTGCCGCCACTTTTTGAGGCCAGTTGTACCGGGTAATCAATCGATGTGGCCGCAGGGATTTGGGCGTTTAATGTGAAACGTTCGCCGACAATATCCGGGCTCTCAGAGACGCCACGCATTTTAGTGATGTCGCTGCTGATGGTACCGAGTAGGTCTAAGGGCGCGGTGATTTTTACTGCCAATATCGGTTCCAGTAATTGGGTGCCAGATAACACCAAGCCATTCATGATGGCCATCGGTGTGGCAATGGCGAAATCCCCTGAGCGGCTGTGGACGTTGTGGTCTTCACCCGCGACTAAAGTGATTTCTACATCGGTCACTTGCCAGCCCTTGGTGCCCTGTTTCAGCGCTTGGGGCAGGGTTGCTTCGATTTCTTTTTGGTATTTTGCGGCCACGTCATTGTGCGATACTTTGGACTCAAAAGTCACACCGCTACCAAGTTCACCTGGCTTTAATTTAACTTCCATGATCGCCCAGCAGGGTTTCGGCATCCAGTACCGCTCATAGCCCAAAGCCGTCTTGATTGGGGTTTCTTGGTAAATGATGGTTGGTTCTTCGAACGTTGCGTTTAAGCCATAACGATCAAGTAACTGCGCCGCCAAGATTTCAATTTGAATTTTACCGGCTATTTTGATGTGTAATTCCCGGATGTCGGCCAGCCACTCTAAATCCAACATCGGATCTTCAGCCGAGAGCTGCTGTAAGGCCTGCGCCAATTGGGGAAATTCAGCCGCCTTATCCGCTTTCACTTGCACCGTTAACAAGGGCGCTGAAAAACGCGCCACCCTCGGCACCAAAGCAGCGTCACCAAACACATCACCCACTTGCGCATCCGCAAGGCCACTGACCACACCGATGTCACCCGAAGGAACCACATCAACGGCCACGTACTTGCCTTGGTGTACTTGTTTGATTTGGCTGATTTTTTGTTCAATTTTTACCCCATGACGCTCAGTGATGACCACTTCCCTGGGCAGGATTTGGCCGGAAAACACCCGGATATAAGCCATGCGACCTAAGGTCTTATCGTGTTCAATTTTAAACACCACCGCTGACAGTTCACTGCTTGAATCAGCGTTTTCATGTTCAGCTTCAGCCGGTAAATAACGCACAATGGCATCCATCAATGCCTCAATACCCAAACCCAATTTACCCACCCCACACAAAACAGGCACCAAGTCACCGCTCACAGTCGCTGATTTTAAGGCCGCATCCAATGCCTTGAAACCAATGGCTTCGCCTTCTAAAAAGCGCTCCAATAAGCCCTCATCAAGCTCAACCACTTGTTCAATTTGTTGCTCTGAGACAGCGTGTTCAGACCAAGCTCTGTGCAAAGACACATGTGCTTCACCGGCATTATCAGCGGATTGCAAAACAAAACACCGCACAGCGAATTCCTTTTCCAATTCCTCAATCACCGCAGCCACATCAGCACCCATGCGATCCACTTTATTGATGAACACCAAGGTCGGAATCTGCATGTCTCTCAGCGCATGGAAGACGGTCAGGGTTTGTGCTTGTACCCCTTCCACCGCACTTAAAACCAAAACAGCCGCATCCAAAGTCAACAAAGAACGCTCCACCTCCGAACTGAAATCCACATGGCCCGGGGTATCAATGATGTTAACTTGCTGCCCTTTCCAAGTGAAACTGGCCGTGGCCAAACGCACCGAAATACCCCGCTCACGCTCCACCGCCAAGTGATCGGTGGCAGAAGTGCCCTGATCAACACTGCCCGCCTGGCGCAAAGCCCCCGCCGCAAACAGCATCTGTTCAGTCACAGTGGTTTTCCCCGCATCCACATGCGCCAATACACCAATATTCAAAATGGACTTCGTCATGCCCGAACTATAACACTTCTGCTGATGTCAGTACCACACTGCCGGATGAACCACTGTAGGATGGGCTCCGCTCATCAGAAATTAAAGAACTGTCTTTGTGATATGGCTACATCACTGCGTAACTCACAATGACTTGTGTTAATATTTGTTCTTTTAAGCGCATTAAAATACGCAAATATGACGTTATATGGCACCAATGCATATATGATAAATTGTTATAAATCAGAGCATGAAACTTTTTAGGCGCAAACCTGTTGAGTACTGGATTAAGCATCAGCAGAAGCTTAAAAGAGATATACAACTTAAGTCACGGATTGCTTTGTTTCTTATCATTCTCTATATGCTTTTAGGAGCTTATAATTTTTTACTGCTGGTTATAGTAATTTCTATAACGGGATATATCTTCTTAGATCTATTAGTTGATATTTTGTCTATGAAAGAGGTAAAAACTAGATTGAGGTCAACAAATGATACGTAACAAGCAAAAGTTCTGTAGGATGGGCTCCGCCCATCAAAAATCAGCGAAAATACTATAATTGACGTGAGCATTCCATTGTTGAATGTTTATTGAGTAGTAACATCCAAGAAGCTGTATTATTATTGTGTTGTGATGGGCAGAGCCCATCCTACGAGTCTAAAATTTTAGGTTTTTAAGTGCATTAAATACCCAAATATGACGTTATATGGCATCAATGCACACATGTTAAATTATTAAAAAGCAATAAGCAGATTGAATGTATGAATAGATTGTTTTTCTTGTTTTTTTGCTCAGTCGTTTCATCGGTTTTAGCCCAAGAAATATATTACGACGGCTTATCTGGTGCATCAGCTAAAGCGCAATGGCGCGTTGGTTTTGACTGCGAAGTTCATGATTTTAAATTCACCGAACTTTCGCATCACGCCGGAGTTAAGGAAGCAGCCACGAAGGCATTCAGCCGCATGACGAAGCCCACTGTTACCGAGCCGAGCATGGATATCAAAACGGAATTTGACGAAAACATGAAACTTACCCTCGTCAAACCTGAGTTATGGCAGAAAAAGATAATTCCCGTTCCTGGTTCAGGTGTGGATGAGTATAGCTATTTAACGTGTTTCATCTACAAAGATAAGGCTCCAAGATGGGAGCTGTTGACAGTTTTTAATGAAGGGCGGGAAAGTCGTAAAAAACTGTTAACCAAAAAAGACATTGATGGACTTGGGCTTTACCATGCAACATTCGAGGTAGAGTGATTTTTGATCTCGCTCCCAAGCTCCAGCTGCCTTAAGGACCCAACTGTTGGTGGTCATGCACAGGGATTTGTTTTCGCAGGGGTGATTTGTAGAAAACCAATTTAAAAAATGTTGATTCAGCCTTTTATCATTGCTAAATTATTTACAGTGTTATTTAAGAGCCCTATGAATTCCCAAGCCGGAGCTTGGGAACTAGGAAAAGCCGCGTAGATACTCTGTTGCCCCTTAGCCCAAAGTTATGTGTAAGCTAAAGAATATGGAATATCATTCGAATACAGATTTATTTGAAGCTATTGAAGAGCTACAGAAGTCTCTGGCTTCGTCTGGAAACGAAGAGGCTAGTAATTTGATTGCGGAAGGTTTGTCAGGTTTAAATGGTCTCACTGATGGCTGGGCTGTGCTATTTGAATCATTAAGAACTATTAATAACAAATACGGCACCAGCTTTTCTAAGCAACAAAGCGCCGAACTAAACAACCTTCAAAGCACTGTTCATAAGGCGATGCATCGTGTGTAAAATACACAACAATTGAATCAATGGGGTCAGAGAAATTGATTTAAAATTGAACGCACTTAAATACGCAAATATGACGATATACAGCGCATATGCACATATGAAAATTGTTAGGCTAATATGAATCTTGAACAAATGTATGAAGTCTTGTTGACTTATATTTATTTTATGTTTCCATATCCAACAGGATACTTTTTTTATGCAACGGAGATGGGATTTATTGAGTATGCAATAGCTTGGATGCTTGTCGGTCTGTCAATTGCTTACGGGTTACATCGCTGGGCACCGCGATTGTTTTTTAAGTTGTGGATTGTGGTGTGGTTCATGCCAGGCACACTTATTTGTGGTAGTGCCACTCTTATTCCATGGATCACGTCATTATTTTGGTTAGGAAATGAAAGTTATTGCGTTACATTGTTGTCCACAATTACATGTTTGGCTCTCAACTTATTAGTTGTCTTTACTTTAGCGTCAGTTTTTAGGAAATTAAGACAACCGACTTCTGATATTAAAGATGCCTAACAAAATAATGCATGTTACCAGCAAGTTGGTACCTGAGTTTAGGCGTTATTTAACGAAATAAAGGGTAGACATGAATAAAGGTAAACTGACTTTTTTCTGCGGAAAAATGGGTGCGGGGAAGTCAACTAAAGCCAGTGAAATGGCACAGGATGGCAACACAGTATTGATTTCAGAAGATGAATGGCTTGCGTCGCTGTACCCAAATAAAATCTCATCACTCAACGACTATATTGAATACTCAAATCTACTTAAACCACAGATTAAAAAACTTGTACAATCTATTTTGTCTTCCGGAACTGATGTGGTCATGGACTTCCCAGCAAATACTCGCTCACAAAGAGATTGGTTTCGGAGTATTTTCTCGGAAATCGGTGCCCCACATAATTTGATATACATTGATATACCCAATGAAGTCTGCCTAGAACAAATCGAGAAAAGGCGTACAGAACAGCCTGAAAGAGCAAATACTGATACGCCGGACATGTTTGAACAAGTTACAAAGTATTTTACGGCTCCAACATCAGAGGAAGGTTTCAATACAACCATAGTATCTTCGAGCTGAAAATAAATAGATTGATTTATTCATCATTTGAGGAATGACTCACCTCAAAGCGCTATTCCAGTTATTGATATAGCGATGTAAAATATAATGCCTAAAATATTGTGATGGGCAGAGCCCATCCTACTTGGCTGGGATATATCATGCTACGAACTCTTACAACAATAATGGTCTTAATATCTGGAGCACAGGTTATGGCCGAATCAATGGATTCAATAATCGAAGGGAAGTCCATTGAAATAACCGGCTTTGATTGTGCCGAGAAAAGTGTGCACATGATCGAATGGTTGGGTCTTGGTAAAGATTATCGTAAGTTTGTGGTTTCTGATGTTGAAAGCGAACTTTATAAACAACAGCCAGGGTCACAACTCTTAAAATTGCATTGTATTGGTAATCCTGAATTGTTAACTGGTGCACTGCCACAAAATAGTGACGAGTCGAAAGCTATCCTTACACGCTTTTCAGCAACCTTTCCATTGGAGGCAACAGTCAACCTTGGTGGTGAAGTTTGGATTTTAACTATCGACCAAAATTACTACGCCGAAAATCTCAATATCCCAAATGAGCGTAAGCTAACACAAAACTTCAATGTCAAAGGCAGCGCCAAGCAATGAATTTAACCAGGCCAAACAGTAGGGCCTTTAAGGCAGCTGGAGCTTAGGAACTAGGAATAAAAATGAAGCACGAGCCAATAGACATAAAAGGCGTATTATTATTGTTTTGTGATGGGCAGAGCCCATCCTACTTGGCTGTTCCAGTTGTTGGTATAGCGATGTAAAATATAATGCCTAAAATATTGTGATGGGCATAGCCCATCCTACATGGTTTCTTTTCAACTGAGCTTGGGAACTAGAATATAATAAAAAATGAAATTAGAAAACTGTACAAAAATTTATGACTACCTGCTCGAGCAGGATGGAGCGGGTGTTTCGGCAGCAACGATTGCCAAAGATTTGCAGATGGCGCCGGCAGAGGTCGAGGCCTGTTTGAACACATTGAATACAAGCTTCATCAAGGTCAATGGCACGGACAGCTACACAGTCAACAAGGCAGAGGGTTTTGATCAGGCATCAATGGTCAAAGAGTTTGAGGAGAAATGTGCCACTAAAAACATGTCTTTGTTCTGGTATATGATCTTTTTCACCATTGGCATTTCATTGATAACGGTGTTCACTGCAACCAACAACACGTAAAAAACATCGCGCTGTTAATTCTTTAATCTCGTTCCCAAGCTTCAGCTGCCTTAAGGGCCCTGCTGTTGGTGGTCATGCACAGAGATTTGTAATCGCAGGGGTGATTTGTAGGTAACCGATTTAAAATTGTTTATTTGGCCTTTTACCAATGCTAAATTATTTACTGTGTTATTTAAGAACCCTATGAATTCCCAAGCAGGAGCTTGGGAACTAGGAAAATAATCCTTCTAAAGTTTGGCATATGCAAATTTGAGCATATCACTGTAATTAGATAGCATTGTGATGGGCAGAGCCCATCCTACATGGTTTCTTTTTAACTGAGCTTCAATTCTTTAAAAATCACTTCTCACTTTTCGCGAATCGGGGGTATGATAATTGCCCCATGATTGCGCTGTGTGATGTCAATAATTTCTATGTGTCTTGTGAGCGGGTGTTTAATCCGAGCTTACAAAACCGGCCGGTGATCGTCTTGTCCAACAACGACGGCTGTGCGGTGGCGCGCTCCAATGAAGTGAAAAATTTGGGCGTGAAGATGGGCGCACCGCTGCATCAGATCAAAGACCTCATCAGGCAGCACAACATCGCGGTGTTTTCCTCCAACTACATCCTCTATGGCGATATGTCGCAGCGAGTGGATGACATCATTGGTTTGTACAGTGATCAGGTGGAGAATTACAGCATCGATGAATCGTTCATCCGCTTCAAAGGTTTTGAGCATTTGAACCTGACTAAGCACTGCCAGAAGCTGGTGAAGCAGATTGATCAGTGGTTGGGCTTGCCGGTTTGTGTCGGTTTGGCACCGTCGAAAACATTGGCTAAAATCGCCAATCATTACGCCAAAAGTCTTAAAGTTGACGGTAACGTGCTGGATTTGTCGCATGAGTACCACATCAAACAAGCGCTCGAACACTTACCGGTGGGTGAGATTTGGGGCATTGGGCGTCGCCTGTCACAACACCTCAGTGACATGGGTATCGAGACCGCTTTGCAGTTGCGTGATGCCGATCGCAAAACCCTGCGCAAACGTTTTTCGGTCAATATGGAGCGCACCATCATGGAGCTGCGTGGGGTGGCTTGTATTGAGTTTGATGCCGATCCGGAGAAGAAAAAAGAAATCGTCTGCACCCGTTCTTTTGGTAACAAATCCAGTGACTATCAGGTGCTGCGTGAGGCCATTGCATATCATGTGACCCGTGGCTGTGTGACCTTGCGTGAACAAGACTCGATGGCACAATGTTTAACCGTGGGCATCAAAACCAATCCATTCAGCAAGAACGACCAACAATACACCAACTCCATCACCATCCAGCTGCCACAGCCCAGTGATTACACCGGCCATTTCCTGGCGGCTGCGACCCATGCTTTGAAGCGCATTTTTAAACCGCATTACCAGTACAAAAAAGTCGGTATCATGCTGTCTAACTTGAGTGATAAAGGCAGCGCGCAACAAGACATTTTCAACCCGGTTGCGGTGAGTGAAAAAAACAGCGATTTGATGCGGGCTTTGGATGCGGTGAATGACCGTTTTGGTAAAGGCAAGTTACGCAGCGGCACCGAAGGTTTTACCAAGGAGTGGGTGATGCGCTCAGAGAGAAAATCGAAAGAATTCACCACCAACTGGCGGCATCTGATCAAGGTCTGATCGACCAGTGCATTCACTCAGGCAGTCAGTCAAGCAGGGTTTTGAGGCGCAGCTTGAGGCCGTGATAAAGCAGCCAAGCCAGCAGCACCCCAGTGACATTCATCAACATATCCAGCCACTCAAAATAACGATGTGGCGTCAGTGCCTGCAGCCATTCCAGGCCGATACCGAGCGCAATCAGGCCCGCCGTGATTCGGTACTTGAAAGCGTGGTAAGCATGGTAAAACCAATAAGCCAGAAAACAGTAACTGCTCAGGTGCAGCCATTTGTCGCTGTGAGGGATTTGGGTTTGGGGTTGTGGCAGTTTAATCAGTGATAAAACCACCAGAGCGACTGTCATCAACCAAGCAATCAGTTTAATCCAGTTTTTCTTACTCAGCATGCGAGCCACCCAGTAAATCAGCATACATTGGTTTGAGTTTTTGCCAGCCCAAATCAACCACCGCAGCGGCTAAATTTTGCGGCTTCAACAGCAATGCCAGAATGCTTTGTGCTTGTTGTTTCGGCGTGGCACTGGGGTATAAATTCTCAGGCGGATAATACTCGGGGTAGACCAGGCGATCAGGTGCCACTGGCAGGCAGCCACAAGCCACTGCTTCTAACATGGCGATGCCTTGAAAGTCGTGCTGGGCAGTGGATAACACCACATCGGCGCGCTGTAAAATGGCCAAATATGCATCGCGATCCTCAACATAACCGAGGTTCAGGCATTGGTCGCGGTGGGCATCGATGATGCTTTGCATGGCTGGGGGTGTTTGTTTGAACTGTTGGCCCAAGATATGAAACTTGATCTGCTCATGACCTCGGCACAAGCGCAGCAGTTCGAGTAAGGTTTCTGGCCCTTTGTCGTGCTCCCAGCGGTGATTCCAGATGACTTCAAGGCAGGGCTTTTTGTTGTTGTCGGTTTGTTGTTGAATTGGCCTGGCATCGTCTCTGATGGGGACCGGTAACAGCTGGGCTTTGGCTTTGAGCCGCTGGGGTAAATCAGCCGGCGTGCCATCGGGCATCTTTTTAATGAATGCGCCCACGCCGCTGATGAAGCTGTCGCGGTTGAACTGAGAATTGAATACCAGCACATCGGCCACCATGGCGGCATAGATGCTGCGCAACTGCATTTCAGCCAAACCTTGTTGCTTGTTATTCACCGGATAAGCGAATTGGTTTTCGTGGAAATAAAGCAGTTTTCGCGCCGGGTTCAAATGGGGGTATAAAGCCAACAGGGTACTCAGGTCGGTCATGGAAGTGGCCAACACCACGTCGTAATCAGCTGACAATTCAGTGTCACTTTGTTGTTGAAAACTCATGGCGTTACCGCCCATGCGCCAAGAAAAATAACGGTCTTTCAAGGTCAGCAGCTGCCACTTAAATTGGGGCAGGCCGCTGATCAGCTGCTGGTGCCAGTAGCGGTGTGACTGGGCGTCATAAGCTGATATCAGCAGTATCCGTGGTTTATGCACCTGGTTTTTATGATCGACTTATTGTTTGTTTTTTAAATCTTGTTTGAGGCGATCAACAAATTCCATCACCGCATCCTGTGCCGTCTCGGTGGCGTTCAAACTGGTGTAGCTCAATTGGCTGCCATAGCCGTTACCAATTGAATCACCAGTGGCCAAATCATAGCTATCGATGTCCAACTGGGCATTAACCAATTGTGATTGACGGCCGTAGTATTCCAGGGTTTGTTCGCCGACGTAATTGACATTGGCAATGATCATGGCCTCGCCACCGTAAGCATCGAGTTTAGTTTTGATCGCGGCCAGATCGACACCTTGGGCCATCACTTGTGACAAGCCTGGTACGAACTGCTCATTCAGCACTTTGATGTTATCGCGCTTCAACTCTGCCTCAAGAATTTTTTCAATCGGGTTGGCCACTGCTGGATCACCGAATACCAACACCGCAATGCCTTTGTCTTTTTTCACCACTTTGGGCTTTCTGATCACAGGTTTGGTTTGTTTCTCAACAAATTCATCCAGGTTATTGGTCACAGTTTTGCTGCTGTTATCAACCGCAGCAAGGGTGGCTTGAGTGATGGTGGCTTGTGCTTGCTCAATTTTTTCGTTGTTGATCACAGGCTGTTGTATCACCTGATCGGTGGTTTGTTGTGGTGTTGTTGTTTGATTAGCTGCCAAGGCCTGATCCGAACCAGTGACCTGATTCGAAGATGCCGGAACACTGGCTACCAAATTCTCATTGGCGCTGTTCACAGCAGGGTTGGCAGCAGTTGTATCAGTCATGCGGTCAGCCGCTGTCATGTCGCTGGCTTGTTGAGTGACTGCATCTGTCGAGGCTGAACTGTTATCAGCTGTGGTTGTGGTGGCAGCGCTGTTGTTCTTTTGGTTCATCTCGTTGTTGATGGCGGCCAGCTCTTCAGGTGACTTCAGGTTCACATCGGCCAGCTCCATGTCCTGCTTGCTGTCATCGCTGAGCAAGGTCATGGCCTGTTTGTCGCTGTTATCAAAGGGTGAAGGGATGTAGCCTTCATGCATGCCCACCGCACCCAAGCCAACAGCAACGGCCAGGGCCAATACGCCCCACACGGCTTTGTTGGATTTTTTATGACTTTTAGGTACCACGGTATCAATGGTACTGGCATTCGGCAGGGTCACTTGTTGTGACACACTGGGCGCTTTCTTCTCGGGTTTGACTGAGATGGCCTGGCTAGTGATGTCAGCCAGGCTCAACTCGATCGACGAGGGCCCCAAATGTTTGATCACTTCCTGGCAAGACTGAAAACGCTCTTCGGGATTTTTGGCAATCATCTTTTGTAAGATGTAGCTGGTTTTCTTATCGACTTTTTTGTTGATGGCGCGAATGTCTGGAATATCAGCTTGTACCACTTCCAACATCAAACCCAAAGGACTGTCATTCTCAAACGGCACTTTACCTGCCAACATTTCATAAAACACAATACCCAAAGCAAAAATATCAGAGCGGGCATCGACATCATTGCCAGTACAAACTTCTGGAGATAAATACCCAGGAGTACCGACAAATTCACCGGTGTTGGTCAGTTTGTCGCCATATTCACGGGTTTGGGCGATGCCAAAGTCAACCACTTTAACGGTGCCATCATCGCACAGCATCAAGTTAGCGGGTTTGATGTCGCGGTGCACCAAGTCACGGTCATGCGCAATGGCCAAACCAGCACAGGCTTGGCGCAAAATTTCTTTGGCATGAGAGACGGTCAAAACTTTGTTGCCACGCAGTAGGTCATCCAAAGAAACACCTTCAATGAATTCCATAGCAAAATAGGGTTGGTTGGCTTCCATACCAATGAAATAGACCTGTATCACATTGGGGTGGTTGATGGCTGCCATGCTTTTGGCTTCGCGGGTGAAACGCTCAATCAAGCCCTCATCACCCAGCAGGTGCTCGCCCAATGCTTTGATCGCCACGTGCCTGTTCAGTGAGGGTTCCCACGCTTTATACACCACACCCATGCCACCACGGCCCAATTCTGAGACCACTTCATAGTGACCAAACTTTTTCTTTAATTCTTCAGACATAACCTTTTCCCAACCTGATTTTTCTATATCGAGCATACCATTATAATGACAGCTGTTGAATATCAGCTTAACGCAAAAATCGCTGTTTTGTGAAGTACATCACTTTCAAATGTATATTTTAAGCGGTTTTAGCCACTAAATAGCATCATTCTTAATGGTTTGTTGGTAACTGTTAAGGTAAAATTGCTCGCTTTTTTAAACGATTGAATGTCATGCGGAATGAGTTTTGTGGTCAGGTTACGGAAAAATACCTCGATCAAAAAGTAGAAGTTTGTGGTTGGGTTGGAAACAGACGCGACCATGGTGGGGTGATTTTTATTGATTTACGCGACCACACCGGGTTGGTTCAGGTCGTGGTTGAGCCAGATAATGAAGCGGCTTTTAAGATTGCTGATGGCGCACGCTATGAATATTGTTTGCGCGTGACCGGTACGGTCAGAAATCGCCCAGCTGGACAAAACAACGACAAATTAGCCACTGGCCAAATCGAAGTGGTGGTCGATGATTACCACGTGCTGAACCCGTCCAAGGCTTTGCCCTTCATGTTGGATGAAAATCCGGGTGAAAACATCCGTTTACAGTACCGTTATTTGGATTTGCGTCGCGATAACATGCAACACAACATGCGCCTGCGTTCAAAACTAACCCACGCATTGCGCAGTCACTTGCATGGCAATGATTTCTTGGACATTGAAACACCGATTTTAACCAAAGCCACACCAGAGGGTGCTCGTGACTTTTTGGTGCCCTCACGCATGAACCAAGGTCAATTTTATGCCATGCCACAATCACCGCAGCTATTCAAACAGTTGTTGATGATGTCAGGGATGGACCGCTACTACCAAATTGCGCGCTGTTTCCGCGATGAAGATTTACGTGCCGATCGTCAACCTGAGTTCACTCAATTAGACATCGAGATGGCTTTTGTGGAGCAAGAAGATGTGCTGAACATGGCAGAAACCTTAATCCGTGATACCTTCAAAACAGTCATGGATGTTGAGTTGGCCAGCCCGTTCCCGCGCATGACGTATGCCGAGGCCATGCGTCGCTATGGTTCTGATAAACCTGATTTACGCATTGATCTGGAATTGGTCGATGTCGCTGATGCGGTCAAAGATTCAGAATTCAAAGTGTTCTCAGCACCTGCCAATGACCCCAAAGGTCGAGTGGCGGTGTTGAAAGTGCCTCAAGGCGGTGCTAATTTCACCCGCAAGCAAATTGATGAATACGAACCTTACGCGCGTCGTTTTGGTGCCCGCGGTTTGGCTTGGATCAAAGTCAATGACAAAGCAGCCGGCAAGGACGGCTTACAATCTCCCATTGTTAAGTTCCTCAGTGACGATGCCTTGGCGGGTATTTTGTCATCAACCGCAGCAGAAGACGGTGATTTGTTGTTCTTTGGTGCCGGTAAATACAACGAAGTGACTCAATTCATGGGTGCTTTGCGTTTGAAAGTCGGTCAAGACATTGGTCGCGTTAAGGACGAATGGGCGCCGCTGTGGGTGGTTGACTTCCCCATGTTCGAATACAACGACGATGAAGACCGCTGGGATGCCTTGCATCACCCGTTCACTGCACCCACAGGTTCGGTAGAAGAATTACAAGCAAACCCCGGTGAGGCTTTGTCAAAAGGTTATGACATGGTGCTCAATGGCGTCGAGCTGGGTGGCGGTTCAATCCGTATCCACGATCAAAAAATGCAATCAGCTGTGTTGGAATTATTGGGCATCAGCGAGCAGCAAGCAGAAGATAAATTCGGTTTCCTACTGGAAGCGCTGCAATACGGTTGTCCACCACACGGTGGTATCGCTTTTGGGGTTGATCGCATGGCCACTTTGATGTGTGATGAAGAGTCGATTCGTGAAGTGATTGCTTTCCCGAAAACATCTTCAGGCCATTGTCCATTGACTCAAGCACCTTCCAACATTGATGCAGAGCAATTGGCTGAAGCCCACATTCAGGTCATAGAGCCAGAAGACGAAGATGAATAACAACTGATGAGTACCACAGCAGATACTGCTGTTGTTTTGGTCCACGGCTTGTTCATGAAGCGGTGGACCTGGTCATCTTATCGCCGCAGGCTCGAGGGCAGCGGCTTCAAAACCTATACCTTTGCTTATAAAACCACGCGTCAGTCGATTGATTTGAGTGCGTTACAGTTGGCCGCTTTTGTCAATTCCAGACCTGAGACAACGGTGCATTTGGTGGTGCACTCGATGGGTGGGATCTTAACCATGCGGGCACTGCCTAAAATCAACAAACCGGGTAAACTGTTGATGTTGGGTTCGCCCATCAAAGGTTCTCGTGTGGCTCATAAACTCAAGCGCATGGGCTGGCACAACGGCATATTAAAACATGCCACTGAACCACTGACCAGCGGTGTGGTGGCACCCACCGTGTTCAGAACCACCATGATGATTGCTGGCACCTCACCTTATGGCATGGGCCGGGTGATTGAAAAGAAACTCGGGCCCAGTGACGGTACCGTGGCCATTGATGAAACCCAAGCTGACTGGCTGGATTACCACGAAGAAATTGATGCCAACCATTTTGGATTGTTGAATAACAAATCAGCCATCGAAAAGACCATAGCGTTTTTCAAACAGGACTGAACCATCCGCAATTAACCATAATTCACATTTTCATCAGAACATGATTTGTTAGAATATGGTTTTTTTATTAAGTCAAGGAACCTGATATGAACCAAGCAGCTGAACAAAACGAAGCCGTGGCGCAAGAGGGCGCGGCCACTGAACCAAGCTTAATTGAACAAATTCAAAATAAAATCACCGAGTATATATCTGACCCTGCGTTATTGATAGACATTGCCCAGTCTTTGATTTTGGCGCTGTTGATTTTTTGGGTGGGTAAGCGCATCGCGCGGTTTGTCAGTAACATGATTGGAAAAGGCCTGACTCGATCGGGCAATGAAGTCATTTTAGTGAACTTTATCCAGAACATCGTTTATTACGTGTTGTTGGTGGTGGTGATTGTCATGGCATTGGGACAATTGGGTGTACAGACCACTTCATTGATTGCGGTCATGGGTGCCGCTGGCCTGGCTGTCGGCTTGGCTTTGAAAGATTCGTTGTCTAATTTGGCCTCAGGAGTGATGTTGGTATTGACCAGACCATTCAAACGCGGTGATTTTGTTGAAGTGGCAGGGACACAAGGTAAAGTTACCGAGATTAAATTATTCAGTACCATCATGCACTCAACAGATAACAAAGAGATGATCATTCCAAACGGTCAAATCACTGCTGATGTCATCACCAATTACACCACAGAAGCCACCCGCCGGATTGATTTGGTGATTGGGGTCTCATATGACGATGACATCCACAAAGCGAAACAAATACTGATGGATACCATCAGTGGCCATGAGTTGGTGCTGAGTGATCCGAAACCCAATGTGATGTTGAAAGATTTGGGTGCATCAAGCGTTGATTTTGCGGTCAGGCCTTGGGTCAAGACCGATGATTATTGGACTGTTTACGGTGACTTGATGGAACAGATCAAGACCAACATTGAAGCAGCTGGCTTGAGTTTCCCATACCCGCAACAAGATGTGCACATGCACCAGGTTAATCAAGATTGATTTAATTCAATGAATTAACTGTAACAAGGGCTGAATAAAAATTCGGCCCTTTTATTTTCTGGCCAACGCCACCAAACGCTCCGCACCCAGATCATAATCATCTTGCGACAATGAACCAAAAATGCGTACATCAGTGAAGCCTGCTTGTTGCAGCATTTGTGACAGTTCGTTAGCAGAATAGACAAAGTGTTCATAAGCCCAGCGGTGGGCCTGGTTGTCACGAACCAGAATCCACTCATTGGAATAAACAGACATGTTTTCAATCAGCAAAGGACGTTCAAAACGTATGTCACCGTTGTCATATTCGGTGCAATGAACCGGTTCAATGGCATGCGCTGCTTGTTCTTTACCAAAGGTATCAATAACCAAGCTGCCACCCTGATTCAACCACTGATAGGCGTTCTCCAGTACCCGCTGGTTTTCTGTCGGGGTGGGGTAGTAGCCAAATGAAGTGAATAAGTTGGTGATCAGGTCAAACTTCTGTTGCGGTTGATAGTTCAATAAGTCGCTGTGAACTAAATTGGCGCTGAGCTTTTGTTGTTCTATATGATTGGCTGCTTGGTTCAATAGGAAACCACTTAAGTCAACGCCAGTGACTGCCAAGTGTTTTCGCGCGAAACCCAAAACATGTCTGCCTGGACCACAAGCCAAATCGAGCACGGTTTTCACTGGATGGTCTACCAGTTCCAGTATTTGTTGGCACTGTTGATTGGCTACATCGAAACTTTCTTGATCAAACATACAATCATAAAAGATGGCCCACATTTCGTTGTCGTCGTACCAAGGCATGTTTTTCTCAGCGCAAAAAAAAAGACACTTTAAATCAAAAGTGTCTTTTAATGAAGTTATTAATTGATTTAGATAATGAGCTTATCTTTCATCAACGGTGGTCGCATCGGCAGCATTTTTAGCCACTGAAGCCATACCGTTTTTACAGCCACTGTCAGTTTTGTACATTTGAGACCGTCCAATTTCTTGGCCATTATTGGCTTTCAATACAAAGTAAGTGCGCCCGTCTTTGGCTTCTCTGCATTCGAACTTAGACTCATCTCCTGCATTGGCTTTGACTGATTCAATGCCGTTTTCACAACCCGAGGCTGAACTGTAGCCTTGAGACTGAAGGATGACTTCGCCATTGCCTGCTTTTAATACAAAATAATCTTTACCGTCTTTACCCTTTGTTATACAAAATTTTCCTGCCATGATTATAAACTCTCAAATGGGGTGATCCTCACACGGGCGTTTTCGCTTGCCACTGATCACATTACAAATAATAACATCCATAGAGGACATTTACCTTTATCCATATTAAAATAGAGGATTCATAATGTAAAACACATATTACGAAATTTTACAATTGACTTGAGAAAAATTTGACACAAAGATTCTTTATTGTGCTGTTTGGCACGCTCATCAACTTCGCACCCCTCATCGCCCAGGCTGACTTGAGCAGCTGTCCTGCTGTTGATGTGAAAATTAATGCGGTACAAAAACATTGTATAGAGCAAACCAGCACGCCCGGAAAAATTGGTTTGTTGGCCAAGCGTTCGGCCGTCATTGAGCCAGGTGAGTTTTTGTTGGACGGTGACATTTGCATCATCCAAGATGAATTGCGGATGATGACACCCAAGCTGATTTACCATCAGGCTGAGGGTGAATTCGATAGTGAGGGTGGCGTGATGCTACAAAACGGTGCGCAAAGAATCAGTGCGGCACAAGCCAAATTCTTCTCGGAAGACATGAGCGCCCAACTGGAACAAGTTGATTTCTTTTTGCGAGACTCAGACATGAACGGCCAAGCCAGTAACATGTTCTTGCAAAAAAACCGTTCAAAACTCGATAACCTGACTTTTTCAACCTGCTCACCTGAACAGCGTGACTGGGAAATCATCGCCCAATCTGCTCAGTTGGATCATGAGAAAGGCGTAGGCACTTTCAAGCACGTCAGCCTGCGCTTTAAGGATGTACCCATTTTCTACGTACCTTGGGCCAAACTACCGTTGAATGATGATCGACGCAGTGGCTTATTGATGCCGCAAATTTCCTATTCTGATAATACTGGTTTGGATTTGGCGTTGCCTTATTACCTCAACATCGCGCCACAGGTGGATGCCACTTTGACACCCCGGTTTTTACAACAACACGGTTTGATGTTGGGTGCTGAGTTACGCTACCTGAGCCCGCGATCGAATGGCATTTTTTCGGGAACCTATCTGCCAGATGATGATCGCAGAAACCGTGACCGCGGATTGATTGAATACAACCACCGCACCCGTTTTGCGCAGGGTTGGTCATTCAACAGTGATTTAAACCATGTCACAGACTCACAGTACTATGAAGATTTTGCCTCCAGCTCATTTCTGACGGCCACACCTTATTTGCGCAGTGCCATCAATGTTCGAGGCAACGGTTTGAATTGGCGCTTTTTTGCTGGCATCAATGACTACCAAGTATTGAGCCAAAACATCACAGCTGCCAATGAACCTTATCAGACCTTTCCTGAAATCGCTTTTGACTGGTTCGAATATGATTACCGCCGCCAGTTGAACTACGGTATCAGCACTGAACTAATCAACTTCTATCGTGAGGATTCGGTCGGTGCATGGCGCAGTGACATCACGCCTTGGGTTGAAAAACAATGGTCCAACGCATGGGGTTTCATCAAACCCAAACTGCAGTACCGCAGCACCTACTACCAGTTTGATGATGAACGAGAAGACCTCAGCAGGAATTTGCCGATTGCTTCATTGGACATGGGCATGACCTTTGAAAAAAGCAGTACCGACGGTTATAAAACCATTGAGCCTCGGTTGTTTTATGTGTATGCCCCCGATCGTGATCAAAGTGACATTCCAATTTTTGATTCACGTGAATTAACTTTTGGATCATCGCTGCTGTTTCAGACCAACCGTTTTTCTGGTGGCGATAGACAATCAGACATGAACCAAGTGGCTGCCGCTTTGACCCATCGCAGCTTTACTGCCACGGGTCGTGAACAATGGAACCTCACAGTCGGTCAGATCAAGTATTTTGATGACCAAAGCGTGCAAATCAACAATCAGCCTGAAGATTTAACGAAATCTCCATTAGTGGTTGAATACAATCACTTCCTGAGTAAATATTGGAATGCTGGGTTGAGTATTCATTATGACCAAGTCAACTCGGAAATGGAGCGGGGCATGTTTCGGGTCCAGAGAATAACCCCCAAACAGCAAGTTTTTAATTTTGCCTACCGCTTCAGACGCAATCAATTGGAACAGTTTGACACTTCATTTGTCTTACCTATCAAGGACCAACACCGCATCATTGCCAGGTGGAACTACTCAACCAAATTTGATAAAACCATTGAGGCGGTCTTTGGTTACGAAAGAAAAAGTTGTTGTTGGGCATTTCGCCTGTTGGGTAGGCACTATTTGACTGATGAAAATGGTCAATCAAACAACGGCATATACGCAGAAATACAACTCAACGGCTTGGGTTCAGTTGGCAGGAACCCAAGGCGCATATTGAAACAAACCATAGCAGGATATAACGAGGCTTTTTAACATGAGAAACACCTTAATCATTTTATTTTTAACTACAACTTTCGTGGCCACTGGCCAGGAATTATTAGACGAAATCGTCGCGGTTGTTGATGATAATGTCATCATGCGATCTGAACTGGATCGTGCCACTGAATCAATCAAAAAACAAATCGAAGCCAGTGGTAACCAAACACCACCTGCTGAAATTCTGAATTCGCAAGTCTTAGAACGATTGATTATCCAAGAAATTCAAATCGCTCGTGCCGAACAGGCAGGTATCAGAATACCTGACAATGAAATTGATGCGGCTTTGGCCAACATTGCTGCGCAAAATGGTCTGACCTTGGAACAGATGCAACAAGCGGTTGAGAGTGATGGTTTCAGTTTTGCTGATTTTCGTCGTGACATGAAACGTGACATGCAAGCTGAGCGGGTTAGATACGCCTATGCCAACTCCACAGTCAAAATCAGCGACCATGAAATAGACTTGTTCTTGGCTGATAATGAATTGGATCAGGGCGAAGTTGAAATTCAACACATTCTGATAGCTACCAGCAGTGATAACGATGCATCAGCCACTGAAGCGGCGCAAACGGAGGCCAATGAGTTGTATGAAAAGATTCAATCAGGTGAAAATTTTGCCGCATTGGCCACACAGTTTTCTGATGGCCAAAAAGCCCTGGAAGGTGGTCGCTTGGGTTGGCGCCCAGTTAACCAGCTGCCACCCTTGTTTGCTGATCAAGTGACCTTGATGTCACCTGGCGAAGTAACGCGACCCATCCGCTCTCCCAGTGGGTTTCATATCTTGAAATTGTTGGATAAAAAAAGCGAAACCATCAAAACAGTCGATCAATACAACATGCTTCACATCATGATTGAAACAGACGAAGTTGTTTCAGCCCGCGATGGCATGGAGATTGCCAATGGTTTACATGAAAAGATCATGGCAGGCGAAGATTTTTCAAAATTGGCTGAAGAACATTCAGACGATCATTCATCGGCACCATTGGGTGGTGATATGGGTTGGTTTGAAATCAATAAATTTGGTCCTCGCATGGCAGATGTCATAGCCGGCCTTGAAGTCAACGAAGTGTCGAACCCCTTCCAAACTGATGTCGGATGGCACATCATCAAGTTTCTGGGTAAAAAAGAAGCGGACGTAACCACTGAATTCAGGCGGGAACAAGCGAGTAACGCCATCAGACAACGCAAAGTTGAAGAAGAAATCGAATCATGGATCAGACAGATCCGTGGTGAAGCATTTGTTGATATCAGACTTTGATGGCAGTTAAAGCCTAGTCTCATGATAGCTATTACTCTGGGAGAGCCAGCTGGGATAGGGGTGGAATTGGTGGCTCAACTGGCAGCCAAAAATGAACTCAAAGGTTGTGTTTTGATCGGTGATGAAAACTTCATCTGCCAAAACATACCAGAAGCATCGGCACTGACCATCAGGCACATACCTTTGGCCGCCAAGGCAAAGGCAGGACAGCTTAATGCGCTTAATTCAGCTTATGTGTTAGAAACCATCAAAACAGCCACTTTAGGCTGTCTCAGTGGTGAGTATGATGCGATGGTGACAGCGCCTATCCACAAAGGCATCATCAATGATGCGGGTATACCGTTTTCGGGACACACTGAATACCTGGCAGAATTAACCCATACCCCACAAGTGGTGATGATGCTGTTGAATTCAGTGATGCGGGTCGCGCTGGTGACCACGCACATCCCGTTAAAGGACGTTTCAAAACAGGTCACTGCTGAGCAAATAAAATCAGTTACGCACATTTTGTACCAAGACTTAAAACATAAGTTTGGTATTCAACAGCCCAGTATTGCTGTGTGTGGTTTGAATCCACACGCCGGTGAAGGTGGCCATATTGGTCAAGAAGAGCTAGAAACCATTATTCCAGCTTTGGATGACTTGAGAATGGCGGGGCTGTATATTCATGGCCCGATTCCAGCAGACACCTTGTTCACGCCGAATAAAGTCAAAAACTATGATGCCATTTTGGCGATGTACCACGATCAGGGTTTGGCACCATTGAAGTATGCGGGTTTTGGTGAATCGGTGAACATCACCTTGGGCTTGCCCATCATTCGTACCAGTGTGGATCACGGTACGGCTTTGGACATTGTTGGTCAAGGCAAAGCCGACGCGGGCAGTCTGCGTGCGGCACTTCAATTGGCTAAGGATTGTGTGCAAAGGACGGTTTTATGAAAGCCAAAAAATCACTGGGACAAAACTTCCTCCAAGATGAAGGCGTCATTCACAACATCGTCAAAATCATCAACCCACAAGCCGATGACCGGCTGATAGAGATTGGTCCAGGTCATGGCGCCATCACTGAACACCTACAGGCCAGTGGTGCAGAATTGCAGCTGATTGAGCTGGACACTGACTTGATCCCCATTTTAAGTGAGCGTTTTGCTGCATCAAGCAACGTCACTTTACACCATTTGGATGCTTTGAAATTACAGCTCAAAAATGGACCTTATAAAGTGGTTGGTAACCTGCCATACAACATATCATCACCATTACTGATCAGCATGTTGTACCAAGCCAGCCAAATTGAACAAATGGTGTTTATGCTGCAAAAAGAGGTGGTACAACGCATTTGTGCACCACCAGGTGAAAAGTTATTTGGTCGTTTATCGGTGATGTTGCAGCACCGCTTTGAATGTTTGGGACATTTAAGCATTCCGCCGGAAGCGTTTAATCCACAACCCAAAGTGGACTCACAAATCATTCAACTGATCACCAAGCAAAACCCAACACAAGTGCCGTTGCCGGAACTGGAAGCATTGGTCAAACAGTCTTTCGCCATGCGCCGCAAAACCATCCGCAACAACTTAAAAGGCATGATCAGTGTCGAACAAATTGAGCAAGTGGGTATTGACCCAAGTCAGCGCCCAGAGACCATCAGTGTGGCTCAGTTCGAACAATTAACCTTGCAGTACATTGAAAGCAAAAAATAAAACATGCTAATCAAACAGTTTGTTGATATACCCAGTTGTTTCATCACGGCCACCGATACCGATGCTGGTAAAACTTACATTTCTTGTCAAATCCTCAAAGCGTGGAAAAACCAAGGATTAACTGTGGGTGCTTTCAAACCAATTGCATCCGGTGCCATCTGGCAAGGTGGTCAGCTGGTCAGTGAAGATGCGCTTGAATTGGCCAAAGTGACGGGACAAACATTGAGTGAAATCAACCCTTATACATTTGAACATCCCGCATCACCACACATTGCGGATGTCGATGGCCAGTTTAATATGTCTGAATGCCTGGATTTATTTCAGCAATTAAACAACAAATACGACCGTGTATTGGTGGAGGGTGTCGGCGGTTGGTGTGTGCCATTGAGTGAGAATCTGATGCTGAAAGACTTGGCCATTGCTGTGCAATTACCAGTGGTGATGGTGGCCAGAATTGGTTTGGGTTGTATCAACCACAGCCTACTGACCATCGAGAAAATCAAACAAGACAGTGATTTGTATCACGGTTGGATTGCCAATGTCATTGAAGCCGAATTCACAGATATTGATAGCAACATACAAGCCATTGTTGACAGGAGTTAGGCCAGCGTCATGAAAACATCATCTGAATTAAACACAAGCACAACATAAGACACCTAAACTTCTCCGGATTAATTGCTCCTTACTATTAATCCTATGAGAGGTTCTGATGAGAATAAAACACCCCATTAAGATGCTGGCTTTGTTGGCCATGAGTTGCCACAGCCATGCCGCCATTCAATTAGAGAAAATCAATCAATTATCGACTGGGCTGGGCGAAAGCTCCGGTGAAATATCAAGTTACGACAGCAACAGCCAGAAATTATTTGTGATCAATTCAGGCTTTGCATCATTCAGTATTTTTGATTTCTCGACGCCATTACAGGCTGGTGCCAGTACCACCATCGATCTCAGTTCATTCGGCGCTGGTCCTAACAGCATAGCCAGCCACGATGGCATGGTTGCTGTGGCAGTTCAAGCCGATGCGGTTACTGACAATGGTACGGTTGAGTTTTTTGACACCAACGGGGTGCACCAAAGAACGTTAACGGTTGGTGCTTTGCCGGACATGCTGACTTTCAATCAAGACGGCAGCCAGTTGATTGTGGCCAATGAAGGTGAGCCGGATGCCGGCATCAATCCTTTGGGCTCAGTGAGCATCATTGATATGTCTATGGGCGTGGCCAACGCCACTGTAGCCACTTTGGACTTTACTGCATTCAATGCCGGTCAACCCAGGAACAACGAGCTGCCTGCTGATCTGATTATTGCGCCCAATCAAGCAGTGGCTGAGGATTTAGAACCAGAATACGTTGCGATCAGTGCCGATGGAAGCCAGGCTTTTGTGACCTTACAAGAGAACAATGCCGTGGCTGTGGTGGATTTAATCAATCCCGCCATCAACAGCATCCAAGCACTGGGTTTCAAAGACCACAGCTTACCGGGCAATGAATTGGATCCCAGTGACAGTGATGGTCCCAAAGCTAATGGTGCTATCAACATCAATAACTGGCCGGTGAGCGGCATTTACATGCCTGATGCGATTGCTGCCGTGAACATCAACAACAACGATTATTACCTCACCGCCAACGAAGGTGATGCGCGGGATGAAGATGCCCGCATCAAAGACCTGGTATTAGATCCGATCAGCTTCCCCAACGCAGCAGACCTGCAACAAGATGCCCAGTTGGGTCGCCTGGATGCGCAAACCAATCTGGGTAGCGGTCCAAACGGATACACCGAGCTGTATGTTTATGGTGGTCGTTCTTTCTCTATCTGGGATGCCAGCAGTGGTGTCCAAGTGTTTGACTCTGGCAGTGAGGTTGCTTTTAAAATTGCTGAATTGAACCCTGAGTTATTCAATGCCAATAACGCTTCAGCAGATGACTTTGATCAACGCAGTGACAACAAAGGCGCTGAACCGGAAGGCATCACCACTGCACGCATCAATGGGAAAAATTATGCTTTTATTGGTTTAGAGCGTGTGGGTGGCATCATGGTTTATGACATCACTGATCCGGCTTTGGCCAGTTTTGAAAGTTATCAGCCAGCCACCGATGGTGATGTGGCGCCTGAAGGATTATTATTTATCCCTGGTGAGAGCAACGCCACTGGCGAAAACTTGCTGTTGGTGAGCTATGAGGATACCGGCACCATCGGGGTGTTTCGATTGATTGATGTGATTTTCAACAACAGTTTTGAATAAGTGCAATAGATTAAGAACTACCAAGCCCTATGTCAGCTCACGGGGTGTTGTCTATATGAAATTAAAACCAAAAAGTTGATTATGGCGGTCACAACAGGCTTCAGGTCATCATGCTGGGCGAGAGTCAGTGGCCCTTGACTTAAAAGTAACATACTGCCAAGTGAAGATGCCTGTTATTAACAAAATCAATTTATACAGCTGTGGAGCTTAAGCAAAAAGCGCTTTACCGAAAGGGATTTCAGTAAAGCGTTTAATTGGATTGAGGACTTTTAATTTTTTTGCAGTGCTTGTATGGGGTCTAATTCAGCGGCTTGTTTGGCGGGATAGTAACCAAAGGCCACACCTGTGATTAAACACACGCCGACAGCCAGTATGATGGAAAAGAAACTCCAAGCCACCGGCCAACTGGCCAAAGACTGGATCAAGAACGAGAGCACAATGCCCATGATGATCCCCAGCATGGCCCCGACGGCCGCGATGGTCGCACTTTCAATCAAAAACTGGTTTTTGATATCCACCTTGCGCGCACCTAAGGCCCTTAATAAACCGATTTCTTTGGTTCGCTCCAGTACTGTAGCCAGCATGATGTTCATGATGCCGATGCCACCGACCAACAAAGAGATGCCGGCAATACTGGACATCACAATGGTGAATATTTGTTGGGTCTGGTTTTGTTGGTTAAGCAGCGATGCAGGCACAATGATTTGGTAATCATCGATGTTGCCATGGCGGCGTTTAAGCAATCGATCGATGGCCACTGAAGCCATTTGTGGTTTGATTGATTCATCCAATCCAACTCTTATGGTATCCAATTGACTCTCTAGCATTTCTAATTTCAGGCGTTTGAATGCCGTTTCAACTGGAATAAAAATTTGGTTGTGTTCAGCACCCAGTTTGATGCCTTGGATTTCATCTTTGGATAATTCATCCTTGCGCAGAATTCCAATCACTTCGACCCACAAGTGATTGATCTTGATGCGTTGACCCAGGGCGTCTCCAGCCGGAAACAATGAATCGGCCGCCTCTGAACCAATCACGGCCACTTGGGCAAAACCTTTGTTATCTTTATCATCAAACAGGCGACCCTCTGAAACTTCCAGATTAGACATGGAAAAACAACTGGGTGAAACGGCTTTAACAGCGCCGTCCGAGTTGGCATTCACCGAAAAAAGGCTCCAAGTTTTGAGGGTTTTTTCGCCACAAGTTTGTTCAACAAAAGGCAGGCTGTCTTGCAGGGCCCGCACGTCGTTCATTGATAAACCCAAGGTGTCTTCGCGAATTTCTTTCAGGGTTTCCTGGTCAAAGGTTTTTTCTTCAATCACCAAGTTGCGCAGGCCCATTTTTTCGATCAAACGGGTGGCTTCGGCCTGTGCGCCTTCACCGATACTGAGCATGGCAATTACTGCACCCACACCAAAAACCATTCCCAAAAGGGTCAGCAAGGTGCGCAGTTTGTGGTGCATCATCTCTGATATGGCATGACGTAAATTGATGGTTATGGCATTCACAATCGAGCCTCCGCAATGACACCAGCTGGTTGCGACAGTGCAATCACATCTCCATCAGTTAAACCAGCTTCAATGGTACATAAGCTGGAACTACAGAACCCGGTGGTGACGGTGTGTTGTTTAAAGCTGTTACCGTCCTGAATGAATACCCAAGTGTTCTCTTGTTCTCGGAATACTGTCTGGATAGGTACCACCAAGCCGCTGTCTTGTTCAATCACACGGATGCTGGCATTCAGTCTTTGGCCCGGTTTGAGTTGCTCGTTATCAGTGGCATCTAAGCCGACAATTACAGTGAAGTATTTAACGGGATTATCACGCTCTTTCGGTTGTGCTGTTTTACTGATGGAGCTGACTGTGCCTTCAAAAGAACTGTCAGGAAAAGCGTGCAATGAAACGGTCACCGCCACACCTTCCTTAATCCCAATGGCCTCCACTTCAGGTACATAAACTTTGGCTTGCATGGCACTTAAGTCAGGTAGTTTGGCCAGCTTGGAACCTGGGAAAATAGATTTACCTGGTTCAGGTAAAGAGCCATCCCAACTGGGTTCCAAAACAAACAAGCCATCGTGCGGCGCCTTGATTTCGAGCGCACTTAAACTGGCATTGTTCATTTCTAGTTTGGCCACTTGCTTTTGTTTGTTACTATGCAGCACGGCTTTTTCTGTTTCAGACTTCTCCTCAAAGTTGTCTTCTATTTTATCGATGTGATCGGCTTTGGCCTTAAGAAAGTCTTCGTTGTCACCTGCCTCAATCATTTCAATCTTGGTGTATAACAATGGGTCATCGATGTTGAATTGTTTGGCCAGATCGTATTCAAAGTCTATGACCTGTGATTCAGCGTCAAAGCTGAATTTGGTGTTGTCAATTTCGCGGTCTTTGGCCATCATGGAGTACATGATTTTTTGGATTTCAAAACTGGTCTCATCCACTTCCAATTGAAAACTGCTGCCATCAAAACGAGCCACAACCTCGCCTTCTTTGACGTTGGTAAACTGCGGTGCAATCCAGGCCAAGGTTTGTGGTCGGCGTGATGCTGTCGGTGCAGTTATCGGGGTCGATTTGACTGCCTCTAATTCACCTTCGGCATGTATTTCAAACACCACTTTGTCAGTGGCCACTGAAATAACAGGGGTGGTGTCTTTGTCTTCACTGCTGCAGCCAACCAACAACAAAACCCATACAATTAAATAGCTGAAGTTACGCATCATGTCTCCGATAAAATGGTTGCCTTGATACTCATGCCCGGACGCATAATTTCAAGATTGAGGTCATTGATAGCGACTGTTGCATCCAAGATTTTCGAGGGTTGATTCTTCGACTTGGTGCGTACCACTTTGGATAAGGATTTTATGGTTCCCGTGAACTCCATATCTGGATAAGCATCCAATACAAAACTGACTGTTTGGCCCTCAGCAACCCTAGACATGTCGTTCTCTTTGATTTCCAACTGCGCTACAATTTGTTCTAAATCAGCCACTTCGGTCACCCGTGCGCCACCCCAAACATTATCACCCACTGCATATTTGTTGTTGTTCCAGTCGGTTTGGTGCATCACAATGCCTTTGCGATTGGAGATGATGCGCATGCTTTTAATGGATTCATTCAGTTCGCTCACCTCAGCACTCAACTTGGCGATGTTGGCCTTCAGGATATCTATCTCAGTGTTCAGTCTTTCGTTGGTCAAGCGCCGGTCATCAAGGGCGTGTTGGTATTCAAGTTTTGCCAGTTCAAAATTAAGCTGATTTTCCTCGTACTCGTTCAAGGCAATCACACTTTTGGGCAGTTCGGCTTTTCGTTGTGCTTTATCAAGCAACATTTTCTTTTCTTCAACCGCCAAGTTTTTGTTCTGAATGGTTTCAACTTTCCCCACTTCGGTATTTTTCAATTCAGATTGTTTGATGTTAAGTTCACCTTGTTTATCCAACAGACGCTCTTTGAGCTGATCTGTTTTGAACATCAACACCGGTTGACCAGGATTTACTTGGCTGCCATCGGGTGCCATAAAGGCGATGGTGTATTGCCAAATTCGGCGAATTTTAGGTGGCGAGTAGTTATCTGTTTCTAAGGCCTTTAATTCACCGTTGGCGGCAAAATCAGCTGCATCAACGGCATGGAAAGATGCCATCAAGGCAAGAAATATTAATATGTGTTTCATTTCAGACCTCACTCAGTTTGACCAGGGCACTCATACCTGGCAATAATTCTATGTCATCGGCGCCATTGAGGCTGACTTCTACCTCGTAATACAGGCCGTCGCCCCAATCGTTTTTATCTCTGCCGCCGGAAGAAATTGAAGTGATTTCACCGTTCACTTGGGCATTGGGCAGCGCGTCAAATGACACTTTGACTGCTTTGCCTTGGGTGATCTTCGGTACATCGATGGCGTTGACCCAAGCTTTGACTTTCATGTTTTGTTTTTTCGACACCCTAAGGATTTCCATACCACTGTTGGCTTGATCACCCACTTGGTATTTGCTGCCAGTGCGCGGGTGTGCAGCATAGATGACATATCCTGATTGGTCAGCGGTGATACTCAAGGCTGCTAATTGACCTTGCCAGTAAGTTAATTCTTGTTGTTTCTGTTGTAGACCTAATTCGATTTCTAATTCCTTTTCTCGTTTGTTTTTGATGATGGTATTGAGTTCGTTCTCAGCATCATTCAAATCTTTGATGGACTTCTTTAGCGCCAACTGACGTTCCTTGAATTCCAATTCACCGATGAAATTAACCGGTACATCGGCTTTGAGCTGAGCCACCTTGCGGGTTACTTTGGCTCGTTCAAAAGCGAGGTTGGCGTTGTTTAAATCGATTTCGATTTGAATCATGTCGCGTTTGGCACTGGCTTTGAATACGTCTAATTGTTCGACTTTACTCTCGATGGTGCTGTCGACTTCGCTGCCGTCTATGCGTACCAGAAAATCACCTGCTTCAACAAAGCTGCCTTCGTCTATCATTTCAGCAATCTTGGCCTGCCAACCTCTGACCTGCGGCATATTAATGACTTGGGTTTGGCTGGATTCTACGGTGCCTGTGTACATATCAGCATGGCTGAGTGCAGTGACAAACATGAGTGTAAGTATGAGTGATTTTTTCATGAGATGATTTTCCCGTCTAAAAAATGAATGGTGCGCCCGGCATTTTCCGCAATATCGGGTTCGTGGGTCACCATCACAATGGTCTGGCCTGACTGGTTCAATGAACACAGCAAGTCGATGATTTGCTGAGAGATGGCGCTGTCAAGGTTGCCGGTGGGTTCATCGGCCAACAGCACGGCAGGTTGATTAATCAATGAGCGGGCAATGGCCACGCGCTGAATCTGACCACCTGACATTTCATTGGGCATGTGATGTACGCGTTCACCCAAGCCCACTTGGCGCAATAAATCCTTGGCTCGTTCCTCGCCACCTTGTTGTTTTTCTGGAGAAGCAAAGCGCAATGGCACCATAACATTTTCCAGTGCACTGAGCCTTGGCAACAAGTGAAAGCCCTGAAACACAAAGCCAATGTGGTCGTTGCGAATTTGGCTCAAAGCATCATCATCCAGTGAGCTGACATCCTGATTAGCCAGTTGGTAATGGCCGGAGGTGGGCTTGTCCATGCACCCGAGGATGTTCAACATGGTTGACTTACCTGAACCTGACCGCCCCATGATGGCCACAAATTCACCGGTACCGATGCTTAAATCAACATGATCCAGTGCAGTGATGGTTTCACCTTGGGTTTGATAAATTTTTGAGATTTGTTTCAGTTCCAGCATCCGCTTATGGGTCCCTAATGATTGTTGATAAGTGTATTGAATCAATGATACGGATAAACAGTGTCAAAAGTATCTTATTTATTGATTGTCAAAAGACTGATTAAGTTCAAACATTCTAAGCAGTATTTGTGCACGAATTGTGAAAATGCTGGGTTTCAGGGGATACAAAGGTCCAAAACAGCTGATAATTCAGTAAAAAACACGTTATCTGCTGGAATCAAAGCATGAGCGAACCAGGGTGATGCCAAAATCCACAAACCAAGGATAAAGATGAATAAGCCGGAAATTGAGCGCAAAACCACCCCAAAGGAGCTGTTCAACAGGAACTTGATAACCACTTGAGAAAGCAGTAGCGGCAGCAGCGTGCCCAAGCCGAAGAACAGCATAAAACCAGCACCGCGCCACACATCTGCAGTGGTGGCAGCAACAATCAGCATGCCATACAACAAACCACAAGGAATCAGGCCCCAGAGCAATCCTTTGCCAAAGACCGCGGAGAGTGTGGTAGATGACTGCAATCGTTTCATTTGTTGACTGACTTGCGGCCAAAATGGCAAGGGCTTTTGTAGTACCAGCCATTTTGCTCTGTCTTTAAAGATAAGTACCAAGCCGGTGAGTATTAACATCACGCCCATCATAGAACGCAAAAACAAGCCCCACGCGCCCAAGTTAAGTTGTAACGAAAGGCCTTGGACCAAGCCGGCAAACAAAGCGCCTAAAAGGGTATAAGTGGTGATTCGACCGAGATTAGTGACCAGGGTTTGGCGGTGGTTTTGTCGCTGGCACAACACACTACAGACGCCGCCACACATGGCAATACAGTGAAAACCTGAAAAAAAACCAATCAGTAAGGGTGTGATGATGGCTGACATCGCTCAGTCGGTGGTGTCCTCGGTTTTATCTTTGGTTTGTTTCTCTGAGGTTTTTTTGGCACGATTGAAGGGCTCATTTTTATCGTCCAAGATGGAGTACGCTGGGCTATCCAAATCATCAAACTGATTTTTATTGATGGCCCAAATCAACGACCAAACGGCCAGTCCGGCCAGTACCAAACTGAGTAGTACCAAAATAAATACCATATTCATGTCAAGTCTGAGGCCTCAAATGTTTTGTTGATAAATGTGGTGGTTGCATAGGTGTTCAGTGGTTCTGTTTGAGCTGGTTTATTTCAGCAGTCTGCGTGAATTAAATACCACCAGCAGTGAGCTTAATGACATCCCAATTGCCGCCATCCAAGGTGCCAACAGACCCATCATGGCCACTGGCGTCACACTGAGATTATATACCAAAGACCAAATCAGGTTTTGTTTGATGATGGCATGGGTTTTGCTGGAGATATCCAGCGCCTTGACCACCGGTGCGAGCGACTTACCTAACACAATCATGTCTGAGGCTGAATGGGCTAGGTGGGCGCCTTGTTTTAAACTGATCGAAACATCCGCTTGTGACAGCACTGGTGCATCGTTAACCCCATCTCCAACCATCACGCAAGCAGCGCCAGCTTGTTGTTGTGCGGCCAAGTGGTTGATTTTTTGTTCGGCTTTGAGTTCGCCATGGTATTCTTTGATGCTCAGTTTAGTGGCCCATTTGGCCACGGTTGCGGCATTATCACCACTGAGAATGGCTTGTGGTTTTTGCACTTTTTGGAGGTGCTTCAACAATTTTTTAGTGCCCGCACGAACCGGTACATCCAACTCAAACACAGCAACGACCTGTCGGTCCTTGGCCAACAAGATTTGGGTGTACGCTGAATCAGTATCGATTTGTGGAATCGCAACATTTAGGGATTGTAACCAATGGCGGCTGCCCATATGCCATTCAGCAGCTCCTGTCTCATCGCTGATTTGACCGCTAACTCCTCGACCAGCTAATTCTTTGGCATTTATCACCGGTAATATTTCTGGGTATTGGAATGCGGAGGCAATTGGGTGGTTGCTGACTTGTTGCAAGCTGCTGCATATCTGCAGCAATTTATTTTTATCGTAGTCAGTCAAAATGTGTTGTTGGTGGATGCTGAGTTTGTCTTCAGTCAGGGTGCCTGTTTTATCAAAAAACCAACGATCGGTTTTGGCCAAGCGAGTAATGGCGTCGGTGTTATTGACTAAAATACCCTGACGCAACAAATGCACGCCTGAGGCGGTTAATGCCGTAGGTGTTGCCAGTGAAAGTGCACACGGGCAGGTGGCAATCAATACCGCCAACAGGGCCGTCATCAAAGCATCACTTTGGTTCATGCCATACCAAATGGTGGTGGCCAGTGCCAGAAACAGCACCCCAGCGACGAAATAACTGGCTATCTGATCTACCAGTTGTAGGCTGGCAGGTTTTTTACTTTGTGCCAATTCCATCAAATCAGCCAGCTTGGCCAAGAAACTGTTCTGATTATTGACACTGGTGGTGAAAACCAATTGACCATTTTGTAGGGTGGCGCCAGCATAAATAGTATCGCCAGGGCCTTTGTTTAATGATTGTGACTCACCGGTCAGGATGGCCTCGTTGACCTGACCCTGGCCTTCATCAACCACGCCATCACAGGGAATGGTCTCACCGGCTTTGACCAGTAATTGATCGCCTTTGTTGATTTGGTTCAGAGGCACGGTCTCCGAGGTGCCCTGATTCAACCTGATGGCACTGACTGGAATCAAGGCAAAAAGTGATTCACGCACGTTCATGCCTTGGTGTTTGACCTGGGACTCGACATAACGCCCTAATAGCAGGAAAAAGATGAACATGGTCATGGAGTCAAAATAGACATGGCCCTGTTGTTTGAAGCTCAGATAGATGCTGACAAAGTAGGCCAGAGAAATCGACAAAGCCACTGGCACATCCATACCTAAATGTCGGTTCCTCAGGTCACGGATGGCATTGTTGACGAAACTCATGCCAGAATAAAAATAAACTGCGGTGGCAATCAGCATGCTGATCATCAAGAAAAATCTTTGAATGTGTGGTGCCACGGTAAAATCTTCAGGCGAATAAAGTGGCACAGCCAAGGTCATGATAAACATCATGCCAAAGCCAGCCACAGCAATCTTTTTCAGTTGGTCTTTGCGGGCTTCATCAGCGGGGTTTTCACTGCTGTTTTGTTGCATGGGCTGGTAACCTAAAGTCTCAATCTGAGCAAAAATTTCACTGAGTTTGATCAGTTTTGGATTGAATTCAACTTGTAGGTTTTGGGTGACGGTGTTGATGCGCAGTTCACGAATGCCTGGTCGGTCAGCGAGGACTTTTTGCAGCAGCCAACCACAGGCGCTGCAATACATGCCTTCCACCTTAATGGTGACCTGAACTGTCTCATCGTCCAATACTTGCGTCAGTTCACTGAACACGTCTTTGGCGTCTAGGTGTTGCCAGCTGGTGGGCTTGTTACCGACCTGTTCGGCGGGTAACTGGCCTTGACGGTATTGATAAAAAACTTCGTGGTCGTTATCGGCAAGGAACAGTGCCACGGCTTGACAACCGATACAACACATGGGTTGTTCCTGACCAGCAATTTCAGCAGTCAGGTGGCAGCCTTTAGGAACTGTTTCGCCGCAATGAAAGCAGGCGGTCATCTTATTTAATTGGTCTCATTCAGTCTTTTTCAATCTGAAACTTATTCTGCTTAATAATCACTTGTGGGGCATTTTGTTGGGCAATGTAAACGGTGATCAAACCGGCAACCACAGCGCTGGCCGGTAAAGATATCACGAACCACAACCACGGGTATTTGTACCAGGGTAAGTTTTTATAGTTTTTTTGTTTTGAATTTTTCATTTGTTGTATCCGAAATATTTCACTTTCTCTGCAGCAGAATCGCTGCCATCACTGCTTATTTTAGTGACAGTGACTTCTATGGTGTGAATTTTCTTATTGGCAGCGTCTTTGGCCGCTTGAATTTTAATGGGTACCGTAACCAACTGGCCGGGCTCAGCACTGATGCCAGTCTCATTCATACCCAACACTACCTTGAGGCCATCAATGCCACTGGCATTGACCTCATATTGAGCTGCCTCATTGCCTTTGTTCATGACTTTTAAGGTGTAGACATTTTCAATGGTAGCAGAATCAACGATGCGGTAAAAAGTGTTGCGATCGTGAATCAGGTTCATATCAATGGCGCTGCGATTAACTAATGCCACACCAAATGATGCAACCAATGTCATCAAGATGATGAAATAAACAATTGTTCTGGGTCGAAGGATGTGGGTTGGTCTGCCTTCCAAAGCATTTTCAGTGGTGTATTTTATCAAGCCTTTTGGCATGCCACTTTTTTCCATCACATCATCACACGCATCTATGCAAGCAGCACAGGCAATACATTCGTACTGCAGACCGTCACGGATATCGATACCTGTTGGACACACCTGAACACACAAGGTGCAATCAATACAGTCGCCTGGGTTTTCAACTTCGCGGCGTTTTTTACCGCGCATTCTGGGCTCGCCACGCTGTTCGTCATAGGAGATGATCAGCGTTTCTTTATCAAACATGGCGCTTTGAAAGCGGGCATATGGACACATGTAGAGGCACACTTGTTCGCGCAGAAAGCCAGCATTGCCGTATGTGGCAAAAGAATAAAAGAACAGCCAAAACATTTCCCAAGGGCCTAGGGTCCACTGCCAAACTTGCATCGACAGTTCCTTGATGGGGGTGAAAAAGCCAACGAAGGTGAAGCCAGTCCAGAGCGCAAAGGTGATCCACAAAAACTGTTTGCTGAATTTTCTGAAGATTTTTTCACGCGTCCAAGGGGCTTTGTCCAGTTTCATGCGTTTGTTGCGGTTGCCTTCAGCCAATTGCTCTAACCAAATAAACACTTCAGTCCAGACGGTTTGAGGGCAGGCATAACCGCACCACAACCGACCGGCCAATGCAGTGAAGAAGAACAGTGAAAAAGCGGCAATGATCAGCATCAAAGCCAGAAAGATAAAATCTTGTGGCCACAGGGTGATGCCAAAAATATGGAATCGCCTTTGCGGCAAGTCAAACAACACGGCTTGTTCGCCACCCCAGCTGATCCAAGGCAGTAAATAAAATAAGCCAAGTAACAGCCACACAGCTAATTTACGTTTGAATTGAAACCGTCCTTTGACTTCTCTTGGGTATATTTTTTCGTGGGCTTTATACAGGCTCAGCTCAACAGGCTTGGTATCTTGGTTGGACATGGGTTTGTTTACGCGTTGGGGTTACGTTTGGCCAATTTGGTTCTGGGCAGAGCCAACACCAAACCACTGAACAATGCGGCAGAGAAGGTGAAGACCCAAAAGAACATGAAGCCCAATGCGTAACCCTGCCATTGTGAGACATCAACGCCAAAACTTGACAGTTGTCCCAGATAGGCAGGGTCAAACAGGGCAAAAAACACCATGGATTCAACCGCGGCGGTAAAAAATGAAACCCACAATACAATCGCCATACGGCGCCAGAAAATTCGTTTGATTTGTCTTTCGTTAAATCCTTGGTTTTTTACTATGGGTTCAGTTGTCATGATGGTTTCAGTTGTATAGGTTTATTTGTTACTCAATGAATAAACATAAGCCGCTACCAGCTTGATGCGGTTTTCATCCAATATTTCACTTTGTGACGGCATGTTGCCATTGAGGCCTTCATAAAGCGCCGTTTCAATGATTTCATGCGAACCATACAACCAAATGTCATCGGTCAGGTTAGGCGCGCCCAAAGCAGCAATACCTTTGCCTTCGGGGCCATGACAAGCGACACAAAACATCCCAAATTTAGCTTCGCCTTCAGCCGCCAAAGCGCCATCGTGATCGATGCCAGATAAGCTTCTGACATAAGCAGCGACTTGTTTCACACCATCATCACCCAATGCAGGGGCCCAAGGAGGCATCACGCCCATGCGACCATTATTTAAAGTGTAAAGAATGTCGGCATATTCACCGCCCCAATTCCAATCGTCATCATTGAGGTTGGGAAAACCGGTTGCGCCACCGGCATCAGAGCCGTGGCATTGGGCACAGTTGTTGGCGAAAATTCTTTGGCCCAGAAGCATGGCCTGATCATCTTGAATCAGCTCATCTAAAGGTTTGTTGATAAAACCAGCAAAAGACTTATCGCGTGCATCGTTTACTTTGGCATAGTTGGCTTCAAAGCGATTAATTTGAGTCCACTCTTTGCTGCCTTTGAAATTACCCATACCAGGATAAAGGTACAAATAAGCGATTGAGAAAACAATGGTAATCACAAACAACCACAACCACCAACGTGGCATGGGGTTATCTAATTCCGTTAAATCTTCATCCCACACGTGACCGGTGGTGTTATCGGCTCGTTTATCCACTTTTTTCTTTGAGGTGGCAAATAACAGCCACAAATAAGCAATGATGTGGGCAACAACCACAATAATTACTGTCCAATGCCAAAAATTACTCATGAGTTTTCTCCTCAGTTTTGTCGGTTATTTCATCATCATCTTTTAATGCCATTTGTGACATTTCATCAAACTTGGCTTTGTTTTTCTTACTCCAAGCCCATGCTACGATGCCAAGAAAGACCACCAGTAACAGACCTGTATATATTCCACTGATCATATTAACTGCTCCTTATTGGTAGCGTTTAGGCATGGCTGTGCCCAAATCTTGTAAATATGCCACCAACGCATCAAGTTGGGTTTTACCTTCGATGCTGGTTGCGGCGTTGGCAATTTGTTCATCAGAGTAAGGGTGACCTAACATTTGTAGTACCTTCATACTGGCAACGGTTTCCTCAACGTCGATTTCAGTCTCAGCCAACCAAGGGTAACCTGGCATGTTTGAAGTTGGCACCACAGCACGTGGATCTATCAAATGAATTTCATGCCATTCATTTGAATAACGCCCACCAACTCGCGCCAAGTCCGGACCAGTTCGTTTCGAACCCCATTGGAATGGGCGGTCATACACCGATTCACCAGCCACCGAATAATGGCCGTAGCGCAGGGTTTCATCAACGAATGGACGCACTTGTTGTGAGTGACAGTTGTAACAACCTTCAGAGACGTAAATGTTTTGACCCGCCAACTCTAAAGCGTTGCGAGGTTCCAAACCTTCAACTGGTTCTACCACGCTGGCTTGGGTCATCAGCGGGGCAATTTCAATGACGCCGGCAAAGCCAATAACCACTGCTATCAACACCCCCATCAGGCCAATGTTTTTTTCTATTTTTTCATGCTTGCTCATGCTTTTGCTCCTGCAGCTTCAGTACTCACTGCCACTTCGGCTTGATCGCCTTTGATGGTTTTGTAGGTGTTGTAGGCTTGAATCAATGCGCCAATTAAGAACAACACACCACCGATAATGCGGATGACATAGTATGGGTAAGTGGCTTCAATACTTTCTACATGGCTGTAAACCAAAGAGCCATTGGCATCAATTTCACGCCACATCAAGCCTTGCATCACACCAGCAATCCACATAGAAGCGATGTACAGCACAATACCCAGAGTAGAGATCCAAAAATGAACATTAATCAGTTGTGTCGAGTACATGCCATCCCTGCCCCACAGTCTGGGTACCAAGGTGTACATGGAGGCCATGGTCATCAATGCCACCCAACCCAGCGCACCTGAATGTACGTGGCCTATGGTCCAGTCGGTGTAATGTGACAATGCGTTGACTGTTTTAATTGATAGCATAGGACCTTCAAAGGTACTCATGCCATAGAATGACAGCGCCACAATCATCATTTTAATGATAGGGTCTGAGCGCAATTTGTCCCAAGCACCGGATAAAGTCATGATGCCGTTGATCATGCCACCCCAAGAAGGTGCCAACAGAATCAATGAAAACACCATGCCCAGAGATTGGGCCCAATCTGGCAGGGAGGTGTAATGCAAGTGGTGTGGTCCAGCCCACATGTAAGTGGAAATCAAGGCCCAAAAGTGCACGATTGATAAGCGGTAGGAATAGACCGGACGGCCAGCCTGTTTGGGTACGAAGTAATACATCATGCCTAAAAAGCCAGCGGTTAAGAAAAAGCCCACTGCATTGTGACCGTACCACCATTGAACCAGAGCATCAACCGAACCTGAGAATACGGGGTAAGACAAATGCCAGTTCACTGGTATGGCTAAATTATTGACAATATGCAACACCGCAATGGTGATGATAAAGGCTGAATAAAACCAGTTAGCAACATAAATGTGTTTGACCGTACGGGTTGCAATGGTACCGAAATAAACAATGGCATACAAAACCCAAACCACAGTCAGTAAAACATCCAAAGGCCAAATCAGTTCAGCATACTCCTTACTTTGGGTGAAGCCAAAGGGTAAGGTTAATACAGCCCCCACAATGACCAACTGATAACCCCAAAAGACCATGCTGGCTAAAGTGTTCGAAAACAGTTTGACTTGGCAAGTGCGCTGCGCAACATACATCGATGTGCCTAACAAGGCATTACCACCGAAAGCGAAAATAACGGCATTGGTGTGTAACGGCCTCAAGCGACTGTAAGTCAGCCATGGAATATCAAAATTGAATGCCGGCCATGCCAGTTGTATCGCGATGATAACGCCGACCAACATGCCAACAATTCCCCAGAATATCGTCGCAATGGTGAATTGCTTGACTACTTTATCGTTAAAATCAATCATATTTTCAATGCTTAGTTGCCCATTTAGTGATTGCCATGAATTATAATGACTCAACGACCAAGCAATGATTGACCTAGGTCAAGATTTTGTGACATTGACTGAGATAACAATAAAATGAATACACCATGCTGAACACCAACCTCAATAACAACAAGAAAATTGAACAAAAACCAACTGGCTATTGTGGCGATTGTGAGCTGTGCACCAAAACAGTGGATAACCGCAGGGTCAGGATACAATCCAACGAAATCGCAGCCATTGAGGCCATCATTGACTCTCACATCATGATTGAGAAAAACCAGACGGTATATACAGCAGGGAATACTTTTCAGAATTTATACACAGTACACTCTGGCATGTTTAAGTCGGTTTACTTGACTCAACAGGGTGATGAGCGCATTGTTGATGTATTCATTCCAGGCCAAATCATGGGTTTTGATGGCATCCATGATGGCAAATATAAGACCACCGTCAAAGCGGTGAGTTCAGGTTCATACTGTGTGATTCCCTTCTACCCCTTACAAGAGCTGTCGATGAAACACCGTGATATTCAAAATCGATTGATGAAGATGATGAGCGAGAAAATCATTCAATTCGAAATCACCCACAGTGAATACAATGCCCAACAAAAACTGGTGAGCTTCGTCAAGGATGTATCAGAACTATATTACTCCAGGGGGTTTTCGGCCAAACAATTTCCATTTCAAATTTCACAGCGTGACCTGGCTAATTATTTGGGTTTGGCAGAGGAAACATTGAGCCGCGTGTTCAAAAAGCTCAAGAAAAATGATGTGTTGGCGCTCGCCGACCACCAAATCACCATCATTGACATGCCCAAATTCTTAAGTGTGCTTGATTAAGATTGAATTTATACCAACTGACCCCATATAGCGCACAACTAACAATTCAGCCTTAGACCCAAGGTTATTAATGGAGAACATAAATGAGTGAAAACATAATCCAGGCCACTGATGCCACATTTGAAGAAATTACCAACTCTGACACACCGGTATTGGTTGATTACTGGGCAGAGTGGTGTGGCCCATGCCGCATGATTGCACCAATCCTTGAGGAAGTGGCTGGCGAATTGGAAGGCCAAGTTAAGGTAGCCAAACTCAATATTGAAGACAACAAAGAGACAGCAGTTAAAATGGCCATACGTGGTATACCAACTTTGATGGTTTTCAAAAACGGCGAAGTCATTGATCAGCACGTGGGTGCTGTTTCAAAAGGTCAGTTAATGGATTTCTTATCTAAACACACTGCCTGATACCAAAGTCACCGAAAAAAACGCCTGAATAAGTCAATATCGGGCGTTTTTTGCTGTTCAGGCTGGACAGTTTCAAATTTACATGGTAGTTTATACAGCATCAACTCCGGCAAGCCTTTTGTCGCAATAACAACACCCTTAATTTTTAAACTTAAACTTGTATCAACTGTGTTCGAATGTTGGGGTTAAAAAATAAAAGAATTTAATAATAACAAACAACCATCTAACAGGCTTTCTGCCAAAAACAATTAACTTATGAATCTCTCTGAACTGAAACAAATGTCAACGCCAAAGTTGACTGAAATTGCTAAAAAAACGGGTGTAGAAACACGCTCTCGAGTCCACAAACAACAAATGATTTTTTCAATCTTGAAAAAACATGCCAAAAAAGGTGAAGACATCTTTGGTGATGGTGTCTTAGAAGTACTGCCTGATGGTTTTGGTTTTTTAAGAGCACCGGAAGGATCTTATCAAGCAGGACCTGATGATATTTATGTTTCACCCAGCCAAATCAGACGTTTTGGTTTACAAACCGGTGATACCATCGAAGGCAAAATCAGACCACCAAAAGACTCAGAAAGGTATTTTGCTTTGTTGCAGATCAGTACCATCAACTACGAGCCACCTGAGAACACCAAAGGCAAAATCATATTTGAAAACTTGACACCATTGTTTGCTACGGAGCAGTTAAAGATGGAACGTGGTGATGGCTCAAGAGAGGATTTAACCACCCGAATCATTGATTTGGTCTCGCCCATTGGTAAGGGCCAACGTGGCTTGATCGTATCACCTCCAAAAGCCGGTAAAACCATGATTTTGCAGAACATTGCTACATCGATTGCACAAAACAATCCTGAGGCTAAATTGTTCGTACTGTTGATTGATGAACGTCCGGAAGAGGTGACAGACATGCAACGCACAGTCAAAGGTGAAGTGATAGCTTCGACCTTTGATGAACCGGCCACACGTCACGTACAAGTCGCTGATATGGTGATTGAACGTGCCAAACGTTTGGTGGAGCACAAACAAGACGTAATCATCTTATTGGATTCGATCACCCGTTTGGCCCGTGCCTACAATACCGTGACGCCGGCCTCTGGTAAAATTCTTACCGGTGGTGTGGATGCCAATGCTTTGCATCGGCCGAAAAAATTCTTTGGTGCAGCCAGAAACGTTGAGGAAGGTGGGTCATTGACCATCATAGCCACTGGCTTGGTTGAAACGGGCTCTAAAATGGACGAAGTTATTTTTGAGGAATTCAAAGGCACCGGTAATATGGAGGTTCATCTGGACCGTCGTGCAGCAGAAAAACGCATCTGGCCTGCCATGAACATCAATAAATCAGGTACGCGCCGTGAAGATTTGATTGTTGATCCTGAATTCTTGCAAAAAGCCCATATTTTGCGCAAAATCCTGAATCCAATGGATGACTTACAAGCCATTGAGTTCTTATTAGATAAACTGAAAGACACCAAAACCAACGAGGAATTCTTTACCTCAATGAAACGGTAGTTTTTATCTCAAAATACGGTGCGCAGTAAATCTCACTGCGCACCACAAAGAAATCCCCCAATTCATTATTATCTGAACACAAAGTGCCTTCCATTGGTTAAAATAATGGCATGTCACAATCCAAACCGCTCAGTTACGCAGCCATTGACCTTGGTTCGAACTCCTTTCATTTGCTGGTTGCCACCTTCAAGTCAGGACAAATTTATCCATTAGATTCAGTCAAATACATGGTGCGATTGGCTGCTGGTTTAGATCACAGAAAAATGATTTCATCCGAATACCTCAATAAAGCCTATGAAGCGCTTGAGGCGATGTCGGCAAGAATTGAAAACATTCCTGATCAGCGGGTCCGAATCGTAGGCACCAACACCCTGAGGGTGGCTAAAAACTCACAACAGTTTCTGGCAAGAGCAGAGCAAATCTTGGGCCATGAGATTGAAATCATATCAGGCCGGGAAGAGGCGCGGATGCTGTATTTGGGTGTGGCCCAATCGACCAGTGACAGCCCCTCGCGAAAGCTGGTGATGGACATTGGTGGTGGCAGTACCGAATTGATTATTGGTGAAGGGGTTAAATCGGAAAAAAGAGAGAGCTTACACATGGGTTGTGTCAGTTACACCAAAAAGTATTTCAGTGACGGTATGATCAATGAGCACAACTGGAAACGTGCATTGATACATGCTTTACAAGAGCTTAATCCATTCATCCAATCATTTAAAAAACAAGGCTGGGAACACAGTGTGGGTGCTTCAGGTACCATGCGTGCCACGGCAAAAATTCTAGAAGTCAATGAATTTGCTTTGACTGGCATCACAGTGGCAGGATTGGAGCAACTCAAAGAAAGGTGTTTTGATTTGGGAACAATAGATCAATTGACGGAGTTGTCAGGCTTGAGTGAAGACCGACGGCCTGTTTTTATTGGCGGTTTGGCCATTGTTTATGCCTTGATGAAGGCCTTCACTTTGCAGCAAATGGAGGTTTCAACAGGTGCTTTGCGTGAAGGCTTGATTTATGAAATGTTGGATGGGCCCAAATCCATTTCTGTCACTAAGCGCAGTATCAGAAAATTGGTTGAACAATTCACCGTTGATACAGTTCAGGCAGAAAACGTGCAGAGGCACAGCGAAGATTTGTTGGGACACTCAGAGGTGAAAATTAAGAAACGCTTACTGAATTTACTTTTTGGTGCGGTCAAACTACATGAGATTGGTTTATCCATTGCCCACAGCCAGTACCATAAAATCGGTGCTTATGTGGTTCAACACGCTGACATGCCAGGCTTTTCGAACCAGCAGAAGTTAGTGATGGCAACATTGATTAGACTGCATCGCAGAAAAATCAGTAAGTCTGTTTTGGCCAATTTAACCGAGCGCCAACATGAGGTGGTGATGTCATTGCTTGTGGTATTGCGGTTGGCAGTCATATTTGCTCGCAACAGGCACTTTGAGCCGGTACCCGTCGAACACTTTAACTACAACGATAAACGCATTGAAATAACCATTAAAACCGAATGGTTGGTTGATCATCCATTAATCAAGGCTGATTTAAAGGATGAAATCAAACGCTGGCGATCGGTTGGTGTTGAAATGACAGTTAATCAACCGCAAAAAGCTGCTGTAAATCCTTGAAAGCTTTGAACTCGAGTGCGTTGCCTGATGGGTCGAAGAAAAACAAAGTGGCTTGTTCACCCGCCTTGCCCTTGAAACGCACGTAAGGTTCAATCACAAAGTCAGTACCGGCAGCGGTTAGGGTATCTGCCAGTTTTTGCCACTGGGCCATGTCCAGAACCACACCAAAATGTGGCACAGGCACGCCATGGGCATCGACCTCATTATTGATTAATTTGACCTTGCCTTCTGGTCCCAATGACGGGTCTAAATGACAAACCAACTGGTGTCCAAATAAATCCAAATCAATCCACTCTTCACTGCTTCTGCCCGGTTTACAACCCAGGGTGTTGATGTAAAAATCTTTAGATTCACTGATGTTTCTGACCGGAATGGCCAAATGAAAAGGCGCATGTATGTGTTTCGACATGGTGAAAGTTGTTATAATCCAAAGACATCATCATAGCAGCATGAGAATAATTTTTGAAAGTCATTTTAAACGTTGACGCCATTACCCACCCTTTGACTGGAATTGGTCGTTATGCGCTCAACTTGGGTCAAGCCTTGGCTGCACATGAAGAGATCGAACACATCAAATTTTTCTCAGCGGATCACTGGGTTGAAGACATTGAGCTATCAACAGCAGAAAACAAATGGTTATCAGCGGCCAGGACGTGGATACCTATTAAATCACTGGCACTGAAACTTTATGCCAGTCGCCGAGCAAGTAAGTTTACTCAGTTGTCTGTAGGCATGGAAGAGCATGTGTTGCACAGCCCTAATTTTATATTGATGCCTTTTGTTGGACGTTCAGTGGCTACCTTTCATGACCTCTCATTCGTAAATTACCGAGAGACTCAGCCGGGCTACCGACTCAAATTTTTAGACCATGCGATACCAAAGACCTTGCAACAGGCAGATGCTTTGGTCACGCCAACTAACTATGTGAAACAAGAAATCATCAAGCATTATGCTTATCCAGCCGAACGAATTCATGTCACACCTTTGGGTGTCAGCGAGGGGTTCAAAACTTATACCGAAGAGCAGTGTCAAGCAACCTTACAAGCTCATGGATTGGGATTCAAAACTTATGTATTGGCCGTGGCGACCACAGAACCACGTAAGAACCTGATGCGGTTGATACAGGCCTACAGCTTGCTATCGCCTGCTTTGAGAAGGGCCCAGCCCTTGGTCTTGGTGGGTTCAGCTGGTTGGCTCAATGGTAAGCTCAATAGAACCATCAAAACAATGGTACAACAGGGCCAAATCATCAGTTTGGGCTATGTCAGCCAACAACAGTTACAACACTTGTATGCAGCAGCCACCCTTACGGCTTTTCCTTCTCTGTATGAGGGTTTTGGACTGCCCATCATTGAATCTATGGCTTCAGGCACACCGGTACTGACCAGTACCGATTCAGCCATGGCTGAGGTGGCAGCCAACCATGCTTTGTTGTGTAATCCATTGGATGTTGATGACATTGCCGCTCGATTAAAGCGTGGGCTTGAAGATGTAGACTGGATCAGCCAAGCGCAATCAGCTGGTTGTGATCATGCTGCCAACTTCACTTGGCAGCGCTGTGCAACTGCAACAACCAAGGCATACAGATAGCGGCTTCATTCGTTCGCAGTAAGACGTGTTATTGAGCATTGTTAAAACCCTTTCTTGATATCAATCAAAACTTGAAATGAGGCCATAGCGCATAATGGTGCTTTAAGCTGATTCATTAAATGATGGGACTTTGGCAAGCATTGGCAGGTTTGGGTTTGTTTCTTTTTGGGATGAAACAGCTCGAGACAGCCTTAAAACTTTTGGCCGGACCCCACTTCAATCGCTGGATTGTAACTTCAACCAACCAACCATTGCGCTCTGTCAGCACGGGCATTCTGGCCACAGCCATGGTGCAAAGCAGCTCTTTGGTTGGTTTAATCACGCTGGCCTTTGTCGGCGCTGGCATCATGCCATTGGTCAACGGTATAGGTGTGGTTATTGGCTCAAACTTAGGCACTACTTTTACGGGTTGGTTGGTGGCCACACTGGGTTTTAAAGTTGATATGGGTGTGATGGTTTATCCGTTGCTGGGACTGGGTGGTTTGGGTTATGGTTTGTTGAAAAACAAATCTCAAGCAGTGGCCCTGGCGGTTTTGGGTTTGGCCTTGTTACTACTCGGCTTGGGCTTGATGAAAGACAGTGCCAGTGTGCTATCGGGTCAGCTCAGTTTGGGCGCTTTACAAGGCTACCCACTGATTGTCTATTTGTTGTTTGGGTTGGTGATTACCGCCATCATCCAAAGCAGTTCCGTCATGATGATGCTGGCTTTATCCGCTTTGTATGCTGATTTACTGACCTTACCAGCAGCAGCAGCCTTGGTCATCGGTGCCGATTTGGGTACCACCAGCACAGTGATGCTGGGGGGTATACAAGGCGCCACAGCAAAGCGCAGATTGGCCTTGGCGCATGTGATATTTAATTTGGTGGTTGATGTCTTGGCATTTGTATCAATCCATTGGATATTAATGGTCATAGCTTATTTGCAGATCTCTGACCCATTGTTGGGTTTGGTGGCTTTCCACAGTTTTTTCAATTTGACGGGATTACTGCTTTTTATCCCTTTTATCGGCACTTTCAGTGACTGGTTGGAACAGGTGGTAAAAACCAAAACACATCCGCATTCTGTGGCCTACATCGATGCTGTTCCGGCGAGTGTCACAGATGCTGCAATGCAGGCTTTGGCATTGGAAGTCAATCGTTTGATTGCCTTGGTGTTGTTCTTCAATATGCGTTTATTGGGTATCAAAAATAATACAATAACCACTGAGGATCTACCCGTTGATTTCAGACAACACAGTACATTGGAATTTTACACCCACTTAAAAGGCCTGGAGGGTGAAATCATCAGTTATGCCATGGCGGTGCAAAGAATGAGTCAACCTGAAACATCTAAAGCAAATAAAAATTATGTATTGGGGCATCAGATTGATCATTACATGCAGGCCATCAGAGCTGCTATATACGCGGCCAAGTCAGTCAAAGACATACATGAAAACATCCTCGAGTTTGATCAAAGTACTGAAAAAAGTATCCAGCAACTTTATGCCACAATCATGAAGTCAACGGTTCGTGACTATCAATTCTTAATAAAGATGATGGCTGCAGATTGTGAAATTTTGCCTGATGAACTGGATGAGCTCAAAGTCCATGCCAATAACGCTCGGCGAGAAATACGCGCCTTCATTCATCAACAAATGATTCACTTAAAAGTTGACGCCACCAAGCTTTCGACCTTGTTGAATGTCAACAAAGAAACTTATAACTCAAAAAGCGCCTTGATCAAAGCCCTGCGAGCAATTGGTAGTCAGCAGCATAAGCGCTGATCATGCCCGTGGTATGCAACCATAAGGATTTAATCAAAGCCGTTATTGAAAATCACATCATCCTGGTTAAAATCAACTCGCAATTCAACATCGGCATACATCACCCCATTGGTATCGGTGGTGATGTCCAAAACGGTGATGATTAAATCTTTGTTGTTTGACCAAAATGCGTTAAAAGTTTGAGACTCCCCAGAGGCCAGATTGGCAGCAACCAGTGATGTGTTGTAACCGGTTGGGCTGTTGGTTGAGGTTACCATCAAGCGATCTTGTCCGTCTCTGGTACCGCTGTTGATGCCAGCATCACGGTTGAAGTTGATGTGGATGCTTGATGAACTCTGATCACCGTCAATGCTGTGTACCTTGATTAGGTTATGCTGGTTGGCAGTGGCTTGATCATAATCAGCGATGCCGGTGATTTGGCCGCGCCAAGTATCCTGGCCAATGCGCCAATCACTCTCATAAAAAGTCAGCTCTTTGTTTTCATACCAGCCAAATTTTGAACTTTTGACCGCATTGAAGCACATCCTAGGTCCATCGTCACTGGAATAAGAGTAGCCCATCATGCCTGATCTGTCAGCATACTCATTGGAGCCAATACCCGAGTGCCCCATGCCAAAATTATGGCCCAGTTCATGCATTTGCGCACTGACATAGGTGGCCCAGCGGTTGTTATATGTGGATGAGGCGCCATTGATTGAGGCGTAAGCTATCCAGCCACCTTCGGTATTCGGAGGCAGGGCAAACATGATGTGATCGGCTTGGGCATATAAACTACCAAACAATTGATTGCCAGCAGCGACCACAGCATTCCTTACCGTACCCCTTGATTCACCTTCGACATCGATGTTGATTGTCAGTTCTACCACGCCGTTGGTGATGTTTTGCCCTTGTGCCGGCATCATCTGTAACTGTCCGTAGGAACAATTATCAAACTGAGAGGTCATGTTGACCTCATCGCCAGCGGTACCAAAGACCGAATCAGCCAAAGCAGCTGGGGTGTCGGTGGTGCTGAAATCATTGGCTGTGACATGAATCATCAAAGCAGTTCTTTCGTTGATGCCACCACCGGCTGCCAACAAAGTTGATTCATCGGCCACGGTCAACGCACTTATGTTGGCATCGAATTCAGCCGCATCAAAAAATAGCGACCACTGGGATTGTGGGGATAAGATGATTTGATCGGATGTTTGCTGAAATTGGCTGATGCTGAGTTGTGGCTGTGCCGATGTTTTAAGCTGTTGACGAAGCCTGGCTTTGGCGGTGGTTATTTGAGCGGTTTGATGCTTTTTCAGTCCGGTGATTTGAATCACATTATGGATCAATGCCTCATCAATCAATTGACTGACTTTTTGCTGCTGTTGCAAGAATGCTTGAGTGAGGCCTTGCAGTTGATAGGACAGGCCATTGCTGTACTGACAGTGTAGGCTTTCGGTGTGTGATGTTTCAGTCTGCTGTGTGGCCACCAGATAGATGCTGCAGCGAATGGTCTCAGGTGATTCTTTAGGTGCTGTCTGTGCTGCAGCTTGGTTAATGAAAGCCAACAGCATAGTCACAAAAATTACCACTAATTGATGACGCTGCAGTTGGGTTGAACAGGTGGTTGGGTGGGATTCTTGGTTCATAGGTGTTGCTTTGATTGATTTGATGGTATCGATTCATTATAGGTGTAATTTGATCCCTGGCTGCGAACTGGTTCAAATTATGGCGCTCAATATGGTTGTTTTTTTGATGCTTAGTGCTGAGATTGAATTAAAACCCAAGCATGGGTAATTTCGGCGCTCTTTTTATCAAATAATCAGTTTTATTTATATCCACGTGAGCTGTTATAATTTTTGCGAAAAGATAACCCATTTTGTATTTAACCCTGAGTCTCTATAATGTATGACTCAATCACAACCGCCAAAATACCATGTCAATCATGCATAAACCATACCTAACAATCACCACAGCAGTCCTCGTCATGATGATGACCGCTTGTAGTACCACATCAAAGGAGAAGCCAGTCATGACCAAAGATTCTGCCGCTGTTATTTTGACCAATGAAGCCATTTACCAAGATTGGGAGTACAACCCACAGCGACCAGGGGTCATCAGATGGGCCGACGAGGGTGCTTACTTCACGGCACTGGAGACGGCTCAAGGTTTTGAAGAGGCTGAGCTGGAAAAAGACCAGTACGGCGATGACATCAAGCTCTATGAAGAAATCGTTCAGTATGATCCGGCCACTTTAGAGCGTGAGGTGTTGATTTCATTGGCGCAATTAACCCCTGAGGGCAGCGAAAATGCCTTGCCGGTTGACAGTTACAATTGGTCGAAAGACCGCAAGCTGGTGTTGATTTACACCAACGCCAAATACGTCTGGAGGGATAAAACGCGGGGAGAATACTGGGTATTGAACCTACAAAATGATGAGTTGTGGCAATTGGGTGGCGATGACTATGAACCCAGTCAAATGATGTTTGGTAAATTTTCACCCAATGGGCAGAAGTTTGCTTATGTTTACCACAACAATATTTATGTGCAGGATTTAAAGTCCCGTGAAATCACCGCCCTGACCACTGATGCATCAGACACCATCATCAATGGCTTGTTTGATTGGGCGTATGAAGAAGAGTTCAGCATTCAAGATGGTTTTCGCTGGAGCCCTGACAGCCAGCGCATCGCTTATTGGCAACTGGACACCCACGCGGCCCAAGATTTTTTAATCATTAACAACACCGACACGTTGTACCCAGAAGTAAACGCCATACCATATCCCAAAGTCGGTGAGGAAAATTCGGGTGCACGCATCGGTATCACCACCATTGCTGAACCGAAAACTGTTTGGGTGACCTTACCGGGCGTGCCCAAAGACATGTATGTGCCGCGGATGGACTGGGCGGATAATGCTGATCAAGTACTGATTCAACAAATGAACCGCAAACAAGACACCAACACCTTGTTTTATGCCGATGCCAAAACCGGTGAGGCCAGACCTTTTTTTGTTGAACAAGAAGAAACATTCATTGAATTGGTGGAGGACCCGAAGTGGCTCAAGGATTCTAAAAACTTCTTGTGGCAAAGCGAACGGGATGGCTGGAAGCATGTCTATCGAGTCTCTCGCGATGGTCAAGATGTGATTGATTTGACTCCAGGTGACTTTGATGTCACCGAATTGGTGTCGGTCGATGAGGCTAAGGGTTGGTTGTATTTTATTGCCTCACCTGATGAAGTTTCGCAGCGTTATTTGTTCCGCACCCGCTTGGACGGCAATGGTGATACAAACAGCAGCCAAATGCAACGAATCACTCCCGTTGAGTCTGTTGGCACCAACAGTTACAAAATGTCAGCGGATGCCACCTGGGCGATACACACGGTTTCAAGTTTTTTGAGTCCACCAGTTTCAACCTTGGTGTCACTGCCTGATCATAAGGCGCATCATGTACTGGAGGACAACGCCGAGTTGGTAGAAAAGATCGAAAAGTTGGCTAAGAATGAGGTTGAGTTCTACCGCGTAGAAGCCCGAGATGGTTTGCGTTTGGACGGGTTTTTGATGCGCCCGCCCAATTTTGATCCGAATAAAAAATATCCGTTAATTAATTTTGTCTATGGTGAACCAGCGGGCCAGACCGTGAGGGATGTCTACAGCACCCGTAATATCTGGCATTTAATGATGACGCAACAAGGTTTCATCGTGTCATCGATAGATAACCGCGGCACCAAAGCACCGCGCGGTCGTGACTGGCGTCGCTCGGTGTACGGTAACATAGGCCCCTTGGGCGCCCGCGATCAAGCCGATGCCTTGCAAGCCATGTGTGCACGCTGGGATTATATTGATTGTGATCGAGTCGGTGTTTGGGGGCATTCTGGCGGTGGGTCAATGACCTTGAACTTGTTGTTCCGCTACCCTGACCAATACCATGTCGGTGTATCCAGAGCACCAGTGCCTGACCAGCGTTTGTATGATTCCATTTACCAGGAGCGTTACTCAGGGTTACTGACGGATTTTGCCGAAAATTACCGCGAAGCATCAGCGATTACACATGCGAAAAACCTACAAGGGAAATTGTTATTGGTGCACGGTACCGGCGATGACAACGTGCATTACCAAGGTGCAGAGCGTTTGATCAATGAATTGATTAAACACAACCGACAGTTTGACTTCATGGCCTACCCCAACCGCCGTCACGGTATTGTTGAAGGCGAGGGTACCTCTTTGCATTTGTATACCATGCAGAGCAAGTACTTTATTGAGCATTTACAGCCTGATTGATTGGTTATAGACAAAGCCTATGGGCTATTATCAAACAGCCCCAACGAAATAACAGCGGTTACACACCGCTGTTATTGAGTCAGATTTTAACGTTGGTAATAATGCCGATTACTGTCGTCAAAAGCAACCTGACTTGAGGCAGCAATTTCTAAAATAACCTCCGTGATCCACATGGACAAGGATCATTGCGGCCTAACTTTTCTATCAGTTCTTTATCGCCGTGTACAAAGCGGTGGCCTTTTTTGACATGGGTTTCTGATGGGTAGCCTTTTCGGCGTTTACTGGTTGGCTCGAAAGGAATATGGATATTTACTGTTTTTCATGAGTTTCTCCTTTTTATCAATGGACTCTGTTTTTATGCCTGAGTCTTTGGCGAAATGCATTGTATTTGAAAACAGTTCTGTTGATGAAAGTTTTTCAACTGAAATTGGCTTCATTTGCGTTCAACCTAGGTAATATTTATTCGTGGTTTACGGGTCAGTAATTACCAATCAAACACTGTATCAACAGATCAATGTCCTCCCGTTCCAGCTCGCTGTTCAGGGTGATACGTAATCTGCATTGGTTTTTGGGTACGGTGGGTGGTCTGATGGCGGTGGTGATGATGCCACATGTTTTGAGGTAGTCGGATTTTTCAAGCGCCGCGGTTTCGGATTTGAGCATGATGGGTTGAATGGCAGAATCAGTGAATTTGGCTTGTTCGGCCAGCCCGTATTGGTCACATTGTTTTTTGTAATAATAGATTAAATCAGCGACTTTTTCACGCCGCCAAGGCTCTGTCTTTATCAATTCCAGTGCCTTCAATGTGGCCGCCACCACGGGAACAGGCAGGGCGGTGTTGTATTTATAAGTGCGGGCTTTCTGGATGATGGTTTCAATGAGGGTTTCAGAACCAGCGACATAAGCCCCACAGGTACCGAACGCTTTACCAAAGGTACCTGAGAGGATAGGCACCTCGGACTCGCTCAGAGTCATGGTGTCTAACACGCCGCGGCCATTATCGCCCAATACACCTACACCATGGCAGTCATCGACCCATAGCAGGGCGTTGTAGGTGTGGGCGCTTAGCGCGGCCCTGAACAAATCATGTGAATCACCATCCATACTGAAAACGCCTTCGGTGGCCCATAATTTAAACTTATTTATTTCGTCCTTAAGAATGGCTTCTGCTTTTTCATTGTTTAAGTGTGGATAGCGTTTCAGCTCAGCGCCGGTAATGTGTGCTGCATCAATCAATGAGGCGTGGTTCAAGCGATCTTGAATGAACCAATCATTGCGCTTCAAAAAGGCCTGTGCAATACCAATATTGGCCAAGTAACCGGCTGAGAACAAAACCACTTTGGGATAACCGAGGAAATCAGCCATGGCATATTCCAGTTCTTGGTGTAAGGATGTATAGCCAGACATCAAAGGTGAGCCTGTGGCGCCAAAACCAAACATCTGCGAGGCTTCTTGCGCCGCTGCCAGCACTTCCGGATGGTTAGCCAGTCCCAGGTAATCATTGCTGTTGAAGTTCAACATCTGCCTACCTTCAATAGACACATATCGCGCTGCTTTTGAAGTTCTCGTCATGCGCTGACGAAACAAATTATCGGCTTTGAGTTTTTCCAGTTGTTGTTCGAGCTTGGTTGACACTGATGTAATGTTTCGGTTTGTTTGTGAACATTATAAACCAGTTATAAACAAGCTGAGGCAGCTCATGATGCCTCACGCAATGGCCTTGGTTTGTTATGCTTCGTAGGCAGCAGCCACGGAATCATGTCTCAGTGATTCTTTGGCATAGGTTCAATGCCGAGTTTTCTGAACAGCGCCATGTCTTTGTTTTCTTCTGGATTGGCGGTAGTTAATAACTTCTCACCGTAAAAGATGGAATTGGCGCCGGCAAAAAAGCACATCGCTTGCACCGCTTCTGACATGTCATTACGACCCGCGGATAAACGCACCATGGATTTCGGCATCATGATCCGTGCCACCGCAATGGTTCTGACGAAATCAAGCGCATCGATTTTGTCAATGCCATGCAGTGGTGTGCCCTCAACCTGCACCAATGAATTAATCGGTACACTGCCTGGGTGTTGGTCCAAGTTAGCCAAGGCCATTAACATGCCACCGCGGTCACGCTGTGATTCACCCATGCCAACGATTCCACCAGAGCAGACATTGATGCCTGATTCTTGAACATTTTTTAAGGTGTCCATGCGCATTTCAAATTTACGCGTGGTGATGATTTTCTGGTAATACTCTTCGGATGTGTCGATATTGTGGTTGTAGTAATCCAAGCCTGCATCAGAAAGCTTTTTTGATTGTTCAGGGGACAGCATACCTAAGGTCAGACAAGTCTCCATGCCTAAGGCTTTGACCCCTTTAACCATGCCAATGACCTGATCCAAATCGCGATCTTTGGGGCTGCGCCAAGCGGCCCCCATACAAAATCGGGTGGCACCTTGTTCTTTGGCCAAACTGGCTTGTTCCAGAACGGCATCAACTGGCATCAATGGTTCGGCTTCAACCTCGGTGTCGTAACGCACCGACTGTGGACAGTAATTACAGTCCTCAGGGCAGGCTCCGGTTTTGATGCTCAATAGGGTGCTGATTTGGACGTGATTGGGGTTGAAAAATTCGCGGTGCGTTTGCTGTGCTTGGAACAGCAGATCATTGAACGGTACAGCGAACAAGGCTTCCACTTCATCAATGGTCCAGTCGTGTCTGATGGGTGTGCTTTTAGTCATCACAGGGCATTTTAAAACAAAGTAAGGCAGTATGCTTTCCCAATAGCCAATAGTCAATGATTGAGCCCGAATTTCAAACGACCGTTAGCCATAAAATGCCAGAGAAGCTCGGGTTGACATGAGCCCCTCCAGCGGTCAAAACCTATTGAGTTTGTTCAAAACCATTAAAGAAGATTAAATCAGGCGCAGGGATGCCAACTAATTGATACAGGCTTTCGCCACCCATGATATACAATTCGCCATCATCACCTTCACCCATGCCTGTTACAGTAAAACTGCCAACCAGTGTGCCCAGGTTGTAACTGTTCCATGAATCATTTTGGCTGGGTTCAGCGGCCCAAAATTTCCCATCGCACCAGTCAGTATAAAAGTACCACCCGTACAAACCTGGATAATCATTACCACGGTAGCGAAAACCGCCCACTGCTGAACAATTTTCAGAGCCAGGGATGTCATGTTCCAAAACGGCAATGGGTGAAATTTGATTGGTAATGGCCTGACAAGTGGCATCGTTGGTAAAAAAGGCATCATTGTTTTCAAAACAAGGCCAGCCATAATTCTGTCCGCCGGCAGAGCCAGATTGTAGGTGATTGAATTCTTCCCAGCGGTCTTCGCCAACATCACCAATAAACAAATCGCCGTTCAAGCGATCAATTGAAAAACGCCAGGGGTTTCGAAAACCTTTGATCCAAACAGCATTACCAAATGGGTTATCGGCAGGAATGGCATAATTGATATCTTCAGTAGTTGGAAAATCATCACCATCGACATCTATTCTTAAAATTTTACCCAATAAACTGTTGTTGTTTTGTGGTTCAAATATATTCAAACCACCATCACCGGTGCTTAAATAAAGCAAGCCATCAGGACCAAAGTGCAAATCGCCACCGTTGTGGTTTCCGGCTAATCCGGTTATTTTAAGTATTTTATAAGCACTGTTAGGATCAGCCAAATCAGGGTTGTTAGCAGAAATGGTATACCTGACCAGCTCATTATCGCCTTCATTGTTGCTGTAAAACACGAAGAAGTAACCATTGGTCTCATGGTCAGGGTGAAAAGCCAAGCCTAACAGTCCTCTTTCACCTCCAGATAAAACCAAAGCGTCAATGTCTAAAAGTGGCTCATTATTGACTTCATTATTTTTCACTACCTGGATGGTACCGCCTTGTTCAACCACAAACAGTCTCTGGCTGTTGTCCTTGGCGGAAGTGACGCCAACGGATTGAAAAAAGCCGTTGGCCACTTCGATGACATCTACACCCACCGGTTGGGCCATGGATTGAAAACCCCACAAAATGTAAATCAGTGCTACGGCTTTGGTTTGCATGTTATTTTTCATAATATCCCTGACAGACATCGGTACCCCAGTTCGTGTCTTTGTATTTTATGAATCAGTTTTAGGTGAAGTGAGTGATAAGGTAAATATGAAAAAGTATCAACGGTCAATCTTGGCGACTAAACGGTTGATTTTAGGTAAGACACATCGTGGTTGTGTTGGTTTCGGTGTTTCTCAATAAGAAATTTATGAACGTGTTTTTTTGTTCAGTTCTTTCAATGCCTGGTAGTCTTTTAGCTTGTGGCTGGTTAGTGTGCTCAGGTAGACAAAGTAAATAAATCCAATGACCACCCAGCTCAATAGCAGCGTTTTGAGCCACAATAAATTGATTGATCCGACGAATACCCAGACCATCATTATCAACAACACTTGTGCCAATGCCACAGAAATTAATGCAACGCGGAAACCTTTGTTGATGATTTTGTCTTTCTCTGATTGAGTTGGTCTTTGTAACTCTTCTCGATTCAGTTCAAAAACCGCACACAAGCTATTGAGGGTTTCGGTTGACACGGAGCCTTTACTTTCGGCGCGTTGAATGGTTCTCAGACTGATACCACTGACATCGGCCAGGTGTTGTTGGGTCCAGCCTTTGGTTTGTCTCAAAGTTTTTAGTTGGAAGGTGTCTATTTGCATCTCGGCTTGGTTCATGTTGTTTTGGTTACCCCATTATAAAGCCATCAGTAAAGCATAAATACCTCAAAGTCTTTACGTCATCCTTGCGTCACCAAGTCGCCATTACGTAGCGTATCCAATTAATCCAATCTGTTTCTATCTGTTAGAATGCTGTTTTTCCATTCAACGAGTATGCTATGCCTGTACATGAAATCAATCACCCTTTGGTCAAACACAAAATCGGTTTGTTGCGTAACAAAGACATCTTGGTAAAAGATTTCAGGGCCATTGTGGCTGAAATAGGCGTCTTACTGACCTATGAAGCCACGCAAGATTTAAGCACCAAGGAAGTAACCATTGATACCTGGGCCGGCCAAGCCGAAGTGCAAAAAGTCAGTAACCAAGATATTTCAGTTGTGCCCATACTCCGTGCCGGTTTAGGTATGTTGGATGGGGTGCTACAAATGTTGCCTGGTGCTGGCGTCTCGGTGGTTGGGTTCGCGCGCAATGAGGATACATTAGAGGCTGAGAACTATTATGAGAAACTGGTTGCTGACATCAAAGATAAAACTGTCATTGTGATAGATCCAATGTTAGCCACTGGGGGTACTTTAGATGCCACCTTGGATTTGCTGAAACAGGCCGGCTGCAAAAAGATCAAAGGGATTTTTTTAGTGGCAGCACCTGAGGGCATCGCACGCATTGAACAAAAGCATCCCGAGGTTGATATCTATGTCGCAGCAGTCGATGACCACCTCAACGAGCAAGGCTATATCTTGCCTGGTTTGGGAGATGCTGGCGATAAAATATTTGGTACTTTATAGCGGTTGAATTGGCTGCTCAAAGTTGATGCTGTTGTTGTTTAAAATACTGTTTGGCCCGATTCTGCTCATTCAGGGTTGGTGGGTGCGGCACAAAACCCCAGTATTACCTGAGCCTGAAATACCAGCCAAAGGCGTCAAAGGTAAAGGCAGGCCATTAAAATTATTGCTAATGGGTGATTCCTCCGCAGCTGGTGTCGGTGCTCTGGTGCCTGAACAATCTTTATTGGAACAGCTGTTGAGCCAACTCTGTCAGCGGCACCAGGTTAAGTATCTGATGCTGGCAGAGACGGGACGCACCACTGCACAAATGATCGCCATATTGGAAACAAGCGAGGCCAGTCAATTTGATGTCGTCATCACCGCACTGGGGGTCAATGATGTGACTTCACAAGTGGCAGTTAAAGCATGGGTCAAGCAACAACAAAACCTGCTTTCATTGCTTAAAGCCAAACACCAACCACAACTCATCATCATGTCTGGTCTGCCGCCTGTGGGTGATTTTCCCGCTTTGCCATGGCCGCTCAATGCTTATTTGGGTGCGGTGGCTGATCAAATGAATGTCGCGTTAGAGAAAATTTGCGCAGAACACGCGGAGGTGCATTTTCACTCTTTACGTGACTATCCAGATGATGCCAAAGCCGCCAGTGATGGCTTTCATCCCGGGCCTAGCACGTATCAAATATGGGCTGAGAGACTGGCTGCACAGATCATAAAATCGATTTGAGCATGTTATACTGCTGTCATATTCAAGGCCCATTAGCGCATCGATGCTAGAACAACTGATAACCTTGAAACACTGAATAAAACCGCTCAATACAGGAAGCAGTTTACAAATGCTGAACCGCATTCAAGAATTGGAAAGCTCAACATCATGGCGGTTAACCGCGCCGTTAAGAAAGATCAAGCGTTGGCTCAATCGGTGATTGATTCAGTTTTGCTGGACAAAATATAAGCTTGCGGCTCACCCCAGCCGATGAAATCAAGACCGTTTATTTGACCCTCATCGTTGGCTTTGAATGTTATCTTGGCATTCACAAGCTTCAACTTGAATGTGTTATCACCAATATAAGACATGGCAAATTTAGGCTGTTTAGGAGCAACCAGATACAGCTGATCATCGCGACGCTCAATGCGCAAAGGTTTTTTATTTGATTCATTGTAAAATTCACCGATGAAAGCATCCAACTCGCTGGGATCAATGGCCACAGGGAAGTCATGATTTCTCATCGGCTTGGATGGGTCCATTAAATGCACCGCAATGTCTTCAACATTATTATTTGGATCAGCGTTGGTGATTACGGCTACCACCTTTTCTTGTGCTTTATCAATCATCAGCATGGAACTGAACCCTGCTGTACCTCCGTTGTGCCAGATGATTCCAGATGCCGTGAAGTGCCAGCCCAAGCCAACTTGAGTTCGGTTGTTGGAAAAATGCACTTGAGTAGCCAAATTCATGGCATCTTCAAGCGCTGACTGGTCGGCGGCCAAGTAGGCCATACCATAGTGCAACAGGTCTTTCACGGAGCTGCGAATCGAACCGGCGCCAGCCAATGCTTTGAAGTTCCAGGCTTGCGCGGTACTGTTACCGGAATAACCTTGAGCCAAAAGTTCATCTGGAACAGCTTCAAGAGTCATGTAAGTCTGATTTAACTCCAATGGCCCGAGGACGTGTTGTTGAATCAAGTCGTTGTAGGTGGAATTGGTAATCACCGCCATGCTTTCGCCCAACAGGCCGGCACCGAAATTAGAGTAAGCATAGCTGCTACCAGCTTGTTGTGGTTTGCTGGCCATGACGCCGTTGATCAAATCATTGCGGTCATAGCTGGCATAAGGGTCGGTACTGAATAAGTTGAGGTTGCTGGGTAAGCGGGGTAAACCTGATGTGTGTGTGGCCAAATGTTTAAATGTAACTGGTTTTTCAGCCTGGTCAATCAGCTGAAAGGGTTTTGGCCAATGGTCTTGTACGGAATCATTGATTGTAAAGCCATGGGTTTGGCTCAAACTGGCCAGCAGCAAACTGGTAAAAGTTTTACTGATGGAACCTATTTCGTAAATACTTTCTCTGGTTGCAGGAATCTTCGCGGCTCGGTTTTGCCAGCCATTGACATAATAGTGCGACTTACCCTGTTCGAACACACCAATCACAACAGACGCATTGAGTCCGTGTTGGACGCGCAAATCGACTTCTTTCTTCACATCATCAGGGATTTGAGCCAGACCCAATTGAGTGACTAATAATGCAATGAAAGTGATTGTTTTCAACATATATGCTCCGACTGGATTTGTTATTTTGATGATTTTAAATAAGTTTATTTTATGGCTGTAATGGCTCAATTGATATAGCCCATTAGGCAGTTTTACATACAGTAGTTGAAAGACAAATGTGACCAACAGCACTGTGTTTTGGCCTTGAGGTGGTTAAAATGTTTGTTTTCTTTGAATTGAAGTGGAGTGTAGAAGATGAAATTTAAATTATTAACTGCGGTAGCATTGTTGGGTACTTCAATGATGAGTTTAGCTGAGGACTTGAAATTAGATGATGTCTTGGCTGAATACATTGAAGCAAAAGGTGGTATGGAAGTGATTCAAAGCATGAAAACCATGAAAACCTCAGGAAAAATGATGATGGGTGTGATGGAAGCACCTTTTGAGTTCACTTACAAGGCACCAGATAAAGTGCACACCACCTTTGAGGTGCAAGGCATGAAGGGCATCCAAGCCTATGACGGTGAAATGGGTTGGCAAGTGATGCCCTTTATGGGCAAGGATGATCCAGTGGCACTATCAGCTGATGAATTGAAACAAGTCAAAGAGCAGTCAGACATCGAAGGCCCATTGGTCAATCATGAGGCCAAGGGAATTAAATTGGAATTGGTTGGATTAACTGAGATTGAAGGCACGCCAGTGATAGAAATCAAAGCAACTAAACCTTCAGGCGATGTGGTTGAGGTGTTTTTGGATGAAGAATACAAAATCGAAGTCATGACCCGATCAAAAATGAAAATGATGGGGCAGGAAGTTGAAGCAGAAACATATTTCAGTGATTACAAAGAAGTTGGTGAGGCCAGTGTGCCCGTGGCTCATTCGATGCTGGTAAAAATGAATGGTGTTGAAGCTCAAAATTTAAGCTTAGAACAAGTCGAAATCAACCTTGAAGTTGACGATTCACTATTTGAGATGCCGGTGGTTGCTGTCAAAGAGCCCGCTGAAAAAACTGAATAAGCGGAGTTGACCAGATGAAAATATCAACATTATGCTGGCTGGCGGGTTCCCTGCTGCCAGCTTCCTTTGTGGCGCAGTCTGCCAAAGTGGATTCATACACTTTTGGCGGACTACAAGCCAGGGCCATTGGGCCTGCTGTCATGAGTGGTCGCATCGCGGCACTGGATGCAACCAACAGTGATACCCCCGTGATTTATGTCGGCACGGCCAGTGGCGGGGTGTGGAAATCGAAAGATGGTGGCATTGGGTTTGAACCGATATTCGATGACTACAACCAATCAATCGGCGCCATAAAAGTCGACCCCAATAATGAGTCTAATGTTTGGGTGGGGACTGGTGAATCTTGGGTAAGAAATACGGTTTCAGTCGGTGATGGTGTCTATCTCTCGAACGATGGAGGCAATAAATGGCAGCATTTGGGTTTAGAAAAAACCGAACGCATTGCAGCCATTGAAGTCAGCAACCAATCATCCGACACGGTGTTTGTTTGTGCCACAGGTGCTTTGTGGAATGACGCCAAAGAACGTGGTGTATACAAAACATCTGATGCTGGAAAAACATGGCAACAAGTGCTTTATATCAATCAAAGCACCGGTTGTTCAGATTTGGTGATTGATCCCAATAACCCCAACATCATTTATGCGGGCATGTGGCAATTTCGTCGCTACCCTGACTATTTCACTTCAGGCGGTGAGGGCAGTGGTTTATACCGTTCTATCGACGGCGGTGATACATGGCAGGAAATGATCAACGGCCTACCGGCTGATGACAAAGGTCGAATTGCTTTGGCCATTGCGCACTCACAAAGTACGACGGTGTATGCCACGGTAGAGGCTGAGGAGACTGCCTTATATCGCAGTGATGACATGGGCCGATCATGGCAGCGCAAATCCGATGCGGGTATGGTGCAAATGCGGCCTTTTTACTTTGGTGAATTAAAAGTCGATCCCACTGACCCTGAGCGGGTCTACAAGCCCAGTTTCATCACGGTAACCAGTACCGATGGTGGCGAGACTTTCACTTCCATGTTTGGTGGTGGGTTCAATATCCCCATCCATCCAGATCACCATGCTTTGTGGATCAATGAGAACAACCCCAACCAACTGGTACTTGGAACCGATGGTGGCGTTTACATCAGCTACAACAAAGGTGGTAACTGGCGCATGGTGGGTACCTTGCCGGTCAGTCAGTTTTATCATGTTTCACACGATGATCAATGGCCGTACCATGTTTATGGTGGGTTACAAGACAACGGTTCTTGGGAAGGCCCGTCGCGCGCGGCTGGTGGTATCAAGCCTGGTGATTGGAATTCGATTGGTATGGGTGATGGCTTTTGGGCCTTTGTTGATAAACAAGATCACAACACCATTTACTCAGAATACCAAGGCGGCAAGCTGTTGCGTTTGAACCGAGAAGTGGGAGAGTTGAAGAACATTCCACCGGTGGCCGGTGACGGTGAAGAGGCTTTGCGTTTTAACTGGAACACGCCATTGTTGGTCAGTGAGGCCAATATAGGCACCATTTATTACGGCTCACAGTACCTGCATAAATCCACTGATCGTGGTGAGTCATGGCAAACCATTTCACCTGACTTAACCACCGATGACCCCAAGCGCCAGCGCCAAGCAAGTACCGGTGGCCTGACCATTGATAATTCAACCGCCGAGAACAACGCCACCATTTATACCATCGCAGAATCGATGCTTGATAAAAAATTGTTGTGGGTCGGTTCGGATGATGGTTTGATTCACGTTTCTAAAGATGCCGGTGACAGCTGGCAAAACGTCGGTAAAAACATCAAAGGCGTACCCAAAGGTACTTGGGTATCACGGGTCACAGCCAGTCCACACGAGGTGGGAACGGCTTTTGTTACCTTTGATGGGCATCGCACCGGTGACATGAAAACTTATACTTACCGCACCGATGATTTTGGTAAAAGCTGGCAAAAACTGGCGGCTGATGATTTGGGCTATGCTTGGGTGATAAAACAGGACCGAGTCAACCCAGACTTGTTGTTTTTGGGCACGGAATTTGGTCTGTATATCAGTTTAGATGCCGGTGCCAATTGGTCTCGTTTCAAAGAAAACCTACCTAAAGTCGCCATCCATGATTTGGTGATTCACCCCACTGAACATGATGTGATTTTAGCCACCCATGGTCGGGGTGTTTACATCATTGATGACATCTCACCATTGCGCGCATTGACCCAAGAAAACCTCACCGAGAACGTGGTGATGTTACCTTCACGTCCGGCTGTCATGGTTGAAGGTGGGGCGCTACAAAGCTTTGCTGGTGGCGATGATTTCATCGGCGCCAACCCTTCAGAGGTGGCAGTGATTACCTATTATTTGAAGAAGCGTCACATGTTTGGTGACATGAAAATCAACATCTTAGATGAAGATGATCAAGTCATCACTTCATTGGTGGCAGGCAAGCGCCGTGGGATCAATCGAGTGGAGTGGCCAATGCGGCTGAAGGCGCCTAAGTTTCCGCCTTCAACCTCGCTGGTGCCGGGTTTTGTCGGACCCAGGGTGGCAGAAGGCACTTACAAAGTCGAGTTGATAAAAGGCAAGAAGAAGTATTATTCAACGGTTGAATTGGTACCAGACCCAAGGTCTCAGCACACCCGCGAGGACCGCCAGGCACAACAACAGTTGTCGATGCAACTGTATGATGCCATCAACGATTTGACTTTCAGCTTAAGCCAACTCAAAGATGTGGTCAGCCAGTTAGAGTCACAGGCGGATCTTTCGGCTTCAGCACAGAAGAAAGTTGAGCGATTCAAGTTGTCCTATCAGGATTTGAATGCCCAGTTCACTGCCACCAAAAAAGGCATGATTACCGGCGAATCTAAGCTGCGCGAACAGTTGGGTACTTTGTTTGGTAACGTGGTGGGCTACAGCGGCCAACCGAGTCAGACGCAATACCAAACGGCAGCGCGTCTGATTGCTGAGGTTGCAACCGCACTTGATGCCGGACAAAACCTGTTAGATAAACAACTGCCAGGTTTGAATAAGTTGATGGATAAAGCATCACCTATTGAGTTGCTTGATCGAGCCACTTGGGATGAGAAAAATGGCATGGGATTGGCCACGCCACCAGTGAACAAAGCGTGGTTGGTCAATGGGGCTCATGTGCATCATTGATGATTGTTTGCACTTAAAAGGGGCCGATGGGTCCCTTTTTTTATGTCCTTAGTCATCCAGTCTGCCGACCCCAGCCAAAGCCGCTTGCTGAGTCGACTGGCACAGCGTTCTAAGGCTCACTGGGGTTATTCAGCCGAGTTCATTCAAGCCTGCAAGCATGAGTTAACTTACACCGCACAGTCCATCAACAAGGAAATAACTTTTGTGGCTTGGTGCGATGGGGAGATACTGGGCTTCTATCAGTTGGTGGGCATGAATCCATTAAAGGGCGAGCTGGAAGCTTTGTTTATTGAGCCCCAACAGATTGGTTCAGGTGTGGGGAAAAGGTTGTTTACGCATGCCATGAATCAAGCTGGACAAGCCGGTTTTAAACAGGTACTGATTCAGTCGGATCCTTATGCGGAAATGTTTTATCTCAAAATGGGTTGCGTCAAAGTCGGTGAAAAACCCTCTTTGAGTATCCCGGGGCGGGTTTTACCACTACTGATTTTTACTGTTTAAGTATGTGATGGCGGCAAGCAAAAGGTCATCGAATTCTTTCCCTTCGGCTGCTTGTAATATGTCTGGCTTGGCGGCCTCTCTTGGGGCGCCATCCACTTGGAATAATTGTTCTGTGGGCATTTGCATACTGAACCACACGCCGTGTAATTGGAATTGGTCAACTGCGCCTAGAAGGCCGGCCATCTCTGTGCCTATCCAAGTGGCCCTGCCCATGCCTTGTAGTCCAATGGTGATGCCTTCAGCCATGCTGCCGGTCCATGGGTTGGCTAATACCACCACGGGTTGGTTGTAATGGGGGGCTCTCGGTGAAACGTATTCAACCCAAGATCGGGTGACGCCCTCAGCATCGCCACGTTGTTCTATAAATTGGTGTTTCTGATAGGCTCTGGGCTGGTCTATCAAACGACCCATAATCGCTCTGGCCATGTAGGAATCGCCACCACTGATGGTGTTGCGCAAGTCCAGAATCAAACCGTTGGTATCCTGCATTTCATTGAGCGCTTGATCAAAGGCTTCAATCAAGTCTGTGTTGCCCAGAGCATCATTGATGCGGATGACACCGATGTGTTCTCTTATTTCATGATCCAATAAAGACTGGTTGGTCTTTGCTGTCAGTTTATCCAGGTCTACTGTGTAATAGTTGTTGTCTAGAAGGGTCAGCTTTCGCGTCTCAGCGTATACACCTGCCAGCGCTTTGTTGATAATCCATGTTTGATTTTTACGATTGCTTTTATCCAGGCAATTGGTCGGAAATTCAGTGATGATTTGTTGTGGTATTTTCTGGTTCAGCGCCACAAATTGAGCGCCCACTTTGATGGTCTTGGCCTTGTCTATTTGACTTTTCCTGACATCATACACCACATAATCATCGCCGTCAGCTCTCACCACAACAGGTGCGTCCAGCCGATAAGAATGGTTGTTATTGGTGTTTAATATCATGTGATTATCAGCAAACTCCAACATCAAATGTTCAAACGCCAGTAAGATGCTTTTGGCATCATTTGCTTGTGAAGCGCGCTCAAGATAAGTCTGTTCCAGACATGTCCATTCTAGTTTGCTTTCTTTCAGGTAGGCATGGTTTTGCTTAATCAAAGCCAAAGCCTGATGCATGGCTGCTTGGTAGTGATGGTTGTTGCTGGCTGTCACATGATTCCAATTGAGCAGTGCAAGTACAAGCCAGAAAAGAAATCTATTCACCATCAATACTCCAGCGCATCAAATTCTTGAATATTTTTCAGCAGAATCAACGTGTTCTTTTCTAATTTTTGGCGATCATTAGAGTCGGCCAAGTGGCGCATAGAATCCGTGATGGCAATCCACCAACGCATGTGGTTGGCACTGAGTTGAGCTGCCACCGGCACCAAATCTCTTACCAAGCCAAGAGAATGGATACAGGTTTTTTTCAAGTAAACCATACTCTCTAAATCCAACTCTTGGCTTTCTATTTGATTGATGAATCTTTGAATGATCTTGGGGTCTTTTTCCAGAACCACTGAAGGCATGGGCTCGGCATGTTGATCGAGAAAGCCAATGTCTAAATAAGACAGGAAGCTGCGCAATGATCCGCGCAAAGACAACCAAAGCTCATTTTTGCGTTGCATTTCTCGGGATTTTTGAAAGTAGGACAGCAGGCCAATCCAAAAAAAACCTTCTAAACAAAAACCAATCAGTTCTGGCACCAAGTTATCGCGAAAAGCAAACGGTTCATTTTGATGCATGAAGTATTGAAACAGGAAAAATGCGGTCAGGCCAAATACTGCCATTGGCGCATACATCAAGTATTTATTCATCGGCCGCTCCATCATCGCTTTGCACGTAGGCTTTGACCACGTTGACGATTTTATTGGCCTCGGTCTGGGTTAGGTTCAATGGCAGGCCTTGTAAATAAACAATCAACCCTTCACGCAGTGGTATTGGGATGATGTCATCTTGGGTGCCGGCATGGTGTAAGGCAATGGACTCAAGGGCTTTTTGTTCCTCGCTGTCGCGCTTTTGCACCTGCTTGACCGGTGCTAGATTACTGCCAGTAGAGGTGAATGATTCAGGACATTGGAGGTAATTAAAATAATCATCAAGGGCTGATTTTAAGCGGGCATTGTAGAGGTTCATGGCTTCTTCACGTATCGATGAGTCTTCGATTTTATGAATCCGTGAACACAACTCATCCACATCCAAGACCCTCAAGTTGATGCGCTCTTCTGCTGTGACATGATCCAACAGTTTTTCAGCGGCTGTTTTGCGGCTTCTGGCAACACCAGGATTCATGATGCCTGATACTGCTGATTCCTTAAGAAAATTCAATAGACCGTCTTTGCTGTAATTTTGCTGGGTCATCTTCACACTGCCTTTTAAATTCTAGATTATAATCTTAACGAATCAGATGAGCAAAAGTAACAGACAACATCATGCACAAACACACACACAAACTATTGATATGCGTAATTTTTATTCAATTCACGGTAGCAGTCATGGCTGCTGATCGAGTCACTGGCTTTGATTTTGCCACCCGTTCACCCGTTCTGGCCACTGAAGCCATGGCCGCAACTTCACAGCCATTGGCGACCCAAGTGGCTTTGGATGTGATGCGAAAAGGCGGCAATGCCATTGATGCAGCGATTGCTGCCAATGCCATGTTGGGTTTGGTGGAACCGACTGGAAACGGCATCGGTGGTGATATATTTGCCATTGTTTGGGATGCCAAAAGCAAACAGCTTTACGGTTTGAATGGCTCTGGCCGCTCGCCCAAGTCATTGTCCTTACAATGGTTCAAAGACAATGGCTATGACAAAATCCCATCTCATGGTCCGTTACCAGTCTCCGTACCGGGTACCGTAGACGGCTGGTTCATGCTCCATGATAAGTTTGGCAAATTGCCAATGAAGGAGGTATTACAGCCGACCATCGATTATGCCAACAAGGGCTTTCCGGTCTCGCAGTTGATTGCCTATTACTGGAACCGTTCAGTACCTATCTTGAGCAAATGGCCAGGATTCACTGAACAGTTCACCACCGATGGACAAGCGCCTAAAGAAGGTGAAGTTTGGAAAAATCCACATTTAGCCAAAACCTTAAAAGCCATCGCTGCAGGTGGTCGTGAAGCTTTTTATGAAGGAGAGATGGCACGAACCATTGCTGATTACATGCAATCCAACGGTGGTTTTTTAAGTTATGAGGACCTGGCTTCCCACCGTGGTGAATGGATCGACCCAGTGAGCAGTAATTACCGTGGATACGATGTGTGGGAATTACCACCCAATGGTCAAGGCATTGCCGCTTTACAAATCTTGAACATCATGGAACAACATGACGTGGCTGCCATGGGCCATGACTCCCCAGAATATGTGCACCTGTTCACCGAAGCAAAAAAAGTGGTTTTCGAAGACCGTGCCAAGTACTATGCCGATCCGGCATACAACGAAATTCCAGTACAACAGCTGATCAGCAAAGACTATGCCAAAAAACGAGCTGCGCTGATTGACCTCAATCGTGCTGGAAGTCATTACCCTGCAGGCAACCCTGCTTTGGACCATGGTGATACCATATACCTCACCACAGCGGATAAAGACGGCAACATGGTGTCCTTGATTCAAAGTAATTATCGCGGTATGGGTTCAGGCATGACGCCACCGGGTTTGGGATTTATTTTGCAGGACCGTGGTGAAATGTTTTCTTTACAAGAAGGTCACTTCAATGTGTTTGAGGGTGGCAAGCGACCTTTCCACACAATCATTCCGGCATTTGTCACCAAAAATGAAAAACCATGGATGAGTTTTGGCTTGATGGGCGGTGCCATGCAGCCTCAGGGTCATGCGCAAATCATCATTAACATGATTGATTTTGGAATGGATGTACAAGCTGCTGGTGATGCCCCAAGAATTCACCACACGGGTTCATCTGAGCCGACGGATGAGGTGATGAATGACGGTGGCATACTGAATTTAGAAACCGGTTTTTCCTACAGCACCATCCGCGCATTGATGCGCAAAGGCCATAAGATTCAATTTGCCAACGGGCCTTACGGTGGATATCAAGCCATCATGCGGGCTGAAAACGGTGTTTACTGGGGCGCCTCTGAATCACGCAAAGACGGCCACGCCGCTGGTTATTGATTGGTACGTAAGCTGATAAATGCGAATGGCACATGTGTTAAATCATTCGACTTGTCTTTAATGGTGTGACCAAAAATACCGTAAAACAGCCGTTTTGGTTGGGTTGAAGCCAAACCAATCCGACAAAGTTAATGGTTAGTTGGGTGATAAAGGATTTTGATTAAGATGCTGAATATTAAAAATAACTATATATATCAGTTATATAGGGCGTTTATCTAAAATATTTATTAAAATATTTGATTTAAAACTTGCATTAAGAATATTCTGTATGTTATTGTTTTACTTATCAAATGTGCCCTATAACCGATTTCTCAAACATTCGGTTTATACCTCTTAATCCCAAGTCTTCTGATTTGGGATTTTTTTTAGAACTCATAACCAAAAGCATCCAAGTCAGCGGCAAAGTGTTGTTCGATGATTTGTTTGGCACGGTTATCATAAAATGTTTGATAGGACACCGGTTTAGTAGGTTTTAAATGCGGCAAATCAGCGCTCAGGCCAAATTTCTTTTTGATGGTTTGGAAGTCTTCTTGCAATGACTCAAAGTGGTAAACCGCATCAACCATAATTTGTCCTTGTTCATCGCACAACCAATCAGTTTGTGGCATGAACATGCGTGGCTGATCATAATAAAAAGGTTTTTTTTCACCATAGCTCAAGGCGACCCAGTCACTGAAGGACAGTGGTTTGTCTTTCAGCTGAGTTTGGTTGGTCTTGACGCGGTAACGGTAGTGTGAACACACTTTATCAAAGGGGTTGCGCACGAATGAGAAAGTAAACTTATCTTGCCATTTTTGCATACCCACCTCAGCTTGCTTTTCCTGTGCGGTGAGGTGTTCAAATGGTAAATTAAGGGCTTTTTCAACACTGCTGCCGGCGGTTTTATTGATGTGGATAAAAATAAAGTCCGGCTCGTCATACCACAGCGGTAATGTATGTGACTTGCGTTTCAGTTTCCGTCGGCCCTGTTTGAGCGTCCTGAGAGCACGTTTGGCCCAATTCATCGTGCCGTTTTTCTGATCAAATCGGCCATGAAGACGCTGTTTATCATCCACCTTTGAGTGCCATACCAAAAAGCCCGAAAATTAGGATTAAAGCCAAACTTGATGAGGCTGCCATTGCCACTTCTTTCGGCCACCACCAATGGTGCCTCCTGTAACTTTTCCAGCCAGTAGTCAGAGACAAATCCAGCCGCTTTGATCTCAGCCGATACTTGCAAGGGGATGTTATAAATCTCTTGGTCATTTTTTGCATCTGGTTTTGATAACACAGAACTGCCTTTCATCAGCACGTGCTGGGTGTTTAAATGTGTACCAAAGGCCAATGGATGAGTGAGGTCTGCATCCGCACTGATGATGGCGCCGCCCAGTACTTTTTGTGCCCGATCGGCCTCAAAATCACCATAGGCCTTGCGCTTGGCTGTTGCTTTTTCCTGTTCATCGCCTGAGGCTTTTTTTGACTCATCAGTGGCTGTTTTTTGTAGGTTGTTCTCTACCCACGTGGCGGCACTTTGAATCGCCACCAAATGCCCACCCTTTTTAACCCATGTATCGATCTTTTTGGTCATGCGCTCATCAAATGCCGACTTGTAATTACCACTGGGCATAATGATGTGAGTGTATTGATTCAGGTCAACTCGACTCAAATTTGATAAACGAACTTTAGTCAGTGGCAGGTAAACTTGGGTATCAAACAAGTGCCAGAGACTGCCTGCTTGATAGGCATCAATGCCCATACCGACTAGCATCATTACTTTAGGTGTTTTGAGTTTTTGCACCGCTGGAGAACCCAAATCAACGCCTTTATCGGCCATCGAAGTACTCAAGGCATACCATTTGACCGAAAAAGCGTCGGTGATGGTGCTTAACAGTGAAAACAGTTCGTCTTCATTGGCGTTATTGGCAATTGGCAGAATGAAACTACCGGCTGGTACTTTGACCCCATTTATATCCAATGATTTACCCGTGATGAAAATTTCTTTGTTTTGTTGGGTCAAGTACTGCAAGGCAGCTGGTGCATTGCCACTGTGCCAATCGAACACATAGGCTTTGGCATTTTTGTTATAACTGTTTTGTGGGCGGTATGAGGGTATTTCATTGTTGCTGCTGGGCCTTGAACTGACCTTGGTCCAATTCAGCCCCCACGCCATGCCCAAATTCCATGCCGAAACGTCATAAAAAGTGTTGTTTTCAAAAGTAGTATCGGTGTTGAATAAAGACTGTACCAAAGTGGTCTGGTCTTGATTTAATGGAATGTACAGCGCTTGGTTCTTTGAGTACTTGTGGCCATCAACCGTTTTATCTGCGGCTAAATTTTCGAACTCAATGCGGTGTTGTTGTAAGTAGTCTCTTAACTTTTTAGCGGTCAGTGGGTTGGCGCCGACATCGACTAAATAACCACTGTAAGAAAGTTTTTTGGCATTTTGTTTGGCTTGGGTAAAGAAATTCTTTTTGTAGTCAATAAAAGCTTGTCGATTGGCCTGTGCGCCGGCCAGAGTTGAACGTGCAGTCAGGAACTGGTTGCGAATGCCATTGGCCAATGTGGTTTGGCCGTTGCGGGTATCAATCACACCGCCCATGGCACGTGCTTGTTCAAATAAAATACCAACACTGCCTTGTAAGTCGGGATAAGTGGAACCCTTGCCTGGATAAAAATCATCAAATGATTCTTCGTTGTAATAACGTTGTCCCACAGCATCCAAAGCCTTGCCATGAAATTTGGCCAATTCATTGGTTAATTCAACGTTTTTAGCAGATATCAGCGGGTTTTTTCGGCTCGGTACACCGGGCTGGAAAAAGAAGGTGGCGGCTGAACCCATTTCATGGTGATCGGTGAGGATGTGTGGTTGCCATTGGTGGAATTGTTTGATTCTTGCTTTAGATTCGGTCTGGGTTAACAGCAACCAATCACGATTCAAATCAAACCAATAATGGTTGGTGCGACCGCTGGGCCATTGTTCCACATGTGACATGTCGTTGGCATCGGTTACGGTAGTCAATGAACGGTTGTTATTGACGTAAGTGGTGAATCGCGAAAGGCCATCAGGATTGAAACTGGGGTCAATCAATACCACGGTGTTTTCCATGGCGGCTTTGACCTCTGGGTTATTGGTCGCCAATAAGTACCAAGCGAATAAAACCGAAGCGTTTGAGCCACTTGATTCGTTGCCGTGAACACTGAAGCCATTGAGTATTTTCAACACATCCGGGTCGGCTTTCACCTGTTCTATATTTTCAATGTTGGCAGCCGAACTGATGGCCAGCATAACCAAGCGGCGGCCTTCATTACTGCGGCCATAATCTATCAATTGGGCATTCGGTCGTGATGTAGACAAGACGCTCAAATAGCTGATCAATTGGTCATGGCGCAGGTGTTTATCTCCCAGCTGTTGGCCCAAAATGGCCTCAGGAGATGGAACACTGGCATCATACATTTCGCCCTCAGGTAAATAAAACTCAAGCGGTTTCGCCACCAGTAACGGCGCCAGTATGAGCAGGGAAATTAAGGTAAGGGATTTTTTTATCATAAGTTTTCCATCAGTTCTTTTTTCTTGGATTGTATGGCAGAAATTCGCAGTTGTCTAATTTGCTGGCCCAATGCTTCGCCTTCATAACCGCGCTCAAACAGCGGTTTCTTGTCGACATGATAGGCCGCCTGAAAAAGTTGGCGGATGAAGTCAGCTTGTGGGTATTGTTGAAACTCTTCGCCCCAGCGCCCAGTGGCATCGGCCTCACAGGCCAAGACAAATTTTTCTAACAATTGTGGTTGGCGGTAGGCCTGTAGGCGCGTGAATAATTTTTCGATGCTGGCGGCTTTTAATTCCATGATGGTGTGTGCATGTAAATGCCAACGACACACCAAGAGTGCCAGTTTCTTGTAGTGATTGGGTACCTTTAAGCGTTCGCTGACGGCCTCAACCAAGGGCAAACCAGCAGCCTCGTGACCGCGGTGACTGGGCAACACGTCTTCGGGTGTGATGCCTTTGCCCAAATCATGTACCATCACCGCATAAGCCACATCATTGTCCAAGTCCTTGGCTTGATCAATGGCCAACATGGCATGCAAGCCAGTATCTATTTCAGGGTGCCAGCGTTTGGTTTGTGGGATGCCGAATAAGCAATCAATTTCTGGCAGCAGTTTGACCAATGCACCGCATTCACGCAAAGTCAGGAAGAATGCCGAAGGCTTGGCTTGGTTCAAGGAATTTTTGATTTCTTGCCAGACCCTTTCAGGCACCAAGTTTTCTATCTCACCGGCATCGACTAACTGCCGCATCAGTGCTTGAGTTTCGGAATGTATTTTGAAACCTAAATCGGCAAAACGGCTCATAAAACGAGCCACCCGCAACACCCGCACAGGGTCTTCCGCAAAAGCCGGCGAGACGTGTTTGAGTAAACCATTTTTGAGGTCCTCAACACCGCCGTAGGGATCAATCAACTTGCCTTGTTGGTCTTGCGCGATGGCGTTGATGGTGAGGTCGCGTCGCAGTAAGTCATCCTCTAATGTCACAGTGGTGTCAGTATTGAAGATGAAGCCGTGGTAACCAACACCTGATTTGCGCTCGGTTCTGGCCAAGGCATATTCATCTTTGGTTTCAGGGTGTAAAAACACTGGAAAATCTTTACCAATGGGTAAAAAGCCTTGTGCCGCCATAGCCTCAGGGGTTGCGCCGACTACCACGTAATCTCGGTCTTTGACTGTTAGGCCCAGTAATTGATCTCTGACCGCACCGCCTACCAAGTAGGTTGTTACTTGAGAGTCAAACTCAGTCATGGTGCACAAGTGGCATTGACTTGTTGTTGGCTGACCAATTTATTTGGCCAGGGTCTGGGTACGGTGCCATCGATGGGCATGGTGGGCATCCAATTTGAGATGCGCTTAGGTTGTTGGTTAATTAACCAGTCGTAGATGGTCACGTTGGAAAGGATTTTAGTGATGTAGCCTCTGGTTTCTTTGTAGGGAATGGTTTCAATCCAAATGTCGGGTGATTGAGAAAAGCCGGTGCTCCAATCAATTGACTTGCCCTCACCAGCATTGTACGCCGCTGCCACCAAGATGGGATGATTGAATTGTTTGTAGAGGTTTTTTTGGTATTGCACGCCCAGTTTGATGTTCAAAGCGGGCTGGTGTAATTCTCGGTTGTTGTTGAGGTTGAGGCCGAGTTGTTTAGCAATCGATTTGGCTGTCGGTGGAATCAGCTGCATCAAGCCATGGGCGTTGGCATGGGATACCGCATCTTTGGCCCAAGCACTTTCTTGTTTGATGATGGCCATGACCCACTGCGGCATCGGGTTGTTGCTGTTGGCTTCGTTTTTAATGATTTGTTCGTGGGCGATTGGATAACGCCAATCGTAATTGTGCCACAGGCCCAAGTCGGCCATGGTGGTGATGACTTTGGCATACCAGCCCTCATCCTTGACCAAGGCAGCCAAAGCAATTTTTTCATCCCGACCCAAGGCTTTGTACTGGGTGTTCCACTCACGTCTGGCAGCCGTCATCAAGCCCGCATGATGTAATTCAATGGCGCGAACGATGGCTGGTGGTGGGGTGAAATTGGCTAAATTCGGTGTCACCGGTTTTTTGCACATGTGGTAGGGTTTGCGTAGGTGATCGGCAGCCAAAAAGCCATAGTAATTGGTTTTCAAACTCAAAGCTTCGAAGATTTTTTTGGCCTCTTTTTGTTTACCGGTTTTAGCCAGGGCGCGGGCGGTCCAGTATTGCCAGCGATCTTGTGTCAATTGGCGCAATGACATTTGTTTCAGGGCATCTAGGACACTGTGCCATTGTCCTGCATTTAAGTAATAACGCACAATCCATGCCAAGATTTGATCATCCTTCATGTTGCTGGGTAATTGTTGCATGGCATTGATAGAAAAAGGTTCATAATCAGTGGCAGCAAACAACGCCATGGTTCGTTCAATTTGGTGACGGTGCTCTTCTTCTAGGGCATGTGATGCCTTGATGTTGGGCCACATTTGATACAAGCTTGCAGGCTGTTTCTTGGCCATGCGCATGCTGGTTTTGAAAATTAACCATGGCAATTCAGCTTCACTGGGCCATTGAAACGAACTTTCGATACCGGTTTTAGGATTGCGCATCAGTTCAATGGCATAATCAACCCAATGCGGGGCATTATTCAGTTGTGTCTTGAGGTGTTGTGCCAGTGAAATGTTGTTGCTTTCAAATGCCAGCTTGATTCGTTTTAGTAACAACTTATCATTTAAATGACCTTGTTGTTGCCACCATTTAAAAGCCGCATTACAACTGTCAGGTGCTGATAAGCCACTCATCCACATGGCCTGAATCAGCGCAGGCAATCCTTGGGTTTGTTGTTGGTTGATTCTGGCCCGTAAGTACCAACATTGTCGATTGCCTTGATCAAAGCCATTGTGGTAATTGAGGTAGGTTGACCACTGTTTTTGTCGGCCTAACTCATTCAATAAATGCCGTTTGAGCTGTTTATTCAGCGGGCTGTCTGGGTGTTTCTTTTTAAAATCTGCTATGGCTTGTTCTGGTAGCGTTTTTATTTGGCTCCTGATTAAGGCATAGTCCAAATAATGGTCGATGGGGTAATTGTTCAGTGCCGCGCGTTTTTGGGTCACTTCTTGTGTTTTGCCTTGTAATGCTTTGGCATACAAAGACCTGAACAGTTTTCGTTCAGCATCGCTGCCAGCCATGAGCGGTGATGAGACCCACAGCAAACACATTACGGTGGTAATAACCAAAGTCAATGAGTGACTGAGTTTGTGGCTCATAATTAACTGATTTCCTGTTCTAGTTGTTGTAAGAAGGACCGCATGTATTGGTCTCTTTGAGTGGCTTCCTGTCTTCCAGATTTGGTCTGAAAAGTATCTCTCAAGGTCAATAGCTTGGTATAAAAATGATCAATGATGGCGGCCTGATCGTCAGCTTTCCTATGATAACAAAAAGGGTCTTCATGAAATGTTAAAGGATTGCCAAATTGTGCGCCCACCAGCAATGTTCGGGCTATGCCAATGGCACCCAATGCATCCATTCGATCGGCATCTTGTACCACTTTAGCCTCCAAGGTTTCGCAAGCTATGTTGGCTGAGAAACTGTGGGCAATAATGGCATGGTGAATGGCTGGCCAGTCGGTGTGCGGGTATTGCCACTGTTGCAGTAACTCAATGGCTTCATCGGCTGCCATTTTCGATGCTTGGTTGCGCAATGGTGACGACTTTTCTACTTGCACACAATCATGCAGCCATGCCGCGGGTAGCACCACCCAGAGGTTGGCTGCTTCGGCGGCACAGAACTGTTTAGCAGATTTAACCACCCGTTTGATGTGAGCAATGTCATGACCCGCATCAGCTGCTTCAACTGTGGCAATGTGCGATTCAAACACAGCCTCCCAATGATTCAGTTGTTGATCTGTCATGGTTGTTAAAGTCATATCAATGGCTACCAAACACCTCGAATAAAGCTTTCAATAAAGCCCGTAATTCTAGACTGAACAAAGTGAAGCGGCTGTCTAATAACTGCCATTCTGACTCGATGGATTCATCATCCAGTTGGTCTAGCACGATGTCAGTGAATTTGATTTTCTTGATGCCCATGTCATGCGCCAATACCAACTCAACCCGGTCATGGTAGGCCAGTCCCAACTCAGTGACCAGGTAGCCGTTGTCAATGTGCTGTTTCATCTGGTCATCTAAATGTGCAATGTTTCTGCCTCTGACCACGCCTTTGGAGTCATCTAAAGTTTCCAGCACAATCTCGCTGTCCAATTCAAAGCCACCATCACCCTGTGCTTTGATTACCCACTGTGTCAGCACTTGAGCCATGGAAGAAGAGGGGCCAAATGCCGCAGCTTTGAACGAGCCCAATGTTTGTCGTAATTGGGATACCAAATCCTCGGCAGCATTCTGACTGGCACAATCGACCACCAGTAAATTCAGCTTGAGATCGATGTAAGCGCTGACGGTTTTGGGTTTGATGAAAGCTTGCGGCAACATCTCTAACATCAATTGTTGTTTCATGTCAGTTTGTTGTTTGCGTCCTGGTTTTTGTCCTGATTCAGCTTTGATCGAATCAAGTTGTTGGTTCAGTTGGTGGTTGACCACCGCAGCAGGTAACACTTTTTCTTCAACTCCTAAGGTAAATAACAAAGCATCACCGCTTTGTAAAACAAACAATTCACTGCCAGAGCCAAAGGGTGAAACCCAGCCTTTTGAAACCGCCTCCATTGGCGCACAAGACTTCAATGCATCATTTTTCAGCGCATCTGAGAGCTGTTCAGCATCCATTGAAAAAGCTTCGTTGAGTTGAAACAAACGGGCATTTTTAAACCACATAAATCATCCAAAATTAAAAACCTCCATTTTAGTCAATTCTGTGAACGAAGATTGACAAAATGTGAGAAATTGTGGAGGAAAAAATCTGCTTATGGTATTTTAATGTTGGGTACAAAAAAAATCATTGTACGTAGCAGGACAATAAATAATCAAGGTGATGGCATGTTTGGGTTTTTTAAAAAAAAGAAAAAAGCAGTAAAAAGGGTTGATAAGCGAAAAAGGCAACGGCGTTCAGGTCAGCAAAGACGAGAGGAATTTCGTTGGGAGGAAGATAACAAGCAAGACCGTCGGTCTCATGTTGACCGCAGAAAAGGTAATGACACGTGGGATGAAACCAATACCAAGTAGAACAAAAACAGCACAATAGCGCAAAAAACCAACGGCATTTACTGTATTTTGATTGGCCTTATGGTATTTTGGTTGGGTGTGAATCCATTGTTGGATGAATCATTAACAATGTAAAAAGGTATAAATATGTTTGAGACCAGAACCGCCTCACAAAGTGGCAACAAGAAAAAAATTCGCTACGAGCCGATTGAAAGAAGGCGCAAAAGCCGCCGCGATGCTTCATCTGATCGCCGCACTGAACCCAGAGATGATGGTTCCACAGACCGTCGACAAAAGCACGACAGACGCAAGTAGACCTGACTTTTAAATTTGTCAGGCTGTGGTTGTTTTAATCTCACAGTCGGTTAGCTCGCGCAAGTATTCTTCCAAGCTGATTAAATTGACACAAGGCAACACCCCAATCTGATAGTCGCCCGTCAGTATTTTATCGGCCATGACAATGGCTGGAACGGCAGGTATTTGTGGGCCGTGGTTGTTAAAAGCCTCAATAAACCAAGTCTTCTCTAACAGCTGATCACTTCCGTCTTCTGCCATAACATGCACATGCATGCCACCATCACAACTACCAAACCGATCGAACCACCGGCTCATTTTGAGCAGTCCTTGGGCATGTTTTTCAGGTTTAAGCGGTACCCCCAATCTGATTAACCAAGCCAACAAACCGATACACCTGTGCAGTGACTTACTTTCCATGCCTGCAGCGAAAGACAATTTTTTTATGTTGAAATAACCGGGTAATAAGTCCAAGTCTGGTGCTTCGCAATTACTCATCAACCGCTCCTTTACATTCGGATAAGTTTGTAGATAGGTATCCATCCAACCGTATTTTTTAGTTGGGTTGCCTTGCCATGAACGCATCGGTTTACCCAGATAGGAAAGTACCGCTTGGGTTGTAGCCAGCCCCCTGGGAGTGCGCTGACCGGGAGAAATGCCGATGTCGACCTGGTTAAAATGTTGGATTTTGAACTTGTTTTTTAGGTAAGTTAAAGCCGCAGAAGACAAAGCCGGAACGGTACTGGCAGCGGTGATGGCCGAGACCTGTTTGGATTGGGCCAAGGCATCCAATTCACTCATCTGATTAACGTAATCACGCGAATCAGCCAAATCGATACAGTGCGCCCCTGTTTTGATGATGGTTCTTGCAATGGTGGTGTCTTGACCTTGAAATGGGCCACAGGTATGTATCACTAAATCAGGTTTAAGTTTATTTAAATGCACTTTCAGCTGCTGACCGACATCAAAACAAGAGACCTTAACCCGCGCATTGATGTTGTGCGCCAAGATACTGAGCTTGAGGTTTTGAGCTTGGTGAAAATGACGACCATTGATGGTCACCAGATAACCCTTGTCACACAAAGCACGCACAATGCGACTGCCAAAGGTGCCATAACCTCCCAATACCAAGACGTGCTTGCTGTCAGTCGTGGTGTTCATGAAAAATTCCTGTTTGGTAAAAAGTCCTTTTCAACACAGGGTGATCCATGGTGATGCTGAAGCGAAAGTTCCCTTGTCCTAAATCTTGGTGTATGACGTGGGTTTTACCTGGGCTGAGCCAATGGGGCAGGGGCAGATACCAGCGCATAAATTTCCACACATAGCGGCTGCTTACAAAGTGTAGTTCGCCGCTTTTAGCAAACACATCCAAGAACATACCAAAACCACCACCGACCATTTCCATCATTTGGCCTTGATCATCTTTTTTCACCGAGGTTACACTGAATGGTTTTTTATTGGGAAAATAATAGGTGCGGCACCAATAAACCCCAGGGCGGTCCGGGCGGGTGGTCAAAACCACATCCATGGGGATGTTCTTGCCTTGGTATGGGCTCAATGGGTTACCAATGATTTTAGTCAAAAAAGCAAACAACCAACCCGCTTTTGAACAAGCCACCACTTCCATGTTGCCTTTGTAAACGATGGGCTTGTCAGCGGTGGGTAAGCGATTGAAACGACGTTGAACAGCGGGATGAAGCCGGTGCCAATTTTTACCCAAATGCCATTTGATGTGGTTGTTTCCTTGGTTTTGCTTGTGCACAGTCGTTGGCCTGCAAATCGATGGTTACTATTATACTACAGCACCCTGTTTGGTGGGCTGAATTTCACTTGCAAAACAAACGCTAACCACGCCTGAGGCTTGCTTGGAGACTTTCAACAACAAGACAAAACATATCATTTGGAACATAGGTTTCATCAAAGCAGTATAGGGTTTCATTTTAAAGCTAGCAATAGGCTGACATTCAAATGGCTGTAGCAAACTTTAATCACAAAAATTTCAAAAAAATTATAACCAAATTAATCTTAGCTGCGTTTAAGCTGACATGATGAACGAAATCGACCAGCAGATCGTACAGCGCGCCGCTCAAGGTGATAAACAAGCCTTTCGCTTGATTGTGTTGCATTATGCGACAGCTGTTAATCGATTGGCATACCGATATACGGCTGATGCCAGTTATGCAGAAGACATTGCACAAGAAACATTCATCAAGGCATTTCAAGCGATAAATCGCTACCAAGCCAACGCCAAGTTTTCAACCTGGTTGCTCAGAATAACCACCAACAGTGCCATTGACTATTTGCGTAAATCTAATCGGCTATTAGCAGATTCGTTGGATACAGAAGACCTGCAACAAGACATTCCAGACCACGGCATCAACACTGAAGATCACTTGGATTTGAACCAACGGCTGAGCCAAGCCATGTCTGATTTAAGTGATGTGGAAAGGTTGGCGGTGACCATGAAGCATCACCAAGGCTATTCGATTAATGAAACAGCTCAAGTATTGAACATTAAAAGTAATGCCTGTAAACAAACCATATTCCGCGCGGTACAAAAACTGCGTAAACAATTGACCACAGGGGCAAATGTATGAAACACATTGATGATGAAAAGCTATTGATGGTTTACTTAGGTGAAGCCAGTCAAGAAGAGACTGATGCTGTTTTGCAATCAAAACAAGCCTGTGAACAATTGGACCAACTGGAGGCTGATATGCAAGCCATAGAAAACGCATCTAATGCACACAACCAGAATCCATTGCCAGCTGATTATGGACAACAATTGTGGCACCAGATTGCCGACCAATTAGAAAGTCCTGCTGAAAATAAAGTGAGCTGGTGGCATAAACTTCAGAGCTACATGCTACAGCCACATTATTCCCTGGCCAGTTTTGTCTTGGTTGCAGGTTTGGTTATGGTGGCATTTTGGGCTGGTAGACAACAAGTGAATGGTGGCATTGATGGGCAACTACAAGAGCAGTTATTGGCCCAAAATATTCAGTTACACCTGACACAAAGCGAAATTTTTCTGACCCAAGTCAGTAATGGCAATGGCACCAGTACTATGCAATCAACAGCACAACGCTTGCTGACATCGAACCGCATTTTTAAACAAGCTTTGGCCAATTACGAGGGCCAGTTTACCCAACAAATTTTAAAGAATTTAGAACCGGTGTTGCTGGAATATGCCAACAACCCGGCCAACCAAATCCATGGCCAACAACCCGCTGCCAACTGGGTCAATAACTCAACCTCGAATGACCTGATGTTTCAAATCAAAACAATGAAGAAACAATTGGCAGAGAAAAACGACATTATTTAGGAGCAGAACCATGCGTGTATCAATAAAAAAAATTACCATGCTGATTTTATTATTCAGTACCCCAGCCATTTATGGCGCTGATAAAGAGGCCACAGAAGCTTATGAATTCGGTCATGCCGCCATGATGAGCAAAGACTGGAATGATGCCATTGGAGCCTTTGAACAAGCTGCCAAAGAACGCGAGCTGAAGGCGGCTGCAAAGTATTGGCAGGCTTATTCACACTATAAGATCAAACAAAAAGCCCAAGCCAAAAGGTTGCTTGAACGTCTGATCAAGAACCACCCTGAAAGTGACTGGGTTGATGATGCCCAAGTGCTGTTGTTTGAACATGGTGATGGCGGTGAAAACTCAAGTCACCAAGCAGCATTGGATGAAGAGTTGAAGCTGTTCACTTTACAACAAATCATGTTCAACAACCCAGCAAAAGCCTTGCCTAAAATCCAAGCCATGCTAAAAACTTCTGAGTCAATGCGCGTCAAACAAAACGCGATTCAGTTACTGGGCTTAAGTGACAGTGATGAGGTGGTTGATTATTTGTTCGGATTCGCCACGTCTGAAACCAACAGAAGTCTAAAGCAACAAGCCATCCAAATGCTCAGCTTAAGAGACAGTGATAAGAGTCGTGAAAAATTGAAAAAGCTCTATGAGAACTCGCAAGACAAAGAAATTAAATCAGCGATTATTCAAGGGTTTATTCACCATGATGACAATGATGAATTGATCTCGATGTTGAAACAAGAAACGGACCCTGAACTTAATCATTATTTGATTCAAATGTTGGGTATCAAAGGAGAATCAGCTGCACTGAAAAACCTCTATAAAAAGTCTATAGGAGACAGTAAGCGAGCCATCATGGAGGCATTGGCTTTATCAGGTGATGCCAGTTTTTTGTATGAGGTGATTGATAGTGAAACAGACCAAGAAATCAAAAACCAAGCGATCCATTCTTTGATCATGGTTGATGATGACAACATGGGTGATTACTTAGCAAAATTATATAAAAAAGCAAAGAATGAATCTGAAAAAGACGTCATCAGCAGTGTGTTCATAGCCACTGATGTAGATGCGGATGTGATAGTTGATATTCTGAAATCTGAGAGCAGCCAAGGTCGAAAAGCGCACCTGATAAATACCTTAATGGCGATGGATGAAGTCAAAGCGTTGCAGTCAGTTTATGTGGATGAGACAGATGGTGAAATTAAAAGTCAGATTATAAGACACTTGGGGATTATGGATGCCACTGATGTTTTGATGAACATGTACAAAGACGATCCATCTTTAGCGAATGACGATGCTTTTTTCGAAGCCTTTGGGATGTCATCTACTGAGTTGGATGAGGACTTTTTAATGGCCAGATTCAAAGAAGGCGACCACCAAGTTAAAGACGGCGTACTCAATGCCCTCATGATGCAAGATAATTCAGAAGTCATGGTGAAATTGCTGAAAACAGAAACAGACCATGAAATCAAAAAGAAAATCATTCAAATGATCGGCATGACCAACCCTGATGCATTGATTGATGCCATAGAAGATTGAAATAAACAATTCCCCCGAACACTGATTAATTATAAAACCATGCGCTCGTCAATTTTGACGAGCCTACAGGAGACTATGATGAAAAATTTATTGAAACTTACACAAATAGCAGGTATCAGTTTGATGTCTGTTGGCCTGGTAAACGCACAAACTTTTTTAGATTTAGAAACAAACGCTGTATCTGAAAACTTGTCTTCATATTTAAAAAGCGCCGATGATGGTTGGTTCGCCTACAGCATCCCTGCCGCCGCAGGAACCCATTCCATGTGTTGTTATAACCAAGGTGAAAAAGCCGCTTGTGATTTAACCAAGAAACAATATGGTTTTGGTTCATCCAGCGACAGCCTGTACACCGATAATATCCATGTGTTTGTTCATTTAGACAATGGCGGTATTAAGCGAGTGATGCCCATGGGTGATCATTGCCAAGTTAAGGCCAAAGGCTTGACCGTAGATTGGTTGACGGATGTGAGTAATAATGAAAGCATCAACTGGTTGAAACACGAGGCCTCTCAGAATGCCCATGACTCTAACAACAGTCTGTATGTCTTGAGTTTACATCAAGGCGATGCCGCACCAGAGGCGTTGGTTGATTTAGCAGCAGACAATGCCGGCGAATATTCAGAACAAGCGGTGTTCTGGTTGGGTCAGCGCCAAAGTGATGGGTATGAGTACTTGGCAGAATTATATGACAGCTTGCCGGTGGGTGAGGTGCGTCGCAAATTGAATTTCGCATTAAGCCAAAACAAGACCAAAGATTCAGTGGCATTGTTAAAAGGTATTGCATTGGAAGATCGAGATTCTGAACAACAAGCCGATGCCATCTTTTGGTTGAGCCAAACCGATGGCGTGACAGATTTACCAGAGTTTTTGATCGAATTAATGAGCACGACTGAAAGTGATGAAGTACAGGAAAAAGCCATCTTCTCTTTGTCCCAAATCCAAACATCAGAAGCCAATCAGGAGCTGGCTAAATTGGTCAAAGACCACAAAGACGCTGAAGTGCGTGAAAAATCATTGTTTTGGTTGGCCCAAAACAGCCCTGAACGCGCCCGCGTTGCGGCCATGGATTTATTGAAAACATCAAGCCGAGAATCGGAACAAGAAAATGCCGTATTCGTCTTATCACAGCTACCCAGCGAACAATCATCAGCCGCTTTATTCAGTGTGATTAAAGGCGACTACAACCGTAACATTAAAAAGAAAGCTTTGTTCTGGCTCAGCCAATCCGACAATGAAGACACCATCAGTCAGTTGGAAAAATTGCTCTAAAAGTAAGCAAAAGCAAGCCGAAGTCTGAAATATATTAGGCTTCGGCCATCATCGTTATTCATAGAATGACAGGCGTTGGTTTTGGTGGGCAGAGCCCACCTTACGATGCTGATTTTATCAATAACATGCCCAATCACCCTAAATCATTCAATGGTAAATGACCATGTTCATACAGGTGGTTGATAGCCACTTGCTCCGCGGCCATTCGCGCGGAGTAACCATCAAGGTATTTGCTCTGGTGGGCATTGGAGCTGTCGATGATTGTGTTGTGCTGATCGTATACAGCCCACCACCAATCATTCTCCGCTAACATTTCAGCATGCAAACGCAAACCATGGAACTCAGCACCACAATCATCATTCAAGTTGCCGGTCCAGTTGAAATGCATGCCATTTTTTTCAATGCCGTGGTGCTTCATGAACTGGCGGTAGAGTACCGGAATCATAAACAAAGTCAGCAAGGATGAAAAAGCCAAACCAAACACAATAGAGGAGGCCACAGGCCCCCAGAGTAATGATTTACCACCCAAGCCAGCGGCCAAAGAGAACAAACCAGCGATGGTCGTGGTGGTGGTCATGATGATTGGCACCACGCGGCGACGTGCGGCATAGACTGTTGCCAATAGAGGACGCTTACCATTTCTGATACGTTCATTGGCGGCATCAATCAGTACGATGGCACCGTTGACAGAGATACCTGTTAAGGCGATGATGCCATATAAGGTGTACAAACTCAGTGGGTTGTTGGTAATAAATAAGCCAAACACCACGCCAGTAAAAGCCATCGGTACGGTGACGAGAATCAACAATGGCTGGAAGTAGCTTCGCATTTGTGTGGCCAAGATCAAATAAATCAAACCCAAACCGAGCAGGAACAGGGCGCCCATGGCACCCAGTGATTCATTGACATCATCTAGTTCACCGGAAAAATCCAAGTCGGTATTGGGGTATTGGCTGCGGATCTCATTCCAAGCATCGACAATATCAGCATTGATGCGTGCGGTGTTGGTCAGTTCTGGATCGATTTCGGCCTCAACCGTGATGGCTCGGCGCAAGTTATAGTGACGAATGGTACTGCGCCCCACGCTGGTGGTTTGGGTGAACAAATTAGCAAAAGTGGTTTGGCCACCACCAGGCAAGGCCACTGGATCATTCATGATTTCATCAATGGCTTGAAGGTTGCGTTTTTTTGCGCGCACCCGCAGTTCAACTTTCTCGCCTTCATCGCGCATCAAAGCCACCACTTCGCCATCCAAATGTAAACGCAACAAGCGCGAGACGGTACCGGGGTCCAGGCCTAAGTTACGGATGTTCTGGTGGTTCAATTCCAGCACCAATTCAGAGCGGCCTGGCACGTCGTTGTCATTAACGTCTTTGGCACCGACCCGGGTTTCAACAATTTGTTTGACGGCGGTGGCGGCAGCACGCAGTTCAACGAAATCATCGCTGCGAACCTTGACGCTGACGGGTTTGCCAGCCGGTGGTCCGCCAGAGAGTTCTAAGAAAGAAATGATGCCATCACCTGGCGTATTGACTAAAGTCTCACGCATTGCTTCGACCACTTCAGCCACTGAACGCATGTCGCCTTGCTTTGGTAACAAAGCCACTTGGATTTGACCATACTGGTCACCGAACAGAATTTCCAGCTCAGTGAATTTGATGCCAGCCAATGAGGTGATGGCTCGAATTTCTTCGTCCTCAACAAATCCTCGCAAACGTTTTTCAACTTCGATGGTGTGCGCCAATGTCTGTTCTAATGGGGTATTGGATGGCATGTCCACATTGACATAGAACAGCCGGAACGGATCGAAAGTAAAGAATTCGGTTTTAACCTTTTCTTGTTGCATGATGCTGATGGCACCGAAGAAACAGAGGATTCCGAACACGATAATGACATACGGGCGCCGCATCATAAAACACAGGGCCTTGGTGTACTGGGTGCGCAGTTTTCGGGTCCAATTATTGCGCCAGTGCTGGGTTCGATCGGCGCCTCGGCCCAATGCCCTTTTTAACGGTTGTTGTAGGTGCTTCCATCCGGCACTGAGGTGTTTCACCGGGTTGTATTTGCTGCGAATTTTAACTGGCTTAATGTGTTGTTTGCCCTCACTGCCAATCACATGCGCTGGTAGGATCCAAAATGCCTCAATCAAACTGATGGCCAATCCCAGCGTCACCACAAAAGGAATCACGAACATGAAAGCACCTAAGATTCCTGGTAACAGCATCAAAGGCAAGAAAGCCGCAATGGTGGTCAACACACCTGCGGTGACTGGGGCACCCACTTCACGCAACGAATCAACCGCAGCCGTTAGGGCATCGGCACCTCGTTGCATGCGATAATAAATTGCCTCTACCACCACCACGGCATCATCCACCAACATACCCAGTACAATCACAATACCGAGCAACACCGAAACATTCAAGGTGTTACCGGTCATGTTCAATACCCACAAGGTGCCGGTGATCGAAAAGGCAATGCCCAAGGTCACAAAGAAGGCAATCTTAAAGCCCAAAAACAACCAACAGACAAACAGCACCAAAATCATGCCCAGGGCGGCATTGGTTTGCATGATGGATAAGGCATTGCGTGTCATGATGGTTTGGTCATCGGCCAGGATTAACTCAATACCCATGGCGTTGACCTGCTGGTTTTTATCATTGATGTAGGCATTGATGCGATCGACCAAGTCCAAGGTATTGACCATAGACACTTTAGTCACAGCCATGGAAACGGCTGGTTTGCCGTTGTAGGCAGCCAGTTGGGCGGCGTCCTCTCGTCCTCTGGATATTGATGCGATGTTATCCAGTGTAATGGCTGAATCGCCCACTGCAGGGAGCTGTATTTGTGCCACCAAGTCGGGTTGGTCGGTGGTGCCAGCCACCCTGACCAGCCATTCGTTACCGGCCACTTGGGCGCTGCCAGCTGAAACATCACGAAACGCACCGCGGATGGTTTCAGCCAATTGCACCGCGTTCAAGCCATGCGCAGCCAACAAATCAGGATCGAATTCAACATGTAATTCAGGGTCATGTAAGCCCGAAGGTGTGACTTGATCAACGCCGCGTAAGCCTTCTAAATCCTCTTTGATTTTGCGCGCTTGAGCGCGCAGCACTTCGTCATTGGCTTGGCCGGTGACCACCACCAAGGCGGTGGGGAAACCATTGGAAGTGGTCAACTCAATGATCAATGGGTCATCGGCATCATCGGGTAACTCGGCACTGGCCTTGTTTTGAATTTCTCGCCTCAGGTCATTGATGCGTTTGTCAAAGTTTCGTTCTCCTATGTCACGAAAGCGCACCAAAATATTAGACACCGACTCCCTTGAGGTGGAGTTGGTGAAACTGATGTCTTGGACGTTTTTAATCGCATCTTCTAAGGGTGAAGTAACCAGTTTTTCGACATCTTCAGCTGATGCACCTGGTAGGATGGTGTTTATGTTGACCCAATAAAAGTTGATTTCGGGGTCTTGTTCACGCGGCATGATGAGGTAGGAAGTGAGGCCCATCAGCACCACCACGGTAAATAAGATATTAACCAATGGATGGTTGGTGAGCATGCGTGAGAAGAATTTCATAAACAAGACCAGCCTTTATCTAACTGAGATGAGGTCGCCATCTTGCAGCCGTTCACGGCCACCGACAATGACCTGCCAGTTGTGATTTGCCTCAATGGCCACTGGCCGGCCTTCCTGCGCACCTGGCAAAGGAATGAATTTGGCTTGGTTGTTTTCTGCCACGAATACACCCAGTTGACCGGCTCGCTTGGTGATTAAATCAGCCGACAGCGATCGACCTGATAAGTACCACACCAGTTGGCCGGTTTGCCCCACCAGAGGGGCTCCTTCACTGGCCCTGAAACGGGCGTTTTGCATAGCTGCCTGGGTTTCTACCACCGGTGTCAGCTGAATCAATGTGGTGGGGTATGAAGCATTTTGTGTGACCAGTTCCATGCGACTGGCGCGACTCAATTGGTTGGCCAAATGACTGGGGATCTTGGCGTGAATTTCAGCATCAGTGGTTTGCACCAAACTCACCACTGGCCCACCTACTGCCATCAACTGACCCAGTTGGGCTTGACGCGCGCTAACAACGCCATCAAAGGGCGCTGTGATGGTGGTTTTTTCAAGTTGGCGTCTGGCGGTTTTTTCAGCCACTTTGAAGCGCATTAAGTCGGCTTTTAACACCGCCACATCGGTGTCTCTGGCTAACAAATCATCGGCCGAAATGTACTGACTGGTCTCTAATTCTTTGGCCCGATCTAAACGAACCTGAGCCTGTTTCAAGCGAGCTTGAGTGGCTGCTGTATTCGCCACTGCTTGATCCAGTTGTAATTGCCAGTCTGTGACATCCAGCTGCACCAACAAATCACCCTGTTTAACGGCGTCGCCGATATCGACGTTGATGTTGGCGACCGTTGCTGTGACTTCTGCGGCAATTTGTGCTGCATTTTTAGCCACCACTTGGGCATTGGCGCTTAAGCGTTGTTCAATCAAAACCGCTGCCAGCGGCTTGGTGGTGACAGGAATGGCAGCTGGTTGGTTGGTTTGTGCGCTGACTGAGAATGTGAACAGCAGTACTATTAAAAATTTCAAGTTGTTTTACTCCAGCAGTTCGATGCCATGATGGCTGTTTGGTGCAATTGGTCTATTTTAAAACATTGTGGGTTTAATGTGGGTTAATCATGGGCACAAAAAAACGCCTAAATTACCAGTCATTTAGGCCCTGGTGTGCAGGCGATTGCGGCCTTTTTTCTTGGCTGTGTACAAAGCTTGGTCTGCGGTTTTGATGGTGTCAGAAGCATTGGCGTGGCCGATTGAATCGGTCACACCAATGGAGACGGTGACCTGTACGGCCTTGGGTTTTTGGCCTTTGCGACGGTTGACCACAAAGGGTGTGGTGGCCACATCATCGATCACAGCTTGCAGGTGTTGTTTGACTTCACTGGCGCTGTGGTTGTTGAAAAAGATGGTAAATTCTTCGCCGCCATAGCGGTAAGCAACACCGCCCCCAGCGACTTCCCCAATCTTAGCTGCTATCATGCGCAGCACATCATCACCAACATCATGCCCATAGGTGTCATTGAAGTTTTTAAAATGATCAACATCAACCATGGCCAGCGCATAAATACCTAAACTGCGCTGTAACCGTTCTTCTAAGGCCCGCCTACCGGGTAGTGCTGTCAGCTCATCGACATAAGCCAAGTGCCAAGCATTTTGTAGTGCACTGAGCAACAGGATCAACAAGGCAGCAATGGCGGTTAGGGTGTTGATCAATGCACCATCGGTGATAAACAAAGACAACAAACCCAGTAGTGTGATCAAGGCATTGAAGGAGCCCCTTTGTTGTTTGAAAAACAGCCACAGTGATGTGATTGCACAACATAACAACCACAGCAACACCAGTACCTGTGGCAGTTCAGTGGCGACCCAATAGTCCGCCAACAATAAATTGTATTCAAATAACTCCGATAACCAATCGGGCTGACGGGTAGCCAGTCCTTGAGTCAGACCCAACAAGGATAAATTAATGATATGCACAGGCAAAGACGCCCATCCGAACAAGCCCCTTTCTGGTAGCAAGCTCACAGCCAAAGTCATCAAACAACAGACCACAAACAGTAACTCTATTGAAATGGCCCATAAGCCCTTGTCATCACCAAACAACGCCAGCATGATGATTAAACCCAAGTAAAACAGGGATGAAGTATTGAAATACAATGCGACCACTGTCACAAACAGCGCCAAAAAGTAGGGCAAATAAGGCACCATCAGCTGTAAGTTTTCAGGCAATTTTGAAAAATAAAAATAGCCAATCACCAACAAACCAATGATAAAAAAAGCAGGTATGGATGTTTTCAGTAACTTCAAAGTCTGTCAGTGGGTAAGGATTAATCAATGATAATCACTGGCGCCAGAAAATGCTATGATTATGGTTGTGAAGAGTGAAACGCTGCCAGATTGGAGTTGAATCAGATCCTGTGAATGATGGCAGTAAAAAGGCTCAAACACCACAAAATAAAAAACAACAAAAGAGAGAAAGCCATGAACAAACTAACAGTTACCTTGCTGGCACTGCTGCTGCCATTCATCATTCAAGCAGAAAATATCAAAGCCTTGGTCGGCGGGGTATTGATTGATGGCTTCAAAGATCAGCCGATTCAAAACTCGGTGGTTATTATTGAAGGTGAAAGAATCAAAGCAGTGGGTGCCATGGGCGATGTTGAGATACCCGCAGGTGCTGAGGTTATTTCCACCGAGGGCATGACTGTGCTGCCCGGGTTGTGGGACATGCATGTGCACTTACAAATCAATGGCCATGCGGATTACAAGCACTGGCACAGCACCTACCCGCCGCGTTTTGAAAAAGAAATCATGCCGGCATCAGCCCATCAATTATTGATGGCGGGAGTGACATCTGCCAGGGATTTGGGCGCGCCACTTGAAACGATCATCAAGGTGCGTGATGCCATCAACAAAGGCGAAATACCCGGCCCTACCATGTATGTTTCCGGCCCCTTCATTCAAAAAGCACCCTACCCAGGTACGGAACTCTACCGTTGGGGTGTGGACGGTGCAAGTGATGCCAGAGCCAAAGTGAAAAAATTAGCCGATGCCGGTGTCGATGTGATCAAACTGATTGACCAAGACCAAATGACTGAAGCAGAATTGATGGCTGTGGTTGATGAGGCTCATAAGCATGATTTGCCGGTGGTGGCCCACGCACACCGACCCAAAGAGATTTTATTGGGCCTGAAAGCGGGAGTTGATAATTTTGAACACACCGGGTTATCAACCGCGCCGGAATACCCGCCTGAAGTGATTGCCGGATTGCGCGAACGGGCGGCACAAATGAACATTGGCCCATTGTTTTGGACGCCAACCGTAGAAGGGTTGTTTAACTATGATTATGTCAAAAACAACACCGAAAAGTTTGATAACAGCAGCTGGCATTTGGACATGCCAGAGGACATCATTGATGACATCAAACAATCCATCACCCACCCAGAACGGTTACCTTATTTTCAAATCACCAGCAAACGCAAACCCACCTTGAAACGCAAAATTCAGCAGTTACGCGATGCGGGGGTGGTGTTGATGATTGGAACAGACAGTGGTATCCCGCTGAAATTCCACAGTCAATCAACTTGGAATGAATTGGATATTTGGGTAAGAGAAATGGGTATTTCACCCATGGAAGCCATACGCGGTGCCAGCTACTGGCCATCGGTGATGATGAAAGTGGACCATGAAGTGGGTACCATTACCGAGGGCAAGTATGCCGACATCATCGCCGTTAAAGGCGATGTGCTGCGCTATATCAACCTGCTACAAAATGTTGACATGGTGATTAAACACGGCGAACGCGTCAAATAACAGTTGAGCAATCACTGACAACCATTCCGTTGGTTGCCAGTGATTGTGGTGATTACTCAAAACCAGTGCTGAATATCACGTCATTTTCAGGAATGAAAATGGCGTTTATTTGTTTGTCTCTGTCCATGGTCAGCAAGCATGGGTTGGTGGCATCAACACATTGTCCTTGGCTGCTTTGCCAGCGATTGAATACATAGCCTGCATCGGGCACAGCCACAAGTGTCAAATTGGTTCCCAGTGGGAAGTCAAAATCACAGGTTCCCATACAACTCACGCCCTGGCTACCACTCACTGAACCCAATCCACTGACAGCCACGTCCAACAGGATGTTGGGCCCGCCCTGCTGGTACAAGAAAGCTTCATCATAGCCAGGATGTTCTGCCAAGCCGGTGAAACCCCCTTGGGCAGTAAAGACAATGCCCAGACGTGAGGGTGTGACTGACATATCCTCTGTCACACTGGGGTATCGGGCATTGCCACCAAATTGCTGGTTGTTGGTTTGTTTGGATATCAAACTGGTGGTGCCCTGATCAAAGTCGTACAAGTACACATCTTCTCTGAAATCATTATCCTCTGACAACGCCACTTCGCTGGTGGAGTAGGCTACATAACGCCCCGCATTAGATAGGCTGAGATAGGACAGACCATTGTTGGACTGCAACGGATTGCCGTTGGTATCTTGGCTGACTAAATGCAGCAATTGCGTGGAGCGCTCGTACAGCAGCGCTTGATAAGTAAAGGTGTTCTCCAAATAGGTGTCGTTGGTCAAATTGGTGGCCAAAGTCAGAAAAGTGATGACGTTCGCATCATCATCGATTTGAGGAAAAAATGATTCTTGGTTGCCTTCTACCAGGGTTGGCGTTTGACTGACGCGGGTGATATCCCCCGCTGGCCAATCGACCACGAATACATCGTATGTGAGGTTGGTGTCTGTATTGACCAGGTTATCAGCCAATGAAGCAAAAACAATACTGGTATTGTTGGCCGATCCATTGATTTGTGGCTGAAGGGAATCTGCATTGCCGGCCACACCACTTTCATTTTGGCTGACCAGGCTCAACGATGAATCCACCGGATCATAAAGGTAAGCATCAGAAAACGTATTGGTGTCTTCGTTGGTCAAGTTGACTCCGGATTGAAACACCACCATACCAGCGTCATTGACGCTGGGAAAAAACCCGGCGGCGATTTGTGTGTATTGTTGATTGATGCGATCATATAAAAACACCTGAAAATCACCCAAATCAACTGTGGCATTGGGTTGAAAAAATCGTGAGGTGAAGGTGATGTATTGGCCAGAAGGTGAGATGTCATGTGAATTTTGAGCCACATTGAAACCTACCTTTTGGTGTAGGTTGGTGTCTCTGTTGAGCAGGAACAAGTCATTGATGGCGTCCTGGTCGTTGGGGGTTGTGAGGTTGGTGGTGGTACTGTCATAGATGACCCAGTTGTGATCGTTGTTCATCTTCGGAAGACCCACATTGGCAATGATGGTGTTGGGATTGAAAGCCAATGGATTAATCAGTGAAGTTTGTTGTTGTGGCAAGTCATGAACATACAGCTTGCTGTAAGGTGAAAAATCTGATTCATTCAGTAGGTTGGATGACGTGATTAATAACAGTTGGTCACCATCGGCAGAGAGGCTGTAAGGAAAGGCCGATACTGTGATGTCTGGAAACTGCGGGTCAGGTGTGAATGCCAGGATGTCTAAATTCTCGCTCTGAGTGTCATAGATATAAATATCATTCTGGCTATTGGTGTCCTCTGTTAACAACACATTGGAAGTAGAAAAAATGATTTCACTGCTGTCGGCTTTGAACAGCACGCTGAACACATTGGGTGAAGTAAACTCTTGCCCATTCGGATCTAGGTTGATGCGGATGTTTTGAGTGCCATTGAAATAAAATAAATCACTGCGGTCATTGTTGTCATTGGCGACCAGGTCGTTATTTCGAGATTCATGCACAACCATGCCGCTGTTACTGACACCCAACTCCGATGCACCACTGAATTGGCTGTCTGCGGTTGGGTTGCCATTGGGTTGCACAGTGACCAGTGTCGTTGAGCCAGTGTCTCTATCCAGTAAATAAACATTGCTGCCGACTACGGATGCATCGATCAAATTATCGGCTCGTGAGGCGAATGTAATGTACCTGCCGTTGGCCGACACACTGAAATCCCTGATGTCGTCTTCGGCTTCTTCAGTCTGATCAAATGACAGACTCAACAAGGTATAGCTGTCATTGTCCAGATTTTTGAGGTACAGGTTTTCTCTGAAATTATTATGTAAAGGATCAATTTCTTCCCGAGTTAAAAATATGATTTGATCTCCCGCATCACTGAGAAAAACATCAGACTCCACTTCAAAAACGTCTCCTTGATCATCAACACTCACTATTTCCAATTGTCCGGATTGCATGTTTTTTAAATACAGGTAAGTGTCAAAGCTGTCCAAGCTTCGTGCTGTGAATGCCACCAGGGTACCGTCCGAGGTGGGTCGGGCTGGCGAGATGCTGAGAAAATCCAGTTGTTGTCCATTGGTCTGTTTGTTGACCATTTGCACCGTGTCCATTAATGTGTCATAAAGGAACAAGTCGGAGCTCTGATTGGTGTCATCGGCGACAATGTTGGACGCACTGCTGGTGAAAGCGATGAAACGTCCGTTGGCTGAATACACTGCGTCATTGACACTGGCATTCTGAATGGAAGGACTCTGTGCTTCTGGTTGACTCAACCAATGTATGGCTTGAGCATGGATAAATTGGCTGACACACAGTGACAGAATAAATACGACTGATTTCATGGTACGCTCCTACTAATTAAACTTGAATCGGCAACCCCGATTAATGGTTCGAGTTTAGGAGATGTGATTTTTTTAGGTTTGAAAAAAAAATGAAAAAGTTCTGAAATTTGTTTTTTAAGACTTCAGACTGGTGATTTCAAGCCATCCCAACGTTCATAAATTTCATGAAACGAATGCTTTCAGGGGTTGCCTTGATAGAGGGTATTGAGCCATTGTTGGTCCTCTGATTGCCAAAATTCATTGGCATTTTTTTGACTTTTTAAAGCTGCTTTAAGCGCTTCTTGGGTTTGCCCTGTCGCGGCCAACCATTTTGATTTTAATAACAGGAATGGGTAATCCGCCGGCGATTTTGGTAGGTCATCAACCGCATTGATGATGCTTTGAGCGTGCGCATAATTTTGCTTTTCAATGTGGAGCTCCAACAGTTTATTGTTGATGTCGTGAATGGTTTCGTAATCGCTGGTTTGTAAAGCCAGCGCTTTGGTTTGGTGGAGTAAATCTAGTGCTTGTTGGCTGTTATTTTGGTGCATTAAAACCCGTGCGCGTTGCACATTCAGTCTGGGTTGTAGCCTGACTTCATGGCTGTCATTGATGTGGGTTTGAATGTTTTCGATGAGCGGTTGTGCTTTTTCAATCTGTCCTTGGTCCAAGGCCAGGTCCAAGGCCAGTAGTTGGTGTTTAAATAGGCCTCTCTGAAAATTATTATCGGAGGACAGGCGCAGGTATTCACTCAATGCAACTTCAGCTTGAGGCCATTGTTTGCGTTTTCTGGCAATTTCTATTTCAAATTGTTGGGCAGCCATCAGCATGGCGAAATAGTCAATTTCAATGGCAATTTGTCGCATCTCACTCATGTGTTCCCATGCTTGACTGAGTTGACCGTTGGACATTTTGACATAGGCCAGCTCATTCAGTGCAGCACCCACACCGAGGCGGTAATCAGCTTCGCGATAAATGGCAATGGCACGCATCAAGTAATCACTGGCTTGATCATACTCTGCTTCGTGATTGGCAATGCGAGCCAGCAATGAACTGGTCATGGCAGCACTCATTAGATCAGACATGTTGTTGTAATGCTGGTAGGCCAGATCAGCTGCCTGTTTGGCTTCCTCAGTTCGCCCCACTTGTAACAGTACACTGCCTTTGCGGTGCCAGGCCTTAGACAACATGTCCAGATCGTATTCATCCTGTAACTCAACTATCACTTCATCCAGTAATTGTAATGCATCATCGTAGCGATGTAGGGCTGTTAATGGATAGCTGATTCCAATTTTAATCGGCAGCAACTGGCCGTTGTTTTCTTCAGGGAATTGATTCAATAAAGATTGGTAGACGCTGACAGATTCATTGTGTAATCCCATGGTGTCAAGAATATCTGCATAAAGAGATTGGGCGGCGATTTGTATCGTGGGGTAGGCTGCATTATTTTTCAACAGTTCGAGGGTTTCCAAACTGGTTTCAGTATCGCCCATTGCATTTTGAACTTCGGCCAATTGCAGTTGGCCGAGTACAAATTCAGGGCTTTGCTCAATCACCAATTGAGTATAGTTTTGTGCCTGGTCCAGTAATCCCTGATCCATTGCATCCAAACTGCGCAGGTATAATTCCAATACATGCACATCTGCTGGCAACATTTGAGTGATGCGCTCGGCTTTGCTGTTCAGCTTCGAGTTTTCAAATAACCATTGATGACCGTCTATCATCACCGCAGTCAGGTCATCAGAGGTGAATGATTGTTGTACTGTTTGTCCAGCTTGTTCCACACTGAGGCTCAGGAAGTAGCCGTTCTCTAACTGCAACAATTCACTGTTAATCACCTGTAGTTCTGGATTGATACGCTGGTAATTGGCCACAAACTGATCAATGTCCAGGTGCCGAGGTTTGTCTTTGATGCCTATGATGCGGTTGTTTCCAGATTGTTTGAATAGTTTTTGCAGCAGTTGTTGGCTGCTGTTGTCTAGCCAGTTTTGTTCTTGATTGTTGTTATCGGTTTGTAGCCACAACACCGGTTGAGGTGGAACTTGTTCGGCCATAGATGTTTCTTGATTGAAGAAAAACCAAGTCAATAGGGCCAGAACAGGAAGTATGGTGGCCCATTTCAAGCCCCTGTTCTCTTTTTGTTCTGGTTCACTTGATGTCACTAAAATGACCTCTGGTATCCATTGAAAGCCCTTGCCATAGGCTGTTTTAATGATGGTTCGATCATCATGTTCTGCAAAGGTTTTACGGATTTTGGAAATGGCTTGATCGATTGAGTTTTGGGTGACGATTTTATCGTTCCACACTTCATCGATGATTTGTTCTTTGGTAATAACCTCACCTTGTTTTTGTAAAAACAACAGCAAAACCTGGTAGTTGGTCTTGGTGATTTCAATCTCTTTGCCCTGAAAGAACAGTGCTTGTTTTTTTGAATCCAGGGTAAAGCCCAAAAATTGGTACTTCATGGTGGGTCGTTTATTTGGCATATTTAATTCTATTATTTTAGCAGGTTATCGTTTAACGGGTTGTTTTTTTGACCGTGGATTGTTGCAAGTTTTAGCGTTATTTTAATCGCCACAAGGTTTGAATTGGCGGTTGTTGGTGGACTCAGATAAAGACCTTCAAAGCCAACCGTGACACCACTTTCTCTTATCATTCAATTCAGAGACATTGATTAAAAACGTTCTTTTGGTCAACACTGCCTGAATTTGGCAATGGTTAATCTCACCATTTTTTTGTTGTTCAATGCGGGTGATGAGAAAATGCTTTTCGCGATTTTCAGGGTGCAATGAGGTCCATTTGCTGTTGCGTAATTTTTTGGGGTTGGTGGGGGTTATGGGGCTCACAACAAATACAAAATGCTGTGACGGATGCGCCTGGATAAAATGTTCTTCGCGCCTAAGTACATCGGCTCTAAATTATCTGAGTGGATGATTTTTCCGGCTGGATCGGTCTTGATGATTTGTTCTTCTTTCAGCACACTGATGAATTGTTTGAACAGGTTTTTGTCAAAGAAATCAGGTGAATTGAACTCATAGAGCAAGGATAACTGACTGGCCACTTGTTGACACAAGGATTCAAGCTCGCCACTGGTCAGGGTGCCTGAGCCACGTTTTTTCAGCAAGGCAATCACGATAAAGAATCGTTCGTAAGTTTGCATCAGCGCATTGGCTAAAACCCGCAGTTGTGCGGCTTGTAATGAGCCGCCTTTGTGGCGCTCTAAATTACGCCCCACCGATACCAGCAGGTCTAAATCCTTCAGCAGTTTCAGTGTTTTCCTGCCATATTCAACAAATTCTTCTCGGGTCCATTTGAGAAAAAGTTCATTTTTGATGAAGGGGTAAACAATCGCCATTAAACGCAAAATCTCACGGCGGGGTTGTTTTAAATCATTAACAAAAAACATCGCTATGAATGAGCTGGCAGCAAATAGGTGCAGCACGTTGTTGCGGTAATAGGTCATCAACACGCCCATTTCGTCTTTGACTTGAACAACATCACCCAATGGATGCTCAACGCGTTGGATGAAGCCTAAGTTCACGCCCTTGGCAATGATTTCATCCACCGTTAATTCAGTGACGGTGGTGCGTTCAGAATATGGCAGATTCAGAATAATCTTTCGGTACAGTTCAATTTGTGCTCTCAGGTTCTTCTCAGATGCAGCACGGTTGGGTGTTGATAACAGCGTCACAGCCAATAGGTTTATGGGGTTGACGTGTGAGGCCTTGTTGATGTTAGTGAGGATTTCATTGCCGGCCTCTGACACCACATCTTTGAACCACTGTGGTTTCTCTTTCACCCCAAGCTTAATTTCACGCCAATTGGGTTGGTGTTTGTCCAATAAACGGTCCAACTCAATGTGTTCAGAAAAATTAACCGTCAATCGCCCATAGTCTTCTTTCAGTAACTTCCACGTTTTGAACAAACCACCGATGGACTCTTTCTTCTTGCCTTTACCACCCAATTCATTTTTGTAGGAGGCACCTTCCATCAACTTTTCATAGTTCAGTGATGAGGGCACAAACACCAAAGGCTTGCTACGCTCATTCAAATAACTGCGCACTGTCATCGCCAACATGCCTGCTTTGGGGTGCAACAAACGGCCAGTTCGCGAACGGGTGCCTTCAATGAAATATTCAATTGATACACCGTGCGCAATCAATGAACTTAAGTACTCAGAAAAAATGGTTGAGTACAGTGCCGAATTGAATGAACGCCGCAGAAAAAACGCACCTGAACCGCGCAAAATCCGACCGACTACAGGCAGGTTTAAATTGATACCTGCCGCTATGTGCGGTGGCACGATGCCCCGCTCATACAAGGAATATGACAGGATCAGGTAATCGATGTGGCTGCGGTGACAAGGAGTATAGATGATTTCTTTTTCAGTGGCCAAGTTCCTCAACTCATCAAAAAAGTTGAGTTTAACGCCGTCATAGACCTTGGTCCAAAACCAGCGGAAAATGCCACTCATGAATTTGATGGCTGAATAGGAATAATCCGCGGCTATTTCACGGATAATTTTCTCTGCCTCCTTCTCAGCAATTTCCGGCGCCAACTTACGCCGTTCCGCATAATTCCGGATTTCTTGCTGGACAATGGGTCTTTTAATGATGTTCTTAGCAATGGTGCGACGATGCGATAAATCGCGGCCTACCACGGATGTTTTGACGCGGTTGTTGTGTAAGCGCAAAACCCGTGAAAGCTTGTGAGTCATCCTCACAGGGTCATCTTGGGTGTCTAAATCTTTGTTGACTAAAATCGGTTGGCTGAGCCTGACCAAAGTATGCTTGCCATGAACCAACACCGAGAAAAATTTCCTGAAGCGGCCTGTGATGCCCCACTTCTCGGAGAAAATGACTTTAAAGAAACCATGGTCTTTGTCTGGTGCTCGACCTAAAAAAACCGAGATGGGTATCAACTGCAGTTGTTTGTTTTGGTCGTTGCGGATTTGAACAATCAGGTCTTCTAGTTGTGTTTCAAAGTCTTTGAAGTCCAGTTTTTGGTTCCAAAAACCAACTGTTTTCTCTGATGCCAAAATGCTTTTTTTCAACCCAAACTCGGAGTCTAATTTGAATGGTTTGGGTAAATTGCCTCGATTGATTTCTTCCCACAATATGCTTCTTGATATGGTTGATTCGCTTGAGAGCACATATAAAAAAGGAATGTCAGGGTTGATTCCCAGGCTTTTCAGCTTGGTAGGAGAATATTCTACTTTGACCCGCAGGTAAAGTAATTTACTTAACAGTGACATCAGCGCGTGGTAGCATCAAAGCTGAAAAAGGGCCGCAACGCGACCCTTTCGCTGTGAAATGAATGGGTTGATTACTGTTCGCCAACCCAAACGCCGTCTTTCTTAACCATGTTCATAACTTGTTTGACTTCTTCACCGAAAACATCAAATTTGACATTCATGGTGGCTTTATCGCCTTGCACGTCAACCGTTTCGACTTCCACTGAATCCAACATGTCATTCATGGAGATACCGTAGGCACCCAAAACATCTTTAACACCACCGAATACCACCGAACCTTTTTCTAAGGCTTGGTCGAAACTCAGGTTTTGTACTTCATCCAACGAAGTCATGTTCAACGATCTGGCTGTGCTGACCACGGCAGCAATGGCTGCTTTGGTTTTTTCTTCACTCAAAATGTCATTTTCACCAGCCCAATCCATCGCCGCGCCAACTACAGTAGCGGCTGAATCGCGTTGTGCTTCTGGCAACATGGGGTTGGTTTTGATGCCTTGGATGATTTGGTCTTTACCCATCATCAACATCATTGGCAGCATGGCACGCGCTTGTTCGAGTTGTGGTGCAGCCATAGCGTACAACTGGTCTTCAGCGCCTTCACCGGTCAACATGCCGATGGTGGTAGCAAACTGAGCTTTATCAGCTTCTGAAAAACTGGTTGATTTATTGTTTTCAAATTCAGTCACCAGTTCGTTGTACTGCTCTTCGCTCAATGAATTTTTAACCAAGGAGGCCAAATCGTTGGACTTCATTGCCGCAATTGAAGCCATGAAGGCGCCATCTGGGCTGCTGGTGTCCAATTTAGCAATTTCACTGGCTGCAGAGTTTGTGCCTTCATCATTGCCACCACAGGCAACCAATCCAACGGTTGCGATCAACAGCAGTGCTATCAGTTTAATTCGTTTGTTCATGTGTTCCTCTTCTCTGTATTTAAATGTAAACCAGCTATTATCCCTTGAATAAAGCCAATTCACAAGATTACTCTACAAAATGTAGCGACTTAAGTCCTCATCTTGGGCCAATTCACCCAATGCTTTATCAACATGTTCGGCATCAATCACATATTCTTGGCCTGATTTATCTGAAGCATCAAAAGCCACTTCATCCAAAAGATTTTCCAGCACAGTATGTAGTCTTCGGGCCCCAATGTTTTCGGTTTTTTCGTTCACCGACCAAGAGATTTCAGCGATGCGCTTGATGCCCTCATCAGTGAAGCTCAGGGCGACGTCTTCGGTGCCAATCAAGGCTTTGTATTGTTCGGTCAGTGAATGCTCAGGTTCGGTTAAGATGCGTTCGAAGTCATCACTGGTCAATGCCCGCAGTTCAACCCTGATGGGCAAGCGGCCTTGTAGTTCAGGGATTAAATCAGAGGGTTTGCTCAAATGAAAAGCGCCTGAAGCGATGAACAATATGTAGTCGGTTTTGATGGTGCCGTACTTGGTGTTAACCACCGAGCCTTCAATCATGGGCAACAAATCACGTTGCACGCCCTCACGTGAGACCTGTCCTGAGCCGCCCATGCCACCACTTTTGGCGACTTTGTCAATTTCATCAATGAATACAATGCCGTTTTGTTCGGCTTGGGCCAGCGCTTGTTGCCTGATCTCATCTTCATTGATCAGTTTCTGTGCTTCCTGCTCTGCCAACACAGGCAGTGCTTGTTGCACCGTCATTTTTTTGCTTTGTTGTTTTTTCTTGCCCAAATTTTCGAACATGCTTTGTAGTTGATCAGTCATTTCCTCCATGCCGGGAGGGCCCATGATGTCAACACCCATGTTCATATCAACTTTGATTTCTATTTCTTTGTCACCCAGTTTACCCTCACGCAATTTGGTTAGGAACTTGGCTCGGGTATTTGAATCGTCAACAGCCTCACCCGGAATCGGTGATTCTCTTTTCGGCAACAGATAATCCAACACGCGCTGCTCAGCCGCGTCTTCGGCCTTTTTGGTGACTTGTCGCATGGCCGCTTCACGGGTTCTTTTCATGGATGATTCAACCAGATCTCTGATGATTGATTCCACATCTTTACCGACATAGCCAACTTCGGTGAATTTGGTGGCTTCCACTTTAATAAAAGGCGCATCAGCTAAAATTGCTAAACGCCGTGCAATTTCAGTTTTACCTACACCCGTGGGGCCAATCATCAAGATGTTTTTTGGTGTGATTTCTTTCGCCATGGCATCATCCAACTGCATCCGGCGCCAGCGGTTTCGAAGGGCGATGGCTACCGAGCGTTTGGCTTTGTGTTGACCAATGATGTGTTTGTCCAACTCTTGGACGATTTCTCTTGGAGTCATGTTTGACATAGTGATTCCTTTATAATTCCAGTGTTTCTATGGTGTGGTTGCGGTTGGTGTAAATGCAAATATCGGCAGCGATGTTCAAGGACTCTTTGACCAACTTTTCAGCTGGCAATTTCGAGTTTTTGATCATTGCCAAGGCAGCAGCTTGGGCAAACGGCCCACCTGAACCAATAGCGATCAAACCGTGTTCGGGTTCAATCACATCGCCATTGCCTGAGATGATCAGAGAGGTTTCTTTATCGGCTACCGCCAACAAAGCTTCCAAGCGACCCAGTCGTCGATCGGTACGCCATTCTTTGGCCATTTCAACGGCTGAACGGACCAAATGTCCTGAGTGTTTCTCTAAGTTAGCCTCAAAAACCTCAAACAGGGTAAAGGCATCAGCGGTGGCGCCAGCAAAGCCAGCCAGCACTTCATTGCGATAAAGCCGTCTGACTTTACGTGCATTGGATTTCATCACGGTGTTGCCCAAAGTGACTTGACCGTCACCACCAATGACCACTTGGTTTTTGTCACGGTAACTGACAATGGTCGTTCCGCGGTAGTTATGCATGGATTCTTTCATGAATGATTTGTTTGTAATTATGTGTTGCTTAAATGGGTTGTAACTGAGAAAAATCAATCACTTGATGGTTACTTTGTTATCGCCAACATTTTTTGGCAAAAAAAAACACCGCCTGAATCAGCGGTGTTTCCCACAGCGTTAACTGTTCAGTTGAATTACCAGCCGCGCTTGCGCTTGGATTTACGGAAGCGGCGGTTTCTTGCTCGACTGACGGCTTCTTGATCTTTAATTTCTGCCCACTCTTCCAAACTGAATGGACCATTTTTGGCGTATACCAATCGGGCCCTACAAAAATCTTTGTATTCCATCATTTCATCTTCAACGGCATCCATGGTGCCGTCAATCACAATACAGTCATCAACATAACCAATGCCAGGAATATGATCTGGTATGACATCATTGTCATCGATGAAGTATTTGATGGTGGCATTGATTTTTTCTTTGTTGCTGTCTTCTATGACCCAAGTTTGGTCTTCAACCATGCTCAGCATCATTTGCAAACAACCCACTTGGTCAATAACATAACCGTCATTGATGCTGTTGCGCACTTCACGGACTTTCTCTAATGCCTCTTTGACATCATTAGAATCGATGTTGGTGCCATGCTCTTCTATGAATTTATTAAAATGTGCTTTGACTTGATCATCAATATCTATCGAAACTGTTGCCATGAGTTTTCCTCTGTCAAAAATAAGTTATTATAAACAGCCTGAATGATAAATCAAATGGCTGAAACGAAGCATTTATATTATCATTGCTGTGCTTTATTGCGAGTATTAAATATCAAAAATATTTACCTCATCTACATTTACTACGTTTTATTCGGTGTTTTGTTACTGACCCCTGACTCTTCTTTGTCTCAATCTGACATGGAAAAAACAGCACTGTTTGAAAGCGCTAAAAAGCAAGAAGCTCAATTAATCAAAACATATGGCTTTTATAAGAACCAGCTGTGGCAGCGGAAATGCAATGAGTTACTGAGTGATTTAGAACTCAAACAATTCAAACGCTGCTTGATAATCGGCGCTGACTTTGCCAATGCTTATTCATTGGCTCACGGTCATGTTGTGTTAACCAAAGGGCTGCTTGAGAACATCCGAAATGACGATCAATTGGCACACATTCTGACTCATGAGCATGCTCATATGGTACTAAATCACCACCAACAAGCACAAGCACTGGTGAATGATCCACCCAAATTTTTTACCAAATCAAGAATCAAAAAGTTTTATCGCCAGCTAGAGCAAGAGGCTGATGATCACGCTGACAGGTGGTTGAGTGAAAGCCACAGAGACCCGTTACAAATTCAACACTATTTGCTGCGTATCAGTAAACAAGTTAATGAACGTTCAGCTGATCATGTGCAGCTTAAACACAGAATCAAACCCAAAAATTTACCAGCTGAAGTGGTCGAAATGGAATGGTCAGGCCGTCGTTGATATCTCTGGCCTGATTTGAAGTTAATGTTTGATAGATACTGAATAAAAAGGGTGTCTTTAAAACAGGGTAATCCAGAAAAGGATTACCCTGGCTTTGGCTGTTGTTATTTTTTGGCTTTGAGTTTGAGGCGGTAGGCGTGCAACAATGGTTCGGTATAGCCTGAGGGCTGTTCTTTGCCTTTGAATACCAAGTCCAGAGCCGCTTGGTAGGCGGTGCTGTTGCTGAGGTCATCAGACATATTGGTGTATGCCGAGTCACCGGCGTTTTGTTCATCGACCACTTTTGCCATGCGTTTGAAAGTGTCTTTTACTTGCTCTGCATCACAAATGCCGTGTTCCAGCCAGTTACAAATGTGTTGGCTAGAAATACGCAAGGTGGCGCGGTCTTCCATCAGGCCGACATTGTTGATGTCGGGGACTTTGGAACAGCCCACGCCTTGATCAATCCAGCGCACCACATAGCCTAAAATACCTTGGGCGTTGTTATCCAGTTCGTGTTGAATCTGCTCAGCTGTTAACGCACTTGGGTCTTGACACAAGGGTATTCTCAGGATGTCATTGATGTCAGCGCGTTCACGTTTTTTCAATTCAGCTTGCACATCAAACACATTGATTTGGTGGTAATGCATGGCGTGTAGGGTGGCGCCATTGGGTGAAGGCACCCAAGCACAGTTGGCTCCTGCTTCAGGATGTTCTGATTTGATTGCCATCATTTTGGCCATCTCATCGGGCATGGCCCACATGCCTTTGCCGATTTGGGCTTTACCGGTGAAGCCACATTCTAATCCCATATCAACGTTCCAGTCTTCATATGCTTTGATCCATGGCATGGTTTTGATGTCCGCCTTGGGTGCCATTGGCCCCAGTAACATGCTGGTATGAATCTCATCACCGGTGCGGTCTAAGAAACCCGTATTGATGAAAACAATGCGGCCCTTAACCTGACGGATGCATTCTTTTAAGTTAACTGTGGTGCGACGCTCTTCATCCATCACACCAATTTTGATGGTGTGTCTGGGCAGTCCCAATTCATCTTCAACCCGGTTGAACAAGCTGTTAGCAAAAGCCACTTCTTCAGGGCCATGCATTTTCGGTTTCACGATGTAAATGCTACCGGTTCTGGAGTTTGATAATTGACCCAAGTCGCGCAAGTCGTGCATTGAAATCAGTACGCTGATCATGGCATCCATGATGCCCTCGGGCACCTCTTGGTCGCCTTGGTACAAGATGGCAGGGTTAGTCATTAAGTGTCCCACATTGCGACAGAACAGCAAGCTGCGGCCAGGTAGGGTGATTGTTTCACCACTGGCTGTTGAAAAGGTTTTATCCGGTGCTGCCACACGGGTCACTTGTTGGCCGCCTTTTTCAAAGCTGTCTGACAAGTCACCACGCATCAATCCCAGCCAGTTGCGATAAACCCCAACTTTATCCTCGCCATCGACGGCAGCCACAGAGTCTTCAAAGTCTTGAATGGTAGTCACGGCTGCTTCAAAAGTCAGGTCTTTGACGCCAGCCTGATCGGTTTTACCAATGGCTGATTCGGCATCAATTTCAATGATGACATGTAAGCCATTGTTGCGCAGTAAAATTTGTGTTGGTGTTTCAGCAAGGCCATTGAATCCAACCCATTGTGCTGTGTCTTTGAGGCCTGATGTTGCATCGCTGAAGCTGACCTTCAAATGACCGCCTTCAATGGTATACGCAGTTACATCGCGGTGACTGCCTTGTTCCAACGGGAAGTTGGCATCCAAAAAATCACGACCATAAGCAATCACTTTCTGCCCGCGCACTGGATTGTAGCCGCCTGATTTCTCGGCACCACCGGTCTCTGGAATCACATCGGTACCATAAAGCGCGTCATACAAGCTGCCCCAACGCGCATTGGTGGCGTTCAAAGCGAAGCGTGCATTGGAAGTGGGTACCACCAATTGTGGCCCTGCTTGTAAGGCGATTTCATCATCGACATTGGCCGTGTCAATGCTGAATTTCTCACCTTCTTCCACCAAATAACCAATTTCCTTCAAGTAACTCACATATTTTAAGTGATTGAATTGCTCGCGGTTTTTTGTTAGCCATTGGTCTAGGTTTGCTTGCAATGATTCCCGCTTTTTGAGAAGTTGTTGGTTAATAGGTGCCATGTCATCAATGACTGTAGCCATTGATTGCCAGAAATCGGCTGCTGATATGTTCAGTTCCGGCAGGACTTCATGATCAATGAAATTGGCCAAAATGGTATCAACTTTGAGGGTGTTTTTGTCACTGTATTGGGTCATCAAGATTCCTATTTAGGTGAAAGATGAAAGAATAAAACCTTTTTATTTTATAACAGCTTTTTAGACTAAAAACTCTAATTTTAGAGAAAATAAGACAAAAGTATAAAAAAAATTAAATTGCTTAAAATACTTCAAAAAACAGTTTAAAAGTGACGAAAACGTGCTTATCATGCCTGAAGTTGTTATTCAAACGTTTGTTTGAATGGCTTTCAAAGAGCGAGATTTATTAACCAAAGGTGTCTGACACCCAAATTTATACAACAGGATTTTAACCATGTTAAATTACCAATCAGAAGTGAATTCAGCCGACGGAGTGATTAAAGAGAACCAATCACCATGGTCTTCCATTAACCCCGAATTCGTGGCTCGAATGAAGTTGCAAAATCGTTTTAAAACCGGTTTGGACATAGCCAAATACACGGCAAAAATCATGCGCAAGGACATGCAAGATTACGACCTTGATTCATCAAATTACACCCAGTCTTTGGGTTGCTGGCATGGCTTCATCGGTCAACAAAAAATGATCGCCGTAAAAAAACACCACGGCACCACAGCCAAACGATATTTGTACCTTTCTGGTTGGATGATTGCTGCCCTGCGATCTGAGTTTGGACCTTTGCCTGATCAGTCCATGCATGAGAAAACCAGTGTACCTGCATTGATCAAAGAGTTGTATGACTTTTTGAAACAAGCCGATGCCCGTGAATTGCGTCATTTATTCAAAGCCCTGGATGATGCCAAGGCGGCCGGTGATGAAGTCAAAGCACAGCGCGCTCAGGAAGCCATTGATAATTTCCAAACCCACGTGGTACCCATCATTGCTGACATTGATGCGGGTTTTGGTAACGAAGAGGCCACGTACTTGTTGGCCAAGAAGATGATTGAAGCAGGCGCCTGTGCCATTCAAATCGAAAACCAAGTGTCTGATGAAAAACAATGTGGTCACCAAGACGGCAAAGTCACAGTGCCACACGCTGACTTCTTGGCAAAAATCCGCGCCGTGCGTTACGCCTTTTTAGAATTGGGTGTGGATGATGGTGTGATTGTTGCCAGAACCGACTCGTTGGGTGCTGGTTTGACCAAACAAATCGCGGTGACCAATGAACCAGGTGATTTAGGCGATCAGTACAATGCTTTTTTGGATTGTGAAGACATTTCCTTGGAAGACCTGAACAACGGTGATGTGGTGATCAAACAAGAGGGTAAATTATTGAAGCCCAAACGTTTGCCCAGTGGTTTGTTCCAATTCAAAAAAGGCACCGGAGAAGACCGCTGTGTGTTAGACAGTATCACCAGTTTAGAAAACGGTGCTGACTTGCTGTGGATTGAGACATCAACGCCACATGTGGGCCAAATTGGCGGCATGGTAAAACGCATCCGTGAAGCGGTGCCCAATGCCAAATTAGTCTATAACAACTCGCCATCGTTTAACTGGACATTGAACTTCCGCCAACAAGCCTATGACTTGATGGTTGAAGCCGGCGATGATGTTTCAGCATACGACCGCGATGGCTTGATGGACAGCCAATACGATGAAACTGAATTGGGTCAGAAAGCCGACCAAATGATTCAGTCTTTCCAAAAAGACGCTGCACAACAAGCGGGTGTGTTCCACCATTTGATCACATTGCCTACTTACCACACCGCTGCATTGTCAACCGATCAGCTGGCCAAGGGCTACTATGGAGAAGCGGGCATGTTGGCCTATGTGCAAGGTGTTCAAAGAAAAGAAATCAGAGAAAAATTGGCTTGTGTTAAACACCAAGACATGGCCGGTTCAAACATCGGTGATGACCACAAAGAATATTTTTCTGGCGATGCTGCTTTGAAAGCTTCAGGTGAAGACAACACCATGAATCAGTTTGATTGATTTGATTTAACGCCAAGTAACATCGAAAAGCCTCACTTATGTGGGGCTTTTTTTTGCGCTGTTGTTTCTGCCTTTGGTTATAATCATATTTATGTTATTTGATTCAACACGACTTTGAGTCGTCGAAAAGACACCACTGAGTTACTCAAACAGGCCTTGGACCTGGATACCGAAGCACGCACTGAATTCTTACAACAACTGGATGACAGCCAAGTCAGAAGCCAACTAGAAACCCTGCTGGGTGATGAACAACAATTAACTGCCTTCCTCAAGCAAAACAAACCAGCGGTTTCTGATGACCACATCAAGCCGGGTACCATGATCAAGCGCATCCGCATAGAAAAACTGTTGGGCGAGGGCGGTATGGGCTCGGTTTACTTGGGTTTTGACGAGAAACTGGAACGGCAGGTTGCGGTCAAAGCGATTCGCGCTGAACACCTCAAAAGCCCAGCCACTCATCAACGGTTTGTGCGTGAAGCACAGATCATGTCAAAGATCAATCACCCGTCTATTTGTCAGCTCTATGATTATGTTGAAGATGATCTGGGAGACTTTCTGGTGATGGAGTTCATTGATGGTGAGCCCTTGTACAAAACGCCCTTGGATGAAGCACAAAAATTGGCCGTATTGGCAGCTTTAGCTGGTGCCCTTGAAGTGGCCCATGAACACGGTATTGTGCACCGAGATTTGAAGCCAGACAACATCATGATCACGCGCAGTGGCCAGGTTAAGGTGTTGGATTTTGGTATTGCACAATCACTGACCAGTCACCCGATTGAGGCTGCGGGCACTGCATCAAAACAAAACGCAGGTCTGACCCAACATGGTTCCTTGGTGGGTACCATTCGCTACATGAGTCCGGAACAAGCCATGGGCAAAAGCATAGATACTGCCAGTGACATTTATGCCATGGGAATCATTGCGCAAGAAATTTTTGCCCACCAAGCGGCTTATGAAGTTTTGGAAACTGAGCAGTTGTTGTGGGATGTGCAACAAGGCAAACGCCAAGTCATGACCGGTGTGGCTGAACCGGTGGTTGATTTGGTTGCATTAATGACTCAAATTGATGCCGACAAAAGGCCCACAGCCACTGATGTGCTCAAGCGCATTGGTGAAATACAAATGGCCCCAGAGATCAGGCAAAAGCGCCGCCTCAAAATGGCTGCCGTGGCGCTGGCATGTGTGTTTTTGTTGGTGCTGATCTGGCAATGGCTGGCAATGGGCAACCAAGCCAACCGCAACGAATTAATCAAATCTTATGAGAACCAAATTGATGATTTGGTTAATCAAAGTGAACAAATATATGTTCTACCGATTCATTCAGTCAGCGAAGAGATAAACCAAATTCTGGCCCAAGGCGAGGCGCTGTATGCCACCATTGAGGCAGAAGATGGCCTCAACGCGGTGGATAAATTGCGCCTACAAGGCATCATCATGTTGAAAGCTGAGTATTTTGATGAAGCCATTGAATTGTTGGAGCAAGGACAAGCGGAAGCGCATTTATTGGCCGACGCTTGGATTGGCAGTTACATTGATCAAGCGATTGAATATTCTGATCAGCACGGTTTTGATTTAGCCATGAGCGATCAAGCGTTTCGGCAAAAATACCTTGAACCTGCGCTAGAGTACATCAAAATAACACAACAACAATCAGGTCCAAAACCACTTTATCAGGCTTTTGTGATGTCACAAAATGAATCATTGGAAACGGCCCTGTCAGCAGTTGATGAGATATTAAGTAACGAACGTTGGAACAAAGATGCGGTGAAATTAAAGGCCCTGATTTTATCAGCCATGATGCAGTCAGCGCGACAAAACGGCCAGTGGGAAAAGGCGCAAAAATTCGGTGTTATGACCGCAGAGACTTATCAGCTATCGGCACAGATGGCCAGAAGTTATCCGCCCACTTACCAAAGCCTTTGTTATCAGCAGTTGAATTTGATGGCAGATGCGGTTCAGCGAACAGGCGATGGGGTTTTGAATTTCGCTGAAGAGGCCAAACAGGCTTGTGAAAATGCCTTGATTACCATTCCATCTGATCCGTACCCCAAACACTTGTTGGCCAGAATTCATATGCTGCTGGCTCAGTGGCAATTAAGCCAGGGTTTAGATGCCACTGATAGCCTCAAAACAGCTGCACAATGGAATGAGCAAACCAACAACCTGAATAATGTATATGACTTCAATTGGAACCAAGCATTGTTGTTGGTGATTGAAAGTAAACATTTGGCGCTGTCTGGCCAAGACGGTCGACAACAAGTCAATGCTGCCGTGGCAATTCTGGAAAAATTGATGTTGGTTGAAAGTGCTTATAAACCTTATTTGATTGGTGATGCCTTGTATGCTATGGCGCAACAAGCACAACTAAAAATTGCTCATGGAGCGGATGTGACGGCTTTGTTTGATTGGGCGCAACGGATTTATGATGAGGCCAAATTAACCCAAGACTTGTTGGTCAGTGAACAGTGGGGCTTGGTCACCAACATGGCAGAAATTCATTGGATGCGGTTGTTATTGGCTGATTTAAAGCAACAAGATATCTTGCCATTGGGTGAACAGTTGCTGGCTTTTTTAAAACCTGCTGACAATGTCATCAAAAATGAGCCACACCAATTGATGAAGCTGGCCAATACCCACGCCATGCTGGCAGAGCACTTACACCAAAATCGTCAGCCGATAGCCGACCACTTACTCAAAGCGCAAGAAAACATCCAACAAGCCATGGCTATCAACGCCAACAGTTACCCTATTTTAGTCAGTCACGCCAACATCACTTCCATCAGCGCCGCCATCACTGACCAAAACTTTGAGCAAGCCAATTTACTGTTCAGAGACTTGGCAGAAGCCATCGAAAACAACCCTTATGGTTTATTGGCACTGGCTGGTCATAACTTGCGCGTAGCACAAAGTGAGGTGTCTGCTGAACAGCAGAAAATCGCCAGAGAGCAGGGTTTGATTTATATCAGAAGAGCCTTGGAAATCGATCAAGACAACCGCTTTTTTACAGTCGTTGAGTCGGCTTTATTGGCATTGGTTAGGTAGCACTTGGCTCATGTGCCGGTCATTAAATTGTCGTTGGTATGAATTGACAATTGGCTTGCTTGGCATAACAATAAAAAGAAAAAGGGACAGAAGATGAGAAAGCATTGTTGGTTGTTTTTATTACTGAGCGCCACTGGGCTGATGGCACAGGAGGCGGATGTAGGTGTTGATGTCAGGCTATTTCAAGCCAGAGTAATCACCGGTGATTTAGCCAAAATGGAAATCACAGTTCGCAACGCCGGGCCCGACATTGCGCAGGGTGTGAAGTTGCGAATGGAAGTGGCTCAGGGTTTGTTCTCAGATATTGCTACCACTGCATCTGGCCCATGCGAGGTCAATGTTGAGGCCGGTTTGATTGTTTGCCAAAACATCGGTGATTTTGCAGCTGGTTCACAAAAAATCATCTTGCTGCGGGTGCAGCTGGAACAACAAGAACAACCCGATAACCTCATCATTAACTCAGAAGTCAGTTCCAACGCCAACGATCCCAACCCAAGCAACAACACCGCCACTGCCGTGTTCCAAGTACAACCTTTACCGACCATTGATAATTATGCTTTGGGCATGCTGACTAACATGCCTGAGAACCGCAAAAAACGTTTTGAGCGCGCTGCCAGGGTGCTGGGCGCATACTGTTCGGGTGACAACTTACACAATGGCTTGGATGGCTTGTGTGATGACTTATTGCAGCAAGCAGAACTGGGTGATTTTGAAACCATCACTCGGGTATTGAGCTGGATGCGACCCCGCAACGTGGTACACCAAGCCAGAAACTCAACCAAGCTGGTGGCATCACAACTCAGTAACATAGGCCAACGCATGGCGCAATTGCGCAGTGGCATCAGTGGTTTTTCAGTGGCAGATTTGAGCTTGAGTAATGGCAGCCAGTCTTTACCAGTATCGATGCTCGGTTACCAAGGTGATGATGCGGCCGCAGCCAGTTTTGTATCGCCATGGGGCTTTTTCATCAACGGCAACATCGCTGCAGGTGATTACCAATACGCTGATGAAATCAACGATGGATTTGATTTTGATTCAGACAGTTTAACCGTGGGTGTTGATTACCGATTTTCTAACCGCGTGGTCATCGGCAGCGCGCTGGGTTATAACCAAATGAAGTCCAATACCGGTTCTGGTGTGGCCATGGAGTCAGAGGGTTTGAGTTTGAATGTATTCGGTTTGTTCACTCCGACCGATAACATATATGTCGATACCAGACTGAGTTATGCTCGCCCGGATATCAAACAAACCAGGAATGAATTCTTTGAATTGATTGATGCCATTGTCGACATCGAAGCCATTGGTCGCACCCAATCTGAACAATTCACTGCAGCCATCAGTGCTGGTTACGGCTTTAATTTCGGTGCCTGGCAATTCTCACCTTATTTGGGAATTGAGTACGTGGATAATCAGCTGGATCAGTTCACTGAGTCTGGCGCGCGCGGGTTTAACATTTTTTATGCCGAACAAGACTTTGAGTCGACCAAATACAACCTGGGTTTTAACTTGTCCCGAGCCATCAGCACCCGCAATGGCGTGGTTTCACCACAGGTCAGTTGGCAGTACAACCGCGAAGACCAGGACGGTGGCATCATGGCCATGCGTTTGATTGGCATGCCAGTGGATGAACTGTTCAATGTCGAGACAAACTTCACCGAAAACACCTCCAGCCAAGCCAGCATCGGGCTGACCTGGGTCACCGCCAATGGCAAGATGTTTTACCTGCGCTACCAACAGATTTTTGGCTTAAGGAACTTCGATCAGTATGCCATCAGCCTCGGTGCGCGCTTTGAGTTTTAAACGGCAGCAGTGATTTCAGAACAGCCGCCTTATCAACGAGCTGTTACACAGAGTTTCTGCTGGCATTGATGTTGCCGTAGAGTGAGCGAATGACCAGTTTTTCATACACTTTGATTAGGTCCTCATCTCCACCGGATGCTTGCAGCTGATTGATTTTTTGTAAACTAAATTGTTGGATGGTTAACAACGGCAAAACAATCGATTCACGGGTTTGAATGGATTGTTTGCGCACCGGACTGTCGGCCAGTAAAGTCTCTACTTGAGCCACTTTTTTGATGCCAGATTCAGTGCTGGTGAACTCCTGAAAAATTTGTAGCCAGAAGGCACCAAATTCCTCATCTTCTTGCAGATAGGCGGTCAACGGCATAAAAGATTTACAGATTGACATCATGCTGTTATCGACCAAAGCCTTGAAGTAACCCGAGTGGGCATACAGTTTTTGTAGTTCAGCCAAGCGGCCAGCGGCCAGCATCTTATTCAATGCCTCGCCCATGCCGTAATAGCCCAAGACATTTTGTTTCAGTTGACTCCAAGCACCAACAAAAGGGATGGCCCGTAAATCCTCAAATACCAGGCCTTCGCCTTTTGATCGTTTGGTTGGTCTTGAGCCAACGTTGGTCTGTCCGTAGTATTTCAAGGTACTGATTTTTTCCAAATAAGGCACAAACTTGGGGTGTTGTTTGAATGCGGTGTAGTGGGTCAGTGAGACATCAGCCAGTTCTTGTAACAGTGCTTTGCTGTCATCATCCCAGCCTTGGTTGTGGTCTTTGATGTGACTCGATAAGCCGGCGCTGAGTAACTGTTCCAGGTTATATTGTGCGGAGTCTTGGTTACCAAAATTGGCTGAAATGGTTTGGCCCTGAATGGTTAATTGGGTTGCATGGTTGGCGATGTCATTGCTTTGTGAAGCATAGAACTTATGGGTTTCACCACCTCCACGTGCTGGTGGGCCACCGCGACCATCAAAGAAAATAACTTTGATGTCGTGTGCATCGGCGATGACTGATAACGCTTCTTTGGCTTGAACGATGGCCCAATTGGCCGCCAAGTAGCCACCGTCTTTGGTGCCATCAGAAAAACCCAGCATGATGGTTTGTTGCATGCCGCGTTGTTGCAGATGGGCGTGGTATGTCTCATCTTCGAACAACTGCTGCATCACTTGGGGCGCTGCCATCAGATCATCAATGGTTTCAAACAACGGCACCACATCGACTTTGGTCTGGTCTTTGCGCCAGCCTGCCAGGGTGAAAAACGCCAAAACCTCATGCACATTCAAAGCGCTTTGACAGTTACTGATGATATAGCGGTTGGCACCAGCCTCACCATTGAGCTGTTGAATGGTTTGAATTTCCTTGACGCATGACAAAGTGTCTTTGGCCAGCGCAGAATCCAAGCTTTCAAATTCAATGGCAAGGTTTATATTTTTTAACGCCGAAATTTGTTCATTGACCGCCAGTTGATGGTAGTTTGCACTGAGCGCTTGGGTCTCGGTGGCAACGTCTTGCATCACCTGGTGATGAATCCTAGAGTCTTGTCGCACATCCAGACCCGCAAAATAGAAACCAAAGGTTTTGACTTGTTGAATCAAAGCCTCGATGGCATCAACAAACAAGCCTTGGTGCTTATCCAATACCTGTTGTCTGATGGCCTCAAGGTCAGCGATCAGCGACTGTTGGTTGAAAGTGTCAGACTGGCGATTCAAAAAAGCCGCATCGTAGAGTTTGTGTTCAACCGCTTCCAGTAACAGATCGATGCCCGGAAAAGTCAGGCGTCTTTTAAGATCACGCACATCCTGGTGGTAACATTTTAAGATGCTGCTGCGTAACCGTGCGGCCACATCAAGGGTGGTTTGGGTGTTAACAAAAGGGTTACCATCGCGGTCGCCACCGGGCCAAAAGCCCAACTCAATGAGGGTGTTATCAGGCAGCGAGTCACCGTTAAAAACATGATCCTTGATGCGCTTCAAAATGGTTTTGGTGGTGGTATAAAAAACATTTTCTAAATACCAGATGAGACTCAATGCTTCATCAAAGGGGGTTGGTTTTTGTTTGTTAAACAAAGGGGTTTTGCCCAACTGTTGTAACAGTTGTTCGACAAAAGCAGTGTCGTTTTTGGCAATGGAATCACTTAAATCGGTCATGATGCCTAATACCGGACCCGGGTAGAACTGGGTGGGGTGGGCTGTGAGTACCACTCGAACAGCATAAGTTTCCAGTGCCTTTTTTAACTCAGGTTTTTTGTCTTGGTAATCAGCCTGTTTGGCCAGAAAGGGCACACTGCCTTGGCCGTTTAAATCATGGTTCTCGGTGAAAGCTGATTCTTCGACAGAGTCATACAACACAATTTGTCGTTCTATGTATTGAATAAAACGAAACAGCACAGAAATCAGTTCATCCTCGTGGGTGATTTGGATGTGTTGTTCTATGAAAGCTGTGAGGATTTGTTGTGGGCTGAGGTTTTTTTCAAAGCCTTGCACACATGCTTTGGACAACAATGGCAACAACATGCCAGTATGTGTCACTGCATCGAAAGGCAAATTCAGGAATAAGCCGTTATAGATTTGAAATTTATTAAGGACCGAATTGCGGTACTTTGCCAATTGGTTTTTGTGCTGCATGAAGGTTTTGCACCAAGTCAAAATTAATATTTTACGCTGAGAGTATATGGACTGCAATGAGACCTTGTAACAGGGAAATCTGAGGGTTGTTTCAATTCAAGGCTTGGCAGGGGGATAACAAATAAGCGCCCAATGCAGTTCAAAACTGAACTTCTCAGTGTGGGTAAGAAGCCGCAGTCAAACTTGCATTGGACGTAAAACATATTAATTAAGCCACAGTGAATATTATGTCAACAGTAGGAAATGACTCAAATTTAGGTATAGAAACGCACTAAAAAGGACTTTTGGCACTATTTTTACAGCAGCATCCTTAAAATAATGACCCTAATTTTTATACTGAGAACAACCATGAACTTAAACAGAAACCAAAACTGGCTACAGCGCACCGCTTTCGCCGTGGCTTTGGGTGTTGCATCCATTGCGCCAGCTGTGTCACAAACAGCCGCGAAACAAACCCAAGAAAACCCCTTGTTGGCAGAATGGACTGGCCCATTTGGTGGCGTGCCTGCTTTTGATAAAATGGACCTTAAATACGTACCTGAAGCATTTGATGTGGCCATTGCTGAAAACTTGGCAGATTATGAAAAGATTGCCAACAACCCAGAACCGGCTACTTTTGAGAACACCATCGTAGCAATGGAAAAAGCCGGCGAAAAACTCGGCCGTGCTTTCACCTATTTTGGTATTTGGGGCAGTAATTTATCATCGCCAGAAGTGCGAAAATTACAGATGGAGTACTCACCGAAGTTCTCAGAAATGAGCTCTAAAATCTCACAAAACAAAAAACTGTTCGAACGCGTCAAGAAAGTCTATGATGATGCCAAGAAAAATCCACTCGAGCAAGAAGCACAAAGACTGGTTTTAACTACCTATGAAGGTTTCGCCATGAACGGTGCCAACTTAGATGACATCTCAAAGAAACGTTACGCGGCGATCAACAAAGAATTATCCAGCTTGTACACCAACTTCGCCAACAATACTTTGAATGACGAAGAAGGTTACGTGACATACTTGAACAAAGACCAACTCAGTGGCCTACCAGAATCATTTGTTAAAGCGGCAGCCAATACTGCGGAACAAAAAGGCAAGCCTGGTCAATATGCTGTTACCAATACCCGATCTTCAATGGATCCATTTCTGACCTATTCAGATGAGCGTGCTTTGCGTGAGAAAGTCTGGAACAATTACTACTCACGTGGTGATAACGGTGATGAATTTGACAACAACGAAAACATCGCCAAAATCCTCAAACTGCGTCGTGAACGTGTAGAACTTTTGGGTTACGAGAACTACCCAGAATGGCGTTTACAAAACCGCATGGCCAAAACCCCTGAAAATGCCATGAAATTGATGGAAGCGGTTTGGCCAGCAGCCATCGGTCGGGTCAAAGAAGAAGTCGCTGACATGCAAGCCGTGGCTGATGAATTAGGCCATGACATCACCATCAAACCATGGGATTACCGCTACTATGCTGAGAAAGTACGCAAGAAAAAATACGACCTGGACTCAAATGAAGTGAAGCAGTACTTACAGTTAGGTAACCTGACTGAAGCCATGTTTTATGTCGCAGGCGAATTGTTTAACTTCAAATTCACCGCTTTGCCTGAAGGTAAAGTGCCGGTGTACCATCCTGATGTGAAAGTTTGGGAAGTGAATGATTTAACTTCTGGTGAACACATTGGCTTGTGGTATTTGGACCCGTTTGCACGTCCAGGTAAGCGTTCAGGAGCTTGGGCCAGCCAATACCGTTCGCATGAATCACATGCCGGTAAACAAACGGTCTTATCATCAAATAATTCCAATTTCATCAAACCTGCGCCAGGTGAGCCTGTTCTGGTTTCGTGGGACGATGCGACCACTTTCTTCCACGAGTTTGGCCATGCTTTACACTTCTTGGCCTCCAATGTGAAATACCCATCATCTAACTCAGGTGTGCGCGATTACACGGAATTCCAGTCGCAGTTGTTAGAGCGTTGGTTATCGACCGATGAAGTGATTAACAAGTACATGAAACACGCCAAAACCGGGGAAGTGATTCCGAAAGAGTTGATTGCTAAAATCAAGAATGCAGCCACCTTTAACCAAGGTTTTGCTACCACTGAATATTTGGCCTCGGCTTTGATTGACATGAAGATTCACATGGCCGACCCAGAAGGTTTAGACCCAGATAAATTTGAAAGAGAAACATTGAAAGCTTTGGGCATGCCGGATGAATTGGTGATGCGTCACCGCACACCGCACTTCGGACACGTGTTCTCAGGTGAAGGCTATGCCACCGCATACTATGGTTACATGTGGGCCGATGTGTTGACTTCAGATGCCGCAGAAGCATTCAAAGAAGCACCAGGTGGTTTCTATGACAAAGAAGTGGCCGACAGAATGGTCAAATACCTATTCGCGCCGCGCAATGCCATGGACCCAGCTGAAGCCTACCGCAAGTTCCGCGGCCGCGATGCTGCAATTGATGCCTTGATGCGTGACCGTGGATTCCCAGTGCCTGCAGCTGATAATAGCTCTGATACAAGCTATGATTAAAAGCTGAAGCATTTAAGCCGACAAAAGCCACCCTTGTTAGGGTGGCTTTTTGCTATGTGAAATCAATTCTTCTAAAATAAAACAATTAATGAGGGAAGCTCATCATGAAAAACGTCTATTCTGCTTTGATTTTTTTACTGTTAGTGACATCTGCTGCATCGGCCAATGAAACACATAAAAAAGAGGTAGATGAAATTTTTTCAAGTTGGCATAAAACAGATACGCCAGGTGCCAGCGTAGGTGTTTTTAAAAACGGTAAAGTTATCTATGCCAGAGGGTATGGCATGGCCAATTTAGAATATGATATGCCCATCAACGCAGATTCAGTGTTTAGAATCGGTTCCACTTCTAAACAATTCACCGCTGCATGTATTGTGTTATTAGCTGAACAAGGCAAATTAAAGTTAACTGATACACTGTATTCTTTTTTCCCAGCCTTTCCTGATTACGCCAAAGACATAACAGTTCGACAATTGTTGAACCACACCAGTGGTGTTAGAGATTATCTGTCCTTGGCATACCTCAAGGGCCTGCATGAGGAGGACTATTACGAAGACAAAGATGTCATGCAGTGGCTAGTCAGTCAAACAGAACTGAACTTCATGCCAGGCGAGGAATATACTTACAGCAATTCTGGATATTGGTTATTAGGTCAGATTGTTAAAAAAGTAGCTGGTATGGATATGGCTGAATACGCAGAAAGGAGTATATTCAAGCCATTGGGCATGCACAACACACATTTTCATAACAACCACAAAACCATCGTGAAAAACCGCGCTTCAGGCTACAGCCCCATAAATGAGGAGGCTACTGAGTTTGAGATCAATATGACCACACTGAATATGATAGGAGATGGTGGCATATTTACCACCATCAACGACATCAAAATATGGGATGATGCTTACTATAATTCAGAAATTTTAAGTGAAAATTTCTGGAAAGAAATGACTACTGAGACAGTGCTCAATAGTGGGAAACAGATTAAATATGCTTCGGGTTTGGGTATGGGTGTATACAAAGGCCTAGAAACGGTCAGTCACGCAGGTGGTTTTGCCGGTTTCAGAGCTGAGCTATTGAGGTTTCCAGAACAAAAATTCACAGTTGCAGTATTTGCCAATAGAAGTGATTCCAATCCAACATCTATGGCTTTTCAAGTGGCTGACGTTTTCCTCAAGGAAGACTTCAAAGAAGAACCAGAAGATACAACTGAGGCAGATTCTGCTGAGAAAGAAAAGTCTAACACCCAAGAGAGTAAAGCACCATTAGAGCATTTAGTTGGTGATTTTCAATTGGAACCTGGCATTAAATTAACAGTAAGTGTTAAAGAAGGCGTTTTGCATGCCTATCAGCTTTGGAATGAAAAAGAGTATGACTTTGAGCCAATAGAAGACACAAAGAACTCATTTAAAATCATCGGTGATGATGCCTTCATCTTTGCCTTTAATGAATTTAAAAATAATCAGGCTCAAGTGATAAACCTCACACAAAATGGCAGTCATTCTATTTGGAAGCGGGTAGAAACTGTTGATACCAGCGGCCTAGTGATTAAGGATTTTGTTGGTGATTATGACAGCAAAGAATTAGATGTGGTTTATAAAATACAACTGGATGATGAAACACTGACAGTTCGTGTTGGTAACAATGATCCAATCCCATTGAAATTTTCAGCCATTGATCAATTGATGTTTAATGGCATTGTCTTGGATTTTATGAGGCAAAAAGGTGTCATCACAGGTTTCAAAATGGCAGCAGGTCGGGTTAAAAATCTGTCTTTTGCTAAACGTTAGGCATCCTTCTTTAAAAAACAGTAGTTTGAGTTGGTCTGGTTGAAGTATCAATCAGACCGTTCACTGATGCGTTTTTTGAACGCCGCCAGATCTTCTTTGCGCTCTGAATAACGATTGACCAAATGGTCTTTGATGTCTCGGGTGAGCAGGGTGAACTTAACCAGTTCTTCCATCACATCAACAATGCGGTCATATAAAGATGAGGGTTTCATGCGGTTGTTATCATCGAATTCTAACCAGGCTTTGGGCATCGATGATTGGTTGGGGATGGTCAGTAAACGCATCCAGCGACCCAATACCCGCAGCTGATTAACGGTATTGAACGATTGTGAACCGCCATTGACTTGCATCACTGCCAGCGTTTTACCTTGGGTCGGCCGCACCGCACCGATTGATAAGGGCACCCAGTCGATTTGTGATTTCATGATACCAGTCATCGAACCATGGCGCTCTGGTGAACACCAGACCATGCCCTCAGACCAGTTCACCAATTCATGTAACTCTTGTACTTTCGGGTGTGTGCCATCATCGGTATCAGGTTGTGGCAGACCGGTGGGATCAAAGGTTTTGGTCTCCGCACCAAAATACTGCAAAATCCGCGCCGCTTCCTCGGTCGCTAGGCGACTGAAAGACCGCTCTCGCAAGGAGCCATACAACAACAATATCCGCGGTGCATGCGTTGAAACCTGATTATTGAACAAAGTCTCTTGATCAATCGGTTTGATGCTTTCGGTGTCAATATTTGGTAATGCTTTATTCATATTTATTCTCAGTTAATTCCATTCACTTCGGCTCAAACCAATGCCGCGTACGATTAGCAAAAGCCACCAAAGACAACATCACCGGCACTTCCACCAACACCCCAACCACGGTGGCCAGTGCCGCACCCGAATTCAAACCAAATAAGGAAATGGCCACTGCCACCGCCAGCTCGAAAAAGTTTGAGGTGCCAATCATACAAGCAGGCGCCGCAATGTCATGCGTCAGGCGCATGCGTTTGGCGATGAAATAAGCGATAAAAAATATGCCGTAAGTTTGAATCAATAACGGAATCGCAATCAATACGATTGCTGTTGGGTTGTCGATGATTTTTTCGGCCTGAAACCCAAACAACAAAACCACCGTGGCCAGTAATCCAATCATTGACCAAGGCTTTAAAGTACCAAGCAAACCATTAATTCGCCCTGCCAAAACTTTGCGTGTCAGCGCACCCGCAACCAAAGGCAGCAGCACATACAGCACCACCGATAAAACCAGAGTTTCCCATGGAATGGAGATATCATTGATACCCAATAAAAACGCCGCGATGGGCGCAAAGGCGAAAATCATGATGACATCATTGACCGAGACTTGTACTAAGGTGTAATTGGGGTTGCCTTTAGTCAATTGCGACCAAACGAACACCATTGCGGTACACGGCGCCACGCCCAATAAAATCATACCAGCGATGTACTCATTGGCCGTTTGTGGATCGACCCAAGATGCGAAAAACACCTTAAAGAACAAGTAACCCAGAGCTGCCATGGAGAACGGTTTGATCAGCCAATTTATCACCAAGGTCAGGATTAAGCCCCGTGGATTTTTTCCAGAATCCTTAACAGCTGAAAAATCAACCTGTACCATCATCGGATAAATCATCACCCAAATCAGCACTGCCACCACCAGGTTCACATGCGCGTATTCAAGCGCTGCAATCTGCTGAAAAACCCCTGGGAAGTAATTTCCCAAAATCACACCAGCCAGAATACACAAACCCACCCAAAGTGATAAATACCTTTCAAATAACCCCATACCAATCCCAAATAAATTTTAAAATTTCGTCATGCCGGCAAAGGCCGGCACCCAATGTCTTGCTGTATAAACCCAAAGTAATTAAGTCACTTAACAGTAAGTTTGTATTATCCTCTTAGCAACCTAACCAAAACCATTCCCACATAACCCAAAGCCAAAAACATCAGCCACAAAGGCCACATCCAACTACCCAAAGTCTGCCACACCACTGACCAATGAATCACCGACTCGCTGTAAAAAATTCCACTTGGATTCACCTGCCAATCCAACCAAGTTGCAAATACAGAAAGCAACAATGCCAAAACGAATGTCACCAGTGACAACTTAAATAATTGCTTAAAACTTAACTTAAACATTGTCTAACTTTGATTCAATCCTCGCCACAAAATCCCTGATCTCATCCCTTACCTTGCGATAACAATCCATCTGGCTTTCCTCGTCATCGAAGGCCAAAGCCATCTTCGGCGGATCATCAAAACCCACATGAATCACCTTCACATCACCAATGAACACCGGACAACTCTCATGCGCATGACCACACACCGTGATCACATAATCCAGCGGTTGGTCATCAAATTCAGACAGCAGTTGAGACTTTTGCCCGCTGATATCAACACCCGCCTCATTCATCACCTTCACCGCATGCGGATTCAAACCATGGGTCTCAATGCCCGCCGAAAACACATTGAACACATCACCTTTTAAATGCCGCAACCAACCCTCCGCCATCTGCGATCGACAAGAATTACCCGTACATAAAAATAAAATATTCTTCTTCATCATCAGCACCAAACCCAACCACCGTCATTCCAGCCGAGCCGGTAGGCGAGAGCAGGAACCCAGGCACGTAATCTATTAGTACTGATTGAGCTAGAAAGTATGAATACTTTTGGCGTTAACGTCTTTCCCATCAACAACACCCCTTTTCTTGATACACCTTCAGCCGCTGCAAATCCTCCACAAACGGCTGCTGCTCATCCAAATGACTCATATTCGCCGCCAGCATCTGTTGTAACTCTGGCCCCAAATCCGGATTAATCCGATAATGCACCCACTGATCACGCCGCTCATCCACCACCAAACCCGCATCCCGTAAATACTTAAAGTGCCGCGAAATCCGCGACTGTGGTGCCGTTAGAATTTCCATAAAATCACAAACACACAAACTCTCACAACGCGACAACAAAAACAAACAGCGCAAACGCGTCGCATCACTCAAAGTTTTAAAAAAATCAGTGGGGTTAATCATAAATTCAATTGTATATTCGTTTATGCGAATAAGCAATAATAATTACAATGAATTATATTTAATCAGGTCAGTCAGAACCCCGCACCGTCATACCAGACGAGCCGGTTGGCGAGATCAGGGATCCATTTTTAGAACGGTTTAGTAACTAAAAGTAGTAACTAAAAGTAGTCAGACCCCTTTTAGTTACCCAAATCTTTTGGGTGTTTTTTTTGATGAAAAAGTATGTATTTTTTAATCCAGACTACATAAGTCGCTTCTGTATTTTTGCTGTGATTTCAAAAATCGTCACTTCACTGACACTTGATCCAATAGTTTCATAAGTTGCACTTTTATTAAGAATTTGCCGGATAATAGTGCATCCGTGCATTTTTATCTGTCAATAACCCGCTATCAGTGCATGAAATAGAACCCTGCCAAGTAAGAAATCAACAACTTATGGTAATATCATGGTTTTTTTAATGCACTTTTAACAAGGAATTCAGATGATAGTAAGCATTAATGCACCCATAATAAATTGTTATGTTTTTCTAGAGATATCGAGCTATGAACATTAGAGAGGCGACTAAAGCAGATTGGGAAAGCATCTGGCCAATTTTCAGTGAAATAGTGTCTGCTGGAGAAACGTATGCCTACGATCCAGAAACTACCAAGGAGCAGGCAGAGAGAATTTGGTTGGAATCACCAAGAAAGGTTTTTGTCTTCGAAGAAGAAGGGATAACTCTAGGCACTTATTATCTGAAGACAAATCAGGCTGGGCCTGGAAATCACGTCTGTAATTGCGGTTATATGGTTTCCACTGCAGCCAGAGGCAGAGGGCTAGCTACCACAATGTGTGAGCATTCCCAGAGAGTAGCTACAGAGCTAGGGTATAAAGCTATGCAATTTAACTTTGTGGCTTCAAGCAATGAAGGTGCAATTCGTTTATGGACTAAGCTCGGGTTTGAGACTGTTGGGCAGCTTCCAAAGGCTTTTAATCACCCATCATTAGGCTATGTAAACGCGTTAGTCATGTACAAATGGCTAGTCAAAACATAACAAGTGCCGGCAACCGACTGCAAAAACTGTCACTTGTTTTGCTAAAAACCAGCAAAACAACCGCCAGTCTTTGCAGCGGCTGCGGCAGGCGTTAGATGCAGAATGAGATCGGAATATGGTACAAATAAAAATGGTTGAATATGATTCTCGATGGACGCATGAGTTTGATTCCTTAGCTTCTGACCTTGCGTCATGTCTCGGTGCAACGGCACTGCGTATCGACCATATTGGTTCAACGGCGGTAGATGGTTTAGCAGCAAAGGATATCATTGATATTCAAGTGACAGTCAGTGACACCGGAGATGCCAAAATAGAGAAGAAGCTCATTGAGGCTGGATATGTATTTAGAAGTGACATTCAATTTGACAAGCTAACAGGATATAGCAGCGAGTCTTGTGAATTGCGCAAAAAATACTTTCGTGAGAAGCCAGGAAGTCGAATATCCCATATCCACGTGCGGCAACATGGTAGAGTTAACCAAGAATATCCAATCCTATTCAGGGACTTTTTACGCAATAATAGTAACGTCATGCGCGCCTATGCAGAGGTAAAAAAAGAACTGGCATCACGCTTTGGTGACGATAGAGAAGCATATTACTCAATCAAAGACCCCTACATGGATACAATCTATGAAGCGGCGAAGTTGTGGTCCTTACATAATGATTGGCGCCTCTAATTCATGAGTGTGCAGTGTCACCTAACAAGCTGCTCAAGCTGAATCTTCACTTACGTTTCGTTTCGCTTAGTATGCAACGCCTTACTAAACGCTCGGTTTGGCCGACTTAGCACCACGTTATATTGAACAGGAAAAATAGTGGAATATACTGATGATTTTGAAAAGTGTGAAGATACTTACGTCACACTATTGGTAGATCCAGATGAAGTCCCATTGAGCGAAGTTTCCTTTGTATTTGGCTTGGAACCAACTAGGGTTTGTGAAAAGCAATCAATTAATGGGGTCAGAGCTGTTGATTTCACAGGACTCTTTCATGACACCCCAAAGTTTAACTCATGGGAAATAATAATCCTTTCTTTTGGCACTTTCTCCATTATTTAACGTTTCTTAATACAGAGACCTCAGACAAGTTTGGGTTCGAATTGTGATTGGGGCATTCAAAGCAAGTGCCCCTTGAGTGGAGAATCCGATTTTCA
>NZ_JASJNC010000010.1 GCF_030065545.1 Marinicella marina
CCAATGGTTGGTGCGGTGTTATCAAGCGTGAACGCTGCGGTTGATGTGTCGGTGTTGCCTGCGGCATCGGTGGTGGTTGCTAAAGCATCACCACTGACTTGGCCTGGGCCAGTGCCAGCAGTTGCGGTACAAACCACTTCATTGCCCGACTCAGCACCACAGGTATAACCTGGGATACTCACAGTGGCGCCGGTTTCAACGCCAGTACAAGTAGCACTCAGGGCGGTACCATCATTGGCTGGGTTTGGTGTTACGGTACACACAGCAGGCGTTGGTGAGGTGTTATCTAAAGTGAATGGTACAGCTGTGGTAGCGGTGTTACCGGCTGCATCGGTGGCAGTAGCCACTTCATCACCATCGACACCATTCTGGCCAGCGGTTGCAGTACAAACCACTTCATTACCGGCCTCAGCAGCACAAACGTAACCTGGAATGGTTACGGTAGCCCCGGTTTCAACGCCAGTACAAGTAGCCGTTAAAGGCGTACCATCATTGGCAGGATCGGGTGAAACAGTACAAGCACCAATGGTCGGTGCAGTGTTATCCAAGGTAAAGAAGGCATCGGCATTACTGGTATTGCCAGCAGCGTCAGTAACGGTAGCTACTTCATCGCCATCAACACCATTCTGGCCAGCAGTTGCGGTACAAACCACTTCGTTACCCGATTCAGTACCACAGGTATAGCCTGGAATAGATACTGTTGCCCCGGTTTCAACGCCAGTACAAGTAGCCGTTAAAGGCGTACCATCATTGGCAGGATCGGGTGAAACAGTACAAGCACCAATGGTTGGTGCGGTGTTATCAAGCGTGAACGCTGCGGTTGATGTGTCGGTGTTGCCTGCGGCATCGGTGGTGGTTGCTAAAGCATCACCACTGACTTGGCCTGGGCCAGTGCCAGCAGTTGCGGTACAAACCACTTCGTTACCCGACTCAGCACCACAGCTATAGCCTGGAATAGATACTGTTGCGCCGGTTTCAACACCAGTACAAGTAGCACTCAGGGCGGTACCATCATTGGCTGGGTTTGGTGTTACGGTACACACAGCAGGCGTTGGAGCGGTGTTATCTAAAGTGAATGGTACAGCTGTGGTAGCGGTGTTACCGGCTGCATCGGTGGCCGTGGCCACTTCATCACCATCGACACCGTTTTGGCCAGCGGTTGCGGTACAGACCACTTCGTTACCGGCCTCAGCAGCACAAACGTAACCAGGAATGGTGACCACAGCACCCGTCTCAACGCCAGTACAAGTAGCCGTTAAAGGCGTACCATCATTGGCTGGATCGGGTGAGACAGTACAAGCACCAATGGTCGGTGCGATGTTATCAAGGGTGAAAGCAGCGGTAGATGTAGCTGAGTTGCCGGCGGCATCGGTGGTGGTTGCTAAAGCATCACCACTGACTTGGCCTGGGCCAGTGCCAGCGGTTGCGGTACAGACCACTTCGTTACCCGACTCAGCACCACAGCTATAGCCTGGAATAGATACTGTTGCGCCGGTTTCAACACCAGTACAAGTGGCGGTGAGGGCGGTGCCATCATTGGCTGGATCGGGAGTTACAGTACACACAGCAGCCGTTGGTGCAGTGTTGTCTAAGGTAAAGAAAGCATCGGCATTGCTGAAGTTTCCGGCCGCATCAGTAACGGTAGCCACTTCATCACCATCGACGCCATTTTGGCCGGCGGTTGCGGTACAAACTACTTCGTTACCCGATTCAGTACCACAGGTATAGCCTGGAATAGATACTGTTGCCCCGGTTTCAACGCCAGTACAAGTAGCCGTTAAAGGCGTGCCATCATTGGCTGGATCGGGTGAGACAGTACAAGCACCAATGGTCGGTGCGGTGTTATCAAGGGTGAAAGCAGCGGTAGATGTAGCTGAGTTGCCGGCGGCATCGGTGGTGGTTGCTAAAGCATCACCACTGACTTGACCTGGACCAGTACCAGCAGTGGCGGTACAAACCACTTCGTTACCCGACTCAGCACCACAGCTATAGCCTGGAATAGATACTGTTGCGCCGGTTTCAACACCAGTACAAGTAGCACTCAGGGCAGTGCCATCGTTGGCTGGGTTTGGTGTAACGGTACACACAGCAGCCGTTGGAGCGGTGTTATCTAAAGTGAATGGTGCAGGTGTGGTTGCTGTGTTGCCGGCTGCATCGGTGGCCGTGGCCACTTCATCACCATCGACACCGTTTTGGCCAGCGGTTGCGGTACAGACCACTTCGTTACCGGCCTCAGCAGCACAAACGTAACCAGGAATGGTGACCACAGCACCCGTCTCAACGCCAGTACAAGTAGCCGTTAAAGGCGTACCATCATTGGCTGGATCGGGTGAGACAGTACAAGCACCAATGGTTGGTGGGGTTACATCTGTTAAAGTAATTGTTTCAGTATCATTGAAAACAAATTCGGTGGTTGGTAATTGGAATGAGTTGGCAGTTATGGTTACGGTGTTGATAATGTCACCCGTGGGTGCATTTGCATCAATGACAGCGTCAAAACTGACAACGACTTGCTCACCAGGTGCAATTGTTCCACCATTGGTACCATTCGCTCCATCGCCTACGCGAATAACTACCTGATTATTTACGCCATCATATTCTCCAGCATCATTGCCACTGGTATCAGATAATGGGCCAGTTGGACCAGCGTCAGAACTGACGATTTCTAAACTGCCTGGTACGTATGTCATGTTGTTGGGAATAGGATCAGTAACCACAGTATTGGTTGAGCTGTCCTGACCGTCATTGGTAAAAGTGATATTGTATGAGATTACATCACTGCGCCCTATGTCTCCACCATTAACATCAACAGCGGTTTTATTCAAAGAAGAACTGTAATCAGGAACGTTTAAATCAGTAACAAAAGCCAGATAATGTGGGTAATAAGAGTCACCGTTGGTTACAAACTCTACTGTTGCTTCAGTTTCACCATTGCCCCAATTTGAGGTTAGTGTGCTGACATCTACAAAATCGATGTCCATACCCAGTTGGTTAACATAATCAGGTGTTTTTGAAGTAATACGCGCGTTGTTCTTTGTTATAGAGCTGTTCCAAAAATTATTTTGTGGGTTCAGTGGTGGAAAATCGACGTTGCTGCCTTCAAAAATAAATTGGTCCCCTGAAATATTTTGATCGCCTTCCCAAACCAATGCGCCTATGCCGGTGTAATAAGTCCCGCTTAATGGAGTCAGAAGTCCTGAAACTGTGATTGGTATGTTGGTGGTGTCTGTTACTCTGGCAGCACCATCGAATAATGTTAACCGCCTGAACGGCAAAGAACTGTTTTCATAGATTACAGCAATTGACCAACCGCCATAGAAACCCAATCCATCGGCTCCGTTATTAGCAACCAATCCGGCAACCGTATACGTACCTGATCCACCTGCCGCAACAATTGAAGTGATTTCAACAGTTGCTTGGTAAGGGCGATTGTTGTTGCTGCCTTGGTTAGAAAAGACATCAGTTTGGTTGTTTGGGGCAGTGACTGCCTGGTAACTTGCAGAACCAGGCCTTCTGATTTGAATTGTTCTGCGATCATTGCCGTTGCCACTTCTACCGGCCCAATATAATCCCGCGTACAACACATTTGAGTTGGCAGGTAATGTTAAAGTTGCTGATGATGAATTATTGAAACCAGCAGTTGGGTCAACATTTACATACCTTGTTTGAATGTTATTATTGCTTGCTACTGTGCCATTCTGCCGATCAGCACAGTCAGCAGTTGTTGCTTCGTCACAAGTAATTAAAACGTTACCTATGATTTCAATGGCGCCATTGGTGTCGGTATTGAAGCGATTAGTAAAGTTCCTGTCAACCTGAGATTGAGCTACAGAACTGAATAATAAGGGAAGAACCACTAAGGCACAGAAAAATATCTTATTCATAAAACACACACTAGTTTAATAATATGCGATTTATACCATATAATGTAGTGTTGTAAATGCCGTATACTTCAAAAAGATTGAAATTTTACTATTTGTGACATTATTCACAGTTTTGTTTGTCTGGATTGTTTTTGTAAATTTCTAAAAGGCAGGTAATGACAAAATATGTCACTACTCAAATTTCAACACAATCAAACAATTACGGTTTTTTGTTAGCCTCTTGTGGCACCAATTGAATCGCATTCCGGTCATAGCCTTCATCCACAGCAATTTGAATCAATCGTTCCAATTCTCTTTGATCAATCTGTGGTTTTCGAGCCATAATCCAAACGTAATCTCGCTTGGTTCTACCAATGATGGTGTATTCATAGGCTGGATCGACATAAACAATGATGTATTCGGATTTAAAGGGCCACAGGAATTGCATTTTCCACTCAGCATTCGACGGGTCGTCTTGCACAAAACCGGTGGGGTTATACTCTTTCTTAGGACCAGTAAAGCTATCTTTATTGAAGGAGAATGTGGTATTGATGACGTTTTCATCCTCGCGCTCATAGGTCTCAATGGCATTATGAGCCCCCTTTTCAATAAAGGTAGGAATATTGGCTATAACGAACCAATCTCCCATAAATAAATCCAGATTGACTTTTTCTGCCATTCTGATGGGTGGGCCTTGGCGACAAGATTGAAAAGCAAAAAGAGATACCACAATAACAATTCCTAAGCTGATTATTTTTTTCATGTTGAATTTTTAAAACTAATGCGGCTAGTTTAGGCTCAAAGGTGTGAATATCAGGTCAAGTATTTTTCAGACCTATAATTCCTAGCATGATGGGTTTTATAATAGAGCTGATTAGCAGTCCTTCAATATTAGCCAGACTTTATGCATGATTTAAATCTTTATTGAGGTCTTATTTCATGATTGATAAATTATTTAGGTATGTTAAAAAAAATTAAAAGCTTAAGGAAAAACAAATACAACGCCATATTGATGGATGCGGTGTTGATTTTTTTGCTTTTGCTGGCCTTTTCATGGTGGCAAAACCGAGGCTCTCTGGCTGCAGCTGGACAAACAGCGCCTGATTTTCGGTTGATTGCGTTGGATGGTACATCACACCAATTGAGCGACTATCAAGGTAGAGCGGTTTTGGTTTATTTTTTCGCACCTTGGTGTACCGTCTGTCGACTTTCAGCTGACAACCTCAACGACCTGCGAGCGACAAGAACAGAAGATGAATTAATCGTATTGATGGTGGCTTTGTCTTATGAGAATCGTGCTGAGGTAGAAACTTTTGTGGCTGATTTAGATTTAACTGTACCAGTTTTACTTGGCAATGAAGCACAAATGCAAGCGTATAGAATTGTCGGTTTTCCAACTTATTACGTGATTGATGAGGCTGGCAAGCTGGCATCTAAATCGATGGGCTACAGCACAGAGTTAGGTATGCGTGTTCGGACTTGGTAGGTAATGACCAGCTGCTGATGTAACAGGTGAATCACCGCTTTACCCACAACGCTTGAAACCTTATAATTTCCGCTTTGAAACACTTTAATTGTACCGCTGCAATAATTGGAAATTGAATGACAACATATAACCCGCAAGAAGTTGAACAACAGGCCCAAGCACTTTGGGATGAGCACAAATCATTTGAAGTCAAACCTGACGATAACAAAGAAAAATACTATTGTCTCAGCATGTTTCCTTACCCCAGTGGCAAGTTGCACATGGGACACGTGCGAAACTACACGTTGAGCGAGGTGATTGCCAGGTACCAAAAAATGCAAGGTAAAAATGTCTTACAGCCGATAGGATATGATGCTTTTGGCTTACCTGCAGAGAATGCCGCAATCAAGCACAACAAAGAACCGGCTGAATGGACTTACGCCAACATGAAGGAAATGACGGGACAATTCAAACGCCTTGGTTTTGCTTTTGATTGGTCACGTGAATTGGCCACCTGCCAACCAGATTATTACCGTTGGGAACAGTGGATGTTCGTCAAATTGTATGAGCAAGGCTTGGTTTATCGCAAAGATGCTGTGGTTAATTGGGATCCTGTGGATCAGACCGTATTGGCCAATGAACAAGTGGTGGATGGCAAAGGCTGGCGTTCAGGTGCTGAGGTGATCAGGAAATCCATTCCTCAATGGTTCTTAAAAATCACTGATTATGCTGAAGAACTGTTGGCGTCATTGGATCACATGCCTGGATGGCCTGATTCGGTTAAAACCATGCAGCGCAATTGGATTGGTAAATCCAAAGGTCTGGAGCTGGACTTTCAGGTCGATGGCTTTGGTGAGGTCAGCATTTATACCACCAGACCTGACACTTTATATGGTGTTTCATACATGGCGGTGGCGCCAGAACACCCGCTGGCATTGCAAGCTGCGGCAGAAAATACAGATTTAGCTGCTTTTTTGAAACAGTGCGCCAAAGAACAAAGCAATGAAGCGGCCATGGCCACCATGGAAAAGAAAGGCATGTACACCGGTTTGGATGCCACCCACCCATTAACGGGTGACAAAGTCCAGGTTTGGGTCGCTAACTTTGTGCTGATGACTTATGGAACAGGTGCGGTGATGGCAGTTCCAGGCCACGACCAACGCGATTACGAATTTGCCCAGAAATATGACCTGCCGATTGTTCAAGTGATTGATGCTGAAGGTGATTTGAGTCAGGCTGCAATCACCGAAAAAGGTGTGCTGATGAATTCCGCCGAATACGATGGCATGGATTTTAAAACCGCATTTGACGCGATGGCAACACACTTCAAAGCCAATGACAGCGGCCGGGTACAAATCAATTACCGTTTGCGTGACTGGGGTGTCTCTCGTCAGCGTTATTGGGGCTGCCCAATCCCAATTATTTATTGTGATGATTGTGGCGCGGTGGCGGTACCTGAAGATCAACTTCCGGTTGAATTACCGGAAAATGTGGTGTTTGATGAGACCGGTGGATCACCGATTAAGAAGATGCCAGAATTCTATGAAACCACCTGCCCCATATGCAACAAGCCAGCTACCCGTGAAACAGATACTTTTGATACTTTCATGGAGTCCTCTTGGTACTATGCCCGCTATACCTGTCCTCAGTACAGTGGTGGCATGCTGAGTGACGAAGCTGACCATTGGTTGCCAGTAGATCAATACATTGGTGGCATCGAGCATGCCATCTTGCACCTGCTATATGCGCGTTTTTATCACAAAGTATTGCGTGATCAGGGACTGGTGAATTCAGATGAGCCTTTCACCAATTTATTGACCCAGGGCATGGTGTTGAAAGACGGTGCCAAGATGTCAAAGTCCAAAGGCAATACCGTGGATCCACAAGATTTAATCGATCGTTATGGTGCTGATACAGTGCGTTTGTTTTCTATGTTCGCAGCGCCTCCTGAACAATCGCTTGAATGGTCTGATGAAGGCGTTGAAGGTGCCGCACGTTACCTCAATCGGGTGTGGTTTCAAGTCACTCAGTTCATTGAGGCCGCTGCTGGTCAAACGCACAGCATGGGTAATGACCTGAACAAAACGCAAAAAGCAATGCGTTTCAAAACTCACCAAACCATTGCCAAGGTGACAGAAGATGTGGGTGACCGCCAAACCTTCAACACCGCTATTGCTGCCATGATGGAACTCACCAATGCACTCTCTAAGTTCAATGACGACAGTCCCACTGGCATGGCGATTCGTCATGAGGGCTGGTACAGTCTGATGAAAATGCTCAGTCCATTTGCGCCGCACATGACGCAAGCTTTGTGGCAAATGATGGGCGAGGAAGCTTTACTTTGTGATGCCGATTGGCCAGTGGTAGATAAAACGGCCTTGGTTCAAGATGAAATTGAAATGGTGGTGCAAGTCAACGGTAAATTAAGAGCGAAATTGGCTGTGCCAGCTGACATGGATAAAGAGGGTATTGAAGCTTTGGCTTTGGCGGAAGAGAATGTGCAAAAATTCATTGCTGATAAGACCGTCCGTAAAATCATTGTGGTACCGAAACGATTGGTCAATGTGGTGGTTTCATGAGACTTATTTCATGCCTGTTTGTGTCTTTGTTGCTTTTCGGTTGTGGTTACCAACTCAAAACTGCAGTTGAATTAGACAATGCCTATAACAAGACTCACATCAAGCACAGCATCACCTCACCTTTGTATCGACCATTGGCAGTGGCCTTATCTAATCAAGGCGTTAATTTGGTGGAGGATGCCACAAGCGCTTCGGCTCAAATTATCATCAGCAAGGACAGCTTGACGAAGCAGGTTCAGTCAATTGGTGCCAACAACCGGGTACAAGAGTATAGGTTGGATTATGAAGTGGTTTTTTCGGTTCAATTCTTGGAAAAAATTGCGGTGCCCGAACAGACTTTGAATTTGTCTCGAGATTATGCTTTTGATATTGGTCAAATAGCTGGTGCTCAAGGCGAAGAACAAGTGTTGCGACAACAAATGTACGAGGACATGGCACAAAGCATCATTCGAGCCATTGCCAACCAATCCTCAATCCAGTAAAGCGACTGATGAAGTTATACAGCAACCAATTGGCCGCACAACTGAAACAGCAGTTGCTGCCAGTTTATTTATTGGTTGGTGATGAGCCTTTGCAGTTGCAAGAAGCCGGTGATGCTATTAAAGCAGCCGCGGCAGCGCAAGGTTTTTCTGAAAGAGAAAGCCATTTGGTAGACAAATCATTTCAATGGCATGAATTGCAGAACAGTGCAGGTAACATGTCACTGTTTGCGACACAGCGTATTATTGAGCTGCATATGCCCAGTGGCAAGCCAGGTACCAAAGGTTCTGCCAGCATCGTGTCGTTTGTGGAACAAATGCCAACTGATGTGATGCTAATCATTCGTTGTGATGAATGGAACGTCGGTAATGAAAAAACCAAATGGGTTAAAACCATCATTGATAAAGGTGCGTATTTGAGGGTTTATCAGCCCAAAGCCACTGAATTACCTAATTGGATCAGGCAACGCTGTCAATCAATTGGACTACAAGTGGATCAAGATGCCATTGGGCTGTTAAGTATGCGCTTGGAAGGCAATTTGTTGGCCGCTGCCCAAGAGCTGGAAAAGCTTAAAATGCGTTATGCTGAGCAGATGGTTACTGGCCGTGATGTCGCCGGTTTGGTGGCAGATAACGCACGCTTTGATGTGTTCAGGCTCACCGATTCATTGTTGGACAAACAAGCCAGCAGGGCCATCAGAATTCTTCGTTCGTTAGAAAAAAATGATGTGGCTGCAGTGGTGGTGCATTGGGCGTTGGAGAGAGAAACCAGGACATTGTGTGAACTGGCTTTTATTCGCAGCCAACAACGCAACGTCAGCGCCGCTGATTATCGAAGGATGGGTATTTGGCAAAGCCGACAACCCATCATTCAAAAGGTCCTTAACAGTGCGCCCTTGGCCCACTGGGAATCCTCATTGAAGGCGCTCAGCGACATCGATCGAATGATTAAAGGCCGCTTACCCGGCAATGCCTGGTTGGCGATGGAGAAGTGGATGGTGCACTTCACGCAATAAATCTACTCATCATCAGAGCTGAATTGGTATGCTAATAAATCACCTGGCTGACAATCCAAAGCTTCACATATTGACTCAAGTGTACTGAATCTGATGGCTTTGGCTTTACCTGTTTTGAGGATGGATAAATTAGATAAACTGATGCCAACTGCTGCAGAAAGCTGATTCAAAGACATCTTTCTTTTGGCCATCATGACATCTAGGTTAATAATAATAGCCATGGTTATATGGTGAAGTCATTTTCGTTTTGTATTTCAATGCCACGCTTGAATACCTGGGCCATAACATAAACCATCGCTGCCCATAATAAGTACGCATCATCGCTGCCATTGGCACCCACACCAACCACCTGCTCCAGAGCCTTGATGTGTCCATTGTGCAACACTGTGAGGAAGGCAATAAACAGGATAGAAAAACAAATGCGTTCCATCAAGTGAACCACAGTTTGGCTGAATGGGTTTTTCAAATTAAAATCTTTCAATAATTCTGTCACCAGGAAAGCCACATAGGCTTGGGCACTGAACAACAATACCTTAGTCAGTGCAAGGATGCTGTAATGCATCAAGCTGTGTGATAAGTACATCGACAGGTCCATATCAAAGTACAAGTGCTTGGCCGCATCGCTGTTGAATAAGCTGATGGTATAGGTAGTTACAACAGCACCGGTTTTGATCAATAAGGCGATAAAGACAAACCAGGCAAGGAAGAACATGATATTCAATATGGTTTGGGTTTTCATAGACAGTTACCGAGTTAATAATATTTTGATTATAGCTATAAATTTATTGATAAACAATAAATATATAGTGAAGTTAGTAAAACTATTACTTGTGGCACAAAAAAAGCCAACCACGATGGTTGGCTTTTTGATCGGTCGTTATCTAGAATTATGACTTGGATTCGATTTCAGCAGCATTTTTACCGTACTGAGTTTTCAGTACAAAGAAGCCAATGGTTGCTGATATCATGGAACCAACAATGATGCCCAATCGCTCATCAAAAACCATGTCAAACTGTGTTTCTTCATAGGCCAGTGAGCCAATGAACAAACTCATGGTAAAGCCAATTCCACACAAGGCGGATACACCGTAAATGGCGACCCAATTACTGCGGTCTGGCATCGCAGCCCAGCCTAACTTGATGGCTATCCAACACAGCGAGAATATGCCCACTTGCTTACCGACCACCAAGCCCAATGCAATACCTAATGGTACTGGATGTAACATTTGTTCCAGACCAACACCTGATAAATTCAGACCTGAATTGGCAAATGCGAAAATGGGCAGAATGATATAAGCGACCGCTGAGTGAAGGTTATGCTCCAAGGACTTCAATGGTGAATATTCAGGGTTTTCCTTAGACTTCATGGGTATGAACATGGCTAAAATAACCCCTGTCAATGTGGCATGAACACCTGATTTCAGCATCGCTACCCACATGATTACGCCTATCAAGATGTAAGTACTGGTCGCTTCGACACCTTTCTTGTTGATGGCATAAAGCACGGGTACGCATGCTGCTACCACCCACAAGGCAGTGGTTGAAATTTGCGAAGTGTAGAAAAATGCAATTACCAGAATCGCGCCGATGTCATCAAAAATTGCCAGAGAGGTTAAGAAAATTTTCAAACTGACCGGAACTCTGGGCCCAAGCAGTTTTAATACAGCCAGTGCAAACGCAATATCGGTCGCTGCGGGAATGGCCCAGCCTTGTAGCGCTTGTGGGTCATCTTTATTAAACCAGAAAAAGACCAAAGCGGGAAACAGCATGCCGCCGATGGCGCCTAAACCTGGTAAAACAATGTTTTTCTTATCTGACAATTCCCCATCAATCAGTTCGCGTTTTAATTCCAAGCCCACCAGAAAGAAAAACACAGCCATCAGGCCGTCATTAATCCATAACAACAAAGGTTTATTGATATCAAGGGCGCCTATCTGTATGGCAACAGGGGTGTCCAATAAGAGGTTGTAGTAGCCAGCAAGGCCTGAATTGGCGATGATCATGGCCAGTACGGCAGACAGGAACAACAGTATTCCCGCCGAAGATTCCATTTTGAAAAAATTTCTAATAAACGAAGCAGCAGCTTTTGGCATAGTTTTCACTTAAATTTGATTGCGTATTGATATAGTTATAATCATCTTATTTTCAAGCAGAAAAACATGAATATAACACCTGATTTGAGGCTACCACTGTGAACTTGGTTTGGTTTCGAAACGACCTCAGACTGGCTGATCACCCCGCGCTAACACATGCCACCAAAAACAACGAAAATGTGTTGGCATTGTATATATTTAACCCAAAACAACACCAAGTACATGGCGAGTCGCCGCAAAAGTATGAATTTATCAAATCTCATGTGAAAGATTTGAGAAAAAGGTTAAAAAAAATCAACATTGAATTGTTGGTAAAATCTGTACCCACATTCAATGATGTACCTGCTGTTCTTGCCACAGTGGTTGAACAGTTTGATATTAATGCAGTTTATTTTAATCGCTCCTATTGGTTGAATGAAATCCAACGTGATAAGGCGGTCATCAAGCAACTTCAAAACAGTGAAATTGAGGTCCGTCAGTACCATGCCAATTACCTCTTGCCTCCAGGCACAGTAACCAAAGACAATGGCGAAATGTACCATGTCTTCACACCATACAAAAACAAATACATCGAGCGTGTCAAAGCAGATTATGAATTACCATTGAGTATTCCTGGTGAGTTAACTGATAACAAGGATTTATCGGCTCAGGTTGAGTCAGAATCAATTTTACTTGAAGCAATCAACCTGGATGATCATTTGTCTCAGCTGTGGCCCATTGGTGAGGCAGCAGCTAATGAACGCCTGAAAGCGTTTGTTGCTGATAATGATTATGATGATGAAAGAGATTATCCTGCCATCTCTGGAACCAGTGGTTTATCGCCTTATTTTGCCTTGGGTGTGCTCAGCGCCAAACAAGGCTTGGCCCATGCATTAAAACAACATAATGAAAAAGCCTTCAGCAGCACTTGGGTTTCTGAGCTTGTTTGGCGAGATTTTTATAATGACTTACTGACCACATATCCCCAGTTGGCCAAACACCAAACTTTCAAGAGTGACGCGGTTGATGAATGGCGGGATGATGATGAATTGTTTGAACAATGGCAGCAAGGGAAAACCGGTTTTCCGATAGTTGATGCTGGTATGCGTCAGTTAAAACAAGAAGGCTGGATGCATAATCGAGTGCGCATGATTGTGGCTTCATTCCTGACTAAGTTATGTTTGATTGATTGGCGCAAAGGTGAAGCGCATTTCATGGCGCATTTATTGGATGGTGATTTGGCATCCAACAATGGTGGTTGGCAATGGTCTTCAGCCACAGGCTGTGATGCGGCACCGTATTTCAGGATTTTTAACCCAACAACTCAATCAAAAAAGTTTGATCCCGATGGTACTTACATCAAAACCTACGTCAAGGAATTGGTCGATGTTGATGTAAAGAAAATTCACGATCCAGATAAATCCACCAGGGATGAGTGCGGCTACCCTCAACCTGCCATCGATTACAAACAAGCCAGAACAAATGCACTGGACTGGTTCAAAGCACGCAAATAACATCCAAACCCATATGCCAAAGGAATTCGTGTGCCCAAACGCATGATCCCACGTTAAGGGAGAACTGTTAAAAGTTCTCCCAATTTAATTGAATGATTCGTGTAGGTTTTTACTTAAAGAATGTCAACAACAAGTAAGCTGCCAATATGACCACCACCCACAGCACCATACTGCCAGCTGGGTGATTACTTGATATCATGCCATTGAGTTTACTGTTTTTCTCAGACAAGAAATTGATACCCCAATTGATTCCACCCGAAATGAATCCGGCTGCTGCCGCATATACACGACTGATCATGACGATGGTTGGTTTAATGATGGCAGGCATCAAACGTCGGTAAGTCCAATCAACATCAAGGTTGGTTGATGGCAATTCTGGTGGGTATAAATTTTTCAAGTTTAACCAAACAAAGGCCAAGGCAGAAAAGAACAATAATTGGGTTTGTGCCAATATGTGCGTGGCATCGTATGGGTTGTAGCCAGTGTCATATGGCAACAATGAATACAAGGCCGCAGGGTATACACCAATACCGACACACAATGCTGCGGCTATTGACATAGCAATAATCATATTGGTTGGTGGATCTGAAGCACGCAACCCTGAATCATGCGCAAAGAAGGCGAAGTAAGGGATTTTGATGCCCGCATGGTGAAACACCCCGGCAGAGGCAAACAGCAACATCAACCAAATCCAATCAAAACCGTTTTCCAAGGCCGCTGTCATCACCATCGATTTACTGACGAAGCCACTAAATAATGGAAAGGCCGAAATAGATGCCGCACCCACAATACAAAGCACTGTGGTTTTGGGCATGGTTTTATATAATCCACCCAAGTCAGAACCATTGATGCGACCAGTCATCTTTAACACGGCACCCATGGACATAAACAACAGGCCTTTAAAGATGACATCATTGAAGGCGTGAGAAACTGCACCATTGATGGCCAGCGCGGTACCAATACCTACACCAACAACCATAAAACCCACTTGGTTGATCAAACTGTAAGCAAGTACGCGTCGTAAGTCATTTTCTATCACTGCAAAAAATATTGGGAAACAGGCCATGGCTGCGCCGATGTAAACCAGCAGTTCAGTTCCAGGATAGCCGCGAGCAAGGGTGTAAACAGCCACTTTGGTGGTGAATGCACTGAGGAAAACCGTACCGGTTACCGTGGCTTCAGGGTAGGCATCAGTAAGCCAGTTATGGGCCACTGGAAAGGCGCATTTGATTCCAAATGCAATGAATATCAGCCAACCAGCGATGCCATTTAGACCGATGAACTCAAAGGCCAATGTGCCATGTTCGGCTTGGTAAAACAAAGTCCCAACCAATAAAATCACACCTGAAAGTACCTGTACTATCAGGTAACGCATACCCGCTTTGTAAGCGCGTTCAGTGCGACGGGCCCAGATCAAGAAAACTGAAGTGAATGCCAGTAATTCCCAAAACACAAACAGGGTCAATAAATCACCAGAAAAGACCGCTCCCAAACCGCTACCAGCATACATCATGGCAGCCACTTGTTGTACGGTATCTTTCACATGTAAGGCGTAAATGATGGCCAAAAAGGCCGCAATATGAAACACATAGCCAAACATCACACTCAGTTTATCCAATCGATATGGCGTCAGTTCATAGCCTAAGAAATTGAACTGCAGATGTATGCCCTCAGGCACCATCCACAAATGAATGGCACTCAGTACAGGTATCAAGACCATGATGGCGCCACGCAATGGACCACGAGTCACTGCTGCCAAAACAGCACCGATGAAGAAAGGTACGAACGGCGGTATCTCAAGCATCCACATTATGATCACCTTTGGTTACTTGGTTGTCGGGTTTGATGTCAGGATTTTCTAATTTGTCATAATAGTCCTCGTCACGCATGAGAAAAGTGCGCATCCATTTGGCGACAAAAACCAAAACGACACAGCCAACGAAACCATACAAGGGGTAAAAGCCCCAGAGCTCCTCCCAGCTGTGGTAAGTGTGGCGATGAATCACAAAGTCAAGCAACAACAAAACAATGCAACAGACATAAAAACCATTCAATAAGCGTTTGACGTTTTTGGGGTCATCAAACAGGTATTTTTTATTATTTTCCATAAGCTGCCTCTGCAGTTGAAAAGACTGAAGTTACTAATTCGTAGAGTGGTTGTGGGTAGACAAACAAAACCAAACATATCAAGGCGGTCAATGACAAAGCCAGTAAAGAAGGCAAAGGCGCTTCTTTGATTTGAATGCCTTCACGTGACATTTTCTCTTTTGGTACAAAAGCCCGGAAAGGAATCGGCAGCAGGTAAGCGATGTTCAACAAAGAACTGATCATCAATGCCGCCATCAAAAAGTATTGAGCACTGTCTAGTGTGCCCACCAAAAGGAACCATTTACTCCAAGTGCCGCCGGTGGGAGGCACGCCAATGATACTCAAACTACCAATGAAGAAGGCCGTCATGGTGATAGGCATTTGCCATCCTAAGCCGTGCATTTCGCTGATTTTAGACTTATGTGCTGCCACCAAAATGGCGCCGGCACAAAAGAATAGGGTGATTTTGCCAAAGGCATGCATGGCAATGTGCATCGAGCTACCAATGATGCCAGCTGAAGTGGCCAGTAAGGCACCCATGGTGATGTAACCCAATTGACTCACCGTGGAATAGGCCAAACGTGCTTTGAGGTTGTCTTGGCGCATGGCTATCAAAGATGATAACAAAACAGTGATGCCTGCCAAATAGAGTAAAAATTGGGTACTGGGTAAAATCGCCAATAAGTCTAAGCCAAAAATAAACAAGCAAACTTTGATAATGGTGAATACACCGGCTTTCACCACAGCCACAGCATGTAACAGGGCACTGACAGGAGTCGGTGCCACCATGGCAGCTGGTAACCAACGGTGGAAGGGCATGATGGCTGCTTTACCGATGCCAAAAATAAACAGCACCAAGATGGCGCCTGCGATAACAGGATTGACATCAGCAGCAAAGACACCGCCTGCGGTGAAAGTCAAAGTGCCAGCCACAAACCATGTGCTGATGATGGCAAACAGGAAGAACACAATAGAAGTGCTGAGTAAGATGCCTAAATAAACCCGACCACCGGCTTTGGCTTTATCGGTGCCTGCATGGGTCACCAAGGGGTAAGTTGATAGGGTCAAGACCTCGTAAAATATGAATAAAGTGAACAAATCTGCGGCAAAGGCCACACCCATAACGCCACTTATAGCAAAAGCAAAAAAGCAGAAGAAGCGGGTTTGGTTTTGTTCGTTGTGATCGCGCATGTAACCAATGGCATAAACAGTTGTCACCAACCACAAGAAACTGGCAATCAAAGCAAACAGCATGCCGAGGGGTTCAATCGAAAAATTGATGCCCAAGCCAGGCACCAATTCAACCCATTGGGCGCTGATGACTTCGCCTTGGGTAACGCCGTGGTAAAGGTTGATTACCAAATAAAATAAGATCAAGCCAATACCAATTGAACATGCTTCGCGCAAATTGGGCTTGTTCCTGGTAATCAATATCAACGGAATGGCCAACAAAGGCATGACCACGGCAAGTTGTAACATGGTCTGGTAAGAGAGCATCATGGGGCAACTCCAAATAAACTTTGCGCTGCAGACTGCGCCACTTCGACACTTAAACGCGTGTCAATCCCAAAATATAAGTTGGCAAAAATCAATACCCAAACCGGGATAAGGATGGAATAGGGGGCTTCTTTGATCGTGCCAGCCTCGTGTACAGGCGGTTTAAAGTAGGCGGCTTCAACGATTTTCCATAGGTAGATGATGGCTAATAGTGAACCAAGCAGGATTAATAAGGCCACATGCCACCAACCATTTTCAATCACTGCCAACACCAGATACCATTTACTGACAAAACCAACTGTCAGCGGCACGCCGACCAAGCTTAATCCACCAACTACAATAGCAGCCATGGTCAGAGGCATTTGTCGGCCTAACCCATGGAACTGATTGAGCTGTACACTGCCGATGCGGTACATCACAGCAGCCAAGGCCAAGAACAAGGCACTTTTCATCAAAGCATGGTTGAATAAGTGAATCAAGGTAGCGGTCAAACCCAAAGCACTACCGACACTGAGTCCAACAATCATATAACCCACTTGAGCGACACTGGAATAAGCAAATATGTGTTTGACGTTATTCTGATAAATGGCGGTCATTGAAGCAATGAAGACACCCAATAATCCCAGCAACAGGAATAATGTTTGCAGTGGTAGAGTGGTGAATGAGAAGGACAGCCCAAAGATTGAGAAGGTAAAGCGAATTAACAGGTATATCGCTACCTTAGTGGCAGTGGCAGCAAAAAACGCGGTGACGATTGATGGTGCATAGGCATAAGCATTGGGCAGCCATAAGTGCAATGGAAATAAGGCTAACTTCAAACAAATGCCGACCACGGTAAAGGCAAAAGCAACAAATACCGTCCGAGTTTCAGCCACCTCAGGTAGACGTTGGGCCAAATCATTCATGTTCAGCGTACCAGTCATTTGATACATCAGACCAATACCAATCAGAATAAATGTCGCACCAACCGTGCCCATAATCAAATACTGGTAAGAGGCCCACAATGCACGTCGATCTTTACCCAATGCAATCAAGGCGTAAGCCGATAATGATGAAATTTCCAAAAACACAAACACATTGAATGCATCAGCTGTGGCCACAATGCCGAGCATGCCCGCCAATGATAACAAATAGAGCATGTAAAAGTAGCTTTGGCGGTAAGACTCAAGTTCTTTTTCAATGCTGGTCTGAGCGGCCACCAATACGATGGTGCTGATAGCGCTTATGATTAACAGCAAATAGGCATTCAACTGATCAATGCGATACTCAATGCCCCAAGGTGGCTGCCAACCCCCTAATTCATAAATAATGGTGCCGGAGGTCAGTACTTGCTGTAATAACAAGGCACTGATCAGCAAGGTTAATGCGGAAGCAAGCAAAGAAAACAACCACACCGCTTTGGGGTATTGTTTTAAGAACATGCACAAAGGTGCCGCGATCAGTGGCACAATTACTTGTAAAATCGGTAAATGTAAAGTCACGATTGATTGTCTTGTTTTTGAATGATTTCTTCTTCAATGCTGCCATACGCTTCATTGATGCGCATGGTCAAAGCAAGGCCCAATGCTGTGGTAGCAATACCCACCACGATGGCGGTTAGAATCAGAACATGAGGTAAAGGATTGGAGTAAACCGAAGTGTCAGCCGCTAAAATTGGCGCGCTACCACCTTCGACTTTAGCCACACTGATGTAAAAAATAAACACTGAAGTTTGGAAGATACTTAAACCAACCAATTTTTTGATTAAATTGCCATGAGCAATGATGATGAAGAAGCCCAACATCATTAATGCCACAACAATCCAATAGTTGTATAGACCTATTAACACGTTATGCTCCTTGGTTGTTATCAGTTTTTTTGACCGGCACTTGGCGACCGGCAAAATTAAAGAAAATGATGGTCATCACCGCAGTCACAGTCAAGCCCACCCCCAACTCAATCAGAATGATGCCCAGGTGTTGGCCAGCTATGGGGTCTTCCATCAAGACGTTATAATCCAGGAAGGTGCCGCCATTGAGGAACGAGACCATGCCGACACTGCCATACAATAAAACACCAATAGCAGCAATCAACCGCACCCAAGCTTGGTTGATGACTTGACGTGCCGTGTCCAAGCCAAACAGCATGGAATATAAGATAATGGCAGCAGCAAATATCACACCCGCTTGAAAGCCACCTCCAGGCCCATAATCACCATGAAATTGCACGTACAAAGCAAAAATAAGAATAAAAGGGATTAAAATTTTGGCGACGATACGCAAAACCATGTGTTCTTTGTGCATGGTTTCATTGATGGCATCAATGTCCGCATCTTCCTCGCGCCTGGCTGGTCCTGATAGCAAAGCCAAGATGCCAATGCCAGCAGTAAAAATCACCACCACTTCACCAAAAGTATCAAAGGCCCTATAACTGGCTAATACCGATGTCACGATATTAGGTATGCCGATTTCCTCGAAAGAGTCATCAATATAGTGTGCCGTGGTTTCATTCAACTGTGCAGGCGCTTGGGCTGAACCAAAATAAGGCATATCAAAGGTGCCATAAATCAGCAATCCGCCAGTGACCAAAACCACCACCAAAGCCAGCCATGGCTTGTGTCTGACAGGGCGTTCATAGCGTCCAGTTTTGGCAATCACCACCAACATCAGTAAGGTGGAAATGCCTGCACCCACTGAGGCTTCAGTGAAGGCCACATCCACCGCATCCATGGCGACAAAAAAACTTGCAGTTAACAAACCGTAAATACCTGCGAGCATGGCGACAGTAAATAAATCCTTCATCCACACAATGGCAATGACCACAGCAACCAGAAAAGACAGTAGAACAACGTCGATAATTGCTTCCATTATTTTATCTCCTCTTCATCTTTAAGTTCTTTAACCAGTGGCTTGAGCCCGCTGCGTATGGCTGCTTTTGCCAGTGCGTGACTGGCGGTTGGGCCGATCAACAAAATCAATAGCAAGATGGCGACCAACTTGAACACCACCAGGGCTCCGGGGTTCAATAACATCAGACCAACCAATATCAATGTGGTGGCCAGTGTGTCAGTGATGCCCGCTGCATGCATGCGGGTGAAGAAGTCTGGGAAGCGTATCAGGCCTATACCACCTGTAAGAATCAAAAAACTGCCTAAAAGTAAACAAATGCCACTGGCTATAGCTAAAAACATATCCATTATCGACGCTCCTCAGGGTGATTTTCAGGTTCTTGAAAGCCAATGGATTTAGAAAACCTCAATACCGCAATCACACTGATGAAATTAATCAAAGCGTATACCAATGCGATGTCTAAAAATTCCGGTCGACCCATGGCAAAACCCAGTAAAGCAATCATCAAAACCGTTTTGGTACCAAACATGTTAACGGCTAAAATGCGGTCATAAAAAGTGGGGCCGGCAATGGCACGTATGATAGACAATACCATTACTACGAAGATGGCGATGATGGCTGCAGTAATCATGACTTCTCCAAACGACATATTCGTCGATCCATCTCACCTTCATCGAGCGCTTCGATGTCTTCTTGCATCAAAGCATGAACTAAAATTTCATCATCATTCAGGTCAATCGCCACTGTGCCGGGTGTCAGGGTTATTGAATTGGCATAGATGACCCGACCGACATCAGTGGTTTGATTACTTTTGATGGTTTTTAGGGCCGGTTTGATGGTTTCTTGGCCCAGCCAAACGTGTTTGACCACTTTGATGTTTGACAGGATAATTTCTTTGATTAACCACGTGTAATATGAGGGTAGTTTGGTGGTTAGTTGCATCAAAGGTTGCGTTTCGTGGTCAAGTACATCCATGCGGTAGGCCAGGTAAACCACAAAAATGACTGACAACGCGCCCAAGGAAAGCAACAAGGCATTGTAGTGACCAGAATTTGCCAGCCAGAACAATGCCAATGTAATTGATAAACTTATAGTTTGTCGCATCAATACTCCGAATGTTGTTATTTTCAACCCCGTCATCATTGGATTCAGGGGCAATCAGTTTCACTTTGTTGGCAGCAGTTGTGCCGTGTAAGTGCGTTGATTGATTTAAGAAATTTTTCAACTTCAAGTGGTCATTATTGGTTTGTTTTTTTGATTCAAACAACCACTTCGTTATGAAAATAGTTCGGCGTATTTTACTCACTTTGGTGGTGATAGTAAATTGTCTCTGAACAATTGCTGAGCAAAAACAACTTATCACAGCAAATTAGTCTGACGATGTGTTAGCCAGTGAGCATTAACTTGGCATCCCAAGCGGCTATTTTTTAAGTTACAATGAGCGCACATAATACGGAAAAACATCGATGAATTTTAAAAAAACCATATGGATATTGTTATCATTTTCAGCAGCCCAGTTCGCAGCGGCGGAGGTGATTGGTTTTGAAGTGGGGGTCAACCATTGGAACTTTGATACCAGCGGCAGCATCAGCGACCCGCTAGATACTGCAGCCCAAGCCAAAATCAATTTTGAAGACAACAATGAACTCAGCGTTTTCGTAACTTTAGAGCATCCCGTACCGTTTTTGCCAAACATCAAAGTACAACAAAACCCATTGACAGCAAGAGGCGCAGTGCCCTTGTCATCGCCTGATTTTCTGGGTGGCGAGGTGGTGATGGCCAGAGGGGCCATTGATTTATCACACAGTGATTTGATTTTATACTATGAACTATTAGACAACTGGATCAATTTGGATTTGGGTTTAAGCGCCAAATACTTTGATGGTTACAGTCGCATTCAGTACGAAGATTTGATTGATGATGAGGCCAATTTCAAAGAATGGATTCCGATGCTTTATGGTAAAGCACAATTTGAATTACCATTCAGTGGCTTTTCGGCAGCAGCCTCATTGGAGGCTTTGACATTGGATGACAGTGAAGTGATTGATTTAGATCTGGCGCTGAAGTACAGACATAAACTAGGCTTAGGCGCAGAGGTGGGTTATCGCATGCTTGATGTGGACATACAAAACAGCAGTTCATTTCGGGGTGATGTGAAAGCCGATGGTGTGTATTTGGGTGTGCATTTAGATTTCTAAAAAGCGGCTTGAGGATATAATTGTGACCTCAGCCAATAAAAGCAACTGATCAAAGGTGCTTTGTGGTTACAATAAATGTCTATGTAAGACACAATAAAGCAGCATGAACAACGAACTTTTTAAACCAACCATCGACCTGATCCACCAACGTTTAGGTAATCACTGGGTGTTGGGTACACCTTTGGGTATCGGGAAACCCAATCCATTGATTAACGCAATTTATCAACATGCGGTGGAAAATCCGGCTTTGAACTTAGAAATTTTCACTGCTTTATCTTTGGAAATTCCACACGGTAATTCACTGCTGGAACGTCGCTTTTTGCAATCATTCTCACAGCGCTTTTTTGGTGACTATCCAGAACTCAATTACATCGATGCTGTAAAACACAACCGTTTGGCTGCCAATATTTCGGTTCGTGAATTTTATATGCAATCAGGCAAAATGTTGCGTTCAAGAACAGCACAGCAGAACTATGTCAGTAGCAATTACACCCATGTTGCCCGGGACATGGTTGATCAAAAAGTTAACTTGATTCTGCAAATGGTGGCAGTCAAACGTGATGAAGCCGGCGTGCGGTACAGTCTCAGTTGTAACCCAGATTTGACCTTGGACATCACTCGAATAGCTGAGGAAAAACAACAGCCAAGACCACTCATCGTAGCGATGGTAAATGAATCATTGCCTTTCTTGGGTGGACAAGCTGAGTTAGATGCCAGTTATTTCGATGTCATCATTGATGAACCGGCACATTATTTTGAGCCTTTTGCTATGCCAGCCCAGCCAATCAATGCCACTGACTATGCCATTGGCTTATTGGCCAGCACCTTGCTCAAAGACGGTGGTACGTTACAGATAGGCATAGGTTCATTATCTGATGCATTGGTTTACAGCACACAACTGCGTCACCAGAATAACTCAACTTATCAAGATTTGCTGACCCGATCAGGTATCACCACCAAGCATGCATCATTGATTGAAACAGTGGGAGAAACAGGCCTTTTTGAGCAGGGTTTGTATGCTGCCAGTGAAATGTTTGTAGAAGGTTTTGCGCACTTGTTCGATGCCGGCATTCTGACTCGAAAAGTGTACCCTGATGCTGAGATTCAAGACCTCGTTAATCAGAAAGTGTTGGATGAAAAGGTCAATGCCGGGGTGTTAAAGCTTTTGTTGCAACGAGGCATTATTGATGCACGTATGACACAGCGACAATTCAGTAGATTACAGAAAATAGGTATTTTCAAAGCCGAATTAAGTTTTGATAAGGGTATCATCAAAGCCCCAAATGGCGTTCAATTCCATGCGGATTTACATGATGATGCCCAGATTAGTGATATCGAACAGACATGTTTGGATCAAAAGTTAAAAGCAGGTGCTGTTTTGCACGCTGCCTTCTTTATGGGCTCTAAACGCTTTTATGCTTGGCTCAGAAACCTTGATACCGAACAGCAAAAATTATTTCAAATGACGCCAGTGAGTCAAATCAATGAACTTTATGGTGGCGAAGCATTGGACCGAGTACAGCGCATCAAAGCCCGTTTTGTAAATACTTGCATGAAAGTAGATTTGTTGGGCGCTGCTGCATCTGACACCCTAGATAATCATCAGGTGGTCAGTGGAGTGGGTGGCCAATATAATTTCGTGGCAATGGCCCATGCATTGGCAGACAGTCGCTCAATTTTGATGTTGCGCAGTGTACACAATGGGCGCAATACGGTCGAATCTAACATCGTTTGGAAATATACCTATTGCACCATCCCAAGGCACTTGCGTGACATCGTTATCACTGAATATGGCATCGCAGATTTGCGTGGGCAATCTGATGAAACCTGTATCAAGCGAATGATTTGTATCGCTGACAGCCGTTTTCAAGAGTCTTTACGGGCCCAAGCAGTGGCACAGCATAAGCTCAGTGCATCATGGCAAGTGCCAGATGCATTCAGACATAACAACCCTGAACGCATCAAAATACAATTTGAACAATTCCAACAACAAGGCTATTTTCCCGCTTATCCATTCGGTGAGGACTTTACCGCCGATGAAAAGACCATTATTTCAGCGCTTAAATGGCTGAAGGTCAATACCCGCAATAAGTATGCGACTTTGAAAACCATCAGCAAAGCATTGTTTGCCAAAGCCAGTGCTGCTGAACGGCCTTACTTGGCCATGATGGGTTTGTCAGACGGGGCCGATTTTAAAGAAAAACTGTCAGCGAAACTATTGGTGTATGCGCTCAAACACACCCGTACTTAAGCTGTTTTGGGTATTGCTTTTCATCATGACTGATGCCAGCAAAGCCGAACCGCTGATGATTGCCCATGCTGGTGGAGGCTTTCAAGGTGTCGCCTACAGCAACTCCATTGAGGCACTTGATAACAGTTACCGTCAAGGTTTTAGGTACATTGAGATGGATTTTTCTTGGACCAACGATGGACAGTTGGTTTGTTTGCATGATTGGGATAAAACCTATAAAAAACTTTTCAAACAAAAAACCAAAGCGCCTTTGAGCCGCAAAAAATTTGAGCAAATGGTTGCCCAACACCCGACTTTTCGTTCATGTACTTTGGTAACTTTGGTTGACTGGTTGGCAGATAAGCCGCAGGTAAGAATCATCACTGACATCAAAGACGACAACCTCATAGGCATTACACATATCATTGCTCAATACCCTGAAATAAAGGACCAGCTGATTCCTCAGTTTTACCAGCCAGAGGAATACAATGTTTTGAAAAAAAAGGGGTTTGAAGATTTAATCTGGATTTTGTATCAATACAAAGGCAGCAAACAATCGGTGCTTGATGAAGCTGAAAATATGGATTTATTTGCGGTGTCAATGCGTTCTCGACAAGCCAAAAGTCGCACTTTGCAAAAACTGCGCCAAGGTCACCGTATTTTTGTTTATACCATTAACAAAAAAAGCAGTATAAAGCGCTTGTCTGATAAATACGGTGTATCTGGTTTTTACACGGATTTTTTAGTCGCTGAATAAGAGCTTATCTGCTACAAACCATGCCCGCAGTACTTGCTTCACTTTATCGGCACCAAACAGGCTGAAAATCAAAGAATATAAATTACCAAAAAGCCCAAATAAGTGCCCAAAGCGTTACCCAATGTGCCTACTAAAATAGCAGGAAGTACCAGTTCTTGACGTTTGAAAGTCTCTGCCAAGGCGATGGCAGTGGTGCCGCCACCGATGTTGGCTTGGCTGACTATTGCAATCATTTGCCAATCACGATACAACAACCCACCCAGTAAGGTAATCACCACACCATGCAGTAGCACCGCCAGTGCGGTAAAAGCCAATAAGGTAAGCCCCAAATCTTTCAGCGCCACTACCGCAGAAAGTTCACAATGTGCACCTATCACCGCCAAGAAAATAAACACCAAATACAAGCCCAAGTTATGACTGCCTTTGAGCTTCGAGACAAATTGGGTTTGTGCCAACAGGATACCCATGGTTGATAAGGTCAGGATTGAAGGCACCTGTGGCACCATCATTTTGAACAATTCGGCCAAGAAAAAACTGCCAAGGCCTAAAAATAGCAGCCACATCAAAGACTCTAAATCAATACTTTCATCACCAGGGTGTGCAGTTGATGAGGCAGCAGTGACAGCCTTGTTGTGGTCATTTTTTTTACCTGGCCAAATGGCATTCAATAGCACGGGCATGGCCAAAGTGACCATGATCCAGAGTGTAGTTACCACATTATCAACCGCGATTACACCCGCGTACAGCGCGCCTTTCTCTTGAAAGCCAAACTCCAATGCCACCGCATTAAAATTAACACTGCCACCGGTGTAAGTGCCGGTGAGCATACCAGCAATGATTTCACCGTCAGCTCCAAAAACGCCACCTGGGCTCAGTAATGTCCAAGCCAACAAAATACCCAAAGTGGTGGCCATGGATCCGAGTAAAAACAAACCAATCATCGGTAATCCAGCTTGTTTGATTGAGCGGATATTGACATTGAGTAACAAGTAGAAGATGGCAATGGGTGCTACGTATTTGAATATGCCCGAATACAGTGGAATGCCATTGGATGCTGATGGAATGATTTTCAAATTGGCCAGGATGGCAGCAATGAGAATCACCAACAATGCGGCCCCGACCTTTTTGCCCCAAACAGTCTTACCACCATAAACCGCCAGAATCACTGTGAAACAAATGACGGTTAAAACATATATGGGGTTGTTGGTAAATGCCATGGTCAATCGCTAAGCCTTTAAAATTACAGTTATATAGATCGATTCTTTCTATTTATAAACTTTGATGTAAAAAAAGAATTAATCGAATTAAATTAACTGTTATATCAAACTAAACGGTTTGACACAGCAATTATTTAAGCACCGAACTTAATTGTAAGTACTTTAATCCCTAGATAAGATTCCTATGAGTTTCCAAGCTGGAACTTGTGAACCAGTAAAAAATCGCACTTTGCAAAAACTGCGACAGGGGCATCGTATTTTTGAATATACCATCAACAGAGAATCTGCTTTGCTAAAGCTGCAGAATAAATATGGGGTTTCAGGGTTCTATACAGATTTCTTGAAGTTATAACTTGTCCTATTTATATTGAGTTGATGGTTGAAGCAACAGCACTTAATTTTCAGTTACTAGTTTAGCCTTGAGCTCTTGCAAAGACTCATTGAGCGATTGTTCTTCAATGTTCTGCTGAGCAATTTGTTGCTCAATGGCTTGAACCATATCAAGGGCACTTTCAGTTTTATTGTTTTTTGCTAAAACGATTGCCAAATACAGTTTAGATCGGACCGTGCTGACAGCTTCTTCGCCAAACATATTGAGGTGTAAATTGAGGGACATCCTGGCGTACTGTTCTGCTTGGTCTAGCTGACCCAATAAAACATACTCTTTTGCCACAACCCGAGTAAAGACTGGTTTGCGTTGGTCATTTTCTGAAAATATTTCTCTTTCTTCAAATATTAAAAATGTTTCGATTGCTTTATCATGTTGGCCAGCAGTGCTGTACGCACGGCCCAGCGAAAAAAGTGCGTTGGCAGTTTCTGGGTGCTGTTCACCCAATTCGATTAAAGCGTTATCAACGGCTGACTTTATGAGCGCAATGCCTTGTTCGAAATTGCCTCGTTCTACTTGCATTGGACCCAATATGGAAGCACTGTAAATCAGAGAACGATGCTCTGGTTCCAGAATCTTAGATTGTTTGTCGTACACCCATTGTAATAACTCGAATGCGTCATCAGGCTGTCCTTCTATTTTCATCAGGTTCGCCACATCAACCATGATTTCCAAGTAGAGCGGATCATCTTCACCGCGCCGGTTTTTATAAATCTCGGCTGATTTTTGGAGGTTTGTTAATGCAACGTCATAATTGCCTTGTGCGGCATCCAGAATCCCCTGTACTTGTAACACTTTTGAGGTGGTTAGATGATTTTCTCCATATTCATCAACCACATACTCAAGCGCTTGAGAAGCCAGTTGTTTTGCCTGATCAATTTCTCCCAATGATTGAAGTACACTCACTTTCACTAACATGGAGTTCAGGTATGAGGGGTGTGATTGACCAAGAATAGCAGCCTGATCTGCCATCAGGCCATCTAATAAGTCCAGCGATTTTTGTTTAGCGCCGGTTTGTTGATACAGGTCACTTAACTCATATTTCAGGTTCATCATTGCAGAACTGGTACTGCGCAATTGGCTTTTGTTTTGTTCAATGGTCTTCTCCAGCAGGTCGATGGCCTCATCAAATTCTGATTGATCAAAAAGCACACCGGATTCGATGACAATGTTAGCCATTTGGCCTTCTGGACTTATTGCTTCCAATGATTTGAGTTGAATGAGTGTTTGATCTGACTCTGTGAATTTAGCTTGCTTTGATTGAAGTGTTGCTTGAACGCGCAGTGCACGAGCAAAATCTTCTTGATTTTGTCTCATGTATTTCATGTTGTTTGCCAATGTATTCTCAGCCTCTGACCAGTCAGTTGCTAACATTTGGAAATGCGCCAGGTAGGATGCATTGCTGCTGTTTGCTGACAATTGATTGGCTTGTTTGAGTAGTTCTACAGCTTCAGAATAGGCGCCAAGTTGTCCGTATGCCACGCCAAGGGCCTCAATCATCTCAACTCGAATTTCTGTTTCTAATTGCTGATCGTTAATGACTAGACTTTTGGCGTTTTTCAATAAGTCTTTGGCTGATAAATCCAAGCCTTGATGAAAGTCAGGGTCAGCTACAGAATAGGTCTGTAGCATAAAATCCTTAACTTGCCTGGTTTTTTCAGATTCTTGCAGGGTTTGGTTAAACTGCCATATCAGCGCCATAACCCCAGCTGTTACGGTGATGAATAATGTTGCCAAAGACACGGATAAAGCGGTGTTCCTCAAACAGAATTTTTTAAGCCGGTACCACCAAGAATCAGCCGTGGCTTTAACTGGTTTGTTCTTAAGCCAGTAAGATAAATCCTCAGCCATCCCATTCATCGATTGATAACGCCTCTTCGGATCGGATTGAAGCGCTTTATTTATGATGTTTTTCAGGTCCTGGTTGATGCTGAGTTGGCTTAATTGTTTTTTGATTGCCTTTTCATCTTCAGCACACTGCTTTATGAGTCGATCAGGTTCAAATGGCTGGCGCTTGGTGAGTAAAGAAAGCAGTACAGCGCCTAGTGAGAACACATCCGATTGAAAACTGATGTGGTTATGTGCTATTTGTTCAGGCGCAGCAAAGTCTGGAGTAAGGGCGAAAGTAGTGGTTGATTTTGGGTCAATGCTGTCTGCTTTGAGCAATCGAGAAATACCAAAATCAACGATATTAATGGTCTTGTTTTCATCGATTAAAATATTATTCGGTTTCAAGTCGCGATGGACCACCAAATGGCTGTGGGCATAGGCGATTGCATCGGCAACCTGTTTAATTAACTCAACAATGAGGCGAATTGATGGTTGCTCGTGCTGAATGTATTGGTCGATGGTTTGAAAGCCTGACACATAATCCATGACCATATAAGGTACGCCCTCACTGGTGGTGCCACTGTGTTGCATTGAAATGATGTTTGGATGATTTAACCGCGCCAATATTTCTTGTTCGTTATTGAAACCATCCATCAGTTTTGGCGACAATTGATGGTGATTAAATATTTTTATTGCGACTTTTTTTTGTACGGTTGAATTAACCCTTTCGGCTTTAAAAACAATCGCCATTCCTCCTTGGCCTATTTGCTCAATCAACAGATAATCATCAATAACCATACCTGATTTGAAGCTGTTGTTTAGGGGATAAGTTTCTTGCCAAGCTGAGCCAACCAGATTTTCCAGTTCAGCACCATTTGTTTTGGACCAGCCGATTAACTTTTTGACAATTTGATCAGTTGGTTGATCTAATTTCATTTGTGCTAATTCAACATCCCAGTGCGCTTCAGGTTTTTCTTGAAGTTGGGCAAAGGCTTCGCTGGCATTTATCCATACTTGTGTTGCTTGTTTCACTTTTTAATCACCTCCATTTCTTCTAACAGCGCATAAATTAATGATTTAACCTGACTCCATTTTCTCATCAATGTTCGCCTAGGCATATTCAATGCTTCGACCAATTGATCAACTGTTAACCCTGCAAATAATTTCAAATCCACCAACTCGGCATATTCAGGATTGATTTTTTCAATGTGAATCATGACCTTGTTTAAATCCATCAGTTCGATGTTTATGTCTTGTTCGCCAATAACAGAAGTGATGCCATTGTCAACATGTTCACCTTTGCGTTTGTTGGTGTTCTTTGAGCGGTGATAGTCAATCAAGAATTGGCGCATGCACTTACCCCAAATACACATGATATGACGTTTATTTTGCAAATCTAACTGTTGCGTTTTTTCCAGTTTTAAAAAACATTCATGCACCAACACGGTGGGGCTGATGGTGCTGTTAGGTGGTAATTTATTGATGTGACTGTGGGCTAATCTTTTGATGTCTGAATAGAGCAGTTCACATACCTTGTTCAATGTTTCATTATCTGCTGTTTTTGGCAGCTTCAATAGCTGAGTAACTGACTGTTGCATGGTTGACGCTTCTATTTATTTTTAGGGGTAGGAATTCAATGTTTTTACATCCTACAACAATCGCCTATCTATGTAAAACATGGTTGGCGCAAATCAATCACTTCTTCAAATGGGAATTAATTTTATATTTTTTGGCACTGTCGCATTTTTTTTTCGTATCTATAAGTAAGCCAATTTAAAAAAAGGAAAGTATATGCAATGTTAAATGTAAATGACAAACGTAAGAAAGTAATGATATTGATTTTAGGTATGACTTTTAGTTCTGCTTTTGCTCAATATGAAATAACCAAAAACACCATCAACAGTGGCGGGGGAACCTTAGAAAACGGTGCTTACCAATTGAATGGGAGCATTGCCCAGGTTGATGCCACGGTGCAGATGACCGAGGATGAATATGCACTCAATGGTGGTTTTTGGCAACAAAATAACGATTTAATTTTTAGGAGTGGGTTTGAATAAACCCTGGAGAACAAGATGAGAAAATACCTTAATTTATTTTTATTAACTGGTTTAATGAGCTTAGTTACGACTGCAGCACTTGCTCAGGTGGATAGTTCTTTTACTTACCAAGGTGAACTGCAAGAAAATGGCACCCCTGCCAACGGCATGTATGATTTTCGTTTTACCTTGAGGGATGGTAATGGTCAGCCTTTTGGTAACATTTCTGAACACCTTGATAGAGAGGTGATTGATGGCTTGTTTAGGTTAAATGTGGACTTTGATATCGACGCTTTTGATGGATTTGAAGATGTCGCTATTGACGTTGAGGTTCGTTCATCATCAGGTGGTGCTTATACTTTGATGGGGTCACAAACCATTCAATCTGTGCCTTTGGCCACCAACTTAACCAACGGTGATGCCATGACTGGTGAAGTCTTAACTTTTAATGGCTTTCAATGGGTGCCTATGGCGCCAGCTGGTGGCACCAGTTCACCTTGGACAATCTCAGGTTCCACGATTTCATACAGTGGAGATGTTGGTATTGGGACAACCAGCCCCACAGCATCATTACATATAGATACGGATGATTCATTGGCAACTGTTTTCGATGGTGGCAATAACATGTATGTTGGATTCAGGGAAAATGGAGCTGTTCGTGGTTATGTAGGTTCTTTTGTCAGCGGTGCTGGTGTCAATGATGAAGACTTTGAAATAGGTACCAATGGTGGTAATGCTGTTGGAAATTTACTTTTCACGATACAAAATGATCCCAAAATGGCGGTAACAAACTCCGGTCTCGTGGGAATTGGCACGACTTCACCTGCGGCTGACTTAATGATTGAAGGTACTGATGACGGTGATGTTTTTCGTGTTCGTGTTAATTCATCATCCAAATTGACAGTGGATGCCAATGGCGGCACAGCAGTCGGTGGATTTGTTACACCTCCTACCAATGGTTTACATGTCACTGGTGATGTCAAACAATCAGCGACCGGTAACGGCATGGTGAAATACATGCTCAGGGCCAACTGCACTTCAACTGGTCCCAGTATTGCTCAGTCATACAACGGCATCAACAATGCTGCCATCACCATCTCAGCAGGCGGTTCCCCTGGTGAGTGTTTGATTGATTTTCCGACCAGCATCAGTGATCGCTTTTGGCAATTCAGCGTTTTGGGTACAGGTGAGCGGGGTGTTAATTGCACCCAGGGATCCAGTTCTGATGTGCTGCGCTGTACCCGTTATAACACCACCACTGGTTCAGAGATTGGCGGTGCGATTATGTTAACGATTTACTGATTCACCCCTATAAAAAACCAGTCCCGTTTGGGACTGGTTTTTTTTCGCAGGTAACAACCTAATTACAGCATGGTTGTTTACAGTCATTTATCTCGGTCATGAGGTAAATCAAAATCTAATTCAGGGCCGTGTGGCACCAGAGCTGTAGGATTGATGGTTTCATGACTCATATAATAGTGTTTCTTGATGTGCCTGATATTGACGGTTTCAGCCACCCCTTTAATTTGATACAGCTCACGCATGTAGCCGCTGATATTGGGGTAGTCTGCGATGCGCTTGAGGTTACATTTAAAATGTCCCACATAAACTGCATCAAAACGCACCAAAGTGGTAAATAAACGCCAATCCGCTTCAGTGATTTGATCACCGGTTAAATACCGCTTGTGCTTCAGCAAACCCTCGACCCAATCCAAAGCGATGAACAGGCTGACCACATTCTCTTGATAAACTTGTTGTTTGGTGGCAAAGCCTGCTTTGTAAACACCATTATTGATGTCGTTATAAACCCGTTCATTGATGGCATCAATATCAGCATGGAGTGCCTCTGGATAATAATCGTCATGATTGTCTGTGAGGTCATTAAAAGCACTGTTGAACATGCGAATGATGTCGGCAGACTCATTACTGACTATGGTTTGTTGCTGTTTGTCCCACAAAACAGGCACCGTCACACGACCGGTGTATGTGTCATTGGCTGTGGTGTAAACTTGGTGCATCAAATCACGCTGGTTGAGCTTGTCACCAATCAAATCCTCATCCTCGGCATCACTGACCTGAAAAGTCCAACCGTTCTCCTGCATCAAGTAATCAACCACTGACACATCAATCAAATCTTCAAGACCTTTCAGTTTTCTGAAAATCAAAGTGCGGTGGGCCCAAGGACATGCCAGCGATACATACAAATGATAGCGACCGGCTGCAGCCTTGAAACCGGCATCACCGGTGGGGCCGGCACTGCCATCAGCAGTCACAAAATGTCTAAATTTCGATGTTTCTCTTTTGAATTTGCCGCCATTGGCATCGGTGTCATACCATTGGTCTTGCCACTTTCCATCGACTAATAATCCCATTTTATACTCCTAAATTAAAATCATTGAATTCATGCGAAATTACCCGCTTGGTAATCGGCGTAGGCTTGCTGCAATTGCTCTCTGGTGTTCATCACAAACGGTCCAGCGCGCTCAACCGGTTCATCCAAGGGGTGGCCGGAAACCACAATAAAACTGGCATCGTCTGTGGCTTGTATCATCAGCTCATCACCGGGAGTCAAAATAGCCAAATAGCCGGCATTCAGTTCCTGCTGGTCAGCCAACTGAATCTGTCCTTCATAAACATAAACAAAGGCATTGTGTGCGGCATCGATGTGTTCATTGAGCTGTGCTTCAGCCGGCATACTGACATCCCAATAATTTGGGTACACGTAATTGTTTTCGATGATACCGGTGGTACCTTGTTTGGTTTTGCCGGCTATCACTTTTATTGTTGTGCCATTGTCATGCGCTTCTACGGGTATCTCTGCCGCGGTATTTTCTTGGTATTTCGGTGCAGTCATTTTGGCTTCCTTAGGCAGATTAACCCACAGTTGAAAGCCAGAGAGTATGCCTTTGGTTTGCTCTGGCATTTCTGAGTGAATGATGCCTTTACCTGCGGTCATCCATTGGATGCCACCATCCTCAATCACTCCGTTATTCCCGACACTGTCTTGGTGCCTCATTTTACCTTTGAGCATGTATGTCACGGTCTCAAATCCCCGGTGCGGATGAGCTGGAAACCCAGCAATGTAATCATCAGCTTGGTCAGAGCCAAAATGATCCAGTAATAAAAAAGGATCTAAATCAGGTAATTGATGGTTGCCTATGATGCGAGTGAGTTTTACGCCCGCCCCATCAGAGGCCGGCAGGCCTCGATGGATTTTTTTGATTTGGTTGTAGGTAGTCATTGTTTACTCCTGTTGTCTATGGCCATTGCACCAGGTCCAAAAGCGACCAGAAAAAGAAAGCCGCCCGCTATGGCTATGTTCTTCATAAAACTGATTGACTGCATTTGGTCATTGAAATCAAAGTGAAAGAATATGGCTGATAAAACGCTGAAACCAGCCATCAAAAATGCCACTGTTCTGGTTTTGAAACCCAATATGATAGCTATCGCACCGGCAATTTCCGTGAAAATAACCAGCGGTAATAATATACTGGGAACGCCCATGGCTTGCATGTAGCCTGCAGTACCTTCATAGGCAGTGATCTTATTGATGCCTGCCATTAAGAAAATGATACTGATAAAAATTCGACCCACCAAAGGGCTTAACTGTTGTAATTGATTCATGGTTTTTCCTATTAAAAAAAATGATATGGCCATTGTATGGTTTATGTTTTAATTTAAAAACAGTCGTTCTCAAAACACATTGTTCAGTAAATAAGAACAATGTTATGATGCAGTTATGCAAAATATCGAAGATTTGAATACATTTATCAGGATTGTAGAGGCAGGCAGTATTTCCGCAGCAGCAGAACAACTTAATACAGTAAAATCAGCTGTCAGTCAGAGGCTAAGCCGTTTAGAGAGCAGGTTAGGTGTGCAATTAATCCAACGCACTACACGCACACAATCGCTCACCGATGCAGGCCATCAGTATTATCACTCCGCCATCGAAATAGTAGAAAAAATGGCGGCAGCCGAGGCAGGTGTAAAGAATCAAAACCAAGCGCTGGCAGGAAGAATCAAATTGGCGGTGCCGCAGTCATTTGGTTTGATGCATATGAGCCAGCCATTGAGGTTTTTCAATCAGCAACATCCTGAGGTGGTACTGAATGTTGACTTCAATGACCGTCAGGTGGATTTATTGCATGAAGGTTTTGATTTGGCAGTGCGGGTGTCGCAATTGGTCGACTCAAACCTGGTGGCGAAGAAAATTGCACAAACTCACATGATTTTGTGTGCCAGTGAAAAATACTTGCAACGCCATGGCAGACCAAAAACACCCAATGACTTAAGGCAAGGACATTACAAGCTCAAATACGCCCAGGCCAAAAATAACTGGGAGTTCAAAGACCAGCAAGGTAAAACCCACTTAATTAACTTACCCACTGCCATGATTGCAAATAACGGTGAGTTCATGTGTGATGCAGCAATAGATGGACAAGGTTTGGTGCTGTTGCCTGATTTTATTTGTAGTGCTGCGATTCATCGCGGTCAATTGGTTCGATTGTTGCCTGATTACATTTGTCAAAATCCACTCAACATATATGCCATTTACCCGCCCAACAAGCACCTTCCCCGAAGAGTCAGATTGCTGATTGAGTTTTTGGCAAATTATTTTGCTGGTTATGAATTTTTATAATGAAATGAGTTATGAGATAGGCAAGTAAATATCAGTGACTAGTTGATTTTCTTGGACTTGGGGAAATAAGTTTCTGTAATGAAAGAAACAGGGGAAGTCACGCAATTCAATAATGCCACAGCAGTTTGTAATAACACAAAAATAAATATATTTTTACTGAGTGCTTTTTATTGATCAAAACCATGGGTTTAAATTTTTGATTATGTTGTTCAAATAGACCGTTTGTCGCTTATTCAGAATCAGTGCTAAGCGGGCTTGTACATAAAATTGAATCTAGTTAAACTGGCTGTTCAAAATTCAATCGAGCCATCATGGAAATTAATCAGACCATCATCATTATTATTGTCACATGCGTGATTTCTTACATGGCATGGCAAAACCGCCAGATTATGGAACGCTTGATATTCTGGTCACCCGCGATCAAAGAAGGACAGGTTGAACGCTTTGTCACCCATGGGTTTATCCATGCTGATGGCATGCATTTGTTGTTCAACATGTTTACTTTTTACTTTTTTGGTGGTTATTTAGAAGGCTTTTACCGGCAGTATTTTGGTGGTGCTGGATTTGTGATTTTTTATTTGGGCGCCATTGTGGTGGCCATGTTACCGTCTTATTTTCAGCATAAAAATGACCGCAACTACATGAGCTTGGGGGCATCGGGTGCGGTTTCTGCGGTGTTGTTTGCTTTTATTCTTTTCGCGCCGTGGGAATTGCTGTATTTATTTGCCGCCATACCGATTCCGGCGATTGTCTTCGCTGTGGCTTATGTTTGGTACAGCATTTGGGCCGGTAAACAAAATAACGATAACATCAACCACTCGGCGCATTTATATGGTGCCTTGTATGGTGTCATAGTGACTTTAATATTAGAGCCCAGATTGATCCAAGTGTTTTTCAGCCAGCTGTTTAATCCGACATTTTGAAACACAAGAAGAGAAAACTTAATTGATTTTGATGGCTTGACCATGTTTAAGGGCTGCAAGGCCGAAATGACTGGCTAAAGTTTGTCCCATATCAGCAAAGGACTGCCTGGCTCCCACCAGTTGTGCTTTGACGCTGGGGCCAAAAAATAGCACCGGTACATGCTCACGGGTGTGGTCAGAACCTGGAAAAGTCGGGTCACAGCCATGATCAGCAGTAATCAAGGCGACATCATCGCCTTGCATCATTTGTTCTAACTCGGGCAGTCTGGCATCAAAAGCTTCCAGCGCTTTGGCATAACCAATCACATCACGGCGGTGACCAAAATGACTGTCAAAATCGACAAAGTTAACGAACACCAGCGTGTTATCTTCTGCAGTTTTTAAACAGTCCAACATGGCATCGAACAATGCCATGTTGTCATTGCCTTTGACACATTGGGTGATGCCTCTACCAGCGAAAATATCAGCAATCTTACCGACCGATACCACTTCACCACCGGCTGCTTTTAAAGCATCCAACAAAGTGGTATCTATGGGAGGTGTGGTCAGGTCTTTGCGATTCGACGTGCGTTGAAATGTGGTTGCAGTCTCGCCAACGAATGGTCTGGCAATGACTCGTGTGATGTTCAGTTCATTAACCAATTCTTTGGCAATGGCAGAGATTTCTAACAAACGCTGCAGTCCAAAATGTCTTTCATGTGCAGCAATTTGAAACACCGAATCGGCAGAGGTGTAACAAATGGGTTTACCAGTTTTGATGTGTTCCTCGCCGAGGCTTTTTATGATTTCAGTACCTGATGCGTGACAATTACCCAAAATACCGGGTAAATCAGCTTGTTCTATAAACTGGGCAATTAATTCAGCGGGAAAACAAGGCTGAGTTTTCGGGAAAGTGCCCCATTTAAATGGCACCGGTACTCCAGCCATTTCCCAATGGCCGCTGGGTGTGTCTTTGTCTTTAGATTGTTCGATGGCAAAACCGTAACTGGCCTTTATCAGCTGTGGTTCATTAACGCCTTGCAATGCTTCACCTGAACTGGCTGTTTGTGCAGCGCCAAGCCCTAAACGCATCAGATTGGGGATTTTTAACGGGCCTTGCCTGTCCACATTATCAGCCAAACCGGCTGCACACTGAGTCGCAATACTGCCTAAGGTGTTGGCTGCCTCATCACCATACATGTGTGCATCTTCACTGGCTCCAATACCCAATGAGTCCATGACTAAAATAATCGCTCTTTTCATGTTTTATACATCCACCTCAAAACGGGCGAATACCGGTAAATGATCGCTGGCTACTTTAGCAATTCGCATTTTGGTGCTGCCCACGTCCGTGCATTGCAATCTACCGCGGTAGTAAATGCGGTCAAGGCCGCCCCTTGGGGCAAAAGAGGGGTAGGTCTTCAGTGCAATCTCAGCGCCCCTGAATGAGGTTCTGTCGGTGGCACATTGAAAATCCTTACCGATGATGAACAGCGCCCTCAACATGGAGCGCCAATCATTGAAATCGCCACCAACAATACAGTTATGTTTGTTTTTGATGGCTGCAAATTCAACTGATTTAAACAGAATGCCAGCTTGTTTCTCACGTTCTCGAGCAGACAGACCAAGGTGCAAATTGAACAGCTCTAATTCATTTTTCTTGCCGCATTCATGGTTCAGTTTTATGGTGGTGTGTTGGCAGCCCCTTTTCTTTTTATCGGCAACAGTCAAATCGATGTTGTTCTGTCTGATGATGGGTAATCGACTGAGGGTGGCATTACCGTATCGTCCTTTTTTTAGGGTTACATTGTGACTTAAGGCAAAATAAGGGTAACCACATGATTCTGCCAATACTTTAGCTAAATTCAATTCATTAGAGCGCGGCACCCCCTCATCAACTTCTTGTAAAAGCACAATGTCAGCATCAAAGTTATTCAGAATGTCGATGATGCGCTCTGGGGCAAATTTCCGATCGATGCCGATGGCGCGGTGAATGTTGTAGGTGACTACCTTGATCTGCTGCAAAAGTAAGCGATAAGTTCTAAAGTTACAATTTTACCTCAAATCAGGCAATCATGTTGTTGACTTAGCTGAATTTTATATCAATCCAAGAATCAATCATTCACAAGCCGGCTGGTAACAGTATTATTCTTTTAAACGCACAACCAAAACATCGCAGCCACAGCCATGAATAACGCCACTGGCAGTGGAGCCAAGCAATAAGCCAAGACCATGACGACCGTGCGAACCAATAATGATGGCATCACAACTGTTCTCCTCAGCATGGTCTTTGATGGCGGTTGCGGTACTGCCGCTGAGAATCTTAAATGCATCGGCTTGTAAATCATGTTTCTCAGTCAAAGCTTTGAGGTGGTTGATGGCTGATTGTTTAACTTGGGATTCTATTTGGCTGGTGTCTAACACCACTGGCGCATAGGGTGCGGTGGGAAGAGCACACATAATCTCCATCACATGGACCAAGGTAATGTTATTTTTATCGACGGTTATGGCAATGGCTTTTTCAATCAAATCACTGGATTCAACACAAGGGTCAATGGCAACGATGGTTTTTTGGTAGAGCGACATAATTGTTCCAAATATCAGTTATGTACATTCTAGCATCTGCTGCTGTTGTTATTTTTGATTGAAGTCAATCTTATGCCCGATGAGGGCCAACAAAAGTTGCCTTAGATGGTTGGTGGATGTATTAAAATAAACACATGAGTAACCACAATTCAGATCAACCTATCAATTTCAGGCTTAAACTCAATGTTCAACGGCCTTTTAATTCGAAAAAAACAAGTGCAAGCACCATAAGTCAAATTGAATCGGCTCTGGAGTCAGACAGAGGACGCATAATCAATTCACCTTCAGTGCGCCGCTTACAACAAAAAACTCAAGTATTTCCTCTGGAACGCAATGCAGCTGTGCGCTCGCGGTTGACCCATTCACTGGAAGTACAACAAAACGGCCGCTACATTGTTAAAACACTGTATAAAAAACTCGGTGATCAAGCGGCGCTGTATGGTTTAGAGGGATTGCAGCCGGCGGTTGAATCGTTGGTGGAAATGGCTTGTTTAATGCATGACATTGGTAACCCGCCATTTGGCCATTTCGGTGAGGCCGCCATTGCGCAATGGTTTGTTGAAAATTTGGATGGGCATTCATCGTTTGACACAGCCAAAGATCAACAACTGGCGCAAAAGTTGATGGCTGATTTAAAACACTTTGAGGGCAATGCACAGGCCATCAGACTGACATTTTCGTTACAACAAATGAATCTGACCTATGCCCAATCAGCCAGTATTTTGAAATACACCCGTGCCGCATTCGAACCCAAGCCGAAAAACACTGAAGACTTAAGCTACTTGAAGAAAAAGCCCGGGTTTTATCTGTCTGAGCAAGCATTTATTGGTGATATGTTGACCGCGCTTAGGATTGAGGATGGGCATCGACATCCTTTCACTTATGTCATGGAAGCGGCAGATGACATTGCTTATTGTTTGGCTGATTTAGAAGATGCGGTAGAAAAGGGCATTTTGAGCCTGGATGAATTGACCAGGCTTTTAGCCAAAGTGTTTATCCAGCAGGGTGGTGACCCCACAAATAAAAATATTTTGTCTTTCATGGGTAACCACAATAGTTTCGATGCGGTGTTGTCGATGGCCAGTGCTGCAGGCCAGAAAGACACCATCAATCACAACCACGAATATTTTGTTAAATTAAGGGTCAACCTGATTCATCATTTGGTTGATCATGCGGCCCAGCGTTTTATTGAGCACATTGATGGTGTCTATACTGGCAACTTGAATCAAGCATTGTTGGAAGATGGCAGTGTCGCTGAAAAAATCGTTAAAACCTTCAAAGAAGTTGGATTTCGGTATGTCTTTAATCACCAGGAAGTACAGGATTTGGAGTTGCAAGGCCACCGCATCATCACAGGTTTACTGGATATTTATGGTGGTTTGTTGAAGGCGCCGGCTGAGAATTTTCAGGCTTTAGCCAGTGGTAAAAGCGAGGGCATGAGCTATCAGACTTTGTTGCTCAATCGGATTGATAAAAAAATCATCAAAGCTTATTTAAAAAGCACAGAAGCAATGCCTGGTGATGCCATGAGGGAATTTTACTACCGCTGTCGATTGCTGCAAGATCACATCAGTGCAATGACTGATCACAGTGCCTTGGACGAATACCAGCTGTTAACCGCTGCACGTTAATAATCATGAAATTGATAAAAAAAGGCCGGATATACCGGCCTTAGTTTTTATATTACTTAAGTTTTATTCAAAACCATCTGCAAAGATCAAATCGTTGTCACCAGTGGCACATTGTCCACCAACCACAAAAATACATTCAACCCACTCAGGGTGGTCAATGAACGGATTGCGGTTGAGTTGTTTGGTGAAAATGAAGTCATTGCGGTTTCTTTCAACATCATCAACTGGATCAGCTTGGTGCCATTCTAATAACACCGACAACAAACCCATGAATGGAGCACCGGTTTGAATCAACGAAGCATTATCAGTCAACTGCAAATCAACTTCACCTGAAACGTCGCCAGCATAGCGCACGTCCATGTAAAACATGGCCCGGGCAATGTCGCCTTTGCGGAAGTCCCAAACCTCAAATGAGTTGCCGTCAAACAAATTAACATCATTGGCTCCGCCACCTATGGTATCCATTTGTGGGGTGTTGGGGTTTTCATGCGCGTCAGTCGTTCGACTGGTACAACCGCTGATGCAGTCATCAAAATACAAATTACCACGGTCACTGTTGTAACCGACATCAGACAGCATCAAGTGATGGGTGTCTGTTCGTGCTGCGTTGTCATCGCCCAAAGCACCTGAACTGAAACCGTATGACTGAGGCCAGGTGTGTTCGCGGTTGTATGCTTGTTGACCGCCACCTTGCCAAGTGTAATTATTGTTTCTGTAAATCATCCACACTTGTCCTGGAACCTGTGGGTCTTCATCAGCGATGGATAAGATGTCCCAAGTGTCTTCAGCACCTGAAGAATATGGAAACACCACATGGTCATCAATGATGTTATGCAGTGAATCTCTTAAAGTTTGTGCATTGGTGTTATCAGCCGTGGCGTAATAATCATCAAAGGTCACACAGTCGGCATTTTCAGCACCTGGTGATGGGGTGAAGGCTTTGAATGAATTGGTGTTCAATTGACCACCTGAACCATTGGTGCATCGAATCAATGATTCAGTTGATGCGTTGCCGTTGGCGTTTTCATTGACCTGTGGTTGACCAGGGTTTAATAATGTCAAAAGCTCAGCATCATCGGCTTGGCCGGTGTCATAAACGATGGCATCCATGAGGTCGGTGGCAGTGATTGGATCACCCACCATGAAGTTCATGGCATCAGAAATATACAGGGCCACAGCATCTGCACCTGAGTCCAATTCTTGATTGACCAACAAATAACCATTGGCATCCGTATTCAAACCATCCAAACTGATCACGGCCGATACCTCATCAGTCATGCCATCATATAAAACCAGGGTGTAACCGTCCGTATTGGTGTTGGCATTGCCTAATAACTCAATGAAATCATTGCCTTGTGAAAGCGAGTCTATCTCATTGATAACAAATTGTGCCACAGGCGGTGTGATGTTGGTTGCCGCGTTGGGAGTAGGGACGTCCTCACCAAATGTGAAGTCAAGGTTTTCAGAGGTTTCATCATGACCAGTGATGCCGTTGCCGCCGGTTTGAGCCTCCGCACCCTCGGTCAAGTCGATGCGCTGCCAACTTTGTCCACCATTGTGTGAGTTGGTACTGATGACGGCTTGATCAGCCACAGAAGTTTCGTTTTCATAAATCGAAACATTGGCATCAACATCTGGGCCATCAATTGCTTGTGCTGATTTATCTACAGCTTCATTTTTATCCCCCCAAACCACATAGTCCATATCTTGAACCAAATCAGAAACACCATCCCAATAGAACAAGACAGCCACCTCGCCACCACTCAAGCCGCCTTGGTTGTTGATGGATTCAAAAGTGGCTTCCAGCATATCGGGGATGGCATCGGCTGAAGCGTCATCTTCATACAATTCATAGGTGGGTTGAACACCGTAAGTACTGTTGAAGTTGGTTGAACCATTCAGCGCAATGGTTTGGTATTCGCCACCGGCAATGGTGGCACCGTCTGGAAAGCGGGCAAAAAAATCAGCAAACCCGCCACCACCGCCGCCGCCTTCAACGATTTTGTAATAAAACTGATCATTCGGTGCGAAAGTGGCATCGGTCAAGTATACGTCGGTTAAACTGACCGCAACTTGGCCTGCATTGTGTATCTCGATGAACTCACCTGCCGTTGGTGTAACGGCCACTTCAGAAATCAAAACATTGGCTAGTTCCGAAGTGCCACCGGCGTTGGCTTGATGGATTGAAAGCGCCATTATCAGGCAAAATACATACTTCATACAGTCTCTCTTTTTAATAACTGGCGCGCATTTTACATGTATTTCTCGATTGAATTGTGACGAAATGATTATTCTGTTAAGAAATTTATAGTGTGCGCATAAAAAAAGCTGCCAAAGCAGCTTTTTTTATGAATTACCGGAGCGATTTAATCAAATCCATTGATGAAAATTTCATCATCAAACTTAATCGGTATTTGAATCACTTTTAAATTATTTTTTGAGGCATCTGGTTCATTACTGCTGGCATTAATGACATAACCAGCATCGAAAGGATTAAACCGCGGATCAGGTTGCATGGTAACCACAATTTCTACCAGTTCATCTGAGGCCAGATTGCCTATTTGGCAGGTGCTTATTTGATCTTTTGAGAGACAACTACCTTGTGAAGTGGTGATGCCGAGTAACGTTACATCCTCTGGCAGTTCACCAGAAAACATCACATTGGTCGCACTCAACCCAACGACGGGTTCAGCAGGCGCTACATTTCTTAATTCAATGGTGACAGAGGTGGTGGCACCAGGTTCAGGATAATCCTCTGGGTCAACCGTCTCTTCTGTCAAGGTTAAATCGACCATTGGAATCACATTGATTTCAGCTGTTGCGACAGCTGAGTCAGCGGCGTTGTCATCAAATACCTGCAGACTGATGGTTTTGTTTCCTGGTGTTAGATAAGTGTGGTCAGTAAAGATCTGTCCTACAGCATTGAAGGTGTTGGTCATTAATGGCCCTTCAGGTGGATTCTCAGGATCAGTGACAGTTGTTGTGGTGCTGCCACTATCGGTATTCCCATCACCCCAGTTAATTTGCAAAAAGTGATTTTGGTTGGCATCAGGGTCGACATACTCTGCAATCAGTGGTAGCGGATAGCCCAAACCTGCTTGGATGTCATTGCCAGCCACTTTTCCGGCCAATAGAGGCCATAGTTTTGTCGGCAGTATGCGTGAATTTTCATCAGTGAAACTCACCTCAGGCACATCATTCACTTCATTGACTGTTATTGTAACAACAGCTGTCTCTGAATCAAACACACCATCATCAACCTTAAACGTGAATGTATCAGTACCGCTGTAATTTTCATCAGGGGTATACACTCTGTTCAGACCTGACCCAGTCAGAGAGCCATAAATGGGGGGATCTATTATGCTGTAATTGAGTGTGTCAAGGCCATTGAAGTCTATACCTAATATACCATCAGGATCAGTGGCTGAGAGGGCAAGATTGAGAGCTGTATCCTCATCTAATGTCCATGCACTGTCAATGGCTTCTGGAGGCCTGAAATTTCGTGATATATTCAAAGTGGCTGAACCTTGATTGCTGTCGATGAGGCCATCATTAGCGATAAAAGAAAAGGTGTCAACTCCTTGAAAGTCATTATTTGATGCATAAGTGACTACCACACTGTTTTCTGTGATTTCTTTGAAGGGAGCCGTTTCAAAAACGTGCATCAATTCACGGTCATTATCTAACACATAAAATTGGCTGGAGTTGACACTGATATCTAAAGGTCGGCCCATGTCACCAAGAACAAAACAAGATCCATCACAACTGGATGCCGCTTCACCAGCAAAGTCACCCAGGGGGGTGAAACGTTGAACCCTGGAGTTTTCATAATCAGTAACATAGAGGATGTCGCTGGGGTCCAAGGTCATACCAATTGGTGTATCGAATTGACCATGGCCGTTGCCATTGGTACAAGCACCAGCAATTTGACCACCGCAGTTGTTACCGTCAGCAATTAAGTCATCACATGGTGTATTGGCGCTGCAACTGTAGCCAATGCTGCGTTGATTTTCATCATCACAACCTGGTCCACTTTCACAGCGTCCCAACCAGCCAATATGCTCACCAATATTGATGGTTACACCGTCGTAACTGGTTGGATTGAATTTGTGAATTCTATTGGCGCCAGAGTCAACAATGTATAAGTTTCCAACAGAATCAATCTCAATATAAAAACCTCGACTGCTGCTGCCAGCAACCGAGGGTTCTCCTGATAAAAAGTTCTCAGCATTTTTTAAGGTGCCCAAAAATGCGGGGACAAACTGACCATCAGCACCATCAAAGATATAAACACGGCGTTTATCTGTTGCAAAAATAAGCCCCGTATCACTGTCATAAGTCGCACCAAGTAATCTCGGGTTACCTAAACTGGCAGGAATGCTGTCAAGTTTCCAGCTGTCTATGCCATTTAAATCCGCGTCTAGTTTATTTAAAAATAAAGCATCTGAATTGGTGCCTGGTGTTACCGCATAAAGGAAACCATCTGCATCCATGGTGATGCGTTTAACTGATGAGTTGATATCAATTTGATGACTCAGTGAACCATCTTCTGCCCATTTAGAAAGTCTCGGTGAGGTGGTCGGTAAACCATTGCCACAACGCCAATACCGATCAAGAACATAAGATGTACCAGAATCATCAACGTGAACAAATTCTGATTGATAAACAAAGTTCACTGGTATGTCTTGGTTGTTATCACAAAACGCCACATCTAATTCAGCGGCAGGGTTGGGTGAATTGTTCAGAATGTCACCTACGGTGCTTCCTGGTCTTACCCGATAATCTTCAATAAAATAGGGCACCAGAGGGGCCACAAAAAATCCATTCTCTGGTTCATTGATGATGGTGAATTTCAGTGGATCAAATCGGCCTGACAGAAAATCATTGTCTGAACCATTGAGGGTCAAGTCGATGGGTTCAGATGTCAAACCACTGGCCGCAATATTTTCAACACTGGGAGCGGTATTGGTGCCCGGTGTTTTGACTGTAATCCATTGTGATTTTGATGCGCTGTTGCCTGAACTGTCTGTGGCAGTCCAAACCACCTCTGTTCTGGTATCTGTCTCAAAACCACTGCCAATGGTGTTACTGATGACAGGGTTAGGGTCGGCGACATCAAAAACCACTGCATTGCCGACATCGAAATCGTCGGTGCTCGCTGCTGTATTGGATTCAATAACACGACTGGGTGGTGCCAATATAATTGGTGCACGTGTGTCCTCTACGGTTATGAATTGAGAAACTGTAGCAACTCCTGGATTCCCGCCACCCAATGGTCCAGTGTCAAAGACTTGCCAAGTGACTTCTGTGGTACCTAAGGGTAATTTGAATGGCGCATCATTACCGACCAGTATCATTTGGCTGCATGGGTCAGATGCATCAATGGTTTGACGAAATACGTCTTTATGAACCGACCACAACTCCCCACCAAAACTGTTCGCCTCCAAAGGATCTGGATTGGCGTCTGTGGTGCTTATCTCTGGTGGATTGATGTCATAAACAGTGAAACTTCTGTTTTGAGTGTGTGCTGCTGAGTCAAAGGGCAGGTTGCTGTCAACTTGCCCGGCAGCTAACAACCCCAATTCAATGCCCGCATTGATTAAAAATAAACCGCCAATTTCAGCCGCCCTGGCAGCGGTTCTGGGATCTGTTTGCAGTGAAAAAAAAGAATCAAGGTACTTAATCTCATTGGAAGCAATAAAAATAGCTATAGGTAGCGTAACATCTATCAATGGATCGATTTGGGTATAGGCCCCCCACTGGATGCGGTGATCGCCTGATGGAAACACAACAATTTTGTCTGATTCAGTCCATTCATTCAGGTATTCATGCGCAACCCTGACCTCAACTTGTGCATTGGCATGCTCAACCACAGGAGGTTGTTGGTTACTGAAAGCCCCCCAGTTCTGGCTCAAAGGCGTGATATCAGCGAGACCAAAAAGGTTTTCATAAGTGGATGTTTTCTGCGGCAAACTGAAGTCGTAATGACAGCCATCAGGACTGTTGGGGGCGACCGCATTGGGTGTCGGGGCTATGAAATACGCTGGTAAAGTTTTGATCCTCACATCAATTGGAATGGAAGCCAAGTCAGCCGCAGTACCTATCGGTCCAGGCAAAAAAGAAGTAGGAAGTAGTGCCACATGTGAGGCTGCCCAAGCCTGAAAAGCATTGCGGTATGCCTCGTTGTCTTCCAATTCACTCATACCAGTACTGGCATGAGTGAGTAAAATTGTTGATATTAAAATTTTCAATTTATGTGCTGTTTTCATCTTTGTTTCTCCCAGTTGATGTTGCTCTCTCTGAGCTCAGTTTGGTCACTACCAAAGCCATAAAAAATTACGTGTTAGCTTAATAAGCAAGATTGCATCAAAAACCCCTCATTTTTTTTGAAAAAAATATAAAGTTCGTGATAACGTAAATATATGAACAGTGATTTGGGCAATGAAAAAGAGGGTTTGGATGAAGTTATTTATCTGCAATTAAAGCAGCTGGCGCGAAAGCTGATTGCCAAAGAAAGGACTGACCACACCTTATCAGCAACGGACCTGGTGCATGAAGCGTTTGCAAAGTTACTGCCGAGCCATTTATCTTTTAATGACCAGAAACATTATTACTACACCTTTGCCAGGCAAATGCGACGGGTATTATTGAATCACGCGACGCATAAAAACACCAAAAAAAACAATGCAGATGTCATGGTATGGACAGAGTCTCTGGGTGTTTCCCAACAGTTGGTGGTGGAGTTTGATGTGTTTAATCAAGCGCTTGAATACCTTGAAAAACTGGAAACCCGCAGTGCCCAGGCCATTGAATTGGTTTACTTTACTGAACTAACTCAAGCGCAAGCCGCAGCCTGTTTGTCAATTTCCTTGGCAACCTTAGAGAGAGATTTGAAGTTTGGTCGGGTGGTCATTCATAAATATTTAGAGAATGCAGGAAGGTTAGATTAATTATGGCTGATGGCAAATCAATTAAAAGGCTGTTCAATGAATGTTTGGACCTGGCAGAGAATGATCGAGCAGCTCACATCCAAAACAGTAAATACAGTGAATCAGTCAAAGCCAAAGTAATTGAATTGCTGGGTTTTTCAGGTGATATTGACGAAGCCATTTCAAACAGTGTGCTCAATGAGCTGAAAAGTAGTTTAAACGTTGATGACATTCAAAAAGGACAGTTAATTGAGCAATATAAATTACTCAAAAAGATTGGACAAGGAGGGCAGGGCGAAGTCTGGTTAGCTAATCGAGATGATGGTGAATTCGACCATCACGTGGCTGTGAAATTCATCAAAGTGACTGCATCAGAAAAAGAGTTACAACGCTTTCAAGCAGAGCGAGAGGTCTTGGCAAGTCTGCAACATCCTAACATCGCTACTTTGCTTGGCGGAGGTCAAACCAACCGACGCTTGTATATGATTATGGAATGGATTGATGGTGTGCCGATGTTGGCTTATTTGAAAAAAAACAAAGCAAGCCTAGATGAAAATTTGCGCTGTTTTTTACAAGTTTGTCAGGCAGTCAGTCATGCTCACTCTAAAGGTGTAATACACCGCGACATCAAGCCGTCCAATATTTTAATAACGGCTGACGGGGTGGTGAAATTACTTGATTTTGGTATTGCCAAGTTGGTTGATGATGACATCACCCAAACGCAAGGTGATGTGATGTTGACTTTCGCTTATTCAACACCAGAACAGATTTCCGGAGAACATGTCACAACCGCCACAGACGTATATGCCTTGGGCTTATTGCTGTATGAAATATTGACTGATCACAAGGCTCAACACAACACCGAATCCCCAGCCGCTTTTGTTAAGGAAATAACTGCTGAAACACCGCCAAAACCCAGTGAAGTAACTGCAACTGATAAATCGACTGGTTTTGCTGCAAAATTATTACAAGGAGACTTGGATAATTTGGTGATGAAGGCTATCAGAAAAGAACCGCAAAGACGCTATTCCAATGCCGATGATTTGATACTGGATGTTAATAACTACCTGCAGAATAAACCGTTAAAAGCCAGTGGTGATGGTCGGTGGTACCGATTGGGTAAATTATTCAAGCGCAACCCATTATCAAGCGGTTTGGTGTTGGCAGTGTTGACTTTTATGACGTTATTACCCATCCTCATGTACAAGAACAGTTTAAGGTTAGAAGCTGAGCGAGATTTTGCTAATCAACAGGCTCTGATTGCACAAAAAACCACAGAGTTCTTAACCACCTTGTTTGAGTCGGTTTCGCCATTGGGCCATGGCGGGAAAGACATCAGTTTAAATGATGTTTTAGAACAAGGTGAACGTCAATTAGCTGCAGGCGTGGCCAATCAGCCCAGTGTTGAAGCTGCATTGTCAGGTATCATGGCATCCATTCACCACCATCTACAAAATACCCCTAAAGCCATTTCGTATTATAAACAAGCAGTAGATAACTACGAGAAGATCGGGGATGACATGAGTTTGTTGGCTGCCCAAGGACAGTTGGCATTGATGTATTTTCGCAATGATGAAATACAAAAAAGTGAGGAGATATTTATTCAAGCGGATCAAACAGCAGCCAAATTGGTTGGTAGCAGAGAAGCAATCATACATTTGACCCGAAAAGCCACAGTGGCTACTGAACGTGGAGAGCGAGAGGAGTCAGCTAATATTCTATCAGCCGCCTTTTCGACCTTGACGGAAGAGCACTTGAATGACACTGAGCTGATGAGTCGATTTTATCATGTATGGGGTGAGGCGATTAAATACTCTGATAAGGAGCGAGCGCTGGCATTTGCTGAAAAGTCCAGGGACCTGACAGCCAAGTTGGTGGGCAAAGTACACCCCTTTTACCTCAAACGAGTCAACAGTCAAGCTGTTAGATTGATGCGTTTGGACCGGCATGATGAGGCCAGGATTGTATTGGATGAATTGTTAAAGATAAGCAAAACGCTTTATTCTGAAAACCACCCTGAATACGCTGCTAATTTATCAGCCCAAGGCGCTTTCCTGCATGACCGAGGTTACTTTTCAGATGCTGCTTCTATCTATTTAAAAATACTTGATGTATACACATCATTTTATGGGGGAAATAATTTTGAGACTGCTAGAATGATAAATAACTTGGCCTATGTTTACGAAGATTTGGGTCAATTTCAAAAAGCTTCGGAACTTTATGAAAAGTCAATCGAGTTACGAATTCAGTTAGACCCAGAAAACCTGATTCGCGCTGCCACAGCAAAGGCCAATTTGTCTCGGGTTTTAGCCAAGCTGAATAAACATCAAGACTCTGCCCAGATACTGACAGAGGTCATGCCGGTTTTTAAAGCCCACAACAGAAGTAATTTATACAACCAAATAATCCATATAGCCAATGTTGCTGGGTCCGGTAACTCTGATGAAAGCTGTCAAAGTATCATTGCATTAATCAAAAGCATAGAAACAGATTTAGCAAAAGAGTCTGCCACCGGTTGGCGCCGTCTAGGTGCTGAAATCTGGATCAGTCAATTATTAAAAACATGTGGCTTTGATGAGCTGGCATTCGAATGGTTATTGTCAGCTGCTGAAAAATCCAAACACATTTACATGTCTGATTCAGATGGACGTAGACAGATAAATGAAAACATCACAGCTTGGCGGGAGGAAACAAAAAAAGCCGCAAACTAACGGCTTTTTTCATGTGCCATTGAAAATGATTAGCCAGTTGGTGTAATAAAGCGGTCTGCAATGATTAAAACCACCCCAACCACCAGCAGAGCGATGCCTATTGACTGCATCACGAAGAACAGCGGTAAACCCAGCACCACCAGACCCAAGCCTTTAGAAACAAAGTCCGAGGTGATTGGGTGCTTGGCATCACCACCCAAAAAGTGAGTCAGAACATGATCTAGAGAGAACTTACCGCCGCCTGAGAAAATCAGTGGTAATAACAAGATGGCAAATAACAGCGGTAACTTAAAGTTGCCCGCACCTTTGTTGGTAATGGCATAGCCTTCCCACAATTGGCCCAATGATGAGTAGCTTTCAGGCCAGTGTACAGCGGCTGTTGCAACGGCCGTAATTACCAATAATGAAACAGCTGCAAACCGGGTGAACAAACCCAACAACAACAAAATGGCAAAGAGGTATTCTCCCCAGGCTGCCATGAACCATGACACATCAGCAGGAATGTGGTTGAATGGAAAAGGGAAGCTGTCTTGAATGCCAGCAAACCAGTTTTCACCATTGATTTTTTGCGTGCCGGCTTCATAAAACTCCCAAAATAGGATCACCCGAATTAACAGTGGTGGTACCCATTGTCCTACTGAATTAAGTCTGCTGGTTAGCTGAACCCATAGGTTCTGCAATGAATTTAATGCCATTGTTTGCTCCTTTTTTTATTTAATTGAAATGATGATGTCTTGCTGCAACCATTGAGTGATTACTTGTTCACCAAAGTTGATAAATTGTTCGGGGTCAGGGTGTTGGTGTTGAATGGCCAGTTGTTGCAAAACCTGATGTCCGCTGTCGGATTTATTATTCATTAATTTTTCAAGTAACAACGCTGAAAATGGCGTCATTTCTGAAAAATGGATTTGAAAGTTTTGGTCTCGCCATACAGTCAAATAAATAGGTGTTTCAGCAGCTTGTGTGGGTTGAAAAGATGCTTTGATTTTATGGACAGGAAAGGCATAACTGTTGAGTCTGGCCAAGGGCGAGATGACAGGGCTTTCATTCATCAGTTGATCTGCTGAAATCGGTTCTGCTGGTCTTTTCAATTCGATGCTGTGCTTTTCTAGATGCAGCTCAAGCCACTCGTAATGTGCCAATTCGTAAAGGAATGGTTTATTTGGGTCAGCTTCGGGGTTGGTCTGTAGAAATGTCACGAATTCACGCGGTATCTCAGGAAAATGTGGGGTTTTGTTGTGCTCTTTTTTAAAGTATTTTCTGACCAATAATTCCCAGCTGGCATCCGTATAAAGAGAACGGATAACAGGAAAAGAACCGGCCAATAAGCCACCGATGCTGCTGATAAATAAATCACGATAGATTTTCATCCGCCGATCTTCTATGCTCGCAGGTTTTGGGTTGTTTTGCGGATCCCTGATGTGCGCCGCGAAATCAACTTGAGCTTGTTTAAATGATGGCTTGTTGCTCATTTTTTTGGCTGTAAGTTTGTTGTAACTGACTGATTCTCTCGACTTCAGCCAATAGTTCAGCTACTGGCGGGTAGTTGAAGTCACGCTCCAGTAGAGTCGGAAATACACCGTAGTTTTTGTAAGTGTATGCGAGGATTTGCCACACTTTTTCGATCACTGCTGCCCCATGCGTATCAACAATTAAATCTTCTGCTTCATTGTAGTGACCCGCTACATGTATGTAGGCGATTCGATCTGTGGGTAGCTGATCCAGGAAATCAAATGGGTCGTAGCGATGATTGACACTGTTGACATGGATGTTGTTAACATCTAAGTGCAACAAACAGTCAGCTTTTTTAATGACATGATTGATAAATTCAATTTCAGTCATTTCTGGGTTTGGTTGGGTCAGGTAATAGGAAACGTTTTCTAATGCCATCCTTTCACCCAGAATATCTTGCACCCGTATCACACGTTCGGCCACATAGTTGGCAGCCTCTTCAGTAAATGGGATTGGCATTAAATCATAAAGTTGACCACCATCGGTACAGTATGAAAGGTGTTCAGAGTAAATTGGGGCTTTGATGGATTCTTTGAATTTTTTCAATGACTTAACAAAAGCCACATTCAATTCATCCGGGCCACCAATTGATAAGGATAAGCCGTGCAAAATCATGGGGTATTTTTCTGCAAAAGCGAGAAAGTCATACTTGGCTTTACCGCCAACGGTCATCCAGTTTTCTGGTGCCACCTCCATGAACTGAACTGGATTGAGGTCACCATAAGCTTGAAACGGGGACACCAGTCCCCGTCTCAATCCGATACCGGCACCTGAAATTTCTAAATTTTTCATTTCAGATTACCTGCTTTTAGCCGCCGCACTTACCTTCGCCGCATTTGCCTTCGGTTTTTTCAGCTTTCTCGCCGCCGCATTTGCCTTCACCGCACTTGCCTTCGGCTTTTTTCTCGCCGCCGCACTTGCCTTCACCGCATTTGCCTTCGGCTTTTTTCTCGCCGCCGCACTTGCCTTCACCGCACTTGCCTTCGGCTTTTTTCTCTCCGCCGCACTTGCCTTCACCGCATTTGCCTTCGGCTTTTTTCTCGCCACCGCATTTGCCTTCACCGCATTTGCCTTCGGCTTTTTTCTCGCCACCGCATTTGCCTTCACCGCATTTGCCTTCGGCTTTTTTCTCGCCACCGCATTTGCCTTCACCACATTTGCCTTCGGCTTTCTTGCCTTCGGCCTTATCGCCGCCGCATTTGCCTTCGCCACATTTGCCTTCTCCAGACCCATCGGCTTTGGCAATACGACCATCGGCGTTTTGGTAACCATCGCTCAGGTCAGTTTGACCAAATGGGTTATCAGAACCACTCATTAAAGCGCCAGCTCCAACTACAGTTACAGCGGCAGCAATGGCTGCATTAACAGGTTTTATTTTAAAGTTTTTCATAAAAATCTCCTCCGAGGGAATGAATGTTTAATTTATTATTGAAATGTATTCACATTTGAATCAATTGAACTTGACCATGCTGCAATCATTTCTGTGTTTATTATAAGCACAGTAATATGACCATCGCCATTAAAAAATATTACAAAAAAAAACGCCCAATTCAACGAAATGGACGTTTTTGATTTCAAATTAATGAAAAATTAATGAATCATCGGCTCTTATTTAAGTCGTTGATCATGGCTGCCAAAAATCTGGCCGCCTCACCACCAGTGACTGCTCGGTGATCAAAAGTCAATGACAAGGGAATGATTCTGTGTGCTTCCATACCACCTAAAACAGGCACCACATCATGGCGCAATTTACCAGCTGCCACAATAGAAACACAAGGTGGCGTGATAACAGGTGTGGCATAACGGCCCGCATAAACCCCAAAATTTGATAACATGATGGTGTAGTCTTTCATGTCTTCTGGCGGGATGCTGCGGGTTTTGACTTGTTCCTTGATGTTGTTCATGGCGTTGCGAACATCGCCAGCCGTCATCTGATCACAATTACGCATGGTCGGCACAAACAAACCGTCTTCGGTGTCAACAGCAATACCCACATCAACATGACTGATTAATCTTCTGGATAATTTGTCACCATCAAACCAAGCATTCAAAGTGGGCTCAGCTTGTGCTGCAACCACCAATGAACGTATCAGTCGAGCAGTGATGTCTTCACCAGGTTGCCAATTGTTGATATCGGCATCATCCATGATGGTGGTAGGTACAATATTGGCGTGCGAATTTTGCATCACTCTGGCCATGGTTCTGCGTGAACCTTTGACCTGTTGCCAATTATCATCAACTATTGGTTTATTGACTGGTGCTGGTGGTTTTGCTGCTTGAGTGACCGCTGGTTTGTTAGGCGTTGCTTGAGTGGGTGCTGATTTAGCAGGCGCAGAGGCTGGCTTTTGGGCTGGTGGATTGGCGGCTGCTGCTTTCACATCAGAAGGGCGAATCACCCCGCCAGTGCCCGTGGCTTCAACTGTCGACAAATCAACCCCTAACTTTTTGGCCAAAGCACGCACGGCAGGAGCGGCTTTTTTGCCGCCAAAATCAGTCATGCTGTCAACCACGGCATCAGATGATTCCATCTGGCCAACAACAGTACCAATGGCTTCTTCTTTCGCTGGCGCTTCAGGTGATGCCGTTTGTTTGGCGCTGTCATCATCCAAATCCATCAGCACTTGTTCGGCTTCAGCACGTAATTTTGCAGGCGAGTCGGCTTCACTCTCGGCTTCGCTGCTATCAGCTGTCGCTTCACCGTCTACTGAAAACTCTATCAAAGGCGCGCCAGTATCAATCACATCACCGGGTTCGCCATAGAGTTTTTTGACCACGCCGGCCATTGGTACTGGCACATCGACAACTGCCTTGGCGGTTTCCATGGACACCATGGCTTGATCAACTTCGACTTGATCGCCAACTTTGACATGCCATTCAACAATCTCTGCATCAGGCAAGCCTTCACCTAAATCGGGTAAATTAAATATGCTCATGAAACCTCCAAAACTTGTTCTACTTTATCTAAAATTCTGTCTACTGATGGCATGTATTTTTTCTCTAATTTGAACAACGGCATGATGGTGTCATAACCCGTCACACGTTTAACTGGTGCGTTCAAATTGTACAAGCCTTGGTCAGCTAAATTGGCTGCAATCTCTGAGGAAACGGAACAGTGTTTCGCTGCCTCCTGAATGATCACACATCGACCGGTCTTTGCCACCGACTCATGAATGGTATCCATGTCCAGCGGACTGACAGTTGCCACGTCGATGATTTCAGCCGAAATGCCACGCTCAGCCAAGATATTGGCGGCCTCAATGGTTTCTTTCATCATCGCACCCCAGGTAATCAGGGTCACATCATCACCTTCACGATCAACATAACACATATCTAATGGGTATTCTTCACCGTCATCTTCAACTTCTTCCTTGTTGAGGTGGTATACACGCTTGGGCTCCAAGAACAACACTGGGTCTGGGTTGCGAATGGCAGCCAGTAACAAACCATAGGCTCTTGAAGGTGAAGATGGAATCACCACCCTGATACCAGGCATGTGAGCAAACATCGCTTCGGTACTCTCTGAATGGTGTTCGGGTGCATGGATACCGCCGCCATAAGGTGCTCTGATCACCAGCGGACAGGTTAATCTGCCTCTGGTGCGGTTACGCATTCTGGCTGCATGACAAATGATGTGTTCAACCATGGGATAAATAAAGCCCATAAATTGTGCTTCAGCAATTGGCTTCATGCCCTGTGTGGCCATACCAACCGTCATGCCTGCAATCATCGCCTCTGCCAAGGGGGTATCAATCACTCGGTCTTCACCAAAAGTTTGTGCCAAGCCATTGGTGGCTCTGAATACGCCGCCATTGATACCGACATCTTCACCCAATACAACCACATCTTTATCGTTTTTTAATTCGTGTGCCAAGGCCATTGTGACCGCTTCAACCATTGTAATCTTAGCCATTAGACTTCTCCTCCATAGCTTGGGCATAGGCTTTTTGTTCAGCCAAATCATGCGGTAATTCTTCATACATGTGATCAAACATGTCAGCCACTGATAAGTCAGAAGCGTTCTGGTATTCCTCAACCGCAGCATCCACATCAACTTTACAAGTGTTGATCAGCTGATTTTCCAGTTGTTCATTCCACTGGCCTTGTGAGGTCAGGTATTTACGCATGCGTTTGATTGGTTCAAATTGTTTGGCATTTTCCACTTCATCATCAGGACGGTAGCGTGAAGCATCATCGGCTGTGGTGTGGTCACTCAGTCGGTAAGTGATTGCCTCAATAACAGAGGCGCCTTTGCCTTCATAAGCGCGCTTCAATGCGGCTTTGACCGCAGTGTAAACGGCGATGTAGTCGTTGCCATCTACTTGGATAGATGGCAAGCCACCGGCCAAGCCTTTTTGTGCCAAAGTACGTCCTTGGCTTTGTTTCTTACGGGGTACTGAAATCGCCCACTGGTTGTTAACAATCATCATCACCATTGGTAATTGGAATGCACTGGCAGCATTGATGGCTTCTAAGAAATCGCCTTTGGAGCTACCGCCGTCACCAACCACTGAGACAGCAGCACGTTTCTCACCGCGCAATTTAAAGGCCAAAGCAGCACCAGCTGCATGGGTGCATTGTGTGGCGATAGGCACACACCATGGAAAATCATGTTGGGGACCTGAAAAATTACTGCCACGTTCATCGCCACCCCAGTAGAGTAGTACTTCTGACAGCTTCACGCCGCGATAAAATTGTGCGCCATATTCTCTGTACATGGGGGCAAAAACATCTGCTTCTTGCATGGCAGCGCCCATCGCAATGTGCACCGCTTCGTGACCTAAACTGGAAGCATAGGTGCCTAATTTACCTGTTCGCTGTAAGGCAACGGCTTTGGCGTCAAAAGTTCTGGTCAGTACCATCAACTCATAAATGGATTTGAGGTGTTCAAAGTCTGTGGCTACTTTGGGTTTCTTATCGCCAACTAAATCACCGTTGGGTGTCAGGTACTGCAAATAATCGATATTAAATGATGCGACTGTGGTCAATTTCACTCTCCGAAAATGTGGTCTACAGTGGTGGGTCACGCCATTCAAACAGATAACCAAACCGGTCATGAATCAACCAGTTGCCTGTTTTATTCTGGATGTGTGCCCGTGGGATGGGAGGTTTTAAAGTCGGCTGTATTTGTGTCAAAGCCACTTCAATATGCAGCATTTATGTATGATTAAATGCTTAATTAACTCGCCATCTTCATTATAATGCGCTCAAACTGGTTTAGATTTACGCCAGCAAAGCGGGCTGTATTATATAGGAATGAAACCTTTTATTAAATGGCAAGGGCAACAAATCTAAGGAAAAAATAGACTGTTTACTCTATTATTGGGAGCAGTCATTACAAATATGGGTTCGACTGAATGAAAGAGAGAAAAAATATCCGTCCATTGGAGGACGGCATCAAATTAGATGTTTCAGAAAGAAAAAATTATGGCGGTTACCTGTGTCTGGATACTTTGTTCTCTGCGCAGAAGCCACTGAGTGATCCCGAACACCATGATGAGATGTTGTTCATTATTCAGCACCAAACCTCTGAACTGTGGATGAAATTAATTGTTCACGAGTTAACTGAGGCCATCAGGTGTGTTCAGATAAAAAGACTCGGTCGGGCTTCAAAAATCTTGGCTCGGGTCAAACAAATACAAAAACAATTATTCGAACAATGGGCGGTGTTAGAAACGCTAACCCCCAGTGAGTACACCCAATTCAGGCATGTGCTCGGCAATGCATCTGGCTTCCAATCGGTGCATTATCGGCAGGTAGAATTTTTGTTGGGCAATAAAAACAAAAACATGGTCAAGGTTTTTCCGGAGGATTCGGAATCCAGGGCGATTCTGCAGGATGTTCTGGCTGCCCCAAGTATTTATGATGTTTTTATAAAACACCTGTTCGATGAGGGGTATTCTGTGCCTGAGTCACTGGTTCAGCGTGACTTGCGCAAACCCCATGTGTTTAATCAGGATTTGATGGATGTGTTGGTGGTCATTTATAAACGCCCTGACCAACATTGGGCCATGTATGCGCTGTGTGAACAGTTGGTGGATGTCGAACAGTCCTTTCAATTGTGGCGTTTCAGGCACATGAAAACTGTAGAGCGGATCATTGGCTTTAAACAAGGCACTGGTGGATCATCTGGGGTGAGTTTTTTGAAAAAAGCCTTGGAGTTAACTTTTTTTCCAGAGTTGCTCAAGCTGCGCACTGAACTTTAGTTTTGACGGCAGCTTTTCTTGGTAATAATTGATTCTGTTATAGTTTATGAACGGGTCAGGCGAATCATTGTAGCCACTATTCACTAGAATCAAATTGAAATTGTGAAAAACCGACGTTGGCGTAGGTGCCTTCAGGTACATTGGTTTCATGCTGTTGAATCAGTGCCTTCATTTCCTGTTGAAACGCGCGCATTTTTTTATCGATGATTTGATTGATTTCATCGTGTTTGCTGTGCGGAATCTTGCTGGAGAAGATCGAAGCCTGGTTAAGGTTTTGTTTCAGATCAGTGGCGAACATTTTCTTATAGAAAGTTTGAAACAGCCTTTTGGTGGTTATGTCCACTTCCTCTGCCAGTTCCGCTTGTTGCATCAACTGTTGATTGAGGCTGTCAGTGATGAGGTATTTATTTTCCGACTTGCTGATGATTTGATTGCTGATTAATTCTGTGATCACGGCTTTGGCTCGGATGTGGTTACCGTAAATGTTGTCAATCAATGTGGTTAATTTGGCGTGCGTTAGGCGTTTATTCTTGGCTTTGGTTTGTTGTAGAGCCACAATGATCATGTCCATCTTGTTCAATACGTCATTGTTTTGGTTTTTGTTGTTATTGAATTCTGCAATCACCCTGCGGTCAATACCAGTCTTCACTGCAATGGCTTGAATGGTTGGTTTTATGTTTGCATCTTCTAGCAGTTCCTCGGCTGCTTTGATGTAGGCTTTCTGGCTGTTGGCCCTGAATTCGTGGTATTGCAAGCCAAATTTAATGACCATTTTACTCACTGGGATGAGGGCTTTTTGAAGTTGTACCAAATGTCTTTTGTCAGAACTCATAATATTTTGCGCGCATATTTGTACGCAATAATACCACCAGTGTCCTTTGATGTAAAATCATCTCCAACCTGTATGTTCTCACATCAGTTTTATCTCATTTCGCAAAATGTGAAACGAACAGGGGGAGGTCAAATTTATCTCCAAATCGTGGGCTATTAATTTAACCTACACCAGCGAGGCAATACAGAGTTTTGTGGGTTGACGTTTTCTCTCTGTATTGTTCTCGCAACTTCCTTATTCAAACAGTCATCACTTCTAACCAAACTTTCATTCTCATTTCATGCCTGCATGGGTTAAAATTTACGATTTGAATGGCATTGTTGGATATGACAGCGCTCAGTGTAAATTTAAACAAAATAGCCTTACTCAGAAATTCACGAGGCAGAGATTACCCCAATGTCCTGGCCTACGCTGAAAAGTTGATTGCTATGGGTGTTGATGGCATCACAGTTCATCCGCGCCAAGATGAAAGACACGCCACGCGGCAAGACACGCGAGATTTGAGTGAGTTGTGCCGACAATACCCAGATGTTGAATTCAATGTTGAAGGCTATCCATCGGTCGAATTTATGGCTTTGGTGGCAGCAACAAAGCCAGATCAGTGCACTTTGGTGCCCGACGCCCCTGACCAATTGACTTCAGACCACGGTTGGGATTTGGCCGAACATGCTGATTGGATAACTGCATTGGCTGCAGAATTGAAATCGTTTGGGGTCAGGAGCTCCTTGTTCATCGACCCTGATGAGCAGCAAATCAAAGCAGCCAGTCAAACTGGCATTGATCGCATCGAATTATACACAGAGTCCTACGCCAACGCTTATGCTGAGGGTGATTATCAAAGCACACTGATGCAATACAAGCAGTCCGCGGAACTGGCTCAAGCCTTGGGTTTAGGAGTCAATGCAGGTCATGATTTGGACTTGGATAATTTAACTCAGTTTCTGACCATTCCTGACATCTTGGAAGTTTCGATTGGCCATGCTTTGACCATTGAGTCCCTGGAGTTTGGGGTGGCTGATGTGATTCAGCGCTATCTGGCTATTTGCCGCTCTTGATAGGTACTTTTTAACCCTTTGACATGCTATAATCTCGCTCTTTTTTGTGCGACTTGAATTTACGCCTCAGAACAAGACAACTGAAGGCTTGGAAATTGACATGATAACTGTAACTTTGGCTGATGGATCTCAGCGTAAATACGAACAATCACTTACCGTAGCCGCAGTGGCTGAAGACATTGGGCCAGGTTTAGCCAATGCAGCTTTGGCAGCGCGTGTTGATGGTGAGATGGTTGATCTGACTCACTTGATTGATAAAGACATTGATTTGACCATAGTGACAGGTAACACGGATGATGGTCTAGAGGTGTTGCGTCATTCCGCAGCACATTTAATGGCGCAAGCTGTGCAACGTTTATTTCCTAAGGTTGAGGTTACCATTGGCCCGGTGATAGACAATGGCTTTTATTACGACTTTGCAACAAAAGACCCTTTTCATGAAGATGACTTGGCAAAAATCACAGCTGAGATGAAAAAAATTGTCAAAGAAAAATTACCAGTTGAGCGTTTTGAGATGTCTCGAAACGAAGCGGTTGATTTTTTTGAAAAGAAGGGCGAGAAGTACAAAGCTGAAATCATCAGAGACATACCTGAGGATGAAGTGTTGTCATTATACAAGCAGGGCGAATTTGTTGATTTATGTCGTGGGCCACACGTACCCAATACCGGCAAGTTAAAAGTATTCAAGTTAATGAGTATCGCTGGCGCTTACTGGCGCGGTAACAGTGATAATGAAATGCTGCAAAGGGTCTATGGCACCGCTTGGCATGACAAGAAGGATTTGAAAACTTACCTACACATGCTGGAAGAGGCTGAAAAACGTGACCACAGAAAGCTAGGTAAACAAATGGACCTGTTTCACTTCCAAGAAGAGGCGCCTGGCATGGTGTTTTGGCATGAGCGTGGTTGGTCTATCTATCAAGCCGTTCAACAATACATGAGAAAAAAACTCAACGCCAGGGATTACAAAGAGATTAACACCCCATCAGTGGTTGAATACACCTTATGGGAAAAGTCAGGTCATGCCGATAAATTTGGTGATGACATGTTCAGCGTAGAATCAGAAAACCGCCAATTTGCAGTTAAACCAATGAATTGCCCATGTCATGTTCAAGTCTATAACCAAGGACTTAAATCATACCGTGATTTACCGATTCGTTTGGCTGAGTTTGGTTCGTGTCACCGCAATGAGCCGTCAGGGGCTTTGCATGGTTTAATGCGGGTACGTGGTTTTGTACAAGATGATGCGCACATTTTCTGTCAAGAAGATCAAATTGGTGCTGAGGTTTCTGAGTTCATTGATTTTTTACATGAAGTTTATGCCGATTTTGGCTTTGATGAAATCATCTATCGCATTTCAACCCGTCCAGAAAAACGTGTCGGCAGTGACGAAGTTTGGGATAAATCCGAAAAAGCTTTGGCTGATGCCTTGGACGATAAAGGCATAGCTTGGGAGGAGTTGCCAGGTGAAGGTGCTTTTTATGGACCCAAAATTGAATTTTCTTTGAAAGACTGTTTAGGTAGGGTGTGGCAATGTGGCACCATTCAAGTGGATTTCTCCATGCCCAACAGATTGGAAGCCACTTATATTGACGAAAATGGCGACCGCGTCACACCAGTGATGTTGCATCGCGCTATACTGGGTTCATTTGAAAGGTTTATCGGTATTTTGCTAGAACAGCATGCCGGAAACATGCCGCTTTGGTTGGCGCCAACTCAAGTTGCCGTGCTCAATATCACGGGTCAACAGTCGGAATATGCACAAAAAGTGGGACAAACTTTGAAAAATCAGGGTTTTAGGGCGATTTATGACTTGAGAAACGAGAAGATCGGCTATAAAATTCGCCAGCACACATTAAACAAGGTAAATTATTTGGTTATTGTGGGTAACAACGAGCTTGAAAATGAAACCATCACGGTCAGATCACATGATGGTCAAGATTTAGGTTCTATGAAAGTTGATGAGTTGGCTCAGCTAATGAACTTACAAATCAACGAAAAGAAATAAAGCGTTTAAATGTTTTAGGATTGAGAGAATTCAATCACATCATGCTTAAACAAATTTAAATACATTGGAGGATTGACTAATCGCTAGAAATGACAAAGTACGCAGGAACAAACAAATAAGGGTTCCTGAAGTTAGGCTTATAGACCAACATGGAGAACAGGTTGGAATAATTACAACAGCTGAAGCCTTAGATAGGGCCAGAGGAGCCGGATTGGATTTGGTAGAAATATCTCCCAAAGCGGCACCACCAGTTTGTAAAATCATGGATTATGGCAAGTTCAAGTTTGAACAAGCCAAAAAGAACCAACAAGCCAAGAAAAAACAAAAGAAAGTTCAGTTAAAAGAGGTCAAGTTCAGGCCCAACACTGAAGAAGCGGATTACCAAGTCAAGCTCAGAAATTTAAGAAGATTTATTGGCCAAGGCAACAAGGTCAAAGTGACCATCATGTTCAGAGGACGTGAATTGGCACACAGAGACATCGGTTCTGATATGTTGGACCGGTTAGAGAAAGATTTAGTGGATGAAGTGGTTGTTGAACAACGACCAGCGAAAATGGAAGGTCGATTTATGATTATGTTGTTGGCGCCTAAGCCCAACAAATAATTATAGGGGTTTAAATTCCCAAAAAAATAATTAGCTGACCAGTGAGTCAAGTATGAAAAAAGTCGATTTATTGGCTACTTGCTGGAGTATATAAATGAAAACAGGAGGGCATTATGCCTAAAATGAAAACCAAAAAAGGTGCTGCGAAGCGCTTTAAAAAAACCGCCAATGGCTTCAAAAGAAAGCAAGCTTTCAGAAGTCATATTTTAACTAAGATGAGTACCAAGCGTAAACGCAATTTACGTGGTACTACCATGGTTCATGAAGCTGACGAAAGTTCAGTGAAAAGACTTTTACCTTACGCATAATTAAAGGAGATATAACATGGCAAGAGTTAAAAGAGGCGTTCAAGCACGCAAAAGACATAAAAAAGTTCTTAAATTAGCCAAAGGCTATTACAACGCACGCCGTAAAATTTACCGCGTTGCTAAACAAGCAGTCATCAAAGCGGGTCAGTACGCTTACCGTGACCGCAAAGCCAGAAAAAGAACTTTCAGAGCCTTATGGATCACCCGCATCAACGCCGGTGCCAGAAACAATGGCATGAGCTATTCACGATTTATCAACGGCTTGAAAAAAGCTGATATCTCTTTAGATCGTAAAGTTCTGGCTGACATGGCTGTGCACGACAAAGCAGGTTTCGCTGCTGTTGTTGAACAAGCCAAAGCCGCACTGGCTTAAACAGACCGTCCTTCGGGACAGTCAAAGAAAGATCAAAAAGAGGAATCAGTGGTATAACTGATTCCTTTTTTTATGCAGCAACATAAATCATAAATAACAACCATTACAGAGAAATAAAGTGAGTGATTTGCAACAAATCGTAACCGATGGCTTGGCTCAGATTGAGCAGGCCGATTCCGTTCAGGCATTGGATGATGTCAGGGTTCAATACTTGGGTCAAAAAGGCACAGTAACCTTACAGTTAAAACAGTTGGGGCAGTTGCCAGCTGAAGAGAGAAAAACAGCGGGGCAGGCCATTAATCAAGCCAAAGGCCAACTGTTTTCAGCGATCCAAGAGAAAAAGAATACCTTGATGGCAGCGGAATTGAATGCCAAGTTAATGGCGGAGTCTATTGATGTGACTTTGCCTGGACGCCAAAATGGCAAAGGCGGTATACATCCGGTTAGTAGAACCATGCAACGCATCATTGATTTGTTTTCGCAAGTTGGTTTCGATGTGGTCACTGGTCCTGAAATTGAAGATGACTTTCATAATTTCGAAGCCTTAAACTTTCCAGCGCATCACCCAGCCAGGGCAATGCATGACACATTTTATTTTCCTGACGGACATTTACTAAGAACCCATACCTCACCGGTACAAATAAGGGCAATGAAAACCATGGAGCCACCGATTAAAATCATTGCACCTGGAAAAGTCTACCGCAGTGATTCTGACCAAACCCATACGCCTATGTTCCATCAGGTTGAAGGTTTGGTGATTGGTGAGGATGTGACCTTTGCATCATTAAAAGGTGTGCTGAATCAATTTGTGAATGCTTTCTTTGAAGATGATTTACAAATCCGCTTGAGGCCTTCTTACTTTCCATTCACTGAGCCTTCAGCAGAAGTGGATGTGGAGTGGAAAAAAGATGATGGCAGCATTGACTGGTTGGAAGTATTGGGTTGTGGCATGGTTCACCCCAATGTGTTGCGATCAGGCGGCATAGATCCTGAGAAATACACCGGTTTTGCTTTTGGTTTGGGCGTGGAGCGCTTCGCCATGTTGCGCTATGGTGTACAAGATTTAAGAAACTTTTTTGAAAACGACATGGCCTTTTTACGCCAGTTTCAGTCATAGGATAAAGAACAATGAAATTCAGTGAAAATTGGTTAAAACAATGGGTTAATTACAACCAATCCACCACCGAGGTGATGGAGCAATTAACCATGTTAGGCTTGGAAGTGGATGGTGTTGAACCCGCTGCTGGTGATTTCAGTGGGGTGGTAGTGGCTGAGATTATGGCCTGTGAGAAACACCCAGATGCTGATAAATTAAAGGTATGTGAAGTCAATGCCGGTAATGAAACACTACAAATCGTCTGTGGCGCGCCAAACGCCCGTGTAGGACTGAAGACAGCCCTGTCGAAAATTGGGGCCGTGTTGCCGGGTAATTTTAAAATCAAAAAATCTAAACTGCGTGGTGTTGAATCACAGGGTATGCTTTGTTCCGAGGTGGAACTGGGTATCAGTCAAGAGTCTGATGGCATCATCGAACTGCCAGCTGATGCACCGGTTGGCGAGGACGTCATTTCTTATATGGACCTGAATGACCAAGTCATTGATATTGACCTGACCCCCAATCGGGCTGATTGTTTTTGTATTCGTGGTGTGGCACGTGAAGTAGCGACTTTGAACCATTTGCCAGTTAAAACACCTGGTGCAGTCACAATCGAACCAAGCTGTGATGATAAGGTTGAAGTGACATTAAAAGCACCAGCCCAATGTCCGATATACGCCAGTCGTGTCATCAAAGGCATTGATAACACCCAAACCACACCTTTGTGGATGAAGGAATGCCTCAGGCGCAGTGGTATCAAATCAATCCACCCAGTGGTAGATGTAACCAATTATGTGATGTTGGAAATGGGCCAGCCCATGCATGCCTTCGATGCCGCTGAAATTGATGGTTCAATCATTGTTCGTATGGCTCATAAGGACGAGGAAATTCAGCTTTTGGATCAGTCAACGGCTCAACTGAGCGAAGAATTCTTGGTGATTGCTGATGAAAACAAAGCATTGGCTGTGGCCGGTGTGATAGGTGGTTTAGGCAGTGGTGTCAATGATCAAACCCAAGACATTGTGTTGGAATCAGCTTATTTTGATCCCGCTACCATCATGGGCAAATCACGAAAATTGGCCGTTCATACTGAATCTGGTTTGCGTTTTGAACGTGGCGTGGATTGGGCATTACAAACTGCAGCGATGGAAAGAGCAACAGAATTAATCACTCAAATATGTGGCGGCGAAGTAGCACCAATCAACATGGTGCGCTCAGAACAAGATGTACCACAACAACAAACCATCACTTTGTCAGTTGATCATTTGAATAAGGTACTGGGTTTTGTTGTGGAGACTGAAAAAGTCACACAAATATTCAATGACTTGGGTTTTGCATGCACCTTCGATAACACTGTTTGGACAGTGCAATCGCCATCTTGGCGTTTTGATCTGGCCATCAGTGAAGATTTAATTGAGGAAGTGGTCAGGGTGGTAGGATATGACCAAATGCCTTCACACCGGTTGTCATCGACCGATGCGATTCGGGTAATCCCTGAACAAATGAAACAACTCAGGGCCATCAAACAACAATTGGCTGACATGTCTTATCAAGAAGTAATTAATTACTCTTTTGTCGGTGAAAAACAGCTCAGTGATTTGGATTTACAACAAGATGTTTTTGGCTTGGCCAATCCTTTGAACAAAGAAATGGCTGTTATGCGAACGCATTTATTACCTGGTGTATTGGGCAACATCAAAGCCAATTTGGCGCGCCAAGAACAGCAGTTGGCATTGTTTGAACTGGGTAAAGTATTCAGCAAATCCGCTGAAATTCAACAGGACGATGTCTTGTTAATGGCCAAGACAGGTCAACAGTCTCCCGAACAATGGTCTGCGGATGATGCCAAAGTTGATTTTTTCACACTCAAAGGTGATGTGGAGACCTTGTTGTCAGACAGTATCGATGAATTGTCGTTTGAGGTATCTGATCATAGTTATTTGCACCCAGGCAGACAAGCAGCGATTAAATCAGCTGGCCGAATCATTGGTTATTTGGGTCAAGTTCATCCTTCGGTTTGTCAGAAAATGAAGATCAAACAAGAGGTGTATGTGGCTGAATTGAATGTCAGCGACATCCAAAAGATTAAATTACCGGCTTGGCAGGTGGTGTCAAAATTCCCTCAAGTGCGACGTGATTTGGCAGTTATCATCAAAGATGATGTCACTTGGGCAGCGGTTGCGGCTGCGGTGAGAGCCAGCTTGAGGGCTGATGAGTCTTTGCTGTATAAGCTTTGTTTATTTGATGTTTATAAGGGCGATAATATTGAAAAAGGATATAAAAGTCTCGCCATGGCTCTGATTTTTCAGGAAAATAATCGAACTTTAGAAGATAAAGAAGTAGACAAACTGGTATCAAAAGCGGTATCCTTTTTAGCTGAACAACTTAATGCAGAAATTAGATCATGACCGATACCGTCACCAAAACTGACTTAGCTGAGATTCTCTATATGGAAGTGGGATTGAATAAGCGTGAAGCCAGTGAATTTGTCAGTGTGTTTTTTGAGACAATCAAAGCACAATTACTGGCTGGTCACGGCGTTAAACTTTCAGGTTTTGGTAATTTTGAATTAAGAGATAAAAAGTCAAGGCCAGGTAGAAACCCCAAAACGTTGGAGGAAATTCCTATTTCAGCGCGAAGGGTAGTGGCTTTTAAGCCGGGTCAAAAATTGAGGAATACGATAGAAACATATGCTGGATCAAGGTCACAATAAGTCCCTACCGCCCATCCCTGCAAAAAGATATTTCACCATCGGTGAAGTATCCACGCTGTGTGATGTGAAACAACATGTCTTGCGCTATTGGGAAAATGAATTTGATAACCTGAATCCAGTCAAGCGTCGTGGTAATCGCCGTTATTACCAAAGAAATGACGTGATGATGATCAGGCAGATTCGCAGTTTGTTGTATGATCATGGTTACACCATTTCGGGTGCCAGACAAAAACTCAATGGCAAAGTTTCTGAAAAAGAAGCCAGTAAATCTTATCAAGTGATTCAACAAACACGGATAGAACTGGAAGAAATCCTGGATTTATTGAAATAACCAACTGCGCCCAAATTGGGTTCATCATTTAGCTTCAAAAATTACTTTCATGTGATAGAATACGCAACATTCGGAACGTGGCGCAGCCTGGTAGCGCACTACAATGGGGTTGTAGGGGTCGGAGGTTCGAATCCTCTCGTTCCGACCATTTTCTCTTTAATAAATCCATCAATTTCCTCAATGAAATTGGAAATTGATTTTACAATCATGCGGAGACATCAATGAAATCACCAGTACGTGTCGTAGTTACCGGAGCTGCCGGTCAAATTGGCTACCAATTATTATTCAGAATTGCAGCAGGTAACATGCTGGGTCCAGATCAGCCGGTCATCTTGCACCTGCTTGAGATACCACCAGCGATGAATGCAGTTCAAGGTGTGGTGATGGAATTAGAAGATTGTGCTTTTCCACTGTTGCATGGCGTGGTGGCTACTGATGATGCCAATGTCGCTTTCAAGGATGCAAATTATGCCTTGTTAGTCGGTGCCATGCCAAGAGGTCCAGGCATGGAGCGCAGTGATTTGTTGCAAGCGAATGCCAAAATTTTCTCGGTTCAAGGCAAAGCCATGAATGACCATGCAGCCAAAGACATCAAAGTATTGGTGGTCGGCAACCCAGCCAATACCAACGCACTGATTGCACAACAGAATGCACCAGACATCAACCCAGCACAATTCACCGCCATGACCCGTTTGGATCACAACCGTGCTTTGGGCCAACTGGCTGCAAAATTTGATGCACAAACCAATGACATCAAACGCATGACCATTTGGGGCAACCACTCATCAACCCAATACCCTGACATTTCACAAGTTGAAATCAACGGTGAACAGCTTTCAGGTGTTGATAATGATTGGTATGTCGATGACTTCATCCCAACTGTACAACAACGTGGCGCAGCCATCATCAAAGCCCGTGGCGCATCAAGTGCGGCATCGGCTGCTTCATCTGCGATTGACCACATGCGCAACTGGGCGTTAGGCACAGCAGCTGGAGATTGGGTCTCAATGGCCATTCCCAGTGACGGCAGTTACGGCGTTGAGCCAGGTGTGATTTTTTCATACCCGGTTACCTGTGCCAACGGTGAATACACCATCGTGCAAGATTTGCCGGTCAGTGATTTCTCACAAAGCCGCATCGATGCAACCGAAGCTGAGTTGCGTGAGGAACGTGCTGCTGTAGAACACTTGTTTTAAGCCACTTAATAAAGCCGTTTTAAAAGCCGCACATTGATGCGGCTTTTTTATTGCCTTGATTGAATCATTTCGCACTTGATGCACTGCAATGATTTAATCTGTATAATTCAGTTTTTTTTCGAGGTTAGTTCCATGATCAGCGCCAACATTCCACAAACCCCAGAAGTTAAAAACGAACCCATCAACGAATACCGTCCTGATAGTGAGGCAACCATTGCTTTACAACAAGCCATGGACAGCATGTCAAATGAACAAGCCGAGATACCTTGTTACATTGGTGGTCAAGAGGTCAGGACTGGTCAAGTCGAAAATGTGGTTATGCCACACAACCACCAACATGTCCTTGGCCAATTTCACAACGGTGGTGAAAAAGAGTTGAATGCCGCCGCCGATGCAGCCATCAAAGCACAACATGATTGGGCTAACCTACCTTGGCAGACCAGGGCTGCGGTATTTTTAAAAGCCGCTGATTTAATTGCCGGCCCTTACCGCAATATGATCAACGCTGCCACCATGCACGGCCAGTCGAAAAACTGCTTTCAGGCCGAAATTGATGCGGCTTGTGAGTTCATTGATTTTCTGCGTTTCAATGCCTACTTTTATGAACAAATCATGGCGCAGCAACCAGTTTCCTCGCCAGGTGTTTGGAACCAGTTGGATTGGCGTCCATTAGAGGGCTTTGTGCTGGCCATCACACCATTTAACTTCACCGCGATTGCCGGTAATTTGCCCGCCACCCCAGCGATGTTGGGTAACACAGTGGTTTGGAAGCCTTCGGGTACTCAGATGTTGTCAGCTTATGTCATCATGAAGGTGTTCAAAGAAGCTGGATTGCCAGATGGCGTCATCAATATGGTGGCCTCTGATGGTCCGGTGGCAGGTGCTGCTTTGTTGCCAAGGGCAGAATTGGCTGGTGTTCATTTCACCGGTTCAACCCCCACCTTCCAGCACATTTTTGCTGAAGTGGGTGGTAACATCGGTAGGTACCACTCATACCCACGTTTGGTTGGTGAAACTGGCGGTAAAGATTTTGTCTTTGCACATCAGTCCGCTGACCCCACTGCGGTTGCTACGGCTTTGGCTCGCGGTGCTTTTGAGTACCAAGGACAAAAATGCTCTGCCGCATCAAGGGCATACATACCGTCATCTATTTGGAGTGAGGTGAAGTCGCAATTAGTTGCAGACATTCAATCGTTCAAAATGGGCACCACCAGGGACTTCAGTAATTTCATCAATGCAGTCATTGATGAGCGTTCATTTGATAAGATCAAGTCCTATATTGATTTTGCTGCCAGTGCGTCTGATGCTGAAATCATCGTCGGTGGTGGTTGTGATAAATCTGAAGGCTACTTTGTTGAGCCAACTGTCATTGTTACTACCAACCCCAAATTCAAAACCATGGCAGAAGAAATTTTTGGTCCGGTTTTGACCATCTATGTTTATGATGAAGCTGACTTTGAAGCCACTTTGGATTTGTGCGATCAAGGCTCTATTTATGCTTTAACCGGTGCTATTTTTGCCCAGGACCGATTCATGATTGCTCACATGTCTGATCGCTTGCGTAATGCTGCTGGTAACTTTTATATCAACGATAAGCCCACTGGCGCTGTGGTTGGTCAACAACCCTTTGGTGGTGGTCGTGCTTCGGGTACCAATGACAAAGCAGGCAGTGCTTTGAACTTGTATCGTTGGTTGTCACCCAGAACCATCAAAGAGACCTTTGTACCACCCACAGATTATCGTTATCCGTTTTTGGGCTGATTGATGACATTGTGTTTTAAGGCCGGTTAACGGCCTTTTTAGTCGCTTCTTTCAACACAGATGTATCAATCAGAGCAATGACCAACCACCGAAAGGAATGACCATGGGATTCATTAAAATCACCGTTTTGATACTTGTTCTTTGGAATGAATTTTCTTTTGCTCAGGTGTCTCAATCAGCGCTTGAAGAGAAACAATCGGCCCCACCATCCAATTACGCTCATTCTGTTTTGTGGAAAGTCACGGGCAACGGACTTGAACAACCTTCTTATGTATTTGGCAACTGGCATTTTTTGTGTAGGAATGAAATTATTTTTAAAAACAAAGTCAAGCGGGCCATCATTGAAACCGATCAATTATTGCTTCAAAACTTCATTACTTATTTGTCTGATGATGATTACTATGCCGATTTAGCGGCCAATGAGGACATGGAACGAGGTGTTCCAATATACAAAATTGAAGACCGTAAAAAGCGGAAAAAATTGTTGAAGCTGATCAGTTCACATTTGGATTTAAAGGTTAATCTGGCCAAAAGAGTGAAGCCGGTTGTTAAGCGCATGACTGCTTTTGAGGTGTTCTTCGCCTCGATGCATTCATTCATCAATGACTGTAATCGTTTGGGGTCTTTTGATCAGTTGTTGTTTGACCATTACAGCAAAAAAAACAGCCAAATAGGTTCAGTCAACGACCGTAAATTGTTCGAGCAGTCTATATTGGCTTCAGGTTTTGTCAGCCCAGAGAGTTTGATCATGTACATTGAGGACATTGAAAGTCAGCGTTCTTTGGTTAAAGAAATGAAGTTCAATTATTACCGCGACGAACGCCTGGACGAGTTGATGAAACTGTATCGCATATTTTTGACCAATGACTACGTGGATGCGCAGCGCGTTGATCGTTATGTTTTTGGCATGGATATTAAGCCATGGGTTCAGGTGATGGTTGAGTGGATGCAAGAAGCACCCACCTTTATCTCCATCAATGCCAGCTACATGGTTGGTGAGGGTGGGGTGCTTGCATTTTTGGCTGATCAGGGCTATCAACTAGAGCCCATATTGGAATAATCCATCAAGCTTCGGGCAGCACCCAGTCTGGTCTGATAAAGTGGCAGGTGTAACCATTCGGAATTCTTTCCAAGTAATCTTGATGTTCCGGTTCGGCTTCCCAGAAGTCGCTGGCTGCTGAGAGTTTTGTGGCTACTTTTCCAGGCCATAAGTCTGTTGCATCAACGTCCTGCATGGTTTTTAAGGCGATTTTTTGCTGTTCATCAGAGGTGTAAAAAATCTCCGAACGGTATGATTCTCCGACATCGTTGCCCTGTCTATTGAGGGTGGTGGGGTCGTGAATTTGAAAGAAGAATGCCAATATATCTCGATAGCTGATTACTTCATTGTCGAACACTATCTCAATCGCTTCAGCGTGACTGCCATGGTTGCGGTAAGTGGCGTTTGGTACATCGCCGCCGGTGTAGCCAACGCGGGTATCCAGTACGCCATCCATTTTGCGAATTAAATCTTGCATGCCCCAAAAACATCCGCCGGCCAAAATTGCTATTTCTTTACTCATATCTATGCTTCGTTGTGGTTAAGTCTGTTTATCAGCCTGATAATCATTGTGACTCAATTTATATTTCTTGGTTTTAATGATACTGAGACTGTCTGGTATTTATTATAGTGCTGTGTTTGTCGATTTAAAGTGCGCATTTGTTCTGAAGATATCAATAATTGTTATAATCTTTATTATGGTAAATAAAGTATACATTAAATACTTATATTGTCCTTAATGTCTATATAACATGCCATTGCAGAAAAATCTAATTGATTTTAATGTATGTAAATGATAACATTAAGTTGATTTTTTAGTTGTTATGTATAGAAAACTATCCATATTAAGAATAATGTTATTTGAATCGATGAATGATGCCGCTGTGGCGGCAGAAATAGGCCAACGCATTCGACAGCTGCGCTTAGAGAAAAATTTAACCCAACAACAAGTGGCCGATGAAGTGGGTTTGTCGCGATTGAGCTACAGGCGCTTAGAAACTGGTGAGGCTAAGTTCGTTAATGTCATCGCAGTACTGAGGTTTTTGGGTGGCCTTGAAGCACTGAACCAAGCCATACCTGAGACTGTTTTTAGTCCGATAGAACAGCTGAAATTACAAGGTCGAAAGCGACAACGCGCATCCAGCAAACGCCAAGATGAAAACGCCCAATCAAAGTCATTGGATGATCAGGGTTGGTAATGACACATTTGGCAGAAATCAGAATGTGGGACGAATTAGTTGGCGCATTGGTCTATCAACCCGATTCTCGCATCAGCGTGTTCGAATACGCACCTCAATGGCGCCAGTCTGGGGTTGAAATAGCGCCCTTAAAAATGCCATTGGGGCCACAGAAATACAGTTTTTCTGGCTTGAATTTCGATACTTTCAAAGGCTTGCCTGGGGTATTTGCTGATGCTTTGCCAGATGATTTTGGTCATGCCGTGATCAATGCTTGGTTGACCCGGCAGGGGCGTGACGTGGCTTCTTTTTCTCCGGTCGAACGGTTGTTGTATACCGGTACCAGGGGTATGGGGGCATTGGAATTTTTACCGATGTTGCAGCGCGATTATTCGCCAGCCGATCAGTTAGAAATGGCGTCTTTGGTGGCCATGGCGCAAAAGGTTTTGAACCAACGTGCCGGCCTCAAGCAAAACCTAATCAATGAAGCGGAACCCGAGGCCATGCATGCGATATTACAAGTGGGTACATCAGCTGGCGGTGCGCGGGCCAAAGCTTTGATTGCCATCAATAAAGAACGTAACGTAATTCGCTCTGGTCAAGTCGAAGCACCTGAAGGTTTCGACCAATTCCTGTTAAAGTTCGATGGTGTGGAGGAATATAAAACCGACCAAGAAACTTTTGGTGACCCGCAAGGCTATGGTCGCATGGAATACGCCTATTACCTGATGGCCCAAGCAGCTGGCATCGACATCAGTTACAGTGAGTTGTTTATCGAGGGTAAGCGTGCGCATTTCATGACCCAACGATTTGACCGAATTGGGCACCACAAATGTCATTATGTTTCTTTGTGTGGAATGGCTCATGCCGATTACAAGCAGCCGGGCTTATTCAGTTATGAGGAGCTGTTGTCAGTGGCCAGACAACTGCGCTTGCCTCGAGCAGATGCCATAGAAATATTCCGCCGCATGGTATTTAATGTGGTGGCCAGGAATCACGATGACCACACCAAAAACTTTGGTTTTCTGTTAACAGATCGCAATGCCTCGTGGCGATTGGCTCCAGCCTTTGATGTGGCCTATAGCTACAAGCCAGGCTCGCCGTGGGTTAATTCACATCAAATGAGTCTGAATGGTAAGCGTGATGATTTCCAGCGCGAAGATTTATTGGCGGTGGCACAATTGATTGGTAATTTTGGCTCAGCAAATGAAATCATTGATGAGGTGCTGGAGGTGGTCTCAGGTTGGCACAAGTTTGCCAAGGAAGTGGAGGTTGATGCTTTGTTTGCAAATAACATACATGAAAACTTGCGCTTGGACATCTGAATCACTGATTGGATTTGTGAAAATGTGGGCCTGATATCAAATCTCCTAAGGCCCAAATCGTTAACTGTTCAAGGCCTCGGCATGGTATTTGATGTGGTCTTGGATGAAACTACTGATGAAATAATAACTGTGATCATAGCCAGTTTGTAGGCGCATGTTCAGCGGGTGCTTGTGTTCTGCACAAACTGCTTGCAGTTTTTCAGGCTGTAAATATTCAGCCAAGAACTCATCATCAGAGCCTTGGTCAATAAATAAAGGCAGTTTATGTTGACAGGTTTTGATCAGCTCAACCGTGTCGTATTGTGACCATTGACTGGTGTCATCGCCCAGGTAGCCTTTGAATGCTTTCTGTCCCCAAGGGTTTTGGCTGGGTGCCACAATAGGGGAAAAGGCACTGACAGACTGGTATGAATCAGGGTTTTTCAAAGCAATGGTCAAGGCCCCATGGCCGCCCATCGAATGGCCAAAAATACTGCGCCGCTCGCTGCACACAGGAAAGTGCTTCTCTATCAGTGCCGGCAGCTCTTGGGTAACATAATCATACATCTGGTAATTTTCCGCCCAAGGTTGCGCGGTGGCATTCAAATAGAAACCAGCACCTGAACCAAAATCATAAGTCTCATCCTCTCCATCAATACCTAAATCACGGGGGCTGGTGTCCATGGTGACCAAGGCCAAACCATATTCAGCGGCGAAACGCTGGGCGCCTGATTTGATCATGAAATTTTCTTCTGTGCAGGTTAAGCCTGAAAGGAAATAAAGTACCGGCACTTTCTCAGTGCGTACTTGTGGTGGCAGATAAATCGCAAAACCCATCTGTGATTTGTTGACCGCTGATTGGTGTTGGTAAAAACTCAGTTCACCGCCATGTAATTTGTGTTGGTTTTTAAGTTCCATGCTCGCCTCAATCGAAAGTGATGACTGAACGGATGCCATCGCCTTTGTGCATCAAATCAAAAGCATCATTGATTTGCTCAAGCGGCATTTTGTGTGACACAAACTCATCCACTTTCAGCTCACCAGCCATGTACTGATCAACCATGCCAGGTAATTGACTGCGGCCTTTGACCCCGCCAAAGGCAGTACCGCGCCAAACGCGACCCGTGACTAATTGAAACGGTCTGGTGCTAATCTCTTGTCCAGCGCCAGCGACACCGATGATGACCGATTCGCCCCAGCCTTTGTGACAACACTCCAAAGCAGAGCGCATCAAATCAACATTACCGACACACTCAAAAGAATAATCCACACCACCATCAGTCAAATCCACCAGTACTTCTTGAATCGGTTGGTCATAATCTTTGGGGTTCACAAATTCTGTGGCACCCATTTGGCGTGCGAACTCAAATTTGTCAGGGTTGATATCGACACCGATGATGCGACTGGCGCCGGCCATTGCAGCACCTTGAATGACACCACAACCGATACCACCCAAACCAAAAATAGCGACTGTTGAACCAGGCTCAACTTTGGCGGTATTCAGTACCGCACCAACGCCCGTGGTGATGCCGCAGCCAAGCAAGCAGACTTTATCCAAAGGTGCTTGTTTGTTGATCTTAGCCAAAGCAATTTCTGGTACCACGGCATACTCAGCAAAGGTTGAGGTGCCCATGTAGTGGTAAATGGGTTTGCCATTCATCGATAAACGTGATGAGCCATCAGGCATCAAACCCATGCCTTGGGTGGCTCTGATGGCCTGACATAAATTGGTTTTTCCAGAAGTACAAAAATTACACTCGCCACACTCTGGGGTGTACAAAGGGATGACATGATCATCGACAGCCACTGATGTCACGCCGGCACCCAGTTCGACCACCACAGCACCGCCTTCATGACCCAAAACAGATGGGAAAATACCTTCAGGGTCTTCACCTGATAAGGTGTAAGCATCGGTGTGACAAACACCGGTGGCCACCATTTTCACTAAGACCTCACCGGCTTTAGGTCCCTCGATATCGATGTTTTCTATGGATAAGTTTCTACCAGCTTCCCAAGCAACTGCCGCACGCATTTTCATCAGATTGGTTCCATTAAAAAAAGCCAAATTCTAACATGGAACTTGTGAATGTTGAGCAGACTGTGTTTTTGAATCCAGCTGTTTCTGTGTTTATTAGCTGTCCTTCAGAAAAACACCTTGATAGGCGTTATTGTTTCAATTATCAGGTTATTCGCCGCGAGCCATATCCTCAGAGGATGGGTCAATTTTTATCAAGGTGCCGTCCTCTAATCCATTGAACAATTCAGCCATTTGCTTCATTTGTTCAAACGACAGAGAGAAATTTACGCCGTTCTTAACGAAAACAAACTGTTTTGAATTGTTTTGAATGGCGGTTCCGTCGCCTTTCCTGATCACTTTAATTCTGCTCATTTTTTAATTATTTTGTAGGTAGTAATTAATTACTTTTAACACTCAATGATATTCACTGCTAAGCCACCACGAGAGGTTTCTTTGTAGTGTTCTTTCATGTCATCACCGGTTTCTTTCATGGTCTTGATGACTTTATCCAATGACACCGTATGCGCGCCATCATTGCGATCGGCCATGCGCACGGCATTGATGGATTTGATTGAGCCCATGGCATTGCGTTCAATACAAGGGATTTGTACCAAACCACCAATCGGGTCACAGGTCAGACCCAGGTTATGTTCCATCGCAATCTCAGCGGCGTTCTCAACCTCATCGGGTGATAAGTGCAGGGCCGCAGCCAATCCAGCGGCAGCCATGGAGGAAGCCACGCCCACTTCACCTTGGCAGCCCACTTCAGCACCAGAAATAGAAGCTTTGGTTTTGTAAAGAATACCAACTGCCGCAGCCGTTAATAGAAAATCACGGATGCCTTGTTGGGTTGAATCTGGAACAAATTCTTTGTAGTAATGCAGTACCGCGGGGATGATGCCAGCTGCGCCATTGGTGGGTGCGGTAACCACGCGTCCACCTGCTGCATTCTCCTCACTCACCGCCAGTGCGTACATATTAATCCAATCCAAAACGGTCAATGGATCGGATAAGTCTTTTTCCGAGCGTTTATCCAAGTCACGGAATATTTTTGGTGCGCGCCTGGCCACTTTAAGTCCACCGGGTAAAACACCATCGGCTTTGATACCGCGTTGGACACATGATTCCATGGCTTGCCAGATTTCATCCAGCTTGGCATCAATCTGCGTCCTGTCATGCCACTTTTCTTCATTCACATACATGATTTGTGCAATGGTCATGTCATGCTCATGGCAAAGCTCAATCAATTCATCACCCGAGGTGAATTTGTAGGGTAACTCCGAATCATCTTCCATGATGTGTTCTTTGGCCAAGTGACTGTGGGCTAAAATAAAACCACCGCCGACTGAGTAATAGGCTTTGCGCAATAACTCATCGCCATTTTTATCCAATGCAGTGAATTGCATGCCATTGGAGTGTAGGGGCAGTTTTTTGCGTTTGTGCCACTTCAAATGCACTTTGTTTTTGAACACCAGAGTGAGTTGGTCATTGGCCTTGATTTGTTGTTCAACATCGACTTGTTCAAGCATGCCTGGAATGGCATCTGGGTCCACTTGATCTGGTTCTTCACCCAGTAAACCCAGGATGATGGCCTTATCTGTGCCATGGCCACGACCGGTGTGACTGAGCGAACCGTACAGTTCAGTAACTATGCTGTGGGTTTTGTCAGCTAAGTTATGTGACATCACTTGAGCGATGAACATATTGGCTGCACGCATCGGTCCTACGGTGTGTGAACTGGAGGGGCCTATGCCTATTTTAAAGAGGTCAAATACACTGACTGCCATGATAAACTACGCACATGAAAAAATTGAAATTATACAGCAGAATTGAGTGCCCGTTGTGCGAGTATGCAGCAGAAGAGTTAATGGCTGCCGGAATCGCTTTTACTGAGGTTGATATTGATACCTCTGAGGAACTGATCAAAGCCTACCACATCCGCATTCCAGTACTCTCCAATGGCGATACAGAGTTGAACTGGCCTTTCACCACCGACCAAGCCCAGGAGTTAGTCAATGGCTAAAGCCAAAACCCAGTTTGTCTGTAATTTATGTGGTCACTCCACCTCTAAATGGTCAGGGCAGTGCAGTGCGTGTAAAGAATGGAACTGTATCGATGAAATTAAAATTGCAGCCACCACTGGTACTGCTAAAGTCAATCGCTACGCCAACTACTCGGGTGATTCATCGATTCAAAAATTGGGTAAAATCAGCACCAAACAACAACAGCGCACTTCCTCACACATCAAAGAATTAGATCGTGTGCTCGGCGGTGGCATCGTACCGGGTTCAGTGATTCTATTGGGTGGTGATCCGGGTATCGGTAAATCCACCTTGATGCTGCAAGTTTCAGCACAGATTGCTGAGGTGATTACACCTTTGTACGTAACCGGTGAAGAGTCTTTGTCCCAAATCGCCATGCGCGCCAGTCGCTTAGGGTTAAGGGCTGATGATTTGGACTGTATGGCAGAAACTTCAGTCGAAGCCATCATCGCCACCACCCTTCAGAAAAAACCTGATTTGGTGGTGATTGATTCGATCCAAACCTTATTCAGTGAACAACTGACCGCCATCCCGGGTTCGGTCTCACAAGTGAAAGAAGCTGCGGCCCAATTGGTCAGAATGGCGAAACAAAGCAAAATCACTGTGATTTTGGTCGGTCATGTGACCAAAGATGGCGCCATCGCGGGCCCACGCATGCTGGAACACATGGTCGATACCGTGTTGTACTTTGAATCAGATGGTAACAGCCGCTACCGTGTGTTGCGTGCTTTAAAGAATCGTTTTGGAGCGGTCAATGAAATCGGCGTGTTCGCCATGACCGAGACCGGAGTCAAAGAAGTCGAAAACCCATCGGCCATATTCTTGAGCGAGCGCCAAGCCGATAAAGCCGGTTCGGTGGTGATGTGTACCCGCGAGGGCACCCGACCGTTGTTGGTGGAAATTCAGGCATTGGTTGATCAGAGCCCCTTGGGTAATCCGCGCCGTTTATCGGTCGGTCTTGAGCACAATCGGTTGGCTATGTTGTTGGCTGTTCTTCATCGCATGTGCCATTTAGCCATACACGACCACGATGTGTTCTTGAACGCTGTAGGCGGCATGAAAATCACCGAAACTGCGGCGGATTTAGCGATCATCATTGCCATCATCTCAAGTTTCAAAAACCGTTACCTGCCAGCAGGCACCATTGTCTTCGGTGAAGTTGGTCTGACCGGTGAAGTGCGTCCCGTACACAACGGCGAGGACCGCCTGAAAGAAGCCGCCAACCACGGTTTCAAAACCGCCATCATCCCCAAAGGCAACGCCGGTAAATGGGTCAAAGACTTGAACATCAAAATCATCACCGTTGATCAGGTCAGCGAAGTGGTGGATTTGGTGTGATTTTAAATTAGTGTAGGATGGGCTTTACCCATCAAGGCCACTTTTGAGGAAAGAAAATGAATTGTACAAGTTGTAATTTTGGCGTGCTGGAACCCAGTTTCATCGATGGTCTTTTCAGGGCCCACACCTGTTCAAAGTGTGGCGGTGATTGGATACTTGTCGAAGACTTTGTTGCATGGAAAGAAAACAACCTCGAACAGCAAATTTCTGGTGATGCCCAATGGTCAGAAGATTTATCACAAGACTCATCAAAGGCACTGATGTGCCCTGTCACCGGCGCAATAATGACCAAGTACAAAGTCACCGCCCAAACCAAGCATCGATTGGATTACAGCAAAGCTGTTGGGGGCATCTGGTTGGATAAGGGCGAATGGGAGCTGCTCAAATCAGAGGGTGTGGCAGGCGCATTGAACAATATCGTCACTCAACAATGGCAAAATAGATTACTAAAACAAAGCGTTTCCGATAATTTAGCAGCCATCTATGAATCCAAGTTTGGTACTGAATCATACGAAAAAGTGAAAGCCATGAGGGCGTGGTTGAATGCCCAGCCCAACAAAGCAGATTTGCGTGCCTACCTGTTGGCAGAAGATCCCTATTCAATATCGAAATAATGGGCTCTAGGAAATGGTTTAATACCATTTTAAATGATTTTAATTTGATTATTATGGGCTTAGTATAGGTGTCATTTTGAGGGCGGCAAAGCAAAGTCGAATTTTTTATGCAACAAACTTAAGTCAAATTAATTGAATATTTGCTTTGGTCGGTATATTTAAAGATAATCCAAAGGGCTAAAACGATTTTTTTCGCTAAGTTCTTTTACTACATGAGTGTAGATCATGGTCGTTTCTAAACGTTTGTGACCTAAAAGTTCTTGTATGGTTCTTATATCAAGGCCAGCTTGAAGTAAGTGTGTTGCATATGAGTGCCTGAAAGTGTGTGACGTTACCTTTTTATTTACCTGTGACTTCAAAACAGCTGTTCTGAGATTCCTACTAAAAGTGCTCTCTAATACATGATGGCGCCTATATATACCTGATTTTTTATGACGTGAAATGTTTGACATTTGAAAAACATACTGCCATTTAAATTCCATGTGCGCATTAGGGTATTTTCTAGCTAATGCAGTGGGCATTTCAACAGAGCCAAATCCATTTCTAATATCAATATTGTGTTGATTCTTGTTTTCATTAATGATGCATTTAAGCGGTTTAAACAGCTCCTTTGGTAAGGGAAGTGTCCGATCAGATAATGATTTACTGTCCCATATAATCAATCGATTGTAACTGAAGTCAATGTCTTTAATTCTTAAATTTAAAGCTTCAGACAACCTTAAGCCACATCCGTAAATTGTTTTTAAGATTAATTGATAATTGTTTATTGGGAAAGAATCGATGATGCTTTTAACCTCATTTGGACTTAAAACAATTGGTATATGCACCCTTTGTTTAGCTCTCAATGCATTGATTTTTTCGCCCTCAAGTGAAATTCCTAATACTCGATTATATAAAAATAACAAAGCATTGAACGCTTGATTTTGAGTTGCTGCTGAAACATTTCTTTCTTTGGCTAAATGGCTTAGAAATATTTCAATCTCTACTTTCCCCATTTCTTGTGGGTGTCTTTTGCCATGAAAAACAATATATTTCTTTATCCAATAAATGTAAGTTAATTCTGTATTTTCACTGTAATGTAAAAATTTTATTTTTAATGCAACACGATCTAATAATTTCATAAAATGCACGTTTACCCGGTAATCAGCGTAAATTAATGCATTCGTGCAAATATATCCGCCCATAACTGGATATATGTGTATACATTAAATCCCTACTTTGTAAGAAATCAATGACTTATGCTAAGATTCATGATTTCTAAGTGCATTAAAATACGCAAATATCGCGTTATACAGCATTAATGCACATATATTAAATTGTTATGTTTAAGGGAGCCCAATGGGTGTCGAATACGTTCTGATAAATGAAACAAAAAAAGAAATGATTTCTTTTAGTCATTTGAACGGCAGTAAAAAGAGAGAGCTGGCTGGGAACTTTGCTCAGTCTTCAATAGTTACGTGGTATCTTTTACAAAACCAAGGCGACCAAATTCAGTTTGTATCTGACACATATGATGATTGGCCTTTTAAAAGTGGTAGTCGTGATAGTGGTTTCTCTTATCCAGATCGAACTGAACAGATATTAAATGAGCTAATAGATCAAGAAATACTAGAAGACTCTGGGTACCTTTTTCGTGATGAGGATGACCCTGAAAATGTATACGTAAAGAATATTACTAATGTTTGGACAAAATAAACATAACAAGTATATCGTAGGGACTTTTACTGCTACGCTCCGTTTTGGCATGGCTTCGCCATTTTACGCCAAAACTCCACTCCCGCAGCAAAAGCCCCACATATAGGCGTTATGCGCCAAAAGGAGATCAACAACATGAAAATTTCTAGGGCATTCAAGACCAGTCTTTTGCTATTGCTTTTTCTGGGCATAAGTTCTGCCTATGTCAAAGCGTTTACTATCGCAGGGCCGTCTATGGCTCCTACGTATTGGTATGACGATATCGTCGTTTCTAATCACCTCGCTTATGACTTCAGGCTCCCTCATACAGATATAGTCTTGTTGGAAACGGGTCAGCCCAAGAGGGGCGATCTAATTATGTATTTTGATATTCCAAAAAATGTAGTTGCAACTAAGCGAATTATTGGAATACCGGGGGATACAGTTAGCATTAAAGATAACGTTGTTTATCTCAATGGTGAAAAAATCCGTCAGAACATTGAGCCTAAAAGTTTTTTCGGTAATGTCCCTGATAAAAACGGGATTGGAGAAATAGTGCTGAGCGAAGAAATTGACGGCACTTCTTATTTGATCACATTCACGCCGGGTGAAGGAAAAATAACCTCCCTCGAACCTATTAAGGTCACAGAAGGCAAGTATTTCATTTTAGGCGATAACAGAGATAATAGTGCCGACTCTAGGTTCATCGGATTAATCTCAAGAGGTCAGATTAAAGGTAAGGTTATTCACGGAAATAGACCGCTAGAATCCTATGCCCCACCCAGCGCATAACAAACGCAAGCAGTCGGAAATATTTTCCGTTACTTGGTTTGTGCCTTCAGCTATGCTGGCACAAACCAATCCACTCCAAATATTCCGCTGTTGCGGGCGTTAGTTACCAAAGGAAGCATATGCTAAATCTGCGAGTATTATTTTTAGCCGTTGTACTGGCTGGCTTTAGTGTTGAAGCCATTGAAAAGGGAAATCAATTGAACCAAGAGCATTATATTCCACCTAAAATGCCTGAATACCCTAAGTCATATGATGATGTAATGAGCACTTTGGCTCCTCATTATAAGGCACAGCAACCATTAGATTACTTCTTTGAACTCTATATCATTAGCGTGTTGGAAAAATTGCCAAATGAAACTGAAGTTGCCCTTCAAGAGTTTAACTTGAAACACCCAAGCTTTTTCGAATCAACTAATGGAGATTGGAGGCTTTACGTTAAACAGCAACTTCACTTATCAGATACAATTGAAGTGGCAATTTGGGATCTATGGATTCGTAATTCCGCCAATGCTAAAAATAACGGCTGGGAGTACCACCCTTGGCATTTTGCTCAGAATTTTCTTGATAACTATTTCGCTGAAGGTAGCAAAATAGATATCTGGGAAGGTAATTCGTTCGAGATAGCAAAACAAAGAATTGCCAAGTTCCGTGAAAATGGTAACTAACAAGTTACTCAAAAGGACGCAAAACGCTTGGCTTGCGCTCCTTCGTCGCTAATTTTAGCCAAGCATTTATGCGCCCATTAGTAAGGCGTTAGGCATCAAGAACATGCAGACACGTAGCTTTAGACTTCCTTTTTCTGTTGCTGATACCGAAGAAGGTCCAATTATCAAATGGGACAAGTATTCCTTATTGGTTCAATTTAAGTCATTTGAAAATCGGGCTTGTGAAATTGTTTTCTCCGAGGTATCTCATTTTGAGTTCTTAGTGGAAGACGAACTAGATTCGAAGATTTTCCAATATGATGGGGCGATAGAAATTATAGATTCTCAAACAATCAATAATCTCGTATCTATTGGAGAAATTAGCAAAGAGGAAATCTCTAGCTTTCATCATGTGGTAATTGGCTTCAATGAAATAGGTTCATATTTAAGTGTCGTTTTTAAAGGGTATGCAACTAAACATGCCTAACAAGTTTGTCCAGTTGACGTTTTGGTCTTCACTCCTTTTTGTGCATGACCTTCGGCCACTTTTGCACAAAAATCCGCTACAACCAAAACGCGGCTGACAAAGGCGTTATAACTAAAAAGAAATAATGAAAATTTTACCTGGTAATGGAATTGGAAATGTACAATTTGGAATGCTAGAAAAGGAAATCATATCCAGTCTAGGCAAACCTGATCGAGTTGATGAAAGTGAATACGTTGAAGGTACAGGGGACTGGAATAGAGAGCTGTGGTATACGAACAGAAATCTAACATTCACATTTAACAAAGATGACAATTGGCGCTTAGGCACTATCACAATCATGGGAAGTGGTCATACATTATTTAATAAAAACTTATTTGGTGTAGAAATAGACGAAATCAAAAAGATTATAACGAAGCATACAAATGAAATTGCAAGATTTGAAGATTGGTCATCAGAGGAAATTCCAGAGCATGAATTATTAATGTATGACACAATTGGTATCATGTTTTGGTTTGATTATAAAAAATTATCCCAAATGCAATGCAGTTATCTCTTTGAATCTGACAATGAAACAATTTTATGGCCAAACAAGTTATAACAAGTCGTTCAAGCCGTGCGTGCAAAAAGCATGCACACACTGGGACCAAGCAAACAGCTTGCTTGGCCCCTTAACTCGGCGTTAGGCGAACCTCTAATCTAGGTGTATTTAAAGGAATTGATAATTGGTAGAATCATTTATTGTATTAATCACAACTACGGCACTCTTACTTGGCTCACCCGGACCAGCACCATTGGCGTTAGCGGCCACTGGGGCGACATTCGGCGTTAAAAAAGGTATTCCATTTTTAGCTGGTATATTAGTTGGACTTAGTGTCGCAATTGTTGGTGCTACCGCTGGATTGGCTGCGTTGTTTTCTCAGTTTCCAAGTTTTCGCGTTACATGCCAAGTCGTTGGCGGGGCATACATTTTATATATCGCATTTAAAATCGCTTCTACGCCTGTAGTTAACTCTCATAAAGCTCAATCTGCTCCAAACTTTAAAGATGGCTTTATTCTTAATTTACTAAATCCAAAAGCTTACGCGGCATTTTTAGCTATTTTTTCCCAGTTCTTGTTACCTTTCTCAGATACGACTATTGGTTACATTGTAACTGGCTTAACTTGTCTTATTGTGGCTACTTTAGTTGATACTGTCTGGTTAATGTTTGGTGGTCTACTACGACCCATATTCTCCAATCCTAAACAAGCAAGAGCAATTCGCATAGTATTCGCCATTTTTATGGTAATAGCTGTAGTCTATGCATTGATGTAAATTCGCCTAACAAGCAATTAAACAGGGACAAATTACGCTTGGCTTTGTTCCTTCGTCACAATTATAGCCAAGCAACAATTTGCCCGTTAGTCGGGCGTTAAAGTAAATATATAAAGGTTGCTTAATTTCACCGCTTCCAAGCATAACTGAACTTAACGAACACATTTTTATCGGTTTTGACGAAAGATTCGATGTCGTCGAATTCGGTGCCGGCATCGGAATAACCGACGAACAGCAGGGTTCTGGGGTTGACCTTGTAGGAGTAAATCAGTTGGGTAGAGAGGTTTTCGCTGTTTTTATTGAAGTCATCGGGTTCGTTATACAGGCTTAAATCGCGGTTCACATCGGTGTGGATGAGGGCCAGGCGCAGCCTTTGTCTGAGGTTAAACTGGTAGGACAATCTGATGTCGTATTGGTTGGCGGTGAAAATGTGGTCGCCATCAATCGATAGGTTATTATAGACGTAGGATACGCGGTAGTTGAAATGACGGCCAAAGTTGCCACCAAAATGATAGTCAATGCGTTTTGAGTCGGCCAAGCGGCTGTTGGCAAAATCCACCGCATGACCGCGGTTCAAATGCAAACCAAAGTCATAACCGCTGACGGGCTTCATGTGCAGGTTGGCGTATTGAAAGTTTTCTCTGAACAGTTGGTCGTCCCAGAAGCGGTCGCGCACGCCCAAGCCTGACCTGATGTTGGTTTGTAAGGGCAGGTCAATACTGATTCTGCCTTCAAACTCCTTTTCAAGCACTTGGTCGTTCTGGTCATGGGTGATGTCCCAATCTGAGTAGATGTCTATTTGGTTCCATGTGGTGTCACTGGTGCCGATCCATTGATAGCCACCGCCAATCACCGAGCGCTTGATGCCGACTTGACTGATGAAGCCACTGTCAGCGCGAAAGCCATCGTCTTTGTTCTCATGAAAGGCGTTGAGGCGCCAGTTGCGACCGTTGTGGTTGTATTGGGCCAGGTAATATTGGCCAGTGAACGATTCATCGGGCTGGTCGTTCGATTCACTGATTTCATCAGGGTATTCAGTCTCAGAGCGGGCGAATTGGACCCGAAATGAATCTTTGGGTGTGAGGCGGTAATTAACATCAGCTGATGCCACGGTGTTGCTGTAAGTTTGGTTGTTTTGGCCGCCTTCACGACTGGTGATGGTGGCGCCAAAGGTGGAAGCATGTTCACCAAAATCGCGGCGGTATCGGCCGACTAAGTTATTTGATTCGGTCATTAAAGTGGTGAAACCAGAGCCTAGGGTACCAGGTATGAGTAGGTTGGTGATGGTGTCTTTGGCGTAATAAAAGCCGTAGGCATTGGCATCGTATTTACCCACCAAGCGCACCCCATAATCTGGGTCAGCTATGTTTCTGGTGTAGACCAAGTTCATATTCGAATCGAAATAATCTGAATTTTCTAAAAAGAAGGAACGGCGCTCAGGAAAGAACAGGGCGAAGTTGTTATTCACATTCAATTGCGCTGAATCGGCCTCTACTTGGGAGAAGTCAGGGTTGAGTGTGGCGTTGAGTGTGAGGTTTGAGTTGATGCCCCAGTTGACATCCAAGCCGGCCTCAAAGTCGGTGTCACTGGGGCCATAGTCGGTTTCTGTGACTTCGCGGCTTTGAGATGACAGTCCGGTCAGCGTTGGGGTGATTTCAAGATCCAGGCCACGATCGGCGTTGTGAAAGCCGCTGTATTTTGGGGTTTGGCAGAGGAAGCAGTTGTTGTTGCGGTCATTGGGTACTGAACGGTACTGTCGGCGAACATCTCTGGGGTGGGTTCTTTGCACGTAAATGCCCCAAGTCTTTTCACCCTGTAAATCGGGCATTTGTAATTCGTTATAGGGGATGTCCATTTCTACCACATAACCGAACTCAGTGATCTTACCGGCCGAGTCCCAGATCGCATCCCATGATGAGTCCTCAGAGTTATCAGTTAAAATCAGGTCCATTTGAACACCCAAAGGATTAACGAAAAATTCCAGCGCGCGACGTTCGTCGTTATAGGTGTCCAAAATCACACCCACAAAATCATCATCAAAGGCCGAGTCACGATCGCGCAAGAACGCCCTGATTTTTTCAGGTTCAGGTTCTTCCGCCCTGAAGCCAACCAATAAGCTGTCGCCGCGATCAATCAAATAGGCTTCGGTTTTGACCATGGCGGGGATGTTTTCAGCCGGCGAGGCTTCTATGGTCAGCGGAATGATGAGGGCTTGTTGCCATTCGGGTTCGTCTAACTTGCCATCAATTTGGAAGGTGGCATCAATAACAGGTATTTTTTGTGGGTCGATGCGGGTGTCAATGGTTTGTGCCATTGCATGGAATGATATGAATGTGAGCCCCAAAAATCTAAGCATTTTCTACGAAGTGTGTCCTAAGCGCATGGCATTGTAAGTTATAGGGATAAACGCATCCTATCCCCCAAAGGTAACGGATTATTTTAGGCGTTTTTGTAGTTGGCTATTTGGGGTGGGTATTTGTTGAAGTTTTATGGTTTTCTCATAAGCAGTAATCAGGAAGGTTCATGTCCGAGACCTTCCTGATACCATTCTTTGGTTTCAGCTGAGTTTATCTTTGAAAAAAGCCAAGGTGCGTTGCCATGACAATTCGGCATTCTCCTCATCATAACGCCCTGTTGAGTCATTGTGGAAACCGTGGTGCGCGCCCGCATACATGTGCATTTGGTAGTCGACCTTATTGGCTTTCAAATCTGCTTCGTATTCGGGCCATGAGGCATTAACGCGTTCATCCAATTCGCCCAATTGAATCATTAAAGGGGCTTTGATGTTGCTGCGCAGCTCTTTACTGGCTGGCGTGCCATAGTAGGGTACACCTGCAGCTAATAAGTCACTGTCCACAGCGGCCAAATAATTGACAATGTAACCACCAAAACAGAACCCCACAGCGCCCAATTTACCGTTGCTGAGTTTGTGTGCTTTCAAGAAATTGGCTGCGGCTACAAAATCATTCTGGATCTTGCCGCGATCCATACTTCGTTGCATGGTTCTGCCTTCATCATCATTACCGGGGTAACCGCCCAAAGGAAACAGCGCATCCGGTGCGAAGGCCACAAAGCCCGCCTTGGCCAGGCGTCTGGCCACGTCTTTGACGTAAGGATTCAAGCCGCGGTTTTCATGGATCACCAGCACCACAGGGTAATTGGCTTTCTCAGTGGTTGGCTTGACCAAATAGCCTTGGCCTTTGCCATGGCCGTCAGGTGAATCAAAAGTTTCATAAGTGGCAAGGATGTCATCATCATTGAAAGAGACTTGTTCGGCCAGTGCATAATTAGGTATCAAGGCCGAGGTCAGAAAGGTCATGGAATAGCCGAGTGCTGCCAATGTGCCTAATTTGTTCATGAACGTCCTGCGATCCATGCCGCCATGGGCATATTCGTCATACCAGTCAAAGGCTTCTTGTGGGATGTGATGATGTTGGTTTTTTTCTTCTGTCATTTTCATTGTTTATCCTGTTGTACTGATTATCAAAGCGATATTACAACAGGCGATGTCAACGAAAAATGTAAATGTTGGAATTAATATTAATGTCAGAATGAATGGTGTTGTGACAGGCTGTAAGAGGTAGAGGTGTTAAGGGCAGTCATCACTGCAATACAACTCATGCAACAGGTGAATGATTTGGACGGCTTTGCTGTCGGTCAATGAATAGTACATGGTTTGGGCGTCGCGCCGTACTTTAACCAGTTCAGCTTTTCTTAATTGGGCCAAATGTTGAGACAATGCTGATTGGCTCAATTGTGGCAGGGTTTCATTGAGTTGAGATACCGACATTTCCTTGTCATGAATCAAACACAGTATCAACAACCTCTGTTGGTTAGAAATTAACTTCAACAGCTCAGATGCTGAGCCGGAATGAGCCATCATTTCATCAATTGATAGTTGCATTTGTCCTTACTGGGTTCATAAAGGCAGGTATTTTGCACCAATTGGCTTGAATAAACAACTTTTAAATATTAGAAAATACTTATATACAATGCCAGTGATTCATTTATAATAGCGACCATGCAAAAACAAATCACACAATTCGTCCTGAGAAAGCCCAAACTGATCTTCTTTATGTTGCTGTTATTAACGGCGGTAACCGCAGCTTTGATACCGATGATTCAGATTGATACTGATCCTGAAAACATGCTGTCAGAGGACCAAGTGTCACGACAGTTTCATAACCAGGTCAAAGCCAGGTTCAACCTACATGACATGATTGTAGTGGGTGCTGTCAGTGAACACGAACAAGGTATTTATAACCAAAGCTCATTGACAGCGCTGCACGCAATAACTGAGCAAGTGATACAAATAACCGGTGTGATTGATTATGATTTGATGTCGCTTTCAACCGTGGACAACATTTCGCAGGTCAATGATGAGCAACTATCAGGTGGTGGTATCCGCTTTGAGTGGCTTATGAAAGAGCCGCCCGTCAATGATAAACAGGCGGCAGAATTGGCCGCGAAAGTGGCACGCCTGCCTTTGTTGCAAAACACGTTGGTTTCTGCTGATCAAAAAGCAGCCAGTATCTATGTGCCGATTGCTGATAAGAATGAAAGCCACCGCATCGCCACAACAATCCAGAGTATCATTGATGACACGGCTTCCGACGATGAGTACCACATCACTGGTTTACCGGTGGCAGAGGATACGTTTGGTTACCAGATGTTCATTCAAATGGGTATTTCAGCACCGTTGGCAGGTTTGATGATTTTCGTGATGTTGTGGTATTTCTTCCGCAACTTTAAATTCATTGCGGCGCCGATGATAGTGGCAATGGTGACCGTGATTACTGTGATGGGAACCATGATTGGTATGGGTTATACGGTACATATCATGAGTTCCATGATCGCCATATTTTTGATGCCGATTGCGGTGGTGGACTCGGTTCATATCATGTCGGATTTTGTTGAGCGTTACCATGACGATGAGGACAGAGCCGGTGTGATAGGCCGTGTGGTGGCTGATTTATTCAAACCCATGCTGTTCACCAGTGTCACCTCAGCCATCGGGTTCTTCTCTTTGATGTTAACGCCGATTCCACCGGTACAGATCTTTGGTGCTTTTGTCGGTGGTGGTATTTTATTGGCTTTTATCCTGACAATTTTATTCATCCCAGCTTATTTGATTGTGTTAAAGCCCAGTTCTTTGGCTGGTTTGAAGCAGTTGCACCACAGTGAGTCAGCCCTGTCGGCCTTGATTAAAAAACTCGGTGGTTTGGGTTTGGCGCACAGTAAGTCGGTGTTGTTTTTCTTTTTGTTGACTTTGGCCATCAGTGTTTGGGGCATCATGAAAATTCAAATCAACGACAACCCCGTGCGTTGGTTCAAAGCCGATCACCCCATCAGGGTGGCTGATCAAGTGCTGAATGCGCATTTTGCTGGGACCTATGATGCTTATTTGGTGTTAGAGGCTGATGTAAAGGCCATTGAGCAGGATTTCAAAGCGGTGTTAGAGGCAGAATTTGTCAGTATGCCATGGTTTGAACAAGCCAAATCAACCTACAGTGAAGCCAATGGTGGCCTGGCAGAGCGCCTGAATGAATTGTTATTTTGGGCCGAAGATCAGTTGTTTGCAGTTGATGAGGATGAGGCCGCTGGCTTGGATCAGTTAATAAGCGTGATTGAACAAACCGTCAGTGACATCAACGTTTTCAAATCACCGCCTCATTTGGCTTATGTCGCGGCTTTACAACAAGGTTTACAAAACTCAGGCTGGGTGGGTAAATCCAACTCTTTGGCAGATTTGGTTAAAACGGTGAAACGTGAGCTTCAAGGCGGCGGCCAGGATGCCTACCAACTACCACAATCTCAATCCGGTGTGGCACAAACCTTATTACAATACCAATCATCACACCGGCCACAAGATTTATGGCATTTTGTCAGTCAAGATTACACCAGTACGGTGATTTGGGTACAGTTAGCCAGTGGTGATAACCAAGACATGAGCCGGGTGGTGGATTACATGCGTGAATTTACTGAAACAAACCCGCCGCCAGAAAATATCAGCGTGCAATGGGCTGGCAAAGCCTATTTGAATAAAGTTTGGCAAGAACAAATGGTGGCTGGTATGGGTATGAGCCTAATCAGTGCCTTTGTGGTGGTGTTTGTGATGATGGTGGTTTTGTTCAGGAGCTTGCTCTTTGGTTTGTTGGCGATGTTACCGTTGACGCTGACCATCTCGTTTATCTACGGCTTGATTGGTTGGGTGGGCAAAGACTATGACATGCCAATTGCGGTGCTCTCAGCACTGACTTTGGGCTTGTCGGTGGATTTTGCCATACACTTTTTACAACGGGCCAGAGACATCCATGCAACGACCAATGACTTTCAAGCCACCATGGTACAGATGTTTGAGGAGCCAGCGGCTGCCATCAGTAAGAATGCCATGGTCATAGCCATCGGCTTCACACCGCTGTTGTTGGCGCCACTGGTACCTTACATCACCGTGGGGGTGTTTTTAGCCAGCATCATGGCGGTCTCGGCTTTGGTTACCTTGGTGATGCTGCCAGCGGTACTGAATTTATTAAAAACTTGGGCTTTCCGGAGTGAATCATGAAGCATAAATTATTTTTATTGGGCTTTCTTCTCTGCAGCACTATCGCGGTTACTGCCGCTGAACTGAAAGTGGATCAAATCATCGAAAAAGCCAACTTAGCCTCGTTCTATGCAGGTGAAAATGGTCGCAGTGATGCAAGGATGATCATTGTTGATGCCAAGGGCAACAAACAATTGCGCCAGTTTGTGATTTATCGACAAGATGTGGTGGAAGATGGCAAGGATAACGGTGATCAAAATTTTTTGGTGGTTTTTTCTCGACCAGCAGATGTCAGAGGCACGGTGTTCTTGGTACACAAAAAAGCCGGTAGCGATGATGATCGGTGGTTGTACTTACCAGCATTGGATTTAGAGAAGAGGATTTCAGCCAGTGACAACCGCACCAGTTTTGTTGGTGCCAATTTCTTTTATGAAGATGTCTCTGGGCGCCACCCAGCTGCAGATGAGCATCAATTGGTGTCTGAAACTGACCAGTATTACGTGATAAAAAGCACCCCCAAAGCACCGGCTGAAGTTGAGTTTGTCAGTTACGAGTTGAACATAGACAAACAAACATTCTTGCCAATGAAAATCGCATACAGCAACCAAGCCGGTGAAGTGTATCGACAGGTGGAGGTGGTGGAAGTGGCAATTGTACAAGGCCACCCAACGGTGATGAAATCCAAAGTCAGTGACCTGAGGAGCAACGGTTATACTTTATTAGAGTTCAGAAGACCCAGTTATGATGTAGAGATGGCTGATGGTATGTTCACCACACGCTCGTTACGAAACCCACCTAAATAAGCGATTGTGGTGATGCTGAAACTGATTGTTATTGGGCTGCTCACTTTGAGTGGTTTCAATGCCTTTGCCCAAGACACTCAAAAGGATGTTGACACTGAGCAAGCCGGAACTGATATTCAACAAGATGATTGGGGTGATGACTGGGGCGATGACTGGGATGAGGAGCCATCAGCCTGGCAACACGCTGGCTTTCTTGAGTTGGCCTATGGTGATCGATTGGACAGCGATCGATTGTTTGCTCGTCAGCAGGTATTGAGTGAATTTAGGTGGCATCAGGAACTTGAGTATGAACATGATGCTTTCAATTTTAATTGGGCACATGATGTTTGGTACGATGATGTGTTGCAAACATCACAATTTGATTTGCGTGAGCTCAATGTGCAGTTTTCAAAATTCGGTCAAACTGATTTCCAATTAGGCCGCCAAATCAGCACTTGGGGCACCGGTGATTTACTGTTTATCAATGACTTGTTTCCGAAAGATTGGGTGTCGTTTTTTGCAGGGCGTGATGACAATTACCTCAAGGCACCAGCTGACGCATTACGCATCACCAGCTATTTCGATATCGCCAACGTGGATTTAGTCGTAACTCCGAAAGCTGAACCAGACCGCTTTATCAATGGCGAACGTTTTTCGCTGTTTTTTCCCTTGCGCTCATCGCAAGTGGGGGGTGGTGAAGTTATCAATCCGAAAAACCCTTCAACAACAGAAATTGCCTTGCGGTTATTCAAGAACATCAACGGCCATCAGTTCGCACTGTATGGTTATCATGGCATCGAAAAATCACCCACTGGTATCAACCCCAATGGCGATGCCTTTTTTCCTCAGAAAAATGTTTTTGGTGCCAGTTACCAAGCGGCTTTGGGCATAGGCATATTTAACTTGGAAATAGGCCATCATCAAGCCAGAGAAGACCGCCAAGGTAACCAAGCATTGATTCCTAATTCACAATGGCGAGGCTTGGTCGGGTATAACATGGAATTGGTCAAGAAGTTGAATTGGGGTTCGCAGATTTACCTGGAACACACCGACAATCACGTTACGCTGATAAACAATTCATTCAACCCGGAATTTGAGCCAGAACAAAATCGCTATGTCATCACCAATCGTTTGACCTACCAAGCGATGCAAGACAAGCTCACATGGTCTTTGTTCGTTTTTTACTCACCCACCGATGAGGACAGTTATTGGCGACCATCGGTCAACTACCGGCACAACGACCAATGGCAATTCACCCTGGGCGGTAACTTATTTACAGGTCAAGATAATCACACCTTCTTTGGTCAGTTTGAAGATGCCAGCAACTGGTATACCCGCATCCGTTACCAATTCTGATTCATTTAAGGTCTATGATTTAACCACCGCAGCCTAATAATTCCTTGCTATAATTATGGGATGAGGGGAAATGTAGTGTGTGTTTTTATTGTAGTGATTGATGAGTAGCTTGTTCAGCGAACTGAAACGACGCAATGTGTTTCGGGTCGGAACAGCATATCCAGTCAGTGCCTGGCTGATTGGGTGTTGGATGGCATCGATGCACCCACTTCTCGTTGCTTCACCGCACATCGGAGATGATGATTTCATGTGCATAAATCTCACAGGCAATAGGTGATGTTACTCAGGCGCATCACACAACATGTTCAAAACCAAAACTGGTTCGCCGTCTTTATCGACTTCCTGATCGTAGTAGTGGGTGTCTTTATTGGTATCCAAGTGGCTAATTGGAATGAAACCAGGCTGGAAAACCAACTTTCTGCTGACTTCACGGAACGATTGAGGGATGACATCTTTGAGGAAGCTTGGGATTTTGAATACATGATTGAGTACTACACCGATGTGCAACAAAACGCTGAAAGGGTTCTAGCTGATTTGGAATCGGGTAAACAGCTCAAAGACATTGATTTGGTGATTGCGGCTTATCGGGCATCTCAGATCAATATCATCACCAGACGCCGGTCTACCTATGATGAACTGGTCTCAATCGGCAAGATGGACCTCATCAAAGATCAGTTACTCAGAGACACCGCCATCGCTGTGTATGAGTTTCCTTTTTATGACTCCATTTACACCAGTGGCTATGAGTCTAAATACCGAGAAATATTCCGCATGCACATCCACAGTGAAGTGCAAATGGCATTGAGTATTCACTGTGGTGACAAAAATGTTGAGCCACTCGACTATCAAGGCATCATTGATTCCATAGACTACCCATGTGATCCTTTATTAAATGAGGACTTGGTTGCTGATGCAGCTGCTACCATCAGAACGCATGAATTGTTTTTGCCTTACTTAAGGCTGAGGTTGGCTCAGCTACAAGCCAGCTTATACAGTCTGAAAAATTATTACCCAGAGTTAACTGATAACCTCAAGAAATTCAGAGGAGCCAACTGATGTTACTAAGAAGAATAACCCAACACGTCCAAAACCAAAATTGGTTTGCCGTATTTATCGATTTCATCATCGTTGTGGTCGGTGTTTTTATTGGTATTCAAGTGGCCAATTGGAATGAGGCGCTGAGGGAAAAGCAAGCAGAAAAGGTGTATCTCGAGCGCATGCATGAGGACATTAAATTTGCACAAGCTTTTGTCGAAGAATCAATCAGGCGTCGAATTCGAGATTTTGAAGCAAGTTTAGTCATGATTGAAATCATGAATGAAGACGGCAGTGAGTTAACTGATGAATACATTGAGTGTGCGCTTCCATCTTCAATCAATATCTTGATTGATCTGCCATTTTTGAACACCATCAAAGAGTTATTGGAAACTGGGAAAGTTAACATACTGGATGATGCTGCATTACGAAATGGCATACTGGAATTACAAAATAGAAGTGAACTATTGACTCGTTTTCAAGACCTGACTCTGAGCTCAATTATCAACATCACAAATGAGTTTTCAAATTCTATCAAGCAGCGAGCCAGTAGAGGAGATGCAGATGAAATAAGATTGGTTCGTCATTGCAATTTGAAAGCATTACATGCCAATAATCGATTCATCAATGCCATCAGTGAAAATATGGACATTGCCGATGCATTCATCAATAAAAGACTAATTCCTTGGTCTGAACAGATTGAAAAGCTGCATCAATTAATCGATCAATCACTTAACTTGAGTCACCCATAAATGCTTTTAAGAAGAATAACAAAACACGTCACCGAGCAAAACTGGTTTGCGGTATTTATCGATTTTATCATTGTAGTAGTCGGTGTTTTTATTGGTATCCAAGTGGCCAATTGGAATGAGGCCAGGGTGGAAGCCGAACGGGAACAAGAGGTGCTTATAGCAATACTTGATGACCTAAAGCTTGATTTAACTATGTTGGAATCAGCATCAGCCATGGCAAAAATTAATATAGACACTTCAAACTATATGCTTGAACAAGCTGGTTTTATCCCTTTAGATAAAATTTCCATACCTGTTGTTAATTCATCATTAATTGGTCAAGAATTACTTTTATCACCCCACGAATTAATTCCTGAAGATCGAAAAAACCAACTCTGGAAACTGGTGAGTGTACATTTTTATCCCATACAATCCAATACAGCTTTCAGCTCTTTGATTGCTGCTGGTGATTTAAAGATTATTTCAAACCAGGACCTCATTAGTAACCTACAAAGCTATACACAGCATTGGAATTCATTGCGAGATTCAAATGTAACTACCTATAAAAAGTTTCGTGACCGAACTATTTTTGTTGGTCAGGAATTTGGCCTGAGTCCATTTATTAAAATTCCAGAAAAAGATTTAATTGGCATGATACAGGACAATCCCAAACTCAAGGCGGTGCTCAGAACATTGCTTGAATACACTGTGTTACATAAAGCACAGTTTGAACAAACTAGTAATCAAACATTGAAATTGATCGATAAAGTAGAAAAGGAAATTCGATAAGATGCTACTTCGTAGAATAACCGAACACGTTAAAGACCAAAACTGGTTTGCTGTTTTTCTGGATTTTCTGATAGTGGTCGTTGGGGTGTTTATTGGCATCCAAGTGGCCAATTGGAATGCTGAGCGACAGAATCAAGCAAAAGCAGAGTTTCTGGTTGATCGATTGTATGAAGAGGTCAAAGATGTTGAAGTTAAGTTACAGATGTATATTGAAACCCATAAGAATATCTTAAAACAACGAACTCAATTTGCTTTGGCTGTTCAAGATAAGCAAGCATGCAGCAATCAAATTGACAAAATGAAGGAGTCGGTGCTGTCAGTGGGCGACTTTCCACCACCAAGATTTTCACTGCCCATTGCTACTCAAGCATTGAACACCGGTGAACTGGCCATCATCACTGCAGACACCCTCAGAGATGAAGTGCAAAATACCACCGATGAAATGCAGTTTTTATCCCGACAATGGCAACGTTACATCAAAACCGTTCAGGAAGTAGAAAAGCTGATCAATACACAATCAGGCCTGGCCATTAACTCAGGTCGAGACAAACCCCTTTACTCGACTGAACCTTATTCACTCGATCGTTATGAATTATTGTCAGTGGAGAAGCTCTGTAATAACACGGAAATTATTGGCTCACTGTCTGGCGTAGAGGTCTTACAGCAAATTTATGTGGCTTATATGCTAGAAATACAAACAAGATTGAATCAATACTTGAACACATTAAAGGGTTACCAGAGCTGAGATTAAAGTTAATTTTATGAATAAAACATCATCTTTAGATAATCATGCTACTAAGAAGAATCACTAGACACGTCACTGAGCAAAACTGGTTCGCCGTCTTTATCGACTTCATCATCGTAGTAGTTGGTGTATTTATTGGTATCCAAGTGGCCAATTGGAACGAAACACAAAACAACAAAAAAGGCATGGTTGCTGCATTGGAACGCCTTAACCGAGAAGTGAGTCAAAACATCAGCAGCATTGATAAAATATTAGATCATTACCAAGCAAATAACAGCGACATGAGTGCAGGGCGTGAGTCATTGGATACTTGTACTTATTCGGCAGAAGGTCAGGCGGCATTAGAAAGGTTGTTGTTTGATTTTGTTGAAGATGTTCAACCTAATTTTGTGACTGTTGTGGCCGATCAGTTGGCTGCTCAAAACAGTTATCAAGTGCTGTTATCAGTTGAGCTCAGAGAGGGGTTTGGTGATTACATCGCTGACATTCAAGAGGAGGAAGAGCAACTGACCAGTCATTATAATAATATGTGGGCTCACCACATTAATCGGCACCCCTTTGTTGATGCGTATTTTTCCAATGATGTCAGTTCAATTCAAGATTATTCTGGTTGGGGCTTTAGGTTAGACAAGCCTTTCGAAGAGGTGTGTAAAGATGCCTCTTTTAGAAATCGGTTCATAAACACCATGGGCTTTTATACATCGATTAATCATCGTTTAATTGATTTTAAAGTCAAGGTTGAAGCTTTTCAGCAGTTGTTAAAAGTGGCACTTGAATCGCAATAAGATAATAGAAAAAATTAAATCAAGAGAAATTAAATGCAAAAAAACCACTTAATCATATGGCTATTGGCCACCTTTTTGATCATTTATCACACCTTTAAAATTTATGCTGGCTTGGTGTCCGAAGATGATGCTGCCGCCGCCGTTTTAAGTTGGTCTTATGAAAATTCAGTGCGTTTGTGGCTTATTTTTTCATTGATGCTGGTGATCATGTTCAAGCGCGTGGGATTGGTCTCTATGTGGCTGGCTATTTTTACTTTGATTGGTTTTCTGTATGCCAACTTGTCAGGCCTCAATAGTTTGCTCGGATACGCTGCTCCACTGAAGGAGTTAATCATACCGGTCTTGTTGACTTGGGTTTACTGGCACAACGCCCGTATGTCTCATCAATGAGGCGTGTTAAGGTATAAAAAAACCCGCTTAATGATTGGCGGGTTTTTTGTGTATTAATCAACCGAAATTACTTGTGTATTCTGAATTCAGCGTAACAGTTGTTAGTCACGTATAATTGACCTTGTCGGTTGATGCCCCAATTACCTTCGCAGGGGTACTTGCCTTTGCTGATTTCGCGTTTGAATTCAACATCACGAAAGGGCCCATCGGTGTCACATATTTTGACTTTGTTCTTGCGTGATTTACACTTGATGTTGAATGATTCACGTTGGGGAGGCTGGTTAACAATGCCGGCATTGCCAGGGTAAGTCATGAACCTGGCACGACAACCATCTTTGACCCAAATGCCGTTGGTATCATAACCCCAGCGTTGGTCACAGCTGGTGTTGGATAACTGTTGAACAAACTCCACGCGTCCAGAGGTATCGGCACGACAGGTTCGAACTTGGCTGTAATTAGATTCACAAACCACTTCGCGGCCTTGGTTATTTGGGTAGTTGGGTCGATCATTACGAGATTCGTATTCAACCACTTGAAAGCGGGCATGGCAGCCATTTCTTACCCAGATGCCATGACTTGAATAGCCCCAGTTTCCGCGACAAGAATCACGGTATGAATTACCCAGTTCCTCGACCAACTCAATACTTTGCAGTTCAGGCACCTGGCAGTGTTCAATGTTAGTGCCAAAACTGCGACATTCAACCACGCCATTACCATAGTTTGATCCGGAGCCGTAGTTATTTCGCATGATCAGAAAATCAGCTTTACAGCCATTGGCGACCCAAATTTCATTGCGGTTGAAACCCCAGTTGCCGCGGCAGCTGCGGTTACTTAATTGGTGAATCAGTTGTACCTCAGCGCCTTGTAGGTTGGTGGCACAGGTTTGACGGCGGTAACTGTATGATTCACAGCGCACCACATCATCCTCTTGGCCATAATAATCTTGATAGCGGTCTATTTGAAATTCACCGCGACAGCCATTGGTTACCCACACGCCATAATAATCATAGCCCCAATTGCCTTGGCAGGAGTTGTAGCCGATTTGTCTGATCAGCCTGACACCACCGTTGGTGTCGGCACGACAGTGCTGTCTTTGGCCGCGGTTTGATTCACAAACAAAGCGATCACCGCGGTTGTAATTGGTATTGCCCCAGCTTTTGCTGTTCTTACTGGTGTTGAACTGTTCCTCGGTTGAATTATTTTCTGTTGAGAGTTTGGCCAGTTCTTTTTTTTCTTCATCAGCAGCAAAAACCAACCCTGAAAATAAAACCAGTCCCCAAATCAAATGCTTTTTCATAATTAACTCCATCAATGAATGCCAATTATTTTAGCCCCATCTGCTGGGTTGTGGGGACTAGTTTGTAAACAATTTTAAAGTTAGCCTTAACTTGTTGTTGCTTGCTAGTCAGTGAGGAATTTGATTATTTAAACCAAATAACCACCATCAACAGGCAAAGAGACGCCGGTGATGTATTGGGCTGCATCGGATGCCAAGAACAAATAGGCCGGCGCAATTTCTTCAGGTTGGGCCATTCGACCCAGTGGTATTTGTGGCAGTATCATCTTCAACATGGCATCGTTCTGAGTCAACGCAGAAGCAAACTTGGTGTCAGTTAAACCGGGCAAGACCGCATTGACTCTGATACCAAAGGCGGCACATTCTTTGGCGAATGATTCAGTCATCGAAATAATTGCGGCTTTGGATGCCGAATAAAGTGACTGGTTGTAACCGGTGATGCGACCATTGACTGATGAAGTGTTGATGATCACACCGGATTTTTGCTCGCGCATGACCCTGCCTGCCAGTTGAGACATGTGAAAGTAGCCTTCGATGTTAACTTCAATGGTTTTTTCAATTGCAGCAAAACCCATGTCCAAAACATTGCCGAAGTAGGGATTGGCTGCTGCGTTGTTAATCATCACATCAATGCGCCCCAATTGTTCAACTGTTTGGCTGATCAGTGCTTCTCTAGAATCATGCTCACCATTATGACAAGTGATGGCAGAGGCTTTCCCACCATCGGCTTTGATGGCGTTGGCCACTTTATCAATGCCTTCTTGTGATCTGGATGAGACCACCACATGAGCACCTTGGGCGGCAAATTGGTGGGCGATGGCTTCACCGATACCGCGACTGGCTCCTGTGATGAGCACTACTTTGTCTTTGAATTCTGTCATTGTTATCTCTTAAGTATTAGGGTTTATTGTTATTCTGGGATCTATTTCAAATGAGCAAGGGCCTGTTTCAGAATCAGGTCTCTGATCATACCCATGGGCTTAAAAGCAGGGTTGTCTGTTTGGCCACGCTCATAACGGTAGAATATTTGTTGTACAATTACAGCCAGCCTGAATAAGCCATAAATGTAATAAAAGTGGTAGTCGTCAATCGTCAAACCACTACTTAAACTGTATTGATGCACTAACTCATCGCGTGTCATCATGCCATCCAAATAAGTGGGCATCATGCTGATTTTTTGCATGGCCTCGTGGTCATTGGCTTCGAACCAATAGGCCAAAGAACAGCCCAAATCCATCAAAGGATCTCCAATGGTGGTCATTTCCCAATCCAAAACGCCGATGATTTTGTGGGTATTGGTTGGGTCAAAAACTACATTGTCAAATTTGTAATCATTGTGAATCAAGGTATAGTCGCGGTTATCCTGCGGCATGTTATTGCTGAGCCACTTGATGACTGGTTGCGCGATGTCAGCGGTTGGGGTGACCCGGCTGTAGCGGTGAACCCAACCGCTGATTTGTCGTTCTATGTAACCTGGACCTTTGTTGAAGTTTTGTAATTCTGTGGTTGGCGCTTGGTGCAGCTGGACATGAACATCAATTAACTCTTTACACAGCAGACTTAAATCTGCGTCTTGATAAACTGCTGGTAGTTGTTGTCTGATGATGATGCCGTTGATGGGTTTCATCAAATAAAATTCTCTGGGGAAAATCGTCTCATCACCACAAAACAGTACCACTTCTGGACACAGGTCAAAGTTTGGGTGAAGTTTCTTTAAAAGATGATATTCCCGGTTCATGTCATGCGCCCCTTTGGCTTTGGTGCCAGGTGGTGAAGTACGCATGATCCATTCGTGTTGATCGGCTTTGACCGAATATGTGAGGTTTGAAGCCCCGCCTTTGAAAGCTTTAAATACAAAGTCTTCTGTGGTGTTCAGTTCGGCAGCCAAAAATTGACTGATGCTTGCCTGTTCTTCAGGTGTCATGATTTCACTCCCAATAATTGGTATACGCTGAGTAGCAGATTGGCTACGTATTGATCGGCATTGATGTCTTTCTGAATGTACTTCCATGATTTAAGGTACCATTCTTGTAACATCACTTTTAACATCGCAGCCACAAAATCAGGATTGGTACACTGGCAGAAGTTCTGTTGTTTGGCTTTGACGATGCGTTTTAATATCGCATCTTCCATGGCTTGTTCTGAAGCAATGATGGTTTCGACCAATGGACGTTCCAAGCATTTGGCTTCCATAAAGACAAAATAAAACCATTTTTTCAGCCGCTCACTGATGTAAATGTGTCGGGCTAACAATTCGTTCAACTCAAAAATAGGGTCTTCACTGTGTTCATCGTTTAAGTGCAAACAAGTGGCTGCCATGTGAACCATGGCGGCATGAATCATTTCCACAATTTGAGTTTTGTTACTGAAATACTTGTACAAGCCGCCCATGCTGATACCTGATTCTTGGCTCAAGTCGCGCATGGTCATGGCCTGAAAGCCTTTTTCATTGGATAGTTTAAAAACCGTCTCAATAATCAGTTTAAATTTTTTGGTGGCGATGTTGCGGTTTTTAAGATTGAGTTTTTGATGGTTTAAATCAAAAAGACACGACCACTCATCACCAATCAAGGTGTTGAAGTCTTGGTTAAATGTTTCGTAGCTGAGGTTGATCAAAATTGTTTCAGTAGGCTTTTTGCCAATGATATTTTATGAACTTCATCTGGGCCGTCATAAATGCGTGCGGCACGCTCCTCACGGTAGAAAAATGCCACAATACTGTCATCAGTCATGCCCAGCGCTCCCATGGACTGTAATGTATTATCCGTGACTAATTGTAACATGTTAGCGCATTCAAATTTGATCATGGAAATGTGGTGTTTAGCGGCACTCCAGCCTTCATCATCGATGATTTTTGCGGTTTCTAAAACCAAGGCCCGTGACGCATTCATGGCAGCAAAAGATTCAGCGATTTTGGTCTGTATCACTGGCTGGTCTGCCAATGTGGCCTGTGGTGTTATTTGCCTTTGTTTGACATGTTTACACATGATTTCAAAGCACCTTCTGGCGATGCCGAGCCAGCGCATACAATGCTGAATGCGACCAGGTCCCAGGCGTTGTTGTGCCATTTTAAAACCTTGGCCACGTTCACCAATCAAGTGATTGGCAGGTACCCGACAGTTGGTGAACTCCACTTCACTGTGTGAATAATAACCAGAGCCTTCGTGGCCCATCACTGGAATGTTGCGGATGTTGTGGTAGCCTGGATTGTCCAATGGAACAATGATCATACTGGCTCTGAGGTGTTTGGGTGCATCCGGTTCTGTGACTGCCATAACTATGGTGAATTGACTGCCATCGGCTGCAGTGGTAAACCATTTCCTGCCATTGATGACCCAGTGGCCATCAACCAGTTCAGCAGTGGCATCCAGCATGGTGGGGTTGGAGCCAGCCGTGTCTGGTTCAGTCATGGCAAAACAGCTGCGGATGTCGCCATTGGCCAATGGCAGTAAAAAATTTTCCTTAATGAAATCATTGGCATACAAATGCAGTAACTCGGCATTACCCGCATCAGGTGCTTGGCAGCCAAAACAATAATGGCCTAATGGGGATTGGCCGCTGACTTCAGCGATTTTACCCAGCTCCTCAGTGGTTAAATTCATGCCGCCCACTGATGCCGGCAAATTAGGAGCCCATAATTTTTGTTTTTTAACTTCATGTCGGATGGCATCCATTTTGGTGTATAGTTGTTCCCATTGTTGGGTCAACAACAAGGGTTCCAATGGAATGATTTGGTTTTTTACGATGGCATCAATGCGTTTTAAAAAAGCATCAAAATCTGTTTGCGACATGCGATTCCTCGGTTAAATTTTGCTTGATTATACAACAAAAGCGAGCAAATGTTCGCTTTTCTTGATAAGATGAAAACATGAATAATACTACAAATAAAAAAGTAATGGTAATCACTGGTGCTGCCAGTGGTCTGGGTAAATCTTTGGCGCTTCAAGCTTGCCGCAGGGGCTATGACATCGCAGTGGCTGATGTGCAGGTTGAAGCAGGGCAAGAGGTGGTCGAAGCCATCAAGGCACAAGGACAACATGCGCACTATTTTGATTGTGATGTGTCAGGCAGTGAGAATTTGAAACAACTCAAAACATTGGTACTTGCCGAGTTCGGTCAGGTGGATGTGATGGTTAATAATGCCGGTGTTGGTTCCCAAGGCAATGTCGAGTTCAGCACTGAGGCAGAATGGGAACGCCAATGGCAAATCAACTTAATGGGCGTGGTCAGAGGTTGTCAGGCCTTTATTCCGGCCTTGCGCAAGAGTTCCGATGCAGCCATTGTTAATGTGGCATCATTTGCAGCCATCGCGCTGGCACCTGGTGTGGCATCATATAACGTGGTCAAAGCAGGCGTTTATGCCCTGAGTGAGACCTTGCGCTGTGAGCTGGCGGATGATGACATCCATGTCAGTGTGGTCTGCCCAGCGTTTTTTAAAACTAATTTAGTATCATCAATGCATGGCACCGATGAGAAAGTCAAGAATCAAATCAATCGCTGGATGCAAAAGTCTAAGTACACTGCTGATGATGTGGCTAATATGATTCTGGATGCAGTCGAACGCAAACAATTCATGGTGCTGTGTGACAGTCAAACCAAATGGCAATACCGCCTATCGAGGTGGTTTCCCAACTATTTCTTCAAACAAAAAGTCAAGATGATTAAGAGGATGTTTAAATGAGCAAAAAAAAGTGGATGATTTATGGTGCAACTGGCTATTCAGGTCAATTGATTGTTGAAAAAGCAGTCAGTGCTGGCATGCGGCCGGTGCTTGCAGGTCGCAGCAGGGATAAGGTCAAGGCATTGGCTGCCAAACACAATCTAGATTTTCAGGTATTCAGTATAGAAACCTTGGAAAAATCAAACATATTGATAGAAGAAATGGACTTGGTATTGAATTGTGCAGGGCCTTTCTCACAAACGGCTGATGTGATGATGAAAGCCTGTTTGAAAAACCAAGCACATTATATAGACATCACCGGTGAAATTGATGTCTTTGAGGCTGCAGCGCGATTGGACCAAGCTGCCAAAGAGAGCGGCGTGGTGCTGTGTCCTGGTGTTGGTTTTGATGTGATCCCCACTGACTGTGTCGCTGCCACGTTAAAAACCATGATGCCTGATGCCACGCACCTGGCGCTGGGTTTTGACTCCCGGTCAGGTTTCAGTCCTGGCACAGCGAAAACCTCAGTGGAAGCTTTACCCCAAGGCGGTAAAGTACGCAAAGACGGTGAAATAGTTACGGTACCTTTGGCAGCCAAAACCCGTAAAATTGATTTTGGTGATGGTGAAAAACTGGCCATGACCATTCCTTGGGGTGATGTTTCAACCGCCTACCACAACACCCAGATACCAAATATAGAAGTGTATATCCCCGGCTCACCTGGCATGGTGAAACAACTGAAAAGAATGAACTGGTTCAAGCCCATTCTGGGTTTAGGGTTTGTGCAGAATTTCTTGAAAAAGCGGGTTGAGAACAAAGTCAAAGGGCCCGATGAAAAAACCCGCGCCAAACTGAAAACCCATGTATGGGGTGAAGTTAAAAATGCCGCGGGTGAAAGTAAAACATTTCGCATCAAAGTCAATAATGGTTACGAAGTGACTGCCGATGGCGCGGTATATGTCGCCAATGCGCTTTTGGGCAGGCGCGCGGGCGCTTCTGGCTACCACACACCCAGTATGTTGTTGGGTGCTGATTTGATCGAGAAACTGCCAGGGACTGAGTTGCTCAAGTGATACAAGAAAAATAGCTGGCAATTTGCTAGAATGTCTATCCATTAGATTAAGGGATTGAGTGATGAAATTATTATTGGCTATTTTACTGTTGGCGTTTTTCAACTTGGCTCATTCTGCTTTGAAACCAGCAGATGGCTTCTGGCGCAGCACCGATGACCCTGATATCGGCTCGGGTTTTGTGTTGTTAACCCAAGGTGATATCACCTTGCTCAGTGTCTATACATACTCTGCTGAAGGGCAGCCTAAATGGTATATCGCAGCTGGACAAGTTGATGAGAATGGATTGTTTTCGGCAGAACTCAGAGAGAACATGAACGGCAGTTACATCCTTTCTGAGAATCCACAATCGGCGGAGTTTTCAGCTGATTTTCGACAGCTGGAGATTTATTTTGAAGGCTCTGAAACAGCCCGTTTTTCCATTGATGGCAGTGAAAATAAATCCATGCAACCACTCACATTTGGACATGCATTCTGGCCAACGGAGCACCACAATTTATATGATGGCAGTAGTTACTCAGTCCCAGACCCGGTTGGAAATTGGGCTTTCGGTCAATTGACTGGTCAAGAGTCTTTCATCTTGTCATTGGCGGCAGATGCAAGCACATCAGAGGGTGTTTTCATTCAACGCACCTATACCAGCACGCATGGCAGCAGTGCCGGATGGGTTTTGAGCTGTCCCTATCAATTTTTGCCAAACACCTTGCCAGCTGCGCAATCATTCTGTGTCTTGGATCGCAGTGTTGATGAGCTGCCGTCATTGAAAGTTGATTTTGCCGAGCTAGGCAATGAAGCCATGGTGCTGAAAACTGATCAAGATGATAACCCCTTTCTGGGTAAACGAATTAATTACGGTAACACATTAAAACCCAGTGATGGCCATTGGCGAGCAGAAGATGATCCAGAGGTTGGCAGTGGGTTGGTGATGACGACACAAGGTGATATAACTGTGGTTGTGATTTATAGTTACGATGAACAAGGTTTACCAAGTTGGGAAATTGCCAGTGGCAGCTTTGATGCCAGTGGTTTGTTTCAAACAACATTAAGAAGTGCTTCAGGTGGTTCGCCAATAGAAAGTGACAGCAAAGTCACTGCGGCCTTCACTGCGGTTGAAAAAAGCTTAACCATTCAATTGTTAGGCACAGAACTGGCTACATTCAGTATTGACGGCTCTGCGCCAAAACACATTCAAACCATCAATTTTGGTAGGCCCAGTTTAAAAACTGAAAACTATCAGGTTGCTGGCACTGATTATGAGTTTCCCTCACCTCAAGGCCGCTGGTTATTTTATACCAGAGGCAATGAACTGAGCTCTGCGATGAATCTTGATTTGACCAGTGAGGCATCTGACTTTGGGCCTGGGGTGTTGCAGTTCGAGGGAGTCTTTAATACCTCTGGCGGCTATTTGACGCCTTACGGTGTGAGGTTGATCTGTCAACTGGCCTTTGATGGTTCATCAAGAGATTTTTGCGGGGGTGCCTATTTGGGCGGCGATTACATGCAGTCATTGCATGCAAAATACAGCAATTTTGGCCACAAAAAAATCACCTTGACCTCTGGTGAAGAGCCCTTTCCGAATGAGGAAAATCATTACTATGAACTGATTCGTCTGGACTGAAAAGTCAACCAGACAACCAGTTGATAAAGGAGAAATTAACAATGAAATGTACGCTGTTTTGTTTTCTGTTCATGTTATGCCCTTTTGCGATGGCTGAAATCACTCCAGCTGATGGTTTGTGGACCACTGAGGATGACCCCGCCATTGGCAGCGGCTTGATGTTGACCACCCAAAACGGTACCACATTGATCAGTGTCTTTACCTATGATGATACCGGGCAAAATGTTTGGTACATTGGTTCGGGTGTGGTTGATGAGGCGGGTGTGTTAGAAGTAGAACTGCGTCAAACAGAAAATGGCCAAAACCTGTTGTTAGAAAATCCACAATCTGCATCATTTCTTGCCACTGAAAAACGGTTAAGATTGGTTTTTACAGGCAGCCAATTAGCCACAATGGAAATCGATGGGTCCGAACCCAAACTGATTCGATCCAATCATTTTGGTATCAGTGCCAGCAACAGCGTGCCTAACCCAATTGGCAAATGGGTGATAGCCAGTGCAGAAAATAATTCATCTTATGTGTTGGATATTGAACCTGGAGTCACTGTGTCACCGGGTATCCGACCACCAGCCTTTCCCGTTAACTATCAAAGCATTCACCCACAAACTTCAGGTTGGGGAATTTATTGTGTGGACGTCAGCAGTAACCTTTCGGGCAATAATTATTGTGTGTTTTCTCCAGATCAGGCCAGTGATTTGAATGATTTGATTGTATTTGACAATGATTTAGGGGCCAAACAAATGCAACTAACACGAAATTTTTCAGATGGTAGTGCCAGCCAAGTCTACCAGGCTTTTCGCCTCAGTGATGACCGTCGATTGTTGCCTAACGATGGTCACTGGCGACCAGCCGATGACCCTGAAAACGGCAGTGGTTTGGTGCTGCGTACTCAAGGTGATTACACTGTTGTTGTGGTTTATAGCTATGACGAACAGGGTAAGCCGAAGTGGCAGAATGCGGCGGGTCAGTTCGATGAAAACGGTCGAATGGTTGCCGAGCTGGTTTCGCCCAATGACGGCACAGCGATTGAAAGCGAAACACCGCAAAGTGCTGCTTTTGAGGGGCAACCTCAAACGCTGGAAATTCAACTTGAGGGCTTGGAGTTGGCGACATTCAGTATTGATGGGTCTGAGCCCAAGTACATGCAGAACTATAATTTTGGTGGTGATAACAATGCCACCGAACATTTCGAAGTCAATGGAGAGCCTTTTCAATTTCCCTACCCAAGAACTCATGGGGTTTTAGTTAACCAAAATACAGCTTTCACGGGTTCTCAAGTGTTCTCTCTGGCTGATTCAAGGGCTGTCATTTCGCCAATACCACCGACTTTCCCTTTCTTATTATATTCGGCTACTTTGGAAGACAGTTTCATATCAGCCATTGAGTATTTTACCTTCAATTGTGAAACTGTGATATTCGAAGAATTGATTTCACCAGATTGTTATGGCCAGATGACTGATTTGGGCCAAGAAAAATTCACCAAGGTATATTTCGAAGATTTAGGTGTGAATCAATTTCGCATGTATTTCGATGCGGATGAGGCACCGGACAGGAATGCAAACTTTTTACAGATGTTTATGCTGCAATGAAAAAAATCTTCTGCATTGGGCTATTTTTGATAAGCGTCCTTCTACAAGCTCAAACACGCCCAGCCGATGGCCTTTGGACCACTGAAGATGACCCGGCGATTGGCAGTGGCTTGATGTTGACCACTCAAAATGGTGTCACGTTGATCAGTGTCTTTTCCTATGATGATAGCGGGCAGAATGTTTGGTACATTGGCTCGGGTGTGGTTGATGAGGCGGGTGTGTTAGAGGTAGAACTAAGTCAAACAGAAAACGGCCAGAATCTGCTGCTAGATAATCCACAAGCGGCATTCTTTGCAAATGAGACCAGCAGTTTAAGGCTTGAGTTTCAAGGCAGTCAATTGGCGACCATGCAGATTGATGAATCAGAACAAAAAAACATTCAGGCAAACCATTTTGGCACAACTTCTACATTTGATTTTCCAGATTTAACCGGTAAGTGGGTGTTAGCAAATAAAAATATTGGTGATTCATATTTGTTGAATTTTGGTGAAGCTCAATTAAACCCAGGCAGTATTGGTGCTTTGCCTTTTTTAGATGTCAGTTTTGTTAGCAGTCACCCAAGCACTCAAAACTGGCAAATGGAATGTGTCGTTATTAGTGATCAATCAAGTCCCTCTTCATGCAAGTTAGTTAATACAATTGAAGATATACAAGACTTATTTGTCAGTGCCTCTGACATAGGAACAAATGTTTTGACTTTAAAATCATTTGGTGGTGAACCAAAATACCAAGCTTTTCGCCTCAAAAATGATCGTCGCTTGCAACCCAATGACGGTCATTGGCGGCCAGCCGATGACCCTAAAAACGGCAGTGGTTTGGTGCTGCGTACGCAGGGAGAATACACCGTGGTTATTATTTACAGCTACGATGAAAATGGCAAGCCGAAGTGGCAAAACGCGGCGGGTCAGTTTGATGAAAACGGGCTGATGGTTGCCGAGTTGGTTTCGCCCAATAACGGCACAGCGATTGAAAGTGAGACGCCACAAAGTGCTGCTTTTGAAGGGCAGCCTCAAACGCTGGAAATTCAACTTGAGGGCTTGGAGTTGGCGACGTTCAGTATAGATGGTTCAGAACCGAAGTATATGCAGAACTATAATTTTGGGGTGGAATTGTTTGAAACAAAAATTTTTCAACCTACGCTTAAACCTTATGCATTTCCTGCCCAATTTGGTCAGTGGGTTCTGGTGGATACTGAGAGATCAATTTCATCAGTTTGGAATATCTTTGCTGATTACCCTAATGGATGTCAGAGTCCGCCCAATCCTATGTATTTTGATTCTGTTGTCTATTCTAATGGTTTTTCTTGTTCTCCCCGGCCTGAACCAATATTTGAAAATCAATATTTTAATGTTTCGATAAATTGTATTAAAAGCTTCGTTCCAGTACCTGGTCTGGTATATCCAGATTATGACTTTTGCTATGGAACTAGTTTTTCAGCAAATGAAAATGAAAGAAACCTGAAAATCAATTTTTCTGACATGGGTTTTAAAAAGTTTAGATTTTATACTGGCACAACAGATGACTCAATTTCATATTTTGACTCATTTTTTGATATTGACCGAAGCTCGCCAATGTTTCAATTGTTTAGATTAGAGTGAGCTAGAATGACTTTAAGATAAAAATTCTTCAGACAGTTCGTCCAAAAATTGTCGGGTTTTCTCATCCAGGAATGGTGTGATCATTTGCAGGATGTGAAAAATACCATGTGACAGTTTCTTCTGTTCATCGAAACTGTCATCAAAAATAGCCACTGAATAGTTCAGCCAGAAGGTTGAGGTCAGGGCAATCTGGTCAGCCAGATTGGCAGTGGTTCGCTGGTCTGCTTTGATGATGCCTTCAGTCCGCAGCTGTTCCAGTATGCGCAAAGCCGTTTGTGACTTCATCGCCAGGATATGACGAAAATGCCTTTTGAGAAACTCAATCCGATTCATCAACTGAATTAAATTTCGGTAGAGGAAGCGGTATTCAACAATCACTTCAAACACCATGTTGAGGTACAGCCACATGTCCTTCATCGACGCATGGTTCAACTCAGAAGATTCTAAGACTGATTTGATTTTGGCCTCATATTGCAGAAAAATCTGCCAGATGATGTCGTCTTTGCTTTTGTAGTGGTAGTAGAGGTTACCCGGACTGATGTCCATCTCATCAGCAATGTGATTGGTGGTTACATTGGGCTCTCCTTCCTCGTTGAAGAGGACCAATGCGGTGGCCAGTATACGTTCCTTGGTTTTCATTGTTTATTGAATGAAACCCAATCAAGCAGACAGTTTATTAACTAGGTCGATGTATTGTTGTTTTGCTTCTTCGCTGTCAGTGCCTTTTACTTTTTCCCAAGCTTCGTATTTAGCGGCGCCAACAAAATCAAAAAAACCTGGTTTATCACCTTGAACATCACCCACTGAACCCTGTTTATATAGCGCATAAAGCTTTAACATGGTAGCGTCATCGGGTCGTTGGCTTAATTTTTTTACGTCTATCTGTGCATTCTCAAATGCATCATTTAATTCAGTCATGGTATGATAATCAAAAAATTGAATACTCATTATTTGACACGATTTTTATAAATCGGTCAATCAAAACACGGGAGAAAATTAATGTCATATTTCATTACGGGTGCCACAGGCTTTCTGGGTAGACACTTGTTAGAGAAACTTTTTGCACGCACGGGTCACATTTACCTGTTGGTTCGCTCAGGTTCTAAAACCAAATTGAAGAAAATGTTAGAAGAGATGGATGCGCCGATGAAGCGCATCGATATGATCACTGGTGACTTGACTAAAAACAGTTTGGGTGTGAGTAAAAAGAACAGAGACATGATGAAAGGCAAAATCAAGCACTTTTATCATTTGGCAGCGATATATGACATGAAAGCGGGTTTGGACGAGCAGATGGCAGCCAATGTGGATGGTACTTCGCATGCGGTACATCTGGCTGAAGCCATCAATGCCAAATGCTTCCATCACGTTTCTTCAATTGCCGCTGCTGGTATGTATCCTGGGGTATTCAGAGAGGACATGTTTGAGGAGGCAGAGGAATTGGATCATCCTTACTTCAAAACCAAGCACGAATCAGAAGGCGTGGTCAGGCACACATGTCAGATTCCATACCGAATTTATCGTCCGGCGATGGTGTTGGGTCATTCTAAAACCGGAGAAATTGATAAGATTGATGGGCCGTACTATTTTTTCAAACTCATCCAAAAAATGCGTAATGTTTTTCCAAAATGGATGCCGATGATGGGTGTTGAAGGTGGGCGGTTAAATATGGTGCCGGTAGATTATGTGGTTGATGTGTTGGATCACATTTCGCATCAGAAAGGTTTAGACGGTGGCTGCTTTCATATCACCGATTCAAATCCCAAGCGCATCGGTAATGTATTGAATATTTTTGCGGAAGCAGCTAATGCGCCGCAGATGAACATGCGTGTGGATGCAAGAATTTTTAATTTTATTCCAGGTGCTGTGAAACAAGGATTGATGATGCTGTCACCGGTTAAGCGCATTCGCTCACAAGTATTTAAAGATTTGGGAATTCCACCAGGCATCCTGACATTCATCAATTATCCAACTCGATTTGATGACCGTGAAACACAAAAAGCCCTGAAAGGGTCAGGTATTAAATTACCTAAGCTGAAGAAATACGCTTGGCGTTTGTGGGATTATTGGGAGAGAAATCTGGATCCGGACTTGTTCATAGACAAGTCCCTCACAGGACGCGTTAAAGACAAACGCGTCATGGTCACTGGTGCCACTTCTGGCATTGGTTTGGCTGTGGCTGAAATGTTGGCTGATGCTGGTGCCCATTTGATTATTGTGGCTCGTGGACAAGAAAAATTAGATGAAACTGCCAAAGCCTTGAAAAAGCGGGGCGCAAAAGTGTCTTCTTACACCGCGGACATAGCCAATGAAAAATCGGCCAACAAGCTGGTTAAGGAAGTGCTCAAAGATTTAGGCGGTGTGGATATATTAGTGAATAATGCTGGACGCTCAATCCGTCGCTCAATCGCTTTATCATACGATCGTTTTCATGATTTCGAACGCACCATGGATTTGAATTACTTTGGTTCATTGCGCCTGATTATGGGCTTTTTGCCTGGAATGAGTGAGCGAAGATCCGGACATGTGATTAACATCTCATCGATTGGGGTACTGACCAATGCGCCAAGATTTTCTGCTTATGTGGCTTCAAAAGCAGCATTGGATGCATTTTCTCGATGTGCTGCGGCTGAGTATAATGACCTCAATGTGGCGTTCACCACCATTAATATGCCGTTGGTAAGAACCCCTATGATTGCGCCAACAAAAATGTACAACAACGTGCCGACCATTTCACCTGAAGAGTCAGCGCTTTTCATCAAAGATGCCATCATCAGACGTCCGCAAAGGGTCGCTACACGTTTGGGTATTTTTGCCCAAGTAATGCATGCGGTGGCGCCAAAATCAATGGAAGTGATGATGAACACGGCTTTCAATATGTTCCCGGATTCGGCAGCAGCCAGAGGTGAAAAAGGTGGCGCACCAAGAGAGGTGTCACCAGAGCAGATGGCGTTTGCCAGTTTGATGCGTGGTGTCCACTGGTAACAACAAAAGTTTGAAATAGAATCTGTAAAGTTAATCGCTGGTTTTCTTTACAGATTTTTTCTTTCAGTGTCTATACAATACACAGCAATTGAGTGTGCGATAAATAGGAGTATGTTGAGTGTTTGAAATTGTCAGTAGCGGCGGTGTGGTGATGATCTTTTTGTTGGTCTTAATGGCCTTGGCCATGATGATTGTTGGCGAAAGGTTTTGGTCGCTGCGAGATAAGGAAATCATTCCCAAAGAATTGCCGGCTCAAGTCATAGACTGGTCAAAGAAGAAGCATTTAGATCATAAACACATCGATCAATTGGCCGCCACCTCACCTTTGGGTCATTTGATGGCGGTGGCATTGCGCAAGCGCGATGAAACCAGAGAGCAAATCATAGAAGCCGTTGAGGATGCTGGTCGCCATTTATCACACCAGTTAGAAAAGCCACTCAATTGGCTCCATGCCATTGGTGAAGTGGCACCCTTGTTGGGGCTGTTGGGGACCGTCATAGGTATGATGAAGGTGTTTGCTAACATCATGGAATTTGGGGTTGGTAATGCCAACCAACTGGCTGGCGGTATATCACAAGCTTTAACCACCACAGCTGCTGGCCTCATAGTGGCTATCCCAGCAGTGCTGTTTTATCGTCACTTTAAGAACAAAATATCTGACCAAACCATTGTTATGGAACAACAAGTGATGCAACTCATTGATTCAATCAGCCAAGAGAAGTCATGAAATTCAGTGCCTCAGAGACCACAGGCAACAACAAACTCAATCTGACGCCATTGATTGATGTGGTGTTCTTGTTGTTGATTTTTTTTATGGTCTCAACCACCTTCGAAAAACAAGCCAAACTTAAAATTGAATTGCCCGAGGCGAGCAACCAGCCCAGCGTGTCAGAACAACAAGACTTGGTGATCTCTATCAGTGAAAAGGGGGTGTTCTTCGTGAACAACAACGAACTGGTCAATGCACAAAGCCAATCGTTGAAAAATGCCTTGCAAAATATAGTTGCTGATGTCCGAGACATGCCAGTAATCATTCGTGCTGATGCCAATGTGGCACATAAACATGTGGTGATGGCGATGGACGTGCTCGGCACCATGGGATTCAGCAAAGTTTCGATGGCAACAACCCAACCCAAATCAAACCCATAAGTTGCCATGAAGCAGCCTAAAATGCGTCCGCAAAGAAATCCCAACAGTGATTTAACTTATTGGGGCTTGATGAAATACGTCAAACCTTACCGGTTGATTTTCATCATTGCCATATTAGGTGCGGCGATAGATGCAGGTACCCGGGCGTTCTTCATGGCTGCATTATCACCCATATTAGAAAATGCCTTTTCCAAGCAGGATCCGCTGTGGATTAAGTATCTGCCGCTGTTTGTGGTGGCTATCTTTTTGGTGCGCTCATTTGGCAGTTTTTTGTCCTCCTATGGTTTCACCTGGGTGGGACGAAAAATAGTCAATGACTTGAGGCGCAAAGTGTTTCAGAAATATTTAGTCTTGCCGCAAAAGTTTTACGATGAACATTCCGCCGGTGGCTTGATTTCAAGAATTACCTTTGATATCGAACAAATGGCCAATGGTGTGTCTAAGAATTTTGTCATGATCATCAGGGAGCTGTTGAGTATCGTTGGTTATTTAGGCGTGATGTTCTGGTATTCATGGCAGTTGGCTTTGATAACCTTGGTGGTTTTCCCCTTGATTGCTCTGATCATTCGTCTCATCAACAAAAGATTCCGTAAGATTGGTCATGGCATCCAGGATTCAATTGCTGACATCACGCAAACCGTCGAGGAAGTGGTCAAGGGTCATAAGATTGTTAAAATTTATGATGGCCACGAAAAAGAAACCACCCAATTTAATAAAGACACCAAACGCAACCGCCAATTACAAGTCAAGATAGTAGCGACCCAAGAAGTGATGTCTTCGGTGAATTTGATGTTAGTGGCTTTCACTTTGGCATTGATCATGTATTTGGCTGCTAAATCTGGCATGAGCACCGAAGATTTTATGTCATTTTTATTGCCCATGCTGGCGCTGCTACCTACTATTAAAAACTTATCCGCTGTTTTCTCAACCATCCAAACCACCATGGCTGCGGCTGACAGTGTCATGATGGTGTTGAATGAGGGGGCAGAAAAAGATGGGGGCAGTAAGCAGCTTCAGGCGGGAACAATGGCGTTGTCATTCAATCATGTGGATTTCTCTTATGCCGATGAAACGACAGCTTTAACAGACATCAATTTAGACATTGAGTCCGGTATGAGTGTGGCATTTGTTGGCGCTTCTGGCGGTGGAAAAAGCACATTGGTGAATCTGGTGCCCCGGTTTTATGATGTTTCAGCTGGTGAGATTCTGATCAATGGTGAAGACATCAAACAATTCAGTTTACCCAGTTTGCGATCGCAGATTGCTTTGGTCTCTCAAGATGTGGTGTTGTTTAATGATTCGGTGCGCAACAACATTGCTTATGGGTCGCAACAGTCCTGTGATGATGAAGCTATCAGGCAGGCGGCAGAAAAGGCCAATGCACTGTCGTTCATTGAGCAGTTGCCTGATGGCTTTGATACCCAGTTGGGTGATAATGGCACGCGATTATCTGGAGGACAAAGGCAGCGCATAGCCATTGCACGGGCGATCCTGAAAGACGCGCCGATTTTGATCCTGGACGAGGCCACTTCGGCATTGGACACGGAATCAGAAAAACACATCCAAAATGCACTGGAACAACTGATGGCGGATCGCACCACTTTGGTCATTGCTCATCGACTTTCCACCATAGAAAATGTAGACAAAGTGGTGGTTTTGGATCAGGGCAGGGTGGCCCAAATCGGTACCCATGAAGCGCTGATCCAGCAGTCAGGTATTTACGCCAACCTACAAAGCAGCCAAAACAACCTCAGCATTGGGTCTAAGACACAGCATGAATGAAGATAAAATCAGGAAACGTTGGTATGGTGGTGCGGATGTTGGATTCTTTACTAAGTTAGCTGCAGCTGTGTTTGCAAAATTGGTGGCTTTTAGGAGAAAATTATATGCCATTGGTTTATTAAAAAGCCACAAGCTAAAAGTGCCGATTATAGTGGTGGGTAACATCACAGCCGGTGGCGGTGGCAAAACACCCTTGGTGATTTGGTTGGTTGAACAATTACAACAAGCCGGCTACAAACCGGGCATCATTTCCAGAGGTTATGGCGGTAAGCGCAAGGTGGAGCCGATGTTCGTGACGGCCAACGCCAACCCCGCAGCCACCGGTGATGAACCTTTGTTGATGGCGAAAAAAACCAAGCTGCCTGTGATGGTGGGTAAAGACCGCGTCAAAGCCGCTAAATCATTGATTCAAAACTATTCAGTCAACGTTATAGTTGCTGATGATGGCATGCAACATTACGCCATGCAAAGAGATGCTGAAATTGTCATGCTGGATGCCAAATGGCGCACCGGTAATCACTTGATGATACCAGCAGGCCCACTGCGAGAACCGTTGGAGCGATTGAATGAGGTGGATTTGGTGGTGTTTAAAGGTGTGGTGGAACAACAACATCATTATGAATTTACCATTGATCAAATTCATCAACTCAATCACCCCAGCGTGACCAAAGAAATCACTGAATTCAGAAACAAAAAGGTGGTGGCCATGGCTGGTATTGCCAACCCTGACAGTTTTTTCTCGATGTTATCGGCCGCTGGTATGGCCATCATTAAATACCCTTTACCCGATCACCACGACATCAAAGCCACTGATTTTGATCCACATAAAGACACCACAGTGTTGATCACTGAAAAAGATGCGGTCAAATGTGAGGACATGAAGTTGGATAATGTTTGGGTAGTAACCATGCGAGTTGTGGTGCCGGAAAAAACCCAAGCTGCGGTTAAGGATTTGATTCAAAAGGTGATGCAATGAGTGATTTTGAGTTTGTCGTGTGTATTCCTGCCAGGTATGCCTCCAGTCGCTTGCCCGGTAAACCACTGATCAAGCTGAAAGGCAAAGAGCTGATTTTGTGGGCCGTTGATGCGGCCAATCAACTGGGTGCCAGTGCTGTGGTAGTTGCCACAGATGATCAGCGCATTGCCAGTCTGGTTGAGTCACATGGTCATCATGTGGTGATGACCCGCAAAGACCACCAAACTGGTACTGACAGATTGGCGGAATGTGCGGCCATCATGGGCTGGAGTGATGAAACCTGGGTGCTCAATTATCAAGGCGATGAACCTGATGTGCCACAGGCCAATGTACAACAAGTCATTGATGTGGTGAAAAAACACCCCAATGCCAGTATCGGCACCTTGTACCAGAGCATCAACTCAGTGGCTGATTTATTCAGCCCAAATGTGGTCAAGTTAGTCACTGGCGCTGACGATCGTGCCCTTTATTTCAGTCGGGCGCCGATTCCATGGTCACAAAAGCAGTTCAATCAACCGATTGAAAACATCAGTCATTTGCCTGAGGGAGTGACATACAAACACCACATTGGTTTGTATATGTATAAAACCAGTTTCTTGCATCGCTTCACCCAATGGCCAGTTGGTCAAATGGAAAAAATTGAGTCATTGGAACAATTACGGGCCCTTGAGCACCATGAAATCATTGTTGCTGCTGCAGCTGTAAAACCCATGCCTCATGGTATAGATACCCCCGCTGATGTAGAAAGGTTCGAAAACAGTTAATGGAATCTAACTTATTTGTGTTTAACAGCCACATCGTGCGCATTAAAGGTTGTATATTGAACGACGGTTCAATAAAATTTCTGGCGTAATTTCAACGTCATTAAACTATGTTAACAACCCAACAAATCAGAGCGAAATTCATTGAGTTCTTTGAGCAGCAACAGCATCAGGCTGTTAAAAGCAGCTCACTCATTCCCGGCAACGACCCCACCTTGTTATTTGTGAATGCAGGCATGGTTCAATTTAAAGATGTTTTTCTGGGTGCTGAAAAACGCCAGTACACTCGAGCGACATCCTCACAACGTTGTGTTCGAGCTGGTGGCAAACACAATGACCTTGACCAAGTCGGTTATACCGCCAGACACCACACCTTTTTTGAAATGTTAGGTAACTTCAGCTTTGGTGATTACTTCAAACGTGAGGCCATCCAATATGCTTGGGACTTTTTGACCAAAGAGCTGAATTTACCGGTTGAGAAACTGTGGGTGACGGTGTTTGAGGAAGATGATGAGGCGGAACGTATTTGGCGCGATGAAATTGGTTTCCCAGCCGATAAAATATCTCGAATAGGCGCCAAAGATAATTTCTGGCAAATGGGTGACACTGGTCCCTGTGGCCCGTGTACTGAAATATTCTATGACCACGGTGAGGCCATTGAAGGAGGTCCGCCAGGTACGCCAGAGGAAGATGGCGATCGCTATATCGAAATATGGAATTTGGTCTTCATGCAATACGATAAACAGGCAGATGGTTCGCTGGTGCCTTTGCCGAACCCTTGTGTAGATACCGGTATGGGATTGGAGCGCATTGCCTCCATCATGCAAGGCAAGCACAATAATTACGACATCGATTTGTTCCAGCACCTGATTAAACGTGCGGCTGAATTAACCGGTGCTGCAGATTTGGGTGACCCATCATTGAAAGTGATTGCAGACCACATCAGGACTTGTGCTTTTTTGATAGCTGATGGTGTCATGCCATCGAATGAAGGGCGGGGTTATGTATTAAGGCGCATCATTCGACGGGCTGCCAGGCATGGTCATAAATTGGGCGCTCAAGGCTTGTTTTTTTATCAAATGGTCGAGCCATTGAAGGCAGTTATGGGTGAGGATTATCTTGAATTGATAGAACAACAAGCAAGCATTGAAAAAGCGTTGAAAAAAGAGGAACAAAAGTTTTCCGAGACCCTTGATATAGGCATGCAAGAATACAGAAAAGCCACGCAGAAGTTACCTCCTGGTGCTGATGTCAGTGGTGCTGTTGCTTTTAAATTGTATGATACTTTTGGTTTTCCCTTCGATTTAACCCAAGATGTGGCCCGTGAGGATGGACGGTTGGTCGACGAGGAGGCTTTCATTGCCAACATGCAAAGCCAAAAAGAACGTTCCAGATCGAGCAAACAATTTACCCAAAGTAATCAAATATCAGCTGATTTGATACAGGCGCTTAAACCCACTGTTTTCACTGGTTACCAGAGTTTTGCTGGTGACGCTAAAGTCAAAATGATACTGAAAGACAACCAAGCTGTTGATCATTTAAATGAGGGTGAGACTGGCGTGGTGGTTTTGGACCAGACGCCTTTCTATGCAGAATCAGGTGGGCAAGTTGGGGACATTGGACAGCTTAAGAACAGTCAGTTTTCTGCCAAAGTGACAGACACCCAAAAAGCAGCTGGACAATTTCACTTGCATCACATAACAGTTGAATCGGGGGTGTTGAATAACAGCACGCCAGTGCAGGCTGAAGTTGATGGCGAATATCGGCAAAAAGTTATATTGAATCATTCGGCCACGCATTTGTTGCATAAAATTTTACGCGCAGCGTTGGGTAATCATGTGCAACAAAAAGGTTCTTTGGTGAACGCTGATAAATTGCGTTTTGATTTTTCTCATGATCAGCCCATAACCCCAGAGGAACTGGCTGAAGTCGAACGCGAGGTGAATGAGGCAATCAGACAAAATTTTCACGCTCAAGATGTTGAAATGAGCTACGATCAAGCCATCGAGTATGGGGCAATGGCATTGTTCGGAGAAAAATACGGCGATCAAGTCCGAGTTATGGATTTTGGTGGTTTTTCTGTAGAGTTATGTGGTGGTACACATGTCAACAGCACCGGTGAAATTGGTTTATTCAAAATCATTGAAGAAACGGCAGTGGCCTCAGGTATTAGGCGTATTGAGGCAGTGACTGGAGATGCAGCCATTGCTTTGGTTCAAACCCAAGCTGCTCAGTTGAAAGCCCTCAGCCAAAGGTTCAATGTGCAACCAGCTAATCTGGATGCGGCTGTTGAAAGTTTGTTAAGTCAGAACAAGCAGCTAGAAAAATCATTGAATGATATTTTGAAAGCGCAAGCCAGTGAATCTTTGAGTGACATCAATCAATCAGTGGTTGAAGTTGATGGTGTCAATTACTTGCAACATGTCTTTAACAATTCCGATCTTGATGTGTTGCGAGACGCCATAGATGGTTTTAAAAGTCGCTTTGAACAAGGTGTGGTAGTTTTAGCCAACCTAACCAACGGCAAAGCCCAGGTATTGGTTGGTGTTACCAAAGCAATGACTCAGACAGTCAAGGCTGGAGATGTGATTAAACAAGTATTAGGACACATTGGCGGCAGGGGCGGCGGTAGACCTGATTTTGCTCAAGGTGGCGGTGAAGCAAATGAAGCTGAATTGACCAAGGCCATAGGCCAAACTTTAGAGGCTGTTCAAGTAAATTTGAAATAACACTTCTCATTTACTGGTAAATATAGTCTAATTTAAAAAGATGTGGGTTGTGTGTGTGACAGCTTGTGTCTTCAGTTCTACCCGAGGAACTGAACAATAACAAAAGGAGAATAATATGTTAATTTTAACCCGCAGAGTCGGTGAGACACTGATGATTGGGGACGACGTGACAGTTACCGTTTTAGGTATAAAAGGTAATCAAGTCAGAATCGGAATCAATGCACCAAAAGAAATTGCAGTGCACAGAGAAGAAATCTATGAACGCATCAAAAACGAACAAAGTGGTGATGCTGAACCAGCAATAGATGAAGATAACCTAGGCAACCAATAACAAAAGTTATTTTAAGGTTGCATTCAATAATTATTGAATTAAAATACTCGCCCTCAAGGATGTTTTAACTGAACCCATTGATGATAAGTATGGATGTGTTTGATACATTCAAACATAACAGTTCTAATTGTTGATTGGTTATTGTTTAGTAAAGTTTTTTTACATATCTTGAGATAATCCGGAGAGTTGGCCGAGCGGCTGAAGGCGCTCCCCTGCTAAGGGAGTATACGTTAATCGCGTATCGAGGGTTCGAATCCCTCACTCTCCGCCATTACAATTTGTGATGTTTTAATGTGTCACAAAATTGTGTAGAATTGTTGTTGACTTCGTCGCCGAAAAGCAACATAATTCGCAACCCTTGAGCGCCCGTAGCTCAGTTGGATCAGAGTACCTGGCTACGAACCAGGTGGTCGGAGGTTCGAATCCTTCCGGGCGCGCCATTTTTAGTTTGATTTGAAATGTCATGTTTTAATCAGACGCCCATTGAAATATGGGCAATAAACCTCATTTTATCGTTGAACTTGGCGGTTTTAGGTATTAAAATTCGCCAGCTTGATGAAATGAGTGAATATGTCGGGGTATAGCGCAGCCTGGTAGCGCAACTGCTTTGGGAGCAGTGGGTCGGGAGTTCGAATCTCTCTACCCCGACCATTTTACAGAAAACCGTTACGCGCCCGTAGCTCAACTGGATAGAGCATCGCCCTTCTAAGGCGAGGGTTGCACGTTCGAGTCGTGCCGGGCGTGCCAAACGGTCGACTATGGTGGCTGTAGTTCAGTTGGTAGAGCGCCAGATTGTGATTCTGGTTGTCGTGGGTTCGAGCCCCATCAGCCACCCCATATTCATTCCTCATCATTAATAATTATCATGCGAGAGTGGCGGAATTGGTAGACGCGCTGGTTTTAGGTACCAGTATCTTTTGATGTGAGAGTTCGAGTCTCTCCTTTCGCACCAAATATATGATGACAGAGTAATCTGTTTTTTTGCCATGTGAGGTTTGGATTTCACCGTACTTACAACCTCCTGCGCAATAATAAAAGTTGAATGAACCGTTTTAACCGTGACTTATTCACATCTGTGAATGAAGTTTGCGGTTTATTTCAGTTCTTATATTATGTTTTACATGTGGAGTTAAGATGCAAATCTCAATTGATCAATCTGAAGGTTTAGAACGTATAGTTAATGTTGCTTTGGAAGCAGACGATATTCAACCGCAAGTTGATAAAAAGTTAGTTGAACTTGGTAAAGAAGTTCGTTTGAAAGGGTTCAGACAAGGCCGCGTTCCTAAAAATATTTTACAACAAAGATTTGGTCAGCATGCCCGACAAGAAGTTTTGGGCCAATTGATGCAAGACTCTATCGAGAAAGCCATCAAGGACAATGAGCTGGAAATCATTGCCGCACCTGAAGTAACCAAAGCAGATGATACCGACAATGGTGGTTTCGAATTTCAAGCAAAAGTTGAATTGATGCCAGAAGTTCCAGCCATTGAGTTGGACCAGTTAAAGGTAGAAAAAATCAAAGCTGAAGTCACAGATAAAGACATTGATGGCATGATTAAAAACCTACAGAAACAAAAGCAAGATTGGAAAGAAAGTAAAGGTAAAATTGCTAATAAAGATTTAGTGACCATCGAATACAGTGCCAAAGGCAAAGAGGTCACTTACCCTAATGAAGGAACTGAAAAAATGGGTATTTTATTAGGCGAAAGCAAAATTCCTGATGCATTGAAAGATGCGGTCGTTGGCCTGAAAGCCAAAGAGTCTGCTGAGCTTGAATTGGAATTTCCAGAAGATTTTAATGTGGCTGATTTGGCTGGTAAAAAAGCCAAAATGAGTTTCGAAGTCACTGACGTTCGCAAAGCCAAACTGCCTAAAGTTGATGAGGAATTCATCAAATCTTTTGGTATTGAAAGCGGTGAAGAAGAAGACTTCAGGAATGACATCAGGAAAAATTTAGAGCGTGAGTTGACTCAAACTGTAAACAACTCTTTTAAAACCAATGCTTTAAAAGAACTGCGTGATGCTTGTAAAGACACTTTGTTGCCTGAATCAATGGTCACCAAAGAGAGCCAGCATATGGCTCAACAAGAACAACAACGTGCCAAGCAAATGGGTCAAGAAGATGCGCCATTGCGTGATGCGGCTGATTTTGTTGATGCGGCCAAAGACCGCATTTTGAACACGTTAATCATCCAAGACATCGCGAAGAAAGAAGACATCAAAACTGACTTTGCTAAGGTTCGTGAACAAATCAATGAAATTGCACAAACATTTGAACAACCACAAGAGGTGGTTCAAATGTACTACCAAAACCAAGAACTGATGGCCAGCATTGAACAGAGTGTGATTGAGTCTCAAGTGATGGAATGGGTTGAATCAAAAGTGCAATTGAAAGAAAAGAAAAAGTCATTTGATGATCTGATGAAACCAGCGGCTTAATCCTATGAAAAATATCGAAGAAGCAATGAATTTAGTCCCAATGGTTATCGAAAGAACCGCTCGCGGAGAGCGTTCATTTGATATTTATTCAAGACTGCTGAAAGAGCGCATCATTTTTATGGTTGGCCAGGTCGAAGATCACATGGCTAACTTGGTGGTGGCTCAATTGTTATTCTTAGAGGCCGAAAATCCAGACAAAGACATCAGTTTGTACATCAACAGCCCTGGTGGGGTCATTACCGCAGGTATGTCAATATACGATACCATGCAATTCATCAAGCCTGACGTCAGCACCATGTGTATTGGTCAAGCTGCCAGTATGGGCGCTTTTTTGTTGAATGCTGGTGCGCCAGGTAAGCGTTTTGCACTACCGAATTCTAGGGTGATGATTCACCAACCCTCAGGCGGATTTCAAGGCCAAGCGTCTGATATTGATATCCAGGCTCGTGAAATTCTGAAGATCAAACAAAAAATGAATGAGCTGATGGCAAAACATTCAGGTCAATCAGTTGATAAAATCAAAGAAGACACCAACCGCGATCACTTCCTCAGTGCTGATGAAGCCAAAGACTACGGCTTGATTGATCAAGTTGTAGACGCCAGATAACATCACAAATCACGTCATATGAGCTGTTATCATCCTTGAATAACAGCTCATTATCCTTATATAGTCCAAGACAATACAAAATTAGTGGTTACGCTATAGGCATAGCTATACAATTTTTGTATGATATCTCTATTACAACTTGAAAAGAATTTTACTAAATGAGTGAAACCAAAAGCTTAGAAGAAGTTAAACATTGCAGTTTCTGCGGCAAAAGCCAGCAAGAAGTCACCAAATTAATCGCTGGTCCCAGCGTGTTTATTTGTGATGAGTGCGTTGACTTGTGTAATGAAATCATTCGCGATGAAATGGAAGACAGCTTGTCAGAAAGTCTGGAAGATTTGCCGACTCCTAAAAGAATACATGAATTATTGAATGAATATGTGATCGGCCAAGAAACAGCTAAGAAAGTACTGGCTGTAGCTGTTTACAACCACTACAAACGCATTCGCTCCAACCACGCTGAAGCTGAAGAGGTTGAACTTTCAAAATCAAACATATTATTGGTTGGTCCTACAGGGTCGGGCAAAACATTATTGGCCGAAACATTGGCTCGAATTTTGAATGTGCCTTTTACCATAGCTGATGCAACCACGCTGACCGAAGCCGGTTATGTCGGTGAAGATGTGGAAAACATCATTCAAAAGTTGTTACAGAATTGCGATTATGATGTGGATAAAGCTGAATCAGGCATCATTTATATCGATGAAATCGATAAGGTCTCGCGTAAATCTGAGAACCCATCCATCACCCGTGATGTATCAGGAGAGGGTGTGCAACAAGCCTTGTTGAAACTGATTGAGGGCACTGTTGCTTCAATCCCACCTCAAGGTGGCCGTAAGCACCCACAACAAGAATTTCTACAGGTTAATACCAAAAACATCTTATTTATATGTGGCGGTGCATTCTCAGGTTTAGAAAAAATCATTCAAGAGCGTTCAGTCAAAACCGGTATTGGTTTCTCTGCTGAAGTTTCATCAAAAATTGAAAGCGAAGCTGAGTTGGCGATATTCAAAGGTCTGGAATCAGATGATTTAGTTAAGTATGGTTTGATTCCTGAATTTGTTGGCCGTTTGCCTGTATCTGCCACTTTAGAACGATTGGATGAAAATGCCCTGATCAGAATTCTGAAAGAGCCTAAAAACGCCATTTCTAAACAGTTCATGCGTTTATTTGATATGGAAAGTGTGGAGTTAGAAATCAGAGAAGATGCATACGATGCCATCGCGAAATTGGCATTAGCAAGAAAAACAGGAGCGCGAGGTCTGCGTACCATCATGGAGTCGGCATTACTGGACATCATGTATGAATTACCCGATCAAGAAAACATTGAAAAAGTCGTTATCGATCGTGCAGTGATTGAAGATGGCAATAAACCCTATTTAGTTTATGGCAAGATTGCCAACCAACAGACTGAGTAAAAAATATGACAAACCCACAAGAAAAAGCATCAGTATTACCCTTGCGAGATGTGGTGATCTTTCCCGGCATGGTGGTGCCACTGTTTGTAGGCCGTGAAAAATCGGTATTGGCATTGGAAAGTGCCATGAAAACCAATTCACCAGTGGTCTTGGTGGCACAAAAACAGTCTGAAATTGATGACCCACAGGCCGATGATGTCTATGAAATTGGGACGCTCTCATCAATCCTGCAAATGGTTAAGCTGCAAGATGGCACACACAAAGTGCTGATCGAAGGTAAGGTGCGGGTGCAAATCAAAGATTTAGAGGACACCGATTACTTCAAGGCCAATTACACAGAATTGCGCAACGCCGATGCGGTGCCTGACAGCGAAGGCACGGCTTTAAGAAGGGCACTGAAAGAACGTTTCAAAGACTACGTTCGCAAACACAAAAAAATTCCCAAAGAAATCACAAACAACATCAGCAACATTGATAATTTGTCAAAACTGACTGATACCATCGCAGCCCACCTGGTGATTAAGCACCAAGAAAAACAACGTTTGTTGGAAATGCTGGATGAAAAGGAACGCTTAGAACACATCCTGGCTATGATTGAAGCAGAGCTTGAATTGATTGTTATGGAGAAAAAAATTCGTGGCCGAGTCAAAGGTCAAATTGAGAAAAATCAGCGCGAGTATTACCTCAATGAACAAATGAAGGCAATCAAAAAAGAATTGACTGATATCGATGATTCCAATTCTGAGTTTGCTGATTTAGAAAAGAAAATAGCTGAAACCAAACTGTCAGATTCAGCCCGTGAAAAAGTTGATTCTGAGTTCAAGAAATTACAAATGATGTCCCCTATGTCAGCTGAGGCGACTGTGGTCAGAAACTACCTGGAAACGATCCTCGGTTTACCATGGCAACAGCGCAGTGACCTGAAACTTGATTTGGCTTATGCGAAAAAAGTTTTGGATGAGGATCATTATGGTTTGGATGAAATCAAAGAGCGCATTCTGGAATATTTAGCGGTACAACAAAGAACCCCTAAAATGAAAGGTGCCATCATGTGTTTGGTAGGACCGCCAGGTGTGGGTAAAACTTCACTGGGTAAATCAATTGCCAAAGCGACAAACCGCAAATTCAGCCGTTTTTCCTTGGGTGGTGTATCAGATGAATCAGAGATACGTGGACACCGCAGAACGTACATTGGTTCTATGCCTGGCAGAGTCATACAGAACATTGCTAAGACCAAAAAATGTAACCCGGTTATGATTTTGGATGAGCTGGACAAAATGTCACGTGATTTCAGGGGCGATCCTGCGGCAGCACTTTTAGAAGTACTGGATCCAGAACAAAACAGTCATTTCACCGATCACTATTTAGAAGTGGATTTCGATTTGTCTGAAGTAATGTTCATAGCCACTGCAAATTCATTGAATATTCCTGCACCATTGCGTGATCGCATGGAAATCATTCGTATCCCTGGTTACACAGAAGAAGAAAAAATTGAAATTGCCGTACGCTATTTGTTACCAAAACAACTCAAAGCACACGGTTTAAAGAAATCTGAAGTGAAACTGAGCAAAGCAGCAATCAAAGACATTGTGCGTTATTACACCCGTGAATCAGGGGTCAGAAACCTTGAGCGAGAAATTGCCAAGATATCTAGAAAAGCCGTTAAACAATTACTGACTGAAAAATCGCTAAAAAGCATCAGCGTATCAGTTAAAAACTTGAATGATTATTTGGGCGTCAGAAAAGTCAGTTTTGGTGTGGCTGAGAAAGCCGATGAAGTGGGTATAGTGACAGGTCTTGCTTGGACTGAAGTAGGTGGAGATTTATTGCAGATCGAAGCGGCTGTATATCCAGGTAATGGCAAATTGAATTTGACCGGTCATTTAGGCAACGTGATGAAAGAATCCATCCAAGCAGCTTTGTCAGTGGTCAAATCCAGAGCGGCTTTGTTTGGTGTTGATGTCTCTAAATTCAGCAAACATGACATCCATGTCCATGTGCCCGAAGGAGCCACTCCTAAAGATGGACCCAGTGCCGGTATTGGTATGTGTACAGCACTGGTTTCGGCATTGAGCAATAACCCTGTTAAATCTGCTATTGCTATGACCGGTGAAATCACTCTGCGTGGTCGAGTACTGGCAATAGGAGGTTTGAAAGAAAAGCTTTTGGCAGCGCTGAGAGGCGGTATCAAAACAGTCATCATTCCTAAAGAAAATGAAAAGAATTTGGCTGAAATGCCTGAACAAATCACCAAAAATTTGAAAATCATTCCAGTACAATGGATTGATGAAGTGCTGACCTTGGCTTTATCGCAAAAAATCAAGCACATTGAAACCATAGATGAGCCAATTGAAACAAAAAGCAAGGATGTTGAAGTCATTAACAATGACACCAATATCAATAATGAGAAAAGTCATTAAGTGAGAGTGCTTAATGGCTTCTTTTTAATATTTTTATTAACAGTTCCGGCTAAATAAACCCCCTGATTGAGAAGATAAAATGCTTGCTTCTGAGAGCCAGTTATGGTTCATAAATATGCTGTAATAAAAGTCAAAAAAAATATTAAAATATTATTAGCAAAACACGCGCAAACTGTTATACAATGCGCCTTTCTTGACGATATGTCATTTAATAACAATCACTAAACGAAGGAGATTTAGAATGAAAAAACAAGATTTTATCAAAGCTGTTGCTGACAGTGCTAACGTATCTCAATCAACTGCTGCAGACTGTTTTGATGCTGTTGTTGGAACTATCACAGAATCTTTACAAAAAGGCGAAAAATTGACTTTTGTTGGCTTCGGAACATTTGCTGTTAAAGAGCGTGCAGCAAGACAAGGTCGTAACCCAAGAACAGGTGACACCATCCAAATTCCAGCAGCTAAAATTCCATCATTTAAAGCTGGTAAAGCGTTAAAAGACGCTGTAAACTAACGCCCCTGAATCGGGTGCTTAGCTCAGCTGGGAGAGCATCGCCCTTACAAGGCGAGGGTCGGGGGTTCGATCCCCTCAGCACCCACCAGATTCGGAGCGGTAGTTCAGTTGGTTAGAATACCGGCCTGTCACGCCGGGGGTCGCGGGTTCGAGTCCCGTCCGCTCCGCCACACAAGAGAAGGGTGTCATTAAGACACCCTTTTTTTTTATAACAAAAAAGAGCATGGCTCTGTTGAACTGTAATCAATCAATTTCATACTTTAGTGACTGATTAACAGTTCAAAATTAGAAAAATTTCAAGAGTGATTTATTATGATAACTTGGATTAGAAAAAAATCTTCTGGTTTGTTCATGACCATAGTAATGGGTTTGTTGATTATGGCTTTTGCCCTGTGGGGTGTCGGAGATTACTTCAATCAATCAGGCAGTGATGATTTGGCTACGGTCAATGGTGAAGTCATTTCATTTTCAGAATTTACAACTGGATTTTCAAATTACCGCCAAAGCATGTTGCAACAATTTGGTGAGGGTTTTGATCCCAGCTATTTTGATTCGCCAATCTTAAGAAGAAATTACTTAGAATCAATGATAAACAGCGAGCTTCTGCGTCAGGTTGCTAACCAAAATGGTTACACGGTAACCGCTCAAGAACTCAGAGAAACCATTGAAGAGGCGCCATCATTCAAAGATGCAAACGGTAATTTTGATAAAACATTGTATGCTGCCTTTCTGGCGCAGACCAACCAATCCGCACAAAGTCTTCAGGCTAAATTAGCAGCTGAACAAGCCAGCCAAGTGCTTTCTGGCATGTTTGATCAATCATCATTCATTACCCCTTTAGAAGCCAAACAAATGGCTCAGTTGAACAAACAAACCCGCAGTGTTGAATACATCACTGTTTCCCCCGAACAGTTCAAAGAAACTGTAGAGGTCACCGATGCAGAGATTGAATCTTACTACCAAGATAATTCGAGCCAATACATGACAGAAGAAATGCTGTCAGTTAATTACATTGAATTATTGGCTGATGACGTGGCTGCCACTATCGAAATAGACGAAGCGGATGCCTTGCAATACTATGAAGATAACCAAGCAGGTTACGGTCTACCAGAACAGCGTAAAGCGGCTCATATTCTACTCAATGATGATGACGATGCTGAAACTTTGCTACAAGAAATCCAAGCTAAATTAGCTGCTGGAGAAGATTTTGCAACATTGGCAGAAACATATTCTCAAGACCCAGGTTCAGCATCTAACGGTGGTGATTTAGGTTGGGTCTCTCCCGATGACATGGTTGCTGAATTTGATGAGGCATTATTCGCTATGGAAGTAAACACCATTTCAGACCCGGTGAAAACTCAATTTGGCTACCACATCATTCAATTGAATGAAATCAAAGCCCCAGAGTTGGAAGTTTTTGAAGCAGTCAGAGATGAGATCGTTAGTGCTTTGCAAGCCAGAGAAGCAGATGCATTATTTGTTGATACTACTGCCAGTTTAGCTGTCGATGTATTGGATGCACAAAGTGGTTTAGAGCAAGTGGCTGAAAACAATGGTTATGAACTTAAAACCACTGAGTTATTCACCCGTGCTGGTGGTGAAGGTATTGCAGCAAATCCAGATTTTATTGAAGCAGCGTACTCGGTTAATGTCAAAGAAGGCACTTTGAATTCTGAAATGATTTACATCAATGACACCCACGTGGCATTTTTACACTTGAATGAGTTGAAACCTGCGGCATTGAAGCCATTGGAAGAAGTCAAGGATTCAATAGTTGTTGCATTGACCAATCAAAAAGCCGCTGAAGCGGCAGATGCCTTAGCCAATGAAATCCTTACCCAAGTCGAGAGTGGTGAGTCAACCTTAAGCGAACTGGCGACAGCCAAAGAGTTGGAGTTAGTTACCAATGAAGCAGTCACAAGAACCGGCTCCTCTTTACCTTTTAACTTGGCCAAAGGTATTTTTGATCTGGGTCGCCCAGCAGCGGGTGAAACATCAGTTCATGTATTAGATGGTAACGCAGATGATGCGGTTGTGCTTAATTTATTGGCAGTCAAAGAAGCTGATTTAGATGCCATTGAAGACATCACAACTGAAGCGGCTCAGTTGACTCGTAACATCAAAACCAACGAACAACAATTGATCATCCAAGCGCTGCGTCAAAACGCAGATGTGGTTATCAATGAGAACTTGTTGAGTCAAGCCAATCAATTCTAATTATTTATTCAAACCCTAAAAAAAGGAGCCATTGGCTCCTTTTTTTTGTTTACCAATATTTTTTAATCTTGGTATTTTTCTTGGTACCTTTCGTATAACTGTTGTTGTCTTGTGTGCAACTCAATCGGCCTGCCATCAATATAGGCCTCTTTGATTAAGTTTCCTCGCATGTCCAAGGCATCACCCTCACTGATAAAAAACGTCGCACTCTTACCCAGCTCAAGTGAGCCATAATCCTTATCTATGCCTAATAATTTAGCCACATTCAAAGTGATCATGCTCAATGCCGTTTCTTTGTCATTACCATAAGCAACCGTGGTACCAGCAGTGAACGCCAAATTCCTAGAGCTCATCGAGCCTGGGTAACTCAAGGCCGTTAAAATACCTGCCTCATTCAGCTTTGCAGCCAGCGCATAGGCATTGTCCACTGAGTCATCAGTGGTTTGTGGTAAAGCGTGGACAGAATCCAAAATGACACCAACACCAGCTGCTTTGATAAAGTCAATGATTGGCTCTACGCCTTGGGACGTCACCAAAACAGGGTGCTTTACGCCCAATGCTTGAAAGTAACGGATGGCTTCTATTATCGCTTTGGGGTTGTTGCTGTGAATAAAGACGTTTTTCTTACCGGCCAGTACTGCTTTGGCTGCATTAAGTTTGATGTTGTTGTTGCTGCTGTCGGCTTTGGCGTCGCTGAACAGTGATTTGATTTGTTCAACTTTTTGTTGGTAGTTTTTGTCTTGTCTCAGTTGCATGGTGAAGGTACTCCAATCAAATCGATTGGCCCATTCAGCTGGCCAGTTTACATGCATGGCATCATCCATTTTAACGGCAGCATCTTCCCAGTTCCAAGCATCTAGCTGCACCACAGATGAGGTGCCACTGACCAGTCCGCCAGTGGGAGTGGTTTGTGCCAATAGAATACCGTTGAAGCGCATGGTTGGTATGCGTTCTGAATCGGTGTTGTAAGCCACAATACTGCGTACATTGGGATTCAGCTGGCCTGTTTCTTGGCCATCAATAGAAGCCCGTACTGCATCGATTTCAGCCAAACCAAGGTTGGTGTTGGCTAAAATAAAGCCAGGGTAGATGTGTTTGCCTTTTAAGTCAATTTCATTGCCTGTCAATGGGGCTTTGTAGTAACCAGCACGCACAATTTTGCCGTCTTTCATGGCCAGTTGAGCGTTTTCAAGTACTTTGCCATTACCAACGTGGATGTGGGCATTGATAAAGATTTTATCAACAGCCTCTTTGCCAGGAGCTGGGGTCAAAGCTTGTGCAGTTAAGGCCATCAAAGACAGGCCCATTGTCATTATTGTTTTTTTCATTGAACCGCTCCAGTAAAGAATAGGTGGTCGATGTGTTGGTGCCCAGTGATGCTTTCACATTCATAGGTTTTCATCGGCTTGGATTGAAATGGTGCCTTGGCACCTTTGCTGTTTTTGGTCAAGTCAATCAGACGACTGCGTTCTGCTGCAATGGTTTGTTCAATTTCGTCTTGTTGTTCACGATCATAATAAACCACCCCTTCAACCATAGTCTTCTCAGCCTTGGCATAGATTGAAAGTGGGTTATCCGACCACAACACCAAATCAGCGTCTTTGCCAACTTTGATACTGCCTACGCGATCATCAAGACGCAACAATTTAGCTGGATTCAAGGTGACCAGTTTCCAAGCTTCTTGTTCCGATAAACCACCGTACTTGATTGATTTTGCGGCTTCTTGATTCAAGCGGCGTGACATTTCTGCTGAATCTGAATTGATCGCAGTGACAACGCCTGCATTGTTCATCAGGGCTGCGTTGTAGGGAATGGCGTAGTTGACTTCCCATTTGAATGCCCACCAGTCTGAGAAGGTAGATGCACCAACACCATGTGCTTTCATTTTATCAGCGACTTTATAACCTTCTAGGATGTGCGTGAAGGTATTGACATTAAAGCCAAAATCCTCAGCCACGTGCATCAGCATATTTATTTCAGACTGTACATAGGAATGGCAGGACACATACCTTTCTTGATTGATCACTTCTAAAGTGGCATCCATCACCAAATCTTTGCGTGGCGCTGTGGTTTTTTTCTTGGCCCGTGAACTGAGCTTGTTGTAATCTTTCCAAGCTTTCTCATAAGCCTGGGCTTGGGTAAAGGCATCACGATAAACCTGTTCCACACCCATTCGAGTCAAGGGGTAGCGGATGGATTCTTGGTTGCGTGAACGTTTGACATTTTCACCCAAAGCAAACTTAATAAAGCCCTCAGCACCATCTATCAATAAATCTTCAGGATGCTCAACACCCCATTTAAGTTTGATCAAAGCCGATTGACCTCCAATTGGGTTGGCAGAACCATGTAACAACTGAGCCATGGTTACACCACCTGCTAAGTTGCGGTAAATATTGACATCGTGTGGGTTAATGGCATCTTTCATTCTGACCATAGATGAGTTAACTGCAATGTCATTGACTGAAAGCAATGCTATGTGTGCATGTTCATCAACAATACCGCTGGTTAAATGCATGCCTGTGCCGTCGATGACACGCTGCTCTTGTTTGGCAGACAAGTCACTGCCAATACTTTTTATTTTGCCGTTGACTACCAATACGTCGGTGTTGGTTAAAATGCCCTCATCTTCATTGGTCCAAACTGTGGCATTTTTGATCAATACCGAGTCATTATCATCGCCTTCAATCAAGCCATACGCATTGAAAGGGAAGGGGATGCTGGGTAATTCTTTGCTACTGGGCGTGGTCTTGGCCTTGTCATTATCTGCATCATCATCGTCGGATACTTTGACATCACCCAATCGCGTCATTTGCCAATCATCGGCATCAACCGCTACAAACGCACGGTTATCAATGGCGCCAAAAAACTGCTGTTCATCATCCTCATCAGTTACAGTCAAAGTAGCAAAGTTGCCAGCTGCTTTGATGTTGTATTTCACTTCATCCTCTTCATCACTGGCAGCTAACTTGATTTTCCCTTTTTCAGTGGTTAAGTTAAATTGATAACTTTTATCACCCTGTGTCAGTTGATAATGGCCTGATTTCATTTTAGGCAGGCCTTTGATGCTGTGTCTGATGCCAGCGGTCCAGGTTTCAGCCACCATTGCATCTTTGTGCAGCAGTGGTGCGGTGGTTACCACAAAGTTGGCATAGTGTCCTTCATCCAGAGAGCCCAGGTCATTTCTGCCAAGTATTTGTGCAGGAACTGAGGTAATGGCCTGTAACGCGCCGGCCTCACTCAACCCATGCTCATGTGCAGTGCGTAAGTCTTTCAAAAAGCTGTCTAAACCTTGGGGAGATGAGCTGGGTACCAAAGCAAAAGACACGCCTTGTTGTTCCAACAAAGCGGGGTTAAAGGGGGCCACTTCCCACTTCTTCAAATCTCGATAACTGACATTCCAAGCGTCTAACTCATCATTGATCTGAGGTGCTTTGGGTTGTCCTAAAGGCACAATCAAAGTTTGTTCAGTGGCTGAGACGGCAGCCAGATTTTGGTATGAGTCTCCTGATGTTTTCACCACAAACTTGGTACCAAATTCATTGGCGATTTTTTCTGCCAGTAAGGTTTGTTGCCAGTTGGCTGTGGTAATTATTTTTGGTAGCTTGTTGTTGGTGTTGATGGCGGCTAAATCAAAATCCAACATGTCATTTTGTTGTGCATACCATTCAGCATCCAGCCAAGTTTGTCGAATCAGTGCTACTGATCCCATTAAAGAGATGGGGTAATCTTGTTTCGATGAACCTTTATTGAATGAATAGTGTTGAGCTGCTTTAGCCTTTACCACACTGAGTTCCTCTGGTTGGTCACCCAAATGGGTCAACACCGCTGTACCCCGCATGATACCGTCTTTGCGGTGGCTGAGTGCATTGGTGAAGCCTTGGGCTCGCATTTTTTTATTGCTTTTGCTGTCGGTGGTGAAGAATTCTGCCGCATCGTATGATGCTTTGATGGCTTCGTTGCTGTTGTAAGCGCCTTGGGTGGTGCTGTTAATGGTTTCAGGGCCACCCCAACTGAAAGCTTCGCGTTTGGCAGCAGCAGGCAAGCCTACATTGCTGTCAAGATTAATGAAGCCCGGATAAATGTGCATGCCACTGTAGTCTTTGATGGTGGCCTTTGCGGGTGGGTTATTGCCTTTAGAAATATTTAATATGCGATCGTTTTGGATCAACAAAGTGGCATTTTCTATGGTTTTATTGGCGTTCAAATGAACGGTGGCGTTGGTCAAGGCCATAATGGTATTGCGGTTATCCACATTACCATTGGTGACATCAGTGGGAATTGATGTTGCCTGACCACTTGTGCTGCACGCGAGCGCAGCCAAAACAAATGGTTTCAGTTTAAGTTTCATTATTTACCTAATTTGAGTAAGCGAGTTAAAAGTTTAGAGGTGGTCACTGGGTCACGGTACATCCACGCATGATGCAAGGCGCGGTTGATTTCTGAGCCAATAAGGGTGTGAACTTTTTCTCCTTCTATCTGGACTTGTGTACCTGCATCGGGAGAATAAGTTAACTGCCAGCGATCAAAACGATCAGCTTGTGGCAATTTGTTTAAAAATCTATTGATGATTGTTTGGTTGAATTTGATTGATTCAGGACCTTCTAACTGTCCCTCAATCAATGCTTTGAAGTGTTTTTGAATTTCTGCTTGTGAGGTCGAAGGAGCCAGCCATTCAATCTCAAATTGAACCATTTGGGTGCCACTGCGGATGTCTTGTAGGTCGTGTATGCCCTTGGGTGCCATCAGATTGATTCGGTAAGGCGTTTTATAGCCCCAACTGATTTCAGCTTCGCCCAGTTTGACCCATTGGGTCGCATAGGCCGATTGGCAACTGATCATTAATACAGACAGCAGAAAAAATCTCATACATCATTATAAAAGCATCTGCGCTGATTTAACAATCGTATCAGTTAAAAATCACTCTGTGAATGGGATAAAAAGAAGTGGTGGCTATAGGTGGACTTGAACCACCGACCCCAGCATTATGAATGCTGTGCTCTAACCAGCTGAGCTATATAGCCACGAGAGCGCGAATTTTCTTATCAATCACGCTTTTTGTCAAGATTTTAATTGAAATAAATAGTGGTTTTTTATACTTTCAATGTTTCTGTGGTGTTGTGGAATCTGATGTCTGGGTGACGCTCTTGTGCCAACTGTAAGTTAACCATTGATGGTGCCAAATAAACCAAGTGACCATGTGCATCCTCAGCTAAATTCGCTTCATTTTTGTTGCGGAACTGTTGCATCTTTTTATCATCGTCGGCATCCACCCAGTAAGCGGTGCGGGTTTCTACATTTTCAAATATCGCCTCGACGTTGTATTCGCGTTTCAGGCGGTAAGCCACCACTTCAAACTGCAACACACCGACAGCACCCAGAATCAGCTCATTGCTGATTAATGGGCGAAAAAACTGGGTCGCGCCTTCTTCAGACAATTGCGCCAGTCCTTTTTGCAGTGCCTTGAGCTTCAATGGGTCTTTGAGTCTGGCTCGGCGAAATAACTCAGGAGCGAAACTGGGGATGCCAGTGAATTGCATGACTTCACCTTCACTGAAAGAATCTCCAATACTGATGGTGCCGTGGTTGTGGATGCCAATGATGTCACCAGGATAGGCTTTTTCTACTGTGCCACGCTCTTCAGCCATGAATGTCAGGGCATTGGGTATTTTGATGTCTTTGTTGGTGCGGGAATTTTTTAATTTCATACCTTGTTTAAAGACCCCTGAACAAATACGCATGAATGCCACGCGATCACGGTGATTGGGATCCATATTGGCTTGAATTTTAAAGACAAAACCAGCACATTTTTTTTCATCCGGCTCAACCACTCGTTCGGTGGTGGCGCGTGGTTGTGGTGCTGGTGCATTCTCAGCAAATGAATCCAGTAGCGGTTGCACCCCAAAGTTATTGATCGCTGAACCGAAGAACACCGGTGATAGTTCACCTTTGAGGTAGGCATCCAAATCAAACTTATGCGATGCACCTTCTACCAGTTCAACTTCCTCACGAAACTCATCAGCAGCAGTGCCCAAGGCCTCATCCAGTTCCTTGGAGTCCAAACCTTTGATAATGACAGCCTCTTGGGTTTCGTAGTTTTTACCGGCTTCATACAACATCACTTCATCATTGATAAAGTGATAAACCCCTTTGAGTCGTTTGCCCATGCCAATTGGCCAAGTGATGGGGGCACATTTGATTTTCAATACGTCTTCAACCTCATCCAACAAATCAATCGGCTCTTTGCCTTCGCGGTCTAACTTGTTGATGAAGGTATAGATGGGGGTGGTTCTCAAGCGACAAACTTCCATCAGTTTGATGGTCCTTTCCTCAACCCCTTTGGCACAGTCAATCACCATCAGTGCTGAATCAACCGCAGTCAGTGTGCGGTAGGTGTCCTCAGAGAAGTCGGCATGACCCGGTGTATCCAACAGGTTCATGGTGCGGCCTTTGTAAGGGAATTGCATGATTGAGGAGGTGATAGAAATACCACGTTCTTGTTCCATCGCCATCCAATCTGAAGTGGCATGTCGATCGGCTTTGCGAGATTTGACAGAACCAGCGACCTGAATGGCACCACCAAACAACAGAATCTTTTCCGTGATGGTGGTTTTACCCGCATCAGGGTGCGAAATAATCGCAAATGTCCTGCGGTTTAAATATTCAGCTTGTTGCTCTGACATGTGACACGCCCTCATTGAATCAAGCCGCGCATTTTATCAGAGTTCGCGTTGGCTGGCACGGCCGATTGCTGAAGATTTTTGGGTCTTTTCTCCAGGCGGTGGTACTGATTACCTGGGAGCCATAAATGTTTCGAAATAATTAATGCTGAATTCAGCTGTTTTATCAGCAGTAACAGCTAAGATATTCAGCCGACGATATGATTGATGGCTTTTAATTCGAATCAGATCAACATAAATCTGTTAGCAAAAAAAAGGGCTGCCATGTCAGGCAGCCCCTTGAATGGACAATTGGCTTATCAGAACGTCAGCCTGAAACCAGCAGTGATACTGCGACCTGGACGTGGTGCAATGTCTTTGATGAACGAAGCGTGTTCACGTATTTCCTCATCCAACAAGTTATCAGCACGCAGAAACACCAAAGTCTCAAATCGGTCATGGTAGTAGACCCAATTAACGTTCAAGTCTAATAAGTCATAACCTTCAGTGGGTAGTTCGAAATCAGCCACATCGTTCTGATCAGTCACACGGGTGTGGTTGATGCCGACATTCCAAGCGCCTCGATTCCAATTAACCTCAAGGCCATAACGTTCACTGGGAATGCGTGGTACATTTTCACCGGTGTTCAGCTCAGCTTCGGCACCATCAGCAAATAACCTGAAATCCCATTGGTTAGCGAAACTGTCCTCAAACTGGTAGCCCAAGTCCAACTCATATCCAGTGAAAGTGGCGTTTTGTTGGGCATAAATAAAAATTCTGGTTTCATCTTCTTCCAAACCGGTGTTGCGCAAGAAAATGTAGTCATCCAGTTGGTTATAGAACAAAGCACCACTGAAGCGCCAGCCATTGTTGCGGTATTTCAAACCAATGTCGAAATTGTTCGAGACTTCATGCTCTAAGTCTAAGTTACCAATTTCAATGGCATCAGTGGCTAAGTGAGGCACCAGCTCTTCACCCAATGGTTGGTTAGAAAACAATTCTTCAGCTGTGGCCATGCGGCTGGCTGATGTGAGATTGATGGGCAATGTCCAGTGATCGTTTAAGTCAAAAGTAGCACCCAATGAAATACTCAGGGCATCGTCATCAAAATCAGGGAAGAAATCAGAACTGATGGTTTGGTTGTCGTAGCGCAAGCCAAACTCAGCATGCCAGTTATCAAAGTCACGCTCTTCAATGGCAAATAAACTCCAGATTTGGGTTTCAGTAGGCAGAATATAAGCTTCTTCACCCAGGGCAGAGAAATCACGGTTGGTCCACTGAAAACCCCAAACACCCTCAAAGCCACCGATAGTGCCATGGGTCATTTCGAAGCGGAATTCATCGGCCTGGTTATCGAACATGGTGCCGATTTCATCACCTTCCAACTCCACATGCATGTAATCGGTGTTTGAGTAATGGGTTCTGAATTGACGGATAAAACTGTCATCGTCAAAGCGGTGTAGGCCTTTGATGTTAAATACTGATTTATCTAAATCAATACGGACAATTTCTTCTTCCTCTTCGTCATGCTCATGGTCATCATCGTCTTCACCTTTGGCCACGTTATCATCATGGTCATGGTCTTCTTCACCATGCTCATGCTCATGACCAGGGATGCCATAATTGCGGTTATAGTCAGAGTATGATATACCCCAGTAACCACGGTCTGTGACGCGTGATAAGCCCACATTGAAACCATCTGATTCAAGTGATGAGTTCTCTAACACGCCGAAGTCTTCTCCTTCTCTTTCATCATCGTGTTCACCTTCCTCGTGGTCTTCATCATGTCCTTCCTCGGCTTCATGATAAATTTCTGATTCAGCAAAGCCAGGAATTTCATAATCATCGGTTTGGCTGTTGAAATAACTGAAGTGACCCATCCATTCGTCGCTTAATGCGCCATTGATGGTGAAAACACCTGTTTGTTCACCCAAAGTACTGTCAGAGAAACGGCCTTCAATACCGCCAGTGATGCCATCAATCTTTTGTGTCGGAATCACTTCATCAACGACATTAACCACACCACCTACGGCACCGCCGCCATACAGTAATGTACCGGGGCCTTTCAAAACTTCGACTTGGGTGGCCAGCAGAGGTTCTGTGGTGATCCAGTGGTCTGGGCTGACAGATGCAGCATCTTGATTGGTGATGTTGTTATTAAGGATGGTAACACGCGGTCCTTGTTGACCTCGAATCACAACTTGACCCGCTCCCACACCGAAGCTACCGGAATTCACTCCGGTGATGCGATTCAGCGTTTGATCAATCGATAAACCGCGATCCAAGACCAAGTCCTCTTCGCTCAAGATCGCCACAGGTGTGGTCATGCGTAATTGGTTGTGTTCAAGTGGATTAGCGGTGACCACCAAATCATCTAAACGCAGGGCATCGATGTTAATCGACAAGGCTTGACCGTCATGGTTGATGTCGGTGTTGTAATGTTTGGCACGGTTGATTTCAATGTCCAACTCATAGGCACCTTCTGCCAAGTTTTCAAAAGTAAACTCACCGGCTTGGTCAGTGGTTGTTTCAAGTTCAGTGCCTTGGATACGAACCAGGACATTGCTGAATACCTGGTCTTGGTTATTGGTGATACGACCATTAAGATCGCTGCTGTCTTGCGCCCACAAAGCAGGGCTGATAAATAGGGTTAACAGTAACAAGTTTCTCATGTTGTTCTCTCAAAAATACAAACGTCGGTTTGTAAAAAATACACAAAATCATGCCCTTAGGCACAATCAATTAATCGGTTTTGTTGATTTGTGAATTATGAGTGTTGTGGTGGACCACGTATGAGATCAGTATGTTGAGTGGTTGGTTTGATGAATGCATTGAAGTTGCCGCTACACTTGATGGCAATGGCGGTTTCCATTGACAAATAAGTGGCTGCCGAGGCGGGCACAGCATCATCATTTGACTGGACATGGATACAGACTTCACAGGCTTCCACATCGTGTGACACTGCCGAATGCGCTTCGTGCGCAGTCAGAGCCAACAACAAGGCAAAAATAATGCTGTGAATCAGTTTTGTATTCATACCGCCATTTTGGAGTTATTTGTGAATATTTTCAATAAACGATGTCGTATTTATGTCAAATTCATGACTTTAGGCCTATTTTTAAGGCCGTTCTCATGTTTTGAGAATATCGTTATCTAAGCTGGCTATATTATTGATAAAGATAACAAAGGAGCAGCATATGCGAGCCAAAAACCAAGCAAGAATACAACCACACATTCCCAATCAATCAGTTGATCGGGTGGCCAATACCATTCAATTCGAGCACCATGGTACCTTCAACGACATCCCAGCCTGTTACCAAACCTGGCAGCTTGATGGCATGCGTGGTGAGAGCATCATGTTCAAGAAAAAAGATTTAAAGAAGTATGCATTGGATAAATTGATCAGGGACGTGCGGGCCTCTAAACTGGCCCAAACCCACAAGCCCATCACCCTCAGTCATAATCCGCCAGGTCACTTGTGTGTGATATTTAATTTCAGTATGAAAATGTTGAAAAGTATTGGTTGATGAAAACACCAAACTTGATGTTTACTGAGCAGCAAAAAAATATGATATTATGAAGAACAAGCGATTTTACCCACAAGAAGTAAATAGAGAAAGACCAAAGGATTATGAATGCCGTAGGGTTTACTACTACCTCGATAATTATTATTTTTTCAAGCTGTTCCCGACACATTTTGATGTGCCTGGTGTTGTTGACTGTCATAAGCCCTTTATGTGCCTCGGAAAATATCCAGTTTGAGAATCTCAATGCTTTGGCATATGAAGCGCCTGATCAGTTGTTGGCAAAAGTCGATGCAATGGAAGTTTCAAAATACGACATTGAAACGCTCAGGCACATTGAAGTGATAAAAGCCAAAGCACTGTATTATTTAAACCGCTTCGCAGAATCGCAAACAGTTTTAATCGCTGTTGAAGCAGCTTTTGATGAAATAGAAGATAACCGCATCAAAGAATTGACTATGCGTTTGATGGGACAAAACTTTTATCGCATGGGTGGATTTGATCAAGCCATGAGTTATGCACTCAAAGCAAAAATCATATCAGAAGACAATGGTTTGACAGCAGCCCAAGCCCAAGTCACCAACATGATCGCTGCCATTCACTTACGTTCCGGTGAACATCAACTGGCGCTGAATTTTTTTACCGAGGCTTTAGCAAATTTTAAGGCCATCAAGTCGATGAATGACATAGCCAAAGTAAACAACAACTTGGCTGCGGTTCATATTGAGCTCAAGCAGTACCCTCAAGCTGAAGAATATCTGAAATCAGCCCTGCAACTATCGATTGAACTTAACCGCCCCACAACTTACATGTCAGCCACAGTCAATAAAATTGAATTGTTAGTCGATACCAATAAATTTGACGAAGCAGCTGAGACATATGCTGCATGTTTAGCGTATGCCAGTGAAGAAAGCCTAAAAAGTTATTTGGTTTGGTGTTTAGAGGCTGGTGCATACATGCTTAAACAACAAGGTGATTTTGAAGAGTCTATCAGTGTCACCCAACGTGCTTACCTGATGGCAGCTGAACAAGGCTTGTCACAATCACAGTTGAATTTGGGCAAAGCACTGATTGAACTGTACCAATCTACCAATCAATATGAAAAAGCGTTGACTGTTTCTGCAGAAAATTTGCAGCAGGTAGAATCCATCAATGCTGAAATACTGACCCTGAAACTGGATGAAGTCAGGGCGCTTAATGATGTTGAACAAACCCGCAACCAACTGCAGTTTGAAAGGCAACAAAACAAACTCTATTTAGCCAACCAAAGGTTAACTATGGCAGGTTTGGCCGTGCTGATCATCATGTTATTGGTGGCACTTTATTTATTGCGCAGCAAAAAACAAGTGCTCTCAGCACTGCACCAACAACAACATCACACGCAAGATGCCTTGGAAGCCATGCGCGAGGCCAAAGAGGCCAACGAAAAATTAGCCAAAACCGACGCACTGACTGGACTATACAACAGGCGTGAAATGATGAATTTAATGAACAGTGCGATCAACTCAACAACAAAGAATGAACAACAACATGCCGTCATGCTGGATGTGGATTGGTTCAAGCAGATCAATGACGAGTATGGGCATGCAATGGGCGACCAAGTTTTGATTGAGCTGTCAAAAACCATGCTGGCATGGTTACCAAAAGGAGCATGCTGTGCCCGTTGGGGTGGGGAGGAGTTCCTCATCATGTTGGTTGAACTAAGTGGTCAGGAAGCAAAGGTTTTGATTGAAGACCTGTTACAAAAAATCAATGACATAACCATTGACTCGCACCCAGAGTTATCAATCACAGCGAGTGCAGGGCTCAGTCCCTATCAAGTGTGGACATCGATTGATGCTTGGTTGGATGAAGCAGATGCAGCACTTTATAGCAGTAAATCTAATGGTAGAAACCAACTGACAATCAGCCAATAAAAAAATATTGTCAGCATCAATGATTCAGCCTTACAATAACCCACCTGAGTAGGATGAGAAATTCAAAATCGTAACCCACCAATACTTCATTAATGAAACCATATAACATCGTTGTAACTGGCGAACCCACATACATAAAACAGTTGATTCAATGCATCAGTTTTGGACCTGAGGGCGAAATCACACACAAATACATCGGTCCAGATCGAAAAACTGAAATCGTGGTGCCCATGCGCTTCGGTTCCTTGGAAGTGGATGAAGATCACCGCCTTGATTTTTACGGCGGTAACAGTGAAGAACTTTTTGACTACATCAATCGCCCCACCAACAAAGAATTCAAAGGCATGATGGTGCTATTGAATGCAGACAGTGAGGATGCTTTGTTTGGTTTTGCTGATATGTTGGCCAAGCACATTAATTACCTGCGCCGCCATGCCCTGGTTGTGGCCGTTTCAGGCCAAGATTACACCGCGGTAAAACTGGCTGAAGAGCAGGTGAGGGCCTGTTTGGTTGAATTAGATGCAGCAGCACCGGTTTTCAGTATTGACCCTAAAAGTAAAAAAGAAGTGAGTTTGTTGGTTGAGTCTTTGTTGTATTTTGCGGCTCCTGGCATCAGTGACAGCAGTCGTGGTAAATCAACCTTTGCCTTAAAATCTTCGTCCGAAGGGGTATAAAAAAGCATGGCTGATAGCAAAACCAAGCAAGTTACAATCAGTTTTCAGAACTTCGATCAAATTTCTAAAAAACTCATACTCACCCGATTCAACAAGCCCGGATATCAAATTGAGGTCATCGCTGATGCCATGCAAGCTGATGTTTGTTTTTATAACCAAGAACAAGCCGATGAGGGCATAGCCATTGAAGCTTTGGTTGAGCGTTTGAAAACTGCTGAAATACCGCTGATTGTTTTAACTGAACTGGCGGACTGGAAAGAAACTGACCTAATCACAGTTATTCACAAACCAATCAGAAACCGTAACTTGAGCGAATATTTGTTTCGTGTCAAAGATGCATTTTATGTCGCATTGAAAGTCAGGATGCAACGCAAAAACAAACAAAAATCTGCCAAGTTGATTTACAACACCCACTTATCCAATGCGATTAATCCCGAACAAATTCGCTTCGAGACCAACCGTTATTATGCCCAAAAATACGTTGGCCTTAATACAGATATTGATTTTGATGAAGCTGGTGAATTGCATACGGTATTATTCAATCCTGAGAATTACTTTTTTCATTACCTTGGCAAAGGTTTTTTGTTATCACAGAAAAAGAAAAAGCCAGCCTGTATCAAAACTGTCTACGGCACCTTCTTCGTCAATGCCCAAGATAAAATCATTTACCACGATAAGAGCGCTGATGAAATTGTTAACATCCATAAAATTCCATTTTATAAAGACACCCAGGTGTTTATTCCTAAACTGAGAAAAGGCCGGTTGGATAATTTGTATCCCTTTGATTATGAACCTTTTGTCTGGCTCAGCAGCATCAATGCCAGCAAGGGGAAAATCCCCCAAGACACCAACTTCAATGCCCCGGTGAAAATCACTGCCTGGCCTGATTTAACCAAACTGATTGTATTCAAACATGCCATGCGCATCATTTCGTTATGGTCCAGAGGCGTCTATTCCCTGAGACACACCGCACGGCTACTGGACATACCACAGCGCTACCCGCTAACGGTATACACCGCCATGCATGCATTGGGGTTAATTACCGAGGTTAAAAAGCGCTGAACGAACCTTTTAACCCAGTCCTTTCATCACTTATTCACCCACAAAAAAACCCAGTGTGTTGAAGCACTGGGTTTTTTGTATTACAAAGTGACTCTGATTCGGTTTATTCAAAACCATCCTCAAAAATCAAATCCACTGGTGTAATCAGCGCGAAACCATCGCCGGCATTCACAGCGCCAATGGTTTCAGCAGCATCTAGTCCATCTATGTAGGATGAACCACCGCCAGCGCCAGAAGCATAAGCTGCACCACCGCCATAGTAGCCACCGCCACCGCCGGCAAAGTGATACGGGGTAATGGTGCCATTGCCGCCTTGGCCCAGAGAGCCATCTTCACCAAACCCATCAAACCCATTGTCACCTGATCCAGTACCACCAGCGATTTGAGTGCCACCCAGACCGGCAACAAAATCTTCTAACTGCACACCATCATTACCGGTTAAGCCACCGCCACCGCCACCAGTGCCATAATCAGGACAGCCGGTGTTACCGCCGCCACCACCGCCAGCGACGATGATGCGATCTGTTAATTCTGTGGCGCCGCGTCTGATATCAGTTGCACCACCACCAGCGCCACCGTACTGGCCACTCGCGCCGCCGCCATTGTAGCCACCGGGTGAACCTGTGCCATTGACTTGACCCGGTTTATTACCGACATAAACATACAGTAACTCACCAGGTGTGACCGATAAATAGCCCGCGGCATAACCACCCAGGCCGCCATCGGCTTGATTTTCTGCTACATTACAGGCCTCAGAATCACCACCTTGGGCGCCCCATGTCTCCATTTTGACATATGTTACACCCTCTGGCACCTCGTAAACTTGCGGTGTACCGGTGAATTCATAAGGATCAAGTGCGGTAATAACCACTTTGCCGTTACCGGTATTGACACCCCCTTCAGTGCTGCCGTTCAATAGGCCATCAATGTATGATGAACCACCACCACCGCCTGCTGCATAGGCGCCGCCACCACCGTAGTAGCCACCGCCACCGCCACCAATGTGATAGTCATCACCTGATGTACCGCCGCCTTGACCCAGGGTGCCAGCAGTTCCTGGGCTGTCACCTGCAGCACCACCTGCCATTTGGGTGCCGCCGAGGCCAGGCACACGATTTAAAAATGTAATGCCATCACCGCCTATCAAAGCACCTCCAGCACCGCCAGTACCGTGATCAGGACAGCCGGTGTTACCACCGCCGCCACCGCCAGCCACCACCACACGGTCTTCCAGCGCGCTGCCACCCATACGGATGTCTGAGGCACCACCTCCGGCCCCACCGTATTGGCCACTGGCGCCACCGCCATTGAAGCCGCCAGGTGAGCCTGTGCCATTAACTTGACCCGGTTTGCCGCCGACATAAACATTTAATGTTTCACCCGGTGTCACCATCAGATAGCCAACTGCATAACCACCCAGGCCGCCATCGTCTTGATTCTCATTGGTATCACAGGCCTCAGAACCACCACCTTGGGCACCCCAAGTTTCTACTTTGAGTAAGTTGACATCGTTGGGTACGTCATAAGTTTGTGCCGCACCAGTGAAATCGAATGTTTGTTGTGAATAGGCTAGATTAGAAAATGCCATCATCAGCACAGCCGTGATGAACACAGATAATTGTTTCATTTTATTTCCCCTTTATTTATAGATATTTAATACAAACACCTGTTTGCATTATTTGTAATAATAAATCAAATTCTAGGAAAATTCAAAAAAACAATTAAACATTTGTCTGTTAAAGCACCCCAATTAATAATCAAAAAGGGGTGCTGATTGAATCATTTAGAAAGTTGTATTTTACTCAAAGCCATCACTGAATATAACGTCAGAATAGTCTTCGGCCCCAACCTGCAGGTTATCAATGATCATTGAACTGTTATCAATGGCATTGGACTGGAAACCAGCGAGCACAGCACCTATACCTCTGCCAGAGGTGACGCCATGTTCGCGGTCTTCAACCACCATCAAACCATCAAGAAATACCGAGTATCGACCCGTGTCCATATCAAACACCAGTTTAATAACAAACAACTCATTGGCTTGGTAGGTCCCTAAAATACCGACAAAGCCATTGGCATCACTGGCTGAAATATTTCCCGTCTCTGAAAAGGACATATTAAAAAATGAAGAGCCAGATGTACCATTCTCTCTCAGTCTAAATACATACCTGCCAGTGCCATCCAACAACATATCAACTTCAACCACTACCAAACCAGTTAAGAATTCACTGCCACCCAGAAATTCCCATCGTGAAGACACAGCAGAACCAGCTAACTTCTCAAGGTAAAGCCCTTGGTTATCTTGCCCCAGTTCAACCACTTCTGTGTATATGTTCGATGAAATAGTAACAGGTTCATTCTCATTAGGCCCGCCTGTACCAATGGCATCACCTAGCACTTTGTCCTCAAGATCAACATCCAATACCAAAGGTAAATCAATCACCGCACGCACTTCAATGTTATCTAAGGTAAAAGGTGTGTTGTTTGCAGAACCTGAGTAACCGGTATTTAAGCGCCCAACGCCACGGTCATCAATACCGTGCTCGCGATCTGAGAATAAAACAATGTCGTTAATAGTCATTTGACTGGTCCCCACATCCATATCAAATTCAATTTCTATATTTTGAACTACATCAGCATCGTAGTTATTATCAATCAAAGTGATACTGCCAGCTGCATCACTGGCTGAAAATGTACCGTTGTCGAAATAGTTCATTCCCAAGAAAATCCTTGATGAACCACCGCCTTCTCTGACACCAAAACTATAACGATCTAAATCCGAAGGCGTGAATTGAAAAGCTATTCGCACCAAGCCCTCAGTAATTTCATCACCACCTATGAAATCCCATCGCAGGTTTGAAGCGTTGTTAGAGGGCGTTTCATAGGTAACCATTATGGCATTATCATTGGGACCTTCCTCAAAGACCTCTGCCGTTAATGCACTTAAATCACTCGGTTCGCCTTCATTTGAACCGCCTTCACCTAAAAATGTCCCCGCTACCAAATCATCAAAACCAACCTCAAAAACTGTTGCTTGCGCGTTGGGTGTTCCGGCGATTGATGCGCCTGACAGGCATAGCAACAGGCTGCCCCTAATGACTTGTTTTAATATTTGCTGATACATACAGACTCCTTCTTGATAAAAAATACCAGCGTATATAAACGCCATTTTTTATACCTGAAAAAAAGCCGAAAAAAACATGAAAAAAACATGAAAAGTAATAAATTCATAAAACCATTCTCATGATTTGCGAAAAGCGCAGCAGATAATGACATTTTTACTTAAGAGATAAAGCCATGCAACAACTCGTCATTAAGCTCAGCCCACAAGCCACCGCGCAGTACTTGGCCATTGCCGCCTCAAAAACCCAAAAAGAAATGCACCACGACATGGAAGCCTCTGGCGTCCAGCTGGGCATCAACATGTCGATGATTGCCGGCCTGAACTTCACCGACATCGACATTAACGGTCAAAGCATCACATCTGTCACAGATGATGAAGATTTAGAACTCGAATTGATTGAACTGAATTGAAAGTAAATGAGTTAAAGCCATTTCCAACTGACTTCGCCACAGCACCCACATGCCACAAAATACGCTGCTGCATAAGCCGGAGTCAGCTGGATTTTTTAAATCTTAGGCTGGCATCCAGCTCTCTTGATTATCGCATCAGGTGACATTAGATTCGTTCAGCTGTGTTAGATGAGTAGTAATGATGTTGGAGCATGGCCCGGTTTGACCAAATTAATCGTGTAAAAAAAACGCCATGCGTATTGTTTACACTCTGGTAATAAGGCGCCTATTTCCTGAGACAAACCCTACGATTTCTGGACATACCGCAGCGTTCTCAACTGACGGTATACACCGCCATGCATGCGCTGGGATTAAATACCAAAGATAAAAAAACGCTGATCGCAGTCTGAAGTTCACAAGCAAACTTTTCCGGCCAACTTGCTTCTCTAAGATATATTAATTTTGCTGCAAAAAAACAGCCAACACCTGAAGATATTGGCTGTTTATTTATTGCAATACTTAAGATGATTTAACCATCAAACCCATCTGCAAAGATCAGGTCATTACCGTCAAATAAATTTTCATATGACAGGGTGCCTCGACCGATGGTGTTTATGAATAACTCGTTGTTAGCTGGGTTATAGTTCAATCCAATCACCAAGGCATTGGGTAAATCAGTGGTCAGAATTGACCATTGCGTATAGCCTGACGCTTCATCAGCGATGAACAACCCACGATCGCCACCAACCAGCAGGGCATCATCTCCACCAAATGGGTTGGCCACCCTCGCGACAGTCCACAGCCTGCCAGGATTGAATGTATCTAAGTTACCACTGACATCGGTCCAGTTATCACCACCGTCGTCAGTGATGTGAACACCGCCGAATAATTCAACAATAGCTGCTTCATCAGCATTGACAGTGTGTTGTGAAACACCTACTAATAAATCAGCAGAACTGAACACAGAAACCAAATCCTGTCCAGCAGTGGTGCGTCGATACAGATCAGTATCAGCAGCAACATACAGCTGTTCTTCATTGCCCGGTGCACCAGCCACAATAGAGGTCGGACCAAAGGCAAAAGCCTGGATGCCATTGGGGCTTAACTGACTGATGGTTGTGCCTTGATCAAATGATTCATATAAACCACCATCATCACCGTCATTATCGCCATCAATTTCTCGGTTACTGAAGCCAAAAACGATGCGACTTGGGTTTTCCGAGTTAATAGCCACAGGTTGTACAAACTGTGGAATTGGGTTGTCATCACCACTGACAACTGTCAATGCGGGGAAACTGAAACCAGCAAAACTGTTATCCGCATTGTAGATAACTTGTACGAAGCCACCCAGGTTTTGCGCGCTGGTATACCTTATCGATTGTCCTTTGCCTGACAGTGTGTCCACATCGACATCAAAGTCACCGCCGTCACCACCGAGTAAGACGTCCCAAACTGGCACGCCAGAGATGATCTGACTGCCTTGTGAGTTATCTTGGGCGCCACCTCCAAGAATGTCGGCATTGCTGTCATAATCAGCTGAGTGAACTTCAGTATTTTGTAAGTCACCATTCAATGAAAACCAATCACCGGTGTTATCCTCTGGTGAAGTTCTGACATAAATACCACCATCATCAGATTCTAAAAGGTTGCCATTGGCCGCAAACATCATGTCACGTGAATCAGCATGAGCTGAGGTGTTGTTGGCTGTGCCTACGTGAGTCAAAGGCTGCCATTGTGAACCGCTTTCAGCTGAAGCATCGCCACGGAATAAGCGGCCACTGAATGTTTGTGCACCTATTGAGTTTGGAAACGAAAAACCGCCTGTTGAACCATCGTTGTTATCAGAGGGCTGTCGGTCACCACCGATATAAACCAATGTGTCATTGTTTGGATCCGCAACCATCGACATATGAATCGAGGCTTGACCACCTGGGTGGATACCGAAGAAATCATCAGGCTCCATGGTGCCTGGTAAATCCATCGCGGTGAAATTGGCACCGCCATCAGCTGAATAAAACATGCCGCTGTGACTGCCATTGGCCGCTATACCAATGAAAACATTGTTGTTCTCACCCACAGCAATTTCAACATGTGTTCCAGTTGAATCTACCAATTCACTGTCGATTGCCGCATCACTGATTTTAGTCCAGCTGGTGCCAGTGTCAGTACTTTTATAAATACCTGTAGTGCCACCACAATCACTGGTCGCGCGCACGATACTGGCATATAAAATACTGTCATCACTGGGATCAGAAGCCAGTGCATCTACACTGCCTCCAGAAATACCATTGGTGACTTGGTTGAATGTCGCACCTGTATCAGTAGATCTGAAGATACCTGTACTGTTACAGTTGAAGCCAAAATCATCATTGTCAACTGCTGCCACAATCACCGAACCCCGAGGCGCGATGCCAGCTATGTTCAAGCCAGTTAATGCGGTCAGAGCAGTCCAGTTGGCACCACCATCAGTGGTTCGTAATAAGCCAGTTCTGGCGCCACCGAGGCGGCCATAACTACTGACCCGACCAATACCTGCTACCAGTGTTTCACTGGTTTGATCAGTTGGATCAAACTCTAATGACTGAATTGATAAAGAGGCCTGAAAATCGGTCAGTGAGGTCCAACTGGGGTTGGAAGTATTGACGGTTGCGTTGGTGGTTTTCCAAACACCGCCATTGACCGTGCCAATATAAATGATATCTGGGTTGCTAGGGTGGGCCGCAATGGCATTAACCGCTCCAACTTGATTGTCATTATCTGCCTCAGATTGACCGCCAGCAAAAGGCGAGGGTCCTTCTTTGGTTAGGGTTTGTGCCATGGTTTGGTTGACTGTGAACAGCATAGTCAAACCAATCACAGGAATTTTTATTTTTGAGATTATATTCATTTTAAGATCCTTTGTAGTTTGACGTTATTGTGGAAGTTGACCGAAATATTTGGTTGAACGCACTGCGTTTTGCCACACTTTTTGTTGGTTCTGCAAGTTAATCGCAGTTAACATCGGCGCGTTATTGGTTAACTTGTTGTCAACCACACGACCTGTTTCAGGCGCAATGAACAACATCAGATTGCCAGTAACCACAAAAGGTGCATATGAATAATCAGCAGGTAAAGAACTTAATAACTCTCCCGAACGGGTGTAAATACCCCAGTTGTATTTCATTTCTCTATCACTGGGTACACGAACACTGGCCAAAACATGCTTGCCGTCTTGCGACAGGAACTGGCGTCCAGTAATTTGTGGTAAAACACGTTGCTCAATGGCTCTGCTATTCTTGTTTCTGGTTATGTTTGTGGCAGAGGTTGTGGCTGCTGCATTATTAAAATCAATACCGATAAAACCAGTTTTGATGCCTGGTTCGCTTGAGCTAAGGTTCACACCTTGGTTGATAAGTTCATCAACATCAGGCGCTGCACCACGGACTTTCTTACCCCTGAAAGACCATTCGAGCTGATTACCCTGACTGGCTTGATTCATGGCAATTTTAAAATCTGTGCCGGTGGTATTGACCACATTGGCCATCACATCGCGTGGTAAATTTACCTCAACAGTATTTGTTACACTGCCATTGCTTACGGACTGATAAACCAGCGCCAGCAACCCTTTTTTATTGACTTGTTGTTGGCTCAATATCTGGCCGTTTTTAATGACCAAAGGTTTATCTGCGATCGCCGAAGACCATTTGGTCTCGCCGCTGGTTACATCAATAGCTGTAATACCTTTTTCAGGTAACATAGCAACTACAGTCTGAGATGATTGGTCAAGAATGATACCTGTCCTCAGTTCAACAGGCTCATCAGCGTTGGCAGCAGTACTCATGCCAAAAATGCTTAATAAAGTCATAATTTTTTTCATCGGATTTCCTTTTGAAATTGTTGATAAGAAAGATTATTCTGGGAATTTACCTAGTTTAATTCCGAATTAATCCGATGTTCATATTATCACTTGTGCGTGAAAATACAATCTGCAAATAGTCATGAAAAAAAATTTTGTATTCTCAAGTTTTGCGAACGGGCGCAGGGATAATCAAGTTTTCAAATAACAGAGAACAGCCATGCAACAACTCGTCATTAAGCTCAGCCCACAAGCCACCGCGCAGTACTTGGCCATTGCCGCATCAAAAACCCAACAAGAAATACACCACGACATGGAAGCCTCTGGCGTCCAGCTGGGCATCAACATGTCGATGATTGCCGGCCTGAACTTTGCCGACATCGACGTCAACGGTCAAAGCATCACATCAGCCACAGATGATGAAGATTTAGAACTCGAATTAATTGAACTGAATTGAAGGTAGTTAAAGCCATTTCCAACTGACTTCGCCACAGCACCCACATGCCACAAAATACGCTGCTGCATAAGCCGAAGTCAGCTGGATCTTATTATCCGGGAATGAAATCATCGCTTAATAAGGGCCTATTATGAAATTGACTTCATTTCATTGTTCTGAAAATATTCAGATGATGGTGATTCATACACTGTAAACGTTGTGAGTATTTTCTCAACAAGCATGAAAATCATCAATATAGCATCGCATCTATTTTTTTAATTAAGTAGAATGGACACCTCGATTATTAAAGGATGAAATGGATGAATCGAATTAATTTTATATTAGTTTTGCTGACAGTAACCTTATCAAACCATTCAGCCGCGGCAGAGGATGTAGTCACGCAAGTGGTACCAATTATGCGTGTTACACCTGAGTTACCCAAAGGCATGAACGCCAATAACATTGAAGAAGGTTTCGTCACCATCAAGTTTGAAATCACCGAAAAAGGTGCGGTTGAAAACCCTTATGTCATTGAATCAAAACCAGCAAAACTTTATGACAGGGTTGCGCTTGCTGCTATTTTGAAGTTTAAATTCAAACCACATACAGTGAATGGCAAACCAGTCAGAATTTTTGCCACCCAAACTATTGAATTTGAAGGTAAAAATGATCGCCAATTTGATGCTGGTTATGACCTTGAAAAGTATTCAGGAGATGAAATCAGTATTAGCTTGAATCGATTTAAAAAAAACCGTGATTATAAAAGCACCATGATAGTGACTGAGAAAGCATCTGGTCAGACAATCAAAAAAATAATCATGCCTGATTCGGATGTGGATTGGGGATTAATGGCAGGCTCACCATCCAGCCCCTATGTATTTTATTACCACAGCACCTCAAAGAAAAAAGCCAAAGTAAAAATTTACAACAGAATAGGTTTGGAGTTGCTGCATGACGTTGATGTACCACACGTATCACAAACTAAGTCAGGCCCTGGATATGACATATTTTTTACCCATAAAAATGACAACCAATTAATGGCTTTGGTTGGAAAAAAACAACCCAAATTCATCACCATCGATGGACCGAGTGGAAAATTAACACAATACGATACAAAGCTTGAAAAGAATAGCTTGGCACTTTCATCACAAGATGGTCAATACATTTGGGCCCGAAAAGTTTCAACTGTAAAAGGTAAATTCATTAAAACAACTATGAAAATCATCGACACAGATGATTTCAGTGTGATCAAAGAAATTCCAGTCAGAACCAAAATCAAAGACATTCATTATTTGGATGGCATTTTGGAAATCACTTATGCATATGAATCAAACGACCCAACATTTCGACGGATGTTTTTGCGCCTCAGTGACCTGGAATACATTGGCGATTTTAAAACCACAAAGCATTCTGGGTTTGCTCATGACATCGGTGAGAACAAAGCTTGGGTCGTTATGGGAGTTGCTGAGGATGGTGAACATTTGAAGGTGGCCAAACTTGAAAAAGGGATTTTTACGCTTCTGACTGAAAACGAATACAAAGTAGGTGATTATAATTTAGTGGAGGTGGATCGCACGACAGGTGATGAAAGTTTGATCGTTCATGCCGATAAAAAGTTTGTTGAGTTTAATATATTCAAACCTGAAAACCGCATTGAGTTGGCTGTTCCATTTAACGTCGCCGGGGCATATGCCAACGCTGATTTGAGTAAATTCTATTTAACTGAAAAGCATGGCTCCGCACTGGCGTTGGCTGACATGACTGAACGAAAAATAATCGCCACTGAAAAATCCAGGTTTGGCGGTTTGAAATTTGGACAGCAGCACCCAAATGTTTTGAAAAATAAAACAATCAAAGTCCCAGAAAGTTATGACACGTCTTATGCTGGAAAGAGTTTTAAAGACACTGATAACATCATATTTCTTAATAATGGCAGTGAACGTGTCTTTGTGTTGAGGATTAATACCAGTTATGTCACCAGTTTTGATGCCAAAGATTTAAGCGATGAACAACTCATCAATACGGGACGAAACGCCTTCCAGTTGGCACAGAAAAACCACGATCCCAATAACCCAATATTAGTTATCGGCACCAATCAAATTACCTTTATAGATTCTCACACGGGTGAACTGATTTCACACTATGAATACGATGGAGTCGATCGAATCACACATTATGATGAATTGGTTTTTTGGCAAGACAGAAAACAGCAAAGAATTTCACTTGAAAAGTTAATGAATGATGGAAAAAAGTAACTTCAATGAACTAAAGGAGTCACCGCACAAAGCATTTTTTCTTACTCAATTAAATTATGTGTTTTTATTTGGCTACATCGCATTGGCTTTTATATTACTGTTTACTTTTCATGAATTCAGCAGTTATTTGCTTGGTAGAACCCTGGGCAAAATCCTAGGCGCAGCCATACTAAGCATCATTGTGGGTTATCTGCTTTGGCTGTTTTCAATGAAGAACGACCGAGTTGGCGAGTGGGGCTTTAACTTGATGGTCTTATATATATCTTTCAGTCTGCTGACATCCTACTACAAAGCTTACCAAATTAACCAAGCAGCTGAAGAGATGCAACAAGCGGTAACTGATTTTGATGAAACCATCAAAAATGAGCGCCTGTCTTTCGATGATGCCGGTGTTGCTTATGAACGATTCTCTGAAAATCTATTCTCTGGTATTTCTAAACAACTAGAAAATGCAGAGGGCATTGATAAGGAAGTGTTGTTAATTGAACAAGACTACCTCAAAGAAATCATGCAAGTCACTGATAATTGGTACATCAATCTGGAACAATTTATGGTCAAAGATGTTTTAGATCCATCCATGCTTAAAGCCGACCCTGTGGTTTATGAAAATAGGCTAAAAATCATTCAAAACACAATCGATACCAGTCTTGAGTACAAAGCGCTGATGGTACAAATGGAAGCAGAGATTAATCAGCGATTGAGACCACTGGACTTGCCTCCAAAAGTTCATAAACAAATAGTAGAAAACTTCATATATTCCCCAGATTACACATTGGACCAACTAGTGGAGACAGTTGATGGTTTTATTTCATACCTTGATCAATGCCGCAAAGTGCTGAATATACTGAACAACAACAAGGACAAATGGTTTATGGATGGAATTAACTTTTACAGTGAAGACGATGACTTCATTATGAATTACGACTACGCCATAGAAAGCCTGTGGCAGAAAGAAATCAAGTCACAAGAATTATTCGCAGAACTTTACCAATGATAAAGGTTGCTCACATACTGGCACCTGTTATGTTGCTCATCAGCATGAATCTGAATGCTGAACGCACTTACACCGATGAAGAGAAAGCTGCTTTCTTAAAAATCTGGAACACGGGTAAATCAATTGCTTTGATTGGAGTGGATGATAAATTGCGTGAAGAAGTCAAAGAAATACTGGCTCACCAAACCCCTGATCAGATTGAAAATAATGCCTATATCTATTTGATGGGCCTAGCGACTGGTTCAAAAACCCCGTATGAAACAGGTCTCGATGAATACCAAAGCATGCTGGAATACAAAAATGCTGAGCCCTTTGGCGACCAGCGAGAACCCAGGCCAGGTGAACTACATGTGCCAGACATTGAGTTGACCTGTCAGCATGGTTACGAACATTGTTACCGACAGTTCAAGGCAGGAGAGCAAATAGGCCATAACGATCAAGACAGCGCCTACCTGAATACATACCTTGAGCTGATCCAATACCAGCACTACCAACAAGTTCCACAATTTCTTGCAGAAAACACCTCAATGCAACTGAGGTATGTGGCTTTCCTACAAAAATATTTTCATCAGGCAGTCATTCAACAAGCCTTCAATGATAAGGGGCAATTAATCGATCAGCTATTGATAGAACACCAAACTTTAAAAAGTTGGCTGGTAACCTCAAAAAATGCAATGCCAAAATTATTTACGCTTCAAATGTTCAATAGGAGCATAGACATACTGAGTTTTTTGATACAAAAAAGGAAGATCGATGCAACAACTGTAAAAGCCGTAGTGACACCCTTCACTGAACAACAAATGTCATTGAAGCCGACTTTAATGGCTCAGAGAGCCAGAAATTATCGAATGCTGATGGCCTACAACGATCGCCTCTATGGTCAATCAGCTGAGAATGACCCAATATTAAGTGTAATAAATTCAGCAGCTATAATCGCAATCTCAAAGCCCAATTTAAGCCTCAACAATGATTACACATATATAGTTAAGCCGCTGTTGGCTCTGGATGAACTCGATGCCCAAGCATTTAAAAACCAACACCAGCAATTTGATTTTAAAGTCCCAGATGACAAAATCCGCAACACAGCCAGTGGTATCCACCAGCTGTTCATAGACGGTCATTCAGGAACCTACCTCAAGCTGAAAACCGCTTTTTTTGAACTTAACATGAAGATTCAACTGCTGCAGGCCATAACAGAACAAGGCACAGCCGAAAAAGTCATTGAAAAAGCCCAACAAGGATACACACCATACTTAAACCATTTCGATCAAAGCGCACCTTTTATCAAGGATGGTAAGCTTTGTTATGATGGTTTATCTGAAAATAACGACCGGTTCAGGTGCCTGAATATCATCGGTTCGAATTGAAAATATAAACCAAGAAATGATACCCAGAATGCTTGATGAATTGAGGGAAGGGCAGTGAGTTGCTTTGGTTCAGAATCTCATTCAGTGTTCAACCACACTGCTTAATCAAGTTATTGGCTTTGCTTCTTAATTTGGGATAGAGGTATTTGTCTGATGACGAGAACAGTCGGATGATTTCATCACCCGTTAGGTTTTCATCGAATTGCTTCACTTGGCAAGCACACTTGGTTTCAGTGGCTACCTGATCTGACTGCTGCTCTTGGCCACCGGTGATACACATATCCTTGTAATTGACCAGAAATTTAGTTTTCACCCACAGCAAAATTGAATATAGAGTTTGCCATTCACTGTTATTTAGTCATTTTTTACTTTTGTATGAGTTTCAGTTCATTAAAGCTTCTGCATAAAAAGCAGAACACTGGGTGTCAGTTGGCTCATCACAGCTGGGAATTGTGTTAAAGGGATCAGGGGACATTATCAAGTTGAAGTAATAGCTTTTTTCGGGATCTAAAACACAATACAGGGGATCGCCAAGATCAGAAGGTCGAGTTGAGAAGAATACATTACTATTATTGTTAACTGGTATGACACACGTTGCTGACTCAGTGAAATCTCCAGGACATTGACTGATTGATATGGTGGCTTCATCTATGAGATTTTCGGACGTAGGCGCGTCGTTGAAAACAATTCGTCTTCTTGTGTCTGCATCGGAAAATGAAAATTCAGCCAATGAAAGGTATTCATTGGTGCTGACCGGAGCTAAGAATCGGCTGTTAGTTGACTCCCCAAAACCAAAACCATCATTAAAGAATTGATATGAGCCATTCACGGGAATAAGCCCCATTGGACGCTCCACACCGAAACAATCGAGTGCAGCTTCATTGAATCCATTGAGGAAAATCAACTTATCATCTAAATCAAACACTTGTGCAGCACCTGAGGCGGGGCCGTTGGTGTTGGCCACAGTGGCACCAACCACAACTTTTTCCGAGCTCAGGCCAATGCTTTGACCAAATCTGTCACCATGACCACTATTGACGTCTCGAACCAGTGCAATTTGTTGCCAGCTCGTTCCTGTTTTTTTAAAGACATAGGCTGCCCCATATTCAATTAAATCATCTTCAAATCTGGGTGCGCCAATCAATGCCAAGTCATCTTTTAAATCAATATTAACACCGAATGCATTAAAACTTGAACCAACCAAGCGGTTAAGCCTTTGTGTTTGTTGCCATTCATTATCAATCAACTCATAAACATACACAGCACCACCCGAATTATCATGTAATGTCGAACTTATCATGGCTGTATCACCTGAGAGGCTGACAGCACGCCCAAAATAATCTGCGCCTGGGAATAGGTCATAGGTGATTTTTTCAGTTTCTGTCCATGTTTTACCATCATAATCAAACACATAAGCGGCACCATTAAAAGTGTCGTTGTAGTAGGCGCCAATAATTGCCCGATCATTGTCTAGGTCCAGTGATAAACCAAACAAATCACTGGGTTCAATATCAGTAGATATTATTTTTTGTTGTTCGGTCCAACTGTCATTTTCAAGTTCGAAAACATAAGCTGCACCGGTGCTGTTTAGGCTTGTAGCACCAATCAGTATACGATCACCTTGGAGTTTAATGCTAATACCAAAGTATTCATCTTGAACTTGTATGTTTGGGCTGAATTTTTGTTCTAAAATCCAGTTCATTCCATCATAAACATAGACATAAACAGCACCTGCGTTGACTTCCGTTTCATCCATACCATACGCACCAACAGCAAGTCGATCACCATCGAGGCTGATAGCCCCTGCAAAAAAATCATCATCTTGACTGTCATTCTGGGTGATTTCTGCGGTTTGTGTCCAATTACTACCATCAAATTCAAAAATGTAGACAGCACCTGTAGAAATTTTATTCTGTGTACTCAGTGCACCGACAGCAATTCGATTATTCGAAATAGATACTGCTCTACCAATTAAGTTACTCTCAACCGAGTTATCTGAAGGTTCAGGTCTTAAGTTAGTATCGAATGAGATACTGCTTGAGCTTTTAATTTCGGTTGGGCTGAGTTGTGCTTGTTGGGCGAAGCCGTTGAACGTTAAGACTATGCATAGTGATATTATCAGTTTTTTGATTGTTATTTTCATAATATAGATCCGTCTAGTTTTTTACTTATACAGGCATTTTATAACAATGTGTTGACTCATATTATAAAAAACCTAAAAATCACAAATATCAGAATAAAATTAAGACTTTGAGTATTTTTATCCAGGCTGAGCCAAGTCCACTTTCTTGTTGCTCACTATGAATTAATATGAAGTTCAACCACACTGCTTAATCAGAGTGTTGGCTTTGTTTCTTAATTTGGGGTAGAGGTATTTGTCTGATGATGAGAACAGGCGGATGATTTCATCACCCGTTAGGTTTTCATCAAACTGTTTCACTTGGCAAGCACACTTTGTTTCAATCGTTGCTTGATCTAACTGCTGTTCTTGACCACCAGTGACACACATATCCTTGTAACTGACCAGAAACTTAGCTTTCACCCGCTTTGCTGCATCGCTATTGGCGGCAGTGGTTGTGGCCAATGACGATGAAGCCAATGACAACAACAAAATGAACGATAAAGCTATTTTCATTGATTTAACTGATGTGAAGTGAACCAACCATTATAGAACCCATTCCCCCGCACCCAGTAATTAAGTGAATTAATTGCACTGATGCAGCCATAAGCCATTGAAATTTTGTAAAAAAGCGAATAACAACAACCGAAGTGACAATTTTCAGCAACAAAAAAACAATCACCACAAAGCCAGGCAGTGCGGGTTTTAATCTCTTTAGCGGATTTCAACAAAGCTTTGTTAGATTTTTAGTGCAAAAAAAAGATCAGCGGCTTTTATTTCGTTGATCTTTGAATGATTGATTAAAGTCATCACCCTGGAACAATCAACGTCTACAACCTAATTGATCTGACCCCATCGATTTTGATGATTTATTTAATAGGCATATTCTTTAAACTGGCTGTGGTTACTTGGTCATTGGAGCTGATTTCAAAGAATATGTTCTGATGCTCACAAAGCCTGTTGACCAAAGACAGGCCAATCCCAAAACCCGAGCTGTCGGCACCTTTGATCAGAGGTTCTTTGACATGCGGTTGAAGCGCGGGATCAATGCCTTTGCCGGTGTCAGTGATGGTCAGCTCACTGCCCTGAAATCGGATGGTGACGTTTCCTTCCTGGCTGTGTTGAAAGGCATTACCAACCAAGTTGGATAATAAAATGACCAGTTCAGCCTCCTGCATCAGGAGTTGGGCCTCTGCAGTGACATCAATAACCACATCAACCGCTTTATCCTGCAGGTGTGTTGACTGTTGTAGAACCACTTTTTCAACCACCGGTAATAATTTAATGGCAGCAACAGGCTGCTGGGTTTTCTCTCTGGCCAACGACAACAAGGTCACCACAGTTTGTTCCATCTGAACGCAAGCAAAATCAATCTGACGGAGTGTTTCCAGTTGTTGCTTGTTCAGTTGTCCGGCTTGTTGCAACAGTAACTCAACTGAGCTTTTGACCACCGCTATGGGGGTTCTGAGTTCATGACTGACGTCGCGGGTAAAGTGCTGTTCTCTGCTGATGAAAAAGGTGACCCGTGTGATCAACTGTTGAATGGCTTTAGCCAATTGTCTGACTTCATTCTCGGGTTGGTTGGATGGAAAGTCTTCAGGCAATTTATTGGGTTTCAACAAGGCCACGGAATCAGCCAGTTGACTCATCGGCTTGGCGGTTCTCATCGCCAGCCTGAAGGCAAAGTATACGGCCAGTAACGTGACCAATGCAGCGATGATGATCAATGCCGTTATGATAAAGCGAGTGTGCGATCGCACCATCAACATGTCACTGACTTCTGAGATTAAAAAAGGCCCTTTGTGCTGATTGAAGCGGTGGATGTGAAAATAACGACCATTGGCGCCTTTGAGCTCAACCCGCTGTGGTTCTTCCGCCAGGATTCGGTTGATCTCATCAGGGAAATCAGTGCTGGTGGCATAAAAAGTCATGTAAGAAAATCTGGGCTTTGGCCACACCCCATGCTCGGCGTGGTGTTGTGCCAAATAGTCTGCTTCGGCTTGGAGGTGTAAATTAAAATACTCATCTTCAATCGAATAAGCAATCGTAAAATTAACGGCGCTGAACAACAAAGCACTGAACACCGCGAATCCAATGAAGTTTCGGATGATGATGTTTTTTAGGCTGGTTGTTTGATTGGTGCTGACCATGATTCAATCTGCTGCCTGCAGTGAGAAGCCGATGCCGTGGTGTGTTTTGATCATGGCGTGTTCAAAGGGTTTGTCCACCACTGTACGCAACTGGTAAATGTGGCTGCGTATGGCATCTGATTCCGTGGGCTCGTCACCCCACAGTTTTTGGCTGATTTCAGAGCGGGTCACTTCGCGGGGATAAGCCTCAGCCATTAATGCCAACAGCTTGAACCCCATGGCATGCAATTCAAGCAAAGTACCACCGCGATGAGCGGTTTGTTGTTGTAAGTCCACTGACAAATCACCGATGGTGATCACGCTGCTTTTGTTGAAGCCGTTGCGCTTAGCCAGGGCCAGACAACGCAGGTGCAGCTCTTTGAGTTCAAAAGGTTTGGTCAGGTAATCATCGGCGCCATTTTCAAATCCCTGAATCTTGTCATCCAGTGTGTCTCGGGCGGTTAACATGATGATCGGAATGTGTCTTTTGGATTTTTGGCGTATCACTGAACACACCATCAGGCCATCCAAACCCGGTAACATCACATCTAGAATAATCACATCATAATAGTTTTCTAAAGCCAGGTTTAAACCTTGTGTGCCAGTGTAGGCGAAATCCGTGAGGTAACCCAGCTGTTCAAAATAGCGACTGATGTTATGGGCTATTTCTCTTTGGTCTTCAATCACTAATACGGATAAATTGTGTTCAGCTTGCATCAGTTATGGTTGTCTCGGCTTATGATTATGGTCAACAGCACAGGACTGTATTGGCTCAATTGACCTGATTATAACCTCATGCACACTGAGGCACAGCCAAGCAGAGCCAGATAATTACTTTCTGACGTAAGTACCTGGTATCAGGAAATTTTCAGTGTCAGCAGCCATCTTACATCCTGTGTTTCGTTCGCTCAGTTCACACCCGAAAATGTGAAATGAATGTGAAATCCACTTAACAAGGGTTTCACAGATGGCGTCATAAAGTCGTTATTTTCAATCCAGGAACAGACAAATGACATGCACTTGTAGAAAGAATAAAAGTTTATCGATATGGCTTGCTGCCTTGTGGGTGGTGATAATTAGCCCCAGTTTTCAGGCCGCAGCCGAACCTGCTAAAGCTCAGTTGGATCCAAATAAGCCAAAAGTTCTGATGGTACTCAGTGGCTACGGTGAAAACCAAGGCGAAACCCAACCCGGTTTTGAGTTTGATGAACTGTCTAAAGCCTATTTGACCTTCCGCGATAACGGCGTCGCTGTGGACATCGCCAGTCCTCAGGGTGGGGCTGTTGAGGCCGATCAATACGACGCCAAAAAAGACTACAACCAAACCTTCATGGCAGATCAAAAAGCCATGAATCAGCTGGCTGATACCTTGGCATTGAAAGAGGTCAACAGCCAAGAATATGCAGCGGTGTTTGTAGTCGGCGGTAAAGGTGCCATGTTTGACCTGCCTTATGATACAAATCTTCAACAAATCATCGCTTCGGTTTATCAGTCAGGTGGCAGCGTCGGCGCCGTGTGCCATGGACCAGCAGCCTTGGTCGATGTGCAGTTGGATGATGGCAGTTACTTGGTCGCCGGTAAAAAAGTCAATGGCTTCACCAATGAAGAAGAAAAAACCTTTGGCAAAAAGTGGGTTAAACACTTTGATTTTCTGCTGGAAGATAAACTCAAAGAGCGAAAGGCACAGTTTCAAAGCAGTCCGATGATGCTGAGCCATGTGGCCATTGACCAACGATTGGTGACCGGACAAAACCCAGCCTCAACAGTCGACACCGCTCAGGCCATGTTGGTTTCGATGGGCATCACACCAAATGGCGGTAACCAATACAGTGATGATTTGACCCTGAAACTGGTCGCTGAGATTCTAAAGGGCAATGAACAAGCCATCAAAACATACCGCGATAACACCGACAGTTATCAGCCCATGATAATGGGGATGTACGGTTACATGTATTTCACAGCAGCAGCATCGGATGTCGAGTACCAACAGGCTCTAACCTTGATGCAATTGGCACAAAAAGACATGAACCACCCGAAACTTGACCTACAAATCGCCAAAGCACACCTCAAACTACAACAAACAGCTGAGGCTAAAAGTTTGTTGACAGATCTGGTGGCCAACAACCCAGATTTAACCGAAGCCCAAACCTTGATGGAACAACTATAATCACTCAGGGCTCAAGTAAATATGATGCTTAAACAATCACAGTCAAAAAAAAAGCAGAGGAAAGTGAATGATGACGTTAAAAACACTTAAAAAAACCGCTTTCTTGCTGCTGACTGTGGTTGTGGTGATGGTTTTACTGGCGGTGTATTTTTACCTCATGCCGCTGAAAACGCCTGCGGTAAAAGCCGTTGACAATGACCTGTTCATTCTTAACATCCATGTGGTGGATGTTGAGAATGAACGCATCAGGATGAACCAAAACGTCGTCATTACGGCTGGCCTCATTGAACACATTGATGCTGCATTGCGGCCGCAAGACTTCCGTGCACATCAGTTAATTGATGGCAGCGAGAAATACTTGATGCCCGGCCTGTGGGACATGCACACCCACAGTTTGAAAATATCATCCTACATACACCATCCCCTGTTTATTCGCTATGGGGTGACATCCGTGCGCGACATGTCTGGCTGTTTAGATCAAGATGATTCATATTGGGCCTGTCCGGATGACCGAAGAAGGTGGTCACAGCAGGCTGCAGCCGGGCAGGGCGTGTCTCCCGCGTATCACCGCCAAAGCAGCTACCAAACCAACGGCGGTAACGAAGTGCCCGCCGGTTTTACTGAATACTTCCACTTAAAAACCAGCGATGACGCTGAGAAAATGGTGGATTTTTATGCCCAGCAAGGTGTCGATTTCATCAAAACCTACAGCGAATTAAGCACCGAACAATTCAGCTGGCTGGCTAAGGCTTCGGCTGAAAAAGGCATGCAACTGGCCGGACACAAACCACTCAAAGTAAGCTTAAAACAAGCGCTGGACAGCGACATGACCAGCCTAGAACATGGCCGCTTGTTTGCTTTTGAGTGTTATCAGGACATCGCAGCTTTCCGAAACCTGGAAGACCCCATATCAGCCTATAACGCCGATAAAATCAGAGACATCATCAATCACCAAGACCCACAAAAATGTGCACAACTGATGCAAACCATGGCTAACAGTCCAACCGCCTGGGTACCAACCCTGACCACCCTGAAAATGAGTGCCCAATCCAGCGGCATTGATCTTGAGAATCAGGCCCACCTTAAATACATCCCCACATTAGTAAAAACCCTGATCTGGCAACCGGATTTACACAGAGCCAGCAACGGTTTGGATAAACAAGGCAGATTTGTGCACCAGGATTACTATGAACTGATCGAAACCCACATCAAACAAGCCCGCACCAACAACATCAAAATCCTGGTCGGCACCGACAACATCGATACCCTGGTCTACAGCGGCCTCAGCGTCCATCAAGAGCTACAGAATTTGGTCGATGCTGGCATGCCCACCGCCAAAGCACTGAAAGCCGCCACCTTGTGGCCCGCCCAATTCAGTGACGTCGATGCCATCACCGGCAGCGCAGAGGCGGGTAAGCGAGCCGATTTAGTCATCTTGAATGACAACCCCCTAGAAAACATCAAAAACACCCAAACCATCGAAGCCGTGCTGTTCAATGGCCACCTCTATGACCACCAGGCCCTGATGGCCCTGGATCATTACACCACCGAAATGGCCAGCTCCATCCACCTCAACACCAAACTATTGGTACAGATGCTGATGAGCCCATTGATGCGGGTGCAACTCGCAGATTAACTGCTTTTAATTATCGACCTCACAGCTCTGCTGCAAAAATCAACGACTCTGACCCTGTTAATTATTTAATTGAATTAACCACAACAATACAGCCAAAACCCCAAGATTTACCCAATTCCATTCAGTTACAACTGTAGAAGTGACAATTTTCAGCAAATAAACCCTGCCTATTAAGATTTAACCACCATTCAGCAAAAATTCAGATATTTTGCACCATACTGTCATTTTCATTAATCCAAAGAATCAATTATGAAGTTATTACTGTGTGTTGTATTTCTGGGAATCATTAGTGGTGACCTCATGGCAAATGAAATGAGGTTCAATGACAATGGCAAGCTTATTCCGCCTGATCAAGCCTATTTAGAGCAAGCGATGAAAGACGAAACCGATGGCTACCCCAACGATGCCATGCGCATGTTCATCAAAGCAGCTGAACTGGGAAACCCCTACGCCCAAGCGGCCATCGCTTATAAACACCTGAAGAAAGAAGAAATGGTGAAAGCACTTGCCTGGTTTCAACTGGTGGATTTGAATATGATTGATAATGGCGAGGGTATTGAAGACTTAATCACCTCACTTGAAAACAACCTAACAGCCGAAGAGAAAAAAAACGCAACCAACCTTCTGGCAGAACTGATCGAGAACTACGGTAAAGCAGCCGCTCTTGAGAATCGAGAAAAATGGCGAAATAACATCCGAGTCGGAGGTTCACGGATTAAGGGGCACATCCCAAGCACGGTAAAAATATACTCTGGAGGACGCATCACCATTGGAAAAAGCGGACTGCCAGAGATTTTTGTCTCGCCTGACTACGTGCCAGGCGATTTCGTAAGAACACAATTACATCAATTCACCTACGAATATGAATTCAGATTCACCAACGGTCGCGTCAAACTCAACGACATAGAAGTCATCGAATCCGAAAACTAAAAGCAGCACAAAAGCGAGCAGCAAGCAGGATGCGCTCAACCCACCTCAGAGCCACCTCAGGTCATCCCGGACCCCGATCCGGGATTGGGGCCGAACAAAACGGCAGGAAATGTAAATCAATTCTGCACAACCTCACTTGGTAGGGTGGACTCTGCCCACCATAGAACCTAGCCAGGTAGGATGGGCTCTGCCCATCAAGAGATTCTTATCAAGCTGAAATAGCTTAACCCTTAAGAATTGCCGCTAAAGGCCGACATCCATTTTGCATAACAAACACAGTAGGATGGGCTTTGCCCACCATTGACTCAAGCCAGGTAGTATGGGCTCTGCCCATCACAAGCTCTACCCAGCCGAACCCAAACTTCTTTTCTAGAAAGATTATATAGCGTGCTACACAAAAAAATAAAATGGCTCATATGGAAGAATATGCAATAAAACGTGGTAATAAATAGTATATTACAGTATAAATAATATGTGTTGTATTTTACATCGGGGGAAAATATGAAGTTTATTTTACACATAGTGATTATATTAATATTGGTGTCATGTACTAAAAACCAAAGAAATCCTTACAGTCCAGAAGATTTATATACCGAGACGATAATTCTTAGTCAAAGTGATTTTGATGCTTATATTAAAGAGTTTTTAGATTATAAAGAAACCATTGGAAGCCAGAAAAGTGGAAGTCAGACCAGTGGAGGAAAAGCCAGTGAAGAAGTAACCAAAAATAGCCAAAATGATGATATAAAAAACCAACGTAATTCATTTATTAGTCGTGTGATGTCAACTTCAGATATTTACTGTAATGAACACCATGAAAATATCATTCAGAACTATAACTTGATGAATCTTGGATTTGGTGTTTTTGCTGACCTGACTGCCATTTTATCAACAATAACAGATAAAGCTGCAGCTAAGACTAATTTTGCTGCTGCATCTGCATTTGCTTCCGGCACACAAGCTCAAATAAATAATAAAATATATTTGCAAACACTCGCGCACAGCATAGTTGAAGCTTCAAATAAAGCCAGAAGTGCAATCAAGGCTAAAATTAAGCTAAAAATGGATGAATATTATGATAAGTATTCAAGTTGGGAAGCTATCATTGATTTAAATGAATATCATAATAGTTGTAGTTTTTATTTTGGGATTATGGAGATACAAAAAGCAATAATTGAAAAACCTGAGAGTTTTGCAGAAACCAAAGAGAGATTAAAAAATCTTCAAACTTTATATGAAGAAATAGAAAAAAGTATATTAAGTACAGAATCTAAAGAAATGCTAAAAAGTAAGGCGAAAACAGTTTTTGAAAACAGGAAATAAATAATTTTTCATTATGAATAAGTGGGGGTTATATACCTTTTATATGATTAGGAAAGGTTCTCAAGGATAACACTTAAACCTTAAATTTCTATAAACAAATTAATTGTATTAGCATGGTAGGATGGGCTCTGCCCATCACATACCTATGACTCCCATCAAAATAAACACCTCTGACCTCCACTGAATAAAAGAAAGGATACAGTGCCTTATAATATTGAGTAACTTAGAATGAAGGCGATTGAATAATGCCTGGAGGCTTTATAGTGAAATTATTAATACTTTTGTTGTTGTTATTAAACGTTATAGATTGTTTGGGTGCAGGGTCGGTGTGGCGCTGTAGTGAGGTTTTCACAGATAATAAAATAAACAAACTACTGAACAAAGAAATTATACCAGTTGAGTTGGATCATCAGTTTGATTTGTCTGCAACAAATATGCAGTTAAAAACTTTTTTCAATAATGAGAATAATATTTCATTGCATGTTTTGCGGTGGAATAATTTTGATAGTCCGTTAATTAGGGTCTATGCACTTCGAGAAAACAATGAATTGAAGTTCATTAACTCAAAAAGTGAAATTCATGCTCAGCAAAACGACCGAGTAGAGGACATGGATTGTTCTACCGAGACAATTTACGATAAAAATACCTTCAAAAACCAGTTCATAGCATACGACCTAAAATCAAGTTATGACTTTTCACCGACTGAAACTTATTGCATAGAGTCAAAGGAACTGTTTTTATTTGATTTAATCAATCATAAAACCATAAAGACCACTTCGCCAGATTATTTAGTTTATTACAGTGACCAATGGAACGTAAAAGAAGTGAAAGACGATCTATGTGCCGAGTACAAAAATGGATTGATTGAACACAAAGAAATATTAAATCTCATCAACAATAAAAATAAGTCAGACTGATCGCATAGAAATCATAATGATGAAGTTCCCTCAATCGTCTATCACAATAAAATGGAGTTTTCATCTAGCCACATTGTTCAATATCAAACTCTACGACACATTGACCCAAAATGAATAAAGCGAAACCAACACTGATAATAACGGCAATCTTGGCATCTTTTCCAGCTTTGGCCAGTGACCCTACTGGACTAATTATTTTTCTATTTTGTTGGCCTCTGATTATTGCATCTGTAATTGCTCTCATTCTGTCTATTTACAACAACAATGCAGGCAAGAGCTTGTCATTAATTCTGATCGCAGCTCATGTTCTATTAAATATCTTTTTTCAATTCAACATCTACTCATCAGGTGAGATAGGTGTTTATTTTTCCTCATCTGTGGTTTTGATTATTATCAGCTTAATAATCTCTTTAAACAAAAGTACTGAAGAACAAGAAAAATAAAAAATTGATTTTGATCTACCCAAGTAGGATGGGCGCTGCCCATCACAGAGAAATACCTCCACTAAAAAACAACGGCTCTGAACCTGCCATAGTTTGACGGATACATTTATTAGTAGACAATAGTCTACCAGGAGTATCCAAATGACAAGAAAAAGAAAACCATATAAAACCTTCACCAAGGAGTTCAAACTTGAAGCCATTCGGATGATGGATGAATCAGAACGTCCATCATCGGAAATAGCCACACAGCTAGGAATCAGACGTAATCAGCTATACAAGTGGAAAGAACAGTTGATGGCTAAAGGTGACAAAGCCTTCTCAGGCAAAAAAGGAAGGCCACTTAAAGAAAACCAGAGTGAAGCTTCCAAGTTACGTGAAGAAAATAAACGCCTTCGTGAGGAAGTTAAAATCTTAAAAAAGGCCGCCGTGTACTTTGCCAAAGAGCTCAAGTGAAGTACACATTCATCCGAGCTGAAAGTAAAAATTACAGCATAAAAACCCTGTGCAAAGTCATGGGAGTTTCAACCAGTGGTTTTTATGACTGGT
>NZ_JASJNC010000011.1 GCF_030065545.1 Marinicella marina
CAGGTCAGCAGACAAAGGGTTGCTCGGTTGATGAAAGCTGCGAATATTCAGTCGAAAATAGTTAAGAAGTTCGTTATCACTACCAATTCAAGAAACACCAAAGCACCTTCCCCTGATCGCCTAAAAAGGAACTTCAAGGCTGCTGAGAAAAATAAAGCATGGGTATCTGACACAACGTTCATCAGAACACGTCAAGGATGGCTTTATCTTGCCGTTATGATTGATTTATATTCAAGACAAGTGATTGGCTGGTCGATGTCTGATCGCAATAACACCAAGCTGGTTCTCGATACATTAGACATGGCCATATGGCGCAGAACAGGTATCAAAGGAGCTGTTGTGCACTCTGATCAAGGCAGCACCTATGCATCAGGAGATTATCAAAAAATGCTGAATGAACACAAGTTGCTTCCTAGCATGAGCAGGAAGGGTGAATGTCATGATAATGCCGTGGCTGAGAGCTTCTTTGGTTCACTGAAAAATGAACTAGTAGAACATGAAGATTATCGAACGAAAGCAGAAGCTAAACAAAGTTTGTTTCAATACATCGAAGTGTTCTACAATCGTCAACGCAGACATTCATATCTGGGCTATGTCAGTCCAGCTGAATTTGAGAGGGCATCTGCCCATTAGTTTTGGTGTCCGTTAAACCGTGGCAACCTCATTGTCCTTGTTTAAGAGCTTAGGTTCTTCGATACCTCACAAGGATATTTATTTAGGCTAAATGCTGCAGTCCAAGAATAAAACACACCCCTCAATCCCCTCGCAAGAGGGGAGGCCTGACAGGATGAGATGAAAAATGTTGCTTAAAAGGCTACAAAACTGACTTGGATGGTTTGAAAAATCACAAGCTCTCGTTAGTTAGAGCTAAGTAACGACAGTTTGTGACGAAGTTGTGTATAATTAAGACATGAATGATGTAATGAACTCAACAGAACAACAGGTTCTTGCCTTGACCGATAAGTTGGGGTCGGTGCGTGCTGCGGATTTGCTTGAGCACGATATTGGCAGGGAATATTTGTCACGTATGTATCACAAAGGACTTTTGCAGCGGATTGCAAGAGGGCGTTATGCGCTGCCAGATGCTGAAATTTCTTCCCATCATGCCTTGGCGCTGTTCGCCAATCAGGTTCCAGGTGGTGTAATTACTTTATTATCGGCTTTGGCTTTTCATCAGATTGGTACACAAAATCCTCATGAAGTATGGGCTGCTGTTAAAGCCAGAGGTTATGATCCGGATTTGGATTATCCCAAAGTGCGATACCATTATTATTCTGGTGCTGCCTATGAAAAAGGCATAGAAACGCATCGTATTGATGGTGTTGAGGTGAAAATTTATTCACCGGCGAAAACGGTTGTGGATTGTTTTCGTATGCGAAATAAAGTGGGCTTGGATGTGGCTTTGGAGGCATTAAAAGAAGGTTGGAGAGATCGGCGATTTACGGTGGATGAATTGATGTTGTTGGCGAAAGAATGCCGCATTGCAACGGTGATTCAGCCACATTTTGAGATGCTGGTGGCCTGATGGTTAAGGATGTAGCACAAAGTGTTCGGGCCAGGTTATTAAACAAAGCCAAAGAAAGCGGCGAAGATTACAACACTGTGCTGATTCAATATGCCTTGCAACGATTTCTTTATCGCTTGAGTGTCAGTGAGTTTGCGGATCAGTTTTTATTGAAAGGGTCGTGGTTGTTTGTGATTTGGCATGACAGTTTGCATCGGCCAACAAGAGATGTTGACTTATTGGGATTTGGTAGCAATGATGTGGGTGAACTATTAAATGTTTTTGTACAGGTTGCGAAAGTTTATGTAGAAAAACCGGATGGATTGACTTTTGATTCAAGTCAATTCAAATCTATGGAAATAAAGAAGGAAGGCGATTATCAAGGAGTCAGAATCAGTGGTAAGGCCAAATTAGGAAATGCCATCATTCCTCTGCAAATAGATATTGGTTTTGGCGATGCGGTAACACCAACGGCTGAGTATGCAGAGTTACCTGGGTTATTGGACTTCCCAAATCCAAATTTAAAGGTTTATCCAGTTTATACGGTGATTTCAGAAAAGTTTCATGCGATGGTATTTTTGGGTTTAAGTAACAGCAGAATGAAAGACTTTTATGATTTATTGACCATTGCTCAAACCATGTCACTGTCAATGGGTGAATTGCAACAGGCCATTATGGCGACATTTGACCGAAGGGGGTTGGTTATATCCGATGCTGATTTGATGATTTTTACTGAATTGTTCAAGAACGATGCAGATAAAAACAAACAATGGAATGCTTTTAAAAGAAAAAATGGTTTGCCTCTGAAAGATGATTTCGCTGTAACCATTGACAAAATTCAAGGGTTTTTAGAGCCGGTTTATCAGCACATTGCGTTAGATAAAAACCCTGTGGAAAAGCATTGGGACAACAAGGCGTGGTTCTGGAAAGACACAGAAAGAGCATAATATGACCTACACCGAAGACCAACTCACCGAACAACCGGCCATCAAGCTTTTTGAAAGTTTAGGCTGGCGTACGGTGAATTGTTATTCGGAAAGTTTTGGTGAAGAGGGTTTGCTCGGTCGTGAGAACCGTTCTGAAGTGGTTTTGGTGCGCGAGCTTCGCCAAGCTTTAATTAAAATTAATCCTGATTGCACAGCCAATGAAATCGATTTGGCGATTGAAGAAATCACTCGGGATTATTCGGTGATGAGTGACATCGCGGCCAATCAGGCTTGTTATCAATTGCTCAAACAAGGGGTGAAGGTTGAGGCGGATACTGAGGACGAGGAGTTTGTCACGGTTAAGGTGATGGATTGGCAGAATCCTGAGAACAATCGCTTCTTGTTGTGTTCGCAGTTGTGGGTGTCTGGTGAGATTGAAACCCGTCGGCCGGATCTGATCGGTTTTGTCAATGGTTTGCCCTTGTTGTTTATCGAGTTGAAATCACCCAGCACGCCTTTGATCAAGGCATATAAAGACAATCTGGCGGATTACAAAAGAGTGATTCCACAATTGTTCTGGTTCAATCAATTGATCATCCTGTCCAATGGTGTTCAGAACAAGGTCGGCAGCATGACCAGCTTGTGGGAGCATTTCTCTGAGTGGAAAAAGGTGGACAGCGAAGATGAACCACGAGTGGTCAGTCTGGAAACCGTGATTCGTGGCACCTGTCAACGGCACCGGCTGTTGGATATTGTTGAGAATTTTGTTGTTTTTGAGAGCAAAAAAGCCACAGTAAAAATTGTTGCTCGTTATCATCAGTATTTGGGCGTGAATCAATCCTTGCAGGGGCTGAAACGAATTGAAGAAATTCAAGGCAAGCTGGGCGTGTATTGGCACACGCAAGGCAGTGGCAAGAGCTTTTCGATGGTGTTCTATTGTCAAAAGGCGTTTCGTAAATTGCCAGGCAACTGGACCTTTGTGATTGTCACCGACCGCACCGATCTGGATGATCAGATTTATCGGACTTTTAATGCTTGTGGTCTGCTGAAAACGCAATGTCAGGCGGAATCTGCTGCTGACTTAAAACAATTGCTCACCGAAGACCACCGCTTTGTCTTCACCCTGATTCATAAGTTCAAGACCGAACAGGGCGAAAGCTATCCTCAACTTTCTGACCGTAATGATGTGATTGTCATCACCGATGAAGCGCATCGCAGCCAGTATTCCACTTTGGCCTTAAACATGCGCACCGCATTGCCCGAAGCGGGATTTTTGGCTTTCACCGGTACGCCATTACTAGGCAAAGATGAGAATGATGCCAAAACCCGTGAGGTGTTTGGAGATTATGTGTCGGTTTATAACTTTGCTGATGCGGTGGATGATGGCGCCACTTTGCCTTTGTATTATGAAAACCGCGTGCCAGAGGTCAATCTCAACCGAGATGATATTGGTGCTGAAATTGATGAAATCATCAACGATTCGGATTTAACCGAAGAGTCCGAAGCCAGGCTGGAAAAAGAATTTTCCCGCGCCTATCACATCATTACTCGAGATGATCGTTTGGAAACCATAGCCAAAGATCTGGTCGAGCATTTTATGGGTCGGGAGCCCTTTTCTGATGGCATCAGAGGCAAGGCAATGGTGGTTGCCATTGATAAAGCCACGGCCATAAAGATGTATGACAAGGTGCAGGTGGCTTGGCAGGAAAAAATTCAAACGATTGAACAGGACATTCAACTAGCCAAAGCATGGGAAAAACAGATCCTGATGGATGAACTGGCTTACATGCAATCCACAGACATGGCGGTGGTGGTTTCAGGTGGTCAGGGCGATTATGAAAAGATGGAGCGTAAGGGCCTGGATTATCAAACACATCGCGAACGGATGATCAAACAAAATCTGGATGATAAATTCAAAGATGTGAATGATGAACTGCGCATTGTTTTTGTGTGCGCCATGTGGCTGACGGGTTTCGATGCGCCTTGTGTATCGACTTTGTATTTGGACAAACCATTGAAGAAACACACACTGATGCAGACCATAGCCAGGGTCAATCGTGTCTATCCAGGTAAGGCTTCTGGGCAGATTGTGGACTACATCAATATCTTCGGAGCACTTCAGGAGGCGCTTGGGGTTTATGGTGGTGCGGTTCAGGAAGATGCTACTGATTATCAGGTCGGCACACCGGCTGAACACAAAACGGTGTTGTTAGAAGAGCTAGAACAAGCACTGATTGAAATCAAAGTCTTTCTGAATGGCCTGAACATTGATTTGGTCAATATTCATTCAGCCCATACCGATGACTTTTCTAAACAGAACCAAATCAAGCAAGCTGTTGATGTGTTGATGGTGCCGGAAAATTTGGAAAAATTCACTGCTCATGTGCGCCGCATCAACCGAATTTTTAAAGCCTTATTGCCAGATAAGGAAGCCGAACGATTCTTAAAAGACCGGGCTTTATTGAATCATCTGCTGAAAGTGATCTGGAATGGCATGGGCAAGGACATCGATGATGACGATGTGCTGCATGTGGTGCGCACTCAGGTTGACGAATTGCTGGATGATGCCATCACCACCATTGAAATCAAATCCAATTTACCGGAACCTGTGAATCTCGCCGGGATTGATTTTGATGCTTTGGCAGAGATGCTGGAACGCACCAATACACCATCCAGAGCCGATGCCGAACGACTCAAACGCATTGTTGAATTGCGCATTGAACCGATGATCAATAAAAACCCGACCCGAATCGACTTTCAACAACGTTTCAATGAAATCGTTGAACAGTACAACAACGGTGCCCATTCTGCCGAAGAATTTTTTGAACAGTTGAAACTATTTATTGATGAATTGAACGAAGAGGACAAGCGGGGATTGAGAGAGGGATTAGAAGAACCGGAACTCACTGTTTTTGATTTACTCTGCCAGGACATAACACTTTCCAGCAAAGAGCGTGATGAGGTCAAAAGGCTGGCCAAGGATTTACTAACCACACTCAAAGAAGCTTTGGTCATTGGCTGGCGAAAGAAACAACGAGCTAAGGCAAGGGTACAAAGAATCATTGATGATATTTTGCAGGATTTACCTGAATCCTATGATGATGATTCATGGAAGTCCGCTTGTGATCGGGTTTTTGTACATGTTTTTGATAAGTACCGGGGTGACGGAAGGAGTGTTTTCTCATGATAAAAGTGAACTCAAATGAATTTTTAGAATTTATATATAATAATAAAATATCGTGTTGGAAAACACTCTCTGAAAATGTACCGTTTTTTTATGATATTGATCAAAGCAAAATAACTTTTTACATCAGTACTGGGAATGAAAGAACTTTTCCCCTTACAAGATTGGATGATGTTTGTGAAATATTCAACACCACTAATTCTTTCAAAACAACGCCTTATAATGAATTTAGAACCAAATCATATCTTGTATCACTGCTCAAAGCGGTTGTTGATTTTCAGATTAACAAAAGTTCTCCAACATATTTCTCCATATTAAATAAGCACCATAAAAGCCTTTCTCGAAGCAAAATTTATGAACAACTGGGTGTAAAACTGAGAAATGAGCAATGGGCTTGGGGTGGGGTGTCTCATGATAATTCATTTGTGGTTTTTACGATTTGGGTTGATGCGATTACGTCCAATAACAAGTTAGAGTTATACAACCCAAATTGGGTAACCAAAGGACATGGATTAAAAGAGCAAAAAAGACTGTTAGAAATTGTTAGAAAAAATAACTTACCAGTATTTGGACTCTTGAGTGAAGCAACGGACACTTCTAAAAATAAGAGAAATATCAGAACTGTAGAGCAGAACGATTTATTAAGTATTGAGCTTGAATTTGATGGTGAAACTATTAGGGCAATCCTACAAGATCGGTTTCCAATGACACTACTCACAAAGAAAACTGATTTTAAAAACCTTGCAGTTGATGACTTAGACCAAGATGATTTTGGCAATGAATCCCCAAACAGAACAAAGTCTGTTGTAGCATATTATCAAAGAGACCCTAAGGTCAGACGGAAAGTGATTAAGATGGCAGAAGGTAAATGTGAATACTGCAGTCAAGATGGTTTCTTGAAACTTGATGGTAGTAGGTATCTAGAAGCACATCACATCATTGCATTAAGTAATGATGGTAAAGACAAAGTATCCAACGTCATTGCTTTATGCCCAGGACATCACAAAGAGGCACATTTCGGTAAGAATTCTGAAGCTCTAGAAAGTGAGTTTATAGATATTGTAAACTCAAGAAATTATTAAAATGAAACCCCAAACCATCCAAATATTCCTCCCCGAAGGCTCTCCCACCTCAGTCAAAGAAGCTGAATTAACCAATCGCCTGATAAAAACCATTTGGTTTCCACGCACTGCTATGGACAAAGCTTTTAAACGCGAGATAGCGCAATACACTGGCGTATATTTTCTTTTTGGTGATGACGACCGAGGCAAGCCTCAGGTTTATATTGGGGAAGGCGAGAATTGTTGGACCCGACTACAACAACACAACCGCAATAAGGACTTTTGGACGCATTGTGTGATTGCGGTGGCCAAGACCAATGAATTCACCAAGACCGATGTGAAGTTCCTTGAGCACTATTGTTTGGCCCAAGCAGAGTTGGCAGGTCGATACAGCACAGACAACAGTACCGGATCTTTGGAGCCATCAATTTCAGAAGCCAAGAAATACGACATGTTAGATAACTTTGAAACCATCAAAGTTCTCCTAGCAACTTTAGGCTATCCAATCTTCGAAGATAAACGCGGTGACAAAGCCCAACAAAGAAAAGTATTCTACTGCAAAGGCAAACAAGCCGAAGCCAAATGCATAGTCACAGATGAAGGCTATTTGGTGCTGGCAGGCTCGACTGCGAACATTGAGGAAACAAAGACCATAGGCACAGGCCCAAAAGCCCTTAGAGAGGAACTGATAGAGAAGCAGGTTTTGGTTAAGCAAGGTGAAACCTATGAATTTGCCTCAGACCAACTATTCAAATCTCCCTCATCAGCATCTTCGGTGGTGCTAGGCAGAAGCTCCAATGGCTGGGCTGACTGGAAAGATAAAAATGCTAAAACTTTGGATGAATTACTGAGACAATCTGATGAAAAATAAATACATATTGAACTGCTTTACTGCATTGGCCTTAATTACATTTATGGGAGTATCTACAGCACAAGAAGACAATGGAGAAGAACAAGCTGTATTAACTAATGACCCAACCAAGCAGCCTTTGGTTCGAGTGATAGCTAACCCAGAAAAATTTCATAGTGAAGTGATAACTGTCACTGGGTATTATATTAAAGGAACACATGTTAATCATTTGTACTTAGATATGGAGTCATGTACGAGTTATGACACTGTTAACTCAATTCTTATAGATGGAAAATTGAATGAGAATGATTTTATTCCTTGTGGTAGAGAAACTATAAAAGGCAAATTGAATTATTCGTCAGACAATCGAAACTGGCGCAATGATTCTGATTTGATATTAGAAAATGCAGTTTTCCTTAATTATATTGAGTACTGATTTAACTGTGAATAATCCAATGCTCCAAACCCGCCCCAAACTCAAAGAACGCTCAAGCACCGCCGAACGCCTCATCCAAAAAGTGACCAACTACGTGGATATATTTATTAATGGGATGGGTGGGGTCAATTAAAAGGGTGTTACATAGAAGGGTTTGTCAGAATGCTGTTTTTGAAAAACAGTTAAACAGTTTTCGGTTTTTTGTATTCCAGCATTTTTAGTATCTATTATCAGAAAATGATAATCAAAGGAATAGTATATAATTCAATTAACTTTATTAGGTAAAATTTTGAATAATTTAACAAGACAAAAAAAAGTCAGTGAAAAAGTAAAAGTTGACGAAATTATGAGTGAATCAATTACGAACACAAAGAAATTTAAGTTCATTGATTTGTTTGCTGGAATTGGTGGTTTTCACATAGCTATGCATCAAAATGGTGGTGAATGTGTATTCGCTTCAGAGATGGATAAGTTCGCTAGAATCACTTATGAGAAAAACTTTAAAGATATTTCACCTGAAGTTTTTAAAAACGGAAATTTCAATGTTGATATAACTGATACTGAGCTTGATTATTCTGATATTCCAGACTTTGATGTGCTTTGTGCTGGTTTTCCTTGCCAACCATTTTCACAAGCTGGGTTAAAAAAAGGTTTCAATGACACGAGGGGAACGTTGTTTTTCAATATTCAGGAAATTATAAAAACAAAAGTTGATGCAAATAAAGCTGACTCAGCAGTTAAAGTTCCCAAAGTAATTTTATTAGAAAATGTAAAGGGCTTTAGAAATCATGATAAGGGAAACACATATGCTACTATTGTAAGGGTCCTTAATAAACTGGGCTATGAAGTCAGGTCGAGTATTTTAAACAGTAAACACTTTGGCGTTCCACAAAATAGAGAGCGTTTGTTTATCGTTGCTTGGAACAGAACAGTAATAAATGCTGAAGAATTTAAGTTTCCTCTGGGCTTAACCGAGAATGAAGGAGTAATTTTTAATAAAAATGCTCTTCACCAAGCAAAAACTACAGAACTCAACCATATTTTGTTAAGTAATAATGAGCTGGCTCAATTAGAAAAAGAGGCTAATAAGACATATACCATTTCTGAAAAACTTTGGTCAGGTCATAAAAGAAGGAAACTGGAACATAAGAAAAAAGGAAATGGTTTCGGTTATTCTTTGTTTAATGGCGAGTCAAAATATACCAGTACGATTTCAGCTAGGTACTACAAAGATGGCAGTGAGATTTTGATTGACCAATCTAAACTTTCAAACAGGCCCTCTAGGCCAAGGAAAATTCATCCAATTGAAGCTGCTAGGTTACAAGGTTTTCCTATTGATGATTGGTATGAAATTCCCGTATCTGACAATCAAGCATACAAACAATTTGGTAACAGTGTATCTGTGCCTGTTGTAAATGCGATTGCCATAGAAATAAAGAGGCAGTTATTATGACATTTAAAAAATTAGCTGATATTGAAATCACCGAAAATATTGTAAGTGAAACAAATTTAAAAGACTTCAAGTTACCTAATAATCTAAAGAAAAGACTTTCCGATGCATTGACTGATAAAAATATAGTAATTGGAAAATATACATCCTATTCTTATCACCAGAGTAGTTCAAATTTCGCTTTAATTCCCAACCAATATTTTTTATATGCTTCAATTGTCTACCCTCTTGCTTTAGAGTTGATTAAGTATTTTAATAAATTTGATGAAGTTAGAACATTTTCAACTCAGTTATTAGGTTCTTCGCAAAAGATTAGCTCAGAAATTTCTAGTGATGCTAGTTTGAAAGACTTTTTTGATTCTCAAAATGATATTGAATTGTTCTCTAAATTTATGAGTTCAGAAGATAGCTCACATAGGCTAAACGCTAAAAACATTATAGATAGCAACGGAAACCCTAGAACTAGCAAAGATTGTTTTCGTTCAGTAATTTTAAAAAAAATTAATTTACCTGATGCGACATCTGGTATTTTAGGAGATTTGGTTTATTACCTATCAAAATCACCCGATGTTTACAGAGATCTCTATAATTACTATCAATCAACCAGTGTAGTTAATACAAGTTTAATTGAAGAAAAAAAACTTAGAGACTTTGCAAAAAAGGTATTCGAATATTTTTATTTTGATAATTGGAAGTCACTAATAGACAATTCAAAAACAAAAAAATCATCAATTAATTCTGTTTCATATGTGTTGCATAGCATTGATTCTCTGATTGGGGTAATTGGTTCATTTTCATCTTCACAAAACAAAGCTTCTCTATCTACCTCAAATACCCAAAGATTTTTTGATAGCCCAATTAGTCAAGATGATAATAATTATTACTATTTTTCAACACAGTGGAACGGAAAGGGTAACTACAACCTGACATATTCTGGTTTAAAAACTTTCATAGAAAATGAATTTCCTGAGTTTGAAATTGATGAGATTGATAATGTTTACTATTTAAAGAAAAAGCCTCAAAAATTTAAATCTATTTTATTCTCAAGTCATTGTACAGATTCTGGATTGATATATTCAAAATCCATATTAGATAGATTTGTTTCATCTTTATTAACGAAACCCTTTGTCTTGTTAACTGGTCTATCGGGTTCAGGTAAAACTAAATTAGCACAAGCGTTCGCTCAATGGATTAGTCATGATGACTCTCAATATTGTATTGTACCAGTTGGTGCGGACTGGACCAATAGAGAGCCATTATTAGGCTATGTGAATGCATTAGACCGAGATGTATATGTTGTGCCTGAAAATGGTGCTTTAAAGCTTATGATAGAAGCATATAACAATCAAGATAAGCCTTATTTTCTGATTTTGGATGAGATGAACCTAAGTCATGTGGAAAGGTATTTTGCTGATTTTTTGAGTGTAATGGAGTCAAATGATCTCTTTAAACTTCATGACAAGTCTTCTGATCTTAAACCAGGTGTTCCAGCTGAAATAGGATGGTCTAAAAATTTATTCATCATTGGTACTGTGAATGTTGATGAAACGACTTATATGTTCAGCCCTAAAGTATTAGATCGAGCCAATGTAATTGAATTTAAGGTGGATGAAACTGAGATTGAGGAATTTTTAAACTCTCCTAATGAAGTTGACATGAGTATGCTGAAAAATCAAGGTGCTTCAATGGGAATAGGTTTTGTGGATTTAGCTGAAAACAAAGAGTTTGATAATACTTCGTCTGAAAAACTAAAGTCAGCATTGGTTGAGCTCTTTAAAGAGTTGAAAAAAGTAGGGGCTGAGTTTGGTTATCGAACAGGTATGGAAATTAATCGACTCTTCCTGCAGTTATCAGAAATAAACGCAAAGTTAAGTGATGAAGAAAAAATTGATATTGCAATGATGCAAAAACTTCTTCCTAAATTGCATGGATCACGGCGTAAATTATGTTCAGTCCTAGAATCATTGGCTAAACTGTGTGTATCTTCTGAAATTAGTGACAATGTTAAAGAAGACTTCCTTAACAATGAGGGGCCGAACTTTAGTGGCAGCTCAAAGGTTATTTACCCATTATCACTGGAAAAAATAACACGAATGTACAAAGGTGCTGTGGATAATGGTTTTACCAGTTATGCTGAAGCTTAGGCGATGGAAAGTAAGAGCAGTCTAGAAATTGATTTATCCCATATTGAAAAAGAATTGGTTTTGTTTATTGATTCTGAGTATGACGACATTGAAGAAGATACAAATGAAACCTTCGAGTATGAGTCAAGGTATCAAATTAAAGAGGGATGCTTTTACGATTATAAATTCTCAAAGAAGAGCTATCGATTAAACTGTCCTGAACAGTCAACAATCGTTCGAGAGAGAAAAAGAGATAAACATATTGGGCGAATAGAGCCTAATATATTCGTAGGGGCTTTGTCATTAGAAATATTAGAAAATGATGAAAGAAAAGGCTCATTGGATTTAGAAGTTCAGTCAACAAAAACAAGCTACCGTGAGGATTATCGGTATATGCTAAATTCAATAGCTGATAAATGTACTGATTTAATTCTTCAATCCAACTCACCTGTTAGCCACACTTTTGAATCAGATTTTAACGAAGATAGTCAGACTCTGTATCAGCGGTTTGCATTTGTTAATTCAATGATTAATTCGGATGAATTCGAAGAGTCTATACAACGTATTATTTCTTCTCCTGCCACTCAATGGTCGGACAAAGTTGAATTGAATGATGTTAGGAATATAAAACAATTTAGAAACAGTGATCTCAGAAAGCTAATCAATTCAAACTCGAAACAAAAGCTTCCACCAAACCACGCGTTGACAAAATATGGGTTAAGTTCAATTGCAACTAAAATTGAGACCAAAAGAAAATCTGAAAGTGTGGACACTCCAGAAAATAGATTTATCAAACATGCCTTAGAAACGTTTTTGCAGTTTTCATTTGATATTTCTAATCACCCTAATGCTGGAACAAGGTTGAAAAGAGAAGCTAAAATAGTCATCGAAAATTTAGAAAGCCATCTTCAACATGATCTGTTCAAAGAGGTCTCACAACCCACAACATTAAAGCTTAATAGTCCAACATTACAGAGAAAAGGGGGTTATCGAGAAATTTTAAATTTATGGATTAAGTATGATTTAGCAGCAAAGTTAATTTGGTCAGGGGGCGAAGATGTTTATCAAGGTGGTAAGAAGGATATAGCTACTTTATATGAGTATTGGTTGTTTTTTAAATTTTTAGATGTTCTAACTGGTATCTTTAAAGTAGAACAAAAAGCAATCCAGAAATTAATCGTTCCATCAACTGATGGTTTCAGTCTAATGCTCAAACAAGGTAGATTTACACCTTTAAGTGGAACATACACAACAGGCAATAGGAATTTAAATATTCGCTTTAATTACAACAGAACTTTTGTGAAAAATGACGACATTGCAAAAGCAGGAAGTTGGTCTACAACTCTAAGGCCTGATTACACCCTATCAATTTGGCCAACAAAACTAACTGAAAAAAGAGCCGAAGAAAAAAATGAAATTGTACATATCCACTTCGATGCTAAATATAAAGTCTCTAATATAAAGGCTATTATGGGCGACGACGATTTAGGTAGTATTGATAATGAAAAAAATGAAATTGTAAATGGTGTATATAAAAATGTAGATTTATTAAAAATGCACGCATATAAAGATGCCATCAGAAGAACCAGTGGTGCCTATGTTGTCTACCCTGGTGATAAAAATAAGATATTCAAAGGATTTCATGAAATACTACCCGGTTTGGGCGCATTTCCAATAAAGCCAACTGAGAACATAGACGAAACAGCTTATTTAGAAGAGTTTATAAAAGATGTATTGAATCATTTTTTAAATCGCTCTACGCAAAGAGAAAATATAGCTGTTAAGTCATATCAGATTCATAAAGATAAGAGTTCAAAAGAAATAAGAGAGCCTTTACCGGAATATTTGGGTGGTAAAAAACTTATTCCAAGTGAAACTAATGTTCTAGTAGGGTTTTATAAAGATGAGGCGCATTATGATTGGATTAAAAAAGGGCTATATAACTTTAGAATGGGAAGTGGTAATGGCTCGCTAATATTAGATAAAGAAACAGTTGGTGCTAAGTATTTGTTACTTCATACCTTTGGAGACGATTCATCATCTGACCTATGGGAGATTACCAGTAAAGGGCCTAAAGTTTTTTCGAAAGAAGATTTAATTAATAAAGGCTACCCAAATAACGCTAAAACTAAAGGCTTGTATTTGGTGATCAATATTCGAAAAGCAGATATGAATCTTTTTGGTAATGTTTCATGGAATATAAAAAAATTAAAAAACTACTTAACCGGTCGTCAGTCTGCAAAACCATTCACGACAAATCTTTCAGAACTATATGAAAATGTGAATAAATAAGCTTTATGCTCTTAAGGATAGTGATCTAGGTATCCCAAATTTTAATTATTCTGTTATTATTAGATTTGTTGCTAATGCCTCTAATTATGAAATCAAAATTAATCAAACCTGACTGGTTTATTGTTGAAAAATACGACCAATCAAAGTCATTTTCAAAAAAACAATGGCTCGAACAACTATCATTGAGGTTTTTATTTTATGTATTATCTCAAAAAGAAGTAGCAAATAAACCAATCAAAGAGCTATTTGAAAAAATTCAGAATCAAATATACCCTCAGACCGATAAAGGTGTCGTTTCATTAAAGAAGCTTGTTACTAATTTTACTATTGATGAGCTTTCTAAAGAAATTCATGAAATAAAATTAGATAAATTGGATAAGGAAATAAAGGAATTATTTATAGCGGCAGATAACGATGAAATTCTTGATGAATCCGGAGAATTGACTGTTGAATTTGAAAGGTTAATTGACGAATTTTCTCCTCTAGAAAAAACACAATCACTCAATGAAAATCAACAGAAAAGGTGGGCTATGCATAGGGTGCTGGCTTATTTTGATTTAATAATTTGGTGCAAAATAAATAACTACAGCATTAAAAACCATGGCGATATAACTTTTACTGAATTAACACAGTGGGTTTTCGATGACAGAAACCCTTATGGAGTATCAAGGTCTCAATTAAAAAATGTGAAAAAATATGAGTCTGAAATGATGAATGTTAGCTTCCTTATTGAATTTTATAAATATTCAAAATAAAGTTTTGATAACTGAGCAGAAACTTTGGTAAAAAATATAATTTTTAGTCAGTGTGTGTTTGGTCTTAAAAAAAATCCAATTAAATGACGTTAATTAATTCGCTTTACTCAAATCCATTTACATAAATTAAATCATTGGCAGGATCATAAATTTCAAATATATAAGCAGATCCTGAGTTGGTTCCATTTTGATCATGCCGATTTGCACCAATCAGAAATTTACCATTTGATAAACTTACAGAACGACCAAAATAGTCGTTACGATTTCCGTCGTTTGCAATGAGTTTATTACTTCTTCTCCATGTGACTCCATCAAACTCGTAAATATAAGCAGCTCCCGAACCGCCCTCAACAGCACTTTCAAGATAAGCTCCTATTAATGCACGATTTCCAGATAGACTCACTGAATTACCAAACCTTTTGGATTCTAAGTTAAAAGGTTCTGTTAACTTTTGACTTTGCTGCCAGATAAAACCATTGTAATCAAACGCATAAACAGCTCCTCCATTATATTGCTCAAATGGTGTTCCTATCAAAATTCTATTGTTCGATATACTTACTGATGCTCCAAATTGATCACCGCTGCCATCATCTAAAGCAGTTAACTTCTGGCTTTGAGTCCAATTAACACCATTAAATTCGTATATGTATGCGGTTCCGGTACTTTTATTAACTTTACCATTACCCATATTGGCTCCAATTATCGCCCTATTACCTGATAAATCTACAGCATAACCAAAATTATCACTTGGGTCGTTACTAATAAGACTTTCAGAATTAATCCAACTACTTCCATCATATTCATATATAAAAACTGTGGCCAGTCCATATGAACCAATAAGAAGGTTATCATTAGATTGGCTTATAGATGAACCAAACTTGTTGTTTGAAACGGGTTGATCAGGTTCTATTTTCTGGCTTTGAAACAATTTAGAGCCGTTGAAATCGAACACATACACAGAACCCATACTCCCATCAACAATATTTCCTGAGCTGATTAACGCTCGATTGTTTTTTAGACTTACTGTGGAGCCAAAGTTGCCATCTATCAGAGCATCCTGTGGAAACAGCTTTTGCCTGAGAATCCAGCCACTGCCATTGTTTTGAAATAAATATGCAGCACCTACATTGCTACCGAGTGTGGAATCACCATAGGCTCCAATCAATGCTAGATTACCTGATAAACTCACTGAATAGCCAAAGTTACTATTAGCTGCCCCAGTTTCACCTAACGATATATGTTGTGATTGATTCCAGTTATTACCGTCAAATAAATATGAGGTGGCTGAACCAGATTGAGATCCAGAGATAGCTAGTTGTCCAACCAACATATGATTTGCAGATAAACTAATATCTATGCCATAGTATCTATCAAATACGTTATTGTCATCTGAAAAAAAATGACTCTGAACCCATGTTAATCCGTTAAAGTTGAATATATACGATTTTCCAGGAATAGGCATGTCACGCTGCTCAAATAAACCATTAGGTGCACCAATGGCCAACCTGTCATCATAAAGACTTAAAGAACGCCCAAAATTATCATATGCATCAGCATTTTCAGCTATTATTTTTTGATTTTGAACCCAGATAATTCCATCAAAGAAAAACTCATAAACCGCACCCGACTCAACGATGGTTTCATTAAAATTACTTGTAGGCGAACCAACGTAGGCTTTATCATCTTTAAGAACGACTGACCTGCCAAAGTTATCATCATTAACCCTATCATTTGGCAAAATCTGTTGATTTTGAACCCACTCTGAACCATTAAAATCATATATATAGGCATCGCCACTTCGAGGAGCACCAATTAAAGCTTTATCTCCATCTAAACTTACCGAATACCCAAAAAAATCAATCCCATTTCCAGCTGAAAAATTATGGCTTTCTCTCCAACGTGAGCCATCAAAATCATATATAAAAGCGTCACCTGAGAAGTTAAAATCATCAAAATCAATAAATGCACCAATCAAAACACGGTCACCTGATAAACTTACTGACCACCCAAAATATCCAAATGTACCCAAGTTTTCAGGTTTTAATTTTTGAGCCTCATTCCATTTAACCCCATCAAATTCATAAACGTATGCTGCTCCTAAGTTATCATTTATAATACCTTGGTCACCATATGCCCCTATTACTGCACGGTTTCCATCCAAACTCACGGCTTGGCCAAATCCATCATCAGCAGATATATTTGCAGGTTTTAATCGTGCAGACTCTATCCAGTTTATTCCATCAAAATCATATACAAAAACCAATCCAGTTCCATCCATAGTCGGGGCGCCAATAAGTGCCCTATTTCCATCAACTGAAACACTTCTTGCAAAACGCTCTCCACCACCTGCAATCCCATTAGGAGTTGGAAGAATTTTAGATGTCTGAACAGTTGATTTATAATCATCAAACAATTGTTTATCATTGAAATGCGGCTTGTTTCTATGTGAGTTAATTAGCTCTTTTATTGATGTATCATCAATTCTTGTATGTAACAAATCTTCAATATTTCTTGAATATGATTTATTTGAAAGAAGTAATATCAGTGAAAGAAAAGAAATTATATGTAATTTATTTTGAAACAATTTATGACCTGTGGATTATTGAGCATATGCAAAACTCTATCATAAAATGAAATAATCAATAACAAATAGTAAAACAATAATTTGAATCAACGCGTTCAGAGACATTGAATCGATGTATTGATAGTAAAATGAATCGACTAGGCCCCAAAAATAATCATGCTAAAGTCTACCTAGATTGATTTCAAGCTCCTGCACTCAACCCTTCGGGCTGCATTGCATGGTTTAATTGCTTTCCATGCAATTAAATCCGGATCGGGGGTCGGGATGACTTTTGTTTCAAGGGTGGGGAAAAAGAATTTCAAAGCCAAGACCACACTTCATCAATTAATAACCTCAATCTACAAGCCATTCCTATGAGTCAATCAAATAGCATCATCACTTTAAAATTTGCTCGTGATTGTATAATTGCTATAATCAGATAGTTGAATTGGACTGATAATTGGTCCTGCCCATAAACCACAACCCAAATAACCATGAAAAAACTGCTATTGATTCTGACTTTGATGTGCCCTTATTCACTGCTGGCTGGTGATGTCATTGCTCGATTTGGGTTTGAAATAACTGATGATTTACCGATATTGGATGATCCTACTGGGTTTCCCTCCGATCGCCATACGCCTCGACCCATTGGTTCTACTGCTTCTGCCCAGGGGTATTATGAATACTTACCGCCGGGCTATGATGAGGGTGATCAGGATTACCCACTGATCGTTTTCATTCATGGTTTGGGTGAGAATGGTGATGGTGATGCTCAATTGGACGATTTGTTGGACAATGGTATTCCTAAACTGATTGATGACAATCAATGGGATGAGACGCGTCCATTTGTGGTGTTATCTCCTCAAAACTCGCAAGGCAGTTGTACCCGTTCTGCTGCTATTTTTGACTTCATCAATTATGCCAAAGAACAATATCGCATCAATCCAAACAGGGTCTATTTAACGGGATTGAGTTGTGGCGCTATTGGTAGTTGGAACTATTTAGGCAATCATACCAATACCCAAATCGCAGCTGTGGTGCCCATTGCTGGAAATGGTAACAGTGCCTTCACCAATGGTGGTTGTGAGATGAATCGGGTGCCTATTTGGGCTTTTCATGGTGATAATGACAGCGTCGTCAATGTGGGTGGTACGACCAACCCAATTAATAACCTTTTGGCTTGTTCTGATCCTGCACCCATCGACACCAGCATGGTGATTTATCCTGGGGTGGGGCATGATTCATGGACCAGAACCTATAACCTCTCAGCTGGTCATGACATCTACAGCTGGTTCTTGACCAAGAAAAACATGCAAGTGGTGGTTCCTGAGCCGCTGATGGTCGGTAATGACATCAAGGTGGACTTTGGCATAGCCTCTGGCGCCAGCCCCGATCCATGGAACAATGTATCCAACTTATCCGGTGCTGTCATTAATGCCTTAGATAACCAACTGAGCAGCACCACTGTGAGTTTTACAATAACTGACTCCTTTGATGGGACCAATCAAAATGGCATCGGCGCTAACAGCTTGGGCCTGCCTGAAATGGTCACTGCCGATAACTTTTGGGCGGGTTCATTTGATGGTCATGATGCCGCTTTGCTGGAATCTGCTGCGGTCACCATTTCTGGTTTGGATCAAATGGCTACATACGATTTAGAACTGTATGCGAGCAGAACCGGTGATGATGGTGGACGCTTCAGACTGACTCGTTATACCATTGGAGCCACTTCTTTGGATATGGAAGTTTCAGATAACACCGCCGGTAGTGTCATTTTTGATGACATCAGTGGCAGTGACAGCATCATTCTGGAAATAACTGTCAGCCCAGATGGAACAGGGCGCTTTGCTTACTTGGGTGGGTTAAAGTTATCAAGGATTGAATGATTCTATACAATGGGGTGTGATTCAATGGTGGCGAAATAACGATTGGGAAAAATCAAGACAATTCCCTTGCGTCCTACGGTAGCCTAATCCATCCCAAGCACTTGGATAATACCTCAGTTTAAATTAGAATTAAATCTCACCTCAATGGACAAAACCTAATGGATTACTTCATTAAATCAATTTTAACTTTGGCTTCATGCCTGACAGCCTTTACCAGCTTTGCAGGTACGACTTTTACAGTGGAATCAAATACAGATGGCTCTCACCGAATCGTTTTGAGCAGTGATGAAGTCAGTGATGTGAAAGCTGCGCAGGCTTTGATATCAGAACGTGCCAATGAGGTTTGTGGTGATCAATTTGTGGTTTTAGGTCGTTATGAATTTTCAAAGAAAGAATCATTGAATGCTCCTGATAATCAAGAAGCCGTTACTTTTGAATTAGATCAAGAACTGACATGTGAAGATGAACCTATTGAACAATCAAGAACTGAGAAAAATTCAGATGTTGTTTTTGTGGCTGATGACCAGCTCAAGCAACAAGCCATGAGTGCCTTCGATACTTACAAAGGATTATTGAATAAAAAGAAATACAAAACAGCTTATGAGATGTTAACTGCTGTGAACCAGAACATCTCACCTTATAAGCGCTGGAAGAAAGATAAACAGGCGTTTCGTAAAAGTGTTGGAGGGGCTGGTGAGTTTGTTGATTTGAAACTGACTTGGTATAAAGACCCACCAAATGCGGCAGGTCCTGGTATTTATGTGGCATTTGATTATGGTTGTGTTTATCCAAACCTTGAACTCTGTTCAGGGGTATTGATTTTTCATCAAGACGAGTCAGGCGAGTTCAAAGTCATCAGGGAAGAGACCAATATGATGGATAAGGAAGCGGCAGCATCCATGTCTGAAGTAAATTTCTCAGTGAGACCACATCAGACAGCAGGCATCAGTTCAGAGCAGTGGGCAAATTACTATCAGCTGGCCACCATCAAATACAGTGGTGCTGTTTACAGTTATGAAGACAAGTGTACGACCCAAGTGGCCGCAAAAGACATCAATGCCAATATTTACTTTACTCAGCCTTGTCATTCAGCACATCCTGCATGGGTGACCATTTATGTTATTGAGGAGAATCAACACTTAAGACTTGGGCAAATTGGCTATTTTGCTGGAAGTGAATCTGCCTTTGCAGAAATGTACAAGGCCTATGGTGTGCTCAGAGAGCAAATGATTGAGGATATGAGGCAACCTAGAGATTAATTTGAGCTCAACAGGGTAGATGCAAATTGATTTTTCTTTTAGTATTAAAAGATTAGTTTTTAAGAATTCCTATGAATTAATAAGGATAAAGAAACCCAGATTTATAGAAGCTACTGAAGAAGGAGAATATACATGGAAGAATTAGGCGTGATTTTTTATTTAATATTGGTTTTTTTACTGTTCTTTGGGGTGCCTATTAAGCACCTAATTGCGCTGTTTGGCAGTGAAGAAAAATTAGCTCAGCTCTATGAAAACCCAGAGGACTATAGGGACTTGGCTTTGATTCAGGTCGCTAATATGGTGTTTCTGTTCTTGGTGTATTTAGGGGCCTGGTTGATGTTACGGAATGCAGGCCCGGGTAGTTTCAATGGCATTATGCTTTTACCATTTATAGTCATCTATTTTACTGTGATGGTAATCCACCAGAAAAAAATCAACAGACTGGCAAGAAACAATGAGGCGCGTTGGGAATGAAAACAATGAGGCCAGTGATGCTGATTATCCGAAAGTCAAGGCGTCAGTTCCTTGGAAGTAAGGTAAATCCAAATTTAAAAATATCAATGAGAGTGAAAATATGAAGTTCAAATTAAAAATTATTTTGTTATTAATGATTGTCCTGCTTAAAGGATGTGCAACTCAAGGTGTAAAAACTTTGGCAGCCATAGACGAAACCAAAAGGGTTTTAGTGGTTTCAACAATGGGTGATGATTATGAATTGATGCACATTGGGTTCACTGTTTTTTCGAATAAATTTAATACCATCGATGTCAGTGATTGGCAGATCGATGATGTTGTTGAAGAGAAAGTGAGTGAGTTCATTACTGATGAGAGGTTCGAACTGGTTTCACATGATATATCCTCATTAAAAAACAACATGGAAAAATTAGAAAATAGTTTTTGGTCAGGTAATATTGTTTTTAAAGGATTTGATGAAAAGATTTTTCCATATGCTTTAAAAGAAAATTTTGACATGGTTTTATTTATACATTCTGTGGTGACGGAGGACCCTGTTTATTTCACTGGCTTGAATGTGGGTGGTTTTGGGTTGTATAAAAGAAGCGCATTCGGCAGGCCAAGTGCGAAATATTATGCGATCAGTTCAGTTTCTTTATACGATGCCACAACAAGAAAAAAAATAGCCGGAACAATGAAAACAATGTCAAACTTCACAACCAAATACCACAATAATAGAGGTGTTGAGACTATTGGTTATTCGGATATCACGGAAGACAAAAATGTCATGTTTGAATTGATTTTGAATGGTGTAAAGCATCAATTGAAAGTTTTAGGAGTGATGAAATAAATCAATCAAATGTACAAATCAACGTCTCTGAATCCGTTGTTTTTATAATACTTGGGCTGAAACACTGGTTGGTAACAAAAGGAATAGGATAAGGAAACTGTGAATAAATACATCAAAGTCATTTTGTTGTTGGTGGTTGTCATCAGCATCGCTGTCAATATCATTAAACAACAAAACAACGAGCTAAAAGATCAATCGGTAGAGATACAACCGGAACCAGTCGGGCAGCCCAATGTAATCAGTCAGGCTGAGGAACAGCCGGCACCAGTGGTGTTTGATCAGCAAAAGTGGCAAGCAGAACAAGATAAAATGATGGCAGAGCAAGCTAAGTTGTGGCTGTCTTTTTTGAGTCGCCGCGAGGTTCAGCCGATGAAAGATGATCCCAGTTATATTGAGGCCTATCGGGACTATGTGTATTACGAAGGGTGTATGATGATGATAGGCAATGCGTTATACGATGAAGACCCCTTCCAATATGTCCTTGGTGGAAGAACTTTCGAAGAAATACCAGCAGCACAACAACAAACCCTGGTAAATCGTTTAGATCGATGCGTTCAGCTTTCTGATTTCAGCACGGGTGTCTACTATGCTGAAGTGGCCAGAAAACAATTACAAGCGCGGTATCAGGCCATCAAGCCCAAAACAGCCAAAGAACGCAGCCTTGAGGCCACCTTGAATCTGCTCAGAGATTTTAGGGAAAACCACAATCGATTAAGAAATGCCCGAGCAGGAGAAGACATCGATGTGAACCTGCGGTTTGAACTATGGGATATCAGAAAAACACTGGAACAACAAATGCCACAACCCCTCAGCCTATTTGGTGGCTATTCTGAAGCCGATCAGCTGTTGGTGGATGAACTGAACCAACAAATTGCTGAAATAGATCAGCGCTTGGAGGACAACAAGTTCATCGATACCGAGTGGATAACTGAACTCGAAGCGGTGAAAGAGCAACTGACCGCACAAATCATACATGAACTGGTCAACACCACCTCATCCGATGCTTATTTGGCGATTTATGGCATGTTGACCGAGCAGTACACCCAAATCGAAGCGCCGGAAATTGCCGCGCAACTCACTGGCGGCATAATTATCATTCCTGACAAGTACGCCAGCTTTCTGGAACCAGTGGTGGTGCATTTCAGGGCCTGTGAGTTGTCACATCCCTGTGATCTAAACTCAAGGCTGGCTGAGAACCTTTGTTTGAACTTCGCCAGAGAAAATGCACCCTTGGCGTGTGAAACAGGTGTGATTGATTATTATTTAAATCATCACCTCTCAGCCAATCAGTTGCTTGATGTTGAACACATAATCACGGGAGGGTACTAAAATGAAATACGGTATATTGTTAACAGTGATTCTGGCTATTGCGCTCATCTGGTATTTCACTCAAGATCAATTGCCAGAACAGACCAATGATCAAACGCAAGCGACCACTCCTGAAAAAGTAGACCCAAGCCTATGGAAAAATGATTCTGCACCGATTGAACCACTGAAAGAGCCGGTTGAAACACCCACCACCAATCAGACCCAAATGCCTGAAGCTGGGTCTGAATACTGGCCTGAAGGTCAGACTTTTCATCAAGATCCAGTGATTGATGCATTCATGGGCATGATTGAGTATTCATTGTGCAATGAATATATGTCGCCAGATAAAAACAATGGAATCAATGTCAGTGACTTGAGTGAACAACAAAAAGATCACCTCATGTCACATTTCAAGCAATGTGAAGCACAACAAGAGCAGATTAAAAATTACTCGAAACAAAAACTTTTGGCCAAAATGAGTGAACCTGAATTCCGTAAAAGATTTGAAGCATTTTTTAGTGGTGCTGAAACATACACGCCAGAACAAGTGGTTAACATTTACTCAGAAATCAACAAGAAAACCGGCATGGAACTGCTGATCACCGCCAACATGTACAAGCGCTTTTTTCAGCAAGAAATCACTCCGAAAGTAAAAGCTCAACTGCAGGCCCATGATCAAGCCATGGTCGAATACGTCATCAAACAGTCAAGCTTCTTGGTGGCTTGTGAACGTGGTGCTGATTGTAGCGCTGACAGTGCGCTGATGAACAACATGTGTCTGGAATATGAGCAAGGCTGTGGTCTGGACTTCAATACCTTCGTCAACACCCACTACATACCAGGCATCCGCAACGAAATCCAGATAACTAAAAATCTGCTCAAAAACTTGTTTAATTTCAATTAGAAACAGTACTTATTGGGGTCAGTAAATTAATCAATGGGTCAATCACTTACTTGATCGGCAAATCCCGTAAACTGACAGTGGTTCCCTTATTGTGGGTACTCATTTCGAAAGTAATGTTCTGGTGTTCGCAAAGCCGGTCCACCAATGATAATCCAATGCCAAAGCCCTGGCTGTCGGGGCCTTTCATCAAAGGTTTTTTAACATGCGGCTGGAGCGCGTCTTCAATGCCTTTTCCGGTGTCTGTTACACTCAGTACATTGTTCTTGAATTGGATGGTGACGGTGCCTTGGTGGGTGTATTGAAAGGCGTTACCGATCAGGTTTGATAATAAAATCACCAATTCAGCTTCATGCATCAATAACTGAGTGTCTGCAGCGACATCAATGATCACTTCAACAGCTTTGTCTGCAATGTGTTTTGATTGTTGTAAGACCACTTTTTCAACCACCGGCAACAGTTTAATGGCGGGCACATGTTGTGGTGTTTTCTCCCTGGCCAAAGACAACAAAGTCACCACGGTTTGTTCCATCTGAACGCAGGCAAAGTCTATTTGTAGGAGGGTTTTGAGCTGTTGTTTGTCCAGTGTTTTTGTTTGTTGTAGCAAGAGTTCAACTGAGCTTTTGATCACTGCTATGGGGGTTCTGAGCTCATGACTGACATCACGGGTAAAGTGCTGTTCTCTGCTGACGAAGTAGGTCACCCGGTTGATCAGTTGTTTGATGGCCTCTGCCAATTGTCTGACTTCATGTTCAGCTTGGTTGGATGGGAAATCATCAGGCAGTTTGTTGGGTTCTAATAATGCCACAGAATCGGCCAGTTGAGTCATTGGCCTGGCGGTTCTTTTGGCCAGTTTGAAAGCAAAATAGACCGCCAATATCGTCACTAAGGTCGCGATGACTGACAGTGACAAGACAATGAATCTGGTGTGCGAACGCACCATCAACATGTCACTGACTTCAGAAATCAAAAAAGGTCCCTGGTTTTGGTTAAACCGATGGATGTGAAAGTATCGCTCACCGGTGCCTTGCAGTTCAACCCGATCAGGTTCCGTTGCCAGAACTTGGCTGATTTCGGCCGGTAAATCATCACTGGATGCATAAAATCTCATGTAAGCAAATCGTGGTTCCGGCCAACTACCATGGGTGGCCTCCGCTGCCGACATATGTTCTGCTTCAGCCTGAAGGTGTAAATCAAAATATTCATCTTCAATCGTATAGGCGATCAGAAAATTAACCGCACTGAACAGCACTGCACTGACCACCGCGAAGCCAATGAAATTTCGGATGATGATGCTTTGTAGGCTGGTTGTTGGCTTGTTTTTAGTCATGGTTCAGCTTTCTGCCTGAAGTGAAAAACCAATGCCATGGTGCGTTTTGATCATGGCAAAATCAAAGGGCTTATCCACCACCGTCCTTAATTGATAAATGTGGCTGCGGATGGCATCTGATTCTGTGGGTTCATCACCCCACAACTTTTGACTGATCTCAGAGCGGGTCACTTCCCGAGGATAGGCTTCAGCCAACAAAGCCAACAGCTTAAAGCTCATGGCATGCAGTTCCAGCAAGTTGCCACCCCGATGCGCTGTTTGTTGTTGCAAATCCACTGACAAATCGCCAATGGTGATTATGCTGCTTTTGTTGAAACCGTTGCGCTTGGCAAGGGCCAGACAACGCATGTGCAACTCCTTGAGTTCAAACGGTTTGGTCAGGTAATCATCGGCGCCATTTTCAAATCCTTTAATTTTGTCATCCAGTGTGTCTCGGGCGGTTAACATGATGATGGGGATGTGGCGTTTAGATTTCTGGCGAATCACTGAACACACCATCAGACCGTCCAGTCCTGGCAACATGACATCAAGGATAATGACATCATAATAGTTCTCTAAAGCCAGGCTCAGGCCCTGTGTGCCCGTGTAGGCAAAATCCGTGATGTATCCCAGCTGTTCAAAATAGCGACTGATGTTATGGGCTATTTCTCTTTGGTCTTCAATGACCAGTACAGATAGATTGTGTTCAGCTTGCATCAGATTTCAGGTGTTTGTATGCCAAGCCATATCAATGGGCTGGGTTCTTTTGTATTCAATGGGATTGATTATAACCTGTGGGTTCAACACCCTACATTATAGCAACAATCTCGCCGCTTTAAACTGCCATTAAGTTCACACCCAAAATTGTGAAATGAATGTGAAATCCACTTAACAGTCATTTCACAGATGGCGACATAAAGTCATTGTTTTTACTTTGGAGAACACCAATGAAATGCACTTTTAGAAAAAACAAAAGCCATACCATATGGCTTGCCTCCTTGTGGGTGGTGATGTTCAGCACCAGTGACCAGGCCATGGCTGAATCGGCCGAATCACAGACTGAAACACAACTCCAGCAAACGATCCTGATGGTGGTCAGTGGTTATGGTGAAGACCAAGGCAAAACGAAACCCGGTTTTGAATTCGATGAACTGGCCAAAGCCTATTTGACCTTTCGCGACAATGGGGTCGCAATCGACATTGCCAGTCCGCAGGGTGGGGCGGTAGAAGCTGATGAATACGATGCCAATAAAAGTTATAACCAAACATTTTTGGCAGACCAACAGGCTGTCAGTAAACTCACCGACACCCTGGCCCTCAATGCAATCAACAGCAGTGATTATGCAGCGGTGTTTGTGGTCGGTGGTAAAGGTGCGATGTTTGATTTGCCATATGATAAAACACTGCAACACATCATCGCAGATGTCTATCAGGCAGGCGGTAGTGTGGGTGCTGTGTGTCATGGTCCTGCGGCGCTGGTTGATGTGAAGTTAGACAACGGCAGCTACCTGGTGACAGGTAAAAAAGTTAACAGTTTTACCAATATCGAAGAACAGGTATTCGGTAAAAAATGGGTGCAGCACTTTGACTTTCTGATTGAAGATAAATTCAAAGAACGACAAGCACACTTTGAAAGCAGTCCGATGATGCTCAGTCATGTGGCCATTGACCAGCGCCTGGTGACCGGACAAAACCCAGCATCAACAGTCGACACTGCACAAACCCTCCTGAAGGCCATGGGAATCACCCCCAATTCGGGTAATCAGTACAGCGATGACTTGACCTTGAAACTGGTGGCTGAGATCCTCAAAGGAGATGAACAGGCGATACATGAATACCAAAACAACACCGCCAGCTATCAACCCATGCTGATGGGTATGTATGGCTACATGTATTTTGCCGCAGCTGAAGCCGAGGACGATTACCGCAAGGCAATGACCTTGATGCAACTGGCTCAAGATGACATGAATCACCCCAAGCTGAACCTGCAAATTGCCAAAGCCCATATGAAATTGGACCAGACCAGTCAGGCCAAGAAATTGCTCACTGAACTCAGCACCAGTCATCCTGATCTCACTGAAGCCCAAGATTTGCTGGCGCAGCTGCAGTGATAGCGTGCTGCGACTGAAGCCCAATGAATACTTGAATGTTGCAGGCTTTAACCACTGCCTGCAACATGCCGCATTAAAAACACAACCGACACATAAATCATGGTGAAAACATTGAAAAAAATGAGCTGGTTATTATTGGCAATGATCATGCTCCTCATAGCAGCTGTATTTTTACTTTACCTGCTGCCACTCAAAGGCCCAGATGTGCGACCAGTGAAAGGAGATTGGTTCATCACCAACATTCATGTGGTTGATGTGGTCAACGAACGCATCACGAGGCAGCAACATGTGGTCATTACCGATGGACGTATTGAAGCCATTTCAGCATCGATACAACCCACGGATTACGGCCATCACCAGTTGATTGATGGCAGCGGAAACTACTTGATGCCAGGATTGTGGGACATGCACACGCACAGTTTGAAAATTTCCCCATACATTCATCATCCCATGTTCATTCGCTTTGGGGTGACTTCAGTGCGGGACATGTCCGGTTGTCTGGATCAAAACGATGCTTACTGGGGGTGTCCGAAGGACAGAAAGACATGGTCACAGCAAGCAGATGCCGGGCAGGCTGTGTCTCCGATTTACCACCAACAAAGCAGTTACCAAACCAATGGTGGCAACGAAGTACCTGATGGGTTTGTTGATTATTTCCGTGTTAACAGCCAACATGATGCTGAACAATTGGTGGACTTCTACGCCACCCAAGGCACGGATTTCATCAAAACCTATTCTGAACTCAGCCGGGATCAATTCAACTGGCTGGCTGAAGCCGCAGGTGAGCAGGGCATGACGCTGGCCGGTCACAAGCCCTTAAAAGTTCCATTGACAGAAGCGCTCAACAATCAGATGTCCAGCATCGAACATGGCCGCTTGTTTGCCTTTGATTGTTATCAGGACATCGCAGGATTCAGAGGCCTGGATGACCCCATTTCAGCCTACAACGCCGATAAAATCAGAGACATCATTAATCAGCAAAATCCAAAGCGATGTGCACAGTTGATGCGCGAAATGGCCAACAGCCAGTCCGCCTGGGTACCCACTTTAACCACCTTGAAAATGAGTGCCCAATCCAAAGCTGTTAACTTTGAGGATGAGGCCCTTCTTGACTACATCCCCACAGTGGTGAAAACCTTGATCTGGCAACCGGATGTAAACAGAGCCGCCAGGGGGCATGATCGTGAAGGCCGATTTGTGCATCAGGATTATTATGAATTGGTCGAAACCCAGATCAAACAAGCCCATCAGCGGGGTGTGAAGATTTTGGTCGGCACCGACAACATAGACACCCTGGTATACAGTGGCCTCAGCGTCCATCATGAACTCCAACATCTGGTCGAAGCCGGCATGCCCACAACCCAAGCCCTCAAAGCCGCCACCTTGTGGCCGGCAGAGTTCAGTGGCGTCGCTGCCATCACCGGCAGTGTAAAGGAAGGCAAGCGCGCAGATCTTATCATCCTCCGTGCCAACCCCCTGGACGACATCAAAAACACCCAAACCATCAAAGCTGTCTTACTCAATGGTCACTACTACGACCACCAAGCCCTGATGTCACTGGAGCAATACACCAGCGAAATGGCCAGTTCGATTCATCTCAACACCAAATACCTCATGCACATGCTTATGAGCCCCCTGATGCGGGTACAGTTGGCAGACTAGCTGTTTGATGAATGCTGTTGGGACATGATTGCTTTCAACCGCCTAAACACGCTCGGTGAGGCGGCTATGAGTAACAAGGCTTTATCAATCAAAACCCGAGCGAAAAATAATTTCAGGGTAATATTCATAAGCGCCAGCATCGTAAGTGCCAAAGGCATTGTTGACGCTGCTCATGTCATGGCCACGGGGGTTACCATTGAGGCCTGGGTGTTGGTCGGTGAAAAGGTCGTTGTCACAAAAGTCGATGGCATCAGAGGCCAAGGAAGGGCGGTAGTCACCCATGGCTGGATTGATGAAAAGTGGATCATTGGTCAACACGGCACCGACGTTGCCGCTGAGGCTGGCTGACTCATGCACAGTGGCACAATCGATTTGGGCGGTGGCTGGGCCATTAAAATTAAATATGGTGCCGAAGTCCCAAATGATGCTGTTGAACACATTAATTAACTGGCTGCTGTTGCTGTTGTTGGTGGTGAAAAAATTGTCCACGTTGTTGTTAACCACTGTATTGAAACCGAAGTCCAGTTGTGAGGCCTGGTTGTTATCGCCATCCAGGTAGAACAAATGAGGGGCCGCGGATTGTGCACCCAGACCATCATTATTGCTGATTAAATTGCCTTCAAGTCGCAAGTAAGCGCCGTTGTCCAGCACAACCCCAGCCGTATTGATAGACAGGTTGTTTGCAACCAGTGTTTGCGAAATATCGACTGAGCCACCTGCAGAAATGTGTCCAGTAGCTCCAGTGGCTGTAAAAGACAGGGTTTCGTTTCTTGAGAGTTCAGAACACAAGTCTTGATTTGAATATTGGCAACCCTGTCCAGACCGGCCCATGGTTAAAGTGGCTTGATCAGTCACCACGAATCCGCCACCGTCCCCGTCAGCAGAATTGAATTGCAAATGGGTGTTGCTCAACATGGCTGTGGTGTTTGCGCCAGCCAGATACAAGCCACCACCGGCCAACTCATTGAACGTCGTCGCAAAGTTTCCGATAATTCGAGCCGGATTATCGGTGTTGCCTTGTGCGACCAATTGAGCTCCAGTTTGCAAGTACACCCCACCGCCACGCTGGGCTTGGTTGTTGCTGATGCCTTCATCGTCACGGCCAGCAACTTCAGCGCCGCTGTCACTGTGAACGGCACAACCCATACCAGCGAAGATTCCGCCGCCATTGAAGTTGGCCTGGTTGTGGTGAATGGTGCTTTGGGCATCGATGCTTACATAAGCATCATTGGAACAATAAATGCCGCCACCATAGCCGGTGACGCTGTTGTCACGCACTTCAGTATTTTCCAAGGCCAATCGCGCTTCATCGCCAAACACATGGATACCCCCACCTTCATTGCCCTGGTTGTCACGAACCACGGAGTTACGCAAAATCAAATTGGAATTACCGGTCACCTTAATTCCGCCTGCTGAGGCAAAGCTGGTGTTGTTGCCAGCATAAATGTCAAAGTTTTCAATAATGACGGTACTGACAATGGTCAAATCAGCATCCACTTCGATCACCGTGTTGTTATTGCCATTGAGCCCACTCCATCGGGTCTTCTGTGAGCCCATGACATTATTTTCTGCATCTTGGCAACTGTCATAACCGCCTTTGATTACTTTGATTTTTTCAATGGTGAAATTGTTGCTGTGGACTTGCTCATTAGTGACCCGCATTTCAATGTCGCTGTCTTGATAGGCAGGGAAAATGTTGTCGTAGTCACAATCAGGCGTGTTACCGACTGTAACAAAGGCCATGGCCATGGAATGACCGACCAATAAACCAAAACCTACTAACTTTTTAACTGTGATTGCTTGCATGTGTATCCTCGTTTTTTTAAATGACTAAACATGCCATTCTTTGTATAATTTGAAATCTGAAAGAGCCTGAAAAGAGTCTGAATCAAGGTGGAATTCAATGATTTTGTGATGTGATTGGCAGAAAAAGTGTATGGCTTGTGGATTTATAAGACTACTGATTACCCACAACCGCCCCGATTCAGTTACGTATAATGGACCAGTGACCCAAAGCACGATTGATAACAACAACCCATGAACAGCAAAAATAACGCATGATCTATTCGATCAATCGCATTCAGCTCACTGAACAAGACGCAACCGTGATGACAGGTGGCGCTGCCTTACCCCTTTCACCGCGCGGTCACGCCTGTTTGTTGTTGTTTTTGAAAGCCAATAATCAAGTACTGAGTAAAGACCAACTGATGCAAGTGTTGTGGCCGAAATTGGTGGTCAGCGATGACTCATTGTTTAAAGTCATCCAGGAAGTGCGCAAAGCTTTGAAAGGGCTTGGGCTGGACAGTGAAGAGTTGCGCAATGTCTATGGCAAAGGCTACCAGCTCAAATCCAAGGTCACCGCGCATGAAGGGCAACCCCGCAGGCCAATGGTTTGTCTTTTGCCAGTGTTGTTGTGCCTGTTGGTGTGGCTGTGGATGATGAACCGCGAAGTTGAATTGTTACTGACCGATACCGAATACCAACAATTGATTCAATCCATTGAATCTGACTTCACCCAGCACCAAGACGGCTTTGCCCATTTGGGTATTCGTGCCGATGCGCATCCAGATGACCAGCTGCGCTTGGCACACATAGAAGGCCTTTCGGCTTATAAACAAGGTGATTACGCAGGCAGCATCAGCCACTTACGCGGTGGGCTAGAGCAGAGCAAAAGCCTTGGCCTGGATGGTGTCAAAGCGGAGATGAATTTACTGTTGGCTAAAATGTTCATCTATCGTGAAGATCGCCTTGCCCTGAAAGCCTTTCTGGATGCCGCTGAAACCCATTACGGGGTCACAGGGGATACCGTCGGATTGACCTTGACCCAAATCGAACGCGCCAGATACCACCAAGTGATGGGCGAATACCCCCAATCTATTGATTTGTTGCAAACCATACTGCAAACCGCCGAAGCCAATCAAGACACCGAAACCCAAATGCGCTCTCACAGCAACTTGGCTTATTCCTACCAACAATCCGGCCAAACAGCGAACTACATCAAAGCCCACGAAGCCACATTAGATTTGGCCTTGGGCTTGCCAAACGCTCGATATGCAGCCTTTTCATACGGTGCCTTGTCACAAGTTTACTTACAACAAGGTCAGTACCAAAAAGCCATGAAATTTGCCGAATTGGCGTTGAAATATTGCCTCGAACAAAAAGACACCAACGTCTTCCAACAAGGCTTCAGTTATTTCTACCTGATGCTACCTGAAGCCGGTCACCTGGAACTGGCCGACAACTATTTACAACAAGCCATCGACATCCAAGCCCAGTTCAACCCCCAAGGCCGGCTGCTGATGGCTGAGTTAAGCCTGATCAAAACAAAAACCTGGCGCCAAGATCACAGTGGCGCCCTCAAGGTGCTCAAAGAACTGTTGGCTCATGACCTGGATTCCAGCACCAAAAACGAAGCCTTGGCTTGGTTTGCTTTGAATCGTCACCACCGGGGCGATAACATTGGCGCCTATTCTACTGCCAAAGCCGTGTTGTCTGATGATGCAACTAATGAGCAGGCGCATTTCCTTGCGCTCACCGCCCTGACCCTGTCAGCGCAGCAACTGGAACGAACCGAAGAAACCTTGGCCAGCTTCAAAACCATGACCTCCAAACCCAAACCACCTGGCTTGTTTGAACAAGGCCTGTGGCTGAACTTGGTGAACGCTGTGCACGGTTGGCAACATCATACCGACCAAGATATCAATCCAGATAATACCGAGGTCAAATGGTCTCAACAACAAGCTGAATACCAATCCCGCTTGCAACAAATCCAAATCCAAACACAACCTGATGAAGCATTGATTGAGGTGTTAGATGACTATTTGAAGCGAATCCTGGACTAAAATCTTCCCGCTAATTTGGCAGCCTTGATTGCACATATCCTTGGTGTCCAGTGTCTGCGTGAATCAAGATCAATGGGGCAGAGGCGTTGATTAAGAAACCTAATGGTCCAAATCTTTTGAGTTTGGATGCCATGAATGAAGCCTAATGATATTTATGTCTACTTGGAAACCCGGGTCTCAATTTATATCAATGGGGTCATATATGAACACTTCGCTTGATTCAATTGATTTTGGAAAAAGCACTCATTGGATAATTAAACCGGCGTCTCTGAGTCCATTATTCACAATGTTTTGGTAATCATTATTTAATTAAAATGCCTCCAAGTTATCAGTGATTTTTTTATTTGTATATTAAAAAATAATATATATGTAAATAATTATGAACTTTTTCGTTGTTATATACACAAATAAAATGTACGTTAAGATACGTACTAAGTTAATTATATGATAACTAAGGAGTACTTATGAAAAAACTATCACTAATTCTAATTTTAATATTCTTTGTATCTAATTCAAATTCTCAAGTTATGGGGCCGCCTATAGGATGTGGTGGAGGCAATATTGGATTTTGGTACACTGAACAAGCACCTTCTATAGCCGGTGGAAGTTGTCAGTTCATGTATACCTGTGAATTTGTCGGATTTAATCTTGATGGTTCAAACCAATATGGTTGGGTTTACCAAGGTATAGGGTGTCATAGTGGGCCTTAAATTTAATTTAAGCATTTTAGAGAGTAGCCTTTTATATTAGCTAACTCTTTTAATCAATGGGGTACAATCAATGAAATCAATAAACATTAATTATGACCCCATTGATTGATGAACTTGCAATTTTTTCACACCAATCAAGTTATTATCGCTTTCGTAATTGTTTAAAAACTTCTATTGATTGATCCATTTATGGGTCAATCGACCACCACTCAATCGTTTTGACCTGAGGCATGAAAAAAACTGAACCTGACAGCATTGATACCTTGTATTTTGATGGCAATTGTCCGATTTGTAGCAAAGAAATGGCTCATTTAGAGACACTCAAAGATGACAGTTTGCAGCTAGCGGACATTCATCAACTGCCGGTGTCTGATAGCAGGAAGCAAGAGCTGATGGCTGTTTTGCACCTGAAGACCTCAAAGGGTGAAGAGGTGATTGGATATCAGGCCAATTTAAGGGCTTGGCAACACACTAAATATGCGTTCTGGGCTCGATTGTTGTCCTACCCTCCATTTTCCTGGGCAGGTGGCTTGGCTTATGCGGTTTGGTTGCGTTATTATCATTGGCGCGGAACGCGCTGCGCGCTCAAAAATTAATTAATTGATAGCTCCGACTGATACATAGGTCTCATAGCTCATCAATGCTGACAAACTCATCAATTGGTTCTGAGTCTCAGAAGTCCGGGATGAAGATGTTGAAAAATATGGGTTCATTGCCAACAATATTCAAAAGGTATGGTGGGATTTAAATCTAAATCAAAAGGATTGCCGAAATAGGTGTTACCGGAGGCCTGTCCGAGCACGTTGCGAAATCGAAACGCCCAACAGGAGTTGATGGTGCTGTCCACGGCGTTATCAATCAAGGTTAAGTTGGTAAAATCTCTGAAGGCCAAGTAGCCATCCATCAGCACGTTTCTGCGAATGTCCAAGTCAGCACTTTGGTACATGTAAAACCCACAGCCATCGCACACATTATCGTGAATGAAAGTGGTCGCTGGGTTGGTTTTGGGCGATGAATTAGAGTAACCAATGATGCCAACTTTTAAGTTAACAGTTAATTCTCTGACTTTGATGTAGTTATATCTGATGGTTTGGTCGGCATTTTTCCAATACACCACAGAACCATCTGTGCCACGCCCAATGCCGCGTTGTTCCATGGTGTTGTACTCAATCAGTACATTACGCCCGTCGGTATTAACAATATGACCGCCACCATAGTTGATATTGGTATCAATGGTTCCGTTGGCGTAGAACAAATTATTGCGAATTTGAATGTCACGACTTTCATAACTTAAACTTTCAATATCAATACCAAATTGTGGTGGTGTGCCGTTGATGTCGTGAATTTCATTGTTCTCTATCAACAGCCGAATGGCGCCCACTACTGAAATACCTTGGCGGCGGTTGTAATCGAATTCGTTGTTGCGGATGGTGGTATCTAAAGTTGAGGTGTTTGAATTGGCTACCAATAAGACGCCATCGCCAGTGGCATGTGATAAATACATGTCTTCAATCAATACATATTGGCTGGCTTTGACACAAATCAAATGTCCTTCATCGTGAGCGGTTGCACCGTCTTGTCTGGGTGTGTAAATGTGGGTCTCACGATCGCCGCGAAGAGCGCCGCCACGAATGATGACATTAGAACGGGAGGTAACATCTATCACACAATAATTCCATTTATCGTTGGTGTTCATCTGTATCACAGCAGCGGCATCGAGTTCAAAAACCATGTCATCACGCAGCACAATACCGGCTTGATAGATGTCGTTACCGTATTTTCCTACCAGGTAGTTACCTGCCGGTAATCTAATCGTGCTGTATCCGGCTGCTAATGCCCAATCAATTGCTGCTTGAATATTGTCAGTGTTAACAGGTGCTGGACCCTGTCCGTCATTACGAATGCCCCACCGCTGTAATTCTATCGTGTATGTGTTGCCGCTAATTACCGGTAGGTAAGGGCGAGGCCCGCCTGGTTGTTGTTGAAAATCATTCACAAAAATATAGTCTAGACCTGCAATACCAGTCGCAGACCAACTTAATGAGCCCGTAATCAATACCCAAATATAAATCCAAGACAAAGTCTTATTATTCATTTTTTTTCACCCGAAAAAGCATATGTGTTACTTGTGATATCCTATTCACTTAACTCACCTGTATTTGTGAAACAGTCAGCAAATGTTAGATTGAAGGCGGCAGTAGCAATTTGATTGTGCATGCCAATAATTCATTTTTATCGATCATCAGACGATGAATCGTTTAATCTGTTGGCAGTAAAGCCAAAAATCATGAACATAATACCAATACCAATGAAAGCTGCATTGGGCTCACCAAACAAACCGGGTAAGAAAAATAATAATCCACCTATTATCCAAAGAGTTTTCGATACTGCTTTCTCATGCTTTTTGATTTCGCTGGTTTGTTTATCAGTATGTTTATGTTTCACGGTGACTTTTCTCTGTGATTAATTTCGATGGGTATACCAGTATAAAAAAAACAACAGTAAATGAATGAGCCAGTGGTCACTAATCAGTGAAGGCAGCGACGTTGGTCCAGAGATTGGAGATGTAAACATAGGTTAAGTGCAATCAATTGGCATCGCAGTCTATTGGTTATTAGGTTACAAAAGTCATTCAATGGACGAAAGCAATGGTTCAAATCTATAACCATGCACAACCAGTTATTTTGATACTGGGTTCACAAATTCAAAATAACAGATTTGGGTGATTAAAAAACACTTGGCTAGGTGGTCATACTGTGGTGGAATGTTTGGGGTAATTTATCCAAACATTAAAATTCATTCAATCACACTATGATAAACCAACAAAAAATCCAATTTGCGCAGGCCAAAGATGGCACCAACATCGCTTATTCTGCCAATGGAGAAGGACCCGTGATGGTCAAAGCGGCTAATTGGCTCAGTCACATGGAGTATGACTGGGAATGTCCGGTTTGGCAGCATTGGTTGAATGATTTATCGAAGAATAACACCTTGGTTCGTTATGACGAACGCGGTTGTGGGTTATCTGATAGGGATGTTAAGGATTTATCGTTTGAATCCTGGGTGGATGATCTTGAGACCGTGGTAGACACCATGGGTTTGAAGCGGTTTCCGCTGCTTGGGGTCTCTCAAGGTGGCGCAGTAGCGATTGCTTATGCGGTGCGACATCCTGAGCGTGTCAGTCATTTGATTTTATATGGCGCGTACGCACAAGGCCGATTGGTCAGAGACAGCTCAGCTGCATCTCTGGAAGAAGCTGCTACCATGAGCAACTTGATTAAACTTGGCTGGGGTCGTGAACACGATGCCTTCAGACAGGTGTTTTCATCGCAGTTTATGCCTGGCGGGGATTTAGAGCAATTACAATCATTCAATGAACTGCAGCGCATATCCTGTTCACCAGAGGCTGCAGTGAGATTTTTGGATGAGTTTAACCAGATTGATGTGTTGGATTTGGCGTCACAAGTGAAATGCCCGACCCTAGTGATGCATGCCCGAGGTGATTTACGTGTGCCATTTGATGCGGGCAGACAGATAGCGTCATTGATTCCGCGGGCACAATTTGTACCATTAGAATCAGACAACCACATCCTTTTAGATGAATTGGCCTGGTCATCCTTCATGTCACAGCTTAATGGCTTTTTCAGTGAGTACCCAGATCAGAACAGCCAGCTTGTTCAAATTTCAGACCTCACACCAAGAGAGCTGCAAGTTTTGGATAAAATTGCTGCTGGATTGGATAATTCTGAAATTGCGACTCAATTAGGCCTACAAGATAAAACGGTCAGGAACCACATCACGCACATCTTTGATAAGCTGGCGGTGAGTTCCCGCGCCCAGGCCATTGTGATGGCGAGGGAAGCAGGATTGGGTAAACATTAAACTCGATGGTACCTGTTTATTTTCTCAAGTGTTTTGGGCTCAGAATTCATAGTTGAATAAAAACCACACATGCTGGGTATCTGCGCCGAAACCTGAGGCGTGGTATTGGGCATACTTGAGTCGGGTTGAAATTTTATCTGTTAATCTGTACGAAATGGACGCATCGACTTCATAGCCAAAGCCTTGGTTGGTGCTTTGTGCTTCAAAATCGTGGTACCTCAAGTACCAACTGAAATCTTCGAAACCTCCTATCACTCCCATGTAAGTATCCTGCAAGCCAGCATCAGGCGTGGATAAGAACTGGTCGGACCAACCATTGAAGGCATGTAAAGTGGCCAATGGGGTTCGGAATGCTGAACCAGCGCTGTTGGCGCTACCGCTTAATACTTCACGACCAACAATGAAATCGACCACTGGCATCTCCAAAGCAGCTTCTATTCGCCAATAATTGGCGCTGTAGCTGACTGGGTTATTGGCACCATCTGATTGTCTGGCAAAGTCCAAACCAATACTTAATAAGCTGTTCTCAAGCTGTAAGAATGAGTCAAATGAAACCCCAAAGGTTTGGGTGGAAAAAGCGCTGACATCTTCATTGTCTATGTCGTAATAAAACAAGGTCAAATCATGCTGGCCACCCCATGACTGTGACCAGTTGATAAGCAAGGTGTTGTTATCATGTTTTCCGGCGGGCACATCATTGCCAAAAATGCGGTTGACCTGATCGACATAAGATATAAACAGTTTGCTACCAGCCAGATCAAAGTCGAAACTAGCGGCATCGTATGTCTGTTCGTTTTGTCGCCATGCCACACCACCGATAAAACGCTGGTTGTCTAAAGTTATCCGCTGGCGTCCCAGCTTAAAGTTGTTATCTGAGATGTTGTAATTAACCCAAGCTTGGTTGAATTCTGTGCCATTGGGGTCGGCCACAACCGGAAATTGTGTTCGGTCAGGACTGGTACCAGCTCCTGAATTGAAATCATCGCTGAAAACTTCAGTGACATCATCCACTTCAACGAAAAAAGTCACGCCCTTATAGGCCACAGTGCTGTAGTTCAGGCGGGTTCTGAGCGTCGATGCCTTGGCATCTTGTGCAAACAAGTCAGATTCGACCCTTTCATAGCGATAGCGCATGGTCAGTTGGGTATGACCACCGGTAAGCGCGTCCATCAAGTTATCCGCTGCGATTGATTCATCGGTAACAAAGGTAAACGAGTACAAGATAAAAATAGAGATGTAAGTGCTGTTAATGATTGGATTTTTCATGGTTCAATACCTCGTTCGGCGGTAAGACTTACCAAACTTGTTGCGGTGTTTGGGTACTTCTGGTCTGGTAATAATTATCGATTGTTTGATGTTTTTATGATCGTTTTCAGGCGTTAAATCCAGAGTTTTGATGTTCGCTCTTGGGTGCCAGATTTTTAATTTTCCAGCTGCTTGTGGGATGTTTGTCAGCTCAAAACTGCCGTTTTGGTCTACCTGCGTGAAGAAGGGTGTTTCTAAAACCAATATGTCAGCTTGCATGGAATGGTGCACATTACAGTGTACATAGATCACGCCAGGTTTTTCAAACACAACATCTTTGGCTAAACCGGCTGAATACAAACCCAAATCAAATTCACTCGTGGGTGAGACTGAAAATACATTGTGTAGTATCCGATCCATATTCGGAAAGCTGACGGTGCTGCCGGCTGTTATGGCCAATACACTGGGATCAAACTGTTTGTTCAGTGTGGAGATCACCGCATCTGTTGTGGGTAATTTTGTGTTCAATGGATCAGCAGGTTCAAAATAAACAATGGTATTCGTCAATTCAGCATTAGGCTCTTTCAGTTTCGATTGGTCTAAAGCGATTTGTCCTTTAATAGTAAGTGTTGCATTGGCTGGTGCCGGCTTCGGTGCGACATGTTCAGGTTTAACAGGCTCAGGTTTAACAGGCTCAGGTTTAACAGGTTCAGGTTTAACAGGTTCAGGTTTAACAGGCTCTGGTTTAATAGGCTCAGGTTTAATAGGCTCAGGTTTAATAGGCTCAGGTTTAATAGGCTCAGGTTTAACAGGCTCAGTTTCAACAGCCTCAGGGACTGCATTGATGACCGGTTCACTTGGCGCTTCGGCCGGTTTTTGGTTCGATTTGTAGTAACACCCCTGCATAAGGATAAGTGTCATTAAAAGTATGTATTTGTTAAATGATTTGATTGGCATGTGTCTATTTACCCGCTGCTCGGGTCATCAGTGAATTCAAGCTTCATTAAAGCATGATTAATTGCCATCGTCTTGAGGCCACAGCCCCATCAAAAGCCACCATTTTTCAGCACTTTGGATGAAATTCATCATACTTTGGGGCCAGTGTCCCAAGCCCCTGAATGATTTAATATTTTCTTAACTAAAAAACCGTTCAGTCATAGGGCTAGGGCCTCAAGACAGCATCGATTTCAAATGATTAAATACACCCACACTTGAGAGGTGAGGTACTAATGATGCTGATGGAGTCGGTTAAAGCACATTGATACCCGCCTTTAAGAAAAGAATTATCCGTTCACCTCGCTGGTCCAAGGATGGATCAGTGATTTTGACACCGTGATAATTTTGAACTTAATAACGATGTAAAAACAACAACACCAAAAGGTCATATTCATGAAACAAAAGAAATTAACCAAAACAATCAGTGGCATCCTCAGTTTAGGCACTTTTTGTCTTGCTCATGCTGGGGGAGAGACAATAACAGTCACATCAGTCAGTGATGAGCCCGAGGCAGGCTTGATAACACTGCGTGAAGCGATTGCGATCAGTAACGATGTCTCAGGTGCTGCAATCGAGTTTGACAGTGAAGTGTTTTCAGTGCCACAAACCATCACTCTCAGTAATGGCAACATGCTGATCAGCGAGAGTGTAACTATTAATGGGCCAGGCAAGGATTTACTGACCATTGATGGCGCGCAAAACAGCAAAATTTTTCGCATAGACAACGATGACGAGTCTCTTATCAATGCGGAGATTAATGACATCACTTTAACCAATGGCCAGACCAATGCTGATGAAGATCGAGCCGGTGGTTGTATATTTTCTTTTGAAAACTTGACCTTAAACAACTCAACAATAAGCAACTGTCGAAGCGATGGTAGGGCCGGTGCCATTTTGGCACGTTTTGGCAGCTTGAACATCAATAACAGCACGGTATCGGATAACTTCGCAGGCAATGATGGTGGTGGTGTTTACTCAAGGCAGTCAGTAACAGTCATCAGCAACTCCACCATCAGTAACAACACCGCTGTCGTTTCTGGAGGTGGCATCTATGCCATGCGAGGCAGTATTATCGAGATCGTAAACAGCACCATTTCTCAAAATGATATCAGGAGGCCAGAGAATAATCGTGGTGGCGGTGTCTTTTTAAAAGAGGGCAACACGCGTTTGAACTTGGCAAATACCACGGTTTTCAGTAACACGGGGGAAGGGATATTCATCCGGGATTCAAGCACAATTAATATCACCAACAGCATCATCGCGAGTAACTCTACTGGTGATTGTGATTTCAGCCAGATCAATGGTAACTCAGCCAACCAAAATAACCTCGATACCGATGGCAGCTGTGATGTCTTTGCCAGCAATCACATCACGGTTGTTGACCCACTTTTGGATGTTTTGAGAGATAACGGCGGCTTGACCATGACGCATTTACCTTTAGATGACAGTCCTGTGATTGATGCGGGTGATGACTTTCTGTGTACTGAATTTGATCAGCGTGGACAAGCACGCCCACAAGATGGGGATGGTGATGGCTTTAACATTTGTGATATTGGGTCGGTCGAGTTATTGCAGTCTGAAGGTAACTTGATTTTTAAAGATGGGTTTGATGAGCTGGCTTGTGACTTGGAACCCACTAAAGGTAACCGGGGTTGTCGATGAACCATTCAATTTATATGGGTTTGATGCTGTTACTGTTCTCAAGTTCCTTCGCGCCGGTAGTGGGTGTAACTGACCGAATTTCAATGACTGATGAAGTCTGTCATCAACAAGAGACAGTATACAACGAACAGCACAATACAGCAGTGGCAAGTATAAATTCAGCTGCCGTTTATGTGGTGCAGGATGACCTGATGAAGATCAGCGCTACTGCGCTTGGCGGCAATGAATATGGTATTAAAAGTCACCGACCATTGGCCCGCAGAGCCGCTTTATAACTGATTATATGGTTTGTGGCTGATATTGACTTTTTGATAGTAAAACTGTGGTGAGCATGTAAAAATTGTGACCAATCAGTGCTTTTTCCATACTTATGCCCCAAAGTTCAACTAACAACACAACAGAACAAAACCCAAAGCTCCTTCAGGGCATCAAAGTCCTCGACCTCAGCCGCATTTTAGCAGGCCCTTGGGCGAGTCAGAATTTGGCCGATTTTGGGGCGACGGTTTGGAAAGTTGAAAAGCCGAGGGTGGGTGATGATACGCGGCATTGGGGACCGCCTTATGTAAATGCTGAGTATGATGAAAACCCGCTTTCGGCTTATTTCATCGCAACCAACCGCGGCAAGCATTCGGTTTGTATTGATTTCACTCAAGCACAAGGGCAGCACATTATTCGAGAGTTGGCCAGCAAGGCCGATGTTTTGATAGAAAATTACAAGGTGGGCGGCCTTAAGCAGTATGGCTTGGATTATGAAAGTTTGGCTCAAATCAATCCTGGCTTGATATATTGTTCAATCACGGGTTTTGGTCAAACCGGACCGAAAGCAGAGGAGGCTGGTTATGATGCCATGATTCAGGCCAGCGGTGGTTTGATGAGTGTTACTGGCGAACCTGAAACTGCGGGTGGTAAGCCACAGAAAGTAGGCGTGGCGGTAGCAGATCTCATGACCGGAATGTATGCCACCACGGGTATTTTGGCGGCTTTAAACAACCGCCATGTAACGGGGCAGGGCCAGCACATTGATCTGTCATTGTTGGATACCCAAATCACCATGCTGGCTAACCAAGGCATGAACTACCTGGTCGGTGGCAAAGTGCCACAACGTCACGGCAATGGCCACCCTAATATTGTGCCTTACCAAAGCTTCAGCTGTGATGACGGCGAAATTTTACTGGCTGTAGGCAATGATGAGCAGTTTTTAAAAGTTTGTTCGGTACTTGGGCTGGCAGCTGTTGCGGCAGATACTCGATTTAAATCCAATCAAGATCGGGTTATGAACAGGAAGCATTTGATTCCAATCCTAGCCAAAGCCCTTTTGTCCAACAGCACCCAACACTGGTTACAACAGTTAAAGCAAGTGGGCGTTCCTTGTGGCCCAGTGAATGACATTGAGCAGGCACTGAACGAACCACAGGTTAAGCACCGCAAAATGGTGTTTGAGATGACTGGTGATAACCAGCAAAAGATACCGCAAATAGCCAACCCGCTGAAATTTTCCCAATCAGATTTATCTTATGAAATGCCACCACCACTTCTGGGTGGTTCAACCGAGGCTGTGCTGACAAAAGAGCTCGGCTTGACTGAAGCTGAAATAGCTGAGTTGCAGGATGCTGGCGTGATTTGATGAAAATCAAAAGCCTTCTGCTTAATTTACTGCAAGACCGGAGTCACCTCATACCCAGCTTTTTTGAGCAAGTTAATCACGCCGTTTGGGCCACCGAGATGGGCTGCACCGACTGCAAATAAAGTGGGTTGTTTTTGGATGATTGGTGGGATTCTTTCAATCCATTTGATGTTTCTCTCATCCAGAATGGTATTAATTAAGTCCGCGCTGTTTTTAACCCTGTTCAGCTCTCTGATGGTCATGTTATATATGGTTTTTATGTCTTCCGAATAATAGGCTTGCAGTAATTCACCGAATACTTCAGGAATCATTAAGTAGGCTTTCATTTCATCATCAGTCCATGGTTTATCAGAGATAGGTGGCTCCATGGCCTTCATTACTGTGATTTGTTCATCGAGTGATTCTAATGATTTTATGGGTATGTTTTTTTCACCAGCTAATGTGGTTAAGGCATCTTCAACACCAATAATGGGACAATCCAATGATGTCACTAATAAAAGAGCCGAGATAGCAAATATTTCCATGTTTTTAAACATGTTTATGTCATAGTCTGTATATTTACCAATGACTTCCTCGAGTTGTTTATATTGTGCAGGGGATAATCGTTCCTCTAGTGGTACATCATTTATCATGAGTGACATCATTTCTGAAGGGTCTTCGAGGTGAATTTCAAAATACAATTGTTCAGTCTGCTCAAGCGCAGCTACAAACCGTGGATTTTCGACGTAGTCTTTTTCACACATGATGTGGACGGTTCCAGCAATGTAGGAGGGTTGTTCGATATTTGGACCAGTGATTTTCCACAAAAGTGAACTTTCAAAAAGTGGTTCCTTATTGGTTGCGCTTGCCATGAAGGTAACTATGATTAAAAGCACGAATGTGATGATTTTATGTTTTATTTCCATATGAGTGATGTCCTTTGGGATAAGTTGTATTTGATGTCGCTGCTTAAACACAGCCGTCTAACTTTTATTGTACTACAACAAGCTGAATTTTGGACTGTGTTATTAGCATGCACCATTTAGGAAGTTTAATTCTCTGGTTGTTTTGAAATTTCATGATGTAGAATGGAACACAATTCAAACTTATATTCATGATGAAAAAAATTGTTTTTTTATTCAGCTTAATGCTAGCCAACAACAGTTTCAGCCAAGACTCTTATTATGATTATCAGCCTATCAAGTCATCTGATACGCAACCCTATTTTAAAGTGCTGACAAAAGGCACGGATATCGATAGGATTCCACTGTTATTAACCACAGTTGATGCTGAAATCAACGGTTTTATGGCTGAGGTGAAGGTGACACAATATTATAAAAACGATGGTTCTGTTCCATTGGAGGCACAATATGTTTTTCCAGGTTCGACTGATGCGGCTGTTCACCAGGTTGAAATGGTTGTAGGTGATAGGAGAATAATAGCCGATATTCAAAAAAAGAAAGAAGCCAAGGAAACTTACCTCAAAGCAAAAGAGGCGGGTAAAACCACCAGTTTATTGGAACAATCTGACCCAGGCCTATTTACCATGAACTTGGCCAATATACTGCCTGGAGATGACATACAAGTTAGTTTGAGTTACACCGAAAAAATCATACCATCACAAGGAAAATACACATTCACATACCCAGCCATTGGAAGACCATCTGTACTGGCCAGAGGCAACACAGCACCGCAGTCTTACGCACCGGGAAAGAACAGTGGATTTGATTTGTCTGTTGTTATTAATTCACCCCATCAAATAGCTGGTATCATCAGTAAAAATCATCTTGTTGAAATTGAGTACCAAAGCGATAAGTCTGCCAACATTCTTCTTGATGAGTCAGAGCAACTAGAATTTAACCAAGACTTTATTTTCGAGTATGATCTGCGAGAACAGGCAGTAGACAGCGGATTGTTGTTGCATCAAGATGAGGAGAGTGGCTATTTTTTACTCACAGTTCAACCACCTGCTGCGTTTAAGACTACAGAAATCATTCCCAGAGAGTACGTATTTGTGGTTGATTCATCAGGTTCAATGACTGGTACACCCATTGAGAACGCTAAATATATTACCCAGTCTTTGATGTCAGATTTAGCCCCTGAAGAATTTTTCAATGTGGTACTGTTTGCGGGCGGTTCTAAGGTTTTCAGCCAAACGCCACAACAAGTCAATCAAGCCGATATCAAAAAAGCGATGAAAATGGTATCTGTGAGTTCTGCTGGTGGCGGTACAGATTTATTCAGCGCGTTAAAATCTATCAATGATATTCCTCGGGTTGAGGGTGTCTCAAGGACCCTAGTCATCATGACAGACGGTGCTATTTCTGTGCCTGATCACACCATTGATTTGTTGCTTGAAACCCCAGATCAAAATGTTTTTGTGATAGGTGTTAGTGGTGGATACAGTAACGATGTTGCTACCATTAAAGCCCTTGCTTTGGCTGGTCAAGGCCAACCATTTTTTATCAGTGATGATGAAGAAGACATCGCCAAAATCCAAGAACAGTTTTTAGACTATGTTCGTTATCCCTTACTGAGTAACATTAATATTGAGGCCATTGGATTTGAGGGTTTAGATATCCAGCCAACCCACGTAGTGGATTTGTTCGCACAACGTCCTGTTTTTATTACGGGTAAATTTGATGGCACACAAAGAGGTAGTCTGAGAATCACAGGTGATGGAAACGGCCTTAAGTATGATGAGTTTTTTGATTTAGACGGTATAGCAGATCAGGACAACCAATCCATTAGGTATTTGTGGGCTCGGGAAAAAATTAATCGTTTGTCATTGAACCAAAATACCAATGAAAACGAAATCACATCACTGGGTTTAGAATATCACTTGATGACTCCATTCACTTCATTTGTCGCAGTTGATCAAATTGTGCGGAACGAGGGTGGCGTTGAAAAAGTAACTCAACAACCCAGTGTCAGTGGCTATGGTTTTGCTGAAAATGATTTTAGAATAGAATTAAACCGGAAGTTTTTTGAGTTGCCAATGATTCCCAAGCCCATTACACCTTCTTTGGTTCAGCTTGATCAAAGACAAAACATTACATTCATAATGGGCCAAGACAAGTCAAGCGACAATCTGTTCTATCAGTTGGCCACAGACTTATTTAATAATCATCCAGACCATAAAACGACACAAGTGGTTCATTTAGATGACTTGGCTCAGATAAAGTCTTATCTTGAAACACACCAAGGTGATATGCCATGGGGTGTGGTCAACGTTGTGGCTCACAGTTCTCCTTGGAGTGGCATTCAACAAGACCATTCTGAATCAGTGGGTAGTACGCTTAATTATTTCAACGTCAATAACTTACTTAATGAAACAAAACAGTCACCATTATCAGACCAAATAATTGATGGACACAGCGAAATACGTTTAATAGGTTGTGCAATAGGTGGACAGAAAAATTTGTTAAATGCGCTGTCTCAATATTTTGGTGGCAATGACCAACAACGGCCACAGGTAAAAGCGCCAAATGACTATGTTTTCTTGAGAAATGAATTCTCTCAACTGGCTTTGTATGGATTAGAAAATCCATGGTTTTTGAGTCACGAAAAAGCGGTATCAAATGACCTCGAATTCATTAAGCAAATCCGTGCTCATGCACCGGAATCAAAATACATAAGCAGCCAGCATTGGACTTTGTCACCGGTGGAAATTAGTTTACCTGTTGATTGGATGACCGAGTTGTCAGAGGAGGCCTTAAAAATAGTGCTGTCACAACAACTTGAACTGATTCGGTATTTGGATGATTTATCGGCATCAATTGATGATTTTAAATGGCGAATAGATGTCAGTAATCAATCAAATCCTGTGCTGATTGGAAGCTCTGTTTTGGTGAAATTTAAGCTACCCGAAGGTGATATCAGCCATTTGTTAGAAAACTTAGATTTTGATAACCCTGACATGATGTCCAGTAGCCATTAAACAGTGATAATCCAGGGGCAGTTGAGTGGGGGTTTTTTTGCGAAATATAATCAGAACTATTGATTATTGGTTAAGAACAAATCAATGGGGTTAAATCAATGGAGTCAGAGACGTTGATTCACTTACTGACCTGAGAAACCGAACGATTCGATAACTCGGATACATCGCTCATTTTCCTCTCTCAAGGGGGGAGAGTGAAATGAGCTGCCTTGGATAAATGGTGAATTAACGCCGATTTTTATATAAATGTTTGACGCTGTGATCGCCGTGGTGGTCGAGGATTTCGTCGAGTTTCTGGCCAACCCTTGAACAATTCCTTATCTGTTCTAATTTTGGCCAGGTGGCTCTTTCACCTTCTATCACCAATTCTTTGATTTCATCTGAATTCAGTTGGCCCAATAGTTTTTGCGGGTTAACAAAACTGAAACTGGGAATGATGTTGATGTCGCCTTTGTACTCTTGCGCCACAGCCGAGTGAAAAATACTCATGGCTTGGCCCACTTTAGGTAATTTACGCAGGTAGCGTCGGCTGAAGTTTTCTCCGCCTTTTAATACCTCATGAGTAGACAGTCGCACCACGTTTTTAACGCCTTCAGGAACGGGTATAAATTCTTCACCTTTCATGATGGCCAGTGATAAAGGGTTGGCTTGGCTGACTATATAATGATTAACTCCATACAGTCTAGCCAGCCTCTTGGCTGGTAAATCATCGGTCACTGCACCATCCACCCATAAGCGATCCGGTAAATAGGGCTGGGCCTCGCCGTAGACATTTTTCGCCATCAACATGACCGGTTCAAAGATACCCGGTACGGCACAAGATGCCATCACTGCCGAGCGCACAAAAACATTCGGCGAGGTGATGGCATTCATCAACCTGGATTTCTGGTGTTCTTCATAGGGTGCGATGGTGATACTGATCATTCTGCCGGTGTTTTCATAGGCTTCTTGAAAAGTAACATCTGGAATGATGGATTCCAGCATCAGTCTTAATGATTCTGAATCGGTTTGTTTACGTATCAGTCTTTTGCGGTATTTATCAATTTCAGCCTGAAGGGGATCAATCACACTGTCATTTTTTAACACTGCGGTTAATTCTTCATCAGTTTTAGTGCCCAGTAAGGCCGCTGAAATAGAACCAGCGCTGGATCCTGAAATGACATTCGGAATCAGGTCATGTTCAAACAATGTCTTTATCACACCGCGATGAAAATGCCCCAGTGAGCCGGCACCACTGAGCATCAAAGCGGAACGACCAAAACAATGGCTGGCGCGCTCAAAAAAATCAAGTTTATCCTGGCCAGTGATGTCTTTGGACTCAGGCACGGTGGAAATGTATTCGAGTGCGTCAACGATTTCATCAACGTATTCAGTGATGAGTTTTTTGGTGCCAAATTTTGCTAATTCGTAAAGGCTTGACTTGCCCATACCGCCTTGGTTGCCATGGATGCCCTCGTTCAATGCGAATAACAGCCCAACATCATCTTTTTCCTGCCTGAGCTGTCTTAAGGTGTCTAATCGGGTACGAATGTTGACATAATCGTAGCTGTTGGATTCTTCTTTGTGTTTCCAGGCTTCAAAACCAGAAAGGATGTCATGTTTAAGAGCAGAGTCCTTCCATTCTTCATAGCTGTTGGCACGGCGCATCTTATATTCAAGATACCTGAGGTTTAGGCTGTTTGAAATGGATGTCATGGGTTAAGCAACAATTAAATTTAGAACGGTGTTTTATTATAGTCAAAAAATCATACTTTTATAGTTGATAAAAATCAATCTAGCCTCAGAAGTCAGTTTGATTGGGTATTATGTTAGGCTTACCAATTGAATATTTGGGCTCATTCAAATCCGTTCGCGAACAGAAAATCAATATCATATGCATATGCAGCACCAGATTCATCAGCAATGCTGTTCTCTGAATAACTGCCTATGAGCACATCGGTTTCGCTTACTGTATAGGCAAAACCAAAGCCAAAGCCTGAGTCAGCTTTTGGGTCACTGGGCAAAAAGGAGTTTTTATACTGCCACTGACCAGCAGTCTGTCCATAATGGTGAACAACAATAAATTCTGGACTCTCATCTGGATCAATCACAGCAGATACCAACAAGTTATTACCATAGCTATTCAAGCCAAGTATGCTTCCGTCAATGTACTCATTATTGGGTGGGCTGATGCTTGAGGTGGTTTGCCAAATGTCATTGACTTTGCTGTAAACATCTAAGAAAAAAGTTGAATCGGAGGGATTGTCTCGTATTGAGCGCCTCAAAATGACTTGTCCGCCGCTGGTAGCTATGCCGGAGTAGGTGTATTGGTTTGATTCTGACTCAGGTTTGATGCGCTGATCTAACTGCCATGTATCCTTCTCATCCAAGCTGTAAATATACACTGCACCTCTTTGTATGCCATCCTCGGTTTGTTCCAAGTACGATGAAATCACCAAAAGGTTATTGTTCAATGAAATCACATCACCAAAATCACCTCCAGCACTGGGCTCTACAGGCATCAGTTTTTGGCTGAAGGTCCACAGATTATTGGTCTTTGTATAAACGTAAACAACGCCTCGACTGATGCCGAAATCATTATTTTCACTGGGCGCAGCGATGATCAAAAACTGATCATTCATATCAACCACTTGACCAAACATAGGAAAAAGCTGATCACCCGTGTAGTCAATTATTTGAGTTTCAATCCAGTTGTCATTAATTTTTTCGAAAACATAAGCTTTGCCGTGATTTTCGTTGATGGTGGTTTGACCAAATGATGAACCGATTAAAATGGTGTTGCCAGATATAGCTGTGCTGCGCCCAAAAGTATCACTGCCAGCCGCATCACTGGCTGTTAAGAATGCTGTCTCTTGCCACACGTTTTCAGCATTTTTCTCGAAAACATAAGCAGCACCGGCGTCGGTTTCACCACTGTGGGTGTGGTACATGGCGCCGATGACTGAAATTTCATGCTCAATGTCCATGCTCACACCGAAGTAACTGAAAAACCGAGCATCAGATGCTTTGAGTTTTTGGTCTTCAAACTGTTGGTAATCTTGGGCTTGGGCAGTTAACAAAAGTTGGGCCAGCAAGTATGCTGAAATGATGGGTTTTCTCATATGTATTCCTTTTTCATAGGATTTACTTATTGGTACCAATAATGGTAAATCCAATTTCAATAATATATTATTTGTTTTGTGCCATGAAGGTTGCACAAAAACAATCGTTGATCATATGTGAGAACATATGAATCAGTATAAGTTCATTCAGCATCAATCGAGCAAGCTTATTTCACCAATATGACGAAATTTACATTGCTCTTGCCATCCCTATATCACTTCACCCAGGTGAAATATTAAAATATGCCCCAGCCAATGAAATACGGCCACATCCATGTGGCTCACTGATGGGAGGTGTTATTCTAATTTTCTGCCGGGCGTATAGGGCGCGGCAGCTGCTTCCATGGCAGCTTCAACGGCCTCAAGTTTCTTCAAATAACTTGATAAATCAATTCGGAATTGTTGCAATCCTGACTCAGCAATAGCGATGTTTTTTTGTTGGGTTTGCGTTGGTTTTTGCGTGGTGCCCCAATGGCCATAAGCCACATAACCAATCCTAGAGCGGATGGCAGGTGAGGTGCTCTCATCCAGGCCCTGTCGAACTGGATCACCATTTAACTGCTGGCGTAATTCAGCCAGTCCTTGTTCTAATTGTTGTAAATCAGCAAACAACTCCTTGCTGGCTTTGGGGGTCTCTAGCAGTGCGGCTTTCATGTGCTTGATGCGGTTGCCAGCTTCTCCCAGTTTTCTGCCCGCGCTTGAGGCTTGTCGCGACAACTCGCTGGTTTTCGCTTGGAATGCTGTCGCGGCCATGTAGTCAGCAGTTGCTATATTGTTGGCCACAGGTTTGACCATGAACGCTTGTGCTTCACCCTGCGACTCCAGTTTGCCATCGTGTGCGATAAAAAGCTGAACGTTGTAATTACCAGGTGCCGCCAATGGGCCCTCTGGATCGCCAACCCAAGGTGGCTTGAAAGCAGGTTGAGAAAAGTTGATTGGGTTGGGTGCGGGAAGCTTCAAATCCCAGTTAATTCGGTGTAGGCCTTTTTTACTGGATCCTTTGAGCCAGCGCACGGCTTGGCCTTCGGCATCACTGACCAAAAACAACACCTGTGGTTTATTTTCTTTGGCTTCCTCTGCCAGCTCTTGCCAGCCTGGGAATGGTACATCGGCATTGTCTTTTCTCAAGGCTTTTTCGGTATCCTGACGCTGGGATTTGGCTGTTTGTGGTATTTCATTGAGGTAGTAAGTGAAAACAGCGCCAAAAGGTGGATTTTCAGCTGCAAAACTGGTGGTGCCTTGTCCAGGCATGCCTTTGGCCTGCATCGGTACATTGGGTACATACCACCATGCGTCTCTGACCGGGAACAGGACATTGGCTTGGTCTTTGAGGGCCTGGCTTAAATGCCGCAATGGTGAATAGTCATCAAGCACATAAAAGCCACGGCCAAAGGTGGCCCCTACCAAATCACTGTCGCGTGTTTGTATTTCGATGTCACGGAAAGAGATGGTGGGTACACCAGCCGCTAATTTAATCCAGTTATCGCCTTTGTTGGGCGAAAAGTAAATACCGAATTCAGTGCCTATGAATAACAGGTTTTCATCAATGTGGTCTTGCTTAATGACCCAAACGATGGTGTCTTCAGGTAAATCACCGGCAATTGAGCGCCAGCTGCGTCCGCGGTTGTCACTCATGAAAAGGTAGGGTTTGAAATCACCGAATTTATGTGCATCGGCGACTGCAAAAACCTCATCTGTATCGTGTTTTGATGCTTCTACGTCATTGATGAAAGCGCGCTTTGGTATTTTTGGTAACTCACTGGCTTTCCAGCTTTTTCCACCGTCTTCACTGACGTGTATCAAACCATCATCAGAACCGGTATAAATTAAGCCTTGTTCTTGGGGGGATTCATCAATAGCGGTTAGGGTGGCATATTTCGACATGGCGCCGTTGTCATACAGCGAGTCCACACTCCAGACCCTTTTGTCCATGGTCTCTAACTGGTAACGGTTGGTGTTGGTGGTTAAGTCACCACTTATTGGTGTCCAGGAATTGCCTTGGTCATCGCTTTGCCAAACGCGTTGTGAGCCAAAATAAATGCGTTGGTTGTTATGCGGGCTGACTTCAATCGGGCTGTCCCAATTCCAGCGCTCTGGTATTTCACCGGTTTCGGGCTGGGGCTGGATGAATATGACCTCATTGGTGCGTCTGTCAACGCGGTGCAAGGTGCCTTGTTGAATTTGTAGGTAGGCGATGTTGGGGTCTTTTGGATCAAAAACGGCATCGGAACCATCAGCTCCCAAAGGTACATACCAATCTTGATTACGCACCCCTTCGGTATTCATGGTTCTTGAGGGACCGTGTAATGAACCCAAGTCTTGGGTACCGCCAACTATGTTATAAAAGGGTTCTGCATTGTCCACATCGAGTTTATAGAACTGGGCGATGGGTAAATTAGGGAAATGCCGCCAAGTACTGCCCTCATCAAATGATTCATACAAACCGCCATCGGTACCAGAAATCAAATGACGACCATCCTTTGGGTTGATCCATAAGGCATGGTTGTCGCTGTGTTTTTCACGACCTGTGCCTAGGTAATTAAAGGTTTTGCCACCGTCGCGTGAAACATGGTAGAAAACATCTAATTGATAAATCAGATCAGGGTCTTGGGGTGATACCTCAATCTCTTGGTAGTAATGAGGCCCGGTGCCACCAGATGTGTAGCTGTTACGTTTTTCCCAACTTTCACCTTTATTCAATGAACGGTATAAGCCTTTTTCTTGGTCGTTTGCCTCTATGGTGGCATAGACTAAATCTGGGTCAGCTGGTGTCACCGCAAGGCCGATTTTGCCCACATCGCCTTTCGGTAATCCAGTTGTTACTTGGCTCCAAGTAACACCATTGTCGGTGGATTTGTAAATGCCAGAATCAGGCCCACCAGCCAAGAATGACCAAGTCATTCTGCGCCGTTGGTAAGCGGCAGCATACATGACATCGGGATTTGAAGGATCAAACTCAATGTCAGTCACACCCGTATTTTTATTTATTTCAAGAACCAAGCTCCATGTTTCGCCACCGTCTTCGGTTTTGTATAAGCCACGCTCGCCACCGGCAGACCACAGTGGCCCTTCAGCAGCCACAAAAACCACATCGCTGTTTCTTGGATCAATTAAGATTCTGCCAATGTGTTCAGACTTTTCCAGCCCCATTTGTCGCCAAGTCTGACCACCGTCTTTGGATTTATAAACACCATCGCCCCAAGCCACATGGCGGCCACTGACATTTTCGCCAGTGCCGACCCAAATCACATCTGAATTGTTTGGATCTATGCTCACTGTTCCAATCGAATAGGACTTTTGGCTGTCAAAAATAGGTGTCCATGTGGTGCCACGGTTGGTGGTTTTCCACAACCCACCAGAACCAACCGCTACATACCAAGTGCTTTGGTCAGTGGGACTGACCGCAATATCAGCAATGCGTCCGCCCATAAAAGCCGGACCGATACCACGTAATTCAAGACCGGACACTGCTTTTGAAATGGCTTCTTTGTGCGCTGTTTTGGCAAATAATGAAGGTATCGGCACCAAGCCAATGGTGATCAATAAAATGAGGGCAAAGCGAATTTTTAACATGATTTAGGCTCGTTAGTAGTTTGTTTTTTATTCTACAATAAAACCATGACTTTGGCAGAGGCAGATGTATCTCATCTATGAGTTAGGCAGGAAGAGCTAGAGATTTACCTTTAATTATTCAACATCATTAATCAGACGATAAAAACGGACTCATCAGCTGTTCATAATTCGGCTACAATCAAAGCAATGAAAAGAATCACATTCAAACATCTGGTCCGTTGGCTGTTGCTGTACTTGCTTTTGCTTTGGATCAGCCTGATGCTCTACCACAGCCACAAACCATTGCCCGCAGGCATCAGCTCGGCAGCACCTGCACAGCCAGTGGTGGATGCACGTTTTCTGGCGGATTACACATGGGTTGATCAAAATGGCTTGCGACAGACTGATCAGCGCATTTTTGATCGGATTCTGAGTCTGATTAATCAAGCCGAGCGAATGGTGGTGTTGGATATGTTCTTATTCAACGATTTCGCTGGTGACCCTGGTGGTTCTGAATCAGACCCCAACATGCGACCGCTGTCTGCCGAGCTCGCAACCGTATTGATGCAGCGCAAAGCGAAGTTGCCTGATCTGCGTGTGGTATTAATCACTGACCCCATCAATCACATCTACGGTGGAATTGAATCAGCGCGTTTACAGCAGCTGGCTGATGCCGGTGTTGAAGTGATAATGACTGATTTGAATCGGCTGCGAGATTCAAATTTTCTCTATTCTGGCTTGTGGCGCCTGTGTTGTTATTGGTTGGGTAATTCGAGCCGTGGTGGTTGGTTACCGAATCCAGTGGGCACTGATAAAGTCACACTGCGAACTTGGCTGAAACTGGCCAACTTCAAAGCCAACCACCGCAAGATGTTGGTGGTGGACTCCAATGAAAAGCTGATTGGTTTGGTGACCTCAGGCAATCCACATGATGCCAGCAGCGCCCATGGTAACGTGGCGCTGGAGTTTACTGGCCCCAGCGTGGCTGACTTACTGGCCACTGAACAGGCCGTTTTGGATTTTTCAACCACAGGTATCGAGCCACTAGCAACTGCTGAGGATACCGCTGTCATGATGCCATCTGACACCACCATTCAAGTGCTGACCGAAAGTAAAATTCGCGATTATGTCATCAATACATTGAACCAAAGCGGGCACGGTGATCGCATTGATTTGGCGATGTTTTACTTATCCCATCGTGGCATCATCAAAGCGTTAACCCAAGCGCATGAACGTGGTGCCAACTTGCGTGTTTTACTCGATCCCAGTGAAGATGCTTTTGGCAAAAAGAAAAATGGCATGCCCAATCGTCAAGTAGCTGCTGAACTGAACCAAGCAGGCATCCCAGTGCGCTGGTGTGATACCCACGGCGAACAATGCCACAGTAAAATGATGTTGAAACAATCAGCCAATGAACGGGCTGAATTGTTATTAGGCTCAGCCAATTTCACCCGCCGCAACTTAGATGACTTGAATCTTGAAACCAATGTGCTGTTGCTTGGTGATAAAGGCATACCAGCGATGGCAGATGCGTCTGCTTTTTTTGAGCTGTACTGGAAAAATGGACCCGATCAGTTTTTCAGTAGGCCCTATGAATACTATGCCGATGAAGGCCGATTGCGCTATTGGCGATACCGCATCATGGAAGCCACAGGGTTATCGACGTTTTAAAATATCATATCCACACAAATCATTGTTAGGAAACACTTTATTGGCTTCCTGCTGTCTGAATTTAAATTCGCTTGTCTTTTTTCGCTGACCCTTTAAAATAATTGGTTGATCAATCATTTAACCAAATAAAGGGGATAAAAAAATGAAGTACATCACTACGGTTGCCATGTTAATTGGCTTCATCACTGCGCCGTCGCAGGCAGCTAAAAAAGATTCATCCGAGCGCATGACCGATGAATTATTTGCCGGCATGAAACTCAGAAGCATCGGACCGGCTTACATGTCAGGGCGCATCGCCGATATTGAAGTTGATCCAAACAACCCATCCATCTGGTATGTGGCTGTTGGCTCAGGTGGCGTATGGAAAACTTACAACGGCGGCATCACATGGCAGCCCATCTTTGATGATGAAGCCGTGTTCTCAACCGGCGATGTCACCATTGACCCCAGCAATTCAAACATCATTTGGGTCGGAACTGGTGAAAATAACGGCGGACGTCACTTGAGTTTTGGTGATGGTGTGTACCGCTCCAGAGATGGTGGTATGACCTGGGAAAACATGGGTTTGAAAAAGACCGAACACATTTCTGACATCATCATTCATCCCGAAGATTCAAACACAGTGTGGGTTTCAGCCCAAGGCCCGTTGTGGTCAAAAGGCGGTCAACGCGGCTTATTCAAAACCACCGATGGTGGTAAAAACTGGACGAATGTGCTGGAAATTGATGAATGGACCGGCGTGACCTCATTGGTCATTGATTCACGCAACCCAGATAAGCTCTATGCCGCCACTTGGCAAAGACAACGAACCTTACCCACCTATGTAGGCACCGGACCTGGATCAGGTATTCATACTTCTGATGATGGTGGTGAGACTTGGCGTAAGTTGAGCGAAGGTTTGCCCAAAACTGACTTGGGCAAGATTGGCTTGGCCATTTCACCGCAACAGCCAGATGTGGTTTATGCAGCCATCGAGCTGAACCAGCGCAAAGGTGGAGTTTATCGTTCGTCGAACCAAGGCGCCAGTTGGGTGAAAATGTCAGATGAAGTGGGCAGTGGAACCGGACCGCATTATTACCAAGAAATTTTCGCCGACCCACACCGCTTTGATCGCGTTTACTTGATGAGTAATTACAGCAAATACAGCGACGATGGGGGTAAAACCTTCAAACTATTTAATAACAAGAACAAACACGTTGATGACCATGCCATGGCCTTCCACCCAACTGATCCTAACTTCATGTTGGTCGGCAGTGATGGCGGTATTTATGAATCCAGGGATGACATGAAAAAATGGCGCTACATGGCCAACCTGCCCATCACCCAGTATTATAAAATCGCAGTGGATGACTCAGAACCGTTCTATTACGTTTATGGTGGCACCCAAGATAACTCAACCCAAGGCGGCCCTTCACGCACCAACCGCAGCCACGGTATCAAAAACAACGACTGGTTTTTAATTCTTGATTGGGACGGGCACCAACCAGCCACTGAGCCGGGTAATCCTGATATCGTTTACGGCCAAAGACAAGAGGGCAACTTGGCCCGCTACCACCGCAAAACCAATGAATACGTCTCAATCCAACCACAGGCCAGCCCCGGCGAACCCGGTGAACGTTACAATTGGGACGCACCTATCTTGGTATCTGCACATGACCCGAAACGGCTGTATCATGCTTCACAACGCATCTGGCGTTCAGATGACCGCGGTAACACATGGCGCACCATATCGGGTGATTTGACCAAGAATGAAAACCGCATGCACATGCCAGTGATGGATCGCACTTGGTCAGTTGATTCGGGTTTTGATTTATTGGCCATGTCAAACTTCAATACCATCGCTAACATCGCCGAATCGCCTTTGGATGAAAACATCATCTATGCCGGTACCGACGATGGGCTGATTCAAGTCACTGCCGATGGCGGTGAAACGTGGCAGCGCTATGAATTGGATGACATCAGAGGCATACCAGCCACTGCTTACATCAACGACATCCGAGCTGACTTGTATGACAAAGACACCGTTTATGCGGCTTTGGATAACCACAAGTACGGTGATTATAAGCCTTACCTGATAAAAAGTACCAATCGTGGTAAAACGTGGCAGTCAATCACATCCAACTTACCGAACAACCATTTGGTGTGGCGCCTGGTTCAAGATCATGTGAACAAAGACTTGTTGTTCGCAGGTACCGAGTTCGGTTTGTTTTTCACCGTCAATGGCGGTAAATCGTGGGTCGAACTGACCGGTGATGTGCCAACCATTTCATTCAGAGACGTGAAGATTCAACGTCGCGAGAATGATTTGGTGGGTGGTACTTTCGGTCGAGGTATATATATTCTGGATGATTACAGCCCCTTACGAAGCATCAATGAAGAAGCCTTAGCACAAGATGCCTTGTTGTTTCCATCGCGTGATGCTTTGTGGTACATACCGGACAGCATGCACATCGATTCGCAGGGTGATTTTGAATACCAAGCCAAGAACCCAGAGTTTGGGGCGACATTCACTTATTACCTGCGCGATGGCGTGAAATCAATGCGTGAACAGCGCGAGGAGATGGAAAAGAAAAACATCAAAAAAGGCCAATACCCGCTGTATCCTGAGTGGGAAACAGTCGAAGAAGAGGCCAGAGAGGCCAAGCCTGAGGTTTATTTATTGATCAAAGACCAGCAGGATAACATTGTCCGAAAAGTCCCTGCCAGCACCAAAAAAGGCCTGCATCGAGTGACTTGGGATTTACGCAGACCCTCAGTCAATGCGCTGGGTACTTCGCCCAGTTTCTTTGGTGATGTAGGTGCTTTGGTCGCACCAGGTGAGTACACCGCTGCCTTGTATACCACCATAGGCGGTAAAACCACAGAGCTGGCTGCAGCAGTGGCATTCAATGTCGTACCTCTGCACCAAGAAAACGAAGTCGGCGCGGTTTCGCCTGAAAAGCGCAGCGAACAAATCCAAAAGGTTGAGTCTTTGCGTCGCCAAGTTTCTATGGCCAACAGCCAAGTAAAAGAACTGAATGACCAACTGCTCTCAATCAGAACCGGTATGGACCGTTCGACCGCACTCTCAGCTGAATTGGAAGATAAATACCAACAACTCAGAGCGGCAGTGTTCGCCATTGATAATGAACTTAATGGCCTGTCTTTCCGCAGGGATTTAGATGCTATGGGTGCAGCACCAGCAACCTTATCAGATCGTTTGTTTATGATTGAGTTCGCCAGGGCCAACACCTGGGGCTTGACCAATACCCAAAAACAACAAATAACCTACGTCCAAGATGCACTGAACCGCTTGCAGCCAGCACTGACAAAACTGCGCCAAGATGAGTTCCCAGCGTTCAAACAGGTTCTGATGGACGCTGGTGCACCTTGGATGCCAGCAGGTCCGGTACCAAGCAAGTCAATCGAGTAAAGCGCAGCTTAATCAAGCATTTATCAGGGCATGCGGTTCAAGCCACATGCCCTTTTTTTGTTCAGGTGTTTACACCTTTGGTAAAAATTAATGGAATCAATAAAAATGGCCCTGCAATCCCGTTCCTCGAGAGGGCAGGGGCTGTGAGATCTTAAGCAGCATTATTCTGTGCAGGTATAAATACTGACCCTTCTGAATCGCAGGTGCTTGACTCGGTTGGTATTCACCAACATTGCGATGACTTGACCGCAGGCATCGCGTGCTGTTTTCATGACGTCACTTTATGCTGTTTCTTAAATAAAGCAAGGCTGATATCGAAAGTGTATTGGAGCATGTTTTTCCTCTATAACCTGCTAAATAAAAATGACATAAATGCCCATGAATTATGAAATCAAAAACTTGTGATAATATTTTGGTCTTTAATGCATCAATAACATTGTGAAAAAATGCTTAACAAATTCATCAGTTTTACCGTTATCCTATGCGCTTCAAGCAGCAAATTATGGCGACTTTAATACATGAGATTAAACATTGAAAACACCTAAAGACATCAATGGGAAAGCAGTTTCAGTAGGAGATAAAGTCCGCATTGTTAGCCTCTCGGGCAATTGGTTCGATGAACTACCAGATGATGAGTCAGATGACGTATCATCAATGATTGGTGAAGTGTTTGAAATTGAAGAAATTGATGAGTATGGGCAGCCATGGGTAAGTAAATCATGGCCGAATATGGAAGAGGGCAAATGCCACTCACATTCAATTGCACTTGAAAGCCATGAAATGGAATACATCAATGAATAGGTTTCATAAAAAAAACCTTATAATACACACTTGCAAGTGATGCCTTGTCTGTTTTTATCTTTATCCCAACTTTCGTGAGTCGCTGAGCTAAAAATTTTATTTCACAGAAACCTTGGTTTGAAAAAAGCCAGTTATGAATCCAACTATCCAACTCAGCTAAATTTTCAATTGCCTGTATGGTACAAGTTTTCAACTGACGACCCTCGTTTTGTATATTCCCATTGAGTTATTAACTCAGTGGCCAATCTGAGTCAACTCATGGAAAGCTACTGATCATGCTCTGAGGATATGACCATCATATAGAAGGAAGAGATTTAAAACTAAAGTTTTGGATTTAAATTATGGGGTTGGATTGGTGAATGGCTAATTTACTCACAAGAAAGCAGATGAAATCGATGTTTTAAAAAATTTATAGCCCAAAAGTCATGGTTTTAAGTGAAAATTTTGTGAAAGCATTAAAGAGTTGTAGTATAATTGTACTTTTAAGGATGATTAAAGAATACATAAAACACGAGTGCACAAATGGATTTATCGTCAAAAATACTTTTTATAAAATACCTCCAAATTTTTACATGAAAGTGGACTGTTAAATCATGTTTAAGGCTGTGTCCGAATATTGTTTGGAATCATCTGGTTTCAAAATTTTTTAAATTTCTACCTTTTTCGTCATTAAAAAAATAACAATCTAACAAGGAATTATCTAATGAAACTAACTTTTATATATTAAACATTGATATTTAAAACTAAGTTTTAATTATCTTTGGGTGGATTGCTTGATTGTCCACCCTTTATGTTTTAATTTGATTTTAAATTAAGACATATTCTTATAACAATTGAAACAAAACTAATATAAAAATCATAAATATAAATAGGAATTTATTTTGAAAAATCTATTAATTTTTTTATTGGCCTTAGGAGTTCAAACGGCCTATTCACAAAGTTTTACACTTAGCATTGATCCAACAACATGTTCACTAGAGCCCAATCAAAGCTCATGCTCTGTAAACGTAAACTGGACGTCAATAAATGCTACAAGTGTGTGTTTGTGGAGAAAAAGTCCTACTTTATCGCCAGCAAAATTCTCTTGTCAGTCCAATGGGACCAATGTTGTATATCCATACGTGGATATGAATGGGAGAACATTGGAGTTAAGGCATGGTTCTTTGGACTATAATCAATCAATGCTATTCCAGTCCGTCAATGTGAATGCAGTGCAGCCTTCAGGAAGCTTGAATGTGAATCCATCAACATGTCAATTGCAACAAGGTCAAAGCATGTGTTCAGTTTATGCATCTTGGAACTCTTCAAATGCAAATGATGTATGTTTGTGGCGTCATGGATCTAACTTGACACCTGCGAAAGTTTCATGTTTAGCAAATAAGTCTAACCATGAATATCCTTACGTAAATTTATCCGGTAAAACGCTTGAACTAAGATACGGTTCTATGAATTATCAAAGCTCTATTTTATTAGATCAGGTGGAAGTAGTTGCTAATCCTTATCAACCACCTAATATAGCTAACGGTGGTTCTACCATACCTTGGTATTATCATGATTATGACTCATCCACAGATCCTAACGCCCACACAATCATCGCTTCGCCTTATGGTACGATTAAAAGGTATCATGAATCAGGTGTTCGTAGTATGGTATTACAACATCTAAGTGATATGCATGAGGAAGGGCAAAGAAAGATTGGCATAAACTTCTTTCACGGTCGAGGTGCTCAATGGTTTTCACACGGTACATATGTCAATTCGCGTGCTAAAGTTGATACCAATGGAAAAGTTTTTTACATTGAGCCACAATATCTAACAAATTTATCAACTTTATTAACAGACATCAAAAACCAAAATTTTACTCAAGTAATGCTCAATGTTCATTCAGGTGGATGTAATAGCGCAGGTACATGGGTCAATTGGTACAGGGCATGTCAAAAGGACTTGGAATATACATTTAATGGTGCTGAACCCATTAAAGGGCCTGAATCGCGCTATGACCCCCAAGACCCTGAGCCACGCTGGCAACAAACACCTATTTGGAGAGAAAATTGGCAAGTTTTAAAGGCATTGACAATGACTATAGAGACCTCTGGGGTAAATTATTTAATCGACATCCAAAATGAAGCTATGCCTATTGATGTTATGGAAAGTACATTATCTTGTAGTAATTTTGACATAACACAATGTCTTGATCAGTACCCGGCAGAACACAGCGTATTACAAGAGCGGAATGAGGCAATCCTGAGAATTAAATGGAATAAGTTCGTCAATTCATTTGGTAAACAGAAAACCACAGGGTATTCAATCATTGCTCCAAATTTGTGGCACGCACAGCACCGAATGGCTTCGATGGATAATATTTATGGAAGTAACTTTCCGTTGTATAACAACTTTCACATGTATGTAAGAAGTGCTCCAACTGCTACTGCAGTTTTGAATCATGCCAAGACCGTTTCAGGGGTACCTGTCATTATTGGTGAAACATATTACAACGACATTGATACTGCCAATGCTTTAAGAACTGCAGTTGATAGCACAAACACTAGCTTAATGTTTATTTTACAATGGCCTAGAGCACCAATTGATGGTGTTGGCCTGGAAGGCTTCAAACATGACCTACCGTATTCATTTTTGAATTATATGTTAGAAAGTTTCTGACTAAGTCAATATAATTAAATGTGATGATAAAAGGGATTGGTATTCAAGCCTTTACCCATCCCTCTAAAGACGATCAGTAAAACTAACCAAACTAACCAAGGATATGCATCACTTAAAACCTACAAACTAAGTTTTAAGTGATGTTTTTGATTAAAAAATAACTGACTTGACATATGTATTTACAGGAAAGTGATTAAGTCAGAGTTTAAGAAGGAAAATATAATGAATAAAACTTTTTTGATAATAGTGTTTCTATTTTTCAGTAACTATACTTACTCACAATCCGCAACACTAACTTTTAATGACCCAGGGTGTACATTGAATCCTGGAGCCAGTACTTGTACAACACCCATCACCTGGAGCGCATCTAATGCTCCTAATGCTGGGATATTTATTGATAACAACCCTAATTACTGGACCGGAACTCAAGGAACTAAAAATTTCATCTGGACTTCT
>NZ_JASJNC010000012.1 GCF_030065545.1 Marinicella marina
GGAAATTCATAGTCGCTCAACAACTCACGAACTTCCATCTCAACCAATTCCAACAATTCTTCGTCATCAACTTGGTCACATTTGTTTAAGAACACAACAATGTAAGGTACACCAACCTGACGAGCCAACAAGATGTGCTCTCGGGTTTGTGGCATTGGACCATCAGCTGCAGATACAACCAAAATAGCACCATCCATTTGAGCCGCACCTGTGATCATGTTTTTAACATAATCGGCGTGACCTGGACAATCAACGTGCGCATAGTGGCGACCGTCTGTCTCATACTCTACGTGTGCTGTAGAAATCGTAATACCACGCTCTCTTTCTTCTGGCGCGTTATCGATTTGATCGTAATCTTTAAATTCTCCACCTTGCTTCTCAGCAGCAACTTTAGTGATCGCTGCAGTCAAGGTAGTTTTACCATGGTCAACGTGACCAATTGTGCCCACGTTTACATGGGGCTTCGTGCGTTCAAATTTTTCTTTTGACATTGTTGCTACTCCAAAAAGCTAAGTAGTTAATAAAATTATAAGAGCCTTACCGGCCATAACGCCCTGCAAAACATCTTTCTTAGCACTGCTTTTCAGTGCTTAAATAATGGTGCCCATAACTAGAGTCGAACTAGTGACCTCTTCCCTACCAAGAAAGTGCTCTACCGACTGAGCTATATGGGCATTACAATGGAGCGGGTGATGGGAATCGAACCCACGTATTTAGCTTGGAAGGCTAATGTTCTACCATTGAACTACACCCGCTCAATTATTAATCAGTTTTAAAACTGACTAAAATTGAGTGGTGGAGGGAGCAGGATTCGAACCTGCGTACTCTGAGAGAACGGATTTACAGTCCGTCGCCTTTAACCACTCGGCCATCCCTCCATCGAACAAAGCACGGCATTTTCGTAGAATACGCGTTGAATGTCAATATAAAAAGTCAGTAATTTCTAGACCTTAAAATACCACCATTGCTGATACCGAGCGAGCTGCGAATTATAGACATTTGAAATGAAAAAACAATCACTATTTTATCTATTACCATTAACCACCAATCACCACCCATCAACAGATGCTGCACAAACACCTGCTTTAACGCTAAAATAAAGCTTTCTTCAAAAGCCGCATTTATACCAATGTTTTTCAGAATTATCCTATTACTGACTACCTTCAACCAAGCTCTGGCAGCTCAAACAGCGCCTCTCAATGACCAGCATAATCCGCCTGTCACTGCCATCACCCTGGCGCCACATTTAACTGAGTTGGTTTATTCTGCCGGCGGTGGCCAAGCCTTGGTCGGGGTAAGCGCCTACAGCGACTACCCTGAAGCTGTATCAAAAAAACAAATCATTGGCGATGCATTTCATTTGAATCTCGAATTAATCAAACAACTCAATCCTGACGTGATTTTCTACTGGCCAGGTGGCACACCACAACAAACCATCAACAAGCTTAATAAGATGGGGCATCATTTGGTGGCCATAAAAACCACTCAGCTGAGCGACATCCCTGAAGCCATTGACCAGATTGCCCAAACATTGGGAACCCAAGCTGTGGATGCCACCCATGGATTTGTTCAAACAATCAATCAACTCAAAACCAAGGTTAAATCACAAAGATCCGCCCTGATACAAATTTCAGACCAACCCATCTACACCGTTGACAGTTCACACTGGATGAGTGAAGCGATTGAAGTTTGTGGCTTAAAGAATATATTCAGCCAATTACCAACCGCATCAGCTGCAGTTAACTTAGAGGCTGTGGTGTTGAAAAAGCCACAAGTGCTGGTGCGCATAAAACCCCTTGCAAAAGATAGCCAGCTTTCTCAATGGCAAAGGATACCTGCAATACAGAACCAGCACATAGCGGTATTAGACGCAGACCATTTTACGCGACCAACTTTGAGGACACTGCTGGCCATAGAGTCGCTTTGTGAACAAGTCAAAACATTCGAAAAAAGCTCAATCCAAGCGGTTCTCACCCAACAGTTTCAGGTCCTCATCGTACATGGCTTTGAGTAACAACTCGCCATCTTCGGCAACCTTGAATTCACCAAACCTGGCCTGATCAAATAATTGCGCATCACCTTCCTGAAAGAAAAACGCATTGGTGGCAAACTGGACCCGATTGTTGCGGATGCGGTATTGCATTTTTATTGCGCCATCAACACCTGCCGTTGTTGAATGGAATTCGCCCACATTTCGGTCATCTAAAATAACCCAGACATAACCGTCATGATGCTTTTCAACATTGCCAGTGGCTTGTTGGTGCTGGCTTCTGATTTGATTAGCCATCGCAAAACGCAAGCGCATATAATCTCCTTGCATCAATGACCGGGGATCCACCGGCGCCAACGCTAAAAACACCGATTGGCCGTCTTTCAAAACCGCCTCTTTTTTCAAGATGGCATGATTCACCCCAACCAAAGTCAATAATAAAGTGATCACAGCCGCCAGTCTTTGCCATTTTGACAGACCCATGGCTGTGAGCGAACTGACCGCAGCCATGTGCTCGCTGCCAGAGCGGTAGATTAACCTGAGAAGCAGGTACCCCAGCAACAGCACCAAACCAGCCACCATCAATATCAAGGACTTATTCAATAATGTGGTGTTCAAGTTGTAATAAAACCACGACACAAAGCCCAGCATGGCCAACACACCTAACACCAGAAGGAACGGATTACGACGCGCAAAGCCCACCAACAAAACCAGCAACGCGCTGCTCAAGCCAATCACTGGCAAGGCTGTAAACAATGACAAAACTGCAGCCAATACTATCAACTTACCCGTGGTTGAACTAAACTTCAACTGTTGTTCTCTCATCACCCTGTAAATAAAGTAAAGCAACACAGCACTGTTTAAAACAGCGGCAATGTAATGTCCATTGAGCATCAACCAGGTCGGTTCTGCTTGTCGGTACCAAAACAATGAAGCCAAGCCCAAACCATGCGGCAAATTATATTGTAATAGGGCAAAAGCGCTGGCATACGCGATTGGCTCATAAAACACTCGCTCAGTTTGCCAACCTGTTTTATCCAGCCACAACCAGACAAACAAAATAGCCAGCGCAGCAGATCCAATACCAGTAAAAACCAGTAATTCAACCCCCCAAAACAAAGCCATGATGGCAAACCAAGTCGACAAAAAACGATGCAGCCATTGATTGATCAAAAACACCAAAACAGCTTGGTAAATCGCCACAACCAATAACAGCTGGCGGTTTCTGAACTCATACAATTCAAACAAGCCAAACACAAACAGGAATTGGCCTGTGAGACTAAACACCAAAACCAATTGTTCAAAAAAGTCACTCTCAGGCTTGGTCTTGAAGAACACATAACTGGCGTAGTTAATGATCAAACCCATGATAATAAGTGCGACCCCGTGTTCAAACAAACCAGCCACACCAACGCCCAAGAAGCCAATCAAGAACAAGGCTGCCAACCAACCAGCAAATCCTTGCATCGCTCTGACATACCAAAGGCTTTCCTCTGTCGCATTGAATTCAGGTTCATTGCCAGAAACCAAGTTTTGTTGTTTTAACTGACGCCACAAACTATGCTGATTCATGATTGATTCTCCTGACTGAATTGGACATGCAGTTGTTTGATCCATTTAACCGTCCATGCAGACATGCCAATCAAGGTGATTGCCATCAATAAAAAACCACTTGCATCCAAATGGCGGAAGGTACTGTGGCCCAAAAATGACAAGATGAAGACCATCATAGCCAGAGCCCAAGCTGTCAACAGCAATAAATCTTGGCGTACAAAACGATAAAAAGCAAAACCGCATCCCATCAATAAAACAAACATCAATAAGTTGGCTCCACGCTGATCTGAATCACCCCAAATACCTTCCATGCCAATAGCCGACAAAACAAATAAAGCCACTACTCCTAAAACTTGTGCCGCCCATCGGTACGTCGGCTGTAGCATCTTCGCCCACTGCCCATGCTTGCCATGCAGCCCTTCTAACAGCACCAAAAGTGCCACATTCAAGATCAGGAATGACCAAATTTCGTTGCCACCGTCAAACATCAGACCAAAAATCGATGGGTTAATTTTTAAATAAAGCAACAGGGCCAAATTCAATAAGGATGCCAGCACCAGCCACAACACCTCAGAGCGACTGAACAAAACCAGAGGCAACAACAACATCGCCCAAGTAGCAAATAATTGCCAAGGATCAGCGCCTGTTTGGTAGGTTTGACCAAATAGCGCCAGCAAGGCGCCAATCAACAAGGCAGCAGTAAGCAGCAGACTCTGACTCAACCAAAAAGATTTGGCCTTAAAGAAATACAATACAAAAGTGGCCAGCAGAACCGCTTGCACCAGCAGGAACTTGGTCATTCGACTCAGCTCATTCCAGTTGTAAGCAAAGAAAAAAATCAAACCGAACGCCAATGACAGCAACCCGACCAATAACAAAAATTGATGAGAAAAAACCAACCAATTTGACCTGCTGGGTCGCTCATCCGCCAGTTCCATAGCTTGTTGTTGGTTTTGTGGTTTAATCAAACCCTGCTTAATCCATGTGTAAACTGAATGCGCCATTGAATCCTCTTTAACATGTGAACGTCATTCATCATAAATTGTTTCAACAATTAAACCAACGCATACCTCAAAAAGTCTAAAAAACAACACCAAAGTAGCAACATGAAATACCCACTGAGATGCCCTCATACGACATTGCCGGTTCAATCAACAAAAAATATGTTGTAAACTCCCAGCAATAAAACATGAGGGATCCCATGCAAGTCAAACAAACTATTTTCAAAAAGTCAGTTTTGGCCACTGCCTTGTTAATTGAAATATCCACCCAAGCCCATGGCGCCATCATTGCTGTTAACAATGACGACTGTACCTTGGCGCAAGCCATTGAGTCAGCCAATACAGACACTGCCGCAGGCGGCTGTGCTGCTGGCAATGGCGATGACACCATTGAGCTACCCAACAACAGTGTAATTGCATTAACCACGGCTTTACCACCCATCATTAATGATGTAACCATCAATGCCAACAACACCACCATCAGCCGCGATGTCAGTGCGCAAACCCAATTTTCACTGATTCAACTTGGCTCATCTGATTACATCGCTAATTTACCTGTTTTAGAGTTGAATGATGTGACATTAGATGGTGGTGACAGAGCCGGCAATTATGGCGGTGCCATATCCACCCTGAATGCCAGTCTGTACCTCAATGATTCAACCATCACCAACAACATTGGCGGCGCCATCACATTGACCAGCAACAACACTTCAGTCATAAACAACAGCGTCATCAGCAACAACCAATCCTCACCTTTTGGATTGGCCAGTTATTACGGTGGCGCCGTCTCAGTCAACAGCGGTGAATTAACCATTAACAGCACAACGATTGCTGACAACCAATCCAACAGCGGATTGGGCGGAGGTGGGATATACGTATCAAACTACGGCGGTGCGGTGACACTCAATGTCATCAATTCAACCATTTCAGGCAACTCAACTGTGTTTGATGGCGCTGGTATTTTTCATTATGACTTTCAAGGCTTAAGTAACTCAGCCATCAACATCACATCCAGCACCATCGTCAACAACCAAGCCAATGATAATGGTGGCGGCATTCATAACGAACTGGCCGATGTTGTGGTACGACAAACCATCATTTCAGGCAATACCGCCACCAATAACGGCAATGAAGTCAACTCTCTCGGTGGCAGCTTCACCCTCAATGATTATAATTTGATTGGCTTGAATAATGACGATGGCTCAACAGGCATCACCCTGGGCGCTACTGACATCGTACCCAGCGTCAATAATTTGAATGAAATAATCATAACAGCATTGAGCGACAATGGTGGTAATACCCCAACGCACAACTTATTACCAGGCAGTCCTGCCCTTGACGCCATCAGTGGATCATGTGCCTTGAGTGTTGATCAAATCGGCAACAACCGACCCAATGATGGTGATGGCGACATGATAGCCGCCTGTGACATTGGTGCAGTAGAGTACACTGTCATTGAAGACCTTATTTTTATCGATGGCTTTGATTTCGACAACAATTAGATAATGCCAATCAAGCACCGCCACAAAAAAAGCCCAGTCAATTGACCGGGCTTTTTTATGAGTAACCAGTAATTTGGTTTAATCGCGATCTGCAATCGGTCCAACCTTCCGTGTATCAGGCCCGGTGTAATCGGCATTCGGTCTGATGATGCGATTATTTTCACGTTGCTCCATCACATGCGCGGTCCATCCAGTAACACGTGACATCACAAAAATCGGCGTGAACAGCTCAGTCGGTATGCCCATGAAATGGTAGGCTGATGCATGAAAGAAATCAGCATTGGGGAACAGTTTTTTCTCGTCCCACATTTTCTTCTCAACAGCACAACTAACAGGATAAAGCACCTCATCACCAACCTCATCGGCTAATTTTTCAGACCAACGTTTGATGATCGCATTGCGCGGATCGCGTTCGGTGTAGACCGCGTGTCCAAAGCCCATGATAAGTTGTTTGGTGCGCAGCATTTCATCAATGCCTGCCTCGGCCTCCTCCACACTGGAGAATTTCTGCAACAATGCCATCGCAGCTTCATTGGCACCACCGTGTAATGGTCCACGCAAAGCACCAACTGATGCCGTCACACAAGAATGTATGTCAGATAAGGTTGATGCCACCACTCGGCCGGTAAAGGTTGAGGCATTGAACTCATGCTCAGCATAAAGAATCAAAGAAACATCCATCACTCTGGCATGTAATTCACTGGGCTTTTTGCCGTGCAACATCTCTAAAAAATGTGCACCCACGCCATCAATGTCAGAATCGGTTTCAATGCGCACACCCTCATGAGCAAACTTGTACCAATAACAAATGATTGAAGGGAAGATAGCTACCAAACGATCAGCTTTATCCAACTGCTGCGAAAAATCTGTTTCAGTTTCAATGTTGCCCAAAATTGAACAACCCGTTCTCATCACATCCATGGGGTGAGCGTCGGCTGGAATCAACTCTAAAGTCTTTTTTACTGCCTCTGGTAACTCACGCAAAGAGTTGATTTTCTTTTTGTAAGCATCCAATTCAGCTTGGTTAGGTAACTTGCCATGTAAGATCAAGTACGCCGTTTCATAAAAACTGGCGTTGGTTGCCAAATCGTCAACGTCATAACCGCGGTATGTCAGGCCAGCGCCAATTTTACCTACCGTACATAATTTAGTCTCACCAGCACTTTGGCCACGTAAGCCGGCGCCGCCAGCTTTTTTTGTATTACCCATAATTATTTGTCCTCTGCTTGTTTATCTGTTGAAAATAATTCATCTAATTTCGTCTCATAGCTGTGATAATCTAAATGATTGTACAGCTCTTCTCTGGTTTGCATGATGGCCAGCACATCCTTCTGGTGACCTTGCTCCAAGATTGATTGGTAAACAGTTTCAGCCGCACGGTTCATGGCACGGTAAGCGCTGCAACAATACAACACAATATCTACACCATGACTGCCAAGCTCATCGCTGGTAAACAGTGGCGTGTGACCAAATTCAGTGATGTTGGCTAAAATCGGCACATTCACTGCATCCTTAAATCGCTGGTATTGTTCCAGTGTCTTCATCGCTTCAGGAAATATCATATCAGCACCAGCCTCAACACAAGCCACCGCTCGCTCAATGGCCGCCTCTTCACCTTCAATCGCCAAAGCATCGGTTCTGGCCATGATCACAAAGTTCTCATCGAATCTGGCATCAACCGCTGCTTTGATGCGGTCAACCATTTCAGCTTTGCTGACGACTTCTTTGTTGGGCCTGTGTCCACAACGTTTTTGTGCCACTTGATCCTCTATGTGCATGGCAGCAGCACCTGCTTTGATCACTGACCGTGTGGTTCTGGCGATGTTGAATGCACCGCCCCAACCAGTGTCCACATCTATTAATAAGGGCAAATCACACACATCCGTGATTCGTCTCACATCTGTCAGCACATCTTCCAATGATGAAATCCCCAAATCAGGCATGCCCAGTGAGTTAGCGGCCACACCACCACCTGATAAATAAATGGCCTGGTGACCAACGTTTTTGGCCATTCTTGCAGTGAACGCATTGATGGTTCCTACCACTTTGAGGGGGTTGTTTTCAGCGACAGCTTGGCGAAATTTTAATCCCGCGCTATTAATTGGTTTGTTCATATTTGAATCGTTTATATTAGGCTTTGGGCATCGATGCAACAGCATCACTGTTGGCCTCAAAGCATGAATAAAGAAGCATGGTTGAAGCTTACAGGTGCGAGAATGCGACCAACTAAAACCTCAATTTACAGCTTTTTTCCGGCCGCCGGATTATAACAGAAAGGGCCAAATATAGCCAGGTGCATATTGTTGAGAGCCCGTGCCAAGCTGCCCCATGAGACAACCAGCACATCCAGCGATTACAACTAACTTTCTAGGGTGCGGATCAGGCCGTTGATGCCACCTTGTAAAGCATAGACATCATAGCCCAATGTGGCTAAAGTGAAGGCCGCTGATGCACAGCGCGAACCCAGGTTGCTGCAAGTAATGATGGTGGCATTGAGGTTCAGTTTATGGACATTTTTACGGATGTGGTTGACTGGGATATTGAAACAGCCTTGAATGGATTGGCGGTTGTACTCCTCAGGCTCTCTGACATCAATCAAGGTGGCACCAGCAGCGAGGTGTTCTAGGGCTGATTGTGCAGTGATCCAGCGAACCACGTGCGCTTTTAACAAGCGAGAAAATTTTGCCGCTGATAAACGCATCAACAAACCATCAGTCTTCATGCGAACAGAAGCGTTTCGGGGTTCTGTGCTGACCAAAGCAGATTCGCCAAATAATGCACCATTGCTCAGCTCGGCCACCTTCTTTTCACCCTCAGCAATGACTTGGTAAACTTCAGCAACACCTTTTGCAATGATGTAACAGTAATCACCTGAATCACCTTCGGCAATGACCTCAGTGCCAGATTTCACGACCACAGAATCAAGCTCATTGAATAACTCTTCAATGTTACCTTGGGGCAACATCTGTACTGAGCGGCTTTTTAACAAACCTACTACCCAAGCATAATCATCATGTCCACGCAAAGGACTTTCGATATCAACTTTGCTATAAACTCCGTTCCATACCTGAATGTGATCAAGTAGATTTGAGCTGATTTGGAAACCACTCATGTTTTTGGATTTGACCACCGCATCCATGGTGTTTGACTTGTTGGCATCGCCAATGGGGTATTTGGATGAAAGTGAGGTAGACTTGAGGGTTTTTTCACGTCCCTTATCAGTCGTGATTTGAACCACACCATGGGTCAGGTATTTGGTATTTTCCGCCGGGCGATTGATTTCATAAAGTTTATCGCCTTGGTGTTTTTCAAAAAACTCACATTCACCCAACAGCAATGGATAGAACTTCATCTCAATCTTATTGAATGGGTAGTACTGTTGTAGTTCTTCAGCCTTGATCATAGGGATCCCAAATTTATTCGCTTCACAGAAATAATAACCGATTTAAAAAAATAACACAAAATCTAATCTATCGAAACCGCGTCAATTGACCAATATCAATTTGAAGCACTGGCAATCAGCAATCATCATGCTACACTTTGCATAATTGTAACCAAGTTTGTCATGCCTGAAACCCTGAAACACCTGATCCACCCCAAGTTTTTACATATGACGCTGTTTGGCTTTTCCGCTGGCATCCCTTATTTTCTTATTTTTTCCTCATTGTCATTGTGGTTAGACCAAGTGGGCGTGGAAAAATCAGCCATCACCTATTTCAGTTGGGCCGCCTTAGGTTATTCATTCAAATACCTTTGGTCGCCCTTGGTGGATCGCCTACCCATCCCATACCTCAGCAGGCGCATGGGACAGAGGCGAGCCTGGTTACTCTGCATACAATTATTGATTATGGTGGCCATCAGTTTGATGGGTTTAACCAACCCCGCAGCCAGCGAACAGGCATTGGTACAGATGGCTTTGGCTGTCACCTTATTGGGGTTTTCAGCAGCCACCCAGGACATCTTGATTGATGCCTGGCGCATTGAAGCATCCACCGAAAAAGACATTGCCATGCTGTCATCGGTTTATACGGTAGGTTATCGTTTAGGTATGCTGACCTCAGGTGCTGGCGCCTTGTATATTGCCGCCTATTTTGGCACCAGCATGGACAACTACCAGTACAGCGCCTGGAAAATCAGTTATTTGTCTATGGCCACTGTCATGCTGGTGGGTTTAGGCACCACCTTGTGGATTAAAGAACCCAAAAAAGCAGACTCATTGGTTCACAAAACCAAGGATTATATGGCCGTGGTGGCGGTCTTCGTTATCAGCATTGGCGTGTTGATTTTGACTTATCAAATGACAGCTGGCCTGTTTCAGACCGTACAAGAACAGATGTTGGCATGGACCGGTAACAAGCCATTGTCCTCCACCTTCACCACCGCTGGGCAACTGTTGCTGGCTTTGTTGTTGGCAGCCATCACTGCCCGGTTGGTGTCAACCAGCAGCTGGGTCAACATCGACATGATCAAAGAGGTTTACTGGTCTCCTGTGCATGACCTGTTCCTGCGCCACAAACAGCATATATGGCTGATCATCGGTATCATTTGTTTGTATCGAATTTCTGACATCGTGATGGGCGTGACCGCCAATTTATTTTATCAATTCAAGGGTTTTGATTTGGATGAAATTGCTGGCATTGTTAAAACTTTCGGCCTCATCATGACCATCAGCGGTGGCATTGTGGGCGGCTTTTTGGTTGTCAAATACGGCATCATGCGAATCATGATCATTGCTGCTGTATTGTCCGCCGCCACCAATTTATTGTTCATGGTGATGGTCGATATGGAAAAAAGTTTGGTTTATCTGACCTTCATGATTTCCGCTGACAACCTGTCTCAAGGCATGGCCTTAACGGCTTTTGTGGGCTTCTTGTCTCTTCTGGTTAATCGCCAATTCACCGCCGTGCAATACGCCATGTTTTCATCAGTGATGACCTTGTTCCCGAAAATCTTGGGTGGATATTCTGGTGGCATGGTGGAACAAATGGGCTATGCCAACTTTTATTTGATGACTGCGATCATCGGCATCCCAGTGGTGTTGATGTTGATGTATGCGAAAAAAGTCAAAGCATTTGCATTTGATCACAAGAAAGAGTGATACAGCTTTGTCAATCATTCGCTTGGTAGTTCAGCGAGCGGGCTTGCAATGCTATAATGCTGCCTTTTTTGATACCAATTAACCATGTCTGAAGCACCAACTGATTTCCCCAAAGAGTCTACTGTGGTCACTTTGCCTGGCCCAGCAGGCCAGATAGAATGTTTGATGGCGCCACCAGAGTCTGATGCCGTTGATAAGAATCGGGTCGCTTTGATTTGCCACCCCCATCCATTGTATGGCGGCACCATGCGCAACAAGGTGACTCACATGCTAGAAAAAGCATTCCGAGATATGGGCGCCCACACCATACGTTTCAATTTCCGTGGTGTTGGCGAGTCTGATGGTGTTTTTGATGATGGTGTTGGCGAAGCTGAAGACCTATTGGCGGTCTACCAATGGGCCAAGGAAGTGATGCCACATTGTAAGTTTTGGTTGGCGGGTTTTTCTTTTGGTTCCTATGTCGCACTTCGGGCCGTACATGACATCAACCCGGAACAATTCGTCACTGTGGCACCACCGGTTGAACGCTATGATTACTCTGAATTAGAACCGCCGGCTTGCCCCTGGCTGGTGATTCAAGGAGACGAAGATGACGTAGTCAGCCCCCGTGCTGTTTATGAATATGTTGAGCAACAAAATCCCAAGCCACAGTTAATCACCATGAAAGCAGGCCATTTCTTTCATCGGCGTTTGCTCGACTTGAAAGGCGCCATCAAGAATGGTTTACTGCGCCAAGTTAATCCCGACTGATTGATGACCCAGCCAGGCCCAAAAGCCAAATACCTTGATGAAATAGAGTGCGGCGTTATTTGGCGTGATGAACTCCAAGCTGCTGTGGTTGATGAATTCCAACGACTCTATGATGACCTAGTCAAACCTAAAAAGAAAAGCTGGTTGTTTAAAAGCAAGGAACCGGCTGCAAGGGGTATTTATATCTATGGCTCTGTTGGTCGCGGCAAAACGCATTTGATGGATCTGTTTTTCGATACCTTACCTGACCATGTGGGAAAAAGACGCCAACACTTCCACGAGTTCATGCTGTGGTTACACCTGCAGTTGCGTAACCAAGGCGATGCCAAAGACCCTTTGGATAAAATCTGTAAAAAACTGGCCAGTACCACCCAAATCCTCTGCCTTGATGAATTTTTAGTCAATGACATTGCCAATGCCATGCTGTTGGCCGGCGTTCTTCAAGCGTTCAATCAACACGGCATCGCCATGGTAACCACCTCAAACGTCAAGCCCGATGACCTTTATTTAGACGGCTTACAACGGGCTAAATTTCTCACTGCCATTGATTGGATCAATCACAACATGCAAGTATTGCATTTAGATGGCACACAAGATTACCGCCAACAAGAAGAACAACAACACGAACATTGGTACTACCCAATCAACGATTCCAGCCAGATGCACTTAAATGAGTGTTTCATCAAATTATCTAATCATGCCACATCTCGCTATGATGATTGGCAGATTAATGACCGCAAGCTATCAGTCATCAAACACGCTTACAAAACATTGTGGTGTGATTTTTCAGCTTTGTGCGACACACCACGCAATGCCGATGATTACATCCAAATAGCGGCAAAGATTGACCACCTTATTGTTGCAAATATTCCACAAATGAACAGCAACCAAGATAATGCAGCCAGGCGGTTTATTACTTTGATAGATGTGATGTATGAACACGGCGTTAAAATCATTGCAGAGGGCGCCTGTCATTACAAAATCATTTATCAAGGCAAAAAAATGGCCTTCGAATTTGAGCGAGCGGCCTCACGCTTGGCAGAATTACTGGTCAGCGAGTGAGCATCCTTGCTCATGATGTACACTACAAGTTCAAAAATTAACAGACCACCTGCTTTTATTCACCCTCAAACCCATCTGCAAAGATGATATCCAGACCATACAATTCATTCGACATGGTGCTGGTGGTACCAGACCAGGTATTACCAATCACTCCATCACTTTGAGCGGTACTGGTGGTCCTGATACCAAATCCACCTGGCAGTGGCGCGGATAGATTGAAACTAAAATCACCATTGGCATTGGCATTGACTGCGCCTAAATGTGCCAGAGCCTCTTCGTTCTCATCGTCATCATCAAGATAAAAATCAATCAAACAATTGGGGCATGGACTGGGATCACCTTTGACATTACTGGCATTGCTGGTTCCTGCTATCTGTGTGCCACTGATGCTGGTAATCACAGCTGGCTCAAACAACCTTTTGGCCGATGAAATCATGGGACCCATCTCAAAATACCTTTCAGGACCATTGATCACTATGTTACCGCGAACGGTATTGCCCCCATCCAAAAATGCGGGGCTACTGGTATCGGTCCACAGTATCGCACCCTTGGTGTTCTCAAAACCGTTGCGTGAGGAATCAATCAAGTTATCGATCACCAAATGACCGTTGTTTTGTGGGTCTAAAACATCAGTTTGGGTGGAGAATTTAATACCCTGGCCACAGACACCTATTGTCCCTCCGGCCACATCTTGACCGATGATGTTGTTTTCAATGGTGTGTAAAGCACCAAACACAGTCAACGCTTGTGGTGGTGTGTCATTGGTGCTGCGGATGTTTTGTAAACCAGCGATGACGTTGCCTTGAATCATTGCTCCAGTTCCAGCGATGTTGATACCGGCGCCGCCAAACCACTCATTCTCGTCCAGTTCATTGGGGTTTGGACTGATGCTTTGAAAGGTTCGACAAGCCAAATTATCGGGCACTGCAGGCACCGTACCATTGATATTCAGACCAATCCAATTGTCAACTATCTGCAAACCGGTGGTGCTTGAACTGACCTCAACAGCATAGGTCCCTGCGCCTGTTATGATGTTGTTCTGGACCAATAGATCATTGGCATTATTGGTGCCTAATACGCCGTGATTACCCGCCAAGTTGTCGATATTGGTATCGGGTGCCGCAAACACCATTTCACTGCCATCTGGACTCAACCCCCAAGTGTTGTTCATAAAACTGAAATTGGCTTCCTTGGCATGGACACTCATACCGCCATAAAACCCCAATGACTGGATCGAAACTTGGCTTAACTCAATTTCCAAGGTTTTACTGCTTCGAACCATGATCAGTGGCATTTCATTGTTATTCTGTATATCAACAGGACTGCCTACGATATTAACCGGCCCAGTGACATCTGTGATGGTTTGTGGGTACAACCCAAAATCACTGGTACTGGCCCCGCCAGCTATGGGTAAAACCCACTGCCCAGCATTAAATTGGACGTCATCGGCATTGCCATCTGTGCCGTTCAAACCGTTGAATACAATGGTCACAGGAGCACAGCCTGAACAAAAGTCATCATTGGCTATGGCCCCAGCCTCTCTGAGGGCGCGCCGTAAAGTACATTTATCGGCACCTGAACCAGTGGTGTCAGGGAAGAACAAGCCGCCCTGAGTGTAATTACATGTGTGGTTGTTGTTGTTTGGCTCTTCATCCAAAGCCCAATCAACAGTGATGGTGGTTTGTGCCGCTGAGCTTCCCATATAAAGCATAAACACAGCAACCCAAGTCATCTTTTTAAACTTGATATAATTCATCGTTCTCTCCTCTTCCATTCAAATAACAATTTCCTTGATCGACATTAAAATCAAGAAACGCATAGATAAATGTTAGAGAAAACACGCTCTTTAAACCTGAAAAAACCTTGAAATTATCTTGAAATTTAAACCCTGAACGTACCCTAAAAGCGGGTTTCGACAAAAAAATGAATTTTTTCACCTGGTCTGACTTGTGCCAACAGAGACAGTTGTTGTTGGTGAACAACCAGTATCCTTGGATAGCCACCTGTGGTTTGTGCATCGCGCATGGCCAATATGGCTTGACCATCTGGGGTGACTTGTAGACTGCCGGGCACCAAACCGGAACTTGCTGTGACCTGGATATTTGTCACATCCAGCGGCTTTGATTTTAGCCTGAAGCCTTGTCTGTCTGCCGCAGCGGTCAACTCATAACTTTGAGAGAAAGCCTGTTTGATGGTGTTCTGGGAAAATAAATGAACTTCAGGACCAGGCATGGCACGCACCACATGAAAACTTGGTGGGTGGTATTTTTTCCAATTGGGTTTACCTTTGTTAGTTACCAAATGTGGCTGAGATAATTCAACCACATCTCCTGCTCGCAATGGGCGACCATTGAAACCGCCAACCGATGCCGACAACAAAGTACTTTTACTGCCCATTAGAACCGGCACATCAATACCACCTGCAAATGCGGCATAGGCGCGCACCCCTGATAACAAACGCTGCATTTTAAAATGACTGTTGGCGCGTAACTGAATGACCGAGTCAGTTGAGACCTCCTGACCATCCAACTGACAAATAAATTCTGCACCAGCTAAAGCCATTGAACAGGCCTGCTGTGCAGTGAACTCCAACCCACTCCATGACATTTCTAATACAGCACAGCCGGGCTCATTACCGACCATGTGGTTGGCCAACTGTGCGGCAGCTTGATCCATACAACCAGAAACAGGAAAACCTAAATGCGCCGCATGCCAGCGACCGCCATCCTGCACTGTGGTCAAACCACCTGCTTGTATGATTTCAATCGCCATGATTTTTGCCTATACTTTTTCCGCAACAATTGCCTGAATTGTTGCTTTGAGCAATGCGCATAAAGGCAGCTGCATCGATTGATTTAAACCTAACCCGATCATGCGGTTTGATTAAGTTCGCAGGTGTTTTATGCCAATTTAATAGTGGCGTTGGGCTGCGGCCAATCACGTGCCAACCGCCCGGGCTGGACAGGGCATACAAGCCTGTCTGATCGTTAGCCACTGCCACACTGCCCGCTGACACCCGCACTGCCGGGGTGTTTTTTCTCGGCAGGCAAAGGCGCTTATCATTGCCCTTGAGGTAGGTAAATCCAGGCAAGAAGCCAAGCATCACAGCATCGTACAATGGTTGGGTATGAGCCGCAATCAAAGCTTCTCTAGACAGACCAACTTGTTCACAAACTTGATTTAAATCAGGCGCATATTGAGCCTCGTAACAAACCAAAATTTCATGAACTGTTGACTCCACATCGCTTAATTGTAGCTGGTCTATTCTTTGTTGAATCACTGTTTGCCAGTCCAAATAATGATTGACTGTTTGCTTGAAAACCAGCACTAAATTGTCACTGGCTGGAATCACATTAATTAAATCCTTGAGTGGTTTTTCTATGAAGTCAGTGGCGAGTGTTTGTATCCAACGGGATCTGTTTGCGGATGCTTTGAACCGCAACAGCAAAGCACAATCACCATTGGGTATGATTTGTTTGAGCAGCAATGCGTTCATAGGCATCAGTCTTCAACTGGGTGCTTGGATGCTGAATCCCGCAGCTTTGATCCCCTGATTTAACGTGCGTGCCGCAGCCACAGCGTTTGGGTGATCACCATGCAAACACATGGTTGCCACAGATATACGCACTGATTCACCCGAAACGGTGTTCACCTGACCCTTTTGTAGCAGCTGTAGTGCTTGTTGTAGTTGTCGTTTTGGATCATCAATACAGGCACCATCAAGGTGGCGAGGCAACAGTGTTTTTGTCGCGGTATAAGCTCGGTCAGCAAATCCCTCTGCAACAAAACCCAGGCCTAATTTGCTGGCAGCTGTTGCCAGTTCAGAGTGCGCCAAACCATACACCAGCAAGCCTGAATCAACAGCTGCAACAACTTCCACTATCAACTCTGCCAAAGATGCATCAGTCGCTGCTTGGTTGTACAAGGCGCCGTGAGGCTTTATATGATGTAATTCGCCACCACAAGCTTCGGCCTGTTGTTTTACCAGCATGATTTGTTGTTGGATGGACGTCTGCAAATCAACTCGATTAATTCGCATCACGGTTCGACCGAAATTCTCACGGTCTGGATAGGCAGGATGCGCACCAATCTTAACTTGGTGATTAATCGCCCACTGAACAGTCTGTTTGATGACCGGCTGGTTACCCGCATGGGCACCACAGGCGATGTTACAGGAACTGATAAAAGGCATGATTTTGGCATCTGATGCGCCTTCGCTTGGACTGTCATACTCGCCTAAGTCACAATTCAAATCTATTGATGGTGTGCTCATGAAGTGAATGCAAAATACAAAGACTTACCACCCAAAAATAAGGTGACCGATATCACCAGTAAGCCCAATAAATTATGTAACCAGGTGTTCTTAAAGCGGCCCAACAAGTTACTTTGATTCATGATATATAGTAAAAACATCGCTAACAGCGGCAGCAAAATCCCATTGGCAATCTGCGCAAACCAAATAATTGTGACTGGTTTGTATCCCGATAAGGACAAACCCAATCCGCTGAATAAAACCACCGCCCAGGTGAGTTTAAAACGCAAGTCTTTGCCATTTGTTGTCCAGCCCAACATGCCTGCCACTGCATAAGCTGCTGCCAATGGTGCAGTGATAGCTGATGAAACGCCCGCGGCAAACAACCCAACGCCCATTGAAACAGAAGCCCATGAGCCCAATAAAGGCTCCAGCTGTACAGACATATCGGCTGCTGAATTAATCGCAATGCCTTGGCCAAAGAATGCCGCAGCTGCAGTGGAGATGATTGCCAAAGATATCAGCCCGCCCACACCAATAGAAACGATGGTGTCCTTTCTGACTTGCCGCAGACAGGCAGGATCGTGCCACTTATTACTCACCGCAGAAGCATGTAAAAACAAGTTATAAGGCACCACTGTGGTACCGACCAACGCCATAACTGTTAACCAAGCACCATCAGGGATTTGCGGTCTCAGGCCACCCAACAATGCAGGAATGTCAGGTTGGGTGATGATAAAAGTGGTGATGAAGGCCAGACTCATCAATAGCACCAAAGCTATCAAAGCCCTTTCCAACACCCGATAACTGCCTTGAAACAGCAGCACAAAAGCCAGCGCAGCAACCATGATTGCCCAAGGAACATCGAGACCGGGTAACAAAGCCTCCATACCCAATACCGCACCAGCAATGTTGCCACCCTGATAAGCGCTGTTACCAATGAAAATAGCCAGAGCAACCAGCGCAAACAATAAGGCCCTCAATAGTGGATTTGTGAACTGTTTTTGCAACACCTCACCCAAGCCTTGTTGGGTCACAAGTCCCAATCTTGCCGACATTTCCTGCAGTAAAATACAAGCCACAATCGAAAACACCAACGCCCAAATCAATGCATAACCAAAACCTGCACCTGCCAAGGTACAAGTGGTGACTGTGCCTGGCCCGATAAAAGCCGCTGCAACCAATGCAGCAGGGCCCATTGTGAATGAAGGTGTTTTAGCCATAGTTATGCCATTCTATTACAAACGCATCAGGGAAAGTATCCTTAGTTAATCGCCTAAAGTGTGAATTGTTTAACTACTTTCACATCAATTGTTCATATAATTGATATTTTGAACCGATGAATACCATGAAAAAATCTATACTGATAATCGCATCGTTGTTGAGTTTTAATACATTGGCAGTAGAACTTCAGCTCTTTCCTGAGAAAGACAACACCATTTATGAAACCAATAGTGCACCACTGAGCAATGGTGCAGGTCAGTATTTATTTGCCGGCAAAACCGGTGCCAATGGCGGTGAGGCAGTCAGGCGAGCCATCATTAAATTTGACTTATCCAGCATTCCACCAGGCACAACAATCAACAGTGCTGAATTGGTGTTGACAGTATCCCGCCGAGTTTCCAGCTCAAATGTTTCCGTTCACATGGCCGAGTCGGACTGGGGAGAAGGCACTTCAGATGCAGGTGGTGAAGAAGGCATGGGCGCACCAGCTGAGTTGAATGACGCCACTTGGATCAGTGCTTTCAATGGTGATGCTGAAAATGGTGGCATCTCCTGGAATAATGTCGGAGGTGATTTTGCTGCATCAGCCTCAGCAACAACGGCGGTCAATAATTTAGGGCCCATCAATTTCAGCAGTCCAAACTTAGTGGCTGATGTACAAAACTGGGTCAACGGCAGCAATGACAATTTTGGTTGGTTCGTGATAGGCGAGGAAGGCAGCCCGAGTACAGCGGTGCGCTATGTCAGCCGTGAAAATTTAGCCGAACAACCCATGTTAATCATTGATATTGATCAGCTGGACTTGATTTATCGCAACGGTTTTGAATGAAGCCAACTCATTGATGTCGACGGCTTAACCCAAAATTGATGGGTTGAGCTGCCACATAGCAAGGTTTAAAACAGCGGCGAAACTGACCCAAAGTAAATACGGAACCAACAACAACCCTGACAGCTTTTTGATGCGGAAAAAGGATAACAGCGTCAACAAAATCAATAACCACAAGGCCAAGATATTAACAAAAGACCAAAAGCCCATCATCCAAGCAAAGAACAACCAACTCCACAAGGCATTCAATCCGAGTTGTAATAAGAACAAGGACAGCGCTTTGGGGTGACGTTTGAATCCACCTTGCCGCCACACCAGCCAGGCCGCAATGGCCATCAACGCATACAGCACCGTCCAGACCGGGCCAAACAGCCAACCGGGAGGTGCCCAATCAGGCCGTATCAAATTGACGTAGAATGATTGGGCTTTGATTGATGCCACTGCACCAATGGCTGAGGCAGCAAAACACAGCACAATCCATGCCAGCAGACCCAAAATTTGTTGTTGCTTTGTCATTGGTTAATACCGTTCAAATACCACAGCTTAACCGAATGTGTTTCAACTGGCCAATGTATTGACTCACTCTTATTCATAGCCACGCAAGTTATCTTCAGCCTCACCGGGCAAGATTCGCAGCCAAGAGCCATAAGTGGGATTGCCAAAAACAAACCAATGACGGCCCCAATAATCACTGTAATTGTTGACTAAATCTGCCCGCTGTTGAGGCGTGATGTTGGCTTTTACAGCCGGTAAAAAATCACCCAGATCATCACCAAACAGCATCAAAATCCGATGCCTCTTTGCTACTTCCATGCGTCTAGACAGTTTTTCAGAGCCCCAATTTGGCTGTTGTTGCTTCAACATCAAGTCATCAATACTGATGCCTCTGATACCAACCTGTTGCAAATTAACCAGCGTGTCATTCAATTGTGGGCAGTCATCACCATCAGTTGATCGCTGTATGCACTCCCGGTTGGTCAAGTAGATGATTTTGATGCCATAGTCTGCTGCCATGTTAATAAATTCTACAGCGCCTGGAATAGCTTTTGCGCTGCGTTTTGCTACCCATTGATCCCAAGTATTGATGTCAAATGTTTTGTTATCCAACACCAATTGTGCTTGGTAAGGTGAATTATCTAACACCGTTTCATCAACATCCAAAACGATGGCAGGTGACAAATGAGCAAAATTCTGTTGCTGTAATTCAGCACTGGTTGTGGTGTCTTTTAACACCGCTGGTAATACGCGCTGTGCTGTCAGGTAGCTTTGTAAGGCATGTGCTTTGAACTCTGCTGCGGTTTGCAGCCACAGGGTGCTGTTCATGTTAACACTGGCATTGGTATGCTGGCTGTCATTGCCCTGTTTAATGGGATTGGTTTGGCAACCCATCACAAGCAGAACAGCGATTGCCACAGACAGATTTTTTTGTATTTTATTCAGCAAGATTTAACTCCTTATTTTTTTTAATATTTTACTGAATTCAAGTGATGATTTCGTGACCACTTGAAGTTTTTCAGCAGCTGAAATGGGTGACCACACAACGAACTCAAGGCGTCAGTGCCGAGCGATTGATCACAATCAGCTATTTTTCAATCAATCTGCTGGTGAGGTGTTTAAGTAAATCATTGGGTTGGTCAACCCCCAAGTAAAACGCCGAGATTGCATTGCCTGAATGCATTTTGATTTTGATGTTAGGGTGACCACTCAAGTTATAGCGTTTTATGCCTTTATCTCTGGCGACATATCCATGATTCAGGGTGATGCTGCAGATGTCATTATAATTTATTTCACAGGTGTTAAATAAACCCAACCTGATAATCACATGTTGCGTTGAAAGTGATATGGGACGCAGTTGCATGGCTCGATATTCTGCCAACATATAAAACAAACCCAACAGCGTCAAAATCGTTATGACATTGGCGGCATATGGCGACCAAATGAAATACAACAGCACATGGACGATTGGAATTTCAAGAATCATCAACAGCATGAACCCCAACGACATGCTACACGCACCGTCTTTGTTGTGGTAGCTGAAATGTAGATCGCCGGTATAATGAGATTGCTTGATTCTTTTGTGCATCAACAAAAAACTCCACATCCTTGCCTCAAAACACATCAGTTGACCCAACAGACCTTGTCCCACCCAACTAGAAATAGGCGCAGTTATGGCTTGATCAGGGTCAATGCCTTGCCTCATGCCAGCTCGTATGGCTCCATAAACGGTGATGACAACTGAAAGTTCAAACAGCAGCAACAACAGCAACAAGCCATAACGGCCATATTCGAAGTATGGCCAAATGATTTTGCTTTCATGAGGAATAATGAAACTACCGACCAAAACCGCCAACGAGACAAAGACCGCGGCTTTTAAAATGGCTGCTTTTTTGTCTGACACACAAAGCCAACACAAAACCGGTAAGACCACCAAACCATCTATTAAAAACAACCATTCATGCTTGGCTTGGCCATAATCATTGAGGAAATGGCTGCCGCGGTAATATACCGACCAAAACACAGTAATAATAACCAGATAAATCAGCGGTATGTGCGGTTTAAGTCGCCTGATTGATTCCAGTGTAATCATGATTTAGGAACACGTTGTGAAATCATTATTTTATACTTTTGCCAGGGTTTTGGCTTGTTTTTCCCAGCGTTCAATGATCTGATCACACACCTCAGGATTGGCCTGTAACAGCTCTGCAGCCATCTGTTTGGCTTGCTCAAATAATTGTGCATCCTGTTCGGGATCAGAAAAGCGGAATTCCATGCTGCCTTTTTGTCGGGTGCCGAGAATTTCACCGGGGCCACGTAATTGCAAATCTTTTTGTGCAATAATGAAACCATCATTGGTTTCCCGCATGGTCTGCAACCTGACTTGGGCGTTTTCACTCAGTGGCGCCTGATACACCAAGACACAATGACTTTGCCGGTTGCCCCTACCCACTCGGCCACGCAGCTGATGCAATTGAGATAAACCCAAACGTTCGGCGTTTTCAATCACCATTAAGCTGGCATTAGGAACATCAACACCCACTTCAATCACTGTGGTGGCCACCAACAATTGAATTTCATTGGCTTTGAAAGCGTCCATCACTGCTTGTTTATCATCACTTTTCAAGCGCCCATGCACCAGACCCACAGTTAAGTCAGGAAACTGTTGTTGTAAAGCCTCATAAGTATCTTGGGCTGCTTTTGCTCGCATGTGCTCCGATTCTTCAATCAAGGTACAAACCCAGTAGGCTTGTTCGCCATTCTTACAAGCGTTGCGTATGCGCTCCGCCAATGGTTGAATTTTGTGATTATCTAACAGCACCGTGTTGATGACTTTGCGGTTTGGCGGCAGCTCATCAATCACCGAAACATCCAGGTTAGCGTAGGCAATTTGTGCCAATGTTCTGGGGATGGGTGTGGCTGTCATGATCAGACTATGCGGTAAGGTGGTATTGTTTTGCCCTTTTTCTTTCAACATCAACCTTTGATGGACCCCAAAGCGATGTTGTTCATCAATGATAACCAAAGCCAAATCGCGGTAAATCACATCCGGCTGAAACAAAGCATGGGTTCCAATGATGACATCGGCCTCGCCAGCAATTTGTGCCAACACATCAACCCTGGCTTTGCCTTTGATCTTACCGGATAAAAAAACCACTTGTTTGTCTTTGAAGTATTCCTTCAAGGTAACCAAATGTTGTTCTGCCAATATTTCTGTCGGCGCCATCATCACCACTTGTTTACCATGAACCAACCCCGCTTGCATCGCCAAGGCTGCGACCACAGTCTTACCACTGCCCACATCGCCCTGAACCAGTCGCTGCATTGGAAAGCCTCGACTCATATCCGCTTGTATTTCCTGTACCACCCGTTGCTGTGCTGCCGTGAGTTCAAAGGGCAATTGAGATAACAACAATTGATTTTGTTGTTGGTTGATTGGCAGTTCGGGCGCAGCAGATTGTTGTACCGCAGTTCGAGCTTGATGCATGGCCAGAAAATGGGCCAATATCTCCTCAATTTTTAACCGTTGTTGGGCTGGATGGCTTTGGTTCAATAGTTTCATTACATCAGCACCTGCCGGTGGTTGATGCACGAACATCAGGGCTTCGCGTAAGCCGGGCATGCCTTGCTGGGCCAACCATTCGGTTGGCAACAATTCTCTCAGTGCCAACTCTCCTTGCTGCAACATTTGAACAGTTTGCGCAGCAGCTTTTTGTAACAGTTTTTGTGAAATACCCTCAGATTTAGGGTAGACAGGCGTCAATGATTTGGCCAACGCTGGTTGTTTTTCCCCCAGTGAAAACTCGGGATGAATGATTTCCATACCATACATGCCATGTTTGACTTCACCGTAAGCACGAATCCTCAAACCCGCGCGCATCTTAATTTTTTGAGAATAATAGAAATTAAAAAATTTAAGCTGCATGACAGCCGATTCATCCGCCACCTCAACCACTAAAATAGGCCTTCTGCCCTGCGTCACATAAGACTTAACAATCTCACCTTCAACTTGCGCATGACCAAAGCCGGTCAAATCAGCTATGGCTGTGATACACGTTTTATCTTCATAGCGCAAAGGCAAATGAAACAGCATATCGATGACATCATCAATACCCAATGTATGGAGTTTATCGGCGGTGGTTTGACCAATTCCTTTGAGTCGAGTTAACTCCATTCATCGCATCCGGGGTGGTTTTAACCGATGGCAATCAATGCATCAATTTCAATCAATGAATCTTTGGGTAACCGCGCCACTTGGATGGCCGCTCTGGCAGGATAAGGTTCTTGGATGTATTCACCCATGACTTGGTTGAGCATTGCAAAATCCTCTAAATCTTGCAAAAACACATTCAGCTTAATGGCATTTTGTAATGATGTGCCCGCTTCCTCTGCAATGGCCATTAAGTTTTTAAAAACCTGATGAGCTTGCAATTCAAATTCTGCAGGCAACATTTCACCAGTGGCTGGATCTATGGGGATTTGGCCTGAGGTATAAAGCACTTGGTTATGAACAATGGCTTGTGAATAGGTGCCAATGGCAGCTGGGGCTTTGTCGGTGTTAATTATTTCTTTCATGATAAACTCGTTTGACGTTTAAGACTTCTCGATGTGATTGTAATTGGTCCATCAAGACTTGTGCATGTTTGGCGCTGGTAACTTCTACTGTGAAAACCAACAGAGAAAACCCTGTGTCGCGGTCGGTTTGATCGATGGTGACAATATTAACATCCTCATTGGCAATGGCAGCAGCCAAGCTGGCCAGTACACCGGTGCGGTTGACCACATCAACTTCTAAGGATGTTTTGAAATTACCGTTGGTGTTAACACTCCAACTACAAAACACTTTCCGTTCTGGCGCGTTTTTCAATGTGTCAGTCAAGTTGATGCATCCACTGCGGTGAATCACCACCCCTTTGGTTGGACTGAGGTAGCCAGTGATGTCATCACCAGGTAATGGCAAACAACAGTTGGGGTAACTCAGTATAGAACCCTCTGTACCATCAATGGTCAATGCCTCTTTAGGCTGATAGTCCTTATTCAATTTGCGTTGCTTCATCAGTGGCATTAATTTTCTGGCAGCAATTGAAGGCAACAATTCACCAAAAGCAAAGGCTTTCAACAATTCATTCATGCTGTCTAATTGGTAGTGTTTCAATACCCGCTTGATTGATCGCTGATCCAGCTTTTCAAATGAATAACCAAAGGTATCCAGGGCCCGGTCTAACATCCTGTGACCCAAAATCAATGCATCTTCATCCTTGATGTCTTTGAGTTCCTTACGAATGGCTGTTCGGGCTTTACTGGTCACCACCACCCTTAACCACTCAGCAGTCACTGTCAAACCCTGGGCCGTCTTAATTGAAACCAAATCACCGGTATCCAGAACTTGTGAAAGTGTGGCTGGGTTGCCATTGACAGTCGCACTTTCAGCATGTGAGCCGACTGAGGTGTGAATCGCGAAGGCAAAATCAAGTACACTTGATTTACTCGGTAACTGTACGATGTCTCCTTTGGGCGTGAACACATATATTTCATCAACCCCGAGATCACCTTTGAAATTTTCATAGAACTCCAATGAGCTACCGGAATCTTTTTGTAAATTCAGTAAAGAATTCAGCCAACTTCTGGCATTGGTCAATGATCGTGTTTGTTGGGCGTCTTTGTGTTTGTATAGCCAATGCGCAGCCACCCCTGCTTCTGACATTTGGTCCATTTCCTCGGTTCTGATTTGCACTTCTAATTTCATACCAAAAGGACCAGTTACCACCGAGTGCAATGATTGATAGCCATTTTGTTTTGGTACCGCGATGTAATCTTTGAAACCGTTTTCGTTTGGTGGGTATAAATTATGAATGATGCCCAAAGCCAAATAGCATTGGTTCAGTTCTCTGACCACAATCCTGACACCGAACAAATCATGAATTTCATCGATTTCAACTTGCTTCGATTTCAGCTTTTTATAGGTACTGTATGGGGACTTTTGCCTGCCAGAGACATCAACATGCATGCCCGATTCAAGCAGTGCTTTTTTGATGTTTTTTCTTATTTTATCAACTGCTTTTTGCCTGTTACCTGCTATCTTCTGACAAGCGTCAATAATGTGTTTGTATTGATTTGGATGCAGTGCCTTGAAAGCATGGTCTTCAAGTTCATGTTGGATTTTTTTTAATCCCATGCGCTCAGCAATGGGCGCATAAACATCCAAAGTTTCTCGCGAAATTCTGCGTTGACCTGAAGCGCTCATGGCGGCGATGGTGCGCATGTTATGTAGTCGATCAGATAACTTAATGATAATGACTCGAATGTCATCAGCCATGGCGAAAAGCATTTTAACAAAAGTTTCGGCCTGCGCTTCTTTGAGGTTTCTGAATTTAAGTTTATCCAGTTTGGTGACAGCCTCGACCAAATAAGCCACATCGGTGTTGAAGTATTTGCTGATGTCTGCATGAGAAACATCCGTGTCTTCTATGGTGTCATGCAAAACCCCAGCTATTAATGTATCGATATCAACCCGCAGTTCGGCCAGAACAGTAGCTACTGTGATCGGATGAGTGATGTATGGCTCACCTGATTTGCGAATCTGCTTCTCGTGTGCATAAGCACCGTAATGAACTGCTTCACGCAGTTTAGATTTTTCTTCAGGGTTTAGGTAAGGGTTGGTTTTTTCTTTGAGTTGTTTGAAAGCAGCTTGAACCGCTTTGTGACTCATTGTTTCGGACGTGAATGAGAGTTCGTTCACATCCGAAACCTTTTTTTCATTTCAATCAGACAACCGTTATTCAGCGTCTTCATTGTCTTGAGTTTCAGCGGCTGCATTCCAAGCTTCCAACTCTCTGGCTCGTTTGGCTTCTAATTCCAACTCTTCCAGTACTTCATCATTAATTTCACCGTCTGCAATTTCACGCAGCGCCAGCACTGTTGGTTTGTCGTTTTCTTCTTCAACCATGGGCTCTTGTCCATTGGCAATCAAACGGGCTCTTTTGGCCGCCATCAAAACCAAATCAAATCTATTGGGTACTTTTTCTAGGCAGTCTTCAACTGTTACTCGTGCCATAATATTTCCATCAAATTTTAGCTAATCGCGCATTGTAATCAAATTATGCTTTTTTTTCAAAGCCTAATTAGCCTTATTGTCGACGACCAATACCACCATCAGCAGCAATTTCTCTGCGCCTTTCTCGCTCAGTGATCAATGGTTCATAAGCTGTAATCAACGCATTGATTTCAGCCGACTGATAGTAGTCTAAGTCATCGTCTTTTTTAAGATTACGCAGAATTCGTACTGCACGGTAATTGCGGCCCATTAAATGTTCACGGCGAGCCATGGCTTCACCAGCTTGTACTGGCTTCAAAGCGTTGTAATAAGCAATTGACAACAAATCATAATAGTGGGGGTTTTCGGGTTGTAACTGCACCAACTTGCGAATGGTTTGTATGGCAGCATCCACCCATTTAAGGTCTGTGGCACGCATCATGATCTTGGCGGTGGTCTCTAATACCACCTCATTATCAGGATACAGCTTCAAAGCAGCATCAATCAATCGCTCAGCTTCAACTTTATTCATTCTGGCCATGACTTCAATTTTCAACATATCAATCACGTACTTGACACTGGCTTCAGGGGTAATTCGCTGCAAGACATTCCAGGCCTGTTCAAATTGGTTGTTGCGATAATAGACCAATGCCTGGCCATACAATAATGCGTTGGTATTACCAGCATTTGACGAAAGGGTTCCTCGATAATAGGCGCTCAAATCAGTAAACTCATCGGCAGTTAAAACCCTGACGCGTTCTTTAACATAATCATACAACTCTGATTCACTGACCGGCTTCGGAGTGAAAGCTTTGATGCGGTTTTTGGCCTCTGTCACGCGATTGACTGAAAGCGGATGGGTGCGCAAGTATTCGGGGATTTGATAACGTGGATCAATTCGGTGCTTTTGCATCAACTTGGCGAAAAATGTGGCCATACCCTCTGGGTTCAAACCAGCCGCATACAAAGTATTGATACCCACGCGATCCGCTTCATACTCGTGGTACCGGGTAAAATTAATAGCTAATTGTTGTTGAATCGCTGACATACTCGCTGCAATTGCTATTGGCGCATCACCACTGCTTGATGATTGTGCTGCCGCAATGGCTGCCAACATGCCCAGTAAAATGGGTGCTGTGGCCTTTTGTTGTTTGGCCATCATGCGCGAAATGTGCCTTTGATTGACATGAGCAATTTCATGCGCCAGTACGCCGGCCAACTCGCTTTCAGTATCAGTTTCCAAAAACAAACCTGAATAAACCACTATCAAACCTCCCGGGTAAGCAGCGGCATTGATGATGTTGGCTGGAATCATAAAAAAATCAAAAGGCTGATCAGGCTTATTTGAAAATGCCGCAAGCTGATAGCCCAAATGATAAGTGTATGAAGCCACAATGGGGTCGGTCATCATGAAGTTGTATTGGTACATTTGTTGCTTGATATCTTGGCGATAACGTTGTTCGTCATCTGCCGAAAGCACTTTATCAGCTGGATTGCCCAAATCGGGCAGCTTAAATTCTGCCAGTACCAATGAATGGCTTGAACACAGTAAGCAAATTGTGAGTAAAAATTTCATCTTCATATTGTAAGTATAAGACCATTAAAACGGCGTAAAATTCAAAGCAAAGCTGAGGCTGTCTCATTAAATAGTGAACAACAAGACATTTTAACCACCTATTGGTTAAAATATCACCATGAAATTTAACCTCATCATCAATGCTGACAGTGATTGGCAAGACAGTTGTAACGAAGCCTTGAAACTGTGTCAGTCCATTATCACCAATCACCAACTTGACATGGTGTTTTTCTTTGGTCATGCTGTAAACATCATCAATGTCAGTGAAGTGCTCAAACAATGGCAACAATGGCAACAATCATCCGGTGTTAGTTTGTGTTTGTGCAGCGCCATGGTTGAGTTGCACACCAATTTAAAACCAAATCAACAGGTTGAGGGATTTAAAGTCGTGGGATTAGCCAGTTGGGTCAACGCCATGGAACAGGCCGACAAAGTGGTAGAGATCAACTGATGCAATCGTTATTTATCATCAACGAAAAAATGAATACAACCCAAGTTGAACAGAGTTACTTGTTAATCCTTGCGATGCTGAATTTTGAACATTCAGTTGATGTGGTTTTCAGTGGCGCAGGCTGTGAAAACTTAATTAACTCAAACGCTCAATTGAAAAAATGGACCGCATTGAAATTGTATGGTGTTAATGATTTTTATCACCTGACAGCTGACTCTGGCATCACCGCTTTAGATACTACAGCATTGAGTACAGCGGATTTTGAAAACATGAAAAATCAGGCGGCTTTTTTGTCATGAAAACTTTACACATGTACCGGTGGCGCAACACTCAGACAATACAAGCCAACAAACGCCTAATTGGCCCCAAAGATACTTTATTAATTTATGGCCCACTCAACGACGATGACCTGGATCGAATACAACTTGAGCTGGCACAGCTAAATAACCCGTGCTATGTTGTAAAAAATGAAAAAGGACCTCATATAGATGAATATTTAGTTAACGAGAACAAGTGGCTTGAATTAATCCTCGAGCACAACAACACCCTGACATGGAAGTAAAAACAGCCAATTTAACCATCAAAACCGACGCACACGGACACTTGACTGATCGATCAGATTGGAACCGTGAAGTTGCCCAAGTGCTGGCGGCAAACGACGGTATTGAGCTGACACCGCAACACTGGCAATTGATTGAGACCGTACAAAACATCTATGACGCCACTGGCGATACCCCACCCATGCGATTATTGATTAAACTTTTACGCCAAAAATTAGATCCTGAAATTGACTCCAGGTACCTCTACCGCCTTTATCCAGATGGTCCTGTCAGGTTTGCCAGTAAACATGCTGGCCTACCAAAACCCAAACATTGTATGTGAGAAAATAAATGAACAAAGAAAATGAAATTATCCTTTACAGCACCCTGATTTGCCCTTATTGCAATGCAGCCAAACAGCTACTGAAAAGTAAAAATTTGAATTACAACGAAATCAGAATTGACCAAAACCCAACCGAAAGACAATCAATGATTGAACGCTCTGGAAGAACCAGCGTGCCACAAATATTCATCAATGGCCATCACGTGGGTGGTTTTGATGACCTGAATGCGGCCAGCCGCTCAGGTGAATTAGATCAACTGTTGCTCTGATACTGTTGTACGGCTCATTCAGCAGTCTGCTCTTGCTCGGGGTTTTTGATTGATTTTGGCCAAGATTCTATGATGGCGTTAACTAATGTAGCCAAAGGAATGGCAAAGAACACACCCCAGAAACCCCACACACCACCAAAAAACAATACCGCGACAATGATCGCTACGGGGTGTAAATTATTGACCTCAGAGAACAACCATGGCACCAAAACATTACCATCAAGCATTTGAATCACACCATATGAAATCATCACGTAAGCAAATGGCGCGGTCCACCCAAACTGGAAAAAAGCAACCAACGCAATTGGCACAGTCACAGCCACTGCACCAATAAAAGGTACCAACACTGAAAAACCCGTTAATGTTGCTAACAAAATGGCATATTCCAGGTCAAAAAACACAAAGACAATATAACTGATTAACCCCACCAACAAAATCTCAAAGGCCTTACCTCGAACATAGTTACCAATTTGGATGTCAACTTGGTTCCAAACAGACAAAGTCAGTTTGGAATCTTTAGGGATAAATTGACGCAACCACGCCACAATAACTGCTTTGTCTTTAAGTAAGAAAAAAACCAATATGGGCATAACCACCAAAAAAACCGCAATAGAGAACGCACTGAAAACAGAAGAAACTGTTCTGCCCAAAATGGTTTGACCCCACTGCGTCATTTCATTGGTGATTCCCGCAATCACTGATTGGACTTGTTCAGGCTCAATCATGCTGGGGTATTTTTCAGGCAAAGTCCTAAGAAAATCCAACCCGGTCGACAAATAAGCAGGCAACGCTTGTGCCAGCTGACTGACCTGGCTGGTTAACTTTGGTACCAACCAAATAATCAATACCATCATCAACGCCAAGAATACCAAGAATACCAAACCAACGGCCAAAACCCGCGGCACATTCATTTTTTCTAGTCGCAGAATGACACTTTCCAACAGGTAGGCCACCACAATACTGGTTAAAAATGGCGCCAAAGGCCTGCCAAAATAAATGATGAAAACAAAACCGAACAGCAGTGCCGAGATCAAAATAACTATTTGCGGGTCGGAAAAATTCCGCTTGAACCAACTGGAAATAACATTCATGAATTTATTATATGCGCCTGGACGCTACATGCCTAATAAAATTAATTGCTCAGTAGAGGCTAAAAGAGACGTTCGTTTAGAAAGTGTAAAGCCATGACAAAACGGCTTCTTTGTGATTGCCTTGTAATTCAGTATTTACACGGCCAAAATCTGTTCTGCCAAAATTCAGAGGCATGGGTGCGTAACTGGCATATAAATCAAGTTCACCACCAAATAGGGGTGTTGTCAGACCCAATCGGACGCTATACGAGGCTGAAATGGCATCTAAAATTGTGGTCAGATCAGCTTCGGTTGCTGGTGGTTGTTGACGGCCAGAATATTCTAGGTTCAAAATCGCACCGTTGTTGAATTGGTGATTAAGGTTAACAGCGAAAATGGTGTGGTCATCCCAATTAAAATCAGGACTTTCCAAGTCGTTCAAAAACGTCAAGAAAATATCAGGGAATGAGCGGCTGACAAAAGCATTGATGTCGCTGTAGTAGCTGTGCGTGGCTTTTAAGGTCAAGGCATTTTTACTGGTGATATCAAAACCCAGTGCAACTTTAATTTGCTCAGGTATATCAAAATCAGCCGGGTCGGCTTGTACGCCCAGTAATCGACTGAAACCATCCATGTCAATTTTTGATTGGTACTCGGCATCTACAGTGACTCGATCAAAAAAACGTTGTGACAAACCTAAATTAAGTCCCAGACCATTGCTGGTTTCGGTGTAACTGACTGAATACAAGTCCAATTGATCAAATCCGTTGATTTCAGAGGCCAAAAAGTTGATGTCAGAATAGTTTTGTTGAGCAAACACCACAGCCAAGCTGACTTCTGAGTCGTCATTCACACGATAAGCAAAACCAGGTGCAAAAATACTGCGAGAGAATGAATCGTTGTCCCTGATGAGGAACTGATCAAATTGAAAGACCGACTCTTGAAAACTGACCGGCTGTAAAAAGGATTGGTCATAATCAAAGGTGAAAAAATATGACTTGCCATCAGTTAACTGGCTGATTTCATTGAAGCGCTTGGCATTGAAATACATTTTCGCGCCTTCTAAACTCAGTGATGCAGCCACATGGTTGGTATTATTCAAATTCAAATCTGAGTAAAAGTTAGGCAGAATCTTCTGCGCAATGCTGTTGCGCCAATGGCCCAAATCCATTTTGCTGTCAATCCGCTTGTAACCAGAATAGATAGATACCGGCGCTGCCCCTGAATCTGCAGCCGCTAAATTGAACCACGACAAATCGCCCGCTTCAGCTGGCGCTGTAGCTAGTACCTGTAAGAACATTGTGGTAACAATGAATTGGTTGAGTTTTCGTAACATTAATATATTATTTCGCCTGAAATTGAATGATGTCAAAAAAACAACAAAATGTCAATTTTTCTCAGCCGAAATGACTGAAATTACCACCAAAATTATGAAATTTGTTGCAAAAACACAACATCACTCCATATCTCGACCAATTTCCAGCCTGTTCAACCTGTCCAATCAAGCCAATCTCGATATCACTGCATCAGTGAATTCAGCGGTTTTTGCCGAGCCACCCAAGTCACCGGTCAAACGGTCTTTGGCCAACAAAGTTGTTCTGATAGCCATCCTGATGTCGTTGGCTTGTTGCACATGACCCAAATGCTCTAACATCATGGCAGCTGCCAACATCAATGCCGTTGGATTGGCGATTTTCTTTCCAGCAATGTCCGGCGCTGAACCATGCACGGCCTCAAACATGGCCACTTCTTTACCAATGTTAGCGCCTGGCGCCATGCCCAGGCCACCGACCAAGCCAGCACACAAATCTGAAATGATGTCACCAAATAAATTGGTGGTTACTATCACATCAAATTGGCTCGGATTCATCACCAGTTGCATGCAAGTGTTATCAACAATCAGTGTGTTGAACTCAATTTCCGGATAGTCCTTAGCCACTTCCTCGGCCACCTCCAAAAATAAGCCGGAAGTGGTCTTCATGATATTGGCCTTATGCACTGCAGTGATTTTCTTACGTCCTGCCCGCTTAGCTATTTCAAATGCATAACGTACAATATTCAAAGACGCTTCCCGTGTCACCACAATTTTAGATTCAGCCACTGTGTGGTCTTCATTAATGGTTTGCCCATCACTTAAATAGGCACCCTCAGTGTTCTCCCTGATGGTCATGATATCGATGTCATGATAACGCGCTTTGGTGCCTTCGAATGTCACCACTGGCCGAACGTTGGCATACAAATCAAAGTGCCTTCTCATCGCCACGTTGATCGAACTGAAACCTTTGCCAACTGGTGTGGTCAATGGACCCTTCAAACAAATTTTATTGGCGGCTATGGCATCCAAGGTATCAGCTGGAAGCAGTTCACCTGTTGCATCCAATGCAGCCAAACCAGCTGCTTTGAATTCGTAATCAAAATCTAACTTCAAGTGCTCCAAAACCCTGATTGTGGCATCCATGATTTCTGGCCCAATGCCATCGCCTTTGATGATTGTGATTTTTTGCGTCATTGTTATTCCTTTTTAAATATTTTTATATTGTTTTTATAATTTGCCGAAGACCCACAGCATACTTAACAGGTTTTGACCTGCACACTGGCATCAGACAGTATCTGGTGGCCGCAGCCGATGGACAATTATAGCTGAATTACTGATTAATTTCTTTGACTTGTGTCAACACTTCCTTGGCGTGTTCTGGAACCTTTACCTTCCTCCATTCATGTAACACCTTACCATCACCATCAAGAATGAATGTGCTGCGCTCAATGCCCATGAACTTTTTACCATACATGTTTTTTTCAACGATGACAGCAAATGCCTGGCACAAAACCTCCTCGACATCAGCCACCAGTTCAAACGGCATATCATATTTCTTTTTGAAGTTTTGTTGCTTTTTCAAGCTGTCTGCGGAAACCCCAATCACCTCACAACCAAGTGTTTGAAATTGTTCATAAAGCTCGGAAAAATCCTTACTTTCATTGGTACATCCCGGGGTGTTTGCTCGGGGATAAAAATACAACACAGCATTCTTTTTTACTCGCTGCGCCATACTTGATTGATTGCCGTCAGTGAAACTCAAAGCTTGCTGCCACACTTTATTATCGATTTTAACCATTGTTTAATACACCCATCTTAAAAAAAGCATATAATTATGCGCTTTTGAATTTAAGATACAAGGTTAAATGGGACAAATAAAAGCCAAAAATTTATCTGGCAGCATGGTCGCCCTGGTGACACCCATGAGTCCTGATGGTCAAATCAACTTTGACCAATGGCAACAACTCATCAAAATGCACCTCAAAGCTGGCACTGATGGCATCATTGTTGGCGGCACCACAGGTGAATCGGCCCTACTGACAACGACTGAAATGCATGCATTGATTGAATCGGCAGTATCATTATGCCAAGGGCACGACACCTTGGTTATTGTGGGTACTGGCACCATCGATCCAAACAAAGTCAAACAGGCTAACAAGCAAGCTGCCAACCTCGGCGCTGATGCCGCATTAGTTGTTACACCTTATTATCTGCTGTTATCACAACAGGCCCTTTACAACCACTTTAAAGCCATAGCCGACGACGCACCACTGCCCATCATTTTATATAATGTACCTAACCGCACCGGCATTGATATCAGCAGTGAGACCACTGCCAAACTGGCTAAACTGGATGCCATCATTGGTATCAAAGAAGCCAAGTCAGATATGACTCGCATAGAAAAGCTGCTTAAAAACAAAGATTTCAGTGTCCTTTCGGGTGATGATCACAGTTTTGTGGCCGCCATGACCAAGGGTGCACACGGTGTCATCAGCGTGGCGGCAAATGTCATACCAAAAACCATCAAGGAACTGTGTACACTGGTACAATTAGGCAACATCAACAACGCTGAGAAGATGAACGATGAAATCAAACCCCTGTGTGATTTTTTGTTTCATGAACCCAATCCATGTCCATTGAAATCCATCATGCACGCAGCAGAGCTGATAGACTCAGGAATCCGCGCACCCTTGGTGTTGACAGAGATCAAACCCAACGAATTAAAAAGACAACTCAAAACCATTGAAACGGAGTTAAACACTTTATGAAGTCATTGACTAATATAATATTGCTATTTACCTTGTGTGTCACACTGACCAGTTGCAAACGCATAGTCAAGGAAGAAGCCTACTTACAAGCCAAACCAGCACCAGAACTACAACCGGTTGAATCTCGAGACTTACCGCGCACCACCAATGCCTTAAAAATACCCGAAGTTAAGGTGGCCGGTGATGATGCAGCACCGGACTCAAAACCACCTGAAATGAGCTTTGCTAAACGCCGCAGCAGCGATGAGAATGTGGTGATTATTGAAAGCGGCGGCATGCCAACCATCGAAATATTCAATGAACAAGATGCTTGGGAGCTCATCCTGGGTGACCACGGTTATAACTGGCAGTTATTGGATGAGGACCCAGATAACTGTCAAGCCACTTTCATGTTTTATGACCCCATCACAGAAGAAGTCAACCAAGGATTTTTCAGTAAGATATTTCAAATCAACAGCAGTTATATCGACAGATCCGGAGAGTACGTGCTGACTTGTTTGAAATTACCTCAAAAGCAACAAATATGGATTCAAACAGTGGACTTTGAAGCCCCTTCGTCCTATGTGGTGGATGATTTATTCAATCACATCTTTGAGGCAGCCACCGCCGATAAAGAGTGAAGGACGGCTAACAAAAGTAAAAAAAGCGCCTATTTGGCGCTTTTTTTATTTGCACTTTAAAAGTGATGATTGTCTGACTTTAATCTCCAGTTTCTAACAAATGCGCCTTGTCTTTAACCTGCGCCCAATCATCGGCATCTTCAGGCGCTTCAATCATGGCAGTAATAACTGGCCATTTCTCTGACAGTTGCTGATTGATTTCAATGAACTTCTCTTGACCTGCTGGCAAGTCATCCTCAGGGTAAATGGCTTCAATCGGGCATTCGGGTTCACACAAGGTGCAATCGATACATTCTTCTGGATCTATCACCAAAAAATTAGGCCCCTCATGAAAACAGTCCACTGGACAGACTTCTACACAATCAGTGTACTTACACTTGATACAGGCTTCAGTTACCACAAAAGTCATTCAATTGCTCCTCGATTTGATATAATGCCAAATTATACAACAAGCCGTTAAATCGCAGTCAAGAAACTTGCTAAACCAGAACCCAATAACATACCAAAAATCTGAACACAGATTACCCGTTGCTGAAATCAGCCCTGCCACCAAGAAAATCATCAGTAAGCTGGTCGAGAATGGCTTTGAGGCCTATCTGGTCGGTGGTGCCATACGTGACTTGCTGTTGGGCTTACATCCCAAAGATTTTGACATAGCCACCGATGCCACACCAGAGGACATCAAACACATTTTCAAAGGCAAGTGTCGGATTATCGGCCGACGCTTCAGGCTGGCGCACGTCTACATGGGTAACAGCATATACGAAGTGGCTACTTTTCGTGGTAGCGATCCTGGCGATCGGGTGATGAAAAAAGGCCAAATCATTCGAGACAATGTTTTTGGCACAGTCGATCAAGACGCCATCAGACGAGATTTTACCTGCAATGCACTCTATTTTGACTTACAAGAAGAAACCATTCTGGATTTTGCTGCCGGTGTTCATGATTTAAAAAAAGGCGAGTTGAAACTTATAGGCAACCCAAACCAAAGATTCATAGAAGACCCAGTGAGGATGCTACGTGCGGTACGTTTCCACGCCAAATTAGGACTGGCCTTGTCAGCTGAATTAAGGCAACAAATCATCAACAATCGTTTACACCTGACCAACGTACCTACCGCCAGGTTGTTTGACGAAACAGTCAAAATGTTTCATTGTGGCAATATGGAGATCGCCTACAAGGAATTGATGGAGCTGAGGCTTTTTGAAATTTTATTCCCCGTGGCAGCAAAAATCATTCCTCAGCAACAACAATGGCATAACCTTTTACTCGAAGCTTTCAGTAACACCGACCACAGGCTACAAAACGGCTTGTCCGTCACCCCAGTATTTCTGACTGCCTGTGTTTTGTGGTTAGAGTTCATACCGCTGTACCATGAGGTGCTGAACAGTGGCAAAAATTCCCATGATGCGCTACATGAAGCCACCACCCAAGTCATGATCAATCAACGAGAATTTTTAATGATACCCAAAGCCATTCAAAATGGCGTTCGCCAAATGTGGATGTTACAAATCAGGTTCAAAAAAATGTTTGGCAAGGGCGTTTACAGTACCTTGCATCACCCTCGCTTTCGTGCCGCTTATGACTTCCTGCTGTTACGCAATACCATAGACGAAAAACTCGATCAGCAGTCAGATTTCTGGACCAGTATTCAAAACATGTCACCTGAGGGCATCAAAAGTTTGATATTTGGTAAAAAGAACAAACGACAAAAAATCAACCAAGAACTCTGACTCCATGGCTGCAAGAGATGCCCAACACATCTGCTACTTGGCACTGGGCAGCAACCAAGGCGATAGCCAACGCAACTTCATCACTGCCTTGCGCCACATTGATCGATTAGCCAACACCAAAGTGCTGGCATCTGCTCCATGGTACCATTCAGAACCTTGGGGCGTAACCCAACAAGCGGCTTTCTTGAACACTGTTGTGGCGATTAAAACTAAACTCAAACCATTGGCTTTATTAAAAGCATTGAAAGTCATTGAATACCGCTTGATGAACCGCCAAGAAAACCACAAATGGCACAGTCGCAATATTGACATTGATATCATTTTATATGGTCAGCAAACCATCAATCGCGACAACCTCATCGTTCCGCATCAACACATGCTTGAACGCAGCTTTGTCATGGGGCCCATGCTGCATTTTATCGAAACCCTACCGCCAAAATGGCAATACAAAATTAATACAATCAACAAACAACAAAACTACCTAAAACAATTAACCCCCTGCAAAACGAGTATAAATCGCCTGTAAAGACTCAAAATGTTGTATTTTTGTTGCTTTTTTGCAACAAAATCATAAAAAGACTTCATTTTGTTGTTTTTTTTAAACAAAAAGACACATTGGTGTTGCTTTTAAACAAATGTTGTTGTAATATTGTTACCAGTTTTAGAGTAAATCATTCGAAAACTCCAAGACAAGCAGGGCACAAGTAAAATATCGTATTTAACCCATCCAATTTGGATGGGTTTTTTTTTGCCTATCAGCTACAATAATCCGTTTGTAGAATAACCAGCATTGATGCGCAACAATCCTATATGGCAAGATTTGGCGACACACGCCCAGAATCCACAACTCAAAGACTTGGGTTTTTTGTGGCAACAGGCCGATCGCCTCGAAAACTTGACGTTTGAGTCAGAAAATATCTTCCTTGATCTGTCTAAGAATTGGATTGATGATGATGTATTAAGCCAATTGTGTGAACTGGCTACCCATGCCAAATTAAAACCCGCCATTGAGAACTTGTTCAATGCGGCTGTGGTTAATACCACCGACCAACTGGCAGCCACACACACCACCCTGCGAGATCCACAACACCCTAATCACAAGAACAACACCGCATTGTTGTTTGATCTAGCTGATGCGGTGCATTCAGGTCAAATCAAAACCGCTTTCGGCAAACAAGTCAAACAATTGGTGAATATTGGCATTGGCGGCTCATACTTGGGGCCACGATTGGTGGTAGAGGCATTGACCGAGTTACAAAGCGAAAGTCAAATAACAGTTTATTTTGCAGCCAGTGTCGATGACTCTCTTATCAACCAGCTGTTTCAATCCATAGACATTGAGCACTGCTTGTTCTGTATCAGCTCTAAAAGCTTCTCAACGGTTGAAACCTTGATGAATGCAACAGCCATACAAAACAAACTTGAACAAATAGCCGGTTATCAACCGACCACAGCACAAAGTTCACTGATGGCCATAACCGCCAATCAATCGCGGGCCACCCAAGCCGGCATTCCTGAGCACATGGTTTTACCATTTGATGCATCTATAGGCGGTCGCTTTTCTCTGTGGTCAGCCATAGGCTTCCCCATAGTACTGGCTGCAGGTAAATCACAATTCCGTGAGTTGTTACATGGAGCGCATACCATGGATGAACACTTCAGGCACCAACCCTTTGAGCGCAATATACCAGTGCTGATGGCATTGATATCCATCTGGTACCGAAATTTCATTGGGCTCTCTGCCTACAGTTGCCTGCCTTATGATGCCCGACTGCGCAGTTTGCCCAAGTGGCTGCAACAGCTGATGATGGAAAGCACTGGTAAAATGCATAACGTGCAAGGTGATGTCATCAATTATCCAACCACCCCATGGGTCTTCGGCGATCATGGTCAGTTGTCACAACATGCCTTCTTTCAAGCCTTCCACCAAGGCGTGGATGCCCTGCCCTTGGATTTCATTGGTGTATTGGAGCATAATTCTCCGGCACAAGATTTTTTACTCTATAACATGATTGCCCAAGGTGCGGCGCTGATGCAAGGCAAGGAAGAAGACCACAGCATGAAAGGTTGTCCTGGCAACAAACCCAGCACCACTTTATTGTTAAAGGACCTTTCAGCTGAGTCTGTTGGACAACTGCTGGCTATGTATGAACACATGATATATACCCAGTCAGTTATCTGGAACATCAACTGTTTTGATCAACCAGGCGTTGAGTTGGGTAAGTCAATTGCTCGGGATATCCAAGAACATGTTGAAAATAACACTTTAAATGAGGTCGCACTAGACCCATCTACTATGGCACTGATCAAAAAAGTAACTGAATAAACCATGACCCAACTGACCGAACAAACTGACCCAATCACCCAACAGCTGTTTGATAAATCAATCGATTTCAAGTCCAGCAAGAAACGCATCGAATTTCGCTACCCAATCGGTGCATTTGAACAGGATTATCAAAAGCAATTGGCTGCCTTGATCGATACTGCTGACTTGAATATCAAACAAAACATCAGACAACACGCCGTCAAAGACAAAATCAAACCGATTAAAGGCATCAAAAACATCATCGCTGTGGCCTCTGGAAAAGGCGGTGTGGGTAAATCTACCATGAGCGTGATGCTAGCAAAATCACTGCAACAACTGGGTGCCAGTGTCGGCATACTGGATGCTGATATATACGGCCCCAGTATTCCTAAAATGTTGGGCGTCAGTCAAAAACCCGAATCCCCCGATCAAAAATCATTTTTGCCAGTGGATGCCGATGGCTTACAAACCATGTCTTTGGGCTACATCTTGGGAGAAAAGGATCCTGCCATTTGGCGCGGTGCAATGGTCACCAAAGCCTTGATGCAAATGATTGAAGACACCCGTTGGTCACAACTGGATTACTTGATCATGGATTTGCCACCAGGCACTGGTGACATCCAATTGACCATGATTCAAAAAATTCCGGTTACTGCGGCTGTACTGGTGACCACACCACAAGACATTGCCCTGCTGGATGCACAGAAAGCATTGGCCATGTTTCAGAAAGTAGACATTCCCGTGCTGGGCGTGATTGAAAACATGAGCACCTATATTTGTGAGAACTGTGGTCATGAAGCACACATATTTGGCCAAGATGGAGGGGCCAAAATGGCCGCAGAGTTTGATGTGCCGATGCTGGGACAAATGCCATTGAATATTGACATCAGAACAAACATGGACAGCGGTCACCCCTCGGCAGTCTGGCAGGCCAGTCATCCCTTGAATGAAAAAGCTTTGATGATTGCTTTACGCACCGGTCAAAATTTGGCCAAGTGCCCCATTAAATTCAGCTTAACCGACAGTCTTAAACTGCATAAAATTTAACCAACCCAATAAAACCAAACATTATGAGCATAAAATCAGATCACTGGATTCGTCGAATGGCACAAGAGCATGACATGATTTCGCCTTTTGAACCAAATCAAGTCAGGACCACCGGCCGCAACAACAAAATCATATCCTACGGTACCTCAAGTTACGGTTATGATGTGCGCTGTTCTGATGAATTCAAAATTTTCCATAACATCAACTCTTCAGTGGTTGACCCTAAGAAATTTGACCGCAAGAGTTTTGTTGATGTTAAATCTGATGTGTGCATCATACCGCCGAACTCCTTTTGTTTGGCTCGCACCGTTGAACACATTAAAATACCGCGCAACGTATTAACAATATGTCTTGGCAAATCAACATACGCCCGCTGTGGCATCATTGTTAATGTCACGCCACTGGAACCTGAATGGGAAGGCCACGTGACCTTAGAATTTTCTAACACCACACCGTTGCCGGCAAAAATTTATGCCAACGAAGGTGTCGCCCAATTTTTGTTCTTTGAATCAGATGAAGTATGTGATGTCTCATATAAAGATCGCGGCGGCAAATACCAAGGACAACAAGGTGTGACACTGCCCAAAGCCTGATAGAATGAAAATCAGTATCATCGGCAGTGGCTGGTTGGCCCAACCATTGGCAGGACAACTCATAAAAAATGGCCATGAAGTCATGATGACATCAACCCGTGCCGAAAAAGTTGCAAGATTAACCCAAAACGGCTTGGACATCAGGCACTACCAGCTGGGTGATGAGTTGTCAGCTGATGACCAATTATTGGATGTCGACCTACTGATCATCGCCATCACCAGTAAAGACATTGATGCCTATCAAAAGTTAATAAAACAAGTCAAGTCAGACCAGACTCAAGCCATCATATACATCAGCTCAACATCAGTTTACGCCAACAGCGATGAACCGCATGATGAAAATTCACCGCGCCTGAACTTTGATAACCCGCTGTTAGACATTGAGCAAGTCATCCAATCACACCCCCAAGCCACCATCATACGATTTGCTGGTTTGGTCGGTCCCAAAAGACACCCTGGGCGATTCTTTGCTGGTGGTAAAACCATCACAAACCCACAGGCCAGGGTCAACTTGATTCACCTCGATGACTGTTTGGGCATCATACTGGCCATCATCAACAACCAAGCCTGGGGTGAGGTATTCAATGGCTGTGCTGACAATCATCCGGCCAAGGGTGATTTCTATCCTGCGATGACGGCACAGTTAGGCGCTGAGCCACCACTTTTGGACAACAAAAAGGGGGAAACATCAGACAAAACCATTCTCAATCACAAAGTCAAAAACAGTTTGAACTACGTGTTACAGCAACCTGATGTTTTCAAATTCAGTTATTGATTCCGACACACAACTACATTGATTTGTTGTTAGTGTGCTTTTAACAAAGGATTGAACTGACCATCAGCTGATAACCAAAGGGCCAAAACAGCTTATAAACAGACCACTTTCTCTACTTCGAAGTTTTGTCAAAAATGAGGTCGAATGCGCAAGTAACTCAATTGATGCCTGCTATTGATTTAAAAGTAAGTCAGCAGCAGGCATTTTTCTGTCAGTTGATGGTTATTTCAAATGGGTCCAAAGGTGGGTATAGGCCAGAGCCAACCTTTCAGCCAACTGTTCATTGGTGCTGGAGCCACCATGCCCACCTTCGGTATTTTCGTAGTACCAAATGGGGTAATCATAGGACATCATTTTAGCCGCCATTTTTCTGGCATGCCCCGGGTGTACCCGATCGTCGCGGGTCGAAGTGTAAAAGAAGGTGGCCGGATATGCTGTGTCTCGCTTGAGGTTTTGGTAGGGACTGTATTTTTTGATATAGGCCCACTGCTCTGGAATGTCTGGGTTACCAAACTCGCCCATCCAACTGGCGCCAGCCAGCAGTTTGTTGTAGCGCTTCATATCTAATAAAGGCACGCCACAAATCACCGCACCATACAAATCTGGTCTGCGAGTCATGGTGGCACCCACCAACAAGCCGCCATTTGAACGCCCTTCTATACCCAAGTGCTGAGGTGAAGTGATTTTACGCTTGATTAAATCTTCGGCCACCGCCTCAAAGTCTTCAAATGATTTGGTTCTGTTTTCTAACAGCGCCGCTTGGTGCCACTTGGGGCCATATTCACCACCACCGCGGATACTGGCTGAAACAAATACACCGCCTCGATCCAGCCATAATTTGCCATACGCTCCTTCCAAGGCTTCGTACGAACCTGAATAAGATGGGGTCAGGGCATTGCGAAAACCACCGTATGAAAAGATGTGAGTGGGGTTGCTGCCATCAAATACCGTGTCTTTATTCATAACAATAAAATATGGCACGAAGGTGCCATCGGCAGAACGAGCAAAAAACTGCTCAACCTGATAAGGGCCGGGATCAAAGCTCTGTGCCTGTGATTTTACTGCTTTGGGCACAAGTGTCTCACCATTCACATGGTACAAGGTCGGTGGCGTGATGAATGATTCATACTCTGCAAAAAAGCTGCCACTTTCATCATCCACAGCAGTGATGCCTATGGCACCGTTATCTGGAAACGCCACTTGGGTCACTTGCCACGCATCACCCTCACGGCTGTGCACATGTACTTGGCTGACCACATCAGACAAAATCGTGACGATGATGGCATCATCTGTGGTTGAGATTCCTTCGATGTTTTCATTCGCTTTAGGACTCAAGAATACCGACCAATCTGTTGCCTCAATCTTGGCTTTGCGTCCACTTAAAATATCCGGACTCATCAACAAAACGGTCCCTTGTTTTAAATCCTGACCCTGGTAGGTCCAATCTTCTTTCAGCGAAACAATCATATCGCCTTGAAACACGCCACTGATAACAGCGGAACTTGGTATGGACAACTCATAGGTTTTACCATCTATCAATTGATAATAGGTGTTGGTCCAGAAACTGGTGCTGTCAATTATGAAATCTTTGGCTTTCTCATCTTTACCCGTTCTGAAAGCAAACACCGAAACCGATTTCACATCCGCCTCCAGTAGCGTTTTTGCCGCTGAAAGTTCAGTACCTCTTTGCCACAATTTCATGACCCGTGGGTAACCTGATTCGGTCATGGTGCCGGCACCAAAATCAGTGGCCACAAACAAGTGGTCCTTATCTCTCCAAGTGACCCGCATTTTAGATTCTGGCAAAGAAAACCCGTCTTTGATGAAAGCTTTCTTCTTCATATTGAACTCTTGCATCATCACGGCATCACCACCACCGGGGGAAATAGAAACCAGACACCGGCGGTATTCAGGTGCCAGACAATTCATGCCTTTGAACACCCAGTTACCCTCGTTTTCAGCATTGTACTTATCCATGTCCAATACGGTTTGCCACTTGGGCGCATCGTTGCGATTAAAATCTTTCAGTTTCGCTCGGCGATAAATACCGCGAGGATTATTTTCATCTTTCCAATAGTTATAAACCCAATCACCACGTTGGGACACCGAAGGAATACGTGATTTGTTATTCAAAGTGGCCAAGGCTTGGTCGTACAGTTCTTGGTATATGGGCTTTGATTTATAGGCATCTGCAGTCTTGTCATTTTGCTCAAACACCCATTCCATGGATTTTTTGGCATCAACATCCTCTAACCACATAAATGGATCGTCGACAGCGTCTTTGGCAGTGGCATGGAAAGAAATCAATATAGCGAGTAAGCAGTATTTACGCATCAGGGCATCCAGTTTCAAAAGAACAAAGATATTAACAGTTTCAAACAAAAAATTCATCAGACCAAGCCCTAATCATGACTTTTGACAGGGCTATTGTGCCCCGGCAATGAAAGAACTTAGGCTGTATCAGGTCTGTTTAATTATGAATAACATAAAAATCACTGCATTTCTGACATCATTGTTGCTGGCGTTGACTTGCCATGCTGAAAAAATCACCTTCACCAGCACTACCAAACAAACCACTTTGATTGAACTTTATACCTCTGAGGGTTGCAGCTCCTGCCCGCCTGCCGATCAATTTTTGAGCCAGTTCAGTGCCGCAGATGAATTGTGGCAAAAATACATTCCGTTGGCTTTTCATGTTGATTATTGGGATTACATCGGCTGGCAAGATGTTTTTGCTGAGCCAGCTTTTTCCAAGCGCCAAAGACAACACAAAAAACAAGCCAACATCGCTGCTGTTTATACCCCTGGATTTGTAGTCAATGGCAGCGAATGGGCTGGCTTTTTTAAACCTTGGCGTGCCTTGCCTGAAACTGATTCCTCACCCGGAACGCTGAGTTTAACAATCGATCAACAACTGGCGACAGTCAGTTTCCCTCAGGCAAAAAATCAATTGGCATTCAATATGGCCGTTGTGGGCATGGGTTTAGAGACCCAGGTCCAAGCAGGAGAAAATCACGGAAAAACTTTGTTACATGATTTTGTTGTTTTGGCTCACATGAAACAACAAGCTGTGAGTCAGCATGCATTCACATTACCCTTGATCCATAAACACCAACCACAACGTTTTGCGGTGGTGGCTTGGGTGTCTGCTGTTGATACACTACAGCCCATTCAGGCAGTGGGTGGTTTTGTGCCAGATGGCAGCATCAATACCCTTCAATAAATGACTGCTTCAATCAGCACTTTCATTGACTGGATAATAATAACCATTGAACCAAGGATACCAGCTGTTACCTCCATCATTTGATTCCTCAAAAAACTGCTGTACCACGCCATCATTCAATTGCGACCAGGTACCTCTGAAGTCTTTGATCTGAGGATTTTGTTGTTTTGATTCATAATATATTTTTCCTTCTAACCTCATTGCTTCTCGATCTTGCAGCTGAACCAAGCCACCGGCATATTCAATCACCACACCATTACTGACCCAGCGCTGAACCCACTGCTCAGTGATGCCATTGAAATAATTCATGCTGAAGCCAGTGTTACCACTGGCGCTAATCCATTGTTCTCTAATCAAGCAGCCATCCTCTGAACGGGTGATGGAATTTGTGCCTGCCATTAGGCCTTTTTTATCTGGCTGGGTGTATACCTCCCATTGTCCCAGCCAAAAATCAAATTGACGGTATTTTTCATTGAATAAACAAGGCTTCAGGTTGCGCTCGATACTGGCTACAGTTTGTTGGTATTTTGCGCTGGATTTAAACCCTGAAAAACCATTGTCAGCCTTGTATTGGGTCAGGTTACTGAAACCTGATGCAGTGGCTGAGTGTAAGGCTTGCCACATCAAAGTGGTTTGTTGCAACAAGCTGTATGCTTGGGCTTTTTGATAGTGAATTTGAGCCACAGGTATGCGTTGTGGATTGAGAATTTTAGCATTGGTATCCAGCGCTTGCTGGCCTTGCTTTGAATGAATAAAGGCATCAGCCAGTTGAAATAAATCAACTTCAGTCAGTTCCTCCTCATTGCTTAAATGCTCATAAGCTTGGATGACAGCCTGCCAATTCTCGGCTTGATACATCTGATTGGCCTTGCTTCGAGTCTCAGCAAGTGCAAAATCAGCACTGACCATGCTCCCAAGCAAAATCCAAATAAATTTTGCTAATGAAATACTTATTGGCTTGTGCATTTGAGTTGTTTATTAATCTATCAATTAACCAACATGTTAACAGCTAGTGGAAGCAAATACAGCTTGATTAAAAAATGGACTGACCTGTCTCTGTGGTGAACTGTTCTAAAAATTTCAGCCCCCGGTAAGAGTTACCTTTTTCATTCAACCGCGGCGACCAAACCGCGATGCTGAATTCTTTGGGTAAAACGGCCACGATACCGCCGCCTACACCACTTTTACCCGGTAGCCCAACTTGATAAGCAAAATCACCTGCTTCATCATAGAAACCGCAGGTTAACATGATGGCGTTGATGCGTTTGGTTTGACTGCGATTCAGCAGCCGATGGTGGTCATCGATGGTTTGACCGTTGTTAGCGAAAAACAGGAATGTTTTTGCCAACTGTTCACAATTGATGGCCACTGAACAACAGTCGAAATACAGCGCTAAAACATCATCAACATCATTGTGGATGTTGCCCAAGGATTTTAAGAAATTAACCAATGCGACATTGCGATAGCCTTCGGCTTTTTCAGATTCTGCGACGTTCCGATCAAACTGAATGCCCTCATCACCTGAAAATGAATGAATCAAATCCAGCAATGCCGCTTTGGGGTCTTGGTATAAATCCAGCAGCACATCGCTGACCACCAAAGCACCGGCATTCGAAAATGGATTTCGTGGGATACCATCATCATGCTCAAGGGTGCCCAATGAATTAAACGGTGTGCCAGATGGTTCGACTCCGACACGTTGCCATAACTGGCCACCCAGCCGAGCATAGGCCAAACTCAACAACAATACTTTGACGATACTTTGCAGGGAAAAATGCGTCTGCCAGTCACCGGTACGATAAATTTTACCGTCAACATGGGCCAAACACACACCAAACTGATCATCATCGATACCAGCCAATTCAGGTATGTAATCAGCCACTTCACCGTAGTTCTTATGTAACAAAACCTCTTGATGAATGCGTTCTATGATTTGTTGGTAGTTCATGTTGATTTAATTCATACAGTCATTGAAGTCACATGGTAACTAAAACCCGAATAGAATCCAACTGTGGTTGGGTGTTATTGATTGTGGTGATGGCTGCAGTTAAATTTTGTTGCAAATGATCGATTTCAATGTCGCGTACTTGACCATTGTTGTTTGCCAATTGTTTGAGGCGTTTGATTTCATGATTGATGTTGGATGACACTTGTACCTCAGCTTGTTGTTTGATTTCCGGTAATTGCTGTTGCATCATGTCATCGGCTTTTTCCAATAACAATTTGACCACAGAGAGCTTGGCCTTAAGTACCTCAACCGCAACATTCATTGGTACCGCATTTTTGAATTTATTGACCACTGCTTCTGTCAATTTACTGCCCACTTCCACACCAGATTCTGCCAACAAAAAACGGCGATTAATTGGTGGCAGATAACGTGCCAACTGCATGCTGCTTTTACCCGACGCTTGTATCAGGTATCGGCATTCTAAAAAGATTTGACCGGCATTCAGTCCCGAGTCTTTCAGCACCGCAAAAGCCGTGTTGCCTTTTTCTTGATTGATGATCAATTCCAGCAGCTCATTGACCATGGGGTGTTCCCAGGTGATGTAATGAAAGGTTTCATTAGCCAAGGCTATTTCACGGTCGTAAGTGATGGTCATGCCATCTTCAATCAGGAAAGGAAAGTAGCCATCCATTTCATCGGTGGGCCGGATGATTTCGCTGCCCGCGCGATGTTCTTCATAATGCACCCCAAACAAATCAAACACCTTGTGCATGAATCTTTCCAGTTGCTCAGACTGTTGGAAATTCTCGGCATCAGCAGTCAAACTGGCTGCCTCAGCCGGTCGGCATGAGTTGTATTCCAGCAAGCGATCACGGCCTTTGGTCATTTGTGACAACAGTTCTTGGCTCATTTTTTGGCTGTCTGCCAATAATTTTGATAAGGCTTTGGTATCCAGCTGTTGGTTCAATTGTGCTGCAAAAGCGCTGTACACATGATGGGCTGCAGGGTTGGTTTGTGTGAATAGATTCAAACCGTGGTGATACCATTGAAACCACCTTTCCTGCGCACTGTCAGCAAAATAAGGCACATGGATTTGAATGGTTTCGGTTTGACCAATTCGATCTAAACGCCCGATTCGTTGTTCCAACAAATCCGGATGTGCAGGCAAATCAAAAAACAACAAATGATGTGCAAACTGAAAATTCCGTCCCTCACTGCCAATCTCAGAACACAACAAAACATGGGTACCGTTATCAATATCTGCAAACCAAGCCGCAGCTTGATCTCGCTCAATCAAACTCATGCCCTCATGAAACACCGCCACATGAATGCCATATGCTTCTCTGAGGTGATCTTCTAACTGTAAAACTGTGGCAGCTTGTGATGCAATAATCAGCATTTTTTCATGCTTCAACTGTTTGATTTTTTCACACAGCCATGTCACCCTTGTATCATACTCAAGCCAGGCGCCTGACACTTCCTCATCCAGCGCAGTTTCTGGCGTCAGCACTTCTTGTGCCGTTGTGTTTTGATAAGCTTTTGGTAAGGGCAAAACATGGCTGTTCAACTCACGTTGAGGAAAACCACTGACCGACCCTCTAGTGTTGCGGAACAGAACACGCCCAGTGCCGTGTTGGTCTAACAGTTGATTGATAACGGCTTGGCCGGCTTCAGGGTCATTACCGAGGTTTTGAATTTGTTCTAATAAGTCTTCGTTGATGTGACCAGCCAACATGGCAACGATCGCATTGGTGTCCACAGTATGCTCAAGATTCACAGCATCAATCAATGCCTCGATGGCATCAGCCACTTGTTCAAACTCGGCTTCCTCAGCCAGAAATTGTTCGAAATCATGGTACCGATCGGGATCTAATAAACGCAATCTGGCAAAATGGCTTTTGCGACCCAATTGTTCAGGCGTCGCCGTCAGTAACAACACCCCAGGTATTTTCAGCGCAAATGATTCAATGATTTGGTAGGCCATCACAGAATCAGAGGCGGCTTGATTTTCATCTAATTCACCCTCAAACCACTCTAAATGATGGGCTTCATCGACCACCATCAAATCCCAGTCGGCAGCTAAAATTTGCTCTTCACGCAGTGGGTTTTCAAGTATCATTTCCAGTGGTAACAACACCAATTGGCTGCTCTCAAAAGGGTTCTCAAAACCACTGGAGAGTTCGATCTCTTGGCACTTTTCTTCGTCGAAGACACTCACTTGCAAATTGAACCGTCGCAGCAGTTCAACCATCCACTGGTGAGTTAAACTTTCCGGCACAATAATGATGGCCCTTTGCGCACGATTGGTCAGTAGTTGTTGGTGTAAGATTAAACAAGCCTCGATGGTTTTACCCAGACCCACTTCATCCGCCAACAGTACCCTGGGCGCGTGTCTTTTACCCACCGAATGAGCGATGTATAACTGATGCGGCAACAACGCAGTGCGACACCCCGTTAAACCAAACAGCTCAGATGTCCGCAATCGTTGTTGGTGACGCAGTGCCGCTTGTCTTAAGTCATACCATTTAAGCTTATCGATCTGCGCATTCAGTAATCGATCTGCGGGGCGATCCAAGGAAATGTTGTTATTGATTTCTGATTCAGGTATCACATCTTCCTGGCCATCATCTTTATAACCAAAATAAATGTTCAAGCCGTTGAGGTTTTTGACCTCATTGACGGTGATATGCCAACCATCTTTGTGCTGTAAAACATCATCAACTTGTGCCTCATAACGACTCAATGGGGCAGAATCTTTGGCATAAATCCTTTCTTCTTCTACTGCATCAAACATGACCTTAACCATGCGGTGATTTTCAGCAGTTACTCGACCCAAGCCCAGTTGTAAATCGGCGTTGTTGATGTAGCGTTGTCCAATGGTGAATTGCATATGGCTGGTTGTTTTTAAAAATGCGCTATTTTAGCAGTGTTTGTTGCATTTACCCATCCTCCGACGCCAAAAGCAAACAGATTCATTACCCCATGTTCAACGATTCAAGCATGGGCTATCAATTATCTTTCGCAATCAGCTAAAATCACCTGATGCTTAAATTACTCATCATCTTTAACCCCAACGCTGGCAGTGGTCGCAGTCAGAAGTATTTGCCTTTGATTACAAGCCACTTAGAACATCACCAAATCAACTTTGATTTATTGACCACTACCCATTCTGGCCACGCCAAAGAGTTAATCGAAACAGCTGATTTGAGTCAGTATTCAGGTTTGATTGCGGCCGGTGGTGACGGCACTTTATTTGAATTGGTCAATGGTTTGATGCAACATGAGGCAGCAGCTCGCATTCCATTGGGCGTGATTCCAGTGGGGACCGGCAATGCTTTTGCCCGTGAATTGGGCTTGATGCCTACTGACTGGCAAAAAGGCATCGAAATCATCCTCCAGCAACAAACCAAGCACATTGACATAGGAATGGCTCAGGATAAACACCATGCCATGTACTTCATTAATATCCTGGGTATGGGTTTTGTGGTCAATGCTGGTCAAACCACCACCAAGATCAAAAAATTGGGGAAATCAGCCTATACCTTTGCGACCCTGTGGGAAACCATCAAATTAAAAAAGTATCCAATGGCCATCAGCATGGTTGATAGCAACAACCAAACAATTGAAATGGCAGATGAACTGGTGTTTGTAGAAGTGGCCAATAGCCGTTACACCGGCACCTCATTTCTGATTGCGCCAGATGCCAAAATTGATGACGGTTTGCTTGATGTGATCATTTTAAAGCAAATATCTCGGGCTAAAATCCTGCGCTTGTTTCCAACTATTTATTCTGGCCAACACATCAATTACAGCGAAGTTAAAACCTTTCAAGTAAAAAGCATCACCATCAAAACCAAACAACCCATGCCACTGATGCCCGATGGCGAATTCAATGGAGAAACGCCTGTGAAGATCATGTGCCTGCCCGCCCAAATTCAATTTTTTTCATGATGCCAGTCAACCTAAATCGATTGCCGCTCGTTGTACCCGTAAATAACACTGGAAATAGAAATGAAAAAATTACATTTATTGCTGATGATTACAGGCTTTACCCTCACCACTGGCTGTCATGCCCACAAAGCCAACAAAGTGGTGGTGGTTAAAAAACCCCATAAAACCCAAGTGGTATTGGTAGATAATCAACACCTGCGTTCAAATTACCGCATCGTTCATGTCAAGCCAAAGAAACACTCTGTTTGTAAAAAACACAACAAACATTGGCATTGTCATTGAAACCAAAACCTTGGCAAACATTTGCTGGACTTGGGTGACTCAGAGCTTGATGACTAACCCCTCTTGAGGCGGTAGTTTCCCTTGGCTGATGGCTTTGAAGTGAGCCTGCAACTGTTCCAGAGAGTGCAGCTGTTTGACCACCAACCAGCGACTGCTATCTATCGCTGCCCTTTGCATGAACTGAGTGGCTTTGGACTCAAATGCAGCAGGCCCCCAATCAGCATAACGCTGTTCAATGTGACTGGGTGCAAAAAACATCTGGCTGCGGGCCTCGATGAAACCGACTTGCATTTGATTTTCAGACCAATGGGTCAGTCCCACATGCGATGAAAACATCATGTTTTCACCCAAATGCCGGTGCAGTGCTGCAATCACCTCACCATTACCTGACATATCCACCAAAACAGTCTTCTTGCTGGCATCAATTTCATGGAGTTGACCATAATTGATGCAGCTTGAATAATATCCAGTTTCACCTATGAATGCTTGATTGCCTGGTGATGTGATGCCAACAACTTCAAGTGCTGCATCATCCTCATGCAAGGCAAAGGCCAGCCCTAAACTGGTTTTGCTTGAAGCACTGATGATGACAATTTGTGCTGCATCAAAATACTGTTGACTCACCAGCATGTCATGCAAGCAGAACGACGTGATGTGTAATGGAAATAAAAGCATCCGTAAATCATCTTGGCTGGCATCATATCCTGGCTCTGCATCAACCCTGCGATAGACGTTATAACCAGCAGGCAGAGCTGCGCGATGTTCTGCGCCATCCAACCAGCTTGACTCTTTGACTTTGAGCGGCCTCATCACCCATTCGGTGGCGGTTGGGAAGTAGCCAAACAAACGTTCGCCTACAGGCACATCGGCATTTTTAGACTCAATCACTTCAGCGAAACCCCATACTGGAATGATGCCATACAGATGACCCTCATTTTGAGCGGCTGGAAAAAATTGCCAGTACTTCAATTTATCTCCCATTGCCCAATAGGTGATGTTGTTGGCGGTGAATGAGAACGCTTCCACTTTGACTTTTACCTCGCCTTTTTGAATAGTGGTAGATTCTGCGGGGGTTATTAAACGGTTTTGAGTGAGGTCTGTTTTATGTACTTGAAATTGTGTCATGCCAGGTTACCTGTAGTTATTTTAATTCGTCTTATTGAACGTGTTGCGCTTCAAACTGATCTAAAATATGGTGCATGTTGTGCTTCCTTTCAGCACCAGCAAAACTGGCATCAATGGCATTGTGGGTCATGCGCAACAAATCATCATCATTCACACCACAATGTTGTTTTACTGCCATCATGTTCTCAGTCAGGTAGGCACCAAAGTGAGCCGGATCATCAGAATTTATGGTCACATTTAAACCCAAATCCAGCATCTTTTTAATCACGTGTTGCTGCATATGATCGAACACATGCAAACTGATGTTTGAGCACGGACAAACCGTTAGAGGAATTTGGGTTTGTTGTAAATAAGCTATCAATTCTGGGTCATCCAATGAACGGATACCATGATCAATGCGCGAGACTTTAGCGTCTTTGATTGCTGACCAAATGTATTCTGCCGAACCCTCCTCACCAGCATGTGCCACAATCGGCATCCCCAACTCATTAACTTCTGAGAAAATTTCTTTGAACAGACTGGCTGGATAACCCACTTCTATCGCAGCCAAGCCTATGGCCAGAAAACGTTGGGTGTGTTGTTGGTAAAACAGCCAATCTTCGGCAGCTTTTTCAACCCCCAAATGACGAATAAATGTTGGAATCATGCCACCTGAAATTTGCCAATCTTTGGCGGCTTTTTTGAATCCTGACTCAATACCATCTAATACCATTTCAGCTGGAAGTCCACGGTCTGTATAAGTTCTTATGTCACAAAATACTTCTGTATGCATGATGTTTTGTTCTTGGCATTTATTTAAATATGCCACAGTCAGTTCATAAAAATCATCCGCTGACTGAATCACTTCGGTGCCCTGAATGTACAAGTCAACGAATTCTGTTAAGTCCTTAAATTCATAGGCAGATTTGACTTCCTCAAGTGTCTGATAGGGCAGTTTTACCTGATTTTTTTCAGCCAGCTGTAACAACATTTCAGGCATCATTGAACCTTCAATGTGCATGTGTAGCTCTACTTTGGGCATGTTTTTTATGAATTCGGACATGATTGGGCTATTTTGAAAATCAAATATGATAACATTTTCTTGTGGTTTTGATGTGGCACATTGGGCTGTGAGGACGTAAAATAGTCGGTTACTGAAATACTTTCATCTTATGAATACTGACTATTTAGACTTTGAACAACCATTGGCGGAATTAGAAGCCAAAATCAATGAATTGCAGAACGTCAGCGATGACAATTCCATCAATATAGATGAGGAAATTCAAAGGTTAAAAGACAAACTCAAGTCTAAAACAGAAGCCATATTTTCAAATTTATCCGACTGGCAAATCACCCAATTGGCTCGTCACCCAAAGCGCCCTTACACCCTTGACTACATCGACATGATGTTCACTGACTTTCAGGAATTACATGGTGATCGGGCTTTTGCAGATGATGCCGCTATTGTCGGTGGTTTGGCTAAGCTGGATGGTCAGTCTGTGATGGTTATTGGCCACCAAAAAGGCCGCAACACCAAAACAAAAATCAAACGCAATTTTGGTATGCCAAGACCAGAGGGGTACCGCAAAGCGCTGCGCTTGATGCGCATGGCCGAACAATTCGACTTGCCTATTCTCACCTTTATCGATACCCCAGGTGCCTACCCTGGCATTGGTGCAGAAGAGCGTGGCCAATCAGAAGCCATCGCTAAAAACTTGGAAGTGATGTCACACCTCAAAGTACCCATCATTTGTACGGTCATTGGTGAGGGCGGATCTGGTGGTGCCCTGGCCATTGGTGTGGGCGATGTCACTTTGATGCTCGAGTACAGTACCTATTCAGTGATTTCACCTGAAGGTTGTGCTTCCATTCTTTGGCGCAGTGCTGAAAAAGCACAAGATGCCGCTGAAGCCCTGAGCATCACTTCAGGAAAGTTAAAAGCATTTGGCTTGATTGATGAAATCATCGATGAACCTTTAGGCAGTGCCTACCGCGATACTGAATATGTGGCCCAACAACTTAAATCTGCCATTGTTAACAATCTGAAAAGACTCCGTGAACTAGAGCAATCAGACTTGATTCAAAAACGCTACGAAAAACAAATGTCATATGGTGCTTTCAGCGAATAATGATTCGCTGTTAACTGACCAACATTTTCCCATTGCGGAACGTTATTGGGTGGCTTTCAGTGGCGGGGTCGATTCAACCGCTTTGCTTTATGCCGTAAGCCAGATACCAATACTCAAAGAGAAATTAACGGCACTGCATATCAATCATAATATACAGGATGATGCCAAAGCTTGGACTGAGCACTGTCAAAGTTTTTGCCACCAATTAGAAATTAATTTGGTCATTGAATCGGTTTATCCTGATTCTCCCAGCGAAGACAGCTGTAGACAAGCCAGATTAGCAACATACAACAAACACCTTAATGCCGGTGATTGTCTGCTGATGGCTCATCATGCAGATGATCAAATTGAAACAATATTATTTCGTTTATTCAGAGGCACTGGCCTGCATGGTCTAACGGGTATGGCAGAAACACAAGCCATGGACCACTATATGATTCATCGGCCTTTTTTGCATCTCAAGAAAAGCACATTGATTGATTATGTCCAGGCTCATGGGCTGAACCATATAACAGATTACAGTAACAATGATGACAATTACAGCCGCAATCACATTCGTAACTGTTTAATCCCAGCGATTATTCAGTACAATAAATCTGCAACTGAGAAGCTCATCAAAACAGCAGAAAATTTGAGCCAAAGTGATGACTTATTGCGATCATTACTGGGCAAGGATAACCCATTGAATATAACAAGGATCAATACACCTGAACTGTTGGCAACCGCCTTGTATCATTGGATTATTAACATACAACACAGTCCACCAAGTCATAACAGACTTCGGCAGTATGCCGCTGACTGTTTGTATGCAGCTTATGATAAAAATCCGCTTCTTGACCACAAAGATATCAGGCTGTTTCGTTGGCAAAAACAAATTTTTGCCTTGAACAAACTCAGCTTAAATACTCATTCAGAGACTATGATAGCGCTCACTAATAAAGCCTCAACTCCACTAAAAGTTGGCCAATTGGTTTTTAAAAGTGAAAAAATTAAGTCGCTGCGTGTAGCCGTCAAATACCAACAAGGCAGTGAGACCATCCAAACTGATATCAAAAGACCACATAAAACCATTAAAAAATTGTTTCAAGAAAATCAAATACCTCCATGGGTCAGGCAGTGCATTCCTTACATTTATATAGAAAATAAGTTAGTTGCAGTTGGATCCTTATTCATCAGTCATTCATTCCAACAGTATTTAGATGAAAATAAAGCACAAATTGAATGGTTATCACCAAACTTTCTTTTGTAAAATAAGCCCATGAGCCAAACACAATCATTTGAAAAAAAATTAGAACAACTCACAAAAGTCATCAACCAAATGGAACAGACTGATGTGGGCTTGGAACAATCACTCAAGCTCTATGAGCAAGGCATCAAGCTCACCAGAGAATGCCAAAAAATCATTGCTGATGCTGAAACAAAAATTGAACAGCTGATGCAACAAGCCGATGACTGATAAACGCAATGAATGAACGCATAGATCAATTCCTTGCATCACAGTTAAATCAACTCAAAATACACAACAGTGGTCGATTAATCGCTGCCATGGAGTACACCCTACTCAATGGCGGCAAACGCATGCGACCCAAATTAGTTTATGCCACTGCTGAAAGTATTGGATTGGATTTGAGTGTGGCAGATCACATCGCAGCAGCCATAGAGATGATTCACGCCTATTCTTTGATTCACGATGATTTACCAGCAATGGATGATGATGATTTACGCCGTGGACAAGCTACTTGTCATATCAAGTTTGATGAGGCTACTGCTATTTTGGCAGCTGATGCCTTACAAACTTTGGCCTTTGAATGTCTATCACAAACTACCATTAATTCATCAACGATTGTTAAACTGATACAAAACTTGGCCAAAGCTGCAGGAGCCCCAGGTATGGTCGGTGGTCAAATGCTTGACCTTGAGGCCGAAGACAAGACATTAAACATCGATGAACTACAAGAAATTCACAGCAAGAAAACCGGGGCATTACTGCAAAGCTGTGTGACCATGGTTACTGATTGTGATGACAGCATGAATCAAGATAAACGAAAGCACTTTAAAGCTTTTGCTGAACATTTTGGTATTGCTTATCAAATCATTGATGATGTATTAGATGTCAGCAGTGATACCGAAACATTAGGTAAACCGGCTCAATCTGATCTTAAAAACAACAAAAGTACTTACCCCAGTTTATTAGGTTTGGATCAAGCCAGAAACAAAGCCAAAGACCACATTGATGTTGCCGCCTCACACTTGGCTTCAATCAGTCATAGCTCAGAATTAAGTCAACTACTTCAGCTGGTTGCTAAGCGCACTTTTTAAAAACATATATTAATTGAAACTGTCGTTTCAAACCCACAAATTTCAAGCAAAAAAAAGCCCCAACTTATGTTGAGGCTTTTCTACTTGTAAGATTCTGGCGATGTCCTACTCTCACATGGGAACTCCCACACTACCATCGGCGATGCTACATTTCACTGCTGAGTTCGAGATGGG
>NZ_JASJNC010000013.1 GCF_030065545.1 Marinicella marina
TTGGCTCGTCAGGTTGGTGTACCTTACATTGTTGTGTTCTTAAACAAATGTGACCAAGTTGATGACGAAGAATTGTTGGAATTGGTTGAGATGGAAGTTCGTGAGTTGTTGAGCGACTATGAATTTCCTGGTGATGACACGCCATTGGTAATGGGTTCAGCGTTGAAAGCTTTGGAAGGTGATGAATCTGACATTGGTGTTCCAGCGGTATTGAAGTTGTTGGATGAGATGGATGCCTACATTCCTACGCCAGAGCGTGAGACTGATAAGCCATTCTTGATGCCTATCGAAGACATTTTCTCAATTTCAGGTCGTGGTACTGTTGTGACTGGCCGTATTGAGACGGGTGTTGTTAATGTTGGTGAAGAAATTGAGATCGTTGGTATTCGTGACACCACCACCACTACTTGTACTGGTGTAGAGATGTTCCGTAAGTTGTTGGATTCAGGTGAAGCCGGCGATAATGTGGGTGTTTTGTTGCGTGGAACGAAAAGAGATGAAGTTGAGCGTGGACAAGTACTAGCAAAACCGGGTACAATCACGCCCCACACAAAATTCGAAGCTGAAGTTTATGTGTTGAGTAAAGATGAAGGTGGTCGTCATACGCCATTCTTCAAAGGTTACCGTCCACAGTTTTACTTCAGAACAACAGATGTGACTGGTGCTTGTGAGTTACCTGAAGGCGTAGAAATGGTTATGCCTGGTGACAACATCAAGATGGTTGTTGAGTTGATTGCACCGATTGCGATGGATGAAGGTTTACGCTTCGCTATTCGTGAAGGTGGCCGTACAGTAGGTGCGGGTGTAGTAGCAAAAATTATCGAGTGATAATTTAACTCGTGACGCAAAAGCCAACAGTTTACTGTTGGCTTTTGCTGTCTTTACGATTTTTAGGCCAGTAGCTCAATTGGCAGAGCAGCGGTCTCCAAAACCGCAGGTTGGGGGTTCGATTCCCTCCTGGCCTGCCATCGTTTTAATGCTTGATAGCAGTGCGGTGGCTGATTTGGAAAACAAAAGATATGAGTAGTGTTGAGTCAGTGCCAGGCGCTGGTGATAAATTCAGATGGTGGTTGGCGATAGCAATTATTATTGCTGGAGTGGCTGCGAACCTTTATTTTGTGGATGCATACCCTACAATCATCCGTGTGTTGATGGTGATTGGTGGTGTTTTGGTGGGTGGCTTTATTGGTTACAGCACACAAAAAGGCAAGGATTTTGCTAAGTTTGTAAAAAATGCCAACATCGAAAGGCAAAAAATTGTATGGCCAACCAAAAACGAAACTGTGCAAACCACGATCATGGTATTGATTATGGTTGTAATCATTGGCTTGTTTTTGTTCTTGGTCGATTCACTTTTCAGTAACCTCTTAGAATATTTCTTTGATTCATAAGGGTAAGGAGTAGCAAGTCATGTCACACAGATGGTATGTAGTACACGCTTATTCAGGCTTTGAGCAACAAGTTGTTAAGTCTTTAGAGGAGCGCATTGATAGATACCAAATGCAAGATCTTTTTGGTGAAGTGCTGGTGCCTAAAGAAACTGTGGTTGAGATGAAAAAAGGCCAAAAGCGACGCAGTGAAAGAAAGTTCTTTCCCGGTTATGTTTTGGTACAAATGGAAATGAACGATGAGACTTGGCATTTGGTAAAAAGTGTGCCCAAAGTCTTGGGGTTCATTGGTGGTACAGCGGAACGTCCTGCGCCAATCACTGAACGTGAGGCGAATGCCATTTTGCAAAGAATAGAAGACGGTGAGAATAAGCCGCAACCAAAAACATTGTTCGATGTGGGCGAAGTGGTTCGCGTCATCGACGGTCCCTTTGCCGATTTTAATGGTGAAGTGGAAGAGGTTAATTATGAAAAAAGTCGCATGCGTGTGGCTGTTTCCATTTTTGGCCGTTCAACACCGGTTGAGCTCGAGTTCGGCCAAGTTGAGAAAGTTTAAGATTTAAACCAGCGCTTGCGCTGTCTGATAAACCGCCTCTTGATGTTACTCCGAATTTTGGGGTTACCGTCGTTGAGGTTAAATGATTAATGGGGAGCCAACTGTATTGTTTGGCGCTTGCACCCGGAGAGAATAATGGCTAAAAAAGTACAGTCGTACATTAAATTACAAGTGCCTGCTGGTCAGGCCAATCCTTCGCCACCAGTTGGTCCAGCTTTGGGTCAACACGGTGTGAACATCATGGAATTCTGTAAAGCATTCAACGCCAAAACTGGTGATGTTGAAAACGGCTTGCCGATTCCTGTGGTGATCACTGTTTATAATGACAGAAGTTTTACTTTCATTACCAAAACGCCCCCAGCAGCAGTATTGTTGTTGAAAGCTGCAGGTATCAAAAAAGGTTCGGGTGTCCCCAATGCTGAAAAAGTGGCCAAAATTGGTCGCGCAGAATTGGAAGAGATTGCCAAAATGAAAGAGCCTGATTTGACTGCTGCTGATATGGATGCTGCGGTTAGAACCATTGCTGGTACTGCTCGCAGTATGGGTATTGAAACTGAAGGAGTTAAATAATGTCTGGTAAAAGAATTAAGGCTCAAAAAGAGCAAATCGATCGCTTGAAAAAATACCAAGTATCAGAAGCTTTAGACTTCATCAAGTCAAATGCCTCGAAAAACTTTGACGAAACAGTTGATGTTGCGATTCAGTTAGGTGTTGATCCTAAGAAATCAGACCAAGCTGTTCGTGGCGCTACCGTGTTGCCAAATGGTACTGGTAAATCAATCAAAGTAGCTGTTTTTGCACAAGGTGAGAAAGCCGAAGAAGCCAAAGCTGCTGGTGCTGACATTGTTGGTTTTGATGATTTAGCGGCAGAAGTTAAAAAAGGTAATATTGATTTTGATGTTGTGATTGCTTCTCCAGATGCGATGCGTGTTGTTGGTCAGTTGGGTACCATTTTAGGTCCCAAAGGCTTGATGCCAAATCCTAAAGTAGGCACGGTAACACCTGATGTGGCAACTGCTGTCAAAAATAACAAGTCTGGTCAGGCCATGTACCGCATTGATAAAGCAGGTATCATTCACACTGTTCTAGGTAAAGCTTCTTTCTCTGCTGATGCACTGATTGAAAACTTGTCTGTATTGTTGGCTGAGTTAAGCAAGAAGAAGCCACCTTCATCGAAAGGTAAATTCATCAAAAAAATCAGTGTCTCATCAACGATGGGAACTGGTATTGAGGTTGATCCTGTTTCTGTCGGTCAGTAACAAGACAACACTAAATTTTGAGGGTTGTTGAGATATTCTCAACAACCATCAAAGACCGTAGGTGGATTGGTTTTTTTACAATCCTTAATTTCCTACGCAGATGGTGCCCCAAAACAGAATACTGTTTGGTCACCAAAATGGTTCCGCTAATACGCAAGTCGTAGCGGCGGGTTATGAGTACTGCAGCATGTGCTGCATGAGCCTTTGGAGGTTATCATGGCGCTCAATTTAGAGCAGAAAAAAGCTGTAGTCAGTGAAATTGCTAGTGTTGCTCAAGATGCACACTCTCTCGTGGCAGCAGAATACCGTGGTTCATCAGTTGATCTGATGACTGCGATGCGTTCTGATGCACGGAAGAGTGGTGTTTATCTTAGGGTTGCAAAAAACACTTTGGTCAGAAGAGCTGTTGAAGGAACTGATTACGAATGCGTTGCTGACGCATTGGTGGGTCCTTTGTTGTATGCGTTCAGTCAGGAAGATCCTGGTTGTGCCGCTCGACTGATTAAAGAACATGCCAAAGAAAACGATAAATTAGAAGTTAAATTCGTTTCTATTGGTGGTGATTTGTTGGCCGCATCGGAGTTAGCACGTCTGGCTTCTTTGCCAACCAAAGATCAAGCAATTGCAATGCTGATGTCTGTCATGAAGGCACCAGTAGAGAAATTTGTGAGAACTTTGGCAGAGCCACACGCAAAACTGACACGTACAATCGCAGCTGTCAAAGATCAAAAAGCTGCTTAAGTAATACAATTTACATTTTTGGAGAAATAAAATGGCCGTATCAAAAGATGATATTTTAGAAGCAATCTCAGCAATGAGTGTAATGGACGTTGTTGAGTTAATCGAAGCAATGGAAGAAAAATTTGGTGTTTCAGCTGCTGCTGCAGTTGCTGCCGCTCCTGCTGCTGCCGCTCCTGGTGAAGCCGCTGCTGAGCAAACTGAATTCGACGTAATCCTGGCTGGTTTCGGTGACAAGAAAGTTGGTGTGATTAAAGCTGTTCGTGGCATCACTGGCTTGGGCTTGAAAGAAGCCAAAGAATTAGTTGAAGGCGCTCCAGCACCTATTAAAGAAGGTGTTGAGAAAGCTGAAGCTGAAGAAGTGAAGAAACAACTTGAAGAAGCAGGTGCCTCTGTAGAGTTGAAATAATTACACAAAGTAATTAGTTAAACCTAAAGGCTGGCATTTTATGTCGGCCTTTAGTCGCTTAAAAAAAACCAGTTAATTCTGGCCCAAAAATAAGCGTAAAAATAATAAATAAATTTAGCAAAATACTGAGGTGTTTTGCCAGCATGGTTAAGGTGACAAAAGCAATGGGTTATACATTTACTGAGAAAAAAAGAATCAGAAAGGACTTTGGTAGTTCTTCAGCCGTATTGGACGTTCCATATTTATTAGATACTCAGGTTAAATCATATCAAGCCTTTTTGGGTGAGAATGATAAAAATTTGAATGGTCTGAATGATGCATTGAATTCAATTTTCCCCATCGAGAGCTATTCTGGATTCGCCAGATTAGAGTACATCAGTGTAGGTGTGGAAGATCCGGAGTTTGACGTTTTGGAGTGTAAGTTACGCGGCATGACCTATGCAGCCTCTATCCGTGCACAAATACAATTGGTGATTTACGACAAAGAGAAAAGCACCAAGAAAAAGAAAAAAGTTAAATACATCAAAGAACAAAGTGTTTACTTAGGTGACTTGCCTCTGATGACGCCTACCGGTACTTTTGTGATCAATGGTACCGAGCGGGTGATTGTTAACCAATTGCATCGTTCACCGGGCGTGTTCTTTGATCATGACAAAGGCAAAACCCACTCATCTGGGAAGATTCTTTACTCTGCACGGGTGATTCCTTACCGTGGTTCTTGGTTGGACATGGAGTTTGATGCCAAGGACAGTGTTTTTGTTCGTATTGATAGACGCAGAAAATTACCTGCTTCAATCTTGTTGCGTGCTTTGGAGTTCAACAACGAAGAAATTCTGGATATGTTCTTTGAGAAGATCAATATCACACTGAATAAGTCTAATGCCAAGATGAAGTTGGTGCCCGAATACATCAAGGGCGAGACTTTTGAATTTGACATCAAAGATGGTAAAGCTGTCATTGTTGAGGCTGGTAAAAGAATCACAGCCAGACACGAAAGAAAGCTTAAAAAATCCAAATTAACTTCGCTGACTTTGGAAGACAGTTATTTGATTGATAAAATTATGGCAAACAATGTCATAGACAAAGAAACTGGTGAAGTATTGATTCCAGCCAACACGGTCATCACTGATGAAGTATTGGAAAAGCTTCGTGATGCCGGCATTAAGTCGTTGGATATCCTATTCGTGAATGACTTGGATCGTGGCTCTTACATGTCAAACACTTTGAACATCGATCCAACGACCACTCCAGAAGAGGCGTTGATTGAGATTTATCGCATGATGCGACCTGGCGAACCGCCTACAGAAGATGCCGCTCGCTCTTTGTTTGATGGCTTGTTTTTCGCCAAAGAACGTTATGACTTATCGGCTGTAGGTCGCATGAAGTTCAACATGCGTTTAGGGCGAGAAGAAATTGAAGGTGTAGGTACACTGAGCCGAGAAGACATCGTTGATGTGATGAAAGAATTGGTCAACATTCGAAACGGAATTGGCCAAGTTGATGACATCGACCACTTAGGTAACAGACGCGTGCGTTCTGTCGGTGAAATGGCTGAAAACGTTTTCCGCGTTGGTTTGGTGCGTGTGCAACGTGCGGTGAAAGAGCGTTTGACCGTGGCAGAGTCTGAAGGGTTAACGCCTCAAGACTTAATTAATGCCAAACCCATTTCAGCAGCCATCAAAGAATTCTTTGGTTCTAACCAGTTATCACAATTTATGGATCAAAATAATCCATTATCAGAAATCACTCACAAACGCCGTGTTTCGGCCTTAGGGCCAGGTGGTTTGACTCGTGAACGTGCTGGTTTTGAAGTCCGTGACGTGCATCCAACGCACTACGGTAGGTTATGTCCAATTGAAACACCAGAGGGGCCAAACATCGGTTTGATTAACTCTTTGGCAGTTTATTCTCGAACCAATGATTATGGCTTTTTAGAAACGCCTTACCGCAAAGTCAATAATGGTAAAGTGACCGATGAAATTGTTTATTTGTCAGCGATTCAAGATTCAGATAATCCGATTGCACAAAACTCAGCGAAACTAGACAAGAATGGCAAGTTTGTTGATGAGTTCATTATTTGTCGTCACAAAGGCGAAGTGGTATTGAAACAAGCCCAAGAGATTTCCTACATGGATGTTTCAGAAAAACAAATTGTTTCAGTGGCTGCTGCTTTGATTCCATTTTTAGAGCATGATGATGCCAACCGAGCCTTGATGGGTTCAAACATGCAACGCCAAGCAGTACCAACTTTGAAAGCCGATAAACCATTGGTCGGTACTGGTATGGAACGCATTGTGTCACGTGACTCTGGTGTAACTGTCATGGCCAAACGTGGTGGTGTGGTTGAAATTTCCGATGCCGGACGTATTGTGGTTCGTGTCGACCAATCTGAGATTGGTGAGAAAGACCCAGGCGTTGATATTTATAACTTAATTAAGTACATGCGTTCTAATCAAAACACCTGTGTTAACCAGCGTCCGATCGTGAAAGTTGGTGACCGCATCGAAGCTGGTGACGTTTTGGCTGATGGTCCATCTACTGATTTAGGTGAGTTGGCCTTGGGCCAAAACATGTTGGTGGCATTCATGCCATGGAATGGATACAACTTTGAGGATTCAATTTTGATCTCAGAGCGTGTGGTAAAAGAAGATCGCTTGACCACCATTCACATTGAAGAGCTGACATGTATTGCACGAGACACCAAACTAGGTTCTGAAGAAATCACCGCAGACATTCCAAACATCAGCGAAGGCACTTTAACCAAGCTGGATGATTCGGGTATTGTCTATGTGGGTGCCGAAGTGGGCCCTGGAGATATCTTGGTTGGTAAAGTGACGCCCAAAGGCGAGACTCAACTGACACCTGAAGAAAAACTGCTCCGTGCCATTTTTGGTGAAAAGGCTTTGGATGTTAAAGATTCATCTTTGCGTGTTAAGTCAGGTACCAGTGGAACGGTTGTTGATGTGCAGGTTTATACCCGCGAAGGCATTGAGAAAGGTTCACGTGCCGAACGCATCGAACAAGAAGAAATTGAAAAAGTACGCAGTGACTTGAATGACCAGTTCCGCATCATGCGTTCAGTGATTCACCAAAGAATCAAAGAATTGCTGGTTGGTGCCAAAGTAACTAAGGCACCTGGACTGAAGAAAGGCGCAGTAATCGAAGCGGATTACTTTGATACTTTAGAGTTGGATCAATGGTTTGATATCAAACCACAAGACAATGGTTTAGCTGAACAAATGGATGCCATGGCTGAACAAATCACTGAACAAAGAGCCATCTTTGACAAGCGCTTTGAAGAGAAGAAATCAAAAATCATGAAAGGTGATGATTTGGCCCCTGGTGTGTTGAAAATGGTTAAGGTTTATTTGGCTGTAAAACGACGCATTCAACCAGGTGACAAAATGGCAGGACGTCATGGTAACAAAGGTGTGATCTCAATGATTGTGCCTGAAGAAGACATGCCGTTTGATGAAAATGGTCGTCCAGTAGACATTTGTTTGAATCCGTTGGGTGTACCATCTCGAATGAACATCGGGCAGATTCTTGAAGTTCACTTGGGCATGGCTGCTCGTGGTTTGGGATACCAAATCGAGCAAATGCTTGAAGAGAAAGCCACCATTGCGAAAATGAAAGAATTCTTAACTGAAATTTACAACATTGATGGCGACGGTAAAGTCAGCTTTTCAAGCTTCAGTAAAGATGAAGTGTTGGAATTGGCACATAACTTGAAAGGTGGTGTTCCGATGGCCACACCAGTATTTGATGGCGCCAAGGAAGAGCACATCAGAAAGCTGTTCAAATTAGCGGGCTTGGCTGAAGATGGTCAAACCACATTGTTTGATGGTCGCACCGGTAAGAAGTTCGATCGCAAGGTCACTGTTGGTTATATGTACATGCTTAAGTTGAATCACTTAATTGATGACAAGATGCATGCCCGTTCAACCGGCCCTTATTCACTGGTCACACAACAGCCATTGGGTGGTAAAGCCCAATTTGGTGGTCAAAGATTTGGTGAGATGGAAGTGTGGGCGCTTGAAGCGTATGGTGCTGCTTATACACTACAAGAAATGTTGACTGTTAAATCAGATGACGTACAAGGTCGTAATGCGACTTACAAAAACATCGTTGATGGCAATCATAATACAGTTTCAGGTATTCCAGAGTCGTTCAATGTACTGGTGAAAGAAGTCAGGGCATTGGGTTTGAACATGGAATTGGAAAACGAGTAAGTCGAGGAGTAAAACATGAAAGATTTAATTAAATTATTTAATCCTAAAAAAGAAGTCCAAGACTTTAACTCAATTAAAGTGTCTTTGGCGCCGCCTGAGCTGATTCGTTCTTGGTCTTATGGTGAGGTGAAGAAACCTGAAACCATCAACTACCGAACTTTCAAGCCTGAGCGTGATGGTTTATTCTGTGCGGCGGTATTTGGCCCGATCAAAGACTATGAGTGTTTGTGTGGCAAATATAAGCGCATGAAACACCGTGGTGTGGTTTGTGAAAAATGTGGTACGGAAGTGACTTTGACCAAAGTCCGCCGTGAACGTATGGGTCACATCGAATTGGCCAGCCCAGTCGCGCACATTTGGTTCTTGAAATCATTGCCATCTAGAATTGGCTTGATGCTTGATATGACGTTGCGTGAGATCGAACGTATTCTGTACTTTGAGTCATTTGTAGTCACCGACCCAGGTATGACGGATTTGGAGAAAGGTTCATTATTAACTGATGAACAGTACGCTCAAGCAATTGAAAATTGGGGTGATGAATTCAAAGCCTTGATGGGTGCTGAAGCGGTCTATTCTTTGTTAGAAGAAATTGACATCAATGCAGAATTGGTGAAATTACATGAAGACATCGAATCAACCAAATCAGCAACCAAAATCAAACGTTTGTCGAAACGAATTGCTTTGTATGATGCATTCAATAAATCAGGTAACAAGCCTGAGCACATGATTTTGACTGTGTTGCCTATTTTGCCGCCAGATTTACGTCCTTTGGTGCCATTGGATGGTGGCCGATTCGCCACATCAGACCTGAATGATTTATACCGCCGAGTAATAAACCGCAACAACCGTTTGAAGCGTCTGTTGGATTTACACGCGCCAGACATCATTGTGCGCAATGAGAAGCGCATGCTGCAAGAGTCAGTTGATGCTTTGCTGGATAATGGTCGACGTGGCCGAGCTGTTACTGGTTCAAACCGCAGGCCATTGAAATCTTTGGCCGATATGATCAAAGGTAAGCAAGGCCGCTTCCGTCAAAACTTATTAGGTAAGCGTGTTGACTATTCAGGTCGTTCAGTGATCGTGGTTGGTCCGACTTTGCGTCTTCACCAATGTGGTTTACCGAAAAAAATGGCCTTGGAACTGTTTAAGCCGTTCATTTTGGGTCGTTTATTAAAAGATGGTTTTGTTTCAACCATCAAAGCTGCCAAGCGCTCTGTCGATGCAGAGACGCCTGAAGTTTGGGATATTTTGGAACAAGTCATTCGTGAGCATCCAATCTTGTTAAACCGTGCACCTACTTTGCACAGATTGGGTATTCAGGCATTTGAGCCAGTATTGATTGAAGGTAAAGCCATCCAGCTTCACCCTTTGGTTTGTACCGCTTTCAACGCTGACTTTGATGGAGATCAAATGGCTGTTCACGTGCCGTTGTCAATTGAAGCGCAATTAGAAGCGCGTACATTGATGATGTCAACCAACAACATTTTATCACCAGCTTCAGGTGAACCTATTATCGTACCTTCGCAAGACGTTGTCTTGGGTTTGTATTACATGACCCGTGCTTTGGTTAATGAAAAAGGTGAGGGCATGGTGTTCTCGGACATGGGTGAAGTGAATCGTGCTTATCAGAACGATCACGTTTCACTGCAGGCATTGGTAAAAGTGCGTTTAACCACCACCGATGAAGAATCAGGTGAAGAATCAACCAACTTGGTCGAGACCACTGTTGGTCGAGCCATCTTGGCCGATATATTGCCCAAGGGTTTGGACTTCAAATACATGAACCAAACGCTCAATAAGAAAACCATTTCAACCCTGTTGAACGAGTGTTATCACCAGTTGGGTACCAAAGCCACAGTGATTTTCGCTGACCAATTGATGTACACAGGTTTCCGATACTCAACGGTTGCTGGTATTTCTATTGGGGTAACAGATTTGACCATTCCAGATGCCAAAGCGGTTATCTTGGAAGAGGCAGACAAGGAGGTCTTGAAGATTCAAGAACAATACACCACAGGATTGGTTACTGCAGGTGAGCGATACAACAAAGTTGTTGATATCTGGTCTAAAGCCAATGAAGATGTGGCCAATGCGATGATGGCAGTTTTGGGTAAAGATGAAGTCGAAGACAAAGACGGCAACATGGTTTATCAAGATTCTATGAATTCTGTATTCATCATGGCCGATTCTGGCGCCAGGGGCTCACAAGCTCAGATGCGTCAGTTATCAGGTATGCGTGGTTTGATGGCCAAACCAGATGGTTCAATCATCGAAACACCAATTAAAGCTAACTTCCGTGAAGGTCTTGACGTGATGCAGTACTTCTCATCAACTCACGGCGCACGTAAAGGTTTGGCTGATACGGCATTGAAAACTGCAAACTCTGGTTATTTGACTCGTCGCCTGGTAGATGTGGCACAAGATGTTGTGATTACTGAGGTCGACTGTGGCACCACCGAAGGTGTTGCAATGCAGCCGATTGTAGATGGCGGTGAAGTAATTGAAACTTTGGCCGATCGTGTATTGGGTCGAGTATTGGCGGTTGACGTCAAAAATGCCAAAGATGAGGTGGTTCTGGAAGCCGGTACTTTGATTGGTGAAGAAAGCTTAGAAATCATTGAATTCAATGGTTTAGATAGCTTAACCGTTAGGTCACCTATTTCATGTGAATCAGGATTTGGTATTTGTGCCCAATGCTACGGTCGTGATTTGTCACGTGGACACCGCGTTAATATTGGTGAAGCAGTGGGTGTTATGGCGGCACAATCTATTGGTGAGCCAGGTACTCAGTTGACCATGAGAACGTTCCACATTGGTGGTGCAGCATCTAAATCAGCAGCCTCTGATCACGTCCAAGTGAAATCAGACGGCACCATTCGCATGCACAACATCAAACACGTGACCAACGCCGATAAGAAATTGGTCTCTATTTCTCGCTCTGGTGAGATTTCAGTGATTGATAACTCTGGTAAAGAGAAAGAGCGTTATAAAGTGCCATATGGTGCGGTCATCAATGTCAAAGATGATGATTCAGTGACTGCTGGTGACATCATTGTGAATTGGGATCCACACACACATCCAATTGTATCTGAAGTAGCTGGTCGAGTCGCATTGAGTGACTTCAAAGACGGCGTCACTGTCGAGGAAAAACTGGATGAGTTGACTGGTTTGACCAGCTTCATCATCACCGATCCTAAACAGCGTGGTGCTGCCGGTAAAGATCTGCGTCCAATGGTTCGATTAGAAGACAAGAAGGGCAGCCCAATCATGATTCCAGGTTCGGATGTGCCAGCACAATACTTCTTACCACCGGGGGCTGTTATTAACATTCAAAACGGTCAAGATGTACAAGTGGGTGATTTCTTGGCGAGGATTCCTCAAGCATCGTCTAAGACCCGTGATATCACGGGTGGTTTGCCGCGTGTGGCCGACTTATTCGAAGCGCGTAAGCCTAAGGACCCTGCGATTCAAGCGGAAACATCTGGTATTGTTAGTTTTGGTAAAGACACCAAAGGTAAAAATCGTTTGGTTATCACCAAAGCGGATGGTGAAAAAGTAGAAACTTTGATTCCAAAGTGGCGTCAAATCATTGTGTTTGAAGGTGAGCATGTTGAGAAAGGTGACGTGGTGGTTGAGGGTGAACCGAATCCCCATGACATCTTGCGCTTACAAGGTGTGATGGCATTGGCTTCATACTTGGTCAATGAGATTCAAGATGTTTACCGCCTACAAGGGGTGAAAATCAATGACAAACACATCGAATGTATCATTCGTCAGATGTTGCGCAAGGTTGAAATCGTTGAGCCAGGTGATTCAGATTACTTGAAGACCACGCAGTTGACATACAAAGATGTGATGGCAACCAATCGAGAGATTGTTAAACAAGACGGTATTCCAGCAACATTTGAAGTGTTGTTGTTAGGTATCACCAAAGCATCGTTGGCTACTGACTCGTTTATTTCAGCGGCTTCGTTCCAAGAAACCACACGTGTATTGACTGAAGCCTCGGTCAAAGGCACCAAAGATTACTTGCGCGGCTTGAAAGAGAATGTGATCGTAGGTCGATTGATTCCTGCGGGTACCGGTCTGTCTTACCACCAAGAACAACTGCAGTCAAAAGAAGCGGAATTACAGTCTGAGTTACAGGCTATGGTTAATGTTGCTAATGACACAGCTGGTGGCGGTGGTACCGACTCAGAACAGGAATTGATGGATCAACTCAGTCAATTGGCCAGTGAAGATTCAGAAAGCACTGATTCTGAGTAAAATCAAAGCGTTAAAGACCACAGATTGGGGTTTCAAAAAACTTCAATCTGTGCTTGACTATTAAGGGGTAAAAAACTAAAATCCCCCTTCCCATTTTCGGCAGTCCGGTTCATATCGGCCTGTCGTTTATTTTTTAAGAGGCTTTTATTGGGCTGAAACGCTCAGTAAGAGGCTTTCTACAAGGTAAATTTTGCATATGGCAACAGTAAATCAATTGGTTCGTAAACCAAGAAAAGACAAAATAGAAAAAACCAACGTGCCTGCTTTGGAAGCTTGTCCGCAGCGTAGGGGTGTGTGTTCGCGTGTTTACACAACAACACCGAAAAAACCTAACTCGGCTTTGCGTAAAGTGGCTCGTGTCAGATTAACTAATGGCTATGAAGTAACCAGTTACATTGGTGGTGAAGGACATAATTTACAAGAACACTCTATCGTATTGATCAGGGGTGGTCGTGTAAAGGACTTACCAGGTGTGCGTTACCACATTGTACGTGGTGCATTGGATACAGCCGGCGTGAATGATCGTAAACAAGGTCGTTCTAAGTATGGTACTAAGCGACCAAAATAATCAATAGGTATTAGAGATGTCTAGAAAAAGAAGTAATTTTAAGCGTGATGTATTGCCTGATCCTAAGTTCGGTTCAGAGCTGATCAGTAAGTACATCAACATGGTCATGAAAAGTGGTAAGAAATCTGTGGCAGAAAGAATTGTCTATGGTGCCATGGATAAGATGACTGAGAAAGAATCTGGTGATGCGGTTGAGTTGACCCAAAAGGCTTTGGAAAAAGTGAAGCCAATGGTTGAGGTTAAATCACGTCGTGTCGGTGGTGCCACATATCAGGTGCCTGTTGAAGTTCGCCCAAGACGTCAAATGGCTTTGGCCATGCGTTGGTTGATTGATGCGGCTCGTAAGCGTGGTGAAGCTGATATGCCTTCTAAGTTGGCAGGTGAAATGCTTGATGCGTTACACGATCGTGGTGCAGCCATGAAACGTCGCGAAGAAGTTCACAAAATGGCTGAGGCTAACAGGGCATTTGCTCATTACCGTTGGTAAACAGTTGTAACAGGAAAGGATATTGAAGTGGGCCGCAAAACACCAATTGAGAGATACCGTAATATTGGCATCATGGCCCACATCGATGCCGGTAAAACAACCACCACTGAAAGGGTGCTGTTTTACACCGGTATATCTCACAAAATAGGTGAAGTTCATGATGGCAATGCCACCATGGACTGGATGGAACAAGAGCAAGAGCGTGGCATAACAATCACCTCCGCTGCGACCACCTGCTTTTGGCAGGGTATGGATCGTCAGTTTGATGAGCATCGCATCAACATCATAGACACTCCGGGTCACGTTGACTTCACCATTGAAGTCGAAAGGTCTTTGCGTGTTTTGGATGGTGCTGTAGGTGTTTTTTGTGCTGTAGGTGGGGTTGAGCCGCAGTCTGAGACGGTTTGGCGACAAGCTGACAAGTATCAGGTCCCAAGATTGGCTTTTGTCAACAAGATGGATCGGGCTGGTGCTGATTTTGAGCGAGTGGTTGCTCAAATCAAAGACCGTTTAGGTGCCAATCCAGTGCCGGTACAACTGCCAATAGGGGCAGAAGAGGAATTCAAGGGTGTTATTGACCTGTTCCGGATGCAAGCCATCTATTGGAACGAAGAGGACATGGGCTCGACTTACGAGTTGGCTGAGATTCCTGAAGCATTAAAAGAACAAAGCGAAGCAGCCAGGGAGTTTATGATTGAAGCGGCTGCTGAAACTGATGAGTATTTGATGGACAAATACCTGGAAACAGGTGAATTGTCGCGCGCAGACATCATTGGTGGCTTAAGAAATGGAACCATCAATAACGAGATAGTATGTTGCATGTGTGGTTCGGCCTTTAAAAACAAAGGCGTGCAGGCCATGCTTGACATGGTTGTGGAATTGTTGCCCTCACCGGTGGATGTGCCGCCAATCACAGGTTTGGATGCCGATGATGAGAGTACAGAGATAACCAGAGAGGCCAATGATGATGAGCCTTTTGCTGCGTTGGCATTTAAGATTGCCACAGATCCATTTGTGGGTACTTTGACATTCTTTAGGGTTTATTCTGGTGTGGTAAAGACTGGTGACAGTATCTTTAATCCACGCAAGAGCAGCAAAGACCGATTGGGTCGTTTGTTGCAAATGCACTCAAATTCTCGGGAAGAGATTAAAGAGGTCAGAGCGGGTGACATCGCTGCGGCTGTAGGGCTTAAAGATGTCGTCACTGGAGACACTTTGTGTGATGTTAATCAGGTGATAACCATTGAAAAGATGGAGTTTCCTGAGCCGGTTATTTCGGTTGCGGTTGAGCCCAAGACCACAGGTGACCAAGAAAAAATGGCAACAGCACTGGCCAAGTTGGCACAGGAAGATCCGTCATTTAATGTGGCCACTGATGAGGAATCAGGGCAAACCATTATCTCGGGTATGGGTGAGTTGCATTTGGATATTATTGTTGACCGCATGAAACGTGAGTTCAAAGTGGCGGCCAACGTCGGTAACCCACAAGTGGCTTACCGCGAAACCATCACTGAGGCGGTTGAACAAGAAGGTAAGTTCGTCAAACAGTCAGGTGGTAAAGGCCAGTACGGTCATGTGAAATTAAAAATCGAACCCATGGAACAGGGTTTCGGTTATGAGTTTGTTAACGACATAACGGGCGGGGTAATTCCTAAGGAATTCATCGGTCCTGTTGACAAAGGCATACAAGAACAAATGGAAGGTGGTGTTTTGGCAGGCTACCCTTTGGTAGATTGTAAAGTCACCTTGTTCGATGGTTCGTTTCATGAAGTTGATTCTAATGAAATGGCTTTTAAAGTTGCAGGTTCAATGGCTTTTCGTGAAGGTGCAAGAGCGGCGTCGCCGGTTTTGTTAGAGCCAATCATGAAGGTTGAGATTGTGACGCCAGAAGATTATATGGGTGATGTGGTGGGTGATGTGAATCGCCGCCGAGGCACTTTAGATGGGATTGATGAGTCACCTTCGGGTAAGGTGATTAAATGTCAAATTCCGTTGGCTGAGATGTTTGGTTATGCAACATCACTGAGATCGGCCACACAAGGCAGGGCGAGCTACTCCATGGAGTTTGATCACTACAGTGAGGCGCCTGAAGCTGTGTTGGCAGAAATGAACGGATATTAAAATTAAATTTAAGTTTGAGAAACAACAATGTCAAAAGAAAAATTTGAACGCACGAAGCCCCATGTAAACGTGGGCACAATTGGTCACGTTGACCATGGTAAAACTACCTTGACTGCAGCGATCACTAAAGTTGCTGCTGAGAAGCAAGGTGGAGAATTTAAAGATTACGACCAAATCGATAACGCGCCTGAAGAAAGAGAGCGTGGTATTACGATTTCTACAGCACACGTAGAGTATGAGACAGACGGACGCCACTATGCGCACGTTGATTGTCCAGGTCACGCCGATTATGTTAAAAACATGATCACAGGTGCGGCTCAAATGGATGGTGCTATTTTGGTTGTATCTGCAGCTGATGGTCCAATGCCACAAACCCGTGAGCACATCTTGTTGGCTCGTCAGGTTGGTGTACCTTACATTGTTGTGTTCTTAAACAAATGTGACCAAGTTGATGACGAAGAATTGTTGGAATTGGTTGAGATGGAAGTTCGTGAGTTGTTGAGCGACTATGAATTTCCTGGTGATGACACACCATTGGTAATGGGTTCAGCGTTGAAAGCTTTGGAAGGTGATGAATCTGACATTGGTGTTCCAGCGGTATTGAAGTTGTTGGATGAGATGGATGCCTATATTCCTACGCCAGAGCGTGAGACTGATAAGCCATTCTTGATGCCTATCGAAGACATTTTCTCAATTTCAGGTCGTGGTACTGTGGTAACTGGCCGTATTGAGACGGGTGTTGTTAACGTCGGTGAAGAGATTGAGATCGTTGGTATTCGTGACACCACCACCACTACTTGTACTGGTGTAGAGATGTTCCGTAAGTTGTTGGATTCAGGTGAAGCCGGCGATAATGTGGGTGTTTTGTTGCGTGGAACGAAAAGAGATGAAGTTGAGCGTGGACAAGTACTAGCAAAACCGGGTACAATCACGCCCCACACAAAATTCGAAGCTGAAGTTTATGTGTTGAGTAAAGATGAAGGTGGTCGTCATAC
>NZ_JASJNC010000014.1 GCF_030065545.1 Marinicella marina
ATCTAAATGTCATAAAGGGGTTTACAAGGTTATTTTGTTCGCTATAATGCGCACTCTCTCGGCCAAGCTGGTTTGTAAAAAGTGGTTTGGATGGGGGTTTAAAAATTAATTTTGAATGATTGATAAAAAAGTCTTGCAAAGTAAATTTTTAAGGCGATAATACGCAGCCCTTGGAGACGAGGATTAAGGAAAGCGAGGCAAGATGAAGGGACTTATGAAAATGAGTCAAAAAAAAGCTTGCAAAAGGAAATAAAAAAGCGATAATATCGCACCCTTCCGCACGAAATGTCGGAGGTTAAAAAAGCGGCCTTTAAGGGGTCGGTTTTAAGTAAATTAAAAGATAATAGATAACTTGTGTGGGCACTTGGAGATGATGTATTTAAGGTACAACGACAAGTGACCATATTTTAGAATCACGTAATTTTTTTGATAATAAAGTTAGTGGTCAAACTGGTGGGTCTGTAACAGGACTTGCCGCAATAAATTAGAGTGAGTATTTATATTTACTCGAACAATTAATTGAAGAGTTTGATCCTGGCTCAGATTGAACGCTGGCGGTATGCCTAACACATGCAAGTCGAACGGTAACAGAGAGAAGCTTGCTTCTTTGCTGACGAGTGGCGGACGGGTGAGTAACGCGTGGGAATCTACCTTATAGTTGGGGATAGCCCGGAGAAATCCGGATTAATACCGAATACGATCTACGGATGAAAAGGTGCCTCTTCTTGAAAGCACTTGCTATGAGATGAGCCCGCGTTAGATTAGTTTGTTGGTGGGGTAACGGCCTACCAAGACTGCGATCTATAGCTGGTTTGAGAGGATGATCAGCCACATTGGGACTGAGACACGGCCCAGACTCCTACGGGAGGCAGCAGTGGGGAATATTGGACAATGGGCGCAAGCCTGATCCAGCAATACCGCGTGTGTGAAGAAGGCCTTAGGGTTGTAAAGCACTTTTATGTAGGAAGAAGGTATGTATGTTAATAGCATATGTAATTGACGGTACTACAAGAATAAGCACCGGCTAACTCCGTGCCAGCAGCCGCGGTAATACGGAGGGTGCGAGCGTTAATCGGAATTACTGGGCGTAAAGGGTACGTAGGCGGCTTAATAAGTCAGATGTGAAATCCCCGGGCTTAACCTGGGAACTGCATTTGAAACTGTTTAGCTAGAGTGAGTGAGAGGTTAGTGGAATTCAAGGCGTAGCGGTGAAATGCGTAGAGGTCTTGAGGAACATCAGTGGCGAAGGCGACTAACTGGCACTACACTGACGCTGAGGTACGAAAGCGTGGGGAGCGAACAGGATTAGATACCCTGGTAGTCCACGCCCTAAACGATGAGGACTGGCTGTTGGCGCTATAGACGCGTCGGTAGCGAAGCTAACGCGTTAAGTTCTCCGCCTGGGGAGTACGACCGCAAGGTTGAAACTCAAAGGAATTGACGGGGGCCCGCACAAGCGGTGGAGCATGTGGTTTAATTCGATGCAACGCGAAGAACCTTACCATCCCTTGACATCCTCAGAATGATCTGTAATCGATCAGTGCCTTCGGGAACTGAGTGACAGGTGCTGCACGGCTGTCGTCAGCTCGTGTCGTGAGATGTTGGGTTAAGTCCCGCAACGAGCGCAACCCCTATCTATAGTTGCCAGCACGTAATGGTGGGAACTCTATAGAGACTGCCGGTGATAAGCCGGAGGAAGGTGGGGACGACGTCAAGTCATCATGGCCCTTACGGGATGGGCTACACACGTGCTACAATGGTGCATACAGAGGGTCGCCAACCAGCGATGGGGAGCTAATCTCAGAAAGTGCATCTTAGTCCGGATTGCAGTCTGCAACTCGACTGCATGAAGTCGGAATCGCTAGTAATCGCGAATCAGCAACGTCGCGGTGAATACGTTCCCGGGCCTTGTACACACCGCCCGTCACACCATGGGAGTGGGTTGCTCCAGAAGTGGCTAGTCTAACCTTCGGGGAGACGGTCACCACGGAGTGATTCATGACTGGGGTGAAGTCGTAACAAGGTAGCCGTTGGGGAACCAGTGGCTGGATCACCTCCTAAAAGATAACCTTGGTATGTCATTACCCGGGTGTCCACACAAGTTATCTAGATAAAGTATAAGCATAACACCTATTTGGGGCTATAGCTCAGCTGGGAGAGCACTTGATTTGCATTCAAGAGGTCTGCGGTTCGATCCCGCATAGCTCCACCAGTTTTTATGACTGGGTCTGTAGCTCAGTTGGTTAGAGCGCACCCCTGATAAGGGTGAGGTCGCTGGTTCAACTCCAGCCAGACCCACCAATTTTGTTATGTTTTTAATGTCTTTATCAAGTAAGCGATTACTTGATAAGGATGTTTTGCCGGGATGAAAAGTTTCGGTTTCGCAGGAGCGAGATACTTGTAAATTAACAATTTGGAATATGAGTCAGAATGTATATGTGATGAGCATGTATGTTCTACAAATCAATCAATTTGATTTGAGTCAATGGCGTCTTAATAGAATTTTTGTAGTATATATAAAAAATCGTTATTAAATAGAGACCAGCGGAGCACTGAAGAGTGTTCCAATTATCAATCCATTTTATGAATTTGTGAGTGTAACCTTAGATTTTTTGGGGTTATATGATCAAGTGAATAAGCGTATGTGGTGGATGCCTTGGCGGTAGGAGGCGATGAAGGACGTGTAAGTCTGCGATAAGCTGTGGTTAGCTGACACGAAAGCGTATAACCCACAGATTTCCGAATGGGGAAACCCAACCTTTTAAGGTTATCTTGTAGCTGTAAGGTTATGAGAGGCGAACCCGGAGAACTGAAATATCTAAGTACCCGGAGGAAAAGAAATCAACCGAGATTCCGCTAGTAGCGACGAGCGAACGCGGATTAGCCCAAAAGATTCATAGTTTTTAGTCGAATGGCGTGGGAAAGCCAACCGAAGAAGGTGATAGTCCTGTAGACGAAAGAAATTATGAGTTGAATGTGAGTAGGGCGGGGCACGAGAAACCCTGTCTGAATATAGGTGGACCATCATCTAAGGCTAAATACTCCCTACCGACCGATAGTGAACCAGTACCGTGAGGGAAAGGCGAAAAGAACCCCTGTGAGGGGAGTGAAATAGACCCTGAAACCGCATACGTACAAGCAGTCAAAGCCGGATTTAGTCCGGTGATGGCGTACCTTTTGTATAATGGGTCAGCGACTTAATTTCAGTAGCAAGCTTAAGCGAGTAGTGTAGGCGAAGGGAAACCGAGTCTTAATAGGGCGTATAGTTGCTGGGATTAGACCCGAAACCGGGCGATCTATCCATGGCCAGGTTGAAGGTCGGGTAAAACCGACTGGAGGACCGAACCCACGTATGTTGAAAAATGCGGGGATGAGCTGTGGATTGGAGTGAAAGGCTAAACAAGCCCGGAGATAGCTGGTTCTCCCCGAAAACTATTTAGGTAGTGCCTTATGTATCACTTACGGGGGTAGAGCACTGTTATGGCTAGGGGGTCACACCGACCTACCGTCCCATGGCAAACTCCGAATACCGTAAAGTGCAATCATAGGAGACAGACTACGGGTGCTAACGTCCGTAGTCAAGAGGGCAACAACCCAGACCGCCAGCTAAGGTCCCAAAATCACCACTCAGTGGGAAACGAAGTGGAAAGGCCCAGACAGCCAGGAGGTTGGCTTAGAAGCAGCCACCCTTTAAAGAAAGCGTAATAGCTCACTGGTCGAGTCGGTCTGCGCGGAAGATTTACCGGGGCTAAGTGGTGTACCGAAGCTGCGGATGCTAATTTATTAGCATGGTAGGGGAGCGTTCTGTAAGCCTGTGAAGGTGTGTTGAGAAGCATGCTGGAGGTATCAGAAGTGCGAATGCTGACATGAGTAACGATAAAGGGGGTGAAAAACCCCCTCGCCGGAAGTCCAAGGTTTCCTCGTGCAACGTTAATCGGCACAGGGTGAGTCGGCCCCTAAGGCGAGGCAGAAATGCGTAGTCGATGGGAAACAGGTTAATATTCCTGTACTTTTATATACTGCGATGGAGTGACGGAGAAGGCTAGGTTATCCGGGTGATGGTTATCCCGGTTCAAGCGTTTAGGCAGTGTCCTTTGGTAAATCCGGGGATACAATGCTGAGGCGTGATGAGGAGTTCAATTGCGAACGAAGTAATCGATGCCCTGCTTCCAGGAAAACCTTCTAAGCATAGGTATATAAGAACCGTACTGTAAACCAACACAGGTGGACAAGATGAGAATTCTAAGGCGCTTGAGAGAACTCGGGTGAAGGAACTAGGCAAAATGGTACCGTAACTTCGGGAGAAGGTACGCCCCTACAGGTTCAGAGCTAGTGGGGGCCGCAGAGACCAGGTGGCTGCGACTGTTTATCAAAAACACAGCACTATGCAAACACGAAAGTGGACGTATATGGTGTGACGCCTGCCCGGTGCCGGAAGGTTAATTGATGGGGTTATTCTTCGGAAGAAGCTCTTGATCGAAGCCCCGGTAAACGGCGGCCGTAACTATAACGGTCCTAAGGTAGCGAAATTCCTTGTCGGGTAAGTTCCGACCTGCACGAATGGCGTAACGACGGCCACACTGTCTCCACCCGAGACTCAGTGAAATTGAAATAGCTGTTAAGATGCAGTTTACCCGCGGCTAGACGGAAAGACCCCGTGAACCTTTACTATAGCTTCACAGTGGACTTTGATTAGATATGTGTAGGATAGGTGGGAGACTTTGAAGCGAATGCGCTAGCATTTGTGGAGTCGTCCTTGAAATACCACCCTTGTGTAATTGAAGTTCTAACCTAGATCAGTCATCCTGATCAGGGACATTGTGTGGTGGGTAGTTTGACTGGGGCGGTCTCCTCCCAAAGAGTAACGGAGGAGCACGAAGGTGCGCTAAGTACGGTCGGACATCGTACGGTTAGTGTAAAGGCAAAAGCGCGCTTGACTGCGAGACTGACAAGTCGAGCAGGTACGAAAGTAGGTCTTAGTGATCCGGTGGTTCTGTATGGAAGGGCCATCGCTCAACGGATAAAAGGTACTCCGGGGATAACAGGCTGATACCGCCCAAGAGTTCATATCGACGGCGGTGTTTGGCACCTCGATGTCGGCTCATCTCATCCTGGGGCTGAAGCCGGTCCCAAGGGTATGGCTGTTCGCCATTTAAAGAGGTACGCGAGCTGGGTTCAGAACGTCGTGAGACAGTTCGGTCCCTATCTGCCGTGGGCGTTTGAGATTTGAGGAAAGCTGCTCCTAGTACGAGAGGACCGGAGTGGACGAACCACTGGTGTTCGGGTTGTCATGCCAATGGCATTGCCCGGTAGCTATGTTCGGACGGGATAACCGCTGAAAGCATCTAAGCGGGAAGCCTCTTCCAAGATGAGATCTCACTTTGTTCTTGAAACAACTGAAGGGCCCTTGAAGACTACAAGGTTGATAGGCTGGGTGTGGAAGTGCAGTAATGTATGAAGCTAACCAGTACTAATTGCCCGTGAGGCTTGATCATATAACACCCAAGAGATTTGGTGGTTATGTCTCAAGTTCATAATATATATTGATTTTTCTCTATCAAGTAACGATTTTGATACAAGCAAAACTATCAAGACCAATTGACTTAAATAATTAATCAAAGATTGATTAGATTCATATTCCAAACATCAGACTTAGAGCCTTCGAGCTTTAAGCGACCAGTTTTCTGGTGACAACAGAGCTATAGCACCACCTGAACCCATCTCGAACTCAGCAGTGAAATGTAGCATCGCCGATGGTAGTGTGGGAGTTCCCATGTGAGAGTAGGACATCGCCAGAATCTTACAAGTAGAAAAGCCTCAACATAAGTTGGGGCTTTTTTTTGCTTGAAATTTGTG
>NZ_JASJNC010000015.1 GCF_030065545.1 Marinicella marina
TGAAAATCGGATTCTCCACTCAAGGGGCACTTGCTTTGAATGCCCCAATCACAATTCGAACCCAAACTTGTCTGAGGTCTCTGTATTAAGAAACGTTAAATAATGGAGAAAGTGCCAAAAGAAAGGATTATTATTTCCCAGGAATTAAATTTTGGGGCATCATGATAGAATCCTGTAGAATCAACAGCTCTGACTCCATCGATTTCATAGTCCTGCCTTTGATAAAAAAAGTTAAAAAGGTATCAACTTATTTCAGGACGGGACATAAAAACAAAAAAAGCCAAGGTTTTATTTCTTGACTTTTTATTCATATAAAGAAGCTTATTACCTTAACCGCTGGAAGGATCAGGTCTTGGGTCAAAAGGGTATTCTTCAAATGGTAGCTTAAAGTATCTAGACATGCGTAAGTGAGCATTATTAACTGTACTCATCGCTAAAACTGTGTTGTTCCCTATATACCTATGTGCCAGATAACCCGCTTCAGTATCACCTAATAATGAAGCAACTTGTAAATCAATTACTCCAAGATCAGTCATATTGTTAGCAATTAGTGCTTCACCATTCAGTCTATGGGGGAAAGTTAAGTGTCTGTCAGAATAGGCAGCCAAAGTTGAAGAAAGATCAAGTGCTATTTCAGTGTTTCCGCTTTGCATTTCGTATATCGCTAGCAAAGCTATGGCAGGGGTATAATTTTGATTTGCCAACTGTCTTAGTTTTTCACGAAAATCACTGTTGTTAAGCTTATCTAAATTACTTTTTTTAGGGTAGCCTTGTCTCTGCATCCATTGTGCCTCCTCAAAAGAGTGTGCTGTTAAAAGAGCATGATTACATTCGTTTGATAGCAAATCACTTTCTGCATCCAAGCCTTCAGATCCAAAAACATAGCAACCATATTCTTCTTCCCATGCCATTGAGAGTTCTTCTGTAGAAATTGGTAACAACTCCTCTGCTACAGACTTCAAACCCTCAGGTACATTAAGTTGGGTCAGTGACTTCTCTCTTAACTTATCAGCCAATGATTGCTCGTTTATATCTTGATTAGACAAGGTTAATTGTTCAGAATCTGATACTGTGGGTTGATCAGGAGCGTCATCCTTAATTAAGCTCCACCCAAAATAAAAAACAAAAATCATTAACGAAATAAATAATAATTTAATTTTCATTTTTTTCTCCTATTTAATTACAACCATCTTGATGTGGATGCTGATACCATAGATGACAAACTTTGTCTTCTTGGACTTTATTTAAAAATTGACTCACCCAATTCCCTGAGGGAGAGGAGCCTCCAATCGAAAAAGAAAATCCGCCCCATGAGAGTGAACCGCTCCAAGATCCACCTCCCTGTGAAGCATCTGGGTGTAAAGAGGCCATGAAATCAGCTTGTTCCTGTAAACAAAACTCAAGCTGGTCACTGGCACCATGTTGACAATGAGTACCTAGTTGTGCCCAGATTTGTCCTCTACTTGGCAAATAACTGCCACTTTGTAAATAACTATTTGACATTAAGTTTCCAACTGTGATGGCAACAGGATATGTAAGAAATCTAAATTCTCTTCTCCAAACTTGATACCCCTGATTATTGTACTCTAACTTCAACGGATTAATGTTACCAAACCTATTTGACAACCATGAATTATAATTGGCTGAACCAATGCTACTAAATGGATTGCTGTGACAATTGTCGGGTTTACTTTGTTCAAGTGCTAAACATTGTGCAGGACTCGGGTTTCCACTACCACTACCTCCATCCCCTCCAGAGCTTCCACCGCTATCATCACAATCAGAATCACCCAAATAGTCACAGCCTGGTGTTGGGCCATCGTAATCACCATAAGGGTCAGGCAGATCCGGTGGTGGATAACCTGTGACACAAACGTCAGGGTCAGAGTCACAACCGTAACTCTGGCCGAATGGTATTATTGGTGTTACAACAGCAACTGTAAATGCAGTTAATTTAATGGTTCTATTGAACTGATCTGAAATAGATCGAACCAACCCTTTCTTAAAATTATCGTTCATCATTGAACTCTCCTTTTTGCTTTAAGTGTTTATTAAATTTCTATTTTTATTGATATATCTAGTGATATTCCTTATTTCATTACTGTACCTGTAATCAAATCTAGTTATTTTTCTGGCTTGACTGACATCTTCAGACTTAAAAGGATTTTGGTAAATTATAAAGGCCTTATGTGACGAATCCTTTCTTAAAATTATTGTTCATCACTGAACTCTACTTTTGGGTTTAAAATGCTTTGAATGTAATTTAAATATTGTTCTTTATTTAGCATTCCTTTTTTCATTCTTTAGCCAATATTCTAATTGGTAAATTTGATTTATGTCAACATATTTATTGTTCTCGTAAGTACTTTGATAAAACGTAAGCGCTTTAAATGACCACTCAATACAATCTTTCCAGTAGATAACAAATGGCTCAATCCTACCTTTTCTTAATTCATTTTGAGCCAGATACAACCCCTCATAATCAATGAGCTTGAAATAGAAAATAATAAATAACGTTTGAACTTCATCATATTTATTCGAAAACAAAAACCAGAATAAGCTACGCCATGTTCGACCGTTACCATCCTTAAAAGGATGAATGGCGTAAAATTGATGAGTTCCAACTATCAGCCTATTAAGCAAATCAATTGAGTCATCATTTAAAAAATTTAAATAATCATGCAATAGGTTGCCTATCATAGATTCATCACAAACTTTGTAAGCATAACGCTTTATCTTAATATCACCTACCCAAAATACTTTATTTCTATAGCCTTTTCCACGTGATTCTTTTACAACTTCTTTGTTAACTTTCTCTAGCTGTTTAGGTGTTATTTGACCGCTATACTGATCTTTGACTTTAATCATTTTTTGGGTTTGTTTGGCCACTGCAAAAACCATTTTATCATTTGATTTTTTTCCTTTCATGTGGTCAATAAACTCAACTATATCTATGTCAATCGCTTTTCCCTTTAAATTGCCACCTCCAGCAAGGTATCGCAAAAAAAAGTAGATAATCTCTGAAGGCGTTTTTCTTTTATCTTTAAAATTCAAAAGAGACTTATCAATACACTCAAAAAAAGGTAGTATTTGTTCCACTTGACTAATTTTAAAAGGAGTGAATTGGTGGCTTGATGTTTTACCTAGTTGAATCATAGATTACAATATTATGTTTAAATGTAAAACGTGACAAGTGATAAATACTAAAAAATTTATCATTATAAACAAAGCGATTTTATGATCAATTTTTTAAAGTCATGCAGATACATTGTGACTCTTCAAGGGGATCATAAGTACTAACTATCTACAGCCTTAAACGACAGTACGTCTTCGATGTTACCCAAGCCCAACAAACACATCAACAATCGATCAACGCCTATGGCCACTCCCAAACGCTGGGGTCAGAGATATTGATTTTGCTCTTGAATCAAGCGAGGTGTTCATATATGACCCCATTGTTTTTTTAAATGATGAAACCAAATATCATTCAAAACCGTTGGCAAAAATCACATCAGATAAGTACGATTCATCAGCTCCTGCATCATAAGGGCCTGCTGCATCAGGTAAAGTAAAGTCATCAAAACCCAGGAAATCACCCTCAAAGTCCACAGGCAACAAATTGAAATTCACTTCACTACATAAATCAACCGCTGCCGATGGCTGGCCGATGCGGTAGTCACCATTGGCAGCATCAATAAAATTCAATGCCAATCTGTTGGTGATGAAGCTTAGACCATTGGCCGATGACAAACTGTCAGTTTCATTGACCAGATTACAATCAAACTCTAAATTAACAGACGTGCCGTTCACATCAAATGATTCCATCACATCAACATCCTCCATGATGATGCTAT
>NZ_JASJNC010000016.1 GCF_030065545.1 Marinicella marina
GTTGGTGATGAAGCTTAGACCATTGGCCGATGACAAACTGTCAGTTTCATTGACCAGATTACAATCAAACTCTAAATTAACAGACGTGCCGTTCACATCAAATGATTCCATCACATCAACATCCTCCATGATGATGCTATTATAGACAAAATTAAAGGCGCCAACCGCAGTCAGGAAAGCACTGGAATCAGGATTGAGCACATTATCAGCTACTGTAACATGGGTTAAATTTAAAGCTGAAAACTCATCAATGGCATTAAAAACAGCATACTGTCCCAGCTCATTGGTGTTGATGCCACCGTTGTTGTTGATGTTACTGGATGACATGCTGACGCTTGCTGCCCCCCTCACTGCAGCAACCACACCATTGTCTGCCTGGTTACCTGTAAACAAGGCACGTGTCACGGCCATGCTTGCTCCACTGGAGGCATAAATGGCACCACCTTGTCCCAGACCAATACCTGTGACCACTTCGCCAGCAACATTGTCGCTCATTTTCACACAGTGACCATCAAACAGACATGGGTAAATAAGATTAGAAAATGCTGTCACCGATGACCCATCAGACAACGCCACGGCACCACCATTGACGGCCTCATTACCCTCGAACAGGGCTGTTGATACAACCATTTGCGATGATGCACCAGTCAAGTAGACGCCACCGCCATCACCGAGTCCATTGCCATTGGCATCAGCGGCATTGGCCTTGATGCTAGCAACATCAACAGAATCATCGTCATTGTTCGTGAAAAGTAATCGCAAGAAAGCATCATTCAAATAAATGCCACCGCCATGATTTGATGCTTGGTTGCTAACCACACCAGTGGAGCTGCCTTGAATGTTATCACCACTGGATAAAAAAGATCGGCATCCGTTGGTTAAATACATGCCACCTCCATTGCCATCACTGGTTGTGGTCGATACCGCCCGGTTAGCCAGTATTGAATTGTCTTCAAGAACACTCAAGAACCCACCCAATCCCCTGCAATAAATGCCACCGCCATTGCTGGCCTGGTTGTTGACCAGTGAACTCTTCTTAATCTCAACATTGTTATTCTCTCTAAAAAACACATGCAAACCACCACCATTAACAGCGTTGTTATTTATGATTGAAAGGTTACTCAACAGAAAGTCAGTATTGGCACTGTTCAATGTCAAGCCACCTCCGAAACCCGTTTGATTACTGACGCCATTGCTCAGCACCAATGAATCCAAGGTGATTCCAACCGACTCAGTGCCTCCACCAAAGATTAAAAACACGGGGGCATTGCCACCGCCATCAATGACTGAAGCTGTTGGTGTCTGGCTGCCCTGGCAAGAGTCGTGTCCACCTATAATGCGGATGTTCTCCGAGAGCGTGTAGTTAAACACCAGGTTTTCAAAATACGCACCACCAACCACATTATTGGCGATTCTGATTTCGTTATCAAACCCCAGCAGCACATCATCGAGCGCTGCTTGAATACTGCTGTAATCACACTGTGCATCACCACCCACCCAAATGACAGCACGTGATGCAGACCAGCAAGTCAACAATGCCAAGACACATGCGGTTTTAAAAATACCTAGATTTAACATGAACGTTCTCCTTAAATTATGAATAAAAGAGACCCAGTTCCAGGCTCGGATTCTGCAAGCCGACTTTTTTACTGTGGTGAGATCCTGCCTGTCAGAGGTGAAAAGACAAGCAGAACCCATACCATTGAAAATCGGATTCTCCACTCAAGGGGCACTTGCTTTGAATGCCCCAATCACAATTCGAACCCAAACTTGTCTGAGGTCTCTGTATTAAGAAACGTTAAATAATGGAGAAAGTGCCAAAAGAAAGGATTATTATTTCCCA
>NZ_JASJNC010000017.1 GCF_030065545.1 Marinicella marina
CCGGTTTCAACGCCAGTACAAGTAGCGGTCAGGGCGGTGCCATCATTGGCTGGATCAGGTGTGACAGTACACACAGCCACAGCTGGTGGCGTGTTATCTAAGGTAAAGAAGGCATCGGCATTACTGGTATTGCCAGCAGCGTCGGTTACGGTAGCGACTTCATCACCATCGACGCCATTTTGGCCAGCGGTTGCAGTACAAACCACTTCATTACCGGTCTCAGCACCACAGGTATAACCTGGGATGGTTAAAGTGGCATCGGTTTCAACACCAGTACAGGTGGCGGTCAGGGCGGTGCCATCATTGGCTGGATCAGGTGTGACGGTACATACAGCGATGGCTGGAGCAACGGCATCTACAGTAACTTCAGTCGGTAATGATGAGTTACCGTTTTCATCAGTAACAATCACACTGAGTACATCACCGTCTGCTGGTGCGGGAATCACTGGAGAACAAGAATAGTTACCATCGATATCAGCTGTGGTGGTACACAGTATGTTACCAGCCTCATCCAATACCGTGATGTCACCATTTGGAATGGTGGTACCCGTCACAGGGTCACCATCAGTTGGGTCAACTTGTGGTGCTGGTGGTGCGGTGGTACCTGGATCATACACAGTGGTTGACACAGGTGCACTCTCTAACAAACCTGTTTGGGTCGCAGTGACCATGATGATGTCATCGGTGGCAGGAACAGGCGAAGGTGTATCACAGGTCCAATCACCATTGGCATCGGCAACCACAGGGTCATTGCTACAAGTGATGCCATCAATTGAGATGCTTGAACCAGCCACTGCGCTGCCGGTGATGCTGGTGGCGCCAGCGGCCACAGGATCAACAGTAGGAGCAACAGATTGTGTCACTGAGTCGCCCACCGTGGTGCTGGCAGGTTGTGATACGTTACCCGCATCATCAGTGGCCGTGGCGACAATCAAATCACCAGGGGTTAGTGGCAATGAGCTGCTGGTGATACAGAACCAATCACCATTGGCATTGGTCACAATGGGATCATTGTCACAAGTCACACCGGTGAGGTTGATGGTGGTGCCAGGTTCAGCCGAACCAGTAATCGGGTCGGTACTTTCGTTAACTGGGTTAATCACTGGCGCTGAAGGTGCGGTGATATCAATGCCACCGACCACTGTGGTAGGTGGTGAGGTATTACCGGCTTCATCTTCTTGAGTTGCGGTGATGTCCTCGCCATCCTCTGGAGTAGGCGAGAGGGTACAAGACCAAGTGCCATCAAGTTGTACTGTTGCCGTACAAGTGGCACCAGATGGTGTGGTTACGGTAACCACGGCACCCGGTTCACCGGTACCACTGACTGGGTCGCCATTGGTTGGGGTGATGATGGTTGGTGCCNGAGGCGCATCATTATCCAACACAAAAGGCGCTGGTGTGGTGGCGGTGTTACCGGCATCATCAGTGGCAGTGGCCACTTCATCACCATCAACACCATCGGTGCCAACAGTACCGGTACAAGACCAATTACCTGAACCATTGTCGGTACATACATAACCTGGAATGGTCAAAGTAGCGCCGGCTTCAACACCCGTACAACTGGCAGTTACCACCGTGCCGTTATTGGCTGGATCGGGTGTAACGGTACAAGCACCAATAGCTGGTGCGGTGTTATCCAAAGTGAACGGAGCCGGTGTGGTTGCGGTGTTGCCGGCTGCATCGGTGGCAGTAGCCACTTCATCGCCATCGACACCGTTTTGGCCAGCGGTTGCGGTACAGACCACTTCATTGCCAGCCTCGGCGCCACAAACGTAACCTGGAATGGTTACGGTAGCCCCGGTTTCAACGCCAGTACAAGTAGCCGTTAAAGGCGTACCATCATTGGCAGGATCGGGTGAAACAGTACAAGCACCAATGGTCGGTGCAGTGTTATCCAAGGCAAAGAAGGCATNGTGAACGGAGCCGGTGTGGTTGCGGTGTTGCCGGCTGCATCGGTGGCAGTAGCCACTTCATCGCCATCGACACCGTTTTGGCCAGCGGTTGCGGTACAGACCACTTCATTGCCAGCCTCGGCGCCACAAACGTAACCAGGAATGGTGACCACAGCACCCGTCTCAACGCCAGTACAAGTAGCCGTTAAAGGCGTACCATCATTGGCTGGATCGGGTGAGACAGTACAAGCACCAATGGTCGGTGCGGTGTTATCAAGGGTGAAAGCAGCGGTAGATGTAGCTGAGTTGCCGGCGGCATCGGTGGTGGTTGCTAAAGCATCACCACTGACTTGGCCTGGGCCAGTGCCAGCAGTTGCGGTACAAACCACTTCGTTACCAGCCTCAGCACCACAGGTATAGCCTGGAATAGATACTGTTGCGCCGGTTTCAACACCAGTACAAGTAGCACTCAGGGCAGTGCCATCGTTGGCTGGGTTTGGTGTAACGGTACACACAGCAGCCGTTGGAGCGGTGTTATCTAAAGTGAATGGTGCAGGTGTGGTTGCAGTGTTGCCGGCTGCATCGGTGGCCGTGGCCACTTCATCACCATCGACACCGTTTTGGCCAGCGGTTGCGGTACAGACCACTTCATTGCCAGCCTCGGCGCCACAAACGTAACCTGGAATGGTTACGGTAGCCCCGGTTTCAACGCCAGTACAAGTAGCCGTTAAAGGCGTACCATCATTGGCAGGATCGGGTGAAACAGTACAAGCACCAATGGTCGGTGCAGTGTTATCCAAGGCAAAGAAGGCATCGGCATTACTGGTATTGCCAGCAGCGTCGGTTACGGTAGCTACTTCATCGCCATCAACACCATTCTGGCCAGCAGTTGCGGTACAAACCACTTCGTTACCGGCCTCAGCGCCACAAACGTAACCTGGGATAGAGACGGTTGCCCCGGTTTCAACGCCAGTACAAGTAGCGGTCAGGGCGGTGCCATCATTGGCTGGATCAGGTGTGACAGTACACACAGCCACAGCTGGTGGCGTGTTATCTAAGGTAAAGAAGGCATCGGCATTACTGGTATTGCCAGCAGC
>NZ_JASJNC010000018.1 GCF_030065545.1 Marinicella marina
TGACCTTTCCCCCAACTTAGTACCGCGGCTTGGATGAGATAATTCATTTTATGCTGCCTGATTAGCAAATGCCACTGGCGTCATATATTTCAATGAACTGTGTGGCCTAATGTGGTTGTAGTGTTTTCTCCATTTGTTGACTTCATCTTCTGCTTGTTCAATTGATTTGAACCAGTTTTGATTCAAACATTCATTTCTAAACTTACCGTTCAAACTCTCTATGAAAGCATTTTGAGTTGGTTTACCTGGTTGAATGAAGCCCAGCTTCACACCACTTTGTTGTTGCCAAAAGAACATGGCTTTACATGTAAATTCAGTCCCATTGTCACAAACGACCTGTGATGGTTTACCTCTTTGGTCTATCAGTTGATCTAAGAATCTAGCTACTTGCCTGCCGCTGATTGAAAAGGAAGTTAACTGTCCAACCATTTCACGTGAATAGTCATCAATCACATTAAGCACTCTGAACCTTCGGCCATTGGCTAACTGATCACTAACAAAGTCCATCGACCAACGCACGTCAGTTCGATTAGGCACGAACATGGGCATCCTTGGCCTAATCAGTTTCTTACGCTTCTTGGTGCGTACCTGAAGCCCTAATTCAGTGTAGATGCGGTATGTTCGTTTCTTATTGCACACTAAGCCTTCAGATTTCAGTAAGCCATGTAAAAACAAATAACCATAACTAGGATGTTTGGTTGCCAATTCTAACAATCTGTCCCTTATCGACTCATCATTACTGGGCTTTGGCTCATACCTGAAGCCTGTTCTGCTGATGCCTACCAAATTACATGATGTACGTTCACTGAGCTTGAATGACTGTTTAAAGTGGCGCACAACACTCTTTTTACTGGCAGGCTTCACCACTTTTTTGATAGCACATCCTTCATTGCTTCATTTTCTAGTAGTTTTTCTGCCAACAACTTCTTTAGTTTGGCATTTTCACTTTCAAGCTCCTTGAGCCTTTTGGCTTCTGAAACTTCAAGGCCAGCATACTTGCTTCGCCAGTTGTAGAAAGTGCCTTGTGAGATATTCAGCTGGCGGCAAATATCATCTACTTTAACACCTGACTCATGCTGTTTGATGGCGCCAATGATTTGTTCTTCTGTATAACGTTTCTTTTTCATAATGAGATATCCTCTTTCTTAGTTTAATTGGAAATCTCATCCTTGTCATGGGTCTGTTTTTGGGGGAAAGGTCA
>NZ_JASJNC010000019.1 GCF_030065545.1 Marinicella marina
ACCAGTCATAAAAACCACTGGTTGAAACTCCCATGACTTTGCACAGGGTTTTTATGCTGTAATTTTTACTTTCAGCTCGGATGAATGTGTACTTCACTTGAGCTCTTTGGCAAAGTACACGGCGGCCTTTTTTAAGATTTCAACTTCCTCACGAAGGCGTTTATTTTCTTCACGTAACTTGGAAGCTTCACTCTGGTTTTCTTTAAGTGGCCTTCCTTTTTTGCCTGAGAAGGCTTTGTCACCTTTAGTCATCAACTGTTCTTTCCACTTGTATAGCTGATTACGTCTGATTCCTAGCTGTGTGGCTATTTCCGATGATGGACGTTCTGATTCATCCATCATCCGAATGGCTTCAAGTTTGAACTCCTTGGTGAAGGTTTTATATGGTTTTCTTTTTCTTGTCATTTGGATACTCCTGGTAGACTATTGTCTACTAATAAATGTATCCGTCAAACTATGGCAGGTTC
>NZ_JASJNC010000002.1 GCF_030065545.1 Marinicella marina
ATAGCATCATCATGGAGGATGTTGATGTGATGGAATCATTTGATGTGAACGGCACGTCTGTTAATTTAGAGTTTGATTGTAATCTGGTCAATGAAACTGACAGTTTGTCATCGGCCAATGGTCTAAGCTTCATCACCAACCGTTTGGCATTGAATTTTATTGATCCTGCCAATGGAAACTACCGCATCGGACAGCCATCAGCAGCGGTTGATTTATGTGCTGAAGTGAATTTCAATTCGTCGCCTGTGGACTTTGAGGGTGATTTCCTGGGTTTTGATGACGTTGCTTTTCCTGATGTATCAGGCCCTTATGATGCGGGAGCTGATGAGTCGTACTTATCTGATGTGATTTTTGCCAACGGTTTTGAATGATATTTGGTTTCATCACTAAATAAGGATTATAGGCTTGTGAGGTAAAAAATAATGAACTGACCTGGTATGAGAGGAGAGCTGTTTATTCGCTCTCCTCTAATCAATGGCGATGTGTATGTGGTTGATTGAGTAAATGGTTCAATATCAAGTGCCAACACTTAACAAGCGGTTGCACCAGACAAATTTCCGCTGTAAACTTTTGTGCAAAATGACGTACAAAGCCGACACCAGAAATTTGCTCGGTGAGCTGGGTGTTAGCACTCAAGGAAAAATGAGAACTATATTTCTAATTTTACTTACCTTTGCTTCTGTAGATTCATTCTCAATTGAGAGTACCTGCTTCGGAACATCCTCAAGTGGTAGGCTTGAAAATGGTGTTCGCTTACCTTCTGAAGGAAAAAACTTCATAGGCTACAGTGCCATGGCAAGAATAGCTGGGCGTACCTATGTTCATTCAGTTGTAAGAGATATAATTGTTACTTCCTATAAAGATTTAGAAACAGAACAACCTGACAAAGTATTTAAGTACGCAGAGACTGGTTTACGGGAAGGTGGTGAGTTCAAACCTCATAAAACTCATATGAACGGGCTATCGGTGGATTTTATGACGCCGGTCCTTAATGAGAAAGGTGAGTCTGTTCATCTCCGAACAAACCTTCTGAATCGTTTGGGTTACGATATAGAGTTTGATAAAGCTGGGGTTTACGATGGTTTAGTCATTGATTACGAAGCCTTAGCTGCTCACATCGTTTTACTTCATAAAAACTCAAAAAAACTGGGTTATGATTTGTGGCGTGTGATTTTCAATCCAAAGCTTCAGCCCAGTTTGTTTAAAACAAAGTATGGTGCTTATTTGAAAGAGCATATTCAATTTTCAAAAAAGAGATCGTGGGTGCGGCATGATGAGCATTACCATGTTGATTTTTCAATACCGTGCAAATAAAAGTGCTAACAAAGTGTTCAAGTTTCAGGCAAGCCGGCTAGGACACAGCAAATATGTGTTAGTTTTAAGGTGTTCACACAACAAAGAAGAGGTGTTTCAGTTATGAATTTATTTCAAATAGCATTAATCTTATCCACTTTTCTGTGTTCTTTGGTAGCAGGTTTTTTGTTTGCGTATGCGATAGTGGTGATGCCGGGGATCAAACATTTGAGCGATAGGGCATTTATCAGGGCTTTTCAGGTCACAGATCGCATCATCCAGAATAATCACCCGGTGTTTATGTTGGTTTGGCTGGGCTCAGCAATCGCATTAATAGTTTCGGCATATTATGGGACAACAAGACTAGAGGGCTTGGATTTGTATCTTTTGGCTTTTGCTGCAATTGCGTACGTTGTTGGCGTGCAAGTTCCGACCATTGTTGTTAATCTACCGCTGAATAATAAATTACAAACAATAGATATTGACGCGTTAAGCGAATCTGATATAAAGACAGCTCGTAATGACTTCGAGTCGCGCTGGAATAGGTCCAACTTGATCAGAACGGTCATTGCCGCTTGCGTATCTGCATTGTTAATCGTACTTTTGTTGCGGTTGTGACGCATCGATACTTGTAGCAGCAAACCTAACAAATCGCTGACTTGAAGGGGTTACCTGTCGTAAATCAATTAATAGGAATACATTCAATGTTAAAAATTTTTCGAATGGTCAGTTTAATGGAAGGCATTTCATTTCTACTGATACTGTCTGTGACACTGGGCTTGATCAGCAGAGAGTATGTTTTTGTTTTGGGTATGAGTCATGGTGCTATATTTCTGCTGTATTTCATACTTTCTTTGCTTGTCTCACACAAACAAAACTGGTCTGTGACTGTTTGGTTATTGGTTTTATTGGCCGCTTTTATCCCTTTTGCTTTTATTCCAGTAGAGCTGTTTCTTAAAAAAGAACTGGGGAAAAGCCAACAAAACACAAACCAAGTCAGTTAATTTTGTTCCCAAAATAGTTCGATAAACTATGGAAACAAGAGTTATCAATCTCGTTTTAAACGCAGGTCTCGAAACAAATTGCTGGCCTATTATTGGCGCGTTAGCTTTATAAAGGATTTATAAATGGACTCAAATATACGCACATCAACACCAGAAAATACCCCGTCAGCTTTTGTTTTCTTGCTAGATCTGGTGATTTATATTGCGATTATGTTTCTTGTACGGGAACTGTATTTTGCTCAGTTTAATTTTATAACCAACGGCCTTTTTTGGTCATTGACAACCTTGCTTACTGCAGCAGTTTTGATGCGAATGAGACAGGTTTCTTGGAGAGAAATAGGGTTATGCAAGCCAGAAAATTTTAAAAAAGCATTGTTTGCCACTGTTTTTATTTTTGCCTTCACAATTATTTCAATCGTGGTTTTTCAAATGATAAAAGACCAGCTGGGTCTGCAGGTCGCACCTGATTTGTCGAATGAAAATGCTGCTTCTAAGTTCGGTGAGCTAGCTGGTAATTGGGCACTTTTTTTAACCCTTATTCCTTTCATATGGCTGCAGTCGGCATTGGAAGAAATATTGGACAGAGGGTTTCTGATCAATTGGATAGAAAGAGCACTGGCCAGTACATGGTTTGCCACCATCATGGCGGTGCTGGTTCAGGCCATGATTTTTGGTTTCAGGCATTCTTATGATATTTCAGAACGTTCAATCACTGTGGCTTTGATTGGCCTGGCTATGGGCATTGGTTATGTGGCGTTTGGACGGAACCTGTGGCCATTAATTATTGCGCACTGCATACTGAATACCATGTCTATGCTGGAAAGGGTTTAGATTAAGGCTGCTGACATCTCGAGTGAAGCGGTTAGTCTGAAGCCATTGACCTCAGTCGCAACAGATCCTGTTAATTACGCTAAAATCAATCGCATAAAAAGGTAGAATAAACTCATGAAGAAAGCCATAGTTTTGGGAGCCACGGGATTGGTTGGCAGCAAGCTCATCGAACACTTAGCCAAGGAACCAACCATTGAGAAAGTGGTTGCTGTGACCAGGCGGCCTGTTGCATATGAGTCTGAAAAGATCATCAATGCAGTGGTTGACTTTGATGGGTTAGAAAAACACCGCGATCTTTTCAACGGCGATGTGCTTTTTTCATGCTTGGGGACAACGCTGAAACAAGCCGGTTCGATTGCAGCACAAAGGGTTGTTGATTTCGATTATCAGTATATCGTTGCCAAGATGGCTGCTGACAACCAGGTCAATCATTACCTACTGGTTTCATCCAGCGGCGCCAATGCGAACAGCAAGAGTCCGTACTTAAAGATGAAAGGTGAACTGGAAGATGCCATTTCATCATTGCCATTCAAGCGAATCAGCATCCTACAACCCTCACTGCTCATCGGAGAACGCGAATCCTTTCGTTTGGCAGAAACGGTCGGCAGTTGGGTGCTGCCTGTGGTATGCAAACTGCCAGGGCTGAAAAAGTACCGCCCCATATCAGGTGATCAAGTGGCTGAAAAAATGGTAACACTGGGTTTATCGGCAGGCCAGTCCAGGGAGGTCTATCGACTGGATGAGGTATTCAAATGATGCTCAAAACAGGCCACAATAGATGATGAATTCAACGGTTAAGAACGGGGACTGATTGATGAAATTCAATGAAATTCGCGCCTTTATTCCATGCAAAGATTACGAACAATCCGTATCGTTCTACCGCGCGCTGGGTTTTAGAGGCGAGCCTGCTGGCGAAGACATGATGATGTTTGAGAGGGATGGGTGTACCTTCTTTTTGCAGAAAAATTTTTACGATGAAGCATTTTCAAAAAACCAGATGTTTCAATTAATTGTCTCTGACATAAATGAAACCTATGCAGTGGTGTCACAAATTAACGACAGTGATGCCAGACACAGCGCCATTAAACAGGAGCATTGGGGTCAAGTGATTTATTTGTGGGGGCCATCCGGAGAACTTTGGCATGTTACTGAACTCAACAGCTGATAAGTTTTGGTCGATAACCACCTCACGTTATTCTGTTTTGTGGCGACATAAGCAAACGCAGTAAAATTTGATTACACCCAAGACCCGCTTTCAGGAGAAAGTAAATGACATCAACAGCCGCAGTGATTCTTATCTTAATCGGGATTGCACACAGTTATCTGGGTGAGCGCTATATCTTGATTCGTCTGTTTAAAAGAGGGCAGGTTCCGCATTTATTTGGCAGTGACTTTTTTACCAAAGGCACCCTGAGGTTTTGTTGGCACATCATGTCGGTGGCGGCATTTGGCTTTGCCGCCATTCTCATGCACCAACCCTCACACACTGCTTTTGTGCTTCAAGTCATTGCTGCAGTGTTTTTGGCAAGTGCGGTACTTTCTTTTTACTTTACCAAAGGCAAGCACCTCTCTTGGATCGCATTTTTAGTGGTAGCGGCTTTGTGTTTACTTGAAGCGCATGGGTTGTAAAACAATTAAAATAATGACCTGAGAAAAATGATGCACCAACCACCGCATGATGAATAAAGACAGATGGAAAGCCCTTATGGGTGTCATGGGGTTTGAGCCCTCACTTGATTGTTATGATATTCTCTATGCTGCTTATTCAGAAAAACATCGTTTCTATCACACCGCCAAGCACATTGATGCCATGTTGAAACACTTTGATGAGGTGAAAGAACTGGCCCAGCGACCCAATGAGTTAGAACTGGCCATCTGGTTTCACGATGCCATTTATAAACCGTTTTCAAAAAGCAATGAGCTGGACAGCGCGGTATGGGCCCGAGATTTTATGCTGGCCAACGGTGCAGATGAATCCAATGCGCAGCGGGTTTATGACTTGATCATGGCCACCGTGCACGATGTTGATGTGACATATAATAATGATGCGCAGTTGATGGTAGACATTGATCTGACCATTCTTGGCACACCGCCGCCTGTTTATGATGCCTTTGAAAAGCATGTGCGCAAAGAATACAGGTGGGTGCCTTATTTTATCTACCAAAAAAAAAGAAAGCAGTTGCTCAACTCATTCCTGCAGCATAAAAACATTTATCACTTGGCTTATTTTCGAGAAAAGTTTGAGGACAATGCCAGATCGAACATCAAAAGAGCCATCAATACATTGTAAAACAGCTGGAATTTTGTTTGATTATTTTAGGTGACAATCACTGTTTTATAAAGCTTTGCGGCCATGAACCAAAAAACATGAGAGTAAAGTCAATATCAACAAAGCCATCAGCCCAGTTACAGAAAGCGTTGGAACTGCAGTAGGCTCAATCCCGAAAACCATGGTTGATACATTGTTATCAGGGTTTGGGTCAACATCTTCATTATTTATACTAAATAAACCAAAGGTTGAAGTCCACTCGACTTCTCTTACACCTGTTTCAAAGTTAACTAAAAATAAGCCATAGCAGGTAATTGACTCTCCAGGCGCCATTGGTGGATAGAAAAACTGATAACCAAAAGCTACTGGGTTTGGGGGGCGAGGATCTACAACACTGATTCTAAAATCACATGCTTGATCAATATTGGTGTTCTGAAAAAAATCTAACGCAACACCGGTATCGTTTCAAACTGCAGACGATGCAAGCGCCGATAATGGCCTGCCATTGCCCCCTACATCAGGACCATGATTTGTCAGAGTTATGCTGAATTGACCAACTTCACCAAGATTTAAATCACTGAATTGAGTTTGGTCAACGGAAATTTCGAAATCGCTCACTGCAGCATGCGCTGAATAAAAAACAAAAAGCCATATGAAAGAGACATGTAAAAATTGATATTTTTTCATGTTTTCATAATATATTGAGATGACTAATTAAGTGATTGTTTTCTTAAAATCTTCAAGAAATATTTTAAAAGTTCGTGGTGGGTCGTAAATAGTTGAATAACTATTCTTCAAATATTTCTTTTTATCAATGAAAGCCAAAGACATTGGAAGAAATTTATTTAGTCTGGAAATTGTAGAATTTGAGTCATACCATTCGGGACAATCAGTTCTCAACGCTTACCATAAAACTTGTGTATTTATCTGGTGTATACTTTTGATCTTAGAATAAATCATTACAAAAACCACTATGCAGACTTCTGAACTTTGGCAACAAGCTTGTGAAATATACATGGGGTTGTCTGAGCTAGATAAAAAACACGCACTGGAAAAGATTCAAAAGTTAAAACAATCAACTTCTGAAAAGACAAAAATAGATGTGTTTAAGCTGGTTGAGCAGATGTTCAGTAACGATGAATTGGTCACTCATTTATTAGCACCTGAGTCGATTTTCGATAGTCCGTTCAATGATGAAATTAATATACCGGCCCTCAGAGCAGGTGACATTTTAGATCAATACACCATTACTGAACAAATTGGTAAGGGTGGCATGTCATCGGTTTACCTAGCAGAAAGAAGTGACGCCAATGAACAAAAGCCAGTGGCTGTTAAAGTATTTGATAACATTCGAGCTTCAAATAAACTCATCAACCACTTCAAAGCAGAACAGGCTATTTTATCGAAACTGAATCACCCCAATATTATCTCAATGCATTATGGCAGTGTCGACCAAAACGGTCTGCCATTTATGGTGATGGATTATGTTGAGAGTGCCAGCACGATTGACCAATATGTCGCAGCCAATAAACTTAAAACGCAAGCTATAGTCAAGCTTATTCAATGCGTCAGCGAAGCTTTGGCATATGCTCACGGACATTTGGTTGTTCACAGAGATATTAAGCCCAGTAATTTATTGATTGATGCCAATGGCGTTTTACAGGTAGTTGACTTTGGCATCGCTCAATCCTTAGACAATAAAGGCACAGAACAAGGCACAACAACATTGATCGCTTTGACTCCTGGATATGCAGCCCCAGAACAAATCAATAATCAATCCATCAACGTCCAATCAGACGTGTTTTCATTAGGCGCTGTATTACTCAGTTTGCTGGCAAAACAACCACCCCTGCCGACAGATCGCATGATCAAAGGTTGTCAAACTGACGATGCCTATATCGGTCAGTTATTAAAAAGGCTTAATCTCAATTCTGATTTGAAAAACATCATCAACAAAGCGCTACAGAATGATCCCAAAAGGCGCTACTTAACCATGCAAGCATTGGTAGATGATTTGAGTGCCTGGCTGGATAAAAAGACCGTATCAGCCACCCCAGATTCATTGGGCTACCGTTTAAAAAAATTCAGTCAGCGTCGGCCAGCTGTCATGGCCTCAACACTGACGCTGTTCATCAGTCTGTTTTTGGCGTTGACAGCGATGATGTGGCAAGTACAAAAGACCCAAAAGGAGGCTGAAAAAGTCAATCAAGTAAAAAACTTTATGCTGAACACCTTCTCGGTTACCGATCCTGATGTAAAGCAAGGTGAGGAGGTAACCGCCACTGAATTACTCAACGTGGCCCTGAGAGAAATTCATCCTGATACAGATGATGAGCTGAAGGCAGAGTTACTGCAATCCATTGGGACTGCTTACGGTAATCTGGGCAATTATCCAAAAGCAGTGAAAGTGTTATCAGAAGCCAACAACATTGACAGCAATGACGTTAACATTCAAACAGCCTTGTTAAAAAACCTTCTGGCAGAACAACAGTTAGAAAAAGTTGCAAGTTTGACAGAAAGAATCGAAAAAAATGATGGTTTATCACCAATTAACAAGGCCTTACTTCTGCAAGCCAAAGCCACTTTGGCTTCATCTGATAAAAAGTTTAACGATGCTGAAAAACTATACTTAGAGGCCATAAAGTTTTGGCGAAAAATGGATGACATATACGGTCTTGCACAAGCCAGAAGGGAGTATGCGACGGTACTGGATTTGCATGCCAAAACCCCTGAAGCTCTGAAAGAGGTCAATGAAATCCTGATAGAAATAGAGGGCATTATTCCGGAGAGTCACTCAGTGTATTTAAAAACACTTTATCTGAAAGGGTTTTTATTAACCGCATTGGGGCAATTTGAGTTGGCTCAAGATATTTTTATACCGTTACAACAAAAAACAAAAAAGTTTTTGGGAGAGAAACACCCCCTATACACCAACATTTTAATGAACCGGATCAATGTGAATCGAGGAATCGGTCAAATTGAGGAAGCCGATGCGTTGGCAGTGAAAGCGCAAACAATAATTACCAACCTGTATGATGCTGACCACTTCAACATCGGAAACTTGGCTCAAATCAGGGCGACTTTGTCAATGATGCGTGGTGATTTTGCACAGGCCGCCATGTTTTTAAAAGAAGCTTCAAGAATTTATCAGATTAATTTCGGGGTTGAGAACCAGAGCTATCTGGTTGCACAAACAGATTTAGCAAATATGTTGAATCGTTTGGGTAATTACCAAGAAGCCAAAAAAATCATCGAGGCAGTTTATTCAACACAATTAAAATTGGTGGGAAAGTCCCACCGTGATACTTTCGCAGCTGAATCTCAACTTGGGTTAATACTTTCAAACCTCAAACAACACGATGATGCCATATCGGTTCAGTTAAGATCATTGGAATCAGCGAGAGAACAGCTCGGTGAATCCAACCCACTGTTTCTCAGCCACCTTTTTGGACTTGGCAAGACTTATCAAGCTGCCAATTTGCACCAGCAAGCTGTAGTTATATTTCAGGAAATTTATGACAAAGAACTTCTGAACGAAAACGACCAACGGCAAGTACCATTTAAAAAAAGTTTTGCGAGTTCCTTGTCAGAATTGAATCAGCATCAACAAGCCATCACTTTATCTGAGGAAATGGTTGATCAAACAAAAACAATTTTCGGAATAAATAGCCAACAAGACTTTCAAAACCGAATTTTCCTGGTTGAGCAACTTCTTAAAGCAAAACAAAAAGAAAAAGCGAGGGGGTTGTGGCCAGAAATTAAATCATACTTCACTACCAACAAGAACCAGGAAATGTCAGAAGTAATAGTTGAAATCGAAAATAAAATCAATGATTAGCGTACTTATATACTACTGAGACTGGATTGTTGCTGAACACCTTGAATGAGTGCTTTAACCACTTTCCATTTTCGAATGACCTGCCGTTCTGAACAACGCATTAACCCTGAAATTTCTTTAACCTCTAAGCCAGCAAAAACTTTTAAATCAATTAATTGGGCGTATTCAGCATTAAACTTTTCGATTCGATCAAAGATATACTCCAAATCCATCAGTTCGATATGAACATCTTTATCACCTATTTCCTGGGTCATTTGATTGTAGTATTTCTTTGGTGCCCTTTGCTTAGACCGGTACACATCTATTAAATAACAGCGCATGCTTTTAGCTAAAGAAAAGATAAAATGTTTTGAATTTTTGAACGTTTTACTTTGGTTAAGGCTTTCCTGTTTTAATATTTTTAAATAACATTCATGCATCAAAACGGTTGGTGTGATGGTTTCATTGTTAGGAAGCTGCCCTAAAACTCGACGTGCCATGACTTTCACCTCACCATAACAGGCAGCGTACACCTTGTTTATTCGCTGCGTATGGTTTAGGTTTTTATCATGAAGCAAATATGTAATGGATGAGTCAGTCATTACTTGATTGTAACAATTACCCATTCATTTTATTTAATAGAACTGGCTTTTTTGTTGTCCGATAGGAAAACTTTAAAACCAGTTCACATTTTTTTGAGTGTTTTTAAATAGAGCGGCACTGAAAATTCAAAATAGCGCCTGACTTATTAAGACCGTAAAATTCATAGTTATTTAATCAAAACCATCTTTAAAGATGATGTCATTAAGGATACTTTCGTCCGCACCAGCATCTGCAAAACCAGCCTGGTTAGCAGCAGTTGGGTCATCAAAACTCCGCAAATCCCCATCAATGTCACGGACTGATGACACATCAAATATCTGATCACACAGATCAATGGCGGGTGAGTCTGCTGCTAAATGATAGTCTCCATTTGATCGGTTTAAAAATCTTGGGTTCGCAACCACTACATTATTCGTGTTAACTAAACCAGTCGCATCATGAACTACCAAACACTGAAAAGACTCTGTTCTGCCACTGGAGTCATCGTAAATTGTGTTTAAATTGGTTTCATCAATAATAGATGCCTGGACCGTTAAATCACTCTGAAAACTTATCAGAATCTCATCAACAACTGCATTGTCAGCAATAGTGGATTCCATTATATTAATTTCGGTTAAGTTGCTGACTGTGCCACCATTGCTGCCAATAAATAAATGAAAATCTGAACTTGAGATACCACCAGCATTCAAACCGCTGTTACCATTTGCGGTAATGTAAGAACCAATGATATCTAAACTACCTGTATTAAAAGCATATCCTACTACACCAAAATCAGCACGGTTACCCTCGACGTAAGCATGTTGAACCGATAAGGAGCCATTGGTTTCTGCATAAATTGCACCACCAAATGTAGAATTATTATTGATAATGCTGGTACATTTACCTCCACTCCAATAACAGTTCACGGGCAGTAGTGAGCCATTACGAACTTGAAAACCGACATTCATACCAGCTAGGTTATCAACATAAAAACCACCACCATCGACTGTGGCGCTGTTAGATTCAAAAATCCCACTTCCTATTAAAACAATGCTTTGTGCACCAGTGGCATAAACTGCCCCACCATCATTAGAAGCTTGGTTCAATCTAATTCGCGCAGGTCCATCAACAGTCGAATTGTAGGTAAAATATGCATTGTTTACAAAAACACCACCGCCATTCCTGGCATTGTTGCCTTGAATATTTGATAGCGTCCCACCATCCATAATCATTGAGCACTGATCATACAAGGCAATCCCTCCCCCATCATTGCTGGCCTTATTGTTAGTTATAAGAGTTGAACCATCAAAGTAGACAAAATTGTTGGCTCCCTCACAAGACAGTCCGCCACCATTGGCAGCAGATGAATCATTGTCATTAATCAAAACTTCAAAACCAACCAATGAAACATCACCATCTTTAATACCGATGCCTGCTCCATCATTGAATTCACCGTTCAGAAAGTTCCTTACAATGTCTACCCTGTTGAGCTCAATATCAGCTTGAGCATCAGCAACACGGATGCCATGGCGTCCTCTGAAAAAGCGCATGTCTTCCAAATAAATTGTATTCTCATTTTGGTCACCTAAAATTGTCAATAGGTCACCTCTGTCAGTACTTAAATTTGAGACTGTTACCTTATTGAGTGCACTTATGGTCTTAATGTTGTTCATTGCATCGGTGCAATTTGTAAAACCACCCACCAGCCGCATATCGATGTCGTTCAGAATTAGGTTTTCTCTGTATTCACCAGTACTGATTCTGATTTCATCATACAAGCCAGAATCAATGGCATCCTGTATGCGTGATGTACCCACTTGAAAATCACAGTTGTTGTCGTTTCCTACCGTAGCAAAATCTACCGTTTGTGCATTCAACCCTTGACCCAACAAGATCAAAGTGGCCATATAAATCATTTTTTTCATGCTGTATTTCCTAAAATAATTAAAGTTCATACAGCTATACGAAAGCCACATCACCCAAGTGACATTTTTTTATAAAAGATTAAAAGAAAAGGATAGGAATACACCTCTACAATACATTTGATTTCTAACAAAAATCGACATACTACTGGTAAATTCCATTCCTTTGAATAGACCTCATAACAATATCACCATCGGCTTTTCCACTGTTTTAGGCGTTGTTTTTTCCAACAACGCTGATTTTTATAGAACCTCCAGTTGTAGGTCTCATAACCATGTGGGAAACAGAATGAACAACCAGATTCTTCACCCAGAGTAATTCGGCGCACGAATACGCCTGATACTTTATGGGGTAAATCTGCCCAGCCAGCATCGTTCTTTCCATACGCCTTGATAAGGCAATTTTCTCTTTTCATTGTGATCTCCTTCAGTTAATAAACTAAAAGAGCGCACCTTTCCTGCAAATGACTAACATTCTAAATCCCCAATAAAAAACCCACAGCATCAGAGACACTGTGGGTCTGTTTTACCCTTCAGGCATCAAACATTTAATTTGATGCCTTCTTTGATAACGCCTTCCATGCCGCCGAAAACAGTTAAGGTTTCGACTTTGTCGGCGATTTTTTCCAAAGTTTCCAACTCTTTCAAACGTCTCAAAGTGTCGCTTTGATCCATCAACTTTGCGGTGTTCAACAAAGAACGGGTCGCAGCAGTTTCTTCACGGCGTTTGATGATGTTGGCTTTGGCGGCTTTTTCCGCTTCAACCACTTGGTTCAAGATGGTTTTCATCTCGCCAGGCAAGATGATGTCTTTGACACCCACTTCAACCAAGGTCAAACCGTAGCCAGCCACTTTTTTGGCCACGAAGCCTTGGACAAAAGTATCAATGGCTTCTTTGTCGGCTATCAAGTTGTCCAAGACTTTGGTACCGATGGCTTTTCTCAAAGCCAACTGCAACGCGTTGTACAAGAATTCTTTGTAGTTCGACAATTCAGTCAAGGCCACCACTGCATCGTTGACTTTAAAAGTGGCAGACAAATTAACCCTTAAGCTCACTTTGTCTTTGGTCAAGATTTCTTGACCGGCCACTTCTATGGTCTGGGCGCGGGTCTCCACGACCTCCAAGTTGACTGATTGGTTGTAGTTCCAAAAACCGTATTTACCGGCCTTCAAAGTACGCACCAACTGACCATCGATGAATAACAAACCCACTTGTTGGTTGGTCACTTCTTTGATCACCAAGCCTGCAGACAACACCGAGGCTTTGGCTGCTTTGGCCAACACTTTCATGTCTTTGGCAGACACTTCAATCTGCTCGGTGACATTGATGCGTCTGACTTCCACTTGAGCCGCGGTGTTCCAAAACCACTTCTCAGACTGAGGTTTAATCAAGTCATTGAATTGGCCATCTACATAAATCAAAGCCACCTCATTTTCGTCGGTGCTGATGACTGTGTAGAATTGTTCGCACAAGTTAGTTTTGTTTCTCAACAACACTTTGACGTCTTTCTGGGTGATCTCAGTGGCGGTGATATCAAATAAGCGCACTTTGATGCGGTTACCGAAATCCCAAAACTGGTGTACACCCGCAGTTAAAACGGCAGTTAATTGACGATCACGAAATAACAAACCACGTTCGTTATCAGCAATCACTATTCTTTTTCTAAAAATCATTTTCTTATATCCTGTGCTACTTATCACCAACCCAAGTTGATAACTTCACACTGCTAGTAAAACTCAGTCATTAAAACCTCGTTGTTGTTGTTAATATCATGTCCAAATGGACGCTTAAAATTACTTCCTCATCACCTGCCAACTGCCTCATCAAGCCATCCTGATAGCGGCCATGCTTCGCTCTCTCGCCTTCCGCACCAACGCAAGCCATCCTGCGTTGGCTTTGATTTACCCAAATCTGAGCTCATCAAATAAAAGTCAGTCTCACGACCGCCCAGTGGTCAAGGGTGGGTTGTTCTGGTTCCACCAGATCATGAAGTCAGTCAAATCCTTGTGTGTTCGATACGTCCTAAAAGGTTTGTATCCTGACTTCAATCCTGGTTTCTCAATCCGAACCCAAGGGCTCGAAAAGCAGACCAATGCACCCATGGCGCGAAAACATGCTGCACAAGCCAAGCTTTCCTGGGAGGCCGTTGTGAGTCGACGGCCTTGTCGTTGCTACATGTCGGTAGCAATGGGCTTCTCGCCCACTTCACTGAAACTGACCTGTGATGTTTAAAGACGTCACGCGTCTCTCATTAGATAGGGCTCTCGCCTTGGTGCCTTGCGGCTGGGTTTTTGAACAGGAGTCGAACCTGCGACCTACAAATTAATAATTTGTTGCTCTAACCAATCTGAGCTATCAAAACTTTAGAGAAGGAATTGAACCTTCGACAAGCAAAATCAAAGTCTGCTGCTCTACCAACTGAGCTATCTAAGTATCCAATCACTTGGTATACACACCAACACAGTTGGCTGCACCGGCCTGCCATACAGAGACAGGACCACAAAGTCATTTGGATTCGGGGTTAACTGATGATCATCAGAACAAGCAGTTAAAATTTTTCAGGCAAAAAAAAGCCTGTCTGAATGACCAGACAGGCTTTACGTAAAAGATTCCTGAAAGGCCAATCAATGCCTTTCAAGATTTTTGAAGGGCATTATATCAACGTCATGAGCGCACGCGAGTCACAACTCGGGTGGCTGTTTTGTTTTCTTATGTTGAAATAAAGTGTATTCATCATTGTTATTTGTTTCGTTGGTGGGCACTGCCCAATTTCATAATGGCTGCGCATTCTACGCCTGTGATTTTCAGAGTCAAGCATTTATTAACATATTTTTAACATTTTGATGTTTTTTACTGATCTGTTGTGTCCTTGAGCCTTTGAGGCAGAACCGCCTTTGCTTGTGGGTGAGGCCGTTTAACCAGACCTGGACTCATATTTTCAGGTGCTATAATCTGTAATGATCCATAACAGAGCGTTTTCATGACAGATACCAGCCACCACGATGCCAGAATGGCACAGATGAAGTTTGCGGACATTTACCCGCATTATGTGACCAAAGTTGAAAAGAAAGGTAAAACTGTTGCTGACTTACACCAATTGATTACTTGGTTGACGGGTTTTGATGATGAACAAATCAAACAGCTTATTGATGAGGGTGTGAGCTTTGAAAGCTTCTTTGCCCAAGCGACCATCCATCCGAATGCCCACCTCATCAAAGGCTTGATTTGTGGTTATCGGGTAGAGGAGATCACCAACACCCTGACCCAACAAGTGCGGTATTTAGATAAGTTGGTTGATGAACTAGCCCGAGGCAAGAAGATGCAAAATATATTGCGGTGATGAAAAGCATTGTTGACAATGAATCAGATGGGACATTTTTAGTAACCGGTCCACAGGCTTTTGTTAGATGATATGGCGCTGATAAAACCGCAAAATAAGTCGCTGCTTTTGACTGTTTTAGTCGCAGTTGCTGCTTTTTGGGGCGCACATTTTTCTCCATACATTGGTTATGCACTTGCTTTGGTTATCCTTTTAATGATTGGCTTTTATTCGCATGCGGCGTGGCCATCTTCAGAAAAAACTGAAAACCCCTATCTTTTTTCATTGTTCTGGGGTTTGATTATCGGCTTGTTGTTGCCGTTCCTTGTTAAGGTGTTCATCAATGAGGGCATTGATGGTTTTATTAGAATTTTTGAGTTTTAGTTTTATAGTGATATCAATACTGGAGGTGAATGGTCATGAATAATCCATTTCAAGCGAGCATCGGGGTGGTTATGAGTGCTGATATAGCGGTGCCAAAGCATGCGCAAATGAAACAGTTCTATGCGGCGATTTTGACCACGGGCGACAAGGCTTTTTGGCAATCCGACTTAATGAATTCCTTGGGTATACCGATCATAGGATTGGGTAAACAAAGCCCAGAATATGGTGAATTGCCATTGCAGTGGATGCCACACATGCAAGTGGCTGACGTTGGCCACAGCGTGACTCAAGCGCTGGCATTGGGCGGTCGTGAACTGGTTCATGGCAAAGATGAGGCAGGTCGGAGCCAATGGGCGGTGATGGAGGATCCAAATGGTGCGGCATTTGGTCTGATTCCGCTGGTGGCAGATGCGATGTTGCCAAAGCTTGATGATAAAAGCGATGCAGAATTGGCCCACATGGGCAACATTGCGTGGCTAGATTTAACCGTTACTGATGCCACAAAGACCCGTGATTTTTATTGCGCGGTGGTGGGTTGGCAAGCCGAAGAAGTCGCGATGAAAGATGCAGGCAATGCTTATGCTGATTACAACATGCTCAACAGCAACGGCCAGCCTGCTGCTGGGATATGTCACGCCAAAGGGGTCAATGCCGAGCTGCCAGAAGTGTGGTTGATGTATCTGCCAGTGGGCGATTTGGCAGACAGCTTAAAACAGGTTGTGTCGTTGGGCGGACAAGTGCTCAATCAGTCTAACAACAACAAAAACCAGCCAACCCAGGCATTGATAAAGGACCCAAACGGGGTCAGTTTGGTGTTGGTGCAGGGTTGATGGCAGGTATTATGCTGGCACTTGAACAGTCAGATTGTAATAAGCGATTCAGATCAGTCATTGGTTTCATTTTGGCAGTAAATCTCAACAAACTTTCACTGGAGTCATAAATTAGACACATGAATAAACTTTTATTGGTCTTGGTTTTTGGCCTCAACTTGAACCCAGCCAAAGCAGCAGATGACTTAGAAATTCCACTGTATCAAATGCTGAAGATGAATTTCAATGAAGCGGATCCCAGCAGCAATCCAGAGGTGATGATGCGTCAGTTTGAGTATATTTCCTCGGCTTCGCTGGCAGACATCTTGGCATTTTACCGCGACAGTGATCACACCCAATCATGTGAATACAACGACATGGCGGATAATTACATCTGCCGTTTAGCCAAACACAAGAAGGTGTCATCAGGGTATGTTTTTATTCCTGCCCAAAGTAAGGGTGGTGAGGTGACTGTGCTGGCTGATTATTTCTTTTACCCATGATGATTAACTGGCATATAAACGGTGGTGATTGGTTGAACACATTCATCAATTCAAGCGTTCTGCTGGCTCTGTTTGTGGGCAGTCAATCGATGGCAGCGACAGCATCCAGCGATGACAACTATTCGATGTGGGTTGAGCCGAATTACGTCGATACCGCTTACTCGGCCTTGCTGAAAAGTAGCAGCGTTAAAAAAGTACCTACTGAAGATGACATTCATGACCACATTCCTTTTGGTTGGTGGCCTTATCGGGTCAAAGCTGAGGTCTTGGATGTGTACAAAGGCCCCTTGAAAGTAGGTGATGAGATTGAGCTTTTGGTCTATGTTTCGGTGCTCTCCCAATTACACAATGAACTGCAAAAAGATGCGTTTTTGGTGAGTTTTTGTCTATCAAAAAATGGCGTCTATTACACCAGCCGCGACTACCTGGTGCAACAAGCCAAGCCTGCCAACACCCAGCGATTCGCTGCGGTCAGAGAGAACGGCACTGATTATGAAGGTTCCGGTGATTGTTCCGGCAACTACCCTTCGTTGAATCCTGACACCCACCACTGATGCTTGGTATTGTTGTTATCCTGTTGGTTTCTTGGGGTTTGTTGCATGTGACCACCCAACGGCACTTGACTGCTCTGGGTTTGGGCATGAATAAGCGGCGTCTTTTGTATGTTTTATTGTCGTTTGTTTTCGCCATGACCACCTGTGTTTTGAGTCAGTGGCTGGATGCCGAACTGGGTCAGTTTACTTGGCGATTGAATCCATCTTTTACCTTTTCGCTGCTGTTGGATGCGGTCTTTTGGGACCTGAAGTCGGTGCTGACTGAAGAACTGATTTTTCGCGGGGCTTTGTTGTATTTGCTGATCAGGTGGTTAGGAATCTATCCAGGGGTGGTGATTTCTGCCGCAGCTTTTGGAATTTATCATTGGTTTTCTTATGGTATTTTTGGACAGTTGATGCCGATGCTGGTGGTGTTCTTTGGCACCGGCATCATGGGTGCCGCTTGGGCTTTGTCATATGCCAAGTCAGGTTCCTTGTGGCTGCCAGTGGCCTTGCATTTTGGTTGGAATTTCACCCATAACAGCCTGTTTTCAGAGGGGCCATTGGGCGCGGTGGTTTGGGTCGCCAATGAAGCAGCTGATGTTTCAGGCTATTGGGCTTTGTTTAATTTTATGGTGCCGATGGTGCTGGTACCGATTTTCACTTTGTTGTTTGTGGTGTTTGTCATTCCACAAGAAATGAACAAAACTGACGCACCCGTTCAGTGAAGTCGCTTTTTACCTTTGATGTAAATCGCCGTGGAGATCAGTAAGCACAGTATCAGAAGGAAATTGATGCTTAAGGGCACCGGCAGCACTTGGCCTCTGAAATAGAAGGGGATATCGATGAACTCAATATTGCCATTGTTAATTTGTACAATTCTCAAAACAGTTTCAAGGTACCCGCTCTGTTCAAATGTAGTCGTTACTGTACAAGTGTAAGTTTCGTTGATCTCAATGTCTGCTGAGATGCGGTAACCGTAGAAAAATAAATAGTCATCCACAGGCGGGCGAGGATCACCACTTAATAGGATGCGGCAATTGGGGTCATTGGTTGGGCTATTTGCGATGTTGAAAAATAAATCAATGTCTTATGTGGTGTTGAAACCAAGAATAACAAACAGGTTATCTTCCATGGTAATGGCGTTTGGCCCAAGGTTGGTGATGTTGATGTTGATCTCTCCGGTCTCTCCTGGCGCAATGCCGTCTTGGAACGCCTCTGACGTTATACTGAGTTCAAACAGCCTATCATCTACTTGGGCGATGGCACCAAAGCACAAGAACAGCATTAAAATTAACACCATCATGTGCTGGGCGTTGAGGTATGAGTGTTTATTGAATGTGGTTTTTTGTTGTGATTTCATGTCATCAATTACTGCTGCGATATCAATAGTCCGCTTTCAGGCTGATTAAGATTATACCTAATGTGCCTTAGGTTCACGGCATAATACTGATAAATTGCCTTGATTAAATATGGATTATGCATTGATAATAATTACTTACGGTTAAATTGCGGACAATGAGATTACTATGAAACGATTGCTTACAACCATGCTTTTGTTAACCACCGCGGTGGTGGTGATGGCAGCGGCCAGTCCAAAAGATGTCAAAACCATCAATGCAGCTCGCAAAGCTTTTAATAAAGCAATAGCCGAACATGATTTGATGGCAATGAAAAAATTTCTCGCTGAAGATTACGTCATTACCATCAGCGATGGCAGCATTGAGCGCTCCAGGGATGCGCATATCAACAGCTTTGCAGCGCACTTTAAACAATACCCAGATGTGAAATACACCCGCAACCCCACTGGGATTCAAACCAGTGAAGCCTATCCACTGGCCATTGAACATGGCACTTGGGTTGGTACTCGAACCACCGAGAGTGGCCCCTTAGAAAATGGCGGAGAGTACACCGCAGCTTGGCGCCGAACGGAACACGGTTGGGTGATTTATTCCGAGCTTTTTGTCGCGCTGTATTGTGAGGGCGAGGCTTGTTGAATGTGGCTTTTCGCTTATATATCAGGGCCAAAATTACCAATTAGTTCCAACCAAAGCCTAAAAATAGCGTTGCTAACATGTTAAAAATATTTGACATGAGTGACGGTTATGGCTATCATTGATGTTAATTATTTTTAACATTATGGGTGTTCAATGTCTTTTCAAGAAAAATCTGCGTGGGTTATGGTGGTCGGTTTAGTGGTTTCCACTGTGCTCTATGCATTCCTCGTATACGTGATGTCCTCAGCCGCGGGTCAGTTGGTACCGCTTCATATTCCGGTTCTGGTTGCTTTCACGGTTGTGCTCACTTTGATAGCGGTAGTGGGTCATATAGTCATAGCCATTTTTTCACCCAAAGAGGCCAACGCCAGAGCGGATGAAAGGGAACAAAGAATCATCGATAAATCAGGTTACCTATCGAGTAATGTCCTTGGTTTTGGGGTGATTACATCGCTGATGGTGTATTTATTTTTTTACAATGGTGAGCTGCTGTTCTACGGCGTTTTTGGTAGTTTAATTGTGGCGCAAATATTGGAATACATGCTACAAATTTACTACCAACGGCGAGCCATATAATGGCCAAAAAATTCCCCATCGCCAATCAAGTGCGCGCCTTGCGTGAACATAAGGGCAACATCACACAGACCGAATTGGGTGAGGCGGTGGGTGTTACCCGACAGACCATCGCTGCGATTGAACAAAGACGCTATTCGCCATCTTTAGAGACTGCTTTCAGAATTGCCCTGTTTTTTCAGGTGGGCATCGAAGATGTTTTCAATTGGGACGAATAGTGGTCTTAATGTTGCACGAATAATTGATGCCAGGTGCAGTATGCTGTATGTATGATGAAGTTGATTATGACATTGATGCTGGCTTGCTTGGTGATGGCTGCGGCAGGTGCTGAAGAAAACTGGCAGTTGGTCAAAGACAAAGACCAGATACAAATTTTTGCGACACAAAAAACTGGGCACAAACTCAAACACCACAAAGCCGAAACCGAAATCAATAAAGACGTAGACACGATTTTGGCGGCATTACAAGACACGGCAGCCTGTCCAGAGTGGGTGTATCAATGCATCACGAATAAAATGGTTGAGATGATTGATGTCAAACAAAGGATTTATCACACCTCAATTGATTCGCCGTTGTGGTTTAAAAGCCGTGATTTTTATCTGCAATCAGACGTCAGTTTCGATCCCAAAACCCGTTCATTTGTGATTGTTTTGGTTTCAATTCCAAATCATGCGGGTTTTCAGGAGAATCATGTCAGGTTAACAGATGTGAGTATGATTTGGCGTTTGCACCCGATTGGTGAAAGTTTGACCGCGGTCAGCTATGAAGTCTATATTGATCCTGAGTTACCCATCAAGAGCATCAACCACCAAATGATCAAACGATCTATTTTTAAAACCATCGAAGGATTGCGTCATTTGGTAGAAAAGCCAATTTATGCACAAACCAAGTACACTGCATCTGAGCTAGAGATGTTGGTGGAATTGGATTAAGCAACCAGATTTAGATTTATTTTAGTGAGGAAAACACAGTGAAAGAAGCATACCAAACCAACAGCAAAGTCCAGTGGAACTGGGGCGATGGCACTGCTACCGGATACGTGCGAAAAGTCTACCGTGAAGCCGTCACTTTGACCCTCAAAGGCACCGAAGTGACACGCGATGCCAGTGATGACGAACCGGCTTATTTGTTAGAACAAGAAGACGGTGATGAAGTACTGAAATCCCATTCTGAGTTGAGCAAAGCTTGATTTCACGTCAAATTGCTTTACATTTTTTGCACTGAAAACGGCATGCTGCGGTCTTATCAGTACTTCAATCAGGAAAATCAATGATGTTACATCAAAAAACACTGGCAGCAGTCTTCGTTTTGTTGCTTACGGTGAGCAACTTTGGCTCGGCTCAAAGCACAAACCGAGCAGAACAAACTCCCCCAACATGGCAGCCCAACACCGATGTGGAGGTTTTTTGGATGGCATATACCCAATCCAAAGGTGGCTTGACCTGGGGTCGCTCGGCGCAATACCCTGAATATAACTTGGTTAAGGAAGGTGACACTTTTATGGTTGAGTTGAGTCAAGGGCCTTGTTTGATGGAATTTTTCCACAGCCGTTGGCGCCGAGCCAATGACGTCAGGCGATGGGATGACAGCATCAACGAATACGGTGGCTGTCCGTTCGTATTCGACTAAGGTCGTAAAACAAATACCTGCATCAACAGACAACGATGATGCAATATAAGCGTGAACACAACAATTCATTTGCTCGTGGGGTGTGCTTGTGATTTAATCGATACATCTGATTAATTCAAAAGTCACATGTCAATCAAACACTTGAGGTTCTTGTTCCTTTTTATCACCAGCTCATTGATTTTATTCGCTTGCAGCAGTACCCCGCATCAACATCAAAAAATGGCTCAAGCAATGTGGGCTGAGACCTGCACAAAGTGGGATGACTGGGATAAGCCAGGTCCACCATTTCAAGTTCATGCCAACACCTATTATGTTGGAACATGTGGTATTTCAGCCATCCTAATTACCGCTGATGCAGGTCATATTTTGATTGATTCTGGAACACAAGCAGGTGCTGATGTGGTGATTGATAACATTCAAAGTTTGGGCTTTAAACTGAATGATATAAAATGGTTACTGCACAGTCATGAGCATTTTGATCATGTCGGTGGCATGGCTCAATTACAACAACTAACCAACGCCAAACTGCTGGCATCTCAAGCGGCAGCCCCGGTATTACAAAGCGGAATATCAGCAAACAATGACCCTCAGTCTGGGATGCATCAACCATTTCCTGCCGCGCAGGTTGATGGGCAGGTGCAAGCGGGTAAGGATTTGGTTTTGGGTTCTATCACCTTGACTCCCATTGATACGCCTGGACACAGCCCAGGGGCATTGAGCTGGCAATGGCAATCATGTCAAGCAAGTGAGTGCCTGCACATAGTATACGCCGATAGTTTATCACCCATCAGCGCTGATGCTTACCGCTTCAGCGACCATCCTGAATACGTTAAATCGTACCAACAGGGCTTGCATCAATTGGGTCAGCTTGAATGTGACATCATTTTAGCCCCCCACCCATCTGCCAGTGGCATGCGAGATAAGTTATTGGGTGGCACCGGCTTAGTGAATTCAGCTGGGTGTGAACAATATGCCCAAACCGTTGCCAAACGCTTGCAACAGCGTTTGGTAGATGAGCAACAGTCGGATACCAATTGATTTGGTATAATATAATTCGTTTAACAGGAGTCAAGTTATGAGTCGAAGAAAGGAAAGATCAGCAGGTTTGCGCTTGTTGTCTGCGGTGGCATCATTTGTGTTTTTGGGTGCAGGTATTTATATGTTTTTTGCTGGAGTTAATCTATACAACTCGGCGTTGATGACATCTGCTGTTTTGGGCTTGGGCATTCCCGCGGTGGTTGCTGGCGATGGATTTTTAGAAATGGTTGTGGGTTTTTTTGAGGTCTTTTTTGATGGATTGATGGAGGTTGTAGGCGGTGTGCTTGAGGCGCTGTCTTCGATATTCAATTGAAATTTTCACAGTGAGTTTTAATTGATGGTTAATCGGCTGACCACAATTCTCAAAGAACAAATGCGCTTGCTGTTATTCCATCGCATCAGGCCGACCTTAGCCACTGATTTTTATGCTTACCTCATTTATGTGCTGATCATCACTTGGGTGGTGGGTATGGGCCGTTATTGGGACAGTCCATCTGCCGATTGGTGGCAGCTTCTGGGTTTGGGCTCGGTGCTTTACATGTTCTTTCTTTCCAGTCTGTTGTTTGTTCTGATTTGGCCGTTAAAACCCAACAATTGGTCATACCAAACAGTTTTGATTTTTGTTGGTTTGACTTCATTACCAGCCATCCTGTATGCCATTCCACTTGAACAATATGTGCCTATGGAACAAGCCCAAAGTATCAATGCATGGGCTTTGACTTTGGTGGCATCTTGGCGCGTCGCGCTGTATGGTTTTTTCTTGCACACGGTTGCCGGCTTGGAGGGTCTGGATTGGGTGGTTGCGATGCTGTTGCCATTGAGCGCTATTTTGGTGGCGCTGTCTGCGCTCAATCTTGAACACGCGGTGTTTGAAATCATGGCAGGTAACGCGACATCTCCAGAAACAGCCTCAGACAAGGCCTACTTCATGGTGCTGTTTTTGAGTGTTTTTGCTTACATCACTTTGCCGATAACTTTGATTATTTATTTTTATCGAATTTATGTGAAATGCAAAAAAACTGCTTGAAAGTTGATTGTTTAATGTCAGTTCACTGGGCTTTCTGTTGCAACAAAACCGCACCTGCTTGTTGCTCGCCTAATTCGTCATTGGGGTTGTAAAGCGGGCAGGCTTTGAGTGATAAACAGCCACAGCCAATGCAGCTGCTTAAGTGGTCCCGCAGGGCCGAGAGTTGTTGAATTTTTTGGTTCAGTTCATCATTCCATTGTTTAGATAGTTTTTGCCAATCACCTTTATCAGGGGCATGTTTGGTGGGCAGAAAAGACATCGCTTGTTTGATGTTTTTTAAACTGATGCCCACTTGTTGTGCCGCTTTTATCACCGCAATGCGCCGCAACACATCTTTGGTATAGCGCCTTTGGTTTCCCGCATTTCTAACCGAGTGAATCAAGTCTTTCTCTTCATAGAAATGCAAAGTTGCCACACTTACCCCGCTGCGTTTGGCGACATCGCCAACAGCCAGATTGGCTGGTTTGATTTTCCTTGTTTTTACTTTCTTTGTCATGGTGCTTGACCTCAAGTTAACCTGAGGTTTTATTATCGGTGCATGAATTGAAATAAGCAATCACACAGGAGTAAAAATATGGTTCGTTTAGAGCACGTCAACTTGGTTGGCAAAAACATCGAAAAGTCATTGGCTTTTTATCAAGCGGCATTTCCTCATTGGAAAATCAGGGCAGAAGGCGGCGGCCAATGGTACGGTAAATCACGACGTTGGGTGCACTTTGGTGATGATTATCAGTACCTGGCAATCAGCGATTTTGGTGAGGGTGAAAACCGTGATTTGAGTGGTCACAGTGTGGGCTTGGCGCACATCGCTTTTGCGGTGGATAACTTAGAAGCTTTGATACATCGATTGGTTGCTGCGGGTTATGCTGTGCACAAACCTGGCGCTGATGCTGACTTTAGAAAAAACATTTACTTCCTTGATGCCGATGGATTTGAAGTTGAATTCACCGAGTACGCCTCTGATTTACCTGACCAACGCAACGCATAGGAGTACGCTATGGATTTGAACCAAATCACCTTACATTCAACCCATGTCAACCGCGCACTCAACTTTTATCAAAAACTGGGTTTAGTGCTGATTGTTGATGCCGCCCCTCGCTATGTGCGCTTGGCTTGTCCGGTGGGCACAAGTACCTTCTCAATCAGCCACTGTGATGAGGCTCCAAGCAGTTCAACCACGGTTTACTTTGAAGTCAATGATGTCGACAGAACATGTGCCACACTCAAGCACAAAGGCATCCAGTTCACCGCAGCAGCCACCGATCAAAAGTGGCTGTGGCGAGAAGCTGAATTGTATGATCCTGACGGGCACCGCTTAGTCATCTATACAGCCGGTAATAACCGTCAATTCCCACCTTGGCGGGTTAAGCAAAACAAATGGTTTGAGGGCTTGGCAACAAGTCGGGTGAATTGGATGAAATAGAGCAAGTTGTAGAGGCTACAGTTTGCTGAATTGAGAACCATTCGGCAGACTGAAAGACAGTTTGTGACTATAATCACTCATGGTGTTTACGAAGGCCCCAAACTTTGCTTATTGGGTCGATGGGTTATAAAGGTGGGGTGATGTCAGTCAACTTTAGTAAAATGAGGGTTTTGAATACAGGTAAGCGTATGGGTTGTTGGCTGTATGTGCTGCTATGGGCTGCGTTGTTTTTGAACACAAAAACTGTTGTGGCTAATATCCAGTTAAGTGCATTGGAGTCGTGTACCCACACCGTACGGTCTGAAGATTTTGAGTTGGCGGCAGTCATCTGTCAACAACAGCTCATTCAAGCCGAGCAAGCCAATGACCAACAATTGGCCCTGCACTTGATTATTGCTTTGGTGGATACCTACCGACAAGCCGAAAAAGGTGACTTGTATCAACAGTTTTTACTGCGTGCTGAGAGCCATCCTATGCTGCCTTTGGCACCTGAGTCACGCTATAAATTGTTACGCATGAAAGCCATTGAGCTACACCACCAGAAATCCTTTGTGGCATCAGAGCAGTTATTCACCGACGCACTGAGGTTAGCCATTGACATGAATGACAGCGGTAAAATTTCAGACAGCAACATTGATTTGGGCATATCGGCCTCGGCGCAAGAAAATTACAAAAAAGCCTTAAGCCATTACCGCACCAGTTTAGATTTGACCCGTGAACAAAATGATTGGTATGCCATCGGCTTGTCACTTAAAAGTGTGGCCAATGTTTATGTCAAGTTGGAGGAGTATGATGCTGCCATTCGCTTTTTGAATGAAGCGTTGGCTGCCTATCAAGCCTACACCCAAACAACGGATTTTGATCAGCGGGTGTTTAATCGCATGCACAGTGTATACGAAGGTTTGATGGAGGTTCATCGCATGGTGAATGATGAGACCACAGCGACTCATTACCAGAGCTTAATGGCGCAGAACGGAAAAAATACCGTCAATGACCATGACCGTGCCAATGCCTTGATCACTGAAGCCAAGCAACACAACGAGTTAGAGCGCCACGATTTGGCGGTGGAAAAGTTATTGGAGGCCAAACACCTGTATCATCACAGTGGCGTCGAACAGCCGCTGGAGATACTGCAATTGCTGGCAGAGTCGTATGCCCAATTGAAACAACAGCAACTGGCATTAAGTTATGCACATCAAGTTGAGCATAACCTAGAAAACACGCCAAATGGTTCGCTCATAATCAGTCAAAATCAACTGCTGTTGAGCCAGCTGTACACCGATGAAGATGTCACCAAAGCTTTGTACTACACCCAGCAATACAACCAATCCCGAGAAGCTTTTTTGCGCAACAAGTACAACAGCGACTTAAAAACCATCCAACATCAAATTGAGCTGGAGAAAAACCACAACAAATTGATGCGCAGTGAAGTGGAAAACCTGCAACAAAAAGCCCAAATCCAAACACTGAACAACCGCTATTTGTGGTCGCTTTTGGTGCTGCTGTTATTGGGTACTTGGGTGGTTTATCTGATGATTAAAAAACGCCGGCAACAGGCTGCATTGACTGCCACCATCAATTACCACAAAAACCAATTGGCGGTGTTGTCCTTGTCGAGTCAGCCAGCAGTCAGCGATGAGCACAGTGAATTGACCCAAGAACAAATCAATGAGGCATTGGTCAGGCTGATGATTGATGCCACCGAACTGTGGTTAAAAACCACTGGGGAAACGCTGTTGGAGTTAGCTGATCGAAGTAAAGTATGGACCATAACCAACGACAATGGCACCCTCAGGACCAGGTCATTGGATCGCTATCTGTCGATGCAGAAAATGCCAGCCAAGCCACGTTGGCGGAATGTGGTGAGGACCGGGCATTTTGTTCTGGCTGAGCCCGCTTTAAACGAAACAGAGCGGGCACAGTTGAATCAAAAACTGGAAGCTTTGATGCAGATGATCAAAGACTTTTATGGCACCTCAGTCAAATAAGCTAAAACCTATTCAACCGCCAATGCCACACAATCAAATTGAATGCCTTGGGCCAAGGCATAATGGTAGTGGTGTGATAAAGCTGGTGTGTTATCGAAACCGGCAAATGTGCCTGGGCCGGTGAATTGAGGCACCACTGAGGCGCCGTAGCTGGCACATATGTCATTGGCTAAATTCAAAGCCATTTTAAAATCATCAATGTGTACATGTGGGAACTCGTCCTTACAGCGGTCCTGCGCATCATTATCAGGCCGACCACTGAGTTCACAAACCTGGCGGTGTGCTGGTAAGTTTTGTTTGTTGTAAGGTGGGTGATTGATGAACTTATATTGTCTCTGATCCTCGCCGCGTGGCACTGCCAACAAGCGGTATTCAGGTAAAAAATACCCATTCCAAATTTCAGTCCCTGATAAATCATAACTGGCCACCCATGTGGCGCCTGAGGTGTTGGCCAAATCATGAGCCATTACCGAACTCATCGGTAATGAAAAAGCCAAGGTTAAAGCCAATAAAGTCGGTTTGATAATCGGTGTAAAAAGCGCTTTGGTTTGCATGTTGTTTCTCGGAATTATGAATTGTTTTAATTCTAAGTGTTGGTGTTGCTTGGTGGTGGTCATTGGCCACAAAATTTTGGAACAAATTGGAAAAATGTGACGTAAGTCATTGTTCTGTAATGAATACTTAAAAGGTCATAAAAAGTGCTCTTGGCATTGTAGCAAAGGGTGTTGTGACTGGCAGTTTTATCTTTGGAACAAATTGGAACAAATAGAAATGAACCATTTTGTGCCGGTAATTGACTGGGTTTTTACTGTCTCGTGGCACAAACTGGGTCGGGTCAACTGCTGTGTCTCATTGGGACGCTGCGGTGCGAAAAATGGGGGTACTTGCCCTGAAATGTATTGCTTTAAACAATTTTCGAGAGGAGATAAACATGAAAAAATTCAACTTAAAAAAATCCATCACCGCTGCACTGGTGATCACCGGCTTATCAGCATCGTTGGCGCACGCAGTGCCATGGTGTCATCAAGGTACCATTGTACAAATCGCTGATGTCAATTGGGGCGAATCAAGCATCATCGCCAATTACCCCGGCAGCATACCAGCTGACATCCCACCATGGGTCACAGGTAATGTAGACATGCACATCACATTCATGGCTACCCATACGTATGCCAGTGGTTTCGCCGGCGGCGGCGGTGGTTTTGGTGGCTACAGTGTGCCGGGCTCTGGTCAGGTCAAAGTATACGCCTATGCGCCTTATAACTACATCACCGCTCCCAGTCTTTACAGCACCGCACAGGGGGTGCAATTCAAACTGAAAAAATGCTACACCATTCCACCCATGGTGGCAGTTAAAGAATTACGTGAGTTAGAACTCCCATGGAGTCCAGGCGGACAAGACAATCCAGTATCTGTCAGACCACTTGAGCGCTTGCAAGAGTTGGATGCTTACTGGGAAAAAACCAGTCCTCGCCGTTAATTCATCATTAAAACCAACTCGCCCAAAGTCAGGCTTTGGGCGATTTTCAGGAGCAAAAAATGAAACACAAAACAATCATGTTGTGGCTGACTGGTCTGCTGTTGTGTTGGCACTTTTCTGCCAACGCCAGTGTGCTGGCTACAGTACAAACCAATGACAACGTTAAAGTCACCTGGGATGCACAATGCATCATTGAATGGGCCGGCGGTAAAGACAGTTGGGATGGTCACTTTTATAAAGTCAAATACCGCCGTGTGGGTGATTTATTTTGGAGCGATCCGAAATATACCAGCGGCACCAATTACACCTATGCAAGCAGCGAATTTGAGGTTGGGGAAACTTACAAAGTTAGGGTCAGGTATTATGGCAAACGACCAGGTTGTCGGGGTATGGTCAGATCGCGTTTGTTGGGTGATGATGAGTTCACCTACCAACCCAAAGGTGTGTTGAACCCGCCGCAGGGTGACTTGAGTGAATACGTGCGCATCAAGAGCGTTTCTTTTGGTCGCTGTATGTATCCCTATACTGCGTCTGGTTTGGCTGGTTTGCGCATGCACAACTGGGTGTGCTGGAATGACCCCTATATGGCATTTACAGTGATTGCTACCGCAGCTCCCGATGAGGTGCGCTTACAATCTGCCACCACCGGCTTGTGTATCAAACCAATGAACAGTGTTAATTACCACCCAGTGACCATGGGCAGTTGCGCTGCCAGTGACACCTTGTTTGATATTCAGGACATGGGCGGTGATCAATTCAGACTGCGCAATGTATCCAATAACATGTGTTTGTATGGCAGTCCAGATGACGGTGGCTTCATCCGCCAGTTTGGTTGTTGGAATAACCCGGACATGTTGTTCGAGTTTGAGGAGTATTGATACACTGCTTACTGATTGCGCCGCTGTTTGCTTTAAACAGCGGCGCTTTTGTGTTTGGGCTGGGTGGTCTTATTTTCTGGCTTCAGCCTCAACTTGATCCAAAAAGGCTGGTTTGATACCGGTCATTTCCCAAGTACCCATGGCAATTGGAACACTGCCGATGCGGTTCAGTTCATCGAAGAAATTTTTGAGTTTGAAGGCTTTGCCTTGTTCTTCATCGATTCTGGCTTTCTCAGCCATGGCATGATCGAGTAGAGCCTTGCCAGTGACATAACTGGTGCCGTATCCTGGTTGGCGCAAATACAAATGCTGTTCAAAGATCAGCAGTTCTTTTTCAGTTTTCATCCAACCTCTTGGGGTGTAGTTCATATGAATTTCACCGGCTTTTTCCATGGTCATCTGATTGGCGTGGGCATATAAAGACCCCAAGCCTCTGGCCGCCCTTTGGGCCAACATAATGTAAACAATTTCACGACTGCGGGGGTTGTTGTCATACAAACCTGCATGCATGAAAATTTCTTCAACTGCAGTGGCCGTACCTTCGTTGCGGCTGTCAAAGATGTTATAGAGTAAAGCACCTGTTCTTACCGCTCTGGGGTTGGGGTCGTTTTCCATGATGGCCAACTCAAACCAGTGGTAAAAGTGTGAATACAGTGGCGTGGGGTCAAAGTGGGATCCGATGTAGAAAAAATTACGGGTTGCTTCAGGCACAAAGCTGCCCAGTCTGGCATACAAGGCCGGTTTGAAATAATCAGCCACTGTGACGATTTCTTTTTCATCCAACCATTGCAGGAAATAAGCCGCTGATCGGTTGGCCAAGGCATCATATTCTTCGGCATTTTTGGCGGCCACCTGTTGCGGTAAATCGCGGTTGCGGTGCTCCTCAAGTTTCAGTGAGGACCAAGCCCGATCGAGTTCTCTTTGTAACAGGCGAACTTCATCTTCCCAGGTCATCGGCAGCAAGTGGACGTGTTGTTGGTACCAAGTATATTGTTCAGCGCCCAAGCCGGATGGGCCAGTTTTCGAGGTACTTTGTTGTTCCAGCCACTGGGCAAATTCAGCCGTTGATTCGGTGGCTTGCTGGAGGGTATCGAGCAGTTTTTTATTACCCGTGTCTTTGAGTTTGGGAGCCAGCTCGAGCAGTACTTGGTGTTGGGCTTTGATGTCTCGTATGCCTGCCACCCACAGCTCTTTGGCATTACCGGTTAAGTTGATCTTGCCTTGGGCATGAAAGGGCTTGATGCGACTTAAATCTTGAGTCAGACGCTGTTGTTCAGCATCACTGAGGGGGAATTCATAGGTCCATAACTCGGTCACATAATGCGGCGTGGGTCCTTCGTGTGCCGGTACATCACTTTTATAGGTCCATACTTGACTGTAGAAAGCTGGGTCGCGTTGCCAAGGCCTGAGGATGCGCTCATTGAAGTCGTAACCATTGAGCTCTGCCAGAAAAACAAACCAATCAACCTGCTGTGGAGTGGACCAGTCAGACTTGTCAAAGCTGAGTAATTGGGCTTTGAACTCAGCCCATTGTGGTCGCCGCTTGGCAAATGTTTCTTGGCGGTAATCGGGTGCCGAATTATGTAATGGTGCCAGTTCAAAAGCACGCCATTGGCTGAACAGTTTTTCAAGATCAGCAAAATTGCTGTTGGCATGACAGTTAAGCGCAAAACTGAACAACATCAAGAATAAGGATTTTTTTAGCATCATCAGGCCTGGTTTTTAAGTTACATTAATATAGCAGAGGGAACCTTGTTATGGGCGCTTTATTGTTTTGAAGTTGATTCAAAGCTTGGGATAAACTTATTTCATAAGACCTGCTAGAATACTGTTTTTGTTTATGGAAGCGTCATGAAAAATATCATTTTTATCTGTATGGGCCTTATTCTTTTAACGGCTTGTGGCAGTGAACAAGCTGCGGTTACAGAGGCACAAGAGGTCACAGAACTAACTACTGGTAATAAATTCAAAGATGCTGCAATCAAGAAAGTAATGGTTTATAACGCTGGCATGAACCGCGACCAAGCGATGTGTGTGGTTGATGAATTAACGGCGGATGGCGTTTATGGGTTGGGTGAAATCAACCAACTGAAGTTAGAGCCGGGCCAAGCACAAGAAAACAGCCAAAAGCTCTATCAAGCCTATACTGATGCAGTGGCCAGCTGTCAGCAATAACATTTTGCTGAATTGGTAGTTGACTCAGCCCTATTTCATTGGCCCATCATTTTTCTGAATGGCGACTTCTTGGGGAAGTGGTTCATCAAGAAATTCATTTGATCGGCAATGATGTTTTTGTTTTGCAAGAAAATGTATTCGGCATAATTTGGTGCAAAAGGTATCGCCAGTAAGCGCATGTTGGCCTGCAATGGCGTGCGGTCTGCTTTGTGGTTGTTACAGCGTTTACATGCGGTGACCACATTGGTCCATAAATCTTTACCGCCTTGTGATACCGGTGTTACATGATCACGTGATAACTGGTGGCGGTGAAACACCTGGCCACAGTACATACACAAGTTCTGATCGCGTTTAAACAAGGTTTGGTTGTTCAATGGTGGAATGTATTGAGCCAGTTGTTTGTGGATGTGGTTGTTATAGCCTTTGGTGCCAATGATGGCAGGAATGTCAAAGTAGCTTTGATCGCCTGATAAGGCATTGATACCGCCGTGGAGGCGGGTGATGGTGGCGCCGAACTGGTATTGAACCATGTCCAGGGCCATGAGTTTAGCGACTTGTTCGCTGTTCAGCCACTCCAGTGGCATGCCCGATGCATCAGTTCTGAGGGTTTGATGCGACCCAAGGTGGTTATGAATAACTAAATTCTCCTCAAGTGGTTTATATAATTACAAACCACCTCAGCATAAATTGCAAGCATTTATGAAAGCTGTCATCTAAATATCATAACCATTTCACAGAATTTTAATAAAGTGCGCTGTTTTTTTAGAGTGCAGAGGGGGTAGATTACATTTATATTAAATTGATTGCCTATAGCGATAAATTAATGCACTAAGGCACTCCTATTGTCTCATCTCCTGTTAACGATGCTGGGAGTAAATTCTTAAAAAGTGTAGAAAGTGATGACTGACAATGAACTCGTTGAATTGAGCGTGCACGAATTCAAGCCAATACCTTGATAGATGGCATTGATGCAATAATAATAAACTTTAAGCTTCTCATGAGAATAGAAATGTGGTCGGAAATTAAAGGTGAAAATAGGATTGGTAGCGAAGGTGGAGAAATTATCAACGATTATGAACACTCTCTAGGGGCTAGGGTCACATTAGAGAAAAATGGTGATGTTGCACCATTCTCAATCACCGTTGGGGTCTATGGCTCTTTTTTTCATACCGTTTATATGGGTAGTCTTTGCGAAGGTGTTGCCATATTTAAAAGTATGAAATCTGATATAGGTGAGTACTTAAATAACCCACAAAAAGCAGAAAGTAGTTGGGTAGAAAATTTTGTAAATCGGTACTAAAAAACAAGTCATGTAGGAAGGGCTTCGCCCATCACATTACTGCCTGTAAGGCTTAGAGTGATTAAATTGGACAACATTTTTTGAAAATTGAAAATTCCTCCTCAATTTAAAGTTCATCATGATGGGCGGAGCCCATCTTACTTTTGAATTATATTTATAACTCATACCCTTGAACTATCCGGTCATGCCCGATAATGACGTGAGACAGTGGGCTTTGCACTTAAGTCTCAATCGGACCCTCGGGACGAGCCCGAGGATGACGCATTCAGCTGATAAACCATATTGAACTTAACCCACCAACATCCCAGCCATGGTCGCTGAAAACAGGGAGGCGAGGGTGCCGCCGAGCAGGGCTTTCATGCCGAACTCTGACAAGGTTTTTCGTTGCCCAGGGGCGAGTGAGCCGATGCCGCCGACTTGGATGCCGATGGAGGCGAAGTTAGCAAAACCACACAGCATATAAGTGGCCATCAAGATGGATTTGTCATACATCAGGTGCACGTCTTGGGCGGTGTTTTTCATGTTGGCGAGGTTTTCATAACCAACAAACTCAGAGGCTATGATCTTCACGCCTAACAGCTGACCCAATAAAGTGATGTCTTCAGTCGCCACGCCTATCAACCACATCAACGGTGCAAACAAATAACCCAGTAAAAACTCCAAAGACAGGCCATCATAATCAGTGCTGGCAGCAATGATTTCATTCAAGCCAACCCAGCCACCGATGGCGCCGAGGAAATAATTAATCATCGCCAAGAATGCGAAAAACACCAGTAACATCGCACCCACATTCAAAGCCAATTTCAAACCTTCGGTGGTGCCGTTGGTCAAGGCATCCAGTACGTTGGAGCCCACTTCATCGTGACTGATTTCAATGTTTGAGTTGATCTCTTCGGTTTGTGGCATCAAGATTTTGGCCACCACGATGGCGCCAGGTGCGGCCATCACTGAAGCTGCCAGCAAGTGCTTGGCGTAGAACTGTCGCATCACTTCATCCTCGCCACCGAGGAAACCGACATATGCCGCCAGTACACCACCGGCTACGGTGGCCATACCCCCAATCATCACCAGCAGTATTTCAGATTTATTCATGGCCTCTAAGTATTTCTTGATCATAAGCGGTGCTTCGGTTTGGCCCAAGAAAATGTTACCGGCCACAGATAAACTTTCAGCGCCTGAAATTTTTAAGGCCTTGGTCAATAACCATGCCAGGCCTTTGACAATTTTTTGAATGATTCCAAGGTAAAACAATACCGAGGTTAATGCAGAGAAAAACACGATGGTGGGCAGAATCATCACCGCAAAAGTTATCAATGGTGACTCGATTTCACCTTTACCAAAGGAGCGGAACAGGAAGTTGGTGCCCTCTTTGGTGAAGTCCATGATCAAAATAAAGAATTTACCGACCGCATCAAAAATGGCACCTACAAAGGGTACGTACAACACACCGATGGCCAGAATCAACTGCATGCCCAAGCCAATGCCAACTACTTTCCAACTGACCGCTTTGCGGTTGTTACTGAAAGCATAAGCAATCGCCACCAAGGTAATCATACCAATGGCACCGCGCATCAAAGACTCGAGAGAAAAACCCGCTGAAGGAATGATTTCCATGAATGACCCTTTTTTTATTGTTTGGAAGCGCTGATTATAGCGGATTGTATTGGGCTGTTCATTTAATTTTATTATACACAGCGTGCGGTGCAATCAGGGGGTGGCTATCAAAACTCACTTTTTACTTGTTTGGGACAACTTCATCAAAGCCATCATTGTCTGCTTTTTCACTTGGTTGTGGTTTGGATAGGTATTAACAAATGCGTCCAACTGTTGACGAATTTGTTGACCGGTGAGGTTGATGGTAAGGGTTCCGGGACGACCGTCTTCGACCGGTATAACTGTTAAGTTATTGGGGATGTATCCAGCGATGCGGCTGCCCGTGAAGCGCAGATTCTGTCGCCAATCTTGGCGATACTGCAAAGCTGCGGCTGCACCATAAGTGTGATGCAGTAGTGTTGTTTTTTGCTCTGCTGCTGCCAGCTCCTCGCTGCTCAGCTTTTGTTTCAGCGAATCAATGATGCGATGACATGTGGCTGGGTCATAGCCGGTGTTCTCTTGTTGCAATAACAGCAACCAAGCCAGCGCATCAAGCCATTGATCGTGCTCTTTAGTTTGGTCTTCTAGCAGGTGCTGGGCTACGGATGCTTTGGCCTGATTGCTGCCAAAGCGAGCGGCTTGCAGCAGGTAACCAAGTGCCTCATCTGGGCGATTGTCTTGGTGTGCATGCCTGGCTTTATTCAGCAGTTCGGCATCAGGCAGGCGCAGTTGGCCGGTGCGATCAAATGAGACGGATGATTCAGCGAGGGTTGTTATGGCTACAAACAAAAGTAAAAGGAGTGTTGTTGTTTTCTTAATCATACTGAAAGTCGTTGTTTTCATGCTATCAAGGGTAATGTTGTGCTTGCCGCTGACCTTGCCAGTAAACTAAATCAGCCACTTCAGTGGTGTTCCACAACACCAGTTCGGCATCTTTGCCTACTTCAATACTGCCCTTGTTGTGATCAAGCCCCAAGGCTTTGGCGGCGTTGATGGTGACGGCTAAAATGGCTTCCTCCACGGTTAAACCGAATTGGGTACAAGCCATGTGGAGGCACTGTAAAAGGTTGGTGGTAGGCGCTGTGCCGGGGTTGCAATCGGTAGCAATGGCCATTCCAACACCGTGTTTCCTGAAGGCTGCAATCGGCGGTAATTGAGTTTCGCTTAAGGCATAAAAAGCATAAGGCAATAGGGTGGCAACGGTGTCAGATGTAGCCATTTTTTTGATGCTGTCGATGGAGGTGTATTCGACGTGATCGGCTGATAAACCGCCGTACTCAGCAACCATGCCTGCCCCGCCTAAATCAGAAAGTTGGTCGGCATGTAGTTTTACCGGTAAGCCCCAACGTGCCGCGGCATCAAAAACCAAGCGGGTTTCCTCCGGTGAAAAACCGATGCCCTCACAAAAGGCATCAACGGCATCTGCCAACTGTTCTTTGGCAACGTATGGAATCAGTTCTTGGCAAATCATTTTAAGATAAGCTGCGCGGTCATCTTGGTATTCAGTAGGTACAGCATGTGCGGCCAATAAGGTGGTTTGGACCGTCATTTGCATTTTCTCAGCGGCCCTCTTGGCGGCTTGTAGCATTTTGATCTCGTTGTCAAAATCCAAACCATAGCCTGATTTAATTTCAACAGTCATCACACCTTGTGACTTCAGGTGAGCCAAGCGCTCACAAGCCGATGACACCAAAGCATCCATGCTGGCTTTTCGCGTTGCCTTAACGGTAGATAAAATGCCACCACCAGAGCGGGCAATTTCTTCGTAGCTGACACCGGCCAAGCGCTGTGCAAATTCACCTGCTCTGGAGCCAGCAAAGACCAAATGGGTGTGACAGTCAATCAAAGCCGGTGTCAATACCTGGCCTTTGGCATCAATGCATTGGGCTGCGGTAAAATCATCGCTGCTGCCAGCAGCTTCAACGGCGATGATTTTTCCACCAGCACAGGCCACCACGCCGTTTTCGAGCAGGCCATAGGGTTGGCCATTTTCTGCACAAGTAATCACTTGGGCGTTATGAATCAGCAAATCACAGTTTTTTTTCATTGTGTTGGTGCCTGCTTTGTCCTACAGTTTTATGATTAAATCATTATCTGAAATTTAAACAGCAATGAACAGTTATTTTTTACAAAGCGCTCTGCTATCAGATGGTTGGCATCGCCATGTTCGGGTGACCGTAAAGGACAGTATTTTTGAGCGGATTGAACTGAATGCAAAACCGCAAGACAACGATCAATCCATGACACATGTGATTCCTGCCATGCCCAACGCCCATTCGCATGTGTTCCAGCGAGCCATGGCTGGTTTGTCAGAGTTCAGGAGCAGTGAGGGCGATGATTTTTGGTCGTGGCGCGATTTGATGTATCGGTTGGCAAACCGCTTAGATACCAGTACCTTATACGCTGTGGCCAAAGCCTGTTACACCGAAATGCGTCAGGCGGGTTACGCCTCAGTCTGTGAATTTCACTACGTCCATCGATCGCGTGAGGATGCACAAGATTTCTTGACCCACTCAAAAACATTGCTCAAAGCGGCCGATGAGGTGGGGTTACCCATCACCTTTTTACCGGTTTTATATGCCTATGCTGGCGCTGGGGAAAGGCCGTTATCGGCTGAACAGAAGCGTTTTGAGTTATCCACCAAAGAATACATCAACCTGTTTAAACAACTGCAGAAAGAATTGCAGCCACAGCAACAGCTAGGTATTTGTTTTCATTCTTTGCGGGCAGTCAATCAACAACAAATGCAGCAGGTGCTGAAGGCTTTGCCAAACGATGCACCGGTTCACATCCACATTGCAGAACAACAAGCAGAAGTTGAACAAACCTTAAAACACTTGGGCCAACGCCCGGTGGCCTGGTTGTTTGAGCATTTTAAAGTAGATAAACGGTGGGCGCTGGTGCACGCCACTCATTTGGATGAACAAGAGGTGTCCATGCTGGCAAAATCTGGTGCTGTTGCGGTGCTGTGTCCGTTGACCGAAGCCAATTTGGGTGATGGCATTTTTCCGATGCCAGCCTACCAAGCGGCTGAGGGGCGATGGGCCATAGGCTCAGATTCACACATTGAAATAAAGCCGCAGCAAGAATTTAAAATGTTGGAATACTCACAACGGTTGAAATACCAGCAGCGTAATGTGTGTTGTGATGAAAAACAACCTCACGTGGGCACCTGGATGTGGTTACAAGCGCTCAGTGCCGGCAGCCAAGCCAGCGGTGGCATCGGTCATGGCATCACAAAAGGCAGCCGTGCTGCGGTGATTGAATTGTTCCCTGAAGACCCAGAGAAGCAAGCTGAATTGGCGTTGGATGATTGGGTTTTTTCTGATCGCACCCAATCAATCGCTCACTTGTTGTAAGAATAAGTTCTGTGGACAACTGCGGTGATAATCTCACCTGCTGGGCCAAAACATCGTGATAGAATGACCGCCATATGACCAACATCAACCACATTCCTAACAGCATCGTTTTGGTCGGCCCCATGGGCGCCGGCAAGACCACAGTGGGCAAACAGATTGCCCAAAAGCTGGGTAAGCGTTTTGTTGATGTCGACCAAGAGTTGGAAAAACGCACGGGTGTTTCAATCAATTTGATTTTTGAAATTGAAAAAGAGGCTGGTTTCAGGGCCAGAGAAACAGCCATGTTGGCAGAGCTGATGGCACTTGATAATGCCGTGATTGCAACCGGTGGTGGCATCATTGTGACGCCGGAGAACCGAGATATTCTGAAAGCCACAGATAATTTAGTGGTCTATTTGAAAACCGAAGTCAAGCACCAGCTCAAACGACTCAAACGTGACAAACAAAGGCCTTTGTTGCAGGGTAAAGGCAGACGTGAGAAATTGTTGAATTTGGCTCGCGTCAGGAATCCATTGTATGACGAAGTCTCTGATTTGGCATTTGCCAGTGGTCGTACCAGTTCTTACGGCATGGCGAATAAAATAGTCGCTTATTTACGAGAAAAAACCCAAAGTAAACAACAGTCATGAATAACCCACAAACACTCAAAATAACTTTAAATGACAACAGTTACCCCATCATCATTGATGCCAACCGCTTCAATTTGGAGGCATTGACTAATGTTGTGTCCAAGCGAAAAATCATGCTGGTCAGCAACACCACTGTCGCACCCTTGTACTTGAAACAGGTTGTTGCGTTGTTTCCTGAGAACAAGGTATTTTCCTGTGTGCTTGAGGATGGTGAAGTGCATAAAAATATCAACAGTTGGCAACACATTTTAGATCAATTGGCCGCCCATCAGTTCAATCGCTCTGATTTACTGGTCTCATTGGGAGGTGGGGTGATTTGTGACATGACCGGCTTTGCTGCTGCCAGTTGGATGCGCGGTATAGATTTTATTCAAATGCCAACCACCTTGTTGTCGCAAATTGATGCGTCAGTGGGCGGCAAAACAGGTATCAATCACCCCCAAGGGAAAAACCTCATCGGCGCCTTTCATCAGCCCAAAGCAGTGATTATCAATGTCGATACCTTGAACACGCTGCCAGCCAGAGAATTCAATGCAGGCATCGGTGAGGCGATAAAGTATGGTGGCATCAATCAGCCTGATTTCTTTGGCTGGCTGAGCGAGCATGTTGAATCCATCAAACAACGTGACCCATTGATCTTGCAGGAGCTGATTGCACAATGTTGTCAATTCAAAGCAGACATTGTTGAGCAGGATGAGAAAGAACAGGGAGTGCGGGCTTTATTGAATCTGGGGCATACTTTTGGGCATGCCATCGAGACCATCACTGATTATCAATATTTGCATGGTGAGGCTGTGGGATTGGGCATGGTCATGGCAGCTGAATTATCACAACAGTTAGGACACTGTGATTCAGATATACGAAAAATGCTGGAAAACTTGTTGCAAGCCTTTGATTTGCCAATTAAGCTGGATGCTGATGTCACAAGTGATGGTATGTTGCAGCTGATGAAGGCAGATAAAAAAGTAATCAATAATCAGCATCGCTTGATATTAATGAAAGGTTTAGGCGCTGCATTTATTGCGGAAGACATCAAAGATTCCGAAATAACAGCTGCGCTAAAATGTTGTTTAACCCACACCTGAAAACCGAGATGATTCTAAAGCAGCCCAGACTTCAAGTTTCAACACAACATTTCAATGCACTTGTCATGCTGTTCAGTTTAATGCTCACATCGATGGCATGGGCACAAGAAGAAGAGGAGACGCCACCGCCAGAAAATAAAATTGTTTGTATCGCAGCCAAAAAACAATGGGTATGTGCGCCTGCTGATGAGCAAGAAAAGGCGCAAGAAAAAGCCATGCAGCTGGTTAATAAACAACCACCAGATGTGACAGAAAACGATGATACCGCAGTTGTGACTCAGCCCGCAGCATTTAACAACAATCCCACGCCTGGTGCAGCGCAGCCTGTGACGCCAGTGGTTGACAACCAAGTCAACATCAATGAACAAATCAAAGATTTTATCCCAAGGGCAGAAGCTAACGAACCCAATAGCGATGTGACGGTTGAAACCGCCACTGTCAGTGAAACTGTTGTCGAACAACAGCCAGAACCAACAATCGCAGCTGTTGAACAACAAACAAAACCCATTGCAAGCCCAGCAGCGACAGCCGTTGCTGGCAATAAAAACAATTTCAATGACTGGCAACTTAACCATGCTGAGCAATGGTCTTTCCAAGTGATCGGCACCTCAAACCGGCACCAATTGGATGCATTCATCAGCGACAATGGCCTACAAAATTCACCACATGTAATCGTCAAAACCTCAGCCAATGGCGCTGATTGGTGGGTGGTTTTGGCTGGTTTGTATGACAGTCGCGATGCAGCGCTCGCACAGCGCCAAAGCCTGCCCAGTCAATTAGCCAGTCAGGCTTGGGTGCGACAAATAAAAAGCATCGATGGCAAAGCTGATTAAGTGATGTTTTTTTTGGTAATGTCCTCAACTGCTGTATCTAACGACTGAGTAAATAACCATGAACAGATTTGAAATTGAAAAATGTGCTTTATTGGTGATAGATGTGCAAGGCCGTTTGGCTGAACTGATGCATCAGAAAGAGGATTTATTTGACCACCTCAAAATCATGCTCAAAGCCGCCGCCTTACTCGAGATTCCGATTCATTGGTTTGAACAATACCCCAAAGGCTTGGGCGGCACCAAAGACAGCATCAAAGCACTTTTAGGTGATGCCGAGTACTTTGAAAAAATGACTTTCAGTGGCTGTGGCGCTGATGGTTATCTGGATGCGTTAAAAGCCAGTGGCAAAACCCAATGCATCATTACTGGCATAGAAACACATGTGTGTGTTTACCAAACCACCTTGGATTTATTGGCCAATAACTACCAAGTGAAGCTCAACCAACAAGCCGTTTCATCCAGACTGGCCAGTAACAAAGCTTTGGGCCTGAGCAACATGCAACAAGCTGGCGCTGAGATTGCCAGCACAGAAATGATTTTATTTGAACTGATGCACAGCGCCGAGCACCCCCAGTTCAAAGCCATATCAAAACTGCTTAAATGAGGTAATTTTGAGAGCTTCCTGCCCATAATAGTTGGGATGAAAGTGCGATTGTCGCTATAATATTGGATTTGACCCAACCCATAAGTATGCAACTGAACCAAGACTTCCTGTTATTGAATCGCAAAGGCCAATCCATGATTTCACAGATTTCAGGGGTGAGCCAACCTTTTATGATTCACGAACCTGATGTGTTGTTGTTGTCCTTGTTTTTCAATGATGTTGATGCACAGTTGGCTGCAGATCAATTCATAGACAATGAGTGGGTAAAAAAATGGTTGCCTCATGCAGCAAGCCAAGCAGTTTTGCATCGCATTGAACAATTCAAACAAGCCGGAATTTTTAACCGCAGCTTAAAACCCAATTCAGCGCTTAAATTAAAATCCATCGAATTATTGCCAGCACAGCTAGAAAAACCGTTGCCCGAAAATCTGGCTTTGAGCAGTCATGCTGCGGTATCAATTCATGATGATGGTTTTTTTGCGTACTCAGCGATAGATAATCAATGTTATCAACTGCCCGTTGCTTGGGTCATATTGATGTTGGCTTTTGGTGATGGCCAGGCCCATGAAAAAATCATGACTGAGCGCGGTTTTTTACACGGTGCTGAGCCGCAGCAAGTGCTGGCGACTTTGTTGCATCATGGATTTTTGATTCCACAAAAACAAGCCGGAAAAAAAGTTGAGGAGTTGAATCAGTTCGCTGAGGTCAAGCCTACCCAACCCACCATGCGCTGGCAGGACCTGAAACCAGATGGTCGCATCCCGGTTTATTTTGTGCCGCATATGGAAAACCACTTTCCGATGGCGTTGGGCGTCATTTACAGTGCGTTAGCCAATCACAATGATGGCGAGCTGCTGGAAAAGTTTCAGTTGATTCCCATCACATTTCTCAACCCCAATGATTTATTGAACGGACCTTACCGAAAGTTCAAAACTGGGGTGTGGTTGTTCTCAAATTACATGTGGTCAATGGATGTTAACCTACAGGTCAGTCAAGCGGTTAAAACACATGACAAACGAAACCTGACTATCCATGGCGGCCCCAGCACACCTGAGTACAAACAAGCCAATCAAGATTTTATGCAAGCACATCCTTCGGTGGATATTGCGGTGATGGGTGAGGGTGAAGTCGCGATCACTGAAATTTTTGCTGAAATTTACCGTTCCAACGAAGGTGACGTTACCTATCAGCAAGAGGCCATGTCAGAAGTGACTGGCGTCAGTTTCAGAGACAAGCTGTTTGGTGGAATCACCCGCACCGCAAAAAGACAACGAATGGCAGCGCCTGATTCGGTGCCTTCGCCTTATCTGGATGGCATATTTGATGTGTATGACGGTCGGGTTGAAGCAGCCATCATTGAGTCGAATCGCGGCTGTCCGTTTGGTTGTACTTTTTGTGATTGGGGTTCAGCCACCAATCAAAAGGTAAGAAAATTTGACTTAGATAGGGTCAAAAAGGAAATTGAATGGATTGGCAAAAACAAAGTCAGGGTGATCTGGATTGCGGATGCCAATTTTGGTTTGTATGACCGTGATATCGAATTGTCGCAGTTCATTGTCGATACCAAAGAAAAATACGGATTCCCGCAAGAGGTGGTGGTCAATTACACCAAAAACTCAACTTGGCGTTTGGTTGAAATTATCAAAATATTTACCGCCGGTGGCATCATCTCTCAAGGTATCATATCGATTCAAACCACCGATGAAAAAACCCTTGAAGTGATCAATCGAAAAAACATCAAAACTGAAAAGTATGATGAGTTGACCAAAGTTTTTTATGACCTGAAATTACCGCTTTCAACTGATTTGATGATCGGATTACCGGGCATCACGGTCGAAGCCTTTAACAATGATTTACAGAAATACATCGACATGGATGTGTCGGTCAAAGCCTATCCAACCCAGTTATTACCGAACAGCCCCATGGCTGATCCAGAGTACATTGAAAAATATCAAATCAAGACCGATGAGAAGGATTTTGTGATTGCTTCTTACAGCTTTACCGAGAAAGATTTGCAAATGATGAAAGCCATGTATCAAATTTATACCATGGCAGATGGTTATTCTTTGTTGCGGTATGTGATTCGATATTTACAATGGGAACATGACATTCGAGGCATCGATTTTCTGCAAAAACTGTTAAAAGCAATCAAAAGAGAGCCCAATCTTTACCCTCAAATTGCTTGGGCGGTAAAATTTTTTAACCAAGACAAAAGCATGCCAGGTGGTTGGTCATTGTTTTACCAACAAGTGGCCGACTTCATCAAAACTGCTTATGGTATTGAAGCTGATTCAGGGCTGCAAACCATTTTAGAAGTCAATCAACTGTGTATGCCGGATGACCGTTTGAGTTATCCCATGCAAGTTGATTTGGCGCATGATTTTACCGCTTATTTTGCCGCTAAATCCAGCCAGGCGAAGCACAAGGAAAAACCCTTGTCTGACTATCCGCCGGCTAAATTCCATGTTTCTGACCCCAATTCCATGGTCAGTGTCGACCTTGACTACCTACAGTATGATTCACATCAGTTTTTCTGGGAGCTGCATTCGGATGTGGCCAGACCCAAATCGGTATCGGAGTTTGCTGAAACCTGACTTCTGGCACTCACTTTTCCGACTGAAACTTGCTATTTTAGTTATTGGTTCATTGAGGAAAAGGCATTGATTGAAGCTTTTATAGGCATTTTAATACTGTTACTGGTTATCAAGCTGGTGTTTTGGTTGGCGGTGTTAATCTTCAGTCCATTTATTTTGATATTGGGTTTGTTGATATCAATACCCTTATTTATCTTTGCGATGATTGGTGGGGTGTTGCTGTTGATGCTGAAAGTGTTGTTGTTGCCTTTGTTGCTGTTGTTGTTATTGCCCTTTTGCTGGGTCTCTTAAGCGCCCTCGGTCATAGATGAGAAAAGGACATCCTTGTCCTGACACACAATCCATTATGGTGTCATAGGTCTTCCTTGTGGTTTTCCTCATCAATCACAATTTGACCATCTTTCATGGTGTAGTTGATTAATTTAAAATCGATTGTTTGAGTCAATTGGTAAGGCACGGCTTGTCCGTTCACCATCTTTTGTTTGAACTGCCATTCATGTAAACTCTGTTCGGCGGCTTTCTCAAAAATTCGTTTGGGATAGGCGCTGACCACTGTTACTTCAGCCAGTTCGCCAGCAGTGTTGACATCAACGACCAGTTTAACCCAACCTTCGATGCTTTCTCGTTGGGCTTTTTTGGGGTAGTGTGGTTTGACAGCTGATAAAACACCACCGTCCTGATTGATCATGATTTTCTGAGGGTCGACTTTCTGTTCTAAGGGCGCGGTATAAGCGCTTGTGCTGATAATTCCAATGGTGGTGATAACAATTAGTTTTGCAGTATTTTTCATGTGTACGCTCCAGAATAAGGTATTGGCAATGAATGCCGGTTGGTGGCTGGTTTGGCATTGAGAATAAATGTTTTTAGTATTCAATGCCAAACCTAAGATCAGATAAAAAATAATCAATTACTCATCAATGGTGAATTCAATGGTTTGGGTGGCAATAAAAGAGACCGCTTGACCGTCCACCATCTTGGGATGAAACTTCCACTTTTTGATGGCTTTCGTGGCCGCTGCATTGAACACCCTTTTAGGTTGTGCATCAATCACACTGACGGCACTGACGCCGCCGAATTCATTGACAGTGATTTGTAGCTTGACCCAGCCTTCGGTTTTTTTCATCAATTCATTAGGAGGGTACATGGGGGCGATGGCTGCTTTGATGCCTCCTGATTGGTTTTCACGGTAAACCCCTCCAGCACCTGGCAAACCAGGCATTCCAATACCGGGTAACAAATCAGGGGTGTCTTTGCCAATTCCATCAATCGGTAAGGCAACAACGGGTGCACGATCAATATCTACAGCAATGGAAGGTGCGGCAGGTGGTTGTTTGACTTTTTGGGGTTCGGGGAGCGTCTTAGTTGGCTTGGGTTCTTCAGCGGGTGCTTTGTAGTCTTGCACGAATGAAAATTTAATGTTGGCATCAGTTCCAACCGGCATTGCTTTGGACTGTTTTAATAAACTCAACATACCAATGAACAATGTTGCTGTGATAAAAAATCCGATGATGGCAGAAACTGAAAATCTTATTTTGGCTGTCATGTGATTGCTCCTTTTTTATTATTAGTAAGGAGTGTGACTTCTGGCCTATATGATTAGTTCAAATTTATTTACTAATATATTCGTAGAAGATCAATCAGCAATCTTGAATTCGAAGCGATGGAAGTATTCATTTTGTACTTGGGCTTGGTCAATGCGGTCGTATTGCACTTGCCAATCAAAAACTGCGGTAACCACAGCCATCTCAAAAATACCTGCAGGGCCAGCGCCGATGATTTCGATGTCATCAACAGAACCGTCTTGTTTAACCTTAATCATCGCCTCTACCCAGCCTTCTTGTCCAGCTACCAAAGCTTCATAAGGATACTGTGGGTCAGGACCTATGACATTAAACTGCCCAGCCAAAACCACTTTGGCCTGAGATTGACTACCCAATTCAAGCAGTTTTTGTTGGTTGGCCGCCGCTGCGAATCGGTCTGATTGGTTGCCATCAGCTTCTTGTGCTTTGATGTTACTGAGTAACTTTTTATGGTCAATTGGTAGTTTGACTTTGCGCTTGGATGGCAGTTGGTTGTGTTTGCGCTTACTTTCTGAATTGATTTTTTTGGATGGCGCCAGGCCTGGTGGTGAACTGACTTTCACCTGGGTGGTTAGTATGTTATGTATCGGTTCTTCTTTATCATCTAAAGTAATTAGGGCAATCATAAAGAACACCAGTGATAGGGTGATGACTGAGCCGACCAGGGCTGCTGCGATGTATCTTTTGACTTTGCCCATGCGATTGAATCCCAAAGCTGAAACGCGTTCTGTTTTTTTAGTTATATTAATCAGATAAAACTGAATACAATCTGAATACTGCGTTTTGCTTTGATACAATGGAATCACATCACAATCCCAGCATTGACATTGAGCCAGAATATCCTGTTATTTAATAAGCCTTATCACGTGCTATCACAATTCACTGATACGGCGAGTCGGCAGCATTTGGGTCACTATATCAACGAACCCGGGTTTTATGCAGCCGGTCGTTTAGACTACGATTCTGAGGGGCTGATGCTGTTAACAAATGATGGAAAAATACAGCACCATGTCGCAGGCAGCGACACCCACAAAAGCTATTTGATTCAGGTTGAGGGTCGTGTACAAGCCAAACATTTACAGCAGTTACGCCAAGGGGTGAAAGTCAAAGACTACGTGGCCAGAGCACTTCATGCTGAGACACTGGCGAAAAAACCAGCTTGGTTATGGAAGCGCAATCCACCCATCCGAGTCAGACAAAACATCCCAACCAGCTGGATGATGTTGACCATCAACCAAGGTAAAAACCGCCAAGTCAGACGCATGAGCGCAGCGGTGGGTTTACCGGTTTTGCGTTTGGTTCGCACCCAAATCGGTCCCTATGAATTGGGCCAGATGCAACCGGGTGAATACAAAATAGAAAAATACCCAAGCAAGCAGTAACATTTGTGAAGTCAGTTCGTTATAACTACAAATAACCGATCAGAGGATAAATATGAAATACTTAATAATTATATTACTGGCAATCACCATCACTGCCAATGCAGGGGTTTTCGGCAGCGAGAAAGTAGCGGCAGGCACGGTTTCGCCGGAAAAAGATTATGATTCTGTTAATGGCAGCATCACCGTTGGTGCAAAAGCCCATGTTGATAATTTAGACACCGTCAATGGTTCCATTAAAGTCGGTGAAAATGCCATTGTTGGTCAAGCCGAGACGGTCAATGGTAGCATCAAATTCAAAGATGGTGTGGTGGCAGATCATGCCGAAACCGTTAATGGTTCAATCGATTTGGGCGCGAGCTGTATGATCAAAGGCCATGCGGAAACGGTTAATGGTTCAATCACGGCTGGTAGCGGTTGTGTGCTTGAAAGTTACATGGAAACAGTCAACGGCAAAATCACCGCGATGGGCACCGAAGTGGATGGTAATATTGAAACCGTCAATGGCAACATCAAGTTAGATGAGGGCACGGTGGTCAACGGCGATATCATCGTAGAAAAATCATCCGGCTGGTTCAACAGCAACAAGAAAGTCCCTGAAATTCACATTGGGGAAAATGTGGTGGTTAAGGGAGATCTTATTTTTAAGAAAAAAGTGAAATTGTACATCGCTGATTCTGCCAAAGTAGGTGAAATCAAAGGCGATAATGTGGTTGAGATGTAAAGCTTTCATCGACCAACTCCAGCTTGGTCTGGTCAGATTGACTCAAGGCTTGCCACAAATCGGTGAGCCTTTTTTGTGCCTGGGGATGAAGTAAATTGGGAGCCAGGTCCTGTAGTGGTTTTAATACGTATTTGCGGTGAATGATTTCGCGGCGTGGAATTTGCACCAATCCATCATCGATGATTAAGTCATCACACAGCAACAAATCAATGTCTAGTTGGCGATCAGAGTAACGGGGTTTGGAACGATCCCGGCCATGCCTGTCTTCCAGTTGTTGTAGCCAAAGTTTGAGTTGATGTGGTTTGAATGCGGAGCTGACTTTAATCACCAAATTAAAAAAATCATGCCCTTCAAAGCCGAAAGCAGCAGAACGATAGACTGGTGAAACTTCAGTCAAGGCAAATGACGCACGAAAAAAGTGCAAACATGATTGGATGTTATGACGTCGGTTAAGGTTGCTGCCGATGCCCAGGAAGTAGTTGTGTTTTCTGGCTGTGGTCATGGCAGTGGTGTGGGTGTCTTGAAGTGGGCCACCAACATCACATACAAGACCGTAAAGCTGGCTAGGACATAGGCCAACCATTGTTTGACGCCAGTGGTTTTCATGGCCACAAAGCCCAGTATGATGTAGCTCAGCACGGCCAACAGTTTGATCCCAAACCAGCCAACATGAAATGGTGAAAATCCAGCCAACCAAGCCAAAAAGACACCGCTGGTCAGCAATAAAGTATCAATCAGGTGCGGTGCAATTTTATACAGTCGACTCGGTTTGTGGTTGGGGTATTTGAATCGCCAATAGCGCAGCTGAAACAATGACACACTGATAATAACCAAAATGATGTGTATTTGTTTTACAATAAGGTACATAAAAAAAGGACTGGCAAGGTGACTGACTGAGCTCACATTGTAACAGTTTATAAAACACAAAAAACAGAGGGTTTATAAAGATGAAGAAGATTTCAGCAGTGCTTTTGTTGATGGTTTCCTGTGCGCTGATGGCGCAAACCACCAAGGTTTTGATTGTTGGCGACAGCTGGGCCGAACAACAATGGAATGATGGCATTCACAATGTGGTTTTTGCTGACAGCAATTACCCAGAGTTCACAGCATTGGGTGACGTGGTGGCCATCAGTGGCTCAACCGCAGCCGATTGGGTGGTGCCCAGTGAATTACAAAAAATCACCGACGCCTTGACCGCCAACCCCAGCATCGACACGGTACAACTTACCTTGGGAGGCAATGATTTCTTGGCCCAGTGGAACGTGGCATTAACACCGATGGCAGTGACCGCGATTCAAAACCAAATCATCATTGATTTACAAATAGTGGTTGATCATATTTTGGCCCAAGACATCAACATGGAAATCGTCTTGAGTTTTTATGATTATCCCAACTTTGAGGACACCACCGGTGGTTTCACAGGCATCATATGTGCCAACCTACACAATGATTTAGGTAATCCCACGCCACTGGAATTGAACACCATCGCAGTCTCATTCGAACAAGCTTTTGCATCCTCAGCTACCACCAATCCCAAAGTATTCCAAGTGAGTCACTCAGGATTGATGCAAAATTATTTTGGTTTCCCTGATGCCAATCCGGTGATTCCACCCGGACAAATTCAGCCCCCCGGCGATTTGAGTTTGCCCAGCCCCGTGCAATCAATGCGTTTGAATGCGGGTGTGGTGGTTGATTGTTTCCACTTAGGCGCCGAGGGTTATGATGTGTTGGTGCAGAATACTTTTGATCAGTACTTCAGGTACCGCTTTGATACCCTATTTAAATCACTGTTTGAGTAACAAACAAACCGCCTGAGCAGCAATGCCCTCACCTCGACCGGTGAAGCCCAGTTTTTCGGTGGTGGTGGCTTTGATGCTGATTTGGTTGGTTTCAGTATTTAATATTTCAGCCAGTCGGGCTTGAATGGTTTTTACATGTGGGCCGATTTTTGGTGCTTCGCAGATAATGGTGCAGTCAATGTTGCCAATTTGATAGCCTTGTTTGCCAATTAAATCATGACAGTGCTTGAGAAAAACCACGCTGTCACAACCTTTCCATTGAGGGTCGGAAGGCGGGAAGTGCTGACCAATATCCCCCAGTGCACAAGCACCGAGTAAAGCATCACAAATGGCATGGATCAATACATCACCATCAGAGTGTGCGATGAAACCATGATCATGGGGGATTTTGATGTTACCCAATGTTACATAATCACCAGGCCCAAAAGCATGTACATCAAAGCCGTTGCCTATTCTCATTGAATTCTCCCTTGTTGTTGCAGTATGAACCTCGCCAGCGCCAAATCTTCATAAGTGGTTATTTTGATGTTACTGGTTTGGCCTTGAACCATGATGGGGTGTTGGCCTTGTGCTTCTATAGCTGATGACTCATCGGTGATGCTGTCGGCCTCAAATAGTGTCAGGGCTTGGAGTAAGTCTTTGCGTAAAAACATTTGTGGCGTCAGGGCCGCATAGAGCATATCGCGGTTGATGGTTTTGTAGACCGTTTCACCGTTGCGTGATTTTTTGATGGTGTCACTGCATGGTTTAACCAGCAAACCGCCTTTCGACTGCTGTTGACAGGCTTGGATCAAAGCTTTGATCTCTGCTGTGCTGACGCAAGGTCTGGCGGCATCATGGACCAGTACCCATGTGTCATCGGAGTCAGGAATTGATAACAGGCCATTGCGCACTGAATCGTGTCGTTCATTGCCACCGATACAGGTTTGTAGAGGTGGTTTGAAACCACTGAAATCAAATTGTGACCAGTGTTCATCCTTGGGGTGTAGCACCACTGTTATGGCTTCAACCTCAATCTCATTGAATGCTTGTATGGTGTGCCAAAGTACCGGTTTGTCATCAATCAATGCGTATTGTTTTGGTGTTGAGGTTGGTTGTTCGGCTGTTTTTTGGAACCGATCACCGGTGCCTGCAGCAACAATAATTACGTGCGGTCGCTTGGGTCTATCAGTTGCCATCTTGATCTGATTGGTTGATGACTTGGATAAAGGTCTCGCCTTCTTTGATCATGCCCAGCTCAGATCGGGCGCGTTCTTCAATGGCATCTAAACCGGTTTTTAGGCTGGAAACTTCAGCAGCCAGTTGTTCATTGCGCTGCTTCAGCTGTTCAATTTCTACTTGTTGTGATTCCAACAACAGTTGTTTGGCTTTGAGCTCTTTTCTGCCACCATCACCGAATTGTTGTTGGAACAAGGCCCAAACAATCAGGATTGCCAATATGATATTCAACCACTTCAAGGGAAATAAGGCTCAAAAATAAGGTGATCCACATTGTAACATTTTGCTTCTATAATAGTTAATAGAGAGTAAACACTAAACCATGGCAAATAAAAAATGATCAAAATTCAGTCATTATCTAAAAATTATGGCGATTTCACAGCGGCTGAGGACATAAACTTTACGGTAGAGTCGGGAGAAATATTCGGTTTATTGGGACCCAATGGTGCCGGCAAATCAACCACCATCAACTGCATATCAGGTTTGTTAAAACCGACAATGGGTGAGGTGTCTATCAACCACCATTGAGTGATTGGTGAACCGATAAAAGCCAAAAAGTCCTTGGGTTTGGTGGCGCCTGAATGGATGCAAACATTGGCCATGTTCTTGCTCTCTGGCTGGGTCATGGATGCGTTACACAAATTGATGTATTTTGGTGGAAATTACCAAGATGTCATCAATCACCAGTTGGCACTGTATGCGCTGGCAATCATCGCTTTGTACTTCGCGTTTACAAAATTTAACCATGAAGTCAAATAACCCAGCTGATTTATCAGTTATACTGTTTGGTTTTCAGTATTTAGGATTTAAATATGCGTTGGAAAGGTAACAGAAGAAGTACCCGAATTGAGGATCGACGCGGTCGCGGTGGTGTGGTTAAAGGCGGCGCAAAACTTTCTGGTGGTATGATAGTTTTGGCATTGATTTATGCTGTTGTCACGGGTCAGAACCCATTGACGCTGTTGGGTGGCATGATGCAACAAACCGGTGGCAGCAGTCAACAAAAGGTACAAATCCCCAAACAGAGGTCTGCCGCTGAGCAGGAACAAGCGGAATTTTCATCGGTAATTTTCGCTTCCACTGAAGACATCTGGAATCAAATTTTCAGCCATTCTAATCAACAGTATCAAGCCCCATCCATGGTGCTGTATGAGGGCCAGGTACAATCACGTTGTGGCATCAATTCTGAAGCCGTTGGACCGTTTTATTGTCCTGCTGACAGCAAGGTTTACCTGTCTTTGAATTTTTTCAGGCAGTTAGAACGCATGGGTGCTCCCGGCGACTTTGCCCGGGCCTATGTCATCGGCCATGAAGTGGGCCATCACATTCAAAACATCACTGGCACAGCGCGACAAGTGCGTCAATGGCAACAACAAGCTGGCAGCAAAGCCAAAGTGAATCAGTTATCAGTGATGATGGAATTGCAGGCTGATTGTTTGGCTGGGGTGTGGGCGCATCATGCCAATAAACAACAAAATATGCTTGAAGCAGGCGATGTAGAAGAAGGTTTGCGCGCCGCTGCATCGATTGGTGATGACACCATCCAATCTCGAGCTGGGCGTGAAGTTAAAGTTGAAAACTTTACTCACGGTTCCTCAGCGCAACGGGTCAAGTGGTTAAAACGCGGGCTACAAACCGGCAACTATGATTCATGCAATGTATTTTCCGAAGGTGCATGATGAAAGCTGATCATGTTTGGCTGGGCTGAAATGGTTTTTTTCTTTAATTGCCATAAAATAAGCCTGTGAATATCAAAAGATTCAACAGCGGATCTGAGTTTGAAAACCGCATTGGATATTCCAGGGCGGTGGATGATGGCCGCTATGTGTTTGTTTCTGGCACCACTGGTTATGACTATCAATCAATGCAGATTGAGTCTTGTGTTAAGGCACAAACCATCCAATGTTTTAAAAATATCGAATTGGCCCTTAAAGCTGTTGAGGTTAATTTAATTGATGTTTTGCGGGTGCGGTATATCTTAGCTGATGCCGATGACTTTGAGGCTTGTTGGCCCATCATGCGCCAGTACTTAGGTCAAGCCAAACCAGCTGCCACACTGATCATCGCTGACTTAATGAATGATGAAATAAAGATAGAAATCGAGGTCATGGCCACCTCAAAAGCAAACAACAACTGATAAAAGTGATACACTGCGATATTTTCGACGGAACGGCTCATGTCTCAGAAAAATCTGAATTCTTCACCTTTAGTGATAACAACCATGGTGTTGTTGCTTTGTGCCTGTGGCGGTCCCAGAATCAATAACAAACCCGCGGTTGATAAAAGCGAAGATCCTTTGGATGTTTTCGCTGATGCGCATGTCATCGTTTCATTGGATAAAATCTTGGTCAGGAACAACCCCACAGCATGGGTTAAGGATGCCAATTGGGATGAGTATTTGTTGACCATTAGGGCGCAAGCAGGAAGCGGTGAAATCGTGCTGCAGTCAGTTCACATTGAAGACAAAATGGGTGAATGGCATGGTCATGAAGAGAGCCGCAAAGCCTTAAATAGAAGCACCAGAGTGCTGAAGAAAAAATACAAAAAAGCAGGCTATAAAGTCAAGCTGGGTCAGGGTTCAACCCATGCCTCAGTGACTGGTGTGTCGATTGCTTTGGGCAGTGGGTATTTGGCCGGTGCGGTCACTGCCACAGGGTCCATAGGTACTTTGACTTCTGTCGGTGTTGGGGTGGCTGTTGCAGTACCTGCATTGGTTATTTCTGGTATGACCAAATTGGTCTATAACACCAAGGTCAATAACCGCATCCAAGCACGCAAAACCATTTTACCTCTGACAGTCAGTCAAAGTGGTTCGGCGGTAGATTTATTTTTCCCTGCTGTGCCTTTACCGCAGTTGTTGGTGATTGAATACACCCACAATGAACAACCACACCAAATTACATTTGATTTGAATCGGGTAACCACTGGTTTACACATCAAGAAATAGAAAATACTGCGAGCGTGGTTTTGCAAAAATCAGCGTTCGCGTTAAAATACAACACATTCATCAAATCTAGGGCATCACTATGGGCAGAGCATTTCAAAACCGCAAAGAATCAATGGCGAAAACATCAGATCAAAACGCCAAGATATACAGTAAGTTCAGTCGAGAAATTTATGTTTGTGCCAAAGCTGGTGGCCCTGACCCGGACGGTAACCTGTCATTGCGCAGCTTATTAGATCGCGCTAAAAAAGCACAAGTACCAGCACATGTGATTAAAAATGCCTTGGACAAATCACAAGGAGCCGGCGGTGAAGATTTTGCAGTGGCCAGGTATGAGGGCTACGGTCCAGGGGGATGTATGGTGATTGTTGATTGTCTGACCGACAACCCAAACCGCACTTTTGGTGATGTGCGTTTATGTTTTACCAAAACCGACAGCAAAATTGGTACCCAAGGAACGGTCATGCACATGTTCGATCATGCCGCTATTTTGGTTTTTTCAGGTGATGATGAAGATGCTGCTTTGGAAGTGTTGATGGATGCCGATGTGGATGTCACTGACATTGAATCAGAGGACGGCAAATTAACTGTTTTTACCCCGCACACAGAATACTTCAAAGCCAAACAAGCGTTGGAAGAAGCTTATCCTGAGATTGATTTTGATGTTGACGAAATCCAATTCGTACCACAAACCACCACGCCAATTTCAGCCGATGACATGCCGAATTTTGAAAAATTCATAGAGATGTTGGATGAATTGGATGACGTACAAAACGTGTACCACAACGCCGAAGTCTGATTGGCCGTTAACAGGTTTTTAGTTCAACGCCCAATGGTCTATAAAGCTTCAGTTGAAAGACTTTGCTAAATCTCTGAATCGAGGCAACAAATCATAGGCATCTGGGCAAGCTTTCAGTGCTTGTTTCATATGCTCAGGTTTTCGACCCTCTGCCAATAAATCCTCATGGCGGGCTTCAATATAAGTGGCAGTGATGGCAGCATTCCATTCAGGGTGGAACTGCAAGCCCCAAATAAAGTCATCCGAACGGAAGGCATGGTTTTTATCCAAGTCACAATGTCCCAATCGAACCGCTGATGCTGGTAATTTCTTAACGCTTTGTAGGTGGGAAGCATATGTGTCAATGGTTGATGCTGGTTTTAAATGTCCTAACAAAGCATCCTGATCAGCAGCAGCTTGTAGCGTAAATTCACTTAAGCCTAAATTTCTGCCATTGGGGTTGTATCCCACTTCTCCACCCAATAAATCAACCAACAGTTGATGACCAAAACAAACACCTAAAGTTGGGATGCGATTTTTAAATGTGCCCTCCAACCAATTTTGTGTGGACAACAGCCATTCATCGCCATCAGTGACCATGGCTGGTGAGCCTGTAATGATGATTCCTGTATAGTTTGCAGCTTCTGGGTCGTTGGGTAACGGCGCTCCGCGATGGACATTAACCACCTGAACTTGTTCATGAGTTAACTCCATTGCCGTTGTGAACCATTGGTCAAAGCGACCAAATTGGTTGAGCGCAGGGGTAACAGGGTCACCCGTTTGAATGATCAGGAACATCAATCAATGCGCGTCTGGTGGCGCCAGCCTGATGGCTTCTTCCAAGGAAGTTTTACCGGCTTTTAACAAATGAGAAATTGAAATGCGCAAAGGCATCATGCCTTGTTGGTAAGCCGCAGCGGCTAATTTTTCCGACGGCACATCATCGCGAATTAACTTTCTGATGTCGTTATGAATCGGCATCATTTCGAACACGCCGGAGCGACCATGATAACCGGTGTTGCGACATTCATCACAACCCACCGCCTCAAACAGTTCTTTGGGTGGCGAAATATCAAAAGGATGTACCATTGAAACCCAGCGTTCAGCGTCAACTTTGGTCGGTTTCTTACAGTGTGGGCAGAGTAATCTGATCAGCCTTTGGGCCAACACCCCGGCCAAAGTACTGCGCAACAAATAATCAGCCACACCCAAGTCTAATAAACGGTTGATACTGGATGGGGCGTCATTGGTGTGCAAGGTGGATAACACCAAGTGGCCGGTCAAGGAGGCTTGTACGGCCATCTGTGCGGTTTCCAAATCGCGTATCTCACCAATCATGATGATGTCTGGATCTTGTCGCATCAAGGTTCTCACACCATCAGCAAAATGCAGGCCAATTTTTGGGTTAACTTGCATTTGATTGAGGATGGGATCGACCATTTCAATCGGGTCCTCAACGGTTGAGACGTTGACATCTGGGGTGGCCAGTTTTTTCAGCGTGGAATAAAGCGTGGTGGTTTTACCTGAACCAGTCGGCCCAGTAACCAACACAATGCCGTTGGGTCTATTGATGAGGCGGCGCCAGTTATCGGCCTCGCCTTCAGAAAAGCCCAAGTCTTCATAATTGACCACCACAGCATCGGGATCAAAGATTCGCATGACACATTTTTCACCAAAAGTGGTCGGCATGGTAGAAACCCTCAGCTCAATTTCGCGGTTACCTTGAGACAGTGTTTTGATGCGGCCATCTTGTGGTCTTCGCTTCTCTGCCACATCTATTCTTGAGAGGATTTTGATGCGGCTGGTAACTGCGGCCATAACTGCTGGCGGTAAGTCATAGACTTTAAGCAACTTGCCATCAATCCTGAACCTGATCAGACAGTTTTCACGTTTGGGTTCTAAATGGATGTCACTGGCGCGCTGGTCAAAGGCATACTGTAACAACCAATCAACCAGTCCTATGACATGTTGGTCATCGGCGTTGATGTCTTTTTTTGTGCCCAGTTTGACCAATTGTTCTAAATTAAGAATCGGGTCGGAGCTTTTGTTTTTATGCAGCCGTTTGGCGCTTTGGACTTGTTTATTGACGCCGTAAAACTCAAATAACAAGCGTTGAATATCGATCGGGTTGGCATGTACCCTTCTGATGGTTTGCCGATGAATTTTTTGTATATCAGCCAGCCAACTGGTATTTTTTGGATCGGCCACGGCAATCACTATTTCATCACTGTCTACATAAACAGGTAGGATTTGATGCTGCCTGGCGTATGCCTGAGAAATGACTTGAGTGACCTGATTGACATTGATGTTAGTCGGATCTATCTTTAAATAGTCCAATTTGTTGGTTTTAGCTACCCACTGGGTCAAAAATTCCATGGTGATGGGTTTACCCGTTTTCTTGTTGACTAATTTGTTGTCAATGATAGAAACATAGGGGTGGACAGATGCTGAGGACACCGTTGATTTTTCCAGCAGCTTAGCGAATTCCTGTTGGCTGATGATATTGGCCGTTAACCATTGTTTGGCAATGGTTGCCATGAATGTATTTTTAATCATACTGGTGGTGGTCATTAAATAATCGGCCTATGTTCGCGTCAGTTAATATTGTAGCTGAAGTGCCGGTCAGATAACAGTCATTCGCAAACAGCATCATCACGTGAGTACAGTGCTTTTTGACCACTTCTAAGTCATGACAAACCATCACCACGCAGCGCTTTTGGCTGATTGCTGAGAACACTTTTAAAATGTGTGCTTTGTAAACCAAATCTAAATGGTTCAAAGGCTCATCAAGCAGCAGATAATCTGATTGTTGGGTGATACAAGTGGCAATCTCAACTTTGCGGCGTTCGCCACCTGAGAGACGCAGTATGGATTTTTCAGCCAAATGTTGGATGCCGCACTGTTGCAATGCTTGTTCGGTTATTTTGTTGTCATCGGCTTTTTTACTGTGCCATGGGTAGCGACCCATGCCCACTGCGGCCCTGACTGAAAAAGCCAATGTGGCCTCTTGTTCTTGGAACAGGTAGCTGAATTTTTGCGCGCGCAGTTGTGGCGGCATTGTTGTCACCTCAGTACCATCAATCAACACCGCACCATTAAGTGGTTTATTGATGCCAGCAATGGTTCTCAACAAGGTGCTTTTACCGACACCGTTTTGGCCAATGATGCCCCAAAACTGACCCGGTTTAAAACTCACATTGAGGTGATTAAACAAGGGCACTTGGTCTTGACTGATGGATAAGTTTTGTAACTTTAACATCAGACTTTCCTATTCAGCATGAGGAACACAGGCACGCCAATCATGGCGGTAAAGACCCCAACAGGTAATTGAATGGGACTCATGATGGTTCTGGCCAGCGTGTCGGCAGCCACCAAAAAACAAGCACCCACTAAAAAGCACATGGGTATCAGGTTTTGGTGTTTAAAACCAGTCATCAACCTGACCAAATGAGGAATGATTAAGCCGACAAATCCTATGGTGCCAGCTTGCGCCACTGCCATGGCAGTTAACAAGGCTGTGATGGTGAATATGATTAAGTTGATGCGCTGGGCATTGACCCCAGATTTGAGGGCAAACAACTCACCTCGGGCTAACAAATCCAATGCCCGATGGTGTTTCATTAACAGCAGCATGCACGCCAAAATGACCACTGGCATCAACAGATTGGGCTGGGCAAAACTCATGTCGCCCATCAGCCAAAACATCATTGATTTGACCTGTTGACCAGATGCCGTGGCCAAAACAAAACTGATGATGGCAGCAAAGCCAAAGGCTAAAACAACACCATTTAAGGTGATTTTTTCAGGTTTAATTTGACCGTGATAGCTCAGTTTTAATAACAACAAGGTGGCTGCAAGGCTGCCTAAAAAACCGAAGAAAAACAGTGTGTTTTGAGCCAAAGCAATGCCAGAAATGATCACCACCAACTGCACCGTGGCGGCGCCGCCTGAAACCCCCAGTAAATAGGGGTCTGCCAATGGGTTTTTGACCAAGTTTTGAATCAATAAACCAGCCAAAGCCAGGCTGCCGCCAACCAACATGGCATTAATGATTCGCGGCATTCGCAACTGCCAAATAATCTCAAAGTATTCGGAATCGCTGTTAAAAACAGCAGCCAGAGGGGTGTGGACAGAACCCATGGTCAGTGCCACCAAGCCAATCACAATCAACAGCAGCAGCCACCACCACCATTGGCCCCATAAATTGGTTGTTGTTGATACCAAAGCTGTTTATCGGGTGATGCTCATTGATACCACATCATCACGCATCACTGTGATGGTGGCATTACCCCGCATGTATTTTGAAACAATGGTCAATTGTTTGTCATTGATGGAAGACAGTTTGCCAAAAATGGGTCGACCTCGTTTGGTTCTTACTTTGATGTTTTGCCCCACTGCTTGTGACCAGTCACTGACGGTCACCTCATTAACGCTTTTGCCAATGGTGGTGGTGATGGTTTTGAGCAGCTCTTTGGGTTTGTTGGCTTCGGCTTCCAAGCGATCTGCCTCTTCTTGCTTGGCTTGCATTTCAGCCCGCAAGGTTTCCATGTCTAAATTGATGTAGTCGATTTCAGAGAGGACAATTTTTTGGTATTCGCTCTCTCCCAGAGCGGCCTCAATATCAATCAAGGCATAATAGTTTTTCTGACTCATTTCCGCTATTTCAAATATGTATCTGGGTTCACGCAGATCAAAAATGGCATTGAGCTCGATGTCCTCGGTCAGTAATCGTTGGTATTGGTTGCTCAAAAAAGAGGACATTTCTTGGCCAGCAAAAACCCGCAAATATTTTTGTATCTCCTCAGCGCTGTTCAGGCGGTACGCAGCGAAGGATTCTTTGTTTGCTTTTGCACAAACATCGTTCCTCTTTTTGTTGAAGCCTTGGTCGGCATGGTAATAATACAAAGTATCAATCACAGTGTCATTGAAGGAGATGCGCTCAACATCACTGCTTCTGGTTAACGTGCCGGACCAAGCAATGAACCAATTACTGGGGCTGTTGATGTTGAGGTTAAAATCGATGTGGTAATCATCGACCAAGGAATAACTCAACTCCAAATTGAAATTGGGGTTTTGTGGCAGTATTTGTTGCCATTGTGCATCACTGAAACTGGGTCCAACACCTTCACCACATCCAAAGGCGCCGAGGTAATTGGCTGCCATGGGCCAATAATTGGCGCGATTGATGGCAGTCTTTAAGTCTCCGTTACCAGGGTTGACCCGCGCGTTTTGGAAAGTCATGGTTAAGTTGGTGGGGATGTGGCTGAGCAAACGAGATGAGCCAGAAAACAGCAGTTTTTTCATGTCTGTATGCACTTCAATGGCATCGATGCTGATGGTTTGTTGATAACCTGTGGGTCTGAAAGTTAAATTTTTGATCACCACCTCGCCATTAAGAGAAGTATCTATGCTTTGATGTGACCATTCTCCCAGCTCATTTAAATGGGACAATAGGCCCTCTGCAAAGAACTCGCTGTTATGAGTGATTCGCCAATACGGCAGACCAATTAATGCAGCAATGATGACAATGGTTATGATTTTATTGGTGTTGTTCATTTTTAGTTTCTCGTTACATTACTGGTTCAGCAAAACCAGCAAAAGCAGATATTATTATCGTTTGAATTTGCTTAGAAGACAAATCAACATTGGGAAAATTGCCAATTGCTTCATAATTTTGGTAAAAGTCAGGGTGATTTGGCGGCACTTCAGGAAAGCCTTGTTTCAGTTTGTAGCTGGTTGAATAGCGAAAAGGCCAGATGTCAAAAATGGGTAACTTTCTAGAAATTGTGGCAATGAAGCCGCTGATGTGACTGAAAAATGGAATTTGTTCCTTAGCCGCAACCACCCAACTGTTTTCATCGGTCATATCAACTTGAATTTTTTCTGACAGGGCTTTGGCAAATGCTTCGCTGTGAATCACAAAGCCAGATTCAGTATTCAAAACATCAGAACGGGGGTCAAAGTTGTGAGAACCAATCATGGATATGTAATCATCTATAACAAAAGACTTGCTGTGCATGCCAAAGCGGGTTTTTTCATCAATCACATGAGGCGCAAAGTCCTCGGCCACTGTGCCCGGCCGGTCCTTGTATTCATAGATTTGCATGCCCAATTTTTTCAGATAAAATCGTTTGTATTTGTAGGAGATGGCATAGACATAATAAGCATCAGTCGAAGCCAGTGAGTTGGTCGAAACCAGCAATTCTAAGTCGGGAATTTGTCGGCGTAATTTTTTCAGGGTTTTGCGGGCAGGCCGACTGAAAATCAAATAAGGCGTTTGAATCAGTATTTTATGCTTGGCCTCGGCAAAAAATGTGTGGATCCTTTGGGTCAGTTGATCATTGGCTTTGCGTGCCTTTTTGTTGAAGGGTTTGTCGTGGGTGTCGCTGAAATATTCCACCCGCTCAACCTCGATGATGTCATCGAAAAAAGTATGCTTGATGACATTTTGATTGGTGGCTTGTTCTAGGATGCTGTTGGCCTTATGGGATAAGGGTTGCTGCCAGTCTATATTTGACCGTTGACCGTTCAAGATGCGCTCGCTGACATCTCTTAAGTGTTCCACAGGAACCACATGTGGGCTTTGCCAATAACTCCTGAAAGAAGTACTGATATCATCGACGACAGGTCCAATGGCCATCACATCACGGTCCTTGTAATTAAAAGATTCATCCCAGTCGTAATACCGGCTTTGGTAATTCCTGCCTCCTACGATGCCATATTTGTTGTCAACGATGAAGGCCTTGTTGTGCATGCGTTTATTCAGTCTTGCCATACAACAAGCCATGGCACTGAAAAATTCAAAAGCCGAAGTATGGGCGTCCTGGAATACTGGATTGTAAAGTTTGAACTCTAAATTCTGATGAAGGGTAGCAATGTCGGTGACCAACCATGAATTTCCCATGGAAAACAATTGATCGATGATGACTTTGACTTTGACTCCGCGCTTGGCTGCTGCCAGCAGTTCTCTGATCACCAGATGACCGGCTTCATCATTGACCCAGATAAAACTTTGAATTTCTATGGTTTCGCGCGCGGCTCTGATCAGGTGCAGTCTGGCCAACAGGGACTGTTCTCCATGCTCCAGCAAAATCATGCTATTTAGGGCTTTGTTTGTCGCTAATTCAAAAGTATCAGCAAACGGTGATGCTATGGAACAACGATCGGTTTGTTCGGTAGGACAGGTAATAGTGGCATCTTTTTTAACTTGAACGACTTGCTCAACTTTTTTGATGGTTTCGGGGGTGACATGACAAGCGCTGAGTACCACAGCAGCCAATAATGTTGTCCAAATGTTTTTATTCACAAGCTTTTTGTAATATTCCAATGTTATTCAACCAAATGTCTTCAATGACTTGGGTGGCGGCCACACTGCAAGCAAATCCTTTGATGTTGGGTAAGGTTCGCATGTAAACAGTTTCGCCGTGTTGGGTTTTCAATTCGGCACCAGACAGCACAGAACGACGCAAATAAGACCACAGTGTTCCGCCATCTAATTTACACCATGCCTCTTTGCGCGTCCACAGTTGATAAAAATGGTCCTCGTAGCTTTGTCCACTGAATTGATCAAGGAAATTGATTTCATCCTGATGGAAATAACGGCGAGCTAATTTGGGTAGCTTTTCTCGGTCTTTCATTACCTCAACATCAATCGCTATTTCATAGCCCTCTGTTACCACGTAGGCATACAAGTTAGCACTGTTAGAATGCGAGAAAAATATCGAACCTTTGACATAAGGCTTGCCATTTTTATTGGTTAAAATGTCCACCTCAACCGAAGTATTCATCGTGTTTTGTAGCAACTGTTGTAAAATGGCATCCGAGTGAGGCTTGGCCTCTGTTTTTTGAGAATATGGGTTGTTATGCAACCAAACACTGAGTTCTGAAGCCATTTAATATGTCCGATTCACTGGAAAAAATCAAAAGCTCATTGCAACATAAAATCAGTACACAAATCAAACAAAAAGGTGCGATTAGTTTTGCTGAGTTTATGCGAATGGCCTTGTATGAGCCTGGTTTGGGTTATTACAGCGCTGGTTTACATAAATTTGGTAAGGCAGGTGATTTTGTGACGTCATCAGAACTGGGCGATCTATTCGCCCAATGTCATGCCAGCTGCTTTGCTGAAATACTACCAACAATAAGCAGTCCAGTGATTTTTGAGCTGGGTGCTGGCAGTGGTCAGTTTTGTGTTGATGTTTTATTGGCCTTGGATGAGCTCAACTGTTTGCCTGATGCTTACTGGATTTTCGAAGTCAGTGGCGCGTTGAAACAAACCCAACAAGAAGCGGTTAAGCAGCTGCCAGCAGCATTGGCTGATCGGGTCAAGTGGTTGCACGCACCACCTGATGAGGTGTTCAATGGCATCATATATGCCAATGAAGTGCTCGATGCGTTGCCGGTGGAAGTGTTTCGCTTTAAACATGATCAATATCAGCGGCTGATGCTGACCGATGAAGCGGGTCAATTGACAGAGACTTGGGATGATTTCCCCGCTGATTTGTCAGCACAACTCACCCAGAAAGAGTTGCAGCTGGCAGCGGGCTACCGCTCTGAATTCATTCCCAACCTTTCGGCTTGGTTTGCATCTGTGGTGAAAAACCTGCAACAAGGTGCGGTATTAATGGTTGATTATGGTTATGGACGTCCAACCTATTACCATCCTCAGCGGCACACCGGCACCCTGGTATGTCACCGCCGCCACCAAGCCAATTTCAATCCATATCAGGATGTAGGCTTACAGGACATCACGGCTTTTGTGGATTTTACGGCCGTGGCAGAGGCCATGGAGTCTGTGGGTTTGACTGTTTGTGGTTTCACTAATCAAGCCGATTTCTTGCTTAACAACGGCATTGATAAGCACCTCGATGCCGATGGTGAGTACCAAACTTACTTTCAACAAGTAACAGAAATGAAGCAATTGGTGATGCCTGAGGAAATGGGCGAGAAGTTCAAGGTCATTGCTGCGCACAGGAATTTACCACTGAATTTGTCCGGCTTTTCAGTGAATTATTGGCAAACCCTATAACTTAGCCATGCATTCATAGCCAAATCATGCTTGAATTTGTTAAGATAGGGCGCATTATAAGCATTACCCAGCAACAGTCAGTCCAGTGTTAGATTCAACCAACCAAACCCCAACCTTGCCAGATATTGCCGCAGAAGAGAAAGCCAAAGTCGGTGGCCAGCTGCAGTGGGTTGGCATGAGTGATATAGAAATGCCATTGGTATTGAGTGCCGATGCTGCAATTCCAAATTCAGTGGCTCGAGTCAGGGCCGAAGTGTCCTTGGATGATGAGGTGTCCAAAGGCATTCACATGTCACGTTTATACTTGGCTTGTGACGAAGTTTTCAGCCAACAAAAAATTGATTATGCAGTGTTGACTGAATTAACTCATCAGTTTCTTCGCACACACCATGAGTTGAGCAGCAATGCCTTGATTGAGGTTGAATCTGAAGCTTTGTTGCGACGTCCGGCCTTGGTCAGTGAATACGCTGGTTGGCGCTCATACCCCATTAAGTTGACGGTGGTGCAATGTCATAAATCGGGAATCAGTCAGTATTTAAGTTTTCAAGTGACTTACTCCAGTACCTGTCCGTGTTCAGCAGCGCTGGCCAGACAGCTGATACAAGAGAACTTCAAGCAAAATTTCGATGCAGAAAATTTTGACTACCAAGCGGTGGTTGATTGGCTGGGTTCAGAGACTGGCATCAATGCCACACCCCACTCACAACGCAGTTCTGCAGTGATTAAAGTTAAATTGGATGAAGCGCAACAGCAAGTGCCGCTGCAGAAATTAATAGACTTGGTTGAAAACGCACTTCAGACTGCGGTTCAAGCAGCCGTTAAGCGGGCCGATGAGCAAGCATTTGCTTTGAGAAATGGTCAGAATTTGATGTTTTGTGAAGATGCTGCACGCCGAATCAAGCAGGCTTTGATGAAAGACGAGCTGGTGAAGCAGTTTCACCTGCGGGTCACCCACCACGAATCACTGCACCCGCATGATGCCACGGCTGAAGCGTACAGCGAATAAGTACAGCGAATAAGTACAGCATGACTGCTAGTAAGTTAAAATAAAGACAAAATAATCATTGCTTTATTGATTTTATGCACATGGTGTCATGTTGAGGTCATAAAACAAGAATTTACTATATATATCTAAAATTCCACATCCACATATCCGTGTAAGTTGTTGATATTTAACGGCCTAATCAATATGGTTAAAAATTAACCATTCTGTCTGTGCAATCGACTGGCTGGTCTTGTTGGGCTTATTTTTGATACTTATTCACAAAGTTATCCACAGCGATTGTGGATAAAGACATTTTGCTTCATGCCATCATTGGTGGGCGGTTGTGTTGGTTTGGTTCAGCGGCCCGTGATACCACAACCGTTGCGCCTGAAATCACTTATGGCTGAAGTTGTTGTGCCACTCTGTACGGCATTGACACCACCAAAATACAAGTTATGGTTATGCCATTGGGAGTGAATCGGGTTGGTCTTGATTAACTGCTCCATTATTTGTGCACTGAATCCAGGCTCTAAGTCCAAGTGGCTGTTTTCATAGTGCATTCTCGGTGCTTCAATGGCATGTTTGAGGTGTTTTTTACCATTCACTAAGTGGTTTATGACCTGAAATAAGGTGGTTTTGATGCGATTGGATCCACCGGTACCCAGGGCGAACTGTGCATTCGGGCCCAGCACCAAGGTCGGAGACATCATAGAGCGCATGCGTTGTTTTTCCTGCCAAGCAAAAAAGCCATGGGTGTTGATGTCTTCTTCGCCCAAAAAGTTATTCAGCATAAAGCCACAATCACCAACAATTTGGCCATTGCCTTCGCCGTTTGAAAGGGTCAAGCTGGCCAAATTACCCTCGCCATCAGCCACGCTCATGTGGGTGGTGCCTCGGGATACTTCAGCCAGTGGATTGCGTTTGAGGTCATCGGCATGCTGCATGGCTTCCAATACCGCGAGCTCATCATGGCGGTTTTTTAATCGGCGTAATTGTTCAATGATTAAATATCCGCCACTGCTGGGTTGTGGGTTGGTTAAAATTTGATATGAACCGACCGTCAATTCCAATGGGTTGCGGATTTGACATTGGTAGCTATCAAAATCGACTTGACTCAAAAGGCTTCCTTGGTTGGCGCTCAGCTCGGCAGCTATTTTTCCTTGATAAAACCAAGCGTGGTCGGACTTTGACAGGCTGTCAAGAAAACTTGCCAGCTGTGGATTTTTCCAGACACTGCCAGCATTGAACCCTTTGAATAATCCTTTACATGTATCGTTTGATTCAATGATGGGTTTAAGTATCATCGCCACATAAGCTTGTTGGTGATTGACGGTGATGCCTGTATTGGCTGCATCTATGGCCGGTTGAGCGATATCAGCCAATGGCAATGAACACAGCGACTCATGGATGCTGAAAATGCCAGCAGGCACGGCAGGCACAGCAGCCGCAGCTCGGCCAATGTGAAATTCTTGTTGGCGCGGGCCAAAATCCCCCATGATCGGATAAAAATCCACATCATCGATGTCAATGCTGGCGGCCGAGCGCTCAGGGGTATCAGAAAAAAAGTCTAAAACTTTGGGGCTTTGTTGGGGGCCAGAGGCAATTAAGAAACCACCGCCACCGGGTGAAGATAAAAGTGGCTCAGCCACAAATGACATCATCATTGCTGCCAAAACAGCGTCAAAAGCATTGCCACCTTGTTGTAAGATTTGGTGGGCTGCTGCTGTGGTTTTCTCGTGTCCGGATGCCACTGCATGCGGCCTTTGAGATGAAATTTTGAGCGATTTTTTCAAAATGAATATGGCGGGCTAAAATGACCATTGTATGTCATCCCAAAATCATGTCAAAACCTTTATAATAGCGGTTCATTTAATCGATGCCCAAATAATAAGATGGATAACAACCACAGCCTATTCACCAAAGCACAACAGTTCATTCCCGGTGGCGTAAACTCACCAGTCAGGGCCTTCAAAGGCGTTGGCGGTGAACCTTTGTTTATAGCCACAGCAAAAGGACCCCATATGTATGACGTCAATGGCAAAGCCTATATTGACTACATAGGCAGTTGGGGGCCAATGATTGCTGGTCACAGCAATGAAGAAGTATTAGAGGCCGTTCATCAAGCGGTGGATCGTGGCTTGAGTTTTGGTGCACCGGCTGAGGCCGAAGTCACGCTGGCTGAACAAATCTGTCAAATGATTCCATCGATCGACATGGTGCGCATGGTGAACTCAGGCACTGAGGCCACCATGAGTGCGATTCGTTTGGCCAGAGGTTTTACTGGACGCGATAAAATCATTAAGTTTGAAGGTTGTTACCATGGCCATGCTGATTCATTTTTAGTGAAAGCAGGCAGTGGTGTTTTGACTTTGGGTATCCCCGGATCACCAGGTGTACCTAAAGCGGTGGCTGATTTGACTTTAACAGTGCCTTTCAATGACTTGGAGGCCCTCACTGAAGTGATGTCGGCAGTCGGTGATGAGGTGGCAGCCATCATTGTTGAGCCAATCACCGGTAACATGAACATGATTGAACCAGCAGCCGGTTATTTGCAGGGCATGCGAGATTTGTGTGACCAACATAGTTCGGTGTTAATCTTTGATGAAGTCATGACTGGCTTCAGGGTGGCCAGGGGCGGTGCTCAAGAAGTCTATGACGTGAAACCAGACCTGACCACTTTTGGTAAAGTCATTGGTGGTGGTTTGCCGGTCGGTGCTTTTGGAGGTCGCCATGACATCATGAGTTACATTGCGCCATCTGGGCCAGTCTATCAAGCAGGTACGCTATCTGGAAACCCATTGGCCATGGCAGCAGGTTCGGCGATGATGAAAATTGTTTCTCGCGATGGTTTCTATGAGCATTTATCGCAACAAACAGGCAAGTTGGTTAATGGTTTGCAAGCGGTGGCTGATGAGGCGGGTGTGCCTTTTTCAACTTGTCACAAAGGCGGCATGTTCGGCATGTATTTTCGCGATCAAAAAGCCGCTGGCTTTGCAGACTTGGCTGAATGCGATGAAGATCATTTCAAACGATTCTTCCATGCCATGTTGGTGCACGGCGTTTACCTCGCGCCTTCTGCTTATGAGGCGGGTTTTGTCAGTTCTAAACACAACGATGACATCATTGAACAAACATTAATTGCTGCTAAGACTGCCATCAGGGCCTGATTATGGAGCCAACCGGATGGGTTAAGGACGTTTACGATTGGATTCAAGCCAATCCTAATTGGACTGGCATACTCATCTTTTTGTTTGCTTTCACTGAATCCATTTTATTGGTTGGTATCATTTTTCCAGGTGCCGCATTTTTGGTTAGTCTGGGTGCCTTGATTGGTCTGGGTGTGTTGGACTTTTACACCGCATGGATTTGGGCAACATTGGGGGCCTTTTTGGGCGATGGCATCAGTTTTTGGATCGGTCACAAATACAAACGTAAATTGTTGCAGATTTGGCCGATATATAAATTTCCAGACCTGATTCAAAAGGGTCAAACATTCTTCGCCAAACACGGCGGTGTCAGTGTCTTTATTGGTCGTTTTGTGGGGCCAGTCCGGCCCATCATACCGGCCATAGCTGGCATGATGGGGATGCCGATAAAACGTTACGTTGTAATCAGTTCAGTGGCTTCTGTGTTGTGGGCGCCGTTTTATTTATTACCGGGTATGTTATTCGGCACGGCGATGGAAACCATGGCTAAAGTGGCAGTCAAATTGTCTGTGCTGGTGCTGGTCTTGGTGGTCATGATTTGGGTGGTTTACTGGTTAATCAACTTCATTTATGCCTTACTCGTGCCCCGTACGTATCAGTGGTTGAGCCGCTTATTGGCCTGGACTCAAAACCATCCGAAATTGGGTCGCCTGACTTCTGGATTGGTCGATCCCAGACAGCCTGAAAAAGGTTCTCTGGCCATGTTGGCAGTGTTGATTTTGGTGTTTTTGATTGCCACCATTTGGTTTGCTGCCATCAATGACACCATGCTGCGCTGGAACCAAAGCACCGAGTCATTTTTCTTCGCTTTCCACAACCCATGGACCTTGTTGCCGATGAAGTGGTTGTTATTTTTGGGCCATGACATCAGTATTTTAGCGGTCACATTGGTGGTTTCACTCTGGTTGGCTTATCGCCGATTGACCTTGGTCTTACAACACTGGTTGGTGATTTCTGTTTCGGCTTATTTTTTCTCTGTTTTGATCTGCTTGATTGGTCATGATGATTGGCACATTTGGTCCTCACACCATGTGTTTTGGTTCACTTCTGTGTCTGCTTTCTGGGCGATATTGGTGGCCGGTGCCTACCCGGTTAAATGGCGCAGCTGGCCTTATGTAGTGGCTGGTGTGTTGATTATCATTTATGCTTTCAGCACATTGTTTTTCTATCAAATGAATTTGGCCATGGTGGTTCTATCGGTACTGACAGCCAGCATTTGGTCGATGTTGATTGGTATTGCTTATCGCACCCACAGTCGCAAGCAGTTTTTGGGTTTACCAATCAAAATTTCCTACATCACCACCACATTGCTGATGCCATTGGTGGCTTGGGTATTATTTTCCTCGGCCACTGTGGTCAACAAACCGGTGTGGCTGCAACAACAAATGACTGCCAAAACCACTGGATGGGCCAACAACGGACAACAAACCTTGGACATTACCTTGGTTGCCAGCTTGAATGATTTTGAACAACAAATGCTGCAAGCCGGTTGGCAAACTGTACAACCCAGAACTTGGGCCAATGTTTATCGAGCCATGCAAGTTGAACCCGATGCCGAAGATTTGCCGTTGTTTTCATACGTCCATCGTGGTGAAGTAGAGCGATTGTTGATGAGTAAACGCCAGGGTGATCAATTAATCGCGCTGCGGATTTGGTCTGATTTGGGCGCAGAAGATGAGTATTATCGTGGCTCATTGACCCTGCACAGCAGAGACACCGATCTTTATTTATTCAACCATTGGGGTTATGAGGCCACACAGAAAGACAAAACAATACTGACATCGGCTTTATCAGGCAGTCAATTTGTGGTCGACAGGCTAGATGATGAATCTCTGAGAGTGATACAAAAACGCAAGTGAGTCAATCAGTGGTGATGAACTGTAGGCTGAGGTTTTTGTCAAAAACCGCCTGATACCTGGCATAGGGCAGGCTACCAATATTGTCCAAAACACTTTGCACTTCACTGTCTAATCCTGAACCATTGAAACAGTCTTCCATCAGTTTAGTTTTGAATGGCACGCCGCCAGGCATTTGTTGTAACTCAACCGAGCAACTGCCTTGGCCTGTTTGATTCTGCCACACACCTTTGAACAGCAAGACCAGTTGGTTCAAATAACGGGTCAATGTGGCGTTTTCATTGTTGAGGTACTGTTTGTCTTCGTCATTGGTGAAGGTGGCGTAGAACAAACTGCGGTAAATTTGATCGGCGAATAATTGGCTGCTGACTTCCAACTGCTTTGGATTCAAGATGACAGCACTGATGGTCGGTTTCAATACCAAAGTGTCATTGATAGTCAGTGTCAGGTGCATGCTGTCGCGCTCTTCGAAAAGGTTACCCTGCAGCACATAACGAATGCCAGCAAATTGCCACCCCAGCATGTTGTCATTATCCTGTGGTGGTTCATAACGCAAAGGCATGCTGAATAGGCCAGTACTGGAAAGTGCTTTGATGATGTGGTTTTCTACTGTGACAGCTGGGCTCAAGCCATCGCCATGGTAGTCAAAAGGCAACACCACAAAGTGGATGGGTTGGGTTTGGTCACCGACAATCAACAACTCAATTTCAGCCCTTAGGGTTGAACTCAGTAGCAGTGAAATGAGATAAATAATGCGCATAAGCTGAATTTTAGCACAATGAATTTAACGCCTTGAGCAGGGCGTCACAAAGTGCTTGGTTGAAAATGCTACAATGCGAATTTTTATTGAGCCTTATCATGACCAGACTCAGAATTGGTGGCGTACCAGAGCATTATAATTTACCGTGGCACATGGCCAGAAAATCTGGCGAATTACAAGCCCAGGGCATCCAGCCTGAGTGGACCGATTTTTATGAAGGAACCGGGGGCATGATCCAAGCGATTAAGAACGATGAACTGGATGTGGCGGTTTTACTCACTGAAGGTGCCATTTCAGGGATTTCCCGCAGTGCCAATTATAAAATCGTGTCGTTTTACACCGACTCTCCCATCATCTGGGGTATCCATGTGCCAGCTGATTCAGACATAGTTGATGTCAATGAAATTTACCACCACCGTTACGCCATCAGCCGATACGGCTCAGGTTCACATCTGATGCCTTATGTTCACGCCAGAGAAAAGCAATGGCCGGTTCACAAACTTCAGTTCCGCGTGATCAATAACCTAGATGGTGCGCGCATGGCTTTTCGTGAAGACAAAGCAGACGTATTCTTTTGGGAGAAGTTCACCACCAAACCATATGTTGATAACGGTGAATTCAGGCGCATCGGTGAATGTCCCACACCGTGGTCTTGTTTTGTGGTGGTGGCCAGTCACCAAACCTTGGCACTGCATGCCGATAAGGTCAAAACTTTGATTGAAGTCACTTTGCAGCATGCACAAAAGTTATATCAAGATCCCAATCGGGTTTCAATCATCGCTGATAAATTTGATTTGTTGCCAGAAGATGTTGAGGCTTGGTTTGAATACACCAAGTGGGCTAAAAAAATTGAACTAAAAAAAGAAGTTTTGGCCGAAACCACTGAGACTTTGAAGGATTTGGGTTTGGTGCATCAAAAATTTAAGGTGGAACAAACCTACCATGAGTTGTAAGTACACCATCAATAAGTCGATACTTATTCGAAAAATGGGCATTCAGTCATACTACTAAAAGAATATACCCATGCCATTAAGGAGCAGATATGGGGTTAAAACACCTCACACAATTAATTTTTATTGTTTTACTGGCAGCCGTTATCTGGTTTTGGCAAAGCAGTCCTGATGGTCAAAAAAACCTGACATCAGCGAACACAATCAGTCGCCAAGACACCGAGCCAAACAGTCAAAATGCAGTGCAGCCCGTTGACGCAGCGATGCAAGCAACAGCAGCAACCACTGAGTGGGCGCTTGATGAGGCCGATGTGGTAACAGCCAAGGAACGTGCGCTGACCTATTTGGATGTTTATCGCATGTGGCGAAAATTCAGTGGCTGCCAAGAGTTTTTGTATCGGCTATTGGAGGAGGAGCAGTTTGATCCGGTGGCAGCATTCAGTGCCAGAATTCGAGCCGAGCAAAAAGCCACCAACCCCCAATGGCCATCAGCCATCCAAATCAAAGCGGTGGTTGAACATGCAGCATCATGCCAGTACCTTTTGCGTCAAATGCAGGCTTTGAATTTGTATCAAAAGTCTGATGATGACAGTTTGAACCCGACCTACATCCAACTCAGAGATCGGTTGCGCCAATACCTGTCAGAAATGACACCCAAATCGCCCAAGGAGATGGCGATTGCTGATGCTTTGAGTTTGGCTGCAGCATGGCAAAACGCTTTTGATGCAGTGCTTGAGGCGTCCAAAGGTGATGACACTGAACAGCCCCCTGAAGTGATGGAATTAGAAGCGCAAGTGGCCTCGCTTGAACAGGAGCGTCGTGGTCTTATGGCCATTGACAGAGCGATGAGAAGCCAACAAGAATCTGACCGCATTCATGAGATTTGGATTGAAGTCAGAGGGCTTAAACAACAAATCATCCAAGGCAAAAAAGTCAATTTAATACAACGAAATCAAGCCATTGCGGCTTTTGAGTTAATCAATGCACAGATGTTTTTGAAACTGCGCAGTCAAGATCCTGATGTGTTTTTTGAGGTGCAAACTGCTTTAGAAATCAGCCAGCAAAACCTTTATGCATTTGGTTATTCACCGTATAAAAATATCGGTAAAAATAAGGTTGCTTTGCCTTTTATAGAATATGTATCGCCAGGTGAAGTGATCAAAAACGTCATTGGCATACAAGACAACCAAATCTTTGCCAGAGTCATCAATCATGCCACCAAAATTTATCATTGTGAACTGGGTGCTGATTGCGGGCCAGCTGGTCAGTGGAGCCCGATGTACTGTCATTTGGGTTACAGTTTTTTTCATGAAGCAGCCTGCCAGGCAGACTTAGTGAGCTTTTATCAGGATGCCTATATGAGCGAAAACCAGTGGCAAGACGTCCAGTATGTTGTCAATGTTTTGAGACAGACCTATGCAGCCCCTTAAGTACCTTTTTCTGGTGGTGATGTTGGCTTGGGTGGTCATCATTATCCAGCGCGATAAACTGTTTGAAAGCAATGATCAACGGCAAGTGATTGAGGCAGAAGTATCACCGCAGCTTAACCAAGACAACGCAGCAAATAAAACCCAAAGGGGTGTTAATTTGGCTGCTGAAGAAAATACCGAATTCAATACATTGGACATTATTGCGCCCGATATACAACAGCCAAAATCGCAACAACCCGAGTCTGAACGAGATGCAGTCATGCTTGAAATCAGTGAGCGGCAATACAGTGATGATGCCTACGTCGAGCTGTATGCGCTGCGGGGTATTTCAAAACTTTGCTCTGAGACCGATGCCATCGAAGAGTGGATGGATTCTTCGTTGGGGTACATGACTCCTGAACAAAAAAACATCATGGGTGGCGTCAAAGTCAAGTGTAAATCTCACAATGCACAATACCCCACAGTCAGTTCATTGAGCAGCGATGATTTGATGAATCAAATCAGCCCCAACAGCCAGCTGGGACAGCTGTTAAAACAACGCAAAAACGATCAAGAGCTGAGCAGGGCGGAAAAAGGTGAATTGGCCGAGCGTATCTTACTGGCAGCGATTGAAAGCAAAAACAGTTTCATTGCCATCGAATCATCCTTTAATTATTCTTTCGGCTATCAGGCTTATAATAATTCTGCACAGGCACTGAAAAGTAATGATCAGTTATACCTCTCGCAAATCAAGCAATTGGCTGTAACCCATATGGCTTGTGGTTTCACCCCAGCAGAGGCTTGTCAACCAGACGGCTATTTGATGGTCATCATGTGCGCCCAACAGCCCGATTCATGTGGCATGGATTACTACACCTGGTTCCAAAATAACACCTTGCCGGGCATGCGCCAAGATGTCAATATCATGATTGATTTCCTCCAGAGCCAGAGCCAAGTAAGGTAATTTAAATCATGCTAAATTGTTTGAGGTCTCCACACCATCCCCCCAGCGTAAATCCATAGTCATTCCTAATTGATTGAACCAGCAATTTTTTTATTGCATTTCATGGGTGCTTTGTGAATAATGCGCCAACTTTTTCTGTTCGCCTATGTTGAGCAGTTTTTTTTGCAAGGCTGCGAATCAACGTCAGCCGCTTTTTTTATTGTGAAATTAGCATTCACAATGTTTTTTTAAAGTGGAAAAAATCATGTTAAAAAACCCTTATTACCAGCACCATGATGCTGATGAAAATGACTCATGGGACCAAAAAGCAACTGAGAGCCAGTTGTCCTGGCCCTCTTTTCAACAAGATGCGGATGATGATCGTTTGGATCATTTCATTCACCGTGACGGTAAAGTTTTTGCTGGCACCCACTTGATCATAGATTTGTGGGGTGCATCAGGTCTTGATGACTTGGTGCAGATGGAAGCTGCAATGCGCTTGGCTGTTGAAAAATCAAAAGCAACATTGCTGCACATCCACTTACATCATTTCACACCGAATGGAGGCATTTCAGGAGTGGCCGTATTAGCAGAATCTCACATCAGTGTGCACACTTGGCCAGAAAAGAACTTTGCCGCTTTTGATGTATTCATGTGTGGTGATGCAGAACCTGAGCAAGCGGTTGAGGTTTTTAAATCATTTTTCAAGCCATCCTCTTGTCAAGTAGATAACCTCTTGCGCGGTCAAATTTCATGAACCGCCCAGAGATGAAAATAGAGCGCTTGTACCCTTCTTGGGGCCAAGCGTTCAGTCCCGAGAAGGTGCTTTTTGAACATCAAACTGAACACCAACATTTGGTGATTTTTAAGAACCAACAATGGGGTAAAGTGATGATGTTAGATGGTGTGGTACAGACCACTGAGAAAGATGAGTTCATTTATCACGAGATGATGACTCATGTGCCGATGTTCAGTCACCATAACCCACAAAAGGTATTAATAATTGGCGGTGGTGACGGTGGTATATTGCGAGAGGTGTTGAAACACCAGTCAGTCAAGCACGTTACTCAAGTGGAAATTGATCAAGCTGTAATCGACATGTGCATCAAATATTTACCTAATCATTCAGCTGGAGCTTTTACTGATGAACGGGTTGATGTGGTGATTGATGATGGAGTGAATTATGTCAGCCGATGCAGCCAGAAGTTTGATGTGATTATTTCTGATTCAACCGACCCAATAGGGCCCGGTGAGTCACTATTCACCTCAGAGTTTTATCATGGCGTACAATCTTGCTTGGCCGATGATGGAGTGTTTGTGGCCCAGAATGGTGTCAGTTTTATGCAACTTGATGAAGTCATTACCACCCATAAAAGACTGAGTCCTTGTTTCAAAGACGTGGGCTTTTATGCTGCAGCCGTGCCTACCTATGTTGGTGGCATCATGACTTTTGCATGGGCCAGTCAAAATCCAACTTTGAGGCAGTTCGATCTCAGTCAACTGGAACATAAGATTCAGCAAGCTGCTATCAAAACCCAATACCACACAGCTGCCATACACCAGGCCAGTTTTGCATTGCCACGGTATATTTTAACTGCCCTTGGAACATCGGTATGAACCAGGTCCAGGAGCTCAAAGCGCACTTTGCTGAACAGGTTTACCCCGATCAACTGGGCAATTACTCGCGCCGCAAACTGGCTCAGTTGGCGGCACAACACGGCACCCCAACTGTGATCATCGACCAAGACATCATCACCCGTCAGTACCAGAACCTCATCAAGGCTTTGCCGCAGGTGAAGATGCGTTATGCCATCAAAGCCCTGCCACACCCTGAAGTGGTCAAGCATTTGGCTCAACTGGGTTGTGGTTTTGATCTGGCCACTGCCGGGGAAATTGAATTATTGAGAAGCCTGTCTTTAGATGCTGCTGACACTATTCATACCCACCCCATCAAAAAGGATTCGGAAATCCGTCACGCCATCGAATTCGGCTGTCAATACTTTGTGGTGGATAACAGCCATGAATTAGATAAGTTCATTGCCTATAAAGATCAGGTTGAACTGTTGATTCGGGTTAATTTCCGCAATCAAGATGCGGTGGTTGATTTATCACGGAAATTTGGTTGTGAATTAACCAAGCTACCGGCGCTGGTGGCCCAGGCCAAATCATTGGGTATCAACATCGTGGGTTTATCCTTTCATGTGGGTTCACAGGTACCGGCACCCTATGCACATGTAGAGGCCATTGAACAGTGTCTTGATGTGTTTGCCAACATGCCTGAGGTGAACTGGAAAATATTGGATATCGGTGGCGGGTTTCCCATCGAGTACACCGGTCCCGGACCAGTGATTGAAGATTTTTGTGCGCCCATCAACGCCGCTTTGCAGGCAGTTGGTAGTGAGGTTGAGGTTTTGGCTGAACCGGGTCGGTACATTGCTGGGCCCAGTGCCATCCAACTGCTGAGTGTGGTAGGGATGGCGCAACGAGGTGCGCGAACCTGGTATTACCTCGATGATGGCGTTTATGGTGTCTTAAGTGGCCAAATGTTTGACCATGCCAAGTACCCCATCGCGCCATTAAAATCTCATGACATGACCCAGGGTTTGATGCCCAGTGTTCTGGCTGGACCGACATGTGACAGCATTGATGTGATTGATGATGACATTGTTTTGCCACCATTAGAAATCGGTGATATATTTGTAGTAACTCAGGTGGGCGCCTACAGTTTGGCTTCAGCCACCGAGTTTAATTTATACCCTAAGGCCAATGCCCTGTGGTTAAGTGGCCAGAAGGAATTAATGGCTGGAAATTAACATGAACAAAAACGAAAAAGTCATCCTGCAGTGTGCCGATTGTGATCACAAGTTCAAGAAAACCATCAAATGGTTAGAAAACACCCATCAATATGAATGCGCTTTTTGTCATTCAGAACTGGATATTGATGAAGTGATTAAAGACATTAATAATCGGCAAGACGACAAAACCACATTCTTGATATACCAAAAATAAGTTGAAGCCCTCGGTGCCCGAGTTCATGGTGGTTACTATCTGTTTTAACTGTTGATGTTTGGCGTGAACGGACTGTGGCGTGAGTTTTGGGTTATAATTTTTTGATAAGCCGGCGTGCCAACGTCAATAAAACAATAAAAAACGGGAGCAATATATGTCTGATTCGCAGGTAACTGCTACAGGCCCAATCACGCGTGGCGCGTATCCGGAACTGACGCCACATGCGGTGCTGGTGGGCTATTTCTTGGGTGTGATTTTAGCCATTTCAATTGGTTATGCATCACTCAAATTGGGTTTTTCTATTGAGGGTTCTGAACTGGCCGCAATACTGGGTTTTGGTATTTTGCGGGGGATATTAAGGCGTCGATCTATCATCGAGAACAACGTTGCTCAAACAGTGGCCTCAGCTGTCAATGGCGCATCATCTGGTATGATGTTTTCAGTACCAGCTATTTTCATTCTTGGCTATGGCTTGGAGTTCAATCCCTATGTGTTAACTTTCGGCGCGATTGCCGGTGCTTTTTTGGGCATCGCCTTTATCATACCATTGCGAAAACAGATGATTGACTTCGAGCGGCTGACCTACCCTGGTGGGGTGGCTGTGGCTTCAATTCTCAAATCACCCGGTGCTGGCATCAAAAAAGCCATGTTGTTGGTCGGTGCCATGGTGGTTTCCGGTTTGGTGCATGTTTTGAGTCTATACACCGGTGTTGAGTACTGGCCTTTATTCGAACAATTGGGCCTGCCTGACTACCTCAACGGTACTTGGTATTTGTCTTTGATGACCATAGGTGTGGCTTTCATTGCCGGTCGTGGCGGTTTGGCTTTTATTATAGGTGGCTTTGTTTGTTATTGGTTCATAGCGCCAATGTTGGACTTGACCAATTCATTCCCGGTGGTCGATGGAGTAGCTGTTACTGATCCAAATCAATTGCGTTTGATGCTGTTCAGACCCACAGGCATTGGCATGCTGATTGGTGGTGCAGTGATTGGTGTGTTGTTTGCGCTGCCATTGATTAAATCTGCAATCAAATCGATGCAATCCTCGGCCAAAAAAGAGGCGGCCATGAGTAAGGATGAACTGCCCATTAAACTGTTATATTTTGCGGTGGTAGGTGCGGCTATATTGTTGGGAGTTATGGCGGTAACCTCTGCCCAAGAAGTGGGTCTGATTCGCGGTATCATGATGGCAGTTTTAGGTACCTTGTGGATCTGGATGGCTGGTATTATTTTATCCGAGGCCATAGGTCGAACCAATTGGTCGCCGTTATCAGGTATGACGCTTATTGCAGTAACGCTGCTGATTATGATCACCCAAACCTTCGGTGGTATGAGTACGGGCTCGGCCATTGTCGCTGCGGTAACAGTTGGTGCAGCTACTTGTGTGGCGATGAGCCAAGCCACTGATTTGATGTTGGATATGAAAACCGGTTACTTGGTCGGTGCCACACCCAGGCAACAACAACTGGGGCAGTTTTTTGGTGCCTGGTTAGGCCCCATCGTTATCATTATTCTGATATTCACATTAGACAAGGCGTTTGGTTTGGGCGGTGATGAATTTCCGGCGCCACAAGGCCAAGCTTTGGCTTCTATGGTGCAAGGCATAACCGGTGGTGATGTGCCCTCTGAAAAATACTTTGCTGGTGCATTACTGGGTGGCTTGTTGAGCTTGCTACAAGCTGGCTTGGGCATCACCGTTGGACTGGGTTTTTATCTGCCGTTTGAAATTGTTTTGACTTACGCCTTAGGTACTTTGTTGCGTGAGGTGGTGGATCGCACCAAAGGCAAATCATGGTCAGAATCGGTGGGTATTCCCATAGCGGCTGGTCTGATTGTTGGTGAAGCTTTGGTTGGTGTGGGTAACGCCGTTTATGTGATTTCAACCGCAGGATAAGGAGAATTAATATGAAAAATACAGCGTTAATAACAGTGATGGCGGCATTCTTGGCAGGAGCCTATTTGGCCTCATTAGATGAAAAGGTCATGAATTGGACTTATTTTGTCCCGGTCATGTTGATTGGTTTTGTGGCTGCGATAGTTTATAAAAAGGAATCGAATGCAGCAGCGAAACACGGTGACTTGTTGAAAAAGAACCGTGAAATATTGGTGGTTTCATTGGCCAATATTCTGGATAATTTAAAGGCACTGAATGGCCGAAAAGATAAGGTGCCAACCTATGAAATGCGCTTTGAGATTGATCGATTATTTCGTGAAGATTTAATGAATTTTGCCGATGCCCGTGACAGCATGAAGCATTTATTTGGCATTCAATCCTATGCCGATGTCATGTCCAGTTTTGCTGCTGGTGAACGATACATCAATCGTGTTTGGTCGGCTTCGACAGATGGTTATATCGATGAAGTGATGATGTATGTTGAGAAATCTTTGGCGCAGTTTGAACATGCCAAAGAGGAGTTCGAGGCAGCATCAGCCGGGCGGTAAGTTGGCAATTTTGGTTGCGTTCAAAGGCCGCTTTTTGCGGCCTTTTTTCTATCGTTGCGCGCATTTTTGTTGCCACTATGGGTACTAAAAAACCCTCTTACTGTTAGCTTAGTACGAAAATCTTCCATTTTAATTAAACTACTAATCTAATCGTAAGGAGGTTTTATGAAAAGTATATTGTTGATTATTGTCGTGGTTGCTTTAGCGGCTTGTGGCAGCAACCCCAATAAAGTGGCTGCTGTGAAAGTGGGTGATGAGTTGTATAAGCCTGATAATTCAGCTGCCATGGCTCTGGATAATGACACCAAGGAAAAAATCGTTTGTGAAAGGCGCATTGTCACCGGTTCACACCGCAAACAAAAAGTCTGTACCACGGTCGGTCAAAAAGAGCGAGATCGTGAAGCGGCGCAACAAACCATTGAAAGCAACGCCACCTTGATTCAGCTTAGACTGGCTGAGGAAAAAGGCGGTTAAGGCCGTTCTGATTTAATAGCGTAGTTGTTGTCGTAGAATCATGCCCTGAGTTATTTAATTATTGAGATGATTGAAATCTCAGGGTTGCAGTTTTATGCTGGTATCTCATTTGAGTGTGGAGAATGTTATGTCAGTGACTTTAATTTCGTTGTGGTTGCCCATTTTATTGGGTGGCATTTTTTGTTGGGTTGTTAGCGCCCTTTTTCATATGGTGGTTAAACACCATGACAAAGATTACCAAGCCTTGGGAGCTGAGGACGCGGTCTCAGACGCGCTCCGTGGAACAGCACCGGGTTTGTATACCTTGCCGCATTGTAAGGACATGCAGGCCATGAACGATGAGGGCATGCAACAAAAATTCAAACAGGGCCCGGTTGCCATGGTCAGCGTCATGGATAATGGCATGCCACCGATGGGTAAGTTGATGGTGCAACAAATCATCTACTATTGGGTGGCCGTTTTATTGATAGCTTATGTGGCGCACCTCTCGCTGCCAATGGGTGCTGATTATTTGGCAGTTTTCAGGCAGGTGATGGCAACCGGTTTCCTGACTTTTGGCTTTGGCCTGATTCCTTTCTCAATCTGGTATGGTCATCCATGGTCGAATACGGTACGTTATTTGATTGATGCCTTGATTTATGCCGCAGTGGTGGCTGGTACGTTTGCATGGTTGTGGCCTGCAGCTGCTTGATGCCCAGTGCGCATTGAGTAAAATCGTAACTTTGTAAAACAGCACCTTTATGCGTTGCTGTCAGATATGAGTGAGCAGTTGATCAAACTGCTTGATTTCATAGTGGTGGTCACTGTGGTTGTGTTTAATTTGACGCAGGTTGAACCAACAACTGCGCATGCCAAAATCCACCGCACCTTGCACATCGCAGGTGTAATTATCACCCACCATCAAAACCTTCGCAGGATCCTCCCAGCCCATTAAGTCACAAGTGTGAGCAAATATTTCTGGGTTGGGTTTGGCCACACCAAGCTCCTCTGAAATGACCAATGCACCAAAGTGATCTTGAATACTGCTGTTGGCAAAACGCGGTTTTTGAACCCGTGCCAGGCCGTTGGTGATGATGGCCATTTCACAATGTGGCGTTAAATGCGCCAATGTGTCAGCCACACCAGGTAACAGGATTTGTTGTTTGGCCAGCTCATCCAAGTAGTGCAGGCTGAAGGTTTTGATGTCTGCTTGTTGTCCAACGAAATCAAAGAGCTGCTCGGCACGGCGTTGTTTTAATTGTTCAATGTTGATGGTTCTGGCCTCCAGTTGCTGCCACAAACCAACATTCATCTGGCGGTAAAAATCAATCAATCCAGGTGGTCTTGGCATCTTGAAGTGGGCCAAGGTAGCGACCAAGGCGGCGGCTTCGGCTTGGTCAAAATCGAACAGTGTGTTATCGGCATCGAAAATGATTTGTTGGTACTTAAACATCACAAAATACCGCGCTGCTCCAAATCTGTCTTGATGTCTTTCAAGCTGTTCTCTATGGGCCTGATTACATAACCCAATTCAGTTTTGGCTTTGTTGCTGGTGGTGGTGAATTGATGTGAAATGATTTGTAAGGATTCCGGTGTCAGATCGGGTTGTTTTCTGGTCAAATGGCTCAGTGACAGCTTAATGGCAGCCACCGCTTTCAACAACCACTGTGGTTTGTTACGCAAGGTAACTTTGAGCTGTAATACTTCAGCCGATTGTTTGACAAACTCAACGAAGCTCAAATTGTTACCACCCAAAATATAGTTTTCGCCAGGTTGGCCTTTTTCCGCAGCCAAGATACAGCCTCGAGCCACGTCTCTGACATCCACAAACGAGCCTGAACCAATCGGCACAGTAGGCAATGAATCACTGATCATCATTTTGAACAAACGTATCCAATTGTGTTGATCATCAGGGCCAATGATGTGGGTGGGGTTAACCACCAGGGCGTTGAGTTTGTCGGCATGGTCTTTGACCAGCCCTTCAGCCAAGCTCTTGGTGCGGACATAATTGACCCAACTGGATTCGCCTTCCTGTGGGGTGTTCTCGTCCAATTCAATCAGTCCATGGTGATCGACACCAAAAGTAGTGATGGATGAGACATAGATGAACTTTTTGGCATTTTTTTCGATTGCCACTTGCATCAAATTCAGCGTGCCTTGGACATTGGTTTGGGTTTGTTGTGCACTTTCCAATCGCCAAGTGCTGGTGTCTGCTGCGGTGTGAAAAATAACATGTACATGATCAGGCAGGACAGCCGCCATGGCTGCTTTGTCAGACAAGTCAGCGGTGACATACTTGACCCCATCAACTGGATTTTCTGGTATGCTGCGACACATGGCAGTGACATGCCAGTCAGCATCAACCAGCTGTTGACATAAGTGTCGGCCCAAAAACCCCGTTGAGCCGGTAACAAAAGCGGTAGCAGTCATATGAAATCGTCTGTTTAAATACAACAGTTTAATCGATTCTTTGACTGATTTAGAACCATTCTGAAAGTAATTTAGGTGAAACCATGGATGTGATGCCAGCCAAACGGCACATAACACAAACCATCAAATTGTCCTTACCCTTGATCATCAGTCAGGTCACGGTGGTGGCCATGACTTTTGTGGATACGGTGATGGCAGGTCGCCTCGGTTCAGTGACCTTAGCGGCAGTCGCTGTCGGCAGTTCTCTGTGGTCAGCTGCGATTCTTTTTGTGTTTGGTATTTTAATGGCCATACCATCGGTGGTGGCAGACATGGATGGTGCCAAGGCCCACCACAAAATAGCGCCTTTCTTCCGGCAGGCCATGTGGTTGGCACTGATATTGGGTATTATTTTTACTGTGGTAATCCTCTCAATGGGTCCGATGTTTGCTCTGTTCAACACCCAAGCTGAGGTGATTCCAGAGGCCGAAGCCTATCTGCATGCTTTGGCTTGGGGTGTGATTCCATTGTCCTTTTTCGTTGCCATGCGCTATTTGGCCGATGGCTTATCGGTGACCAAAACCACCATGTATGTGAGCTTTTTGGGTTTGTTGTTGAACATCCCATTGAACTACATATTGATGTTTGGGAAATTGGGTTTTCCAGCCATGGGCGCACAGGGTTGTGGTTACGCTACTGCCATCGTTATCACAGTACAAATGTTGGCTTATTTCATCATCACCCACAAACACAAGGTGATGGGTTCTTTCCAGGTTTTCAGTCAAATCGATCGACCCGATTGGAGCGAAATTGGACGCTTTTTTAAACTCGGCCTGCCAGTAGGTGTTTCAATGTTTGCCGAAGTGGGCTTTTTTGCGGTGATTACCTTGCTGGCCTCATCACTGGCGACGGAAACCGTGGCGGCTCATCAGATTGCTTTGAACTTTTCGTCGCTGTTATTCATGGTGCCGTTGGGCTTATCCATGGGCATCACCATAAGGGTCGGCAATGCCGTTGGTCGAGGTAATCCGGTTGACATCAAAAATGCTGGTTTCATTGGGGTGGGTATGGTGCTGTTTACTCAAGTAATATCGGCCAGCATCACGATTTTATTTGCGACGCAGATTGTGGCCCTGTACACCAATGACGAAGCGGTCGGTTTGATTGCTGTTGGTTTGCTGTTTTATGCCGCAGTTTTCCAGCTGTCAGATGGCATTCAAGTGGCTGTTGCAGGTGCTTTGCGTGGCATCAAGGACATGAACTTCATCATGCTTTCTAACCTGCTTTCATTTTGGGGCTTGGGCTTCGCCGCATCGTGGTATTTGTGCTTCGAGAAGGGTATGGGTGCGCCCGGTCTGTGGGTCGGCATCATCGTTGGCTTAACAGCTGCTGCCATCTTGAATACTTGGCGATTTAAGTACAAAACTGCACCATAAACTTAACAACCACTTCACAGATTTATTACCTTTTTGGGCCTATCATATTAAGCATGATTTCACACTTATTTTGATGAGAAATTGAGAATCATTTGCTAAGTTATTGATATTGGGTTGAGGAAAAAAATAAACAAATTTTATCCTTGCCAGCAGTCAAACGGTTGCGATAACATCCTTGATTAACAAAAGAAATCTAGGGGCGAAGATTGGGCTGTTTTCAACAGCTTGAATCTTAAAATTTTTACTACACTAAACAACAAAAATCAGCGAGTCTTATGCAACATACAGATCAATCGGAAAGCCAAGCAAGCACAGTTCAAGGAACCGAACCCAAATCAACCACCAACGAAAATACCACCACCGACCAACAAAACAGTCGCTTCAAAGTCATCAGAAGAAATGGCAAGGTCACGTCGTATGACCAGTCAAAAATTCAGGTGGCAATGACCAAAGCATTTTTGGCGGTTGAGGGCGGTCAAGCGGCTGCCTCCAGGCGCATCAGGGAAACCGTGGAAAAGTTGGCCGAACAAGTACACTTTGCTTTGTTCAGACACATGGAAGACGGTGGCACCGTTCACATCGAAGACATCCAAGACCAAGTTGAGTTATCAATGATGCGTGCTGGCGAACACAAAGCGGCACGTAATTATGTTTTGTATCGTGAAAAACAAAACGAAAAACGTGCTCGCGCCAAAGCCAAAGCCGACAAGCAAGACCCTTCACCTGCAGCAGCGGAAGATGTGTTGCATGTGATTGATGCCAAGGGTAACCGCAAACCACTGGATTTTAATCGCCTTGACACCTTGATCACCGAAGCCACCCGTGGCTTGAAAGGTGTGACCAAAGATTTGATTGCCAAAGACGTGCGCCGCAATGTTTTTGATGGCATGGCAGAATCTGATGTCAATGCTTCACTGACCATGTCAGCCAGGGCGTTGATTGAAAAAGACCCTAATTATTCTCAAGTCACTGCCCGTTTGTTATTGGATGGCATCCGCACCGAAGCTTTGAGCTTCATATACGGTGAGGAAAAACACGCCACTCAGAAAGACATGAATGAGATTTACCCTGATTACTTCGGTAAATACATCCAGCGCGGTGCTGAATTGAATTTGTTAGACAAAGAATTGACCCGTTACGACCTCCCGCGTTTGGCCAAAGCCATTAAACCAGAACGCGATAAAAAATTCACTTACTTGGGTTTACAAACCCTGTTCGATCGTTACTTCATCCACATGGGCAAAACCCGCATTGAATTGCCACAGGCATTTTTCATGCGTGTCTCTATGGGCTTGGCGATCAACGAAATCGACCGTGAAGCCAGAGCCATTGAGTTTTATGACTTACTCTCATCATTCGATTTCATGAGTTCAACCCCAACACTGTTTAACTCTGGTACCTTGCGTCCGCAGTTATCGTCTTGTTACTTGACCACCGTGCCAGATGATCTGGACGGTATTTTCAGTGCCATCAAAGACGATGCGTTGTTATCTAAATACGCCGGTGGTTTGGGCAATGACTGGTCACGTGTTCGTGGCCTGGGTGCGCACATCAAAGGCACCAACGGTGAATCACAAGGCGTGGTTCCTTTCTTGAAAGTGGCCAATGACACCGCAGTGGCGGTTAACCAAGGTGGCAAACGCAAAGGCGCCATGTGTGCTTATTTGGAAACTTGGCACATCGATATGGAAGAGTTCTTAGAGTTGCGTAAAAACACCGGTGATGACCGTCGCCGCACGCATGATATGAACACCGCGAATTGGATTCCAGATCTATTCATGGAGCGCGTGGCCAACAATGCAAGCTGGACCTTGTTTTCACCTGAAGAAACACCTGAACTGCATGATTTATACGGCAAAGCTTTCAAGGAAAAATACGAATACTACGAACAAAAAGCCGAAGCCGGTGAAATCATCAATTTCAAAAAAGTCGAAGCCAACGTACTGTGGCGCAAGATGTTAGGCATGTTGTTTGAAACGGGTCATCCTTGGATCACTTTCAAAGACCCATGCAACATCCGCTCACCACAACAACATGTCGGTGTGGTGCACTCATCTAACTTGTGTACTGAAATCACCTTGAACACTTCCGATGAAGAAATCGCGGTGTGTAATTTAGGTTCAGTGAACTTGCCGCACCATGTGAATGAAAAAGGCATTGACCATAAGAAATTGAAGAAAACCATCACCACCGCCATGCGCATGCTGGATAACGTGATCGATTACAACTTCTATTCAGTGCCACAAGCCAGGCGTTCGAACCTGAAGCACCGTCCAGTAGGCTTGGGTCTGATGGGTTTCCAAGACGCACTGTACATCCAAGACATGGCTTATGCCACTGAAGAAGCGATTAACTTCGCTGATAACACCATGGAAGCGGTTTCTTATTACGCGATTAATGCCTCCAGTGACTTGGCAGCCGAGCGCGGTGCCTATCCTTCTTATGAAGGTTCATTGTGGTCACAAGGCATCCTACCCATTGATTCGGTACAAATGCTCAAAGATGAACGCGGTCAATTCATTGACCAAGACCAAAGCATGGCGATGGATTGGGATGATCTGCGTGAAAAAGTCAAAGAGCAGGGCATGCGTAACTCCAACACCATGGCCATCGCACCAACCGCTACCATTTCAAACATCTCAGGTGTGTCACAATCGGTTGAGCCGGTGTATCAGAACCTGTTCGTGAAATCGAACCTCTCTGGTGAGTTCACCGTGATTAACCCGTATTTAGTCGAAGACTTGAAAGCGCTGGACTTATGGGATGATGTGATGGTTAACGACTTGAAATACTTCGATGGCAGCGTACAGCCGATCGATCGTGTGCCGGATCACCTGAAAGCCAAATACGCCACTGCTTTTGAAGTGGATTCGCGCTGGTTGGTTGAAGCGGCATCGCGCCGTCAGAAATGGATTGACCAAGGTCAGTCATTGAACCTGTACATGGTAGAACCTTCTGGCAAGAAACTGGATTCATTGTACAAACTGGCTTGGGTGCGTGGTTTAAAAACCACTTACTACCTGCGTTCAGTCGGTGCAACGCACGTTGAGAAGAGCGTTGATTCCAGCTCTAACCAAGCGCCGGTGGTTGATACCCAGCCCGGTTCAGCAGCGCCACAGGCCTGTTCAATCCTTGACCCGGATTGTGAAGCCTGTCAGTAAATAAAAAATCTTAAATATAAAACAGCAAATACTCAGCTGGCCAAAACTCAGTGTTTGGGTCGGCCAGCTGAAGTACCCCAAGCAGTGAATTGAACATGAAATGCCATAGAATTGGCCTTGAATGAGCAGCACATAATTGGGTAGAATAAATAGGGAGTGATCACAGGATGGTGTGGCATCCAGTCACTCAACAAAAAAACAACAACTAAAAGAACCCTGAAATAAAGATGTATCAATGATGTAAAAATGCTACATCGTGCAGGGCTCAAAACAATCGCGGAGTAATTAACATGATGAATTGGGACGATCCGCTCGGACTCGGTAACAATCAAGAGGCAGCCAAACCTCAAATACCTCAAACCAACAAAGCACCAGCCGCCAAGCCAGCTGAACCAAAGTCAGCAGCACCAGAGGCAGCTGAAAAACCGGCAGTGGTCACAGAAACCACGGTTAAACCTGCAGCGACTGAAACTCCAGCTGCAGCGATTAACGTGACACCAGAGAACACCCACCAAAACGCCATGCGTGGTGTGGAACCAGTGCGTGCTGAGGACAAACGCGTGATCAACGGTTTAACCGATGTGAACCAACTGGCACCGTTCAAATACCCGTGGGCTTGGAAGTTCTTTTTGAACGCCAACAAAAACCACTGGACGCCCTTGGACATCAACATGACCCAAGACGTCCACGACTACAACAAAACACTGACTGAAGATGAAAAACACGTGTACCAGAACGTGTTGTCCTATCTGACCACTTCAGACATTCTGGCGATGCGCAACATTGGCCTGGCGGTGATGGAAAAAATGACTGCCCCAGAATTACAAATTTACCAAGCGCGTCAGGTTTATGAAGAAGCCTTACACACTTGGACCTATCAGCACTGTATTGAGACCATTGGTCTGGACCAAGGTGAAATCTATAACCGCTACCGCGTGATCCCAGAGATCAACCAAAAAATCCAAGTCGCTAACCGCCGTTTGGATTCCATCATGCGTCCAGACATCGATTTGAACGACAAAGACGAGATGGAAAACTTCGTGCTGGCCTATATGTTCTTTGGCGCCGTGTTCGAAGGCTGTTGGTTCTACAACGGTTTCAGCCCCATTTTCGCGCTACAAAGACGCGGCCTGATGAAAGGCACCGCCGAGCAGCTACAGTACATCATGCGTGATGAAGTGATGCATTGTTCATTCGGTATCCGCGTGGTGAAACAAATCATCGAAGAGAACAACGTCAAACTCGACCCAGCTAAAGTCCGCGAAATGTGGGACGAGTCTGAGGCCGCTGAAACCACCTACGCCAAATTCCTGCTGCGTCGCCCCATCCTCGGCTACTCCGCCGAAGACCACAGCGAACAGTTCCGCTACATCGCCAACCGACGCGCCCGCCAACTCGGCATTGACGAGCCGTTCCCCGGCGCCGAATGCACCCTGTCATGGCTCGATGAACAATCCAACTTGAGAAAAGAAAAGAATTTCTTTGAAACAAGGGTGACTGAGTATCAGACCGGTGGGGCTTTGAGTTGGGATTGAGGTAAACCCAATAAGATTAAAAAATAAAAGCCTGTCAGATGATGGGCTTTTTTATGCGCAGTATGAATCCCTCGTAGGGTGGGCTCCGCCCACCACAATTCTGTCTTGCAACGACAATATGATTAACTCTATTGATGCACAATATCTGAAATATTTAGATTATAGAGAGGAATAGTTTTACCATTAGAAAAACGAAAAGCCCGATCAGTGATGAATCGGGCTTTTTTGTTGGAGCAGTAATAATTCAAATATTAAAGGGTACTGTTCCCTTTAGTTTCATATGTAAAATAACCTAAATTATTTATTGATGTAATTATGTTGATTCTTGTTATATTTTTTCTAAATATTCAAAGTTATGAAAGTTCAGAGACTGCTATTAGAACTGAAGAATTGTTATCTAATACAGAGAACATATATTTAGCTGAGCCAATTCAAATTTATCGAAGTAAAACGACTTTAATTGATTCCAGAAATCAATCTGATAAAATGAATTTGGATGATTTAGTGAATGTAGTACGGATTAATGCTGTGGCGCCTAATGCTACTTATTACTTGTTTCAAGTTAAAGAAGTTTTAAAGGGTAAAGAAGAATCAACAATTATTATAAGGATTGAAGAAACTGAATTGACAGATCCTTGCAAACTTAATAATGACTTTACTGGTCATACTGAGTCAAACTTTTGGAGTTCCAATGCAGGTCGGATGGTTATGTCAAATCACAGAGAAGATCATGGTTTGACTACCTGCTTTAACTTTGATACTGATTACTTGATTCTTAATGAATCCCAATTTAACTATAAGTCATACGAAATGATTAAGTCAGAAGATGACGAATGGTATCAATTCATAAAAAATTCATTGAATCATAATATAAAATAAAAGTTAGGTAGGATGGGCTCCACCCATCAATTCGCATCATAAATTTTAGTTCCACTAAATAAAAACCATTGAATTATCGGTGGGCAGAGCCCACCCTACGGGATTCATCATAAATTTGGTGTTTCCTTAGAATCCCGATTCAAAAAGAAAAAAATGAAAAAACAAATCAATGGGGTCAGAGTCATTGATTTGGTCTCTGTCTATCGAATTTCCGGGTGTCATGAGTCTTGCCAATCATATATCTTTGGTGGGCTTAGCCCACACTATAAAGTCAGGTAGGATGGGCTCTGCCCATCAAAATAACAAAGGTTTTTTTATTTTTGACCCTGAAATAAAACGCCAACTGATTCAACTAAGCACTGATTTTGTTTTGACAAACAAAAGTTGTATCAGTATTCTTGCCGCCTATGAATTTTTATCGCACACATTCGGATCTGCAAAATAGCCTGATGAAATCGGGAATGGAGAGGTGCGCGCGATAATTTTGTAAGTTACATATTAAATTATTTAAAAACCCTCTCAGATTATTCCGAGAGGGTTTTTTTTTGCTTAAATTTATACCCAAGTGATGGAATTGGTATACGTGCCGGTTTTAGAAACCGGATTTTGTGGGTTCGACTCCCACCTTGGGTACCACACTTTTGATTGGCGTAAAAAACACCAGTTGAAGTAAGCGAACTGGAGACATCCAGTTTCAAAGCTGAAAAAGGGTTTTTCAGCACAGCAGGCAATCAATGCCGTAATAAGGAGAAAAATGATGAGAAATTATGAAGTATATGAATCAAAAAACAAACATATAAAAGCGTGGACCAAAGGGGTTCCTGTGGAACCTGAAGCGATTAAGCAATTACAAAACACCGCTTCTTTGCCTTTTATCTTTAATCACATTGCGGTGATGCCTGATGTGCATTTTGGCTTAGGTGCAACCATTGGTTCGGTTGTTGCCACCAAAGGTGCGGTGATTCCTGCTGCGGTGGGTGTGGATATTGGCTGTGGCATGATGGCCATCCAATTAAGCTTGAATGCCAAAGATCTTCCTGAGAGCTTAGCGGCTGTTCGTAGCGAGATAGAAAAGGCCGTTCCGGTTGGGTTTGCACAACACAAAGAAAATGTACTTGATGATGCGCAACAAAAGATTTGGGCGAAGGATGTTAAGGATCTAACAGATCAGCATCCTGAAATAAACAAGATGCTTAAGGATCCTGTTGCTAAAGTGATGAACCAATCCGGAACATTGGGTGGTGGCAACCACTTCATTGAATTGTGCCTGGATGAAAACGATGATGTTTGGGTGATGTTACACTCTGGGTCACGTGGAATTGGGAACATCATTGGTCGTCATTTTATTGAGAAAGCCAAGAATGACATGCGTGTTCATCACATCAACTTGGAAGACACCAACCTGTCTTACTTAAGTGAAGGCACTCAGTATTTTGATGAGTATGTGACTTGGGTTGAGTGGGCGCAAAAATATGCAGCTAAAAATCGTCAAGTGATGATGAATTTGGTGTTGGAAGCTTTGGCTAAACATTTACCTGAATTCGGTATCAAAAAACAGGCCATCAACTGTCACCACAATTATATTTCGCGCGAAAATCACTTTGGTTCAAACGTGATTGTAACCAGGAAAGGTGCAGTCAGAGCCCGAGTCGATGATTATGGAATCATTCCCGGATCTATGGGTGCCAAGTCTTTCATTGTGAAAGGATTGGGTAATGAAGATTCTTTTTGTTCGTGTTCTCATGGCGCAGGACGCGTGATGAGCCGTACCAAGGCCAAAAAAGTGTTTTCATTACAAGACCACATTGATGCCACCAAAGGCGTTGAGTGTAGAAAAGATGCCGCAGTCATCGATGAAACACCCAAAGCCTATAAAGACATCGACGCAGTGATGAACGCACAAAAAGATTTGGTTGAAATCGTGCACACATTAAAGCAAGTGGTGTGTGTTAAAGGCTAATGGCAGTAGCATGTCTGGGGTGTTGAGGTTCAATGCCCTAGATTATTAAAAATAAAGAATACTTAGTAGGATGGGCTCTGCCCATCAAGACCTAGGGTGGGCTCTGCCAACCCTAAAAAGTAAAATCATCGCTGTGATTTGATAAATGCTTTGGGCGTTTGGCCGGTGTTGTTTTTGAAAACTCGATAAAAGCTGGCCTCCGAATTAAAACCTGATTCTAATGCCAGTGATAAAATTGAAGCGGTGTTCTCTGGCTCAATGAGTTTAACTTTGATGTCTTCAATGCGGTATTCATTGATGAGTTCTCGAAAACTTTTATTGAGTTGTTCATTGATGACTTTTGACATAATCGATGGACTGACAGAGAGTTTTTTGGCTACTTGACGGATGTTCAAACCCGGTTCCAGGTAAATTTTTTCATGCTCCAATAACAGCAATAACTCTTGGGCCAATGACTTTGCGGTTTCGGCGGAAACGCCGTTGTTTTTTCTATGGTCTTCTGATGGGTAAATTTGTTGCAGATCGGGTTTTTGTTGCCGATAGGCCATAAAACTCAAATAATAGGTGACCGCGGCTTGATAGATAAAGTACAGCTTCCAATGTATTTCTGTGTCTGCTTCAAGCAAATTCAAGCGACTGATGGTCATGTTGATTAACAGCCATACCACCAACAACGCACTCAACATCAATATGTTGCGTAGCCATGATAAGGTGGGGTAAGCACTGTCTGCGGTGTTGTCTTTGACCTGCTTGTGAAATTGTATGTATTTTCTGTAACCAAAAAACAAGTAAGAGAAAATTGAGATGACTATCAACCAGTCTTCAACTTCTTTAATCAAAACATAATGAAGTTCTGAGGCGATTGAATCTTTGGCATGGATGGTTGGCAGGTCATGAACGACAAAAAACAGTAACAAAGCATAGCCCTGTGCCAAAGCAAAAGGCAGGAAGTGAATTAAATTCCGCATGCGCCATTTGAAACCATTGTCTGTCAGGGCCAAGAGATAAAAGTAAAACAACGGTGCTGTAGCCAGCTCAAAGGAGTTAGGAAAATACCTGAATGACAGCATGCTTAACATACCGTTGTAATTCATTATGATCTTTAAAAATAATAAACAAAAGCTCAGGATGGCCAATGCCAAAAACACATGACTTGGATTTTCATCACGTGTGAATAGCAATAACAAAGAAGCGATAACCCCTTGAGTCATGCCAATGAGTAACAACAGGTCAAAAAACGAGAAAGTCATAAATAAATTATTGTGGAACTAATTTAATAATACAAGAGCGCCGATTATGCGGTAATCATTTCTACAATCAATGCAAAATAGGCAGAAATACCAATAAATATACTCTCAAAAGACCTTTTAAGAGGTTTTGTAGTGCCAAAATCATTAAATTTCACATTTTTAAATGGTTCAAGCCAATGACTCATCTCGTACAAAACAAATCATTTCTGATGACTGCTGTTTGCAGTTTGTTAGGCATTTTCTTACTTCATTTTATTTACGATTTTCGTTTAGTTAATGCCTTAATAGTGGTGCATGTGGTTTTAGGATCACTGGCATTTATCATGGGCGCGCCAGCTTTATTGGCCAAAAAAGGCAGTCAACTGCATGTCATTTCAGGAAAAATATTTTTCTGGTTAATGACTTTTTCAGCATCATTTACCCTGGTGGTTTCTGTGATGCCATTTCATGTCAGCCCTTCGATGTTTCAAATCAGTGTGATGACACTGTATTTCCTCATTGGTGGTATTCGCAGCCTGTCATTCAGAAAGGATACCCACCGTTTATTGATAGACAAAGCGATGACTTACACGCTTATTGTTGTCAGTGTGGCGCTGTTTTTACAACCGATATTTGTTTATGGCGAAATAAGTCCATTACGAACAGTTTTTGGCGCTGTAGCAGTGTTGTTCGGCACGGTCGATCTATGGATTTTCAACAGTTCACATAAGTTGAAAAGGTTTTGGCTGTTCTGTCACCTTTCCAAAATGTTGGCCGGTTATGCCACTGCTGTAACAGGTTTTTTTGTCGCACAGGACATTCTGGGTGGTTATTACAATTGGTTCACACCTACAGTTATTTGTTTGGCGTACATAAGTTTTTGGGCTTGGAAATTAAAAATACTTAAGCAAAATAACAATCAATCCAACACAGTTTTGAAGTCTTCAGCACAGCCTAATGAATTTAACTATGAGGGATCACAGTCATGAAGTCATGCAGCCAATCAAATCTCAGAATTGTAAATAGGCTTATTTCTTGCATTCAATTCAGCCTGTTTATATTGCTATTTTCAACCGCGCTCAAAGCCAATCCACTGTCACTGAACCAAGACCTTTATGACCAAGCCCGAGTGGCCTTGTCTGAAAAAAAATTGGCAGAGGCTGAACACCTTATTGCAAGGCTGAACAGTCAATCTGTCGATGATGTCAGCACCCTGTACTTGGCTGCACAGATTGCTGAAGCACAAACCAAGCAGGCCAACTTCATCAGTCAAACCTATTACTTTTATAAGGTAAAAAAACACTACATACAGATTTTAAACCTCAACCCAAAACATACCGAATCAATCATTGGATTAATTCGCTTTCATCAACAGGCTCCTGTTATGGCAGGTGCTGACAAGCAATCCATCCAAGAATTATTCCAACATTTAAGTACCGTGGATGCCAAGGTGGCATTTGTGATGCAAGCACCCAAGCTGTTGGAGAAGAATGCGTTTGAATCTGTCGAACAAATGTATTTAAAAGCATTAAACTCACCATCAAAAATGGATAAAGGACAATTCCAGTTTGATGTTGCCATGTGGTTTTCTGCTTATGGTCATTTTCAAAAAGCACTGACAATCATGCAATCAATCGATGTGAATAAAAATGGCCTCAATGACGAATCTTTGGTCATGCGCCATTATCAATTGGCCAAACTTTCGGCAGAAAGCCAATCCCAATTTGATGTTGGCCTGAAACACATACAACGCTATGCCAACTTTCCCAGTGCAGCGAAAACAATTCCACAAGATTGGATCAGGTTCAGAATGGCCCAATTGGAATTTTTAAATAATCAAGGAAGCCGTGACAAAACAGAATTATTGGCCATTAGATCCACAACTGACTTGGATGAATTGAAAGATAAAATTGATTCATTTTTGAGTCAATATTGAATTTAGGTGGACTAAAACCGCTGGGGTTAGAATTGATGGGTTCGGTAAAGGTGTGGATAGGCAAGTTACAAAAAGGTCATGTACAAAGTTCAAAATGGAGTTAAGCCAAACTGAAACCCTGAAAATCATGGCGTACTGCCCAGCACATGATTCATTCATTACCTGAAACCGGTTGGCGCATTTTTTTGATCTGGCCTTTGTGGGTTTTGGCATCCAGACGTTTTTTATTCGCGGCTTTGCCAGGACGTGATTTTTTGCGTTTCTTGCGCTGAACAACCGCTGATTTTATCAGTTGTGCCAGGCGATTGAGGGCGTCTTCCCGGTTTTTATCTTGGGTTCTGAATTGTTGGGCTTTGATGATGATAACGCCGTCTTTGGTGATGCGTTGGTCAGATAACTGCAGCAGCTGCTCTTTATAAAAAGTCGGCAAACTGGAATCTTGAATGTCAAAACGCAGGTGTATGGCACTGGCCACTTTGTTGACATTTTGGCCGCCAGGTCCTTGGGCCCTGATGGCGGTCAGTTCAATTTCAGCAGCAGGTATTTCTACGGTATTGGATAGTTTGAGCATTAAATATTAGGTTCAGTTTTTATCAGCAATAATCAGTTTTGATCAGCTACTGTATGATAGCAAGGAATACCAAGGGACAATGTATTTTTCGCGAAGCCATACAGGTTAGGCTTTATCCATCAAAAGCCACCTGTGCTGGGTGGAGCCCAACCTAAGATAAAATATTGAAGGTTATTTCTGTCTCACTGAATAAACTGGGTCAGACTCCTTAGTGACTGCATCTGACCAGAACCAAGCTATAATGGATAACAACAAGGAAAATTCATATTTAATGCTTTGTAACTAACGAGAAATATATTTCTACTGACAAACCCATTCGAATCAATAAGTACATTTGTTCCACTGGTCTGTATTCCAGAAAAGCGGCAGATGGCTTGGTCAAGGATGGCGTGGTGTTCATAGCCGGGAGGCAGGCCGTGCTGGGCGATTTAGTGGCGGTGGGTGATGAGGTTATTGTCAATGGCCGATGGATCGAACCATTGACTGATGATCAGGTGATTGTTATCGCGCTGAATAAACCGGTTGGGGTGGTTTGTACGGCCGCTGAAGCTGTGCAAGGTAATATCATCGATTATGTCGGGCACCATTCACGGATTTTCCCCATCGGACGATTGGATAAGGATTCTCAAGGCTTGATTTTTCTGACCAACAAAGCTGATTTGGCTGATAAAATCTTAGGTGTTGGGAATCACCACGAAAAAGAATATCGCGTGACGGTGAATAAGGAAATTACCGATGGGTTCATAGCCAAGATGAGCAGCGGTGTGTCCATACTTGGCAAGGTCACCCAAACATGTCAGGTAGTTAAGGAGTCGGCATTTGTTTTCAGAATCACTTTAATGCAAGGGCTTAACCGACAAATCCGTCGCATGTGCCAACACCACAACTATCGGGTAAAAAAACTGGAACGCATTCGAATCATGCACATCAACTTAGATGGCATCGCGCTGGGTGAATGGCGTGATTTAACCGACGATGAATTCTCTGAACTGATTCAAAGCATCTAACGTTGAGGCCGGTTGCGCTGTTATCTGTAGGTGTCGCAGATATATTTTTAGAATTAACAATATCCTACAAGTCATTTGATAACTTATGGGCTTTTTTAACCATCAAAAACATGAAAATTAAAACAGTTCTGTTGTTCGTCTCAATCTTTTTAACCACCGATGCACTGTCAATGATCATCCGTCATGATGTTGACCCAGCGCTTTACCTGGCCAACGAAAGTGATTATCCAGCGGTATTTCCTGTGCAGGTTAAAGAAAAAAGAAAAGAGTGCGTGGCTACTTTGATAGCGCCGAACTGGGCCATCACTGCCGCACATTGTACGGTATTGATCAATCTCGAGAGTAAGCAACCGCATGAGGTCTTAATCAATAAAGCGTACCATGCAGTCAAGTCAGTTTTTATTCACCCAAAATTCGGCAAAGTACAAGGAGTCCGTGGTGAGGATGGAGCGCTGGTAGATATCATTATGGAGCCGAAAAATATGAGCTATGATGTAGCGTTGATTGAGTTATCACGCGCCGTTCAAGGAGTAAGGCCAGTTAAACTGTATACCAGCAGTGATGAAATCAATCAAAAAATAGTGCTGTTAGGCTGGGGCGATTTTGCCAACGGAAAAACGGGAACACTTCGAAACGAACCGGCTAATGATGGACAGTTCAGAAAAGCCCACAATCTAATTGAGGGCATTGAGGATAATTACTTGGCCTTCAGTTTTGATTCGCCTGGTTCCAGCCGGGTATTGGAATTAGAAGGAGTGAATGGGCCGGGTGACAGTGGAGGACCGGCTTTGATAGAAAAAAATAAAAATTTGTATATCGCTGGTGTCAGTTCGAGAGGATATTATGCCAACGAGAGTGATGAGATAAGCGCTGAAGGAAAATATGGTTGGACAGAAAATTATGTTCGAATCAGTACGATAAGCAATTGGATAAAAAATCATATTGATTAACTTTAGTTAACCAATACACCTAAACGGCATATCGTACTGATTGTAATCAAGATTGTTGGGAAACCTTCCCAAAACAACCCCAGAAACTGCCCCAAAGGCACCCTTGAAGTCGCTTAACTTGATGGTGTTCATTTCTATAATTGAGTCACTTCAATTAAACAGGAGAATATCATGAAGAAATTTATTTGCGCCGCTTTGTTCGCATCTACCTTATCGTTTGAGAGTCAAGCTGATTATATGATTTGCTTGCATAATTCAAACACAGGTAATTCACATTATCAGTCTTGGGTCACTTCTTTTCCCAGTGGTGATACACAGAGCCTAACCAATGCCATCGATGCTTGTTCGGGTAACGGTGGATTGATGTACTTTGGTGCTGGCGACCCAATGGTGAACTATCCATAACTGATAAATAGCATGACCAGTCTGCTTAATCTTTAAGTGTGATTTTAAGGGGATGATCAGATTACAACAACATGTGCTGATTAACCGCAGTGGTGATGTTTCGCGACTATCACTGAATCATCATAAAACCAGACTAAGCGTTCAAGAGCAGATCCAGGTCATTGATAAAGTCATTCATTTTATAAAAAGAGGAAAACAACATGAAAAAATTCATATTCGCAACACTATTCGCATCAACGCTGTCTTTTGATAGCCAAGCATACCACTTGTTTTGTTTACACAACTCAACCACTGAAAATCCACACTATGAATCTTGGATTACCCATTTCGCAGACGATGACCATCAAAGTTGGGAGAATGCTTTTGATGCCTGCGCGCGCGATGGCGGTATTATTTATGAAGGTTATGATCTGTAACCATCAGCTCAAGACCCATAACCTAAAAACCTGACTGACATCAGGTATTGAATTTGAAAGCAGGCCAAGTGCCTGCTTTTTACCTTTAAAGCATTGATACAGCTTCTAAAACAACAGGTTGAGTTCACAGAAACAGAAATAACAAGTGGTATAATGTGTGTACAATTTATCCCACCTCAATTGACCTAAATACCCATGAACAAAATAACCCAAACATTGACCCTATTGCTCTTTTTATTGTCGCTGTCACTGCCAACCATGGCCACGTTTTCGATTGTCGCTGTTGATCCTGAAACGGGTGAGTTGGGCAGTGCCGGTGCCACTTGTATTGGTGCGGAGGATGGTGCGATTGTGATCAGTGATATTGTGCTGAATACAGGGGTGATTCATACCCAGTCTTTTTATAGCCCCACCAACCAAAACAATGCCAGAGTGCGCATGGAACTGGGTGAAAGCCCACAACAAATCATGGATTGGCTGGTTTCGAATGACGTCAGTAACAACCCGCCCAGCAGACAGTACATTGCGGTGGATTTGAATGAAGGTAGCCCACGCAGTGCTGGGTTCACAGGTTCGGGAAATTTTGATGAAAAGATCCATGTAGCCGGTCCTGGGTACGCCATAGCGGGCAATATTCTTATTTCTGAAGCGGTGGTCACAGATATGGAAACTGCTTTCACCACCAGTCAGGGCTCGTTGGCTGAACGACTGATGGCGGCGATGCAAGCGGCCAAACGGGTTGGCGCCGATTCTCGATGTTCAGAATTGGGTGTGAGCTCGGCATCGGCTTTTATCCGGGTGGCACGATCATGCGATACAAACAGTGATATAGGGCAGTTACCAATAGATTTAAACGTCTGGATCAGCAACAGCAATGATGTCTTTGAACCCATCGATGAGCTGCAGTCACAGTTCAACGCATTGCCTGAACCAGAACCCTGTATCACTGACGTGATTTTTGTAGATGGATTTGACTGAGCTCAAGCAAATTTAATCTTTTACAAGCGCCCAGGTAAAAGGATTCGGCCTGAATTCAGGTTCAGGCGTATTTGTGCATTAATGTCAATTAATGCGATTACCTCACCTTCTTATCCTAATTACATATTATAATAATTAATAATGTCAGGTTTCGAATCAAATTTTATGTGATGAAAGGAAATAATCAGCAAGACTTGTTTGCCTTGGCTTACATCAGTAACTCAATATACAAGGACGAGGCAGATTTAAAGAAAGCCAATGATGATATTATTTATACATGTGACCTTAAAAACAAGATAACTGGTGTCACCGGTTTGTTGTATTTCAGTCATGGCGTCTATTTACAATACCTAGAAGGCGAGGAAATCAATGTTCTCGAGACCTTCAAAAAGATTTCAAAAGATCACAGGCACAGTGACATAACCCTCATCTATTCAGGCAGAACCAGCGCAAGAAAATTTGAAAAATGGGCTATGAGATTCGTCAGTAATCGGCATTACGTTGATAATTTATTCCAACAAATCACTCACTTCGGCTTTGCTAAAGGCCAATTGAATCCAAACAATAAACACTTGCTTGAGACTTTTCTGAAAATGATATGATCACCCGCCGCAATAAAGCAACTTTGGGTGGCTGGTTTTTCAGTGATAAATAGCAGTTATGGGATGAAGTCTGAACCCAATATTTTGGGCTCAGATAACCCTTAGCAGTTATTATTCGACCATACAAAACGCATTCAATTTGTTGCCATCCAAGTCCCTGAAATAACCGGCATAAAAACCTTTGTCAGCGTTTTCAGGGCGGAAGCCTGGTTTGCCCTCATCGGTGCCACCTAATTCAAGCGCCTTTTTGTGAAATGCATTTACTTGCTCGGGTGTTTTTAAAAAAACCGCCACCATGGTGCCGTTGCCGGCGGTCGCAGGTTCTTTGTTAAAAGGTTTTGTGATGGCCATACCAGCTTCTTCGATGGCCGGTGACCAAGCCACAAAATAGTTTTCCTCCTCCATCGAACGACCCACGCCGATGGACTTAAACAGCTCATCATAGTAAGCGGTGGCTTGAGGTAAATCGTTAGTTCCTAAAGTGACGTATCCAATCATTTTCATTGCTCCTGTTGTTGTGTTGTTAAAAATGCCATTGTAAAAAAGGTCTACTGACAGCATGGTGTCAGCAGTGTTTTGCTAAGCTATAATTATTACCATTACACTTAAAAATGAATCATGAGAAGAGCTGACAGACTGATGAAAATCACCCACTACCTGCGCCAACGACGACAGGCTGTTACCGCCAAACAAGTGGCTGAGGCTTTTGATATTTGCCAACGCACGGTGTATCGAGACATCCAATGCCTGATGGACAGTGGTGTACCCATCCGTGGTGAGGCTGGTGTCGGTTACACCATTGATAAAAAGTATTACCTGCCACCGATAACTTTTGATGCCGATGAATTAGAAGCCATTGGCTTGGGTATCAATATGGTTCGGCAATGGACTGACGATCGGTTTGCTGAAAAAGCGGCCAGTGCCTTTGCAAAAATAGAGGCCGTGCTACCAACTGCACTGCAAGGTGAATTGAAACAAATCACCACTTATGCCGTACTCAACCAACCGATCCGAACTTGGAGCGTTAGCTTTTCAGAATTGCGTGAGCACATTCGCGCAAAGACCAAGCTCGAAATTGAATACGTTGATCAGCATAATCATGAAACCATTCGAGTGATTAATCCTTTGGCCTTGTTCTTTTTTAACCCAGTCTGGCTGTTGTTAGGTTGGTGTGAAAAACGCCAAGATTTCCGCAATTTCCGCCTGGATCGAATTCGTTCTACAGCAATCACAGAGCAAAAATTTGTTGATGAAGTAGGCAAGAATCTTTCGGCTTATTTGGTCTCGGTGGGTGTGTGCCATGAATGATAGTTTGTTACCGAGTTTTTTAAATAACGGGCCAGTATTTGAAAGAGCAGTAAAAAAGGGGCAAAAAAGCCCCTTTAAGGTGTCCTGATTAAATCATTGATTTTCAATCATCTGATAAGGGACTGGCATTCAATACCCCCCAAACAAAATCTGATCGCGCGGTGTTTAATTGTGTCGTGCCGGGCTGGAAGAACACGGCTTTTTCTGGTGCGCCGTTGGTGACTTTACCGATGCCATCAAGTGACAGTTGTTGGATGCCACCGACGGTGTTGCCATTGGGCCCTTCCGCATTGGCACCGGCTTGGACGTGGCAGCTCATGCACGAGGCGGTGTTAACAAAGCCGCCTTCGGTTACCGAAGCGCCAAGAATCACCGGTGTGCCGTCATTGTTGTAGTAACTGGTCTGAGTGCCTTTGAGGCGGTAACTTTGCCAGGCTGCACTGGTCGTGGTTGGCATGGGGTTTTTCTTACTGACATGAGACACTTTGCCTTGGCCGATGTCCATGCCTTTGAATAAGGCGGCCAACTGAGGTGTCATGTCAGCAGAAGGGTACTTTTCATTCCTGACAAATAAGTTATCTCCCAAATCTGAAGTCACTTGTTTCGGTGGGATGTAGTGGCTCATGAATTGTTTTTGGGTGCCATCAGCGGTGTTCAGTGCAACGGTGGTTTTGAAACCAAAGCTGTCATTACAGCCGATGTAGTCACAGCGACCGATGTTATTCACATGCTCGAAGGCATACCAGTGCCAGTTGGGCAGTGCTTTTGAGGCACCGGTAACCGCCACCAAATAATGGGTCCTGGTTTTTTTACTTTCAGGACTTTGAATTTCCATGGTGATGTAAGGGTGCTCAGCATGGTTCATCGGTGTGTCTGGGTTGTTATCATGATCGCTGATGTAGCCCAATGCCAACATGACTTCTTCAGACACAAAATCCACTTTGAACATCACTGCTTCTTGTGGGTAACTGACACCTTGACCCACGGGCCGATAGGGCGCTTGTTCACTGGCTTGGTATTGTTCTTGCTTATAAATATCCACCAAGCCGTTGGTGTGGTACAGGTTGTTTTCAACACTGTAATTAAAGAACGGTTTGTTGTGGTAAACAATTTCAGCCTCGACGTCTCTGGCCACCCGCGAGACATCATCATCTAAGTGACTGGCTTCACTGGCCGAATGCGGCGAGAGTTGTTGTTTGTCATTGAACTCGGTTAATTTGATACCGCCAATTGATGCTGGGTAGAGTGGGCAATGTGCATCGCCGTTTTTAGCTGAGCCCCGGTATTTGGTGCCGCCTGTTTTGGCATCCAAGGCACAGCAATCGGTGGCATTTTTATCGGCACAAAAAGCTTTTGGCTTGGCCACCCAAATTTGTTGGTCAATCGCCCAATTCTGCCAAAATTCTGCTTTTACAGCTTCTAAGAATTGTTTCCAAGCAAAGGCATCTGGACACGACATGGCTGGGCTGCTGACTTGACTGAATATAAGTGCCTCATCTTTGACACTGATTCTGTTTTTGCAGTAATCAGCGTCACGCACATGACTCTTAAAATACATGGCTTGATCAATGCCGGTTGGTGATTGATCTGCCATGGCCGTGTTGATAGTGGTGATGAGCAGCAGCATAAGGCAGGCTTGAATCGATGGAACACGCCTTCTGTCGCCGTATGTTTTGTGCTGTAGATGCTCTTTTAAATTAAAGATAAGTTGCTTCATTTTCTTCCCCCTAGTAATGATTGGATTTAATAGTTTTTAACGCTTAAGACAGATAAAGATTTAACAAGTTTTGCCTATAGTGCGCATTTTAATTATACACATATGTTTAAATTTAACAGCAGGGAATTTCAGTTACGTAAAATATTTAATGAATTACAACTGAAATAATTAATTGTATGAGCAGGAAAGCAACAGCTATTTTCAGTCATGCAAGGCGTTGATTTAACTGTCTCAAAGGGACATTTAAAAATCCATAAAAAATTGCAATGATAAATCGGATGTAAATAAACCCAACAACGAATATAATGTTGATGGGGAGAAATGAACCATGCTAGTTCAATTCCATAACGAACACCAATACACAAAACAGAGATGCTTACCATGAAAAAACTATGTCAGATAGCTGTGATCCTATCATTCACTCCAATCACTTTCGCCCAAACTGCCAATGAAGTTCAAGGAACTCGCGCGGGACAAGACATAACCACTGGTGATTACAATGTGATCTACGGCGATGATGCCGGGGTAACTATTGATGCTGAGTCACAAAATGTAATCATGGGTTATCGGGCTTGTGTTGGAGATTTAGATGATGGATCAGTTTCTGGCACACCAGATCCGGGTGATGGCAATGCTGCTCCAATAACAATAGCTGATTGTGACCCAACTGACTCTGTCATCATAGGTTACCGTGCTAACCATGAAGGTACCGGTGGCACCGACAATGTGATTATCGGTGGTCGAGCAGGTGCCAACAGCGCAGCCACAGATGCTACTTTTGTTGGTGCTGAGGCTGGTTTTAACAACACCACCGGTTCTGACAATGTTTTTATTGGAGAAGAGTCTGGCTTTGAAAACACCACAGGTTCTGACAATGTGTTTGTGGGTGAGGATGCAGGTTTTAACAACACCACGGCTTCGGATAACACTGGATTAGGTAATCAAGCACTGCGTTCAAACACAGCCGGACGATTTAATACAGCTGTTGGAAATGAAGCAGGTTATGATATCGGTGGCAGAACGGCGGATTTTAATGCGGCAAGAAACACTGCGGTAGGAAATGTGGCGGGTATTGACATTGGGGACGGAGTTGGAAACACTTGTTTGGGATCTAATTCCTGTGAAGCCACTGAATACGCTGATTTCAATACTTTTGTGGGCGCATTTTCTGGTTCTGACAACAACAGGACCAACACAACAGATAATAACAGGGCCCAACGCAACACTGGTTTGGGAACTTTGTCAGGTTACATCAATAGAGAAGGATCAGATAATGTGTGGGTGGGTGCCTTTGCTGATTCTGGCAGGCGTTTACCTAGCTACAACCATGACACGGCTGTGGCTGATTTTCAAAATGGAATTGACTGGTTACCTGGAACTTCTTTAGGGGCTTCAGGGTCAGATAACACCATATTTCGAACCACCGTGCTGGGGGCTTTTGCTTCGGCAGGAGAAGATGATTCCATTGCTATAGGATACAACTCACGCAGTGATAATACCAATTCGATTGCCATTGGCGTCAGTACCGAAGCGACATTCAGAAACTCAATCGCGTTGGGTAACGGCGCAACCACCAAGGCTGTTGATACCGTTGTGATTGGTAATGACACCACAGTGGCTCAAATGCCCAATCTGGATTCATTCACTAGTTTAGGCAGCGTGGATTATCGCTATGCAGATGTGATCAGTAATCAGGTTTCAGTGGATGCACCGTTGGCTAACAACGCACGCATCAACATGTTCGCCAATAATGCGACCAACGCAGATGACCAATGGTCAATCAATGCAGCCACCGGTGGCAGTTTTTCAATCACATCATTTGCAACAGGTGCTGATGTAGATTTGTTGAGTATCAATAACACTGGTGATGCTACGCTTGCCGGTGATTTGACATTAAATTCTGATGCACGGTTGAAGAAAAACGTGGAGCCCATCTCTGGCGCTTTGGGTTTGATTCAGCAAATTGATGGTAAAACCTACCAATGGCGAGATGCCTCAAAAGGTAATGGCGCCAGCTATGGATTAATCGCTCAAGAGCTAGAAAAAGTGATTCCAGAATTAGTTAAGGTCAAAGATGATGGCATGAAGTCTGTCAACTACCAAGGCTTGATTCCAGTTATGGTTAATGCCATCAATGAGATGAATGAGGCCAATGAAAAACAAAAGCAGCATATTCTGAGCTTAGAAGAGAAACTTGAAAGACAAAGTGATTTGATCAATCAATTATTGGATCAAATGGACTGATCGATGAATTCACAAAAAAACAAGCTGACTGATTTGGTTACATTGCTGCTGGTTTTATTGGTCACACAAATGGTTCAAGCAGGCACCTTAACAGTCAATGATGGCGCCACATTACGCGGTACTGGAGTCATTGTGGGTGATTTGGCAGTCAATACTGGTGGCACAGTTGAGCCATTTACATCATGTTTATCGGTCTCAAATGCGAGCTTTTCTAGTGGTAGTGAACTCAAGACGACAATCTCAGGAAACAGCCCTTGCAGTACCTATTCTCAGTTGTTGGTCAATGGAACTGTTGATTTGAATGAAGCTTCATTGAACGCCACCACCAACGGTTACAGCATGCAAGTTTTGGATGAGTATGTGTTTATCGATAATGATGGGGCAGATTCGATACTCAGTCCTTTTGATGCGATTGGAGAAAATTCTACATATACCATTGATGGGGAATTACTCTACGCCAGCTACTTTGCTGGTGATGGTAATGATTTCAGTTTATTGTTTAAATTTATTTATCCAGTGGGTGGTAACGTCACCGGATTGGCTGCAGGTAACGAGGTATTTCTACAAATCAATGGCGGCGAAATCATCAATGTCAATGCCAATGGAGCCTACCAATTCCCAACCGATTTGGACGATAACAGTAACTATGAAGTTTTGGTTATCAACCAGCCATCAACACCGAACCAAACTTGTACAGTCAACAACGGAACAGGAACCGTTACCGGTGGTGCTGTCACCAATGTCGATGTGAATTGTGTGACCAATACGTATGCCGTAGGTGGCAACGTCATTGGTTTGGCAGCCGGCAATCAAGTCGTGATTCAAAACAACGGAACAGATGATTTGCTATTAAATGGCAATGGTGGCTTTGTTTTCCCCACAGCACTGGATGATGAATCAACATATAACATTCTGGTGACCGGAAACCCAACAACACCAAACCAAACCTGTGAAGTGATTAATGGTGGTGGTGTGATTAATGGTGTCAATGTAACAGATGTTGTTATCAGCTGTTCAACCAATACTTATAGCATCGGTGGCACGGTCAGTGGTTTGGCGCCCGGTAATTCAGTGGTGTTACAAAACAACCTGACCGATGACTTATCTGTCAGCGCCAATGGTGCATTCCTGTTTTTGACTGCGTTAGAAGATGAAAGTGTTTATACAGTCACCGTGTTAAGCCAACCTGACACGCCGAATCAAACTTGTACTGTTACCAATGCATCAAGTACCTTGGCTGGCGCTGATGTCAATGATGTTTCAGTGTCATGTGAAGTCAATGAATATTTTGTGGGTGGCGGCTTAACAGGCTTAGTCACAGAAAATGGCAATACACTGATTCTGCAAAATAACTCCGGTGATGATTTGATTTTAAGTGACAACGGACCCTTTGTCTTCTCACAGCCGTTGGCTGATAAGACTGATTACGACGTGACAGTAGCTACTGCTCCAACCGAGCCAGATCAAAACTGTCAAATCAACCAAGGAGCTGGAACTGTAACAGGAGATGATGTCATCAATGTGAATGTCAATTGTGTGGTTGTTACCTATACGATTGGTGGTAGTTTGAATGGGCTTTTGCCTGGAGAGACCTTAACCATTGAAAACAACGGCAATGATGAATTGATCTTGAGTGAGAACGGTGATTTCGTTTTTACTGATCAGGTTGATGATTTGGGCACATATGAAGTGACCATAATCGAAAAACCAACATCACCCATACAGACCTGTACCATTGAAAATGCAACTGGAAATGTATCAGGTCAAGCTGTTGTTGATGTGATCATTGGTTGTGGCAGCGCTGATTTGATATTTAAGGATGGTTTTGAGCCATTGAATCAATAAAGCCTTTACTGAAACTCAAAGTGTTCAGTTTTATGGCATGTCTATTCAAGAGGAGTTACCTTGACCGTGCAGGTAACTTCTCATGCAACATAGCTTGATTAAAAGAATATTCAGCTTTTTCTAAACAGAGTAAGCTACTTCAGACACATGCCACGGAATACTGCTGAATAGTCTTTTTTAAATCAAAGCCATGGCACACAACACCAACAGACCAATGGTAGATGCCATACCAATTAAGTAGAAGTAGGAACGTGGGCTGGGGTTTTTCTCTGTGGCTATGGCATAGTATAAAGTCATGTGTACGATTCGTGCGGCTGCAAAAGTCAAAACCAAGGCGTTGACCCAAATCACATTGGCACCTGTCATCACAGCCAATAACGCGGCTCCCAAAAAGGCAGGAAAATTTTCTAATGAGTTCATAAAGGTTCGGTGTGCCCGAAAAACAAAAGAGGAATGACTCAGATCTTTATCGATTTTTCCAGGTACAGCCCCTTTTTGACTGGCTTTGGTGGTCGCAGCTATCAACGATTGTGTGACCAAGGTCGTCAGTGCAATGAGTATTCCAAGGTAGGCCAAGGTGTATGTTTCTTTCATTCTATGTTCATGTTTTATAGCGCGTTAAATCAATCTACAGCCACTGAATGACCCGCTGTTTCTAGACCCCATCCAATGACCATTTGGTTTTTTTATACAAGCTGTTAATGATATTCTGACACACTTTTTACCGCATGTTTGAAAAGATTATTCTTGAGCAATTAATTATCTAGGAGGATACGTGGACTTAATCAGAATCTTATTTTAAATATTAATCCCACCACTGGGGGTATTTCTGCAAGTGGGATTGGGCGGTGCGTTTTGGTTGAACATTATTTTAACCATCTTGGGTTATATTCCTGGCGTGGTTCATGCGAGCTATGTCATTGCAAAAAAATAAGGTCATTTAAATAACAAGTGGCTAAAAAGGATGCCAACTATGTGAATGGGGCAAGCTGTGTTAAAGTAAAAAAGACCTTCATAGACATTGAAATTTTGATCTTTTATCCATTCAGAAAACGCCTTTTAATAAACTGGTTTGTATCAATTTTGAGCCTTTCTTTGTGTCTCAGTGTGGCTGCTCAGCAACAGTCTGATTGTTGGCAAAAAGATCAGGATACTGATGTATTGGCATTGTGTTTGCAGGCATATGATAGTGCAGCTTACAGCGCCAATAACCACGGTGCCATTGAGGTCGGTTTTAGGGTGGCTGATTTATACCAACAGCAAGGCGAATTCGCACGCAGTAATGAATTTTTATTGTCAATGTCGCAGCAGTTCCCGGATTTGACCAATCAGTTTCTAATCAGGCATCAACTGCTCCGAGACATGGGTATCAACCATTACTATTTAAAAGATTATTCACAGGCGTTACAAATTTTTCAACAAGCTTTTGATATTGCGGATGTTCAACAGGACTTGTTGGCCTTATCAAAAAGCTACAATGATTTGGGTGTGGTTTATAAAGCCCAATCTAGATTTGCTGACTCACTGTCTGCTTATCAGCAAAGCTTAAAAATCAAAGAAACGCTTGGCATTGATTTGGAGATTGCCAAGTCTTTGAATAACATTGCTAATGTGCTGTTGTTAATGGGAAAGTACGAGTCAGCCATCACCTACCACCGTCGCTCGTTGGCATTGTTTGAACAATTTGATCAACAAGACTTTGATGGTCGAGAACAAGTCATCCACATCAAAGACCAAATAGCCTTAGCGCTCAGCCGGATCGGTAAAGTAGATGAAGCCATTGAGATCTTGGAACAGTCAATTCAACAGACAAGTGAATGGCCTGCGCATGAATTGTTGTTATTTGAAACCCATTGTAATTTAGCGAAAATTTACTTACTTAATGGACAAGTTGCAGCAGCATATGATGCCATTAATAAAACTCAGGATATATCAGGCATGAGGTCTGACCAAGTGCTGTTAAGGCATGAGGTGTATGCCGCAGTTCATAGGGCCCAAAACGATTTTTTTCAAGCAGAGCGTGAAGCTTTGGCTGGACTTAATTTGGCTCAATTGAACAAAGACCAAGAACAGATTTCATTGTTTTTTAAGATGTTATCGGACATCAACCAGGCCCAAGGTGATGATGCCGCTGCATTGAATTATTTGCGTCAATTCATTGCTTCTCATGAAAATAACTTGAAACAAAACTACGACACAGGCATCAAGTACTTACAAAACGAAATCGAATTACAGGTGCAACAAAAGAATTTAAGCCTGTTACAGAAGAACAATGAAATTCAAGAGCTTCAAATCAGGAATCAACAGTGGTTGGTTTTTTCGGTGTTGTTGTTGGCAGCAATTTCAGCATTGTTGGTGTGGTGGTATTTCAAGAAAAAAGCCGCAGAAAAACAACAGTTATTAAATCAAATCACCTACCACAGAAAACAATTAGATGAGTTGAAAACACCAAAACAGCGCTTGGAATCATTTTTTAAAAACATCAAAGAACCAATGGTGTGCGTTGATCAAACCTATCGCATCACTCACCTCAACAGCGCTTTTTGTCAGTTTTTTAAACTACAAATGGATTCCAGTTTACAAATGCATTTACCAACCCTCCTGCCGGTTTTTGAGGTTGCGATTAATGGCATCACATTCAATCAGGATGAATTACCCAAGCAGCAGTTTGTGCCGGTGCAGATCAGTCAAACCAAACAAGTGCTGATGTGGATCAACGTCATGAGTCATATGGATAATACCATCGTGTTGTCATTACAACTTGAGCAGCACCAACAACCGCTGCCAACAGATAGTTTCAACCTGGTAGCAAACAGCAACCAAATCAATGCCATTGTTGCTAAATTGAATGTGCTGAAAAACACCAATAACATCCTGACCAAAGATTTAATCTTACAAATTGATCAAAAGCTTAAACTGGCTGATTCCGGGGTCGATGATTTGTCCCAAGCATACCGTACTTCGATGGTTGAGCTGATGACCAGCAATCTGGAAGTGTGGCGCAAAAACACCCAAGGTGATCGCATCACACTGGCAGAAAAAAGTGCCGTTTGGAAAGTGACCATTGATGATGGCAGGTTACGTACTCGGGCCATGGACCGTTACTTGAGTTTAAAAACATTACCGAAAACACCGCGTTGGCGTTCTGTGGTAAAAACCAGTCATTATATTTTGGCTGAATGTCAACTCTCATTTGAGCAGCGCAAGTACCTCAATGATCGTTTGGAAGTATTTATGGTTAACTTAAAAGCTTATACTTCAGGTATTTAAATCAGGTAATGATGACTGGTTAACTTTATTTTACTGTCTGGTTTTACAAACTTGGCAAGAGAACTCCAAGCCTTCACTCAAGTCATAATCAACATGGTGATTCTCATCAAGTAGCACAGCTGGGCCAAGAATCAATGGCCTTACTTCACTGGGACTGTAATCTTGGTTGGACATGCTGGCGCAAACACAACTGGCATAAGCATAAGCCAGCCTGGCGGGCGTGTTATCAAAAAAATCATGTCTTTTCACTGGGTTTCGATTGACTAAAACGCCACCCACATAAATTTTGAGCTCCTTGTCATTGCCACTCAGTTGTTTCACATCTTTGATGCCAATAGGGCAATCAACCGGTTTGTCTTTCAGCATCCCTTCCATGGCATTGCCGGTGATGTTGACCGTACCAATTTCAATCAACGATCCCTCTGAACAGAATGTCGGATCCGATGCATCTTGGTGAGCCATCACATTGTTGCTGACATACAGTAGACCCAAGGTCAAAGCTGCTGCTGTTTTCAATAGGGTGCTGTGCTTGTTATCACTCATTTTGTTACCTCTTTTTTTATCGCTTTTATCGGGAAAAATAATTATAGCCTGTAGTTAAAATATAGGTGTTAAAACATGGGTATAAAGCGGGAAGCTTTGATAAAAAACCATTGGCATCAGCCAGTTAGGTGGAAGGAGTTTGATGGTTGAAAAACAAGAAAGGCCCCGCGGGGCCCTTCTGTTAAATGCGGTTTAAAGTTATTGTAAACATGCATCCACCGCATAAGTGGGCTCATTGAATAAATTTGCAGGCAATAAAGTAACGTTCCTCATTTTGGTGTCACTGCCCCAACCACCGCGTAATTTATCGCGAGAATTAGAACTGTTACCGGTCAGCGTATCGCTGTGGCGGTTGCCACGTAATTTATCTTTGGTATCACCGCCTGCCAGGTAGCCATCCAAAGTATCATCGCCGCGATTGCCCCAAATGCGATTTTTACCAGACAGGCCACGGATGCGATCGTTGCCACGGTTACCCCAGATCCAGTCAGTACCAGAGCCTGCGTTGATTAAATCATTATCACGATTACCAAAGATGATGTCACCGCTGCTGCCTCCATCTATGGTGTCATGGCCTCGATTACCCCAAATAAAGTCTTTATCCGCGCCACCTGCGATGTAGTCATTGCCGCTGTTACCCCAAATGATGTCTTTGTTATCACCGCCAATGATGTGGTCATTTCCACTGTTACCAAAAGTAATGTTGGTGCCACTGCCGTTATTGATGTAGTCATTGTCTGAATTACCAAACAGCACATCTGTACCGGATTCACCATAAATCATGTCGTTTCCGGTGTTACCGAATGCGACATCGGTGCCATCTCCGCCCATGATTCGATCGGCGCCACTGTTACCAAATAACACATCAGTGGAGCCATCACCTGAAATTATGTCACAGCCAGAATTACCGAATATGACATCAGTTGATCCACCACCTGAGATGGTATCGTTGCCTGAGTTACCAAAAGCCACATCCGTTCCGCCTTCTCCAGAGAGGTTATCATCACCAGTATTCCCGAACATGATATCAACGCCTTCTCCGCCAATGATTTCATCGTTGTCACTGTTACCAAATAGCACATCGGTATCAGCACCGCCGTTGATGTAATCTTCGCCGCGATTACCAAAAATGATATCTACACCAGCATCACCGTATAAGCGGTCACGTTTACTGCCCTCGCCATTTTCATTGCCGAATATCACATCTGTAGAACCACCGCCTGAAATGTAATCAGCATCGTCGCCTCCAAAGATGATGTCAACACCATCGTTACCATATAAAAAGTCAGCGCCTTGGCTGCCAAAAATAAGGTCAACGCCATTACCGCCATTAACGGTGTCAGATGCATCGCCAGCAAAAATCAAATCAACCCCATCATTGCCTTCAATGCGATCAGCATCTTGACTACCAAAAATTAAGTCAACGCCATTGCCGCCATACATGGCATCGGTTCCGACACCACCTAACAACAAATCAAAGGGACCATCGTTGCCATAAACTTTGTCGTTACCGGTGTCACCAGAGACTAAATCAGCACCGTCATTGCCCTTTACGGTGTCATCGTCTTTGTTGCCAAAAACCAGGTCAAAATATTTTCCACCAGATAAGTTGTCGTTACCTTCGCCACCAAAGATGAAATCAAAACCACCTTTGCCATCGGCGGTGTCGTTGCCTTGGCTGCCAAAAACAAAGTCACCCAACAACTGGGTCAGGCCTGCACCAGTGGAATCAGAACCGGTGATGTTGTCGTTGCCATCGCCGGCGAAGAAAAAGCTGCCTAGTTTGAAATTAATGCCATACAAATTAATGGCTCCAGTCTTGGCATTACTTAGGGTGTCATCTTTTTGTTCACCAAAAATAAAATCAATACCACGCTCACCTTTGATGGTGTCTTTACCTGGCTCACCGGTGTACCACAAATCACCTAAAATGATGTCAGTGAAACCTTCAGTGGCAACAATGCCGTCTTCACCTTTGTCAGCATCATCCTCACCACCAAACAACTTATCATCACCACCAGCGCCCAGAATCAGGTTGCCGATGTCAACATTGCCAGAAGCCCAGCTGTAGGTCTTACCCGCGCTGCCGTGGATTTCATCATCTCCTTTTCCACCAATCAAAAAATCATGGTGGTCGCCACCAAAAATTTTATCTTCATCGGGGCCAGCGAAAACGAAGTCCACACCGTCATGGGTCTCGATACAGTCATCACCTTGTAGTGTCACCACCAAATTGGGCTCATCTCCTGTTTTGATGCTGTCATCCAAAGGGGTGCCAATCACCACACCGACGCCAAATACATCAAATTCAATGTCAAAATCTGTGTAATCTTCACACAAAGTCTCGCTTAACTTTTGTGCGATTTCATCAGCATCTGTAGGCTTTCTGCGGTTGAGCCATTGATCGGAGTTTTTGTTAAGTTGATCAACACCTTCGCTTGTGGCTTCGAGGTAAGCAGGACTGATCCAAGCATCAAATGCATGTTCAATTGAGGCCAGTTCATCAACGTTTACGATGGCAGTGGCGGTATCAACAAAGCTCATTCCTTTGTCATAGGCTAGAACTCCCAATGATTCAGCCTCTGTCATGAGGCCTGTGGCCCTGACTTCAAATGCTGCAACTTCTTGGTAATCACCTGTTTCAGTGATGTTTACCGTCGGCAAATAATTGGCCATTTGTTCAATTGATTCTTCGGTGCCAACGCAGTTGTGCATCTCCTCCTGTAACGCATCATAGTGTGCCTCTTCAGCTTCAGATAAATCATCCAAAGGGTCTTCCAAAGGATCTTCACGGTCACTTTCCTCTTCATAGGCGTCAGCCACCAATTCAAACTCATTCAAATCATTTTCAAGCTGGATACCACCTTGGTCAATACAATTAAAATAATGCGCTGTGTTGTGCTTGTTTTTATCCAAGTAAACCAGAATTTCATTGATTGTCTCATCGGCTGCTGCCAAATCTTGTTCAATTTGTGTGGTGCCAGCATTGACCACTTCGAGCACTTCGGTCTCGTTGTTGGTGAGTAACAGTTCACCAGCTTCGCTCAATTGTAAAACAGCGTTGGTGTAGTCTTCTAATAACTGACTGGTTTGAGACACAAATACTTCTGTTTGGCTGACTTGTTGTTCTTTCACTCTTTCCGCTTGAGCATAGATGTCCATTTGCTGAGCAAACAGCGCCTCAAGGCCGCGGAATTCAGACAACGGTTTGGGTTCATTTTGCCGCACATTGAACAGTGGGTCATAAACGCCCTTTGCCATTGGCAATACCACTCGGCCGCGATCAAACTTGCCGGTGACAGAGTAACTGATGTCGGTGTCAGCCGCGTTAGCCAACAGTTGATCGGAATAGAACACACTGCTGATGCCTTCGATGATGATGTTGACGCGAACTGGTTCAATGGTATCAGGCACCTCAAGTATGCTGTGTAATTTTACCTGTGCAGCTTCGTTTTCGCCTTGTATCAACCAAAACCAGATTTCTGCATCGGCTTTGTGTACATACAAGGCGCCAGAATCAACGACATCATTGAATAGCTCGATTGGGCTGGCTTTGTTTGTGGTATTGGTTTGGACCAATGAGGTTTGAGATGCATGGTTATTTGTTAATGGTTGGTTTGGTTGTAGTTGATAGCCACTGACCATGGTGGCCCCTAAGGTCAATCCGCTTAAGGCGGATATTTTTAAGATTTTCCGTAAATCCCAACGTAAATTATTCATTGTCATTACCCTCTAAAAAGTATGTGTGAATGGTTCGGCTAAATTACCGAGACCTAACCTCAGGTTAATCTCAGAGCCTCATTCAGCCCAGCAAATCAGCGGGGTAAATCGGGATTTTTTGGGTATATTTAGGGAAGGTGCTGAGAATATGTTACTGATAATGTTGATGATTATGGTTCCAGCAACAATGACAATGATACTTTCAAATCAGCTGGTGATTGGGGTGGCTGTTTTCTGTACCCAAAAACAATTTTTTCATTTTGTGCCCATCAGCACATGTAAATGACACAACTTCTGCTAAATTAATTGACTTTACTTTACTAACCACAGGTGATTTATGACACGCACAAGTAAACAGTTTTTCACTTTTTTACTATTGGTAATTTCGCTGGTAGCGTATGCCAAACAGTCCACACTTAACAACGGTAATTTGGTGATGCAGAACATGCCAGCTATCCCGCAACAAATCAAAGCTGAATTGAACCGCTATCAAAACATCCGCTCAGCCAGTTTTGTTGAGTGGGCGGAAGATGATGAAAGCCTTTATATCAGCACACGATTTGGTGATGTCTCGCAGTTACACCGAGTCAGTCAGGCTGGTGGTACCAGGTATCAAATGACTTTCTTCGATGAGCCCATTGGTGCGGTTAGTAAACAACCAGGTGGGGCTGAATTGAGTTTTACCATGGATGCTGGTGGCAGTGAGTTTGCACAAATATTTGTGCTCGATCCGAGCACGGGCGAGAGTCGCATGATCAGTGATGGTGAATCACGTAACGGTCAAGTGGTGTGGAACAACGCGGGTACAGCCATGGCTTTTCAGAGCACCCGCAGGAATGGTGCTGCCAATGACTTATGGATTATTGAGCCTGATAATCCAGAAACAGCAGACATGATCCTGCCATCACCTGATGGCAGCTGGTGGGGCGTGACCGATTTCAGTGCAGATGACAGCCAGGTTTTGGTGGCTAATTACATCAGTGCCAATCAGTCAGGTGTCTATTTGTTAAATTTAGCTAACAAAAAGCTGACCCCTTTAGTGAAAACCGATGACAGCAAAAGCACTAACTTACCAATTGCTTTTGATGATTTAAACAACGGTTTTTTCTATATCACAGATCAGTACAGTGAGTTTTCACAATTGGCTTGGCAATCATTAGATAAGCCAAGTGCAAAACCAACCATCATCACGGCTGATATCAGCTGGGATATTGATAACATGGTGCTCAGTAATGATGGTCGTAGGGCCGCTTTCAGTAGCAATGAAAATGGACGTTCAGAATTGTATTTGATGGACGTGAAAAAACAAACCTATACAAAAATAACAGGCATGCCATTGGGTGTTTTTGGCGGCTATGACTTCAATCAGAGTGGCGATAAATTGGCCATTACCATCAACACGGCCCAAACGCCCAGTGATGTTTATGTCATTGAGCTTGAGAAAGATTTACTTAAAAGTAGTGCACTTACTCGCTGGACTTACAGTGAAGTCGGTGGTTTGAATACCAATCAGTTTGTGGTACCTGAAGTGATTTCATACCCGACATTTGACCAGGTTGATGGTAAAGCTAGGCAGATTCCGGCCTTTGTTTACCGACCCAAAACAGCCGGGCCACACCCAGTGGTGATATCAATCCATGGTGGACCTGAAGGACAAGCCAGGCCTTGGTTCAGTAGCACCTACCAAATGTGGGTGGATGAGTTGGGTGTTGCTGTGGTGGTGCCCAATGTACGTGGCTCTGATGGTTATGGCAAAAGCTATTTACAAATGGACAATGGTTTTAAACGTGAAGACTCAGTCAAAGACATTGGTGCGCTGTTGGATTGGGTGGCACAACAAAATGACTTAGATCAGGACCGCGTCGCAGTCTATGGTGGTAGCTACGGTGGATACATGGTTTTGGCCTCTTCAGTGCATTACAGCGACCGGCTTAAAGCTGCGGTGAATATTGTGGGCATTTCTAACTTTGTGACTTTTTTGGAAAACACCCAAGACTACAGACGTGACCTCAGACGGGTTGAATACGGTGATGAGAGAATCCCCGAAATGCGTGAATTTCTGAACAACATCAGCCCTTTGAACAACGTCGATAAAATCAACGTACCGATGTTTGTGGTTCAAGGTCAAAATGATCCCAGGGTGCCGGTCACAGAAGCCGATCAAATAGTCGCGGCACTGGAGGAAAAGCAACAAATAGTGTGGTACATGAACGCATTGAATGAGGGTCATGGATATCGCAAGAAAGAGAATCGCGATGTTTACCAACAAGCGGTTATACTGTTTTTGCAAAAATATTTGATCCCTAAGGAAGGATAAATAGAGCAGCAGTTGTGTTGGTAGGGTGAGACAGAATTGATTGCGCTCACTCTGCCGATGCAGCGCTGATACCAACCAACCGGTTCAGTCTATCAGCAACTCGGAATCAACCAAATGCATGTGTTCTTTGACCAGTTGGTTGACCAATTCGATCACTTCTTTACGTGAGTTGTTGAAATGGTTTTTTTGATCAGGAAAAACTTGAATCTTAATGGCCAACATTTGATTCCACTTTTCAAGAATCCTCAGTTTGTCTTCGTAATCGAGCTCTGAATCATTCATCACTTGTTGAGGTGATCGATAACCTTCAACAATCATGACATCATGCTCGATCATGGATATAAAACCAATAAAAATACACACATGTTTTAATTGTATGAATGGGTTGTGAAAAAAAAGGTGAAAGTTACATCAAAAAATTATCATTTCTTCTCGAACCAATCAGTTTGTAAAAAAACAGCGTACTTTTTAACCAGCGAATCGCGCCGTGAATCTCTAAAACTAGGCTAATGCTATAATAATTAATTAGGCAACAGAGAGGTTGTGATCCAATCTCGCGTGGCGAATCAGTGAACTTGATGGCTTGTTACGTTTTTTTAAACGTTCAGAGAAAACCATGTCACCCTACCGAATCAAGTACCAAACTATTGAATTCAACAACCACGATATCCACATCAAAACCCTGCGTGATCGTCAGCAATTTTCAGACCCTGATGGTGTGGCCGCGGACTTGGGCATCTCTTCAGCGCAGTGGTCATTGTTTGGGGTGATATGGAATGCCAGTCAAGTCATGGCACATTTAATTGATACCAAAGACACCACTGGTTTGAGGATATTGGAGGTGGGCTGTGGTATTGGGCTGACCAGTTTGTTGTTGAATGCTCGCAACGAAGACATCACAGCCATCGATCACCACCCAGAGGCGGGAGCGTTTTTATTGAGTAATGCCGCATTGAATCAAGATGAGGCCATTCCGTTCCTGCGAACCGGTTGGGACAATGAAGCCACTGGCCTGGGGTTGTTCGATTTGATTATAGGCAGCGACTTGCTGTATGAGATAGAACACATCCAGCTGTTGTCACAATTCATCTATCAGCATGCCAAATCGAATTGTGAAGTGATTATTGTTGATCCAGGTAGGGGGTTTCATACCAAATTCAGTCGTGTCATGACTGCATTGGGGTTCTCTCACACCCAAACAGAAACTGCTGATACAAGTCGTTTGACAGAACCATTCAAAGGCAAAGTATTGTATTACTTGAAGAAACCTCGGTAACCGCACTTGACGGCAACCATACAAACGGTTGAAAGCGGGCAAAATAGCCAGTTGATATTGGCTAAAATGAAAATAACTAAAATTGTGCCCTAAAACGGCAGTCTATTTATTGGCACAGTTTTTTAAACCTTGAGATAGCTGGTAAATGTGATTTTTAAACATAAAACATCTACTTTTTAACAGTAGTTTTCATTGTTTGTCTTATCGGTGTTGTTCAATACTGTTTGAATGACTATCATTAATTATGTGTTCAGTTATTAAATTTCTAACTGTTCATAAAGTAAGCTTTGAGCGGTCAGTAGAGATTAATTTGGAGGTATCAACAGTGAGCAATTTTTCAGGTAAAGATTTATTTATTGAAATGATGAACTGGGACTTTATCGGTCCTGGCAATCAGTTTAAGAAAGGCATGTTAATGAATGATCATGGCAAACGTTTATTGATCAAACAAGTCTATCCAAAGAAATCCCCTGCTTTTGTTGATGTGTTCATGCAATACGCCCATGTGGTTTCAGTCAATGGCCAGTTGAAACTTGATCCAGGCGTGGTGTTGGGTTTCGATGTCAAAAATAAAACCATTCATCCAGTGCTTTATCGCAATGATTTATTGGATCACACCATCAGCGTCTATGACAAAGATGGCTTGAACCAAGACAAAGCTGATTGGTTATTGGAGTATTGGTCGGCTTGGTTTGATGAACTCAAATCAGGTGACTATGATTACCTTGATCAAGCCCAATTGAAGACCGGTTGAAACCCATCGAAGAAACATGTTGTCGGTGATTGATACCCTAAAAGTCTGTAGACACAATTAACCCAATCAGACGACAACTTAATGGGTTTGAATTATAGTTGGGTTCAATTGTTATCTTGATGTTTTCTAAATATTAAGCAAACACCTGTTGGTGCAACCAGCATTTCCTTAATTGGTCCGTGAACAACAAGCCACGGTCTGACTGATGGCATAAATTTTTTATACAGCGAACCTATAACATCTTACTTCAGTCCCAACTCAAAGAACCGCCTTCGTGTTCATCGGCGTGTTCTTCTTGATGGCGGTCCTGATCATTGACTTTGACTTGTCCGTCTAACCAGGGCAGTGCGTTTTCAGCGCCAGGGAATGGCTGAATCATGCCCAGTGCAGCAGCACGTTGGTTGGCAATGTAACGGTGTTGTTCCATGTGTTCATCGGCACTGTAGCTACTGATGGGTTGTTTGAACAGGAAGTTGACGTATTTCTGTTCGGCAGCTTCAGCTTCTTCCCACATGTTCTTGACTTTGATTGGGTCGAGTTTGAGGTTGTTTTCTTTCAGAATTTGTTTGATGGCACGGATGCCAAAAGCATAATGCAACGATTTGTCGCGCATGATGAACTGAAGCATTTGGGCGGTGTTTTTCATCAGGCCACGGCGCTGAAAGGCGAAAATCGGACTGAAACCGTGGTACAACCAATTGCCTTCAAACACCACTGAGAAGAACAAGTAAGCCATGGTGAATTTTTCAAGCTCAACTGGGTCATTGAGATCTAAATCAGGACGCATAACAGGTTCCAGGTAACGGTTGGACATCTGTATTTTCTGGTCAATTTCTGGAATCAGGCGGTAACGGTTGTATAAGTCACCCTGGTCTAAACCAATACCCTCAATACAGTGTTGATAAGCAGAAGTGTGCAAGCCTTCCTCATAAATTTGACGAGCCTGGTAAATTTGTAATTCTGGTGCCGTCATTTTTTCCATCACAGCCAGACCGATGTTGCGCATCGCCAAGATACCTGAAGTGGTCAAGTAGGACATGACGTTTTGAAACACATGTTTTTCTTCTGTGCTCAAGGTGTTGTTGTAATCTTGGACATCTTGCTCCATCTTGATGTCCAAGGGCGACCAATGATTTTTATTGGCATTAAGAAAGAAGTTCCAGGCCCAAGGGTATTTAAATGGGGCTAATTGGTTGACGTCGGTCAGGCCATTGATGACGCGCTTGTCCTCGGCCTTCACTGGCTCTACTGATGAGGATTTAGGAGCAGCAGGTACCGCCTGGACTTGATCATTTTCTGGTTTATCTTGTGTCGATTTATTGTTGCTGTTGTTTGATGAAGATAGCGGATCGTCCCAAAGGTTGCTCATAAAATTCTCTGTTGATTTGAAGCTCAATATTATAGGTAATCAATGATGAAAGCCCAATCAAAAATAGCAGTTTTAAATACTAATAGCCAATCACTTATGCACCACTGAACGGATTCATGTTCAATGGTGCCTATTTGTTTCAGTAAGCGGTTTTATTGGTTCAAGGTGTATGATCTGTTTTATTAATCCTCGCAGCTGTTTTGTTGATTGTCTATACAGGCGCCACTGATAAAAAAGCGCCAATCCTTGATCGGTTTGATGCCTTCAGCAGTGACAGTGTCTGTATTGAGGTGGCTGGTGAGGTAATACAGCCTTTGGATGTCATCTTTTTCTGCCGGACCCACATGCGCATCACTGAAACGATCTTGTAAATAAACCGGTGGTATGGACTGGTTATACAGCTTCACTGTGACGTGACTGAACTGGTTTTTTTGTTCAGTGCTTAATTTCATTACATATTTCAAACGGTCTTTGCCAGTGAGGTTTTTGTCACTGTAGTCTTTGTCCTTGGCCGCCTCGCCCAGTAACACACCCAACATTTGGATGTAGGGTGATTGGCTGTCGAGATAAAATTGTGGATCAAAGCCTTTGGCCCTGATGCGGTTGTCTTTTTTATCACTAACCCGTCGCATGAATGAGGTGGTGTTGTGACCGGCAGAATCTTGGATGATCTCTTGGTAAATTTGCACTTGGTCTTGTGCATCAATCACCTGATAATGAGGTTGATAGGTGGATTGTCCAGCACCGCCCTGTTCGGTTGAAAGTGGCTTATCGGTGCTGCCTTCCAAAATCACACCCAGTGCATTGCTGCGGCCTGATGCCCACAGGATTTCGCCTGATTTGCCATGTGCCACAGCTTCGATAAACACCCGCCTGAAACCCACACCTGAGGGCAGAAAGTGGCCTGTTTTATTTTCTATTTCGACCGATAAATCAATGGTGTTGTCATCCAGCCATTGCATGTGGGTGATTGACACGTTGGCGGTTTGTTGGGTGGCCATTTCAATCATTGAGTCGCGGCCTGTTATCAAAGCTGGTTGCACATCGTTGTTAACCATGTAGTCCATTTGACGCAAACCTAAAATCATGGGGAACTGCTGGAACATTTCATTCAAAAAGACATTCAGACCATGCAAAGAATGCCGAGCAAATTTATCCCGTGGTGTCAGCGTGATGTCTTTATTGGGTAGGCGATGGGTGGTGGGCGCAAAGTCACTGCTTTCTATATTGGCAATGCGCATGTCTTTTAATTCGTGATAAGTGTCACCGACATCAAACTTTGTGGGCATGTGACAATCCTGACAACTTTCGAACGAACCTTTCTTTGAAAAGTCAGAATTAACCCATTCGAGGTGGGTGGTTTGTTCATAGGTGGCATTAACCACCAAGCCACCCGGTGCGGTGTGCTGGTGCGGTGTGCCATCATTGTTAAAGGTTGGCAGCAGGATGTTATGACAAGAACCACACATGTCGGAATTCTGAATTTGGGCGCCGAATTGTGGTGTGATGTCCAAGGCATTTTGCATTGGTTGGGTAATCACACTTTCACTGGCATAAGGTCCAACCACTTGGCCTGGTTGATTGGTGACAAAATTACCGGTATATCCCGATTCAGTGCCCAGCCCTTTGTCATCAATTTGATGACAGACCATGCATGAAATGCCATCACGCGCCAGGGCGCCGTATTTCGCATCATGATTATTGGGTGGATCATCTTGCCATTGGGTGACCATTGATTTGGCCATGGGCTGGCCAAAGGGCACACCCTCTGGTGGTGCCACAGCAAAAATATCTTTGCACGCTTCGGAGGCCGGTGTGTCAATCGCTAACTGTCTTTGGCCCATGACGCCATGACAATGCAAACAGGTGTTTTCTATACATTTTTTGGCCGCTGGTAAGTTGTTGGTTTCACTTTGTAGCTGGGAGAAGAAAATCGGATCGCGTCCAGCCAAACCCATGGGAGAAACACGCCACTCGCCATAGGGCGATACGTTGATCTTAAGTTTACTTTTCGGCTTCTTGGTTGATAAGTTTGATTTATCAATCAACATATTGGCTTCGGCCGAATTGGCGTAAGTGGCATCGTGGCAGTTGATGCACTGGTCAGAGGTAAGGAATTGGTCCAAACCGCTGCGCATGGATAAATTGTGATCAAAGGTTTCAGCTGGAAAACGCAAAGGCCAGGCTTGTGCATAGTCTTTGATGCCTAAATCACCAAAATAAGCCTCAAAGTTGGGGTTGATGGTGGTCAATGGTTGCGAGAATATTGGTTGGTATACAGTGACTTGTTTGGCATCATCCAATGGCTGGCTGTGCAGCGATTCTCTCTGTTGAGGTGCGGTTATACTTTTATCAAGTGGGTACCATTTGTAACGCAGTCCTGCGGAAACAATGTTGTCCAAAGATGAAAAAGTCATTTCATTGACTGCTGTGGCATGGCAGTTGATACACGCTGCGCCATATAAGTTATAAGGATAGACAATGGTATTGATTTTTTCTTTATCGCTAAAATCGTAACCAGTAGGAAACCAGTGTTGGTTTGGCTTAACGGGGTCAGAGGGCAGGGCGCCAGGGTCAGTGAATGCCGATTTATCAACAACCGGCGGGTTGCCATCACCGGTCATGGTTGGATTGGCATAATACCAGCCATCATGGGTGGTGTTGGTTCGATACATCACGGTCCAAGAAGAGGGTAGCCGCTGATCATCAGTTTTGATCTGCATGCAGTTATCTGGTTTTTCCACGCCTAATGCCGCATCAATATTGGCCATTTCTTTGATGATCATGGCACCAAAAGGTAACTCGCCCTCTCTGCCGGCACATAACCAGGCCACCATTTCAGGTGAATAGTAAACGCGAACCGCTGGATGAACGCCATAGCTTTTGCCCTCACCAAAGGGGCCTTTGTAGGGGCCGGTCAAACGCCAGTCGCGGTCATGGGCCCAATTGAGTTTGTGGTCATAAACCCTGGCTCTGAGAAAATCGCGTAATTGAAAATCAAAGGCGTTCTTTTTCTCCATTTCAGTCAATTGTCCGGGTTGCAGCGTGAAGCCAATTGCATCGCGCCAAGCCAATGCTTCAGGTGTTGGTTCATTGATTGCACACCATTTTTGACTGGCTGCTGCTGTTTTGGATTCATCGGGTTGTGAGCAGACCCAATCAGCCGGCTTATCCGGCAAGTCAGCAGAAGCTTGTGCTTGAGATTCGGTACCAAAGAGCGACACCGTGAGCAGTAAAATAAAAAACAATATGTGCATAACAACCCCCTATTTGTTGTATTTTCTTACGCACACGTTAATAATAGTAAGAGTTTGTTTTGGATATTGCAATCAATTATTGGCTCAGTTTGTAGAAATATGTGCATAGCGATTCTGCTAATCATGCTAAATCAACTGATGTATCTAAAACAATCGACGGTGCATAGTTATAATGAACCCAAGATTTAACAGGTTTTTTTAGATGAAAGCAGATTTTTGGCATGAAAAGTGGCACAGCAATGAAATTGGTTTTGACCAAGCCAAGGTCAATCCTTTGCTGCAACAACATTTTGCTGTGTTGGAATTGACACCCGGCTCAAAGGTTTTTGTGCCTTTGTGCGGCAAATCGATAGATATGGTTTGGTTGCTAGAACAAGGCATGCATGTGGTTGGGGTGGAACTCAGTGAGGATGCCATCAAACGTTTCTTCGCAGCCATTGAGGTGGCACCAGCAATCGCTGAAGTTGATGGATTTAAATGCTATCAGGCCGAACAATTAACCATCTACGTGGGGGATATTTTTGCTTTAAAGACCAAACATGTGGGAGACATCGCTGTCACGTATGACCGGGCATCCTTGGTGGCACTGCCTGAGGAAATGCGTCTGAATTACTGTCAGCACTTACGTCAAATAACTTCAGGTGCACCGCAATTGTTAATCACTTTTGACTACGACCAATCGGCTCAGGATGGTCCTCCATTTTCAATCAGCGCATCAGAGGTGGCGCATCATTATGCCAACCATTATGCCATCAAGCTGTTAGCCAGTGTGCCAGTGAAGGGCGGCTTGAAAGGAGGCTGCGACGCGCTCGAAGAATTGCGACTGTTACAATAACTACTTTTCAAATACCAATATAAATCGATCAGTTTTACCTCTGATGTCAGGGGCAAATACCGAGACATCTTTGTCATCTTCAAGGTTGGCCAACACAGCTGATTCGGCCACCAGTTTAAAACCAATTTGGGTCAGTTTATTAACCGCAAACTCTGACTCTATGCGATGCAAGGTTTGGCTGTCCAAAGCGCCACGGCCGTCGTTGGCTTGGTGATCTACAATCATAAAACGTCCGCCAGCTTTTAAACCAGAGTATATTTGTAGCATGAAGTCATCATGATTGATTTGAGGCCAGCCACTGGCAGGGTCATCATAAAACAAATCATGATAGGACATGATAATCATGGCCGCATCCAATGAGTTTGGTTCAATGTCCAATGCGTCCACTTCTCGATCATGCTGAACCATTTGGGGCATGTTATTTTGCGCCAATCTTTGTTGTAATGCTTCATTGACAAAATTACGGTAGGCCTGATTGTTGTGTAAGAAGACTTTACCGTCCTCGCCCACCACTCTGGCAATTAAATCACTGTAGTAGCCGCCTCCTGCAAACACGTCGAAAACCACATCGCCAGGGCCGATGTCGAGCATTTTTAAGGTGACATCAGGTCGACTGCGGGCATCTCTGCTGCGATCAGCTGCACTGCGGTCTTGGGCCGCAATGGCTTGTTCGATGGCAGCATTGGTTGGGCTCACTTGTGACTCGGAATCAGGCTTGTTGTGGTGCTGACAAGCTGTCAAGCATGTCAGCAATGTCAACAGGATTAATTTGTTCATGATTGTTGCTCCAATTGAGATTTAATCACCCATGATTATAGCGAACGTGAGTATGGCAGGTTTTGATGGATGTCATATACTGCCTAGAGAGGTGAATGATTGACTCGACATCCTTGTCGAGTCAGTGTTGGCATCATGGTTTCAGAATGAAGTGTTCTGGTTTGAATTTTCTGTTGGCTTTGACTTTTTTGTAGTTGATTTCAGCGCGGCCCATCATGGGGTCTTTCATGATAGTTTGCATCGGCAGTCGCAAGCCATGGTGCTGTTCATAGTCAAAGTAATCAATGGTGATTGGTACACTGCCTACCGCAGGATTAATTAATCTGGTTTTCATCCTCAGGATGTCACCATTTTCTGTATCAATGTAATAATTCCTACTTGGTAAATCGTTCACTTTAAAGGACACAACGTAGGCCTTACGATCATTGACTTCGGCTTTACCTGTGACAGTTAACTCATCGGCATGCTTGGCCAAATTCATGCTGATACTTGGGTGTTCAAGTTGTGCTTGTTTGCGGTAGGCGCCTTTGAATTCAGTGTAGGGGTTGATGCCATCAGTTGCTGCTTGGTCTTCATTGGCAACCACGGTTATTTCACCAAATACCCCAAAATCCAGTTGTTGGCGATAACTGTATTCATCATCAAATTCCATCATAATTTTGCCTTTGACACCCGAATTAACCATGTTGATTTCACCTTTGATTTGAAACCCGGCTTTTTGGCTCAACATATCACTGCGCTCCTTTGCCTGCATCAGCTGCATCAGTGCCGCTACAGTAGGTAGCGGTTCAGTTTCTTTTGTGGTCATTTTCGGTGCGGTATCAACGACCTTTTGCTTGTCCCTGTAAAGTACCAAATGGGTCACTTGGTTGGTCTCATCTGTGTCGAACTTGGCACTCATGTCGGACTTGATGCGGAATTGCCTGAAACCATCTTCATCGGGTAAATGCAGCTCAAAAGCCATCTGATTTGGAACATCAAGGGTCAAGCGGTGGTTCTGAATCTTGGCTTTAATGGCGCCTTTGAATTGCTTGGATTGGTACTCACCAAGGAAGGGTTGTAATTCACTGGCAGCTATTTCTGGCTTGATTTCTACGCCTTTTTTAGGCAGTTCAAAATCAAGGCGATTTTGGTGCATGCGCATGGCAGTGATGCTGTTATCCGCAGCACGATCAAAAGAAACAGCTATGGTATCGGTCAGTTTGAAATACCATTTACCGCTTTCATCTGGGTCTTTCAGCTCGTACACCATTTGTCCTGGAACATCTACCGCAGGCACACCACTTTCATTGATCAAGAAGGTGAAAATGCTGTCTTTGAAGGTAGCAAAATTGGCATGGTATTCACCCACATACTCGTTGTAGTCTAAGGCCGTATCAACCGATGTTGTACCAGTTGCAGGTGCCGCAGTGGCCAAGTGATCCCAGACCATATTAATGGACTCTTGCTGCAGGGGGGTGGCGGTGTGGTTGGTTAATAGCACAAAACCCAAGTTTTCATCAGGTAATAAGGCCACTTGAGCGCCGTAACCATCGATGCTACCACCGTGTTCGATGACTTTTTTATCCTGCCACTGGCGCAGGAACCAGCCCATGCCGTAATTGATGTCGCCGGCAATGTTAATAGCAGGCTGCCAGGTGGCTTGCAGCTGTTCTGTTGAAACCAATTGTTGCTGCTGCCACTGGCCTTGATTGAGTAAAAGGCGCAGCCACTGTGCCATGTCATTGACGTTGGAGTAGATTCCACCGGCTGGTGCGATGTTGTTGAGGTTGCGTCGAGGCATAAAGTCATTGGTTTCGGAGGCATCATTCCATTGGTAGCCTGTGGCGATGTTGGTATCAGCCAAGGCAGTCTCATGAACTGATGTGGTGCTGGTCATACCCAATGGCTTGAGTATTTTCTCTGCCAATAATTCATTCCAATCCTGCTTGGCAACGGTTGCTGTGAGTTCTCCGGCTGCCAAATACATCACATTGTTGTAGTGGAAGTTTTTTCTGAATTCATCCCAAGGCTCAGCGGCTGTGGCTGTTTTTAGAATCAATTTGGAACTGGCTTGACCATTGGCCCATAGTAAGTCATTGCGGGTGTAGCCGGTGCGATGAGACAGCATGTCCTTGATGGTTATGGGTAATGCTTCATCACCCACATTGAACTCATATCTGGGTAAATAATCAGTGACAAGATCGTCCCAGTTGAGTTTATCAGCATCGACCATCATGGCCGCTAGGGTGGCGGTGAAGGCTTTGCTGGTTGAGCCAATGGCAAACAATGTCTCAGCTGTCACTGGTTTGTTGTTGCTGGTATCCATCACGCCAAAACCATGGGCAATGATGACTTGATCGTTATGAACTACGGCCAGGGCCATACCTGGGATGTGGTGTTGTTGGCGCTTGGTCTCAAGCGCATCAATCAATGCTTTTATGTTGGTCTCATCGATATGGTTTTTTGCCGAAGAAGCAAAACCAATTGATAGCATCATGATTGTAATGAATAAACCAAAGGGGCTTGTCTTATTGTGACTCATGCGTATTCTCCTAATTAGTTTAAGCAGACTTATAAACATCAAAGTCGATGTCTTCTATGCAGTTGTTATGCAGCATAAAACCCATTGATAAGATAACCAGAAGCTGTAAGAACAAGCTCATGATGATGGGCATGATGGTTTTCAAATCAAAAGTAACCACCAATAAGGCCACTAACATGAAACCGCTGCATGCAATGATGGTATAACAAAATGTTTTTATTACCATCGAAACGGATTTATGTCGGCTGTGCTCTGATTGGTAGGGGTCTTTCACTCTACCGCGAATCAGCCATCGAGACATGCCAATGAAAAACAGCATGCCTATCAACAAAATACCACTCATGACCAAGGTCTTGCTTTCACTGGAAATAACAAAACCCTCCAGATACAGTCCAATTAAGATGAATCCAAAGTAACTCAAGATGACAGCCGCTAAGAGCTTGGCTGATACATAATCGGTGAGTTTACGCGGTTTTAACTGCGCAGATTTTTGTCGCCGCTGGTCTTGTTGCTTCATCAATTTTGCCAAACGCATGCCAAAAAACTCCAACAATTGGCTGGGTATCATTTGCAGCATAAAGTAACCCCAGGGCAGCATGGGGTTAAGGCCTTTTTCGCCGACCAAGTAACCGGTATAAATGAAGTACAGAAGAGCCAATCCCAACATCATATTGAAGATATTGACCCATTTATACAAGGTCATGGCCCGCTTGAAATACTGACTTGATTTAGGGTACAACTTGGGGTGGGTGCTGGCTGGGTAGTTTTCAAGCACATATTGAGATCGGCGCAATATCCTCGATGGGAAATAAGCCGATAATAAAAATATCTGGGTCACAAAGACCAGCATAAATAATGTCATTTCGTTCATATCAAACTCCGGTTGATTGGTTGAGCACGTCTGCAAAGGCGATGCGAATTTCCGAATCAGTCACGCCAGCTTGGCGGAATGATTGTATGGTGTTGGTCAGTTCTTTTCTGACCCATTTATTCAAATCAATGGTGCAATTGGCTTGGGCTTCAGGATGGATAAAAGTACCGCGGTAGCCTTTGGCCACTATCACTGAATCACGTTCGAGTAAGCGGTAGGCTTTGGCCACTGTTTTATTATTCATGTCCAAATCATAGGCCAACTGTCTGATTGAAGGCAGTTGATCACCTGGCTTGACCTTTTCATCCTGAACAGCTTGTTTGATCTGCATAACCAGCTGAGAAAACAAGGGTGTTGCACTTTCTATGTCTATTGATATTTGCATGGGTTTTATATGTTCCATATGTGCCGTGTGTACTAATGGTACAACTGGAACACCAAAAGAGTCAAGAAAAAATGATGATTCAATGGTGCTTTTTTCGAATTTGAGCTCAGTTGAGACTCAAGAGATATAAGAAATGAGATTGTTGGGGCGCAAACATTTTCAACTCTTCTTAATTGGAATTCATTGCATGCATGTCGATTATGGTTTGATTAAATTAAATATACATCAACCTAATTATTTAAAATCAAAAAATGAGTTTTAAGCCTTTTAAAAGAGGACCATTTTTTTGGCCGAAATCTTATTGAAATAACAACGGTTTACAACGGGTTAGATTTTTAACTATGTTCTTGACAATAGCACCAATCAAGCGGATTATAATTAACATGATTGCAAAAAAAAATTATTTCATTTGTGCCAGAAAAACCCTGATTTTTATTTTTCTATTTTTTAATCATGTTTATGCCGCGCCCAGTGATGACTTTGTGATCAAGTTAGGTACAGATACCAACAGTGTTGAGATTGAGACAGTTGGCGCAGGTTACAACTATGATATTGACTGTAATGATGATGGCATGATTGATGCAACCAATCTGACAAGTAGTTATTCCTGTCTATACCCAACACAAGGTGGAGTGCACACAGTCAGAATCATTGGCAGTTTTCCTCGCATGAAATTTGATTGGGATTTTCAGCCCATAGAGGTCATTCAATGGGGAAGCCAACAATGGACATCGATGGAATCGGCATTTGCAGGATCTTATCAATTGATGATTTCGGCTTCTGATACACCTGACTTAACTCAAGTAACAGACATGAGTTTTATGTTTACAGGATGTTCGAATGGAGTATTTAACTCAAGTATCTCAAACTGGGATACCTCTCAAGTAACTAGTATGATGAGACTTTTCTCTGGTGTACAAAATTTCAATCAGCCTTTGAATAATTGGAACACTTCAGCTGTGACGGATATGTCCTGGATGTTTGCAGGATTGAAAGCAAAAGATTTGAATTTACAAATTGAAAACTGGGATACATCAAATGTCATAGACATGAATCATATGTTCTCAAATGCCACTTATTTCAATGAAGATCTTGGTGATTGGGATACCGCAAATGTCATGGACATGTCATCCATGTTTGATGGAGCTGAATTATTTAATCAGGATATTTCTCAATGGAATGTTTCTCAAGTCGAAAATTTTTTTGGGATGTTTTGGGATGCAAAAGAATTCAATCAGAACATTGGCACGTGGAATACAACAAAAGTAAAAAGAATGTCATTTATGTTTCATAATGCCCACCAATTTAATCAAAACATTGGATCATGGAACACGGGTAATGTTGAAGATATGCACAGTATGTTTGACAGTGCCTATGTGTTTAATCAAGACATTGGAAATTGGAATACCTCAAAGGTAAAGGAAATGACATTTATGTTTCAAGAAGCTTATGATTTTAACCAAAATATTGGTAACTGGAATACCACATTACTTGAGGATATGTTTGGAATGTTCTTGGATGCAAACTCATTTAACCAGGACATCAGTCAATGGGACACCAGCAAAGTTACCCGTTTAGGTTATACATTTTTCGGTGCAGGTGGAGATGACTTTGACCAGAACATCGGTGAATGGAATGTCTCAAGCTTACTTACGGGTGGTAGCATGTTAGCTGGGTCACAAAAAATATCTACTTCGTACTATGATAATTTATTGGCTAATTGGTCAGCTCAAAACCTCAATGACAACGTTGTTATCTCTCTGGGAAGCAGTTATTTCTGTTACGGCCTGGATGACAAAACCGCTCTGATAAACAACTACAACTGGAGATTATTTGATGGAAACCAGCATTGTTTGTTTGTCGAGTTTGGGCCCGATACAAATGACAACTTTATAACAGGAAATAACCTCCCAAGGATAGTCATAAAAGGCGAAGTCATTGATAAAGCCAGTGTAATTATTAGAGATACACTGTTAGGAACTGCATCTGAAGGCATTGATTACCAATTCAGTGCCAATCAAATAATTAACATCCCACGAGACATTTATGACGGTGGTTTATCTCAAAGTATTGAAATACCTGGACTACAAATACTAGAAAACGCAGCTATTGAAAATGAAAAAACCATTATTTTTGAACTTATAAATCCCAGGGGTGAGAGCAGTATTGGAGATGCAGATGGTGACCTTCAAAACAAACAGTTCGTGGCATATGTTATCAGAGGACAAGGTCAAGTGCAGTCGGTTCCAATACCTCATATACCTCTGTTCCTGGTGATATTAATTTTGGCTACAGTTTTTATAAAAAGACCAATAAAATAATACACTCAAATAAGCAACTGTTTACTTTAAGGCACTAAAAAAACGAGCGTTTATCTGCAAAAAAACTAACTGCATACCCCTGGCTATTTTCAATATATTATTCTCGGTTGTTAGATGTTGTTATTTTTTGTCAATCTAGATTTTTGGTTTTTTTAGTGAGGTGTCATTGAAAGTCTAAACTGCTTAAAAGTGGCAATCATTGAAAATACCTAATTTCAACATAACCTCACATGCTTTTAACATTTCACTGAGAATTCACCACCACTGTATTAATTTGTATAAAAGATTGGGGTGACTGGATCATGATGACGCGTTAGGTGATTGTTTTGATTCATTGAGTAACACAGACTGAGGCAATACAAATGATCACTCACATCATCAATAAAAAAGACGCAGCAAAAAACAACATAGACCTTGATTTAGGTTCCATCAAAATAGAAGTTGAAGAGTTCATGAAATTTGAAATAGATAAAATCAAGCCCAAAAACGTCAAGCCTGTGATTGAGCCACCCACAAAACATAAGAGCTGAACCAAGCCGTTTCAACGGGTGTCATGAACAGCATCGACAGCATGCTAAAACCTGGCCTCTGTTGGGCATTTGATACAGCAAAAAAACAACTAAAAACCTGTTCCATTTAAATCGTTCAATCTTTTTAGCGCCTATTTGCACCATTCTTAATCAACCAAATGGTGATGCTTTGACGATTAATTAGCCATGCCGATCCAAGGTGCAGCCTACAGGAATTCACATGACTACCCACGGCTTGATCAGGCCAGCCACAATTATGTTGATATCTCAACATGTCATCGAGTACTTGTTTTCAATGCCTTGACTCATTTGTAACGGTTTTTAACTGTACATCTTAAAAGTGTGGGTTAAAATTAATCACACACCAATGCGATATGAGTAAGTAGATGGACAAAGAACAGCCAATTGAAGAAACAGCGGAAAATTCAGCGACCGACGACACTGCAGTTGACTCGTATGAAAACCAAGAAGACACTGCTGTGATTGAAACAGAGACCGTGGTGGTCAAAAAATCAGGTGGCACATTCAGCTTATTGCTGTCATTGGTGGCCTTGGCTGCAGCCGGTTACGCCTTGTACCTCCAATGGCAAGCAGCTGAAAATGAGGCCGGTGAATCAAACCGCTTGATAGCAACACAATTACAGCAGCTGGAAGCGGAACAGGCCAGCGCTGTCGCTGCCTTGCAAACAGTTCAAAACACCAACGAAAATCTGCGCCAACAAAGCACGGAACTGGCGACAAAAGTATCGAGTCTTGAGCGCCTGACTCAACAATTACAGGACGCAGGAATGAGTGGTGCTCAGCTGAGTGAAGAAAAGTTGTTCGATAACTCCGCCAATGAAGTGGCACTGAGGCAATTGACGCTGCAGTTGCAAAATCAAGAGATTTTGATCAATCAATTACAAAGCCAATTGAACAGCCAAGTGGATGAGCCGGCAACGAGTCAGGATGGGGTTGTTGATCAGGATCAATTACAAAGGGCACTGGCAGTCAAAGCCTTGAATCAGGCAGAAACACTGGTTGAACTACATGACATTGAAACAGCCACTGTTGTATTGGAAAATTTTTTGCTGGCCACCAAATTGGACACATCTTGGCAAATAAAACTCAAGCAGTTGGTGGATGCATTGGCAAGGACCGAACAGCCTGATATTCAGGCCATGCAACAAACGCTGAAAGGTCTTGATGGCGCTGTGAATCAAATTCAATTACAAACTGAGACAGCTGCAGCCGAAGGCAATTGGTATGACCGTTTTGTCAGTGTTAAAAAGATTTCAGATGATTCAAGTATCACATCATCTGCTGCGTTGGTTGAGCTAAAACTGAGCATAAAAAGACAGCTTTACCTGGCTCATTTGATGCTCAGTTTGCAGGACCAAAGTGGTTGGCAGAACAGTCTCATGCAGGCTGCTGAGTTGATCACAGATAACTTCCCTGAGCAAACACAATTAGCTAATGAAATCAAAACTTTGGCACAACTGTCACTGTTGCCAAAGGTGCCAAAGGAATTTGATACTCAAGCATTGATTGCACAACTGAACGGGTTACGCTGATGCTGAAAACCATAAAAGTCATTCTATTAATTATCTTGTTGTTAGCGGTTGCTTGGCTGACGCCACAGTTGATCAAGAACCCCGGGCTGATTCAAGTTGAATTGTTGGGCTACCAAATTCAAATGACTGCCATTGCTGCCGGTATTTTGTTGCTGTTGGTTTTTGTTGCTATATGGTTTATCTATGGGCTGCTCAAAGCACCGAAAAAGGCCATCAATCACCTCACCGCGAACCACAGCAGGAAGAAGTTTGCACGCGGTTTATTGGCCTTAAGCGAGGGTAAGTGGTCAACAGCAGAAAAGTTACTTGTTGCATCGGCACAAAAAAGTCCAACGCCTGAATTAAGCTTCATGGCTGCCGCCAGAGCAGCGGTGGCACAAAACGACTTACAACGTGCTGAGGCACATTTGGATGAAGCAGAAAAAGTCATTGATAACCCTTTAACAGTTGATTTGACTCGCTGTGAGATTTGGGTTAAGTCGGGCCAGGCTGAGAAAGCATTGCCACTGTTAGCTACCATCCTTAACACCTACCCAAACAACCCCCGTGCGGTGCACTTACAAACCCAAGCCAGCCAACAGACACAGGACTGGAAGTTGTTACAATCAACCATTCCCAAGGCTGAAAAACTGGCAATAATCAATCACCAGCAAAGCAATGAACTGAAAACCAAAGTCACCTTGGAACGTTTTGCAGCAGCTTCATCAGAATCAGAACTGGATGACATTTGGCATGCTTTGAGTAAGAAACAACAACAAAGCTACCGACACAGTTACTGTGAGACTGGCTTGCGCTTAGGGGCCTATCAACAAGTCACTGGTTTCATAGAGAAATCGATGAAGAATGAATTCGACGAACAAATGGTAACCTATTGGTCGGCCTTGCCCTATAACTTAAATCATCGCCTAAAAGTTGCGGAAAAATGGTTGGTACAGCATCCCAACCAAGCTGCAGTTTTGTTGTGTAACGCCAAGTTGCATGTTGAGAAAAAGAATTGGGACAAAGCCGAAAGCTTGTTATTGGAGGTTCTCAAAACCACACCCAGTCAGGAAGTGCATCAGCTTTTGGGTTTGATATACCAAGAAAAAGAACAGCCTGATGAGGCCTTGGCACATTTTCGCGCTGCCGTGTTGCCGAATGACAAAGCCCTCAGTGTCATTGAAGATTCAGATAACACCGAGTAAATCACAGCAATGCAGCATGTGCTGTAGGCAAATTCACATAATTACGAAACATACTGTATAATGCATGAATGACTCAATCAGGCGCTTCCATTTTACCTAGATTTGCGGTGTTTTTTGTTGTTGTAACAATGGCCTTTATCGCCTGCGCCAATGATCAGCCAACAACACCCCAAGTTTGTGGCAACAACAAAGCAGCCACACAGTTGGCTGAGCTCATCAAAACACATCCCAGCCAGAAGCGTGAGGTTCTGAATTGTAATTCGCAATTATCAAAAATTGCCCAGAAGCGGGCTGAAGCATTGTCAAAAAATACAGCTGATCCTGAAATTACCGCCAATCAAATAGTGGCCAAGGGTGGTTTTAGATTCCCTGACTATTACCCCATATCTGGTAATCAAGTTGAAGCAGTTGCAAAATCTGCCGCCAATTCAGATAGTGTCTTAAACCATTTGGTAAATAGTGATAAACACCATAATCATATTTTAGGTAAAGGCGAGTTTTTTGTAATACAAACTGAGTTAGGGGTTGGCTATTATCAGGATGATGACCCCACCAATGAAACCCAGTGGGTGGTACTCATATCACAAGCATGGGAGTCACCAAAATATAAATATACTCAAAAATTTGCTAAACCGGCCATCAGAGGCCCTGATGAATGTTACGACAAGAAGCAATTAAGAATGAGTCCAGAATTAAAAGAAAAGTGCCGATCTATTGCTAACCGCAGCAAAAAAAAGGACTAAAAAAGGTTGTTTTCAAATCACAACAAACTTTGAATTTAATTCGCTCAAAAAACACATACTGTAAGTTTTAAAATCAGCGTTCTTGGTAACTGCCTTATGACCTACAATCAACCTAAAATATAATTTCTCAAAGAAACATAATCTGCCGACATGTTGGTTGATAAATCAGTTTTTTCTGCACATTCCGCAATAGCATCTGGTAATGGTAATTCTATGTTTAAAATGGCTTCAACAGATGATTTGAATTTTGCAGGATGCGCGGTGCCCAAAAATATCCCCAACTCATCCTCGGCCAAACTGTCTTGCAAGCCTTGATAAGCCACCGCTGCATGTGGTTCACTGATGTAACCCATTTGGTACAATGTTTTCAAGGTGTTTTCAGTTTGCATCTCGTCGACTGCCAAACCACTGAGGTCTTGGCGTGCAAACTGTCCTGACTCAATCATGTATTCAATGCGTGGCCAATTATTTGGTTTGCTCACATCCATCGCATTAGACAAGGTTTCGACGGTGTCGTTGGGCGACCAAATGCCGTCTTTTAAATACCTAGGCACGGTGTCATTGAGGTTGGTGGAAGCGATGAAACGTTTGATCGGTAGGCCCATTGTTTGGGCCATGATGCCAGCACATAAATTACCAAAATTGCCACTTGGAACAGCCACCACGCATTGATCACGTTGGGCAACTGGTAATTGGGCAACGGCATCGAAGTAATAACAAATCTGAGCGAATAATCGACTGACATTGATTGAGTTGGCCGAATTCAGTCCGACAGCCCGAACCAAATCAACATCATCGAAACTTTGTTTGACTAATTTTTGGCAGTCATCAAAATCACCAGCTACTGCCACGGTTCTGATGTTGCCTGATAAAGTGGTGAACATCTTTTGTTGCAGTTCACTGATTTTGCCTTGAGGAAACAAAATAACCACTTCGATGTTATCCAGTCCATGAAAGGCATGGGCCACGGCCGCACCAGTATCTCCGGAGGTGGCGGTGAGTATGGTTATTTTCTCAGATGATTGTTGTTGTTTTGAGAAATGCTGCAGGCAGTTGGCCATAAAACGAGCACCAAAATCTTTGAATGCCAGCGTTGGACCATGAAACAACTCCAAGCAAGCCACTTGTTCATTGATTTTTTTCAATGGTGATTGGAAAGTGAACACATTAGCAATGATTGACCTCAAGGCATCATCCGAGATGTTGGCTTTGACTAATGGCTGCAGGATGTGGAAATTCCTTGCGGTGGTAGACATTGCCAGCAATTCATTCACATTCGGCAATTGCGGCACCTTGGGTGGGAAAAATAAGCCTTGGTTGTTGCCTAATCCGGTTTTAACTGCAGTGGCATAATCGACCATTTGGTTGGGGTCTTTGAGGTTATTTAATTGCATTTGGTTATCCTATTTTTCGGGTGCCTTCGAGGTCTGGTTGACAAATTGCTACAAATCCCTGATCGGTTTGCAGGTAGTTGGTTTTTAACCAATCTGCTTGTGCTTGCGCGGTGGCCAAATCATCACAGACAGAGAACAGGGTTGGACCTGAGCCTGAGATGCCCACAGCCATGCTGTTCATGGTCAATAATTGTTTCTTGGTGTCATCGTAATTTGGTAACAGCTCAGCCCGATAAGGTTCGGCAATCTCATCTTTTAAAAGGGCAAAGGCCAATGCTTGGTCTTGTTGGTAACAAGCAGCCACAAAGCCAGCCAAATTTTGTCCAAAGCGAATCAATGTTGAACGGTCGTATTGAGCCGGTAACAGTGCCCTAGCAGCTTGGGTGCTGACGATGACATCGGGGTAGGCCAATACCCAGTAGACGTCTTTAAAAACCGGTAATGGCGTCGTTACTTGTTGTTGTGCGTTGAGCATCAACTGCATACCACCCAAGTAGCAGGGCGCGACGTTGTCGTAGTGCAGTGAACCACTGATTTGAGCTTCAGCTTGACCCATCATCAATAACAATTCATGGTCATCAAAGGGTCGTTGATGATATTCATTCAAAGCCACAAATGCAGCCACCACAGAACATGCGCTGGAACCCAGTCCGCTGCAGACAGGAATGTTTTTATGTAATGTCAGTTTAACCTGTTGGGTGGGGAAGCCTCGGGTATCCATGGCTTGGTTAAAAGCCGCCAATACCGTCCAAACAATGTTAGTTTCTCGGTCTTGTGGTAAGCGATTCGCAAAAGAGCCAGTCAACTCAAAATCATTGATGAGTGCAGTTTCGACACTGACCAAATCGCCTAAAAGTTGATTGTCAATGGGGCGCAAAGCCAACCCCAATGAATCAAAGCCAACACTGATGTTACCGATTGAAACAGGGGCAAAAACACTGGTTGTTTGATCAATTAGGCTCATTTCAGTACTCCTGTTCCCACGCCAAAGTACGCAGCATGTCGCCAAACAGGCCGGCGGCAGTGACTTCAGCTCCGGCACCATAACCGCGAATAATGAAAGGCTTGGGTTGATAGTATTGGGTGTTGATGGCCAGGGCATTTTCTCCGGCTTCGATGTCATACAAAGGATGGGTCTTATCTACGGCCTGTATCTTCACTGCGCATTTGCCATTTTTAATGATCGCTACATAGCGTAATTTTTGTTGTTGGTTTTCAGCCTGGTCGATTTTTTGTTGAAATTCTTGATCATAGGCCGGTAATTGTTGCATGAACGCATCGCCATCGGTGATCTCTGCCAGTGCTGGTGGTACCACGGCTTGCAGGTCAACATCGTTGAGCTCCAATGCCATGCCAGCCTCGCGAGCTATAACCAGCACTTTTCGCGCCACATCCATGCCATTCAGGTCCTCTGCTGGGTTGGGTTCGGTGTAACCTAAATCACGGGCCTTTTTGGTCGCCTCAGACAGGCTCAGACCTTGGTGAATCTCACCAAATATATAGGACAAAGAACCGGATAAGATGCCCTCAAATTGAATCAATTCATCACCGGCTCGCAACAAACTTTGCAGGTTATCAATCACTGGCAGACCAGCGCCAACATTGGTCTCATACAAAAACCTGCGCTGTCTTTTGGCGGCCATTTGATGCAATTGGTGGTAATAGGACAAGGTGTCGGTGTTGGCTTTTTTGTTGGCCGTGACTACATGAAAGTTGTGCTCCAGGTAACTCAAATAGTCCATCGCTATGCCTTGGTTACTGGTACAGTCAATGATGACTGGGTTGGTGATGTGTGCGGTGCGCACAAAATCTGCCAGCTTGGATAAGGAGAAACTGGTTTCGCTGTCGGTCAATTGCTCTTGCCAATGTTCTAAATCCACACCATCGGCTTCGAGTAAGCATTGTCGGCTGTTGGCAATACCAATCAAGTTCAATTCAATGTTCTTTTGTTGTAACCACTCTTGTTGTTTTTTGATTTGGGCAATCAGTTCACGGCCCACTGTGCCACAGCCAATCAAGAAGGCATCAATCCGTGGTTTTTTTAGGAACAGCTGTTGGTGACAAATCACCACCGCATCATCCACACGTTTGGCACGAACCACCGCAGAGATACTTCTTTCTGAAGAATCTTGGGCGATGGCAATGATGTTAACGCGGGCATGTGAGAGGGCACTGAAAAAACGACTGGCTGTGCCTTTTTGTTGGTGCATTTGGTCACCAATCAGGGTGATGATGGCTAAATTGTTACGGCGCTGAATCGGTTCTAATAAACCATTTTTTAATTCCAGTTTGAAAGTTTTTTCCAAGCGCCTCACGGCTTTAGTTGCTTCATCACCGGGCACACAAAAACTGATGCTGTACTCGGATGAGGACTGGCTGATTAATATCACCGAAATTTGTGCCTCGCTCATGGTGGCAAAGACCCGAGCGGCCATTCCGACCATGCCTTTCATACCAGGGCCTGATACATTGATCATCACCACATCAGACAGGTTGGATATGGCTTTGACCGCTTTGTGCTTGGCCGTTTCGGTGGTGATGGTGGTGCCATGGTGATCGGGGTTGTGGGTGTTCTTTATCACGCACTTGATTTGTTGATTTGCCAGTGGGGTGATGGTTTTGGGGTGTAAGATTTTAGCGCCAAAATAGGAAAGCTCCATGGCCTCCTGATAGGACATTTGTTCAATCAGTTGAGTTTCCGGCACCAAATGTGGATCGACGCTGTATATGCCATCCACATCGGTCCATATTTCACAGGATTCAGCGTCCACACAAACAGCCAATATAGCGGCTGAATAATCTGAACCATTGCGCCCTAAAGTCACCAAGTCACCGCTGTGGTTCACGCCGTAAAACCCCGGCATTACAGAGATATCAGTGATGGCTTGGTAATGCTTGTTGAACTCCTGTTGGCAGCGCGGTAAGTCGGCCACTGTGTCATTGACATCACTGTCGGTGTGGATGAATAAACGTGGGTCTAGGACCGTCACAGGGCTTTTCGTTCTCAGTAAGGTGGCCATCAATAATGTACTGAACTTTTCACCGCTGGAGAGGATTTGCGCGGCAGTGATTTCAGGGCAAAAACCAATCAACTCACAACCTTGGGCCAAATGCCTCAGTTGATCTAACAAGCCCGCTGTTTGTTGCTGACTTTTACTGCTGTCAAAATCCGCTCGCAAAGCCACACAATCGGCACTGATGGTCAATAATTTTTGACTGATTAAATCCAATTGCGAAGTCAGGTTTTGTTGTTGGTTGATCAGTTCAATCAAAGTCACCAGATCATTGGTGATGCCTTGGGGTGCAGAAAACACTGCAGCAACGGGTTGTTGTTGCTGTTCAATCAAGGCGACGACATGGTTAAATTTTTCTGCTGAGGCCAGTGATGAGCCCCCGAATTTCATAACTTTTATCATTATATTTATTTAAATTTTACTTAAAAAAAAGCCCGTGAAATGTTTCCATGTCACGGGCTTTTGCTGTTTTTTCAACGAGTCAGCACATGACGTTTTTTAGTCTTGTAATCGTTGTTCGGATTGTGCTTACTTCGCGGTTCATGGTTCTTATGTTATTGACTTTAACTGCAAATTACAACAGTTGATTGAAAAAGCCATCAATAGATGTCAAAAGACAGGCCCAAACTGAAGTCACGGCCTTTGGTGAATGTGCGAGTGATTTCGTCCCCTTGTAGGAACAGCACTTCATCATCCAATAAGTTTTTGGCTTTGAAACTCAGTTTCCAACGACCAGCAAAGGCATGGGTGTATACAAAGTCGACTTGTTGGAACGGTTGTTCATAGATATCAGGGCTGCCACTGGTGCCAGCTTCCGAAATCCGCTCACCAAACTGGTTAAACAGTAATGATGCGTTGATGCCGTTGTCTTTGTTGTCGTAACCAAATTGGATGTTGGCGACATAAGGTGATTGTCCTTGTAGGGGTCTGACGTTATTGGTTTGGCCAGAGGGCCCATCGGTGTCCAGCTGAATTTCTGAATCAATGTAAGCATAGTTGGCACTGACGTAGAAATTGGCAAAGCGTTCGCTGATGAAAGAAAATTCTTTGTAAACCTCTAACTCAACACCAGCATTTTCTGCGGCCAAAGCATTCTGAAAGCTGATGATGTTGGATGATCCCGGTAAAATGGTGACCTCAATCGGTTGCTCAAACTCTTTATAAAATAAACTCAATGAAACAAACTCACCGGGAGAAAAGTATTTGTCCCAGCGTAAGTCATAATGGGTGATCCTACCTGCGACCAGGTCAGGGTTACCAATCACATTGCGATTCAGTACGGGGTCCTTAAACTGGGCTGAAGACAATTCTTTGAAGTCAGGTCGTGTGGCCGTCTCAGAATAGTTGAAACGGAATTGATGTGACTCATTCATGATCCATGTGGATGAAAAGGCTGGAAACCATTCATCGTTCAACAAACTCGCAGTGACCGGACTTTGATCGGGATCAAATAATCTGAATGTGGTGACTGATTGATTAAACACTTCACGCCTGGCACCCAAGGTAAAACGCAAATCTTCTTTGTAAGCATAATCAATGCCGTAATAGGTTCCTTTGATATCGAGGTTGGCGAAGTAGTTATCGGTGGCACGCGTGACTTCAATTAACTGGTAGCCATTGGGGCCAATGAAGTTGGGGTTGAGGATTTCACTGAGTGAATCAGATCGATCGGCTTCATCTGCCAGTGGGCCTGAATCTTCAAAAACAAAACGACGGATGTCGGAGTTACGTTCCTTTTTCACCCAGTTCTGTCCAAACTGAAACAACAGGTCGTGGTTGTTACCGAAAGTCAGTGGAAAATCGAGGTCATAACGGACGTTGCGACTTTGATCAGCCAACTCACGGAAAACCCTCGAGTTGGAGTCATTTCTGGATGAAAACACAAAATCACCCTCATCACGTTGATCATAGCGGTATACCCGATTGTCTGGCTCTTCAAAGGTAGCCTCAGAATCGGTGAATTGCCAGTTCAGTTTGAGATCTCCTAAGACAGGATAACTGTGCTCCCCAAAGAACTGAGTCGATGTCAGGTCTCTCTCAGTCCAACGCAATTCATAGATTCTTCTCGAGTTTCCTAAATCTTCATTGAACCCCTCAGCAATTTCAGTGAAGTTTTGGGTGCTGCGCAACAACATGTAGTTGGCAGCTATTTCGTGTTGGTCATTGAACTCGATGCCAGTGGTTAAAAACCCACTGGCATTGATGTCGCGATTGGTGGTGGTTGAATTTTCTTCACTCTCCAAGCCCAATTCAGTGCCGGTAGAGACGTTGTAACTGCGACGCAATTCTGAGCGTGACTCAAAATCACTGCCATACTCTAAAGCAGCAGAGAAGCCCAAGGCTGTGCCTGACTCCAGATCAAAACGCATGCCGCCAGCGGCATCAAAGCCGACACCTGGATCTATGTTGGCAAACCTCAAATCGTAATTTGAATTCAATGACTCACCAAAAATTTCAAGTTCCTCGGGGCTGAACCCACCATCGAAAAAAGGGTTGTTAGGTCGCAGTTCAGTATCACCTGCTATGGCATCAGCCAACACGCGTGGCAGCGCCCGGGTGCCATCATCCATACCGGTCCAATCATCATCACCGCCCTGGTATTTCAGGCCTTTTTTGCCAGTGGTTTGCGAGTTGTGGCCATAAGAAAGGCCGATGTTCAGAAAGTTTTCTTCTGGTACATTGATGGTGCGAAGCACCACCGTCCCACCTCCAAATTCAGCAGGTAAGTGCGAAGCATAACCTTTCTGCACTTCGATGCTCTCAATGATGCTGGTAGGGAATAAATCCAGTGGAACCACGCGACGTGTGGGATCGGGACTGGGTAAGTTGGCACCGTTCAAAAGGGTGCTTGAATAACGTTCTCCTAAGCCGCGAATAAAGATGAATCGACCATCAACCAAAGTCAAGCCTGTCACCCGTTTCAAGGCGCCAGCAGCATCCGAGTCACCCGACTTACTCATTTGTTCCATACTCAGGTAGTTCGCCACCGAGTTGTTGGCACGGCGTTCCTCGAGCACCGAGGCCAAAGAGCCCTCAATGAAAGGTTCAACCACCACAAACTCAGGCAGCTCGGCACCGGCTGGGGTGAGTTCGATATTGATTTCATTGCCTGCTGGATCGGTGAGATTTAAATCATTTTTAATTTGACTGTTGAACTGCGCGTGTAACACGCTGATGTTGTAATTACCAGCGCTTAATTCAGTACTGAATTGGCCTTTTTCATTGGTGGTTAAATACGCTGATAGACCAGAGATATAGACTTTTGCGCCTTTCACAGGTCTTTGGTTTTCGGCATCAGTGACGGTGCCGTTGACCGGTACAGTGATGGCATCTTCTGCCACCTTGGCAACACTTTCAGTTAAAGTTTTTTGGTCAACCGAACTTTCTACGTCAACCATTGGGTTTTCGTCACCTTTAACCTTGAAATCAATCAACAATTGCATCAACTCGCCGGCTTGCAAATTGAATTGATGCTGGTAGATCAAATCACCACTTGATTGGAAGTTAAGGGTGGTGGGTCCAGCGGGTAAATCAATTTGTGCCAAACCAGCGGCGTCCGTCACAGCAATTACTTCTTGATCGACAGTTATTTCAATGTCACTCAATGGACTGCCCTTGAGAAACATGAATATGTTGATTTGCGCATTTTGAGCACCGACCGCGCTGATGCTGAGCAGCATTAAACAGGAAAAAGCCACTTTTTGAATGGTTGTATACATACAGGTTTTACTCAATTCTAGAATGTTGGTGCTTACTGGCAGCGCCAGACTTCGGCTGCACAATCAGCCATTATTTTTCTCACCTCGACTGCTCTTTGAAACAGTTGAGCATCAGTGATACGAGACAGGTATGATTCTGCTTTGTCGTAGTCTCCAACCTTGAATAAGGCATATGCCAGGGCATATTGGATGTTTTCATCGTCATCGATGCGGTTACGCAAGATGTCTTGCTCCATGTTGGCGGCTTGTTCAAAATTACCCAGTTCAATTAACAGCCCCAAACGTTGTTTTAATTTTTGTCGCTGATCATCTACCAATGAATTAACAGTCAAGGCCAAATGACGTTGTCCGGATCGACGGTACAGTTCAGCTGCTTCGCTCAGTAGGGCTTTATCAGTCAGCGCCAGTTGGTGCACCAAACCAGCAGCTGCATGAAAAGATTGGTTGCTGATGTAAGTGGCAGCCAGTGCTTTGGCCACATCAGGGTGGTTGGGGAATTTCAATTTGGCTCGTTCTAAAAAACGCAGCGCTAAAATCAAATTACCAGAGGCCCTTAAGGCATTACCGATACCGACATAATCATCGGCATCAGCTTGGTATTTTTCCAGGTATTCTAGACCAAGTTCAGCGGCTGTTGAATTTAGCCCCAACTCAATCAGGTAAAATATTTTTCGCCGCGGGAAAGCCGCATCTTGTGGAAAAATCAAACTGGCTTGGTCCATCACTGCAATCGCCATGTCATATTGTTTGAGTAACCAATGAGACTGGCCTCGCATGTGATAAACCGAAGGAATTGTGGCCACAGCATCACCTGCACTGTTCAAGGCATCGATGGCCATTTGATACTGTTCGGTAGCAAATGCCGATTGTGCCAAGTAAACGTTGATAACTGAATCAACTTCACCCAATGTCTTGGCAGCGACAAAGGCGTCAATGGCAGCTTGATTTTCACCTTTTCTGACTTGCAGCAGACCATTTAAAACATGGTACCGTTTGACATCAGTGTCCTCAGCGTCTAGATCAACTGATGACAGCGCAATGGCAGCACGCTCGAGGTTGTTGTCTTTAAGCATCAGTGATGCCAGTTCCAAATAGTTCACCTCATCTGCATTGTCATCATCAGCAATCGCAGGTTGCAGTGCCAATAAAAGCAGTGTCAGTATCAACAGAAATTTCATATCACTCAATCACAACAGATTAACTTAAGTCGAAGCGGATGCGTTGTTTGGCCCATGATTTGACAGACTGGCCCTGGTATTGAGCTGGTTCAAACTTCCAGCTGTTGATACCTTGCATGGCCACTTCATCAAATATACCACTGGGATAAGACTCAACAATTTTAACTTGCTCAATCTCACCTGTGATACCAATCAGTAATGAGAAAACCACATAACCCTCAATGCCTTTGGCGCGTGCACGAGGCGGATAAACCATGGGTGCTTGCCACACGGCTTTGGGTGATTGATCAACGGTGTCATCAGTCATGATCACACCACTGCCGTTACCCAGAATGTCGCCATCCAAGCCGTTCAAACCGTCCATAGAGAAGTCAGGCAAGCCCAAATCTAAGCCACCTAAAGAACTGTTTAACCCAAGCAGCGGCGTCGGTGGGGCTTGACGGGCACGTTTTGGTTTTGGCTTCGGTTTTGGTTTTCTGATTTCTTGTTTCGGCTTTGGTTTTTGTTTTTGAATTTTGATGTTGGTGCCATCAATACTGTCCGCTTTGGTCATCAGGTTTTCTGAGTCATTGATTAATATCAACGTTCCTAAAACCAAAACAGTTCCAAACATCATGGAACCCAAAGCCGCTAAGTTGCGTTTCATTTTTTCTGCTTTTTTCATCAGCCTGCTCCTACTTCTTTTATCGTTGCTACACCCACATCTGACGCACCGGCCAGACGGGCTTGGTCAACCACTTCAACTAATTTGCCAGAGGGCACATTTTCATCGGTGACCACCAAAACCGATTTCTGGGTTTTGGTTTTCAATAAATCTCTTAATCTGGATTGAATTACCCAAGAACGGATGCCCTCACCATCCATATAAACTTCACCCGCATTGTCGATGTACAAACGCACTGCTTTGGTCGAGGCAGCACTGGAAGATGAAGCGGCTGGACGTTCCAGGTCTAGTTTCATGTCTTTGACAAAAGTGGTACTGACCATAAAAAAGATTAACAGGATAAAAACCATGTCAATCAATGGTGAGATGTTTAAGTCTTGGACCGTTTCTTTACTTTCTCTGTATCTCATATAATTTCTCTCTATGACCTCAAGCTGTTTTGGGTTGAATGTCAGGGATTGGGCAACACAAATAATCTTTTAGTTGTGCCATTTCAATTTCTAATGTTTTTTGTTTTTTATCTAATATGCCATTGACAATCAAACCAGGAATTGACACGGCCAAGCCCATTTGAGTAGTTATCAGTGCTTGAGAAATACCGCCTGCGATACCACCCGACTGAGAAAACAACGACATGTCTCCCAGCGAGTCAAACGTTTCAATCATGCCTGATACAGTGCCAAGCAAGCCCAACAAAGGTGCCACCAGAACTATGGTGGTGATGAGCACTTTGTATTTTCTGATTTCATTGGCTTCTTCAGCAAAAGCATCATCTAAATAACGACGCAAATCAGGCAGGTTTTGATCTCGTAACTTCATGCCTTTTTTCAGCACTCGGGTCAACACGCCTTGATTGGTTGGTAATATGCCTTGCATCTGACGATCAACCATCACCCGAGGGCTGCGCAGAGAACCTCGTCGCAGTGCCATCATGCGGTAGCCCAGTGTCCACCACAAAACAACCGTAGCAACAAGCAATGGTGGCATGACATAACCACCTGATTGAAAGTAACCCAGTAGTTGTTGAATGACATCACTCATGATTCAATCACGCGTCCAATTAAGAAAAAACTTTTTTGTAGACGTTGATGGCACGCAAAGCGGCTTTTTCCATGTCGTCTTTGATGCGTTCTGCCCACCCTGACAGCATGTTGCCAAACAACAACGCAGGGATAGCAACTGCCAGACCCACTTCAGTGGTTACCAGGGCGATTGAAATACCACTTGAGAGTAATTTAGGGTCGCCAGTACCAAATTCAGTGATGATGTCGAATGTTGAAATCATGCCAGTCACTGTGCCTAACAGACCCAACAGTGGTGCCACCGTGGCAATCACTATGATCATCGAACCAAAGCGGTTTAATTGGCTTGACTCGTGCAAGATGGACTCAGAAACAATGTCCTCTATGTGGTCACGATCGCGATCAATGTTACGCAAGGCTGAGAGCAATACGCGTGATGATGATGAGGATTCTTTGTGGGCCAGTTGGATCGCTGCATCAACATCTTTCTGTTCAATTTTGTTGACCACTTTGGTCAGCAGCTTTTCAGTGCTGGCAGATGCGCGGTTCAAAAAGAACGATCTGAGTATGATTAACAACAAAGCAACCATACCCAAAGCAGCAATGATCCAAGCAATGATGCCACCAGAGTTGATAACGCTGAGGATGCTCTTTTGTTGTTTCTCCTCAATCGCTTTGATCGAAGATTCATACAAAAAGATGGGTAATAAGCCGCTGGAGTTACCATTGAATAAGCCTTCAACGGCTGCCGGGTCACTGTCCTGCCAAACTTTGAATTGTTTTTCACCGGCTGGTGCCAATACGCCTGAACCTTTGGCGCTGTTACCATAAGAGGCAATGTTGCCTACTTTCATGATGGTGCCGTTAACCGCGGTACCGTCGGTCAAGAAAAATTCACCCGCTTGGGTGGTGATATTGGATTTTTCAGTGAGGGTTTGAGTGGCTAAATTTACCAGCTCTTTGACCTTGTCCAAATCAGATGGTGCTTGCTCAGCTGCCTCTGGGAAACCTTCGAAGCCAAATTCGCTCATGGTAGATTGTGCCTGTATGATGGTTGATTCCAGCAGTCCTTGGTTGTCTTGAGCAGATTCAGAGCTTCTTTGAATGGCAAAAATTTCATCTTCCAATTCACCGGCAGTCGCTTCTGCGTTCAACAATTGATTTTCAAGGGCTGAAATTTCAGTTTCAATCTGACGTTTTTCAACAGCGGTGCTTTGTTGGTACTCGGCCAAACGTTTTTTGATGTTATTGACTTGCGATGTTAAGAATGCGTATTCTTTCTTGTAAGCCAAGTTCAAATCTTGTTGCGCTTGCGCTGGGTCGGCTGCTGGCACGAGTGGTTCAGCAGCAGGCTCAACTGCTTGGTTGTTATCTTGTGCGCTAACTACAGGGCAAATAATGAACAGCAATAGGTATAAATAATTTCTCATGGTACTTCCTGTGATTATTGAGATGAACTCAAGTCCAGTGGCAAACTGAAATAGCCCTGTCTGATTTGTTTTTTCAAAGAGTCGAATAAGGTTGCCACTGATTGTGTGGCTTTTTCGTCAGTCAGCAATTGGTATTGCCATGTACCGCCGTTGTTCACTGCTTGGCCATAACGATCATCCCTGGTTTTAAAGTACATCAACACGGTACCTAACTTGGCCACATCAACCAAAACTTGTTCGCCTGCTAAGGTGATGGTTTGTGAATAAATCGCATTCTCTCGGGTCAAACGCATCTCATCTTCTAAAAATGCCCACAAGCGGTTGATGGCACCTTGTGCTGAAACCTTTCTGCCTTCTATATCACGCATGATGTCCTCAATCACGCTGCTGCGTTCTTTATATTTGAAGGGGATGCCGCTGTCGATGACTGTTTTTATTTGTGCTGCCATTTGCAGCACTTCAGGAATCATTTGTTCAGAATCGAGACCCAAAGATTTGATGTTTTCTTGTAAGTTAACCACTTCTGCTTGTGTCTGTTTGATTTGCAGTTGTTTGCGGTCAATGTTGGCCTCTAACTCAGTTTTTCTGATATTAAGGTAGCTCATTGATTGGGTGTGTTCAGCTTTTAAAATTTGCATCTCTGCTTGCAAATCTTCAACCTGGCCACGTAACTGGATTAAGTTGTTAACGATTTCATCGGTGTCTTGTTGTGCCATGACCGGCAAATACGAGGATGAACAGCCCAAGATGAGTGACCATTTCACCCAATGCATGGAACGGTTGAATTTAACTTTTTGCGACATGATTAATCTGATTGACATTTAAGATGCGGCAAATTTTAAGAACCTAATGTGACAGTATGGTTACCTTTACGGTTAAATTTTCTTATTAGCTATTTAATAAGGAGTGATGTCGCTGTTGTCACAGAAACTTCATAAACTGGTCACTTAATTGAAACATCTGAACCGTAACATTTCGGTTTTTTGTAATTCCTACACGAGGTGTTTTGATGAAATTGGGTATTTTAAAAGCCGCATTATTGGGCGGTGTATTGGTAGCGGGTTCGGCAGCAGCAATCACTGTTGATGAGAACTTTGAAGGTCAGTGGTACAACGGTCCAGCTGGTGATAATGGCACAGGTTGGCAGTTTGACTACATTAAAACCGGTCCAGAAAGAGGTGTAATATTTGTTACTGGATTCGTTTACGGTGATGATGGCAGCCCAACTTGGGTAACGGGTAACAGCGTTGTTTTGGACGGTGAATCTAACTTGTCAATCGACTTGATTGAAGTGACTGATGGTGCTTTTGTGGGTGCCAGTGATCGTGCAGTTAATGCCTTTGGTTCAGCTGAACTGGACTTCAAATCGTGCCGTTCTTTGTCGATGGACATCAGCAACATCAGCAGTGCGTTTATATCTGAGACTGAAGCTTCATTCGACTTGCAACCGGCTGATGAAATTGGTGGTTTTGTCAGAGACGCTTCGGTTTGTCCTTACCAAACTGAATTCACCGGTTGTCCAGCTTTTGCTACAACCACTGCTCAACCTAAAACTTGTGCCATCTCAGGTACTTTAACAGGTGATGTGACATTGACTAACGACACCAACTGGGTATTGCAGGGTGGTGTATTTGTTGGTGAAGACGGTGGCGCAACGGCCAACTTAACTGTTGAGCCAGGTACTCGCGTATTGGGCGTTACAGGTAATGACTTCCTAGCGGTACAACGTGGTTCTAAAATCTTTGCAGAGGGTACAGCCAATGCGCCTGTGGTATTCACAGGTCCGTTCAATGCATCAGACCCGTCAGCCGGTGCTGGTAACTGGGGTGGTTTGGTCATCAATGGTCAAGCGCCTATCAACATTTGTGGTGATGAAGTGCCATTCGCTCAATGTGAAGACGTGGGTGAGGGTGGTTCTGGCAACTTCGGTGGTGATGATCCAACTGACTCAAGTGGTGTATTGAAATACGTTCGTGTGCAGTTCGGTGGATTCAGAATCAACGATGAAGACGAGTTGAACGGTATCGCTTTCCAAGGTGTTGGTTCAGGCACAACGGTTGAGTATGTGCAAGTGCATGCCAATGAAGATGACGGCATCGAATTCTTTGGTGGTACAGTCAATGCCAAGTATTTGGTATTAACGGGTATCAGGGATGATTCTTTGGATTGGACTCACGGTTGGGACGGTAATGTACAGTATGTGTTGGTGCAACAAGACCCAAATGCCGCAGCCGACAAAGAGCGTGGTATTGAAGCGGATAACTTCGAAGACAACAATGATGCCACACCTCGTTCGCAGCCAAGCATTGCCAACGCCACTTTCATTGGTGGGCCATCTGACAACAAAACCACCACTGGTATGGTGTTACGACGTGGAACGGGTTTCAACATGACCAACGTGATCGTAACTGGTTTTGAACGTTGTTTAGACCTTGATTCAGATGCGACTTTTGCAGCAGCTGGTTCACCTGATAATCTAACAGGTACAGCCACCATGGAAAACACCATCATCAGCTGTGATGTGAATTTCGATGAAGAAGCTGAAGACGCGTTTTCAGTACAAGCTTTCTTTGAAGCACAAATGGGTAACCAAGTGGCTGATCCTGCATTGGATGGCATCTACCCAACAGCCAACACACCAGGTGTGATGGCGATCGACAGCGATAAGTTTGGTTCATTTTTTGATAAAACCAATTACGCGGGTGCCTTCAAATCGCAAGTAGGTGCTTGGACCAATGGCTGGACTGAGTTCTTGGATTAATTGCAACAAACAATGGAACTGTTGAGGCGCTCTTCGGAGCGCCTTTTTTTGTGCCTGTGATGGTTTCCCGAACAATTGAGGTTTTGTTCAGTTTTGGTCAATTTAAATCAGGTAAAATGAAGTAGATTCAATCAAGGTGAAGACAATGAAACAGTTGATTATTTTAATGCTAATAATGGGGTTGGTTGGCTGCAATCAAAACAAGCACGCTCGTGTCAATTATGCTGAGTTCATAGCACAAAATAACTTGCAACCCCAACGCGATGTCAGTCAGTTCAGGTTCCAAGGCTGGCAGCCCTTGAGTGATCGTTTTTTGATTTTACGCAGCAACCAACAAAAAAGCTACCTGATCCAATTGATGTCACCTTGTGTTGATTTGCCGTTTGCCAACAACATTGTATTGAAACAAGATATGAGTAATCGCTTACAGGCTAAATTTGACAGTGTGGTTGTACCGGGTCAATTCAGGCAAAGTTGTCGCATTGATTCAATTTATGAAATGGACCGTGAATTGAAGCAGGATTTATTGGAGTTTGGTCAGCGAAAAGAACAAATCAGGGTGAACAACTGAGGCCCAGTGAGTTGATGAACTCTCTTAACAAAAGTAAAACTCAAGTTATGTTAGCATGTGTTTTTTTTTAATCTTCAGCAGTTACCTATGAGAAAAACTATATCACTGCTTGGTTTGTTGGTGGTTTTTGGCGCCACGGCAAAGTCCAAGCAAGAAATAAATATCTTGGCAGATGCCACCATGCAAAGGTTCACTGAGGAAGTGGTCGGTGGACAACAGTTCCTTAATGGCGCCGCCGCTTACTTGGTTTTTCCACAAGTGCTCAAGGCAGGTCTGGGTATTGGTGGTGAATATGGCGAAGGGGTGTTGCGTGTAGGTGGACAAAACCTCGCTTACTATTCAACTGCTGCTGCTTCCATTGGCTTTCAGGCCGGGGCGCAATCAAAATCTGTGGTGGTGGTTTTCATGAGCCAAGAAGCATTGGATAATTTTCGCAATAAAAAAGGCTGGAAAGCCGGCGTGGATGGCTCTGTAGCAGTGATTAAATGGGGCGTGGGAGAAGACATCAACACTTTAGATATCAAGGATCCTGTGGTCGGTTTTGTCTTCAGCAACAAAGGACTGATGTTTAACCTAACGCTTGAAGGTTCTAAGTTCACTGAAATCAAGCGTTGAGTTTGAATATAAAGTTTTAGTTCTTGTAGATTTTGCCACCTTTCATCACAAACTGAACATTTTCAGTGGTTTTGATGTTTTCCAATGGGTTTTCATCGACCGCAATGAGGTCTGCAAGCAAGCCCGCTTTGATTTGTCCACGGTCAGCTTTCCCTAACAAGTCAGCGGCATTGATGGTGGCTGTGCGCAGTGCATCTGCCGCATCCATACCATGTTCCATCATGGCAGATAACTCATAAGCGTTTTGTCCGTGTGGAATCAAAGGTGAATCCGTACCCAAAGCAATCGGCACACCTGCTTTGATGGCTTTTTTCAAATTGGCTTGTGCCAAGGGCAATACGTATTCAGCTTTCTCAGCCAATTTTGGGTGTAATGTACTGGTGTCAATAAAGTCATCACAACCGGTGGTGGGCACCAAGTAGACTTTGTTTTTCTTCATCATTTTGATGCCTTCATCATCCAATAAGGAGCCGTGCTCAATTGAGTGAACCCCAGCACGAATTGCTGCTTTGATGCCTTCGGTGCCGTGCGCATGGGCCGCCACGCGCATGCCATGCCGGTGGGTTTCTTCCACAATGGCTTGCATTTCAGCGTCACTGAGTTGTTGCGCACCGACTGAATCTTCCATTGAAAGCACCCCCGCGGTGGCGTGCATTTTAATCACTTTGGCGCCATTTTTGATTTGGTAACGAACCGCGGCAATGGCTTCATCAGCACCATTGATGATACCATTTTTAGGTGTTTGCTCGATCAAGTCGGCAGCCAACCCCAGCGTTAAATCGCCATGTCCGCCCTGGATACTGATCATGTGTCCGGCTGGGATGATCCTGGGTGCAACAATCCAGCCAGCATCGGAGGCTTGTGCTAAGGCCACATCAATCATGTCAGTGGTGATATGCACTTGACCAATGTTTCTGACCGTAGTGAAACCAGCCAATAAAGTTTTTTCGGCATTCTTAGCGCCCCTTAATGCCCCTTTGCTGGCGGATTCTTTGGTCAAGATGTCATCAAAGCCACCATTGAAATCCAAATCTAAATGGGCATGCATGTCCATCAAGCCAGGTAAAATAATCTGTTCTCCCAGATCAATGACTTTGGCCTCAGCAGGTAAATTTTGAGGGTTGACAGCAGTGATCGTTTCGCCATCAATGACGATGTTTGCAGGCTGAATCAACTGACCTTGCTGCACATCAATGTAACCCTTGGCTTTAATCAATGTGGTTTCTGCTTGTAGGTTCAAGCTAATTGCTAACAGTATTAAAAATAATTTCATCACTTATCCACTTGGTTTTTTGTTAAATTCTAACAGAGCAGGGCTTGTCATGGTGAGGTGATTTTGAATGGCGAGACTGGTTGTTGTGAATTGGTTTTCTGTTGCTCTATTTTATCAGCAATGAAATTATTGCTGTTTGCCCAATCAGGTTTGTATAAGATAGTAAAATTGAGGCGATTTAGACCAATGGCAACTGATGGTAGTTAAAGCAACCGATTCATTAGCGGAGGGCAGTTTGTGAAACTGATAATTGGCGTGATGGTGTTGATCACTTATGACCAAGTGGGAAAATGGTTGATGCAATCATTGGACTGGCCCATTCCTGGATCAGTGGTGGGTATGATGTTGTTGTTTATCAGTTTGGTGTTGTTACCAAAGCCACCAGCGGCCTTGGTTCAATCATCGAAGTTTTTGCTGCGGCATTTGGGTTTGTTGTTTGTGCCTGCAGGTGTTGGCATCATGTTGTTGTATGACTTGGTGGCTGATGAATGGTTGGCGATGTTGGTCAGTATGGTGCTGAGCACTTTTGTTTCGCTGGTGTTCACTGCCTATTTGATGCAAGCCATGATACCGGTTGATGGCACAGAGGAATCTGATGGAAACTGAGTGGCTTGAGTTTTTATCTGACTGGTTTCCAAGTAATCCATTGTTTGGTTTGCTGGTGACTTGGCTGATTTATTGGTTGATTCAACAACTTTATTTGCGCCAACAGGCAGCGCCTTGGCTGCATCCGGTATTGTGGTCGATTGTGCTGATTATCATCCTGCTTTCAGTGGTAAAAATAGACTATGAGGTTTATTGGTCAGGTGGCCAAATACTGCATTTCTTTCTGGGGCCTGCCACGGTTGCTCTGGCTTGGCCCTTGTATCAACATTTAAACACCATCAGAAAATTGTGGTTGCCGGTGCTGGTCAGTGTCAGTTCAGGCGTTCTGGTCGGTGCCACCTCCGTCATTTATCTGGCGCAGTTGCTGGGAGCCAGTGAATTAACTCAGTTATCATTGGCACCCAAATCGGTGACCACACCAGTGGCCATAGCCGTGACAGAACAGTTGGGTGGCTTGACTGCTCTGACCGCAGGTTTTGTTATCATCACTGGAGTGGTCGGGGCGATGTTTGGGGCGATGATTTTCAAAGCACTGGGCATTGTCGATCAGCGGGTCAAAGGCATAGCCATGGGTGTTTCAGCACACGGTGTTGGCACAGCCAGGGCTTGGCAAATTGATCATACCATGGGTGCATTTTCAGGATTGGCGATGGCCTTATCGGCCTTTTTGGTGGCTTTCATACTGCCACCTTGGTTGGGTATATTAGGGATTCTTTGAAGGTTGCTTATTGTATGGCTTGGTGGGTCAATGGAGTGGCCAGTGACAAGCCATGTTCGGTTTGTAAATCATAGGCTGCACGGTTGATGGCGAACCTGGCTTGGACGATGCGATATACCGATTCAACCCGATAATTCATGCGCCACTGGATGGCATGATCGCCCGGATTGACCAGCACCAATCTGGGCGTTTTTTCAGGGTCTAATTGTTTTTCCATCTCGCAGGCTTTTTGCCAAACGGCCTGGATGTAGGCCTCGACTTGTTCGGATGGGGTGTCATAACCAATGTTAAATTCAACATAGTCGTTCCAATAGTTGGCGTCGGTTTTGTTTAATATTTCAACCGGTACGGCGCGCAGTTTAGAGTTGGCGACGATGATGCTGTGTTTTTGAATCAAGTGATGAAAAGTGGTTTCTGTCAATGACATGCGTTTGATCACCGCCAATATATCCATCGAGGGGATGCGACAAACCACGCCGGGTGAAATTTGGCCTTGGTGTAGCATGATTAAACCGCTGACCGCATCGTGTGCCCAAGCTTCTTTGGTACCAAATAAAATCACCAGAATGCCACCAATCACTCCAGTGGCCTGTAACCAGGAAGTGACTTGCCAAATATTGATGATTAATAACAGCGAAACAGCGATGGTAATCAAAGTAATGATGATGAAACCCATTTCTGATTGATAGGTTCGGGTCTTGGTATCCTTGCCATCAATGGTGCGTTGTTTGCCGTATTTCTTGATGGTCCAGGAATGGCCGAACTGGGTCAGCAAGTAACCCAATAAAAAAACCAAACCTGTCTGTGAGACTTGTTTGAGGAATTCGCGTTGTCCGTAATCGTTGATGACATAATTCCACAACCAATCAAACAAATAGATTGACAACAAAAAGATGTTCATCAGACGCAACAAACGGGCGCGTTTTGTATTCAATTCATCAGAGCCTGAAGGCACCACATGCTTGAACAGGAATCCTGCAATAATAAATATGCTGATGTTCAACACAATGGCCAATTTGCCAAAAACTGACAGGCCGGTGAAGTAAGCTATCAGTGACTCAATCATACCGCTTTGATGTTGATGTTGTGAGTGGCCAACTCTGACATGATGTGTGCAAACCAGCTTGGGTTTTGTCCGATGATCTCTGGCGGTAACACCCCCTTGGGTAATTCATTGTTCAGCGCCAACCTGACACCTGCGGCACAGGTATAACCAGTGGTTCTGGCCATGGAGGAAACGTTGTTTTGCTGGTCGTAGTGATCAATTAATTGGTAGGTTTCGGCATGTGGTTTGCCATTCTTGACACCTGAGGCGGAGATTTCCATGACGGTTAAATCTGGCTCGTTTTCATCGAATTGCCATTGTTCCAGTAAGACCTTGGCGGTGGCATCTCGGTGTTCGGGTTTGAAAAATCCGGCGTCGATGAGTTGTTGGATTAAAGTGGCATGACCGTTGTAACGCACGGTTTTTTCAGCCATGGTGGGGATATTGACGGTTTGTAGCAATGAGCGCAAACCGTCGGTATTAAAGGCTTCCATATGGCCCACACCTTTGAAATACAAAGACTCTATTTCACTCATCGCAGGCAAGATTATTTCTTTGCCTTCACGACGCATGCGTGCAGGGCGGGTATATTCTTCGATCACATCCAATGGTGCGAATGGCGCTTTGTATTCAAATGGTTTGAGTCGTTCCACCGGTACACCACCGACTTTACAAGCAAAAGCATCTACTTGGTCAAACTGTTGCACAAAGTGACCCGCGTATAAATTTGAAATACCTGGAGCCAGGCCAAAATCAACCAGTGCGGTCACACCGTTGGTTTTGGCCAGTTCATTCAAGGCCAAAGCATCCTCAGCAAAGAATGAAATATCAACAATCATTTTGTTCAATTCAATCAGTGCTTTGAGGCGATCAAAGCCAAGCAAACTGGGTAGTGCTCCCACCACCACGTCAAAAGGTTGTACTAGATTTTTCAGGCTTTCATCATCACAAGCATCAGCTGCCACCAACTGACAATCTGAGTGCAAATAATCCAAGTGGTCAATACTTAAGTCTGCCAGCGTCACAGCATGATCTGCACTTAAGTTCTTGGCGATCGCTGCACCAATTCTGCCACCACCCAATACCAATACTTTTTTCATCAATAATAACTCACAATTAAATACAAAATCAGCCAGGCATAGAGCCCAGCAATCACATCATCTATCATGATGCCAAAACCGCCTTTGACATGCTGATCTAACCATTTTATCGGAAAAGGCTTGATGATATCAAAAAACCTGAACAGCACAAATCCCAGTAACAACCACTGCCAATGCCAAGGAATCAAAAACATGGTGAGCCAAAAGCCAACGAATTCATCCCAAACAATACCACCGTGATCATGTACCCCCAGGTTCTTACTGGCTTGCTCACAGATATAAACTCCGGCTACAAATGTCACCACCAACATCAATAGATAATATGGCCAACTCAAGCCCATCATCAGCAGATACAAAGGAATAGCTGCCAGGGTACCAAAAGTACCCGGTGCTTTCGGGGCCAAGCCGCTGCCAAAGCCAAAAGCCAAAAAGCCAGTTGGTGTGGTTAATGCCACTTGTTTGGTTCTGCTCGTTAAATCAGCGTTTTTCATCATCGAAATGTTGGTAACCTTTGAAGTTGGTGGTGATGGGTTGGTGGTGATGCAAAACCATCACCACATCAGATTCTTTGTTGGGCGGTTCAATAATTTGGCCAATGATGTGACAATCCTCAGGCAGCTCGTCTTCAGCCTCGGCATTGATGGTGAAGCACAATTGATAATCATCGCCACCAGCCAACACATAGGCCATCCAGTTTTTGTCTTTTTGAATGATCGAGTTAATGGGGACCTGCGATAATTCAATCACTGCGGCCAAGTTGCTGGCGCGACAAATGTGACCCAAGTCAACCATCAAACCATCAGAGACATCAATCATGGCGGTGGCTAGGTGGGTGATGTTCTTGGCCACATCCAAACGGGGTTCAGGTTGTTTTAATTGTTGGTTACAGGCTTTTGATCGTCGCGGATTGTGCAAAGCAAAGGCGGCTGAACCTATTTCACCGGTCACCACCACCAAATCATGCAAATTCGCACCATCACGACGAATGGCATTGGAGGTTTCGCCCATTACAGTCACCGCAATGCTCAGAGGTCCCTGAGTGGTATCACCGCCAATCAACTGCACTTGGTACTTGGCCAACAGCGCCGCAAAGCCTTTGATGAAGCCATTGATCCATTTGCGGTTGATATCTGGTAAAGTCAGGTTCAACAGCACCCATTTCGGCGTCGCTCCCATGGCCGCCATGTCACTTAAATTAACTGCCAAGGCTTTGTGGCCAATGTGTATAGCTTGATCTGTCTCTTTGAAATGTACGCCAGCGACCAATGTATCAGTGGATACAGTGAGTTGGCAGTCGGGGTTGGGCTGTAGGATGGCAGCGTCATCTCCAATCCCTAAAACAGTGCCAGCAGTGGTGGTGTCACACTGGCGTTTGATTTGTTCAATGAGGTCAAATTCAGCGATAAATGACAGCCTTTTGTTTTACTTGGTTTGTGCTGCTATTTCAGCCTTTCTGGTGGCAGCTGCCACTTTGGTCAGAACCCCATTGACGAAAATGTGTCCGCCTTCGGCACCAAACTCAGTGGCCATTAAAATGGCCTCGTTGATGATCACTTTGAATGGTGTTTCAATGTGTTTGATCAGTTCGTAAGTGGCCATGGTCAGCACCGCATATTCGACCGCCCCCAAAGATGATTTTTCACGTCCCAGATGAGGATCAATGTGGGCCTCGATTTCATCTTTATTGGTTTCAATGTAGCGCAAGGCTGATTTGAAGAATTCAGTGTCTACTTTGTTGAAATCTTGTTCTTCTAAGAATTGATCAATGACCACACGAGCCGTCATGTCGTTGTAGTGAATCTGGTACAAAGCCTGTACCAAGCGTTTACGGGCGCGGTGTTTTCTGGCCAGCGGTTCAGGGATTCTTTTGGTTTTTTTATGCATCATGTTTTATCCGTAAACTGGAAACTCACGGCACAGTTTCGACACTTTGTCGCGAACGGTGGCGGTGGTTTCTTCGTTGTCCATGTCATCAAGGATATCACACATCCAGTGGGTCATGGCAGTGAATTCTTCCTCTCCAAAGCCTCTGGTGGTGCCAGCTGGGGTGCCGAATCGTAAACCACTGGTTACAAACGGTGATTTAGGGTCATTAGGCACCGAGTTTTTGTTGACTGTGATGTGTGCTGCGCCCAAACGTGCTTCGGCATCTTTGCCGGTGATGTCCTTGTCTACTAAATCAAGCAAGAACAAATGGTTTTCAGTGCCTCCTGAGACCACTTTGTAGCCGCGTTCCATAAACACCTTTGCCATCACTTGGGCATTTTTTATCACTTGTGCCTGATAGGTCTTAAATGCCGGTTCCAAGGCTTCTTTGAAAGCCACCGCCTTGGCAGCAATGACATGCATCAAAGGTCCACCTTGGATGCCAGGGAAGACCAATGAGTTTAATTTCTTTTGTAGTTCTGGATTGGCCTTGGCCAAGATAATACCGCCTCTGGGACCACGCAAAGTTTTGTGGGTGGTGGATGTGGTGACATCCGCAATGTTAACGGGTGAAGGGTATACGCCTGCAGCAACCAAGCCAGCGACATGCGCCATATCCACTAAGAAGTAGGCACCCACTTCATCGGCAATGTCTCTGAATTTTTGCCAGTCAATGCGTTTAGAGTAAGCTGAAAAACCGCCAATGATTAATTTAGGCCGATGTTCCAGTGCCAATTTTCTGACTTCATCAAAATCAATTTCACCAGTTTCCTCATCAATGCCGTATTGGATGGCGTTGTATAGTTTACCGGAGACATTGACCTTGGCACCATGGGTTAAATGGCCGCCATGCGCCAATGACATACCTAAGATGGTATCGCCGGGTTGTAACAAAGCATGAAAAACCGCTTGATTGGCCTGTGAGCCGGAATGAGGTTGGACATTGGCGTAGTCGGCTTGAAATAATTCTTTCACGCGAGCAATGGCCAATTCCTCTGCCACATCAACGTGTTCACAGCCGCCATAATACCTTTTGCCTGGGTAACCTTCGGCATATTTATTGGTCATTTGTGAGCCTTGTGCTTCCATCACGGCTGGCGAAGCATAATTTTCTGAAGCGATCAGTTCAATGTGGTCTTCTTGGCGTTGGTCTTCTGCTTCGATGGCTGCAGCCAACTCCGGGTCAACTTGGGCTATGGTTTTTCTTTTATCAAACATGGTGTTCAGTGGATACATTCAGGAAAGCGGTATTTTACCTTGATAGTTGCTCAGTGTCATCAATAGATGAGCGTGCTTTTCAGACGATGTTGAAACCTCAGCCTGGGCTAAAAAGGTTTGGCAATCACCAGATAAATGATAGCGAATAAGGCAAAAGCAGGAATTTCGTTGAACACGCGGAACCACACGTGGCTGCGGGTTTCAGTTCCGGCATTGAAGTTGTGGTGAATTTTGATGCACCAATAATGGTAAAAAACCAGTAAGGCCACCAATATCAATTTGGCGATCAGCCAGCCCTGTTGGATATAAACTAACCAACTGCCACCGGCCAAGGAGTACACCAACAAAACAGCTGATATCAATGTGCCCCAAAAAGTGAATCGCATCATTTTAATCAGTCGGTGCTCCATACCAGCTAGTAAAGCCACTTCCTTGGCGTCGGTGAGGTTGGCGTGATTTACAAACAGCCTGGGTAAATAAAACAGGCAGGCAAACCAACTGACCACAAAAAAGATATGAAAGGTCTTAAACCATAACATTGGATGGTTCCTTTGAAACAAATATGTTCATATAGGGGTGCGGTTGATTCTGCATCGGTGTCTGTTTAACCTGATTCTACTGTGCTGGTGGTATAATGCCGTTTTTTTACTCAAACAACAAGTCTAAGTGGCCATTAAAACCCCTAAATACGTGATACTGAACGCGGATAAAAAACCTTCTTTTATTCGTGCGCATTGGTTGTTGGTTTCTTTGCTGGGTTTGGCCGTGGTGACATTTTTGTTGGGTCGATACAGTCACTTGGGTGTATTGCAAGCATTCAAAGGACAAAAAACCACCTGGGTTGAGGTCAACCAACAACTCACTGAACAAAACGAAGCCAATCAAAAAACCATCAGCCAACTGCAAACAGCGGTTAAAATCAAAGAACAAGCGATTTTAGAACTGCAACAAAACATGAACAGCATCAGTGATGACAACGCTGCCTTGAAAGCTGAGTTGTCGTTTTATGAGAACCTCCTCAGCCACAAAGATGAAATCAAGAAACTTAGGGTGTTTGAGGTGACGGCGGAACCGCTGGCTGAGTTGTATCAGCTTAAAGTGGTTTTGGCGCAAAAACTACAACGGGCGAATGTGGTCAAGGGCCAATTGGCACTGAAATTAAAGGGTATCAAAGATGATGCAGGCCAGACCATTGATTTGGTTGAGCAGTTTGATTTAGAAAATGATTTTGAATTCAAATATTTTCAAATCAAAAAATACGCATTCAGTTTGCCCAAAGGTTTTAATCCCACCATGCTTTTAGTAGAATTGAAAAGCAATAAAAAAGTGATTTCAGAGGAATTTCAGTGGTCTGAAATCGCAGGTGGTTCTGCCCAAGAACTGAATGACGACATCATTGTGACGCAAAATTAAATCATTGATACAAATTTGGAAACAGTATGTTTGGCTCAAAAAACAACAAAGAAAATATTATGGCAAATAACAATCAGGTAAATAACGTAGATACCATCATCAGCCAAGAAACTCAGATCAAAGGGGATGTTTCATTCTCTGGCACCATGCATTTATTGGGTCGGGTCGAAGGTTCGATTACATCAGAAACTGATAATGACATGTTGGTCATCAGCGAAACAGGCAGTGTCAATGGTTCCATTAAGACTGGTAACTTGGACATCAATGGCACCGTTGAAGGTGACATCACTGTTACCAGCAAGATGGAAGTGTCATCAAAGGCACGCATCAATGGCAACATTTATTACGTCAACATTGAGATGGAAACAGGTTCCCAAGTCAATGGACAATTAATTTACCAAGGCGGCGAAATAACCCCTTTGGTCAATAAAAAAGCAGAGAAGAATGAGTAGTAATCAAATACATTTATCAGGCGCTGCAGCCAATAAAATCAATCAGCTGGTTCTGGAAGAAATGAATCCTGATTTAAAATTCAGGGTGTACATCATTGGCGGTGGTTGTTCGGGGTTTCAATACGGTTTTGCCTTTGAGGAAGAACAAACCGACGGTGACATGATCATGGAAGAACATGGCGTACAAATGATGGTCGATCCGATGAGTTTTCCTTATTTGATGGGGTCAACCGTTGATTTTCTTGAGGATTTACAGGGTTCTCGATTTGTGGTCAGTAACCCCAACGCCAAGTCCACTTGCGGTTGTGGCAGTTCCTTTGCCATATGAGTTCTGATCAAATACATTTCATTCGAACCGAGTTGGATCGTTGTGCCAATATGCGCGAACAAAAGCAACGCATCAATCAACTGCGGAAGTTCAAAACTTGTCATTACGTACCTGTCTACAAGGGCAACCACATCTATCCTGACTCTGACGATCAGTTTTACATTTCAAAACAGCCATTGGGTGCCGAGAAGCACCAAAGTTTTTTAGGTATCTTAGAAGATGAGTTGTGGTTCAGCTGCAGTCTGACTGAAAAAGAGGCCTTGGCACTGGAATCTCAATTGGATTGTCATTTCGAATCCATTCGTCAGTACGCCATGGTTTTGGCCGATGATTTGGCCCACATTGCTTTGTATTCGCGCGGTCTTGATTTGTGGCAGCGCCGCAAAAAATACTGCTCGGTCTGTGGCACTGAAAATCACTTGGAAAGTTCAGGGCATAAGATGGTTTGTGAAAATGGCCATGAACAATTTCCAAGGATTGAACCAGCGGTCATTGTGTTGGTGACCAAAGGTGATCAATGCTTATTGGGCAGAAAGCATTCTTGGCCGCCCAATGTCTATTCGACCTTGGCAGGATTTGTTGAAGCGGGTGAGTCGATTGAAGATTCGGTGCACCGTGAAATCTATGAAGAGTCCAACGTACGCATCAAAGACGTAACTTATTTTGGCTCTCAACCATGGCCATTTCCATCATCATTGATGCTGGCATTCAATGCAGAGGCTGTTTCAGATGATATTCGCTTGGATGATGAGATGGAAGATGTACGCTGGTTCAGTAAAGAAGAACTTTTGAAATGGTCGAAAGATGGCTCCATCATCTTATCGCCCAGGTTCACTGTGGCCAATAACCTCATCAGTAATTTCCTGGGCCAAAGGATTTGATGTCTATTATGACTTCCAAATCATTTTCAGCAGGATATTTGTTTGCCTGAATTACCCGAGGTTGAGACCACACTCAAAGGTGTGACGCCGTGGACTTTAGGTGAGCGCATCAGCGCCATAAAAGTACACAATGCATCCCTGCGATGGCCCATTCCTGAAGCGGTTAATAACTTGCAAGGTCTGACCATCAGAAGGGTATACAGGCGTGCTAAGTACCTCTTGTTTGAACTCTCAGATGGACAACATTTAATGATTCATTTGGGCATGTCAGGTGTGATTAGGGTGGTTTCCCAGCAGGCCGAGTTACTCAAACATGATCACTTTGAAATGTATTTATCCAATCAACGAGTGATGCGGTTGAATGACCCACGGCGTTTTGGTTGTGTGTTGTTGGTGGGCAAAGAACCGAATAAACACGTGTTACTGGAAAAGCTCGGTCCAGAACCGCTCACCGATGAATTTGATGGCCTCTGGTTGAAAACCTTGTCCAAAGATAAAAAAGGCCCGGTGAAAAACTTCATCATGAATAATCATGTGGTGGTTGGTGTGGGTAATATCTATGCAGCTGAATCATTATTTTTATCAGGCATTCATCCCAAACGATCAGCTAGAAACATCTCCTTGAAACGTTATGAAAAACTGGCCAAAAATATCAAGAAAGTGCTGTCTCAAGCCATCACCGCTGGCGGCACCACACTCAATGACTTCAAGAACACCGACGGCAAGCCAGGTTATTTTAAACAAGAGTTGAATGTTTATGGCAGGGCGGGAGCGCCATGTGTGCAATGTGGCCGAGCCATTAAAAACTTGGTCATCGGGCAGCGTGCCAGTTGTTATTGTGGTAATTGTCAAACCTGAGAGGTTCCGCCATTGGCGTTTACTTCTGATCATTGAGTCTGGGGAGCAATTTGATTGAACCCTAAGCCATGTTGTTGCTTGTATTGACTGGGTTATTTGGTTAATATCAATGATATGAAAGGGTATATAATAAGGAAAAGGGGATGAAAAACTGGCCCAAATGGATTGGCATTAATATCATCATAGGTTGTGTGTTTGCGGCGTTTTGTTATGTGGCCAGTCAATACATGATCAGACCCACGCTTTCTATTTCGATTTGGCCCGCAGCTGGACTCGGTGTTGGGGTGATACTGATATGGGGTAAAAAAGCCATTCCTGGCATCATGCTGGGTGAAATACTCAACAGCATCATTCTGTATAACATTCACATCGATTTTGGTTGGGATAAGTCTTCCTTGTATGATGTGCTGCTGTTGCTGAATAACTTCTTCCGGCCTATTTTTGCGGGCATGTTGGCACGTCATGTGATGGGGCACGCACCCCACCTGGTTCAGGTCAAAGACATCCTTAAGTTTTTCACCTTTGGGGCCTTGATACCGTGCTTCATTTCCACCGTTATTTTTGTTATTCTGCTCAGTGGGGCAGGGTTTTATGGTGCCGATGATTTCTTTAGCAAAGGCGTCTTGTGGTATTTGGGCGACATCATGAGTGTGTTGATTTTTACCCCAATCCTGATGTCATTTTTCGCGCGACCGAGGCGCATGTGGCAACCACGTATTTTTAATGTTGCTTTGCCTATTCTGGCTGGCTTTATCATGGTGTTTTTGTTGTTTAACTCATTCAAGGGCTATGAGGAACGGCGCATCAATGAGTTGGTTAAAACACACCTGAACTACATCATTCATCAGAGCCAGTCACAGGCCACGAATTATCAAGCAATGGTAGATTTCATTGAAACGGAAGCCGAAGCAATGAATTTAGATGATTTCAAAATCAGCATTGCCAAAGCGGTTGCAGATGGTTATGAAATTGAGTACCAAAGTAAGGATGTGGTGACCAGGCGTTACGATGATTATTCTCAATCGGCTTTGTTTTCAGTCAACGGGGAACGTTTTGAGTTATCAATCGTCCCCACACCGGCATATTTTAATCGTGATTCTACCTGGGGCCTGTGGTTGACGTTGTTGATTGCTTTGGCTTTCACTGGTTTCATCGGCGTGGGCATGCTGGCATTGACTGGGCGGCATGTGATTGTGGCCCGTGAAGTGAAAGAGCGAACCTTGCAGTTAAACATGATCAACAGACAGTTACAGGAACGCAACTCAGATTACCAAAGAATCATTGAAAACCAGCCGGTTATTTTTTGGAAAGTGGACATGGGGCTGGATAAGGTCACATTTGTCAGTCAGGAGGCTGAAGCCATTTTGGGCTATTCCATAGATCAATGGCTTAATGAGCCTCATTTCTTTTCAAATAAAATTCACCATGATGATTTGACCATGGTTAAAGATACCATGCATTCTTTGGGAAAGAAGCGCACGCACGGTGAAATTGAATACCGAATTTTGCATGCCGATGGTCAGTACAGGTGGTTTCGAGATGTGTTGAATAAACCGGATGATGAGGATGTGAATCAAGTCATCATGGGCATGCTGATTGACATCACTGCAGAAAAGAATGACGCAGAAAAAATTCATCATTTGGCATTCCATGATTATTTAACTCAACTACCCAATCGACAGCAGTTTCAAAATGTCTTGAACCAACTGATCATTAAAGGACTTGACGAGGGTCATTATGGTGCGATGCTGTTTCTAGACATGGATCGTTTTAAAGTGTTGAATGATGCTTTGGGGCATCACTTTGGTGATCAGTTGTTGCTTAAAATTGCTGCCAGACTAAAAAGTTTTCAAGACGATTTTAAAGTGATGGCCAGGTTTGGTGGGGATGAATTTGTGCTGGCGACTGATTGTGATTACCAGAACCAGAATGATGCAGCCGTCCAAATCATCATGTTGGCTGAAAAAATCATCACCCGCTTGGCCGAACCTTATAACATCAATAACCAACAGCATGTTTGTACTGTCAGTATGGGAATCAGTGTCTATCCCTTTGAGCAAGCCACAGTTAATGATGTCATCAGACAAGCCGATGTGGCCATGTACCGTTCCAAAGAACAGGGCCGCAATCAAGTGACCATGTACCATACCAGCATGAAGAAAGAGAACGACAAAATGCTTTATGTGGAACAGGTGTTGCGCAATGCAGTCAGTAACGACAGCTTTATTTTAAAATACCAGCCAATTGTTAATGTCGAAAGGGAAATCATCTGTTTTGAATCACTGATTCGTATTTTTAATGAACAACAAACCATGTTTCCAGATGACTTCATTCCAGTGGCTGAGGACACTGATTTGATTCAACCTGTCGGGCGTTGGGTGATTTCCAATGCCTGCCTTAAAATCATGGATTGTCACCACAATGTTTCGGTGAACGTCAGTTCTAAACAATTCCACCAACAAGGATTCATCAAATACATTGAACAAATTCTTAAAAGATTTAATGTGGGCGAGGGGCGTTTAACCATTGAATTGACCGAAGGTGTCGTGGTGGGTAATTTGAATGAAATTCAGTACAAATTTCAACGCCTCAAGGAAATGGGCGTATTGATTGCGATTGATGATTTTGGCACCGGTTATTCATCACTCGAGTATCTGCGTCAGCTACCGATTGATTACTTAAAAATTGACAAAAGTTTTGTCACAGATTTGAACAACGATGAGTCCTCACGAGTGATTATTGAAACCATCATTTCTATGGCTAAACACCTTAACCTACAAACCGTGGCTGAGGGAGTTGAGACAGAGGAACAATTTACCGTGTTAAAACAAATTGGCTGTGATTTGTTCCAAGGCTATTTGTTCGGCAAGCCGGGTGACTTCATCATCAACCATTGAGTTTAATAAGCATTAAACTTGAAATGAATTTTTTTTTGCCTATGATGAGTCAATTGTTCTAATCAGATGAGTTTTTATCTTTGCTTAATCCCCCTCAAAAAGCGGCAGTAGAATCAGTCAATTATCCGTTGTTGGTGTTGGCAGGTGCTGGTTGTGGTAAAACCCGCGTGATCACAGAAAAAATGGCCCATTTGGTGCGGGTTGACTATTGTTTACCTGAACAAATTTTCGCCATCACATTCACCAACAAAGCAGCCAAGGAGATGCATGCCAGGGCGGTCAAACTGGTCAGTGGTGGCGATGCACTGAACATTTCTACCTTCCATGCGCTGGGCTTGCGCATTTTGCAGCAAGAAGCTGAGCACACGCCCTACCACCGAGGTTTCAGTATTTTGGACACTTCAGAATGTCAGAAAGTACTGCAGGGATTATTACCCAAAGGCATTAAAAAAGACGTGGCCAATCAATTGCAGTGGCAGATATCAGGTTGGAAAAATGCCGCATTGAAACCCAATGAGGTGGTCTCAAAAGTGCCGGTCGCAGTTGAAATTTATCAGCATTACCTCGATTACATGGTGAGTATCAATGCGATGGATTTTGATGACTTGATTCTTCAGCCATTGTGGCTTTTGAGTCAGTCTTCAGCTGTTTTAAGTCGCTGGCAAAGTAAAATCAAATACATGCTGGTTGATGAGTACCAAGACACCAATGCCAGCCAATACCAACTGCTAAAAATGCTCATGGGTAGTGGGCAGCATTTGACTTGTGTGGGCGATGATGACCAATCAATTTATGGTTGGCGTGGCGCGCAAGCAGAAAATTTGCAATTACTGCAACAAGATTTTACCGGCTTGAAAGTGGTTAAACTTGAGCAAAATTACCGCTCAACCAGCACCATTCTCTCCGCCGCCAATGCAGTGATCAAAAATAACCCACACCCCATTGAAAAGAAAATTTGGAGTGACTTGGGCGAAGGTGACCCCATTCAAATTTTGGCCTACCCCAATGCCGAAACAGAAGCCGAACAAGTCATTGCTGATATCAGGTTCAATCAACGAGCCAATCAAAAAAACTTCAATGATTTCGCTATTTTATACCGCTCAAACCACCAGGCCAAATTGTTGGAACAAGCCTTACGCATGAATGATGTGCCCTATCACATGTCTGGCGGTCGTTCATTTTTTGATTACAGTGAAATCAAAGACGTGATGGCATACATTCGTTTGTTGGCGAATCCACGTGACAATGCAGCTTTTTTGCGGGTAATAAACACGCCAAAACGCGGTATTGGCATGCAAACTGTGCAACACATTTCAGCGGCAGCCAAGGGCATCGGTCAATCATTTCTGGCAGCCAGTAAAAATGCTCAAGTGCTACAAGGACTGCCCGCCGCTGCACAGGATAGAGTCAAAGCATTTACCAGTCTGATTCATCAACACCAAAAAATGCAGCATTCAGCAGAAAAAGTGATCTCATCATTGCTGCAGCAAATCGACTACATCAGTTATGTCAGTCAATCTGCTAATAATAAGTTAGCCAAGATGAACAAAACCAAACTGGTTCAAGATTTCATTAAATGGATTGATGCTTTGGGGCGTGACCAACATTTAGCCATTGATGAATTGCTTAACTATTTATCACTGCAAACCTCGCAAGAAGACGATAACCAAGAGGATGCGGTGCGCATGATGACTTTACATGCTGCCAAAGGCTTGGAATTTGAACATGTTTACTTGGTTGGAGTTGAGGAGGGTATATTGCCTCATGCCAACTCTCTGGAGGAGTCAGAAACTGAGGACGATGCGGTGGAAGAAGAGCGCCGCTTGATGTACGTTGGCATGACCAGAGCCATGCAGCAGTTAAAGATTTCTTTTGTCAAAAAACGCAAAAAACGTTTCGCCGATGACAACACCGCAAGTTACTCTGGCGCGAGTCGGTTCTTGGATGAAATACCGCATGAATTAAGTAATGGTCACCCCAAAGTGAAAAAAACCGCAGCAGAACAACAAGCCAGCAACAAAAGCAACTTCGCGGCAATCAAAGCCATGCTGGAATGAGCTTATGGTTGTGCTGCTTTGCTGTTGAGCATTTGGGCCCATTGGGCATAGAGAAATTTGGGGTGACTGAGTAAGTTGACTTTTAAATCACCTTTGCGACTGGCCAAACATTGGTTGCCCAAACCACCGCCCATGTTCTCATCTGTCAAGTTGATGCAGGGGTCATTGTGTGCCATGTCCATCAATGTGGCAGTGAACTCATTGGGTGCAATGATAGCTGAGAGCTGTTGGCGCAAAGTACTGGCACACCCCATGTCATTTTGTTCACAAGCCAAAAAGTCTATTTCTGATGGGGCCACCAACAACTCCTCTCGCTGTAATAAGCGCACTTGTTTGGCTGTTTCTTGGCGGTAGATGGGGTGGACATAAGCCCACAGCAATATGGGCTTGAGGATGTTTTGTTGGGCTGGGTTGTAATGGTGAAAGTTTTTGATCAGTTTTTGGCTGTTGCTGATCAATTGATAAGGTTGGTTTTTTATTGCCAACATATAGAGGTTAATGATGTTACTGTTTTTAACCGACATCGGTAATTGTGCTTTGCTGGCTATGATTTGACTGGTTTCTTGGGCGACCAACGCTGCGATCAACGTTTGTTGACGGTCAACCGGCGGTTTTACTGGCGCACCACATGCGCTGAGCAATAAAATAAAAAGGCCTGTTGTCAGTATTTTAAGCATAAAACTCACTATAATTCGGGATAATGCCGAAGCTTAATATAATTTTGTGTTTATTTTTTAGGTATTTGTAACAAAATGGGTAATTAACCGTATTAAATATTGAAAACAAGGCATCTTGGTCGCAGGGTTAGATAATAATAGAGTTATTGGGCATGAGTATTTGGTACCGCTTACAAGTTAATAAGCACCAGCATGGGCTGTATGCCTTGGCACATCAGATGCTGGGCAATCAACTCGAGGCTGAAGATGTGGTGCAAGATACTTTTATCAAACTGTGGCAAAGGCGAGAAAAAGGTGGCAAGTTTGAAAAAGCTTGGCTCTACAAAGTAACCAGAAACCAATGTTTGGATATCATACGTCGACGCAAGCACGCCAATGAATACCAGCTGGCAGCTGCCGCAGGCAGTGATGTGTCTCCCTCATCGGTGGATGTGGTGCTGAATGATGAACTCTCTGGTGAGATTGGTAAAGCCATCAACCAGTTAGATGAACCTTATCAATCACTGTTGGTGATGCGTGAGGTGAATGGCTTAAGTTATCAGGTGTTGGCCGACGCCTTGGATTTGAGTTTATCGCAAACCAAAGTGTATTTACACAGGGCCAGAAAACAACTTAAAGAAAGTTTGGAAAAAACATATGCGTAAGCAAAACATAGAACAACAAGTATCGGCAGAATTGACAGACTATTTTGAGCAAGCTCGAAAGGTCAAATGTCCGCCGAGTATGCAACGTAAGCTTTTTGTCCGTTTGGGCATCACGCCGCGAAAAAACTGGTGGCAAAGTAGTTGGTTTCAACCAGTGCTGGCTTTTTCTTTTGTGGCGGTGTTTTCATTGGGCTTGGTGTGGCATCAGAACCAGCAATTTCAGCAACAGCAATTGGCTGATGCTGAACGTGACATGCAAATAGCCATGCACTACATGCAAAAAGTCAGTACCAAAACGTTGGAAGATGTGAACACCCATGGCATCAAACCAGCCATTATCGTACCAGTTTCCAAGTCAATGTCACAGATGGCCATGACACAGATATAGTGGAGTTTAAAATGAAGAATATATTATTACTGTTGGGTCTGTTACTGCTTTCATCGCAAAGCAAAGCAGAAGACATATTGCAAAAGCTACAATCCATGGTGAACATTGAACCATCGGTTGAAGTGAACTTAGGCGCTGCCATGTTGGGCTTGCTCAGTGGCATGACCAGCGAAGAAGAGCAAGTTTCCAATGTGATGAAAAACCTGACTGAAATTGCGGTGCGGGTTTATGACTTGGATGATGAGGCATTTGATGGTGATTTGGTGCAAATCAAATCGTTCATCAACGCCACAGCAGATGAAATGAAGTCCCTGGGCATGCAACAACTCGCTGCGATTCGTGAAGATGACTCTACGGTTTATATCATGGCTGAAATGGGGACTGATAAAATGCAAGGCTTATCGGTGATTGCCTTGGATGACGACTCTGAACTGGTTGTGATTAAAATAGGAGGTCAAATTATGATGAAAGATCTTGCTGGTTTGATGAATCGTTTTGATGTCGATCTCAGCGACATCGACATGTAATGACTGCTGATTAAAAAACCTCAAAGCGGGCTTTACTTTCCCTTAACATGACATTACAATACGCCGTCACGTTCGATACAGTACATTGGAAACAATTATGAGAAAAGATATTCACCCAGAATACAGAGAAGTGGTATTTCAAGATGCCGGTGCAGATTTTGCGTTTTTGACTCGTTCATGCATCCATTCTAAAGAAACCATTAAATGGGAAGATGGCAATGAGTACCCATTGGTGAAAATTGAAATTTCTTCAAAGTCGCACCCTTACTACACTGGCCAACAAAAAGTGGCCGATTCGGGTGGACGTGTTGACCGCTTCAAGCGCAGATACCAAAGAAAATAAATCCCAGTATTCAAACAAAAAAAACCCGACGTGTTCGGGTTTTTTTGTGGCTGCGAAAAATGGCCATCAATGCGACCATGGTATATAGCTAAACTGCTTTTCATGTTCACAGCTAAGATGTTAAAATGAACGATTGTTTGAAATGTTATCAGCACCCGCGTTCACATGCCCGTGTTTATAATTAAAAATACCCTAATTTGGAGAGTTATCAATGAGTGAAGCCTCAATCAATAAAGATGTCGTAAAAGTCACAACCCCTGAAGGCAAAGTTGCCGAATTGCCAGTCATCCGAGCTGAAATGGGCCCGCCCACTTTTGATATCAAAACTTTACAGAAACAAACCGGATACTTTACTTACGACTCTGGTTTTGCAGCCACTGCCGCTTGTAAAAGTGACATCACTTTTATTGATGGTGGCAAGGGCGTTTTATTGTACCGCGGTTATCCGATTGAACAATTGGCTGAAAGCAGCAACTTCATGGAAGTAACTTATTTGCTGATGAATGGCGAGTTGCCGAACAAAGAGCAGTATGAATCATTTGATAATTTGATTACCAGGCATACCATGGTACATGAGAAAATTCGTTCGTTCATGAATGGCTTTCAGTACGATGCGCATCCGATGGCGATGATGATGAGTGTGATTGGTTCTTTCTCGGCTTTTTATCATGACAGCATGAATGTCAACGATCCTAAAGATCGACACATAGCTGCAATCAGGCTGATTGCGAAAATGCCAACAGTAGCAGCTGCTGTTTACAAAAACTATGTCGGTCAACCATTCATGTACCCACAAAACCAACTCAACTTCACCGAGCGGTTGTTACATATGATGTACGGGGTTCCAGCTGAACCTTATGAAATCAATCCAGTGGCTGCGAAAGCTTTGGACTTGTTGTTCATACTGCATGCCGACCATGAACAAAATGCCAGTACTTCTACAGTGCGACTGGTAGGTTCAACCGGCGCCAATCCATTTGCATGTATTTCAGCGGGTATCGCCTCTTTATGGGGCCCAGCTCACGGTGGTGCCAATGAAGCGGTATTGAACATGTTGGATGAAATTGGTGATGTGTCGCAGATTGATAAGTATGTCGCAAAAGCCAAAGACAAAGACGATAAATTCAGATTGATGGGTTTTGGTCACCGTGTTTATAAGAACTTTGACCCACGAGCCACCATCATTCGCAAAGCCTGTCATGAAGTGTTAGACGAGCTAGGCGTGCATGACCCACAATTAGAATTGGCGATGAAACTAGAGGAAATAGCATTGAAAGATGAATACTTTGTATCCAGAAAGCTTTATCCTAACGTCGATTTTTACTCGGGCATCATCTATAAAGCGCTTGGCATACCGGTACAAATGTTTACCGTGATGTTCGCCATTGCCAGGACTGTTGGATGGACCTCACAGTGGTTAGAACAATACGAAACCCCTGACACTAGAATTGGTCGACCCAGACAAGTTTACGGCGGCGCCAAAACCCGCGATTACGTCGGCATTGATAAACGCTGAGCCTTTGCCAGCATCCACCCAACAGCGTTTGGCGCAATTAGACCTCAGCGCTGACGCAGTGGTTGCGGCACTTCCAGCACACTTAACCCTGTCATTGATTGATGGGGTTTTGTCGTTATGTGATCCACAGAAAACACAATCCACTTTGTCTGTCAGTTTCAACCAAGCCGATTTGCTGTATCGAGCACAAGGCCACTTGGGTGGCGAACACGTGGTCAAAGCCTGCCAAATCAGAGGGCAAAAAAACATCAAGCTTCTGGATGCCACTTGTGGTTTGGGTATTGATAGCTATTTGTTGCATCAAGCTGGTTTCGTAGTGACGGCGGTGGAACGTCACCCGCTGATTCATGCTTTGTTGAAAGATGCATTGGTTCGGTATGAAAACGAACACCAACGTCAGTTATTTCAGTTGTTATACCAAGATTCAAAATCATTGATGGACCAAGAGGTGTATGATGTGATTTACCTTGATCCCATGTTTCCGCCCAAGAGGAAATCTGCCAAAAATAAAAAAGGCATGCAGTTGTTCCAAGATTTAAATCACAGCCACGCTGATGAAGCCGTTGAGATGGTTGAACACGCCCTTAAGGCACGCACCAAAAGGGTTGTGATTAAAAGGCCACAAAAGGCCCCAACAGTGACAAAGTTTAAACCCACCTTTCAAATACCCGGAAAAACATGTCGATTTGATGCCTATCAGGTCGGTTAAAGTCACATTTATATATATTTTGTGGATTTTTGCACTGAATTTTACAATTCGTGATAATTCAAAAGGCCATTTGTGTCTATAATAGTTGGTGTGTAAATAAAAACGTGTGTGCAAATGAAAAATAACCAAGACAGTTCCGTGCTGCTGCGTGATGCAGTCTCGGAAGTTGCTAGAGTGATGGCTGTGGCAACCCTAAAGAATGACATTTCCTACAAAGAATTTGTTGAGTTTTACAAAATGCATATGGTCAAGTTGGCCAAAGATGCAAAGAAAAAATCAACAGTGGTGGAAATCTCAGCGCGAACCGGCATCGATCGCCGCTTCATCGCCCCTTACCTGAACAGTGATCAAGTCAAAGTAAAGCCATCCAAGGTAGAAAAAGTATACCAAGACGTGTTGGCTTATTGCGATAAGAACAACACCAAGAAGATATTGAAAATTGACCACAAGGATTCTTTTGAGGCCCTGTGTCAAAAACATGCCAACGGTTCACTGACTCCCAAAGCGATTTATACCGAATTGTGGCGCCTGGGTCTGATGAAAGATGTCGGTACCCATTACAAGCTAAAAAAACCCAAAGTGGCAGAAAAGAAAATGGCCAAAGCGGCTGAACGAATGACGCAAGTCAGCGATGCCATCAACACCGCTGTAGAGGATTTGTTGTAACTATTGCCTCTTACTTAAATAGCGGCTGAGGTGGCGATCCATCCTGTTGTCGACAAATCCAGACATTTGGGGGTTTACCAAATGTCTGGAAACATAGTGGTACAAAGGTATGACCGGAATTTCTTGCTGGATTATTTCTTCGGCTCGGTTGATTAGTTCGGTTTTATTGGTGTTGTTGCGACGCAGTGCTTCGATGATGGCATCGTATTGTTTGTTGTTAAAAGCATAGAAATTGAAGTTAGATTGGCTGTGGAATAACTCAAGAAAGTTCAAAGGGTCATAATAATCAGCAATCCAACCTGATCGAAATACTTGTTTGTTTTCGGTTTTTCTGGTGTTGACGAAAACTTTCCATTCTTGGTTTTTAAGCTGGCTGCGAATACCTAAGTTTTGGCGCCACATGGCGGCCACAGCCAACGCCACTTTCTTCTGGTTATTGCTGCTGTTGTAGAGAATTTCTAGCCGATCTGTTTTTGGCTTGAAGTGACTTTGTGCCAGAGCGGCTTTGGCGCGACTTAAATCATAGGCCACATCACCCTTAAGGCTTTGATCAGTGGGGATGATTCTATGGGCTACCATTTGGCCGGTCTTGAGTACTTTATCTACCAAGATTTGGCGGTCAATCGAGGCACTCAAAGCCACCCGCAAATGTGGGTCACTCAAGTGCTCATCATTCAGATTCAGACCCAAAAAGAAGGTGCCGTAGTATGGCGCTATTCTCAAGGCATCAGGCAGGTGCTCACGTAACCATGTGATTTTGTTATCAGGGATGGTTTCGGTGATGTCCAACTCGCCTGCGCGAAAACGCAGTAATTCACTGTTTTGATTCTCTGTTACCCAATAGTTTACAGTCGTTGTAAAGACATCATCTGCGGCATGAAAATGAGGGTTTTTTTCTAAGGTGATGCGTTCTTGGGTGCGCCATTGAATCAGCTGATAAGCGCCATTGCTGATGATTTGACCCTCATTATTGGGGCGTGTGGGTAGAAAGATCGGTAATAGTAACTTACTCAACAGACCGCTATCAGCTTGGTTCAAGTCAAGTTGTAAGTGGTGTGGGTTTTTACTGCTGACCTGTAATTGGTTGTTTTTAACTAAGTTATTCATGACTTGCCGGTAGGGTGCCGCCGTGGCCGGTGCATAGGCCAGCTGCCAGCTGTTGATAAAATCACTGGCCGTCACAACCCGGCCATCGCTCCATTTGGCTGCAGGATTTAAGTTGAACTGCCATTGGCTGTGGTCATCGTTTACCGTGTGGCTGATGGCAACACCATAAGTGGGTTCGCCATTGACATCAAAAGTCATCAACCCCTCATACATATCCAACAGAATATTCATGCTGTTGAGTCCTTGTGCCAAATGTGGGTTCAGTGAATCGGGTTCAGCGCCATTGCCACGATTGATGACATCGGTGTTAGCGGCCGAAGCCAGCAATTGCCAGGCCAACGCAGTAAGTAAAAAAACTGGTTTCATGGCATGAGATTTAAGCATAAATCTGCTTTGGATGACACCATTGCTTGTACTGTTAAAGTACGAATAAAAAAATGTGCGCCTTTGTGAGGGCTATTTTGGTAAGATGAATATTCGTTTATCAATCGGTCGTTATTGACCGCGAAACATGAAAAAACAACACATCAAGGCAAAAAACCAATTGGTTGACTATTTGGCTTCAGGTTGCAAACCGAAGTCTGAATGGAAAGTAGGCACAGAACACGAAAAGTTTGGTTTTCATCGAGACAACAATCAGCCGTTACATTATGCTGAACCTGGCGGTATCAGAGACATCTTGAATGGATTGGCTGAGCAGTTTAATTGGCAGCCCGAATATGAGGGTGACGATGTGATTGCTCTGAAAAGAGATGGTTGCTCAATCACTTTAGAACCGGGTGGACAGTTGGAATTATCGGGTGCACCGCTGGCTGATGTGCATTTAACTTGTAGCGAAACTGGGTTACATTTAAAAGAGGTCAAAGCAGTTGCCGAACCCCTAGGCAGTGCTTTTCTGGGTATGGGTTTTCACCCCACTGCGGCCCGTTCAGACATCGAGTACATGCCAAAGGGGCGTTATGGCATCATGAGTAATTACATGCCTAAGGTCGGCAGCTTAGGTTTGGATATGATGAAAAGAACTTGTACCATTCAAGCCAATTTAGACTTTTCATCTGAAGCAGATATGGTCAAGAAATTCAGGGTTTCATTGGCATTGCAGCCGATAGCCACAGCGTTGTTTGCTAACTCTCCTTTTACCGAAGGGCGCAGCAATGGCTTTGTCAGTTACCGTTCGCACATATGGACTGATACCGATGCCGATCGTTGTGGCATCATACCATTCGTCTTTGAGGATGGAATGGGCTTTGAGCGATACGTAGATTACATGCTTGATGTGCCGATGTATTTTGTCTACAGAGATGGAAAGTACATCGATGCAGCTGGCTTATCATTCAGAGATTTTATGGCAGGTAAGTTATCGGTTCTGCCGGGTGAATTGCCCACGATGAAAGATTGGGAGGATCATTTGACCACTGCATTTCCGGAGGTCAGATTAAAGAAATTTCTGGAAATGCGCGGTGCTGATGGCGGACCTTGGCGCCGCATTTGTGCTTTACCGGCTTTGTGGATTGGCTTGTTGTATGATCAAGAGCAGTTGGATGCAGCCAGTGAAATGGTCAGTGATTGGTCTTTGGCAGAACATGAGCATCTGCGCAATGAGGTGCCTAAACTGGGCTTGAGCACGGCTTTCAGAGGTGGTAACGTCAGGGATTTGGCCTTACAGATGCTGGATATGGCACGCAAGGGCTTGGTTAAAAGAGCGATTAAATCGCCCTGTGGTAAAGACGAGAGTATATTCCTCGAACCACTACAGGTAATCGCTGATACTTACGCCACACCGGCGGAAAGAAAACTGGGTAAATACCATGGCGTGTGGAACAAAAACTTGGATGAGCTGTTTGACATTTACGCTTACTGAAGCTGTAGTATTTTAATTATAAAAAAACCCAGTCAAAAGACTGGGTTTTTTTACACCTGATACTTGGGTTAATGTTCTTGTAACAGATTCATGATTTTGCTGTTATTCCTGAGCCACCTGCCGCCTTCAGCACCTTGGTAAGTGATATCAATGCTGGTGGTGCCATCAGTATCTAAGTCCCTGAAAGTGTTGGACAGATTCAAGGTGATGCTGCCATTGGGTACAAAGCTTCTCTCGACCAGAGACTGCGTGCGGCCATAACCAAATACATCTGCCATTGGGACAGTGATGTCTTGACCAGCTTTGAATCCTTCTTTGAAGCCAGTAGACCAACGTGGTTTGCCTTCGGCATCGTAATAAAAGATATAAGCAATCATCAAGTCATTGACTTGAGCCAGAGAATAACCCCAGCCATTATCATTCGGACCAGCCCACCAGCCGGTACCAAAATCATGATCTGGACGATTCTTGTTAGCCACTAAGGGTTCAATACACCACGAACGGGTTACGTCATCCAACTTCCAAGTGGCCAATGCGGCGAAATCTAAGTTGCGAGGCGTACCATCTAGGCAAGCGGGATCGTTTCTGATTTCAGCGTTATTGAAATTTATGGTTAATCGGCCATCTAATTGGGTATCCAGTATCAGTGGATCAACCTCAGCAGGATTCACATCGGTGTTATAAGTGAATCCGTTGATGGTGCCCGCAGCAAATTCAGGATTCAAAACCCCATTTTCCAGTGTGGTCAATGAATTGAACCATTCTGGATTGCCTTGATCATCAAAAGTATAAAACATGGTATAAAACAGCATGTCCCTACCAAATGATTCAATGATAAAGCCGTGGCCATCACGTGCCGGATCATACCATGGGCCTCTGTTAGGAACCAGGCTGTTGGCATCGCTGATGCATTCATCACAGGTCAATGATGCAGGGGCAATCACGCGACTGATGGTGATGTCATCTAACCAAAAACCTTCTTGAGCGGTGTTGGTATCAGACACCATGCGCCACCTGATTTGTGCGGTTTTTCCAGCATACTCAGATCCGAGGTTGATTGAAGCATCACGCCATTCCAGTTGCGTTCCTGACCAGGCGAATTGTGCTTGGGCGGTGTTGTTGGTGTTCAATTGACCGTCATATGGCACCGAGCTGAGGTGGCCGATATCAAACCACAAATCAGAACCTTTGAGGCGCATTTCCAAGACCAAACCATCCCAATATTGTGAGGTATCGCCTTCGGTGTCATAGGACATGGCGAAACGAATGACGTTGCCGCCGGCATCAAAAGTCAACCAAGGCGTAATAAGTGATTTATCTGAATAGGCATTTTCATTGGTGGTGAACCAGCTGCTGTCGCCCGAATTCACGTTGTCAGAAACCCTGATCCAACCGTCATTACCAAAGGCCAGCACAGATTTTAATTGGCTGTCATTGGTTTCAGCATCGTCGCTGAATGTGGTTGAGGTGGTAAAGGCTTGATTGGCTGCAGTGGTTAGGCTGATGCTGGTTTCATAAGTGAGATCACCAGTATCGACACTGACTGGCACATTCAAATCAGCCAAACAGGCTGCCCCAGCGTCCAATTCGACAGGGATAGAAATCTGTTGTGCCGCAAATCCATCTAAGGCGATGGTTTGGTTGGCGTTGGTGAAACCGATAACACCGGGCAGATCAAATGACACGTTCACACTGTCGAAGTTTCTGGCTGATTGATTGGTCAGAGCAACAATCAGCTCGCCGGCTTCGCCGCGATCCAAAAAGTTATCGGTGTCACAGCTGGAATTATCAGCAATGAATTTAACCAGTTCAACCTCAATGGCAGCCTTGGTGGCTTTGAAAGTGCCGCGGCCATGGGTACCAATATAAAGGGCATCGTTGCGCCAGACCAAATCAATCACGCGAGTGAATGCACTGCCGTAATCGAATTGTTCCCAGTTGTAGGTATTGCTCGACTGGGTGCCCACCCATAAGCCTAACTCACTGCCCACATACAGTACATTGGCATCGGTAGGGTCATTGATCACTTGCCACAACGGCATGTTGGGTAAATCATTTGAAATGCTGGTCCAGCTGTTGCCGCCGTCGGTGGTTCTCAAGATTCTGTTACTGAAATAGCCGCCAAACGTGGCATAAACCGTATTTCCTGACGTATCAAAAGTATCAACTTTGATATCTGTCACCACGGTACCATCAACACCTAAACTGTTCGGTGGACCAATATCAGTGACCGTATTGGTTGAGCCCAAGCCACTGATGCGAATGATTTGGTTAGTGCCTAATGCATCTGACGTAACCATACCCGCGTAGGCAACATTACTTTGGTGGGGGTTGAATGCCAATGCCGAAACACCTGTACCGTTGATGGAGCCAGTTAAATCAGTCCAAGTGGCTGAGGCCAGCGATCGGGCATTGTTGGTGAAATAAACTTTATCGGTACCTACAAGCAATCTATTGCCATTTTTTTCATCTAAGACAAATGGTTGAATGAATCGAGCACCCTCAGTATCTGGCAACTCCATACGCTGAATTGATAAGCCTCCATCATTTGAACCATAAATCTCACCATTAGGAAATGAGCCGTAAATGAACTGAGGCTGCTGTTGGTCCCATCCACTGTAACCACCATCACCCCCAGCCCATGGTAACCAGGTTTGCTCATCTCCAAAATAGAGTTTGGCACCGTTGTCTTGGGTGCCTGAAATCACTTGACTGCCATCAGGGCTGACATCAATGCCGTAACTCTGAGATATATTCAGACCATTATTTAATGCCATCCAACTGTCACCGCCATCTTCGGATTTGGCCACGCCACCGTCATTAACCACATATATGTGCTCAGTGTTGAAAGGGCTGAAAAAGTAGCCGTGATGATCGGCATGAATGTAACGATCTGTGAAACCAGGGGGGGAAAACCAAAAGGTATTGCGGTCAATGAAGTCACCGCCATTTTGGGTGCTGTACAAATCAATGGCACCCATGATGACATGATCAGAGTCACTGGGATTGACCGCTATGGCCATGTCATACCAGCCTTGTCGTTCGATGAAGTTGGTGTTGGATGCGGTTTTTTCAAAATTTTGATTATCCGAACCAATGGAGCGGTACAAACCGATCGTGCCGTTGGTGCCACCATTTTCTAAATCTTCTGCGTCTTTTGATGCAGCGATATAGGTTTTCCCATCACTACCAAAACCAATTTCCATGCGCAAGACATCAAGTTCTGGCAGTCCGTTATTATCTAATTTAGACCAAGCATCGCCACCATCCTCTGTTAGCAAGATGTAACGCTCAAGTGAAAGTTGATCACTGGCATTGATAGATACATTGACTGTAGTTCCCGATTCTATGAAACGATCACCGTCATTTTTTGCAATCATCAAGGCAGGAATGTTGATGTTTTCAGCAGTGCCGCCCATAGTAAATGGTGCTTCATTGGAGTTTTGATAGACTACTACCGCTATCGCACCGGCATCCTGTGCGTTGAGAACTTTCTGGGTGAAGTTACAACTGCCTCTCTGAATCAAGGCAATCTTATCTGTCAAATCGCTAATCATGCGATCACAACCGTCACGACCCGGGCTTACAATGTCCTGAACTAATAAAAGCTCTCCAGCAATCACATTGGTGTTGATGCTGGGTCCAAAGCTTGCAGGGATAGCGTCATAATTTCCAGCTAGATTAGCAGGTGCGTTAACATTAAAGTTTACAGTGGCAGTATTTTCATTTCCAAAGTGATAAGCCAATAAATGATTTGGATTTGAAGGGTTAATTTGTAAGTCAGTAAAACCTCTACCAGTTACATTTACTCCACTGACCTCATTCCATTGCTGCCCATTGTTATCGGTTTTCCAAATGCCAGTGGAAGTGGCTGCTAAGAGTTCATTGCTGTTGGGGATTTTGACCATGCGGTTGACATAGTGAAAATCGGAGCCAGTAGTGGCCCCAAAACGTTGCCAAGTTTCACCAAAATCTTCTGATACGAACATACCAAAACCACGGGCGGCATCAAAATTAAAGAAGCCTTCTCCGGTGCCTAAGTAAACTTTTTCCGGGTTATCTGGGTCTATCAGCATACTACCAATGGCAATGTTTTCCAGAAAGTCGGTTTTAGCCTCCCAGCTCTGACCATCATCGGTGGATTTCCACACGCCACCAGATACGCCACCAGCCAACAAATGACCTTCACGTTCTGGGTGCATGACAAAACCCCTGATGCGTCCGCCAAACACCCCTGGTCCCAGTTCTTCAAAGGCCAAGGCTGGTAGGTTCTGATTATTTTTACTGGCTTTGGCTGCTTTGATTTCAGCTTGGTATTGCAGGTTCAATTGGGCGGGTGTAAAGCCCTTGGGTGTGGTCAATCCTTCTGCAATCCATGCCGCTGCTTCACCGGGTTTATCAAATTGTTTTTTCGATTTTTTGCTGCTATAGATTTGTTTATTTTGCAAAAAAGTTGTTTGATCAATGGTGCTGGTCTGGGGTACTGATATTTCATGGTTAACTGCCGTGATAGCAATAAAAGTACATAGCACAATAAGGGGTTTAATGAGTTGCATGGGTTATGATTTTTATAAGGAATTAAAATTTTAGCAAAAAAATGCCGCCATGAGTAACAATCGCGTTGTTTTTTAGTCTGGTGTATGTCTTTCTTATGATGATTTACCTGGACTTATACTGAGCCCAACAGTCGGATTGATTTACAATGGGCACATGCGCTTGATCATTCAACACATAAGCGGCATGGCATTAACGGTTGGACTGGTTTTGTTGTGTCTGCTACTGCAGCCTCAGATCGGTATCAATTCGACCTTGGCTGCGATCATTTTGGGTTTCATGGTGGCTAATTTATTGCCCATACCTGCTGTTTATGACGCGGGTATCAAATGGTGTGAGTCACATGGCTTGTCGATTGCAGTGGCATTACTGGCCTTGCAACTTGATTGGCAAGTGATGGCTGCTGTAGATAACCTGGTGTTGTTGTTCATTGGCTTGTCTGTGCTGTTTACTTTTATGATGGCGCGGCTGTTGGCCCGACCTTTCGGTTTATCCGTGCAGCAGACCACTTTGGTGGCCAGCGGTCAAGCCATCTGCGGCTCCGCGGCAATTATGGCTGTACAGAAAGTCATTAAGGCTCCGAGCCTGGCTGCTTCTCAGGCGCTGGTATTGGTTAATTTCTTGGGCTTTGTCGGGATTTTTTTTCTGGCCTGGTTGTTGCCTTGGGTGTTTGCTGATTTGGTTAAACAAAAAGGCATCATGATTGGTAACACCCTACAGTCCATGGGCCATGTGGTGGCTGCGGGTTTTGCGGTTAATGAGGGGGTGGGGCAGACCGCTGTACTGATTAAGATGTGTCGCATCTTGTTGTTGTTGTTGCCTTTGTTGTTATTGTTGCTGTTAAAAGGCAAGTACTGGGGACGTGAGAACAGCCAAGGTACTGACGCCACAACAGGGTCATGGCTGCGCTGGATACCTTGGTTCATTTGGGCCTTTGTGGCGCTGATGGTGATTGATCAGTTGCATTGGATCGGTGAGTCACAACGTAACTGGCTGATTGAAGTCGGCGATTTCTTTTTTCTCGTTGCCATGGTAGCCATAGGGTTGGGCATTCGTTTGCGTGCATTTTTCGCCCAAGCACACCGTTTGTTGCTGTTTGGTGTGGTGCTGTTTGCTTTACAGCTGGTTTTCAGTGGTGTTTTTTTGTATTACCTGTACTGACTGTCCAACAGATAACTGCATGTTCTGACCGTTATGAATGTTGGGTATGGCATTGATGCCAAAGATGGCTTGGCCATTTTGTGGTCGTTCATTGGCTAACGTTTTCAGCACAGTACTGCCGGTTTGTTGACCTTTTTGTTGGTCAACACCGGTCATGACACAGCGTGTACATGGTTTGACTAAATCTGCTTGAAAACTTTCGGTGCTGATGCTTTGCCATTGCATTTCAGCCCAAGGGGCTTGCTCGGTTTTTACCACCACATTGGCTCTGAAACGGTCCATGCCAACAGCTTTTGGCAGCAGTTGGTTCAAGTCTGCCAATGAAGCTTCATGGGTCACTAAAATAGGGTAGCCATCAGCAAAAGCCACTGTTTCACCTTGAATGGCATAGGCAGAATCAATCGGGCGTTGACTCTCTGTACCGTAATGGACCAATGCAACTGTCTGTTTGAGGTAGGTTGATAACCATTGACTCAAATCGTTATCTACCAGATGGGCTTGTAATGAATCCTTCCACACCGTGACTGTTTTAGTTGCATTTGAATCAGCTGCTGATACCGTGATGTTCGGCATGCCAGGTGCTGAAAGTGACAAGTTAGTGGCTGTCAGTTCAGGTTTAATCAGGGCCATTTCAGGGTGTTTTCTTTGTGACAAGAACACCCCGTCTTCATCAACGACCATGTATTGGCGATCTCCAGCCAGCCCCATTTCATTGACTACAATGTTTTGGTGGGAGATGGCCGCACATGATTTGATCGGGTAGGTGTTCAGTTGGGTGATGATGGCATGCATGACTTACTGCTCAGAGCTGACAACGTACCTGGTGGGATCATCAATGCCGGCCTCCTTGAATCCTTGGCGGCGGTAATGACATGAATCACACACACCACAGGCCTCACCAGCGGCGTTGGCGCTGTAACAGCTGACCGTTTGGCTGTAATCAAAACCCAATGAATCACCCAGCTGAATGATTTTGGCTTTGTCTAAATCAATCAACGGTGTGACGATTTTAAGCAAGTTACCTTCTACTCCAGCTTTGGTGGCTAAATTAGCCATGGTCTCAAAGGCTTGGATGTATTCGGCGCGACAATCGGGGTAGCCTGAATAGTCCACCGCTGTGACGCCAATATAGATGGCTTGGGCACCCACCACTTCGGCATAGGCCAGTGCTGTTGATAAGAAAATGGTGTTTCTTGCTGGCACGTAGGTCACCGGAATTTCAGTTTGAGCCGCATCAAAATCAGGCACATCTATGTCACTGTCGGTCAGTGCCGAGCCACCAATTGAATCCAAGTTGATTTGTACTACTTTGTGCGGATTGTCACTCATGCTGTTGGCGATAGTGGTTGAGGCGTTGAGTTCTGCCAAGTGTCTTTGGCCGTAATCTATTGACAGGGTAAAGCAGTCATAACCGGCATTTTTAGCCACCGCCAAACAGGTTGAGGAATCAAGTCCACCTGACAGTAAAACCACACATTTTTTATTCATGTTTCTATCCTTTATGTACCTGGTTGGTCACCCCAAAGGTGTTTATGCAGTTGAATCTGAAACCTCACAGGCAGTTGATCGCGCAGGATCCATTCAGCCAATTGTTTCGGTGCCAACACATCAGCCACGGGTGACAGTAAGACCTGACATTTTTGTTGCAGTTGGTGTTCATCGATGATGGACTTACTCCATGCATAGTCTTTTTCATCGGCGACCACAAATTTAACTTGGTCCGCTGGGTTCAGTAATGATAAGTTTTCATAATGGTTTTTGGTCTCTTCACCGGAGCCGGGCGCTTTCATATCAATCACTTTGATGACCGCAGGATTAACCTCAGCCACAGGAATAGAGCCGGCGGTTTCAAGTGAGACCGTAAAGCCCTCACCAACCAGCAGATCTAATAAACCCAACACCCGTTTTTGCGCCAATGGTTCACCACCGGTGACACACACATAAGGTGTGCCATGTAGCTTAATGCTGGCCAAAATGTCATCAAAATGCATCCACTCACCGCCAAAAAAAGCATACTCAGTGTCGCACCAAGTACAGCGCAGTGGACAACCGGTCAGACGCACAAAAACAGTCGGCAGACCTGAAAAATTACTTTCACCTTGTAGTGAGTGAAAGATTTCAAAAATCTTCAGTTGTTTGTCGCGTTTCGGCATCAGTTAATTTTGCCTTCTCGGCGTAATAGGTTCAGACGATTCTGTGCCAAGCGAGCCACTGATTCATTGGGGAATGATTCAACCACTTTATTCAGTGCCTGTTGGGCTTGTTGGAAGTCTTCCAGCTCATGGTAGGTGTAACCAATTTTCAGCAAGGAATCAGCCAATTTACTGCTCAGTGGAAATTCATTCGCCAAAGTTTGAAAAGCCGACAAGGCCAATGGGTAATTGCGCGTGACGTAATAACTTTCACCCAACCAGTAATAGGAGTTGTCGGTGAGTTCATGATTCGGGTTGGCTTGGATAAAGTCTTCAAACAACCGTGCTGACTCATTGAAACGACCGGCTTTTAATTGGCTGAAGGCATTTTGATAGGCTTGGTCAATCGCTGGGTCGGTGGTATTGGAGGTGGCATTAAGACTGGCCTGGTTGAGGCTGTTGGTCGATAACTGGGCATCGACCGACTCTCGCACTTCAGGTGGTGTGATGGCAGCACGCCCCAATTCAGGTGGTGATAACCTGACGGTGCTGTCAGCTTGGTCACCGGCACTGCTGTCGACCACCAGTTCGTTGTTGTTATTCACTGCACCAGCCAATTTACCTTGTTCTAATTGGGTGAGCCTCGAATCAACATCCACATACAAAACCTTTTGACGCTCTTGTAGCTCTGAAATTTTAAAGTTCTGCTCTTCGATGGTGCCCTGTAATTGAGCGATTTGGGCTTGTAACTGCTGTACCTGAATCACCAAGTCACCAACGTTGTTATTGCTTTGGCCTGCGGTTTCTTGTTCCAGTTTGAGCAGGCGGTCTTGGATTGACATTTTTTGGGCTGTGGCCACTTGTGTGATCAGTAAAGACAAAGCCATGATTGTGATGTGTTTCATAAGCACCTCTGTAAATTGTTCAATGCGTGGATGTAAAAAACCCGACATAAGCCGGGTTTTTGACCATCAAAATTGATGAAAGTTTATCAATCAGCTGTTTATTTAGCGGTGTAGATGATAACGCCACGACGGTTCTTAGACCAACATGAATCGTTACTACACATTTCTTCAGGTCGCTCTTCACCGTAGCTGACTACAGCCACTTGACCCACTGCAGCACCTTGTGCACGCAATAAGTTAGCAATGGCATAACCACGTTTCTCACCCAGCGCCAAGTTGTACTCGCGTGAACCCCTTTCATCGGCGTGACCTTCAATGGTCATGCGAGCTGATGGGTTTTGTTGTAAATAGCGGGCATGCAATGACAACATTTTGCGGTACTCAGAGCGGATGGTTGACTGGTCGTAATCAAAGTAGACCTTGCGCTGTGATAACAAGCTATCTGGGTTTTCCAGATCCGCAGGGTTACAACAAATCATGCCGTCGGTTGGTACCGGTGTGGTCTCAACCACAGTGGTGTCAGTATCGGTGTTATTGTTGTCGGTTTCGACAGGCGGTTTTACGTCTTTCTTACATGCACTCATCGCTAGGGCAAAGATCAGTACAATGGCTAATTTAGTTAATTTTTTCATAGTCACTCCAAGGCTGTTAGTGAAATATCATTCAACGGTGTAGTTTACAACAAATGCTTGATAATTGAATGGTTTTTTCTTATTTATCATTGAACCGAGCATTTAAGCCCAGTTTCAGTTCAAATTCTGTGAAAAGGTGCAAGTTCTTCAGCATATAAAATTTCTACTAATTGTTGAACGCCCGTTTTATGGTTTAACTGCAATCGGCCCTTGGTTTTCTGGCTTTTTGCCTTTCACGCCAGCGAAAAATTCGCCGATGATTTTCATGTCCTCATGGATGTTGCCGGTCGGCATAAAGGCGTTACCCAGCCGCACCATTTTATTACCAAAATCCAGTGTGCCCATGGCGATCGGTACGCCAGCTTTGTAGGCGATGTGATAAAAGCCTGATTTCCAAAAATCCAAGTAAGCGCGGGTGCCCTCTGGTGACATCGCCAGTATCATTTTTTCTCTTTGGTTGAACTGTTCAACCATTTGGTCGACCATGTTGAGTTTTTTCTTGCGGTAGACTGGAATACCGCCCAAGGCACGAAAAAACCAACCAAAGGGGGAGTCAAACAACGCCCCTTTACCTAAATAGTTGAGTTTTATTTTTTCTGAAAACTTAACCAACAGCCCCAATGGAAAATCCCAATTACTGGTATGGGGTGCAGCTATCAACATGTATTTTTTTTCATCTGGTAACTCGTTGATGACTTGCCAGCCAAGTATTTTAAGAATGAATTTTGAAATCCAAGACATAACTCACTCCGCAAAGGGTTCGCTGTTTGATGCCACCATGGTTAAAATATCGTAAGCTGCCACCACTTCATCATGCTGGTTAATGGCTTGTAAATCCCACCGCACTTCGCCGTAACCCTTACCCCGGCGGTAAGATTTTTGTTTGCAGGTCAGTTGAATGGTGATGACATCACCGGGATAAACCGGTTCAGTAAAGCGCAAATCATCCAAGCCATAATTAGCCAATACAGGGCCCTCGTCGGGATAAACAAATAAACCGGCAGCCATTGAAACCAAGAAATAACCATGGGCCACACGCCCATCAAAAAACGGGTTGCGGGCAGCGGCATCCTCATCCATGTGGGCATAAAAATGATCGCCCGATAAATCAGCAAAGGCTTCGATATCACCCAAAGTAATCTCTCGACTGGCTGTGGTGATGGCTTGACCCACTGCTAATTCTTCATAGTGTAATTTGAATGGGTGCGTTGGTGGCTCAATGGTGGCTGCTTTGGGCATGTATTTTGCAGTCAGTTTAGTCAGGGTAGTTGGTGAGCCTTGGATGGCTGTGCGTTGCATGTAATGTTTAACACCACGGATACCACCCATCTCTTCACCACCACCGGCGCGGCCCGGACCACCATGTACTAGATGAGGCAAGGGCGAACCGTGGCCTGATGATTCACCAGCTGAATCGCGGTTGATCAACATCAAACGACCATGGAAGGCAGCGGTGCGATTAACCAATTCACATACCGCATCATCGTCTTGGCCAAAAATAGAACCCACCAAAGAACCTTGGCCCAAGTTTGCCAGCTGTCCAGCTTCTGCCAGCGTGTCATAGGGCATCAAAGTGGAAACCGGTCCAAAAGCTTCGATGTCATGGGCTTGGTGGTGAACCAACGGTTGTTTATTTAATAACAAAATTGGTGAGACAAAAGCGCCGGCTTCGTCATTGGCGCCGGTGACTGCCACTTGATTGGGGTCGCCATAGATCAATTCACAGCTTTGTTGTAACTCAGCCACCCGTTCTCTGACTTCTTGTTGTTGTGCCATGCTGGCCAACGAACCCATTTTTACACCTTCTATTGTGGGGTCACCGATGGTGACTTCAGCCAATTCTTTGCTGATGGCTTGGGCCACGGCATCGGTCAGTTCGGCTGGCACAATGGCCCGTCTGATGGCGGTACATTTCTGTCCGGCTTTAACGGTCATTTCCCTGACCACTTCTTTGACATACAAATCAAATTCCGGAGTGTCAGGCGTGGCATCAGGGGTCAGAATAGAACAGTTCAATGAATCAGCTTCCATGGTGAACCGCACGGCATTTTTGGTGATGTTATCTCTGGATTTGAGGTACTGACCAGTGGCTGCTGAACCGGTGAATGCCACCACATCTTGGCAAGTCAATAAGTCCAATAAATTACCGGTTGAACCACAGATAAGTTGCACCGAGCCTTCAGGTAACACCCCTGAATCTATCATCGCCTGGAACATCAATTCAGTTAAGTATGCCGTGTCTGATGCCGGCTTAACGATGGCGGGTACGCCACCCAGAAGACTGGGAGCCAGTTTTTCTAACATGCCCCAACAAGGGAAGTTAAAGGCGTTGATATGAATGGCCACGCCTTGTAGCGAGGTGCATATGTGCTGCGCCAAGAAGGTACCGTTTTTAGAAATGTGTTCAGGTGGACCGTCTAACAAAATGTGGTGGTCTGGCATTTCTCGTCGGCCTTTGCCCGAATAGACAAACAAAGTGCCGATACCACCATCGATATCGATCCATGAGTCCAGTTTGGTGGCACCAGTGGCAGCCGATAATTGATAAAATTCTTTTTTCCTTGAGGTCAGGTAAAGTGCTAATTCTTTCAGCATCAAGGCTCTTTCGTGGAATGTCATTTTGGCCAAAGCAGCTTGGCCAGTGGTTTTGGCATAGTCCAACATGCCAGAAAAGTCTAGGCCGGCGCTGGAAATCTGCGCAATGGCTTGGCCATTGATGGCGTGGTTACAGGTCTTAAATCCTTCTTTGGCAGTGTGCCATTGTCCTTTGGCATAGCTTTTTAATTGATTCATAGTTTTCTTATTTGGCAGCAGGCATAGCAACGTATTCAATCGTGCGCTCAATCAAGCACAACGTTGATGCCAAGCATTGTGGAGTTTTTGTCCCGGTGATTTGAATCATCAAATCGTTGCACGATTATAACATGTGATGCCACCTTGCAAATTCAGAAAATCAGTTGGTTTTAAGTTATGATAGTCACAGGACAATTAGTTAAAGCTGTCTACTCGGGCAGACCTGATTGGCAGCTCAACATTCTGGATACCTGAAGCATGAACCCAATGACAGCATCTGTAACCTACCAAAAAGTGGCCTTTATTCTGAGCATGATATTCGCTGGTGCAGTGTTCGCTGAAATCAGTTCAGTCAAATTTGTCAACATCGAAGTCTATGATACTTACGAGGGATTGGCTGGCAATAAAGTCACACAAATAGAACAAGATTCAGATGGTTATATGTGGTTTGGTACCCACGGTGGTATGAGTCGATTTGACAGTCAAAACTTTGTTAATTTTAAGCAAGACACTTTGGCTGCTGACATGTTGCCAGCCAATGAAATATCCTTGTTTCATGGCACCGAAACGGACATTTGGTTGAGCTTGAATGATGTCGGTTTAGCACGTTACCATCGTGCCAGTAATGAATTTGAATTATTGCCGGTCGGCGTAGGTATCAGTGATGGGATTGAACATCCTGTGGTTTTTACCATCACTGCAGATAAGCAGGGCCAAGTATGGGTGTTTCAGTTTGACCACGGTATTTCAATCTATCATCCGACATCGAAGCAATTCAAGCACCTGAATCTAGAAAACACCGAATGGCTGCCTTCGGTGCGCTTTTTTGACAGTAAAACCGATCAATCAGGTGATATTTGGGTGGCCACCTTGGAAGGGCACATCATCAAAATTAACCCAACTGACCTGAGTGCAAAGACTTATGCCATCGAATACGACGCAGCCGATAACCGCACTGCCAGAATGTACAGCCTGTCAGTGGGCAAGGATAACTTGATTTATGCTTCAGGCTACCAAGGTGTTTATCGCCTGAACCCAACAACCGATGCATTTGAGTTGATGATTTCAGCACAAAACATCATTGATTTAATGGGTGAGCGTCTGACGGTCAGAAGCCTGATGGCTGATTCCAATGACAACCTCTGGTTGGCCACGCGAGAAGGCTTGATTTTGTACCGAGCCAATCAAATTGTAGCAATTAAATTTTTGGAGCGTGGTAAACCACACAGCAAAAACAGCAGCATCCGTTCGGTGTATGAAGATGATGAACAGAACATTTGGGTAGCGACTGAAGAGCAGGGTGTGATTAAACTCAATAATGACTGGGACAAACACCAAATATTGTTGCCATTTGAAGATTTAACTCAGGTTGAAAACCGCATCGAATATGTACAAAGTGATCATGGTAATTTAGAGGATTCATTTTGGGTATACAACAACGGAGCACACTCATTGGAGGCGCTTCGTTACCAGCGAGGTCAGTTGAAAACAATCCAACGCTTTGATCACAATCAGGCATTACCAGAGTCAGTGGTGGGGTTTTATCAAGACAGTGATTTTCGGTTGTGGGTGGCTGCCGTCAGTGGCTTGTATTATTTTGATCCAGCAACTCAAGCTTTTGTGATGGTTGAAACAACTTTGCTTGATGGTGGCATTACCGGGGTGTTTGAGAGCAGTGAATTGTTGTATTTCACCATGTACGGCGATCGGCAACTTTACAGCGTCGACAAGTTAGATTTGTCGGTTAAGCAGCAACCCTTGCAGCTGCTTAACGACACCCTTTCAAGCCAAATCAAAGGCCCTCAAGGCAGTTACTGGTTAGTGGGTAATCGTGGCTTAGAAAAATTTGATCCCATTGCAGTTACCTCCACCACTTTAATTAATTCAAGTGAAGGTTTCAGTGATTTAACCCTGGATTCAGCGGCAGAAAAGTTGTGGTTGCTGGCCAATGGTAAGTTGCTGGAGTACAACACGGCTGAGAATAATTTAGTCGCGCAAGACACCGGCATCATCAATGCCAATATCTCAACAGCCTATGCCCAAGGCATTGAATTGATCGACGGCTTGTTGTGGATTGATTCTGAAGATGGAGTGGTGGTGATTGATCCGACGAGTGATGAAGTGGTACAGCGTTATTCGGTGGCTGAAAACTTACCCAATAATAAGGTGATTGCTGTTGAGCAGTTGTATGATGATTCAATCATGGTCTTTACCGAATCAGGATTGATGCAACTCGATGATCAGGTGGGCGCCAATTTAGGCATGCAATCAAAGCCTAAAATGATACTGCAACAAACCAGCCTCAATGGTCAACCAAGCGCCATAGGTGATGCACTTGATTACAATTACGGCAGCTTGGCATTCGATTACCAATTGTTGTCTTTCAAAAACCCCGAAAAACACCAATACCAATACCGCATTCATGCTGATGGCGAATGGGAAAACATAGCACAACAGGGCAGCCTCACATTCCACCAGTTACCGGCAGGGCATTATGAGTTTTCGGTCAGAGGCAGAAACCTTGGGGAATTATGGTCTGAACCAGTCAGTTACAATTTTGAAGTCGCTGCACCGCCGTGGAAAAGCAAGCTGGCATATATGTTGTACGCTTTGGTTGGGTTATTGTTTATGGGGGTTTTGTTTTACCTTTACCGCAAGCGCTGGCAGTACACCGCCGAGATTGATCAAGCCCATGCCAGCCAAGCATTTGCTGAGACGCAGTTGTCATTAACCACCTCACTGGTCAGTTCGCTGGAAACAGATCAATTGTTAGAGAAAATAAAACAACAGTTCAAAGACAAGATTGCGGTTGATCATGTGGCCGTCAGTTATTGGAACAGCGAAAATAATTACCAACTTTTCAGCGATAAAACACTTGATACAACAGCAAAAAATGCGCTGGGTGCCAGGGCCTTGCAAATGTTTGAGGCCGATCTGACGCAAGCCACTGAAGTGTCAGAAAGGGGTCATGTGTTGTGGGTGCTGTTCAGTCATTCTGCTGCCCGCTTGGGGTTGGTGGCGCTGCACCGCAAACACAAACCATTCAGTCGATCTGATGTCAGTTTAGCTAAGGCGTATGCCACCCAATCATCTTTGGCTCTGGAAAACGCCAGGCTGTTCGAAGCAGTTAATGATTTGGCTGCCCAGGCCAATGCATCGAATCAAGCCAAGAGTGATTTTTTGGCGCAAGTGTCGCATGAAATAAGAACACCGATGAATGGTATTTTGGGCATGAATGAACTGCTACTGGGAACTGAGCTCAACGAAGAACAACACCTTTATGCCAACGCTGTGGCCGAGTCGGGTGAACATTTATTGCACATCATCAATGACATTTTAGATTTGTCTAAAATTGAAGCGGGAGAATTGGTGCTTGAACTGCGGCCGGTTGATTTGGTGCAAGTAATCAACCAAGTGGTTCAATCCTTTGTCTCTACCAGTAAAAATAAAAAACTGATGTTTTGGGTTGATATTCACCCTGGTTTACAGCAATCACGGATGGTTGATTCCGTGCGCTTAAAACAAGTCATTATGAATTTGTTGAGCAATGCTTTCAAATTCACCCACCAGGGATCGGTTTCCTTGCTGATCGAACCCAATGATGATGAAGTTGAAATAGTGATCAATGACAGCGGCATTGGTATTGAACAAGCAACTTTGGCCACTTTATTTGATCCTTTCACTCAAGCAGACAGCTCCATCACCAGAAAATACGGTGGTACGGGTTTGGGTTTAAGTATCGTCAATAAGTTGGTAGAAAAAATGTCAGGAAGTATTGAAATCATCAGTGAGGTGGGTATCGGAACCAACGTAAAATGTCGCATACCGATGGATTTAGCTGAGGGTAGCCACGTCAAGCCCAGTTTAAACAAGTCAGTCGATTTAATCAGTCATGATGACAACAATAACAAAGGCTTAATTCAAGCCATCAGGCACGCCATCAGCGCTGCTGGTCTGACTATCAATGCACAAGAATCGGCCAATACCGATGGTTTAATTTTGCTTCACCTACCTGGCCTATCTGAGGCTAAAAAAGCAACAGCAGATGAAGCCATACTGGCGGCTAACCGCGAGTTAACGCCAGTGTATGTGCTCAAGCCATCTTACATCAATCGTGTGGATTATGAAGGTACTTATCGATGCTTGGATTTACCGGTGAATTCAGACGAGTTAAGAAAGTTGTTCAATGCACGAATCGATCACTCAAAGCAAAATGAACTTGCTGGTCCAGATAAGCACCTCAAGTCTTTGCATATTCTGGTGGTGGAGGATAACCCAATTAACCAGCAGTTGTTACTCGAGTTGTTGGAAAAAGAGGGTCATATGATGGATATTTTTGATGATGCTAATCATGCCTTGGCAGGCATCAATAACAACAATTACGACATGTTGTTGGTGGATTATCATTTGCCTGACTTGACTGGTATTGAGTTCATTCAAGCCTGCAGGTCTATCGGAGTGACCGCCAAAGCAGTGATTATGACGGCTGATTTATCCGAAGAACTGAGGCAGTTGTGTGAGATCAATGAAGTAGATAAACTGATTACTAAGCCGTTTAAACTGAGAGATTTAATGGCAGTCATCAATGATCAGCAATGATGGTTTTTAAGTTGATTTTCTCTGGTTGATCTTACCGTTGATGTCGTTCAAAGCTTCATTCAGCTTTTTAACCAGCAAGTCTTTTTTTTCCGGATCAACATATTTGGATTCAAAAGCAGTTTGGGTTTTCACAATCAAATCATCAAAATTCTTACCTTCATATTTGATTGGTTCCATTTCGTCTTTATCAGCGTCATCAAACAAGCCAATCCATTTTTCAGACATCCGCCCGTAGCTAAGGATGCGATAGACATAGCGGCCAGGTCGTTCGCTGTGTATAACCAAACCAATCAAGGCAGCAAAAAAACACAACGGCATCAGGGCCAAATCGCGTAAGCCATCGACGATTAATTTGAGTTGTAAAACAATGGTATCGCGCACCACTTCGGTGCGTGAATTGGTATCTGGTGTTTCTGACATTTAAATTCCGAAGCTCTTTTTTATGATTTTAACTCAAGTCACTGAATGAATTAATGTGTCTAAGGTCACCAATCCAATCAGTTAATGCTTGAGTGACTTTACAAAAATAGTAACAACCGCTTCGAAGAATTCTTTTTCAGCTGCACCAAAACGATTCAAGACGGGGCTGTCGACATCCAACACACCACTGATTTGATTGGTATAAAATGGCACCACTATTTCAGATTCAGAGGCGGCATCACAAGCCACATGACCGGCAAACGCGTGAACGTCCTTGACCACTTCTGTGGTTTGGTTAGCAAAAGCCGTACCACAGACGCCCTGGCCAATTGTTAAGCGGGTACAGGCGGGCTGTCCATGAAACGGGCCAAGCACCAGTTCTTCACCTAGTTGGTAATAAAAGCCCAACCAATTAACATCATCTAAATTATGGTACAAAAAAGATGACAAGTTGGCTGCATTGGCTTGTGGGTCTGTTTCAACAGACAACAAGGCTTCGAGTTGTTTTAATAACAGTGAATAAGATTGGCTCATGAGGGATATTATGCCTAAAAAAAACAACAATGGGGCTGAAGTTATGGCAATTCAAGCCATATTCAAAGCCCCATTTAAAGTGTTTAAACTGCGTGGTTTATTTTTTTAATAAATCCCTGATTTCAGCCAATAATTTTTCTTCATTCGATGGCTCGGGCGGCGCAGCCGGTGCTTCTTCCTCTTTTTTCTTTAGATTATTCATGACCTTGACCACCATAAATACAGCAAAAGCGATGATCAGAAAATCGATGGTGGTTTGGACAAAAGCGCCCCATTGTATGGCCACTGCCTCAGCCGATTCTGTTGCTGGCTTGAGCACATATTCCAAATCAGAAAAGTCCACGCCGCCAATCAATAATCCCAGTGGTGGCATCAATACACCACTGACAAAGGCCGCAACAATCTTGCCAAAAGCGGCACCTATGATAATACCGACGGCCATGTCCATGACATTGCCTTTGACTGCGAACTTTTTAAATTCTGTCATCATTCCCATATTCATTCTCCTCTGTTGTTAATAATCTCATGTTGTATGTTCGGCTAATTATTTTAATTGCGAATGGACTGATTGGGGAAAAATTTTGTTAAACAAAGTAAAAAGCCCGCTTTGGGCGGGCTTTTTTATTTGAATTTGAATGCTGTTTTATAATGAATAGTACATGTCAAATTCGGCAGGGTGTGTTGCCATGCGGATGCGATCAACTTCCGCTTGTTTTAACTCGATGAAACCATCAATCACGTCATCAGTGAATACACCGCCTGCTTTCAAAAAGTCGCGATCGTTATCCAATGCTTCCAAAGCTTGATCCAAAGAGTGACAAACTGTTGGGATGTCTTTGGCTTCCTCTGGTGGTAAATCGTACAAATCTTTGTCCATGGCTGAACCTGGATCAATCTTATTTTTGATGCCATCAAGACCGGCCATCATCATCGCCGCAAACATCAAATATGGGTTACCCATAGGGTCACCGAATCGCACTTCAATGCGGCGTGCTTTGGGGTTGTTAACAAATGGAATACGAACTGAGGCAGAGCGGTTACGTGCTGAGTAGGCCAACATCACCGGTGCTTCGAAGCCAGGTACCAAGCGACGGTAGGAGTTGGTTGACGCGTTGGCAAATGCGTTGATGGCGCGGGCATGTTTGAAAATACCACCGATGTAATGCAAAGCGGTCTCAGACAGACCACCATAGCCGTCACCAGTAAATAAGTTATCACCGCCTTTACTCAATGACTGGTGAACGTGCATGCCTGAGCCGTTATCACCAACGATTGGTTTGGGCATGAAAGTGGCAGTGTAGCCATAATCATGGGCGACGTTGTGTACAGCGTATTTCATCATCAATACTTCATCGGCCTTTTTCACCAGGGTATTGAATTTTGCACCAATTTCACACTGGCCAGCGGTACCCACTTCGTGGTGGTGCACTTCAATTTCTAGGCCCATGTCTTGCATTACCTTACACATGGCAGAACGCAAGTCATTCAATGAATCAACCGGCGGTACTGGGAAGTAGCCACCCTTAACGCGTGGTCTGTGGCCGGAGTTTTCAGTGGCATCGCTGCCAGATTCCCAAGCGCCTTCGCGTGAGTAAATTTCATAGCGACAGTCATTGGCATCGGTTTTCCAGCTGACGCCGTCAAAAACGAAAAACTCAGGTTCAGGACCAAAGAAAGCAGTATCAGCAATACCAGATTGATTCAAGAAAGCCTCTGCACGCTTGGCAATCGAACGTGGATCACGTTCATAGCCTTGCATGGTGTTAGGTTCCAAAATGTCACAGCGAATGACCAAGGTTGGGTATTGACTGAATGGATCAATAAAGGCAGTGTCAGGCTCAGGCATGAGAACCATGTCAGATTCATTGATGCCTTTCCAACCATTGATAGACGAGCCGTCGAACATTTTTCCGTCCTCGAATAACTCTTCATCAACCTGTGATGTCGGTAAAGTCACGTGGTGTTCTTTACCAGCTGTGTCACAAAACCTCAGGTCCACAAAATCAATGTTCTCGTCTTTTATTAGATTTAAAATTTTATCGCTCATTCAAGTAACCTTTGTGTTTTAAGAATGCGCGTATTTTAAGGTTATGACGATTTTAAAAACATACGCAATTCTGCGTGGAATCAAGTGACAATTTGACTTAAGATAGATTCATGCTAATACCTACTGAATGCCGGAGAATTGATGTCCCATACTAAAAATTTAATCTGCATTGTGTTGCTGTTGTTGTCATGCAGTGGATCAGTCAGATCCCAAGATGAGACAGAAAAAGCCGCCGAACCATCTACTTGGACTGACACCCAGCAGCAAATAGAAGTCAGTCAAAAAGTCAGTGATGAAGCCATCAAAGACAGGTTCAGTAACATACTTAAAGTCAGTGAGCGCATCAAAGAAGCGAAAGTTACCGTCACCGAAGGGGTGCTGGTACTTGAGGGTTGGACCCAAGATTCTGATAATAAAGCATGGGTTGATGCGGCTGCCAACCGCACCGAAGGTGTGATTGCGGTGGTTAACAACATAGAAGTGCGCATGCCTGAGCAATGGGATTTGGATCCTGCGGTCAATGAGGCGGTGAATTTGTATGAAAAGTTCATCCGTTCTTTGCCCAAACTCAGCATCGCACTGATTGTGCTTTTGCTGACCTGGTTGGTGGCTAAAGTGATTGTTTCTATGGCCACGAGATTATTGGCCAATAAAATTCACAATCCGTTCGTCTTACGCATGGGTTCTCGATTGTTTGCGGTGCCTGTTGTGGTGGTTGGCATTTACATGGTGCTGCAATTAACAGGTTTAACCAACTTAGCAGTCACAGTGATTGGTGGTACCGGGTTACTGGGTTTGGTGATTGGTATCGCATTCAAAGACATTGCCGAGAATTTTTTGGCCAGTGTGTTAATCAGCGTGCAGCGACCATTTAAGATTGGTGATTACATCGTGGTCGATGGACACCAAGGCGTGGTTCAAAGTGTGACAACCAGAGGTACGGTCATCATGACCTTGGAAGGCAACCACATCCACATACCCAATGCCATCATTTATAAAAATACCATCGTAAATGTCACCGCCAACCCCAACATCCGCAAAACCTTCGTGGTAGGTATTGGCTACGGCGATAACATTTCCAATGCCCAAGCCATAGCAGGGAAAGTACTGCAAAACCACCTGGCTGTTCTCGATCAGCCTGAGCCCCAAGTATTGGTCGACACGCTGGGGGCGGCGACGGTTAACTTGAAAGTGTATTTTTGGGTGAATGGAGAAAAGCACAGTGCCACCAAGGTCAAATCCGCAGTCATACGCCTGATCAAGAAAGCTTTTGATGAGGCTGAAATTTCAATGCCTGATGAGGCTCGAGAAGTGGTCTTTCCCGAGGGCATTAACATCACTCATGCTCAACAGCAATCGAGTGAAAAACAACATGCAAAAACTTCAGTTGAGCCCGAACACAATGCCACAGAGGCCGACTTATCAAACGATGTTGATGACATCAGGAAGCAATCAGCTGAAAACCAATTGAGCGATTCAGACAATAATTTGATCAAAGATGAATGATTAAAGTTTGTCTGATTTTAATATTGCTGCTGAATCAAAGGTTGGCAGCGGCTGAACAATTAAATATTGCAGTGGCCAGTAATTTCCATGCCACTTTAAGTCATTTGGCAGTCTTATTCGAACAACAGTATGGGCATGAAATATTAATCAGTGCCGGGGCCACCGGACAGTTGTATGCACAGATCAAACAGGGCGCCCCTTTCGATGTGCTGATGGCTGCAGACATCAAGCGCCCTGCCATGTTGGTGTCGCAAAACTTGGCCAATGAACTGACGGTTTATGCTACGGGTCAATTGGTGCTGGTGGCCAATGGCAGCGACAAACAGAGCTGTGAAGCCATGCTGACAGACAGCAGCATCAAGCACATCGCCATTGCTGACCCGAATCTAGCACCCTATGGCTTGGCAGCCAAACAATTCCTTCAGCACAAAAACTTGTGGCAACAATTAAGCAAGAAGTCAGTGATAGGTAATAATGTGGCACAAGCGATGCACATGGTAGCCAGTGGCAACGCGACAGTTGGACTGGTGGCTCGGTCACAGTTGGCAGATCACGCATTGTCAGCTGACCAATGCCAGTGGTTGGTTCCCACTCACCTGCATGCACCAATCGAACAGGGCATGGTTTTTCTCAAGCGCAGCCAAAAAAACCACATCTATCAGCAATTCAAAGTATTTCTTCAATCTCATATGGCCTTGGGTGTGATGCAACAGTACGGTTACTTGAAGGGCCCTGAATGAGTATGCAATGGCCTGATTTGACTGCTTTGTGGTTGAGTTTCAAGCTGGCTGGGTTGACCACTGTTGTATTGATTCTGTTGACCACGCCTTTGGCTTACTGGCTGGCTAAAACCCAATCAAAACTGAAACCGCTGATTGAAACTTTGGTGGCTTTGCCGATTGTCTTGCCACCGACAGTGATGGGCTTTTATTTGTTGGTGCTGCTGGGTCCCGATGGTTGGTTGGGCGCGTTTTGGGTCAGTGTTACTGGTTCTGCATTGACTTTTTCATTCAGCGGTTTGGTCATCGCTTCGGTTTGCTACAGTCTGCCTTTTGTGGTGCAACCCTTACAAAATGGTTTTGAAAGCATCAACCCAAGCATTCAGGATGCTGCTAAAACGCTGGGTACACGAGGAACGAGGCTGTTCTTCAAGGTCACTCTGCCATTGTCTAAAAGGGCATTTTTAACTGCTGCGGTGATGGGGTTTGCTCACACATTAGGGGAATTTGGCGTGGTACTGATGGTTGGTGGCAACATCCCAGGAGCAACCAAAGTCATTGCGATTGAAATTTACAATCAAGTTGAAATGCTTAACTATCCTCAAGCACATGTGCTTTCAGCAATTTTGTTGGTATTGGCGTTTGTAATGATTTTTGCGCTTTATTACCTGAACCAGTCAAATAAACCCAAGCAGGTCCAGTGATTGATAGGTTTTTTAATTTTTTTTATAAACACCGATAAAACTGACTGTTTTCTGTGCTTGAAGCTTTTAATATCAAGCCAAGCTATTATAATAAGACGCTTTTCATCGACAGGACTTTTTCATGGAACGATTCATTCTTATTATGCTTTTACTGGCCAGTCAAATGGTCAATGCCGATTTATTCAGCCCCAGTGAACAGTCACAGTTGCTTGACCAAGTTCATAGACTTGATTCAGCCACAGCAGGAAACAACAGCCTTCAGTTTTCACCACAGTTAATTGAGAGTCTTCAGTCCAAGCAAGTTGAATTGATTCAATACTTCGCTGATGCAGCAGTGCCAGAGGCAAAAAAGGCTGCTATCAAAGACTTGTATCAAGCCCTCAACCAAGCACTTTATGCAGCTGGTTTATCAAATCTCAATCAAGTCTCAAGCAGCGAAACCAACCACATGGGCGGTGATCAGGGCATCATCAGGGGGTTTGTCAGGAGTGCTGAAAATGAAAACCCATTAGACTATGCCCAAGTATATTTGTACAGTGATTCAGGTGTGTACATCAGCTATAAAAACACCGATTCTGTAGGTCGGTATATTTTCAGTGGTTTGGCTGATGGTGCTTATTTGGTATCAGCCTCAAAATCTAATAATTATGTGACTGAGTTTTATCCTGGAGACGCCTGTCCAGCAGGGCTGGGTATGGGCTGCCAACCCAATGAATTAACACCAATAGTTATCATTGATGGCCAACAACACGATCAAATCAATTTCAGCTTATCGAAAGAAGGAAAAATCACCGGTAACATCAGTGATCAAATTACCGGTGACGGCATCAACACAGAAGTCATGATTTATGATGCCAATTATGAATTTGTCGATTCGGTATACAGCAATTATTCAACCGGTGACTTCAGTTTTTATGTTGCAGATTCCAGTGCATACTTTATTTCGTTCACCTCTTCTCAGCACCGCTCACAGGTGTATGACAACATTGCTTGCAACAGTCAGCCTTGTGATTTCACCGCGGCCACAGCAGTGAGTGTTGAGGTGGCTGAAACGCTTGACTTGGGTGATATTACTTTGCTTCCATATGGTCGGTTAAAAGGCGATATCAAAGACTTTCAAGGTAACCCAATCACTACTTATTACAGGTCTGTTGAATTGTACGATGCCATCAACAATGGCTATGCTGGAGAGGCCAACGTGGATAATCAAGGCAACTGGCAATCCAGCCCACTAGCTGCTGGCTCGTATCATGTCAGGACCAGAGCCAATGACTATCTGGCCCAGTACTACTTGAATCAAAACTGTACGGGTTACAGCTACAATACATGTGATTCTGTCGACGCAACAGCAGTCAGTCATAATGGCACAAACGATCGCTCTGGCATCAACTTCAGATTACGTCCTGGTGCGAGGTTGCAGGGTAAAGTTTTTAATTCGCAAAATGAAACCACCTCTGCTCAAGTATACTTATATGATGCCAATGGTAATTATCTCTTCAGTGACTACACCAACAATGATGGTTTTTTTGAGTTCACAGGTTTGGGCGCTGGCACTTATTACTTATCTGGACACAACAACGAACACCAAACCACCATGCACCCGTCCATTGTTTGCTCTGACATTTCCGGTTTCGGTGAGCGCTGTGAATCGGCAACAGAAGGTAACCCCATAACCATCGATGCCTCCAGTGCAATTAATAAAAATATATTCTTAAAAGTTGGTGCCACGGTCAAAGGCATGGTCACCGACAACAACAATACGCCACTTGAAAATGTGCGTGTTGTTTTCAACGGTGACAACTACGATAGATCTGTATACACTCAGTCAGATGGTAGCTATGAAATATCTAACCTACGAGCCGGTAATTATTATTTAAGGGCCAGTAAAGACCGTTATGCCAGCGTAGTCTGGCCTAATTATTTATGTACCAGTGCTTTTTCATGTGATGACTCTCAAGGAACAGCAGTAACAGTAGCTGGAAATTCGACCTACCTGAATAGAAATTTTTCACTGCCTGAGTTGGGTACGATTTCATTTAATATCAATGATCGCAATGGTCAAGCCGTCACCAATGGTTCCGTAACGGTGTATAACGACAACAACCAATACATAGGAAATTATGGCTTGGATGACTCAGGCCAGATGGAAGCTGGGCTTTATCCTGACAATTACTATTTCATCTTTGATGCTGGTTATTCCAGTGGCTACATTGATCATATTTATGGTGCGGGTAATTGCTATCAAAATTGTCAGGCCACCAATGGCACACCGCTCTCAGTTAACTACGGTCAAAACAGAAGTTTTAACATGATTGTTGATAAAGCATTTGTTTTGAGGGGGACGGTTACTGCAGAGGCAAATACTGGAAATAACTGGAAATACATCAAGGTCTATCAGAATGATCAATTGTTATTTACCAGAAAAATTCATGGTGGAACAACTTATGAAGAATTGATTCGGTATACAGGTCAAATCAAAGTGGAGGCTTATCAATTGGGTCATTATTCACAGTATTACCAAGGTGTAGAGTGCTACGGCGATGAATGTGGATTGAGCCAAGCCACAAATATCAATGTCAGCCCCAACCAATCCAGAACCATAGATTTTGATTTGAATGTGATTAATCACATCAAGGGTCGAATCACCAACAGCATTGGACAGCCGCTGTCAGGAATCCAAGTGCGGGCCTATAAGAACAACGGCTGGGATGATCAATACGCCACCACCGATGCCAATGGTAGGTATGAAATTTTTGGACTGGTCCCGGGTGATTACAACCTGCGTGCGACCACCGACGGCATAAATGAGTCGACCCTGTATGGCAACGTGCCTTGCCCAAGCCCTTGTAATTATAATCAGGCTCAAGCCATCACAATGGGTGAGGGCGACTTCTTGACCAATTTCAACATCACCATGCGGCCCAGAGGTGGAATTGACATCAATGGTACCGAGTATGTCAATGGCGGTCTCGCTGGTGATGTTGATATCCGCTTCATCAGCCAAACCACTGGCAACGATTATTATGCAGAGACTGATGAAACGGGCAGTATCGATGAAATATTTTTGCCAGCAGACAGTTACCGCATATTGGCCTCACATGGCTCATACAGCGGGCGAATATATACTGCATACCCGAATATTGAATGCGCGTCTAATAACACCGAAGCTTGCTTGGACTTGAGTCCCACCTTTATCGTAAATTCCGCTACATCGCACGTCATTGATGATTTCAAAGTCAATGAAAGGGGCAAAGTGTTGGCACAAGTGGTTGATGAAACAACCGGTCAACCCATTTCGGGTATTGAAGTCCAACTGATTAATGCCGAATTGGATGTGCTCATGCAATCCAATACTTCAGACGGGACGGCAGTTTTGAGCAATATCAGCAGTGGCTTGTATTATGTTTTTGCTTATGCCGATGGCAATGATGCCCATCAATCTGAACTGTTTGATGGTGTTGATTGTGGTCGCGGATTGGGTATTGACTGTATCTTGTCGCAAGGCAGTTTGGTCTCTGTTGAAGTCAATTCTGAACGCAATATTAACTTTTCCTTGCAGCAGAAACCAAGTGTTGTGGTTCATTTGAAAAATGCTCACACAGGTGATGCAATTTATGGCGACATCAGGGTATTTGATACCAGTGGCAGTTTGGTGCGCAGTACCAATGGCCAAGGTGCCGTTTCTATTCCGGTCAATCGTGGCCAATACTACATCACTGGTTCTGCATCAGATTACAACGCCAAGGTCTACCCAATTGGAGATTGCAGTAGTCCGTGGAATTTATCGGGCTGTGATCTCACAGCTGCAACTTTGATTGGTGTTGATGATCAGGATCAGTCCATTGATTTGGGCTTGGATTTAATCGAGGGAATCAATGGTTCGGTAATCAATGGGTACACCGGTGAGCCGATGGCCGGTGTGGTGATAGATTTTTGGCGCAATTCTGGCAGCATCAGCGCTTCAACCATTACCAACCAAGAAGGGAAGTTTTCACAGAATCTTTATGGCTATTATGACTACTTAATAAGTACTGATATTCCGGCTTCATCAGGGCTTTACAACGAAGTTTACAACAACAAACAATGTGTGGATGGTCCTGCAGTCATGAATTTGTGTGATCCAGAAATTGGTGATTGGGTTGAAATTGAAAGCACATTGAACCAACCCACCATGATCGAGTTTCAATTACAGGCAGATGACATATTTAACGCCAGTTTTGAATTGAACTGAGCGCTATGGCGCCGCTAGGCGGCGCCTGTTTTCTATTGATAAGGCTCATTGTGCAGTGCTAAAAAGTGTAACAATTGATGCCAGTTGATGTGAATGCAGTGCTGCTCATTAAACTTCACCGTGATGGCATTATTTGTGATTCTTACGTTTGATGATTTTGCAGGAGTCGTTAATTTGTGGGATGTTTGAAGTTGTGATCAGTAAACCATCGGCTTGCATTGAGTTTTCGAAATACCCATTAGCATGAAACAGTAATTCTCCTTGTGAAGTGGCTGTCATGGTTTTGTTCTCGAAGGTATAAGTGCCGTGGTGCTCTCCCTTTGTAATGTATTCATAGCCTTGGTCTGTTTCAGCGAATTGCTCAATAACCAACTTAAAAAAGTTGTCTTGAAAAGTAGTGAAAGTGATAGAGAAACTGTTACATGTGTTGGTGAATATGTCGACCATCTTGGGTGTGTGGGTTGGGAAATACAAACCTGCTGAATCGGTATAAAATTGATTTCTCCCATGGGCTAAAGTGGTCTGAATGTTTTGCTCAACAGCCGCTTCAACCTTGCCAATCGGAAAAGCAAGGGCACTGACCAGTGTCAGTTGATGAAACTCAGAAGTCAGGTTGTTTTGTTTGATGACTTTAATCCCGCTGTTTTTAAGTTTTTTTTGCAGCTGGTCAAATTGTTCATCATCGGCACCTATCACATAAAGTCGGTGTTGACTGCAACCCATGCAAAACAGCAAGGTTAAAAAAATAATTCGCACTTGATAACTTTCCAGTTAATAGTCAAAGAAGCATGATATCACATCCAATCAGTGTCGCCCTATGTTGTTAAAAGCATGTCCTGAATCCGCTCTATATAACAGCTTGATGTAGGTCAATGCGAATAAATGTATCTTGATTAAACTCCCTTCTAATGAGATACATGGGAGAACAGAGATGAACAAGAAAAAAAATTATGTATTGGCTGCTTTGGGACTGGGTATGATGAGTTTACCTGTCTGGTCAGCCGAGTCTTTGAGCGAAGCATTCAATTCGGGTGACGCCAACTTATCATTCAGATACCGCCTTGAACATGTCGATCAAGATGGTTTCGATCGTAATGCCAATGCATCAACACTGTTAACACGATTGGACTACAAAACGGCCACCTACAAAGGCTTCAACTTTTTCATCGAAGCCGATAATGTGATGGAAGTGTTTGGCGATAATTACAATGCTGCAGCAGGCAATACGCCTAACAATGGGCAATACCCAGTGGTGGCCGATCCAACTGGAACGGAAATCAACCAAGCTTGGTTTAATTATGCCTTCAATGCAAACAATGACCTCAAAATCGGACGACAAAGAATTATTCTCGATAACCAAAGGTTTGTCGGTGGTGTGGGTTGGCGCCAAAATGAACAAACCTATGATGCGGTTTCTTTCAACAGCAAAATAGCCGGCAGCAAATTATTTCTGTCATATATTGAAAACGTCAACCGCATCTTCGGCGAGGATGTAGCCGCCGGTGACCATGATAACCAGAGTTTTTTGGCCAACTGGTCAAACACATGGCAAGACCGTCATCAACTGACAACTTATTATTACAACCTTGATAATCAGGATGCAGCGGCTTTTTCTACCGCAACTTTTGGCGCTGCATTCAAAACCCATTGGCCATTGGCTGCACATAAGATGACATTCGGTGCTGAATTTGCCTCACAATCAGATGCCCACAATAATCCAGTTAACTATGATGCCAATTACCTGCGCTTGGATTTGGGCTTAGCACTTGAAAAAGTGACTTTTTTTACAGGCTATGAAGTGTTGGAAGGCGATACCAACCAAGCTGGTGCGGCATTCAGAACACCACTGGCTACATTACATGCATTCAATGGCTGGGCTGATCAATTTTTAGCCACGCCAAACCAAGGCTTGGAAGATGTTTTCATTGGCGCCAAAGGCAATATAGAGGGTTTTAATTGGCAAGTCATCTACCACCAGTTTGATGCTGAAAGTGGATCAGGTGATTTTGGCAATGAACTGGATTTCTCGGTGGCTAAAAAGCTCAATAAAAATTTCTCAATGTTGTTTAAAGCCGCACAATACGATGCGCAAGACATCAAAACAGACAGCAATAAATATTGGCTGATGCTGAGTGCAAAATACTGAGTTTTAGTCAATAAAACAACCGTGAAATGGGGTTGTGCCTAGCGACCGCGTTTATTTTGAACGCGGTTTTTTTTACTTAATTTTCGCTGATTGACCTACATCAAGGCAGCTGGGTTTATAAAAAAATAACATAAGGCATCCGTAACATATCATGGCATAAGGCAACGATTTATGGCGGCTTAATCACAATAATTGAGGTCACAATGAAAGAAGCATTCACTAAAAGTATGGCCAGGAACATTTACTACGGGGGCTCCTTGTTCTTCGTGTTGTTGTTCATTGGGCTGACTGTAGACACACACAGGAAAATCCCTAAAACCGATAACTCTCAAGCCATCACTGAATCGGTGGCACATGGCAAACGTGTTTGGGAAGAAAACAATTGTGTCGGTTGTCATACCCTGTTGGGAGAAGGGGCTTATTTCGCACCTGAATTGGGTAATGTATACGAGCGTTTTGGTAACAGCAAAGAGGCCATCAAAGCCTTTATCAAAAGTCGTCCCGTCAATGGTATCCCGGGTCGCAGGAGCATGCCGCAGTTTAATTTAACCGAAGAAGAATTAGATGCGATAGCAGATTTCTTGGAATACACCAATGGCATAGATACCCAAGATTGGCCACCCAACATACAAGGATAAAGGAGCGAAACATGACTTATCAATCACAAGCAGTATCAAAACTTTACTTCATGGCAGCCATCGGTTTGTTTGTCGGACAAATTTTGTTTGGTGTCATTCTCGGCTTACAGTATGTCATCGGTGACTTCTTATTTCCTGCCATCCCTTTCAACGTGGCGCGTATGGTTCACACCAATTTACTCATCGTTTGGTTGTTATTTGGCTTTATGGGCGCTGCCTATTATATGGTGCCTGAGGAGTCGCAACGGGAACTACACTCGGTCAAATTGGCTAAGCTGCTATTCTGGGTATTTTTGGGCGCAGGAGTGCTGATTATTTTGGGTTACCTACTGGTGCCTTACGCAAAATTGGCTGAAATGACTGGCAATTCATTCTTGCCTACCATGGGTAGGGAATTCCTCGAACAGCCGACCATTGGCAAAATAGGCATTGCTTTGGTTTGTGCAGGTTTCCTTTATAACATTGCGGTCACTGTTTTATCAGGTCGAAAAACAGTCATCAACATGGTGTTGTTAACTGGTTTGCTTGGTTTGGTCCTGTTGTGGTTCTTTTCATTTGTTAATCCTGAAAATTTGGTTTTGGATAAATACTATTGGTGGTGGGTCGTACATTTATGGGTTGAAGGGGTCTGGGAGTTGATTTTGGGCTCACTGCTGGCTTTCGTTTTAATTAAGACCACCGGTGTTGATCGTGAAGTGATTGATAAATGGTTGTACCTGATCATTGCCATGGCCCTCATCACCGGCATCATTGGTACTGGCCATCATTACTTTTGGATAGGCACACCCAGTTACTGGCTTTGGTTTGGTTCGATATTTTCCGCATTGGAACCCATTCCATTTTTTATGATGACGTTGTTTGCCTTTAATATGGTTAACAAGAGACGACGAGACCACCCTAATAAAGCAGCCACTTTGTGGGCATTGGGCACCGGTGTGATGGCGTTCTTGGGTGCAGGTGTCTGGGGTTTTCTTCATACTTTAGCTCCAGTCAATTACTTCACTCATGGCACCCAGATCACCGCTGCTCACGGCCACATGGCTTTTTATGGTGCTTATGTGATGGTGGTGTTATGCATCATTTCCTATGCCATGCCCAAACTGAGAGGGCGTGTGGCTAATTCAAACAAAGCCCAAGTGGTGGAAATGTGGGCGTTTTGGATGATGACTGTATCAATGGTTTTTATCACCTTGTTTTTAACGGCCGCTGGCATCCTACAGGTTTACTTACAACGCATGAGTGAGACACCGCTGCCGTTCATGGTGGTGCAGGACAAAATGGCATTTTTCTATTGGATGCGAGAAGTGGCTGGAGTGATTTTCTTACTTGGTTTGATTGTCTATCTGGTGAGCTTCTTTATCAAAGGAGAAACTGAAAAAGCACCCAAATTAGTGCGTGATCCAGCGGCCTTTGAATCACAATAAATGTGCTTTAACTGAGGAGATTGAGGCATGAAAGTGATCACGAAAATAGACCAGGATAAAGCCACATATTATCAACCTCAAGGTGAGGAAGTGGCGTTGTTTACTCATGCTTGGCAACAGCAACTGCCAGTCTTATTAAAAGGGCCTACTGGGTGTGGTAAGACGCGTTTTGTGCAACACATGGCCGATAAACTGGGTAAGAAGTTATATACAGTTGCCTGTCATGATGATTTAAGCGCGGCTGATTTAATCGGCCGCCATTTAATTGGTAGTGATGGTACTTATTGGCAAGATGGGCCTTTGACCAGAGCGGTCAGAGAGGGCGCCATTTGTTACCTAGATGAGGTGGTCGAAGCACGTAAAGACACCACTGTAGTTATTCACCCTTTAACGGACGACCGCCGCATACTGCCGATTGACCGCACCGGTGAAATCATCAAAGCAGCCAGTGGTTTCATGTTGGTGGTCTCCTATAACCCAGGTTATCAAAACTTACTCAAAGGCATGAAACCATCTACCAGACAACGTTTTGTTGCGATGCGTTTTGATTACCCTGATGCGGCAACTGAAGTTAAAATTGTGGCCAAAGAGAGCGGTTGTGATATTTGTTTGGCAACTGAGTTGGTGACAATAGCAGGTCATCTGCGTCAATTAAAAGACCATGATTTGGAAGAATCAGCCTCAACTCGATTGTTGATATACACTGCCCAATTAATCCAGCATGGTCTTGCAGTTACTGAGGCTTGTCGGGCAGCATTGATTGAACCATTGACCGATGATGAAGAGACAGTATCTGCATTGATGCGGGTCGTTGAAGCTAAATTTGTTACTGAATAGTGTATTAATTATTCATGATTGAAGTAGAGAATCAAATGCACGGTAAGGCTGTAATGGCTTACGGTTTGATGTTGTTGAACTTGCTATTTCCTGTTGTGGTGTATTTGTTTTTAACTGGCATGTGGGTGAAACATCGAAGCAGTGAAGATCAATTGCTTTGTGTTGCGGTAAACCAAGCGTGGATGGCTGCCAGTTTGTCGACCTTGATATTTGTTGGTGAAAATATCCTCATACTGTCACTGGCGCAATACAAAAGTACATTTGCTTTGATATCTTTTGAAATTTATTATATTTTTGTGGTGCCCATTTTCTTGATTCCAGGGCTGCTGGGATTGGTTAAAAGTAATGTCAACAAGGTTTATTATTTCCCTGTTCTGGGTCGGTGGTTTAAGTGAGTATTGGTGTTTTCGATAAATGTTTTTATTACTCAACGCACAGGTGGTGACATGGAAGAATGGGTAGGCCAGAAGTGGCATCACTACATCACAAAAAAAAGCAGCTTTCATTATCCCAAAGCGGTCATTAATTTAGTCGACATCAGCAAAAGCTTAGCGGTTTTTTTTCGCGCTTTGGGTGGTGATGCGGGTATGACTCTGGGGCATACTTCTGCGCTCAAGAATCACAGCCACCGCAACTGGGTACAAAAGATTTCTGGAACGGGTAAAAAATCAGAATCAGGACATTTCAACAATGATCACTTTTATTTGCCTGAAAAGATAGATTACTTTCCTGACCAAAAAAGCAACGTAGATTTATACTATTGGTTAGCAGCCATAGGCAGTTTTAATCACTCGCCAATGGCTGATAAGGTCATAGAGCACAATCAGCTATTAACGCATTTGGCCTTACAACAATGGCCAGGTTTAAAGCCTCTATATCAACGTTTGCTTGATGCCCAATTACAACAAAGACCAAGCATTAAATCATTGCCTGCTGTTGTTCAACCAGCTGAAATCGCCCTACAAGGGGTGTTAAAAAATCCACACAGTTACCGTGTAGGTCGTTATGACCCAGATCACATGCCTGCGCCAGTTAAGCTTTGGTTGCGACCTTTATCGCTGAGTCAGGCACTTAGTTTAAGCCGCAATGAGCCCTCAGAGCAAAAACCAGCTGAGTTAAGTGATGCGATCAAAAAAGCACAGAAAAATAAACGTTACCAAGCTGAAGATGTTGCCGATAATGATGGCAAAGACGGTTTTATCTCATTCCGTTTAGAAAGCATGTTTTCTTGGTCTGAATTTATTAATGTAGACCGCACTGAGGATGACAGTGATGATGAAGATGCTTTTCGCGTGGCCGATGACTTGGATCAACTGAGTATAAACCAAGGTGAGACCAGCCACAAACTACGCCTGGATTTGGATTTACCCGCAAGTGATTACGATGATGTGCTAATCGAGCAAGGCATTATGCTGCCCGAATGGGACTACAAAAAACAAATCTATCATGCCAATTACTGTGCCTTACAGCTGATGCAATTGAGGGTGGATGAGAAAACTCAGTGGTCAGAAACGTTAAAACAACAGGCAAGCCTGCTAAAGAGACAATTTGAAGCGCTGAAACCAGTTAGTACTTGGCATAACCGTCAGGCCGATGGCGAAGAAATAGACCTCAATGCCGTTTTAGATTTTAAAGCAGATCAGCAACTGCGCCAACAACAAACAGAATCACTGTTGTACCGGCAACAAAAAAAACAAAACAGGGATTTATCGAGTTTGATTTTGACCGATCTATCGCTGTCAACAGATGCCCATGTCAATGATGAGAAGAAAGTCATAGATGTGATTAAAGAGGCATTGTATTTGTTGTCATCTGGACTGGATGCTGCAGGTGAGCGATTTGCCATAGCTGGGTTCACCTCAAAAAAACGCAGTCAAGTGCGATACTACAACATAAAAGGTTTTGATGATGCCTTTGATGCGTATTGTGAGGAAAAAATTCAAGCCATGAAGCCAGCTTACTACACCCGCATGGGTACTGCCATCAGGTATGCCAGCGAACAGCTAAAACAGCAACAGAGCCAGCAGAAGCTATTGTTAATTTTAACCGACGGTAAACCCAATGATCTAGACAAATATGAAACTCGCTATGGCTTAGAGGATACCAAAAAGGCAGTTCAGGAAGCCCGAGATATGGGTCTGACCCCGTTCTGTGTCTCGATTGATTATGAAGCTTCAACTTACTTGCCTTATTTATTCGGTGCTCAAGGGTTCATTCATTTAAATAATGCCTTGGATTTACCAAGAAAATTGCCTAAGTTATTTTTTCAGTTAGTTACTTGAAAATCATCACCCAGGTTTTTTATCAATTCTTGGGCTTATTAACAGTTTAGAGTATTTGATTAAATACAAGGCAAAAGCAGCACTCCACATAACAGCTGCGACCACATAAACATAAGCGATGTCCATACCAAGTTTTGTACCGAAAACTCGAATAATGAAAGCCGCAAAAACCAGTAAAAAAGCCACAGTGACGGTTTTTCCAACAACAATTTTTCTTCCAGTATGGCCCAGCGATACCCTTGATATCATGGCTAAAATCATTAAGCTGATGGCACCAACAGTCAAAGTATGAATGGCTTGCGAGCGATTAAAAATATCACTGACCAAGCTTAAAGCAAAGAGCAAATAACCCAATGGAATACAGGCGTAACTGAGGTGTAAAGACCACACCAATGGTGTGCGTAATGTAACCCAAAAACGCCATCTGAATAGCCTGATAAAATGTATCAGTGCTGCCGATGTGAATAGTCCAGCCAACCATTTTGCTGGCAATGCCAAGGGTAAGAACTGCAATAATACGAGTGCCAATACACTGAGTATTGAAAACCATTCTAGTATGGGTATAGTGCCTACTCGAGGGGTTTGTGTACTATTAGCAGTGAACATCGGAATGACACGGCCGCCAAGTATAACCATCAGCAGAGTCACTAAAAAGACTTGCTGATTGGTGGCGCGGATAAGATGAGTGGGATCGCTGAGGTAAGTGGCGCAGTGCATCAGACCATTGGCATAAGTCATTAACAACAAAATGGGCAGAAAAATTAAATTTCGCCACATGCGTTTTTTAATAATTGGTATCGCCAAGAAAGCACCTGCTATGGGTAAGAAAGCCAAATCAATCAATGCAATCAAACCAGGGTTTAACCATGCGATGGCAAACATAAAAATGCGACCCATCAACCACAGCAATACCAAGCAAACCAAAGTTGAGCCATGTACACTGGGAAGTCCGGTCCAGGTCTTGACGGCAGTCAGTAAAAATCCAATCACAATGGCACCAACAAAACCAAACAGCATTTCATGTATGTGCCACCACATGATACCACCGTATACGTCCAAGTGCAGTTGGCCGTACAAGGATAATACCCACAACATGATATAACTCATGGCCAACAATGAGCCCATAAGAAAAAATGGTCGAAATGCCATGTTCAAGATGCTGATTTTATGGTTATGCACTGTTGTTGTTTGTTTGATGTTTAGTTTCATCTGATAAGGTTATTGCTTTGTGGAAAAATTTATCAATGTAGTTAAGCGTTCAAGCCGCTGTAAAAGTATTTAAAAATTAATATATTGCACTCAAAACTGATTCAAGTCATTGACTTAAATCAAGGTGTGTTCTCGAAAGTTATTGAAAAATGGTAAAGATAAATCAACAGCCATAACTGCTAATTTTTGAAACATTAGGTGCCAATATGATCAATCAAACAACCCCTGAGACAGAACAGGTTCACTTCACTGCGGAGCAGGCTTATGAGGCTGCGTTAAAATATTTTAAGGGAGATGACTTGGCCGCTCGGGTTTGGGTTAATAAATATGCTTTGAAAGACTCACATGGACACATTTATGAATTGACTCCAGATGACATGCACCAAAGGTTGGCAGCAGAAATTGCTCGGATTGAAAAAAGTTATAAGAATCCACTGTCAAAGTCTCAAATTTGTGATTTGATTAAGGATTTTAAATATTTAGTGCCACAAGGTGGTCCCATGACAGGCATAGGTAATCCTTATCAAATAGCATCTTTGTCAAATTGTTTTGTTATTGGAAACACCGGCTTGGCAGATTCCTACGGCGGTATTTGTAAAATAGATGAAGAGCAAGTGCAATTAATGAAACGCCGTGGCGGCGTGGGTCATGATTTATCACATGTTCGTCCGAAGGGGTCTGCCGTAAAAAATTCCGCCTTAACATCAACTGGCATCGTGCCCTTCATGGAGCGGTATTCAAACTCCACTCGTGAGGTAGCACAAGACGGACGACGTGGTGCATTGATGCTATCTGTGTCTATTGAGCACCCGGATGCTGAAGATTTTATTGATGCCAAGATGGAACAGGGTAAAGTCACTGGAGCCAATGTTTCAGTACGCATCGATGATGCTTTTATGCAAGCTGTGGTCAGTAACGCGATATATCAACAAAAATACCCCATCAACAGTCACGAGCCACAATTCACGCAAACCATCAAGGCCAAAAAACTGTGGAAAAAAATCATTCACAATGCCTGGCAGTCGGCAGAGCCGGGTATATTATTTTGGGACACCATCATCCGTGAATCGGTGGCTGACTGCTATGCGGAGATGGGTTTTGAGACCGTTTCCACCAACCCATGTGGTGAAATACCCTTGTGTTCCTATGACTCTTGTCGTTTGCTGGCGATTAATTTGTTTTCCTATGTCAAGCATCCGTTCACCCAATCAGCCAGTTTTGATTTTAAATTATTTAAAGAACATGCGGCACTGGCGTTGCGACTGATGGATGATATTATCGATTTGGAACTTGAGAAAATTGACCAAATCCTTGAAAAAATAGCCGCTGATCCTGAGTCCGATGAGGTCAAAAGGGTGGAACATGAATTGTGGCAAAAAATTAAGAAAAAAGCCGAACAAGGTCGCAGGACCGGTATAGGTATCACTGCAGAAGGAGATATGTTGGCAGCACTTGGCATTCGCTATGGCAGCCAAAAAGGTAACCAGTTCTCAGAACAAGTACACCAAACCCTGGCCGTTGAATGTTACCGCTCTTCGGTAAATATGGCCAAAGAAAGGGGTGCTTTTGCGGTGTATGACAGTCAACGTGAGGCCGGGAATCCATTCATCAAGCGCTTAAAAGCAGCGGATAAAGAGTTATACGATGACATGCTCAGTCATGGTCGGCGTAACATTGCGCTGTTGACCATTGCACCCACTGGCACCACCAGTTTAATGACCCAAACCACTTCAGGTATAGAACCGGTGTTTTTACCGGTCTACACACGTCGCCGCAAGGTTAATCCCAACGATAAAGATGTGCGCATTGATTTTGTGGATGAGGTGGGCGATTCATGGGAAGAATATGCGGTGTTTCACCCTCGTTTTAAACAATGGATGCAAATCAATGGCCATGATGTTGAAAGCCATTACAGTCAGGCACAAATACAAGCGTTGGTTGAACAATCTCCCTACCACCAAGCCACCGCGAATGATGTCGATTGGTTGAGTAAGGTACAGATGCAGGGCGCGGTGCAAAAATGGGTCGACCACAGCATCAGTGTAACCATTAATTTACCGGCTGATGTTGATGAAAATTTGGTCGACAAATTGTATATGGAGGCTTGGAAAGTCGGCTGTAAGGGTGTTACGGTATACCGAGATGGTTCTCGTTCTGGGGTGTTGGTAGCCACAGAGAATAAAACCGAAGGTTTGGTTGATTTTCCTACCAAGCGCCCGAGTGTGCTTGAAGCTGAGGTGGTACGTTTTCACAACAACAAGGAAAAATGGATTGCTTTTGTCGGTACCATTAACGACAAACCTTATGAAATATTTACTGGCCTAGCTGATGATGAGGATGGTTTATTCTTACCGACCAGCATCCAGTCTGGCTTGATCATCAAAAACACTCAGGCTGATGGCAGTTCGCGTTATGATTTTCAATTCACCAATAAACGGGGCTATAAAACCACCATTGAAGGTTTGTCGCATAAATTCAACCCAGAATACTGGAACTACGCCAAGTTAATTTCAAGCACTTTACGTCACGGAATGCCAATTGAAAAAGTGGTCGACTTAATCAATTCCTTACAATTAGACGGCACCACCATTAACACATGGAAAAATGGCGTCAGTCGAGCTTTGAAACGCTATATCAAAGATGGCACCAAAGTCAGTAAAGGTGTGTGTGAAAACTGCCAATCTAACGAACTGATCTACCAAGAGGGCTGCCTGATTTGCAAAAATTGTGGTGCTTCTCATTGTGGATGATTACCGATGATGAACTGGATATTATTTCGATTGCATTGTTGGCCACTTGATGCAGGTCAACGACTTCGGTTTGAGACTTTTCTAAAATAGACTTTACTGTTACAAAATGTCTATTAAAGTATGAAAAATAAAGTATGTTTTGGCATCTTCATGATGCTCAGTGGTTCAGTGGTGGCCCAAGAAAAGCCAACCACTGAAGAAATAGAAAACCTGGATGACTTGGTCGTGGTGGCTTATAAGCAGCCCAGGCCAGTACAAGAGGTGGTGGGTGATGTGGCGGTCATTTCAGCCGAGCAATTGACCAACACCATCAGTCAAGACATGGCATCTGCAATCAAGTATGAGGCCAATATTCAGATTGAAGATGGCGGCACTCGTTTTGGTACCTCAGGGGTGAATGTTCGAGGCATTGGCGATAATCGGGTGGCCATTGAAGTGGACGGCGTACCCAATGCCAAGTCTTTCGATTTAGGCTCTTATTCCTTTGCCACTGCCACTTTTCCAGAAATTGACTTGATTCAGCGAATCGAAGTTCTCAATGGTCCAGCATCGACCCTTTATGGCAGTGATGCTTTGGGTGGTATTGTGGCCATAAACACTTGGGAGCCAAATTTGTTATTGGCAGAAAAAGCCCAGGGTGAGACCAACTGGAATCGCTTGCGAGTGGGTTTTGATGGCAAGCGTCATAGCCGCTTTATCGGTTTAACCTCGGCATGGGGCTTGGATAATCATGGTTTATTGCTTTCAGTCACTCAGCGTGATGGAAAAGGCGTGGTTAATGAAAACTCTGATTTGGCCAAAGATGTTGCTGATTGGGATCGGCAGTCTTTATTTGGTAAATGGAGCATTGCTACCAATACCGGTAATCAGCTCACATTTGGACTGATGGCTAATCAGAAAGACCAGTTTACTGAGATTAATTCATTCATTGGTCAAGGACGATTTGCGCGCACCACTGCATTGAGTGGCGACGATGAATCGTCAGAACAGCAACTCAATTTCGATTATGAATTCACTGTAGATGGCCGTTATGCTGATGACGGACGGCTGCTTGTTTATCATGCCAATACGGATTTCGAACAGCACAGCTTTGAAACCCGTTTTTCCAGGCGAGGTACTCCTTTATTGCAACAGCGCCAATTTAATTTTGACAGTGCTCGCACAGGTTTAGAGTTGAATTTCACTCAATCAATCACTTCTGAGAACAGCCAACACCAACTGATTTATGGCTTTGAATTCATTCATTCTGAGGTACAAGAATCACGCGACGCGAGTGAAACCAATTTGCTCACCGGTGTTGTGAGCCAAACTGTTTTGGGTGAAACATTCCCGCTGCGAGATTTCCCACAAACAGATGTGCAAGAGTTGGGTTTGTTTATCCATGATGAAATTACTTGGGCAGATTCGCCATGGACGCTGGTGCCTGCTTTGCGCTTTGATCATTATGATTTATCACCCAAACGAGATGCTTTATTTGATAACGGGGCTGGTGACGTGCCAGTGGTTTCAATCAGGGCTTCGGATTTTTCACCCAAACTTGGTCTGTTATACGACATCAACCAGAGCACCAATTTCTATGCGCAGTATGTCCGTGGTTTCAGGGCACCGCCTTATGATGATGTCAACATAGGTTTCAGACTGGCGTTGTTTAATTATCAAGCCATACCCAACCCCGATTTAAAGTCAGAAACATCCGATGGGCTTGAATTTGGTTTGCGCCACAGTGGCAACCAATATGACCTCAGTTGGCATGTGTTTTATAACCAATACGATGACTTGATTGTCAGTCGAGATTTGATTGGTTTGGACCCTGATACACAGGCTCTGATTTTTCAGTCAAGAAACATTGAAGAGGCGAGTATATACGGTGCTGAAATGGACTATCATTGGCAAATCAATGAGCAGTTTTCTACGGCTTGGCAACTGGCTTGGACCCGCGGCGAAAATGACGTCACTAACCAACCTTTGAACAGTGTTTCACCACCCAAGGCGACTGGCTCATTGGCTTGGCAGTCAGTGAATGGTGAGTGGGATGCGACCCTTTATGGTGTATTCAGTCGTGCCCAAGAGCGGATTGATGACCCAGAATTAGAATTATTCAAAACCCCAGGTTTTGCCACTTTTGATTTGTTGGTTGGCCATAAACTCAGTCCCAGCAGTGAGCTGAGGTTTGGTTTGTTTAATTTAACCAATAAAAAATATTGGTTGTGGCAACAAGTCCGAAACTTCGATAACAACGACGCCATCATTGAGGCCATGACTCAAGCCTCCAGGCATTTAAAAATTTCATATTCTTATCAATGGTAATTGTGATTTTGCTGGTTGACCTATATCAATTACAACCACTTAACCAACAATTATTATGCAACAAAGAGTTATAAAGCGGCGTCTCAGGGTTAATTACAGCCTGAGGGTCCCATTGTAAATAATACTGAGCCATAGGAGCGAAACATGAAGACTTTAAAACGCACCCTGTTAATTACAGGGCTATTTGTTGGCATGGGTGCTTGTGCAGCGGAACAAGCTGCCGAAAAAGACCCATTAGCCACTCACAAAGCAGAGATGAAAGCAGGCGCCACTGATTTAGCCAGCCAGATGGCTGCTGGGGAACAGGTTTATAACACCTATTGTGCAGCTTGTCACCAGACCACTGGTGCTGGCTTAGGTACAGCTTTTCCACCTCTGGCAGATTCGGATTATCTGTTGGCAGATAAAGACCGTGCCATCAATGTGGTGCTGGGCGGACTCAAAGGCGAAATCACTGTCAATGGTAAAAAATTCAATGCCGTGATGCCCAACCTGGCTTACTTGAATGATGAGCAAGTGGCCAATGTGGTGACTTATGTAATGAACAGCTGGGGCAACGAGGGCTATGTGGTCAGTGCAGCAGAGGTCATGGCGGCACGCAACAAAGAAGTTGAAGTGGCTGCAGATGCGGCTGCAGATCATCCGGTGACAGGGGAGTCTGAAGCAGCTTATAAGGGCACGGTTTCAGCGATCAATCCTGAGGACACCATCCAGATGATTGATTCAGATGGTCCAGCCATGAGTAAGGATGAATTTGCCTTTGCCACTAAGATTTATTTTGAACGTTGTGCGGGTTGTCATGGGGTTTTACGTAAGGGTGCCACCGGTAAAGCGTTGACCACTGATATCACCCGTGAAAAAGGCCTTGATTACCTTAAAACCTTGATTACTTATGGTTCTGCTGCAGGCATGCCCAATTGGGGTACCTCAGGTGATTTCACTGTTGAAGAAATCGATACTTTGGCAAAATTCTTACAACATGAGCCGCCAGAGCCGCCACAGTGGGGCATGCAGGAAATGAAAGACAGTTGGAAAGTTTTGGTGGATCCTGCGGACCGTCCAAAGAAACCACAACATAAGTTAAATTATGAGAACTTTTTTGCGGTGACCCTTCGTGATTCAGGTGAAGTGGCCATCATTGATGGTGACACCAAAGAGATTGTCAGCATCCTTAAGACCGGCTATGCCGTTCATATTTCAAGACCTTCGGCATCCAGTCGTTACTTTTACACCATAGGTCGCGATGCCAAAGTGGACATGATTGATTTGTTCATGAATCCACCACAAATTGTGGCGACCATCAAGGTTGGCTTGGAAGCTCGCTCCGTTGAGACTTCTAAATACAAAGGTTATGAAGATAAATATGCCATTGCTGGCGCTTATTGGCCGCCACAGTACACCATCATGGATGGTGATACTTTGGAACCTAAGCGGATTGTATCAACCCGTGGTATGACTGTAGATACCCAAGAGTACCATCCAGAACCTCGGGTGGCAGCGATTGTGGCCTCTCACCAGCACCCTGAATTCATTGTAAACATTAAAGAGACAGGTAAAATTTTGCTGGTCAATTATGCTGATATTGAAAGTTTGACAGTGACCACCATTGATGCAGCGCGTTTTTTACATGACGGTGGTTGGGATCGCAGCAAGCGGTATTTCCTCACCGCGGCTAATCAGTCGGATAAGATTGCGGTGGTTGACTCTAAAGATCGTAAGTTGGTGGCATTAACTGACGTGGATAAAATTCCACACCCAGGTCGTGGCGCCAACGTTGAGGACCCTGAATTTGGACCGGTATGGATTACCAGCGCATTAGGGAATGACAAAATCACTTTCCTCAGTACTGATGCTTCCAGTGAAAATGCTTGGCAAGTGGTCAGAACCCTTAATGGTCAAGGCGGCGGTTCCTTGTTTGTTAAATCACATCCAAAATCACAAAACTTGTGGGTTGATTCACCACTGAATCCCGACCCTGCCATTTCACAAAGCGTGGCAGTATATGATGTCAATGACTTTGATGCAGGCTTTGAAGTATTGCCAATAGCCGAGTGGGCTGATCTGGGTGAGGGTGCCAAACGAGTGGTGCAACCTGAGTACAACATGAAAGGCGATGAAGTGTGGTTTTCGGTGTGGAACGGCAAGGAACAGAAATCAGCCATTGTGGTGGTAGATGATAAAACCCGCAAACTTAAACATGTCATTAAAGATGAACGTTTGATTACCCCTACCGGTAAATTCAATGTTCATAACACTGTTGAAGATGTTTATTGATCAGTTGTTCTGCAATGACCAAGGAGGGTAGGGAGCAGAATATCAAGTAAATAAACATCTGAAATGAAACGCTGACTTCCTCCGAGGGCAGCGTTTTTTTTGCCTTAAAGATTTACTCTCAGAGCGCTTCTGTTTCAAGTAACGCACGTAATTCAGAGACGTTTTTCAGTTTAATGTGTTTTTCTTTGACTTTTATAAGCTGTTTATTTTCCAAGGATTTCAGGGCTCTGGAAAATGTCTCTGGCTTGATTGATAAACGCGAGGCTATGTCTCTTTTGGGAACTGAAAGAGTTAAATTAAACTCATCAGTGACAGCCTCATTTACTTGTGATAAAAAGTAGTCAATTACCCTGAATGAAGCGTTATGCAGGGTTTGTTTATCGAGTTCTTTGACCATCCAATGCAGCCGCACAGACAAATGTCCCAGCATGTTGATACACAAGTCTGCAGACTCTTTCAGCAAATTCAAAAAAGATGTGGCCTGAATACTGACAACCATTGATTGCCTCATTGCCACTGCAGTAACGGGGTATTTAGGCGCACCTGAGAACAAGACACCTTCAGCAAAGGTGCGACCAGGAAAAACCACCTCAATGATTTTTTCATCTCCTTTGATGGTACTGCGCACCAGTTTAATGGCGCCATCATAAACAAAAAATATGTGTGAAAGCGGTGTGTCTTGCTGGAACAGCATTTGTTCTGGGTTTTGTTTGACTAAGTCCGCAATCTTTAGAATGCGATCAAACTGTTCATCATTCATGCCTGAGAACATGACATTCTCACGCAAGGCATTCACCACTTTGGGCTGCAAATCTTTATGAATCATTTAAATCCATTGTTATGACAAACCATAGATTTTAACCCAGCAATTTACAAAATATTCAGTAAATTAAATGCATCTCTACCCGCATAGCTGGCCTCTTTACCCAGTTGTTCTTCGATGCGTAACAGTTGGTTGTATTTGGCGATGCGATCGGAGCGGCACAATGAACCGGTTTTGATTTGGGTGGCGGAAGTGGCTACTGCCAAATCAGCGATGGTGTTGTCTTCGGTTTCTCCTGAGCGGTGTGAAATCACCGCGGTGTAACCTGAACGATAAGCCAAATCTATGGCATCCAAGGTTTCGGTTAAGGTGCCAATCTGATTGAACTTAATAAGGATTGAATTGGCAATGTCTTTTTCGATGCCTTCTTTAAAAATAGAGGTATTGGTAACAAACAGGTCATCACCCACCAGTTGGACTTGCTGTCCCAGTTTTTCAGTCAGGTGTTTCCAGCCTGCCCAATCGGCTTCATCCAAACCGTCTTCGATGCTTATGATGGGGTATTGTTCAACCCATGAGGCCAAAAAGTCTGTAAATTCCTCTGAGGTGAGTTGCTTGTTCTCGCCACTCAAATGATACAGGCCATCTTGGTAAAATTCTGAACTGGCCACATCCAAGCCCAAGTACACCTCTTCACCAATTTTATATCCAGTTTGGTGAATGGCCTCTAAAATGGTATCAACGGCTTCTACATTTGAACCCAGATTGGGCGCGAAGCCGCCTTCATCACCAACCGCTGTCGATAAGCCTTTGGCTTTTAATACTTTGGCCAATGAATGAAAAATTTCCGTGCCACAACGCAGTGCTTCTGAGAACGAACTGAAACCAGTGGGTAGTACCATAAATTCTTGTACATCGATGTTGTTATCGGCATGCTCGCCACCATTGATGATGTTCATCATTGGAACAGGCAGTACAAACTCTTCAACTGTTGTGATACTTTGGTAAAGCGGGATGCGTTTGTCATTGGCCACAGCATGGGCATTGGCCAATGAAATGCCGAGCAGGGCATTGGCTCCCAAGTTGCCTTTGTTGTCGGTGCCATCCAAGGCTAACATGGCCTCATCCAGGCCAGCTTGGTCATTGGCATCACGGCCGATGAGGGCATCGGCCAGTGTGGTGTTGACGTTATTCACTGCTTTTTTGACGCCTTTACCCAGGTAACGACTTTTATCACCGTCACGCAACTCAATGGCCTCACGGGCGCCTGTGGATGCCCCTGAGGGCACGATGGCTCGGCCAAAAGCACCACTGTCTAAAGTGACTTCAGCTTCTAAGGTGGGGTTGCCACGAGAGTCCAGAACTTCTCTGGCGTGAATGTGTTTTATATCAGTCATAGGTTAATTCCAGTCATCACTTTGTTCTTGTAATGGTTTTGATTTGATGGTTTGATCGATGATTTTTAAAGTTTCTAATAAACCTGCCATTTGGTCGAGTCTCACTGCATTGGGACCATCGCTTTTGGCGTTGGCAGGATCGGGATGAGTCTCCATGAACAAGCCTGAAATGCCGACAGCAGTCGCAGCACGTGCTAAAACTGGAACGTGCTCTCGCTGACCGCCAGAGGTGCCGCCTTGTCCACCGGGTAATTGTACCGAATGGGTGGCATCAAACACCACCGGACAACCAGTTTCTCGCATCACCGCCAAGGAGCGCATGTCAGAGACTAAATTGTTGTAGCCAAAACTGGCACCGCGTTCACAAACCATGATTTGTTCGTTGCCAGTTGATAAGGCTTTGTCAACCACATTTTTCATGTCCCATGGTGCCATGAATTGACCTTTTTTGATGTTCACTGGCTTGCCAGCGCTACAAACACGCAAGATGAAATTGGTTTGTCGGGCTAAAAATGCCGGTGTTTGTAACACGTCTACCACATCCGCCACTTCTTCAATCGGTGAATCATCATGCACATCGGTAATCACAGGTACGTTCAATTGCTTTTGTACTTCAGATAGGATTTCCAAACCCTTTTCCATGCCCAGGCCACGGAACGACTGTAATGAGGTGCGGTTGGCTTTATCAAAAGATGACTTAAAGATAAATGGTATGCCCATTTGATCAGTGATTTCTTTTAAGTGGCCCGCTGTGTCAATTGCCAGTTGCAGTGACTCAATCACACAAGGTCCAGCAATGAGGAAAAAAGGTTGATCCAGTCCAGCTTCAAAATGACATAATTTCATGTTGTTCTCTCAGTTATGCAGCTTGTTTTTTGGTTTTTTCCGCCAAAGCGGCTGCAATGTATTGCGCAAAAAGAGGGTGACCATCTCTTGGCGTTGAATTAAATTCTGGGTGAAACTGACAAGCCAAAAACCATGGGTGGTTAGGCAATTCGACAATTTCAACCAAGCGCGCATCTTCAGAATGACCAGAAAAAACCAAGCCAGCGTCACTTAATTGTTGGGCGTAGTTATTGTTGAATTCATAGCGGTGGCGATGACGCTCTGAAATCACCTCTTTGCCGTAAACTTGGTGCGCCAAAGAGTTGGCCTTAAGGCGTGATTTTTGTGCCCCTAAACGCATCGTGCCACCTAAATCTGATTGTGAATCTCGGATTTCTTTTTGTCCTTCTCGGTCCATCCATTCAGTGATTAAACCAATCACTGGGTGGGGTGTCTTGTCGTGATTTTCTGTGGTGTTGGCACCACTCAAGCCACAGACATTGCGGGCATAATCAATCACCGCAGCGTGCATGCCATAACAAATGCCCAGGTAGGGAATACCCTGTTCACGGGCGTACCCAACCGCATGGATTTTACCTTCAAATCCGCGGTTTCCGAAACCACCTGGCACCAGGATTGCATCGACGTCATCGAACACCGCATTGTTTTTGGTCTCACCCAACTCTTCGGAATCTATGTGTTTGATTTTGACTTGGGTTTGGTTAGGTATGCCGGCATGACGCAAGGCTTCATTCAGTGATTTGTAGGCATCTGAATGTTCGAGGTACTTACCAACCATGCCAACGGTTACTTGGTCTTTGGTATTGGCCTCTGCGGCCACCACCCGTTGCCATTCCGACAAATCAGTGGGCCCACAATCCAAACCAAATCGTTCAATGACCAAATCATCAAAACCTTCTTTGCTGAGTTCCTCCGGAATCTGGTAAATGTTGTCACAGTCCATCACTGGTATGACTGCCCTTGCTTCAACATTGGTGAACAAGGCTATTTTCTGTTGTTCAGATTCTGGTATGGGATGTTCAGCACGACACAACAGCACATCGGGTTGGATACCGATTGATCGCAGTTCTTTGACTGAGTGCTGGGTGGGTTTGGTTTTCAGCTCGCCGGCAGCACTGATATAAGGCACCAATGTCAAATGAACAAACATGGCATTGTTGCGGCCTTCCTCGACACCCATTTGACGAATCGCTTCCATGAACGGCAGTGATTCAATGTCACCCACCGTGCCGCCGATTTCAACCATGATGACATCAAAACCTGCAGCTGCTTTGCGTACTTTGGATTTGATTTCATCGGTGATGTGAGGAATCACTTGTACGGTGCCACCAAGGTAGTCACCTCGACGCTCTTTGCGAATCACTGATTCATAAATCTGGCCTGAAGTGTAGTTGTTATTGCGGGACATTTTGGTTCGAACGAAACGTTCATAATGGCCTAAATCCAAGTCGGTCTCAGCACCGTCTTCGGTGACAAAAACTTCACCGTGTTGAAAAGGGCTCATCGTACCTGGGTCGACATTGATGTATGGGTCTAGCTTCATCATGGTCACACGTAAGCCACGTGCTTCAAGCAAAGAAGCCAAAGAGGCTGCTGCAATGCCCTTTCCAAGAGATGAAACCACACCACCAGTGACAAATACAAATTTGGTCATGTTAGGTGTAATAGTTGTGCTCAGAAAGGACGTGTATTATAAATCAATTTTGGCAGGACTTCATTGTTTTTGCACAAGCCATAGGTAAAAAAACAACTGGGTTTGGTCGAAACAACGAACCCGTACTGCCCTGATAGGGCGAGCTTTTACCAGCGTCTTTACCCTCCCAAAGCTATTTAACAGCTAATTTGATGGTTGGTTGTTGTTTGATTGATTCTCACTGAAGACGCTTCAGCTGTGATTGTCATCAACAATTATACTGCCGTGATGATGGCTGTTGGCTTTGGCGGATTGGTTGCGGTTTCAACTTGCTTTTTGATCAGTTTTTCTGCTTGTTCGAATTGTTCATTGGTTGCTGCATGAACCAGTGCAATGGGGGTTTTATCATCAACATAAGTGCCCAAACCCTGAAACATGCTGAATCCCACAGCATGATTAATGGTATCTGACGCGGTTTTTCTGCCACCACCCAATGCAATAATTCCCAAACCAATTGCACGACAATTGATGGCGCTGATGTAGCCTGGACATTGACTGAAAACAGGCTTGGTAATGGGTGCTGTTTTGAGGTGCTTTTGTGGTTGTTCAAGCAGATCGGATGGGCCGCCGTGGGCTTTAACCATGCGCGCAAAAACAGCTGCTGCACTGCCATCAGACAAGACCTGGTTCACTTTGGACTTTGCGGCTTGCAGGTCTGGTTCCAGTTCACCCACACACAGCAACTCCGCACATAAATGCTCAACCAATGCATGCAGGCGATCATCGGTCTTATTCTGGGTTAAATAATCGATGGTCTCCAGCACTTCAACGTTGTGTCCAGCACTGTGTCCAATGATTTGATTCATGTCAGTAATAACAGCACGGGTTTTGATTGGGGATACTGTGGTGATGCTGTCAGCCAAAGCTGTGGCCATAGGCAGGTTATCAGCAAATGCGCCATTGCCACATTTGATATCCATCACCAAACCGTCCAAACCGGCGGCTAATTTTTTCGACAAGATAGAGGCGGTAATCAGCGGGATGCTGTCGACTGTTGCTGTGATGTCGCGGGTGGCATAGATGCGTTTGTCAGCCGGCGCCAAATTGCCTGTTTGGCCGATGATTGAACAGCCCACTTCCTTGACTATGCGCTCAAACTCAGCAGGTGAAATTTGGGTGTTGTAGCCTGGAATCGATTCCAGCTTATCCAGAGTGCCTCCGGTATGGCCCAGGCCGCGGCCAGAAATCATCGGAACATAAGCGCCACAAGCGGCCATGATGGGTGCCAGCATCAATGATACTTTATCGCCCACACCACCGGTTGAGTGTTTGTCTAAAACGGGGCCATTGAGACTCAAATGTCGCCAGCTCAAAACCTCACCAGAATATTGCATGGCGGCAGTTAAGTCACGGCGTTCATTGGTGTTCATGTCTTGAAAAAAAACAGCCATGGCAAAGGCGCCAATTTGTCCTTCGGTGATGCTGCCCGAGGTAATTCCTTGGATAAAAAACTGAATTTCTGCGCTGCTTAAAGCGTGGCCATCGCGTTTTTTCTTAATAATTTCTTGTGGTAGGTAGTTCATATTGTGGCTGCTTCTTATTCAGATACATCGGGGTTATGGCCCACTATTGTATCAATTTGACTGGTGGCTATGGGGTGATAGCTGGCGCGCGCTTTTTGGTAGATGTTGGCAGCCAAGTTGTTTAATGCGGGTTGTGCCATCAGGGCTTCATACAGTGGTTTGATTAATTTGACCCGACCAATTTCAGTTAAATAAGTAATCAGTCTGCCATAAGCCACTTCATATTGGTTGTTGATGCTTATCAATAGCCAGTCATGGGCGATTTCACTGTTTTGCCGTTGGGTGAGGCTAAATGTTTGGTCCAATAATTGCAATTGTTCAGCAGTCAGTTGTGACGGTAAAGCACGCAGAAAATGCAACCATTCCTGCGTGGTCCATGCCCTTGATATGGCTGTTGTCAATTGCAATTCGTTGCTCAGCCAAGCTTCAACCAATTGGTCAATTTTATCAAATTGAGATGTGGTTGGTGGCGTGAAGAAATCTGGCATGCCCGGTTCATTCAGCCAAACATCAACCTGTTTCATGCTGATTTTTTCAGGATATTTTTTTACCAGATTGTCATCTAAGTATTGGGTAAAAGCGGCGGTGGTGATGCTTTGAAAAGCAAATTGATCAAAATACATGTTGAGAAATTGATCAAAGACCTCGCGTCCTACTTGTTGTTCTAACCAATCGAGAAAAAACCGGCCTTTGTCATAGGTGACCGCGCTGAAATAATCATCGGGATCAATGCTGAAGGTGGGGTTGATTAATTTTTGTTGATCAAGCGGTAGTTCCTGCATGCTATTTAACAAGGCTTCATAAGCCAGTGTGGCTTCCATGACCATGCGTTCTTTGCCATGAACAGCATCCACTATCCTTGATTCTATGTAGGTGGTAAAACCTTCATTCAACCAGGCATCTTGCCACAGTGCATTGGTCACCAAGTTACCGGACCAAGAGTGGGCCAATTCATGAGCAATCAAAGAATCAAGAGAGCGATCACCGGCAATCACTGTTGGTGTTATGTGAGAGAGTTTAGGGTTTTCCATGCCACCAAAAGGGAAACTGGGTGGCAGGATTAACAAGTCATATTGACCCCATCGATAAGAGCCATAATACTTCTCGGTGGCAGTGATCATGTTTTCTGTTTCAGAAAATTCATAGGCAGCCGCCTCCACCACATCAGGTGCAGCAAAAATACTGACGTGCTCACTTATTTTTTGGTGCGTGATGTCGCCAACAGCTATGGCTATCAGGTAGGAAGGAATGGCTTGTGGCATAGAAAATTTGTACACGCCATCGACGCCTTTTTGTTGGTTGTTGTCGGCACTGAGCACTGGCTTGACGGCACGGTCAACAGTGATGGTTGCGTCATAAGTGACTCTGACCGCTGGGGTGTCTTGTAAAGGAATCCAGCTGCGGGCATGAATGGCTTGAGATTGGGAAAACAAATAGGGTTGTTTGCCATTGGTTTGTGAGGGACTCAACCATTGCAGCCCTGATGCTTTTGGCATGGTTTGGTATTGTATTTTGATGGCTGAGCCATCATCGGGCAAGTCAATGATCAGTTGTTTGCCAAGTAATTCGTGACTTTGACCATAACGCCAAATCAGCTTTGGGTTGTTCGAGTCATTGACCGCAGTGATGCGTTTGATTTTTAAGTCTCGAGTATCTAGGAACAATTGCGATGCTTCTGGTTTGATTTTTTCATAATCAATGGTAACGAAGCCTGCCAACACCTTATCTTTAAAATCCACTTCAAGGTTGATGTCTAAATGCTTTATTTTGACCCTGTCATGTCGTGAGTATGAGTGTGGATCAGGGCGTTTTAGCGCTGCTGGCTGGCTGGAGTCAGCAATAATGACAGTGGTCTCTTTGGGTTTGATTTGACTGTTTTGACAGCCTGGTAGCATCAGTATGAGAAATACGATGAATGGTATTTGGTTCAAGCGCATAGCGGGATTTGGCTGAAAAACCATTATGATAACGCAAACAATTGGCTTTACAAGAGCAAAGGGGAGAAATATGAAATGGCGGAGCGGACGGGACTCGAACCCGCGACCCCCGGCGTGACAGGCCGGTATTCTAACCAACTGAACTACCGCTCCGCAAGGGTGGTTCATCTCAAGAAATCGAGAGCGCGCATTCTAATATATATTTTTTAAATAAGAAAGTTTTTTTATCAAGCAAATAAAAAAACTATGGTCGCTATCAACGCCACAGATTCAATGATAGAATATGCGCCCTATTATCCCGTACCCTTTAACTGTTATGGCCTGTGGCTGGAGACGTAATGACTGAAGAAAATAGACCCCTACCGACTGAATTTTTTGCTGACTGGAAAGAGCGAGAAGCCTTGGCTGAAGGTATGATTCCCTTGATTGGCCGATTATACCGACGCCGCAATGTATCGCTGTATATGTATGGCAAACGCATGATCAACCAATCAGTCACCGATTTAATGAAAGCACATCGTTTTGTGCGCCAGGTAGAGGCCAATGAGCTCAGTGAATATGAAACTTATCCATTCATCAAATCAATCGCAGAGCTGCCATTAGGGCCAGCACACATTGATGTGGGCAAAATGGTTTACCGCTATTTCAAGTCCAACAGCTACGAGGACATTGAGCAGTCAGATGTCGATGCATACGTCAAAGAACAGTTGGCACATTTAATAGACTCAGATGCCAAACCATTAGAAAAACCGCAGGATGTGGTGCTCTATGGTTTTGGTCGCATTGGACGATTGGTTGCTCGGTTGTTGGTTGATAAGACTGGTGGTGGTGATGTATTGGTTCTGAGGGCTATTGTGATTCGCAAAAGCAAAGCCGATAATGACCTAGAGAAACGTGCTGCTTTGCTCCGCAAAGACTCTGTTCACGGTAAGTTCCACGGCACCATTCGTGTACTGGAAGAGCAAAATAAATTGGTCATCAATGGCAATGAAGTACAAATCATTTACGCCAACTCACCGGCTGATATTGATTACACTGAATACGGCATCAATAATGCATTGATTGTTGATAACACCGGGGTATGGAAAGATGAGGACGGTTTGCGTGGACACCTGCGTCCAGGCGCCTCAAAAGTGTTGTTAACGGCGCCAGCTCAAGGCGATATTCCTAATATTGTCTACGGCATCAATCACGATTTAATCACCCCAGAACAAGAAGTCATATGCGCCGCATCTTGCACCACCAATGCCATCGTGCCGGTGTTAAAGTGTTTGGATGAAGAATACGGCATCAAACACGGCCACATTGAGACGGTGCACGCCTACACCAATGACCAAAACTTGATTGACAACTACCACAACAAAGACCGCCGTGGCCGCAGCGCAGCATTGAATATGGTGTTGACTTCAACTGGCGCAGCCAAGGCAGTGGCTAAGGTGTTACCTGAGTTGGCAGGTAAACTGACGGGTAATGCCATTCGAGTTCCTACCCCCAATGTTTCTATGGCCATCCTTAATATCAACCTGCAGAAAGAGACAGATTTGGAGCAGTTGAATGAGTTTTTGCGCCGTAAATCATTACACTCTAAGCTGCAACAACAAATAGGCTACACCATTTCATCAGAAGCGGTTTCAACCGATTTTGTTGGTTCAAGACAAGCTTGTGTCATTGACTCACAGGCCACCATTGTTGATGGCAATAATGTGGTGCTTTATTGTTGGTATGACAATGAATTTGGCTATTCGTGTCAAGTGCTGCGTTGTTTGGAAAAATTCGCTGGGGTCAATTGGCCAACCTACCCAAACAGCTGATCATTCAGCACAACAGATATCAAGAGGGTGGCACTGTCCACCCTTTTTTGTGCTGGGGTTTTAATTTTGTTGTGTTGGCCCTTTGGCTATTTAAAGGTTGTTCACATTGTTTTACTTGCACAACAGGAGGCCAAGTATTATTTTAATGTCATTCAATTTTTACAGGAAACAAACATGACAGGTATTCTCGATTTAATCAAAAGCAACATCGGCGAGCAGGCGTTAGAACAAGTCAGTCAACAGGTGGGCGGCAACAAAGAAGCAACACAAAGGGCCATGGCAGCTGCCATTCCTATGTTGTTATCGGCACTACAGAAGAACAGCAAATCAAGAAGTGGTGCTGAGGCATTGGCAGGCGCACTGGAGCGCGACCATGATGGTGGCATCCTTGGCAATTTGGGCTCGATGTTGGGACAGTCAAAAACGCAATCCATGGGTGAACAAATTTTGGGTCACGTGTTAGGCCAAAGACAACAAAATGTGTCAAATCAATTGGGTAAAGCAACCGGTTTGGACAGTGCAGATGTAGGTAAAATATTGGCTAATTTGGCACCCGTTGTTATGGGCGCTGTGGGTAAGGTCAAGCGAGAGAATAATCTGGGCGTTTCAGGTCTACAAGACATGTTGAAACAAGAACGCAAACAAATCAAAAAGCAACAACCCAACCTGAGTTTTTTGGAACGAGCTCTGGACAGTGATGGTGATGGTGATGTTGATTTATCTGACGTCATGAAGCAGGGTTCTGGCTTGCTATCAGGATTTTTTAAAAGATAAAAAGCAACTAAAGGCAAGTAGGCATCACAACCAGCTCAATGCACTGGTTGTGATAAACCTTGCAAATCATAATGTTATCTAGTAATTTATTCAGCTAAGGGAGGTGGGGTTTTGATCAAGTAACAATCACTACAATCAAATAACACTCAATCAATTCATAATCAAAGTGCAAGCTTAGCTGAATATTAAAATCAAGCATGAATAGAAACCAAATATTAAACGAATGTATTGTTATTTTCGATCGTCATTTACAGGCCAACCTCAAGTCGGCCATGAATCTCACCCTTAAAAAGTTATTCAAACTGGCCGAAAACGCCACTTCCAACCAAGACGAACAATCCCTTTTTACTCAATATAGACAATTGAAAAGTGGCGCCAAGAGCCTCTCCAGCGGCATGCGCACCCAAATCAAATCGATGCCTGAATTCATTTCTGCAGAGGTTAATAAATCTGACAACAAAATGTCATTGTCGTTGGTGGAAGATGAAGAGCTGTCGATTTCTTTGTCCTTAACGCAATTGGACTCGACGCTTGAAGTAGTCAGTCACGCCGAACTCTATACCCTTGAGAAACGGATGAATGTGATTTTTGGTAATGAAAAAATAGATAAAACCAACATGCCGTTTTCACCGGCTTCAATTGTTTGGTTATTCAGTCATGCATTCAAGTCAGTCGACTTTGAAGTGCAAGTCAAAACCATGATCATTGATTTTGTAACGAAAGAATTCAGCGGCAGCATCAACGAGGCATACAAGGAAATAAACCAAGTATTTATTGATGCGGGGATTTTGCCCAATTTACAACCTGAGGTCAGTGTAACAAGTAATCAAGACCGTGGCGTAAAAACCGAGCCTGAAACAGATGCCCAGACAGATGCACCAAGTGAAGCTGAAGACAACGAGCAATCACCGATGCCAAACCAGACGGGTTCGGGACCAGTGACATCGAGAGCAGCATCAAACGCAGCTCCTGGAACAGGTCAAAACGAGATTGCTGCCGGTGAATATCAACAAACTCAGTCACGACAATTTGATCCACAAACCAAACAGTTGGTTGAATCAATTTTTGATTTGTTATCGCCACCTAAAGGGTCAGCTGTTCAATCTTCACAAGGTTATGCAGGCGGTCAATCACAGGGCGGTGATGCCGCTCAAGGCCAAGGAGCAGCAAATGGTGCGCCACAAGTACAAAAAATTGCCGATAATGATTTTGATAAAGCCTTGTCGCAAATTTCGCAAGAATCCGGGATTGTGGCGACCAGCAAAAACATCCATAATCTAAAGGAAATGCTGGCTGATCAAGTCAAAAACAACACCGGCAATTATTACCCAGAACTGTCACCAAAACAAAACAAAACCCTTGATTTGATGGGCATGGTCTATGATGAAATTGAAAAAGATGACAGCATCGATTCTCACATCAGGTCTTCATTCAATGCCATCAATGTACCGCTGTTAAGAATGGCGGTGAATGATGAAAACTTCTTCACTGATGCGGCTCACCCAGCACGAAAATTCATGGAACTTTTGGTTGATTCTTCACAAAAGTGGCATGGCACCAACATCATCAAACAAATCCATCAATACAGCGATTCTGCAGCCAAGTCTTTTGATGGTTCCACACAGTCTTTTGTGGGTGCGCTGAAAGAACTCACGCAATATTTAGAAGTGACTGAAAACAGGGCTAAGAAAGCCGAACAAAAGTGGGTCAGTGCGGCACAAGGCAAGGAGAAAATGGAGCTTACCAAGGCTGAGGTTGAATCGCATTTGGATGAGATTTTAGAAGGCTGTGACATCAAATTCATTCGTGACATCATTCAACATGTTTGGAAGGACTCATTGACCTTGACCTTGCTTCGTGAGGGCAAAGACTCAGAACAATGGCAAAAGAAGACCAAGTCGGCGAAAATCATTTCGCAAATAGGTAATAAAAATGAGTTCATGAAGCTCAGTGGTCCAGATAAGTTGGCGGCCATGCACCACCTTGACCAAACCATGGATGAACTGGGGTTCTCGAAACGAGACCGCATTTCAACCAAAGACAACATCCATTCATGCTTGGGGTGGCAAGAAAGTGATGAAAAAGAGCAGCAAGAAGTCAAACCAAAACTAAAGAAAGTACTGTCCATTGATGAGGCGGTTAAATCCCAAGAAATTGAGTCCTCTAATAAGAAAATTGAGGAAATCAGAGAGCTGAATGACAATGAAAAATTAATCATGGAACAGGTTATTAACATGCCCTATGGGACCATGTTTGATTTTGTGATTAACCAACAGAAAGAAACGCTGCGAAGAAAGTTGAGCTGGGTCAGCACCATGAGTGAGACGGTATTGTTTGTGGATTTGGTCGGCCGACATCCGCATAAAATGAAGTTGCCTCGACTGGCCATTGATATCCACCGCAACAACATCATCAAAGTTGAAGTGCAAGAAGGGGGTTATTTTAGAAAAGCTTTGAGTAACATTATGGATAGATTGAAAAAAATGGCTGCTTAAACAAGGACTTGAGAAAAACTATGGTAGAAAAAAGAGAAAACATAAGGGTTAATCCACCGGAGGGTTCATATGTGACCAACCAGTTGAATCAGCAAAAATTTGCACGCATTGTGGATATTTCTGCAAGTGGATTTCTGTTAGTTGGCCGCAATAAAATCAAATCAGGGATGATATTCCAACTTGAAGTAGTTGTAGCTGGAATGAAAAACGCCCACATATCAGTGGGCGCGGAATGTATATGGGCTGATCTTCAAACCAGTGGTATTACTTTTGCCGGCTTTCATATCATAGATATTTCAGCCGACAACCAAGCCAAGCTGGATGAAGTTATTGAACAGTTAACAGCGCATTGACTGTTAAAATATCAGCTTGCTCCAAAATGCCAGCAGCTTGCTTCAAGCGCAGTACATTCAATAGATAATCGTATTTGGCACGAGAATAGTCTCTTTGGGCTTGGTATAAGCTTCTTTGTGAATTCAACACCTCAACAATGTTGCGGGTACCAACTTCAAAACCCGCAGCAGTTGCTTCCTCGGCGCTTTTAGCAGAAACCACGGCCAACTGCCTGGCTTGCACAGAGCTCCAACCTGCTTCAACATTCTGTAATGCGCTGCGAACATTTCTGACCGTGGAAAAAGTGATGCGATCCAAATCTTCCATGGCTGCCTTGTAGCGCAGTTTAGCCTGTCTGGTTAAAGAAGAAACTCGACCACCTTCATAGATGGGTACATTGACAGTGAGGTTAATCGAGTTTGAATCTGTGGTTGAGTCTGCAATGTTTCTGACGATCAAATTACCTTCTGCGTCGATGTCTTGGAATGAGCGACCTGCATCGTTATTCCGTCCCCTGCGTGCTGACAAGCTGACCGTTGGGTAATGGCCTGATTGTTCTATTTTCATGGTTTTCTCGGCAATTTCAGCATCCAGTTCAGCCACGGCCAGGGTTGGGTTATTCTGCAATGCCAAGTCTTCCCAGTAACGTACGTCATCATTCACCAACTTCAACTGGTTGAATTCATCAGGTAGGCCATTCAAGTCAGTGTAGTATTGCAAGGTGATTTCATACAGTGCTTCTCTGGCATCATCCAGGACATTCTTGGCACTGATTACACTGGCCCGTGCACCATCATATTGAGCGCGTGCTTCATGCACATCGGTGATGGCAGCCAAACCGACTTCGTAACGTTGTTCAGCTTGTTCCAACTGTCGTTGAATGGCCTTTTCTTCTGATTCAGCAAACCTGACCGCGTCAATATTGGTTAACACATCAAAATAGTTTTGCGCCACTCTGATCAAGAAATCTTGTGCTGCTATTCCATAGTTGGCATACCCTCTGGCCTCTTGCAAGTCGGCTTGCTTTAAGCGCACAAAGTTGGCATGGTTGTATATACTTTGATTAAGACTGAGGTCCCAGCCATCCGATTCTGATTTTGGTGGGTTATTGAAACGCCCATCATCGAAACTGGTTTCGCTGTCTGATTGTGATTTTGACCATGAGCCAGAAACTTGTGGCAGAAAATTTGCCATGGCTTGTTTGCGGTTTTCCAAACTGGCTTCTTGGTTGAATTTCGCAGCACGCAGCTGGGGGTCTTTCTCCAGTGCTGTATTCATGATATCAACAAGATTTTCAGCGCAGGCGGACCCGGCAAACAAGGTGCTTAATAAAAGTATTTTTTTCATAGGATTTATAATTTAAATGTGTGTTGTTGTTCCGGCTGAGTCAGTTTCGCAACAACTGTGTCGAAATGTGATGAATATGCATCACTAGATTTATATACCCGGGCTTCCATGGTTGGTTCTTGACCGATGATGGCAAAAACTTTGCCGTCTTGGTTAAGCCAATCAAAGACAAAAGCAGGTAATTCCTCTAATGATCCCGTGATGACCACACAGTCATATTTTTGTACTGGTTTGAAGTTGAAAAAATCTTCATTATCCAAAGTGACATTGTCTATGTGGTTTTCTTTCAATTTTTGTTTTGCGGCTTGAATAAATTCAGGCTGTATATCAATAGAATGGACATGGCTAACCAAGCGACTCAACAGGGCGGTTACATAGGCACTGCCAGTACCTACTTCCAACACCAAATCGCCTTTATCCAAATCCAGCGCTTGCAGCATTTTGCCTTCAACCACTGGTTTCATCATGCTCATGCCGTGACCGATTGGTAATGCCATGTCGGCAAAAGCCAATTTCCTCTGTGGTACTTGCACAAACTCCTCTCTTTGCACATTGAGCATGGCATTGAGGATGTCTTTGTTAATCACGTCCCAAGAACGCACCTGTTGCTTGACCATGTTGTGTCTTGCTGTATCAAAATTCATGTATTAATTCGCCTTTTTTGTTATGATGTGGCTGTCTGATCTTGCCGGTGTTTCCCGCAGAGCTGTGTATAATTAGCTTACTGATTATCAGCACCAAATCATGGGTTAAAAGTCACATTTTATGATATTTTCTTCAATGAACGAAGCCAAATTAATAAAGTTACAAACTAATAAGCTGATAGCAGGTATGGAAATGTTGGCGTTGGATGTGGATAAAGCACCGACCATTATGTCTTACTTGCAGTTATTGCAGAAGTGGAATAAAGCCTATAACCTCACAGCCATTAAACAATTAGACGAGATGGTGACACACCATGCTTTAGATGCATTGGCCGTGATTAAATACTTTACAGGTCAACGGGTTGTCGACGTTGGTACTGGTGGTGGTATACCTGGTTTTTTGCTTGCGATCATGTGCCCTGAGAAATCTGTGACCTTATTAGATGCAGTGGGTAAGAAGGCCAGATTCATGCGGCAAGTTAAGCGTGAATTGACACTTTCTAATGCCGAAGTTGTGCACAGTCGTGTGGAAAATTATTTTCCTGAAGAAAAATTTGATGTGGTAACATCACGAGCTTTTTCAGAGATGGGGCAATTTTTGTCCATTTCGTCCCACTTGGTTACCAATGATGGGATTTTTCTGGCCATGAAAGGACCACGGCCAGAACCGCTGCATGCAGATTTGCCTTTTGAGCAGAATGCTTGTTGGGACATTGATGTACCTTTTTTGGCAGAACAAAGAAAGTTATATCGATTCAAAAAAACAACTAGATAACCACATTATGGTAGAAAAAAAACACAAAATCATTGCAGTTGCCAATCAAAAAGGTGGTGTGGGTAAAACCACAACCACGGTTAATTTGGCAGTTGGACTGTCCCAGTTGGGCAAAAAAATCCTGCTGATTGATCTTGACCCACAAGGCAACGCCACCATGGCCTGCGGTGCCGACTCCAGAGATTTAAAACTGTCTGCTTGCGAACTGTTGATGGATGAGTGTGAGGCCAGCGATGCCATCATGCCATTTGATGCTTTGGATTTGATTGGTTCTAATACCGACCTGACTGCTGCAGAATTACAAATGATGGATTACGAAGAACCACAAAGCATCCTGCAACAAAAGCTCAGTGAAGTCGCTACAAATTATGATTTTGTACTGATTGATTGTCCGCCGTCCTTAAGCATATTGACAGTCAATGCTTTGACGGCTGCGCACAGTGTATTGATTCCTATGCAATGCGAGTACTATGCCCTGGAAGGTCTGACTTCTCTATTGGACACCATCGAAAGGGTCAAACAGACCACCAATCCTAACTTACAAATAGAGGGCTTGTTGCGCACCATGTTTGATGGTCGCAATAACTTGGCCAATGATGTGGCAGCCCAAATTCATGAGCATTTTGGAGACAAGGTTTTCTCCACAGTGGTTCCCAGAAACGTGAAAGTGGCAGAAGCCCCGAGTTTTGGTCAATCGGCCATAGAGTATGACCAAATGTCACGTGGAGCAGTTGCCTATAAAGGTTTGGCCAGTGAATTATTAAGGAGAAACCATGGTTGATGAATCCCCAAAAAAAAAGCTAACTAAGAAAAAAACCACCAAGAAAAAAGTGTTAAGAAAAAGCACCTTGGGTCGTGGTTTAGATGCGCTGTTGGGTAGCCGCAGTGAACAAGAGTCAAACCCTCAGCATAACGACAGTGAGCTACAATCTTTGGGTATTGAACAACTGCAGCCTGGCCAGTACCAACCTCGTAGCATCATGGATCAAGATAAATTACAAGAGTTGGCAGATTCTATCGAGTCCCAAGGCATTGTCCAGCCCATAGTGGTAAGAAAGATAACTGCCACCAAGTATGAAATCATCGCTGGTGAGCGACGTTGGCGAGCGGCGCAATTGGCCAAACTGTCTGAAGTGCCAGTGTTGGTGAAACAAGTCAATGACCAACAAACCATTGCGATGGCATTGATTGAAAACATCCAACGAGAGGACTTGAATCCACTAGAGGAGGCCTTGGCGTTGGCTCGTTTGATCGAAGAATTTGATATCACCCACGCTCAAGCAGCTGAGGCTGTGGGCCGATCTCGAGTGGCGGTGAGTAATTTGTTGCGCCTGTTGGAGCTTTCCTCAAAAGTCAAAGACATGCTCAATGATGGCTTGTTGGAAATGGGACACGCAAGGTGTTTGCTGCCTTTGGCGGCTGAGCAACAACACCAAGCAGCCAAAGAAATAGCCAATAAGAAGCTTTCTGTCAGACAGGCTGAGGCTTTGGTTAAAAACATCACCAGCCCCAAAACCACAACTGGCCAGGAGAAGACATCAAAAGGCGCTGACATCACTCGACTGGAACAAAATTTATCTGAGCAATTGTGTGCTCAGGTGGAAATACAGCATAAAGCCAAAGGTAAAAGTAAGTTGGTGATTCATTACCATGGAGCCGATGAGTTAGAAGGAATTTTGGCGCGCTTAAAATAATAAATCAGGCGACAAAAACAGCTGACTCTGGGTGCTTTCAAACAAGCGTTTAAAAAAATTGAATTTATTAGCCTGTGAAATCCCAGAATTGCTTGATTTTCTGGTTTTTAAAGGTTAAGGTTTGGCACCAATTTTTCTATTGAACAGTATCCACATGACAACAACCAACCAAGTCTTGGCCGATTGGGTCAAAGAAGTTGCTGAGCTGACTCAACCTGATCAAATTTACTGGTGTGATGGCACCGCAGCCGAAGAGCAAAAATTCAATGACATGTTGCTCGCAGACGGCACCTATAAAAAACTCAACGAAGAAACCCACCCCAATTGTTTTCTACACTTATCTGATCCACAGGACGTTGCACGGGTTGAACACCTGACCTTTATATGTACCGAAAAAGAGGCGGATGCTGGCCCCAATAATCATTGGATGGCGCCACAAGATGCCCACCAAAAAATAGACGACCTGTTCGCAGGTTGTATGCAAGGGCGCACCATGTACGTCATTCCTTATTGCATGGGCCCAATTGATTCACCGATCTCTCGCTGTGGGGTGGAAATCACTGACAGTGCCTACGTGGTTCAAAACATGCGCTTAATGACTCGCATGGGCAGTGATGCGTTGGCCAGAATTGAACGTGAAGGTGGTTTTGTCAAAGGATTACATTCAACCGGTGAGTTGGATCCTGATCGACGATTTATCATGCACTTTCCTGAAGAATTGGCTATCAAAAGTTACGGCTCAGGTTATGGTGGTAATGCTTTGTTAGGTAAGAAATGTCATGCATTGAGGATTGCATCCTACCAAGCCAAAACCGAAGGCTGGTTGGCGGAACACATGTTGATATTGGGCATCAAAACACCTGCAGGTAAACAGCATTATGTGGCTGCTGCTTTCCCTTCAGCATGTGGTAAAACCAATCTGGCCATGTTGATTCCACCTGAGGGCTATGTCAAGGATGGCTGGGAAATCAGCACCGTGGGTGACGACATTTGTTGGATGCGACCTGGAGAAGATGGCCGTCTGTGGGCAATCAATCCTGAGGCTGGCTTTTTTGGTGTGGCCCCAGGCACAGCCAAAGCAACCAACCCCAACGCCCTCAAGATGTTGTACAAAGACACTATTTTCACCAATGTGGCCGAAACCGAAGATGGACAGCCATGGTGGGAAGGTTTGGATGACCGCACACCAAAAACTGATTGGCAAGGTCGACCGTTTGATCCAGCCAACGGCCCAGCAGCACATCCAAACTCACGTTTTACTGTTTCAGCCAAACGCTGTCCCAGTTATTCACCTGAATCTGAAGCAGCAGCAGGTGTACCAATTGATGCCATTATCTTTGGTGGTCGTCGTGCTTCATTGGTACCTTTGGTGGCTGAGGCCAAGAGTTGGGACCATGGTGTTCTGATGGGTGCCACTGTGGCCTCGGAAACCACTGCAGCTGCAACTGGAGCAGTGGGTGTGGTAAGGCGAGACCCCATGGCCATGAAACCATTCTGTGGTTATAACTTTGGCGATTATTGGGCCCATTGGGTTGCGATGCAAGAAAAAGCCAATCACCTACCAAAGGTGTTTACGGTCAACTGGTTCAGAAAAGACGATCAAGGTAAATTCATGTGGCCAGGATTTGGCGAAAACATGCGTGTATTAGAGTGGATCATTGGTCGTTGCCAAGGTGAACTCAGTGCCACCGAGACAGCCATTGGTCATTTGCCCTCAAAAGATGACATCAACACCGACAATTTAGACATGGACATGAATGTTTTAGAAGATTTGTTGGCGGTAGATGCAGCTGGCTGGAAAAGTGAAGCCGAATCGGTAGAAGCATTTCTCTCAGAATACGGCAATCGTGTGCCGAAAGCGCTTTTTGATCAATTAAAACAACTGCAATCACAATTGGCTTGAGACAATAAACCGCTTCAAGAAAGTGCGCAAAGGTCTTGAATTTTCAAGACCTTTTTTTTGTGCCAACTTCCATCATCCAACAGGCTGTTTGCTATTCCGGTTTTTATGTGACAAATGTGACCAAACTGACACATATCGGTGCTAATATACGCGCAAAAATAACCCAACACAAACATTCAAGCGTGCCTGATTAGTTAGCTACACCAGGTGATGTTGGTTATGTTGGTTTGAATAATTCGAGGTAAGAGGTAAAAATGAAATTGAATAAAATAGTGTTAACCAGTGTGTTGGCAACGGGATTGATACCAACAGCAGGTGCTGTTGATTTATTGGTTGAGTCATTTGAAACAGACGGCAGTACCCTGACCGGCGATGGCAGGTACGTCAGTACATCAGAATTCAATGATGGTGTGAATGACCATTGGGCCAGAACGGATGGTTCCGACATCAGTAATGTCTCAGGTCCTTACACCGGGTTTGATGGCACTTTTTTCTGGGCTGCTGAAGACATCAATGACAACGGTGGCAATGGGCTGTCTGAACAAACCATAGAGTTCGTTGACATCAATATTTCAGGATTTGATAATTTATCATTCAGCGGTTTATTTGGCGCTGGTAATACCAATGGGGCAGGTGCCAGTAATTATGACATCAGTGACCCAACAGTCATTGAATACCGCATTGATGGCTCAGGAGCTGACCCTTACACGGCTGGTGTCTGTTTTGCCTATCAAAATAATGGTGATGATTTCAATGAACCTTATGGTTTAGATGCTGATTGCAATGGCGAGGCCGATGCCCCATTTGTACAATTGACTCCTGCGATGCAGGGTTTTGGGTTTAACATTCCGGCCACAGGTAATACCTTGGATTTGAGGATTTCAGTCACTGTTGATTCAGGCAGCGAAGAATTTGCTTTCGATGATTTCACTCTTACTGGAGATGCTACTGGGGTTGACACCCCCCCAGCCGTCACAACGACCTCGCCGATTGATGCTGCTGTTGATGTGGCCATTGACAGCAATGTGTTGATTAACTTCAATGAATCTGTTGATATTTTGGCCAATGCCGTTACTATTGATTGTGCCAGCAGTGGCGTGCAAAATTTCCCTGTTGTGGTCGCAAATGATGTGACCTCGTTGGATATTGATGCCAATGATTTTGCCAACTCAGAGCTTTGTACTGTTACCGTGAACCAAAATTTAGTGGTAGACAGAGATGACATCCCCGATACGATGGCGGCTGATTTTGTGTTCTCATTCACAACTGTTGCTGACTTGCCGCCAGAGGTATCATCAACAGCCCCCGCTGATGGTTCATTTGGTTTCGATAATACGGCCAACATCAGCATTGACTTCTCCGAGGTCATTGATGCAAGTGCAAACGCCGTGACTTTGACCTGTTCATCGACTGGTTCAGTGAGTTTTACCGGTTTGCCGGTTGATGATTCAAGCACTATCGTACTTGATCCAACGGTTGATTTAACTGACAGTGAAACTTGTGATCTGACTGTGTTGGCTGCTGAAGTGGTAGACAATGATGGCACGGCAGACAATATGGCTGCCGACGTTGCGGTATCATTCATTGTTGGATTTCCTGTTGCTGAGGTTTTTGAAATACAAGGCGCAGGCATGACCAGTCCATTTGTCGGCGTTACGGTGACTTCAAATAACAACATAGTGACAGCCTTGGATACCAATGGCTTTTACTTCCAAACACCTGATGATCGTGATGATGGTGTGCTTGCCACTTCAAACGGCATGTTCATCTTCACCGGTGGTGCACCAACTGTAGCAGTCGGAGATTTGGTTAACATCACTGCTGAAGTGACTGAGTTTTTTGACTCAACTCAATTCACCAACCCAAGTACCCAACAAATCACTGTTGTCAGCAATGGCAACCCTCTGCCGACTCCACTGATCCTGGACGATACCTTTCCTTCTAATGATCCAACAGTTTTTGATTGTGGTGATGAAGCCTTAGAAAGGGAGTGTCTGGAAGGCATGTATTTCGAAATGCCACAAGGCTTTATCAGTGCAGCGTCTGTTGGTTTTTTTGGCAGTGATCGTGGTGATGTGTTTGTCAGAGCGGGAAGTGCGCGAGCCGAACGTGAACCTGGCATCGAATTCCCAGGTCTGCCTGGTTTGCCGGTATTTGATGGCAACCCCGAGCTGATCGAAATGAGTGTCGAAGCCCTGGGCTTACCGTTCCAAGACTTCAGCGCAGGCACTGAAATTTCTGCCAAAGGGGTGATCGGTTTTGGATTTGGTGATTATGAGTTACAGCCATCGGAATTGATTGTGCTGAATGAAAATGTCATCCCAGGTGCTGTACGTGATGCCGTCGGTGATGAAGTGACTGTCGCTTCAGCCAACATCCGCCGTTTCTTTAACGATGTCAATGACCCAGGTGAGGAGGATGATGACCAGTTGGAAGACCCTCAGGTTTATGCCGATAGACTGGTTAAAATCAGTCGTTACTTGGTTGATGACATGAAATCACCAGTGATCATTGCCTTGCAAGAAATTGAGAACCGCGACGTCTTGTTAGATTTGGTCGCAGAGATCAACGCCTATGGCGGCCCTGCCTACATTCCCTTATTAATTGAGGGCAATGACCAAGGTGGCATAGATGTGGCTTACATGTACCAATCAGGCCGTTTGAGTGGCATCACTTTGACTCAACTGGGTAAAGATGAGTTGAATGACTTTGATGGCTCCTTACTGCATGACAGGCCACCTTTGCGCTTAGAAGCTGATGTGTTGTTGGCCGAAGGTTCACTGCCATTGAATTTACTCAACGTACATTTGCGTTCACGTGGCAGCATCGATGACAACACCGAAGGGGACCGGGTTCGCAACAAGCGTTTGAACCAAGCCAACTCGGTAGCTGCAATGGCAGAGGACATTTTATTGGAAGACCCTGAAAAATCTCTGTATGTTTTAGGTGACTTCAACGCCTTCCAGTTCACTGATGGTTATGTTGATGTGGTCGGACAAATCACTGGTGAGGCTGTAGAGGAAGATAATTTGTTGTGGGCAGAGCCAGTATTGGTTGACACACCGTTGACGCAAGCGGTACAAACTTTACCAGCTAATCAGCAGTATTCGTTTGTTTTCGGTGGCAGCGCGCAGATTCTGGACAATGCACTGACTAATGATATTGGTTTGATGAATTTAAGAGACATTCAATTTGTCAGAGGCCAAGCGGATGCCACTATCAATTTCGAAGAAGATGCTGCCACGACCTTGCGATCAACAGATCATGATGGTTTTGTGTTGTACCTCCTTGAAGACAATGACTTGATCTTTGAAGATGGCTTCGAATAATTAAAAGCTGCGTTTAAAAACAATAAAGCCTGTGCCAATGCACGGGCTTTTTTGTGATTCAAAGATTCACTTTTCTTGACATGATGAGGGCATGCTCTTTGATTTTTTGACCCGATGCGTCGATGTATTGGTAATAATGTTTCCGCGTTCCAATTTGCTTAAAATGAAACTTTTCATACAAATTGATGGCGGCTTGGTTACTGGCTCTGACTTCCAGCCAAATATTTTTGGCGTGGTTGATGCGGCTGATTAATAACAGGCGTTGTAGTAGTTGGCTGGCGATGTTTTGGCGTTGTAAAACAGGGTTAACGCTGATGTTCAATAAATTGGATTCCTCAAACCCAATCATCAAAAAAGCATAACAAGCAATTTCATTGGGTTTGGTAGAAACGGTGCCTTTGATGCATTGGTATCCGGCTTGCTGACAATCCTGCATGACCTTCAGTGGCCATGGGTTGGGGTATGTCTGGTTTTCAATGGCCATGATTTGTGGCCAATCATCTGCTGTTATTTTTGAAAAAATAATATTATTTTTCAATGTCTTGTCAGGTTTATATGAAGCGTTAAGTATACAATGATGAAAGAATTGTATTATCATATATATGACTTTTTAATGCGCAAATAATTGCCGAATTTCAGCAAGATTGCTGTTTGATAACTGAGAGAATCATGGTTGAATCAGTGCCCAATGAGGCCACAGAAAAAGACATTTCCGCCCTGAATGATGCTTTAAAAGATGAGCGCATGGGGGCTGTTACCCGTATCGTAAATGGCATACCCGGTGCTGAAGTGGCGTTGTTTTTGGAATCATTGCCAGGTGATAAACGCCAAGCGGTGTGGGATGTGGTCGATGAATCCACTCAGGGTGAAGTGTTGGTGTCACTGCATGATGAGGTGCGTGATAACCTGATTGAAAGAATGGACACCGAACAATTGGTAGAGGTGACCAAAGATTTGGATCTCGATGATATGGCGGACATCATCGTTGATTTACCCGAAGAGGCTTCAAGTCAATTGATACTATCGATGGACAAGTCCTCAAGGGATTTATTGAATCAGGTTTTGTCCTATGATGAGGATTCAGCGGGCGGCTTGATGAATCCAGATGTGTTGACAGTGAGATCAGATGTCAGCATTGAAGTGGTAATGCGTTACATGCAATTCAGAGACAGCATTCCAGAGCCTATCGGAGACTTGTTCGTGGTAGGACGCAAGGGACACTACAAAGGACGGGTTCATTTGGAAACCATGTTGGTCAGCGATCCCAAAACCATGATCAAAGACATCATGAATGAAGATGCGCCAGCCATATTGGATAAAACCCCTGCCAGTGAAGTGGCTCAGGATTTTGAACACAATGATTGGATTTCAGCGCCTGTAGTGGATGATAAGAATATTTTGATTGGGCGCATCACCATTGATGACATAGTTGATGTGATTCGTGATGAGGCGGAACGATCAGTGATGCGCATGGCCGGTTTGAATGAAGAAGGTGATATGTTTGCGCCGATATTGACCTCGTCCAAACGCCGAGCGGTGTGGTTGGGTATCAATCTGTTAACGGTCTTATTGGCGGCTTTTGCCATTGGCTTTTATGAGGCCAGCATCCAACAAGTAGTGGCTTTGGGTGTTTTGATGCCGGTGGTCGCTTCCATGGGTGGCATTGCAGGTTCACAAACCCTCACCTTGATGATTCGCGGTATGGCCACTGGTCAAGTGGGTAGTGGTAACATCAAAGATTTACTCAGTCGAGAGTTAATGATCGGTATCATCAACAGCTTTATTTGGGCTGTGGTGGTGGCTGGTATTATCGTCTTGTGGTTTCAGGACTATGATTTGGGCCTAGTGATTGCCATGGCCTTGGCGATTAATTTGGTGGCTGGTGCTCTGGCTGGTGTGTTGGTGCCAGTATTGCTCAGGCGCATGAGTATTGATCCAGCGATTGCTGGCGGTGTGGTGCTAACGACAGTTACTGATTTGGTTGGTTTCGTTTCCTTCTTGTCGCTGGGTACTTGGATGTTGGTTAACTGACATATCAATTAAAAACCACTTTTTCGCGGATGTAAGCGGGTTTGATTGCACTGATGTGTTGGGCATTGGTTTTGAAATTACCTTGTGTCATTTGAATCAGACTGGCCGCATTCGGTAAGCTATCTGCAAACACATCAGCGTCACCTTTGAGTTTTACCATACTGTAAAACGCGCTGCCAGCACAGACGTCGAACCCTTCGGTTTTAATGGCTTCAGGCGCATGCAAAGCATCCTCAGTTAAGCGCAGCAATGATTCATTTTGAACCTCAAATGCAGCCCAGTAAACCTCACCCATGCGAGCATCATTGGCAACCAATATTTTTTGCTGCTTAACAGGTGCTTTGTGCCAAATTTGGTGAGCCATGTTATGCATGGTTGAAATGGCAATCACTGGCACCTCCCATGCCAAAGCCAAGCCTTGCACGACTGACATGGCAATTCTGACGCCGGTGAATGCGCCAGGACCTTGGCCAAATACAATGCCCTCAACCTGGGTTTTTTTAAGTCCCTGTTCTGAAAGTAATTCATCGATAAAACCCAGCACCAATTCGGCATGCTTTTGTGGCGCAACTTTATCACGGCTGGTTATGTTGCCAGCATGCAGTAAAGCAACAGAGCAATTTTCAGTGGATGTTTCAATGGCAATCAGATTCATGATTAAGACTCGTTATTCCCGCATTGATGGGAATCAGTTTGATGCTAAAATAAAGTTTTAATTATAATTCAAAGCCATGAAAAATGTACTTATTGTGTTACTCAGTTGTCTCAGCTTCAATGTCTTGGCAGATGCGTATTTTCTTAAACTCAAAGGTGCACCAGTTCAAGGTGCTTTGATCATTGGTCAGACCGTGGTTGGTGCTGAAGTCAAAGTGGATGATAAAAGAGTTGCTGTGACTGATGATGGCCATTTTATATTTGGTTTTGGGCGCTTTGATGACAAAAACAAAATTATCAGTATCAATTACCAAGGGCACAATTACCAAACCACAGTACCTGTTCAGGCACGTGAATTTCCCACCGAACGCATTGATGGTTTGCCACCCAGTAAAGTCAATCCACCGGCTGAGCGTCTGGCCCGCATAGCCAAAGAAACCAAACAAGTCAAGACGGCCAGAGCTGTTTGGTCAGAACAAAAGGCTTTTTTAGAACCATTCATATGGCCTGCCGAAGGCCGGGTCAGTGGTGTTTATGGTTCTCGTAGAATTCTTAATGGTGAGCCCAAACGTCCGCATTACGGCATGGACATCGCCAACGTTACCGGTTCACCGGTGATAGCGCCAGCCAGTGGTGTGGTCACCATGGCGGTCAACGACCATTACTACACCGGCGGCACCATCATTATTGACCACGGTTATGGCTTGAACAGCACTTATTTACACCTCAGCCAAGTCAACGTCAGTGAAGGTCAGGTGTTGGAACAAGGCCAGAAAATTGGTGAAATCGGCGCCACTGGTCGAGCCACAGGGTCCCATCTCGATTGGCGTTTGAACATTGGTACATCACTGAGATTAGATCCACAATTGATTATCCCAGAAAAACCTTAAATTGGCAGGTTGATTGCTGGACATGCGCCATGACTAAAAACAAGAAGCGGACGTTCTTAGCAAAAATGAGGCGTTGGCTAGTCAGTCTTTTACTGGTTTGGTTGGTGGTTAGTTTATCTTCGGTGTTGGCGCTGCGCTGGTTGGATCCACCCACCACGGCTTTTATGTTACAGCGCCAATACAGCAGTGAATATGAAACGATAAGACTGCAATATCTGTGGCGTGATATGAGTCAGATATCACCTCAATTGTCCATGTCAGTGATCGCCTCGGAAGATCAAAAGTTTGCTGATCATTGGGGTTTTGATGTGGGGGCCATTGAGCAAGTTATCAAAGATCGCCAGGCTGGTAAAAAGATGCGTGGTGCCAGTACCATTTCTCAACAATTGGCCAAGAACTTATTTTTGTGGTCTGGGCGCAGTTGGGTTCGCAAAGGTTTGGAAGTGTATTTTACCACCGCCATTGAAGCCATAATCCCGAAACAGCGTATCCTCGAATTGTACTTGAATGTGGTGGAATTTGGAGATGGTGTATATGGTGCTGAGGCTGCTGCGCAATCCATTTTTGGTGTTGATGCGAAATCACTTGATGCCAATCAGGCGGCTTTACTGGCTGCGCGCTTGCCTGCACCCAAGCGCTATCAAATCAAGCCGCCATCAGACTACATGCAACAACGCGCTCGTTGGATTCAAAAACAAGCAAAGCAGCTTGGTGGCGAGGATTATCTTTATAAATTATGAAGCGGTTTTTATTGAAACGGCAACTTATAAGTTTGATTATTTTCGCACAGCTCCACCACCGCACCTTCAACTCAATATTGTAATTAAATCCTGCATTCTTTCGAATGTGTTTTTCAGTAATCAAATCTTGAAAGGAATCAATCCTTATATGTGAGTAGCAGGGTAAGCCCTGGGTGGCTTGAATTTGGTGGCTGTTATCGTATGATAGTGTTTTTGTAAAAGGTTCGTGAATATGAAAGTTTGCTTTATTATTTTGAGTTTTATTTTCAACACTGGAATGGTTTTTGCGCAGGATTTCGTTGCTGATTTGAGTCTTGATGTCAGTTCTCAAGATTTCAGTGATGGTATCAGAGATGGTGAGGTAGGTATATTTACTATGACTTTAACCAACCTTGGGCCAAGCTCATTTCCCAGTGGTTCAGAGTTTGATATCTTTTATTCCTACAATGTGACTCAGGACAAATTCATCATTTATGAGTTATTTGATAATGAGCCTATTTCAGCTGGTTGTGAATTCAACTTCTTCAGTGGTGACCCTAGGCCACCCATAGATGACTTTTTTACTCCGCTTCACTCTTTTAAATTGACCACACCACTTGAGATGGGACAGTCGGTATCTTGTGACATAACATTATCATTTGAGGAAAGTGGTTTCTTAGAAACTAGGTGGTGGCTGAACAATTTCACAGACCCATCTACAGACAATAACTCTGCTTCATTTGTCTTTTTTGGAACGCCCGAACCTGTTCCACTTAATGTGAACATAATGCTATTATTTGTCATTCTTATATGTGCTCACTTTAAATTAAAGTCCAGAATTCAGTAAAACTTGAAAAAAATGGCCAATCTTTAGTTATTAAAAAAACAATGAGAATTTAGTTGTTTTCAAAGGCCTTAAAACCAGCGGTAATGAATGGAACCAGGCGCTCATGAACGGCATCTAAATCGCTTGAGGCACACAAACCATCAGATAACTTACTGATACGTTCTGTACCTGAAAAAGTCAGGGTCAACGCGCCAGAAAGGAAGTGATAGCACCAGAACAAATCTTCTGCTTTGGCATTGGGTATGTTTTCATGGATGGCTGCAATGAATTTTTTGGCCAGTGGATCAAAATATTGACTCATGATAACACCCCCTAACTCAGGGTGGTTATTGATTTGGGCAATGATGGCAAAATAGCTTTTCCAACCTTGGCCACCTTTGTTACTGCGGTTAAGCAAGGCGTGGGTGAAAGCATCAATTATTTCATGCAGAGGTGCCGGATTGGGTTTAGCCCTTCTGATACAGTCATCAAGCATTTGGATGCGTTCACGGTTTAATATTTCTGCCCGCCTCAACATCACGGCCTCAAAAATGTCCTGCTTTTTTCCAAAGTGGTAACTGGCGAGGGCAGGATCAACCTCAGCTTTGCTGGTGATTTGACGGATGGAGACACCATAGAAGCCGCGCACAGCAAATAATTGCTCAGCAGCATCAAGAATTAAATCCTTGGTTTTCTTTTTGGTGGACATCATCAATTTTTCAGGGTTTATTTAGGTGTTGTGGGTTATTTTAACACGCTGATAAAACAGTTTAAGAACAAAAAATTAAACAAGTGTTGAAATATATTAAATACATAATGTAATATCTTAAACAGTTTTATAATTTCGGGGACAAAATTATGCAAGATTACAACTCCAAATGCGGCATTAAGCATGCCTTTTTGGCAATAGGTTTATTGACTTTGTCAGGACCAATTGTTTACGCACAAGACGACGATGAGGAAGAAACATTGGCATTGGATGATGTGACTGTCACAGCCAGACGCGTACAAGAGTCTTTACAGGACGTGCCGGTTGCCGTGACCTCTTTCAGTAGGGAAGAACTGGAAGATGCCCAAGCTGAAAATCTGGATTCGTTGAAAGGCGCTGTGCCAAACATGAACCTGGTACAAGGTCGGGGTTCTGCCAGCAGTGCCAATATCTATATCCGTGGAATAGGTCAGCCTGATGCATTACAAACATTCGATCCAGGTGTCGGTGTTTATGTTGATGGTGTTTATATGTCGCGGATACAAGGTGCTTTAATGAGTTTACATGATGTTGAGCGCATAGAAGTATTGCGTGGTCCTCAAGGTACCTTGTATGGTAAGAACACCATTGGCGGTGCGGTCAATGTCATTACCAGAAGGCCAGATGAAGTCACCAGTGGTGAGTTTCGAGTTTTGGCGGGTGATTACAGCGCCACATCAGCTTCTACATACTTTAAAGGTGCACTGTCGGCACGCACCAATGCCAGTTTTTCTGCTTTGTATCGCTTAGACAACGGTTTTGTTACTGATGCACAAACGGGTCAGCATTACAACGACAGGGACAACACATCCATGCGTTTTCTGCTTAATTCACAGTTAACAGACAAGTTATCACTGGACTTTTCGTTGGACTACACTGATCAGGAAAATGCCTTGACGCTGGGGCGTTCAGAGGCACCATTGATTGCTTTGGACTTTGCAGACTTAAGCAGCCCAGTATTGTTGAATCTACCCTCATCAGATGAATACGATTTTACTGGCAGGACGTCATTCACCGATGATGAAAACCAAGAATTGAGACACATGGGAGCCAGTTTTACCTTGAACTACAACCTCAATGATTTCTGGGACCTTAAATCAATCACAGCATACCGAGATTTAGATTCGGATTCATTCATTGATATTGATGCGACTGAACTGGAGTTGGGCGATGTTTTTGTTGGTGTAGACCAGCAGCAAGTCAGTCAAGAGCTGCAGTTTTTGTTCAATAGCGACAGTGGATTCAATGCTGTTTTAGGTATGTTTTACATGCAAGAGGATGTGCCATCAATGCAAGAGGCTTATGCTGATGACTTTTTGTTATTTGGCGGTGTTCCGCTGGATTTCCTGCGCACCATTGATGATGATTTGGAAACCACCAGCTATGCATTTTTTGCTCAAGGTAACTGGACTTTGAGTGACCGCTGGGGTTTGACTGCTGGCATCAGGTACAGCAAAGATGAAAAAGACTACAAGCGCACCACCAGCACATTCTCAACGGCAGGTCCATTTTTAGAGGGTACCTTTGCTTTCGCTGACTCCGACAGTTGGGACAGTGTGACGCCAATGGTGAGTATTGATTACCAAATCAATGATTCCAATATGCTCTATGCCAGTGCTTCAAAAGGTTTTAAATCAGGTGGTTTCAATGGCAGGGCCAACGCAGAATCTGACGTCAGTTCATTTGACCCAGAGACAGTATGGACTTATGAATTAGGTGGAAAGTCGCAGTTTTTAGATAATCGGTTGCGCTTGAACTACGCGATATTCACTTCTGACTATGAAGACTTTCAAGCCCGAGTGGCTGAGGATATCTCAAGTTTTCCAGTCATCAATGCGGCTGAGCTAGATATATCAGGTGCTGAACTTGAACTGACATGGCTGTTGAGTGCATCAACCACTGTTTATAGCTCAATAGGTTACTTGGACTCGGATTATAAGAAGTTTTTTGATTTCAGGCAGCCAGATTTGGATCGCTCTGATGATGTGCCACCGTTTTCTCCTGATTGGACTTTCAGAATAGGTATGAATCACGCCGTTTACTTGGATGGCGGTGCTGCCATTCGCTTTGGCTTGAATGGCAATTACACTGGGGACATGTATTTGTCTGTTGATAATCAAGAAGCCTTGACCCAAGATGATTACTGGTTATTCAATGCCTATGCCATATATGACTTTGCCAACCCAGCTTGGTCAATAACCATTGGTGGCAAGAACCTGACTGATGAAGTATACAAAATTGATGCCCAAGAGTTCTCCAGTGTAGCCAATATTCAAACCGCTTATTATGGTGATCCAAGAACTTGGTATGCTGCATTGAACTACAGGTTTTAATGAATCACACTTTTAAAATAACGCTGAAAATATAATTCAGCGTTGTGATTATTTGAGGAAAGCCGTGAAAAATTACATGTTGCTGATACTGGTGTTGAGCGCTTTGATGGCCTGTGCTTTTGATAAACAAAAGCACCAACGCCATCAGCTTAACCAGCCCTACCTGAAAAAAGTCTATTATGATGGCACCACTGATGACCTGTTAACAGCCGGTCTCGGTTTATCGGGTTTGCGAGGACCGGCACCTGAGATATCAGCAACACCCACTGCAAAAGCCTTGCGACAAGCCAGTTATTACCACCAATTCAGGGCGTTGAATGACCTCACAGCAGCTGGTGGATATGGTCGATTGTACGGAATGAAAGAGAATCAAAAGCCCATTGCGGGTTTTGAATACTGGTCACAACGCAAGCTGCAAGCCGGCCCATTGCATACCGTTGTGGTACAAATCCCAGATCATTTGAATCGTGAACATCCTTGTTTGGTGGTGGCGCCATCAAGTGGTTCAAGAAATGTTTTGGGTGCTGTGGGAACCAGCGGTGCTTGGGCGTTGCTGCAAGGATGTGCTGTGGTATACACCGACAAAGGCAGCGGTACTGAAATTGCTTTGATTGGTGACCAAGCTTATCAAATAGATGGAGTGGTCAAATTAAGGACTGGTGATCAGACCGGTCTGCTATCAGCGCGAAAGTTACAGCCGGCCAGTGACCTACATGTGATACAAACCCATGCCTATTCTCAGGCACACCCAGAACAGTTCTGGGGCGAATTTGTTTTAGATGCTGCTCAATACGCTCTGCAACTCCTCAAAGCGGAACGTGAGTTAGCTCGAAAGCAGGTTCATGTCGTCGCCGCCAGTCTCTCCAATGGCGGCGGTGCGGTGTTGCGAGCAGCAGAAAAAGATCTGGTGGGTATCATTGATGCGGTCGTGGCGGGTGAACCTCAAGTCAATTTGCAACACACATACATTTTGCAACAACATAAAAAAAATGAGACCATCGTAAGTAAACCGCTATTAAAGATAGCCAATATGATGAGTCTGATGGAGCCATGTGCTGCGCTGGATTCGTCTTTGATGGATGCGCCCTTCAAAGCCAACACACTGATGATTCAGGCGCTGCTTATCAATCGCTGTCAGGCGCTTGTTGCTGCAGGGTTGATAGCAGGTAAAGATGTGAGTGAACAAGCTGCTGCAGCTTTGCAGAAAATCCTAGCTATGCACATCGAACCTGCGGCGTTGCAATTGTCTCAAATCAATACTTTGGTAGGTATGTGGTCAGCCATCAATCACACCTACAGCAACAGTTACCTTCAAAAAACGGCGCAGGATAACCTGTGTCAATCAGCAATGAGTGCCTTTACATCAACGGGTGAGCCTAGGCCATTAACTGTCACTGAGGTCAACAACATGTTCGCCCTTTCCAATGGCATAGCACCCAGTAACGGTGTTGAATTGGCTCACACCAATGCTGAAAATGAAGTTCAATCGAGGATGATATTGGCAGCAGATTTTGGTTTGTCATCACAGCTTTGTTTTGCTGATTTAAGGCATACCTCAGCGATGCAGACGGCTCTGCAAAAAATCATGGCCCAGCCGCATAAAAATAAACTGCCTACCATCATTTTACATGGACAAGATGATGGAACAGTGGCAGTCAATCACACCAGCAGGGCTTATTATCACCGCAACCAAAGTGCTGACCATCAAAACACCAGCCTGAAATATTATGAGATTCAAAACGCCCAGCATTTTGATGCTTTTTTGGCGTATCCTGGGTTCAAAGAAAAATATGTGCCCATGCACCCCTATTTTGAACAGGCCATGGAAATGATGCTGAACCACTTACGCCATGGCAGTTCACTGCCACCAAGCCAAGTAATACCTACTCAACCAAGGGGCCAAAACAATGACCTAGAAGCGCTCCATGTGCCGGTCATTCGGCAACAAGCTGAAAAAACCATCACATTAAGTAACAACCAATTGGTGATTCAATGAGGAAAAAAATATTCATCACAGGTGCCAGCAGTGGTATAGGCAAGGGCATAGCGAAACATTTGGCTGAAAAGAATCATGTCATTATCAGTGATTGTGATGGCGATAAAATCAAGGCGGCTCAAGCCGATTTACGGGCACAAGGTCATCGAGTTGAGGCTCAAGTTTTTGATGTAACCAGTGAATCAGATCTGGCATCGCTGCAACAACAGGCCCAAAGCCAAGGCATTGATGTTTTGATTAACAACGCTGGTATGCAATATGTCAGTAAAATTGAGGATTTTCCGCCACAAAAATGGCAGCAGCTGATTGACATCATGTTGGTTGGACCAGCCATGACCACGCAGGCTGTTTTACCAGCCATGAAAGCAAAGAATTTTGGCCGCATCATCAACATTGGATCAGTTCACTCGTTGGTGGCATCTGCCTATAAAAGTGCCTATGTTGCGGCCAAGCATGGTTTGATTGGCTTAGCAAAAACAGTGGCCTTGGAGGTTGCTGCACACGACATCACCATCAACACTGTTTGTCCAGGCTACGTTGACACCGATATGGTGCGAGATCAAATCAAACAACAGGCTGCTGTTCATCAAATTTCTGAATCGGAGGTCATTGAAAAAATCATGCTCAAAAACATGCCAAAAAAAACATTCATCGAAATTGTAGAGCTGGCAGGAACAGTGGAGTTTCTGATAGGACCTTTTGCCAAAAACATCACGGCCCAAGCCATTACTTTAGATGGTGGTTGGACAGCGCATTGACTCTCAACAAAAGCCATGTTCATCAGCAGTTGCAAATTGAACCAATGAATTAAATGAAATACTAACCCAACTAAAAGAGGATAATTATGGAAGGTGTGATAGGCATACTGCTGTCATTGGCGCTGCTGATGTATCTGGCATATCGTGGTATCAGTGTGATTATATTGGCACCTGTATTGGCCATGTTGGCTGTTGTGCTGGCGGGTGAAGGTGGACAAATGCTTGGCATCTACACGCAAATATTCATGACTAAAATGGGTTCATTTGCAATCAAGTACTTCCCTATTTTCTTACTGGGAGCCATCTTCGGCAAACTGATGGAAGACTCCGGTTCTGCCAAAGTCATCGCCAAATCCATCATCAATACCTTGGGCATCAAACACGCCAGTTTGGCCATAGTTTTGGCTTGTGGTTTATTGACTTATGGTGGTGTGTCGGCATTTGTGGTGGCTTTCGCCGTGTACCCATTGGCAGCGGCGTTGTTCAGAGAAGCCAATTTACCCAAACGCTTTATACCGGCGACCATTGCATTGGGTGCGTTTACTTTTACCATGACTTGTTTGCCTGGCACATCACAAATTCATAACATCATTCCAGTCAGTTATTTTGGGACGGACATGTATGCTGCCCCCCTGGTGGGCTTGTGTGCCGGATTGGCCATGATGCTGGGCGGTTTGTGGTGGATCAATCGACGCATAACAACCCATGAAAATGAAGGCTACGGTGAAAACCACAGCAATGAGCCGTTACTGACAGAAGAACGCAACTTGCCCAGCTTGTTGGTTGCTCTGTTACCAATCATTGCGGTTGTTGCAGCTAATTTTATTTTCCAGAAGTTATTGATTCCGTCTTGGGATACCAGCTACTTGGCTGCCGAAAAATTCGGTAACATGGACGTTAATAAAGTCAAATCAATATGGTCCATGATCATGGCATTGATTTTGGCAATCGCCACCGTGGTCATGTTTAATTGGTCCAAGTTCACCGATGTCAATGGCACCATGACCAAAGGTGCTATGGGCTCTATGTTGCCCACTTTCAACACGGCATCTGAGGTCGGGTATGGCGGCACGATTGCATCTTTGGGTGCCTTCTTAATTGTCAAACAAGCGGTTATTAATATATCACCAGAGAACCCTTTGGTCTCAGAGGTGGTGGCAGTCAATGTGTTGGCAGGAATCACTGGGTCAGCTTCAGGTGGCTTGACCATCGCGTTAGAAGCTTTGGGGTCAACATATGCTCAATTGGCAGAGCAATTCAACATCAATCCTGAATGGATGCACCGTTTGGCTTCCATGGCATCCGGTGGTTTTGATTCGTTGCCACACAATGGGGCGGTGATTACATTGTTGACCATCTGTGGTTTGTCACATAGGCAGTCCTATAAAGACATTTTTATGGTCTCATTGGTAATCCCTGTCACCGTAACCGCCATAACAGTGGCAGTTTTAAGCCTGCTTATTTAAACCACTGAATCAACTCAAACATCGGGTCTGCGAATCAGATGACTTTCAGGTGGTTCGACTTTTTCAAACCGATAAAATCAAATAAATCGGTATCACTGAGGTGTGATGGCACCACATTGCACATGGCTTTGGCGATGTTCTCGACCCGGCCAGGATTGATTAAATCCCACTGCAGCAACATGTGCTTAATGGCTTGGCGTTGTAAGTTCTCTTGTGAGCCACAAAGGTTACAGGGGATGATTGGGTAGTCTTTCAATTCGGCATAGGCAATCAGGTCCTTTTCACGGATGTATGCCATTGGCCTGATGACCACATGTTGGCCATCGTCACTGAGTAGTTTGGGTGGCATGGCTTTCAGCTTGGCCCCAAAAAACATGTTCAAAAACAAAGTCTCTACCAAATCATCCTGGTGGTGTCCCAAGGCCAGTTTATTACAGCCCAATTCATCAGCAACACGATATAAAATGGCTCTGCGCAAACGCGAACACAAACCACAAGTGGTTTTGCCCTCAGGAATGACTTCTTTAACAATAGAATAGGTGTCCTCTTCGATGATCTTATAGTCAATATCAATTGCCTTTAAATAGTCCGGCAAAACATGGGTTGGAAAGCCGGGTTGCTTTTGGTCTAAATTAACTGCAATCAAATCTAAATCAAACGGCGCTTTCTTTTTGATCAGCTGCAGCAGCGACAACATGGCATAGGAGTCCTTGCCACCGGATAAGCACACCATGATGCGGTCACCAGCTTCTATCAAACCAAAATCGCCGGATGCTTTGGCCATTTGGCGACGCAGTTTGTTTTCTAATTGATTGAAAGATTGATTTTGAATGGCCATGCTTGAAGTATTTTCGACAAATGTGGTGAACGATAGGGTAAAATTTTAAGGTAATCAACTATTTTTTACTATATAGATGTCTCTCAGCCAAAATGAAATCATTCAAAGAATTGCAGATCTACAGAATGAACACAGTGAATTGGACGAAATCATTGCTGTGTTGATTAAAACTGGCGAGGTAGATGAGTTAAAAATTAAACGCTTGAAAAAACGCAAATTATTGATCAAAGACATGATGATTTGTTATGAAAACATGTTGATACCTGATATTGATGCTTGAGATTTTGTCCCCACATACTAAAAACACCCATACAGAAGCACCCACATATATGCATAAGTTGATTAAACTACCACTGTTGTTTTTTATCCTTGTTTTGGCTAACACTGCCACATTGGCTTTTCAGGTTGACTCATCAGAACAAAAATACACCCGCATCCTCGACCGCGATGGAGTCAAATCCTTTCAGGTCGCAATGGTCAGATATGCACCACGCACAGGCGGTGAGCGTTATGTTGATTTGGTTGGTGCGGTTCACATCGCCGATGAAACATATTACCAAAACCTCAATGAAATGTTTAAAAACTATGATGCCGTGTTGTATGAGGCCATCATGCCAGAGGGGGCTTCAATTCCGGTGGGTGGACCGACAGAAAAAAGTGGACTTTCTGGGTTGCAAAGCGGCATTGCCGATTTTATGGGTTTGTCTTTTCAAATGAATGAAGTTGATTATTCAAGCAAACACTTTCTGCATGCAGACATGACCCCCACTGAGTTCCAACAAAGCATGGAAAATAAGGGTGAATCATTTTTTGGTATTGTTTTCAAAATGATGCGGGCAGACTATGCCAACCAACTGACCGGCAATTCACCCATCAATAATTTCGACTTAATGAAGGCCATGATGGCCACAGACAGAGAAAATGAATTCAGAAAAATTTTGGCCACGGTGTTACTGGACATGGACATGTTAAAAACATTGGAAGGCTCAGAAGGGTCAACCATCATCAGCGAACGCAACAACAAGGCACTGAAAGTCTTAAGCATTGCGTTGCAAGATGATGGTAACAAATCCTTCGCAATCTTTTATGGCGCCGGTCACTTACCTGACTTCCATGAAAAACTCATCGCTGATTTTGATATGGTGCCAGTATCCACCCAGTGGCTTGATGCCTGGTCATTCCAGTAATCAATCAAAACCAGAGGCAAACAGCGGATCGTAGTTTTCCTCATAGACTGGACTCAAATCTGCGCCATTAACCACACCCAAAGGTGAATAATCATCGTAACCGGGGAAAATATAGCCCAGGAAACGGTTGCGTTGGCGTTTGATCAAAACCTCACTGACTACATCTCGATAATCAACAGTGGCATTGACATCGTCACCTTCAAATAACTGCTCGGGAGCCAATCCAGGAAATTGGCCATGGAAGCCGCCATTGACATTGTCACCAATAATAAACATGGGGTTGGCGTAGCCATGATCGGTGCTGCTGGCGCTGTTTTCGTAAGCACGACGCCCAAATTCAGACTGTACCATAATGGTGAATCGACCATTGTGTGAGGCAGTTAAATCTTGGTACAAAGCATACAGCCCGGCCGACAACTCACTGGTCAGGTCCGCAAATTGTCCTTCAGTTCCAGTTCCTTGTCCGACGTGTGTATCCCAGCCACCAGTCGGCACATAAGCCACCTCAAGGTCAACATCGCTTTTATACAGTTGTGCCACCATGCGCAATTGTTCTCCAAGGAAGCCTTCAGGGTAACTGGCACTATTTCCAGGAACATAGTTAGCCCAATCAATGGCTTGAATGATGTCTGATGCTTTAAGGATTTGGTGGTTAACCAGCTGTTCCAATGAAACTGGATTTTCTGTAATTTCTTGTAAAATATCCTGCATGGTGTCGCCCCAGGTCCAATGCCCGTCAGTCAAAGCAAAATCACCCGGGTTACTTAAAACCAATGCGGTGGGGTCGCCTAAAACAGCATCTGTATTGTCGTAGGATGGCACTATGGATGGCATAACGGCATCATTTGGGGTATGTAACGAAGAGTTAAAGTATCTGGTCAGCCAGCCTGTGCCCAAGGAATTGCTACCCTGAAAACCCAGCTCTAAAAACCGAGTAGCCTCAAAATGTGAACGGTTGGCCTCAACCAGTCCGGTGGCATGCACAATCGCCATTTTATTACTGTTAAATAAATTGGCCAAACCAGTGGCAGAAGGGTGCATGCCAAAAGCATTTTGACCATTCAGTGGCAAAGACACGTTATTAGGGATATGTAAAGAAGGGCGCAATACATTGCTGTATTGGTTGTAATCATTGCCTGATCTTGGTGGTACCATGTTCAAGCCATCCATGCCGCCATTCAAAAACACATAGACCAACAGATCTCTGCCATTCCCAGAACCGCCTTTAAGCAGCTGATTGGCAAATCCCAGTTGCATACCACCCAGGCCAGCCACACTGACTAAGCCTGAACCTTTGAGAAAATTTCTGCGATTTATTTTTTTCATGATGATCTCCTCAACGGTAGCTGAATTCAGCGGTTAAAAATAGGGTTGAAACCACAGACACCAGCCTTTCGCTGTTGTAACTGGGCCAATCATTGTGAAAAATATCGATGGCTGTGTCACGATCAGTCGGTATGGGTACATCTGGCGCGACGTCCATATATGACATGAATTTAGCCAATTTATCTTGGGTGTTTACATCCGGGGGATGGCCACAGGCCCTTTCATACCAGAAGTTCACAAGGTTGTTGGCAGTTCTATCGGCTTCTGCAGGTATGCCTTCGGCAGTGATGGCCAGGATGTTATTGAACGAGGCGTCGTTGTTGTTACCGTCCCTGAAGCGACAAATCCACTGGATGAATTTCCAAGTCGACATATTACTGGAGGCGCCCAGCCAGTGAGATTTTGTATCAGGATAACCATTGGGTGAAGTCCAACCGAAGGGTGGTTGGCCTGAGTTTCTGAAACCCCAATAATGCCAGCTGGAATATTCTTCATTGGGATTAAAAGCAAAACTATATTCAATCTGACGCATGGCCGCGATGGTTTTTTCAAAAGGGCGTTTGATTTTTTCACCCCAGGTGTTGAGAAACTCAGTGGATTTTAACAACACTTCCATGGCCTGTTTGATCTGGTCACTGGCTTGCCAATTTTGTTGTAAGGTGTTGGCCACTTGGTCGACAATGCTTTGTGGTGGCTCATCAGCAATGAACCGACGACAAAGTTTATAAGCCAAAAACTGTGCAGTGGCAGGATGTTCTGCCAGCATGTCTAAAATGTCATTAACGTCTTTTTCTGGGTCATTACTGTCATACAGAAAGTCAGTGCCCATGACACGCTTGACTCCTTGGTCATGCCAGTCAGGTCTGAACAAAAAAGTACCTGTTGGTGCTTGGCTTAAATCAACCGGATCACCAGGCGCAGGATACAAATATTGATAGTCTTGCCAACTGGCACCACTGAAAGACCAACCAGTCAAAGCCCGAGCCAGTTCCACCACATCCTCTTCCACATAGCCCACACGACGGCCTTGGTTATCAGTAGGTACGTCTTGCCAGGGTAGATGGCCGTAGTAGTTTTTTGCGCCAATGGTGTGTAATTCCAATAATTCACGGGCAAAATTTTCATTGGGCGCTGACTGTTCATTAACACCGTTGCCCAGATAGGACAGCATGCAATTTGAACGGGTCACTTGATACATCATGTTGCGAAAGTTGCCTAAGGCCTCAGGGCGGATGACATCACGGTCATAATGCACAAACATGGGTTGAATGTTGTCTCCTTCGAGGTAAACATTGAAGTGATTGTGCCAAAAATCTGTCATCGTCTCGAACAACTGTCTGTTGCTGTTGATGGCACGGATAAAAGCAGCATAAGAGGTTTCACGACCCGGCCTGATATGTACATCCCAGGGAATTTCAGCACCATTTGGAAGGTGCACGTGTTCTTGGAAAAACTGTTGTTGGGTTTTGTTTAACGTTTCAAAGCCTTGCATCAACATGTTATCAGTCGTGGTGTCTGATATGTTCTGTGGATCGAGTTGTTCATCTATGTAGGCTAAAATTCGATCGGTCTCGGTGTTACCAGGTAATGATTCGATGTGGTTGATGTCGGCCCGTGATGGTCCAAATGCCATCTTACTTAACACCCTGTGGGTCAGATTAGGCGTATCTATTGTGCCGCCCAATACTGTGGGCGTTTGTGCCAAGTTCTGTGCAGAATTTTTCGGTTTTGTGCGTGGTTTCTTTAACGGTGATTGACTCTTTTCAGCTGATGGAATGGCATCTCGTGGATGGTATTTTTTAGCAAAAATGTTCATGTGTTTACCTCTCTTTTGCTTAGAATAAATCAAGCTTAAGAGAATAATTGCGATATTGCTCACACTAAAAGTAAAAAATACCACAGAATGTGTGCCATTTAGCAAAATCTTAACCCTTGCAGTGGGCATAATTAACGTTGAAGCACTTTTTATTCAATTCAAACCATGAAACTACCATTTAACAAGACCCAAATCATCTGCATGCTGTTGCTGTGCACTTCGGTGCTCAATGCCACCACCCATGTGGTTACCGTCAGAGACAATTCATTCAGTCCGGTTACGGTGGTGATTGAGGCAGGTGACACGGTCCGCTGGGTCAATGAGGGCCCTGGTGCTCACAATGTTTATTCTGTGGGTAATTTCAGGTGTGCCAATGGTTGTGAGGCCAATGGTGGTAATGGCGATCCTTCCAACGCAGCTTGGGTGGCAGAAGTGGTTTTCAGGAACCCAGGTACGTTTCCCTACGAATGCCAACCTCACGTTCAATTTGGCATGGTTGGCACCGTGGTGGTACAAGCGCCAAACACAGGAGTCACGCATCAAGTTGAAACTGGACTGGAGAATGAATTCACACCGAATGAATTAACCATCACGGCTGGCGATGTGGTTTTTTTCAGTAACCAAGGCGGTGTGCACAATATAGAAACTGCTGATGGCAGTTTAACTTGTGCCGAAGGCTGCGAGGGGGATGGCCAAATAGTCAACACCGATCCCACCGGTTTTCAATGGGAGTTTTATCTGCGTTTTGATGAGGTTGCTAGCGTGCCATACTTTTGTGCCAACCCAGCTCATACCGAACAAACTGGGTTGATCAATGTGATTTCAGATGTGTTATTCAGTAACGGCTTTCAATAAGCACGTCATTGAGGTGGTGATTGTGTTTTGGGGTTGTTAAAATAAGGTATTTGACCGACTGATAACCCATGACTGAATTCACTGGATCTGATAGTTACGTCGCTACAGACGATTTACAACTGGCCGTCAATGCGGCTGTGACCCTACAACGACCTTTGCTGATTAAGGGTGAACCGGGTACTGGTAAAACCATGTTGGCCGAAGAAGTGGCCGCCGCCATGGGCATGAAACTCATCAGTTGGCACATCAAATCAACCACCAAAGCCCAACAAGGTTTGTATGAATACGACGCGGTGTCCCGGTTGCGAGATTCACAACTCGGCGATGATAAAGTCCATGACATCAAAAATTACATCAAACAAGGCATGTTGTGGCAGGCTTTCACTGCCGATGAACAAGTGGTGTTGTTAATCGATGAGATAGACAAAGCCGACATTGAGTTTCCTAATGATTTATTGGTTGAACTGGATAAGATGCAATTCAGCGTGTATGAAACGGGTGAAACCATTGAAGCCAAGCACCGTCCAATCATTATCATCACCAGTAACAATGAAAAAGAATTGCCAGATGCGTTTCTGCGTCGTTGTTTTTTCCATTATATTAATTTCCCTGACAAAAAGACCATGCAGGAAATCATCAAAGTGCACCACCCAGACTTAAAAAAAGGGCTGTTGAATTCGGCTTTGGAAGTGTTTTTTGAAGTGCGTGAGGTGCCTGGTTTGAAAAAGAAGCCTTCGACTTCTGAGTTGATTGATTGGATCAAGTTATTGGTGGCAGATGACATCCCACTGGAAGCCCTTCAAAACAAAAGCATCAAGGAGGCCATTCCGCCGCTGTATGGTGCATTATTGAAGAACGAACAAGATGTTGAAATGCTGCAGAAACTGGCATTCATGATGCGCCGCAACGGTTAAATAACAGCGATGCTGATTGATTTTTTCTACACCCTGAAAAAAGCCCAACTACCGGTGACGGTGAAGGAGCTCTTGGTGTTGTTAGACGCACTTGAAAAACAGGTGGTATTTGCCTCTATTGATGATTTTTATCAGCTGGCCAAATTATGCATGATCAAGGATGAAAAATATTATGACCGCTTTGATTTGGCCTTTGGTCATTATTTTCATGACCTGGAGATGATTGAGGATTTTGAATCATTTTTGATTCCGCATGATTGGTTGCAACCCGATTGGGAAAAAAGCTTAAGCGAGGAAGAAAAAGCCCAGATAGAAGCTTTGGGCGGTTTTGACAAGTTGATGGAAACTTTAAAAAAGCGCCTCGAGGAACAACAGAAAAAACACCAAGGCGGTAACAAGTGGATTGGTACTGGCGGTACATCGCCTTTTGGTCATGGTGGTTACAACCCAGAAGGTGTGCGCATCGGTGGAGAAGGTCGGCACAATCGCGCCACCAAAGTCTGGGAAAAGCGTCAATTCAAAAACCTCGATGGACAAGCAGAATTAAATACCCGGTCAATGAAAATGGCTTTGCGTAAGTTGAGAAAGTTTGCGCGCACGGGTGCTGCCGATGAACTCGATTTATCTGGGACCATAAAATCCACTGCCGAGAATGCAGGTTTGTTGGACTTAAAGATGCGCCCAGAACGCCACAACGCGGTTAAATTGTTGGTGTTTTTTGATGTCGGTGGTTCGATGGATTACCACGTACAAAAATGTGAAGAATTGTTTTCAGCGGTTAAGTCTGAGTTCAAGCATTTGGAGTACTATTATTTTCATAACTGCATTTATGAGAAATTGTGGAATGATAACGACAGGCGTTGGCAAGAAAATTTAAACACATGGGACATCATCAATACCTATGGTAACGATTATCATGTCATGATAGTTGGTGATGCTTCGATGTCGCCCTATGAAATTTCCGAACCATATGGCAGTGTTGAACACATGAATGATGAATCAGGAATCACCTGGATGCAACGAATAACCGATCAATGGTCGAATATAGTTTGGTTAAACCCAATTCCAGAGGAATACTGGTCCTATACGCACTCAACTGAGATGATAAAAAAATTAGTCGAAAACAGGATGTACCCGTTAAACCTGGATGGTTTACAGGCTGCCATTAATACATTGGCGAAATAAAACAGAGGAAATTATGACAATTACAACTTTAAATATCGCCATTTTGACGGTCAGTGATACCCGCACTGAAGAAACCGATACATCCGGATTGACCCTGAAAAACTGTGCTGAAGCGGGCGGTCATGTTGTGGTTGAGAAAATGATTGTTAAAGATGACCTGTTTCATATCAGGGCAGTGGTTTCAGCCTGGATTCACCAGGCTGATGTCAATGTCATTCTGATCACTGGTGGTACTGGCTTTGCATCAAGAGATGTAACGCCTGATGCCATTGAACCTTTGCTGGTGCAAAAAATTCCTGGATTTGGAGAATTGTTCAGACAGGTTTCCTATGATGAAATTGGAAATTCAACGATACAATCCAGAGCGACAGCAGGCATTGCTAATCGAACATTTGTCGCGGCATTACCTGGTTCAACAGGTGCTTGTAAAACAGCATGGAAAAATATTTTGTCTGATCAATTAGACAGCAATCATAAGCCTTGTAACTTTGTCCAGTTGATTAATTAACCTTGCAGTTTTTTGCTTAAACATAGTCCATAACTTGTTTTTGTCTTCTGGTGTTTCATTCATCTAGAATCAAATTTTAATCTCTTTTATTCATCAAAATTAGATAAGCATCAGCTGCATTTTCTTAAACTGAACTAGACACATTGTAGATGGCCATTTTCATTGAATAAAATAGTCTCAATCAAGAAAACGAGCTTATTAAATAATAAGATTATAGTGACCATCAACACATTGACTTCAGCTATAAAATAAACCAATATTATATGTAAATTAAATACTTTGTACTTTCAATCCACATTATGAGAAAAAAATGAAAAAGTTATTATTAGGAATGCTGATTTTTTGTAGCTTATTGGTTAACGAGCCCTCTCAATCAAAAACAGACCCCAATGGCTGCACATCAATGGGTGTACCTTTTGACATCGAAATAGGATATTCAATTGGTTCAACTGGTAGTTTTTATTTGGATGCTCAGGGTTTTTATAAATTAACTGTTAGGTTTCAGACTTATTCAATCTGTCAACCTTCTGGTTTGGCTGTTTTGATAGGTTCTTATAGTCAAATAACAATGGAAGGAGGAGATGGATGGCCTTAGGTCATCTAAATCCTTTTTAAGATATTCAGTAAATAAAAAATGGAAAATAGTAAATCTGGTCGCTTCAACTCAATCATTTTTATTGCTTGGCTTTTAGTAATGCTTTGATTTCATCCAACTCAGCTTGAATTTCATCCAATTGAGTCAACTTTTCCTCGCTGTTATCCAATAAAATCTGGCGATCATGTGCTGCATTCTCTTTTTCAAGCACGCTGACCACAATACCAATGACCATGTTTAAAAAGGCAAAAGCTGTAAAAAATATAAAAGATAAATAGAAAGACCAACTCAAGGGGTAGGTGCCCATGGTTTCATACATCACATCGGTCCAGTCTTCAAAAGTCATGACTCTGAATAAAGTCAACATGCTGGTGGCTATGTCGCCCCACAAAACTGGGTTGATTTGATTGAAAAAGAAGCTGCCCACTGCGCCGTATATATAAAATATGATGAACATCAACAGCATCACATAAGATAATTGAGGCATGGCTTTGATCAACGAGTTAATCAAAATCCGCAACTCGGGCACAATCGATACCATCCTCAACACCCTGAATACACGTACCAAACGCCCAATCAGCGCCATTTCAGAGTCCTCAATCGGAATCAGACTGACCACCACAATCAAAGTGTCAAAAATGTTCCAGCCGCTTTTGAAGAAATTCTTTTTATCGTCAGAGGCGATGAATCGAATGGTTATTTCAACCAAAAAAAACAAGGTCACTGCAATATCGGCATAGGACAAGGCAATGACAAAAGGCTGGGGTAAATGGTAAGTCTTGGCCCCAATAAGTAATGCAGAAAGGATGATGACGGTCACCACCGACCATTCGAAGATCTTGTTGTCGTGTATTTTCTTGAGTGTGGCTTTCATAAAATTCAATGTGGCTTGGCAAACCCTGACTTTATGAGGGCAAACAGGTGAAATTACAATTGTTAATGCGTCACAAAAAAGGCCAGTTGTTTGAAAACTGGCCTTTATCGGTGTGATTAATTACCAATCAGTGACTGTGGTCGTGTCCGCCATGGCTGTGCCCTTTGACAGCATCATTATATAGTTGAGTGGTCATGCGCTCAGTGGTGATGAAACCCCAATTCCAACCTTCATGGTATTTTTCCAGTGGATTGGCTGCAACTACTTCTTCCAGTGATTTACCGTCTTTGACGTGCTTGGCGATGATTGCTTTGGCATCTATCAACATATCAACAGCCGACTGCAGTTCTTTTTTGTTAGACAGTGGGCCATGGCCTGGGATGATGGTGGTTTCATCGTTAGACATGCTGATCATGGTCATTTGGGCGTTGATATAACCATCAACTGAGCCACCTGAGTCCAGGTCAATATAAGGAAATAGGCCATTGAAAAATGTATCACCGGCATGGATCACATTGGCAGCAGTAAAATGAATCACAGCATCACCATCGGTGTGGGCTTTGGGTACATGGATGGCTTTGGCCGGTTGGCCATTGAAGTGAAAGCTCATTTCTTCAGAGAAGGTCAATACCGGTAAAGCGGCTTTAGGTGCAGGTACCATGCCGTCTTCGCCTTGAACACCTTTGGTGACCAAGTGTTTGCGTAGGTTGTCATGAGCCACAATGTGGGTACCACCTTCACCCAAAGTGGCGTTGTTTCCGATGTGATCGCCATGCACGTGGGTATTTATCAGGAAGTCAATTGGTTGGTCAGTGATGGACGCTATGGCCTCATTCATGATGTCCAAGAAAGGAGGCATTGAATCATCAATCAAAACCACACCATCATCCCCCACCAATAATCCTAAATTGCCACCGGTGAAACCACCTTCGCCAGCCAGCATGTAGATGCCATCACCTACTTCGGTACTTTTGAAACTGACTTTGGGTTCATCTTTGGCAACACTGATCCCACTGAAAAACATTGCGGTGGATAGCAATGTACTTTTAAAATATTTTACTCTCATGAATATGTCCTGTCTTAAGTTGTTTGGTATTTGAGACAGCAACAAAAAGTGAATTCATTAAAAGTCTCATTTATAATCATCATATGTTCAATGTAATTGAAGTTCAATGATGAATATCAGAAAAGCAACTCAAAAAGATTTGAAGCAACTAAGTCAACTGTTTGATGGATACCGTCAGTTTTATCAACAAGCAACTGATTTAGACGGCGCACGTGACTTTATTCAACTTCGCATGGAAAATAATCAGTCGGTTATTTTTGTGGCGGAACAACAGGATAAACTGCTTGGTTTCACTCAACTGTTTCCGAGTTATTCATCGGTCAGTCTGCAGTGCTTGTGGATTCTGAATGATCTATTTGTCGCAGCAACTGCCAGAGAACAAGGGGTGGCAGAAGCATTGATGCATGCCGCCAGGGATTTCGCTGAGTCCACACACAGCAAAGGCATCATCCTAGAGACCGATTGGGACAACGTACAAGCACAAAAGCTGTATGATAAATTGGGCTACCAAAAGCAAGAAAGTACCTACCATTATTTTTTACCAAGCCAAGTCGGTTAAAGTTCAGCTGCGCAGACTGCTTCAATCATTCGGCGTTCAACATTTGACTGGGCACTCCCATTGCTGGGGTCAGACAGGATCGAACAATTGGTGCACGTGTTCAAAGGGGCCGGTTACTTCATAGGTAATACCCAAGTTACCATTTTTTGAAGGGCCTCGTTGGGAATTGAAGTACATGCGTTTGCCATCCGCGGTAAAAGCCACACCGGTGATTTCAGACTTGTCTTGGTTTTCAATTTGTAACAACGGCGCGGCAACCCCATCTTCTGAGAGCAATACAATTTGCATGTCACCACCGTCCTCACACACATACAAAATGCCGTTGTTATCAACAGTGATGTTATCCACGCCGGAAAGTACGGGGTAGGGTGTGGTGGCCAGATCATAAATGACTTTGATGGTTTGGTTGTCTAAATCCACTGACCAAATGCGGTTGTCTCCTTTGGTAGAAAAATACACGAAACCAGCAAAATACCACAAGCCTTCGCCGCCATTGAAAATGGTCGATGCCGGTACTTGGTGGCGGGTTTCTTGTTGTGGTTTTACTGGGTTGGGTTGGGGCACATCGTGCCAAGTGAGTTTGGCATCGCCCTTGAAAACATCGCCTTGTACTTCAGCCACTTGTAATTGGCCGCCTTCGTAACTGGGATAATTGGGTAAGACAGTGCGGTAAAAGCGGCCATCCTTTTCATCTTCAGTCAGGTAAATGGCTCGGTTGATTGGGTCAACCGCACAGGCTTCGTGTTCAAACGAGCCCAAACAATCAACCGGCTTGGCTGAATTGTTACCATACGGGTCACACTCCCAAACCTTGCCATAGGGTACTTCTTCAGCTGACAACCAGGTGTTCCATGGGGTTTTACCGCCAGCGCAGTTATATAAGGTATGGTCTAAAATTCGGTAGGCATCGATGACTTCGCCTTGGACATTGAACTTCAGCGCACCCACACCACCGGTTTTACTTTCTTCGTTACAGGCATAAATCCAACCGCCTAAATTGTTACGGCTGAAATCTTGATAAACAGCGCCACCATCAGGTTTTTCGTGCCAAAGATAATTTGAGTTTTTAGTGGGTGCTGCGCCTTCTACCGCGACAATCCTTGATTTGAAACCATAGGGCAGGCGCATGCCATTTTCGTCGGCAGGCATCAAATGCATGATGCTTGCATCAGTTTTCTTTTTGGCCGCCGCGATTTTTGGCAGGGCCAAGGTCAAAGCGGATATCTTCAGGGCGTTGGTGACAAAACTTCTTCGATCAGGCATGGCATTGTAGGTATTGTTTTTAGGGGTCACATTTTACTGAAGTTTTGTGAAAAGCCCATTAAAAGCGCTGATTTTTAAATGAATTTTTGTAGTATTTCATCACTCATCAGAAAGCCAGCGGGTGTCAGTTCAAACTTTGCGTCATCCAGTTGGTACCATTCAGCCGGAACCTCTCTAAGAAAACAATCCTTCAGTGCCTGTGGGTCCAGCCCAGTGACGCGGCGGTACTTGTCCCAAGTGAAAGCCTGTTTCAGCCGCAGTGAATTCAATAAAAACTCAAAAGGCAAAGTTTTTTCATCCAAGATGCGGGTGTCAACAATGCGTTTATCACTGGCAGCATGTTTGAGATAACTTTGTGGGTGTTTTTGTTTGATTTGGCGTTGAATGCTACTGTCATGGCCCATGGTGATTTTGCTGTGAGCACCTGCACCGATGCCTAAATAATCACCGAATTGCCAATAATTCAGGTTGTGTTCGCTGCGCTGCTTGTCTTTGGCATAAGCCGAGACTTCATACTGCTCAAAACCATGGGCCGACAGTATTTCCTGGCCTTGCAAGAACATCTCGTATTGCAATTCCATGTCTGGCAGATGCGCTGGTGTTTTGTGCGCAAACAAAGTATTGGGTTCAATGGTCAATTGGTAATAAGAAACGTGAGTGGGTTCTAACTCAAGCAGTCGCAACAAATCATCCTCGGCCGCTTTCAAGGTCTGTAGCGGCAGGCCAAACATCATGTCTAAATTGAAATTTTCATAGCCTGCTGCCACCGCGGCTTTGACCGCTTCTTTGGCTTGGCTGCTGTTATGGATTCGGCCCAAACTAAGTAACTGTTTATCATCTAACGATTGAATGCCAAAGGACAGGCGGTTGATGCCGGCGGCTAAGTAACCGTCAAAGGCATCAAACTCTTGGCTGCCAGGGTTGGCTTCCATAGTCACTTCAGCATCGGGGCGCAGGGGCAATAAAGCACGAATTTGTTGCATCAATTGTTGCATGGCTTTGGCTGAAAACAAGCTGGGTGTACCACCACCCATGAAAATGGTATTCACCGGGCGACCCCAAACTTGCGGCAAGTCTTGTTGCAAGTCTTGTATGAGGGCTTGTATGTAATCACCTTCTGGTAAGTTGTTTTGTTGCCCATGCTTCATGGCATGTGAATTAAAATCACAATAAGGGCACTTTTTAACACACCATGGAAAGTGGATATAGAGACTGAGTTTGGGAGGAATCATGCCTGTAATGTAGCAGCCAGCAAAGGTTCAATTTGTTGAATGGCTTGTGCGCGGTGAGAAACTTGTTGTTTGATGGATTTTGGTAGTTCGGCGGCTGTACACTGGTGTGATGCCAGGTAAAAGATGGGGTCATAGCCAAAACCACCGCCACCCAATGCCTCATTGGCAATACTGCCTTGCCAGATGCCTTTGGCAATGATGGGATCAGGATCTTGGTGGTGACGCATGTATACCAAACAACAGAAAAAATGCGCGGAGCGATTTTCAATGCCGCGCATGTTTTCAAGCAACAGGTTCAGGTTATCCAAATCACTGGCGCCTGTGCCGGCGTAACGTGCCGAATAAACACCCGGTTGGCCGTTCAGTGCTGGTACGATCAGGCCTGAATCATCGGCCAAAGCCGGCAAGCCACTGAGTCTGCTGGCATGGCGTGCTTTGATGGTGGCGTTCTCAACAAAAGTGGTGCCGGTCTCTGCCACCTCATACTCCGCGGTTTTGGGTTGCGCTGATAATTCGAGGTTTAAATTTTCAAAGGCGTCTTTGAACTCTTTGAGTTTGCCGACATTACCACTGGCCAGTATGATTTTTTTTGTTTGATTCATTTATTCATTCAATGCGGTTTGTTGAGCCACAATCAATTCGTTGATGCCCTTTTCTGCCAAATCAAGCAGCGAGTTCAGTTCATCGCGTCGAAACGCGTGGCCTTCTGCCGTGCCTTGTACTTCAATGAAGTGTCCACCATCGTTCATCACCACATTCATGTCTGTCTCGGCATTAGAATCCTCTGGGTAATCCAAATCCAACACCGGCTGGTCATTGTAAATACCCACTGAGACGGCGGCGATGGCGCCATGAATGGGGTTCTTTTTTAAATGGCCAGATTTAAGCATCGAGTCGACTGCATCGCACATCGCCACATAAGCACCGGTGATGGATGCTGTGCGGGTGCCGCCATCGGCCTGTATCACATCACAATCTACCGTGATGATGCGTTCACCCAATGCTTTTAAATCAACCACAGCACGCAATGACCGTGCAATCAGCCTTTGTATTTCCAAAGTCCGACCGCCTTGTTTACCACGGGCTGCTTCGCGACCCATCCTTGAATGGGTAGAGCGTGGTAACATGCCGTATTCTGCGGTCACCCAGCCTTGACCTTTGCCCCGCAGCCAACCGGGCACTTTGTCTTCTATGCTGGCATTGCACAAGACTTTGGTGTTGCCACAAGAAATCATCACCGAGCCCTCGGCGTGCATGGTGAAGTTGCGTTCGATTGAAATGCGGCGCATTTCGTCGTTGTTGCGTTTGGATGGTCGCATAAGTACCTGATGGTTTTAAAAATGGTATTTTAACAGTTCACTCATTGAAGTTTTTGTTTATTGGTGGATTCCATGACACAAAAAAATGTCGGTTCCAATGGCTTATCTGGGCTTGGCTTGACCTTTGATGGTCGGAAATGAGTTTAGATGAAATGTGATGCCGTGCCGCTTTCTCAGAACCACATTGGCAAAAAGGTGATTAATTGATTTCTTTTTGCTAAGATAATTACTTTAAAAATTTGAGCATGTTATGTTTTTTGTATTTGTTTTAACTCTGATTGTTCTGGGCACTTTGGCGGCTTCTGATCGCATCATGAAAATGGCTCCAGCCACCAAAGACTTAATCACGTTCTTGAAACAGTCAGAGGGATGGATAGGGATCGTTTCGGTCTTCTTGGGTGGCTTTTGGGTATTCCGCGTTTTGTGGTACATCAAATACTTTAACTTCGGCTTTTTCTTGGCCCTGATTGGTGCTGTGACCATGTTTTTATTGGGTGTGTTGTATTCACAAACCCTGTTGCGTCAATGGTCAAGTAAAAACAGTGGCGCCACCGATGCGTTGAACAAGGTGGTTGATAAAGCCGCACCAATCAAAGAAACGCTGGGTCTGGTGGCGTTGATAGTGGCGATATTACTGATTGTCAGAAGTATCTAAGTAAAAATATCACTGAATTCACGCAGGTCGATTAGAAAAGATGAAACTTCAGCTATGGAGTTTCTTGGTGAACACCAGCAAATTTTTACTGCTGGTGTTGCTTTTCAGCAATCCGGCATGGGCTTGTCTGAACAAAATATACCCCATCGACATGGATGGTTTGTTGGCTGAAAACAAAGAAAAAGAATTAAGATATATAAAAGGAATAAACAATGCTGTTGATCTAATTATCGCAGGTCAAAGTCAAAAAGCCATTGAAGTTTTAACTGCATTAGAGAAGGACAGTCCGGGTCGTTATGAAACAGCAAGTAATTTGGGAACAGCCTATGAGTTAGATGGCCTACTCGATGATGCTTTGATTTGGATAAAAAAGGGTATCAAGATAAATCCTGATTCACATGATGGTACCGAGTGGCTACATTATGAGATTATAAAAGCAAAACAAAACTTAAGATTAAATTCAGATTGGCTCAATGACAATTCAATTATTGATTTAAATGCTGTAGATTCTGGCAAGGCAATGAATGGGTTGGTCTATCAGCTGGGTGAAAGAACAAAGTTTGTCAGTCCACCCAACTCTATTGTTGCTGATCTTTTTTATTTAATGGGACTGATTCATCACAATGAGGAAAACTTGTTTTTGCGAGACAAGGCTTTCAAGCAATCACTGAAATATAGCCAATTAAGAGAAGAAAAAATTAAACTAATAAAAAGAAAAGAAATGTTGCGATTACAGCTTTAGCAACCCAATGCGTTGTTATTCATTGTCAGAAGTATCTGATAAACTCTGTTGAATTTTGAACACTGAAAAAACCTGCTTTATAGTGGGTTTTTTTGCGCTTGATTTCTTTCAATGACTGTTTGCATCAAATCCTTTGGCTTTTCTTAAATCCTTGATTTGATTCAAAGTCTCTTGATACGCTTTTGATTGGTTGCCTGTGGAAAAACTCAATGCCACCAACTTTCTTTGTAAATTTTTAATGGCGGCATTTTTTTCAGGGTTGATATCAATGGTTTTGTGTAGCTTGGGTGATTCTATGATGTGGGTCATGTTATGAGTCTCATGTTAATTAATGGATAGATGAATCAGCAGTCTGAACATGAGTCCATATTAATTGCAACATGTCACAAATCAATCACAAAACAGTGAATTTACCGTAACAACATCAGGCTCCAAACCTGAATCAATATTTTCAAAAGCCCCAATCTCAGTGAATAAAGGATTTCACTGCCAAGCTTCAATCACCGCTTTGAAATGACTTAAGAAGTCATTGGTTTGATAGGCATCCAAGGCACGGTGGTCGATGGTTAGGCTGATATAGCACATGGGCTTGATCACCATCATGTCTTGGCCGTTGTGCTCTTCAACCACCACCCTTTTTTCCATTTTACCCAAACCCAGAATGGCTGACTGGGGTTGGTTAATGATGATTGGCGTGGCAACCAAGGAGCCCGATACACCATGGTTCGAAATGGTGAAGGTGCCGCCTTGGACTTCTTTCTGGCTGAGCTGATTATTCCTGGCTTTATCAGTCAATCGAGTCAACTCAGCAGCGATTTGCATCAGGTTCATGTTTTGCGCTTGTTGAATCACTGGCACGATCAAACCATCATCACCCAGCGCGGTACCAAAGCCTAAGTTAACATGTTTGAAGACTTCTAAGCCATGCTCATGGAATTGCGAGTTGATTTTGGGCTGGTGTTTGATGGCTTGGACCGCAGCTGCAACAAAATAGGCGGTAAAAGTCAGTTTCACGCCTTGGTCTGCAAATGCTTGTTTGTGTGACTTGCGGTGTTTGATGATGGCACTCAAATCTAAGTCAAACACTGAAGTCACGTGCGGTGCAGTTTGTACACTGTGTTGCATATGCTCCGCGATGATTTTGCGCATTTGCGTGTGTGGAATGATTTCACTGCCAGCTGCCGTGGGTTCAACCTGTGCTGCCAGTGCGGGTGCCGCAGTGGCGTGATCATTTGGGCTGGTCGCCAGGTATGCCTTGATGTCACGTGAGGTGATGCGGTGGTTTTTACCACTGCCTTGGATTTGATTGAGGTCGATGTTGTGTTGTTGGCTCAAACGCCGAACTGCTGGGCTTATGAAGGTAGAAGGAGGATTGGGTAACCCAGCAGTCGGGTCCTTACGAGGTAAATCGATTGAAACATTATTTGGAGTTGTTTCGGCCCTGTCTTCTAAATTTGTATCAGTTTTTATTTCGTTCGAGGGGTTGGACACGCCTGTTTCATCAATAGTTCCCAATATTTTATTTTCTTCTGCCGGTTCACCTTCTAACACCAATTTTTCATGTAATACACCATCTACGGGAGCCACCACTTCCATCATTACTTTGTCCGTTTCTAATTCAATGATGGGCTCATCTTTAACCACTTGCTCACCGGTTCTTTTGAGCCATTGGGCGACGGTGGCTTGGGTGCCTTCGGTTTGATCGGCTGAAAGTTTGATGTCAACCAATTTCATTTCTTTATCACTCATACTTGATCCAATTCAATGATACGTGCTGCAATGCTGTCAGGGTTAGGCAGGGCATGCTCCATCAAACGTGGATCATGTGGGTTACCGATGTCGGCTGTTGCCAGTCGCTCGATCGGTGCATCCAAATAAAAGAAGGCTTCTTTGGCCAATACCGCCGCAATTTCAGCGCCAAAACCAGCCGATATGTTGTCCTCATGCACAATCAAGCAACGCCCTGTTCTTTTCACTGATTCTAACACCATCTCTTTGTCCCATGGGCGCAAGGTGCGTAAGTCAATTAAATCTGCATCGACACCCGTTTTTTCAATGGCGCTTTGACACATATGAACCATGCCGCCCCAGCTTACCACTGTCAGACGATCACCATTGAGTATCTTTTTACCTTGGCCAAAAGGAATTATATATTGGTCACCCGGGTAAGGTCTGCGCGCCCACATGTGGTCAAGCATTTTGCGGTGTTCAAAAAAGATGCTGGGGTTGTTGTTGCGTAGGGCATAGCGCAGTAAGCCCACAGCATCCTCTGCATTTGAGGGCATGGCCACTTGCCAACCAATGGCGTGTACCCACTTGACTTCGGCGCATTGTGAGTGCCAAGGATCACCACATCCAAAGTAACCACCTGCCATGCGCACCACCATGGGTGCTGCAAAACGGTTGTTGGTGCGCCAACGCATGGAGCCTGTTTCGTTCAATTGTTCTTCAGCTGGGTCGGCATATTTTCTGAATTGAATTTCAGGCACCGGTAACAATCCTGCCAAAGACAAACCAATAGACCGACCTATGATGCCTTCTTCAGACAAACTGGTATCGAAAACTTGGGCTTCCCCATGTTTTTCTTGTAGTCCCAGTGTTACTGCATGAACACCCCCTTTGGCCCCCACATCTTCACCAAATACCAACATTTTGTTGTTGTGAGTGAGTTCAAAATCTAAAGTTTTTCGAATGGCAGTGACCATGTTGATGCGGCCACCTTCAGCAATGACTTCAGTTGATGATGGTGGGAAGGTGGGGTTGTCTATATGTATGCCGCCTTGGGCTTGAAGTACAGGTTGGCCTGTATCATCCTGCTCTTCAAAAGCATGCTGCTCCACTTCAGTGGGCTCAGCGAAAGCTTGTTGGTCCACTTTTTGGTAGCTCGCATAACAATGGTCTTTCGCTTCTTGAGTCATCTTGTCCCACTCATTGGCGGTCAGGTGGTTGTTATCAATGAGGAATTTTTTTAATTTGGGTAAGGGGTCATGTTGTTTTTCAAACTCAATGCGATCATCGCTTTTGTAACTTTGGGTGTCCTGCGCCGAGTGGCCATTCAAGCGTGGCACGGTCAGTCGCAGTAATACCGGCTTGCGTTCTTTCCTGATGTGCTCGTTGGCTTGGCTGATCAATGCTGCAGCTTCTTGGGGGTTGGTGCCATCACCTGAAAGTATTTTTATGCCACGAAATGAGGCCAGGTTTTTGACAATGTTACCGCCTGGGGTTTGAAAGTGTGAGGGTACTGATATGCCATAGCCGTTGTCTTCGATATAAAACAGCATCGGTAATTCCAAAGTGGTGGCCATGGTTAATGATGACCAAAAACCATTGGTGGCGACCGAGCCATCACCTCCGAGTACCAAGCCCATCGCCTCATCCCATTCTGTATCATTCAAATGTTCACGGTGGTATTCAACCGCTTGGGCCCAACCGGCCACCGGTGTGTATTGTGCGCCAACACCGCCAGACATGGGTAAAACGCAGGGACCATCATGATTAGGCTGGTTAAACACCACGCCAATGTCACGACCGTTTGAGAAACCACCTTGTTTCATCATGGTGGCTTGTAAAAACTGCTCAACGGGTAAGCCTAAAGATAACAACAGAGGTCTTGAGCGGTAATAGCCTGAGACCGCATCTTTCTTGCGGTTCAGTATCTGTCCCAACATGATTTGGGCCATATCATGTCCGCGGGCTGAAAATTGATACAAAACCTTTTTTTGTTTAACCAAGTCAAATTCTTCTAGGTCGTCCAACGCCCTAGATATGAGCACATCTTTGGCAATTTTTAACCAATCAAAAGTGTGTTCGGTGTTATCGGTGCTGGGCGAATCATCTTGGTTTTTAAACAGCTGCATGGTGAGACTCAATTTCAGGGGTGGATATTATCTTCTATTCAGCGCGAAATGTGTTTTCGATATATGCGCGAAAAATGTCTTATAAGCATAAATATTTCTTGAAAATATCAATTAATAAAATTAAATTGTTCTGTATGGATTCATATGATAAAAAGATTTTAAAGGCATTGCAACGCAACGGCCGCATCACTAACAAGGAATTGGCCGCACAGGTATCGCTGTCACAAGCGCCCTGTTGGCGCCGGGTTGATGCTTTAGAGAAGCAGGGGTTGATAAAAGGCTACACCGCCATAGTTGATCAGGACATGCTGGGTTTGAATATCACAGCTTTCGCTCAAATATCTTTGGAAAATCACCACCCAGAGACGGTGCAACAGTTTGATCAGGGCATACAACAATGGCCAGAAATTTTGGAATGTCATGCCACCAGTGGTGAATCAGATTACTTATTAAAAATTGTGGCCAGTGACATGAATGCATACAACCAACTAATCTATGAAAAAATCCTGCGACTGCCCTCGATCCGATCCATCAACACCAGCTTTTCCATGCAACAGAAAAAGCGCACTTCGCATTTGCCGATTGTTGAAACTGGGTGAAGCGCAGTTGCTGGGCAACGCTGTTAATTTTTCTCGTTGAATCAAATGGGCCCGACACTGGGCTCTTTGATTTCACCGCTTTTGTGACGCAACATGAAAGGCACGGATTCTAACTTGAGACCCGTATTCATTTGCACCACAAAATGCAGATGGGGGCCGGTTGAAAAGCCAGTGTTGCCAGACTCGGCAATCTTTTGTTGTTTTTCAACGCGTTGGCCGCGAGCGACAATCACTGATTCGAGTTTCAAGTGTGCATAGACTGCCATTGAGCCATCATCATGCAAGATGCGAATGTAATTACCGCGTTGCAGGTTTTTGGCCTCGGCACCACTGTCATAGAAATCCTCAGCAATGTCCATCACGGTTCCAGCACGTGCCGCCAACACCGGTGTTCCCTCAGGCATAGCAATATCAAGTGCATGTAAGTTTTGTTCACCAGAATGACTGAAAGCGCCATTCCAACCTTGGGTGATGGTGAAGTGTTTATTGCCGGGGAAAGGCAAGGCATAGGCATATTCATCGTCATGGGTGGTGAATGGGTCGCCCAAAGAAGATGATATGTTGTATTGGAAAGACCATGCCATGTATTTGTGTTTGGGCTTAACTGTCGCCAAGTAGAATTCGCTGTTGGCTGGAACCACATATGTCGCTGGCCATTGAGGCTCAATCACCACATTTTTTCGGCTGACCACATCCATCAACACTTCAATCGGTCCATGGTAGCGATTGATGGCATAGAAGATGGGAGTTTCTTTGGTGCCGCGGTTAATGACCTTCAGTTCATACGCACTGTCTTCAGGCCGCACTTGCCAGCTTTCAAAATCATCGGTATCCATAGGTGGCTTGTCCGAGTAATGGGTGATGCCATTTTCATCGGTGTGTTTGTAGTATTTCTTTGCCAGTACATCGGTCCCAAAGCCCAATGCCACGGCTAAAATTATGGTGAGTAATTTCATGATTTAAATGTAGCAAATTTATCTCTGAACAACAAGCGCACACAGTTAAGTTGAGGTCATTGTTTTGCAGCAAAACAAGTATTCAGTTTTTTGAAAATGTTAACCCCATCACATTAATGTACATTCCTACACAAATAGTTTGAGCGTTTCACACGAATCACTTATATTCGTTGTTAACGTGTGATGTGCAAAAGCGCGTGTAGTGAAAAATCACACACGCATAAAACATAAACTATGTAAGCGAGGAACTTATGTTTGGTACATCAATAGCACAACAATCAATTGCGAGTATACGCAACAAAAAACTGAATCTAGGCGGTAATTCTGAAATCCAAGAAACCATCAAAGCACTACAGAAAGAAATGGTGCGCCTGTCTTTCCAACCCAACAGCAAAGCAGAAATCGAAGAAGTAATGATAAAGATTAATTACTTGAGGGATTACCTGCGACAATCAAAACAGCCGCAATAACAATAAGTACATCATATGATGGTGCCCAGGAGAGGACTTGAACCTCCACGGCCTTGCGGCCACCAGCACCTGAAGCTGGCGTGTCTACCAATTCCACCACCTGGGCAGGGGTGTGATGATTGAATCAATCAACAGGTGGTGTATTCTACTTGATTGGTGCTATGAAAAAAAGTGGTAAGGTTAATCTTCGAATGAAATTTCAAGGGCTTTCATGTGGCCATAATTTCATTATGGCACGGATCAAACGTCTGGCTGGGGCAATCCAAACTGGCAGTACGTCATCAGGAAAATGATCTGACAAGTTCATTTTAACTTCATGCTCAAGTATCAACCAGTCCAATAAAGGGTGGCCTTGCCCAGCAAATTCCCAATCAATGATTCTTAACGAGTCGTCACCAAGTAGGTTGCCCAGGTTCAAATCAGAATGATAGAGGCTGTTGTTGGCCCGCCAAAAACCCAAAAAATCGAGTTTTTGAATGTTCTCAAGTATATCAATGGTCGTTCTTTCAGGAATTTTTTTGATGTTTTTCAAATACAGCCTCAAGCGATGATCCAACCGGCTCGGCAAATACTCATAATCTATGGCATGGTATTTGTTCATGGCTTGTTTCAACTGATTCAGTTTGTCATGGTTTTTAAGATCGCTGCGTTGCCAAGTGGGTTGGTCGATGTATTCAGTGATTAAATGGCCTGCATCAGGGTCGTTTTCAATCACATTTGGACCAATGTCTAAAGGTTTGATTTTTTCCAGAATACGATGCTCTTCTTGTCGAGAAATTCCCATGGCGGCTCGATTGAATCGAACAATCCATAGTCCTGCAGATGTGGTTACTTTGAAAATATAATTGCTGCTGCCCGAGTGGATTGGCTCCCAGTGCTTTAATCCAGCGGCTTTGATGGTGTGGATAGATTCAAGTTGGTGTTGCCAATGTTCTTTGTTGGGCATACTCATGACTCCACTTGATGTAGCCAATGATGGTTAAAATCACATACAACACAAACATGGCTGCGGTTAAAAACAGTTCTTTTTGGGTGAAAATATATACCGATGTTACATTAATAACCAACCAATAATGCCAATTTTGTAGTACTTTATGTGCCACCATGATGGTTGCCAACACCGCAAAACAGGTGGTAAAGGCATCAAGGTAAGGTATAGATGCACCCAGTTTTTGCATGCTGTAACCCAATATAGGGACTAAGGATCCTGTGAGTAATATCAATGTTATGTGTTTTTGCCATGACCAACTGGTGATTGACCGTTGTTGGTTTAAATGGCCGTTGCGCCATTGATACCAGCCATACACAGCCATGATCAAGTAGTACACGTTCAATAAAGACTCTGAGAGCAAAGACACACTGTGAAACAGATAGATGTATATGGCCGTGCTGATAAATGCAAACAACCAGCACCAGATATTTTCTTTGATGGCCAAAACCAAATACATGATGGCAGCCAAAACGGCAATGACCTCAAGCCCCGATTGTGCCTGCCAAGCCGTTAAGATTTGGACCCAAATATCATGCATCCGGGGACAGGTCTCCATTCAGAACTTTCATCACGAAAGCCGCTTTGGGCGTGTTTGAATGGGTGCGCTGCATTTCTTTATTGAGGATTTCAAACACCCGGCTGTAATCACCAAAGACCTGCGTACTCATGGTGTTGCCTATGACCTTTAACTCATCATAGGCATTGAGTCGATCGATGAAGTCTTGTATCGGTGGAATGTAGTTTTGATCCAATGGATACAAGGTGATTTCAAGGGAAACTTGCATGGTTATGGCCTCGTTTAAAAGTCAAAATGAGCAGTCACACCAAAATGCTGCGGGTCGCCCAAGTGTTGGTACAGTTTATCTTCAAAGTTAGGTGGTTCCAAGCCAAAGAAGAAACCGCGCACGGCATACTCATCATCAGTTACATTTCTGCCCCAAGCATAAACCGCCCAATTATCAGCTTGGTAACCCAGTTTTAAGTTCAACAAGTTCCTGCTGGGGGCAATCTGATCATGTGAGTCGGAAAAATAAAACTCATCGGCGCCATTCAAGTCAGCCCGAGCAAACCAGCCCGTATCACCCTGGTAAGTTAAGCCTATGTTATAAGTGTAATCAGGTGCATGCGCTTGCTCACGACCCGTCAAGTCCACATCAGTGGTGACGTAGTCAGAGAAGGTGGCGTCCAACAGTCCCAGCGCCCCATGGAAGGTCCAATTACGATTGATTTGGTACTGCCAGTCCATTTCTAAACCCAAGTTTTCCCCTTCTGCCGCATTGCCAGTGAAAAATACAAAAGTCAAAGGGTCAGTCGGGTCTTCTTGCACGGAAGTACTGACTTGCATGTCACGACGTTCTGAATAAAACGCACTGATGTTCAAATTCAGTCGATAATCCAACAAAAGTGATTTCAGGCCCACTTCATAGTTGATTAAATATTCAGGGTCATAGGCACGTCTGGATTCTGGCAGTGAAATACTGAGGTTAAAGCCGCCGGCTTTATAGCCCCTGGAAATGGTGGCATAGATATTTTGTTGTGCATTGAGGCTGTGATTCATTGACAGTTGGCCGCCCCACATGTCATCGGTGGGTGATAAGTTCAAGCCATTGCTGTCAACATAGTCGCTGCTGCGTTGTTCAAACCTCAAGCCAGTGGTTAATACAGTGTTCTCATTCAACTGGCTATCTAGTTGTCCGAACACAGCCCAATTGGTGGCTTCAAAGTTACTGTTAATCTGGCGAAATACTTCATCATTAAAAAACTCGTCAATCTGATTGTCTTCATCCAGCTCTGCCAGGTAAACACCCACCAGCCAGTCAGTTGATTGGTTGAAGATGGCTGCATCAGGTTTTGACAGTAGCCTGAATTCTTGGGTGAAATTACTGCGTTCACGGTCATTGTTCGAGGTGTAGTCATAGGGTGCAAACTCACCCCAATAATCATCATTGCCCCAGTCACCATCAAAGAAATACTGTATGTCTGAATCGGTGTATGCAGTGATACTGACCAAATCAAAAGCGTTGGCTGCGGTGAATTGGTGTTTCATGCTGAAACCCACAGAACGTTGGTCATCAATACCTAAATCATCTGAATGGGTGGTGAAGGTGTTTTCGGGGTTCCATTTGTCAAAGCCGTTGTTGATGTCAACCAACAGCAGATTCAAATTCATTTGCCAGGCATCACTGACATCGAAGCGCAACTTGGCACGGCTCATGAATTCATCTTTACCATCAGTATCGTCTGTGTTGAAAAAATCATTGTAGCGAAAGCCATCGCTGTTGTATTGGTGAATGGCGAAGCGATAAGCGGCGCGCTCAGAATCACCGCCATTTGTACTTCCTAGGGCTCCAGTGGCACTGAAGCCTGCCGCATAAGTGCCATTATCCCCCAGTGTGGTTTCAAGGTGGTAAGCCTGATCAAAACTGGGGTCTTGACTGCGCACATAGATCAAACCAGCCAACGCGTTGGCGCCGTAGCGCGTACCCTGAGGACCACGCAATACTTCGATTTGTTGTAGATCAAATAAAGTCGCGGCACCACCGATGGCAGTAAAATCCATGTCATCAATGATGAAGCCGACTGAAGGGTTGGGTGCGCCTTCATATTGTGAGCGTTCACCAATACCACGAATCTGAAAGTAGCGGGGACGACTGGTTGAACCAGCCCAATTGATGTTAGGGATCAAGCCCATCACATCTTCGAAATGCTGCACCCCGGCTTGGGACAAAGTTGTCTCATCCAGTACAGTCAGACTGGTGGCCACGTCACGGCTGGTGGTGTCATCGCGCAAATCAGCGGTAACGGTTAAATCGGTGAGTTGTTCGGTGTCGGTATTGTCTTGTGCCATCAACGAACAAGACAAAGTCAGCAAACAGGCTGTGTGTGTGAATTTTTTTAACATAGGATCTCTCAATTAGGTTATCAGAGACCCGGTTTTGGCGTGTGGTTTGTGCTACCCATTCCTACGCCGGTATTAACCGGATCAGGTTCAAAGGGTTTGTCATATATTTTTTGACATCTCAGGCTGATTGTTCAGCCACCCCTCGGATGATGGGCATTCTAACAAACTTATGTTGATAGTGAAATAAAAACGCTGCTAAGAATGAACTATTGATTATGTTCTTGTTCAAAATGAGCATGAAAAAAGTTTTGTTGATGATCACATTCTGTTTGGGGTTTGATGTGCAAGCACAATTAAATATTGATGCGAAAGTTGCTGCCATTCAATACAATCAAATCTCCTCTGCAGAGTTCAGCCAATTAATGAATGCATTTGAATTTTATATCGATGATTACCGCGATATGTTTCATGATGATTGAGAGTCGATTAAAAGTGGTTTGTTATTTGAGTATGTGACAACCACTAGCTACGCTGATATGCATTTTTCTTGGTCTTTGTTTCGCCATCCATTGGAGGGGAAAATTTGCATCAAGCGAGGTGATTTTCAACAACAAAAATTTCTCAGTGGTATGGATGCACAGATAATATACAGAATCAGTATGCGATCAAGTTGGCACGAACTGCCATGGATGGCACAAGTGAAGTTGCGTTTTGATCAATATAGAAATTTATTTTGTAATTTGGCCACTTTTTATAAAGATTCTGAAGTCGAGGGAGTTTTTATTGAATTTAACATTTGTGGCCATCAAAAGATGAGGCGGGGAACGCGTTTAGGTGGTGCTGTGTTGATGGCCGCGTGATTTACAGAATGAACTCCAATTCAGCAATTTCAAGAAAGCCATGAACGCTTCAGCAGGGGAAGTTATTTCTGATAACAAGAAAAGTAAATCGAAACCTACGATTCTGATAAATAAATTGGTCAAAACTCAGGCAGCACAATCGGCGCCAGGATTGTGAGTCTAGCAGGCCGATATTTCAAGTACTGTTGGTTGTGGTGGTATCTGATCTATGGCTTGATTTGGGTGCGATTGACCACTGCATGTGAACCGCTGATTTCTTTGATCATTTTTTCAGCCAACTGACTGTTTTGCGCAAAGTGAGTTTCACCTTTCAGCACAATTTCATCACCATTGAATACGGCTTGTAGGTTTTGATTCAATATGACGTTGGCCAGTCCTAATCGGTGGTTGATGCTTTCCTTGATTTTATCTTGTATGTTGTTCATGGGTCGTTCTGCTGTAGGTGAAGTTGTTATTTGCTGTAGTGTATTCTATGGTTAAGGAGGTGAAATTGTTGTTGATAAGCCGTGACCGTGTCGTTGCTTTGACAAAATAAAAGTTGCAAAACCATCAAATTGTGAAAAATCTAAGGCTGGTCACTGAGCCTTTAAATTTGTAAAATGCCAGCTCAATCATTTGAATGCCATCCATGAAAATACTCAACGACATCAGGTTTGACAACATCAAAGGCGATGTTTTTGGCGGCTTGACTGCGGCCATTGTCTCGTTGCCTTTGGCCTTGGCTTTTGGTGTGGCATCTGGCGCAGGTCCGGTTGCTGGCCTGTATGGTGCGGTCTTGGTGGGTCTGTTGGCGGCTTTATTTGGTGGCACATCTACCCTGATTTCTGAACCCACTGGACCGATGACGGTGGTGATGACAGCCGTTCTCACATCAATGATGGCAGCCAATCCCGATAATGGCATGGCCATGGCATTTACTGTGGTGATGATTGCTGGGGTATTCCAAATCACTTTGGGTGCCTTGAAGCTGGGTAAATACATCACTCTGATGCCTTACAGTGTGATTTCTGGTTTTATGTCGGGTATCGGCGTAATTCTTATCTTGCTGCAACTGGCACCCTTTATGGGACAGGCCACGCCGCCCGGTGGGGTGAGTGCCACTTTATTTGCTTTGCCTGAGTTGTGGCAAAACATAGAGCCAGTTGAGACCATCTTAGGCTGTTTGACGCTGGCGGTGTTGTTTTTGGTGCCGAAAAAATGGGCCAACTTTCTACCACCACCTTTGTTGGCATTGGTGGTGGGTACCTTGGTTTCGATTTGGTTTTTTACCGATACTGAGATCAGGCGCATCGGTGAAATTCCTTTGGGCTTGCCGTCTTTGATCATACCGACATTCACTGCCGATCAAATCACTTCGATGGTCTTGGATGGGATTGTTCTGGGCACACTAGGCTGTATTGATGCCTTGTTAACCGCCATGATTTCCGACAGCTTGACGCGCCAAGAACACAAGTCGGATAAGGAATTGGTCGGGCAGGGTGTGGGAAATTTAGTTTCTGGTTTATTTGGTGGTTTACCTGGAGCCGGTGCCACCATGGGTACAGTGGTTAACATCCAAAGTGGCGCCAAAACGGCTTTATCTGGCGTGGTCCGTGCTTTGATACTGTTGGTGGTGATATTTGGTGCCGCCAAGCTAACCGCCAATATTCCACTGGCAGTGTTGGCCGGTATTGCCATCAAAGTGGGTATCAACATACTTGATTGGAGTTTCGTCAAGCGCGCTCACCGGGTGAATTGGGAAGCTGCTGGCATCATGTATGGGGTGATGTTTCTGACTATATTTGTTGATTTGATAGTGGCGGTGGGTTTGGGCGTTTTTATTGCCAACATCATTACCATCGAACAACTCAGTGCACTGCAAGCCAAAAACGTCAAATCAATCAGTGATTCTGATGATCATATCAGCATGAATGACGACGAAAAGTCTGTATTGAGAGCGGTCAATGATAAAATCTTAGTGATGTATCTGAGTGGGCCAATGATTTTTGGTGTATCCAAAGCGATTGCTAGAGAGCATCGCGCCATTGAAAACTATGAATCTGTACTGTTAGATTTATCTGATGTGCCACACATGGACACCACGGTATCATTGGCGATTGAAAATGTCATCAAACAAGCGGTCGAACTGAATAAACAGGTTTACATGGTCAAGCCAGGTAAGCACGCTTTTGCGACATTGGAAAAGCTAGCGGTTTTTGAAATGATGCCTTTGAACCACGTAAAATCCAGCCGGAAAGAAGCTTTAGAATTAGCTAAAAATGATTTACTCATTTAACATTCAATCTGCTATTTGTTTGATCGCCATCTATTGATCGTTGATTGGCAGGAGGTTTTGGGTAAAACAAGGATTTAGTTATGTGTTATTGTATTGGCCAAAATAACAGTAAAGGTGGAATTCATGATTAAATTTATCTCAGGGTTAGCAGTAAAAACTTTGTTTTTTACAGTGCTTCTTTTCAGTCATACCAGTCAAGCTGCTATTAAAATGACGCCGACACCACTGGAGGGTTTGGATTACAACAAGGCTTTACTGACAGGTGATTACGATGATTCCATCCCCACACCCGAGTCAATCCTCGGCTTTGCAGTGGGTCAGCGAACTGCCACGCCAGAACAAATAGCAGAGGCAGTTAATCAATGGCATAAAGCCAGCCCGAAAATGCAACTCATTGAATATGCGCGATCACATGAGAACCGGCCGCTGTATTACGCTTTGATTTCTACCCCAAATAATTTAGCCAGAGTTGATGAGGTCAAAGCGGACTTGGCTAAATTAGCTGATCCAAAAGGACTCAGTGCCACTGATGCCGATGAAATCATCGCAAGATTACCAGCAGTTTCATGGATGGCCTATTCGATACATGGTAATGAATCATCTGGTTCGGATGCGGCACTGGCTGCTATCTATCATTTGATTGCTTCTGAAGCAGATGACATCAAAGAACTGTTGCAGCAAAGTATTGTTATCATCGACCCATCGATGAATCCAGATGGCCGAGCTCGTTTTACCAAAGGCCTGCAACAAGCCCGAGGCATTGCACCTAATGTCGATAACCAATCTTTGTTGCATTCTGGTACTTGGCCTTATGGCAGGACCAATCATTATTTATTTGACTTAAATCGTGACTTCATTTTAGGGGTGCACCCAGAAACCATTGGTCGCGTGAAGGCCATCAATCAATGGTACCCTCAATTGATGATTGATGGCCATGAAATGGGTTCACAAAGTACTTATTTATTTTCACCTTCAAGAGAGCCGATTAATAAAAACATGTCTGCGGCGACAAAAAAGTGGGGCAACATTTTTGCCGATGATCAAGCGGCATCATTTGACGATGAAAATTGGCCATACTTTACTGGAGAATGGTTTGAAAACTTGTACCCAGGTTACTCCAGCTATGCTGAGTTTCGAGGCAGTGTTCATATCTTGTATGAACAAGCACGCATAGCTGAGGATGGCGTTCGCCAAGCCAATGGCAGAATTGTTACTTACCAAGAGTCTGTGCATCACCAATTGGTCAGCACCATCACCAATTTAAAAACCCTGGCCAAACATTCAAAAGAGATGTATCGAGACTTCCTGAAAGATCGAAGAAAAAGCATTTCATCTGACAGTGTATATGCCAATACCACCTTTGCCTTACCGCCTAATAAAAACAGCCAACGCATGCAAGGGTTTATTGATTTGATGGAATTACAAGGTTTTGAGTTGTTTACTTTATCGAAGGAAACTACTTTTTCTGATGCCAGCAATCAACTCGGTGATAAGGTCAAGGCCAAGCTGCCTAAGGGCTCGCTGATCATCAGAAACAGACAGCCAGAGGCTCGGTTACTGGCAGCCATCTTGGAGTTTGATGTGAAATTGGATGATAAAGTGCTGGTTGAAGAGCGACAAAATGTGCTGCGAGACGGCGGCAGCATCATGTATGACACCACTGCTTGGAACCTAACCATGATGCATGGCCTTGAGGCTTACACCATCAATGATTTTGTTGACACCAATATAGCGCCCTACCAAGCACCCGAGCAACCAGTTGCCTTGATCAACAAACCCAATGCCATTGCCTATGTCATTGATGGCGCCGATGATGCCTCAGTGGGTGCTGCTGCTCAAATCATGGAACAAGGCGTTAAGGTCAGAATTTTGGATAAAGCAACTGCTTTAGATGGTCATCAATTTTCCAGAGGTTCAGTGGTTATTAACCGCTACGATAACGAGTTTTTCAAAGGCGATTTAACATCAATCATTGAGGCTACGGCGACTAAGATGGCAGTGAGTGCTGTGGCCATCAACAGTGGTCTAGGCAAAGGGGATTTGCCTGATATTGGTGGTTCTCATTTTCGTTTACTTGAAAAACCAGAAATTGCCATACTGTCACATGGCAGTGTCAATTTTTATGACTTCGGCACGATTTGGCACAGCATAGATTCGAATTTAGGCATCAGGCATTCACACCTTGATTTCAATACTTTTAATTTCAATGACCTCAGGCGCTATAACACTTTGGTTATTCCTGATATGTTTTATGGCAAGCTGGATAAGAATAAAGTGGCTGCGCTAAAAACATGGGTTGAAGCGGGTGGTACATTGATTGCCATTGATGGGTCCATCAGCAGCATCACAGATGTGGCCGCCAAACTCAGCGGTGTGCGCCAAATCGGTGATACTTTTAAAGACATCACCAAATATGACCAAGCCCTACAAAGGGAATGGCTGGCGCAACAAGATGAATACCCAGAAGTCAAAAAAGCCTGGTCCAATGAAGTGACCGATGAAATCAATTACCCATGGCATACAAAAGACAAACCAGTTGCTGAATCCTTGCTTAAAAAACAAGATGATTGGTTGCGGGAATTTGCGCCATCTGGGGCGATTGTCGCTGCCCGTACTGATGAAAAGCATTGGTTAACTTTTGGTGCGCCACCCGTTCTTCCGGTTCTGGTATCAAACAACCCAGTATTGATGTCTGATGGTTCAGCCGATGCCGTAGTAAGAATGGGCGTCTATGAAAAAATGTCTCAATCAGATTGGAATAAGGTCAAAGCATCTTTTAAAGATCAACCGGTCATTCGCAAAGCAGGTTGGTCAACTTTACCCGATGAATACCGGCTGAAACTGCGCATGAGTGGTTTACTGTGGCCAGAAGCGAGTCAAAGAATAGCGAATTCAGCCTATTTAACCCGTGAAGCCAAAGGCAATGGTCAAATCATCTTGTTTGCCAGCCAACCCGTTTTCAGGGGTTCCACCAAAAGCACCAATAGATTGCTGCTCAATGCGCTGGTTTATGGTTCTGGATTGGGCACCAATGTGACCATTAAAAATTAGGCTTTATTAAGTAAACCAAGCCCAACTGTAAAAGTGGTCATGTGCTGTGACCACTTTGATTTTAGCTGCTGATTTTATTGGTCTGATGTGTGTTGAACTATTTAAAAATAACCGCGCTGACGGCGTAAAAGATGGCCATACAACCGGAGAACAGCGAGCTGATTAAGAAACGTTGTTTCATAGGCACTTTGTTTTGAATCAAATAATTAACCACCACCGACACTGGCATGCCATAGACAAACGATTGCCACGCTGTTCCAAGCACCCCCCAAGTAATGGCCTGCTGATTCAGTAGGTATATAAAACACATGTGGCGGGCAATCCACAACGGGTTGAAATAGGCCACTGTCATCAGGGTTTTGTACCAGTTGCCCATGGTGTGGCTCATTTTTTGGCTTTTGGCTTGAATCCAAGCAAAATAGCTGGGAATTTCAACCGCGTAAACGCTGGTGCCAATCAGGCTCATACCGACCAGGCGCAACCAGCTGAATTCACCGAGTATCAGCGCCGCTATGGTATCAAAGACACCAAAGGTGATGGCACCTTTGAGGCTTTCGGTGCGACTGAATAAAAATTTAAATGCCATGCTTTTTAAGTTGCTTGCTGCGTGAATCAAAAACCAGCAAGGTTACCCAAAATAGCCAAAAAATGATAGCTGTAATTCAATAAATGAATGCGTTAATCAATCATCATAATCAAAGTCAGCACGAAAGATTATGTCCAAATTCAATTCTACCGAACCGCTTTCACAAAACGCGCCATCAGGTCTGAACGCGCCACGCTGGTCATACTCAAGGACATCATTGGTGGCAGAAATACAGGCGCTGAGGGGCACCATGTCAACAGCAGGACTGTTCACTGCGGGTAAAAAAGTGTCAGTGAAACCGCCATTATTAGTCAAGCTGGCTAGCAGGGCATCGGTCATTTCAAGATCACCCACAGCGGAGAATTCACAACTGGCATCACTGACGATGTTGTAACCAGATGATGTGGGTTTGTCACCGGCTTGACAGTTATCAATGAAGCCGCCATCAGGTGTCCAAAGAATCGAGCTTTGGATGTCCAACACATCGCTGCCATCGAAACTGAAATGTGACAGGTTTTGACCTGATTCAGAAACAAAAGTACTGAAACGGATTTTTGCACCACCATTGGTTGTTCTGATGCCGCCGCCCTCATTGTTGGTGACGGTTGAATTGGTCATCGACATGAAACCTTGTTCAATTTCAATGGCTTTACCACCGTTGTCATTGCCAGTGAAAGTAGATGCGGTAATGAACATCTCACAGCGGGAACAGAAAATAGCGGGTCCCCAGATGTTGGTGAAGCCCAAATCCTCGGTGAAGTTATCTTTAAACACGGTGTTGTGGATATTAATGTCTGCTCCTAAGGTAGCGAATAATCCACCACCGGTGTTGGCACTGTTGTTGGTGATGATGACTTGATCGGTGAATAACTGCGTGCTCACATCATTGACTTTAATGGCACCACCGCCATTGTTATCCGCGGTGGCTGCTCTGCCGCCGGTGAGGGTCAGGTTTTTTAAGCTGAGACTGCGGCCATTGAACACTTCGAAAATGCGGTTGTTGCCATTGGCATTGATCACCGTTTCTGGGCCTGAACCAATGATGGTGATGTAGCCGGTTGTTACATCAAGGTCGCCTGCTGCAGCCGTGTCATCATCACCCAACAGGGTTAATTCATGGATGTTGGGCCCCAGCTCGATGGTGTGCAAGCCGCCCAGCGCATTGGCTTCCATGATGGCCGCACGCAAACTACAAAAGCCAAAACCGATGGGTATTTCACAAATGCCATCACCAGGGTTGTTATCAACTTCGTCACTCAGCACAATCACTTGAAAGGTTAAGGCCGTCGTTTGTTGTAACCACAACAGCATCAGAAGGGACAATATCAATTTAGATTTCATGGTTTTTCTCACTCTTTGGATATGACTTATTACGTCAAAGTGCAGGAAATCATGACATTTTATAATGATTTTTTTTGAGGTAAAAAAAAGCACCCAACTGCATTCAATTGGGTGCTCAAAGTGCTTAACTTGGGATAAGTTGAATGTCGTTACAGTGTTTCTTCCAACCAGCGGAAAAATTCACGCTGCCAAACGATGCCGTTTTGTGGGTTCAATACCCAATGGTTTTCCTCTGGGAAATACAACAAGCGACTCTTCAGTCCCAATAATTTAGCGGCTTGGAAGGCTTGGATGCCTTGTCCAATTGGTACCCGATAATCTTTGCCGCCATGAATCACCAACATCGGCGTGTCCCAGTTGGCGACGAAGTTACTGGGGTTGAATTCGGCGTAGCCTTTTTGCGCGGCTGCGTTGTCTTGGTCCCAATATGGGCCGCCTAAATCATGGTTAACAAAAAACAATTCTTCGGTGGTGCCATACATGCTGCGAAAATCAAACACCCCATCATGTGAGATGAATGTTTTGAAGCGTTTTTCGTGGTGGCCAGCCAGATAGAACACTGAGTAACCACCGAAGCTGGCACCAATGGCGCCCAGGCGGTCTTTATCAACATAGGACTCTTTGGCCACATCATCAATCGCATCCAGGTAATCTTGCATCGCGCCGCCACCCCAGTCTTTGCTGATGGCTTCATTCCAGGCCACACCATGACCTGGCATGCCACGGCGATTCGGTGCCACAATAATGTACCCCTGCGAAGCCATCAACTGGAAGTTCCAGCGGAACGAATAGAATTGTGACAAGGGTGATTGAGGCCCGCCTTGGGCATACAGCAAAGTGGGGTACTTTTTGTCGGCATCAAAACCGGGTGGATAAATTACCCAAACCAACATTTCCTGACCATCTTGGGTGGTGACCATGCGTTTTTTAACTGTAGGTAAATCAAGGTCAGCGTACATGGCTGTGTTGACTTCGGTCAATGCAGTCATTTGCTTGTCCTCAAGGTCAAAGCGATAGATTTCTTTGGCGGCATTCATGCTGTTTCGCGTGATAATTAACTGACCATCGACTTCACCGACTATGCCATTGACGTCATATTGGCCACTGGTTAATTGCATCACGGTGGGTAAATTTCTGCTGCTTACAGGCAGGTTCACCTGAAACAATTGAATGGTGCCTTGCGTGGGGGCGACAAAATAAATTTTCTCGCCATCCAAGCTCCATTTGAAGCTCCCTACCGTGCCGTTCCAGTGCGCCGTCAGGTTAATGAATTCCTTGCCTTGCATGATCATGATGTCATTTTTATCGGCTTCATAACCCGGCGTGTCCATGCGCAAGAAGGCCAGCTGGCCAGTTGATGAGAACGCCGGGCTTTTATCATAACCTGGGTTATCTGCGGTTAAGTTAGTGGTTTTTTTGCTGGCCAGGTTGTAGCGATAGATGTCGGTGTTGGTGCTGGTGACGTACGCGGTGCCCTGCAGTTTCTTACTCACATAGTAGATGTTTTCGCTTTCAGGGCCCCAGATATAGTCCTCATCACCACCAAAAGGTTTCAGTGGCGTGTTGAATGGCTGGTCGGCCATGATATCAATCTTATTTTCGGTTTTCAGGTCTTGGTAAAAAACGTGGTTGTAACTGCCATCATTCCAAGTGTCCCAATGGCGGTAATCCAGATCATCAAAGACATAGGCATTGGCCGCATCCAATGAATCATGGATGTCACTGGCGAGCACTTTTTCTAAAGTAACCGTTTCATGCAGCAGTCGCTTGCTGCCATCGGGTGATAAATTTTTATCAACAACCACACCTTGGTAGTTCTCTAATAGTTGGGTGCTGCCATCTGCGATTGAGACCTGGTAGACCTTGTTGTCAAAATCGTTGTTTTCCACACTCGGAATGGTGACTTTGTAAATGACATGCGTTTTGGCCTGATTGAGGCCCAAAGGACTGACTCGTTTGACCTCCCACAGTTTTTCAGGCGTCATCACCTCACTGGCAAAAGCTTGATTATTAGCTGATAATCCCAACAGTGCCAGGGCACTGATTGTCAGCCATGTTTTTACTTGCATCATTAAAACCCTCATCAATAAATAAACAAGCAGATAGGGTACAAGATTTACAGTGAAAAAGACATGGGTTTAGTTGCCATAATAATGATGTAAGATGGCTGCTGTTGAAGTGTAAGGCACTTGAAAGCAAAGAGGGTTCATTGGTTGAAATAAAACGCAATCATATGGTAGTCTGTATATTTGATCTAATTCTTACCACTTAATGATTTTATTCCGCTTATCAAAACTAATTCTAGGCTTGAGCTTATCAGTATTTCCAATCATTTCGCACGCTGTTGGGGCTTGTGATCCCGGTGAAATAGAAACGCCTGCCAGCTTTTCAGGAGTTATCGAACCAGCAACAGCAAGAGATCTCAATCCTGATCCTGATATTTTAGAAGTGTACTTGACGGCGCGACCTGCAACCTGGGATTTTGGCTTGGGAAATGAGGTAGACGTCTGGACTTACAATGGGGTGATTCCAGGGCCCACGTTACAAGCAAAAGTGGGTGATACACTGATTGTTAATTTCTGTAATGGTTTACCAGACGAGTCAACCATACATTGGCATGGCTTAGAAACCCCGGCGAATATGGATGGCTCTAACATTTCTCAAGGTACAGTGCCTCCAGGTGGTACGTTCCGTTATGAAATCCCTCTATTTCATTCAGGTACCTTTTGGTACCACCCACATTTTCAGACCCATCGTCAAGTAGAGAAAGGCCTATACGGTGTATTAGTAGTCCGAGATCCCGATCAGGATAAAGCTTTGGGTATTCCTGAGAAAGAACACATCATGGTTTTGGATGACGTTTTGATTGATGAGAACAATCAAATCACTGAACCTTTTTTAGGCGATAAAAAAGCCATTGCTCTAGAAAAGCTCAACGGTCGTGAGGGTAATGTTTTACTGGTTAACGGTGTGAGTCAACCACAGATGACATTTTCACGTTCTGAACCGCACCGCATTCGGATGGTCAATGCAGCCAATTCACGTTTTATGCGAACCACATTACAAATTCATGACTTTATCAGGATAGGTGGTGACCAAGGGTTACTGGAAGAGGCACAAGTTCTCAGTTCAATTCCATCTAATAATACAGTCAATCAAAATGATGCTGTGAATAGGCACTTAACCATCATTCCCGATAATGGCGTGTTACTAACCCCGGGTGAGCGTGCTGATATTGTTTTTAATCCATTGCCTTATGATGCCACTTTTGAGTTGCGATGGCATGACACAGTCAGAGGACGGCATGATGTTGAGTTTCTTCCAGACGGCACCATAGACCTAACCCATGGAATTCGTGACGGTGATAATCCCAATAAGATTTTTGGTACAGTGCAATTTACAGGGGCGGAATTGAAAACCCCATTTGTGGCACCATCACCGCTCAGGATCATTCCCAGAATTGATGTGACAGATGCGCCTACTCTGCCACTGGTTATGGGGCATACCTTGCCCGATTGGGATACCGGCGATGTTAAATTTTTTGTCCAAGCCATGGGTATGCCGTTTCCAATGCTAACACCTGATGATGTGCATACTGTTGTTGCTAATCGTACCTATGTATGGGAAGTGAAAAACCTCACCGAAGGTCGACATAATTTTCATACCCATGGATTTCGCTTTCAACACATTGAAACTGAATATAAGGATTTGGACTTTCCAGATGATCCAGCGCTTAATTTTACAGAACCTGCGGCATTCATAGAAGATAAGGACACCATCATGCTTGAACCTCGTCCTGGTTTAATCCGTGGCAGGAGTTTTTCACTGACTCGCCTTGCCGTGAATTTCAGTGACAGCGGCAGAGAAAAACAAATAGATGCATTTGGCAAAATGCCAGAAGGTGATGAATCAGGAGGTTGGTTGGCTCATTGCCATATTTTGGAACATTCAGCCAGCGGCATGATGACCTTTTTTCAGGTTGATGATCCGTTTCGTAATGGGTTTGATTAGAGCTTGCTGAGGAAAAATTCCGATCCTTGGACAACCCAAGGTTCGGAACATGTTAAATTATGACTGGCGTCGCAATCTAGGTGACACCATCAATAACATCAATACAGCCAAAAGAATCAAAGCCCATTGAGTCAAAGTTGGAGCAGGAACTGGAGGTGTTACCGGACCTGAGCCACTGCCACTCACACCCAGCGTGTAATTCACAGTTGCTGAGCCGAAGAAAGAGTCAACTTGAATAACAAATTGTCCTGTTGTGGGTGCAATGAAATTCAGCGTGTTGTTGGTGGTTCCACCACCACTGTCAGCAAAGAAATAATCAACACCATTCAAATCACCAACTTGTGCGTTGTTGTCAGTGACATCAAATACCCACAAGATTGATTCTACGTCTGAAGTCAGAGTAATAGTAACCGTATCACCGGCATCGGCATCAAAAGTGTACCAAGGGTGCGCCGAGGCAGTACCACCTGTATCAGTATATGTATCAGTATAAGTACCATCACCATTACCGTTTAATGATGTGATGCTGTCACCCGGGCCATCGCCAGCGACAGCACTGCCAACCAGTCCGCAGACCATTGCGATTGAAAGAAGTAGTTTTTTCATTGAATTATTAAGAAAATGTTAAGAACATTTATAGTAAACCAACCACCAGTTATTGTCAACGAATCGAAATGTTGTTAGTTTTATAAAGAAACTGGGTGATTTTAATGTATAACTTTGGTTATCAAGAGACGTGATTTTAACTATTTTTCATTGGCCTTCTGCCAGTTTTGCAATTCAATCAAATTACCTTCAGGGTCTCTGACGTATAGAAACGACAGCACGCCGAGGCCAGGTACAGTTTTGGTGGTTAAATCACCTTGTTTCTCGCCACCGCCAGCCAGCACCGCCGTAATTACCTCAATGATGTCATCCACTTCAAAAGCCAGGTGACCTATGCCGCGTTGATTGGGTTGTACCGGTGATTGGGGGAGGGTTTGGCTGTATTGGTAGATTTCTAAGGTAGGCCCATTTTCACCATGCCCATGTAGGCGTAAATGAACCCCTTGAAGCGCAGCATTTTTGATGCCTGTTCCTTGGTCCAGCCATTCACCACTTTGGTTGCGTTCTGGTGGTACTGGTTCACAAGCGAAAATATCAATATAAAACCGAGCCAACTTGCGCCAATCATGACTGATTAAGTTGGTGTGCGCATACCTCAAGAATTGACCACACCAGCCTCATGCGCTTGCACATCAGCATGATAAGAACTTCTGACCAACGGACCTGCAGCAATGTGTTTGAAGCCTAGGGTGTAACCATATTCCTCGATAGCCTTGAATTCTTCAGGCGTCCAATAATTCAGTACTGGGTGGTGACCTTGAGTGGGTTGCAAGTATTGTCCGATGGTGATCATTTCCACATCGTGATCGGCCAAGTGCTGCAATGTTTCTTGGACCTGCTCAAAGGTTTCACCCAAGCCGACCATGATGCCGGATTTGGTGGGGATATCAGGGTGTTGGGCTTTGAATTTTTGTAACAAATCCAATGACCACTGATAATCAGCTCCAGGGCGCACCGACTTATACAGCGCGTAGACGGTTTCCAAGTTGTGGTTGAACACATCTGGTGGGCTGACAGCCAATATCTCCAAGGCTTTGTCCATGCGACCTTTGCCACGGAAGTCTGGGGTCAGAATTTCAATTTGAATTTCTGGGTTTTTGGCGCGAACCGCAGCGATACAGTCAACAAAATGCTGCGCGCCACCGTCTTTCAAATCATCGCGGTCAACCGAGGTGATGACCACATATTTCAAGCCCATGTCAGCGATGGTTTGTGCCAAGTTCTCAGCCTCTTGGGCATCCGGCGCTAAGGGGCGACCATGGGCCACATCGCAAAAAGAACAACGACGTGTACACACTTCACCCAATATCATGAAGGTAGCGGTGCCTTTGCCAAAACATTCGTGGATGTTTGGACAAGAAGCTTCTTCACAAACAGTGACCAATGAATTGTTGCGCAATTTGCTTTTTAATTTTTGTACGGCATTGCCGGTTGGAATGCGCACACGAATCCAGTCAGGCTTGCGCAGTCGCGGCGCGCTGGTATCAAAACCTGCCCGGTTGCGGTTGGTTTTGTTTTCACCCAACTCTTTGGCGCCAGCCACTTTGCGGGCCAATTTGTCGGCACTGGCCTGATCAGGCATTTCAATGTTCAATGGTATCTTATTGGTCATGTTAGTTCTCGTTCAAGCGGCTTTAACGTGTTGAGCCGTGAATTTCAGTTGGTCACAAAAAGCTTCTAAAAGCTGTGTTTCAACCGCTTTTATTTCAACCCCTTTGGCCAAATCAGCCAATTGTATGACTTCCAATCCTGAAAAGCCACAAGGATTGATTCTTTGGAAGGGTTCTAAATCCATATCAATGTTAAAAGCCAGACCGTGAAACGAGCAGGCTTTGCGTATGCGTAAACCCAATGAGGCAATTTTAGCACCATCGACATAAACGCCGGGTGCATTGTCTTTGCGGGCAGCTGTGATGCCGTAATGGCCAACGGTATCTATGATGGCTTGTTCAATACCGTGCACCAGTGATTTCACCCCGATGCCGTGTCGTCGCAAGTCAATCATTGGATAGGCCACAATCTGTCCAGGCCCATGATAAGTCACTTGACCACCGCGATCGACCTGAATCACTGGGATGTCACCAGCTGCTAGAACATGTTCTGGTTTTCCAGCCAAGCCTTGGGTGAATACCGGTGGGTGTTCCACCAGCCACAACTCATCGTATGTGTCCGGTCCACGTTCGTCGGTGAACTTTTGCATGTCACGCCACACCGGTTCATAGTCACAGCGGCCAAGGTGTTTGACATTGATGGGTGGTGCTGTCATCGGTTCACAACGTCCACATCACGTCTTTGATGGCTCTGATGTCTTTGTATATGGCAATCAAATGGTCTTTGGATTGGGCATATACCAATACAGTCACTGAACGGTATTTGCCGGTTGAACTGGTTTTGGTGTTGACTGAGTTACGAGATACCTCAGGTGCATGTTGTTTAATCGTCTCAACCACATCCAGCTCAAAGTCATCGTGGTTGGGACCCATGGCTTTGACTGGGTATTCGGTTGGAAATTCAAAGCCTTTGCCTTCAAGTTCATCTAGATTTTGCATCATTCGTCGTCTCCAAATGACTTGAACCACAAACCAATGCCATCCATGCTGCGCGACCACCAACCAGCTTGCTCAGCAGCTTGCAGCGCCACCAATGGCTTTTGCATGAATGACTCGCCATTCAAAGTGATGTTCAGTGTGCCCAACTGGGCGCCTTTTTGAATCGGCGCAGTCAATAAGCCCGGGATGTCTGCATTGGCATCTAATTGGTCGTAGCTGCCTTTGGGAATGGTGATGAATAAATCATTGGCCAAGCCCAAAGCAATGTCCTCTTCCTGACCTTTCCACAGTTCAGGTCGAACGCGTTCATCACCGGCATTATAAAGTTTATGGGTTTCAAAAAATCTGAAGCCGTAATTAATCAATTTTTGGGTTTCATCGGCGCGGGCTTTTTCAGATTCAGTACCCATAATGACATTGATCAAGCGCATGCCATTGCGCATGGCCGAGGTGGCCAAACAGTACCCAGCCGCTTCGGTATGACCTGTTTTGAAACCGTCAACAGTTGGGTCGCGATAAAGTAAGGTGTTGCGGTTGTGCTGCTTGATTTTGTTGAAGGTGAACTCTTTTTCCGCATAGAAATGGTACAAGTCCGGGAAGTCGGTGATCAAAGCCCGACCCAAAATAGCCACATCATGGGCAGTCACCAGATGGCCCTCAGCAGGCAAACCAGTGGCATTAAGGAAGTTCGAGTTACTCATACCTAGTTTGTTGGCGTGTTGGTTCATCATACTGGCAAAGACTTCTTCACTGCCAGCAATGTGTTCAGCCAGCGCGACACAGGCATCATTGCCTGATTGGATGATCATGCCGCGGATCAGGTCTTCTACCACCACTTGTTTATCAACCTCTATGAACATTTTGGAACCGCCGGTGCGCCATGCCTTCTCACTGACAGTGATCATATCAGCTAAATCCAAGTTACCTGATTTGATTTCTGAGAACACCACATAGGCCGTCATCATTTTGGTGATGCTGGCTGGTTCAACTTGCAGGTGCGGGTTATCTGATGCCAGCACATGTCCACTGTGGTAATCCATCAAAATATAACTACTGGCATTGACCTTGGGTGGTTGTGGGGTGGTACTGAGTGTGTTGGGAGTTTGTGCCGTGCTTAAACTGGTAATTAACAGCAAGAGCAATAATAGGGTTGTTTTGTTTTTCATTGAGTTTACTCGGTGATCACTTTGGCATTAGGAATGCCGTTGGATGTTACTTGGTTCATCAATTGGTTGACTTTGTTTTCGGACTGTATGGGTCCAATTCTCACGCGATGCAAGGCACCGCTTGAGGTTGATAATATGGTGACAAAGGTTTCAATTCCAAGTATTTGACTGACCTTTCTTGCTAAATTATAGGCTGAGTTTTTATCTGAAAAAGCACCCAGCTGCAGGTAAGTCAAACCTTGTTTGATGGGTACATTAACCAGGTCTTTGGGTGAGTTCACCACGCGGATATGCACATCAGCAATGCCATCGTTGATAAAATCAAGGGCTTTGGCAGCGGCGTAGGACAAATCGATGATTCGATCACCAATGAATGGGCCTCGGTCATTGACACGAACGATGACTTTCTTGTCATTTTTTAGGTTGGTGACCTCGACATAACTTGGTAATGGCAGGGTTTTGTGTGCTGCAGTCAATTTGTACATGTCAAAAACTTCTTGATTGGAAGTTTGCCTGCCATGGAATTTTTTGCCGTACCATGAGGCTTGGCCCGTTTCTGTGTAGCCGCTGGTTTGGGCCATCACTTGGTACACTTTGCCATGCACTCGATAGGGGCTGTGATTGCCATAACGACTCAACGGCTCGGCCTTGGGCACCCAAGGTTTAATTTTATCGGTGTCAATATCGCGGTAGCGGTCTTTTTTTCCGCAACCAACCATGACCAAACAGCTCAGCAGCATTACAATGAGGTATCTGTTCATGATCATTCCGCTGCCGCTTTGGCTTGTTTCAAGGCTTCTGATAACTGAAAAACTGCGCTGACATACATGTGTGAATGGTTGTAGCGTGAGATGACATAAAAATTCTGATGACCCTGCCAATAAGCTTTCGAACCATCGGCCATATCCAACTCAAGCACGGTGTATTTTTGTTGTGTTTTGTGGTCGATTAGGTGCGGTTTTAATTGGTTGTATTTCATTGCTGTGCTGGGTTTCTCAATCAGATTCAATATTTTGCCACCAGTTTGCCATTTATGGGCTTTGAGGTAATTGGCCACACTGGCAATGGCATCTTGCGGGTTGTTGAGTAAATCAATCTTGTTATCGTTTTCAAAATCAACAGCGTAGGCGCGGTAGCTGGAAGGCATGAATTGACCGAATCCCATGGCTCCGGCATAGGAACCTTTGGCCGCCAATGGGTCAATATGACTCTCTTCGGCCAAAGCCAAGAACTGTTTCAATTCTTTGGTGAAAAATTTGGAACGTTTGGGGTAATCAAAAGCCAATGTGTACAGCGCATCGAGGACTTTGTGCGTGCCCATGATGCGGCCATAAAAAGTCTCTACACCAATGATGGCAACAATGATTTCAGCTGGCACACCAGATTCAGCGGAGACTTGATCCAATACTGCTTGGTGTTTTTGCCAGAAGGCCACGCCTTCTTGGGTGCGTTTGTCGGTGAGGAATATGTTGCGGTACTCATGCCATTTAAGGACTTTTTCTGCTGGTCTGTTCATGGCATCAATGATGCTTTGTTGGTGGTTGGCTTGGCTGATGATGCTGCGAACCCATTGTGGATCGAGGTTTTTTTCTGCGGCAGTTGCATCAATGAAGGCGTCAACCGTTTTCAAGTCAACCTGGGCTTGGGCCGTCAAGCCAGTGATAAGCATGGCCAGAATGGTAAGTGTGTTTAGTTTAGTTTTCATTGTTGGATTAATTTTTTATGTGAGTGAACAGATGTAATGATACCAAAGGATGCCAATAAAGTAAGCACCGATGTACCGCCGTAGCTGACCAATGGCAGTGGGACACCCACCACCGGCAAAACGCCAGAAATCATGCCAGCATTGATGGTTATATAGACAAAGAAAATCAAGGTTAGTGCCCCACAAAGCAAACGATTGTAGGTGGTTTTTGCTTGTTGTGCGATGTACAAGCAGCGCATGATGATCAGGGTATAGAGTAAAAACAGCAACAGCACCCCAAAAAAGCCAAATTCCTCTGAGAGTACCGAGAGGATAAAATCAGTTGAATGTTCAGGCAAAAAGTCCAGTTGGGTCTGGCTGCCCTCAGTCCATCCCTTGCCCCAAAAGCCACCTGAACCAATGGCTATTTTGGATTGGATGATGTTCCAGCCATAGTTTAGTGGATCAGATTCTGGGTTCAAAAACATCAACACCCTTTGTCTTTGGTACTCATGTAAAAACTGCCACAGCACCGGCAACGACAAAGCGCCAACTAACAGCCCGCTGAATATGAATTTCCAAGAAATCCCCGCCAGAAACACCACAAACAAGCCGCTGGCAGCAACCAAAATAGCAGTGCCCAAATCAGGTTGTTTGTAGATCAAACCGGCACAAATACCAATGGCCACAGCAGCTGCCAATAAATAGCGCCAATTGGGTGGTAGTGCAGTGTGGCGAAAAATCCATGCAACCATCATCGGCAATGAAATTTTACATAACTCCGATGGTTGTATGCTGATACCCAAATCCAGCCAGCGCTGCGCACCTTTGACTGTGATGCCAAAGAAAAATACCGCAATCAACAACAACACAGAACCAGCATAAATCAATGGCGTGAATTGTTCAAACCGCTCTGGACGGAATTGGGTAACCAGGTAAAGACCGAATAAACCCAAGGCTATCCTCACGGCTTGGCGTTCAACCACCACTATACCACCTGCGCTGTAGAGCACAACCAGCCCATAGCCCAACAACAACAGCAACAAGGTTAGTAACACAGGATCTGGCATGTAAGTGAAAAAGCGTTTATTCATCGGAGACAGCCTTCAGATCTTGGCGTTCTTGCATGAATGAATCGATGATGCTTTTGGCAATCGGTGCTGCTGCTTTGGTGCCACTGGCGCCGTGCTCTGCCACCACGACCACAGCAATTTCAGGTTGTTCAATCGGCGCAAATGCAATGAACAAAGCATGGTTCCGAAGGTGTTTTGGCAATTCATCATTCTTTTTGTAAATGTCTTCTTCGCTTTTACCAAAAACTTGTGAGGTACCACTTTTGCCTGCAATCAAATAGTCTTTTGCTCGGATTGCCCTGGCTGTGCCGTTGGGTGCGTTGATAACTGCAGTCATGCCATCATGCACCACTTGCCAATGCTGGGGTTTGAGATCAAAGGGCAAGGGTTTTTTAACGTAGGGTCTTTTGACCAAGTGTAATGGGTTGACTTGTCCCTTTGATGCCAGAGTTGTTAGTGCTTGTGCCATTTGCACCGGTGTGATGACAAAATACCCTTGTCCGATGCCGGTGATGACGGTCTCTCCAGGGAACCAAATCATGTCACGATTGGCTCTTTTCCATGTCCTGGAAGGCAGGATGCCACGTTTTTCCCCAGCTATGTCAATGCCAGTTAATTGACCAAACTTGAATGGCTGCAGAAAATCATGAATTTTATCGATGCCCAGCCGATAAGCCAAGTCGTAAAAAAACACATTAACTGACTCAGCCAATGAGTTTACCAGATCTACTTTTCCATGTCCCCCTTGTTTCCAGTCATGGTAAGGTCTGTCTTGGTTAGGAATCTTGTAAGAGCCGCTTGAAATCATGGTGGATTCTGGCGTAATCAGTTGGTGGTACAAACCTGCCAAGGCGATGTATGGCTTGATGGTCGAGCCCGGTTCGTAGCCACCTTTAATGCTGCGATCGAACAAAGGTTTATCTGGTGATTGGGCCAATTTATCGTAATTCACTTGACTGATACCATTGATGAATTCATTGGTGTCGTAACCTGGCTTTGAAACCATCGCCAGAATTTCTCCGGTGTTAGGATTGACTGCAATGGCTGCGCCGGTTTCTTCACCAAATGCTCGATAGGCTGCTTTTTGAAGTTGCATATCAATGGTTAAGTTGAGGTGAGTGCCATTGGTTGGAGGCGTAGATATTTTTTCGGACAGTTGTTTGCCTTGTGCGTTGATTTCTGTCACCAGCTGGCCAGGCGTGCCATGTAACTGTTGTTCGTAATATTTTTCCAGACCAGTTTTACCAAAGTAATCATCCTTGGCATAAATGCTGTGATCTTGCCGCGCAAACTCTGCCTCACTGATCTTGCCAACAAAACCAATCAAGTGTGACAGTTCCATGGGATAGAGGTACTTTCTGATCAGGTATGGCTCAATATTAAATCCTGGGAATTGATGTTTTTGTACCACAAAGCGCGAGACTTCGTGCTCTGTCAGTTTTGATTTTATGGTGATGGGTTTGAAAACTGGGTTGTATTTGAGTTGTGCTTGGATGGCTACAATGTCTTCATCATCCAATGACACCAGTTGTTTAAGTTGCTGCAGCTTGACCTCCAGCGCTTGGCTTTTTTCTGGCACCACTTGTAAGCGATAAGTGGTGATGTTTTCAGCCAACAACAAGCCGTTTCTGTCGTAGATCAGACCGCGTGTCGGATTGATTCTGGAAAATTTGATTTTGTTTTGTTCGGCTTGTTTGGTGTAGTTATCGTGTTGAATGACCTGCAAGTAAAAGTAACGACTCAGTAGCAAAGTAAACACCACCATGATCATGATCAGTGCAACAATGATACGCTCCGTGAACAGCTTTTTTTCTTGGAAGGGTTGTTTGAGTTGTCGTCCCATTTAACTCAGCCTCATTGAGGTTTGGGTACGGTCCATCAAATACTTGAGCCAAGGCCAAATCAGTGCAGCTGTCAACAAGGGCAATAAATCAATCAATTCAGGTTGGTAGCGATAGCTGACCCAGTCGATGGCTGCTCGAATCACGATGTCGTTGAACAACCAAACCAAAACCATCATCAACAACTGCCAAAAAGAAGTCATGCGTAATTTCTTCGCTGACTTGGTCACCAAAAATGACAAGGCCACCAGCGACATGCCGTGCTTACCTAATAAGGCGCCCATCAAAACATCGAGCAACAAACCATAAGCAAACGCCACGTACATCACGCGACTGTTGGCTGCATTCAAGGACCAATAGGCAATCATCATCGCTGCCCAATGGGGTTGTAACAATGCCAGTGTTGGCGACCATGGCAAGAGGGTCAATAACACCCCTCCTAGCATCGATAAGTGCATAAATGTCGTGTTGTTGCTGGACCTCTTAGCCATCATTGTTGCCTTCTGAGTTGGTTTGATTGGCTGTGGTTGATGCTGTTCCAGCTTCAATCAACTGATCATTTACAGTGGCATCTTGTGGTGATGATGCATCAATGACTGCAACTTGATCAGGCCAAACCAAAAATACTTCAGTTAAGCGGTTTAGTTGAGCAAAGGGGATGGCTTTGGCTGTTTTGAAGGTGCGTTCTGGGCTGACTGATACGTCATCCACCTCTGCCAACTGTAAGCCACGAGGAAAACGACCACCAAAACCCGAGGTGACCAACACATCGCCGCTTTCGATGTTGGCACTGGTGGGTATTTCAGCCAAAAAAACATGATCGCCACGGCCATAAGCGATGGTACGCAAACCGGTCCGCAAGACTTCAACTGGAATGGCATGGCTGGTGTCTGTGATTAAGATGATGTGGGCAAAATCACGTCCCAGAACATCCACTTGTCCGATAACTCCAGCTAAATTCAACACAGCTTGGCCCACAAACAGCCCATCTGAACTGCCTTGGTCAATGATGATTTGTTGTTTGTTTTGGGTTTGTGTGATGTTTGAAACGAATGCTACGCTGGTGGTTAACGGTGAGTTTTGACTGGCATTCAGTAGTTCACGTAAGCGTTGATTTTCAGCTGAAAGAGAAATGTTTTGTTGTACTTTAAGTTCAGCATCCAATAGCCGTTCTTTTAAATCGTTATTTTCCTCAATCAATCGCGCTTGTCTGGATACAGCAATTTCAGCAATTTGGTAAAGCTCTTGTGGCCACTCCACAATTTTAATCAAGGGGATGGCAGCCAAGGACAAGGTGTCACGGATGGGTTGAGCCACACGGTTGTTTTTATCCGAAATCATCAGCACCAAGCAGATGAATTCCAACATCAAAAATTTAAACAGGGGTGAACGAGTTATCTTCTGGTTACTTTGTAAGTTATCCATTGAAAATAATCAAACCACAAGCTATTACCTGAAAGGGGCAAAAAAGTCTGAGCCTTCTTCATCAATGATTTCCAAGGCTTTACCGCCGCCGCGTGCGACACAGGTCAAAGGATCCTCTGCCACAAACACGGGCAGGCCTGTCTCTTCCATCAGTAATTTATCCAAATCTTTCAACAAAGCGCCACCACCCGTTAATACGATACCTTGTTCAGCCACGTCGGCACATAATTCTGGAGGTGTTTGTTCTAAAGCTGTTTTGACTGCCGCCACGATACCAGATAGGGGTTCGTGCAGTGCTTCCAAGGCCTCGTTGTTGGTCATGGTGAACTTTCTGGGCACCCCTTCAGCTAAATTACGGCCCGAGACTTCTAATGAGATTTCTTCAGCAGCAGGATAAGCGCAACCAATTTCATGTTTGATGCGTTCAGCTGTGGATTCACCAATCAATGTGCCGTAACTGCGTCTGACGTAGGAGATGATGGAGTCATCAAATTTGTCACCACCGATTTTTACCGAAGCAGAGTAAACGATACCATTCAGCGATAACACCGCTACTTCAGATGTACCGCCACCAATATCAAGTACCATGCTGCCACGCGCTTCGTGAATGGGGATGCCGGCACCGATGGCAGCAGCCATTGGCTCTTCAATCAGGAACACTTCAGCGGCACCCGCACCAGAAGCTGATTCTTCAATCGCACGGCGCTCCACTTGGGTTGAGCCACATGGCACACAAATCAATACTCGGCAAGATGGTTTCAGCCATCGGTTAGAATGGACTTTGCGAATGAAGTGCTGCAACATCGCTGATGTCATATCAAAATCAGCAATCACCCCGTCTTTCAATGGACGGATGGTTTGGATGTTGCCAGGCGTTCTGCCCAACATCATCTTGGCATCAGCCCCTACTGAGGCTATGTTGGCGTGACTGCCTTTGTTTTGATCCATGCGCACAGCAACCACCGAAGGCTCGTTTAAAACTATGCCATGGTCTCTCATGTAGATGAGGGTGTTGGCGGTTCCTAAATCAATAGACAAATCGTTTGAAAACAAGCTTCTGAATTTTTTAAACATGTGATAATTGTAGTTACATCTGATTGGCAAAAAATGGCATAATATCCCGCGGCTTTACTTTGCTGTAAGCCAATCTGCGAATTATATATGAATCCGGCTAGTTAAATGTCAATTAATCGTAAAGAATTAGAAGAAATTGCCACCTTGGCACAATTGGATATTCCTGAGCAGCAGCTCGGAGAAATTACTGCATCATTGAATCAGGTGATGGCCATGATCGAACACATCAATGAGGCCGACACAGCGGCTGTAAAACCGATGGGTACACCGCATGAAGCACAACAACTGATCAGACCCGATGCGGTTACCGACTGCAGCCACAAGAAAGACCTGTTGGCATTGTCGGCACATGCCGATGAAGACCATTATTTGGTCCCCAAGGTCATCGAGTGAGTTTATTGAGGAATTCAAACCATGATTAATTTGAGTATCAGAGCCCTCTCTGAGTTGTTGCAACAAAAACAAATCAGCATCCAAGAACTCTGTGGTGTCTATCACGACCGCTGCCAGTCTTTTAATGTCAACACCAATGCGTTGATTTCAATCTGTGCAGAGCTCAGTGCTGCTGAACTGCTGCAAGCCCAACAACAATTGGATGCCGGTGAGTTATTGGCTGGTGTGCCATTGGTCCACAAGGATTTGTTTTGTACCCAGGGTATAAAAACCACTTGTGGCTCCAATATGTTGGCGGATTTTAAGCCGCCTTATGATGCCACCGCAGTCACTCAGTTGGCTGCTGCAGGTATGGTCAATTTGGGCAAAGCCAACATGGATGAGTTTGCCATGGGTTCATCCAATGAGCATTCGGCATTTGGCGTGGTTAAAAATCCATGGGATTCGCAACGGGTACCCGGTGGCTCATCGGGTGGTTCTGCAGCCGCAGTGGCTGCACGCATGGTGCCAGTGGCTACTGGCACTGATACCGGTGGCTCAATCAGGCAGCCTGCTGCTTTTTGCGGCATCACCGGCATCAAGCCCAGTTATGGCAGGGTTTCCAGACATGGTATGGTGGCTTTTGCATCCTCCCTTGATCAAGCGGGCGTGCTGGCAGTCTCAGCCGATGATTGTGGTTTGGTGTTGTCACAAATGTGCGGTCACGATCCCTTGGATTCCACTTCATTAAAAACCTCAACGTGGCAATGGGACAAGCCTAAAGACAGCAACATGCAAGGCTTGCGGGTAGGTGTCCCCCATGCTTGGATCGATGCGCTACAAGATGAGGGCATCAAAAATAAAACCACCGAGGCCATCGAGTATTTCAAACAACAAGGCGCCAGTATTATTGACATAGAGCTGCCTCACGCCGATTTGGCGGTATCCGCCTATTATGTGCTGGCACCAGCTGAATGTTCGTCTAATTTGTCACGTTTTGATGGGGTGCGTTTTGGTCATCAAACCAACGCGGCTGAAAATTTAGAAGCCCTTTATCGAAAAAGTCGCAGCGAAGGTTTTGGCGAGGAAGTCAAAAAACGCATCATGATTGGGGCGTGGGCACTATCGGCTGGTTATTATGATGCCTATTACCTCAAAGCACAAAAGGTCAGAAGGCTAATCAGTGAGGATTTCAATAAGGCGTTTGAATCGGTTGATGTGATTGCCTCTCCGGTCTCGCCAGAATTGCCGTTTAAGTTGGGCGAAAAAGCCGATGGCGTTAGTATGTACGAGGCTGATAAATTCACCATCCCAGCATCGCTGGCGGGTTTGCCTTGTCTGTCTATGCCAATTGGTTTCACTGCGGGGCTGCCTGTGGGTTTGCAATTGATTGGTAGGTACTTCGATGAGCAGAATATTTTGGCTTTGGCCGATAAATACCAACTAGACCACGACCACCACATGCAAATTCCGGAGGCATTCTTATGAGTATCTGGGACCGCTGGGAAATGGTCATAGGATTGGAAATCCATGTGCGCTTGGCCACGAACAGTAAATTGTTTTCAGGCATGAAAGCCAGTTATGGTGCATCGCCAAACTCTCAAGTCAGTTTTTTGGATGCAGGCCTGCCGGGGACTTTGCCGGTGATCAATCAAAAGGCCCTGGAATACGCCATCAGATTTGGTTTGGCTGTCGATGCAGAGATACCACCAGTAACGGTGTTTGCGAGGAAAAACTATTTTTATCCTGATTTACCCAAAGGTTACCAAATCAGTCAGATGGATGATCCGATCGTTGGTAAAGGTCACATTGTGATCAAAACCGATGAAGGTGAAAAAACCGTGGAAATCACTCGAGCCCACTTGGAAGAAGATGCCGGTAAATCAATCCATGATAAATACGACCGCTACTCGGCCATAGACTTGAATCGAGCAGGTACCCCATTGATCGAAGTTGTTTCTGAACCACAAATGTCGAATGCCAAAGAGGCGGTGGCATACATGCGGGAAATCTATACCCGGGTTACCCATTTAGGTATATGTGATGGTAACTTACAAGAAGGTTCGTTTCGCTGTGATGCCAATGTTTCAGTGCGACCTAAAGGACAAAAAGAACTGGGTACGCGAGCCGAAATTAAAAACCTCAATTCATTCAGGTTTATTGAAAAAGCCATCAATCATGAGGCCAAACGACAAATTAAACTGTTAGAGGCGGGTGAGAAAATAATTCAAGAAACGCGGCTGTATGATGCAGATAAAGATCAAACGCGGTCCATGCGCAGCAAAGAAAACGCCAATGATTACCGCTATTTTCCCGATCCAGATCAACTGCCCATAGCCATCACTGATGCGATGATTGAGGCACAACGTGAACATTTGCCAGAGTTTCCAGAACAAAAAATTCAACGTTATATCAATGTGCTGAAAGTCAAAGCTGATGATGCAGCAATCATCGCCAATGACATCCAAATGGCTGCTTTTTTTGAGGCCGCAGATGCCCAATCCAAAGCAGATGCAGATTTAAACGCCAAATTTTTGTTGGGTGAGTTCAGCGCTTTACTCAATGCAAAGGGTGAAAGCATAACCACATCGAAAATAGATGTGGTATCGTATGCCGGTCTGTTGGATGTAGTGGCAGCAGGTGGCATTTCGAGAAAAGTGGCCAAAACAGTGCTCGAGGACATGTGGGACAGTGGTGAGGCAGCTGCTGCCATCATCAAGGCCAAAGGCTTAGGACAAATTTCAGATTCATCGGCTTTGAATGAATTAATCAATCAAGTGATTGCCGATAACCCCAGTCAAGTTGCCGATTATCGTGCTGGTAATGAAAAAATGTTCAACTATTTCATTGGACAAATCATGAAAAAAACCAAGGGCCAGGCCAACCCGGTCCAAACCAAACAATTGTTAGAGGAATTATTAAATGAGTAGAGCGTTAATTTGTGGGTCTTTGGCCTTCGATAACATCATGGTCTTTGAAGATGAGTTTGCCAAGCACATCTTGCCTGAACAAATCCACAAACTGAACATTTCGTTTATGGTTCCCACTTTGAGCCGTGTATTTGGTGGCGTGGCAGGTAACATTGCTTATAATTTAAAGATGATCGGTGGTAAGCCAGTCCCTATGGGGGTGGTGGGTAGTGATTTTGATGTTTATTACCAGCGTTTGAAAGGCTTGGGAATTTCGCTTGAAGCAGTGAAAACCAAAGAAGGGCATTTCACGCCACAAGCCTATATCACCACCGATATGAAAAACAACCAAATCACGGCATTCCATCCGGGCGCCATGAATTTTTCACATGAGAACCATGTCAAGGATTATGAAGACATCGAAATTGGCATTGTGGGACCAGACGGCCGTGATGGCATGATACAGCATGCGCAGGAATTTGCTGATTTAAATATCCCTTTCATTTTTGATCCAGGTCAGGCCATGCCTTTGTTCGATGGTGATGATTTGAGACAGTTTATTGACCAAGCCACTTGGATGGCGGTGAATGATTATGAATACGAGCTGGTGCACGATCGCACTGGTATGGATGCCAAAGAAATTTCCAGTCACTTGGATGCATTGATTGTGACCCGTGGTGAGAAAGGTTCTGAGATTTACGCCGATGGTACCATGTATCACATACCAGTGGTTAAAGCCGAAAAAGTGGTCGACCCAACGGGATGTGGTGATGCCTATCGTGCTGGCTTGTTGTATGGTCTGACCAGTGGTCTGGACTTTCAAACCACAGGTCGCATTGCGTCACTATTGGGCAGCATCAAAATAGCCACTGCAGGCACGCAAAACCATTACATTTCGAAAAAAGACTTCAGACAAAAATTCTTAGATGAGTTTGGTTACGCTTTTTAAACATCAACTTTCATGAAGAAATAAAAGCCTGCGCTGTTGTGTGGGCTTTTTTTTTGGCCAAAGGGCAGCATGAAATTTCTTGAGTAAATTTCATTTTTTTGAAACAATAGAGGCAGTTTAAAAATTATATATCATCATGATTGATCGAGATGGTTTCAGGCCCAATGTGGGCATCATCTTGCTCGACAATGAAGGTCAAGTGTTTTGGGCCAAGCGAACCAGAGGCAATGGTTGGCAGTTTCCACAGGGGGGTGTCAATAAAGACGAATCCCCGGAAGAGGCCATGTTCAGGGAATTATATGAAGAAGTGGGGTTGAAACCTCACCACGTGGATGTATTGGGCTCAACGCCTGGTTGGTTGAAATATCACCTGCCTAAAAAATTCCACAAACGAGACTCAGATCCATCATTTGTTGGGCAAAAGCAAGTCTATTACTTGCTCAAGTTATTAGAAGACGAATCCAAAGTGGATTTTAACAAGACCCCCAAGCCCGAGTTTGAAGACTATCGATGGGTCAATTTCTGGTACCCGGCTGAAAATGTCATACATTTCAAAAAAGGTGTATACAAGCGGGCCCTGAAACACCTAGAGTTTCTTACCAAGAACCTATGAGTATTGCGGTCATTATCACAGACCGCAATACCGATGAATTGTGCCAGCTGCTGGCATCTCAATTACCTGAGGTGCAGATCCAACAATGGCCAGATATTCCCCACCCTGAAACCGTTGAATTGGCAGTTTTATGGGACCACCCTGCAGGCATCACTCAGCACATGCCCAAGCTCAAAGCAGTCATTTCTATGGGTGCCGGTATGGATCACATCGAACAAGATCAACATGTATCTGGTCATATCAAACAAGCGCGTATAGTCACACCGGCTTTACAACAAAACATGGCACAGTATGTGTTGCAACACGTCTTGGCTTTTCACCGCCATGGGCAAGCGTACCGCATCCAGCAGTCAAATCAACAATGGCAAGTCCTTGAAAAAAATCAACCGATGCCTGTGATTGGGTTTTTGGGTTTGGGTGCTCTGGGTGCATTTGTGGCCGATAGGTGTGTCGATTTGGGCTTTAAAACAATCGCTTGGACACAACAACAAAAACACCCTGAACATCCATGTTTTCATGGTGCTGAGGGTTTGCAAAAAGTTTGTGAGGGCAGTGATTACTTGGTTGTTTTACTACCTTTAAATCCACAAACCAAACACATCATCAACCGCGAGTTGCTCTCTTGGTGTGGTCAAAACCTGGTGTTAATTAATGTGGCCCGTGGTGCTCATGTCGATGAGGCTGCGCTGTTACAGATACTGGATTCAGGCGGCATTAAAGCCGCCGTATTGGACGTGTTTCAGCAGGAACCGCTGCCAGCTGAACACCCCTTTTGGCAGCACCCCAAGATCACCATTACCCCACATTCATCATCACGTTCTGATGTCATGCAGACTGCCCAGCAAGTGGTGGGCTATTATCGTGGCCTGATGAAACAATCCTGACCCTATCAAGCGAATCATTGAATGACTCAAATCCGACAATCACTTTTTTGCTTTGAATTCTTTGGTTTCTATTTCATACTATTAGTATGAATAAAGCCAACATAGAGATACTTCTGGGCTTGTTGATTTGCTTGTTGATGCCATGTGCTCATGCTGACCTCGATTTCAATACAGTTTGCCTGCAACCGGGGATGAATTCACCCATCCTTGAATGCAATGCACTGGTCAACCTGTACAACATCACTGATGGTGATAATTGGATCAACAACAGCAATTGGGGCAACGCCGATGTCGACAGTTGGTTTGGGGTTTCTGCTTTTGGGCCCGTTGAAAAATTTGTTTGGTTTTTGGATTTAAACGATAATAATTTGAATGGCATCATACCCAGCAACATCGGTGACTTGACTCAGTTGGTGTCATTGAATCTGAGTAACAATGATTTATTCAGTTTCATTCCATCAAGTATTGGTGATTTGGCTTCATTGGAATTTTTATTACTGGGCAACAATCAATTGACGGGAACAATACCCAATGAACTGTCAAGCTTAACTGCCTTGAGGATTCTTCAGCTACAAAACAATCAGCTCTCAGGTGAAATCATGCCCTACGTAACGGCAATGACTGATTTGACTGATTTGTGGATTGATGACAATGATTTCGCAGAAACCATCCCTGCAGAGATAGCACAAATGGTGTCTTTGGAATATTTTTCAGCCCAGAATGTCGGCTTCACTGGATTTTTACCCAATGAAATTACTGAACTACAAGCTTTGGAATTTTTATTGTTACCGGGTAATGACCTCAGCGGTAAACTGCCGCATTGCATCGGACGCATGAGTGGTTTGAAACAGCTTGACCTGAGTAACAATCAGCTCAGTGGCCGCCTACCAGTTTCTTGGGGCGCGCTGAATGGTTTTGAATTCATTGGCCTGACCAACAATCAACTTTCAGGTGAAATACCTGATTCTTGGTCACAAATGACGGCACTTTTCGGCTTTTATTTGAACCAAAATCGATTGACTGGCATGGTGCCTGTTGGTTTTGGCAACATGAATGCCATGAACCAATTTTACCTCGATGGCAATGACATGTCAGGCAGTGTGATTCCTGCAGCCATCGATGCTTGGTACCAACAAATCCCCAACAGAAGTATTCAATTCCAAGGCTTCACCGATGAAGTTTTTTATGCTGATTTTGACGGTGATTGTGTGGTTCAGTGAGCGCTTGGAAAACCCAGTAATAGGTCCACCAATGGTTGATCTGTAGACCATGAGCTGGAGTGGTTTTTCCACAGAATCTGTCCGCTGCCGCGATGAATCCAAAAAGCACTGGCTTGCCGCTGACTGCTCAGGTCTAAACCCACATGGGCATAATCAGCCTGGCTGGCAATGGCACCTGTCAGCAATAAAGTCCCCAGTTGTTTCATCACGCCCGGTGCTGATTGGTTGATGTGTAGGTAGAAAATAGCCGCGTCATCTGGAAGCTGCATGCTTTGAAAATGATAGCCCATTTGCATGCCGCTCAGACTCAATGGGTCGGCTGCATGATGCCGGCGTTGTGCCAAGTATTTCACCATGATGGTTAAGAATTCTTGGTGTTGTGCTTGTTGTTCTACAGTGACGTTTTGTTGCGCCAACAGGTAAGGCGGGTAAAGCAGCTTTTCTTGTGCTTGGTCCTGAATATAATGCTCAACTGCAAACTCAGGATCAATTAACAGGCCGCTACTGAGCAGGTATGCGCTGACTGCAGGATAACCATTGTTAGCCAAAAACTGTTTGGTTTGGAGGAAGGTATCATCCAGTATTCTTTGGTGATAAAAACTATCAAAATCCCAGTACTTCCCGACATCATCGCCCAGATTCAGGTAATCAATCACTACCACTACTTGATTGATTGGGTAGGTTTCGGGTGCAGGGTGTTGATAGGTAAAACTGCCTTTGGGCTGGCAAGCAGCCAGCCCAAAACAACACACCAAGTAAAGCCACACTCTGCTCATTGTTTGTGTACTTTGCCCCCTTTCATCACAAAGTCCACGTCTTGTAATTCTTTGATGTCATCCAACGGTGAGCCATCGGTGGCAATGATGTCAGCCAATTTACCCACTTCTAATGTGCCTAATTGTGCCGACATACCGATCAAGTCAGCCGCATTGATGGTGGCTGTGACGATGATTTCATCATTTGGCATGCCTGCCTCACTCATCAGTAACGCTTCATTGGCGTTGGTGCCATGCACTGAAATACCGCTGTCGGTGCCATAAGCAATTTTTACGCCGGCTTTGTAAGCTTTGCCAAAGTTACCTTGCATGTCCGCTCCAACTTTGATGGCTTTGGCTGCAACGGCAGGCGGTAACATATCGGTTTCCTTAGCGATTCTCACCACGGTATCACCAGCCAATAAGGTAGGTACCAAATATGCACCGGTTTGTTTGAACAGTTTAATGGCCTCTTTGCCGGTGTAAGTGCCATGCTCAATGCTGTGAACACCAGCTTTCAGAGCCGCTACGATGCCGTCTTCTTGGTGTGCATGTGAGGCCACTTTCCGCCCCATACGCTTGGCTGCCAGCACCACTTCTTTCAATTCATCCATTTCCATTTGTTGTCCGGTGCCAGTGGCACGATCGGTCATCACTCCGCCGGTAGAGGTGATCTTAATCAGGTCAGCACCGTACTTGATTGCATCACGCGTGGCGCGGCGACAATCAAATGGACCATCGCAAATGCTTTTGTCAGTATAGAACTCCATCAAGTCAGGCTTGATGCCACTGACATCGGCATGGCCACCGGTGATGCCTACGCCGCCAGCTGCAATCACTCTGGGTCCATCCACCCAGCCATTGTTGACCGCATCTCGATAGGCGTACATGTATTGCGAATCAGAACCCACATCTCTGACAGTAGTGAAACCAGCCATCAGGGTGTTTTTTCCATAATGAATGGTGCGCATGCCTTTGAGCTGGTCTGACATCTTCAATGCATCGCGGTCATTCATTGGGCCCAATTCTCCTTGCAGGTGAACATGCATGTCCATCAGTCCCGGCATCACAAACGAGTCACGCAGGTCAATGATTTGCATGCCATCGGTTTGATCAAAGCGGGTGAATCCAGATTTCACAGCTATAATCTTTCCATTTTCAATGGTAACTGTTTGGTTTTTCAGCGGTTTCTCGCCAGGAACGGCCAGTAATTTTCCGGCGTAGATGACTGTTTGTGCCGTTGCGATTTGAAAGTTGCAAGTCAATGCGAGGATTGCGGTCTTTATTACTCTGTTCATTTTATTTGGTCCCATAAATACGTGCCAATTATCTTAACAGAACAACAACAAACAGCGTCAATTAAGCTCATTTTATTGGGTACAATAGGACAACAATCAATCAACACTTTTTAATCAGGAGTTACCATGTCAAATGAACTCAAAGTCGGTTTGATCCAACTTGCCCCAATTTGGCTTGATCGCATCAAGACCACCGAAAAAATCATTGATTATTTACATCAAGCCGGGCAACAAGGTTGTCAATTGGTGGCCTTGGGTGAGGGGGTTCTGCCTGGTTATCCGTTTTGGATAGAGTTAACTCAAGGGGCGCGTTTCAATGCCGAGGATCAAAAACAATTTCATGCCCATTATTGTCAGCAAGCGGTACAAATTGAACGCGGCGATTTAGATGGTATTTGTGCGGTTTTAAAACAGCATAACATGGCTTGTTATTTGGGCATCATCGAACGCCCGGTCGATCGCGGTGGACACAGCTTGTATTGTTCGATTGTCTATATAAATGAACAGGGTGTTATACAATCCGTACACCGTAAACTACAGCCTACTTATGAGGAGCGTTTGACTTGGTCACCCGGTGATGGCAATGGGCTACAAACCCATAAATTGGGTGCATTTACCGTCGGTGGTTTGAATTGTTGGGAGAATTGGATGCCCTTGGCACGAACCGCATTGTATGCCCAAGGTGAAGATTTACACGTAGCCAACTGGCCTGGCAGTATCAGGAACACCCATGACATCACCCCCATGATGGCCAAAGAAGGTCGTTCTTTTGTGATGTCTGTGGGCGGTTTGATGCGACCATCAGATTTTCCTGATAACAGTCCGCATTATGCGGCTTTGATGAAAGATTGCCCAGATGATTTCTTAACTGATGGTGGTTCCTGTTTGTGTGCGCCAGATGGATCCTTCATCATTGAACCACAAGTGGGAGAGGAGGGTATCTACACCGCCACCATTGACCACACCAGGGTTTTTGAAGAACGACAAAATTTTGATCCAGTGGGCCATTACTCCAGGCCTGATGTGTTGCAGTTAAAGGTCAATAGAAAGCGCTTGAATCACTTGGATGAGATGTGAGGTTTCAGGTGCGCTCTAGTAATCAAGGCACACCTGAAGTTTGTATCTAAAGGATGTTTTAGAAAATGAACCTGAAACCCAGTTTGGCATTCAAGTCACCGTCTAGGCTGCCCAATTCTGTTTTCAGCGCAACTTGATCATTGAATTTGTAAAGGCCTTCTAAACCAAATTCATAAAACCCATCATTGGCATCTTCCACTTGTGTGTAGCTGAGGCCAGTATTCAGTTCAACTGCTTCAGTTATTGCTGTTCGGGTACCGAATTTAGCGCCGTAGGTAAAACTATCAGAAAACTGGTCAATAATACCCAATTCTAATTGTGAGTAGAAATCGGTTATACTGGCAATTTCAGTATGAAAGCCAACAATTGCACCAGTTCTTTGCAAGTTCCTGCTGCCAGCGTCTAAGTTACTGTAAAAACCTCCTAAGTAGATTGATTCTGAAACTGCCCCGGTACCTTCTAAAAAGAGGCCGTTGATACTTCTTAAATCAGAATCGAAGTGTTCCACGCCTACCTCAAAATAACTGTAGCTGATGTTGTCTTGGGCTTGAACCAAAAAAGAAGCAAAAAAAAGTGGTAAAAAGGTAAAGTATTTCATTATTTTCTCCGTGAAAAATTAAAGGTAATAAATTGGTTTGTCAATTAAAACAAATGAATTAGTCCATAATTCGCCGGCGATTATAAGTAATTCATTGGTAATGTCAATCATTCAAAATGTATCATGACCTTTCTGCATTCAACTGTTGTTGATTTAAAGCATAAGAAGTGGCTGGGAGAATTCAAAATGAAAATCTGAATCCAGCTTGGGCACCAAAATCACCGTCAATACTCTTTAAGCCCAAAGTGAAAGCTTTGCTTTCGTCCAATTTAAACAAGCCCTCGACACTGGCCTCAAAAAAACCATCATTGGCTTTTTCCACTTGGGTGTAACCGGCTGAGGTGATTAATTCAAATGTTTCAGTGAATGCTGTTCTGGTGCCGATTTCTAAACCATAGGTAAAACTGTCATCAAGACGCAAATCTAATTGGCCCAGTCTTAAATTGGTGTAAAAATCGGTGTTGTTGCTGATACCTTGATGAAACCCAAATAAGGCGCCATACCTCTTGCTGTCTATATTTCTGGACTCTAAATGATTCAGGTAACCACCCAAATAAAATTGATCAGACAATTCAAATGAAGCGTCCAAATAGTAACCGTCTGTGGTGCGTCCATTATTCAGGTCCAGGTAGTCATAACCCAGTTCAAAATAGTTGTAATTGATGTCGTCATTGGCTTGTGCATTTAAGCTAAGGGTCAAGCAAGCTGCAATCAAGTATTTTCTCATTTCATGTTTCTCCTATTTAATAAATATTAACCACTTAATTCCATGGTTGTTGGTTGAAACACAACCCGAGTTGGTTGTGTTGGGCGGATTATAGGAAGTTGAAAATGAACCCGTTCTGAACCAACAATGTCTGTTTTTATTTCATGCAGTATAAAAACACCTTATTACTGTCGTTTGTTTATCAAGCCTAAAAAAGAAGTTAAAAATGGATGTGTAAATTGTTGTGAAGGTTGTTTCAATAGTTCAGTTTGACAGACGCCGAGTCAGATAATTACGTTCTTTTTTAAGTCAAATGTCCAGTTTTGACCCAAATAATGGTTTCTTCATCGACATAAGGGTGATGTGAGCTGAGGTGAGGGCTGCGGATCCAGGTGCCTTTGGGGTAGTTGCCGTTTTCATCTTTGAAGGTGCCGGATAGCACAAAAATTTCCTCCCCACCGAAGTGGGTATGTGGTTGAAAAATTTCGCCTTTGGGCCATTTGACCAATGCGGTATTTTCGTGGATGTGGTTGTGCAAGGGCATCACCTCCAAGCCACCGATGCCTGGGCGCCATGGGGTGTTGTTGGTGTCAATCTTAATTTGAGCCGTGTCGGTGTCTTGAAACTGGCATAACTTGACTAATAACACACAACCCTTTTTACTGAAAGGAGCGTGTGAAGTGCCATCTGGGTTGCGCAGGTAAGTGCCGGCTGGATAATCCCCGTGTTCATCGGAAAACACCCCATCCAAAACTAATATTTCTTCGCCTTTGGGGTGGTGGTGGGTTTTGAAAGTGGCGCCTGGTTCGTACTTCACTATACTGGTGGCATGACCTTGTTCCGCCTCTGCCCGTGCCAACCTTTTTCTGAATACGGTGGGTGATGGACTGGCCGACCACTGCATTTGTTCGGTTTCCATAACCAACCGTTGGGTGAAGTCCATATTGAGGTTTGTTTGATTCATGTTTTTCCAGTATTTAATTGTGGTTTGCTATGATATCTCTTTCGATACCTCCAAAGGCTCAGGTAAAACATTTGGTTTATATGAATGTACCATAAGACTAATGGTAACTGAGGCACAACTTGATTATTTTGAGACAGACACTTAAGCTATTGATATGAAGAGGGGTGTAAACTGTCATGAGTGAAGATTCTAAACTGAATGACATAATCAAACGTGTGTTTGCGTCGTTGGATGACGGCAATCATGACGCCAATGAATTGGAAGATAACTTGCCGGCCATCACTGAATTTTGGTCAACCCAGTCAGGTGAACCGATGAAGGGCCAAGTCATAGGTGAATGGCGCATTGAATCTTTATTGGGTAAAGGCGGTATGTCAGTGGTTTACTTGGTACAGCGCAATGATGACAGTATCCAACAACAAGCAGCATTGAAAATCCTGCCCATTGAATTGGCCAGCCAACAAGTGGTTGAGCGCTTTGTCAGAGAACGTCAAATCCTGGTTGATTTAGATCATCCCAATATTGCTAAACTTTTGGATTTAGGTGTAACCGAGAGCAACATACCTTGGTATGTAATGGCTTATATTAAAGGCCAAGACATCATTGGTTTTATCAGTGAAATGAGTGCCAACTTAACTCAAAAAACCAACTTGTTTAAACAGGTTTGTGAGGCCATCGCGCACGCCCATGATCGTGGTGTGGTACATCGAGACATAAAGCCAGGTAACATATTGGTTAATGATAATTATGAAGTTAAGGTATTGGACTTTGGAATTGCATTGAAAGATGAGAATACGGCTTTAACCATGACGGGTGCAGTGATGGGAACGCCAGGGTATATGTCTCCCGAACAAAGCAAAGGACAAAATCACTTGATTGACGCGAGAAGTGATGTGTTTTCATTGGGCACGTTGTTCTATCACATGCTGGCGGGGAACAAGCCATTCTCGGCTGATAGTGCTGCTGAAATGGGTTTTCAAATCATTAATGATGAACCGTTGCCATTACCTGCATCCATTCCCGGTGACCTCAAAGCGATTGTGCAAAAATGCATGTCCAAAGACGCCGATCAACGTTACCCATCTGCCATCAGTTTGTTACAGGATATCAAGGCTTATATGAGTGGTGATGTGATTCAAGCAAAACCAGTTTCTTGGTTCGGTTATTGGGTTAAAAAAGGGCAAAAATACCCTAAGACAACTGGTTTGGTTTTTACTTTGATGTTGGTATCTGTTTTGGCTTTAGCGACTTACTTTTATCAAAACCACCTTAATAGCAATAGGTTGAAACAGGCAGAACTATTTGTACAACAAGCCGAAACTATTAAAAACCAAGTCAGGCGTATTCACATGCTCCCAGTACATAATGTACAACCTGAATATGAACGGATTCGAGCAGAAATAACCCATTTGCAACAACAAATTAGCAACAGTGGTGTTGATCAATCAGGATTGACTGACTTGGCATTGGGTTCTGCATACTTGAGCATGCGCGACTATGATCTTGCCTTGCAGTTTTTGCAACAAGCTCAAGACAAAGGTTGGCAATCCGTTGAGCTTGATCGACAGTTAGGTTATGCCAGGGCTGTGGAATGGTCTTATCAACTAAAAAAGGGCAAAAGAATCAAGGGTGAAGACGAACGGGCATTGCATTTGGCATCAGCTAAGGTTAATCACTATAACCCAGCGGTGGAATTGTTAGGCAAAACCCAACAGCAATCTCATTTTCTTGCAGGTCGATTGGCTTGGATTGAGGAGCGATATGATGATGCAATAGAGCATTATCAACTAGAGCTGACTGAAAACCCCTGGCATCATGAAGCTGCCAAACAAATTTCAGAAGTTTACATGAATAAATTCAGAACCACAGGCGCCACTGATGGCTATGATGCAGCCATTCCATTCATGGACAAAAGCAATGAATTCCTTAATCAAGCCATTTTGATAGGCCGATCTGACCCTCTGAATCACGTTTCTCGCTGTACCAATGCGGGCATTGATATTCAAATCAAACGGTATTTGAAAAAATACGATGCGATTCCCCAAGCATTTAACGAAGGCATGCAAGCTTGTGAGAATGCATTGGTGTTAGAACCATCTGCTTTTTCGCCCTGGGCCAATATGAATTTGTTGTTGTTAAACCAAGCGCAAATGTTTGAAGCACAAGAACAAACAGCCACTGATGTCTACCAACAGGCGCTGGATATAGCAGAGCGTGGGTTGCAATTACACCCCACAAAAATACCTTTGATGGTGGCTAAAATCAAACCACTGACCGAATTGGCAGACGCCGCCATCGAAAATGGTGATGATCCAAGTTCTTATTTCCAACAGGCAATGGCTACAGCAGATGAGGTGATAGCAACCGATGAAAAATCATCACAAGGCTGGAAAGAATTAGCTCGTGTGCATTGGGCGATTGCTGATTTCAATCAATTTGATAAAAAGGATTATGTGTTGGCTCAGTCACACCTTAAATCAGCTCAACAAGCTTACCTTAATCAACAACAATCTCAAATTTCTGTCACATCGCAACTCAATGCTGCTTTGATAGAATCACAATTGGCACAACTACACATTGAATTAGCAGAAACTGCTGCAGCCATAAAAACCATGCAAGCCAGCATTGAGCGTCGCATCAAGCACTTGCCGAGCAGTAAAAACTACTTTTCTTATCATCAGAGCGCGCTAGAAGATGGTATTTTGTTGTTTGATTGGTTCTTAACGGCTGATAACAATAATAACCAGGTCGTGACTGAATTACTTCAATCATTGGTGGTTAAAACTTGTGTTATCAGTGGATTAAATGATGAACAAACATCAGGCTTTAATGCGATTCTCAGCCAAGCAAATCTAAAAGCATCGGCTTCGATAAAACCTTGTGAGTTTGAGGGTTGAGATGAAAGAAGTTGAAATCACATTGTTAATTGAACAGGCGTCTGATGGCGAACAACAAGCTTTGGACCAATTGATTCCAATTATTTATCCAGATTTAAAAATGATCGCTGCTGGCATCAGACGTAAACAATTCAATGCCAATGAAACATTGAACACAACCTCTTTGGTCAATGAGGCTTGGTTGAAATTAAGAAAGTATGGTGTGCAAGCCACCAGCCGAAAACATTTCTTTTGTATTGCTGCTAAAGCCATGCGACAAGTTTTGATGAATGCTGCCAAAGCCAAAACAACAAACAAAAGACAAGCCATGCTGTCATCTATTGATGACATTCAAATTAAAAACACCGAATCAGCTGATTGGTTGTTGAAATTAGATGAAGTGATCAATGCAGTCGCACACCACAACAAAAGAACCGAGGAAGTTTTTCACCTTAAGTATTTCCTCGGTTTAAGTAATGCTGAAATTGCTGATTTAATGGCGGTTGATATCAGGACCATCAAACGTGATTGGACTGGAGTAAAAACTGTTATTAAACAGGTTTTGGGGTGAATTCACTCATTCGCCTGAAAGTCAGCTTTGAAAATTGTATCGTTTCCATAGATTACATAAGCCTTGCCAACATCTGAGGTTATACCAACAGTCCTAGTCCATGCGCCAATAATAACATCTGCAATACCATCGTTATTAAAATCGCCAGCTGCAGAAACATCATCGCCAAATCTATCGTCACTTCCACCACGTAATAAGAAACCAGCATCCACCAATGGAAATGCATCGATTTGTGCTGGCGGATTGACTCTGCCATATATAAGATACGCCCAGCCTGTGTCATTAAAAGCACCAGCACCGACCACCAAATCATCGATTCTGTCTCCATTAAAGTCACCTACAGAAGCTACTGATTTACCCGCAAAGCCGCTTGGATTGAAACCGTTAATGATAACGCCTGTATTAATATCTAAGTCACCCAAGTTATAAATTGCTGCTAAAGGAGTTTCACTGCCATAAATCACATAAGCCCTGCCAACATTAGAACCAAAGTCGTCTCTGGCATAAGGTGCACCAATGATGATGTCTTTCAGTCCATCGGCATTAAAGTCAATATTGCCTGATAAGCCTATACCCGCAAAATCATCCGTCTCAGTGCCGACAAATTTTGTGCCGTTGGAACCATTTATGGTGGAAAGTTGTATGGGGTATGTCGGAAATTGACTGCCATAAATTAAAAAAACATGGCCTTTATAATCATCTGCTGCGCCAGCAGCACTGATTAAAATATCATCTATCATGTCACCATTAAAATCTCCAGCACCATCTAGCTGGAAACCACTGGTGTCATCGATAACTGCACCATAAATTGCTGTACCGTTAGAGCCATTGATGTCATCAAGGTTGAATGGATTCAATGCCAAAGTGTTTGTACCATATACCACAAATGTTGTTCCTGAATCAGTGGCGCCATCATCTGACCAAATTGAACCAATCATGATGTCATCGAATCCATCGTTATTGAAATCACCTGCTTGACTGACTACAAACCCTGGAGTCTCGTTCAGCATTGGACGGTTAAATTTAATACCTTCACTGGAAGACAATTGATTCAGATTAACAGTTTGAAGCATCGGCAGGGTGTTGCCATATAGAACGTATGCAATGGCATCTTCACCAATCAGCGAATAATTGGCTGCTACCAATAAGTCATCAATACCATCGCCGTTAAAATCGCCTGCTGAAGACACTGAAATCCCGGTGCCTGGGCTACCAATGACAGAAAACCCATTGCCACCATCAATGAGGTTAGGGTTAATTGGGTTGTCAGCTTGAAATGAGCCACCGTAAATGACATAGGCGCGATCATTGGAGCCTCCTGGTTTACCAACTACAATGTCATCGATGCCATCACCATTGAAATCACCTGCTGTACTTACTGACCGTCCCATCCAATCGTTTTCGTCGATTCCTTCAACTGTAAACACTTGTTCATCATTTAAATCTGAGATGGGAATATTGCCTGTGTATTGAGCTAAAATGTTTTGCGAACTCAGTAATAAGATTAAAATTATTTTATGTGTATTATTCATATCAATTGCCTTTTAAAATGTCTGATAGTGATACACACAGGATTAATCATTAAAAAGGACATTTTTAATTCAAATAATATGTTCAAGCTAACTATTATCTAACGCAAGTTCAGTTATTATTCAAAATTGAAACCTTAAAATAAGATTAAAATAAAGCTGATCCAATTGAAACTTATGAAAAAAAAATTATTGCTTCTTTTTATTCTATTTATAAACGTTAATGCACTTGCGGTTACTTTGGAACAACAAAAAATAGTAACCAATGCCTTAGCGACCAATGATTGGGACATGGCTATGGATTTAGCGGAGGATTTGGTTGATGACTTCCCTAAAAGTTCAACAGCTCATTATTTATTGGCCAGTGCAATCAGGGTGAAAATGCAAGATGTGAGCCAAGTTAGAGCGATGTTTTCATTGGGAGATTACAAAGAGGCTTTGGCCACAGCCATCGAGCTGGACCCCCAAAATGTTGATGCCAGAACAGAGGAAATTGGTTTTTATATGGTGGCTCCAGGTGTGGCCGGTGGTGATAAGGAACTGGCGGCTGAAAAAATCAAGGCGCTGAAAGTTGTTGATCAGCTTAAGGGCCTGGAGATGGAAGCACAATTGGCAGCGGTCAACCAAGACCCAGTCAAGGCCAAAGCGGTGCTGGAAGAATTGGTTTTGCTTAAACCTGACAGTCCAGGTGCCTTGATGCAATTGGCTGTGATGGCCATGCAACAAAATGATTACCTCAAAGCCGATGGGTATTTATTGAAAATCAATGCTGAAGAGGATGCTGGTTGGCCATTGATGGCGCAATACCAACGGGCCAAGGCCAGGGTTTTGGCCAAGCAAGATTCCGACACTGCCATCGCGTTATTACAGTCTTACCAACAGTCTTTTTCAATTGTTGATACAGACCTGAACCTGCCCGATACAGCAGCAGTTTATTGGCGCATGGCTCTGGCTCATGAGAATAAAGGCGAGCAGGTTAAAGCCGTCGATTTACTTAAACAAAGTATCAAACTGGATGGTGATTTTAAACCAGCACAAAATGATTTGAAGCGCCTTTCAGACTGAATAATTTAGGCTCTGTGATATGAGCATGTTGTTACCAGTCAGTTAATCACATAAATAGTTCCACCAGTAAGAAAAACTGTACAGCACCTTTTTTTAGTTGACACATGGGTGGTATATGTGTCTTAATGTAACCTCAGGGTATCAATTAGGGATGCTCGGGTATCTTTAATTATGGAAAATATTATGAAAAATGAAAATTGTGCAGAAAAATCAGATCAAATATGTTCACGTTTGGCATGGATTATGCTGGCCACAGGCTTGTTATATGGACTGAAATTAATCACAGGATGGGTGACACCGGATTGGCAAAACACATTGCAAATGATTATCACTATTTGGGGCTTGGTGATCAGTCTGATGATTATCTGGACACTGGCGCCGACATTCATAAAGAAAATTAAATTTCAAACGGTCGAACATCCCGAGCTACAGGGTTATGTGACCAATATCTTGAACCGATCCTTGGTGATATCATGGGGTGTTACTTTTGTTGGAATGGTGATGTTACACGCCATCGATACCGTGTTGTTGAGCGGTTCATTGTCAGGTGCTGCATTTTTTGATGCCATGTTGGCTTTGATGACTTTATCGGCCAGTGTGACTTTTTTGTACCTCACACACTCGGGCTATGATCAGACTCAAGATGAGGGTTGGGATTGATGGCATTATTACTGCACAATCGCATCAGGGTCTATAGGGCTGAACATCGATTGAGTCAAAGTGACTTGGCAGCTGCCATTGGTGTTTCAAGAAAAACCATTTCAACCATTGAGGTGGGTCGTTTCGTACCCTCCACTGTCATCGCCTTAAAAATAGCCCAATACTTTGATGCAGCCGTTGAGGATATATTCAGTTTGCCAAAAAAGGCGCATTGAAGGGCTTTAAAACCATTCAATCTATTTGATGCAAAGCATCATAAACACGAGTCATCAGTTCAAGGTTGGCTTGAATTTCACGGTCGCTGAGTACCGCGGTCATGGCCTGCACGACAGTGATTTGTACCTGCATCGATTGAGCCAGTTTAGCTTCGCCTTTGGCAGTTAAATACAGTTGATGATTGCGACCGTCTTCAGGGTTTCTTTTTCTCTCAATCAAGCCGCGGTTGTGAAGTTTTTTTAACAAAGCCGAGGTGTTACTTTTGACCACCAATAATCGGTCGCTGATTTGTTGTTGGGAACTGCCTGGTTTGTGGTTGATGTTCATCAACAACTCATGCTGGGCAGCAGTTAAATTCAAGGCGGCCAGTTTGCTGTTCATGACTTTCTGGCATTTGAGGTAGCATTTGACTACTGATAACCATGAAGCGTGGCCTTTGATGTCGCTGGGTGTAATTTTCTGTGTCATTTTTACTAATGGTTCGGTTAAGTGAGTCGTTCGCAACTTCTTTTATGTGCCATAAAAACCGTTGTTTCAGGCTGCTGAGTAAAAAATTGTCTGGCTCGGTGAACTCGCCAAGCCAATTTAAAGTGAACATTTACAAAATGTTCACATGTGAACTATATACTGTATAATGAAACCGTTCACAAGTAAACCAATAATGCAAATGACATCCTATCCACCATCAGCTGGTCCTTTGAAGCCGCCCACTAAATTCAATACTTTACGAGAAATCAGGGCGCCTTTAGAGTGGCTGTTCTCTTATGGCAACCGCAGAAAACTGGCATCTGTGCCTCGTGGTAAAGGCCAATTGGTGGTGCTGGTACCTGGATATGGTGCCGATGAATGGTCAATGCGGCCGTTGAAAAAATTCCTCAAATCAATCAACTACAAGGTATTTGATTGGGGACACGGTCGTAACAAAGGGCATGTAGAACATGACAAGGGATTGTTGCTGCAGACCGTGCAGCAAATATCTGACAATCATGGCGGCGATGCAGTGACATTGATTGGCTGGTCATTGGGTGGCGTATTGTCCAGAGAGGTGGCCCGCTTACATCCTGAATTGGTGCAAGGAGTCATCACCATGGGAACGCCGCTGATGGGTGGGCCCAAATATACTGTGGTGGCAAACAAATACGCCAAATCAATGAAGATGGATCTAGATGCTTACGAGGCTGAAATCCATGACATCAATTCACAAGGCATTTCGCAGCCATTGACTGTGATGTACAGCAAGTCCGATGGCGTGGTTGGCTGGCGCGCATCGGTTGATCGATACAACGAACATGCCAGAAATATTGAGATCAGTTGTTCTCACCTGGGCATGGGCGTCGATGCTGAAGTTTGGCGCATCATAGCCGAAACATTGGCCAAACAGGATTAATCATGCAATTTGATGAAATCATCAAGACACTGCTGGAGTCAGATGACAAGCAAGTAGTGGTAGATGAAAACTGGGCTCAAGGCAGAACAGTATACGGTGGACTGTCCGCTGCCATGGTGTTTGCTTGTATGCAACAGCAAGTCAGCAACAATCAACCCAATGAACATCGACCCGTCAGGTACCTTAATTACAGTTTCATTGGTCCGCTGATGACGGCTGTACCGATTTTTGTTGAGGTGGAAATCATGAGAAGCGGTCGCAGTGCAACGCAATTGACAGCGAAGATCATGCAAAATGATCGGGTGTGTGTGATGGCACAGGGCTGTTTTGGTATCGCACGAACATCTAAAATCAACATAACTGACAAACACAATCACCACATGCCATTACCCAAGAAGGGTAATTTTTTACCACAAATCCCCAAAGTGGTGCCCAAGTTCCTGCGTCACTTCGAGATTAATTTGCAGCAAGGTCGTTTGCCTTTTATGCACAGTAAAAAAGATTACATGCATGGCTGGATGCGTTTCAAACAGCGGCCCAATGGATTTGATGATGGTCATTTAATAGCCGCCATTGATGCCTGGCCATGCACCGTGCTACAACAATTAAAACTGCCTGCTGCCGCCAGTACCATGAACTGGAATTTGGAGTTTCCACAGCATCAAAAACTGCCAGATGCTGACCAATGGCTGGCCTATCAGGCCCACACAGAACATGCCAGCGATGGCTATGTTTTCAGTGACGCACAAATCTATAACCCTGAGGGTGGTTTGTTGGCCTTAAGTCGACAGACAGTTGGGGTGTTTGCTTGATTTAACTCAGTAATTGATTCAACCTGGCATAATCAAGGGTTGCTGAATGCGGTGCTGTCAAAGCAGTATAAGCTTGAATGAATGGGTTGGGACCCAGTGATATTCTTTTTACCCCAGCTTTTGTCAAGGCTTCGAGATTTTTTTCTGCCGACTCAGTCATGATGTTCACAGGTAACTTGATGGCTTGAGTCAGATGTTGAATGGTTTGTTCATCTTCAAGGCCAGGAATAAAGATACCATCAGCACCTGCGGTTTGATACAGTTGTGCCCGCGATTTAATTTCAGCTGTTTGTGTATGCTTAAAGTGCAGTGAGCGCAATAACACATCAGTCCTGGCATTGATAAAAAAGTCAGTATCAGTAACTGTGGTTTTAATGGCTTTTATTTTATCGACCAACAGCTTGGGTTCATCAACACCATCTTCAATATTGATGCCAGCCACACCAAGCGCCGCCAATTGTTGAACCAATGAGGCGACATCTGCTGGGTTTTTTGTATAACCATCCTCGATATCAACGCTTAATGGGATGTTTGTGATTCGCATGATTCGTTCAATGGCTGCCAATAAAACCTGCCTTGGCAAGCTACCATCATCTGCATAGCCATTGGCCCATGCCAGCGCAGCACTGCTGGTGGCATGAGCTTGGGCGCCTGCCTGTTGGACTATGGCGGCACTTGCTGAATCCCAAATGTTGGTTAATCTAAGCGGTTTTTGTTGCTGGTGTAATTGTTTGAAAGAAGGTTTATATTGTTGAGTCATGTTGTTTATTGCTGTATGAAGAACAAACAATCATACTGGCCCTTGAACTCATAAATGGTCAGATTCGGAACTCAACCCTTAAGATTATTTCACGTAACGTTTGAGGCCGTTGGGGGTAAATAAGTTGTCTTTGGCTATCTCACCGTCATAGACATTGCCTCTGGGTGCCTCATTTTGTAGTCCCATCACATGGTATTCTCTGGCATTCAGATCATGAAACACATTGAGCACGGGAAAGGTTCCTGGCATGTTGTTATCCTGCATCAAGTAGGACAAGCTGACACGAAACAATTGACCTTGTTTGTCGTATTGATCAGCGATCACCACCGACCATGAATCCTCATCCAAATAAAAATCCCTTTGGCTGTATAGGTGCCGCCATTTTTCCTTCAGGGTGGCTCTGATGACCCAAACCCGATGTAGCTCATAGCGGGTATGTACTGGGTTAATGTGGCCATTAGTTAAGATTTCCTTATAAGTTAAATCGCGGTTACTTAAGCGGTTGTTGTTGTATGGGATATATAAGGTTCTTGGTTCCAGCATTTGCCAGTTGAAGCGATCCGGCGAACCATTGATCATATCGGTGTCATCGGCGGTCCTTAAACCACTGGCTGAACTGACCGGTTGGTCGTAAGAAACATTAGGTGCCCTCACAACACGGCGGCGCCCTTTGTCCCAAATCCAAGCAGAACGGGGCTGCTGGATCTGATCTATGGGTTCCAGCACCAAACCGCCACCGCCTGATAATTTAGCCGGTGCAGTGGTTTTGGAAATAGCAGAAAACAGTCGATTGGGGTTTTTGTTGTCGGGGATGTAATGATCAAATTTAATCAAGGATTCGCGGCTGGATAGTGAAATCACACCTTTGTCATTGACTATGGCATCACTGGCAAAGTTCTCTAACTGCAGCCCGCGCCAACGTGCGATGTGATTGAAATAGACTTCAATAGCGGACTGGGGGATGGGAAAAGGAATACCGGCCTGGCTGTTGCTGAAGCCGGTTTTTTCTGTGTTCAGTTGCGCCGTTGTGGCATTGCGTTTGGTGTTTTCATAAACCTCATTGGGTGCAGAAAACGTTCTTCTGCTGGCATATATCGGCATGCTAAAGGTTTCAGGATAACTTTCAAATAAAGCCACTTGACCTGCCGTTAAATGGTTTGTGTGTTGTTGGTAGTTGTCTTTGGTGATGGTAAACAAAGCTGTTTCGTCTTCATCAACAGGATTTAAATCTGGCCAGGCCGGAATGCCCAGTGCTTCATCACCAGCTCGGGTGGCACCCATTGGCGTCAGCGCTTTGTCTAGCATGGCAGCTTGTTCGATGGTGACTTGGCTGAAGGCAGCTTGCGGTGTGAGCAGACAAAATATGGCCAATACAGTGTAAGGTTTCATGCTTTTAGTTTACACCCTCATTTATCAGGGTTAAAGCGCATCTCAATTAAATGTGATTCAAAACCTGATTTTTCATAGGCTTTGATGGCGCGTGGGTTTTTGGCATACACATGCAGGATGATTTCACTGATGCCTTGTTGTTTGAACCAACTTCTGATGGCATCAATCAGGGCCTGGCTCACGCCTTGTCCACGATGGGCTTTTCGCACATACATGAAACCGATGTATCCTAGGTGACTGGTTTGGAAAAAGTCTTTGCGGGGTCTGATTTGGCCATAGATACTGCCTATTATTTGAGTCTGATTTTCCGCAACGAGCACCTCTGTCTTTGGGTCTTCTAAGTATTCAGCTATGGGATAATAACTGATGGGTTGGTCTTGAATCATGCTGGGATCCATAGGCCGCTCAGTGGCAATAATCTTCTGTTCAAAATCTAATAAACAGTTCAGATCCTCTACACGTGCCCGCCGTATGGAGTGGTTATTGGTGTCTTTCATTGCATCGATTTTACTAGAATTCAGCGGACAGCAGATGAATATTTTAAGCCGCAGGCACATCTTGTTAAAGCTGTTTGTACTTGCTACTATGTCTGTGTCATATATTAAAGGGGAAAACAATGCACAATCAATTCAATGTCATCAACTGTCTGACGACTTTTATTTTATTGTCAGTCATCCATTCTGTCTCAGCCGGTGTTGATGTCACTTACGACTTTGAAAACATAGGCAACGGCAACAGCAGTTTTGTTTCATCAGGCCAAACATTCACAGTCAGTGCTGAATTAGTTGGTATAGATATTGCTACTTTTGGCTCTGATTTAAACGGTAATTTAGGTACCTCAGATGGGTATTTAGATACCGGTTTTGAAACTTCAAATGTTGGTAATGTTGGCGGCATCAATGCGCCTACAGGTCAAACCTTCAGGGCACAGCGTTTTGATGTGTGGCCCTCTGAGAATCAAGGTGGCGTCGTTCAGTCAGCAGGTGCTTTGGTCCGTGTTCTGGGTTTCAGGAATGGGCAACAAATCATTTCAGCTGATGTGGCTATGTTTGATTACGGCCAACAAACCGTTGCCAATGTCAGGTGGCACCGCATAGACTTATCAGCAACGGCTTTCGGTGCTACGGATATTGATTCTGTTCAGTTTGAATTGCTTGGTAACCAAGACTACATTGCTGTTGATAATTTTATTTACAGCGACCTTCAGTCCGCTAATAATTTGCCCACCATTTCAGGCAGTGTGTCTAACCAAGCTGTTAACGATGATGCCACTATTCTGGCTTTTCAAAACCTTCTATTAGGAGAGCCTGATGGTGAAGATGTGGCTTTAACGGTCACTCTGAATAACAATGCCAATGGCGTGTTCACACCTGCCTCTTTGGCAGCCTCTGGTTTTGTTGGCAGCGGACCATATAGCCTCTCTGCCAGAACGGCTGCGCAAGCCCAAACCGCTATTCGTTTGTTGGCTTTTGACCCCACCGATGACCAAGTGGCTCCAGGCCAAGCGGTTACTACTGTATTTAATGTAGCCAGCTTTGATGGAGTGGGTACAGTCAATGACAATGGCACTTCTGTGGTTGCCACATCGATAGATCAGGCTCCAGTGGCTGTGGCCGATGCCGTGACTGTATTAGAAGATGCTGGCGCAACAGTTATCAATGTATTAGGTAATGACACCGATGTCGATGATGGTCCCATTGAAGTGAGCAGTGTGAATCAGCCCAGCAATGCATCAGTGACCAATAACACCTCATCATTGAGTTATGCTTCCAACGCTGATTACTGCAACGATGGCAATGGTACAGATGATTTTACTTACACCCTCAATGGGGGCTCAACGGCCAGCGTGTCGATGACAGTGACTTGTGTCAATGACGCGCCAACCATTTCAGTGTTGGGAGACATCGATGCCACGGGTTTGCTTGATGCCAACAACCAAATTCAACTGGCCGGTTTCGTTGATGATATATCTTTCGGTCCCGATAATGAATCTGGACAAGGGGTTTTGGGCTTTTTCCCTAATTGTGGCAGCGATCCCAATGATGTGATTGACTTTATTGTGGTGGATACACAAGGTGAGTTGACCATTGAATTCACGCAAAACTTAGGCACTGCCCAGTGTACTTTAACCATGCTGGATAATGGTGGCACCCAAAACAATGGTAACAACACATCTAACCAGGTGAACTTCAATGTCAGTTTAACCGATGTCATTTTCATTGATGGTTTTGATGGTGATGAGGCTGTGTTATTGGAAATACAGATCAAGTCTGGTGCCTATGAGGCATTGAATTATGATGCGGAGACTGGGAGGCTGAATTTTGCTGCGCATACACTGCAATTACGCCAAGACTTAAACCTGTCATCACAACAGGAAATGATTACAGCTTGGATGAGGTCGTTGATTGAATAATGACCATCATCCGCTTATACAGAGCATTAAAAAGGGCCGCGAAAGGCCCTTTTTTATTGTGTTTTCAACTGGCTGGTATTCAGCCCTCTGGTTCAGCCTCGATAACTTGGGTGGCATAATCATGATAAACCGCCTCAAACTGTTTGGCCATGGTGTCAGGGAAAACATGAAAGGCACCAGTTGCCAATGACTCGACGATGCCGTCAGCCACCACATCTGCCGGATCGGCCTCATCAAAACCAGCCTGCTTGGCCATGTCTGTGGCAATCGGTCCGGGGTGCACCGATAACACTTGGATGCCATCATTTGCCCAAGTTTCTCTCAAACCTTGCGTCAAAGAGTAGGCCGCCGCTTTGGATGCCGAATAGGTGGTGAATGAAGCGAAATTCTTAATTGAAGCCACAGAGTTCAATTGTACGAAGGCGGCTTCGGGTTGTTTTTTAAGTATCGGTTGGTAGGCTTGGGCCATGCGCAGCAAGCCCAAGGTGTTGATGTTGAATTCATATGCCAGTGCTTCTTCGGCATTGGGGTCGTTGGCATCAGCTTGTTTCAGTACGCCGGCATTATTGACCACAATTTCAGCATCAGGTGTTTGTTTGGCTAAGTTTTGAATCGCTGCTTTATCAGCCACATCAACTTGAACCGCCGCAACGCGGTTGCCATACTTTTCTTCCAGTTCTTTGACTGAGTCTAAATCACGAACTGCCAAATACACTTTCTTGGCTCCGGCTTGTAAAAATATTTCGGTGATGCTGCGGCCTATGCCTCTGTTTGCGCCGGTTACAACCGCTGTTTTATTTTTTATTTCAATGTTCATTATGTGCTTCCTTTTGGGTTAAACTAAATATGTACCGTTCGGTATGATTGCAATAATATACCGTTCGGTATAAAATGGTCAAGTCTTTTAAATGATTTATTTTTATGCCAGCAGGTAGACACAGAACATTTGATGAAAAACAAGCTTTAGAAGCAGCGATGCGGGTCTTCTGGCAAAAAGGTTATGCCGGTGCTTCGCTAACAGACTTAACCCATGCCATGGGTATCAATAAGCCCAGCATGTACGCAGCCTTTGGCAACAAAGAACAGTTGTTCATTGCCAGTTTGCAGAATTACCTCAATGCCTATGCCAGCAGCCATGTTGATTGCTTGAAGCAAGACAACCAAACATTCAGAGCACGTTTGCGTGGCTACTTAATGAGTATCATCCACGGTCAATGTGGTGCCACAGCACCCAAAGGATGCTTTATTTCTGTGAGTATCTCAGAGTCTATCAGTGATGATTTCCCAGCTGCAGCGAAAGCCCAAATTGATGCCATGAAATTGGTCGGAGAAGGGGTGTTATTGGACTTTTTTTCTGCGGCTCAATCAAATGGTGAGTTAGCTGATGATCATGATGTATCGGCTTTGACACAGTACTTCATGGGCGTTATGCATGGCACTGCCGCATTGGCCAGAGCGGGTAAAAGCACACAACAACTGACCACAGTGGTCGAAACCTCATTGAAAGTCCTTTAGTCACGCAAACTAACAACATGAAAAGTCAGTTAAAGCCTCACAAATAACTTGGCCGAGGTAAAACTGGCTTAAGCACCAAATATTTTTAAAACTTAGCACGCATAAAAAAGGGTTGATACTTTCACGGCATCAACCCTTCACTTGGTTCAACAGTAAGTTGGTTTAATGATGCGACAGTGCCAATAGTCTCTTGCGACCGAACCAACCCATTAATAACAGCATGATCAACAATGACCAAGTACCCAAGGTAGGTACAGGCCTGACTTCACCGACGCCAACCAATGTCGGATCGCCAGCCAGCGGGGTGTTGGGGTCATCAGTTAATACATCTGCAAAATTGGTACCGCTGATGGTACCTTGATTAGAAATGATTTCACCCACTGCAACATCACCATTGATTCTGGCCTGGTAACGAATCAACACATCACTGCCGCCCAGGTTATTGATGTTGATGGGTAAATCGCCTATGTCTACAATGATCGTGGCATCGCCTTGGTCACTGCCATCAATGATGGTGCCAGCACTGGTGCTTAAGGTGCCGCCAATCACTGTCAGATTAGGGTCAACATTGGTGGTGAAGACGACACCAGTTGCGGTTGGGCCATTGTGGCGTATAGCCACTTCGTAAGTGATGGTATCACCGGCTGCCGCAGGGGCATTGACAAGCGCCGTATTTGAAGCAGTCACTTCAGGATCATCATCGATGATGGTACCAACAGCACTGCTGCGATCCAGTGTGACGCCAGCCACAGTGACATTACTTAATGCCAGCTCCAAGGTCTCATCACCTTCGAAAGCCATATCTGCTATCACAGGCACCTGTACTTGCAGGGTTTCACCTGGAATCCCTGCAAAGTTCAGGGTGCCGCTGACAGCGGTATAATCTGAACCTGCTGTGGCAGTCACATTGACCGTGTTGTAATCAACACTCACTGCATCTTTCACTTGTGAGCCCAAAGTGACATCAAAGGTTAATACAGAATTGACGGTATTGCCCTCTGTGTTGCTGGCATCAGTGATGGATATGCTGGAGGAGTCATCATTCAAGATGGTGCCTGTACCTACCGAATCACTCAGAGTAACACCCCTGCCTGCGTCATTTAAATTGTTCAGAATCACATCAAAGTTTTCATCACTTTCAACCGCTAAATCTCCGTTCACCACAACAGTAAAGGTTTGGCTTTCGCCAGCTGTGCCGGCAAAGTTCAAAGTGTCGCTGTTGGCCACATAGTCATTGGCGGCGACAGTGGCTGAACCATCAGCACTGGCAATGTCTATGCTCAAGGCGGTATCAACCGCATTATCTAAAGATACCGTGAAGGTGTAATTGGTGGTACCTGCATTGCCCTCATTGCTGGTGACATCATCTATACTCAATGCTGCCAAGTCATCGTTGCTGATGGTGCCAACGGCTTGTGCATCGCTGATGGTAACATCAGGGCTACTGATATTAGATAAGTTAACAAACAATGTTTCATCCAACTCTGTTACGGCATCACCATTGAGTACCACAGTGATGGTTTGTACTTCACCGGGCGAACCAACAAAGTTGAGGGTGCCATTGTTGCTGGTATAGTCACTGCCTGCAGTGGCGGTGTCATCGGCAGTGGCATAATCGACGGTCAATGGGTCTTTGACCAAAGAGCCTAAAGTCACATCAAACACCAGGTTAACTGTACCCGAATCACCTTCTGCGATGGTGGCATCACTTATGGAAATACTGGCGCTGTCATCATTGACGATGGTGGCGGTGCCAGAATTATCAGCGATGGTCACATTGCGCCCACCCAAGCCAGCCAGATTGCTTAAAGTGGCGGTGAAGTCTTCATCTGTTTCTACTGCGGTATCACCATTGACTGGGACTGAAAAAGTTAAAGTTTGGTCAGTGCTGCCATTGAAGTTCAGGGTATTACTGGTGGCGCTGTAGTCATTGGCTGCCACAGTGGCAGTGCCATCTGCGGTTGCTGCATCTACATTGAAAGCAGCATCTACTGTGCCATTCAAAGAGACCGTGAAGTCGAAAGCCGTGGTTCCCGCATTGCCTTCATTGAGGCTGATGTCGTCGATGCTTAAGGTGGCGGTATCGTCGTTATTGATGGTGCCAACACCCAGGTCATCGGCCAAAGTCACACCGGCCACTGAGGCATTGCTGATGGTGAGATTGAAAGTTTCATTCAATTCAACCACCGCATCACCCAATACCGAGACATTGATTTGCTGCGATTCGTTGTTGTTACCAACAAAATTCAAAGTACCTGCTGTGGTGGTGTAATCGGTGCCTGTTGCCGTGCCATCACTGGTGGTGAAATCAACGCTCACACCATCTTGTACCGCGCCAGATAGGGACACGGAGAAGCCAAAGGTTGTGGTTCCCGCATTGCCTTCTGCCAATGCCACATCAGTAATTGACAGGGTTGCACTGTCATCGTTGTTGATGGTGCCTGTGCCGTTAGCAACGGCTAAGGTGATGTCACGACTACTGGCAACTAAATTGCTTAAGTTGACAGTGAATGCTTCATTGGCCTCGACCACGGCATCGCCATTGACCACAACAGAAATTGTTTGCGTTTCAGCAGCATTGCCAGCAAAGTTCAAGGTGCCGTTGTTGCTGACATAATCGCTGCCAGCTGCAGCTGTGCCATCGGCCGTAGCGGCATCAACACTGAATGCGGTATCCACTTGGTTATCCAAGGAAACGGTGAAGGTGAAATTGGTGGTGCCTGCATTGCCCTCGGTTAAGCTGACAGAATCAATGCTTAAAGTGGCTGCATCATCATTGGTGATGGTGCCACTTGCAGTGGCATCACTGATGCTTATTGAGGGGTCACTGATGTTGCTCAAAGTCACATTGAACACTTCATCAAGTTCAGTGACTGTATCACCACTGATCACAACACTGACGTTTTGAGTTTCGCCATCGGTGCCAGCGAAATTTAAAGTACCGCTGTTGCTGGTGTAGTCTGATCCAGCCAAAGCCGTGCCATCGCTGGTGGCAAAATCAATGCTCACACCGGTGTTGACATCACCCGATAAGGTCACAACAAAGTTGAGGTTGCTGCCGCCACCGTCACCTTCAGTGATGCTGGCATCAGCAATACTCAAGCTGGCCACATCATCATTGAGGATGGTGGCTGTGCCGATTGCAGTGCCAATGCTGACTGGTAAACCACCGGCTTGCAGATTACTCAAAGCGGCGGTGAAAGTCTCATCGTTTTCTAAGGTGGTATCACCATTGACATTAACGCTGAATGTCACGGCTTGATTTGCATTATTACCAAAGAAAATCCTATTGCTGGCTGTATTGTAGTCACCTGATGCGGTTGTGGCCGTGCCATCTAAAGTGTTTACATCAACGGCGAAACCACCTTGCACCTGACCTAGTAAGCTAACAGTAAAATCAAATGTCGTGTTACCTGAATCACCTTCATTTAAACTGATGTCATTGATCGAAACTGTCGCTGAATCATCATTCAAAATAGTGAGCGTGGCACCATCAGTGATGTCAATGTTTCCGCTACTTACCGTAACGGGAGACAAGCCACTCATAGATATTGAGACAGTTTCATCGTTCTCCACTTTGGTGTCAGCGCCGAGTGTCACAGTCAAGGTCTCCGTTTCACCGGCAGTACCAGCAAAGGTTTCGGTGGCCGAGGTCACAGCGGTATAATCAGCATCAGCCGTGGTGGCGGTGCCATCAGCGGTTGAAACATCCACATCAAAACCACCGTCAACAGCATTATCCAAAGTCAATGTGATGGTGGCAGTGCCTGAGTTTTCATTGACTGCCACATTGGCAATGGTCACAGCCGCAGAATCATCATTATTGAGCGTCAGCGTGGCGCCATCAGTGATGTCAATGCTACCCGAACTGACTGTGACAGGCGATAGACCACTCATGGAGATGGATACAGTTTCATCGGCTTCCACTTTGGTGTCACCGCCAAGTGTGATGGTAAAGGTTTCGGTTTCACCAGCGGTACCAGCAAAAGTCTCGGTGGCCGAAGTCACGGCGGTGTAATCACCATCAGCCGTGGTGGCGGTGCCATCAGCGGTTGAAACATCAACATCAAAGCCGCCGTCAATGGCTGCACTCGAAGTCAATGTGATGGTGGCTGTGCCAGAATTTTCATTGACCGCCACATCGGCAATGGTTACCGTTGCGGTGTCGTCATTGTTGATGGTGCCTATACCTTGGCCGTCACTGATACTGGCGCCAGCAGAGGGTGCTGACAAGTTGACTGTCAGAGTTTCATTGGCCTCAACCAGGGTATCCCCATTGATAACCACATTGACGGTTTGGGTTAAGTTGCCACCGTTGGTAAAATTAAGGGTCCCAGAATTACTGCTGTAGTCACTACCGGCAGTGGCTGTGCCATTGGCGGTGGCGAAATTCACACTGGCCGCCGAGGTGTTGTTGCTGCGGGTCACGGTGAAACTCAGGTTTGAGGTGCCAGCATTGCCTTCACTCAGCGACACATCATTGATGGAAAATTCAGGTGGTACAATCAAGGGAGTGAGTCTGAATAGTTCATCACCTATACCAACACCATCGGCAGAAAACAACATGGAGGTTAAATAAATAATTGGCCCGCCATTTTCATCGGTGACAGCAATCGGAAAGCCATCGGCCGCAGCACCGTTTAAGTCGATTAGTCGTTCATAACTGGAACCAGCAGCATTGAGCTTGAACATTTCACGACCGGTGCTACTTTCCATCACAGCATATAAGTCATCAATGAATTTAAACTGAAAAGTCAGGTTGGAGTCGCCTGCAGCAGGCGGATTGGCGTTGGTGATTTGTGATTGTGTTGCACCAACCAAGCGGAAAGGTTCGTCGTCACCACCAACGGTTGCTCGTCCTTCATAATAAATGTTGCCTTCATAAACCGTGACATTAGATGGTCTGAATGCAGTGGCGCCCGGCACTGGTTCTAATATGTTGTTATCGGCACGCAAGCGGTACAAACCACGATCAGTGGCAGTCACATCGACGCTCATCAGTAAATCACCACCAAAAATAATTAAGTCATCGTTTTCATCTTGTAAGGGATTTGGGAAACCGTCGTCAATCCCGTTGAAATCACTGTGCCGGTTGTAGGTGTTGCTGGCGAAATCATATTCAAACAGTTCACGCCCTTGGTCACTTTCCATCACCGCATACAAGCGATTATTAAAGACGAATTGATCGGTCAAGTTAGAATCTCCAACCCGAGGATTGGCATTGGTAATTTGGGTTTGGGTGCTGCCAATCAGTCTGAACGGCTCGTCATCACCGCCTACCGTAGCTCGACCTTCATAATACAAGTTGCCGTTGAAGACAGCCAAATTAGAGGGTCTGAATGCAGTAGCACCTGGTACTGGCTCCAGCACATTGTTATCCGCTCTGAGCCAGTGAAGCTGACGGTCTGTGGCAGCCACGTCAACACCCATCAACAAGTTGCCATTATAAATAATCAGATCACCATTGGCATCTTTCAGCGGAATCGGAAAGCCATCGGCTGCCCCGTTGAAATTACTGTGTCTTTCATAAACCTGTGTGGTGGTGTTGTACTCGAACAGTTCACGTCCTTGGTCACTCTCCATCACCGCATACAATCGGTTGTTAAAAACGAACTGAGCAGTCAGATTTGAGTCATTGGCTGGCAGTGGGTTGGCATTGGGTATTTGTACCAAGGTGGTGCCATCAAAGCGCCAAGGCTCATCGTTACCACCAGCGTTCATGGCTTCAAAGAATAACTCGCCATTGAAAACAGCGCCTGTGCCCGGATCACCATCACCAATGCCCGGCGTCATCTCGGTGTATAACACCAGTTCAGTTGGAGTGGCGTAGGCCTGCAATGACGCCCACAGTAAAACCACGAGCGTGAATAATTTTTTTGACATAGTAATCTTAGATGTTTTGAATAACATAAATTCAGCCCCTTTATCTGAAAATAGTTGAAAAGAATAGTGTGTACAATTTTGTTAAAATATTGTAGCAGGAATCAGCAATCACCGTGACTGTTTTCTTGACTTCTTTCACTTAAAATTACCAAAAAATGCATACTATGGGTATATGAGCATAGATAATAAATTCAATAACACCAACCAAGCCAAAAAACTAAAAAAGCTGATGAATTGGTATGGGCCCTACTTGGGAGCGGGAATTAAACTCGAGCACATCGCAAATGACTGGAGTGAAATCACCGTCTCAATGGACATGCGTTGGTACAACCGCAATGCCGTGGGCACGCATTTTGGTGGCTCTTTGTACGCCATGGTTGATCCTCATTACATGCTGATGTTGATGAAATTATTAGGCAAAGGATATATCGTGTGGGACAAAGCCGCATCAATTGACTTTATTAAGCCGGGCCGAGGCAAGGTTACTGCCACCATGCAAATAAGCTCAGCAATGCTCGATGAGATCAAGCAGGCCACTGCGGATGGAGAAAAATATTTGCCTGAATATGAAGTGGTCATTTATGATGAACAAGGCGAGGTCGTGGCTCGGGTCATGAAAACCTTGTACATCAGAAAAAAGCAAGAATAACTTTATTTAACTTGGCTGATTTTTGCTTGCCATTTTTCTAACAACAATTGATCTTTAGCTTTCCAGAAATCTTTGGCCTGTGTTTTAAGTTCTGACATTAAAGTGACTGCTTGAATCATTTGATCTTCATGAGCCAGCCATTGAGCCTTAAATTTATTAAATGGATAGACAAAGCGATCGCGATTTTCTATACGATCTAACGCATCTCTAACTGTGTTTCTATTAAATGGATTTGTTAGATCATTAATCATTAAACCAATGATGACTTTATTGATGTTATTAGCAAAGCTGATATCTCGAGTAGCCATATAGGTATCTTCTAATGCCATGAGTTTTTCAATCGCTTGTTGGATAAAACCTTCTTTGAATAAAATATGGGAATCAATAGCCATCAATTCATTATCTATTGACTCGGACAAAGTGGGGTAGGCATTTAGGTATTGGGCTTTTTTTTCTTTGCTTTGAGCCGTTGGAAGCATAACTGCATTTAAGTATAAATCCAATGCTATTGCGTATGGCGCGTCTACTGGGTAGTCTTCTGGATTTGGCATTGTGATTTCCAAAAGCGAGTCGACAGTTGTTCTGGCGTGTTCAAACAAGCCATGAGCAATCGACATATCGGCCTCCAAAATAAAGGCAGTGACTTTGGGTTGTAGCGAGGCATATTCAATACTCAACTGATTCAAGGCATCAAGGCTCTTTTGGGTGGCTGATAAATCTCCTAGTTCATAATGAACCCAACCATAGGCGCTCCAAAAATTAACCAATGTTCTGGCACCTTCGACTTGGTTTAAGTATGGTTTGGCTTTTTCTAAGGCCAGTTGAGCCTCGCTAAATTGTGCCAAATAGGCATGCACATCTGACCATACCCGATAAGAAGATAATAGTCCTTCACTGTTATTACTAAGCTTGAAGTTTTTTATCGCCAATTGAATCATTTCTATGGCTTGTGGCTCCATGGAAGCTTCATTTAAGGATACCGCTAAATTATGTTGGCGCACCCCAATTACATCAGGTGAAGGATCAAATTTTTCAGTCAAGGCCAATAACTTCTGCCCCAGGATGACATCGCTTTTATCATCAATACCTTTATAGTCATTCAGTACCAACTGGTTGTTCATGTTATACATGATGACATTGATGTTGTGACTGACTTCAGCTTGTTGCATGGATTCATCAAGTATGGTTTGTGCTTCATCCAAGCGATTTAAATAAATCAGGTTTTTAACTTGAATCGGTGCTAAATTTAGGCGCTTTTCATCGTTTAACTTACCGGATGAAATCAGCGTGTTAATTAAACCAAGGGCTTTTTCGAACTGGCCTAATTCAGTTTCAACATCAGCCAAGGTAATCCAAGCAGGGAAAAAGTCAGGATCTTGCTCAACCGCAGTATTGAGCAGAAGTTTGGCTTTATCATATGATCTCGATTTGGCGGCAGCTAAACCTCTGAGGTAACTTTCCATAACAAAGTCTGTAGCTGTTGGCTGTTCCTGTTGTCGGTTATTTATAACTTCAACGGATATGTTTAATTGTTGCAAGGTCCATGTTTCGATTTGCTTGAGTAACAGTGATACAGTAGCGGCTTTTAGTGAATTTTTAGCCACAATCTGTTGTTGATTGCGCAACAATAGGTTGGCGATGTATTGGTTGCCTTGAGTTTGATTTTCAACCATCAAGACGTATTCAATTCCCGGCATTTGGCTGAGCTCTATGGCAAAAACATCTTGATCACTTTGTTCAAACCAGCTGTTTTTAGGTTGAATGGTTTGAATTTCCCGGTAGTCTAATAAACGATTGGATAAATAATTCAGTCCGCCAACATTGAGCCAGTCGTTGTTAGTAAATGATGGGATAATGGCCATGTTGATGGTATCTGTTGATTGCCAATCAATTTGTTTCTTGTTTTGGCTTTTGTTCAGTTGCCACAAAACCAGTACCAAAGCAAAAACTATCGATGCCACTACCCAAGCCGTATATTGATTGGATTTATCAATTGGATCATTGTTAACGGTTTCAATATGCAGCTCACAAGTGAAACGAATTCCCACACCACGAATAGTTTCAATGAATTGGAAATCATCGTAATCGGCCAGTAGTTTTCGCAGTCGAGTGATTTGTTTATTCAAAGCCGAATCGGTGACTATTTGATTGGGCCAGACTTGTGCAATCAGGTTATCTTTCTCAATCACATCGCCATTGGATTGAATCAATGCCAACAACAGCACATGATTTTTTTTGCTGAGTTGAATGACTTGATTGCGGTAAGTGAACTGGTGCTGACTGGGTGTGAATTTAAAATCCAAAAATGAGTAGGTTGTGGTTTTTGAATCACCAGTCATGCGCCTTTATTACTCCCAATTAATAAAATGTCAGCCAATTGTCTATTAATTGTCTGGTATTTGTCCTGCTAAGTCAAACGCCACCCATAGAATTAGAAACAGCGATGCAAATTGAGTTGCCTGTGAAGTTTATCAATTAAACCTTTAAGCAACTCTAACATGCATATTTCAGTTAATTATCTTTTCAGGAGAGGATCAATGAATCTTATAAATAGACGGTTTATTTACCCAGTAAACATCAAGTGCCTCAATCAACAGAGGTGCAAAAAAAATAGCCATTTTAGATGGTTATTAATGGCTTTGATAACCAGTTTCGCTGTTGTTAGCCATGCCGAAAAAGTGAGTGCCAATGAATTAAACCAAGCAGGCACATTAAACGGACAAATTGGTAGTCAGTTCAATATGCGTAAATCAGTCATCGCCAGTGGCCAACAAGCCCAAGGTGAAGGTTACGTTATTAATGGTGCCATAGGTCAGCCATTAACCGGACAATCAGCCGGAGGAAACTTTCAGTTGAATGCTGGTTTTTACCGCGGTAACCGTGATCTTATTTTTAGTAATGAATTTGAAACATTTAATTTTAATTAAGGAGTATGAATATGAAACAAGCGCACAATAAATTAACCCCAAGAGTCATCATCCAAGCTGTTTTTTTTAGCTTGATTTTAACTGGTCAATTAAGTTCAGCGAATGCTGGCACAGTTGAGGTGGGTACACAGTTCACGTTCCAAGGAGAATTAATAGACAATGGCTCTCCTGCTAATGGTGAATATGATTTTCTATTTCAATTATTCAGTAGCAGTGTAGGTGGCTCGCCAGTAGATTTTGTCAGCGTAGAGGATTTGTCAGTCAATGATGGTTTGATCAGTGTTGAGCTTGATTATGGTGATATGCCATTTGATGGTGATGAAAAATATTTGCAAATCAACGTCAGGCTTGGTGACAGCTCTGGCAGTTTAACACCCTTGGTGCCTAGACAAAGAATCAACGTGACACCTTATGCAATACAAGCTGAATTTACTGAAAATAGTAGTTCTCCTTGGGTCGATGTAAGCGGTGGTATTCAATACAGTGATAATGTTTATGTTGGAAGTGCTGTATTTTCTGACTCATTATTAACATCAGCTGCTCCCAGTAATGTGAGTCCATTCAGAGCCAGAATTGGTGGTTCTACTCGCTTTGAAATTCAGGAGAATGGTGGTACTTCAATTGGCTCTTTTGATCCTGCACCTGCACAAGGTCTGTTTGTTGAAAGTGATGCCAAACAAAGTCTATCAGCACATGGTTTTGTCAAAGCAGCAACCAACATAGAATGTGCATCAGGGGTTAATGGTGGTTCACTCAGTTATTTTAATAACGTCAATGATAATGATTTTACCACCAGCCAAAATGGCGCTGGTGGTGGATGTGTTATTACTGTGCCTTTCGATATCAGTAATGCTTTTTTTACTGTCAGTGCTTACGATACTGGAGGGGTAAATGTTTTTGAAACTGTGGTGGCCAGCTGTTCGCCCATTTCGAACAATGAACTACAATGTCAACTACAAAAAATTGGAGCCAACACTGCGGTCAGTAACGGTGTGGTTCAATTGGCTGTCTACTGATGTGTTTATACTATTACTGATAGTAAATTCCTTTTGATTGTAAAGTCCACCAGTTTTTTGCTGGTGGATTATGTTTTAGTTACCTGTATTTGTGGCAACTTAACATTTAAAACAAAACAGTTGTTGTAGAATATTGTTCATGAGTCATAAAAAAGACATTTCAATCACCATCAATAATCAAACCCATCATTTCAATGGCAATGACATGGAGAGCATGCGTAAGCTGCCATGGTCTGAGCGCAAGGCGTTGATAGCGCTGTTAGAAAACATCAAAAAAGCTGAGTATGTTAAGTCAGTCAAAACAATTGAAACAGCAGATGAATCTGAAATAAGTGAATCAGAGGCCAGAAGCCATGAACCAGTCAGTCATCCAAAAATGAAAAAAGCCTCGGTTGCCTCTAAAACACAGCATAAATTGGATTCACCAATAAAGTCTTCGAAGGCGGAGGCGGATGTTGATGATTTGATGAATCGTTTGATTGTTGAACAAAAGCAGACCCGCAGTTCAGTGCCTGATAAGTCTGAAGTTTATAAGTGGTTGTTGTTGATTGTGGTTGTTATTTTTGTGTTGGCAATGGTTTTTTAAGCCATAAAGTGCTGAGAGTTTAGGGTGGTGCGTTGAGCCAAACTTCAGTTTGACTCAACGGCAGTGACTTGCTGTTTATTTCAAATACTCATCCAAGAAAGATAAGTACTTATTACTGGCTTCAATGCGGTTCTCTTTTTTACTGAATCCATGACCTTCATCATCAAACAATAAATACTCAACGTGCGTTCCGGTCTCGCGAATGGCTGCTACCATTTCATCACTCTCAACCTGCAACACCCTGGGATCGTTGGCACCTTGTACCACCAGCACTGGTTTTTTCACTTGGTGACCAAAAAATACCGGTGAAATGTTATAAAGACGCTCTTCATCAGTTTCTGGGTCGCCCAATTCATCATACAGAGATTTTCTGAATGCTTCCCAGTAAGGCGGGATGCTCTTCAAAGTTCTGACCCAGTTGGTGACGCCGAAGATGTTCACGCCGACCTCAAATTCATCGGTAAAAGCCATCGCGGCCATGGTTAAATAACCACCATAACTGCCACCCATAACACCAATTTTATCGGCATCAACCCAGTCTAAGGTTTGCAGGTATTTTTTGTTATACACCACGTCTTTTAAATCGTGATCACCATGCTTTTTGTCATCCAAATGAAAGAAAGTTTTGCCGTATCCACTGGAACCTCGGTTGTTGATTTTAAATACCGCATAGCCGTTATTAACAATGTGTTGGGTCAAGGCCGAATAGCCAAAACGTGACTGTCCGCCGGGTCCACCGTGAATGAAAATTAAGGCAGGTACTTTTTCTGTTGCCGCTTGTTTGGGTTTGTATAAGATCCCTGGAATTTCTAAACCATCAAAACTGTTAAAGCGTTTAACCTCGCCTGCAACCAAGTGGTCTTCATCAATATTAGGGTTACCAGTATCGGTCAGTCTTTTGGCTGCAGTGCTGCCCAGTTGATAGGTATACAGGTTGGATGGCGAGGTGTCAGAATTAAGGTAAAACACCATGGTGCTCGAATCGTCGCTGAAATTAACACCGCGTAAATCGCCCGCTGGTAAGTTAGGGATTTTAACTGTTTGTTGGGTTTCGGTATTAACAATGTCTAACACCGTTTGTGCATCTTGATTGATACCAGTAACGCGGTATTTCCCATCGTCTGAAAAATAGGTAAAACTGACATCCCAATCTGCTTGGTAACTGACGCTGTGAGATTGGTCAGACAAGTCATAAGCCATGGCTTGGTTGAATTCACCCATCGCATTGCTGCCATAGATTAAATGTTGGCTGTCTGGGGTGAAGGTGTAGATACCATGTGCCACGTCTTTATCAGCACTGCCAGCGACCATCATGGCTGCGGCTTGATCATCATTCAAGTCAACCAAGTAAATGTCTGAATCGGCATTGGTGTTGGTTTTGGACAAGGCCAGCCAACGACCGTCTGGGCTGATGCTACCGAGTTGATAGCCGGTGTCATTCTGATAAATCAATTCACGGCTGTAATCGCTCACTGCGTAACGATAAAGGTCAAAGAACTTAGGATCCCGTTCGTTGGTCGCAATATAAAAATGCTGGTCGTTCTCATGCCAACCAGCAAAGTTAGCCTTCAAGTTATCACCGGGGGTCAAATCAACAATGCTGCCATCCAAATTGCGCACATAAACATGGTCTAATTCATTGCCACCCTGGTCGGCGTTATAGAGTATGCGGTCATCATTTGGGAACCAACTGTTGACAAAAATCGATTCCTCAATTGAATCAGTCAATGCCACTTTACCGCTGCCATCCAGAGCCACTTTGTAGGCATTGAAGATGCCAGATTCATCACTGCTGACTAAAACCGCTGAGCGGTCGTGGTTAATGGAAGAGCCGAACACTGAAGTGGTTTTGAAAAAATCTTCAGCAGAATAGGTTTGAAAATCATCGCCAGCGGCTTGCTCAGCCACCATGGGTTGTTTTGTTTGGCAGGCAGCCAACAAAACAAACGAAGCAATAAATAAGAGATTGAATTTCGCAGATTTCATAAAGTGAGCCCAAAATTAGTGAGCAAATATCTTGCCTGTTGCGACTTTATTTGTCAATTTACTGCGGTTTTTTTGACTCAAACCAAAAAGTCACTGGACCATCGTTGACCAAACTGACCTGCATGTCAGCGCCAAATTGGCCGGTTTGTATACTTAAATCAGTTTGCTGAGCCAGTTTAACCAATTCATCGAAAATGAACTGGCCGTGCGCTGGTGAGGCGCCGCGTGAAAAACCGGGTCTGTTGCCTTTTTTGGTCTCAGCCACCAAGGTGAACTGTGATACCAGCAGCAGTTCACCCTTGATGTCATTCAAGGACAGGTTCATTTTTCCAGCGGCATCTGGGAAGATGCGGTAGCGACAGACTTTATTTAAAAGCTGAGCTGCATCGGCCACTTCATCGTCACGTTCGACACCAACCAAAGCCAATATGCCCTGGTTGATTTTGCCGACAGTTTCACCGTTGACATCGACTTGCGCTTGCTTCACCCTTTGAATCAAAATTTTCATAACAGTGCATGTTAGCAGATGAAGTTCAATGTGCCAAAGAGAAAGCATCGGGCTGGTGTTGATTATTGGGTTTTGTCATTGGTGAGCGTGCAGGCGGGCTTGTTGCTGAATGTTTCAGACTATATAATGAATTAATCTTAGCTATAACAATAATACTTCATGTCACTAGAAATTGGACCTTATGTAGTTGATGTTGAAACAGGTCATGTTTCCAAAGCAGGAGAGAGGGTGAAATGGGGCATTAAGGCCAAACAATTGTTTACACTGCTATTGCAGAACTCACCCCAAACCATCACCAAAGAAACCATCCTTGCAGAGGTTTGGAAGGGTCGGGTGGTGACCGAAAACTCACTCTATAAAACCATCAGTAAGCTGCGTCAGGAGCTCAATCCAGACGGTATAGAAATTGAATCCGTGTTTGGCGAGGGTTATCGCATCATGGCAACCAGCGCACCCATCAAACAGAAAAAAACTGGAATTCTGGTATTTAAAAGGTTCGATGTGATATTGGCTGTTGGCCTGTTGTTGGTGTTGTCAATTGTTGTGTATCGTTGGATGAGTCATAATCATTTGGTTTCACAAATGGTGGCTTTAGATAAACATTTGGCGGTAACCAAACAAGCCTTTATCAGTCAAATATACCGTCGCAATGAATTGGGTGATTTGCTCAGTCAACGGTTTGAACTCAGCCCCGATGACTCCTGGGAAAAGCGGTTTTATCTGTTGTATGATGAAATGAATGAACAAGAGTTATTTTTATGTCAACAAACGCGCGCTTATACTGAAGGACCTATTTTTGAAAACAACCAAGCTGTTCTGGCGTTACTGAATAACAACCCCCAAATGGTGTCTTCATTGCCCCTGTCTCAAGAATTAATCAGTCATTTGACCCTGTGGTTGAATAAATATGAGCGCGTGTTTAAAGATTCAAAAAAAATGTGTTTGTTGTATGTGGGGGTTGAGGACGGTGCCAAATACCCGTCCGACTTTGATCAACAACTAAAAAACTGGATTGAAAACCACCAATAAAGTTCTGGTTCAGACCACACACCAAAACACATTTTTATCATTAATTGTGCTGTAAGTAATGGTGTCTTTTTGCCGCAAATAAAAGCAACACAAATACCAACAACAAACCCAATACAGATAAACTTGGAACGGGTCTGGCCACGCCCAATACCGGCGGTGATCCAGGTCCTGTGGTGAGGCTGTCGATGGCAATTAAGTTACCATTGAATGGATTTTGGCCCACGTCTTCAACAAAATAAACCAAAGCCAACCTGCCCGCCCCATTCACTGGCACATTGTATTCAGTCCACTCATTGGGATAGCCTAAGGGCAGTAGTTCAGGGTTGACTGTAAACAACGGAACAAAGTCACCAAAGTCAGAGCTACCGAAAGCCGCTTGATTAACATCGGAGACCACACAAGGACCGGTGTTGGTGCCTCCGGAGGCACTGTACGCCACCACCAAGCGATCTGGTGCGATGGAATTGGACTCTGTACGGGTGAAGAAATTCAGTTGTTCAACAAAACCAATGTCAGGCAAAACCACCCAATCACACAGCACGTTCCCTGCAGTTTGTCCCGCCCCGCCTAGCAAGTATGAATCATCAGGGCCTGCGTGAGCAGTAAAAACCGAGGCAAAACCTTGATTCCAAGATAAGTCGCCGATAAAGTCAGATTGGTTATCAAAAACCCAGCCCTCAGATGTGAGTTGATTGATGTCTTCAAAACCTTCGTTGAATTCACCAGCCAGGGCTGTGCCAAAAAAAGAGTCACCCAAAGTGAGTGACATCAAGAAAAGCAAGGTGTAGGTGTTCATTGATATTACCTCTGTGTTTAAAGTGTCACCAAGCTTAAGTAATGTGGGTGCAAAATCGCTAATGAATTAAGCTGAATAATTCTGACCAAATCTGATTCCAAGACAAGAATCTGTAAGCCAGTCATTCATTAAATCAGCACTGCAGCTGTCAGAGGGCCACAGTGCATGATGTTCAATAATCAGAGTTTTTATAAAAATTCAATCTGCCATGAGTTGATGTAACCGGTGTCTTGGTTATAAATATCCACCACTTTCAAACGCCAAGTGCCGTTGGCACTGATGCTGCCTTGGTTGGTGTTGATGGTTTCATTGAGGTTGTTGGTGCTGCCGCCGCTGGGGTTGCGTAAAGTGGTGATGGTGCCATTGGGGGCAATCAACTGCACCCTCAAATCGCCGCGGTAGGTGTGCACGATGTTGTAACTGATGGCCATGTTGCCAGCTTGTCCTGATAAGGTGGCATTGATGCTGCTGGTGGCACCTGCTGGATTGTTATCTGGGATGTTGACGTTGCTGCCATTGCTGAAGACGGTTTGTTGGGTGCTTGAATAATTGGCCACCAAGTTGACGCCACTGTAACTGGCATAAGCCCGCACCATCACATGATAGGTACCGGCTTGGATGTTACTGATGGTGCAGGTTTCGTTGTTGCCATTGAGCCACGGCCGACAGTCATAACTTGAGGTGGTAGGTTGTGATCCAAATTTGACATACAGGTCAGCATCGCCTGAACCTCCACTGATGGCAAAGTTCAACGAGTTGGCCCCAGCAGGCACCTCAAAGGTATAGAACTTTTGGTTGCTGGTGGATCCGGTCAGCCCGGTTTTGCTCACACCGTTACTAAGTGTATTGTCACCGCCACCAGGCAGGGTGACTGATGCGATCGCACTGTTAGCTGATTCGTTACCGGCGTTGTCATCAGCGGTGACATAATAATAGTAGGTGTTACCTGGACTTATGGCGGTGTCGGTGTAATTAGAAAAGGTGCGTAAGTTGGCATTCAAGGGATTGAAATTGTTGCTGTTGTTGACTGAGCGATAAACGGTGTAACCAGCCAAGTCTGTTTCATCATTGTTATACCAGTCGACATAGACTGAATTGTTGTTCACTGATGCAGTGAGGTTGGTCACAGCATCAGGTGGGGTGTTATCAATGCCGCCACCTTCACACACCAACTCAAACACACAGCGTACCCAGCCGGGGTTATCGATAAAGGGGTTGCGGTTGCCTTGGGCTGCTGCCACTGCTTCGTTGTGCTGATGCTCATAAATATCCACAGGATCATTCTGGTGCCACACCAACAGCACCGATAACAAGCCCATGTAGGCCACGGATTCGTTGTTACCGGTACTGGATGCGTTGATCAGTGATAGGTTGTCAGTCAAGCGCAAGTCAGGTTCACTGCTGCCGGTGACGCCATGGGTGCCACCTTCATAACGCACATCCATATAAAACATGGCACGAGCAATGTCGCCTTGACGTCCGGTCCACACATCCCAGATGCCGGTTTTGGTGAAGTTTGATTGGCCACTGCCACCGCGGTTGTTATTAACTTCAGTCGGTCGCTCACTGCAACCACTGCTACAGATATCATAGGGTTTGTTGCTGCGTGATGAGTTGTAGGAACTGTCAGCAATGAACAAATGGTGCATGTCGGTGTAAGGGTAGTTGCTGCTGCCATCATTCGGAAAACCATATGATTTGGGCCAAGAATGTTCGCGGTTGTAGTTATTATTGCCACCGCCGACTTTGTTGTTGGCTGAGTTTTTATAAATGGTGATGACTTGATTGGTGTTATCAACGTCTTCACCTGCCAGTTCCAACACATCCCAGGTGTCGGTGGCTGATGAAGTGTATGGAAATCGCGTGTGGTCATCAATGATGGCATGCAATGAATTTCGCAGGGCACTGGGTGATGATTCATCTACGCTGTTGTAATAATTAGGGTCAGCTTGTGCTGCGACTTGGTTGTGATTGAAAAACAGGCAGGCACAAAGCAGTGCGCCCACTGAGACATGGTGTTTGAACATGTATTACTCCCGATTTTTAGTTATGTTTCGATCAAGTAAAAAGAAATGGTCGATACGCAACTTATCAGGGTTTTGTGACCCGATGATGAAGCAAGCATGACAATTCTAAGAACTCATCTCATTCATCACTTCCTGGTGTCATCATCCGCACTTTTTTATCATTGTATTTATGGTGTCTTGATGATGTGCACAATCTGGTGCGGATTTATTATATAGGAGACAGTCGCAGTATTTTGCTACTGTTTCACAAAAAAACAGTATAAATGGCATTGTTATCCAACTAATTTTCATGCTATGTTTTAATCATTTTGAAATATTTTTTAAACAATGGAGAAAACTTATGAAATCATCTGATAGGACGCTGAAAAGAATGGTTGTGAATCAACTCATGGTGGTATTGAGTTGTTTAATGATTGTTGTTTTGCCAGCCGGTGCAATGAGTGAAAAGGACAGTTCTGCAGCTACTATTTATTTTCAGTCAATGGCTCAGCCTGCTTTAGTGACACATTGTTCTGAGGTATGGCCTCAACTTGAAGGGGTGTTCTCTATTGCTTTGGCGCGATGGCAAGACTCTAATAAAAAAATCGTCAAACGGGGTGAGAAAGTGACCGCTAAACAACTTTCATTAAAGGGCAAAGCGCTGAAGAAGAAAATGGAGCAAGAAGCAAAATCAATATTAGCAGAATCAAAAAGTCAATCATCAAAGCAACAACAGCAACAGTGTGCGGTCATCCTAGAAACATTGATCAGTGAAATTTAAGCATTTTCTCCAAAAGATCTATCGAATGAGTATAAGCCATATAATATTTATATATATTAGAAACATATTGTACGGTTTCTCTTCCAATAACTTCAGCGGCAATTAATTCAACGTGCCCAAACCACTTGTTAGGGTCTTTTCCATTTTCTGAGGCTTTGATCCTTAGTTGTCTGACCTTAGCCAAGTAGGGTGGGCTCTGCCCACCAAAAAGGGCGGTATTCGTTTTTTGACTTAACAACAGTTAAGACAGATTAACTATGGGTTTTATGGGCAAACCAGCAAGCTAATTATCGTCTTGGGCTGTTATTGATTGGTGGGCAGAGCCCACCCTACTTTATTGAGAAAGTTTTTGAGGCCGTTCATTGCGCGGAGCAAAAGTGCATTTTAATCAGGCTTCGACTTCACTTCGCCAGCTGAGATGAGGGTGCTTTTTGATTAATTCATTGGTTTTTTAACGCATCAACCAATTCTTGGAGTTTGTTTAGGTAGCCTGTTTGCATCGGATCCAGCCAAATGGCATCAGGTTCCTTGCGCAGCCAGGTCAGTTGGCGTTTGGCCAGTTGGCGGGTGGCGGCGATGCCTTTGAATATGAATTCATCCATGGTGGTCTTGCCCTCCAGGTGTTCCCAGGCTTGGCGGTAGCCCACCGAACGCATCGATGGCAGCTCATCATGGTTTCTAGGCTCTGCCATCAGAGTTTTCATTTCATCCAAAAAGCCCATTGCCAGCATTTGTTCAAAACGCATGGCGATGCGCTCATGCAGCACGCTGCGATCAGCGGGTGAAATGATGATTTTCAAAACATCATAATCCAGCTTTTGACCCGCATCCTGTGCATACAAAGTTGTCATGCTTTGGCCGGTCAACAGGTAAACCTCGTAGGCGCGGTTGATGCGTTGGGGATCATTTGGATGGATCCTGGCAGCGCTGTCTGGGTCAACTTCTGCCAGCAAGCCATGCACATGCTCCCACCCCAGTTCGTTGGCCATTTTTTGTATTTTTTCACGCACTTCTGGATCAGCTTGAGGTAACTGGGACAAACCGTTTTGCAGGGCGTTGTAATACAGCATGGTGCCACCAGCCAGCAATGGTAGGCGGCCGTTATCGATACTTTGTTGCATCAGGGCTTTGGCATCGCTACAAAAATTCGATGCCGAATAAGGCTGCCAGGTTTCACACACATCGACCAAGGCATGAGGGGCTTTTTCTAGGGTGGCTGCATCCGGCTTGGCGCTGCCAATGTCCATGCCCTTGTAGACCAAAGCAGAATCCACCGAGATGATGTCGGCTTGGTATTGGTCATGCAATAAAATGGCTGCATCAGTTTTACCTGCTGCTGTTGGACCCATTAGGAAGATGGCTTTAGGCAACCTCATCTTATTCTGAGTTTGTATTGATCCAGCGAATCATGGCGTTTTGCTTTAAAGAGTGGACCCTAACTGTAATCATCAAATGTATGACTAAAACACTTAGAAAGAGCTCAATGATACTTACATTGATTAGTTTTTCCGACAACGCTACTATTCCAATCAGAAACACAAAAATCAGTACTGTACGAATGATGCTTGCATATTTATCAATTCTACTGAAGTAGGTATTCATTTGTTCTTTAATCATATTATAAAGCTCATTGTCCTCTTAAGAACAATTTATCCAATTGTTTCATGTCTAATTGGGTCCAAGTGGGACGACCGTGATTACACTGGTCAGAGCGCAGGGTGCTTTCCATGTCTCGCAGCAAAGCATTCATCTCCATGATCGATAATTGGCGGTTAGCGCGCACCGAGCCATGACAGGCCATGGTCGACATGATCTCGTTGATTTGTGCTTCTATTTTTTGTGAAGACCCCAAGGCAACGATTTCTGATAAGACGTCTTTGATCAAGTTTTCAACATCGGCACCAGCCAACATCGCGGGTATTTTTCTGATGACCAGTGATTCTTCGCCCGTTATGCTGAGCTCAAACCCCAGTTGTTCGAACCATTGTTGTTGTGCTTCAACCGCACCGACCTCACGGGCCGAGACATTGATTTGAATCGGCACCAATAATTTCTGGTTCTTCAAAGCATCCTGAGCAAACTTTTCTTTCATGCGCTCATAAGTGATGCGTTCGTGTGCGGCATGCATGTCTACAATGATCAAGCCATGCTGGTTTTCAGCAACGATAAACACCCCGTGTATTTGGGCTTTGGCATAACCCAATGGCGGAATGTCTTGACCGCCTTCGGTATGTTCGGGCAGGTTGTTGCTCGGGTAGGCTGAGAGCTGATCGCTGGCACTGGCTGCTTGATTCAGGTAATCAAATCCAGCTCCGCCAGCAGCGCCACTGGACATGTTACTTGGCCATGATTGATTGAATGGCTGTGTGGATTGGTTACTGGGTTGGCTGGCTCCTGCACCACCCAAATTCATTCGGTGTTGCATTTGTGAATAATCGGGCAGCGGTTCATTGACCGTCGCTGACATTTCACCCACTCGGGTTTGTGCCAAGGATTGGTGAATGGAACCAAAAATAAAGTCATGCACCAATTTTGAGTCACGAAAACGCACCTCGTGTTTGGTCGGGTGTACATTGACATCGACCAGTTCGGGATCAATGTCCAAGTAGAGCACAAAGGCCGGAAAACGACCATGAAACAACACATCTTGGTAGGCCTGTCTGATGGCATGGCCCACCAGTTTGTCTTTGATCATGCGGCTGTTGATGTAGAAAAATTGACGGTCGGGTTGGGCTCGGTTCCATGATGGTTTGGCTACCCAGCCTGACATCTTTAAGTTGCCGCGCTGTTGTTCGATGAAAATGGCATTTTCAATGAAGTCTTTGCCGCACAGTTGATTGATGCGTTGATGGCGCAGTATTTCAGCATCACCACCTTGCGCATTGCGGATCATTTTACCGTTGTGGCTGAGTCGAAAAGTGACATCAAAACGCGACAAAGACACCCGCTTGATCAAATCATCGATGCGCAGGTATTCGGTTCGGTCGGTTTTTAAAAATCGTCTTCTGGCTGGCGTGTTAAAGAACAAATCTGAGACAATGATGGTGGTACCCACTGGATGAGCTGCTGGCATTGGGCCTTCAATTTCACCGCCGTGGGCGTTGACTTGGTAGGCCATATCAGCATCCATATGGCGTGAAATCATCTCAAAACGACTGACTGAGGCAATACTCGGTAGCGCTTCGCCACGAAAACCCATAGACAACAATGACTCCAAATCATCCAACGAATGAATCTTACTGGTGGCATGGCGTTGTAAGGCCATGGCCATGTCATCGTGGTTGATGCCGCTGCCATTGTCGGTGATTTTGATGCGTTTCTTGCCGCCAGTCTGTACGTCGATATCAATCACAGTGGCGCCGGCATCTAGGGCATTTTCGACCAATTCCTTGACCACCGAGGCCGGTCGCTCGACCACTTCGCCAGCGGCGATTTGATCAATCAGTTGATTGGGTAATTTTTTGATTTGCATGGCATCAATTTTAACATGGTTTATTCATCGGGTTGGATGGAAAACCGCTGACTTCATGTTCTGAGCCCAGAGGCTGGTTTATTGAATGTTCAGTGGGATGGTGAGGTTTTGTGTTTTACTGGCATGGCGCTTGAGGGCCTGGTAAAAAAGCCAAAGAATCACAGCACATGAGAGCAGCCAAATTAAAGCAAAAACCGGCTGTTTGTTGAAGCTAACAATTTGATAAAAACAACTGGCTATGAGGTAAGCGATGCCAGTTGAGTAAGTGGCTGAGAACAACGCCCATTGTTTGCCGGACTCCTTGGCTATGGTAGCAATCACGGTGACACAAGGAAAATACAACAGCACAAATAACAAGTAAGCATAAGCAGCAAAAGCATTAACAAATTTCTCTTGCAAGAGACCAAACAGCTGCGCCGAGACGCCTTGGTTCTCTGCCATGTTTTCCACTTCATCAACAGCAGCCAAAGACAGCCCCAACGGGTCAGTTAAGGCATCGGCCAAACCGGCGGCATTGTCTGGAATTGACTGTAATGCAGCGATCAGTTGTTCACCCATGGTGGCATCGTCCTCAACCAAGGACTTGGAGTAAATGGCATCCAATGAGCCCACCATCACCTCTTTGGCCAACAACCCAGTAAACAAACCAACCACAGCAGGCCAGTTTTCTTGTTCAATGCCCATCGGAGCAAATACCGGTGCGGCCAGTTGCGAACCAGCTGCCAACAGTGACTCATCCACATCGGTGTTGCCCCAGGTAAAATCACGGCCAACAGATGAGATGATTTGTAGGATCAAGACTATGATAATAATGATTTTGCCGGCATCGATCATAAAGCCACGCAACTTATACCAGGTTGATTTGAGGATGTAACGCAGGCCCGGAAAGCGCCATTGGGGTAATTCAATCAAAAATGGGTCAGGCTTGCCAGGCAAGATGGTTTTGCGTAACAACAAACCAGTGGCCACAGCCACCAAGATGCCGGTTAAATACAATGACAGCACAATCAAAGCGGCGTTTTCAGTGAAAAATGCGGCCACAAACAAAGCATAAACTGACAAGCGAGCGCCACATGACATGAAAGGGGCCATCATGGTGGTGATGATGCGCTCGTCTTTCTTAGCCAACTGACGGGTGGCCATCACAGCGGGAACGTTGCAGCCAAAACTGACTATCAAGGGCACAAAGGCTTTACCTGAAAGACCAATTTTCTGTAGCCAATTGTTCATCACGAAAGCCGCCCTGACCATGTAGCCAGACTCTTCTAACAAGGTTAAAAATAAAAACAAAAAGCCAATGACCGGTATAAAGGTGGCCACGGTTTGAATGCCTGCGCCGATGCCATCGGCCATGACCACTGTTAGCCAAGCAGGCGCTTGGATTGTGGCCAGCAACTGGCTGGTGCCATCAATGAACAGGGCGCCGGTGGCGATGTCAAAAAAGTCGACAAATACACTGGCCACATTGGTGGCAAAAAAGAACATCAAGTACATGACGAACAAGAAAGACAGGCTGCCGGTTAATGGGCTGGTGAGCCATCGATCTACTCGACTGAAACTTGTTTTGTTCCGATCGACCGTTGGCATTGGTGTGTGTGTGGTAACGGCATTGGCCATGTCCATGGCTAGCTTGAAACGGGCATCAAAAATGGCCTTGTTTTCACTGCTGACACCGTCTGTTGACTTGATGGCTTGTTTGTTGGCTTCATCACTGGGGTTTGCATGGGACAAGTCAGTGTGTTGGCGTTCAGCTGCAGATGAGTCTGCCAAGGCCGCTACAATGGCATCAATCAGTTCTGTCAGGCCTTGTTGGTGGATGGCTGTGGTGCTAATCACTGCACAGCCAGTCAGTGACTTCAGTTTTTCGACATCAAGCGCTTTGCCGCTGGCAGCCCGCTCGTCATCCATGTTCAGCACCAAAATGGTGGGTACATTGAGTTCCAATACTTCAGTGGTTAAGAATAATCCACGTTCTAGGTTGTTGGCATTCAATACATTGACAAAAACATCAATGTCATTGTTCTTGATGGCTTGCTTGGCCACCAGCTCGTCTTGTGACAGATCGGTCAATGACAAACCGTAGATGCCCGGCAAATCCACCAGCATGAATTCGGTGTGCTTGTGCAATAATTTGGCTTTGGATTCACTGACAGTAACGCCTGCCCAGTTGCCGGTTTTTTTGTTTTGTCCGGCCAGTGCGTTGAATAAGGTGGTTTTGCCGCTGTTGGGATTGCCAATCAGGGCTACTCTGGTGTGATTGATCACTGTGCCGACAAGTTAATTAATTGAAACTGAAATGGTGTTAATTAAATCTGCACCCATGGCAATGTGTCCAAATGATGTTTTAATTACTGCACCATGCTTGTACAGCGCAACCAGCTCAATCACCATGCCCAGCCCCAAACCCATAAGGGCTAATTTTTGACGCAATGTGTCTGAACATGTGTTGTCACAAATTTGATAGGTTTTGCCGGTTTTGGCTTGTGATAATTGTAATGAAATTTCTGGTGTTGCTGTCATGGCTGGCTTAAATCTAAACGATAATGGTTCTCATTATTGAGCATTGTTACAGGATAAGCAAGCGCCCAAGCATTTTTGTGGCTGAAGTTTGATATAAATCAAAGTGTATTGTTTCGATTTTTTCTAAGAAATGACGAACAAGCGAGAAACGGGCTTTATTTGATTGGTTTACTCACCAGCAATTTGATAAAATCGACGGTTTATTTTGACTGGAATCATTGATGATTGGACACATTCAGGAATTGATCGAAAATGCTTTGGAACATTTACAAGCCAAAGGCGAATTCAATTTAGACCAAACCCCAACAATCAACATAGAAAGAACCCGCAGCAAAGACCACGGCGATTATGCATCTAACGTGGCGATGATGTTGGCCAAGCCGCTGAAAATGAACCCGCGAGCAATTGCCGAGAAAATCATCGCAGAATTAACCGATACCAGCCACGTCAGTAAAGTTGAGATAGCCGGTCCAGGCTTCATTAATTTTTATTTGACCGATGCCTGTCGTTTGCAAGTGATCAAAAAAATCCTTAAACAAAAACATGATTTTGGTAACCAGGAACTGGGTGCGGAGCATAAAATCACGGTTGAATTTGTTTCTGCCAACCCCACGGGCCCATTGCACGTTGGGCATGGGCGCGGTGCTGCTTTTGGTTCCAGTTTGTGTAATGTTTTGAAAAAGGTCGGTTACGATGTGCATGCCGAATACTACGTCAACGACCACGGTCGCCAGATGGACATTTTGGCGATGTCAGTTTGGTTGCGTTATTTGGAACTTTGTGGCGAACAAATCACCTTCCCGGTGAACGGCTACAAAGGCGAATACATCGTAGATATTGCGCGCAAAGTGCGACAAAAATTCGGTGATGATTTTCGCCATGGTCAGGTCGAAGTCTTTGCCCAAGTCAGTCCAGATGAAACTGAAGGCGGTGACAAGGAACTGCATGTGGATGATTTGGTGCTCAATGCCAAAGACATTCTGGGTAAAGGCTACGCCAAAATTTTCAAGATTGCTTTGAAAACCATTCTTACAGGTATCGAAGATGATTTAGAAGAATTTGCGGTGTTTTATGACGAATGGTTTTCGGAAAAATCGTTGCATGAAGGTGACACCATCGAACGGGCCTTAGCCATACTGGAAAAAGGTGGTCACTTGTACAAAAAGGACGGCGCCCTGTGGTTCAACGCCACCCATTTTGGTGATGAAAAAGACCGCGTGGTGATGCGAGAAAATGGCCTGAAAACCTATTTCGCCTCCGATGTGGCCTACCTGTTGAATAAATTTGAGCGCGGTTTTGAAAAATCGGTTTATGTTTTTGGCGCCGATCATCACGGCTACATCCCGCGTTTAAAAGCGGCGACCAAGGCATTGGGTTTTGATGCCGATAAAATTGAAATCCTGTTGGTGCAGTTTGCGCACTTGTTTAAGGGTGGTGAAAAGCTAAAAATGTCGACCCGTTCGGGAGAGTTTGTGACTTTGCGTGAGTTGGTGGATGAAGTGGGTTGTGATGCGGCGCGTTTCTTTTATGTGATGCGCTCGCACGAGCAGCATTTGGATTTTGATATGGACCTAGCCAAGTCTCAATCCAATGACAACCCGGTTTATTACATCCAGTATGCCCATGCGCGCATTTGTAGCATCATCCGCAAGTTGGAAGAACAGAACATGACTCACAACATCGAAATTGGTCATGTCTCATTGGAGTTGTTGGTGGAAGAGCAGGAGCATGATTTGATCAAAGCCCTGTCGCAATACCCTGAAGTGGTAGAGAAAGCTGCGGTAAATTTCTCTGTACACAGCATCGCCAACTACTTGCGTGAGTTGGCACAGCTGTTCCACAGCTATTACAACGCCCATCAGGTGCAGATTGATAACGAAAATTTACGCAATGCGCGGTTAAACTTATGTTTAGCGACGCGTTATGTGTTGGCTGATGGCTTGGCCCTGCTGGGTTCGTCGGCGCCACAAGAAATGCGCGCGGAGGATAAGCCAGAATTATGACCAAGAAAAAAGCAGTGCGTAAAACCACCAAACGCAAAACCACCCGCAAAGCCGGACACAAAAGGCCCATACCCGGTTGGATTATTCTGATGAGTGGGGTTTTATCGGGGTTGTTGTTGGCGGTTTTTATTTACGTCAAAGGCTGGGTGCCTGAACCCATCCAAAACACCCAAACACCGGTACCCGGAGTGACTGAAGAGGTGGTCCAGCCGGTTGAAGATGTCAGTGAAAATTTAAGTAAACGCAAACCTGATTATGATTTTTACTCGGTGTTACCTGAAATGGAAGTGGTGATTCCAAAAGAAGAATTGGCACAAGAAGCAGCCAGAAACAGCAAAGAATACAGCTACATCCTGCAAGTGGGCTCATTCAAACAGTTATCAGACGCTGAAGAACTCAAAGCACGCATTGCATTTTCAGGTCAAATTGCATACATCCAAGCCATCGATGTCAACGGCACCCAATACCACCGGGTTCGAGTGGGACCGTTCGATTCCAGCCGCGAGGCCGATAAACAAAAAAGACAATTAGAGCAGGGCGGTCACAAGCCGCTGGTGCTGAAAGAAACCAAATCATAGGTGAACACATGAAACATCTGACCATTCTTATTATCCTAACCGCACTGATTGGCAGCCAAGCGCATGCCCAAAAAGGCGCTACTTACCAGTTACCTGCCATTGATGTGGTGGCTGAGAAGGCTGCCGAAGTATCAGCCAAAGGGCCAGTTCCCTATGGCATCAGTACTCAAATTGATGATCTGAAAATGCAACAGGGTGAAATCAAACAAGGCACTTGGGTGAAAACAGCATCCAATGAATGGCAATGGAGATTGTCGGTGAGTGCTGAAAATGCCACCAGTTTAGATTTTGGCTTCAAAAATTTCTATTTGCCACCCTCTGCTGAATTGGTGATTGTCAGTGCGGATAAACAAGTGATGAAAGGTCCATACGATGGTTCTGTGAACCAAAAGCATGGCTATTTTTGGCCGGGAACAATACCTGGAAGCGGTGCAGAGATTACTATCACTGTGGCAGAACAATTCAAAAAGTATTTAAATTTTGACTTGTATGACATTCCTCGCGGTTACTTTCGTTTTTGGGAGCAGCCCACAACAGAAAAAAGCTTGGCATGCAATATCGATGTCAATTGTGAAGCCGGCGACCCATGGGAAAATCAAATTAATTCTGTGGCCAGGTATACTTTCACATCAAATAACCGTACCTTCTTTTGTTCAGGTCAATTAATCAATAACACGGCTAATGATGGCACACCTTATTTTTTATCAGGTAATCATTGTGGGTTCGAGGACGCCTCGAATACCAATCAAAAAGAAGCCATTGCAGCCTCGATGAATTTTTGGTGGAACTACCAATCTCGAACCTGCAGAACACCTGGTTCGGGACAAAGTGGTGTAACAATATCCACAGCTGGGTTCAATGACACCCAATCAGGCGCCACATACATTGCCAATAATGCTGCCAGTGATTTTGTTTTGGTCAGATTGAACCAGTCTCCTGATTCAAGTTTCGGTACAGAGTTGACCGGTTGGGACAGGCGTGCCTCAGTTCCAGACAGTGCTTTCTCAATTCATCACCCCAGAGGTCACGCCAAAAGAATCGCTTTTGAAAACTCACCACTGAGTTTAATTTCTCCCACACCAGGTGTCAGTAACACGCACCTACAAGTATTTGAGTGGGATGAGGGTTTGACTGAACAAGGGTCTTCAGGTGGCGGATTGTGGACCAATGAAGGCCTGTTGGTTGGACAGCTGCACTTTGGAACTTTGGCTCAAGTTTGCACCGATACTGTTACTGATGGTTATGGTCGCTTTTTCACCTCATGGGATTTAGGGAATAACCCGCAATCCAGATTGAAAGAATGGCTGGATCCCATCAACACTGGCCAAGAAACTTTACAAGGCACCGGTGGCTGCGAGGCCCCCGCAGTAGATATCGTCAATGATTCTTCTAACCAAGTGGGTGATTTGTTGACTTTCAGTGCCTTGGTCAGTGGCGGTGCCGGTGGCTATGAATATGCTTGGGAAATCAATGCAGATGAGGGCATTGATGGCCGTGATGATGACATCCAAGCCCGCTACAACCAAGAATACGTTGGAAACATTGTTTTGAACGTTACCGACTCGGCTGGCTGTGTGGGATCAGCATCGAAAGCCGTGGTGGTGGCCAGCCCCGATGTCCAAATCAATAATACAGGCGTACTGAATGACCAGCTGTTTCAAGCCTGCGGTAACAACGATGGCGTGATTGATCCAGGCGAGCGTTGGTCGGTGGCCCTGAGTGCCACCAACAGCGGTGCCTTCACTGCCAACAAAGCCTATTTGGCACTGGGTAAAAACCGCAACAGTTTCGACAGTGACATCGGTGATGATTATGGCAACCAGGCGGCCAGTTGTGAGCGTTTGTTTATTGACATAGAAAACACCGGCACGTTGAAAACTTGGGACTCAGCAGGGTTTCAGGGTTTCGGGGCAGATGATGAGGGTTCTGCCTTGATTCAGTTGGATACCGGTTTTGACCACTATGGTCAAAACATCACCCAACTGCGTGCTTCGACCAACGGTTATTTCAGCACCAGTGCAGATGCCATTGGTGACGATTTCAGTAATGACTGCCCATTACCGGATGCGCCCGATAGAGACACCGCAGGTGCGCGCATTGCGCCCATGCACACTGACTTGTTAGGCTCAGCGTTTTACCACCAATCATTCGCATCATGCCCAAGGGCTGCTGAGACTGGTGTGGATTTGGCTTGTGAAGTGTTTCTGTGGAAAGGTGCTGATTATTACAGCAGTACAGATTCAACTGTTGAGGATGTTGATGTTCAAGCGATTCTTTATCCTGCTACCTCGCAATGGGTGTATCAATACGGAGGCAGTGATTTAGATGCCGGTCGTTCAACCACCGGCATGCAAAATGCATCTGGTACAGATGGCTTTTCTTATGCTTGTAACACCGCCGGCAGCATCAACACCAACGAGGCCGTTTGTGTGTTCAATAAAAATGCCCAGCCTGAGTCTGCCAGTGCCGATTTTGTTGTGTTAGAAACGCCCTTGTTAGACCTAGGTAATGTGGCGCCGTCGCAAACGGCCAATGCCACCCTGACTTTCGCCATTGGTGAGGATGCCAGTTGTGGTGCCAGCTTTGCGATTAACCACGAAGCCAGCGTCTTTGACCAAGGTTTTAACCCGGGAGCCAATAACATCATCAGCCGCAGTATCGGTGATGGTGGCAGTTGTGATGTGGTGACCAGTTGTGGTGTAGGCGCCGCCCAACCTATAAGTAATGAGACCAACACCATCACCCCGCGTCAAGGTTTGTGGTGGAATCCAGACCGCGATGGCAATGGCTTTGATTTGTATACCATTGCCCGCAACAGCCTGGCTTATTTTTTCTATACTGGACAAGCTGACGGTGAACCTATTTGGTATTTAGCCAATGACAATGATTCAGAACACAACCAGTATTACAACAACATCACCACCACCAATTACCCTGGGGGCTTTGGTGTGGGTGCGGCAAATCTATCGACGGTTGGTTGGTCAAACACCACATTCATTGATGACTCCACAGCCATCATGGTGCGTGAAATTGATGGAAAACTCAGTGCTGAAAAACAGTTCTTTTTCCAATATGGACCGAATGAAACACCCAGAATGCACACCGGACCGTATTTCACCCCCAGTGAAAACGGTTGGGGACATTCCATTGGTACCTTAGGTAATGCCCGCGTTGCCATTTCCTTTATCTATGACAATAACGGCAATCCGTACTGGACCATCGGTAACGGTCCCAATGATGATTCGGCATTCAATGTGTTCTACAACAATACCTTCTGTCCATCTTGTCCAAAAACAGGTACCAGTCCACAAGTGGTTGGTGAAATTCAAATGACTTTGAATGGTCAGCGCGATGGCACATTGGTTAAATACAATGTTGATGCTGAAAATGTGGATTGGGATAAATCAAACTTGCCGTTACAAATTATTTTGGTACCAGAACAAGAGTAAGCTCTTTTAGTTGCCAGATAATTAGTGATGCGTTGAGCAGCCAATCCGCATGGACTGGCTGCTTTTTTTATGTTGAGTTCTTATCAATCTTCGGCTCGATAGGGCCTGGAGTCATCTGCCTGAATACTGAAGCGGCGGTAGGTCCATTGGTATTGGCTGGGGTTGATTCGAACCATCTCAGCGATGGATTGGTTCATGCTGTTAACTGAGGCTTCTAATTCACCATAAATCTCTGGTGAGGCGACTTTGAAATGTAAATCAAACCCTTTTCCATCGGCCAAACGTTCGGCCACAGCAAAAATGACTGGTGTTTTGGTTTTCATCGCAATCTTTGAGAACAGGGTCATGGTATAGGCCGACTGCCCCATGAAAGGTGAGAACACACCTTGACCGTTTTTGGGTTGTTGGTCAGGCAGGATGGCCAGGATGTGGTTTTGTTTCAATACTTTAAACACCTGTCTAACGCCTTTGGCGTTGGCTGTGATTTGGTTGGCACCGCCTTGGCCGCGGTTTTTTAATAGCTGTTGTTCAATTTTTTTATCATCAGGTGGCTTATAAAGGAACGAGAAGCCATCGTAGCGAGATAGCCACAGGTTCAATACTTCCCAGTTACCAAAGTGCGGTACAGCCAACAACAACCCTTGCTGTTGTGCTAAGGCCTGTTCAAGCACCTCCAAACCATGAAAATCAACGATTAAATCATCTATTCGGCCGGCGTATTTTCGCCAAATCACACCCAATTCCAACATCGACTTGATGGTTTCTGTCAACCCCGCTTGGGCCAGTTGTTGCTGTTCTTCTTCACTCAGTTTAGGGTAACAGCACTTGATGTTGGTGGTGGTGATGCGCCGCTGCTTTTCCGACCAGCGCCAGACCAAGCGGCTCATGAATGCGGCCCATTTATGGGCTGTTTTCAAGGAGAGCTTACTGCTGAACCAAATGATGAATTGGAATAAAAATGCTCGCATGGGTGTATTCTAAACCAAAAACCAAAAGCTCGATTGATAAAACACAGGCAAAACTCAGATTAAAATAGGACAAAAAAAACCGCCAACTCAACAAGTTGGCGGTTAATTTACGAAGGCCCCAAACACAGAACCTTCTATTCCTTATTCCCGAGTATGGTACTCCTGTACCTGATTGTTTCTCCCTGTAAACAACCATTGAATCAGTTCCTGATTCATCCATTAGCTCCTTTTGGGCCTACTGACCTGAGTCTGTCCAAAAACTCAATCCATGCGTCAATTATGTCGCTTTGAATGGGTTTTGGCAGTCCATAGATTCTGAAGCGCTTGTAAGAAATTTCCTACAAGTACTTTTCGTAGATTGAAAGTTGTGTGTTTTTGATTGGCCATCCTTGGCCTCATTAATCAGGATTTGCTTTTGGGTGATTCGGGTTTTTTTGATGTCCCTTGGTTGTCCTTTTGGGGCTTTTTGGTTTTGAAATCGGTTTCATACCAACCTGTGCCCTTGAGTCTGAAGCCAGCGGCGGAGATTTTTTTGCTGAGCGCAGGGTGATCACAAGCCGGACAATCTTTCAGCGGGTCATCAGACATGCGTTGTAGTTTTTCCATTTCATGGCCACAGTCTTGGCATTGGTATTCGTAAATTGGCATGGTTTTCCTCTTGATTCTGATTCAACGAAAAAGGGTGTCAACTCAACACCCTTTGTTGTCACTTTAAACTGCAACTGTTAGTGGGGCTGGCTGGCAGTAAATTCAAGTTGATCATCAACTAAATTCACTTCAATCACGCTGCCAGGTGGAAATGTTCCAGCCAGTAATTTGGATGCCAACGGATTCTCCAGCTCATCTTGAATCGCGCGTTTCAATGGCCTTGCGCCATATACAGGATCAAAACCGACACTGCCCAAGAAATCTAAGGCGTCTTGACTGATGTTCAAGCCCAAATCACGAGTGGCCAAACGTTTCTGCACTTTCTTGATTTGGATCTTGGCAATCAAGCGTATGTGTTCTTGTTTCAAAGGGTGGAACACCACGATGTCATCCACACGGTTGATGAATTCAGGTCTGAAGTGGCCGCCGACCACAGTCATCACTGAATCTTTGATCTCTTTATAGGGTTCATTGATCTTTTCTTGAATGATGTCAGAGCCTAAGTTCGAGGTCATGATGATGACGGTATTTTTAAAGTCAACGGTGCGGCCTTGGCCATCAGTCAAACGACCATCATCCAATACCTGTAACAGCACATTGAAGACATCGGGGTGGGCTTTTTCAACCTCATCCAACAAAATCAAAGAATAGGGTTTGCGTCTGACTGCCTCGGTCAAGTAGCCGCCTTGATCGTAGCCAACATAACCCGGAGGCGCGCCAATCAAACGTGCCACCGAATGTTTTTCCATGAACTCAGACATGTCCAATCGAATGATCGAATCTTCGGTATCAAACATGAATTCAGCCAACGCTTTACACAGCTCGGTTTTACCGACACCGGTGGGGCCGAGGAACATGAATGAACCAATTGGGCGGTTGGGATCGGCCAAACCGGAGCGTGAGCGACGAATGGCATCAGCCACTGAAGTCACAGCCTCTTCTTGGCCGATCAGGCGTTTGTGAATGGCGGCTTCCATCTGTAGCAGTTTTTCTTTTTCACCTGCCATCATCTTGGTTACTGGAATGCCGGTCCACATCGAAACAATCTCAGCAATCTCAGCTTCAGTGACTTTGTTGCGCAATAACTTGAACTGACTCATGTCTACTTCAGTGGCTTGGGATATCTGTTTTTCCAGTTCGGGTATTTTGCCGTACTGCAATTCAGACATTTTGGCCAAATCACCTTGTCTTTGCGCCACTTCGAAAGCCGCCTTGGCTTCCTCAAGCTCTTCTTTCAAATGTGTGGTGCCTTGTACCGCGGCTTTTTCGCTGTTCCAAATTTCTTCCAGATCAGAATACTCACGTTCCATGGTCTTGATGCTTTCTTCCAACTCCGCTTGGCGTTTTTTTGAGGCTTTGTCTTTTTCCCGCAACAGACTTTCACGTTCCATTTTTAATTGAATCAACTTGCGATCCAGTTTATCCAACTTGTCAGGTTTAGAGTCAATCTCCATGCGAATGCGAGAGGCCGCCTCATCCATCAAATCAATCGCTTTATCGGGTAAATTACGATCGGTGATGTAGCGGTGAGAGAGAGTGGCTGCTGCGATGATTGCTGGGTCAGTAATTTCAACCGCATGATGCACTTCATAGCGTTCATTCAAGCCACGCAGGATGGCAATGGTGTCCTCCACTGAAGGTTCATCCACCAAAACTTTTTGGAACCGGCGTTCAAGCGCTTTGTCCTTCTCGATGTGTGAACGGTATTCATCTAAAGTGGTGGCGCCAATACAATGTAACTCGCCGCGTGCCAGCGCCGGTTTCAACATGTTACCCGCGTCCATGGCACCCTCTGCAGCGCCAGCCCCAACCATGGTGTGTAACTCATCAATGAATAAAATTACTTGGCCTTCTTGTTTACTCAAATCATTCAACAGGGATTTCAAGCGTTCTTCAAATTCGCCGCGGTATTTCGCTCCTGCAATCAGCGCGCCTAAATCCAGCGATAATAATTTCTTGCCTTTGACACCCTCGGGTACTTCATTATTGACAATGCGTTGGGCCAGACCTTCAACAATCGCAGTTTTACCGACACCGGGTTCACCAATGATGACTGGGTTGTTTTTGGTACGGCGTTGCAGGATTTGAATGGTGCGCCTGATTTCTGCATCACGACCGATGATGGGGTCCATTTTCGATTGGGCCGCGCGCGCAGTTAAATCTACCGTGTACTTTTCCAGAGCCTGACGGTTTTCTTCTGCACCAGCATCATCAACAGTTGAATCACCACGGACTTCATCAATGGCCTTTTCCAGTGAGTCACGGCGCGCCCCAGCTTTCTTCAGCAGTTGTGCGGTGGTGTCGCTGGAGTCCATCAAAGCCAAAGCGAACAGTTCGCTGGCGATGTATTGGTCGTCGCGTTTCTGAGCGATTTTATCGGCTAAATTAAGCACTTTGACCAAGTTATTCGATAGGTTCACTTGACCGGTGTTGTTAGCAATCACTGGCATCAACTCGATGGTCTCATGCACACTGTTGCGCAGTTGACCGACGTTGACCCCGGATTTCATCAAAACATGTTTGATGGATGAGTGTTCTTGGTCCAACAAAGCGGCTAATACATGCGCCGATTCAATCATGTTGTGGTCTTTACCGACCGCGATTGATTGGGCTTCGTTTATGGCTTGTTGGAAATTGGTTGTTAGTTTATTAAAGTTCATGATTTCCAATTAAATATTTCAGTTGCCAAAGAGATGGGGATGGTTGAGGATTTTTTCAAACCCGCCGATTCACCATGCCAAGGCAAACTTGATATGGGTCAAAAGATTAACAAATTTGATAACAACTGATGAATGATTGTATTGAGTTTAAATATTCAGGCTCAAGGTCTAAGTCATTGTGTCCTGCTTCGATATTAACCACTGCGGTGTTTTCGGCATTCAAGGCTCTGATCAATCGTGTGCTGTGTTGTGCCGGGATGACACGGTCTTGGGTGGCAGTGATGATCAGTGTTTCGGCTTTGATTTGATCGGCGCGTGAAATTGAATCGAAATGATCATGCAGCAGCCATTGAATCGGAAACACAGGTAATAAGTTTTGGACCACTGCAGCGATGCTGTCAAATGGCGTGACTAATACCAATTGATCAATGGGTCTTTGACTGGCCAAATAAGTGGCCACACCAGAGCCTAAGGAACGACCAATCACAGTGACTGTCTTGGGTTCGGTTCTCATGATGGCCGCATAAAGATTGATGGCATCTTGGTACAAAACAGACTCACTGGCTTGCCTAGTGGATTCACCATACCCGCGGTATTGCAGCAGGTAAGTGGTGTGATTGGGAAAAGCCTGCTCAAAGTCGGCAGCAGTGTAGGCCACTTGTTCAGCATTACCACCGAAGTAAATGATGACATCGGTTTGATTGGGGTGGATAACAAGGCTCTGAATTGAGGCCTCAGGTAGTTTCAATGTCAGCGTCTCATAGCGATGGTTCACTGGCGCTGTGGGTTGGTAAATCACCGATCTTTGCAAAAAATACAACCCCAGACCAGTCAGTAAGTAAATGCTCAGTACCAGGCGCAACAATTTAAACAGTTTCATGTCATTCGAATTGGCTGAGGCGGGTGTCAAGTACGTCTAAATCCAAAGCATTTTGTAGCTTTTCTCTGGCATCTTTGATGATTTCGTTGGCTTGTTTTTTGATGGTTTTTTTGTAGTCGTCTTTGATGCAATCTTGCAGCAGCAGGTATTCACACATCCGCAGTAATTTTGAGACAATAACGATGTCATGTGAACAATAAGCCCTGAATGGCGCCAGAATCACATACAGCAGCTTTTCAAAATGAATGATGTTGATCTCAATCACCACTTGCTGGTCCTGTACCAAATACAATTCGTCAGACTTCTTTAACCGCAAAGTCAGTAACTCAGTCAGGTAGTCAATACAGGTCAAGGCCGTGCCTGGATCGTTGATGCCTGGTGACATGGCTTTGATGGCAATTTCTGTGATCAATTGAAAAGCCAGCGAATAATTTTCACTCAAAGACTCGCTGTTATCGATCAGGAATTGGTTCAAAAACTCCTTGGCCACATCCTCATCCAATTCAGTTTCTGATTTAAAGATGGGCAAGCCCGCCAATAAAAAAGTGTTTTTGGTGGGGATCACTTGGATGTGGGTTTCATGCTGTTGCGCCAATTTAAGTAAGCGGGTGGTGTTGATGGTCTGGATGTAACCCGATTGGGGCACATAGTAATCATGCCAGTCACTGCTTTTATCAAACCGGCTCAAACCGGCATCGGCTATTTCATTGTCTTGTTCCAATTGAATCAAATGCTCAATCCTTTTCTTGGCGTTATTAAAAGTGGTTTTAAGGATGTAATCAACTTGAATGGATTGTGATATTGAATGGATGAAATAAATAAAAGAGCCCAGTGAAACGGTCACAAACAAGATCGCCAATAACACCGAAAAGCCGGGTAATTGGTAGCCAGATTGGGTCGGCTCAATGGTTATCAAAGTGATGATGCAATAGAAAATCCCAGCCAGATGAATGCCCAGAATGCTTTGGTGCTTTTTGTTGGAAATCAGTCCTGGCAGTAGGCGAGGAGAAAAATTAGAGGCTGCTTGATTGAGGATGATCATCACCATAGAAAAACTGAAGACCAAGATTGAAATCAGACCAGCAATGAGCGTACTGAGCAGTGTTCTGGCGGTCTCCAAATCATTGATGACCAGCCAAGGCACGGCTTTTTGTAAGTATACAGAGACACCCAGTTGTTCCAGGTAAACCATCATCAAGGCGAATAATATGCCACTGATGGCCATCAGACTGGGGTAAAACGCGATCTTGTTTTCAATCCGCCAAAAAGTTTGGGAGATGCGGTGAATCAATTGTTTCATGTCATCATTTCGGTGTGTGTGGGCCTGAGTGATTGAAGTTCAGGCCCGAACAGATAAGCGATTTAGACCAGTCGCAAATCTTTCATTGGTAGCCTTCTGTGGCGTTTTCCATTGGCAGCAAAAATGGCATTACACAAGGCCGGCGCAAACGGTGGCAGGCCTGGTTCGCCTACACCGGTCGGCAAGGCATCACTTGTGACGATATGGGTGTGGATGTCAGGGATTTGGTTGATGCGACTCATTTGATAATCATCAAAGTTACCTTGTTCAATGATCCCTTCTTTGGCCGTTATTTCACCATAAAAAGCCAAGGACGCGCCAAAGATGGCGGAGCCTTCCATTTGTGATTTAACCCGATCAGGGTTAAGAATCTTGCCGGCATCAACCGCCATGTGCACATCTTCTATTTTCACCTGATTACCATCAGTGGTCACTTTCACCACCACTGCGATGTAGGTCAGAAAAGAACGCCATGCAGCGATGCCCATGCCACTACCTTCCGGTAGTTTTTCGCCCCAGCCCGATTTTTCCGCAGCCAGTTCGATGACATTTTTTAAGCGGCTGGTTTCAGCGGGGTATTGTTCGGCTGATTCGCCGTAGTTGCCGTATTTGAAGCCATCGGCGGCAAAATCTTCGACTCGATCATCACCTATCATATTGAGTAAAAAGGCTTTGGGTTCTTGACCGGCGGCATGCGCCAACTCATCAACGAATGAAGCGGCGGCGAAGACGTTGTTGATGTTGGTGACTGATCGCACCCAACCGATGCGCATGAAGGTATCGGTTTCGCCCAAAGCAATTTTGATGTTAGGCACATCAAACATCATGTCACCCTGACCCAAATCAGTGCTGCCTGCAGTTTTTGCGGCTGGATTAAAGGTTGAGCTGATGGGGTGGTTAACCATCGCATGGTACCAACTGGTTACTTGGTTATTCTCGTCCAAAGAACCGGTTAATTTTTGATAACTGGGCGAATGGTAATAACCGTGTTTGATTTCATCCTCACGGGTCCACAACACTTTGATCGGCAGGTTGGTTTCATTGGCCAAATAAGCCGCCTCAGCGACGAAGTCTGGTTTGGATTTGCGGCCAAAACCACCACCCAAAAGGGTTACATTGATTTTGACGTTGGCGGCATTTTCTTGCGGGATGCTCAAAGTGCCAACCACATTGCCTTGTGAGGCTTGTGGGGTCTGGGTGCAGGCCCAAACTTCAACCATTTTATCCGCACCTGAGCCTGTGACTCTGGCGGTGGCAGCCGGTGGCTCCATGGTGGCATGGGCCAATCCAGCGACATGGTATTCTGCGGTTAACGTTTTGGCCGCTGCTTGATTGGCTGCTGCCACATCGCCGCGGGCCCTGACCACTTCTTTGGGATCCTCTAGGGCTTTGATGAACACCGCTTCATGATCTGCGGTGCTGTAGCTGGCATTGCTGCCATGGTCCCACTCAATTTTCAATTTTTCTCGGCCTTGAATTGCGGCCCAAGTGTGCTCAGCTATCACCGCTAAACCACCCAGCATGTTGAAACCAGCAGGTGGTTTCAATGTAGGCAGTTCAATGACTTTCAAAACACCGGGCACTTTCAGCGCCTCAACCGCATCGTAGCTTTTGACTTTGCCAAAAACCACGGGTGGTCTGGCAATCACAGCCACTTTCATGCCTTCGATGTCAACATCGTAACCAAATTCGGCCGTTCCTGTCACAATTGCTTGGCCATCGATGTTGGCCATGTTCGGTTTGCCGACGTATTTTTGTTCGGCTTCGGTTTTCAGTCGCAAAGAATCGCGCGCTGGCACTTCCAGCTTGCTGGCGATTTTAACCAAATCCTTGAAGTCCAGGTTTTGGTCTTGGTAGGTGGCTTGGTGATTCTCGATTTGAACTTGGGCAGGGTCTACAGACCACACTTGCGCGGCTGCCTGTTGCAGCATGGTGCGCATGATGGCGCCGGCTTCTTTGAGTTTTTGGTAATTCTTTCTGACACTGCGCGAGCCGTCGGTGTTTTGGCTGCCGTACTTGGCATCACCCAGAGCTTGTTTGACTGTGACGCGGTTCCAATCCGCTTCTAATTCATCGGCAACCAACAAAGGCAAGGTACTGCGTATGCCTTGTCCCATTTCGCTGCGGTGCGAGATGATGGTCACTTGACCGGTTTCATCCATTGAGACAAACACATCTGGTTTGAATTCAAGTTTCGACGCTGGGTTGGCCAGGGCGGGTGAAAACTGCACGCCTAACATCAATGTACCTGAGGCCAGACCGGTGCCCTGGAGGAATTTTCTGCGGCTGAGTTTCTTAATCATGCGCTTTCTCCAGAGGCTTTGTTGCTGGCTTTGGCAGCATCTTTAATCGCTGCGCGAATGCGGGGGTAAGTGCCACAACGACAGATGTTACCAGCCATGGCGTTATCAATGTCTTCATCAGAGGGGTTGTTGTTGCGTGCCAATAAAGCCGATGCGGACATGATTTGACCGGTTTGGCAGTAACCACATTGAGCCACATGGTGGTCCAACCAAGCTTGCTGCACCGGGTGGTCACCTTTTTCTGATAAGCCTTCAATGGTAGTGATGTTTTTGTCCATGGCGTATGACATGGGTGTGATGCATGAGCGCATGGCCTGACCATCAATGTGCACCGTACAGGCGCCGCAAATGCCTTTGCCGCAGCCGTATTTGCTGCCGGTTAATTTAGCCACATCGCGCAGCGCCCATAATAATGGCATCTCTTCACTGACATTCAGTTCAGTCAGTTTGCCGTTGATGGTTAGTTTGATCATTTTGTGCCCCAAATTTGCAGTTATTATTTAGTATATAACAAACCCAATAAGGAGGCCTAACTACAACCACAAGATTTTATAAAAATATCGATTTGTGTGTGTAAATTACCCTCCTAACACAATAAAAAGCCTGCATATCAGTTATAATAACAAACGTTTGAAACACAAAGAGACCGATGCGTGAGTCTCACTATAATAATTTGAATACATTTGACTATATCGTGGTTGGTGCTGGCTCGGCTGGCTGTGTCATGGCCAACCGCTTATCTGCTGATGGTAAACACTCGGTTTTGTTGCTCGAAGCCGGTGGTACCGATTGGAACCCTTTGATCCATATGCCTGCTGGATTGGCCAAACTGGTGGGCATCAAATCCATTAATTGGTGTTATGACACCGCGCCTGAGCCACATTTGAATAACCGCCAGCTGTATTGGCCGCGTGGTAAAGTTTTGGGCGGCTCATCGTCCATCAATGCCATGTGTTATTGCCGCGGTCACCGCAAGGATTATGACCATTGGGAAGCCCAAGGCAATCCTGGATGGGGCAGTGAAGATGTGCTGCCGTACTTCAAGAAAAGCGAAGACAACCAACGCCTGGAAAACGAATTCCACCAAAAAGGCGGCTTGTTGTCGGTGGCTGACCACAAATACACCAACCCATTGAGTGATGTGTTCATTCAGGCTGCCGAGCAGGCTGGTTATGACCGCACCGATGATTTCAATGGCTTGCACCAGCGTGGTTTTGGCTTTTATCAGCTGACACAAAAAAATGGTCAACGCCACTCCACCGCCCAAGCATTCTTGGAGCCAGCTAAAAAACGCGATAACTTAACCATTTGGACCAAGTCGATGGCACAAAAAGTGCTGTTTGATGGCAAGCGGGCCAGTGGCTTGTTAATCAAAAAAGGTCGCAAACAGATTGAAGTCAAGGCCAACAAAGAAGTCATACTTTCAGGTGGTGCCATCAACTCACCGCAACTGCTGATGCTGTCTGGTGTCGGTGTGGCAGCTGAATTGGCTGAGCACGGCATTGAATGTCACCATGAATTGGCTGGCGTGGGTAAAAACTTACAAGACCATTTGGATGTGTGCCTGCTACAAAAATGCACCCAAAAAATCACTTATGACACCGTCAGTGAAGTGGCGTCAGGGCTGAAATACTTTTTGTTCAAAGAAGGCCCGGGTACCTCTAATGTGGCTGAGGCTGGTGGCTTTTGGCAAAGCCCATCGGCCGACGATGACCGTCCTGATTTGCAGTTCCATTTCGTGCCTGCGATGCTGGATGATCATGGCAGAAACCGCCTCAAAGGCAGTGGATATACGCTGCACATGTGTGTGCTGCGGCCACAAAGCCGGGGTGAAATCACCTTGAACTCTGCCGATCCGGCTAAACAACCGCACATCAAGGCCAATTACCTCGATCATCCCAATGATCTGAAATTAATGATTGAAGGTTTTAAAATCCAACGCAAGATATTTGCTTCGCCAGCGTTTGATCCTTTTCGTGGTGATGAAATTTTCCCTGGCAGTGACGCGCAGAGTGATGAGGACATTGCTGAATTCATCCGCAATAAATCGGAATCGATTTACCACCCCATAGGCACCTGTAAGATGGGCAATGATGAGATGGCAGTGGTTGATCACAATCTACAGGTTCACGGCCTTGAGGGTTTACGGGTAATTGATGCCTCTGTGATGCCTACTTTGGTCTCGGGTAACACCAATGCACCAACCATCATGATGGCCGAAAAAATCAGTGACGTCATATTGAATGATGCTTAAACCCTGATGCATTCAATGGTGGTCAAAAGACTGCTCATGGCCGTTCCGGTACTGTGGCTGATTTTGACCATCACTTTTTTTTTACTGCGAGCGGCGCCAGGCGGCCCGTTTGATCAAGAGCGTGAATTAAGTCCTGAAATTGCGGCCTTAATCAACACCAAATACCAGCTTGACCAACCACTGATCGTGCAATACGGTCAATACTTGGGTAACGTTTTACAAGGTGATTTGGGTCCTTCCTTTCAATACTCTGATTTCTCGGTGAATGAACTCATTGCCCTTGGTTTACCGGTTTCATTGAAACTGGGGTTTTATGCGCTGCTGTTGGCCTTGTTGTTGGGTGTTATGTTGGGTATGGTGGCGGCTTTGTATGCCAACAAATGGCCTGATTTGGTGGCCATGATCACAGCGATGATCGGTATCAGTACCCCCAATTTTGTCATTGCGCCGTTGTTGATCCTTTTGTTGGCTGTGCACCTGCAGTGGTTACCGGTGGGTGGCTGGTCCGGTGGCCAATGGACTTATGTGGTGTTACCGGTGATGACCTTGAGTTTGCCGTACATTGCGGCCATTGCACGCTTGGTGCGTGGCAGCTTATTGGAGGTGCTTTCACAGCCCTTTGTGCGCACCGCGCGGGCCAAGGGTTTATCCAGCGCACAGGTGTTATTGAGACACGCCTTGCGGCCTGCGATGTTACCGGTGGTTTCTTATTTGGGCCCGGCGGCTGTCGGTTTAGTGACCGGTTCGGTGGTGATTGAACAAATTTTCGGCATACCAGGCATGGGCCGCTATTTTGTTCAGGGTGCTTTGAATCGAGATTATACTTTGGTGCTGGGTGTGGTTTTGGTGGTCGGTTTGTTGATGCTGTTATTTAACCTGATTGTCGACCTGTTGTACCGTTGGATTGATCCACGCATTCAGCAAAAGGGGGCCCATTGATGAAATTCAAATTGGGTCTGGTGCTGTTATTGGTGATTGTGTTGGTGGTATTGGTGGGTCCGCTGTTCTCCTCGTTTGATGCAGAGACCATCCACTGGGATGACATGGCGATTCCACCTGATGCCACTTACTGGATGGGCACCGATGTGATGGGGCGTGACCTGTTTATCCGCACCTTACAAGGTGGCCAAGTGTCCTTAATGGTGGGCTTGGTGGCGACCTTGGTCAGCGTCATCATAGGGGTCTGTTATGGCATGGTGGCTGGTTTTTTTGGTGGTCGCGTGGATGCGGTGATGATGCGATTGGTCGATGTGCTTTATGCGCTGCCTTTTTTGTTTTTGGTGATCTTGTTGATGGTGTTCTTTGGCCAGTATTTGTGGTTGTTGTTTGTGGCCATTGGTTGTTATTTGTGGTTGGATATGGCGCGCATTGTGCGCGGCCAAACCATGATGTTAAAAACCCAAACTTTTGTTGAGGCCTCACAGGCTTTGGGGCAGTCAGATAAAACCATACTGTTCTCACACATCCTGCCTAACCTCAAAGGCGTGGTGGTGGTTTACGCCACCTTGTTGGTGCCACAGGTGATCATGATTGAATCGTTCTTAAGTTTTCTGGGTTTGGGTGTGCAGGAACCCATGACCTCTTGGGGCGCGCTGGTTAATGAGGGCGCCAGTAACATGGACATGGCGAGTTGGTCACTGTTATTTCCGGCTTTATTTTTGGCGCTGACACTGATAGGATTCAACTTGGTGGGGGATGGTCTGCGCGATCGTTGGGACCCTGCCCTAAACAAACAATAATAACATGACAAACCAAACACCTTTGCTGAACATCAAGAACCTCAGTGTCGCATTCCATACCGAACATGGCAAGGTTATGGCCGTGGATGATTTGAGCTTTCAAATTGGCGCTGGACAGACCATGGGTCTGGTGGGCGAGAGTGGTTCAGGCAAGTCAGTCACAGCGCTGTCAGTGCTGGGTTTGGTGCCACAACCGCCCGGTCAAATCACCGCAGGCCAAATCGAATTCCATGGCACTGACCTACTGAGTTTGCCAGACAAACAATTACGCAAGATTCGCGGTAATGACATATCCATGGTGTTCCAAGAGCCAATGACTTCGCTTAATCCAGTGTTTCGTGTGGGTTACCAAATCGCTGAGGTGTTGCGACTGCACCAAAAACTCAGCCGCCAACAAGCCAAAGCCAGAACCATTGAGTTGATGGATTGGGTTGGCATCCCAGAGCCCCAACGTCGCTACAAATCCTATCCGCATGAAATGTCAGGTGGCCAAAAACAACGGGTGATGATCGCCATGGCGATTGCTTGTGAGCCGCAGTTGTTGATATGTGATGAGCCGACCACGGCATTGGATGTGACCATCCAGCGACAGGTTTTGGAGTTACTCAAAAATCTACAAAAAGAGCTCGATATGAGCATGTTATTCATCACCCATGATTTAGGCGTGATTGCTGATTTGGCTGATGAAGTGGTGGTGATGTACCAGGCTAAAAAAGTAGAGCAGGCCAGTACCCGACAGATTTTCAATGCACCACAACACCCTTACACCAAAGGCTTGTTGGCCTGTCGTCCGAAGCTTCATGATAATCCGCAGCGTTTACTGACAGTGGCTGATTTTATGGATGCGACTGGTCAGGAGCTCACTCCTGATAAATCAGTACTAGCGTCACAACAAAAAACAGATAAGTCAACTCAAAAAACATTACTTGAAGTGAAAAATCTGAAAACTTACTTTCCGCTTAAGTCAGGTTTCTTTGGCCGAGTCACCTCACAGGTAAAAGCCGTGGATGATGTCAGCTTCACTGTGAGAAAAGGTGAGACTTTGGGTTTGGTTGGTGAGTCGGGCTGTGGTAAAACCACTTTAGGCCGTACCATCCTGAAACTACAGGCGGCCACTGCCGGTGAAGTGTTTTACGATGGCATCGATGTGTTTAAACAAAGCCCACAAGATTTAAGGCGTTTGCGTTCAAAGATGCAAATCATTTTCCAAGATCCTTATGCCTCATTGAACCCACGCATGACTGTGGGCCAAACCCTGATGGAACCACTGCAGTTGCATCAGTCACAAAACAGCAAAGCACAGAACTTGCAGCGCGCGGCTGAATTGATGGCTATGGTTGGCATGAACCCAGATCAGCTCAACCGCTTTCCACATGAATTCTCTGGCGGCCAAAGACAACGCATCTCAATCGCGCGCGCTTTGGCCGTTGAACCTGAATTCATTATTTGTGATGAATCTGTATCTGCTTTGGATGTTTCGGTACAAGCACAGGTGTTGAACCTGCTGTTAGACCTGCAAGACCAAATGGACCTGACCTATATCTTTATCTCACATGATTTATCGGTGATTAATTTCATTGCCGATCGAGTGGGGGTGATGAACCAAGGTAAGTTGGTTGAACTCAATACGGCCGAGGCAATTTATCGCAATCCTCAGAATGAATACACCAAGAAACTGCTGGCAGCGATTCCGGATGGGTTGCCTAAAGCCAAATGATTAAATGTCATGTTTGGACCAACCAATTAGATGTTTTCAAAACTGATTAAACCCAAAGAAAGCTTTCAATCCAGCTACATCACTTACATCGAAGAGTTGGGTGACGAAGAACGCTATCCGTTCCCTTTGGATTTCGATCACAGTGACTTCGGAGCCATGCTGGATAAAATCAATGATTTTGAACAGGGCAGAAATTTACCTGAAGGTTATGTTGCCAGTTCAACCTATTGGCTCATTGAGGATGATGAACTCATTGGTGTATCGAACCTGCGTCATGAACTGAATGAGTCATTAAAGACGGCTGGCGGTCATATTGGCCTGGGCATCAGGCCCAGTTATCGTGGCCAAGGCTTAAGCATTCAACTGCTGAACTTGACACTGGAGAAAGCCAAGAAAAAAGGCATCAACCCTGCCCACATACATTGTTACAAAGACAACACCGCTTCGGCTCGCATGATCCGGGCTTGTGGTGGAGAGTTGGATTCAGAGCTTGATGAGGGTGGTGTGTTGGTGCAGCGTTATTTGGTTGATTTGTCATAAAATTTTTGCCGCATACAAAAAAAGTATTTGCGCATGTTTAAAAAAGCGTGTTACATTACAATCAAATCACATAAAAAATAAGATGAAAAATAACAGCAACAACCTATTTTTAAATAACAGCTCATTGCCAAGCAGCAATGCTGTGGTTGTTCGTCGTCGCCGTCCGTTAAGACAAATGGAGCTCTTTGGTTAGGCGTGTGATTTAGTAAAAAACTAATTTTAAAAACCCGGCCAAAGAGCCGGGTTTTTTTATACCCGGGGATTTTGGCTTTATTGAAATGTCGCAAGACAGGAAAAGACATGATAAAGCATTTTTTAACCACCGAAGATTGGAGCCAACAAGATTTGCATGAAATCTTGGATGTGGCTGGCTACCTCAAACAGCATCCGTTACAAAACCACCTGCAAGGTAAGTCCATTGCTTTGTTGTTCCTTAACCCATCCATGCGCACCCGCACCTCATTTGAACTGGGCATGCAACAACTCGGCGGCATGGCCATCGTGTTACAACCGGGAAAAGACGCTTGGGGCATTGAATTTGAACCCCATCAGATTATGGACGGTGATGCTGAGGAACACATCATTGAGGTGGCTGGGGTGCTTTCATCCTATGTCGATATGATTGGTATCCGCGCCTTTCCAGCGTTTCAAGATTGGTCATTTGACCGCCAAGACCAAACCATCAAGGCTTTGGCAGCGCATGCATCAGTTCCGGTGATCAACATGGAAACCATCGTTCATCCCTGCCAAGAGTTGGCTTTGATGATGACCATTAAAAATCACCTCAAAACACCCAAGAAAAAGAAATTTCTACTGACTTGGACATATCACCCGAAACCACTGAACACGGCAGTGGCCAACTCTGGCTTGTTGATCAGCAGCAAATTTGGCATGGATGTGACGCTGCTGTGTCCCAACGAACATTACTTGCTTGATCAGCGCTATTTGGCTGCTGCCCATGCGCAGTGTCAAGCCCACGGTGCAAAGTTTGAAGTCACCCATGACATTGAACAAGCCTATGCCGGTGCCGACTTTGTTTATGCCAAGAGCTGGGGTGCTTTGCCTTTTTATGGTGATCCTGCGGCTGAATTTAAACAACGCAAAGCCTACCAGCACTTCATTGTTGATGGTCAAAAGATGGCCCTGACCAACCATGCCAAATTCAGTCATTGTTTACCGTTGCGCCGTAATGTCAAAGCCACTGATGAAGTGATGGATGCTGATTACTGTGTGGCCTTGGAAGAGGCTGAAAACCGCTTGCACGTGCAAAAAGCCATGATGCTCAATTTGATGAACCAAGACGTGATGAATCTAACATCACAAAATAATTAAGGAATTTACCATGAAAAATAAAACCATAGTTTTGGCATTCTCAGGTGGACTAGACACCAGTTTCTGCCTGTACCAATTGGCCCAAGATGGCCACCAAGTTCATACCGTATTTGTCAACGCCGGTGGTGTGTCGCCTGAGGAAGTGGCAAATATCGAACAACGTGCCAATGAATTGGGCGCGCACCAACACCACAGCATCAACGCCCAACAAGCCATATGGGAAGAATTTGTCAAACCATTGATTTACTCAAAAGCCAAGATGCGTGGCGAATACCCCTTGTTGTGTTCGGATCGCTATGTCATCGTCAAGTTATGTTTACAGCTGTGTGATGAATTGAACACCCCGTATTTTGCCCACGGTTGTACCGCCATGGGCAACGACCAGTTCCGTTTTGATCAGACTGTGCACTCATTGGGTGACTACCAGGTGATTGCCCCAATCAGAGAATTACAATCTGAAGTCGATGGCAACATCCGTGACTATGAACTGGCAGCGCTTAATAAAGCCGGTTTTGAAATGTCATCTCAGCATCAAAAATACTCAATCAATGAAAACATGCTGGGTGTGACCATTTCAGGCAGTGAAATTGATCAGTTTCAAGCGCCCACTGATGACAGTTTGTGTTGGGTCAAAAACAAAGACCAATGGCCTGATAAACCGCTGCAATTACAATTGGGTTTCACCGCCGGTGTTGCCACCCACCTTAATGGCAGCCCCATCAATGGGCCTGACTTATTACAGCAGTTAAACCACCAGCTGGCGGCCTATGGCATTGGTAGGCACATCTACACCGGCGATGTCAGTATTGGCTTGAAAGGCCGCATCGTGTTTGAGTGTCCGGGCATTGACGGTTTGATGCAAGCCCACAAAGCACTGGAGGATTTGGTGAACTCGAAATTACAGAATCAATTCAGGGCACAAATGGCCGAACGCTGGGCAGAATTGGTCTATCAAGGCTTTTTCTATGAGCCGCACAAAACTGATTTAGAGGCCTACCTGGCCAGTTCACAATCGCACGTCACAGGCACCGTCACCTTGGCCACTTCAGGTGGTTCATTATTGGCCACTGCAGTTGAGTCACCTTACATCATTCAATCCCCTGAATCGGTTTATGCCCAATCCTGCGATTGGTCACCCGCTGAAGCTTTGGGCTTCATTAAACTCACCGGTCAAAACGCGACCTTGGTCAACCAAATCAGGAGGGCATCATGAAACAGGCAACAAAGACAAAGTCAACAGCTGCGCTGCAGGATTCGACCATGGCAGCGATCAAAAAGCACCTGAAATTCTTGGTCGGTCAAGACACGTGTAACCCACCAAGAAAAATTAAACATTCAGATGTCTTGTTTGTTGAGCTGGAAAGATTTTTTAAAGCATGTGGGTTCACCGTCACCTTGGCCGATTTTACTGATGGCCATGTGGTGTTTTATGCCTTGAGGGGAACGCCGAATGTGCTGTTCAATGTGCATTTGGATACCGTGCCAGTCAGTGAAGGTTGGCAGCATGATCCGTTTGAATTAACCGAGGTTGATGAGCGTTTTTATGGGCGTGGTGTCTGTGACATCAAAGGTGGCGCGGCTTGCTTGATGGCCTTGGCGGAAGCCTGTGATAACGACATGGCGGTGTTGTTTACTACTGATGAAGAAGGTGCTAATAATTGTTGTGTCAGTGAGTTTATCAATGGTTATGACATCTCTATATTCGACCAAGTCGTGGTGGCTGAGCCTACACAGTGTCTGGCGGTACTGGAACACCGCGGTTATGTGTCGGTGCATGGAGACTTTACTGGACTCAGTGGCCATTCCTCATCGGTCAAAGCTTTGGTGGGAAATGCCATTCATCAGGCCAATGCTTGGTTGAACCATGCCATGACTTATGCCGTCAGCAAGCAGTCCGCAGCTAACCCAGCAGGTATTTGTTTTAATCTGGGCTACATCAAAGGCGGCGAGAAAAATAACATGATTGCTGAACAGTGCCAGTTGGGCTTCAGTGTCAGGGTGCCTGCAGGGCAGTCTTCGGCTGATGCCTTTGAAACATTGATTCACTTGGCGGGTGATTCGGGTGATTGGCATTGTTCCATGCTGGCACCTGCTTTACCAGAAGACCTGAGTGTCAAACAAGAAGCTGCGTTGTTTTGTCAAAAGCATGGTTTAAGCATCAGTAAGCCAGTGGATTTTTGGACCGAAGCGGCTTTATTTTCCCAAGCAGGTTTGCCCGCATTGGTCTTGGGTCCAGGTAATATTGAACAGGCTCATACCGTCGATGAGTGGGTGGCCAAAGAACAATTAATGACCTGTTATAAAATCTATAGTGAGGTGCTGGGGTGAAAATGAAATCTGAGAATCAAAAAATCATTCACAGTGCTTTGAATCAGTTGACCAATTCTCAAGAAGCCAAACACTATTTAAATCGTTATCAAAATCAGCATGAAATGAACTTCGCGGTGGTTAAAGTGGGCGGTGGTATTCTGGCCGATGAGTTGCAGACATTAGCTGAATCTTTGGCATTGTTATCCAATCTGGGCTTGAATCCAATCGTGATTCATGGTGCCGGTGTGCAGCTGGATGAGGGCTTGAAACAGGCAGGTATCCAGACGGTAAAAAAAGCTGGCCTCAGGGTCACCGATGAAGCCTGTATGCAAGTGGTCAGGCCGATCATGTATCAAGTCAATCAACAACTGGTCAGCGCCTTGGAAGAGCAGGGAGTCAGAGCCACGGGTGTGGTGCATGGCGTGTTTGAATGCGATTATCTGAATCAAGCTGAGTTGGGTTTGGTGGGCGCGGTGCAAAAAATTCACCTCACACCGATCAGACAAGCTTTACAAACCGGCGCAATTCCGGTGTTGAGCTGTTTGGGTGAAACGTCCAGTGGTCAAGTGGTTAACATCAACGCCGATGTCGCCACCCGTGAACTGGTGTGGAAAATCAACCCGCATAAAATCATCTTCGTGACTCCGACTGGAGGCATTTTAGATGGCAATAACCACATCATTTCCGCGATCCAATTGAATAATGACTTCAAACACTTGAACCAACAGGATTGGTTGCATTCAGGGATGAAATTAAAACTGCAACAAATCCAAGACATGCTGGCGCCCATGGCAATCAGTCATTCAGTTTCAATCACTTCGAGTAAGAACTTGGCCAGAGAGCTGTTTACCCACAAAGGGGCTGGCACTTTTATTAACATGGGTGAACAAATTGCTGAAAGTACGGCTTTGACCCCGGCACTTGAAGCGGCGCTGACAGAGGTGTTTCAAAATGCTTTTGGTCGAACCTTCAAACCAGCGTTTTTAGCCCAGCTGCAGATTAAGAAAATTTATCTGGCCGAGTCGGGTCGGGCTGCAGCGATGGTGACAGTGGGCCATGATGGTCACGCTTACTTGCATAAGTTTGCGGTGACTCAAGCCGCGCAAGGTGAGGGTTTGGCAGCCAGTTTGTGGCAGCAGATTAAAACTGATCACCCTAAGCTATATTGGCGCTCTCGGGTGGATAACAGCATCAATGCTTGGTACTTTAAACAAGCCGATGCTTCGATGAAGTCGGCCCAAGGCGATTGGGTGGGGTTTTCATATGGCTTAACGCCCACTGAGTCTTTGGGTTGTATGCAACACGCTTTTATGACTGATTCTGGCTGGCAACAACAGGCTGTTGATCATACCCAGGGGGTGAAACATGCCTGAATCAAACACCCAAACAAAAAAAATCAAAGCCGCTATTTTTGGTGCCAGGGGTTATGTCGGTGTTGAGTTGATTCAAATACTGGATACACACCCGTTGGTCGAACTGGTGGCGGTTTATTCTCGTGCCCATGAAGGCCAAAAAGTCAGTGATCAAGTCGCTGGTTTTTCTGATGAGACCTTGACCTACGAAGTGGGCGATTTTGCCCAGCTGCCGCAATTGGCTTTGGACGTGTTGTTTTTGGCATTGCCTGATGGCTTGGCCAAGCAGCACGATGCGCTGTGGCAAAGCATGGCTGCTGACACCGTGATCATCGATCTCAGTGCCGATTACCGTTTCGATACTGCATGGACTTATGGTCAGCCAGAAACCCATGCCAGCGATTTAAGCAGCGCCCGGCTTATTGCTAATCCAGGCTGCTATGCCACCGGTATGCAGTTGGGCTTGCGACCGCTGCTGCCATACCTGGCGGATGCCAGCGTGGATGTGCCCACTGCCTTTGGTGTTTCCGGTTACAGCGGTGCTGGTACTTCGCCATCCGATAAAAATGACCCAGCGCGGTTGGCTGATAACCTGTTGGCTTATAAACCCACCGGGCACACCCATGAAAAAGAAGTGGCGCATGTGTTGCAGCATAATTTGCGGTTTATGCCGCATGTGGCGTCTCACTTCAGGGGCATTCATTTGACCCTCTCTGGCAAGTTAAATATTAAATTATCGGCTACTGAGCTGCAGCACTTGTTTGAACAGTATTACCAACAACTGCCACTGATTCAGGTACAAACAGTGCCGGCTGAGATACAACAAGTGGCTAACCATCACCACCTGCTGATTGGTGGTTTTGCGGTGTCTGAAACTGAGCCTGAACATTTTGTGCTCAACGTGGCATTGGATAACCTGCTCAAGGGTGCCGCCACCCAAGCCACCCAAAACATGAATTTAGCCTGCGCCGCTGCGTTTGGCTGTGAACCATTAACAGGAATTTACCATGCCAAATAACTCAAACGATTTGAACACCAAACAGAACAAAGAACACACCAAGACGCACCACAAAAATGACGTGCTTTGGGCCGCAGAGGGTGCTCAAAAACTGGCACCTGGTGTGATGGCCTACCTGGCCGGCGAGGATGTGGTTCTCGATCAAGCATTGTTCGTCTACGACATCCAAGGCACCCAAGCCCACCTGCAGGGGTTGGCCCAAATTGGCATCATCAGTGAAAGCGAATATGCAGCGTTTATTGATGCTTTGGATGAGTTAAAAACAGCGTTCGAACAAGGTACGTTCAGCCTGGATGAGCGCTTTGAAGACGGCCATTCAGCGATTGAGTTTTATCTCACGCAAAAGCTCGGCGAAGTGGGTAAAAAAGCCCACACCGGCCGCTCACGAAATGACCAGGTGCTGACTTGTCTGCGTTTGTATATGCAGGATCAAATGGCAGTGGTAAAACAGCTTGGCATCGATGCTATAGAGGTGCTGATTGAGTTGGCCGAAGGTCACCAAGACACCATGATGCCGGGTTACACCCACCTGCAACGCGCCATGCCCAATACCGTGGCCGTTTGGTTGTTGGGTTTTGCTGAAAGCCTGATGGATGATGTGCAACACCTCAACAGTGTGATGCACTTGTTAGATGCATCGCCTTTGGGGACCGCCGCGGGTTTTGGTGTGCCATTACAACTGCCCCGGGCCGAGACGGCCGCAGCCATGGGCCTCTCTCGTGTGCAGATTAATCCCGTCAGCGCGCAGAACTCGCGCGGAAAATACGAACTGATCTGTTTACATGCCTTGTCCTACCTGCTGTTGGATGTGCGCCGTTTTGCTTGGGATTTGAGTTTGTTCATGACCAGTGAATTTGATTTTATCCAAATGGGATCAAGCCACACAACCGGCTCATCCATCATGCCGAACAAAAACAACCCTGATGTGGTCGAACTGCTGCGCGCCAGCCTGTCAGTGGTCGATGGTGCTGTGCAGCAGATCCAATCACTGCTGTCCCTACCCAGCGGCTACCAACGCGACCTGCAATTGAGCAAAGAACCGCTGATCAAAGGCATGCAAAAGACCCAAGCCACCTTGGCACTGCTGCCTGAGCTGTTGCAAGCCTTAACCTTCAAAAAAGACCAGATGAAGGATGCGATAACCAGCGAAATGATGGCCACGGATCAAGCCCTTGAAAAAGTAAAACAAGGCCAATCCTTCCGCGATGCCTACCTCGATTCCAAGCAAGACGATGAACTCATCATCACCGCCGAACAATCTATTGACCAAAGGGTTTCGTTGGGTGGTGCGGCTAATTTGGGTTTGAACTTTTTAAGGGTGCGATTGGAGGGGTTGGTTTGAGCTTAGCTTGATTCAATCAATCATCAACACAAACCAACTCTTTTCGTTCCGGTAGGTTTTTTGGTGTCTTGAAATTATGAGCCAGTCCCACTTTTTCTAAAACCAACAACATCCACCAGCCAGGGTCCCATTCTCCTGGGTACAAAGAGAACTTTGCTGAATTGGGGTAGGCATGGTGGTTGTTGTGGTGACTTTCGCCCATGGTAATTAAGGATGCGAACTGGATGTTGTGACCTTGCACTGCTGCGTCTTCAACATGCCAATGTTGCTTACCTTTGTTATGCGCATAATAACCGATCAGCCAATGGCCTGTGACTGATACAGCCACCCTGACATTGATGCCCCAAATTACCCAAGAGATACCGCCAAAATAAAACAATAGCAATGCCCAAGGAACCTGTTGCCACATCCAGGTTTTCTCCATCCAAGCATAGACTTTGTCGTTGGCAAACGATTCAGGTGGTTTAAAAACAGGCGGGTTTTTGAACTTAAAGTCACAATGTAATTGCCAATACCAATCTTTTGCCAGAGACTGTTTATGACCAAAAAATCCATGACATGCCTTTTGTCTTTGAGCCCAATCACGGGTGTCATGAGTATGAAGCATGCCTTTGGGTCCTGCTAATCCAACCAACACGCCGAGATGAACGAAGAAATATTCCAGCCACATAGGGCAATCATAGCTTTGATGTATCAGCCGCCGATGCATTCCCAGTGAGTGCCCCAAACACAAAGTGGTGGCTGTGAATATAAGGAAAACCAGAAATGCATCAATACTAAATGTCATGTACCCACCGATTATGGCAGAGAGGTAAAAAAATGAAACCCAAATTGACTTTAAGGGAGACCACTTGACTGAACCTTCAAATGCACTTGAGTTGTGATTGGATTGAATGCTCTGGTTTTCATATTTCATGTTTTCTTCCATCCTTGATGTAAGTTTTTCTATGGTATAAAATACAAGTTATTTAATTAATTAAGTATTTAACTAATAGGTTAATTATATCCAATGAATGACACTTTTCAAGCATTATCTTCTTCAGTCAGAAGAAAAATACTGGCTTACTTATCAAAAACTGATTTAACGGCGGGTGAAATTTCTGAGCGGTTCGAAATGTCTAAGCCTGCCTTGTCTAAGCACCTTAGTATTTTAATGAATGCCGGATTGATCCAAGGAGAAAAAAAAGGTCAGTATGTGCATTACTCATTAGTCAAAGAAAACCTGTTTGCCAACATGAATGACTTTTTGGTTAATTTCTGTCCGCAGGGAAGGCCGTTGAAGCTAGAGAGTGCGGAAATTAAAAAGAATAAAAAAACTGATTAATAATAATTATGGTTAGTTATTAGTTACGGTTATAAAAACTTAATATTATGAATACAAGGGCCTCCAAAGAACCACTCAGCATTTTATCTTCACTCGTATGAGCGCGAAAAGTAGAAAAAAATTAAAAATTGAGTTTCTTCGAAAACATCCCAAATGCTGCTTCTGTGGAGGGGTTAATGTTTCTGATGAGATTGATCATATACCTGCACGCTCTTTATTTCTGGATAGACAATGGCCAGAGGGGTATGAATTTCCAGCTTGTGTTAAATGTAATAGAAATTCAAGACATGCTGAGAACATTGTCGCTGTAATATCAAGGTTAAGTCCCCATACAAGCTCTAGAGAAAGTCATTTTAAAATGAAAAAGCGGTTTGATTCGTTAGAACGAAATTATCCTGGAATTTTAGAAGAAATGAAGGCTAGTGCTAGAGAGAAAAAGGATATAGTAAAGAAGTATGGAATCAATCAATTTGAAGAGTTGACAACAAAGCAAATGCCACTTTTGAAAGTGAATGGTCCAATTGTATCTGAAGCCCTTAACGAGTTTGGTAGAAAAATGTTTCTTGCTCTATATTATAAGCATACCAAAAGTATTTTACCGATTGAGGGAGGAATTGAATTTTTTTGTTTTTCTAACTTACAAATTGATGCTGGAGCTATTCCGGAAGAAATTGATTCATATATAAATGAATTTCCAGAACTGAAGCGGAACAATAAAGATTTAAGTGATCAAATATTTTATAGGTATGGTGTTTTTCAAAAAGATGAAAAAGCAATTTTTTTGACTTTTTTTCATAACACCTTAGCAATGTTAGGACTTGTTCACCGAAGTAAAACTGAAATAGGTGGCCACCAAAATGTAATTTACTTAGAACCTTATAAGTGGTTGGGAAGTTCATATAAAAAAAGAAAATCACTGACTTAAGAGACTTTTATTTGATCTCGTTCCCAAACTCCAGCCTGGTAATGCATAGAGGATAATAAAAATGCTGAAGCCACGTAGGATGGGCTCTGCCCATCAAAAGGGCTAGATAGAAATCAATAAATTAAAGGATATTCTTTGTTATATTGAGTTGTGTAATCTTACATCATTGAAAGGTTGTAATTATTTCTTGATGGGCAGAGCCCATCCTACGAGCTGAGCTTGTCGAAGTGTGTTCAGTTCACTGATTGTGCTTTCAGACTTTTTGTGAGACTTCGACAGGCTCAGTCGGCTGGTACCTGATATATCAAGAGCCTGGATTCCTGATTTCACGGCTTAACGGCATTCCAATACCGCTTCATGGGCTTTGCCCAAATCGCAATATTTACATTGCCTTGCCTACCGGCTCGTCTGGAACGACGGTGGTTAGGCTCTGTCTTTATTAGATTTAATCACCTCAAAGCGGTTCGTAATCAATGGTCTCAACATTTTTGACCTGTGCCCAACGATTTATCTCCAGCCATTGAATGAACCAATCAACAAAAGACAGGACTAATACATACAATCAAGTCATTTGAATTTGTAATTAATTTAAAGAGGGTTTATGAGTCAAAATAAAATTGAGTGCTGTCTGTGTTTTTGTCTATTGAGCGCCTTAAGCAGTGTTGGTTCGGCCGAAACTGTTGTGGTTGGTGAGATGATTTATGCTGCCACCAATGTTGAAGTTGGGGCAGGTCAGCCTGCGATGGTGGTTTGTGATTTCAATGCAGATGGTCATTTGGATGTCCTCATCGCCAATTATGCAGATAACAACATGATTGTTTTTCAAGGTAACGGAAAGGGCAACCTCAGTGAAGTGGGGCGTTACCCTGTTGGTGAGAATCCCACTGGCTTGGCTGTGGCGGATGTGAATGGAGTTGGGCATGTTGATGTGGCCATTGCCAACCACGAAACATCCTATGTGACCTTCCTTTATGGTAATGGTAAAGGCGATTTCAAACAAACAACTGAATCACGATTGAACCTAGCTATCGATCCCCATCCGCATGAGGTTCAGCTCAAAGACCTTGATGGTGACAATAAGGTGGACTTGATTGTTGATAACCGCACGCACCTGGGACTGTTGGTTCTAAAAGGTCAAGGTGATGGCACCTTCCTGACACCAGGGAAAACCATCAACATGGGCGGTGATCCCTACCGTGGCTTTGCAGTCAATGACATCAATGGCGATGGCAACTTGGATTTACTCACCCCCAACCAGCGAGATATTGGCATCGCCATCAATAATGGTTCAAATGACATGTCTTTTGCTTTGAGTCAAATGGCTCAGTCTGAAGCGCCCTTTGCTGTTGCACTGGCTGACATGACTGGCGATGGTGCCTTGGATCTGCTGGTGGCGAACAACGGCAGTACGATTACTTTGATTCCTGGTGATGGCAAAGGCAATTTCATTGAAAGTAGCCAGAAGGAAATAAAGGCCAGTTCGGGCGCCAAACAAATTGCGACAGGTGATATCAATGGTGATGGCATCAAGGATGCCCTGATCAGCAATTGGTCCGGTGAAATGCTTGTTGTTCTGGGCGGCAATGGCTCAATGGAAACCTTGCGTTTCCAGCACTCCAAGCTGGCCAACCCATGGGCCGTGGCTTTGGCAGATTTGAACGAAGATGGAAAGAGCGATTTTATCATCGCCGATGGAGACAGCCAATCGGCGGTGGTTTTTGTCAGTCAATGAATTTTTGATTATCCATAAAGGCTAAAAGTTTCAGACCCGTTATTGCAAACCCACCATTGTTCATTCAGTGATAAGATATGGTTTATTTTTCAAAAAAGGAATTTTATGTTTAAAAAATACCTCAGGTGTTTTGTTGTCAGTTTGGTGCTGTCTTTGATGCTGCCTATTTTATCAGTCGATATGTATTCATCACCAACGGAGTATGAATCAAGCAGCAGTGTGGTGCAGATCAATGGTGAGGAAGTGCTGGTGCATGAAACTGCTGATGTTGGCATCATCGACAAGATCAAATTCTATTTTTCAAGCAAAACATCATTCGCTTACTACATTAAAATGGTCATTGTATGGTTTTTGGCGATGTTTGTAGCTTCGAGTTTATCCACTTACCTCAATAGGAAAAATTGAGGTAAACAGTCACTGTAAGATGTGTAAAGTGGCAATCTACATGAAAGGTTTAACCAGTCAATATACTAAACTCGTAATACGCCAGTTGATGTGTAAAAAAGAATTTTAAAAGACATAATGATGAAACTTAGTAAACACCAATACATCAGTGGATTAATTAATTCACACAAATCTACATTGAAGCCTACACTTCTGGTTTTGTTGTTATTTATGTCGTGGGTTTTGGTTGATTATTATTATGGTGTTTTACCTTTATCAGACTTGCAAACCAAATATTTGAATTATGGCATCCTTATCAGTTTTTTTTAATTTCCACATTTATTGGTAAAAGACTTTTAAAGTCGAACGGTTTGGAATGTCAAAATTGTGGCTTTGCTGTGGTTTCACTGGATAAAATTGCCAAGCAAATCAGTTTCAATCAATGCTTAAAATGCCAATCTGAATTATTTTTAGTAAATGGTAAAAATAACAATCCCATTAAGTTACAAAGGTCTGTTGAAATAGGGTTTGTTTTGAGTCGAGTTCGGTTGTTAATTGTAAGTTCTTTTTTTGTTGGGATTGTCTCGGCTTTTTTATTATCTACCTACACAGAATTCGGCTCGTTGGCTTTATTGCTTTTAATTGTCATGATGTTTGTTCCGTTCTCGTATTTGAGGTTTGCCAGTCAAAACAAAAAAATTAACTGTCATAACTGCCAAAAAACACACAAAGACTATTACTCATTAAACCTGAGTAGGTACAGTGATCGTTGTACCTATTGTGATCATCCATTCACATAAACTCCTCTTATGGTGCTATTGAACATGGACATTCAGAGATTAGTGATTTGATTCTTAATAAATTAGAGCAATTAACAAAATCGTAGATTCAACAAAAAAAATCCCCGGGTCACCAAAAGTAGGCGCTTTAGGCGAGTCCGAGGTAGACATTAATTAGGTTACTTCATTCATTAAAAATCAAGAAATCTGTTCGCGATTCATTCGACTCGTCATTGGCTCCTTTTAAATGACAATTAGTTTTTAAGCTCAGTTCGCACTTCAATCTTATTATGCAAGGTTCGATGTACTGGGCATTTATCGGCAATCACCAGTAATTTGTTAATTTGTTCCTTTGTCAGCTCGCCCTTGAATTCTATGCTGCGTTCAATCACATCTACTTTTGGGTGTTCTTCCGTGCAAGATTGGCAGTCATCGCCGTGTTCGCGGTTATGGGATAAATTGACAATCACATTATCCATGGGTATCTTTTTCAGGTTGGCATACATCCTTAATGTCATCACAGTACAAGCACCGAGGCCGGCCAAAAGGTGCTGGTAAGGATCGGGGCCGTGGTCGCTGCCGCCGACTTTAAGGGGTTCATCAGCAATCCATTGGTGTGTGGTGCTTTGGATGTCACATTGGAATTTGTGGTTGATTTCAGTCACCCGGATTTGGCCCGCCGGCACATCGACGCGCTGAATTGAGTCACTGCTTTCAGTAGCAATAAATTTTTCTGACCAAGTGGCAATCACTTTAGCGGCATAGGCGGCATCTGCTTTATTTGTCAGTAAGTGATTGGCATTATCCAGGCTGATAAAGCTCTTGGGGTGTTTGGCCGCGACATATATTTTTTCCGCTTCATTGATCGATACGGTGTCGTCAATCGGTGAGTGCATCACCAACAAGGCTTTTTTCAAATTGCTGATGTGAGCGGTGTTTTGTGCGTCTAAATCATCAATGAACTGTTTTTTTATCTTAAACGGACGACCACCCAGATTCACTTCTGCCTCGCCATCGGCCCCGATGGTGTCTAAATCGCCTTGGAACAGGTGTTTGACATGACCGGCATCGGCCGGTGAACCAATGGTCACCACCGCCTTGGCAGCTGGCACTTGGGCCGCGGCTTTGAGTACAGCCGCACCACCGAGTGAGTGACCAATTAAAATGCTGGGTGCTTGGTGGTTTTCCTTCAGGTAATTGGCAGCAGCGACCAAGTCTTCGACGTTGGAGGAGAAGTTGGTGTTGGCAAAATCCCCATCAGAACTTCCCAAGCCAGTGAAGTCAAAACGAAACACCGCAAAGCCTGCAGACACAAGTGCTTTGCTGATGTGTGAGGCAGCAATGGAGTTTTTGCCACAAGTGAAGCAATGCGCAAACAGCACAAAAGCCTTACTTTGCGAATCTTGTTGTTCGAGTAAGCCGGATAATTCACCCTGGCTGCCTTGGAATTTAATCGGTGTTTGACTCATGGTTATCCTTGATTGCTGTGATGTATTGGTTAACAGACCAGTTTAGCAGTTAATAATTGCAGAAGTTGTGCTTGGGTGTGGATAAATGATGAGGCCATTAACAGGCTCAGACCGTGTTGACTCGAAAGCTGTCTTTATTAAGTGACTGACCGGGCGAGAACTGCTAACATTTAGATTGGATTTTACTATCGCTGGAGATTTGTTTTATATGCCTACTTCTTTAATTGTGGTCGATGATTTTCTCGATGACCCGTACCCGCTTCGTAATGCAGCATTACAGTTAAATTACCCTCAAAGTGAATCGAATTTTCCTGGGCGAAACTCGACACAAAAGATAAACCTTGAGGGTTTGCATGAGGAAGTGTCACGTTTGGTGGGTGAGCCATTATTGCCTATGAGTCATGATCAGGCTCACACAAAATGCCGAATTTCCCTGGCTTCAGATGTTGGCAATGCCAAAGTACATGTTGATGCATCTCACTGGTCAGGCATTTTGTATCTGAGCGAACCGGAGGATTGTCGTGGAGGCACAGAGTTTTTTCGACACATACCAACAAATACTGAGCGAGCGCCATTCAGTGATCAAGAGGCCTTTGAGAAATTTGGTGTACATTCTGCCAAGCAATGGACCGCAAATGTCTTGGATCGCGACACCAATGATGACTCCAAATGGGAAATGACCATGAGGGTTCCTATGCGTTTTAATCGCCTTATTCTTCTTAGGCCATGGCTTTGGCACACCGCAGGAGAGAGTTTTGGTGATAAGTTAGAAAATGGTCGCCTGGTTTATTTAATGTTTTTTCAACTAGCAAATCGTTGATTAAACTGGATATTATCTGAAAGAGAAAGGATAGAAAATGATAAAGCATGAAAGTTTGAATGTGTACCATGAGCCTTTAGAAAGTTGTTGTGAGGACCCGTTGACCGGTTTTTTTCGCGATGGTTGTTGTAACACGGCGGATGAAGATTTGGGCATGCATACGGTTTGTGTGGAATTAACAGATGATTTTTTACAATTTTCCAAACGCATGGGCAATGACTTAATCACCCCAAGACCTGAATTTAATTTCCCCGGTTTAAAAGCGGGAGATCGCTGGTGTTTGTGTGCCAGTCGGTGGTTACAATCGCATCAAGCCGGCGTAGCGCCGCGGGTGCATATCAGAAGCACCCACCAACGGACTTTGGAAATCGTTGATTTACAGCTGTTGAAACAATACGCTGCTGACCTACAGTGAGGCCCGCTGTTTCAATGTTATTCTGATAGACTGCCAACTGACAATAACCAAAGCCGTCCAGATGCCAGCAAAAGCCACTTTGTGACCTTGGGTGAAATCCTCGCCGTAAAAATACACTGCAATCAGAAAGCTGATGCTGGGTCCGATGTACTGCAAAAATCCCACCAAAGTCAGTGTCAGACGTTTAGCAGCATAATTAAAGCCTATCAATGGCAGGATGGTGATCATCCCAGAGAGCACCAATAAAGCAGTGGTGTTGAGGTCATAAGCAAAGCCAATTTGCTCTGGATTCAGCCACCACAAATACAGCAAAGCCGGTAACAACAACAAACTGGTCTCCCAAAACAAGCCCACCAGCGGTCCTACATCCAAAGTTTTTCTGACCAAGCCATACAAACCAAAAGTGACGGCCAAAGCCAAGGCAATCCAAGGTGGTTGACCCAGGTAAAATCCTAAATAAGTGGTGGCAGCTGCGGCAATGATCAGTGCCACAGTTTGGGTTTTGTTCAAGCGTTCGCCTAAAAACAATAAGCCCAAGAAAATGTTAACCAGCGGGTTGGTGAAGTAACCCAATGAAGTGGCCAAAATCTGACCGTCATTCACTGCCCAAACAAAAATCAGCCAATTACTGATGACCAAAGAACCGCTGATAAATAAAATCAATAATTGTTTCGGTGAGATTCGCAGTGTTTTCAGTAGCTGTGACCTTTCACGAATGGCCAAGAACAGTAATAAAAATGCCGCTGCCCAAATGATGCGATGGGCAATGATACTCAGGGCGGGCACGTGTTGTAGCAGTTTGAAAAAAACCGGCGCGAAGCCCCAAAAAACAAAACAAAAGATGCCGGCAGACAGGCCTTTGTTGTGTTCGGTTCTCGCTGCTGTTATGGGCGATGGGTTTGGTAGAGTAGACTTGTGGTTGGTCGCTGGCATCGACGTATTGTAGTCGAATTATCTGTCGATGAAGATGAAACCTGCTGAAGAATTATTATACAATCTTTGGGTTTGAATCATTTGGAGTGAGATGAAAAAATTATTGTTAGCGTTTACTTCGGCTTTTGTGTTGGCCATGGCATCAGGCGCCAGTGCACATAAGCACGCTGAAGCTGCGATCACACATGACAGCGGCCAAGTAACGTATTTGGGCAACACCGGTTTGCTGGCGTCACACGGCGAAATACAGGTTTTGTTTGATCCATTTTTTCACAATCACTATGGTCAATATCAGCTGGTACCGAAAACATTCAGACAGGCCATGTTCAATGCAGAGGCACCTTTTGATGCCGTTAAAATGGTCTTAATCAGTCATGCCCATGGTGACCACTTTGATGCCAGTGATGTGGTCAAATACATGCAAATGCATGATGACGTGATGTTGGTGGCACCCACTCAGGCAGTAGAACAAATGCAATCAATCGCTGGTTTTGGTGTCATCCAAAACCGCATTAAGTCAATTGATTTGGCTTATGGTGATGCGCCGATCAGTCACTTTTTTGATGGCATTGAAGTCAATGCCGTGCGTATTCCACACGCCGGTTGGCCGGGTCGTGCTGATGTGTCTAATTTGGTTTACCGGGTCACCATCAACAACCAAGCCACGGTGATGCATATGGGTGATGCAGACCCTGACGATGTCCACTTTAAGCCTTGGCAATCATATTGGCAGTCGAAAAGAACTGATCGGGCTTATCCGCCTTACTGGTTCATGCTCACACCATCCGGACAAGACATACTGACCAATCGCATCAATGCCACATCTGCCACTGGGGTTCACGTGCCAGTGAATGTACCCACCGCCCTGAAAAACAGCGGAGCGAGGTATTTTTCAAAAACCGGTAGCAGCCATGCCATCACCAACAACCAAGAGTCGGAGAAACCTTAAATATGACCATGAGACCAACAACCATGCAAAAATTAGTCATCATCACAGCCTTACTTTTAAGCCAAATCTGCGCCGCCGATTCCCCCAACATCTTGTCATTACAACAACAAGCCAAAGTGGTGGATCGCTTACTCGAAGATAAGATCAAAACAGTGTTGCCGCAGCTGATGCGAGACAATGAAATTGATATGTGGATTGTGATGGCGCGTGAATACAACGAAGATCCGGTAATCAGAACTTTGTTGCCGGCGACTTGGCATGCGGCCCGTCGGCGCACAGTTTTGGTGATGTTTGATCCAGGTGAGGGTGCAGAAATTGAAGCTTTGGCGGTGGCCCGATATGATGTAGGCGCGGTGTTTAAAAAGGCTTGGGATAAAGAACAACAGCCGGACCAATGGGCACGGTTGGCTGAGGTGATTGCTGAGAGAAAACCGAAGAAAATTGCTTTGAACCTCTCTCAGCACTACGGTCAGGCCGATGGTTTGACGCACACCGAATACCAATCTTTTGTCGCCTCAATACCGAAGAAATATCAAAAGCGCATCGTCAGTGCTGAAACTTTGGCGGTTAATTGGCTAGAAATCCGCACCCCAGCCGAAATGGCCATTTATCCCCAAGTGGTGAACATTGCTCATCACATCATTGCTGAGGGCTTATCAGAACAAGCCATCCAACCCGGGGTCACTTCAACCGAAGATTTGGTTTGGTGGTTTCGTGAACGCATCAAAGCGCTGAAGTTAGACACTTGGTTTCATCCATCGGTGTCGATACAAAGGGCCGATGCAGAACAGTTTGAACACCTGCGTACATTTGATTCGCGACCGGCGGAAAATATCATCCAACCAGGCGACTTGGTACATGTGGATTTTGGCATCACTTATTTGCGCATGAACACCGATACCCAGCAACACGCCTATGTCCTGAGAGCTGGTGAAACCGAGGCGCCTGAATACTTAAAGCAAGCTTTGGTCAATGGTAACCGCCTGCAAGATATTTTTACCAACAACTTCAAAGTGGGTCGTACCGGTAATGAAGTGTTGGCGATGTCGCGACAGCAGGCCATTGATGAAGGCATCAAGCCATCAATTTATACCCATCCCATCGGCTATTACGGCCATGCCGCCGGCACCACACTGGGCATGTGGGATTCACAGGGCGGGGTGCCACACACTGGCGATCATCCACTGCACGCCAACACCGCTTATGCCATAGAATTGAATGCAGCGACTTATATTAAGGAGTGGGACAAAGAAATCCGCATCATGTTGGAAGAGGATGCTTTCTTTGATGGTGAAACTGTGCGCTACATCAATGGCCGACAAAAACATTTTCACCTGATTCCACGCCAAGACCAAACCCACGTCTTGGGAGACTGATTTCAGCCACTCCTAACGCTTGTAACTTTTGTCTCAGATAATTTTTAAAGGTATTGAAGCTTGTGCTAACTGTTGTGGTGATTTTTTGTAAATTAACAGTCACTTTGAAAAGCGTCAGCGATGACCAGCTTACACTAAATTTTGAACCACGATTAATTCACAAGCAAAAGTTATAATATGATTTTTTTCAAGGATAATTAAAATGAAAATAGCTGGAATATCAGGTAGTTTACGTCAACACTCAACCAACACGGGCATCCTTCGCGCGGTCAAAAAAATTGCAGCAGATAAAGGTCACGAGTTCACCTTGGTGGACATCAGTGACATCCCACTTTACAACCAAGATGTGAATGAGCAAGGCATTCCGCAAGCAGTGCAAAACGCACATGATGAACTGGCGGTAGCTGATGCCATAGTTCTGGCATGTCCTGAATACAATTATTCGGTCAGTGGCGTGCTGAAGAATGCCATTGATTGGTTCTCTCGCGTCGAGAATCAAGGATTCAATGGCAAAGCCGTCTCCATCATGGGAGCAAGTCCTGGGCTAGGCACCTCACGCATGCAATACGATTTGCGTAAAATTCTGGTTTTCTTAAATGCCTTCGTGGTTAACAAGCCCGAAGTATTGATTGGTGGTTCAGGCGGTAAGTTTGATGACCAAGGTAATTTGACCGATGAGAAAACTTTGGAGTTTCTAGGTAAAGCAGTGGATGCATTGATAGCACTCGCTGATCAATTGAAAAAATGATGAAAGAAATATTTAAACCTTTTGCGTTGGGCCAATTGCAGCTCAAAAACCGCATTGTGATGGCACCCATGACCCGTAGTTTCTCTCCAGGTCATGTGCCCAATCAGAAAAACATTGAATACTATCAACGTCGAGCAGCCAATGATGTCGGCTTGATTATCACCGAAGGCACTTGTGTAGGTCACAAAGCCGCTAATGGCTACCCGAATGTGCCTTTCTTCTATGGTGAAGAAGCACTGGCGGGTTGGCAGCGGGTGGTCGAAGCGGTACATGCCGAAGGTGGTAAAATCATGCCGCAATTGTGGCATGTCGGCGGGGTTCGCAAGGATTGTCTGCAACCTGATGAGTCGGTTCCGGCCTACAGCCCATCAGGTTTGCTTTCGCCAAACAAGCCCAATGGGGTTGCGATGACACAAACCGACATTGATGAGGTAAAACAAGCCTTTATCGATGCCGCAATCAATGCCAAGAAGTTGGGTTTTGATGGTATTGAACTACACGGCGCCCATGGTTATTTGCTGGATCAATTCTTCTGGGAAAAAACCAATTTGCGAGATGATGAATATGGTGGTGACCTGGTGCAAAGGACGCGCTTCGTGGCAGAGCTGGTGCGCGCTATCAAAGCAGAGACTGGTGATGAATTCCCGCTGATTTTGCGTTTTTCACAATGGAAACTACAAAATTATCAACTGAAGTTGGCACAAACGCCAGCTGAGCTTGGGGCATTTTTACAGCCTTTGGTTGATGCGGGAGTGGATATGTTCCATTGTTCGACTCGTCGATTCTGGGAACCTGAGTTTGAAGGCTCTGATCTGAATCTGGCCGGCTGGACCAAAAAACTCACAGGGAAGCCTACCATCACGGTAGGTAGCGTTGGTTTGGATGGTGGTTTTGTAGATGAAGAAAAGCGCGGCATGATCAGCCATTCGGGGGTTTCAACCGAACAGTTTGAACTGATTGAGACAGCTTTGGCTGCAGGTGAGTATGATTTGGTGGCTGTGGGACGGTGTTTGCTGCAAGATCCTGAATGGGTGCATAAATTAAAAGCCGACGAATTTTCCCAGATGCAGGCTTATTCAGCTGACTCGCTGAAATCCTTGTATTGAGGTTGGTGCTGAAATTAGAATGTAAGCATGTTTAGGTATTTAAAACGAGTTGCTGATCACCTCACCTCAGATTTTCTGGGTGGGCCGAAGCCTTGGAAATTTTCTTGGGTAATCAATTTCCAAAAAGCCGGCACCTTTGTGTTTGTGGCTTTTTTGATGTGGTATTACCAAAACTTTTCAACCGCCGCTTACCTATATCTGGCTTTACATGGTGCTTATGGCTTTGTGTGGTTACTAAAAGACCTGAGTTTTCCTGATGCCAATTGGCAAAAGCGCATCACCATTCCAGCCGGCTTGGTGGCTTTTTTTGGGGTATTGTTTTGGTATTGGGCGATTGCTTGGTTATTAATCAGCCAGCCGGTCACGCCTGATTACCCATTGACTGATGCTGCTTGGTTTGCCATGTGCACAGCACTTTGTATTTTAGGCTGTGTCATTATGATTGCGGCCGATGCACAAAAGTACTACACCTTGAGGTACCAGAAAGGCTTGATTCAAACCGGTATCCACAAATACATCCGGCACCCAAATTACCTGGGAGAGATTATGATTTACGGTTCTTTTGGCTTATTGGCATGGCATTGGGGCGCAGCAGTGATTTTGGCTGCGGTTTGGTTGTTTGTGTTTGTGCCTAATATGGTGGCCAAAGAGAAAAGCCTGTCCAGATACCCTGAATGGCCTGAATACAAAAAACGCAGTGGCTGGCTGTCTCCTTATATATAGGGGTCAGTCACCAATGGGGACAATGATGCCAATGGTGAATTGACCATCGCCAAAACCATCTTGACCCGGTAGGTCGGAATCATTGGTGTCTAATCGAGATCGTGCTTCGGCCCTGATGCGCACACCATTACCGGTAAAATACCAAGAACCACCTATGGCCAAATTGACTATGAGGTCTGTCTCTTGCGTATCGGGAAACCTAGAATCTGAATAAATCCCACCAACACCCAGCAGAAAGTAGGGTTTCCACAAAGGATCATGGTTGGTGTACATGACATTGAAAGCAGCGGAATAGTGCTTTAAGTCAAAGTCGATATCAAAATCATATTCATCCCGCATCACCTCGAACTCAAGCGCCCAGTTGTCATTGAAATGCTTGCCCACACGCAAATCAATCACTTGGGCTTCATTCAAGCGAATGTCATCGTCTGGAACCACAATGCCGATGTTGGTGTTCCAGTACCAACGGTAATCGACACCATCATAAATGTGTTGATCAGCAGATTCTTCTTCAGCTGCATCAACCATTTTAGGGTAGATTGTAGCCGCTGAGATGATGCCCAGCAGCAGAATTAGTTTTTGCATGATTTGATTTTATCATGGCGTTATTGCATAAGTCCTGTTTATAACGCTGTGAGCGGTTTTTTTGTTAAATCTTGTATATTTGTGAGTCAGTTACTTGCATTTTTATTTTTGCTTCGAACTTGCTTGATTTTATGCTTGTGCTTGTGTAGTATCATTGTTCCGATGCGTATGTGAGTTATGAGAATATTAGGGCGCACATATCATTTTGGCCATGCAAAATATTTTGTATTTTGTATTTTCATTTCTAAAAAAAGTAGGAGAGACAATAAATGTCCAAGTCAAAATTCAATCCTTTGATTACTGCTTCTGTCATGTCAGCTGTATATTTAGCTGGCGTTTCGTTCGATTCACAGGCTGTTGTAGATTCACAGTTGAAAAGTGACGATGCAACCAGTCTGACAGCAAGCTTTAATGATGTTACCAATTACCGATTACCTGCGGCCAATGCCCAGGGTCAGAAAAGGTACATTGTACAATTCAAACAACCATCAGTTGCTATGTACAACGGTGCCGGCAGCTTCGCACCGATTCCCAGATTAGCCAACCATAAAATTGATACCAAATCCCCCGCTGTTCGTGCTTACGTGAACGCGCTTGATACACAACAAACAAACTTTTTGAGCGGACTGTCTTCAAACTTTGGTCGTTCAGTTGATGCTTTGTTTTCATACAAGTTTGCGGTCAATGGTGTGGCACTCTATTTAACTCCAGAGGAAGCCAGCCAAGTCAGCAACATGACAGATGTGAAACACATCGAACTTGACAGAGAACATTATCTGGATACCGATGCAGGTCCCACCCTGATTGGAGCCAACAACGTTTGGGACGGTGCTGCACCTTCTACAGGCACTGCTTTCGGAGAAGGGGTTGTCTTAGGTATCATTGACTCGGGTGCCAACTTTGATCACCCTTCTTTTGCAGACATCGGTGGTGATGGTTATGACCACACCAATCCCTTAGGTGCTGGAAATTACTTGGGTGTTTGTGACCCAACCAATGTTGATCAATTCAATGCCGATTACACTTGTAATGACAAATTAATCGGTGGTTATGATTTCGTCGACAATGCTGCGCCTGGAGATGCTTTCGAAGTACCTGGCCCAGAAGATGAAAACGGCCACGGTACGCACACCGCATCTACAGCCGGCGGTAACTTGGTCTTAACGGCCAGTGCCAATGGTGTAGAAAACATTGAAATCAGTGGTGTGGCCAGACATGCTAATGTCATTGCTTATGATGCTTGTTACACTTCAGCACAAGGTCAAGGTCTGTGTCCAAACGTATCAACTTTGGCATCGATTGACCAAGTCATTGCTGATGGCATCGTTGATGTGGTCAACTACTCAATAGGTGGTGGCACATCACCTTGGACTGAGGCTGTATCACAGTCTTTCCTAGCCGCCACAGATAACGGTGTGTTCGTATCAGCTTCTGCTGGTAACTCAGGTCCAGGACCTGCGACATTGGGTCACGTGGAGCCATGGACAGCGACTGTAGGTGCATCAACCCACACCCGTGGTTTTGAAACCTTGCTATCAATGACTGGTCCAGGAACACCTGGTGCAGAAGTCACCGACATCGCATACATTACCAGTAATGGCCCTGCATTCGGCGCGCCGATCACTGGTGGAGTCCAATATTCTGAAGTGGTAGATCCTGCCAACTTAGAGGCTTGTGTACCATTCCCTGCCAACAGTTTTGATGGCCTGGTTGCTTTGGTTTCTCGAGGCACATGCTCTTTTGAAGATAAAGTCAATAATTCATCTGATGCCGGTGCGATCGCTGTGATTGTTCACAATGATGACCGTGCGGTTGCTTTTGGTATGAACGTTGGAACCACAACGACCATTCCTTCGGTCAGTATTCCTCAGGCTGATGGTTTTGCTTTGAGAGATTTTATTTTAGCTAACCCAGCACCCGCTGCACAAATCGAAATCGTGAATCCAGCGATTGTCAATACCGAGCAAGCCGATGTCATGGCAGATTTCAGTTCACGTGGACCAAGTCCTTTTGAAGTGAACAAACCTGACGTAACCGGTCCTGGTGTGAACATTTTAGCTGCTTTCAATGACAATGAATTCATTCCTACCAATGCCGATGAAGAATACGGCATCATTTCGGGTACTTCAATGTCATCACCTCACAATGCAGGTGCTGCAGCCTTGTTGAAAGAACTACAGCCCAATTGGTCAGCGCCTGAAATCAAATCTGCGCTGATGATGACTGCAGTCACTGCAGGTGTCACCAAAGAAGACGCCACCACACCGGCTGATGCCTTTGATCGTGGTGCAGGTCGAATTCAAGTCGATTTGGCTTCATCTTCAGGTTTAGTTATGGACGAGTCTGCGTTTGATTTCTTGTTGTCTGATCCTGCCAACGGCGGTGATCCAAAAGAATTGAACTTAGCCAGTTATAAAAATGATAACTGTGTCGGTTCATGTTCATTCACTCGTGAGTTCAGAAGTGTAGCAGCTGATCCAGTGACTTACTCTGCTTCTTTATCAGATGTGGTAGGTACCGTAACACCCAGTAGCTTTACAGTTAATCCTGGTCAATCAGTTAATTTAACAGTTGATATTGACGGATCTGCTTTACCTGCCGGTGCTGTGAGCTTTGGTGAGTTGGTTTTGACTCCACAAGCTGAAAGTCAAAACTTCGATTTAGGTGCACCAATCGCTATCACTGATAATGGTTATCAGACTAATGACCCTGCTGCAAACTTAACCTGCTCAACAATTAATGTATCTGGAGTATCTCCAACATCAACAATGAGTGTCGAAATGGCTATTGATCATACATGGGCTGGTGATGTAACTTTGAAAGTCTTCAACCCAAATAATGACGAGTTAGCTATGTTAAACCGACCAGGTGTTCCAGCGGGTGGTTTTGGTAATTCATCTGATCTAGTTGCTACTGCCCCAGTAACATTCTCGGATACTGGTACAACAGACGCTGAAACAATGGGTGATGCAGGTAGCACAATTTGTGAAGTTGATGGATTTTGTGATTATTTCCCTAATCCAAGTGAAGAAGTATCATCACTTGCTGACTTTGCTTCTTTAGTTGCTGCATTTGATCCTAATGGCACATGGTTCTTATGTGGAGGAGACAGTGCAGGTGGCGATCCTGGTACTATCCAGGCAGCATCGTTGATTTTCAGTGGTGAAGCGCCTTCACAACCAGAATTACATCTTCCGTTAGTTGTTACTGGTTTCCCAGAGCAGCCAGACATCGCTGTGGCGCCAGCTTCTTTGAGTGCTTCTCTTGATGCTGATACCACCACTGATTTGAACTTGAACATCAGTAACTCTGATGTGGCAGGTGCTGATTTGAACTGGACTATAGCCACAACAGGATCTGCTGATGTAACTGTCTTTGATCAACCAACAAATGGTACAGGCGGTATTGTGAGTGATTTCTTCAATGACGGTGTAACCAATGCAGGTGCTTACAGTGCAGACTCTTTTGTCCTGACTGAAGGTGCTTCGATTGATACGGCTCGTTTCGATGGTTTCTTGAGTAACGGTGCGCCTGACATCACTGCAGAACTTGCTGCAATGACATTGTCAATCTATGGCGATAATGCTGGTGTTCCTGATGGTCACCCTGAAGACGGTGCTGGCAGTGAACTGTTCACTATTACCATACCAATTAACGATGCTAATTTAGACATTGGTGATGGTACTGGTGCGGTTGTCTTTGACATACTGGGTGCCAATGGTTCTGCACTTGAGTTACCTGCAGGAACATATTGGGTGACTGCATTTGGTGACTTCACTGGCGCCAATCGTTGGAACTGGTTCCAAGGTGAAGACATCACCCCAGGAAATGCTCAGTTAATCGATCCTACTGATATATTTGGTGCTGGCTTTACAGATTGGACTGACTTGACAGGTATTGATCCAATATTTACCTCTTTGTCATTTGGTTTCTTTAGTTCAATTGACTGTGGTGCGCCATGGTTGAGCGTGAATCCAAGTTCTGGTGCCATTGCACCTGGAAGTGATGAAGACTTAACTGTAACACTTGATGCCACAGGCCTTGCTCCAGGTGTTTACACTGCTGCAGTTTGTGTAGACAGTGATGACCCAGATGAGCCTCAAGTTGTGGTACCAGTATCCATGACTGTTACCGGTCTGCCTGATCTTATCTTCGCAAATGGTTTTGAGTAAATAGCTCAAAACAATACGAAGGTAAACTTCAAAAAAAGCGCGGTTAAACCGCGCTTTTTTTTGCCTGAAATTTTTTACACTGTCAGTGCGAATTGGTTAAGGGAATGAATGTTTTAATGCAGCTATTGAAACAGTGTTTCTGATGTGGATGAGGAGTAGTTGAATCGTGTGTGTTCTCATATTAAATTAACACCAGAGTACTCACTACCAAAAAGTTGAAGATAAAATGACAGCGTATTTACCCAGTGCAATCAGATTCTTGATTACCTCGCTAAAAAAACTTTTAGTCGAATAACAGATTTTTAATCGGAAGTTGATAAAAAGAGTTTCTACAATAATCAGCGGGTTATAAATGAAGCTGTGGTGCAAAATCAATAAGGCTTGATTAACAGGTAACAAAGCAAAGCTTTGGGCCCTTAGGTTTTAAGCGTTTTGAGCTTTTCCCAGACTGGTCTTTTGAGCGAGTCATCTGCCAAGATATCATGTAAGCTGGCCAGATGGGTAGTGGTAGCAGTATCAGGGGTGTTGATGTCATCAAATATCAAAGTGACCTCAGAAAGGCTGTATTTAACTGCTTTGCCATCGTACGCTATGGCGTCAAACACACAGTCATGACCAATGGCTTTGAGCATTTTTACCAATAACCTGAATTCGTTCTTATCCATCTTGGGAGGTGTGACAGGTTTGCTCACTGATGGGGTTTGCTGTTGACTTACTGGTGGTGCTGAGTCAGTGACTGGCATTTGAGTTGTTGTGTTGTTCTGTTTGAGCTTCAGGTTCAACAAGCCCAGTTCATTGAGCAATTGGTTTGAATACATCTTATAAATCAGCAGTCAGTTGAATGAGGATGGCATCTACAGAACGGCTTAAAGCTGTTGTGAATGCTTTGAAACCTTCGCCCTCGATGGCTTGTTCATTATCGTAGGTCTGGTTGAACAACAGTTTATTTTCATGGTCATACAAACTGAATTCAAGTGATACCACAGCCAGCTTTTGGCGTTTTTCAAAGGCTAATATGCGGCTGTCTAGGATGTGATGGGTGTTATCATTGGGTACTTGGTAACTGACGCTTTGCCAATGTTCACTGGCCCAAACTTTGAGTTTGTCTTGTAACAATACTTTTGGAGATTCCAGCCAAAAGTGATGGCTTAGCTGCACCAAAGAACCGTCTTCCTTGGTGGCGACTATGGGCCGTCCGCCCAATATACTCAGCGCTTTGGGTCTTTTCACCACCAAAGTGGCCGGCTTGGTTTCAGAGGCAGTCACTGCTGCTGAGGGACTTAAGCGGTAGTACTTTTTGGTTTGTGCTGGTTTGTTGCCGCAAGCAGACAAAATGATGGTCGCCGCTGTTATTATTGATAAGGTTTTAATAAAATTCATAGTTCATCATCCACCACTTCAGCATCAGATGAGAATATCAGACTAGAAGGGTTTTTCCTGATGGCGTTGGTGGCCTCATTCAAGTTCATACTGGCACTTTCAATCTCATTGGTAATGCTGTCCAGTTTATTCGACAGCGCCAACATGCTTTTAGCCGCAGTTTTTAAAATCTCAGCCATGTCCGAATCATCTGCTGTGATCAAGCCTCGGGCATCAGAGACTAAACCATTGATGTTCTCCAGCCCTGAATCCAGTTCAGCGACTGATAGTTGCATTTGTTCACTGAGCTTGGCCAGATTGGCGATGAATTGATCAATATTTTCTATGTTGTCATCACCAAGCAGTTGGTTGGCATTTTCCATCAAGCGTGTCAGTTCCTTACTGGAAGCTTCAACATTATTCATGATGTCAGGAAGTCCTTGATCGATCTGTAAGGTGATGCTGTCCAGTCGCTCATAAAGCATGTCCAGCATGGGTTTGATTTTTTCTTCAGTGATATCGGTGACGTTGTCCGAAACATCGGCCAACTGGGCAAACAAGTCAGCTGGAGGCAGACCAGGAATCAAGGCGCCGGGTTGGAAGGATGCTTCTGCTTCACCACCTTTGATGTTGATTGACATGTCTGCTAACAGACCTGCCGAAGTGATTTGTGCAACTGAATCTGTAGGTATTTTCCATTCTTGTAAAACCGAGAAAGTGACTTTGAAATCAAGCTTGGTTTGTTTGTATTCGGGTTTGATTGATTCAATCTGACCAATGCGGTATCCTTCAAAAAAAACCGGTGTGCCGTACCCCAAGCCAGTCACGTTTTGATAAAAACTGTGGTATTCAACGGCATCGGCTTCTTTGCCAGTCATTTTAATCAAAATCCACAGGGTAAAGATTGAAACCGCTAAGGTGAACAATCCTACCCAAAAATAATTGCTGATGTGCCTTTTCATGAGAGTGTGTAGTTTTCCTGTGTTAAGCGTCGTAGGTATTCAGATGGGTTTAATTTATCATGTCTGGAGCGCCTTTGTAATAAATCCATCACGCGTTTATTCGGTGATGCCTTGATTTCCTCTACCGTACCAGTGATCAGGTTTTTGCCATTATCCAATACTGTTATCTTATCAGCAATTTTAAAAGCGCTATCTAATTCATGGGTCACTACGATCATGCTCATACCCATGGTGTCACGCAAAGATAAAATCAGGTCATCAATCTCTGAGGCCACCACTGGATCCAGGCCAGCAGAGGGTTCATCAAAAAACAACAGTTTGGGATCCATCACAATGGAACGAGCCAAAGCAGCTCTTTTAATCATGCCACCAGATAATTGTGAGGGCATGAGTTTATGAAAACCACCGAGGTTTACAACTTCGAGTTTCATGCGAGAAATGATTCTGATGGTGTTTTCATCCAAGTCGGTGAATTCTCGCAATGGCAGTGCCACGTTTTCGCCCACTGTCATGGATGAGAATAGGGCGCCGCTTTGGAACGAAACGCCGATGTCTTGTTTTAATTTTAATTGGTCATTGAAACTGATGTTATGGATGTCCTGGCCAAGCAGTTCAACGCTGCCTTCAGTGGGTTCATAAAGCCCTAAAATATGCCACAACAATGTTGACTTACCTGAGCCTGAACCACCCATAATCACTCGAATTTCGCCTTTTTTAACGTCCAAATCCACCCCGTCCAGAATTTTTCTCTGGCCATAGTGGGTGACTAAGTTCTTAACATTAATCACTGTTTTTTTATCTTTTTTGGGTTCAGACATGGGCTTACTGGGTCAAAAAGTAACTGGCAATCATATCAGCCAGTACAATGAAAGAGATGGATATAACAACCGCGCTGGTGGTGGCTCGGCCTACGCCTTCAGCACCACCGGTGACATGAAATCCTGTGGTGGCACCGACCAAGACAATGATTACGCCAAAAACCACACTTTTAACTAAGCCTTGCATCACATCACCGACCACCAGGACATTGAAGGATTCGACCATATAGGCACTGACACTCATGTTCAATTGATGGGCGCCGAAGACCGAGCCGCCGAAGATGGCCATCACATCAGCCAAAATGATTAACATGGGCATCGAGATCATCAGACCGAGTAGCGGAGGCAAAACCAAATACCGCACCGGAACCACGCCAATCACTTTCAGTGCATCTATTTCTTGTGATACAACTTGTGAACCAATTCTGGCAGCTATGGCTGCGCCAGAGCGACCAGCTACGATAACACCAGTAATTAACGGTGAAAATTCTCTGGTGACTGATTTGGCAATGGCCAGTAAGACCTGTGATTCCGCACCAAAATCAGATAAAGCATACAACAACTGGATTGATAACATCATACCAACCACAAAAGCCAACGCAGTAACTATCGGGACGGCATCAAAGCCGTTGACCCTGATTTGTTCAACCACTTGGCGCAGCCGCAGTTTTTGTTTGTAACGGCGTCCAACCAGCAACCAATAAAAACTGTCCCACAACAAGCGCATGGCGAAGCCAACGCGTTCGACAGCTTGAAATGTCCACATCCCTATGTTTTCAATCCTTTTTATGATGCCTTTACTCAATGGTGAAAACCTGATCTAAACGAGCCAGCTCCATGATGCTTTTGACTTGGGCACTGGGTTGGGTCAAGGAAAAGCTGCGTCCGTTGCTGTTAGCAAACTGCAAGCCCTCTACCATGGCAGCAATGCCTGATGAATCAATGTACTCAACGCCAGATAAATCGACTTTGACCTCCGGGGTTGTTTTTAAAGCGGCTAAAATGGTTTTTCGAACCTCAGCAGAATTCGAAAGGTCGACCTCGCCGTTGACATAAATAACAGTTAAATCGTCGGTTTTATCAAAACGAATAAATTCACTCATTGGTTCAATCTCACACTCTTGATGGTTATCGGTTTAACAGGTGCATTGGGCACGTCCATTTGTGTATTATAAGCGGTTTCGCCTTGTACCATTAAATCTATCACTTCCATGCCTGAAACCACGTAGCCAAAAACAGTGTATCCCCATGATTTTTTGTTGGGATCTAAATTATTGTTATCTTTCAAGTTGATAAAGAAACTGCTGCCAGCTGAATGTGGGTCATCGTAGCGAGCCATAGCCAATGTGCCGCGGTCATTGTTTAAGCCATTACCTGATTCATTGACCAAGTTGCCACAGCTTTTAACGTCTGAAAAGTCAGTTTTGAAGGCACCTGTTTGAATCACATATTCAGGTTCAACTCGGTGTACTAAGTTGTTGTCATAGGTTTTGGATTTCACGTAATGCAAAAAACGATTCACGGTCAAAGGGGCGCGGCCACGATCCAATTCAACCACAATATCACCTAAGTTGGTGCTGATGGTCAGTTCTGGATAACTGGCATTGGGGTAGACTGGTTCGGTGGGGCAGGCCGCCTGTGCAAGGTTCGCTGTAGCAGCAAGAAAAATAACTAAAAGAGCTTTCATCTGTTGATTATATTACTGAGGCAAATAATTATTTTACCCAAAGCTGAAGGTGATTGATAGTTACAGCGCTAAGTTTTGTAAGGGGATGGTGTATCGCTTCATTCAGATGTGGTGTGAAACTGAGATTGTCTCCCCTCTGAATCAGGGGAGGTTTGTTTTGATTCACTCAAGTCACTGATTAAAGCGACTTGAGCTTCTCTAACTGTTCTTCCAGCTCTCTCAGCACCACCTGGTTTTGTTCCAGCTTTGCTTTTTCGGCATCAACCAAATGAGCCGGTGCTTTGTTAACGAACTTTTCGTTATTCAGCTTGCCGCTGGCGCGCTTGATTTCGCCGTTGACCTTATCGATTTGTTTGTTGATGCGTTTGGTTTCTTCTTCTTTGTCAATCAAACCTGCCAGTGGTATGAGGATTTTCATTTGACCCAATAAGGCTGTTGCAGCTGCAGGCTCTTCATCGCCTTCAGTCAACAAAGAGACACGGTCTAAACGTGCCATGGTTTTCAACAAGTTGTTGTGGTTTGCTAAATGAGCACGATCGGTTTCATTGGTTTGCGCCAAAACCACATCAAGTGCTTTGGATGGTGGGATATTCATTTCACCACGGATTTGTCTGACACCCAAGGTGAAATTTTTGATCCATGTGATGGCTTCTTCAGCTTTGTCATCAATCAAAGTTTCATCGACAGATGGAAAAGCACTGATCATGATCGATTCGGTTTTCAGTTTCAATCTCTTTCGCACCTCTTGCCATATTTCTTCTGTGACATACGGCATGATGGGGTGCAGTAATCTGAGTGCTTGATCTAACACATACAATAAGGTGCTTTGAACTTGTTCTTTGTGTTCAGTTTTTAGCAAGGGTTTCGACAGTTCCAAGAACCAATCACAGTATTCATTCCAGAAGAAATCATAAATGGTCTGGCTGGCCAAATCCAAGCGGTAGCGATCCATGTGCTTGCGGTATTCGCTGATGCAGTGTTGTAATCGCGATAGAATCCACTTTTCCACGGTACTGGCCTGACTGGCATCAAAGGGTTGGGCTGTGTGACCTTCTGTGTTCATGAAAACAAAACGCGATGCGTTAAAGATCTTGTTGCAGAAATTGCGGTAACCCTCAACTCGACCCATATCGAAGTTGATGTCTCGACCGGTACTGGCCAAAGAGGCGAAAGTGAAACGCATCGCATCACAACCATAGGCTTTGATGCCGTCTGGAAATTCATCGCGTGTGGCTTTTTCAATTTTTGCCACTTTCTCTGGTTGGTCTTGCATCAATCCTTGGGTGCGCTTTTGTAACAGTTCATCTAAGCTGATGCCATCAATCAAATCAATCGGGTCTAAAACGTTGCCTTTTGATTTGGACATTTTCTGGCCATGAGAATCTCGCACCAAGCCATGGATATAAACCTCTTTAAAAGGTATGTTGTCCATGAACTTGATGCCCATCATGATCATTCTGGCCACCCAAAAAAAGATGATATCAAAGCCAGTCACCAACACATTGGTGGGGTAGTAGGTTTGTAGTTCTTTCGAGTTTTCAGGCCAGTCTAAAGTAGCAAAAGGCCACAATGCGGATGAAAACCAAGTGTCCAAAACGTCGTTGTCTTGGGTCAGTTTAAGCTCATCTGATAGACCGTGTTTGTCCCGCACCGCTTGTTCTGACATGCCGACATAAATGTTGTCGTTTTCATCATACCAAGCCGGTATGCGGTGTCCCCACCACAACTGGCGTGAGATGCACCAATCTTGAATGTCATTCATCCAAGCATAATAGGTATTTTTCCAATTATCGGGCACAAATTTAATGTCGCCGTTGTCAACTGCTTCAATCGCAGGTTTTGCCAGTGTTTTGGCATCGACATACCATTGATTGGTGAGCAATGGTTCAATTACATCACCCGAACGATCACCTCGAGGCACCATTAAAACATGCGGTTTGATTTCGACCAATAACCCTAACTGTTCCATCTCGGCCACCACTGCTTTTCTGGCTTCATATCGGGCCATGCCCCAGAAAGCCTCTGGGGTATTTTTGTTGATGGTGGCATCTTTGTTCAAAACATTGAGCATCGGCAAATCATGGCGTTTGCCCACTTCATAGTCATTGAAGTCATGTGCTGGGGTGATTTTGACACAGCCGGTGCCTTTCTCTGGGTCGGCGTGTTCATCACCCACAATAGGAATCAAACGATTACAAATAGGTAATAACACCTGCTGGCCAATTAAATGCTGAAAGCGCTCATCTTCGGGATTAACCGCCACAGCCGTATCGCCCAATAAGGTTTCAGGGCGGGTGGTGGCTATGGTTAAAAATTGATCAGTGGCGTTGCCATTGGCATCAGCCACAGGATAATTAAAATGCCACATGAAACCGTTTTCTTCTACTGACTCAACCTCAAGGTCGCTCAATGCAGTATTTAAGGTAGGGTCCCAGTTAACCAGTCTTTGACCGCGGTAAATCAAGCCTTCTTCATGTAAATCAACGAATACTTTCAATACCGCATCTGACAGGCCAGCATCCATGGTAAAGCGCTGACGTGACCAATCTGGTGATGCACCCATGCGACGTAATTGATTGGTGATGGTGTTTCCAGACTGTTCTTTCCATTCCCACACCTTTTTAACAAAAGCATCCCTACCTAATTCAACCCGAGAAGTGCCTTGGGCATTTAACTGACGCTCGACCACCATTTGGGTTGCAATGCCAGCATGGTCTGTTCCAGGTTGCCACAAGGTGTTTTTGCCTTGCATGCGTTGGTAACGAATCAAGGTATCCATGATGGTGTCTTGAAAGGCATGACCCATGTGTAAAGTGCCGGTGACGTTTGGTGGTGGAATCATGATGCAATATGATTCTTCGCCTTTATCATTGGGCTTAAAGTATCCGTTCTTCTCCCAAGTTTCATACCACTTGGTTTCGATTTGGGTTGGGTCGTATTTATCTATCATTTTGATTGTCAGTTGATTTACTCAATTTATTACTGCACAAGTCCACCCATCTGTCATCTTCGAATTTGGCGCAAGGATGACGTCATGGTCGCTGTTGTGTATTTTGCTTGGTTACTTTTGGCTTTCGTTGATCAAATATTGTACCAACATGGCCACAGGCCTGCCGGTTGCGCCTTCTTTTTTGCTGTTCCATGCAGTACCCGCGATATCGACATGCGCCCATTTCTGGCCGTCGGTGAAGCGTGACAAAAAACAACCTGCGGTGATGGTACCTGCTGGAAAGCCGCCAATGTTTTGCATGTCCGCAAAAGTGGTGTCTATTTGTTTTTGGTACTCATCCCACAATGGCAATTCCCAAACGCGATCGTGGGCTTGAAGCCCTGCTTGTTTTAAATCATCGTACAAGCCATCGGTTTTGGTCATGACGGCAGAGGCTTGGTGACCCAAAGCCACCACACAAGCACCTGTTAATGTAGCAAAATCAAGAATCACTGAAGGTTTGAACTCTTGGGCATAGGTCAGGGTGTCACATAAAATCATGCGACCCTCGGCATCGGTATTTAATACTTCGATGGTTTTACCCGAGTATGAGGTGATGACATCACCGGGGCGGTAGGCTTTACCATCGGGCATGTTTTCAACCGCAGGTACAAAGGTCAGCAAGTTGATTGGAAGCCCTAATTCTACGGCAGCAACAAAACCACCAATGACAGTAGCAGCGCCACACATGTCATATTTCATCTCATCCATGTTAGGGCCTGGTTTCAGCGAAATGCCACCGGTATCAAAGGTGATGCCTTTGCCCACCAGTGCAATCGGCGCATCGTCCTTGTTACCACCGTTGTATTTCAACACCACCATCTTGGGCTTGTTGGCACTGCCTTGGCCGACAGCCATCAGAGCGCCCATACCCATTTTTTTCATTTGTTTGTGATTCAGTACATTGATTTCACAACTGTCATTCTTGGCCGCAAACTTGCTGGCATAATCAGCGATGTAAGCAGGGGTGCAAATATTCGGTGGGTTGTTGCCTAAGTGTCTGGCAGCAGAAACCCCTGAGGCCATGGCTTTGGCTTGTTCAAAAGCAGTTGCCTGATCATCATTTACAGCCACTTCAATGGCTTTGAGTTTGTGCTTGTTGCCTTTTTTGAAACTTTTGGTGTCTTCATAGCGGTACTCACCATGAGCTGATGCCAAGGTAATCAATTTGGTGGCTTGTTCCGCATCAACATCACCGCAGCCGTTGGGTGCCATGAAGTTGGCCAGCGTTTCGACCCGACTTTTGGCGGCAGCTTGGGTGGCTTTGTGGGTGGCTTCATACAGGGCTGTTGCAGTGATTTTGTCTGCTTTGCCCATACCGATGACAGTGACGATTTGGCCGTTGCTGGCATACAGATTAACTGATTCACCCGCTTTGCCGGTTAAGTCTTGATTTTTTATTCGGTCAGCAAACTGAGATTGAATTTCTGATCCCAGTTGTTCAATCATGTCATTTTTATCCTGATCTTTATAGTGTGTGATGAGGACTTGGTCAGCTTGACTTGTGTCGATTGATTTATGGGTTGCTTTTAATTTCATGATTGCTCCAGAATTGAACGAACTGGACATTTTAATCAACCTGTATAATTTTAACCAGTGCTAATGCCATCTTTCATAATGTTAAATTTAGCCAACGATTATGATTTGGGGTTCTGCTAAAATACGCGGCTACTTTTAAAAAACCAGCCATGAACATTCTTGCCAACTACATTCGCAAACAGACCATGAAAACTTCATTGGTGGTTTTGATGTTGTTGTTCTTATTGATGGTTGGCACACTGTTCACCTCGACGTTGCGGTTAATTGCCCGTGGGGTATTACCACCTGAATTATTATTCATTGAGCTCAGTTTGCGTTCCGTCGATGTTTTATCGGTTTTGATTCCCTTGTCATTCTATCTGGGTGTGTTGGTTTCATTAAGCCAAATGTACCGCAACCAAGAGGCTGTGATACTACATGCCAGTGGCTGGTCGTCTAAAGACATACTGAAAGCCCTGTTACCATTGATGTGGGTGGTCTTTGCTTTGATAATGGTGGTGACATTGGTGCTCTCGCCGCAAGCGGCCAAACTGTCAAAGGAGCTGACCGCAGAAGCCAATAAGAACATTTCATTGATGGGACTGACTGAGGGCAAGTTCCAAAAGTTCTTTTCCAATGAAGGGGTGATTTTTGTCGAAAAAATTGATGTTGAGAATCAGCGTGTCGAGAACATATTTGCTAACATCTATCATCCTGACCGCATTGATACCCTCACGGCCGACTATGGTTATCAGTTTGAAGAAAATGGTCATAAATATGTGGCCTTATTCAATGGTTTCAGGAATGAAGGCAAGCCAGGTTCCAATGCTTACCAAATGATGCAGTTTCAAAGGAATGACATTCGCTTGCCTGATTTGGATGATCAGTTGGCTGATTTGGATGAAAAATCCAAGCCAACCCTAGAATTAATAAAGTCAGATGAACTGCTGGATAAAGCGCAGCTTCAATGGCGATTGAGCCCCGCATTTTCAGTATTGGTGTTGTTTGTGTTGGCAGTGGCATTGGCAAAAACTTCACACCGTGAGGCCAAGTTCATTAATTTGGTGGTGGGATTGTTGGCATATATATTCATGGTTAATTTATTGACCATTGGTCATTCGATGTTGGAACAAGGTAGTATTCCCATTCAAATGGGGCTTTGGTGGGTGTATGCCATCGTGTTGTTTTATGCCGCTTGGCGCTTGTTGAAACTGGATGGGCCTAAAGCAACACATCAGTCTGTAGCAGTGGTGGGTGAGTCTTGATGGGCATACTCAATCGTTATATTTTCAAAACTTTTTCCAGTGGCTTGTTGCTGGCAGTGGTCTTATTGTTGGCCATAGATGTGTTGTTTAATTTGATTAAGGAGCTCAATGACATCACTTCGGTGTATACCTTAGGTGATGTATTCTTTTATGTGATGCTCACCATACCCAGCAAAGTTTATGAGCTATTTCCCGTCAGTGTGGTGGTGGCAGTGGTGGTCAGTTTGGGTGCTTTAGCCAGTGGCTCAGAGTTGGTGGTGATGATGGCCTCAGGTGTGAGTAAACTGAAAGTGGCTCGAACTGTGCTGGCCAGTGTGGCTTTGTGGTTGGTGTTGGTGGTATTAATGGGCGAGTATGTGGCGCCGGCTGGTGAGCAGATGGCGCAACAGTTTCGCAATGAACAAGTCTCTATGGGCAAAGCAACTTCTGCATCCAATGCCATCTGGTTGCGCGATGATGATGTGATTTTTCGCACCGACCAAATGAGAAAAGATGCGGCAGATGGTTCTTATGAATTAATTGATGTCACAGTGTTTGAGCTGGAACAGAAAAAATTAGTCAGGGTTTCAAAGGCCAAACAGGCCACTTTTAAAGATCAACAATGGCTATTAAACGATTTGGAAATATCGGAATTTACCAGTCAGGGCGTTAGAACATCAAGCTTGGCCAGCCAGCAATGGGATTCAAGAATTCGACCTGAAATTTTAAACATCAGTACCACCAGACCGAAATATTTAAGTGTCAGAGACATCAAGAAATTCAAGCAGTTCAATGGCGACAGTGGCAGCTTACAATCCTCTTATGCCATTGCCCAATGGTCCAAACTGGCCTTTCCGTTATTGGTGTTTGCCACAGCATTGTGCGGCGTGGTGGTGCTATTTGGTCAAGCCCGGGCCGGCGGCTTTGCCCAACGACTGGTGATGGGCATTGTTATTGGTATAGTGGTTTACTTGATTAATAAAACTTTCCTTAATTATGGTGAGGTGTACCACGTTAATCCTGTGTTGGTTACTGTACTGCCCTCGTTGCTGCTCAGTGCTTTTTTGTTGCTGAGTTTGGCTGGGAAACTGAAGCTCAGTTGATATCAGCTGTTATTTTGATTTTTCACTGACATCTATGACGCGCTGTTTACAAGCCATGTCCATCCAAGTAAGGTTATTGAGGTTGAATCTTCTGCTCCACCAACCCAGACCCAATAAAGCCGTTGAGAATATGCCGACCAAAAATCGCCAAGTGACATCAGGCCAAGTTAATTGTTGGTGATTTTCAATTTTGATTTTCCATGCTCGCATGCCCAAAGTTTGTCCGCCCAATTTCCAAGAATAAGCAAAATATAAAAATACTTCCAAGAACAAAATCGCTTGCAGCCAGAACGTTCGAGGCTGTACTTCTTGGCCCTGTCTGAACAAGATCAAAATAAGTGACGTTGTGAGAAATAAGGCTAAAATAGGAAAAATGTCGTAGACAAGTGCGGCAAGGTGTTTCCAAAGTTGGCTTTTATACATATTTTCTATTTTATCTCTAAAGCATTGTGGTGCATGGATTTTAAAGAAATTTGGTGTCAATTGGTAAGGAAAAAAAAAGAAAATTTATGTAATTATTCCTTTAATTTTTTAAAAAAGGCAGTTATTCTTGTTCCCCACTAAGTCGAGTGCGGAGTGATTTTTGTTACATAAACTTGTGAAAGTTACGTCTAAAAAGTCATTTCCCCACATTTTCTTAAACTTAATTAATGGAAGGGAAGGTATGTTGATATCTCAAATTTCTAAAGTTTCTATTACCAAAAATTTGGTGATATTGGCTTTATTGGTAACTTCAATGGCAAGTTTTGCCCAGTTACAAACAGCCGTGCAAGTCGTTACAAACAGCAACACAGCGGCAGAAAGCTCACAAAAGAACATTGATCGCTTGAGTGATCAAACCGAGGAATTATTGGTTCAATACCGGACCGTTATTTCAGAAATTGAAAGTTTGACCGTATACAATCAGCAGTTGGAGTCTGTGGTTAATGACCAAAACTCACAAATTCAATCTATGAATAACCAAATGACAGAGTTGGAATCAACCAACAGAGCTGTGGTGCCAATGGTCATTGAAATGGTTGACATGTTAAGACAGATTGTTGAGTCTGATGTGCCTTTCAGAATCAATGAGCGCATCAAGCGAGTTGAAACTTTAGAAAGCATGCTGAATGCATCTAACGTGACCACTTCTGAGAAATACCGAAAAGTAACCGAAGCGTATCAAATCGAATTGGATTACGGTCGCTCAGTTTCAACCTATCAAGCAGATATTGATGGTGGTGTTAAAGTTAACTTCTTACAAATTGGTAGAACAGCTTTGTTATACCAAACATTGGATGAAAAGAGTTCTGGTTGGTACAACACCAACACCAATCAATTTGAGCCTTTGGATGATCGTTACAATGCATCCATCAAGGAAGGTATCAGAATTGCTGCCAAACAAGCTGCGCCTAACTTAGTAGGCCTGCCCATTTTGTTTGACGTTGCAGGAGAATAAGACATGAAAAAAATGATCATTACTTTTATTGTTATGGGAATGATGTCGTCTTTTGCTAACGCGCAAGACATGACATTGGATCAATTGGTTGACGTGGTTAAGCGGGCTGCAACAGAGAGCTCACAAGTCAACAAACAACGCGAAGCCACTTTCAAACGTGAACGCGATCAACAAAGTCGCCTATTATCAGAAGCAAGGGCTCAATTAGCTGCCTTAGAAAGACGCACCGAAGAATTGAAGCTGGCTTTTGATGAAAACGAAATCACTTTGGCCGACTTGGAAACCACATTGGCTGAAAGGGCTGGTAACTTGGGTGAAATGGCCGGTACAGTTAAAGTATTGGCTGGCGATTTGCGTTCTGCTATCGAAGAATCTATGACTTCTGCTGAGATTGATGACAGGGTTGAATTTCTGACTCAATTGGCATCGCAATCAAAATTGCCTAACATCCAAGAGTTACGTAAACTTTGGTATGAGATGCAAAGAGAGATTGTTGAAGAAGGTAAAATTTCTAGATTCAATACCAGCATCCGTGATGAAAGCGGTGAGATTGAAAACGGTGTCCAAGTGATTCGTGTGGGTACTTTCAATGCCTTTGATGCCGATGGCAATTTCTTGGTTTGGAAATCAGCAGCTGATGCAGGTACTGGAACAGGTAAAGGTGAATTGCAACGTTTGCAGAAGCAACCTTCTGCACAATATGCTGGCATGGCCAAAAGTTTCGTCAGCTCACAACCAGGTGAATTGGCACAAGTACCAGTTGATTACACCCGTGGCACCATTCTTCAGTTGGTGGTACAAACACCAAGTATCGAAGAAAAAATCAAACAAGGTGGACCAGTTGGTTATGTGATTCTGTCACTGGGTGCTTTCGGTTTGATTATTGCCCTCATCAAGTTCTTCATGCTGTTGGGCTCAGGCGGTAAGATGAAATCTCAGTTGAAGAAGAAACAGCCTAACCAAAACAATGCGCTGGGTCGTATCATGTCTGTTTATACAGAAAATCCTGATTCAGACATTGAGACTATGGAGCTGAAACTGGATGAAGCAATTCTCAGAGAGACTGGCCCATTAGAGTCAGGCTTATCATTCATTAAAGTTCTGTATGTGATTGCACCTTTGTTGGGTCTATTAGGTACTGTAGTCGGTATGATTCAGACTTTCCAAATGATCACATTGATGGGTACAGGTGATCCTAAATCTATGGCTGGTGGTATTTCGATGGCACTGGTAACTACGGTATTGGGTCTGGTCGTAGCCATTCCGTTGACCGTATTGCATTCTGTATTGCAGTCTATGGCAAGAAAACAAACGCAAGTTCTTGAAGAGCAAAGTGCGGGTATTGTTGCCAAAATGGCGGAGAAATAAAGATGTTTTGGCTCAAAGAGCGATGGTATGACATTTTATCTTTCATCGATATGGGTGGCCCAGTGCTCTGGGCCATCATGGTATTGTTGTTTGTCATGTGGTTGATGATTCTTGAGCGTTCTTGGTATTACTTTGTGACTTACCCGAAATTGAGGAACAGAATCATTTCAGAATGGGAATCACGCGAAGATACCACAACTTGGTATGCCAAAAGAATCAAAGAATCAAAAGTATCCGAGGCCTCGATTGAATTGCGCTCAGGGCTGGGATTGTTGGAAGCCCTGGTTGCCATCAGTCCGTTGTTTGGTTTGTTCGGAACGGTTTACGGCATGTTGCAGGTTTTTGACATCATGGCGATTGCTGGTACCAGTAACGCCCGAGCGATGGCTGGAGGTGTTTCTAAGGCAACCATCCCGACCATGGCCGGTATGGTGGCTGCTTTGTCAGGAGTGTTCTTTACGACTTACTTCAAACACAAAGCCATTGTCGAATCCGAGAAACTAGAAGACAGGATGCAATCACATTAATGATTTTGAACTTTTTGATTGAATCAAAGTCCGAAATACTAGAAGCAGAGAAAAAATATGAAAAAAAGACATTTTCGAGAAGACGAAGCAGAAATTAACATCACGCCCATGTTGGACGTGGTGTTCATTATGTTAATCTTCTTTATTGTTACCACTTCATTTGTAAAAGAAACGGGTGTTGAGATTTCACGTCCGAGTAGCTCTCAAGCCAAGCAAGTGAAAAAAGGTAACATCTTAGTCGCCATCAAAGAAGATGGTATTATTTGGATTAATAAACAAGAAGTTGACCTCAGGGCTGTGCGTTCTCGAGTAGAGAAAATGCATGCAGAGAACCCAGAAGCCAGTGCTGTGATCATTGCTGATCGTGGTTCGAGAACGGGTGATTTAGTAGAAGTAATGGACCAAATTAAATCTGCTGGTGTTGCCAGTATTTCTATCGCAGCTGAAAAAGGTCAGGGGTAATTTTATGAGTTTGCCACGTTACATTATGGTTGCTATTATTGCTGCAGTGATAACTGTTGTGTTGTATCTTGTGATGCATGCACTGGTCAGTCAAGCAGCAAAAAATAACAGCGGTGATGGCGATTTGCCTGCGATTGACTTCACCAAGGTAAAACTTGATGAAGAAGTCAGACAGCGCAAAAGGGTTATTCCTAAGAAGCCACCACCACCAAAAGAGCCACCACCACCACCAAAAATGAATGTTCAACAGAACCAGCAGGTTGTTAATAACATGCCAACACCCAACATTCCAAATCTTGATTTGGGCGTTGGAGGAGACGGACCATTCTTGGGTGCAGTTGGTCAAGTCAACATGACTGAAGAAGGTGGGGTCATTCCTATTGTAAGGATTGCACCACAATATCCTCGAAAGGCTCTAATGGCTAAAATCGAAGGTTGGGTTAAAGTTAAATTCACCATCACGCCAACAGGTACGGTTTCTAATCCAGAAGTTGTGGATGCCAAGCCCAGGCGAATTTTTGACAGAGAGGCCATCAGGGCGATCTTAAAATTCAAATTCAAGCCTAAGGTTGTCAATGGTCAAGGTGTTGAGCAGGTAGCTACTCAAACCATTGAATTTGATTTACCTGACGACTAATTTCAGAGGCAGTAATTATGTATAAAAAAATTCTTATCACACTTTTTTGTTTTTCGACATTAGCAGTTCATGCTGCTGCATTAAAAACTGATAATCCAGTCAGAAAACCTTCTGGTCAAGTTGGTGTGATGTCTGAACCACAGAGCAAAAAAATTACCAAATACAGCGAAATGTTAGCTGATGAAAAATACGCTGAAGCAAAATCAGGCTTGACGGCCATGGTTTCTAGATCTGGTGTCAGTGATTATGTACAAGCGGTAATTTACCAATTGCTTGGTCATATAGATTCATTACAAGGAAATTACACAGCATCTGCAGCTAATTTTAAAAAATCTATCGACCTAGATGCCATGCCTAACACCACACACTTTGGCATGATGCTGCAGTATGCGCAATTGTTGATGTTAGGCGACAACCATGCAGGTGGGTTGAGAGCACTTGATGAGTATTTTGCTGTGGTGGATGAAATTCCTTCATCTGCTTTTGCTATCAAAGCCAATGCGCATGCACAATTAGAACAGTTTCGTGAAGGTAAAGCAGCTATCAAGCAAGCCATTCAACTTGAAGAAAAACCCAAGGAGTCATGGTACCAACTTTTATTAGCCTTTCATTCAGAGTTGACTGAATACCGCGAGATGGCTGAGGTGTTGAACATTTTAATAACAATGTCGCCTGATAAGAAAACGTATTGGATGCAACTCTCATCGGTTTACTTTACGCTGAAAGATGACAAACGTTCATTGGCAGTATTGGAGTTAGCTAAAAAGAAAAATTTGTTGGAAAAAGAAACTGATTACATGCAGCTTTTTAAGATGTATTCATATAACAGTATTCCTTATAAGGCTGCTGAAACATTGCAAGAAGCCTTGGACGCCAATAAAGTTGAGTCAAATTTTAAGAATTGGAAACAGGCTGGCGCTGTTTGGTACGAAGCCAGAGAATTAAAAAAAGCTCTGGCTGCCTATGACAAAGCCAGTGGTTATGCCACTGATGGTGACATGGATTTGACACGATCCTATTTGTACCTGGATTTGGAAGATTGGTCAAAAGCCATTGAATCAATAACCTCTGCATTACAGAAAGGTGGTTTAGATGACAACAAAACAGGCAATGCCTGGTTGATGTTGGGCATGAGTCACGCCAGTTTGAAAAATTATTCCCAAGCCAGAACTGCTTTTAATAATGCAGTCAAATACAGCAAAGCCAGAGGCAATGCTGAACAGTGGTTGAATCACTTGACTACACTAGAACGAAAAGCTGCGCAACAAACAGCCAGCAGCGGACCATAATTAATCATCATGTATCGTGAGGGCTTGGTGGCAACATCAAGCCCTTTTTTTATGGTTTTTTATAATCACTTTGTTATGACAAAAACCATTAATTCGCATTAGCGATGGAAATTTCACGTCTTTTGGTTAGAATGTCACGAGAAATATGAAACAATATGTGCTTTTATCGGTCATATTGGTAACTAGATAGAAGGATAAACAATGAATAAATTAATTACTTTGGCATTATTGCTACTGACAAGCACGGTTTTTGCCAATGCTGATATTGAAAAATACAAAGCGGCTTTGAGTAAAGTCACATCTTCTAACATTAAGGTCATTTCTGTGGCAGACACCCCAGTAAAAGGCATCAAAGAGATTTTGGTTGATGGTGGCCGTGGCAGTGAAATTCTATACATCTCTGAAGATGGTAAATACATTGTCAATGGCAGCTTATTTGACATTGAAAACAGGGTTGATTTGACTGATCAAAAAAAATCAGTCTTACGTAAAGAACTGTTAGCTGATATGGGTGATTCACAAAGAATCAATTTTTACCCTGAAGACATGAAATACCATGTCACTGTATTCACTGATATTGATTGTGGTTATTGTCGTAAGTTACATGCCGAAATGCAACAGTACAATGACTTGGGTATAGGGGTTTCCTACTTGTTTTTCCCGCGAGCTGGTTTGAAATCAGGTTCCTATGACAAAGCAGTGAACGTTTGGTGTGCTGCAGACCAACAACAAGCCATGACTTTAGCAAAAGCGGGCGAAACGGTTGAACCTAAAACCTGTGATAACCCAATCACGGCACATTATAACGCTGGTGTTTCTGCCGGTGTCTCTGGTACACCCGCATTGGTTCTGGACAACGGAACCATCATGCCGGGTTATCTTCCACCTGCTCAGTTGAAACAGCGCCTTGATGCCTTAAGCATGCAATAAGACTTCACGGATTGAACGACAAACCGGCATCACTTAAAGTGATTGCCGGTTTTTTTATGCAATAAAACTGCTTTTTGTCTTGGTTTCTTACGAGTGGGTTTAACATCATGTAAAATACCGGTTTTTTTAAACTGCTCAAAACATGAATTTTCAGCTGCTCACTTTCGTTGGATCAACAGTCTATTCACCATTCAGGCTTGATAAAATCAATCAGGAACTGCACCAAAAAGACAGTCAACAAAACCTCAATGATGCCCATTACTTCTATGTGGTGGAATGCACAGATGAATTAACAACAGAACAAATCAATCAGGTTGAGCAGTTGTTGAATGCACGGTTATTCGATCAAACCATATCGACCAAACAACTGATCATTATGCCCCGTGCTGGAACCATCTCACCTTGGTCAACCAAAGCCACTGATATTTTTGATCACTGTGGTTTAGAAAACATCAACCGAGTTGAAGCGGGCAGGTTAGTTACTTTGGCGCACCAAAGCCAAGACAGTTTGAACATCATTCATGACAAAATGACTGAAGGTTGTTACCAGAGCAGTGGTGAGTTGAAAGCATTGTTCGATCATCATCAGCCGGCAGCGGTAAGTGTGGTTGATATCCATACAAATGGCAAACAGGCAATCGATGACATGAACCAATCATTGGGCTTGGCCTTATCGGACGATGAAATCGATTATTTGTATGGACAATACAGAGCGGCTGATAAATTACCAACAGATGTAGAGCTGATGATGTTTGCTCAAGCTAACTCAGAGCATTGTCGGCATAAAATATTTAATGCCCAATGGCACATAGATGATGAGGAACAACCTTGGTCTTTATTTAAAATGATTAAAAACACTGAGGCCAAAACATCACAGCCAGCACTGTCAGCATACAAAGACAATGCGGCGGTATTCAGTGGTGGTCAAGGTGTGCGCATGACCACCGATAAGAACAACCAGTACCACGCGCAGAGCCAAGAGATCGATGTGTTGATTAAGGTTGAAACCCACAACCACCCAACTGGCATTGAACCATTCGCAGGTGCGGCCACTGGATCAGGTGGTGAAATCAGAGACGAGGCGGCCACTGGTCAAGGAGCCAGACCTAAAGCAGGACTGTGTGGGTTTTCAGTCAGTCATTTGCACATCCCAGGATATGCCCAAACTTGGGAAACACATTCCCCGGGTACGCCTGAACGCATGGCTACAGCTTTTGAAATCATGCAAAAAGGGCCCATTGGTGCTGCTGCATTTAACAACGAATTTGGCCGCCCAAACATCTGTGGTTATTTCCGTAATTTTGAAATCAACTCAGGGCAAGAAAATCAATGGCGTGGTTACCACAAACCAATTATGTTGGCTGGTGGCTTGGGTAACATCAACCACGTTCACACCACCAAACAAGATACCTTGGCGGGTGATTATGTGGTGGTCCTGGGTGGCCCGGCCATGTTGATAGGTCTGGGTGGTGGCGCGGCCAGTTCGATCACCAGTGTTGATGGTCAAGAAGATTTAGACTTTGCTTCCGTACAAAGGGGTAACCCGGAAATGCAACGGCGCTGTCAGGAAGTCATAGACCGCTGTTGGTTCAAAGAGTCTGAGAGTCCAATTCGTTCGATTCATGATGTCGGTGCAGGCGGGCTTTCTAATGCCATTCCTGAGATTCTCGATGATGCAGCCTTGGGTGGTGAGATTGAATTAAGGCGCTTGCAGATAGACCATGTTTCTATGTCTCCCATGGAAATCTGGTGTAATGAATCACAAGAGCGTTATGTGTTGACGATCAAACCTGAAAAATTGATTGAGTTTGAACAAATATGTCACCGCGAGCGTTGTCCTTATGCCATCATGGGTCAAGCCACTGCCGAGCAAACATTAACGGTCAATGATGAGTTGTTTGAAAACAAGCCAGTAGATATTCCCATGAGCTTATTGTTTGGCAACACGCCAAGAACAGTCATCGATATAGAAGCTGAAAAACCACAATTGCAACCATTCAAGCCTTCCAGTTTGGGCTTACGTGAACAGCTTGAGCAGGTTTTGCGTTTCCCCACCGTTGCCAGTAAGAAATACCTGATTACCATCGGTGATCGTACCGTGTCTGGCTTGATTCATCGTGACCAGATGGTTGGTCCTTGGCAGGTACCAGTGGCAGATTGTGGTATTACTTTGAGGGATTACAATTCATTGGCCGGTGAAGCAATGGCGGTTGGTGAACGCACGCCTCTGGCACTGATGAATCCTGCAGCATCTGCGCGCATGGCGGTCACCGAAGCTTTGACCAATTTAATGGGCGTTGGCATCAAAAAATTAAGTGACATCAAAATCTCAGCCAACTGGATGGCAGCCAGTGCATCGCCCGGTGAATACCAAGCGTTATATGAGGCGGTAAAAGCAATTGGACTTGAGCTTTGTCCAGCGCTGGATATCGGCATTCCGGTAGGCAAAGATTCAATGTCGATGCAAACCAGCTGGCAAGACGGTGACGAACAAAAAACAGTGGTTGCGCCTTTGTCTCTGATTATTTCAGCCTTTGCGCCTGTAGACAACGTCAGCAAACACGTCACGCCACAATTGTCGGCTCAAACTGGCAGTTGTCTGTATTTGCTTGATTTAGCTGGTGGCAAACAACGTTTGGGCGGTTCAGTTTTGTACCAAAGTCAAAACCAAATGGGTGATGAATGTGCTGATTTGAATCACCCTGAGTTATTGGCTAAAACGTTCGCCTTCATGCAGGCGGCTGTTGCTGAAGAAATCATCAGTGCCTGCCATGATCGTTCTGATGGTGGATTGGCGACCACTGTGATTGAAATGGCCATGGCCGGACATTGTGGAGTGAAGCTAGATGTGTCTGAGTTTGCAGGTGAGCTGGATGCCATTTTGTTCAATGAAGAGCCTGGTCTGGTGGTTGAAGTGACTGCTGATCAAATCACAACGTTCAACACCATGCTGGCGGAACATGAGCTCAATGAGTCAGTCCATTTGATTGGTGAAGTAACAGCGGATGAAAATGTGAGGGTCATAAACAATGATGTCAATGAAGCTTGGGCTTTGAGCAATCTGGAGAAAATTTGGTCTGAAACCAGTCATCACATGGCATCAAATCGTGATAATCCTAAAGTGGTGGCACAAGAGTTCGCAGGTATCACCGCGGATAACCCGGGAATCAGACCATCGGTAGATTTTGATTTCAGTCATGAAGTGATTGCTGAAGTTGATCTGGCACAACAACCACGTGTGGCCATCCTGCGAGAACAGGGCGTGAATGGTCAGAATGAAATGGCCGCTGCTTTCATGCGAGCTGGTTTTCTGGCAACAGATGTTCATATGCAGGACTTAATCGATGCCAAGATCAGTTTGAATGAGTTTGATGGGTTGGTTGCTTGTGGTGGTTTTTCCTACGGTGATGTGTTGGGTGCAGGCCAAGGCTGGGCCAAAACCATTCTATTCAATGACCAATTAAGACGAGCTTTCAGTCAGTTTTTTGTCGATGAAAACAAATTTGCTTTGGGGGTGTGTAACGGCTGTCAAATGTTGTCAGCACTGCGTGAAATCATTCCGGGCACAGCGCATTGGCCAGACTTCAAGCGCAATGAAAGTGAACAATTTGAGGCGCGTTTCTCGCAGCTAACAATAAACGACAGTGACAGTATTTTCTTCAAAGGAATGGCTGGTGCCCAAATACCAGTGGCCATCGCACATGGAGAGGGGCGGGCACAGTTTGAGCAAACAGGTTCAGCTGCAGATTCTATCGCCGCGCAGTATATAGACAATTATGGAAAGGTTAGCATGCAGTATCCATTCAATCCAAATGGCTCTGAACAAGCAGTGGCTGCTGTCAGTGGAGCTGGTGGTAGGGTGTTGGCTATGATGCCACATCCAGAGCGGGTTTTCAGGACAGCACAAATGTCATACGCACCTGCTGACTGGGGTGAGAATTCACCGTGGATGAGAATGTTTTATAATGCCAGATTATTTGTCAGTTGAGATAAGGTGAAAGTGGCCATGCTATTGAATCTATGAAGTCGCCCATCAAAGAATTATTTTTCAGCGCTCTGCTGTTTTTGCCGTTGTGTTTCTTTATTTGGTTCTTTGCAGCCTCGGTGTGGGTATTGCCTGTTAAATGGTTGGCCGATGCCGTGCTTTCTGCTTGGCAGCCTGATTTGTTCAATGGCATCACCCAGCAACAGTTTTTGTTTCAAGTTCAAACCTTGATATTTCCACAAGACTTTGCTGGACAATCGGCGCAATTGGCGGTGTTGGATGTCACCGTGAACCCGATGAAATATGGTTATGGTTTGGCGGTGTTCAGTGGCTTGGTGATTTCTGTGCCAGATTTATCAATGTCTAAAAGGGTGGTGCAGCTAATGATTGGTTTTGCGGTGGTCAGTGTGGTGCAAGCCAATGGGGTGTTTTGGGAAACCTGTAAGTCTTTGTTATTCTCTGGTGGCGGTGACGCTTTTGCTGCTATTGATGCCACAGGCATCAGTCATAATTTGGTGGCTGCGATGTATCAAATGTCCTACTTGATTTTTCCAGCCGTGATTCCAATCGTACTTTGGGTCTTGTTGAATCGACAATTTATCGAGAAGATCACACAACTGAACGACCACAAAATGTCATAATAACCACTGCCAAAATAATAATGAGAAACTTTGTGATGAGTCTATGGTCTGATTCTGTCATGAGAGATGCACACTAACTGAATTATAGAAAAAGCTATGTCTGAGAATGTAATCGAAGAACAACAAACCCAATTGGAAACCAAAGTAGAAACTTTTGAAGAAAAGTTATGTGAATACTTGGTGGAACAAGGTCGGCTGAAAGATGAAGACCTGCAGCGTGGATTGCGCTTGAACAAAGAAAGCTTTGGGGTCTCATTGGTGCCATTGTTGGTGCGTTTAGGACTGGCCTCAGAAAGGGATGTGGCTTTATCGATTCATGAATTGATGGATTTACCGATGATTTCAGACAAGGATTTACCTGAAACCACCAATGTGGATGTTGAGTTTCCTATTAGGTACATGCGTGAAAGCCAGTTTGTGCCGATTGATGAGAATGAGGAAACATTGACTGTGGTTATGGTTTATCCATACGAGGACTACATCAACAAGGCCATTAAAATGGTGGCTGAAAAAGAATTGGAAATTAAAATTGGTCTGCCATCGGATGTAGAGAATGCGATTGAGCGCTATTACGGTGGTGGCAAATCAGCCATGGGACAATTGGTTGAAGGCCTGTCCAATGAAGACGGTGAAGTTGAAGATGTTGAGCACCTGAAGGATTTGGCCAGTGAAGCGCCAGTCATTAGGCTGGTAAACATGATCATGCAACGTGCGGTTGAGTCAAGGGCCTCTGATATTCACATCGAGCCGTTTGAAAATCGCTTAAAAGTTCGTTACCGTTTGGATGGTGTTTTGCATGAAGTTGAATCACCGCCGGCACGTTCAACCGCGGCCGTAATCAGCCGGATTAAAATCATGGCCAAGCTCAACATTGCGGAGCGTCGCCTACCACAAGATGGTCGCATCATGTTGCGGGTGCAGGGTAAAGAGCTCGATTTGCGGGTATCCACCGTGCCTACTTCATATGGTGAAAGTGTGGTCATGCGTATTTTGGACCGCGAAAGCATTGTCTTCGACTTCAATCAACTGGGTTTCAGAAAACACACATTAGATCCATTTTTAAAAGTGTTGGAAATGCCTCACGGGATATTGTTGGTTACCGGCCCAACGGGCTCGGGTAAAACCACCACTTTGTATACTGCTTTACAAAGACTGAATACCGAAGACCGCAAGATCATTACAGTGGAAGATCCTGTTGAATACCAGCTGACGGGTATCAATCAAATTCAGGCCAAAGCTTCGATTGGTTTAGACTTTTCATCGGCTTTGCGTGCCATCGTTCGACAGGATCCAGACATCATCATGATTGGTGAGATGCGTGACTTAGAAACTGCAAAGATTGCCATTCAATCGGCTTTAACGGGTCACTTGGTATTGTCTACCATTCACACCAATTCAGCCGCTGGTGGCATCACCCGAATGATAGACATGGGTGTGGAAGATTATCTGTTAACCTCAACGGTTAATGGTCTGCTGGCACAGCGATTGGTGCGACGTTTGGACAAGTCAAGTATGGAACAATACCGAGTGATGCCAGAAATGGTTGAGGAATTGAACTTGTCGCGTTTCACCGATGACAAAGAAATTCATTTTTACAGACCTAAACCCTCTGAAGAAAACCCCACAGGATACGGTGGTCGCATGTCTATTCTGGAATGCCTGACCATGACCGAAGAATTACGCCGCATGGTGATGAAAGGTGCAACAGCGGGTGAGCTACAAGTTCAAGCGCAGCATGAGGGAATGCTGACCATGTATGAGGATGGCCTGTTGAAATGTTTGGCAGGCGACACCAGTTTCGAAGAAGTTATCAGGGTCTCACACGAATAATGGCACAGTTTATATACAAAGCAATCACCCCCACCGGCGAGCAGTTGGAAGGTCACTTAGATGCTGCATCGCAGGCTGAGGTGATTGCCAAGATACAGGAAGCTGGTAATATCCCAGTTTCAGCCAAAGAACTCAAACCAGGTTTTTCATGGGAAAACCTGATGGCCAAACGCAGTAAGATCACCCAAAAACAAGTGGGTTTCTTTACCGAACAATTATCTACTTTGTTGAATTCAGGCATGCCATTGGATCGTTCTCTCTCGGTGATGATTGACCTGAGTGATGATGAGCGGGTGCGCAACATGGTCGAGCAAGTCCGCGATAAAGTACGCGGTGGAGGTACCTTATCTGATGCTTTGGAGGATCAGCATGGGGTGTTTTCCACCATGTACACCAACATGGTTCGTGCCGGTGAAATGGGCGGTACATTGGAAGTATCTTTGCAGCGTTTGAGTGATTATTTGAAGAGCTCAAAAGAACTCAGAGACTCTGTGGTCTCAGCAATGATTTACCCAGCCATATTGATGGTCTTGGCGGTGGGTTCTCTGTTTATTTTATTAGCCAAAGTGGTGCCCAAATTCAAACCGTTGTTTGAGGACGCCAACATTGAATTGCCAATGATTACTCAAGTGGTTTTTGCAATGGCAGCATTGGTGCAAAGTTTTTGGTGGGTTTTGGTGATTCTGGGTATTGTGGTGGTCATTTTATTCAAACAAAAACTCAAAGAACCTGAATTTCGCTATAACTGGGATCAACGCATGTTGCGGTTGCCCTTATTTGGTGAATTGATCACCCGAGTAGAAACCGCCAAGTTCACCCGAACTTTAGGCACATTGGCTGACAGTGGTGTGCCATTGTTGACTGGTTTGTCGGTGGCAAAAAAAGTGATTAATAACACAGTGATACTCAAAGCCATCACTGAAGCCACAGAAAAAGTCAAACACGGTGCACCTTTGTCTGATGCGCTGTCCAAAGAAGAGGCCTTTCCTAAATTGGCCCAACAATTACTCAGTGTTGGAGAAGAAACCGGTAATCTTGATGAGATGCTGGTGCGTGCCTCCGATACTTATGATGGTGAAGTAAAAAACACCATCGAGCGTATGTTGTCAGTATTGGTACCAGTGTTGGTACTGATTTTGGCAGGATTTATTTTTACCATTGTGTTCGCCATCCTGATGCCGATGATGAACATGAGCGAACTAGTAGGATAATAGAAATGATGAATAACAAAAGAAAACAACAAGGTTTCAGTTTGATTGAGGTTTTGGTGGTGATGACCATTTTGGCAGTGATATTCGGTTTGGTGGTATCCAACGTAACCGGTGGCCAAGACAAAGCCAAGTACAAACAAGCAGCAATTGAAGTTCAGAAACTGACGCAATCTGTCAGTGAATTTTATCTGGACACAGGTAACATGCCTGACAGTTTGGATGAGTTATACAATGACAATGGCGATTCTATGTGGATGGGCCCTTATGTCAAAGAGAAAGAACTCAAAGATCCTTGGGGCGAACCCTACATGTTTTCCGCCAACTCACAGCATGGCCAGTCATTTGATATTTACTCTTATGGCAAGGACAAAAGCCCAGGTGGTGAAAAACTGGCAGCAGACATTGGTAATTGGCAGTAATTTTAAGTCTCAGTTGAGTGTTTAATGAAGCGTTCTGGTTTTACATTGATCGAAGTGTTGGTGGTGTTGGTGATGCTTGCCGTGTTAGCTGGTACCGTTGCTTTCAACATGTCTGGATCATTGAAAGCCAGTAAAATTCGTGGTGCCAGTAAAGACTTGGTAGCAGCCTTGCGTTACACCCGTTCGCAGGCGGTGGTAAAGCATGAGCAACAGCGTTTGATGATTAACGTCACTGAAAAGTCCTACCAAGCACCGGGCAAACCCAAAGTGGTGTTGCCAGAAGGCATGGAATTAAAAGTTTTTGCGGCTGAATCTGAAGTGCCCTCTGAGGACACTGCCGGTTTCAGGTTCTTTTCAGATGGTTCCTCTACTGGTGGTCGTGTCACCTTGATTTATGATGAGCGTTTCTGGCGCATCAACGTGGCTTGGTTGACTGGTGAAATCAGACTGTTTAAGGACAGTGAAATCTGATGCATCATACCGCACCCAAACAAAATGGTTTTACGCTGATTGAAGTGATTGCATCGTTCACCATCTTGGCCATGACTTTCATGGTGATATTGGAGATTCTTTCTAATTCCAGTACCAACACCATCAAGTCATCTGAACGCACCAAAATTGCTTTGTTGGCACAGAGTAAAATGGACGAGGTAGGGTTGTTGATTCCAGTGGTTGAAACTGCTGATTCTGGTACTTTCAAAGCAGAAGAAGTTGATTGGGATTTGACCATTGAGCCTTTTGATGTGCCTTATGAAGGTAATGTTGAAATGGACTTTGCACCGGTTGAACTGTTCAGGGTGGTGTTGACATTGTCATGGCAGGATGGTTATGACAAGACTCGGTCCATGGATTTTGTGACCTTGAAAGCAATGTCGCCAGATTTTGAAGTACAGGGATTGGGCCAATGAAACCTATGATGCATCAGTCCAAAGGTTTTACCCTGATTGAAGTGATTGTGGTGTTTACCTTGCTCGCCATGATCATGGCGATGATATTTTCTGGTATAGATTCAGGTCGACGAACCGCTGAAAAAGGCGAAAAGAGAATCACCGCCATCAATGAAATGCGTGTCATACAAGGCATCATCAGGCACCAACTTTCGCGTGCCATGGGTCTAGGTGTGGCTGAGTCTGATGAAGGTGAAATGTTGAAGTTCATTGGTGAGGAAAATGCCATAACTTTTGTTTCCCCAATGCCAGGTTACTTGGGTACTGGTGGTCCACACATACAAAAAATTGAACTGGTCAATGACGGTAACGGCAAAGTCTTGCAGTACACCCACGGGTTAATCAGTAATTACGACGGTGAAGATGAAATTTCAGGGTTTGATGACGCTGAGCCGATGGTGTTGCTTGAAAACATCCGTGACGGTGCTTTTGCTTTTGTTGAATTGGATGAAGAAGGTTTACCAACTGATTGGACCAATGAACTTGAAAACCCGTTGGCGATGCCTTTGATGGTGCAGCTGGACTTGGAAATGTTGCCCTCAGCCAAAGAAAAATGGCCCTTGTTACAAGTGGCCATACAATTAGATGGGTCGTCAATTTCCACCCGACGCAGAACCAGTACATTGAACCGCCTGACCAATAATGTCAACAGCCGCACGGGTGATAAGAAATGATGTGCACAATGCGCCACCAACAACAAGGCATTGCATTGGTGCTGGTGCTATGGGTGGCACTGTTGATGACAGTGATTGCTGGCAGTTTTGCGCTTTCTGCGCGTACCGAAAGTTTGCAATCGAGAATTTTGTTCAATGAAACCAAAGCCCGGTTTTTGGCCGAGGCCGGATTGAATCGAGCGGTGTTTGAACTGCGCAACCCAGATCCGGAGACTCGGTGGATTGCAGATGGTCGTGGTCACTTATTTGAACTTGATGGGGCGCAAATTGAAGTCAAGATCACCGATGAATCAGGAAAAATTGATTTGAATCAGGCCAGCGAGGAACTTTTGGTGGGATTGTTTGCCTCATTGGGCATCGATTACGATGAGGCCATTGGTATGGTTGACAAGATCTTGGACTGGAAAGATGCCGATGAAGAAATCCGTTTGGATGGTGCTGAGGATGATGATTATTTTTCTGCTGGCTATTCCCATGGTGCCAAGGATGCGCCTTTTGACACTGTACCGGAATTGATACAGGTGATGGGCATAGATTATGAAACCTATCGTAAAATTGAGCCAGCATTAACCGTGTATTCAGGCCGGAAAAATGTTAATTTAGCTTTCGCGCCACGCGAAGTTTTGATGGCCATAGACGGCGTTACTGGTGAAATGGCTGACATGTTTATCGAAGACCGCCAGGCCATAGAGGATGTGAATGCGGCGCTGCCTATTTTGGCTGAGGGCTATTCCGGCCAATTCAGGGGTGGAGGAACCACATTCAGTATCGTCAGCAAGGCCACTTTGCCAAATAATCAATATGCTGAGATTGATGCCACCATTCGCATGGGTGGTAACTTACAAGGGCGACCATTTAGGGTGGTGCGCTGGAGAGACAACGAACACAAATGATGACTACTTTAGAAAAAATAACTGATCCCATCTCACAATGGTATCAAGGATCTGGTATCCATGCTTTTATGACTTGGTGGACCGGTGAATTGAAGGCCATGGTGCCCAGTCAGTACCGCAATAACTTATTTCCTGATTCGGTTGCTGTCTATGTTACCGAAGCTGAATCTGAAGAAGATGAGGTTTCTTTCTGGCAACAAGATGATGGCCAAATACAAGAACTGCAGCTGGATGATGCTGCTGCAGAGAAATCTTGGTGGCACCAATTGAGTCATTACTTGGGCACAGTGGAAAAGGACACCACATTGACTTACTTGATGGATGATTCGAATGTGTTGGTTAGGAATGTGGCCATGCCAGTGGCTGTCATCAATGACATCGAATCGGTGCTTACTTTTGAGCTGGATAAATATTTACCGTTCAAAGCCGATGAAGTTGAGTTTGCCTACAGCAAGGGAGAAGTGGTTGAGGGCAGTGAAAAATTTCCCATCACCCTCACTGCTATTAAAAAGCCCCTGTTAAATCGTGTGATTCAATCGTTTGAGACCAAAGGCTTGCAGTTGACTGGCATCGATGTGAATGTCGGTAGTCATGATAACCCGCAGTCCTTAGGGGTTAATTTGATGCCCAAGGCCATGCGTAAACAAAAAGACTGGACCAAAATCAAATGGAATGTCGGTTTGCTGGCATTGGCTATTTTGTTGCTGTGGTTCGTGATGTTCACTTCATTGGATAACAAGCAAGCAAAAATTGCCTCCTTAGAGGATCAAGTCGCTGAATTAAAAAAAGATGCGCGTCGTGCCAAGCTGATTGAAAATGAACTGAACGCATCAATTGAAGCGGCTAATTTCTTGGGCAATTTGAAAAAAGATACGCCAAGTCGACTGTTGATGTTCAAAGAATTAACACAAAAAATTCCAATGAACACCTTCCTGACTCGCATCATGATAGACCAAGAAAGGCTGGAAGTGGTGGGTGAATCTGACAATGCCAACGCGCTGGTGCCTATTTTGAACCAATCTTCATTGTGGTATGAGCCCAGGATCATTGGAAATGTCACTCAAGGTCGAACCGGTAAAGAGAAATTCACCATCAGGTCCGAATTCAAACCAGCCGAGGAACTGGAGGTGAATGATGAATCTTGATCCGAGAATCAGTCGCTGGTCGGCTTTGATGGTGTTGGTGTTATCTATGGTGGTTGTTTATTTTTTGTTTTTTCACTGGTTTTTTGTTGCTCATGCTGGACTCAATGAAGAAATTGAATCGTTGAACGAATCAAGACAACAATTCATCAATGAGGCAGCAAAAACGCCGGAGTTGCGGAATAAATTACAGGAAGTCAGGGCTCAAGTGGGTTCGAACAATGAATTCCTGCAGGCAGATTCAAAAAATTTGGGCAATGCCGAGATTACATCGATATTCAAAAACATGGTCAACCAACAAACTGATCAAACGGCTGAGTGTCAAATTGTCAGCCAATCGCCCACCCAGGATCGCGAACCGCAACAATTTGAAAAAATTACCTTGCGTGTTAGAATGCGCTGCCAGTATGAAATCTTTGCCAAAATAGTTGAAATGATAGAGGAGAACACGCCGTCATTGTTTATCAATGATTTGCGAGTTGAGACCAGAAATGTCAACAGGTACCGCAAAAACGCCCAACAAGCCAGTGCGCCGATGAATTTGGAGATTCGCTTTGATTTGTTTGCATACCTTAAAAACCCAATAGAGCCAGACGATGAAAAATAATATATTTGCCAATGGTTTGATGGTGTTGATTGGTCTGTTGATGTTGCTTTCAGCTTTGCAGTTATTTGGTTGGGGGCGTGGCATTCAATCATTGGAGCCCGAACCTTTCGATCCCAATGTCTTGGCTCAGCTAGAAGTGGGTGATGATGCTGCATTGGCGCAAATTGACAACAAAACTTTGGACCAAATCACAGATGCGCCGCTATTCAGCATGGATCGCAAGCCGTTCGAGCCGCTCGAAAATCCAATTGATGATCCTGGTGTGACCAATGTTGCAGAGCCAGAGCCTTTAAAAGCGAGGGTTACCAGCATCATCATCACCCCTGAAAACAGCTATGCCATGGTTTTTGATGAATTGAGTAATGCCAATGTCACGTTAAAACAGGGCATGCCGCTACCAGGTGAACAAGGTTTGTGGTTGCTGGATACAATCAATCCGCGCGCTGTGACTTTTGTTGCTGATGGTGAAGAGCCTGTAGAGCTGAGTTTAGAAGTGTTTGATGGCCAATTGAATGCTGCTGTAGGCAACAACAAAAACCGCAACAGAAATAAGGCGGCCAACAACCGCAATAATGACGCCAATAAAGACCAACCGAAGAAAAACAGTGCCGAAGAAATCAGACGCAAAATAGCAGAACGTCGAGCACAAATGAGGGCAAATGCCGCCAAAGGAAAAGAAGAATGATAAAAACCATAAATAAACGATATTTAACTGTGTTGTTCGCTGTGCTAGCGACAGGGTGTGCCACCCAACAAAAAGACCTCAGAAAAGAATTGGACAACTCCAACTATTTAGAAGGCGTAGAATCAATCGTGTATTCGGGTGAAGTGTTTAATGACGGCAGTGTCAACGCCACCGAGCGTGAAGTGGCTGAATACTATCCGGGCACCGGTGAGTTCATCAATTTTGATGCCGCATCAAGGACCCGCACGCCGATGTCTGAAGAAGGCGAGGTCACTTTTAATTTTGAAGGTGAGTCACTGCAGGCGGTGGTCCATTTCATCTTGGGTGAGGTGTTGAAAGAAAATTACGTCATTGCCCCAGGTGTGAGCGGTAAAGTAACCTTTGCCACGGCCAAGCCTGTTTCTAAAAAACAAATCGTACCCATTTTGGAAATGATGTTAAGTTGGAATAAGGCAGCACTGGTGCGGGTCGATGACCGCTATCACGTGTTACCAGAAGGTCAGGCCATCAAAGGTTTGTTGACTCCCAGGCTCAGCAAAAACGCAGACGGCGGTGGTTATCAGGTCTTGGCGGTGCCTTTGACCTACGTATCGCCAACTGAGATGGAAAAAATTCTTGAGCCTTATGCCAAAGCTGGTGCGGTGGTGAAAGCCGATAATGCCAGAAACATCTTGTTCCTATCTGGTACCAACAGTGAATTAACCAACTATTTAGATACCATTGAAATTTTTGATGTTGATTGGCTTTCAGGCATGTCAACAGGCATTTTTTACCTGAAACAAGTTGAATCAACGGATATTTTAACTGAACTGGAAGCGCTATTTGGTGAAGGCGCAGATAACCCGCTGGCTGGCATGTTCCGATTTTTGCCTTTAGAAAGGTTAAATGCCATTATGGTTATCACGCCACAAGAAGATTACTTGCACCAAGCGAAAAAATGGATTGACCGTTTAGATCGTGCTGATTCAGACGGCGCCTCTAATTTATATGTATACAGTGTCAAAAACATCAAAGCCGATGATCTGGCAGCTTATCTCAATGACGTGTTTGGCGGCACCAGTGGCTCCAGTTCTTCCAGAAAAGCCAGTGGCGGTTCTGTGGTCCCTGGGCAAACTGGCAAAGAGGTCAGTTCATCGGGTGCCAGTAACACCAACACCAATCGCCGCAGAACCAGTAATAACTCAAGCGGTTCGGGTATCAACGACATCTTTATATCTGCCATCGAAGATTCCAATCAATTGTTGATTAAGGCGGGTGTGGTGGATTATGAAAAGATTTTATCGGCCATTGAGCGATTGGATATTGAGCCGCTACAAGTATTGGTGGAACTGAAAATCATCGAGATCACATTGAATGATGCTGTTTCTTACGGCATGGAGTTATTGTTTGGAGACGAAATAGCCACGACACCTGTGGTCACACCAGACCCTGAGACTAAAAGCTGGCCATATAATTTCAGCACTTCAGGCTCAACTGTTGGTAGTGGTGGTATATCCTACCGCTTTCTGGGCACCGAAGCCGAGGCGCGATTAGACGCACTGGAAAGTGAAAACAGGGTGGCCGTTTTATCCAGTCCATCGCTGCTGGTTTTGAATAACAAAAATGCCACCATCAACGTCGGTGATCAAATTCCCATCACCAATGTCGGATCGGTTGGTAGTGGTAACGTGAACAACGGCACCATTTCCAATACTCGGTATATCCAAACTGGTGTACAGGTTGATATCACACCACGGGTTAATCCGGGCGGGTTGGTTTATATGGAAGTCAGCCAAGACGTCAGTACACCGGGTGCACCTGATGCCAATGGTCAAAGACCGATTGCATCGCGACAATTAAATACAGAAATCGCCGTACAAAGTGGTAATACCATTGTTATGGGTGGATTAATCAGTGAAAATGACGGCTTCAATCGTTCCGGTGTTCCAGGCTTGAGTCGCATCCCATTTTTGGGTGGCGTTTTTGGTAGAAAGTCAAAATCGACAGACCGGACAGAATTAATGTTGCTGATCACCCCAACTGTAATTGAGAACCCTGAACAAGCCCGGCAACTAACCACTGAGTATGCAAAAAAATTCAGAGGCCTGAAGCCACTTAATGTAAAAGACGATGAAACCAACAATGAGAATGAAAATGATTAAACTATTAGGGATTGCCGCGCTATCCATGCTGTTGTTAACTGGCTGCCAAACTAATGAAGATTTAGAAACCAGCGTCAACAATCGATGGGCTGCCATCATCAGCAATGATTTGGAAGGTGCATACAGCTATTTTTCGCCTGGTTACAAAGAAATTGAGAACTTACAAAGCTTTCAAGTGAGGATGGCCACCGCCATGATAAACATGAAATGGACTGCTGCTAAATACAAAACATCAAACTGTGAATCTGAGTCAGTTTGCAATGTTTCAGTTGAAGTTGATTACACCTATACTTTCCCTCGCCGAAGTTTTGGCAAGACCGAAGCAAAAACCACGGTTTATGAGAATTGGATCAAGATTGATGGTGCTTGGAGGCATGTGCCGAAGAGCGAAGATATTAAGTGAAATCAAGCGATTTGATAGGAAGATTAATATAAAAAAGTACTTGTTTATCTGTTGCAGATAATTTATCATTCACGTTGCTATCTTGTATAGCTTCGTTCATATGAGCGGGGATATTTATATATAGCCCTGATATTTTTATTAAATTTGGAGTTAGAAATGAAAAAAAACAAACTAACTATGGGTGTTGTTGCTGGTTTAGCAGGCGTTGCTGGTTTAGCAAATGCTGCACAGCACATCAACCCAGAAGGTACTGGTGAGGTACTGATTTATCCTTACTACACAGTAAGCAATGGCTTAAACACTTTGTACTCAGTTGTTAACACAACTGCTGATGCAAAAGCTGTTAAAGTACGTTTCTTAGAAGGTGAGAACTCTGTTGAGGTTCTCGATTTCAACGTTTACTTGTCTGCTTTTGACGTTTGGACTGGTGCTTTGACTCCAGTATTGAACGCTGACGGCGCTGTTGTAAACGGTAATCACTCAACTGGAGACACTTCTTGTGCTCCTTACTTGCCAAAAGCAAGCCAAGACTTCTTGCCTTTCGCTATCCAAGAAACTGATCCTTTGTCAGTTGCTGCTGGAAATGCTTCTTTGGCAGACAGAGCTGTTGAAGGTCACTTCGAAGTATTAGAAATGGGTTCATTCTCAGCTGGTACTGTTTCATACGCTTCTTCTGATCACGGTGAAACTGGTGTTCCAGCTAACTGTGGTTTCTTCGCTGACGCTTGGTTAGACGAAACTTATAACGAAGACGTAACTGAGCCAACTGAAGGCGGTTTATTCGGTTCTGCAGTATTGGTTAACGTTGCTGAAGGCGTTGCCATGACTTATGACGCGATTGCTGTTGATGATTTCTGGTTGAACGGTGCTGGTCAGCACACTGCTCCAGGTAACTTGGCACCTTCTATCGCTTCTGGTGATACTAACATCGCTATCTTCGACGAAGGTGTTGGTGTTAACTTGACTTACCCTAATGGCGCACAAGCTATTTCTGGTTTGTTCACTAAGCAAGAAATCTACAACGAGTACGCTTTAGATTCAATCGTTGCTGGTAAAACTGAGTGGGTTGTTACATTCCCAACTAAAAACCCACACGTAAATACTTTGGGTGCGGTTCCAGTTATTCCTCCATTCGATACTTTCTGGAATGGTGTTAACTCTTGTCACGAATTCGGCATCACTATGTGGGACCGTGAAGAGCAAGAAGAAACTCCAGCTGGCGGTGTGATTTCTCCACGTCCTCCTGAAGGTGAGAACCCAGAGTTCTGTTATGAGTCAAACGTATTAAGATTCTTACGTCCTAATGCTGACGCTTCAGCTGCTAGCATCTTTGGTTCTACTAACTTAGTTACTGTTAGAACTCCTGCTACACCTGTTGCAACTGAAAATGGTTGGGCACGTGTATCTTTTGATGCTTACACAGACGCTTTAGGCTACACTGGTTTACCAGTAGCTGGTTTCTCAGCACAACAATTCACTAATGCGGGTGCCGCAGAAGGTTTGTTGGCTCAGTACGCTGGCTTGTTCGTACATAAAGGTTTGATTTCATCTGCGCCATAAGCACAGATTGAAATAATTCTTTTTAAAGAACTGAAAAGGCAAGATTTATCTTGCCTTTTTTTTTGAATAAAATATTAACAAGCTCTGATGTATAATCCGAGTTTTAAACCTAATTAGAGAACGAAATGAGAAAACGGTCAATTCTAATCATCACACTGCTCTTCAGTTTTACTGTTGGTGCAGAGAAATTAATCTTCAGTAACAATGACGAAGAAGTCAACATCACCGGTGATGTGGTTATTGACAACCAAAGTGGTGATGTCACAGTCACTACTGAAAATGGATCATTTTTAATTGTTCCAGAAAACCAACCTGTTATTCTGGGGTTTTTCCCAGATGAATATGACATCACCATAGGCGAATCTGTGGGAGTCAGCTGGGTCGTTGCCAATGCCGATACTTGTAATGCCAGTACGGTTGGTAACAATTCAACTTGGGAAGGCAATAGGACTGCCACTGATGGTAAGAACCCGCCTTCACCCGAAGTTGTTCTATTTGATAATTTACCAGCTACCTTACAGCTTGAATGTAGTAATGGTTTAAGTAGTGTGACAGAGTCTTTCACTATCAGCGAACAGCAAGGAGTGATTTCAACCGATCCTTCTATTGATTCATTCACAGTTAATGGTTCTTCTGCCACTTCAGTGGTGGTAACTGGGCCAGGTGCCACAGCAACTATCGCATGGAGTGCTTCAGATGTATCTACATGTGCAGCCAGCTCAAACCCAACATTATTAGGGTGGAACAGTGCTTCAATAGGTACAAATGGAACAACATCACCTTTATCAATCACAGAAACCACAACTGTTTCGTTGGATTGTGATAATTTGCCGGTTCAAACTCGAACCATTATTTTCCAAACACAAGTAGATCCAGCCTGTGCTTCTACAGTGTTGCCAAATAATTTAACAGAAGGTCCAGTTCAGACAGATTACACACTTTTGAATGATGGTTTTCCATTTGGTACCAATGATGACACCAACGCCATTGCTGATTTTAACGTCACCCAGTATATGGAAATTTCAGGATTCAGTACATCACAAACAAATTTCAGAAGAAAGCTTCAGTTCTTCCCAACACCATCTAACTTTAATAGTCCATTTGCGACCACTATGAGTATCAGTCGTTGCCCTGGAGACTTTAATCCATCTACTGCTATTTGTACCAGATTGTTCGTGACCACACAATTTCCACAAGTAAGGATCTCAACCAATCCAAGTGATGACCCTAACACCTTCTGTGTGATTCAGCCGGGCCAATCATATTATTTGAACTTCTTGCATGACAATGATCCATTTGATCAAACTCCTGGCAGATGTGGCTTCCAAACTGACAGCAGATGTGCCGTATTTTTCAATGAATTAGAAGATCAGTAATTATGATAAAAGCTTTATTTTGGTTGATTCTTAGTCTACAACCAGAACAAACCATACTGGAACAGGGTTCTTCCTCTGTTCCAGTTTCTGATTTAGACGCTTATGTTTTATCATTAAGCCCTGAGAGCCGTCCTGGCTTCATCAATGACAAGATGCAGATTGAAAAAAACATCATCACCATGCTCAACCTCAACATCGTTCATGATTATATCAATGAACAAGGTCTTGATACGCATGAGGGATTTAACAAGATTCCTGACTTGGTTAATCAGACGGTTGATGAAATGGCCGATGATTATGATGAAGCCTTTTTCGTTAAGCTTGGGCTTGATAAAAGTGACACTTTAGAGAAACTCAAAGCATTCATTATCAAAAAAGAATATTTTGCCAGAATGCCTACGTATCTGCAGTCTGAACTTGAAAAAGGAGCGATTGATCAATTGGTGAGTGAATACTTCATGCTAAATTTGAAGGAATGGACCGTACCTGAAAAACGAGACCTTTCACTGATAAAGATCAATGAACAAAAATTCACAGTTGAAGAATTGAAAGCAATACTTATTGATTTGATTAGTAATGACAGTTTTGATTATTTCAGTGATATTGCACCTGAAATTTCAGATGATGATTCAGTAAAGTACAATCAAGGTCACTTGAAAGAATTTAGGGCGGTAGACTTAGACTTCCCGTTCACTGATGAAATCTTTGAAGCAAATATCAATTCAACCATACCAAAACTATTCAAACACGAAGGTTATTTCTACTTGATAAGGGTTAATGCGAAAATAGATGAGGTGAAACCAAAACTTGAGGATTACAGTGATCAAATCAAGGCTGATTTATTGCCACAGATTGTAGAGAAAAAACTACAGAATATCATCAATACACAAGCAAAAAACAAAGTTAATATGGACCCTGAAGTGATGGCACAGGTTTTTGAAAGGTATAATCCGCTGTTGACTGAAGAGTAAATGTTTAAGTTTTTTCTGAAGAAAGAGGTAACAGACCGTTACCTTGGTAATTCTTCTGCGATAGTATGGATCATTTTCCATCCGTTGATTACACTTTTGATTTATAACCTGGTATTTGGTGTTTTGTTTAAGGCCAGGGTGCCTGATCTGCCAGCCAATGCATTCATTACCTATTTAGCGGTTGGTTTGTGGCCTTGGATGGCTTTTTCTGAGTCTGTACTTGGTTCCATCAATGCTGTGGTCAACAGAAAGGATTTATTAGGCAAAGTTAAAATAGATCTCAGGCATGTAGTTACTGCAGGAACCACAGCAAACTTCTTGCTACATGGGATTGGCTTTTTAGCCATCCTTATTTTGTTGGCGATAATGGATCGGTTGACATTGAGTATCAACCTTTGGTTATTGTTTGTGCCCTTATTGGTTTTGTATGTTTTGGCCATTGCTCTGAGTTTATTGTTTGCTGCTTTTTATGTGTTCTACCGCGACCTCAAGCAAATTGTGTCAGCACTTCTGCCCCTGTTATTCTTTTGTACCCCAATCATTTATTCTTGGACATTAATTCCAGAATCTGCTCAACCTTATTTTTCAATCAATCCTCTGTTACCGATTTTTAATTTTATTCATGATGTTACTTTTGGTTTGAATGAATTGGGTTGGTTGAGCTTGTTCAAAATATTTGTTTTATCGATTCTGTTATTACTCATAAGTAACTGGTTCTTTAAAAAACTAGCGCCTCGATTTGATGATTTTGCCTGAGGACTCCTCAATGAGTTTGATTAAGATTGAGAACATCAATAAATTCTACCCGCATGTAGCTACCAACCAACAACGGGTTAGGGGCATGCTTAAAATACTGCTTAATAAAAACGATGACAGCGGTAAACACATCTTAAAAGACATTTCATTTTCGGTAAACAAAGGTGAGTCACTGGCCATCATTGGTAAAAATGGTGCCGGTAAAAGTACTTTATTAAAAATTATTTCAAGTGTTATTCAGCCGACTTCTGGTCGGTTTGAAATTAACGGTACTGTGGGAGCTTTACTGGAGTTGGGTTCTGGGTTTGACCCTGAATATACAGGTATTGAGAATCTGCGCATGTCAGCCGCTCTGTATGGTTTACAAGGTGATGATGCCGATGAAAGAATAAATAACATGATTAAGTTTGCCAACATCGGTGAATACATCAATGAGCCAGTGAAAAACTATTCATCAGGCATGGTTGTTAGATTGGGTTTTTCGGTTATCACGCAAACCAAACCTGATTTGTTGATAACTGATGAAGTGCTTGCGGTTGGAGATCACAGTTTTCAATTAAAATGCCTTACTTGGATTGATCAATACTTAAAAAATGGTGGTACCTTACTGTTGGTGTCACACAGTGTTTACCATGTGCAAAAACTCTGCGCCAAAGCACTGTGGTTAGAGCAAGGTGTGATGAAAGGCTATGGTGATGTGTTTGAAGTGACTCAAGCCTATCAAGCTTCAATTACCGATCACAACAGCATGCCTTCAGGAGATCAAGTCAATCGTGCCACTTACCACATCCATGACTTCATCATCAGACACCAAGGTCAAGTGAGTTATGAATTTCCATTTAACAGCGACATTGATATAGAAGTTCAAGTATATACGCCAGATGATAAAATTCCTGGTATTTGTTTTGGGATTGCTACACATGATGATCAGCCGGTTTATGGTACTTATTCAGAACTGTTTAAAACCAAGCCAACAATCGATGAAAATGGCATGATTACCTATCGTTTGAAATTGCCTGGACTCAAGCTGATGCCGGGTATGTATGAATTTAAGTTTCACACCATGACACCTGACAACATACAAATGATTGATACGTTTAAAAAATTAGTCAAAGTCAAAGGACAAAGTCGTGAACATGGTGTCTATCAAATAACAACTGATTGGAAGTAAGTTGACTGTGCAAATTATTGTTCCTATTTATAATGCCTATGATGTTGTTAAACCGGCTTTGTTGGCACTGAAGAAGCATAATTTGAATGACGATGTGCTGTTGATCAATGATGCATCTACTGACCACAGAATTAAATCGCTGCTGAATGATATGCCCAGTCATTGGCAAGTGCGGCACAATCAAGACAATATGGGTTTTGTGAAAACAGCTAACATAGGCCTGAGAAACAGTTCATCACACAGCATTCTTTTGAACTCAGACACTTTGGTTACCAGCGCTTGGTTAGACAGGTTCAAACAAGCCACCATTATTTGCCCCGATATAGGTACAGCGACACCCTGGTCTAACAACGCTGAAATTTGCTCACTGCCGGAAACATTGAAAGTTAACCCCGTACCGGATGACATCGATGATTTGGCCACACAACTGGCTCAAAAACACCAACCATTGTATCCGGAATTGCCTACTGCAGTTGGTTTTTGTATGTTAATTTCAGCTGCTGCGAAACAACAAGTGGGGCTGTTTGATGAGTCCACATTTGGATGGGGCTATGGTGAGGAGAATGATTATTCCTTGCGAGTAAGCCAAGCTGGTTTGCGTAATGTGTTGGTGGATAATTGCTATGTGGCGCATATTGGGAACCAGTCTTTTAAAGAGAAAGACTTAAGGCCCAATGAAGAAACCATGCAGCGACTACTTAAAAAGCACCCAGATTACCTGCAGTTGATTCAAAAATTCATTGAAAAGGACCCGTTAGCAACAACAAGAAAGTCAATCATTGCTAAAATAGGCGCTTTTTAAACAACCATCAAACATGACTGAAAGCGGTTTAACTTTTACAGGTGAACGGTTCCTGCCTGATTGCGAACGTGAAATCTGGTATGAACATTACCATCGGTACACCATGGCATTGGATTGGGTTGCTGACAAAAAAGTGTTAGATGCAGCATGTGGTGAAGGCTATGGCAGCCATTTGATGGCACAAACTGCAAGCTCAGTCGATGGTGTTGATATTGACCCCACTGCTGTCGAACACGCTACCAGCAGGTATCAAAGATCTAATCTCAAATTTCATCAATCTGACGTGCTTAACTTAGCATTCGAGGATGACAGCTTCGATGTAGTGGTTTCTTTTGAAACCCTTGAGCATTTGGCTGAGCATGAAGCCTTATTGGCAGAATTTAAACGGGTATTAAAACCTGATGGTGTGTTGTTGATTTCAACACCTGATAAAAAAGAATACAGTGATAAGACCGGTTTCAATAATGAGTATCATGTGCGTGAATTGTATCAAGACGAGTTCAAGCAGATGATTGATGAGGTGTTCACACAGCAGCATTGGTTTGGACAGAAGTTGCTGTTTTCATCGGCCATATGGCGATTGGATACCACCCCAAAAACAGTTCAGTTTGATTGTTTGGACAGTAAGAACAATGTTTCAAATCAGCCATTGTTTGAGCCGGTTTACTTAATAGTAGCCGCCAGTAATGGAGACCTCAGCAACAGTAAGGGTCAGGACTTATATAACTTCACTGAGCAATCAGAACAAATTTATGGTCATTACAACGCGGTCATCAGGGCGCACATAAAAGCTGAGAATGACTACAAAGCTTTGGCTGAAAAGCAACAATCTTGGCTCAATCACCCAATCATCGGTCGTTGTATCAGATGGTTTGAGAGGAAATAAATATGGAATTTGAATTTAATTTTGGTGAACAACAAATAAGTAAACCAGCACCTTTAGACAACACACTCTATGCCTCAGTATCAGGCACAGTGCAGCAACTGTCACAAGAAGAACTGGTTTTTATGGATCACCAAGAGGGTGTTAATCATGTGATGACACTCCAAGTGCTTCAAGCGATGGGCTTGACCCAACAATTTAAGCCCATGCATGAACATGTGAATGTCATCGAGGCCAACATTGCAGAACTTAAAGGTCAGCAAGAGGCGATAAAAAAAGTGTTGGGTTTTCTGAAAAACAAAGGGTTGTTGGTCAGTGCCGATGACTGGTTGGCAAAGATAAAAAGCCAGCACCAACAATCCCGTGAGGTGCCGTATGCTGGTATGGTCATCAGAACATGCCAAAGACCAGAGAATCTACAGCGCCTGCTAGAATCCTTGGCCAGTTATGAAGAATCCGAAACCCTGGATAAAACCGTGTTGGTTTTTGATGACTCTCCAGATGTGAAATCACAAGAAGCCAATCAGAAAATATGCATGAACGCTGAGATGAGCGTTAAATACCATGGCCAGTCTTGGCAAAATCAATTCATTGGCATGTTGTGTGATGAATTTGAACAAGACCGTCAATCAATTGAATGGTTGCTAACAGAGCGTGATGGTTTCACTGGTGGTCGGGTATGGAATTTGGCTTTGTTGGCTTTGGCTGGCAAAAAATTCACTTTTTATGACGATGATTATTTGATTCAACCGCGCAAGGCAGCCAATCATGATGTTGAACAAATCAATTTATCTGATCATGCCAGTTTGGATGTCGGTTTTGGTTTGTCGGTGCGTGACATCAAAGAAAAAAGTGCTGAAGTGGAGTCGCCAATCATGGCACAAATGATTTCAGCATGTGGTGATCATTTTGGTCATTGGCTGAATCAAGAAAATCAAGTTAAACCCACCTCATTGTATGGTTGGCGCCTGATTGATTTAGATCGCTTAAATGAAAATTCACTGATTAAATCCACTGGTAATGGCACCTGGGGCAGTCCCCGCTCTGAAAGTAATTATTGGCTGTACTTATTGGAGGGCGAGCAACGTGAGGCCTTTTGGCAGGATCGTGAAACCTATTTGGAAAACATAGAAGCCTCGCACTTGATGCATTACTCGCCAAATTACCAAGCCCTGCGCTGCTCAAATTTTGCGCCATCTGCCATCGATAACAGTACATTGACCCCATTTGCGATGCCTATCAATAAGAATGAAGACCATTTCTTTAATTGCATGATGTTGGGTTGTTATCCTGATCAAGTCTCATTACATTTCCCCTTCATGATGGGCCACTTACAAGTCAGCACCCGTGACCGCAGTAGCTTTAATCACATCGCCAGAAGGCCAAATTTTAACAGCTTTGTGGCAGATTATATCTCCTCCATTTTTATTAATATTCACTCTCGTGATGTCAATGCCCGGTTCACCAGTATCAAAGCTGCGATAACAGACTTACAAACAGGTTCTGATCAAGCATTGGCCAATAGATTACAGGAGTACATGACTAAAACCCGTTCGGATTTGGTGATGTCTCTACAGAACATACTCGATCAAGTTCCTGACGCACCCATTTACTGGCAGGCCGATGTTCGTGAAATAGTACAAGCCAATGGCAAAGCCATTAAATCCAACCAGTCTCCAGTGTTGAGTGACTGGGATGAGACCATGGACTTAGAGTCATGCATTGCTAAAATCAGGCATGACTTAAAAGAAGTGGTTGATGCCATGGATGTCTGGCCAAAACTGTGGGCATTTTGTCTGGGGCAGTGAGTTCGATGCACAACATTGATGTGGTTGTGGTGAATTACAATGCCGGTGATGTGTTACAGCAATGCCTCAGTAAATTAGTTAAGGGTATTGATTCAGGCATTAATGTAGTGGTGGTGGATAATCATTCAACTGACGACTCATTGGTGCGATTAAAAAAACAATCATTTGCTAAACAATTAAAACTGATAGAAAATTTGCAAAATTCAGGTTTTGCTAAAGGCTGTAATCAAGGCGCTGCTGCGGGTGAAGGCGAGTTCCTGGCTTTTATTAACCCTGACTGCTTCATCAGCCATGAACAATTACAATCAATGGTGGCAGAATTAAGCCGCAATCAGCAGGCAGCGATGATTGGCTGCCGTGTGTTGAATACCGATGGTACGCTGCAAGCCGCCTCTCGTCGTCGATTGCCCACTTTCTGGCGTATCTTGTTTCAACTGACTCGACTCAGCCACATACCAGGAGTCAAGGGTGTCACCATCAATAGCCCTGCTGCTGTTGATGGTGTGTTACAAGTTGAAGCGGTGAATGGTGCCTGTATGGTTGTCAGGCGCCGAAGTTTTGATGCCATCGATGGCTTTGACGAATCATTTCCATTGCACTTTGAAGACTTGGATTTATTTGCGCGGTTGAAAGCCGTTGGGCATGACATCATTTATATTGATTCAGTGGCGGTGACACACCTCAAAGGGCACTCATCCAAAAACACCAGAGAAGTCAGCCAATGGAAAAGACAAGGGCTTTTACGTTACCTGAAGAAGCATCGACCACGGTGGGAATATCAAGTGACTAAGTGGTTGCTTGGCGCAAAATAAAGTTATACACCTGTTTTTTATTGAGTCCGTAATGATCAGCCACGACTTTGGCCACCGTTTTTGGTGGCAGCAGTGGCATCAGTTGGGCAATCAATGCAGCCGGCTGGCTACCAATTTCATCGGATACCGCAGGTTTTTTATTTAAAACCGCCAGCACAAATTCACCCTTCTGATGGTTGTTGTTGCTTTCGACCAGCTGTAATAGCTCAATGGCAGTACCGGTGAAAATTTGCTCAAAAGTTTTGGTCAACTCGCGACCCATTGCGACTTCAGCGGTTTCACCAAAAACTTCAATCAAAGCTTCAATCGATGCAACTATACGGTGTGATGACTCATAATACACATGGGTGGCTGTGGTCTCTAGCCAAGATACAAACTCGGCCACCCTTTGTTTGGATTTGGGTGGAACAAAGCCATGAAATACAAAAGGTTGGGTATTGATGGCTGCTACGGAAAGCAAGGCAATCAAAGCCGATGGCCCGGGTATGGGCACCACTTTTATGTTATTTTCGTGGGCCAAACCCAATAACGGAAAACCAGGGTCGCTGATCAGTGGCGTGCCTGCATCTGAGACCAGTGCCACATCATCTCCATTGATGAGCCGTTCAATCAGTTTATGCGACTGTTTTGCTTCGTTGTGTTGATGTAAGGCAACGGTTTTGGTGGTGATGCCATGGGCTTGAAACAAACGCATGCTGTGGCGAGTGTCTTCACAAGCCACTAAGTCACATTGATTGAGAACCTCTAACGCACGCAAGGTGATGTCATTGAGGTTGCCTATAGGCGTGGCCACCACATAAAGTGTGCCGCTTGCTGTTGCAGAAGATTGATTCATCGAACAGTATTTTAATGACTTCTGGGTTAAAATCCTAAACATGAATACGAAATTTAAAAACCCCATCATTATTGCTGTTGTATTGCTGCTACTGAGCGCCTGTGGTTCAGGCCCTTCAGGTCCAGGCATGAAGCCAACGGACTCAAAAGCAAAAACCACTGGCTTGGACTTGTATGCTCAACAAGATTACTTTTCAGCCGCACAATGGCTACAGCAGGCTTGGGAAAGTAACAACAAAGATGCTGCGGTATTCGAATCATTGCTTGATACCTGGAAACAACTGGGTGAAATGCCACAATTATGGAAATTACTGAGTGAATCTAGCTTGCGTACACCTATTGTCAAAGTGATTGAGGCCGAGTTAATGCAAGAAGCCGGTGAATGTGCTCAAGCGCTGATGAAATCAGATGAATTGGCCTCACCACCTACAGATGAAATATGGCAACAAAGGTATTGGCAAGTCAGGGCCAATTGTTTGCAGAGTGAACAACGCCATTTACAAGCTGTGGTTGCGTTGGTTCAACTTAAACAGTCTGTCGACGACGAGTTGATGAGCCAAGTATGGGACAATGAAATTGTAAATAACCTGATTCGCATTGATCAAGCTGAGTTGATCATGGCCATTGGCGATGATTCTTATGATTATGAAACACAAGGCTGGTTCGAGGCCGCTTATGTTAACTTTGGTGCTGATGGCGTGTCAGGGGAAAACTGGTTGTTGTTGTGGACGGAACATCCGGCGGCGCAATATTTTTTAGACATGAATCAGGTCAATAAACAACAGTCAGTGGCGATTTTATTACCTCTGTCAGGTCGTTTCCAAGCAGCAGCCAAGGCCATTCAGAAAGGTTTACTCACTGCTTCAGTGGTGGATGAGGGTAACCAATTTGATTTGCAATTTTTTGACACGGGAAGTCAGGCAGAAAATATCTCAGCGGCTTGGTATGCGGCTCAAGAGCAAGAGGTTGATTTAATTATTGGTCCCTTGGATAAATCAGCCATCGAAAAAATCGAAGCAATGCCCGCACCGGCCATACCAGTGGTGTTGTTGAACCAATCTGAATCCGATTATTTTCAATTCACTTTATCGCCCGAGGTTGAAGCAGAGCAAGCCGCCGAACGCATGTATGAAGATGGCCAAAGAAGGGCCATAATCTTGGCACCCAATGACCCCTGGGGGGAACGGATGACCAAAGCATTTGCGCAGCGTTTTGTCGATTTAGGTGGACAAATCATTGATAACAGCTATTTCCAACCAGAGCAGAATGATTACTCAGCGCAGTTACGTCAAACGCTTGGTTTGATTGAGAGTCAGCTCAGGGCCAAAAACTTACAAAGCTTTTTAAAACTGAATTTGGCTTCTGAAGAAGTGGTTCGTGCCGATATGGATGCCATTTTCCTGGCAGCACGACCTGATTTTGCCCGTTTGATGGTGCCACAACTTAAGTTTCATCGTGCCAATGAAACCCCAGTGTATGCCACCTCCCATGTATTTGATGGCTTCAATAACGAACAGCACAACAGAGATTTACAAGGTGTTAAGTTTGCCATCAGCCCCATTGAGTTACCTAACAGCCAGTGGCATGAAATACTGCCTTTTGAGCTGTCAAGGATTGGCAACAGTAAAAACCTATTTGCTTTGGGTTATGATGCGTACCAATTAATCACTCGTTTACAATGGATGAGCCGGGTCAACAGTGGCATGATTGAGGGTTTAACAGGTAAAATAAATTTGGGCTTTGATGGTCAGTTCAGGAGAGGGCTTAAGTGGGCAGAATACAACAATGGCTCAATCGTTGCTTTGCCTTGATCAACAACAAGACAAAGCACAGCAATGGCCAACAAGCTGAAACTTTTGCTGCTCAATATTTGCAGCGACAAGGTCTGAAGCTATTGGACCAGAACTACAACACCAAATTAGGTGAAATTGATTTAATTATGCGAGATGGCCAATGCCTGGTTTTTATAGAAGTCAAGTTCAGAGCGCGCAGTGATTGGGCCCACGCCGCTGAAACGGTGACCTTGAGCAAGCAACAAAAGATTATCAGAACGGCACAACTGTATTTACAAAACAAACAGCTTTCAGATCGAGTGTATTGTCGTTTTGATGTGGTGGCTATAGATAATGAGATCAACGAGGAAAACCTGAATTGGCTGAAAAACGCTTTTTGCTAAACCCAACCGGTAGTTCGTGTTTAAGCGACTGCTGTAAAATAGATTGTTATGAGGACATTTATGATGAAACCAACCCGATTCACCCAAGTCAGTTTACTGGCGATTGCTTTGATGAGTACCTTAACCGCATGTGCGCCGGTCATCATCGGCGGGGCCATAGTCACAGGCGTTAACATTGCCCACGATCGACGCAGTGCAGGTCAGGTATTGGATGACAAAATCATCACTGCCAGCGTGAAGAATGAAATCAGAAAATCATTGATTGATGATTCACGCATCAAAGTGGAGGCCTACAATGGTGTGGTTTTGTTGGCAGGTGAAGTTAAAAACCAAGAGGACCGAATCAAGGCTGAAGATTCAGCAGCCATCAAAGACGGTGTCATCAACGTGGTCAATGAGCTCAAGTTGGTGGATGAAATTTCGCACATTGGTAAACGCAGTAAAGATGGTTACATTGGTTCAAAGGCCAAAGCATCGTTGCTAAAAATTGACATGGAAGGTTTCGATCCGACCCGAGTTCATATCACCACAGCAAACCGTGAAGTTTACCTCATGGGTATTGTGAGCCGTGATGAGGCAGACGCTGTGGTCGAGCGAATCCGTCATTTACGCGGTGTAGATCGTGTGGTGAAAATATTTGAATACACTGACTAATTGCTTGTTGCTGCTGGCTTGCGGTTTACTCAGCGCTTGCCACATCAACCTCAATATGGCGAAGCAAACGCGACCACCAGAGAATGTGGCGGTTGATTTTGTCGCAGCTTATAACCAACAAAACATCGATGCCATGTTACAGCTGGTCGATGTTGATGTGCAGTACATGTTCATCGAACAAAACCAATTGTATACAGAGACGGCTGATAAAAATGCATTATCTAACTTTCTGAAGGGCTATTTTAAACAAAACCCCGATGCACAGTCAGCAGTGGTTTCATCACAACAGTCTGGCAACTTCATACATCAGGTTGAACGTGCTTTGTGGCAGGATCAAAATGGCGTGGCAAAAACTCAGTGCAGTTTGTCTGTCTACGAGTTAAATGCTGGTTTAATCATCAATGTGTGGTATTTCACGGCTTATCAATGCGACCAGAACTAACATAGTAAGCCATTGAATTAAAACTGATTGAGATGGCCCAGCTGGCTGATGCCTGCAGGGCAAACCTCAATCTCACTGGCCTATCATGTTGCAACAACTTAAAACAAGCACCACCATGCTGCTACTCATGATGTTGTCATTTGTGGCTTTGGCCGCTGATGAAATCACCATCAACTATGCCCACCAAGACAAGACACTTGAAGTGATGCATTGTTTTACCTCAGCTCCAGATTATGTTGAGGCCAATGACCGGGTACTACAAAACGCCTCTAGCAACATCCTCTGGCAAGGCCAAAAAGCAGCAGTACACCCAGGTTATATTGAGTTACCTGACCAACAAGCCGGCTGTTTGTCTTATACAGTTGATGGTGATGCCGTCACCTCCAAACAACTGAAGCAACAGCACCCTGGTGAATTGCTGCTGAAAATTGATGCCATGTTATGGCAACCAGATGATATGAGGGTACGAGATTTACCCCATGTCATCTTCAACCATGCAACCCATATTCACATTTCATCACCTTGGCAATTGCTCAGCCGATCAGCGCAAAAAACCAGCTATTTAAAAAAACCCAGCCCGAAATATTCAGATGGCTATATAGCAATTGGTGAACTGCAGACAGAGCGAATTATATTGTCAGACTCTCAATTGCGTTTGGCCATCTTGGCTGGCGCCTATCGCCATCGCCAATCAGACATCAGCCATTGGGTCAAAACCATGGCGGAATCAGTGGCTCAAGTGAGTGGTGGTTTTCCACTGGATGATGTGCAGGTATTGGTGGTGTTGATTGACGGTGATGGCGGAGCCGTGCCTTGGGGCCAAGTGAATCGTGGTGGTGGTCAAGGGGTTTTATTGGTGGTCAACGCGAATAAGGGCAGTACTGAATTGATGGCCGATTGGACCGCACCACATGAATTCAGTCACCTACTGACTCCTTATACGCCTTATGACCGGTGGTTGTCTGAAGGATTTGCCAGCTACCACCAAAACATCAGTCGCTTGCGAACAGGTTTGTTGGATGAAAAAACGGCGTGGTCGAAATTGGTGGCTGGGTTCGAACGTGGCCAACGGTCAGCGGCAAAAATCAGCGCACCCGTTTTAAAGCAATCAAACCGTCGGCATAATATGCAAATGTACTGGGGTGGGGCAGTGATTGCACTTAAGGCTGATGTGGCGTTGCAGCGCGAAACCAATGGACAAGTGACCTTATCTGATGCTTTGGCTGGCCTGCAAACATGCTGTTTGGGGCAAGGTCGCGGCTGGTCAGCAAGGGCTTTATTTTCACAATTGGATGCCATCACCAACACCCAGGTTTTTACTGAGCTCTACCAACAAGAAGTGCTGCGCAAGCCATACCCTGAATTTCATTCAGTACTGGATGAGTTGGGTATCAAAACATCACCCTATGGTGAGGTTGAACTGAATGACAAGGCACCACTGTCAATGGTAAGGAAGCGCATCGCCAATGCCGAAGCGGGTTAATTTAACTTATCCCAAAGCGACAAGTAAATCTTCTAAAACTGCTTGTTTTTGAATCAATTTGAGTTTGGTCTTACGATTGAGTTTTTTGAACTTTATTTCAATTGATTGGGCTTGCGCACGATCGCCCACAGCGACTTGGTAGATTTTCTTTAAATCCGCAAAGCGGCGGGTGAATTTGGCCCCCAGCGGTGCACCTTGGCGGTGTTGTTGTAATCGCACATCAGGATCAATGGCGATGCCCGTGTACAATATTTTATGGTCACACAATAACACGTAAAGGTGGTATTGTTTTTTCTCAGTCATGACTCACGATGGTGGTATGAGATGCTTTGATTTTCATGTCGCGCTTGTTTTTAATAGCAACCAATATGGCCAAAGCAAAAAAGGCACCAGGTGGCAAGATGGCCAATAAAAAACCATCGTAATTGGGAAACAAAGTCAGTTCGATGAAATGACCCCACTGACCAAATAATAAATGCGCTTGGCTGAACAATGTGCCTTGTCCAATGACTTCACGCATGATACCGATTACAAACATCACCAAGGCAAAGCCGAGACCGACAAAAAAGCCATCTTTGACGGAGATCAACCAGGCATTTTTTGACGCAAATGCTTCTGCCCTGGCCATAATCAGGCAGTTGGTCACAATCAGAGGGATAAAGATGCCCAAGGTGAGGTACAACTGGTGGAAGTAGGCGTTCATCATCATTTCTAGGGTGGTGACCACACTGGCAATCAGCAACACAAATAAAGGAATGCGGATCTCTTTTTTGGTTATGGGCCGAATCAACGAGACCAATAGATTGGTGACCACTACCACAACAATGGTGGCTAAACCCATGCCCAAGGCATTGATGGCGGTATTTGAAACCGCCAACAATGGACACAAACCCAACATCTGAACCAGCGCAGCATTGTTGTCTAGCAGACGGGTACGGATAAATTCATTCATGATTCACTCACCTCATCATCAAGGTACTGACGATGATACAACAAGGCTTGTTTGATGGCGGAAACTACCGCCCTGGGCGTGATGGTGGCGGCAGTGATTTGGTGAAAAGTACCTTGGTCTTTTTTGACTTTCCATTGATTTTCAGGGGGAGAGCCTAAGGACTTTGAGGGAAATTGTTGAATCCAATCACTTTTCTCAGGCTCGATCAAATCCCCCAAGCCAGGTGTTTCTTTGTGTGCAATGATTTCAACTGTGGTTATCTGTCCGCCGTCATCGCCGCCAACCTTAACCCCAACCAGTAGCTCAATGTCACCCGAGTAACCATCGCGAGCTATCACTGGTATGGCCATGAATGTCAGCCTGCCATTTGTTTTGCCCAAATAAAGTGTCTCTTCCTGGCGGTGACCCAATTTGATTGGCTCATAGATCATTTGTGCATCGGCCAATAAGTCATTATCAATCAATTCATTGGGTATTAATCGTTGCAGTGATGCCAATTTGTTGGCTAATTTTATCGCTGCTATCTTGTCGGCTGTGAGGTGATTGCTCAGCATCAATAAGCCACTGGTGAACAAGGTCATCAGGCTCAATATGATTGGCAAAAGCCATTTATTTGATGGCTTATTTATGGGCTTAGATTCGGCTTGATCAGACATGCTCATTCACCTTGCTTTTCTTGCCGTAAGGGTTTGGAATGGTCAATCGGTCAATCAAAGGCACCGACATGTTCATCAGTAATACAGCAAATGCCACACCGTCTGGGAAAGCCCCAAAATTTCGAATCAAAACAGTCAGAATGGCAACGCCTGCACCAAAAATAATTTTGCCTCTGAAAGAGGAGCAACCTGAGGTGGGGTCAGTGGCGATGAAAAAAGCCGCCAGCATGATACCGCCTGAGAAAATGTGTTGCTGTGGTGATAAAAACACATCGCCATTAAATAAATAAAACGGTGTAGAAGCTGCGATGGTGGTCATCAAAACGGCTGCGGGTACGTGCCAAGTAATGATGCGTTTGTACAGTAAAATGGCGCCACCTATGAACAACCAATTAGCTATCCATTCCCAGCCCATACCACCAAAATCACCAAAAATGGGCAGTGCTGTCATTTCACTCAAGCTGTAGCCTTGTTGTAAACCGGTTTGGACTGCTGCCAAAGGTGTGGCTGCAGTCACGGCATCAATGTGTTCATTCGGCCGGCCGGTGAATACCCAGTCAATGATTTCCAAAAGACTCAAAGTTTTGATAGAGTCCATGGCTTCTAGCAAGCCCACGGGTGGCAGCCACAAAGACATAGACTGGGGGAAAGCAATTAAAATAACACAAAAGCCGACCATCGCAGGATTGAATATATTGTGGCCAATGCCACCAAATAAGTGTTTGGCAACAACAATGGAGAAGAACATCCCCACCACAGCCACGTACCATGGTGCTATTGGTGATATACACAGCACAAAAAGCCAGGCTGTGACCAAAGCACTGAGGTCAGTGATGAATGGCTGCATGGGCTGTTGGCGCCATTTCAAGCACCACCATTCGAACAAGTAGGCACTGCCAATGGCCAGAATCATTTGCAATAAAATTCCGAGACCAAAATAATAAACATGTGCCAGAGTGGCTGGTAATAAGGTCAAACAGACCCACATCATAACCCGCTGCACACTGATCCGTGCTGGAATGTGTGGTGCACTGGCGGTGTTTAATCTGTTAACATCTGTGCTACTCATCAACCCTCATCATCCACTTTGGCTTGTTCTTGTTGTTTGATTCTGGCAAGCACCGCTGACATTTCTGCTTTGGCGTCTTTTTTGTTGCTTAATTTTGCTGTTTTGCGGCGGCGTTTGGCTTGTCTTTCGGCTTTGATGCGCTCCAATCTGGCCTCACGTTCATCATGGCGAATTTTGGCTTGTTGTGCTTTGGCTTTTTTGTGGTCCAAGTAAGTCAATTCAGATTTGGCAAAGCGGTAAAAATCGACCAAGTTGATGTGGCTGGGACACACCCATGAACAGGCGCCGCATTCAATACAATCGAAAACATGGTGTTCACGGGCTTTCTCTAAATCATTGTGTTCGTCGTTGCCATTGATGTACCACAGCAATTGTTGCGGCAGCAGTTCCTGCGGACATACTTTGACGCAGTCACCACAGCGTATGCATGGCATCGCATCAATTTCTGGTTTGGTGCAGTCAGCTGGTAAGGCCAGCAAACAGTTGGTGGTTTTTTCAATGCCAATGTCAGCATGTGGCATGGCATAACCCATCATCGGCCCACCAATGATCAATTTATCAAGGTCTTGAAAGTCACAGGCAGCCAATTGCAGCAGGTGTTGAAAAGGCGTGCCTATCAAGGCCTCGTAATTGCGTGGTGACTCAATCGCATCGCCAGTGACTGTAATAACCCTGCTGATCAGTGGTTTTCGCAGTTCAATGGCATCATATACTGCTTTGGCGGTGGCCACATTCTGCATGATAAGCCCCACTGAAAGCGGGGTTAAACCGCTGGGAACCTCAATGCCAGTGAGCACCTTGATTAACTGTTTTTCGCCACCCGTTGGATAAATGGTAGGCACTTTAATCACGCTCAAGTCAAAGCCTTGGGCAACAAGCTCGAGCTTTTTGATGGCTGCATCCAGTTGTTTCTTAACGCCGCCGATGTTGTCTTCAATGGCAATGATGGCGCGGTTGGCCTGTGCTGCTTTCAATAACCACACGGTGCCTCTGACGATGGCCTCGGGTTCATCCAGCATCAGCCGCTCATCACAGGAAATATAGGGTTCACATTCTGCACCATTGATGATCAGTGTTGGCGCCGTATCGGTTTGAGTGGCGTGGTATTTGATGTGAGTCGGAAAGCCTGCACCGCCCATGCCAACAATACCAGCAGCGCTGATTTGTGCAATGATTTCTTGGGCAGATGCCGGCAGTTTGAGTTTTTCTGGGCGTGTTAACCAAGTGTCTTCGCCGTCGGGCTCAATGACCACACACACCGCTTGTTTTGCCTCGGCACTGGCGGTTTGCCGTTCCTCGATGGCCACCACAAGTCCTGATGTGGGGGCGTGATAAACGGTGCCTAATGAATCTTCAGGTTCAGCAATGACCTGGCCTTTGAATACATGGTCACCAATGGCAACCACCGGTTCCGAGGTGTGTCCGCGACTGGATTTGATGGCGATGACAAGCTGCTCTGGCAGTCCTGCTGGTAACATTGGTTTTTCACATGAGGCTTTTTTGTGGTGTCGCAACACCAAACCCCCGTGAAAGTGTGACAGCCTGTCTTGATTCATGACAAAGCCTCCGGAAATCCTTGGGCCTCGCGCACGGTGTGCATCAAGGATGGTTTGGGCTTTCTGTTGATGGGTGCCGGTAATGGCGCTGGAATTTTAATGATACAGTCAACCGGACAAGCTGGAATACATAAATCACAACCGGTACATTCATCCAGTATGACAGTGTGCATTTGTTTTGCTGCACCGACGATGGCATCGACGGGACATACTTGAATACATTTGGTGCAGCCGATGCAATCAGGCTCAACGATTTCCACCACCTGATCGGCTTCTTCGGCACCGTTCTCTGGATTCAGTTCAAGCACTTCAACATCCAATAACTCGGCCAATTTTTTGATGCCTTCCTGGCCGCCCGGTGGGCATTGGTTGATGGGTGCCTCGCCAGCTGCAATGGCTTGAGCATAAGGTTTACACCCAGGATAATTACATTGGCCACACTGGGTCTGCGGCAGGATGGCATTGATTTGTTCAACAATCGGATTGCCTTCGACTTTGAACTTTTTCGAGACCCACAGAATCAACAAACCAAAGGCCAAGGCCAGTAACACCATACTTAACAGGGCCAAAACCCAATGGTCAATCCAGGCCATCATGAGGTCATCCCCGAAAAGCCCATGAATGCCAAAGACATCAAACCCGCTGTCATCAGAGCAATGGGTAAGCCCCTGAATGAGGGTGGCACATTGGCCATTTCTAAACGTTCTCGAATGGCCGAAAACAGCACCAGCACCAGGCCAAACCCAACGGCTGCACCAAAACCAAAAAAGGCTGATTCCAACAATGAGTTTTGCTTTTGAACATTCAATAAAGCCACGCCTAACACCGCGCAGTTGGTGGTAATCAACGGCAGGAATAAGCCCAGTACCTGGTACAGCAAAGGCGATGATTTGTGCAGTATCATTTCAGTGATTTGTACCGTCACAGCTATCACCAGGATGAAGCTCAAAGTTTTTAAATACTCTAATCCCAGCGGTTGTAACAAGTACTCATTGACCAAGTAACTGGCAATAGAGGACATGGTCAAAACAAAGGCCGTAGCAAAGCTCATACCCAAGGCTGATTGGTATTGGGTCGATACACCCATGAATGGACACAGTCCTAAAAATCGCACCAGCACAAAGTTATTGACAAAGGCAGCGCTGATAAATATGAGGAATATATCGGTCATGGCTGAAGCGTTACTTCACTCGCATGCCCGGTTGGGCGCCATCATGTGGTTCCAAGATATACAAATCATCACCACCAGGTCCAGCTGCCAAAACCATGCCCTCTGAGACACCAAAACGCATTTTCCTTGGGGCTAAATTAGCCACCATCACGGTGTGTTTACCAATCAAGTCCTCAGGTTTGTATGCCGATTTGATACCGGCAAAGACTTTCTTTGTCACGCCGCCTAGGTCCAGAGTCAGTTGTAACAATTTGTTGGCTTTCTCGACGTGTTGGGCATCGATGATTTTAACCACCCTTAAATCCACTTTGGCAAAGGCATCAAAATCAATTTCTTCACTGATGGGATCTGCCTCTAACTGACCATTTGATTCAGTCTTTTTTGTGCTAGTAGTGGCTTCTAAGTCTTGTTTGCTTTGTTCAATAATTTTATCCAATGTCTCTGCCTCAATGCGACTGATTAGCGGTTTGAATTGATTGATCTTATGACTCAACAACGGTTCATTGATGGCATACCAATCGTTCAATTCCACGTTCAAGAATGTCTCGGCTTTGCTGGCCGTGAAGGGTATAACCGGCGCCAACCAACTCATCAAAACACGAAACAAGTTGATACCGGTAGAACACACTTGGTGTACCTCTTCTTGTTTGTTTTCGTCTTTGATTGCGACCCAAGGTGCCATGTCAGCAATGTACTGGTTGGCCTTGTCAGCCAAGGCCATGATTTGGCGGATGGCAGCGTTGTATTTACGTGCTTCGAACAACTGCGCAATTTCCTCTGAATGGCTGAGAAACTCTGCATACAATTCGGTATTGTGTAGTTCAGTGGACAAGGTTGAGTTAAATTTCTTTTTGATGAACCCGGCACAACGTGATGCGATATTGACGACTTTACCGACCAAATCTGAATTGACCCGTTGGCGAAAGTCTTCCATGTTCAAATCAATATCAACCAGTCCATCTGACAGTTTGGCGGCATAATAATAACGCAAGTAGTCAGGGTTCAAATGTTCAAGGTAAGTCGATGCTTTGATGAATGTGCCACGGGATTTACTCATTTTGGTGCCGTTGACCGTTAAAAAGCCATGCACATAAACAGCATTGGGTAACTTCATGTTGGCGCCTTGTAACATCGCTGGCCAAAACAAAGAATGAAAATAGAGGATGTCTTTACCGATGAAATGGTACATTTCATGTTCTGTATTGGGATCAATCCAAGGTGCAAATTCTTCACCGTTCTGTTCGCAAACGTATTTCAGACAGGCTAAATAACCCACCGGCGCGTCCATCCATACATAAAAATATTTGCCTTCTTCCTCAGGAATTTGGAAGCCAAAATAAGGTGCGTCACGAGAAATGTCCCATGACTGTAAGCCGGCTTCAAACCACTCTGCCAGTTTGTTGCTGACTTCCTCTTGTAGTGAACCAGAGTCTACCCAGGTTTTCAGCATGGGTTCAAAGTTTTTCAAATTCACAAACAAATGTTTGGACTCTTTCATCACCGGGGTGGCGCCACTCACCACCGATATGGGATTAATGATTTCGGTCGAGTCATAGGTCGAACCACAAGATTCACAGCCATCGCTGTATTGATCTTCGGTGCCGCATTTGGGGCAGGTGCCTTTAACAAAGCGGTCTGGAAGGAACATCGATTTTTCCGGATCAAAATACTGCTCAACCACTTTTGATTCAATGTGTCCGGCGGCTTTGAGTTTCAGGTAAATCTCTGAGACTAAGGCTTGATTCTCAGGCGAATGGGTGGAATGGTAATGGTCGTAGGAAATCCCAAAGGCTTGTAAATCGCGCCAGTGTTCTTCGCGAATGGCATCGACCATGGCCTCCGGCGTCATGCCTTGTTTTTCGGCATTGAGCATGATGGGAGTACCGTGCGCATCATCGGCACATAAAAACTTCACTTCATGACCTCGGGCGCGTAACAAGCGAGCCCAAATGTCCGACTGACTGTGTTCAACAAAATGGCCTAAATGCAGTGAACCACTGGCATAGGGAAGGGCAGATGTAATCAAGATGTTTCGTTTTGAAGAAGCAGTTATTTGCATGTGCTGACGCAATTAATTTAAAGCGCCATATTATCTCATGAGACCTGCCAAAGGTCTATGTTTGTCGCCACCAGAGGGGCTTAAATTGGGGTTTTAACTGACTAAAAATCGATGGACACCATAGCCTGAGAGTATTCCCAGTATGAGCCAAAAGAAAAAGCGCATCTCACGCCAGAATTCGCCGTCCCATTGTTCAAACATAAAGCGTGATTTGGCCGGTCTGAACCAGTATTTGATGCTGTCGAGGAAATCATTCGAGTCGGCGAAAAAGAACCGACTCGAAAACTTTAAAACAGCCATGCCACCGGCGATGGCTAATATGATTTCCATAGGGTTGAAATGAAAACTTTATTCGCCGATGTGTTTATCCAAGAAGGCCAGCATTTTTTCATACAGTTCAATGCGGTAAGGTACTTTTTGAAAGCCATGCCCGTCTTCTTTGTACATGGTTTCATATTTTATGCCTTTTTCTTTCAGTTTCTCTTCTAGTAAATAAGCATTTCCAATTGGCACTCTTACGTCTTCTTCACCGTGTACTATAAGCAAAGGCGCCTTGAGCTTATCTAAATTGTATGCAGGAGATCTTTCGGCATTAAGTTTTTCATAATCTGGACCCAACATCCTCTCGAAAAACCACAGTCGTGCTTTTTTATTTTGTTTGAAAGAGTCAGCTTTGCGCAACTGATAGTCCAAGTCGTATGGGCCGGCGTCAGGTATCGAACAGGCATACAAGTCAGGCTCTTTAACCACTGCTTGCATGGATGCATAGCCACCATAACTTACACCATGAATACAAATCCTGTCCTTATCAGCATAACCCTGTTCAATGGCCCATAATGTGGCATCAGTAATATCGTCTTGCATCTTTGCGCCCCATTCGTGAAAGCCAGCTTCCTGAAAACCACTGCCGTAGCCTCCAGAGCCTCTAAAATTCAATTGTAAAACAAGGTAACCTCGATTAGCAAAAAGTTGAGGGCGTTCCCGCCAAGCCCAATAATCTCGGGGTCCATAAGGGCCACCATGAGGGTATACCACCATCGGAAGATTCTTTAACTCTTTGCCTGGAGGTAGAGTTAATTGACCATACATTTTAAGGCCATCACGGGCTTTCATAATGAAAGGTTCGATTTTGGCCATTTCATTGGGTTTTATGTGTGGCATAGAACTGGCCAGGTAACTGACTTTTGAATTTTTACGATTAAAAACGTAAAAATCACCGGGGTTTTGGTCGCTGCGCACACGTATTGTGGTAGTGGACTTGTCGTTGGTGTATGCACCCACCGATAAATCTGAATTCGGGAAACTGGCTCTTAATGATTTATGGAATTGAACTTCATCAGCCAGGGACTCATCTTTCAAATAGAAAAAATCTGGATAACCTGCTTCGTATCTGACTCCTATCAACTCTTCATCAGCGCTGTATATACCGCCTAAAATATCTGCGTCTTCATGGCGATAAATCAATTCAATATTTCCTGACTTGAAGTCATATGAGAAGAAACCGTGAGCTCCCATGTCAGATAAGTCGAAATTGGAAATGAAGTAAAACTTGGTGTTATCCTTATTGAATCCTAAGTCTTGAACAATGGGTCTTTCGTCTCTTTTGTTATCAAATTCAACTTGCGCCCACTCCCCACCAGGTTGTTTGGTGTGAAAATAAATCTGGTCATCATCAAAGTCGTCCCTGTCAACTGGGTCAAACTCAATTGCGATACGTGGCTCATCATTATTATCAACCACTATATCAACAACAGATGAATTCATTCCTCCTATTGTGCTGGGCTCATCTGCCAAGTAATTGGTTTTGAGGGTGAAAATATTCATTTTATGCACCTTAACCCCGTCTCTTTGTCGTTTGAGAATCAGAACGTGGTCTTCATCGTTTTCTAACGTAGAGACTATGCCTGAGTATTGCAGTGGAATGCCTTCTCTTTTTTTGCCATCATAGTTGGCAAAATAGGCTCGATAGTCCTTGGCTGCACCATCCAACCAACCGGTTATGTTGCCACCAACAAAATATAACCTTTCATTTGTTATCCAGTTGAATTGGACGATTTCTCTGTCCTTGCCAACATCGAAAGAAAAAATTCCCTTCTTGTTTTTTAAGTTCATGGTGCCTAATTTGACACGATCGCCTTCCTCATAGGTGTATGCGATGTGTTTGCCATCAGGTGAAATCTGGACGTTTTTAAATTGTGATTTTTGTGCAAAGTCTTCTAAAGGAATAACTCTTCCTTGGGCTGTAAATGCTGAAAACAGCAACATTAATACTATAAGTCTCATTTGGTTTCCTGTAATTCAAGTGTTATTGTAAATAGGTTGGGGTAAAATTAGATTTGATATATTGTTATTATGAATTATTTTAGATAACAATCTTTATTCAATCAATCTCTTTCTTCATAATCAGCAGGTTGCCGTAACCGTCTTTGGGGGTGGCAAATTCCCAGGAGTCCATCACGCTGTCGATGAAGTTGATGCCCATTTGGCCGGGCAGGGGGTTGGAGAGGTCGCGCGGTTTAATGGTGCTGTCATAAACTTCGGGGGCAAAATCACGCAAATAAAACACCAAGGTTTTGTTTTGTTGTTTGATTTCCAGTTCTATTTCCCCATCAGCCATGCCTTTGTAGGCGTGTCTGATGATGTTGGTTATGGCCTCGTCCATGCTTAAGATGATTTGTTGGCAGCATGATTCATTGAAACCCACGGATGCAGCCACTTGGTGGATTTGGTGCCTGACTTCTTTGAGTTGGCATGGGCTGGCTTTGAACTGTTGTGCCAACAATACTTTTTCTTGTAAATGATCGCGCTTTTCAATCAATAGCACCGTGGCATCATCATTCAAAGTATGGCGCCTGGCTGAGGTGATGAGCTTGCCAATACGCACCTCGGGTGATTCAGATTCGGTGTTTTTAATGTCCTCTATGATGCCGTCCAATTCGCGCCGTTGGTTGTCTTGGTTGCGGGCATCGGTCAGGCCGTCTGTCAGCAGATACAGCCCGCCCTGATTGAGTTTCATTGATTGTTGTTCAAAGGACAAATCACTGGCTTTTATGCCCAAAGGAGGGGCATCGGCATTCCAGGTTTTGATGTTGCATTGAGGGCATTTGTAAATCACCGGTGGTAGTCCGGCATTTGACCAAGTCGCTACATCTGTCTTTGGGTTGTAGTAGCCTACAGCAGCACATACAAACAAACCTCTGGAGGCTTTTTCACACAATTCTTTGTTGGCTTTGGCCAGCCACTGGCCGGGTGGCAATTGGTCTTTACCAATCCAGCGCAGAAGGCTGCTGGCTCTGACCATTAACATCGATGCATCCAAACCTTTACCTGATACGTCACCAATGATGAATCCTACGGTGCCGTCATTGAGCTCAAAATAATCATAGAAGTCTCCCGAGACTTCATTGGCTGAAATGTTGGTTCCCACCACAGGAAAGGGTGGCCTTAAACGTCCCGGTAACAGCGAACGCTGTAGTTTTCTGGCTAATGTCAGCTCTTTTTTTATGCGTTTTTGTTCAACAAAATTCAAGGTAAAACGGGCATTCTGCACAGCCAAGGAAATCGGTGTGGCCAAAAGCCGTAAAATATCACTGTCTCGCTTTTGGAACAATTCTTCATCTAACTTATTCAATACTTGTAACACCCCAATGGTCTGGCTTTGGATAATCAAAGGTGTACATAACACAGATTTGGTTTGAAAGCCGGTTAAGGTATCCACGTGACAGATAAAATCAGCGTCTTTTTTTGCATCAATGATCATTTGGCTTTCGCCGGTGGTGAAAGTCCTGCCAATGATGCCGGTGTCGGTCTTGATGGCCATGTCAGTCACATCAACTGGGCCCGCGCTGGCTCGGCACACCAAATTAACTTGTTCGCGATCCACCAAAAAAATACTGGCCGCTTCAGCGTCCATATAACTTTTGATTCTTTTCACTGCCCGCATCAAGATGTCATCGATGTCCATTGACTTAACAAAATCTTGGCTTAAATCAGCCAATAAAGTCAACTGCTCTAGCGTGCCAGCAGATTGTTGGGTGGGGTCGGACTGGTTACCAGTGAATAAGTTGTTATCAACTTTCATCGTTATCAGCAGTTGGTTTGGGTGGCTTGGAATCTTTGGTTTTTTTACCAGCCCGTTTGCGTTTGATACTCATCACAGTGAATACAATACCTGAAAGGGCATAACCACTGAAAACCACGAATAATACCCATGCGGTTTTGATGGTAAGCAGGACAAATATCAGCACCAGTATAAGAATCCATACAAAGGAAACATTCTCTTTGAAAGGAATTGTCTTGAATGAATAATAGCGGAATCTGGAAACCATCAATAAGCCAGTGATGATGGTCATGGGCAGCGCAATGTATTTCAAATCAACACCACTTAACTCAAGTTCAACGCAAACCCAAACAAAAGCGCTGAGCACAGCAGCAGCAGCTGGTGAAGGTAAACCTTGGAAATAGGCTTTGTCAGCGACCCCGATTTGGGTGTTAAAACGAGCCAAGCGCAAAGCGCCACTGACGGCATAAATGAACGCTGCCAGCCAACCCAGCTTGCCAAGCACTGGGTTGACCTCGCTGAGGTAATAAAGCGACCAATTGAACATCAATAAAGAGGGCGCTACGCCAAATGATACCAGATCAGATAGGGAGTCATACTGCTCGCCAAATTCAGACTGGGTATTGGTCAAGCGTGCTACTCGGCCATCCAAAGCGTCCAGTAATGCCGCAATAAAAATACAAACACTGGCCATTTCATACTTGCCTTGAATGCCTGCTATGATTGAGTAGTACCCGGCAAACAATGCACCGGTGGTGAACAGGTTGGGCAGCAAATAGATGCCCTTTCTTTGTGGTGGTGTCGTTTTACTCATGACTTCAGTTATATTTTGTTGATGTTTATTGTACAAGATTTGCTGTTAAACACGCTTGAAATTTACTGCTATAATTTCTATGATGACTAAAAACCCCGGAGAAATCATATGTCACGCATTTTAATCACGATGTTGTTGGTGATGTTTGTTGGTCAGTCAATGGCCACAAAAGTATACAAATGGGTGGATGAAAATGGTCAAATCCATTATTCATCACAAAAACCAGTGAATCAAAAAGTTGAAACTATCAAACTCAGAAAAGCCCCCAAGGTAACTGCTGCGAGTGAGCAGGCAGATACTGAAGAAGGTGCTGAGACTGCCACTGATGAGGCAACAACGGACGATGCTGAGGATGCGGCAGAGGCGGCAGCCAGAGAGCAGCTGGCTGCAGCTGACCGTGTCAATCGCCAGAAACAATGTGAATTGGCCAAAAATAACTATGCTGCATTGAACCGCACCATCAGGGTTGTTAAAACCAATGAGAATGGTGAAACAGTTCGAATGACTGATGATGAGCGGGTCAAAGCATTGGCAACAGCCCAAAGAGGCATAGATCAGTACTGTAATTAACCTCACCACGACAAGCACATCATCTCAGCTTGGAAAGAGGGCTGATATGTGGCTGTTGATTAAGGCAAACAAATGAATCGCAGAAAAATACTTAAAACCGCCGCATTGGCGACCACAGCAGCTGGCTTGGCCGCTTGTAAACAAAACCCCACCACGGCCTCTGATAATCAGCAGTCAGCTACAAAAATCACCTGGAAAATGGTCACAGCTTGGCCGAAAAACTTTCCCGGTTTAGGTACCGGTGCGCAGTTTTTGGCTGATGCCATCAATGCCATGTCTGGTGGCCGCTTGACGGTTAAAGTGTTTGGCAGCGGTGAATTGGTGCCTGCCTTTGAAGTTTTTGATGCGGTGTCAGCAGGCACGGCACAAATTGGTCACAGTGCCGCTTATTATTGGAAAGGCAAAGTGCCTGAAGCGCAGTTTTTTGGGGCGGTTCCCTTTGGTATGAATGCCAATGAAATGAATGCGTGGTTGTATCACGGTGGTGGATTGGAATTGTGGCAAAAAGCCTACGCACCTTTTGGCTTGAAGCCTTTGCCAGCAGGTCAATCAGGGGTGCAAATGGGTGGTTGGTTTAACAAAGAAATTAAATCCAAGGAGGACATCAAAGGATTGGTGATGAGAATTCCTGGTATGGGTGGAGAAATTTTAGCCAGAGCCGGAGGCACACCACAGGCTTTACCCGGGGCTGAGTTGTTTACTGCCCTGCAAACCGGCACGATTGATGCCACCGAATGGGTGGGTCCCTATAATGATTTGGCTTTTGGTTTATACCAGGCAGCACAGTTTTATTATTACCCGGGTTGGCACGAACCAACCGCATGCTTAGAAGCCATGATTAACCAAGAGGCTTTTGATGCTTTGCCCAAGGATTTACAAGCCATCGTGGAGTTGGCTGCCATGGCCGCCAACCAAAACATGCTGGCCGAGTTCACCGCCAATAACCAACGCGCACTAGAGACTTTGGTACAGCAGCATCAAGTTGAGATCAAACAATTCCCAACTGAAGTGTTGGCTGAATTTAAGTCTCATGCCAGTGATGTGTTGATTGAATTGAGTCAACAAAATGACTTAGCTGGAGAAATTTATAACTCTTATAAGTCGTTTGCTGAGCAGACCCGGAACTGGCTTGAAATTTCCGATTTGGCTTATTTAAAAGTCAGATAGTGGTTACATGCAGGCTTGATCAGTGAATAAACCAGATTGGCTTCAGGCTTTTCCGTTCATAAATAAACACTGGCGGGATATTTCTACCCTACAAGCAAAGTTCAATGGTTTGGTGCAGTTTGATATAGCCAGCGATTGGCAGCAATTCATACAACAATCACAGCAGCATCATGCCAGTTTTGATTGGTTTCACTTACTCCGACTTTATCGACATTCGCGTTTGGCTTATTTGGCCTATCAGGACATTGCTTTGCCATTAGAGCAGCATGTAAAAACCATGCATATGGTGTCGGCCTTGGCAGATCACTTGATTCAAGTAGCCCATCAGGTCGCTGCTGAAGCAATGCAACAAAAACATGGCGTGGTCCTCGATGAGGATGGCCAGGCGGTTGAGTTAATGGTATTTGCTTTGGGTAAGTTAGGCACTTATGAACTGAATTATTCCTCTGACGTAGATTTGGTTTTTCTGTATGAGGGCGGTATTCAGTCTGACGGCAAACGATCATTGGCTGCGGCAGACTACTTTATTCGTATGGGACAAAAAATCATCAAACTGTTGGATTTTTTCAGCCAGGATGGCCAGGTTTATCGAGTTGACATGCGTTTGCGTCCGTTTGGCTCAGCCAGTCCTTTGGCTTGTTCAGTCAAGGCCTTACAGCATTATATTTTACACGAGGGTCGTGATTGGGAACGCTTCGCGTGGATGCGTGCCAGAATGATTTGTGGCCAGAGTGAGCTGCCAGTTAGGAAAATCATTCAGCCGTTTATTTATCGCCGACACCTCGACTATCAAGTGCTGGATGCCTTGCACAGCATCAAAAATGAGATTGCTGCGCATTCGACTGAAGATGCAGATAACATCAAAATGGGCTTGGGTGGCATTCGTGTTGTGGAGTTCATCATCCAAAGTTTGCAATTGGTTTTTGGCGGGCGCATGCAACAATTGCAAGGTACATCGATTCACCCCCAAATTCATAATCTTGCCGCCTTGCAAAAACTAAATAACAATGATGCCAAAACTTTAGAAAATAATTGGCTGATGTTGCGGAAAATTGAAAACTTGGTTCAAGCCGTTGATGACCAAGCCAATCATGAATACCCAACTGACCCACTAGTGCAGAGAGTGATTGCAGCTGCTTTGGGTTTTAATGACTGGCAATCAGCAGCGGCTGGAATCAAAACTCAACGGCGGCAAGTCTCACGTGTCTTTGATGAGCTTTTCAGTACCCATAAAGAGGGCGAAAAACTTGATGCCAAGCAACGTTCAGTGATTCATCATTTATTAGGTCGTTTGCCCACTTCACGCATGCCCCAACCCAGGTTAGAGCAGGTCACTCAATTGTTTGAATTGGTCATTAAAAAAACCCAAGATGAAGTCGTCTTAAGTCGCTTTTCCGATTTACTTAAAAACATCATCAATCGCCCTGCTTATATGATGATGTTGCTAAAAGAACGTAATTTGTTGACTGCGTTGTTAGGGTTGCTTGGTGAAGATGCTTATTTCGCCAGTAGCCTACAGCAACATCCAGTGCTGTTGGAGCAGTTATTTGAATATGAGTCTTTTGTTGATTTCGACCAACAGATTTTAGATCAACGATGGAAAGCTCAACAACATGCTGTGGTTGATGTCGAAAGCTGGATGGAGTCAATCAGACAATTCAAAAATGTACATCAGTTCAACCTCATGATGGCCTGGGTCAAAGGTGACCTGAGTGATGCAAGGGCCTGTGAACTGTTAACTGTTTTGGCGCAGTATTTACTGCAGCAAGTCGTTGTCTACAGTCACATGGAAGTCGGTGAGAAATATCCTGAAGCAGCAATTAAAGTGGATGATTTGATTGTCATTGCTTATGGTTCAGCAGCCACGGGTGAAATGTCGATTCATTCGGATTTAGATTTGGTTTTTGTCTTTGATGGCTTATCAATGGATCATTCCATGCGCCAATTTTCTCAACGCTGGGTCAAGCGAATCATGAGCCATTTAAGCAGTCAAATGTATAACGGTAAGTTATACGATTTGGACATGCAACTCAGGCCCAATGGCAGCGCTGGTACTTTAATCACCACCACCAAAGAATTTGCAAACTACCAACACCATCGTGCCTGGGTTTGGGAGCATGCGGCGATGATAAAATCTAAAGTGCTGGTGGGAAATTCTGCGCAAAAAAAATGGCACCAAGCTTTGCGAGCGTCTGTCATCGCTCAGCCCAGAGATGCATTGCTTGTTGATCAAGCCATGCAAGACATGGCGTTGAAACTTGCGGCCAAGCCACAAGCAAAAAACCACCAACTGGAGTTTTCGTTGTTGGCCACCGTATTAAAACAAGCGGTGAACCACCCTGAATTATTACAACTGCATCAAATCCATCACTTACAACAAAAACTTTCAGAGTTGAAATTGTTGAAAGCCGATGAATTGGATGATAGGAGCACAAAAAAAAGCCCCATTGGTGATACCAATGGGGCTTTTACAGCAGTTAAAAATTAAGCTACTTTGCTTTGCTCGCTGTCATCTGTTTGAGCTTTGGTGCGATCAAATGCGTCGAATGGATAATCATCCACTGCCACAATTTCAGCCACTTCTGCCCTGACTTTGGTCAGAGAGTTGAACTCGCTTTTGTTAATGATGTCATTCTCCAAAGCTTGAGCCAACTGTTTGCTCGGATCGATTTCATTGATTTCGCCGCTCTTAATGGCTTTCAAAATTCTTCTTTCCAAAGGTTCAGTATCAATCACTTTGGCCAACACGTGATTCATTTTGGCCACGTAGTGATATTCAGACTCTTCTTTGTCAATGCCATCTGTTAAACGCTGGCGTGTTTCATTCGGCGACAACAGCAGGCTGGCTGCTTTGTGGCCCAAACGATCCCCTGGTGGTAATTCGTGTGTACCCAGTGGGAAAATAACGCGACGCAGGAAGATGCCAACACCTTTGCTGGGGAAGTTGTAGGACAACATTTTTAAGGCTTGCTCAATTTCATAAAAATGATGGTGCATGGCCCAAGCCACAATGGGTTGGTCAGCACTTTGGTTGCCTTGGTCGCGGTATCTCTTCAGTACCGCAGAGGCCATGTATAAATGACTCAATACGTCACCCAAACGGGCCGATGTTTTCTCACGTTTTTTCAATGAACCACCGAGGGTTAACATCGATATGTCAGCAGCGAAGCCGAAAGCCGCACTGTAACGAGTGATTTTTGAATAAAATTTCTTAGTGAATTTATCACCAGGACTGCGGTCGAAACGCCAAGTACCTAAGCCTTGGAAGAAAGAACGCACACCATTTTGGAAGGTGTAACCCATATGTTGAAACAAGTACTTATCAAACTTTTTCAGTGATTCACTCATGTCTGGTAAGTGCGCCGCTTCCATTTCTTTGAGGACGTATGGATGACACCTGATGGCACCTTGGCCAAAGATGATCATGCTTCTGGTTAAGATGTTGGCACCTTCAACAGTGATCCAAATGGGTGCGCCCATCCAAGCCCGGCCTAAATAGTTTTTGGGGCCCATGATAATGCCTTTACCACCATGGATATCCATGGCATCAGAAATCATGTCTCTGGCCATGTCAGTTACGTGCATTTTAGCAATGGCAGAGGGAACTGCTGGTTTTTCACCGCGATCAACTGCCAATGCAGTCATCGTTGCGGTAGCAGCAGAAGTATAGGTTTTACCCGCGATGCGACACAAAGCTTCTTCGATACCCTCGAAACGTCCGATGGGCAGGTTAAATTGTTTGCGGATTCTGGCATAAGCACCCGTTGCAAAAGCATTCATTTTGGCGCCACCAGTTGAACATGATGGCAATGAAATGGCTCGACCAACAGATAAACATTCAACCAACATGCGCCAGCCGTGTCCAATCATTTCTTGACCACCAATGACGTAATCCATTGGAATGAAAACGTCTTTGCCTCTGATTGGACCGTTCATGAACATCACATCTAAAGGTAAATGTCTTCTGCCAATGTCAATGCCTTTGGTGTCCCTGGGAATCAAGGCCAGCGTAATACCTAATTGTTTTTTATCGCCCAATAAACCGTCTGGGTCCATCATTTGGAAAGCCAAACCAACCACCGTGGCAACGGGTGCCAGGGTGATATAACGTTTGTCAAAGTTGAGGTTGATCCCCAAAACTTCTTTGCCATCAATTTTCTTTTTACAGATAACACCGGTATCAGGAATTGAGGTAGCATCTGAACCCGCTGATGGACCAGTCAAACCAAAACAAGGTATTTCCTTGCCTTGGGATAATCTTGGCAAGTAATGGTCTTTTTGTTCTTCGGTACCGTATTCCAGCAGTAATTCAGCAGGGCCTAAAGAGTTTGGTACAGCAATGGTTGCAGCTGCAACAGCACTTCTGGAAGAAACTTTCTGCAGCACTGCCGAATGACCCAAAGCAGTGAATTCCAAGCCGCCATACCTTTTGGGGATAATCATGGCGAAGAATTTGTTTTTCATCATGAAGTCCCATACCTCTTTAGGCATGTCACCTTTGTCATGATTGAATTCATGTTCGTTCAACATGCGACACAGTTCAGCAACTGGCCCTGCCAAGAACTCTTTCTCGTCACTGCTCAGTTCAGGTTTGTCGATGTCGTGTAATTTCTTAAAGTCTGGTTTACCGGTAAATAACTCGGCATCCCAATAGACTGTGCCCGCTTCCAGCGCCACTTTCTCGGTTTCAGAAAGTTCTGGTAGAGCTTTGCGATAGAATTTCAAAAAGCCTTTGGTGAAATACTGTTGTCTGACGCCCTTTAAGTTCAAGAACAGCGCCGGTACAGCAAATACCAAAGCGGCCAAAACAGTGGTAATAAAGCCTGCATCAAAATACCAAATGCCAGCAACCAATGTAATCGCGGTTAAAACAGTCCAGCTGGTTACGCTCATGCGAAAATACCCAGCGACTAGTGTGGCGGCTAATAAAAGCCCAATTAAAGTCAAAAAAGTCATGGTTGTTTCCTAAGTTTTTAGTAACATACGGTATAGTATGGTGTTAGTTTGTGCGTTTGTCAATACGCAAGCGTATGGAAAATTTAAAAATCTCATTGACCACGCAGGAATTATCTTTATGATAATACTCGCTTGTAACTATTTCATTATGCCCAGCGTATAAAATACATGAAAAATAACAACAAAAAGAAATCATTAAACCCTGCAGATTGGGAACTGGCCACTTTAGATGTCATTGCTCATCAAGGCGTCAGTGCGGTTGCTGTTGAGAACATTGCTAAGGCACTTGGAGTTACCAAAGGCAGTTTTTATTGGCATTTTACTAATCGCAAAGACTTGATAGTGGCGGCATTGAAACGTTGGCAGAAAGATGACCGTGCTGTGATTAAGGAAAAAATTTGGTCACTTCCTGATGCACATGAGCGATTGAAGGCTTGGTTTTTACTCAGTGCAGAGCCATTACAAAGCCATTTGATTTATGCCACTTTACTGGCAGACAGACAGCATGACTTTGTTGCCAAAGTGCTCAAAGAAGTGACCTTGGAACGCTTGGCATACCTGCAGAAATCTTATCAGGGCATCGGCTATGATGAGGCCACTTCAAAACAACAGGCCTTGCTGTCTTATTCGGTATATGTCGGCTACTTGCACATGGCCAAAACCTTGCACGGCAAATTCAAAGACACAGAAAATATCGAAAACTATGCAAAATACGTGGCATCGCAGTTGATTCATGAGCCCGAGCAATAAGTTGTTAACATAATTGACAATAGAATAAAGTTGTTTATCGTTGTGGTTTTTGCTAATATCGACTTTAATACGATATTTAGATAACTATAATTATTATACCAAGTCATGCTTCGCCTTATAACTACAATATTATTGTCGGCGTTCTGCACCAGTAACATGGCCGCAGTGATGGCTTATTCTGTGGCTGATGATAATTTTGAAATGCCAGATCATTTGGTGGTTATTGACCTTGAGACCGGTGAATATGAAAGCAGAGGTAAGATTGCAGATCCTTACATAGCGCTTGAGGGTTTGGCTATATCGCCAAGCGGTGTTTTATTCGGTGCCGATGACAACACCAAGACGCTGGTTCAAATTAACACCAATGAGGCCCGTGCTTTCCCAGTCAATAACGTCAATCAAAACCTCGGTTTTGGCGCCATTCCCGCCAGTTATGATTTTGGTATGACCTTCAGCTGTGATGATAAATTACACATGGTCGTTAAAGACACCCAAGAATTATACGAAGTCAATGCCTCCACAGGTGAAGCCAGTTTGATAGGTAATACTGGACATAATTTCACTTCTTTGGCCGCTTGGGGTGATGACTTGTATTCAATTGCTTCTGGTGAGTTTACGCTGTACAAAGTAGACAAAACGACAGCAGAGGCCACTGTTGTTGGTGAGCTGGGCGATTTGGGTGGTGACATCGAATTGGCTGGTTCAGGCATGGCATTTGATGAATCAGGCGATTTATGGATGGTGGTCAATTTGCGCTTATCTGATCCGCTGAACCCTTTCCCATCACGGGTATTCAAAATAAATACCACAACGGGTGAGGCAACTTTAGTTTCAGAAACGTTGGTTGGTATTGAGTCCTTGGCCATCAGTGGTCCTGGTGGCTGTGAGTTCGGTCCTGGTGGTGTACAACCAGTTCCTGTCGATAATCCATTTTCTCTGTTGTTGCTGATTTTGGCGATGATGGGTGTTTCAGCATTCACGCTGCAACGCAGCAGTATTTAAATCCAAACAGCCACTTACCCTTCCATCTTCACACTTTTTTAATTATTGATACAGCATGCGCAATTTATTGAACTGCTGCTGTGTTTAGACTACCTTTTAGCAGTTATAATATCACTTCACATAATCTTATTGGAGAACCAGTCATGGGAATCAGTATGCCTCAATTGCTTATCATCTTGTTGGTGGTGGCGTTGATATTCGGTACAAAAAAGCTCAGAAACATAGGTAATGATTTGGGCAGCGCAGTCAAAGGCTTCAAGAAAGGAATTTCTGACGAAGAGACCCAAGAGCTCAAAGACCAGAGTGCTGAGGATGAGAATAAACAGACCACACAAAACAAAGAAGATTCAGTACAAAAATAATGTTTGATATTGGTTTTACCGAGTTATTGGTCGTCTTTGTGGTGGCATTGCTGGTGGTGGGTCCTGAACGCCTGCCGATGGTGGCTCGAAAGTTTGGCATGTATGTTGGTAAAATGAGGCGTTCTTTTCAGTCAATCAAGGACGAAGTGGAACAAGAACTGGAAATTGAAGCAGTCAAAGCACAACTCAAAGAAAATGCCATGATTGCTGAGGCCAAAGAACTTGAGGCGGAAATGAAGAAAACCATCGGGCCAAGTGATAAAAGTGCGGCCAAAACACCACAAAACAATGAATCAAACACCCAATGACTGATCAAGAACAATCATTGGTGTCTCACTTGGTCGAACTGAGAGGCCGCCTATTGAAAGCGGTTTTATCTGTTTTAATTTTGGTGGTGGTTATGTTCCCATTTGCCGGTGAGATCTATACCATTGTGGCGAAACCAGTGATGGATAATTTGAGTCAAGGTACGGCGATGATAGCCACCGGTGTTTTATCACCTTTTCTGACTCCCTTTAAAATGGTTATTATATTGGCTATCATTATCAGCATGCCGGTGATCATCTATCAAATATGGGCTTTTGTGGCACCCGGACTGTATAAACGAGAGAAAAGGGTGGCCATGCCAATTTTGATTTCAAGCATCATCCTTTTTTATATGGGCTGTGCCTTTGCTTTTTTTGTGGTGTTCCCCATTTTGTTTGTATTCCTGCCCAGCATTGCACCAGAGGGTGTAACTTACATGCCAGACATCAACTCTTACCTCGACATTGTTGTCAGGTTGTTTTTTGCCTTTGGTTTGGCCTTTGAAATACCAGTTGCGGTCATTATTTTGATTTCTTTGGGAGTCACCTCGGCTGAAAAACTGGCCAATGCAAGGCCTTATGTGATCATTGGAATCTTGGTTGTTGCTATGTTGTTGACACCACCGGATCCAAGTTCACAGGTGTTGTTGGCCATCCCCATGTGGATCTTATTTGAGTTTGGCATCATGATGGGCAAAATTTTACGTAAGAAAAATCAAAAAAATAAAGCAGCATCTGACCAGGAAGGTGCCTGAATATAATAACCTTTGTTTCAATTAATCTATGAGTGCTCAAAAACAAATTATTTATCGCAAAGACTACCAAGCCCCAAATTATTGGGTCAAAGCTGTTGACCTGGCTTTTATGGTAGAGGCGGAACACACACTGGTCAAAGCCAGAATCAATTTCAGCCAAAACATACAATTCGACAACACTGAATTGTTTCTAGATGGTATTGACCTGGAGTTATTGGAAATTCAGATCAACGGCAAGCTACTTGAATCAAACCAATACAAACAATCAACCGCTGGATTACATTTATATGACCTGCCAAAGGAATTTGAACTCAAGACCACGGTAAAAATATACCCAGCCAAAAACACCGCACTGGAGGGCTTGTATCAATCAGGTGATTTCTTTCTTACCCAATGTGAGGCAGAGGGATTCAGAAAAATAACTTACTATTTAGATCGCCCCGACGTCTTAGCACCGTTCATGGTGACGATTGTTGCTGATCAATCTCAATATCCGCTGTTACTGTCTAATGGTAACCCACTCTCATCGGGTCAGTTGGGTGGCAACCGGCATTACGCCAAATGGTTTGATCCGCATCCGAAACCCAGCTATTTATTTGCATTGGTCGCTGGTGATTTGGCAGTCATCACCGATTCATACCAAACTTCGGAAGGTCGTGAGGTCACTTTGAATATATATACCGAAGCACAAAACGTTGATGCTTGTGATTTTGCCATGCAATCGTTAATCAATTCGATGCGTTGGGATGAAGAACGATTTGGTTTGGCTTATGACTTGGATGTGTATAACATCGTTGCCACAGATGATTTCAATATGGGGGCCATGGAAAATAAGGGTCTGAATATATTCAACTCGAAATATGTTCTGGCTAAGAAAGACACCGCAACTGACACTGATTTTATTAATGTTGAAGCGGTGATTGGACACGAATATTTTCATAATTGGACCGGTAACCGAGTGACTTGTAAAGATTGGTTTCAGCTCTCTCTGAAAGAGGGTTTGACGGTATTCAGAGACCAAGAGTTTACTGCTGACAGACAATCTCGCTCAGTAAAAAAGATAGAGGATGTGCGCTATCTACGAGCAGCACAGTTTGCTGAAGACGCCTCACCCATGTCGCACTCAGTCAGACCAGATTCATACATCGAAATCAATAATTTTTATACCCTCACTGTTTATGAGAAAGGCGCCCAAGTGGTTGGTATGTACCACACCTTGCTGGGTGAAGCTGGTTTTCAAAAAGGCATGAAATTGTATTTTCAACGGCATGATGGCCAAGCCGTCAGTTGTAATGATTTCCGTAGAGCCATGGCTGATGCCAACCAAGTAGATCTGGAACAGTTTGAATTGTGGTATTCGCAAAATGGCACGCCACAAGTGGATGTGCAAGAGTCTTATGATGCTGAAAAGCAACAACACAGTATCACTTTGAGCCAAAAAGCACCGAAAAACTTTCAAGACCTTGAAGCTTGGCAGGCCATGCACATACCGGTCAGAATGAGCTTGTTTAACAGCCAGGGCGATGCGTATGTTCTGGATAATGATAACAACCAACAAACAGTCATTGAATTAAAAGAACAGTCACAAACCTGGGTGTTTGAGTGCATCAATGAAGCTCCTGTAAGTTCATTGTTTCAAGGTTTTTCAGCGCCGGTCATAGTTAACCATGAGCGCAGCAGTGATGAGTTGGCTTTCTTGATGAAACATGATTCAGATTCCTTCAACCGCTGGGATGCGGCACAAAAGATGCAATCGTCGATCATCATCAATAAGTACCAAGCCTTGTTGAATGATGAGCCCTATGACTGCCCAAGTTATTTTCTTGATTCATTCAGGCATGTTTTGTTGGACAATGAGACCGATCCGGCATTGATTGCTGAGGCCATCACCTTGCCGGCATTAAAGTCCATGATGCTGGCGCTTAACGAAGTTGATATCTTGCTGTTGAATGAGGCCAAAGAATGGCTGGTTGCTATCATCAGTAAAGCGCTGAGTATTGAGTTTTTGTCGGTTTACAACCAAAACTATGTGTCAGAAACCTACCAGGTCAATGCCAGACAGGTGGGTAAAAGAAGTCTCAAGAATCGATGTCTTTGGTATTTGTTACAGAATAACAAGCATGACAAAAATTACCAAGAAATGGCGCAACTGGCTCAGCAACAATACAAAACAGCTGATAATTACACCGATGCGATGGCCGCCTTAAGCGGTTTAACTCACCAGCAGGTTTCAGGTTTTGAAGATTTATTGGGTGAATACTACACCCAATGGCAAGACAACGCCTTGGTGATTAACAAGTGGTTATCAATCCAAGCCACCATTCCAGCTGAAGACACCCTTGAACGGGTCAAACAGCTGATGGACTTGCCGATTTTTTCACTGAAAAACCCTAATGCGGTGCGCAGCGTAATTGGCGCTTTTTGTGCCGGCAACATCACACAATTTCATGCCAAAAACGGCAGCGGTTATGCGTTCTTGGCTGACCAAGTTATTGCTTTGGATGCCATCAATCCACAGGTGGCAGCCAGAATGGTTGGTATATTCAATGATTTTCAGCAATTCAATGCACGCATTCAAGCAAAAATGTTGTTAGAAATGAAACGCATACATGCCACTGAAAACCTATCTGCCAATGTGTTTGAGATCATTGATCGTTCTATTCAAATGGCCAAAGTGTGACACAAAGCACACGTCTGATTTGAATGAAATATTGGCTTTGAATTATTAATAAATGGGATTAAAATTCAATCAATAATTCAATAAATCGATTGTGATATGCATTTTCCAACCATTAAACAACTGAAATATTTCAATGCCCTCATTGAACATAACCACTTTGGCAAAGCAGCGGAAAGCTGTTTTGTATCGCAGTCAGCATTCAGTGTAGCCATTAAAGAACTCGAGAATGCTTTGGGTGGTCGTTTGGTGGATCGGACCAACAAAAGTGTCACAGTCACTAATTTAGGTCGCGAGATATACCAACAGTCTTTGGCTGTTATGGGTGAAATGAAAAAAATGCTCGATTTGGCCCAAGGCAATATGATGCCATTGTCTGGACAATTATCACTGGGCATGATTCCAACCATCGGCCCGTTTGTGTTGCCAGAGTTATTGCCGGAATTGAAGCGGCAATACCCAGATTTGGATTTAGAGATACACGAGGGCAAATCTGCAGATATTTATGATCAATTGATGCGCGGCCAGTTGGATGTGATTTTGTTGGCATTGCCCTATGAAATGCGCAGCGTTGAGACCTTAACCTTATTTAAGGATCGATTCAGACTCATCAGTTCGGTCAATAATCAATGGCTGAAAGGGCGCAAATTTGATATTGATGATTTGGATGATGGTTCGGTTTTATTATTAGATGATGGCCATTGTTTGCGAGACCATGCCATCAGTGCCTGTCACATCAAGCACGTTGATAAAGTCAGCCAGTTCACTGCCAGTAGTTTATTGACTTTGGTTGAAATGGTTAAACAAGATCTGGGCGTCAGTTTCATTCCTGAGATGGCATTGAATTTACCGATATTCAACAGTGAAGAAGTTAAGGTAGACGCTTTGGAATTTGACGCTTATCGTGAGATAGGTTTGGCTTGGCGCAAGGGCAGCACCCGTGCCAAAGAATTCCAAATGTTGGGAGATTGTGTGGTGCAAGCCATTGAGGAAAAGATCACCCTTTATTAATGCAGCGCCGCTTAGTTGGTTTTCAGCCGATGTTGGTGTCAACGTACAAGGGTGATTCTGCTGTTGTGGAGCATGCTGTTAACATCTTTTATACGTGTCTTTTATTGCACATCATTAGAATAGGTATTTCTTAATAATTTGGAGATACATTATGAATTGGGACATCGTAGAAGGTAAATGGGAAAGATTCAAAGGCGAAGCACAGATTAAGTGGGGTAAACTCACAGATGACGATTTGGATGTGATTTCCGGAAATAAAACCAAGCTGGCCGGAAAAATCCAAGAAAAATATGGCTACAGCAAAGAACGTGCTGAGGAAGCTGCTGAGGAATGGAAACAAACACTCGAAAGCTAAACCCAAGTAAGCACGTAAATCCTAAAAACCGCCTTATTCAAGGCGGTTTTTTATTCCATTAATTGAATAGTCTGTTGATCACGCAAACGCTCATTGCCTCTGATAACCACCTCATCACCGACAGCCACTTCGCCTTTGACCGCAATCATGTCGCCTGATGCCAGTCCAGTTTCAACTTCTACTTTATGTGCCAAACCTTCTTTGACAACAAAAAGATGTGCGCCTTGACGTCTCAATACCAAGGCATCTCTGGGCACCGCAACCACCTGTTGAGGCAAACTTTCTGGCACCATCAATTGAATGGGTTCTCCAGGTAGCAGTTGTTCTGATAAATCTTTCAAATGAATCTGAATCTGTCGGCTGTTTGAAGTGGCCGCTGGAATGAAACGTTCGACTTCAGCAGTGAAGGTTTGACCGGCTTGATCAATAAACTGCCACTGTGCACCCACTTGTAATATTGATTTAAGCCTATAGGGTAGTTGGGCCAGTATCTCAGTCTCTGTTGCTGACATGATCTCCAGAAAATCTTGTCCTTCGTTCAAGAACTGACCAGGTTGGGCCAGCTGCACAGTCACAAAACCCTTAAACGGCGCTTTAGGCGTCAAGTTGCTGATGTCGTTTTCAATTTGTTGTAAGCGTGATTTGGCTTGGGCTAAATCTGCGGTAGCGGCTTTTAAATCGGCCTTATTTTTGTCCAAGGCTGTACCAGATGTGAGGTTTTGGTTTTTCAGCGATTCCAAACGCACCGATTCAGATTGAAGAAAATCGACTTGGGCTTGTTGACTGGCTATGGCATTGCGTAATTCATCCAGCCTTAAAGCATATTCCTCATCAGCAATCAGCCCCAGTGGTTCACCTCGCTCAATGATTTGACCAATATTGGCTATTTCAATCACGCGACCGCTGGATTGGGCCCTGATGGTGGTGATGTATTTTGCTTTTGAAAAAGCGGCAACTGCACGCGTGGGAGCCATTTCAGTGCTGATTGCTGTTGCTGTTTTTACCATTGCAGGTGGTGGCCCCTGTTGTGCCCACAATGGGTTCATGCCCATAACAGACAACAACATGAAGGCGATGCTTTTGGGCCATTTTATTTTATGTGGTTGCAACTTGAGACTCCTGTTGATTTGTTCCAGTTAATTTTAATAAACTTGGTAATAAGACCAAGGTGAAAAGGGTACTGATGAGCATGCCGCCAACAATCACAGCAGCCAAGCCACGATACAGTTCGGTGCCTGACCCTGGCATCAACAACAAAGGCAACATGCCAAAGATGCTGGTAAAGGTACTCATAAATATGGGGCGCAAACGCAGCCTTACTGCGTTAGAGACCGCATCACTGGTACTCATACCGAGTTTTTCAGCATCACGTGCGCGCAGTACCAATAAAATCGCATTGTTGACCACTAAACCCAGCAGAATCACAAAGCCAATCATGGTCAATAAATCCATCGATTGGCTTGAATCTCCAAAGCCGCGTAAGATGCCATCCAGCACTCGCAAACCCAAAATGCCACCCACTGTGGCCATCGGTAGCGTGGTCACCACCAATAAAGCATCTTTGAATGATTGGAACATGGCACTGATTAATAGGTAAAGGATGATGATGGCCAACAAGAAAGAACCTGATAAACTCGACAAAGCTTCATCCAGTGCTTCAGCAGTACCCCGGTAAGATACGCTGCTGCCATCTGATAAACGTTCCAATACAAAAGGCGTAAGTTCAGCTTTAAGTAAGTCAATGGCAGATTCCAGTGGCATGTCGGTTGGCGGTGTTACTTGTAAGGTCAAGGTTCTGGCCCGATCAACCCTTAATATTTGTGTCGGTCCAGCGGTCCTCTCAATGAAAGTGAGTTGGTCTAATGGCACCACATCGCCATTGGTGGTGTACAGCGGTGTGGCGGCTAAATCCTCAGGGGTTTGCCAGTGTTCTGCACGCAGTACCACGTTCATGCGCTTATTGCCATCGAAGTACTCGCCAACGAAAGCACCGGTTCCCATTGAACGCAAAACTGTGTTGAGTTGGTTGCGTGACCAACCAGCCTCTGCAATCGCCCGGTCATTGGGCTTGATGTTGATTTCTGGCGCCCCTAACTCCAGCCCAGGAGTGGTGCTCAAGCGAACACCTGGAATCATTTGTTCGACTTTATCGTAGGCCAATTGACCGACAATCAATAATTGGTCAAAATTTTCAGTTTGGATGTCGACATTGATGCTGCGCCCAGTTCTTGAGCCACCGCCAAACACACCACGGCGTCCAGCAAAACCACGTGTGTCTGGCATGCCCCTGAGAATTTCACTGTTTACGATGCCAAGCATTTGGCCCATGTCTTCATCATTTTCCATGCGAAAACCCATGAAACCACCGCCACCAAAAACACCAAAAAAGTAACTTTGGACTTTGGGTGCTTTTTCACCTTCATAATATGGCCGCATGCGCTCAGCAACCACCTCTGCCAACTCTTCTTTAGCGATTTGATAAGACATCCCTGGCGGTGCTTGGACGCCACCAAATGCAAAATTTCTTTTACCTTCAGGCAGATAATCAGCAGGAGGTCGCAGAAAGTAAGCCAAAGTCAGAGGAATGATCAGCAGCGCAGCAACCCAGCTGATTTGTTGCGTTCGAGTGGCTGTCAGGCGATTCAAAAAGTCAGTGATCGATTGCCAAGTTTGACCATGTTTGTCATCGAAATCCGATCGGTGAATGAATTTAACCGTGGCGGCTGGTAGGACTGTGATGGCCACAATCAGTGAAAAAACCACTGAAATGGATATGGTCAATGCCAGATCAGTGAATAATTGACCCGCTTCATCTTTGAGAAACACCACGGGTAGAAAAATCGCCACGGTGGTCGCGGTTGATGCCAGCAATGCGCCCCAAACTTGTTGTGAACCGATCTTTGCCGCTTCATCGGCAGACTTACCCATTTCACGGTGTCTGACAATGTTTTCCAGAACCACAATGGCGGCATCCAAAACCATGCCCGTAGCAAAAGCCAATCCAGCCAATGAGATGATGTTCAAGGTGCGACCAAAGGCATCCAATAATATGAAGGCACCCATCAAGCAAATAGGGATGGCCACAGCGACAATCAATGCTGGGGTTTTTTTGCGCAGAAAGGCCCACAAAATAAAAATGGCCAGTAACATACCCAGAATCAGGTTATTTCGAACCATATCAACTGAACCATTGGTATAAATAGATTCATCATATACTTGTGTGATATAGAGTCCTGCGGGATCCAATGTGGTCTCTTGTAGTTCGCTTACTTTGAGTTTGATGTTGTCCATCAAATCAAGTAAGTTCACACCCGCCTCGGGAATGATGTTGGCGGCGATTGATTGGCCACCATTTTGTAAAATCAAGCCGCTGGGGTCTTGCAGCACCACGTCAATTGTCGCTATGTCTTTGAGGTAAATGGGTTGCCCCTCACGCCAGTCAATGACGTAATCAGAGAGTGCTTGATAGTCATATTTGCTCTCAAAACGCATGGTGTATTTTCTTTTGCCCACATCTTTGGTGCCCATCGATGTGTTGGTGAAATTGCCACCGACTCCGCCCAGTTGGGTCAAGTCCACTCCCAGAGCGGCTGCTTGATAAGGATCGTAACTGATGCGCACCTCATAATTGCGTCCACCAAATGAGTTGGCCGATGAAACGCCATTGACTTGTTCTAACTTTGGTAAAAAGTTGTCGTTGACGAAATCTTGGTAGGTAACAATGGATTGTTTATTTTCTGGTTTTGGTCTGATAGCAAACCAAGCAATGGCGTTGCCAAAATTCCTGCCACCAATCCGCAATGTGGGCTCGTTGGCATCCACCGGATAACCCGGTACTTGGTTGAGGCGGTTAATGACTTCAATCAGAGAGCGTTGCATATCAACATCGGCACCGAACTCCATGTCGATGCTGGCTGATGCGTAGCTGGCAGTTGCTGCCATGCGCTCGACCCCAGGCATGCCACGAAATACATTCTCTTGTAGCTCCAAAATTTCTGATTCAATTTCTTCCGGTGCAGCACCTGGCCAACTGGTAGAAATGTTGATGGTGGGGCGTTCCACATTGGGTGCCATTTGAATGGGTAAACGATTCAAACTGATGTAACCAAAAATGACAACCAATATAATGGCCACCAATACAGCAACTTTATTGGATAATGCGGCTTCAGTTAATTTCATAGTCAGTCTGACTCCTTAGATAAGGGTTTATTTTATCAAGTGCAAGGACACTGTGTCTGTGCCACAAGTAACCAGTACCCATTCTATTTTATCATGGAGTATATAGAATCCATTTAAATGTATCATTGGTGAGGTGGTTCTATCCAAATCATAGTGGCCATGCGATGAGGGTTCTGGTTCTCACGCCAGGAATAATAGTTACCACTGAGGTAGGTGCATTCATTGGATTGTTGAATCTGTTTTACGCCACATGCTTGCAGTTGTAAACTGGCCAGTTGATATAAATCTGCGTGGCTTTTTCCTTGACTGATTGGACTGAAAGCAGAGGCAGCATCAGGGTGCTGATTGAGGTAATTTTCGACAAAAGCAGCATCCACTTCATATTGGGCAGCCTGAATGCAAGGCCCAAACCAGGCGTAAACCTCGTGGCTGCTGTTTATCTTCTTTACTGTCAAATCCAAAATGCCAGCAATCAAGCTGCGCCATCCGCAATGTACTGCCGCAACAAAAGAAGTTTGCTTGTCAGTCATTAATACCGGTAAACAATCGGCCGTCATTATCGCGCAAACAATTCCTGGTTTGCGGGTGAAGCAAGCATCGGCTTGATGCTGAAAATGAGTTTGCGGCATTTCTTGGTACTCAATTATTTGGTTACCATGAACCTGTCGCAATAACTTTACATGATGGGGCAGTTGGAACTTTTCAGTGAGTTGCTCAAGTCCAATTTTATGATGGTGTTCCGGGTGTACGCAAAAAGCTTGATTGGGAGATAAAAATCGAGTGGTTTGTACCGCACGAATCGATGGTTTTGGGTCATCTGCTTGAGTGAGCCATTGGTTGATGGGGTGTGTCATAATAAAAAGAAGGGCCAATTTAAGTAATTATGTGGAAGAGGGAGTAAAGCCACATGAATCTAGGAATTGAGTAATCGGCCCCTTTGGAATATTCCGATAAACTAATATTAACCAAAAATGCGAACAAATGCTCATGTTTTGTGAATTATTCGACGTATTCCACCTCAAAATCGTCATTTTCTTGCTGTTTTTGGTCCAGATATGCCAAATCATCAATCAACTGACACAAATCGTCAGGTATTTCAGCTTCAACTGATATGTATTTATTTGTGAATGGATGTATAAATTCAAGCTTTTCGGCATGCAAAGCCTGTCTTGGATAGGCACGAATGATGTCCTTCATTTCATTATCAACGCTGGCATCTACACGTTTGGGGTTGCCATACAATGGATCGCCAATCAAAGGATGACCGAGGTGGTGCATGTGCACCCTGATTTGGTGTGTTCGTCCTGTTTCTAAATTCACTTTCAAACTGGTGTAATGATCAAAAAACTCAATGGGTTCATAATGGGTAATCGCTTGTTTACCATTCATCACCACCGCCATTTTAATTCGCTGGGTTTTGTGTCGGCCCATTTGGTTGTCAATCTGACCGGCAAACGGGATGTGACCTTTCACCACACAAAAATACTGTCGCTTGATGTCGTGTGTTTTCAGCAGATCTATCAGTTTTAACTGACACTCAGATGTTTTTGCTACCACCATCAATCCAGATGTGTCTTTGTCCAGTCGATGTACAATGCCTGCTCGGTTAAGCATGGCCTGATTTTCACTCAGGGCCAATAATCCATTGAGCAATGTGCCATTGGGGTTGCCGCTGCCTGGGTGCACCACCAAGCCGGCTGGTTTGTTGAGGATCAACAGGTAATCATCCTCAAATACAATGTCCAAATCCATGGCTTCAGGTTGATCATTTACTGCTTGTTCCAATTGTATATCAAGCGCTATCACCTCAAATCCTTTCAAAAGGGTTTTGCTTTTGGTATTATTGCCGCTGATTTTGACATTTCCTTGTTTTATCCATTGTTGAATGGTTCCTCTGGAATGTTCTGGAAAAAGTGACGTCAAATATTGATCAATGCGTGTACCCTGAGCATCAGCGGTAACATGGATTGTTTGTTTTATGGTGTGTGTAGATTCGGTCATGGGGGTATTTTACCTTGACCTAATTGGGTTTAACCAATGAAAATCCGGATGATTTAACCAATCTTTACAGGCCCAAACGTTAATCTATCTCGTTTTTGAATTTTCAACTGTAACAGAGATGGAAAAAATAGGTATAGATATGTTGCACAACAACAAAACACACTGGGCAAAACTTTGTCTACTCATCATCTTATCAGTGGCCGTATTGCAAGGCTGCGGCAAAAAAGATGAAATCAGGGAAGTTGAAGTCACAAAACTCAGTGATTTAGAGATGTATTTGGCCGGTAAGCGGGCATTGGATGCCGGGGCTTGGTCAACAGCAGCTTTGAAATACAAAGCATTGCGTTCGCACTATCCTTTTGGCCACTACACCGAGCAAGGTTCATTGGAATTGGCCTATGCACAATATAAGATGTATCAAATGGAACAGGCTATTTCTAGTGTTGATCGGTTCATCAAGAATTACCCAGCGCATAAAAATTTAGATTACGCCTATTATCTGAAAGGTTTGATTTACTTCGATTCAGACCGCGGTTTGATGCAACGCATTAATCCAGATAAGTCAGCTGACAGGAACCAAGAAAACGTGCGCAATGCATTTACCGCATTCAGAAACTTCATTGAACGTTACCCAGAGAGTTCATATGCACCTGACGCGCAAAAACGCATGATTCATTTAAAAAACAAGCTCGCTGCCTATGAAGTTCAGGTTGCTCGATATTATTTGCGCCGAGGTGCACCCATTGCTGCGGTGAACCGTGCTAAGTTTGTGCTGGAATCTTTTCAAGACACGCCGGCTGTGCCGCATGCGCTGGCTTTGATGGTTGAGTCATATAAAAAATTGAATGAAGATGAATTGGCTATGCAAAGTGAAGAAATGCTGGCCGCAAACTTTCCAAATCATAATTACCTCAGCGAAGGTAAATTAGATTTAAGTACAGACGTGCTGGAATGGAAGGACATTTGGCCTTTCTGATTATTCATTAAAACAAGCAGAGGCCAGTCAATATGATGTCATTTGGCTGGCTTTTTTACATCCACCCATAAAACGAGGAAAAGCGCGATGGACATATTATCAGCAACCATTCTGTTTTTTTTGATTCTAGACCCTTTGGGCAATGTACCGATTTTTATTTCGCACCTAGAAAAATGTGAAAATCGCTTCAGGGTTTTGGCCCGAGAGCTGTTATTGGCCTTGGCCATCCTGTTTTTGTTTTTGTTTTTCGGTAAACAAATGCTGGAGTTTTTGCACTTAGAACAAACTTCAGTGTCTTTGGCTGGCGCCATCATTTTGTTCATCATCGCGTTGCGGATGATTTTTCCAGTGAGTAAACAGTACGGCGATGAGGACATGGATGACGACCCATTCATCGTGCCGCTGGCCATTCCATTGGTTGCAGGGCCCTCCATTCTGGCAACTTTAATCTTACTGGCCAGTAAACATCCGGAGCAGTTCAATGTTTTGGCCATTGCCTTGTTCATTGCATGGTTGTTATCGGCCATTATCTTATTTTCGGCCACAGCCATGCAAAAATACTTAGGCAAAAATGGCATGATAGCCATCGAACGCCTGATGGGTATGATATTGATAGCGATTGCTGTGCAGATGTTTTTGGATGCGATCAGGGCATTTTTGGTTTCAATTAAAATCTAAGTATGGATTAAATACAGCTGATATTCACTTGCTATTCAGGCAAAGCACCCTATAATTTCACCAGCACTGATTCATCGAGAACAGTGACTTATTAAACGGGTCAACCAATTGGCTTGACCACCAACTATGAGGACTTGATCTGTGAATCGACAGGTACCTGAAAAAATCGCCATTGTGGGTAATGGCAAAGTGGCTAAACACATGATTCATTATTTTGAATCAGTCGGACAGCCTTATATTCATTGGTTTCGTCAAACCACTGACTCAACTCAAACTGCTGGACTTTCCAGACTGGCACGTTTCAAACAAAAACTTTTTACCACACGTGATACCCATGGGGGCAATTTCATCAGTGTATTGGGCCCTGTCCAAAAAGTACTGTTACTGTTACCCGATGACCAGATTGAACCATTCATCCAGTCACATCCTGAACTGAAGTCAAGAACCTGTATTCACTGTTCTGGTTCATTGCAAAGTGAACTGGCCATTGGCTGTCATCCACTGATGACATTTGGTCCAGATCTTTATGAGCTTGATTGTTATAAAAAAATTCCTTTCGTGGTTGATGAAGGTGCAGATTTCTCACAGCTGTTTCCGTTGTTGTCTAACCCGTCTTACAGCATCAAAAGTGAACACAAAGCCACATACCATGCATTGTGTGTGATGGCTGGAAACTTCAGTCAAATGCTCTGGCGAGCGGTCAATGAGCAATTGCCTGAACTTGGGTTACCTGACCATGTCATGAATTTGTACCTGGCACAAAATACCACCAATTTCATTGTAAATCCGCAGGCCGCCGCCACTGGGCCGTTGGTGCGTGGGGACCAACTTACCATCGGCAAACACATTAAAGCGCTACAAACTAATCCGTTGGCTGATATTTACCAAGCCTTTCTGGATTTACACCAATCGCCCGCTACCCAACCTCAGAGGAAAAGTTCATGATTTCTATAAATCATTTATATGCCAAACAACAAGCAGGTGAGAAGTTGACGATGTTAACTTGTTATGACTATTCATCGGCACGCATCATGAATCAATCAGACATCGAGATGATACTGGTTGGTGATTCTGCTGCCATGGTGATGCACGGCGAAAATTCGACCCTGCCAATTGATGTTGATACCATGGCACAACATGTGAAGGCAGTGGCCAAAGGAGCTCCTGACAAGTTCATCATTGGTGACATGCCATTTTTATCCTATCGGAAATCGTTGGATGAAAATATGACAGCGGTTGAGAAACTGATGAAGGCCGGTGCCCATGCCATCAAGCTAGAGGGCGTGGCGGGCAATGAAGATTTAATCAAACACATTGTTGAATCTGGGGTGCCGGTAATGGGACATTTGGGCTTGACCCCGCAGTCTGTCAATCAATTCGGTGGATTCAAGGTGCAAGGTAAATCCAGTGACGAGCGCGTTCGTATCATTAATGAGGCCAAAAAGCTCGAGTCATTAGGTTGTTTTTCCGTGGTGCTCGAATGTGTACCTGATGAATTAACTCAGGAACTGGTGCAGCACATTGACATGATATCTATTGGTATTGGTGCAGGTTCTGCGGTCGACGGTCAAGTACTGGTGATGCAGGATATGTTGGGCTTTTCATCTCAATTCAGTCCTAAATTTTTGCGCCGCTACCTGAACACGGAACAGTTATTTCTCGAGGCTTTCAATGCCTTTGCCAAAGATACCAGGGAACAAAATTACCCGGATGACTCGGAGCAATACTGATGCATCAAATCAAACAAATCAATGCCTTGCAGGCATACCGTGCTGAGCTAAGAGGCACGGTTGGTTTTGTACCCACAATGGGTGCCTTACATGCAGGACATTTATCATTGATTGAGGTGGCACTGAATGAAAATGACCATGTATTGGTCAGTATTTTTGTTAACCCAACACAATTTGATCAATCCAGCGACTTAGAGAATTACCCCAATCAACTGGCTGAGGACCTGAGACAACTAGAAAAAATAGGCGTCACTGCTGTGTTTACTCCAGATTATGCAGCGTTGTATCCAGATAATTACAATTACCAAATCATTGAAAAAGAACTCAGTCAGCGGTTTTGTGGTGCCCACAGGGCCGGACACTTTGATGGCGTATTGTCAGTGGTGATTAAACTTTTAAACCTGACTGTCAGTGATAAGGCGTATTTTGGAGAAAAGGATTATCAACAGCTGCAACTGATCAAAGGCATGGTTGCAGCTTTTTTCATTCCTTGTGAGATTGTTGCTTGTCCGATCATCAGAGAGCCCGACGGCCTGGCCATGAGTTCAAGGAACGTGAGATTGAGTGCAGTGGAGCGAAAAATTGCCCCCGAGCTTTACGCCACCCTGATCAATCAAGATTCACTGGCCGATAAAACCAGTCATTTGAATGACATTGGATTCGAAGTTGACTACTTAGAACAGCTCGATGATCGTTTGCTTATCGCAGCCAGATTAGGGCAAGTACGCTTGATAGATAACGTACCCATCAGTGCAGGAGCGAGGTCATGAAACGATTGTTATTGATGTCTGGTTCGATTGCTTGTGCCAAGGCAACACAATTGATATCAACCTGGGTCAAACAAGGTGATGAGGTACGCGTGGTATGTACCCCGGGTACTTTAAACTTTGTTGGCGAAGCGACGCTGGAAGGCTTAAGTCAAAACCCAGTAATGACCTCGGTTTATGAGTCGGGAGCCATGATGGATCACATCCATGTCAGTCGTTGGGCAGATCAGATTATCTTGTGTCCAGCCACTGCTAATGTGATCAATAAATTGGCTGCTGGCATTGCTGATGATGCCGTAACCACAGTATTTGTGGCGGCATTTGGTTTACAAAAACCACTGTTGGTTGTGCCGGCGATGAACACCATGATGTGGCAATATCCCGCAACTCAGGTCGCAGTTAATACCCTACAAGACTGGGGGGTGACTTTGCTGGCACCCGAGCAAGGTGACTTGGCATGTGGTGAGCAGGGTGCAGGGCGTATGCCTGAAATAGAAGATATCCTCAAAAAACTGGAGCACTTGGTATGAAAATATTAATAACTGCTGGCGGTACCAAGGAGTACATTGATGGTGTGCGTTACATCGGTAACAGCAGCAGCGGTAAAACCGGTGCAGTGCTCAGTGATTATTTGTCTCGGCAAGGTCATGATGTTACCTGGTTAGGGGCCAAAGCAGCAATCAAGCCAAGGCAGCCAGTGGCACAAATCTGTTATGAAACGTTTGAGGAACTGGCGCATGAATTAGCGCAAGCTTTGAAACAGCACCATTATGACGTTATTTTTCAAGCTGCCGCTGTCAGTGATTTCAAAGTAACTGCAGTGCTGTTAGATGGACAAAAGTTTGCGGCTGGACGTGATGTGAAGTTACCCACAGCCGATCAGGTCGAATTGCAGTTAAGCAAACAACCCAAGCTGGTTTCAGCACTGAAATCTTGGTCTTTGAACCCAGCGGTCACCGTGGTGGCCTTCAAATTAACTAACTCAAATGACAGCGATGTCAGACAGGCTGCTGTTAACAAGTTGATCAATCAAGCAGCCATAAATTTTGTCGCACACAATGACTTGCATGAAATCAGTGAGCAAAGCCATAGGTTCACTTTACACAGCAAAAAGCACACTGAGCAATGCGACGACATCAGAGCTTTGTGCGATGCCATATTGAGTAAGACAGAGGTGATGGCATGATTTTATGTTTAGATATAGGTAACAGTCACATGCATGGTGGTGTATTTGACGGCGATGAACTGAAAGTACAATTCAGGATGGCCTCAAAAACCGGTGCATCCTCCGATGAGTACGGTGTTTTCTTACGCAGCGTATTACGCGAAAATGGTATCAACCATGAACAAATAGAAGCGATATCACTGTGTTCTGTGGTGCCAGAAGTGTTGTATCCCATCAATGCCTGTTGTCAGAAATATTTTGATATTGAACCGTTTGTATTACAAGCTGGGGTTAAAACGGGTTTACAGATAGGTTATCGCAACCCGTTGGAAGTCGGGGCAGATAGAATTGCCAATGCCATTGCCATCACGCATTTGTTTCCCAACCAAGATGCCATTGTGATTGATTTAGGTACAGCGACCACATTTTGTGCCATCTCTGCTGCCAGAAAGTACCTTGGAGGAGTCATCATGCCAGGCATGAAGATGTCTATGAAGGCACTGGAATCTGGCGCCTCAAAGTTGGGCTCAGTTGAGATTGTTGAGCGCGAAGAGGTATTGGGAAGAACCACCAATGAAAGCATTCAATCGGGTTTGTTTTATGGTGCCAGAGGCGCCATCAAAGAAATCATTCAGGGCTTAAAACAACAGTCCTTCAAAGGCAACCAACCACATATCATAGGTACCGGCGGATTCACATCTGTGTTCAGAAGCGCCGGTATCTTCAACGAAATCATTCCAGATTTGGTCCTCAAGGGCCTGTATCTGGCATACAAAATTAATCAGGAGAAAAATTGATGAATTTAACCATGTTACACAGCAAAATCCACCGCGCCACCATTACTGACGCCAACTTGAACTACGAGGGTTCTGTGTCAATCTGTCCCGATTTGATCAAAGCCGCTGGCTTGTTGATTAACCAACAAATTGATGTTTTGAACTGTAACAGCGGTTCCCGCTTGACCACCTATGTGATTGAGGGCGGTCCAGGTGAAATCTGTTTGAATGGTGCTGCAGCCAGACACAACCAGCCAGGTGACTTGGTTATCTTGGCAGCTTATTGTTCGCTTGATGCCGAGGAGGCTAAAACCCACCAACCCAATCTGGTTTTTGTTGACAGCGAGAATAACATCAGTAGCTTAAAAAATGCCGAGACACATCAAAAAGAAAACTTTGAGCATGCGGCTTAAGCAGCAAGTTCGAAGTATTCTGATTTAGCAGCTTACTCATCTATCATCAAGAGGCGGTATCAGTTAGAATAGGCCGCCTTTGAACCAGGGTATACAAACATGGCTGAATTTGGGCAAGCATTTACCACGAAAATGTCGGTGGCATATTACAAGGATCAGCAGTGGTCTGATGCAAAAGTTCAACCGTTGGCACCATTCAGTTTGCACCCTGCCACCCACGTCTTACATTATTCGAGTACTTGTTTCGAAGGCTTAAAAGCTTACCGTTGGCAAGACGGTTCTATCCACTTATTCAGGTACCAAGAAAACATCAAACGTTTGCGCAACAGTGCGGCGTCCTTGTGTTTGCCGGTTCCATCAGCAGCCTTGGTTGAGCAGGCGATTTTGTCTGCCATCCGTGCGGTAGAAAAAGAGATACCTGCACTGCCAGGTGCTTTGTATGTGCGGCCCACATTGATTGGTACGGAGTTGAACATTGGTGCAGCTGGCCGTGGTTCTCATGAAGCAATGTTGTATGTTATTACCTCACCAGTGGGTGACTATTTTGAAGGTGGTGTGAGGCCTTTGAAATTATTGATTGATGATGAAAATATGCGCTCTACACCGAAATTTGGGCAGGTCAAAACCGGCGGCAATTATGCCGCTTCTTTGGGGTCTGTGACCCAAGCCAGAAAAGAGTTGGGTGCTGATCAAGTGTTATTCTGTCCAGGTGGTCAAGTGCAAGAAACAGGTGCAGCTAATTTCATGGTAATCAAAGGCCAGAAAATCATCACCAAATCCCTTGATGGCTCTATTCTGCCTGGTATCACCAGGGACTCATTGCTCACAATCGCCAAAGAGTCTGGCTATCAAATTGAAGAAGTGAATTATTCTGTGGCCGATTTGTTGCAGATGTTGCCTGATTCAGAAGCTTTCTTATCAGGAACAGCAGCGGTGGTTTCACCAGTGGGTTCATTGATTCATAATGGCACCATCCATCAAGTGGGTGATGGTGGCGTTGGTGCCAAAACCATGCAACTGAGAACTGCTTTAACCGCAATCCAAACCGGCCAGGCCAAGGACCCATGGGTTTGGACAACCGGTATTTGATTCAAAACCAAGCTTATTTTTAACATCAGTCTATCCCATGTGGGTGTTTTTGCTGTTTAAGTTTCATCGCCGATCACAGGATTTAACAAAATTTCATTGTGGTATTCACACCGGTATCTTATTATAACTGTATTGTAAGTGACTCATAGTGCTGTGTTTTTGCTGTTCATTGGGGACACAAACCAACCGGCTTTATGAGTTATTTTGACCGCACTTGAAGTGCCTTTTTAGGACATTCATGTACCACACTGGAGACAAACTGATCAGAATATTTGTACTGCTGTTGCTCACAGCGTTGATACCGGCTCAAGCCCAGAACCCACTTGATTTATTGACTGGGTCAGAACAAACCACTTCCTATGAAGTGCCTAAACCCAATGAATTAACTGTTAAATGGTGGCAAGAAGCGAAAAAAAACGCCCCAGTTGAAGATCCTTTTTTTCAATTGAAACAATTGTCAGCATCGCTTGAGATTTACCAAGACCAAGCAACTTACCCAATCGATAATGTCGCCCTTAAATCAATCAGTCAATTTCAAAATAACCTCGATCAAATAATCAATCTATCTGAAGTTGAAACCGAGGCCGAGAACATCGTCTTTGAAAAACAAGACGCTTATTCCTTAGATGAAATCTATGCCATTAAAAAAATGGTCAGGGATTCTGAACGTGAAAAAATTCAACGCCAAGATGACATCAATGAACTCAGGAACAATGCCAAGATACAATACCAGGCGATTGATGCCTTGATCATCCGTCACAGAAATTTACCCAAAGAATCCTTGGGTAAATTGGAAACGGGCTTGCAGTGGATCGAAAGCCGTTCTTGGATGGCGCTGTATGAAAAACAGGCGGATTTGCTTGAGGTGAAACAGGCTGACCAAGAAAAGCAGCTGAGCGATTTAAACAATCACCTTGAAGATGCCATCAACTTAATCCAACCAGACGTTGAAAAGACCGCCAGTTTAGAAAAGGCTCTTGAATCGCTGGATGCACAAATCGATGAAGCTGACAAACAGGTCCAGTCTGCCAATATTCGCATCACTTTGCCTGAGACAGATGATTTGTTAGGTAGTTTGCAGACTGATGTTAAAAAACTAGAATTAGCCAATAACATGTTGGCTTTGAACTTGCTGCAATTAGAACAAATTCAGAAAAAAGCCCAGCTGGATTGGTTGGACAGTAATCAGCCAGATAAGGCTTTGGATGATGACTTGATCCTTGATCATGTCAACAAAGCCAGTGAATTGTTGGCCATGTCAGAAGCCAATCTCGATAAGTGGAAAGCCCTGGCACAGGACATCTTGATTTCGCCAGCGATTAATTCTGAATTAAAAGCCAACCGCAAAATCAAAGATGCAGCCAGTAAAAGGAACCGCTTGGCCCAAACCCTTTTATTAAGTCTTGATGATTTGTCTTGGCAACAAGAACGGGTCAGTTTCATCGAAAGCCTCTTAACCAAGCAAGTCATCAACAGCAAAGACGGCATCAATCGGTTGTGGGCCCAAATCAAGTCATACAGCTCTGGTGTGTGGTTTGGTTTCGAGCGCCTGGCCAATCAAACACTGTTTAAAATCAATGAAACGCCAATCACATTGATGCCACTTTTGCGTTTGATTGTCATCGTATTGATTGGTTATTTGGTCTCCAAACTGGTGCGTTTTGTATTGCACCGAGTTGAATCAAGGCGCAAGGTCGAAAAATCTTCGGTGTTTTTTATTTTAGATAAGTTGATTCATTACATGATCATCTTTATCGCCACCATTGCAGGCTTTACCACCCTTGGCATCGATTTCACCAATTTGACATTAATAGCTGGTGCATTGTCGGTTGGTATTGGTTTTGGTTTGCAGAACATAGTCAGTAACTTTGTTTCTGGTTTGACCATCATGTTTGAACGCAGTCTCAAGGTGGGTGATTACATTGAGATGGAAGATGGTTACACCGGTTCGGTGATGGAGATCAATGCCAGAAGCACGCGCATCAATACCAACGACAACATCGACGTGGTGATTCCAAACTCAGATTTGGTGACCAATAAAATCATCAACTGGACCCTGCGTGATTCGATTAAACGGGTGAAAATACCATTTGGCGTGGCTTATGGTACAGACAAAGAGAAAGTCAAAGCAGCAGCCATTGAGGCTGCTGAGAATGTCAGTTATACCTTGACCAACATGAAAGGCAAAGAGCCTGAGGTGTGGATGAAGGGTTTTGGTGACAATTCATTGGATTTTATCTTGTTGGTTTGGGTTTCAAAATACGGTGTCAGAAGGCCCAATCGCATCAAAGCCTCATTTCTTTGGGAGCTTGATACCGCTTTCAATAAATACGGTATTGAGGTGCCATTTCCACAACGTGTGATTCATTATGCTGATCAGCCAGCAGATGATGAGCTTGAGGCGGAAAATGAAGGTGGAAACAGTCAGGCATAAAAAAAGCGGCCATCGGCCGCTTTTTTTTGTTATTGCTTGGTCTTATTCTAAGTGGGCTGTCATGTACTCTACTGTGACTTTGACTTGTTCATCGGTCAAAGCGGCATTACCGCCTCTGGCGGGCATCATGCCATAATCGCCGACAAAACCTTCGATTGCGTGCTGAACCAACTTGTCCATGCCTTGGGCCAAACGCAATTCCCAAGCCGCGGCTTCAAGTTTTGGGGCGCCGCCAGCTCCTGACACATGACAGGCAGCACAGGCGTTGTTATAAATCATTTCACCATCCAATGAGCCATCGAACGCAGCAGCCAAGGCCGCCGGCTCCAATTCAACAATGGCGTTGGGGTCAGTATTTACAGCAGCCACAGGCTTAATCAATTCTGCAATGGCACTGCGATCGGCTTCGCTTTTGATGTTAGCAACCAAATTATTCTGCATGGACATACCAACCAAAATCAGAGCAACGGTTAAAACCACCAGTGCGGCGAGTAGAATAGAAAAATTTCTAAAAAATATCGAATCTTTATTACTCATGAATTATCCTGTGTTGTGTAATTTAACTTTAACCGCCGCATTATAAATAATAAGCATCACTTTGCCAAATGTTTAATCCAGTCATCACCCAATGGTTTACGCAAGTATTCAAGCAGCCGACACCAGTGCAACAGCAGGCTTGGCAGGAAATTGCTTCTGGTAAAGACGTATTGATAGCTGCGCCCACTGGCTCTGGTAAAACGCTGGCAGCTTTCCTCAGTGCCATCAATCAACTGTTTGAAGCGCGTGCTGATCAAGCCACAGGCTTGAAAGTCATCTATGTTTCCCCTTTGAAAGCGCTATCCAATGACATCAACATCAACCTACAACAGCCGCTTTTGGCGATCAATCAATTAGATCATGAGATTCAAATTAACAGTGCAGTATGGACAGGCGACACCCCCAGTTATCAGCGCGATAAAATCAAACGACAACCACCGCATATTCTGGTCACCACCCCAGAGTCGCTCTATAACATCTTAACCTCTGCAGCAGGGCGCAGCATGTTAGCCAGTGTGGAGTCAGTCATCATCGATGAGGTGCATGCCCTGGCGCCAAATAAAAGAGGGGCGCATTTGTTGTTATCATTGATGCGTTTGGAGGCATTGACTTTGCGGCGGCCACAACGAATCGCCATATCTGCCACCCAAAGACCGATTGAAAAGATGCAAAGTTATGTTTTGCACCAAGACAATTCATCTGTGGTTGATTTGGGCCACAAGCGAGACATGGAATTGCGCATAGAAATTCCGCCAACGGCTTTATCGGCAGTGATGTCCAATGAGCAAATGGCTGAAGTTTATGAATTGTTGTCTGAGCAGATTAAAGGACATCAAACCACCGTTGTATTTGTAAATAATCGACGCTTGGCAGAGCGTGCTGCCAAGCATTTGGCTGAGCGCGTGGGTGAAGATGCGGTAACAGCGCATCATGGTTCATTGGCCAAGGAGCACCGACTCAAAGCCGAACAAGCGCTCAAAGCAGGCCAGCTCAAGGCCATTGTTGCCACGGCATCACTAGAGCTGGGGATAGATATTGGTGATGTGGACCTGGTGTGCCAACTGGGTTCTCCGGGCAGCATTCAGGCCTTGTTGCAGCGGGTGGGTCGATCGGGACATGGCGTCAATCGAACACCCAAGGGACTCATCTATCCATTGACCATTGATGATTTGTTAGAAACCAGTGCTGCCTTGATGGGGGTCGAATCAGGTGTTTTAGAGGAAACCGAATTTCCCCAGCAACCCTTGGATGTGTTGGCACAACAGATTGTTGCCGAAGTTTCACAGAAGAATTGGCAAGCCAAACAGCTTTATCACCTGTTCAGTGGTGCCAGTATTTATCAAGGCCTGACATTTGCTGAGTTTGAACAAGTGGTGTCGATGTTGGCCGCTGGATACTCAGGTCGTTCAACTTATCAAAAAGCATTGGTTTTCTATGATGAGCTAACTGGTGAGATCAGACCGAGGAAAGCCGCAGCATTGACCGCCTTACTCAATGGTGGCACCATCCCTGAACAGTTTGATTATGATGTGCGCCTGCTGCCAGATGATTTGCAAATCGGTACCCTGAATGAAGACTTTTCATTCGAAAGTGTGGCGGGTGATATTTTTCAGTTAGGCAACCATTCATACCGCATACTGCAAGTGAAAACAGGCACCGTGTATGTTGAGGATGCTGCAGGGCAACCTCCCAACATTCCCTTTTGGTTTGGTGTGCAAATGTGGCGTTCAGATGCATTGAGTCGCTGTGTTTCACAACTGCGTCAGGATTTTAATAACCATTTAATAGAAGGTCAGACGTTACCGCAACTCGCTGTCAATGAGTTTGGCGTGGCACAACTCATTAATTATTGTTGCAAGACCAAAGAAGTGCTTGGCACCATTCCGTCACAACAAGACGTTGTGGTTGAGCGTTTTTTTGATGGTAACAACGACATGCATCTAGTCATTCATTCGGTTTTTGGCTCCAGAGTAAATCGTGCTTGGGGTTTGGCTTTGCGTAAAAAGTTTTGTCGGCAATTCAATTTTGAACTGCAAGCGGCCGCACTTGAGGATGCTTTGATTTTGTCGCTGAGCTCAACCCACAGTTTTGAATTATCTACCATCCAAGCATATTTGAAACCTGATACCGTCAAAGAAGTTCTGATTCAGGCCTTGTTAGACACGCCATTCTTTGTGACCCAGTGGCGCTGGAATGCATCGGTGGCTTTGGCCGTTAAAAGACGCCGAGGTGGTAAGAAAGTGATACCGCAATTCCAACGCAATGAGGCAGAGGATTTGGTGGCTGAAATTTTTCCAGACCAGATTGCCTGTGCGGAGAACATAGCCGGTGCCCGCAGTGTGCCTGATCACCCCTTGGTGGCGCAGACCATCACAGATTGTACCGAAGGCATCATGGATGTGAAACAACTGGCATCAATCTTGGCCGGCATTGATGCTAAAGCAATTAACATACATTATATAGACAGTCACACACCATCACCCACATCATTGGCCATCATCAATGCCAGAAATTATGCCTTCTTAGACGAAGCGCCAGCTGAAGAGCGCAGGACGTTGGCGGTTCAGTCGCAACGCTTAGATGAGTCTTTTACCGCGCAAAAACTCAATGATTTTGACATACAGGCATTCAATCAATCGATCAAACCATTGGTTCGAGACTTGGATGAGTTGCATGAGTGGATCTCATACCATGGCTTGTTGTGGACGGATGAGGTTGGCCCACACCAACTGGGCATTGAACAATTGTTGTCAGCCGGACGCATCCATGAGGTTCAATACGAAACAAAAACAGCTTATTGCACTTTGCACGCAGCTGCACTGGTCCAGCGGGTAATCTGTGAGCCACAGTGTATTGAGCTAGAAGACATCGAATCCTGGGTCAATAACCGTTTGAGTCAAAGTGGCTTGATTGGTTTCAAGCAGCTCCATCAGCGTATCCCGTTGGCGGCCAGTTTTTTACAACAGGCTCTTATGTCGTTAGAGCACAAAGGTGTGGCATTCCGCTTTGATCATGTGCAAGATGATGATGAGTATTGGATAGAGCGACACCAATTAGCTCGGTTAAGGAAAAGGCAACTGAGTCAACAACGCCGTGCAGTGAAAACGCTTTCAGCCGATGCTTATCAAGATTTTTTGCATGACTGGCAGTTCTTGTCAGCACCAGCAGAAGGGATAGAAGGGTTGTCACAAGTATTAAAACAGTGGCAAGGTTTCGCCACATCATCTCACGATTGGGAAGCTGAAGTCATCAAACCCAGGGTAAACGATTATCATGGCATGATGTTGGATATGTTGTGTCAAACGGGACAGTTCATTTGGAAGCGGGCGAAAGAAAAGTTTGTCTCAGGTGACCTGAACCAAATGACCATCCAGAAAACGCAGTTCACTTTTTTAGAGAATAAGTATGCGCATTTATTTCCTGCGCAAGTTGACATTGAACACCTTAATGCAAAGGCCAACCAGGTCGTTCACTTATTGGCTGATCAAGGTGCGTTGTTTTTCAGAGAAATTTTGACCCATAAACAATGGTTGCCATTAGAGTTGGAACAGGTTTTGATTCAATTGATTAAACAAGGTTTGTTGGTTGCTGATGGCTTTCAGGCTTTGCGGGTGTTTGCTCAGTCTCCGGCTGATCGCAGGCGACAGTTAATCAAAGCCAAGAAGCATGGAAACAGTTTGGGTTATTTAGAAATGATGGGGCGTTGGTCCCTGATTGAACAAAAACCAGTGGATAACAGCCATTACATCACATTGATGGCCAATCGTTATGGGGTGCTTAGTTACGATGTTTGGCAAAACGAACAAATGCCAGTCAAGTGGCGCGAAGCATCAAGACTGTTGCAGCGCATGGAAGCGCGAGGTGAGATATTGGCTGGTCGTTTCATAGAACGTCACTCAGGCATGCAGTATGCATTGCCCCATGCCTATGATAAATTCCAACACCTTCAAGATGTGAAATAGGACTGAGTCCATATATACAGTGCTCTGCTGTTGGTGCTGCAAATCTTTTTTCATCTAAATGTCATAAAGGGGTTTACAAGGTTATTTTGTTCGCTATAATGCGCACTCTCTCGGCCAAGCTGGTTTGTAAAAAGTGGTTTGGATGGGGGTTTAAAAATTAATTTTGAATGATTGATAAAAAAGTCTTGCAAA
>NZ_JASJNC010000020.1 GCF_030065545.1 Marinicella marina
TAGTGTTGCAGATGGCGTTACAGCTTGTTGAGCATACACTTGTTTTTGAGCCAAGATTTGAGATGTATTGTCAAATTTATTTAAGCGGACATATAAAGTTGCTGGAGTCAAAGAAGTCCAGATGAAATTTTTAGTTCCTTGAATTCCGGTCCAATAATTAGGATTGTTATCAATAAATATCCCAGCGTTAGGAGCATTAGTTGCACTCCAAGTGATGGGTGTCGTGCAAGTACTGGCTCCAGGATTCAATGTACATCCTGGGTCATTAAAAGATAGTGTTGCAGATGGCGTTACAGCTTGTTGAGCATACACTTGTTTTTGAGCCAAGATTTGAGATGTATTGTCAAATTTATTTAAGCGGACATATAAAGTTGCTGGAGTCAAAGAAGTCCAGATGAAATTTTTAGTTCCTTGAGTTCCGGTCCAGTAATTAGGGTTGTTATCAATAAATATCCCAGCATTAGGAGCATTAGATGCGCTCCAGGTGATGGGTGTTGTACAAGTACTGGCTCCAGGATTCAATGCACACCCTGGGTCATTAAAAGATAGTGTTGCAGATGGCGTTACAGCTTGTTGAGCATACACTTGTTTTTGAGCCAAGATTTGAGATGTATTGTCAAATTTATTTAAGCGGACATATAAAGTTGCTGGAGTCAAAGAAGTCCAGAT
>NZ_JASJNC010000021.1 GCF_030065545.1 Marinicella marina
GCCTTGAAGTTCCTTTTTAGGCGATCAGGGGAAGGTGCTTTGGTGTTTCTTGAATTGGTAGTGATAACGAACTTCTTAACTATTTTCGACTGAATATTCGCAGCTTTCATCAACCGAGCAACCCTTTGTCTGCTGACCTGTTCACCATCTTCAGTGAGGTCTTTTTGAATCTTTGGTGAACCATAAATACTGTGACTGGATTTGTGGAAACAGCGAATCTTAGTCAACAATCTTTGGTTGTCTTTTTCTCGTTGGCTGATAGGTCTATCAAACCAGTCATAAAAACCACTGGTTGAAACTCCCATGACTTTGCACAGGGTTTTTATGCTGTAATTTTTACTTTCAGCTCGGATGAATGTGTACTTCACTTGAGCTCTTTGGCAAAGTACACGGCGGCCTTTTTTAAGATTT
>NZ_JASJNC010000022.1 GCF_030065545.1 Marinicella marina
GGGTACAAGACCAAGTGCCATCAAGTTGTACTGTTGCCGTACAAGTGGCACCAGATGGTGTGGTTACGGTAACCACGGCACCCGGTTCACCGGTACCACTGACTGGGTCGCCATTGGTTGGGGTGATGATGGTTGGTGCCGGAGGCGCATCATTATCCAACACAAAAGGCGCTGGTGTGGTGGCGGTGTTACCGGCATCATCAGTGGCAGTGGCCACTTCATCACCATCAACACCATCGGTGCCAACAGTACCGGTACAAGACCAATTACCTGAACCATTG
>NZ_JASJNC010000023.1 GCF_030065545.1 Marinicella marina
CAATGGTTCAGGTAATTGGTCTTGTACCGGTACTGTTGGCACCGATGGTGTTGATGGTGATGAAGTGGCCACTGCCACTGATGATGCCGGTAACACCGCCACCACACCAGCGCCTTTTGTGTTGGATAATGATGCGCCTCTGGCACCAACCATCATCACCCCAACCAATGGCGACCCAGTCAGTGGTACCGGTGAACCGGGTGCCGTGGTTACCGTAACCACACCATCTGGTGCCACTTGTACGGCAACAGTACAACTTGATGGCACTTGGTCTTGTACCC
>NZ_JASJNC010000003.1 GCF_030065545.1 Marinicella marina
TCAACAAATGGAGAAAACACTACAACCACATTAGGCCACACAGTTCATTGAAATATATGACGCCAGTGGCATTTGCTAATCAGGCAGCATAAAATGAATTATCTCATCCAAGCCGCGGTACTAAGTTGGGGGAAAGGTCATTTGGTAGACGTATCTTTCATTACTTTTGATCAATATTATTTTGAGGGTGAAATGATTTCCCTCTGTTTCATTGCAGTCAATGTTGCTGTTACCACTTTAGACACAGAGTATACCTACGAGGGTTTATAATATTTAATTTCATCCCTTTAGTTAAGTCACTAATGTTTTCTGTTGGTACATTTGTTGGTACATGCATATATTTAAGTATTTCATTGAGCGACAAATTAGCGACACCAATAAACAAAAAGTGGTGATAAGACACAACTATGCTTAACAACAAAAACACCTTATCCTTTTGATACTATTGTTATTTATTGCCATCAGACATTATGGGTAATTGACCGTTTAAGACTTAAAATCCCCCGGTAGAAATACCGTGACGGTTCGAGTAAGTCCCCGACCCCTTTCCACCTCCCACCCTCACCATCCCAACCCCAAAACCAGCCACATATGACTTCTATCACTTAAAAATTCAGCTGCAACATGCGAGAATAATTATAAGTTAAACCTCAAGGAGCGGGCCGCCATGACCATCAAAGACACTCTCAAACAAAGATACAGGGATTTAAGCATTTTTAACTATGGTTTAGGTGCGTTTATACTTTTGTTGGTCATATTAAAAATCGATGGTACCTTAGGGCTCATTCTTGTCTTGCTGATCATAGACTCAGGCTCATATTTATACAGAGTTTATATGGTTCAATGCCCTGAGTGTGCTGCCAGTGTTATTAAATCAGAACGTAAACACAACCCTTTCACTGTTTTCAAAGTGCCTGATGTATGTGCCGATTGCGGCTGTAATTACCTCGATGAGGCCACTGATGAGATGCTGATTTGAGGATGAAGCGCATACCTGACCAATCGGCTTTTGAGCTGACTTAAACCGTCGGCCGCTCAACCAATACCCCGTGAACATAGGCGGTTGAATTGATCGAGGCGTGTGACTTTTCAAGTGGCTGCAACTTAATCAGCAGCGAGTCTGAGCGACCTCGGCTTTTGATAACTGATAGGCTGTAGTTAACGTCATCATCATCGCCGATGGGCTGTTCTAGGAAGTTGATTTTTACCGCTTTGGCAGCTGAAATTTTCTGTACCCATGCCGATTGTTGGCTTTGTTTCACTGTTAAGGTCACTGTGGGGTATTTTGAAATCGCCACAGCGTACAGGTAACCAAAGGGGCCTGATTTTGAGAAGTCAATTTGTGGCTGGGGCGAGAATTTATAGCCTGAGACATCATCATCACCGTTACGAATGGCCGCATTGATTGGCCCCACCCAATACCAGTATTGCAAAGAGGACATCAGGAAACTCACCGGCGTGAAATAAACCGTGGTCAGCCCTGAAAAGTCGAATTGCACCGTTACCTCATCAGAATCGGCAGGGAGCACCTGCTGGTCAAACAGTTCTTGTTCGTCCTTGGTTTTGATTGATAAGAACGACTCACTGGGCAGTTTTACCGATGGCTGATTAGACTGGCTGATGATCAGCTCATCATGCTGACTGCGACTGACTTGCATGGAGACACTGAATGCAGTATTTCTGTCTTTCGCGTTCAAACCCGCAATGATTTTTTTTAATGGCGTTTTTACCGCATAGGCAGGTCGCAGTTTGCCGTCATTGGTCAGTAAGCCACCATTGGATTCATCGGGTCTTTGCACTGCCAACAGGGCGTGATGCAGGTAGGCATCGTTCATGGTCACGGCATTCAACAAGGACACGCCAGCGCCCAATGCATTCAAATAATCAACCAACACCGGTACCACTGATTGGCCCGCCTCGGGAGTTTGGTTTAACAACTGTCGGGGTTGTGGGTTGTGCTGTAAATCAGTCAGTGAGACCGGCGGTGATGCCCAGGTTTGGGTGATTTTATTGATGATGGTATCAATGGCTTGTTGGTTGTTGGAGATTGATGGTAACTGCCCAAAAGCATCCTTCCAGGCCTGCAGTAAAGCGGTTTGTTGCAGCAGGATTTTACTTCTGTCTTGATTCAGTTTGTTTTGATCGGCTTGTGACAAAGAATAACTCACTTTACTTAAGGCAGCAATGAACAGGTTGGTGAATGGTTGGCCTTGTTGAATGGGTGAGGTGTTGGCTTTCAAACTGGCGTCAATCCAGTCATAGGTTTTGGCATTAAATACCAGTGACTGCGGATCCTGCCAGTAATAAGGAAAATTACCCAATGGTCCTACGGTGAATGGTTGCATGCCGGTGGTGGCTGATACTGCAGTTCTGGCTTGTTTGGATAAAACTTGGTTGGCAGCAGTTGTGAGGTTCAATGCAATGGATTTGGCTTGATTCATCTGATTTCTCTGGGTGGTTAAGGAAGATGACAGCGGTGCATGATTTCACCGCTATCATAGACTGAATTGTGAGGCTTGGTCATGCAATCCCCCTTGCAGCGGACCAAGCACCTCACAGGTGGCTCAGGCAGCTGGATAATCAGACTGTACGCCCAATACCCAACCCACTGAATCAGTGGCAGTACCCGCAACCAATTCCTTGGGTGGTTTCAGGGTAATGGTGACCGTTGATTTTGAGGCATCCACGGTGACTTTATTGGAGTAGGATGACTCACTGCCACCGATGCCCAAAGGAATACCCAAGAAAGAGATACCCACCGAAGCAGACTGTTCAAAGGTTTTTTGAATCCTCTGGTAATCAGCACTTTTCACAGTGATTTCAACCGTTGGGTAGTTACTGATGGCGGCACCCGTTAAGAAACCAAAAGGACCCTTCTTACTGAAGTCAATTTGTGGTGCAGGTGAAAACTTGAAGCCTGATACATCATTGTCCTTGTTGTTGATGGCATCTTGGATTGGTTTCATCCAATACCAGTTCTGCAACGGTGCTTTGGTGAAGCTGGGGGCACCATAGTTAACCAATGTGACACCAGGAAAACTCATCTTCACTGTGGTTTCATTGTCAGTGGTGGCAATGTTCGACTCGAAGTAACTGGAACTGCCGCCGGCATTGACACTGAAAAAACCCAAAACGGGGTAACTGAATGACGCCCCGCCAGATACCGAAAGCTCATACTCATTGACTGTTGAGCGCGAAACCGTCATTGACAGCTCAACGGCTTGGTCGTCATTTTCTAGGCCGTTGATGATGTCACTGGTTGGGGTGTTGACGCGGTAGGCAGGAAAGTAATTGTCGTTGCCTGGGGTGTTTAACTGGATGCCGCCGTTGCCTTTTTTGGGTGATTGCGCAGCGGCTAAGGCTTTGGCCAAATAAGCATCGTTCATGGTGACGTTGTTCTGCAATGAAACGGCATCACCGATGGCATTCAGCCAATTCACAAACACCGGTACGATGGGTTTGCCAGCTGCTGGTACCTTGTTCAACAGTTCATTGATGTTGATGGCGTTTTGAATGTCTGTCAGCGTGGTGGCTGGATCAGCCCATTCGGTTTGAATGATTGATGCAATTTCATCGATTGGCTGACCTTCACCTTCAGGTAAACTGCCATAAGCTTCAGTCCATGCCCTCAATACCGCGCCTTGTTGATCGGTGGCAGCTGACTTGGCTTGGTTAAGCTTTTCTTGGTCATCGGATGACAGGTGATAACTGACTTTACTCAATGCATCGATGTATATGTTGGTGAAATTCTGATCCAGTTGTAGTGGCGAGGTGTCTGCTTTTAAATTAGAGCTGATCCAATCATAAGTTTTGGCATTGAATTTAAGGTTTCTGGGGTCTTCCCAGTAATACGGCATGTTGCCTTGACTACCGACGTTGAAACCCTCTAATTTTGCGCTGCCCAATACCGTGCTTAAAATGGTATTGGCTTGTTTTTTTAGCTCATCAATGATTTGTGTTGGTTCTAATGAATGACTCATAATATTACCCTCCTGAGGTAGATTGATTGTGGTGATAGGCCCTGAGCTTATTGACTCAGTTAAAACCCATCTGAATACCACAGACTTTTTTTGCCTGTGTTTGCCGCCAAACCCATGGCGGTACTTTTTCAGTTGCTGATTAACAACAGGCCTCTATCTTGTGAATTACTACCAATTAAGTCCTTACAACTTCATTGTGCTTTCTTACCAAGTTCTTACCAAACTTTTATTTAACATACATATCAATAACTTATGCCATTTTTAAAAGTTCATAAAAAGTGCTTGATTGATTGGAATCAAAACCATGACAAAACCCAGTCGATGGCCCAATTGGCTAGGCAGGCGAACAAGACTTGTTTAATCAGTGCACTGACAGATAATGTGGGTGATTATTTTGGCTACTGCTGGGTGAATATTTGCCGGAAAGGCTGCGCCAAGGACAGCAGTTGGGTTCAGATCAAGCGGCTGCCAGCCCGGTTCAAGCGGTCATGCACATCCCGCCATTCATCGGTTGAGGGAGGCAACTCTAACCATATGCATTGGGCTGCGCTTTGATCCATTTGGTATAAGGTGTGGTACAAGGATTGAGCATAAGCGACTTTATCTGCTGACATCACTTCATCCTCATCAGTCATCAAGTCTTTGAGCTCTGCACTGTAGTATACACAAACCGTACCATCGCTGCGGTTGGCTAACTGGTCTTTTAATTGCTCGGTGCTGAGCAACAACATGGGTTTGCTGGGTTGATAATGCGCCTCAACATTACCTGGTACTGCCACATCATGATTTTCAGGTACTGCCACAGGCGTTCCTAATACATTCGCTATTTGTGATGCTGTGATAGGCCCAGGGCGCAGCACTGTTGGTTGTTCCGATGACAAGTCTAAAATAGTTGACTCAATGCCAACCTCACACGGGCCACCATCCAAGACCGCATCAATTTTTCCAGCGAGGGTTTCGAACACTTGATCTGCAGTGGTGGGACTGAGTTTTTTATACGGGTTGGCAGAAGGTGCCGCCACCGCCAATTGAGTTAAGTGAAGTAATTCCAGCATCACTGGATGGGCTGGATTTCTTAAACCAATGGTATCGAGTCCACCCGTAATGATGGAACTGATGTGGGGTTGTTTGTTCAGTAATAAGGTCAAAGGCCCAGGCCAAAATGCCTCAGCCAGTTGGTAGGCTTGCGGAGGAATGTCTCGAGCCCAATGGGTCAAATGACTGGCATCAGCAATGTGCACAATCAGTGGGTGGTTGGCAGGCCGGCCTTTGGCCTCAAATATTTTGCTCAACGCATCCTCATCGGCGGCATTGGCAGCCAAACCATAGACAGTTTCAGTCGGTACAGCAACCACACCACCTTTATTAAGCATGTTTGCTGCTGCGACCATGTCTGTAGAACTGGTGCTGTTTAATTTTTTGGTTTTCATATCACTTCTTCATCAGGCCATTGGCACCATTAACAATGACTCATGGTGATTGATCAAAACCATCTACGAATAAAATATCCGCAAAACTGAAAACCTGATATTTGTGTTCGAGCAATTCAGTATATTGAGCCAAAAGACCCTGTCCAGCGCCGGCATTCCGGTATTTTTGCACCGCAAATCCAATGATCGGTAAACCAAGCAAGCCTTGGTCCTCATTATCAACCATGTAATGGCTGTTGCCATCAAAGTGGAGCGATGCCCAGCCGATATCACTGTTATTACTCGTTTGTTCAATCAGAATTTCATTGGCTGCATTTGTTTGGAAAACCCCAGGACCACCAAATTGGTCTTTGAAACTGACTATAGCAATGGCACCACAAGACGCCAGCTGCACTGGATCAGCAGCCAGGGTATTGACATCATTGCGGCTTAGGCTATACGACTCGCAGGAAGATTCACCGTCCCACAGCTCACTGAATGGAGTGGATGGCGCTTTTAATTCGGGGTTGGTATGAAAAGTTTTGGTCGGCCAACTGATGACCCAGTCCGTGCGACCCGTTATGAATGGGCTGATATTGTATTGATTATTCACAACCGATTTCATTAACACAGCCGAGACCGCTTGGTAACCATTGACCCAGGTGGCAGAGGAATAACCTGAGGCGGTTTGAAGCAAAGACACAGGCGCCCCTTGGCTCAGATCGGGAAGCGCGTCATCGGGTTGGGTGTGCACTGCATCAGCTGCCCAGAAGTCATCCAGGGCCACTGCGTCATACGCCACCATTTGGCCCTCTGACATATTCAGTAACACCCCAGCACCGGACAACTTACCTGTCGGTAAAGTTAAGTCCACACTGCCATCAAGCTCCCAATAACCAGCAGCAGACCAGGCTGACTCTAACAGCTCGCAATCACTGGGTATACCGGCACTGTCATGTTGTAATGCGGCAGCAGATGTACCTACGACCACACCCATTTCAAGCACTTCAATCAAACCTTCAGTAGCTCGTCCAATCGACTGATTAGAATCTGTAGCAGGAATATTCACGGCGGTGAACTCTTCGCCAGCCTTATGGAGAAATGGGGCACATGAGTTATCGACTGTGCTGTGTAAAACACTGATTGTTCCCTCCTGTTGTGGGTCTGATGGCGCCGTTGGGGTCAACACCCCAGTCCACACATCTCGGGGTGATAGGTAGACATTAAACTGTAACACTGGCACCAGATTAACGCCCTCTCGAAAACGCACTTTAATGGCTTTGGCCTCATCACTGTTGTTGACCACTGAATAGATGCTGTTGTAACCGCCTTTGACATTATAGTAAGGGAATAACAGCACTTGACCACTGCCGTCGGTGCTGAGGTTAACTGCCGTTGCACCTAAAGCGTTCATCAAGCACAGCCACATGATCACAAGTTTTTGATAACGTTTCATTCTCTACTCCCTGTTTGGTCAGCTTGGTTCTTGGCTGTGGCAATCAGTTTTGACTGCACATGTTTTCTGGCAGACATGAATGTTGCCGTCAATCCCTCAGTTGCGTTGTTGTTTGTAAACTTCTCAAATTGGAACGCTATGGCCGGCAAGCCTTGTAGCCCGTCACCGGATGTTGGCAATAATCGGCGGGGTGCACTGGTCAAATCCAAAGCCATCCAACCCGCCGTGCCTGCATTCTGGTCATCTGGTGTGAATACCGGTTGCGCCTTGAATGAACCCAAAATTCCAGACTCATTAGGCTGCACATCACCCGGCCGTAAAAACTCAATCACATTGGTGCTGTAACAGAGCGACAAAGATTCACCATTGGTGCCTGAATCGCTGATTTGTTCACGGTCCCAAATGAAATATGTTAAATCCTCACAAGCTGAAGCACCATTCCACAGCGCTGAGAAAGGAGGAACCACTACATCACCATTGGTATAGAATGGTTTGGTTGGGAAATTGATGACCCACTCAGAGGTTGTCTCATTGATCGGGTTGAGGCTGAATTCGTTGCTCAATTGATTCGACATCATCAAGGCAGACACTGCATCTATACCCCTGACCCAAGTGGCGCTGGAAACCACATCACCAACCCGAACTTCGGTCGACGCCTGAGCTGCTGCCAAAGAGGGAACCAGGGCACCAGGGGAGGTGTGGCTGCCCAAGTCATTCGACCAAAACCCCCGCAGCGCAGTGGCTGGCAAATTAACTGTTAAACCATTGGCCACATCAACAATCGCCGCCGCACCAAATAAGCCACCTGAGACTTGAGCCTCATCTGCTATATCATAAACATCATTATCAATCCAATCGTTGGTAATCCCATCACAATTGGCCGGAACACCGACTTGGCCATGACTTGCCCAGGCGGCAGTGGTGCCATCAAATGTGGCCATCTCAATGACTTCTATGTGACCCTCTCTACTCCTTTGTAGGTCGTTATTGGGTGTATCGGCATCAATAATAAAAGGTAAAAACTCCTGTTGATCAGACAGAAAAGGGGTGCAAGAATTATCGTTATCAACATGTAAAACTGATAACTCTCCTGTGTGACCATTGACCGTGGATGTGGTTGGAACCAAGACGCCCCACCAGACATCATAAGCATCAAGATAAACATTGAATTCCAGCACCTCAAGACCGTTTTCCCCTTCCAGAAAACGCACTTTGATGGCCTTGGTGTCGGCAGTGGTGTTGACCACTGAGTATGTGGTGTTTAAGCCATTATTTACGGTGTAATAGGGGTAAATGAGAACTTCACCTATCCCGCCTTCGCTAAGCGCCATGCTTGCCAATGATAACTGTGGCAAGGCCAACGCCATTACCAGCATCCAATGAATTTTCCTATGTGACATATATACTCCTTGGTTTTATGAACATAATGATAACTTATTTTTTCATTTTCGAGCCAGAAAAACATGGCTATTGACAACATTCAACTCATACCCAAATAGACTTAATGAAATTACTTTTACTCTCACTGGTGTTGTTCACTAGCACATCAATTGAACACACAACAACCAAAGCCCCAATTAATTTTGGTCACAGTCCTATCGCCCACAATCACTGTTTTGATGCAGTCATGCCATTGAACAATCGAAAAATTCAAACAACTGACAGCATGCCAAATGACCAACCACCAATCAACCATGAAATGGAACTGTTAAACGCCTGTTTATCAAGTCTGGTGGCTTTAACGCCACATTTCATCATCGGCTATTTCTGACCCACATCAAGTCAATAACAGGTTTCAAACATAACTTCTGGCACTCAATAAAACGCGCCCCATGTGGTATTTTATTTATAACGTCATACAGGAGTTAATTATGTGGTTATTCATCAAATCATTGTTCATGATAAAAGACCGAAGTATTGCCAAGGAAATGGTCGCCAGTCAACAGTCAAAAAACACCGCTGCTGTGAAATTCAGACTCAGCCGCTTGATGCGTCGCCGCGCCAGGCGCAATAAATTCAAAGCACACATCAACACCCAATTATCATACAAGGTAAAATAATAACATGCGCAAAAAGAGACCGACCCAATCAACCACGCAACTCAGCAAACAACAACGCATCACGGCTGCTGCCAAGTCTTTGTTGTGCTTGTTTGCGGCGATTGCGGTGTTACTTTACGGTTTGGTTTTTGCCACCAATTTAAGCACGGTACTAAACCCGGTTAATACCACATTGAATGTGCTCATAACCGTTTTGTGTTACGGCACAGTGGCCGTGTTGTTTGTGCTGTTGTGGCATGGCTTCAACCGCTTCATGACACAAGCTTTTTCCGGCTTGAAGTAAGCCATTGAATCATTTCGGTTTGAGTTGTTCTCGCAAGCCAGGCAGGATGCCATTGTGATCCAACTCAAACACCAAAGCCAGTTGCCGACCCAATTGGTTATCAGGAAAACCTTGTCGATTGAACCAAGCCAAGTAATGGCCAGGCAAATCCATCAAACGCCGCCCTTGGTATTTACCAAAAGGCATTTTTACCTGTAGGGCTTTGAGGAATTCGGCTTGTTGCTGCTGACTGAAAGTCACGAACTTACTTTGGCTTGCATGGCACGGCGCTTATTCAGCTGGGCCTCTCGGCGAGCAATGTAAACGCCTGAAGCAAAGACAATGCCAGCCCCAATGATGGTCCACTGATCAACCGCCTGATCGAACACAATCCATGCCATGACGATGATGAAAGGCAAACGTGCAAAATCAAATGGCATGACGATTGAGACATCTGAAATTTTCAGTGAACTGGTGAACATCAAATGCGCAAAACTACCCAAAAAGCCCATCAAAGCCACCAGCAGCCAGGTTTCCATGGTTGGCCACTGCCACACCGTCATCGCCACCGGCAAGGACAACGGCGTCATCAATAACACCATGTACATCACGATGACATTGGCATCTTCGGTTCGCGACAAGCTTTTGATCACCAGCACCGACGCAGCCATGGTTACAGATGAGGCGATGACCACCAATGAAGCAAACAAATCCCCATCAATACTGGGACGCAAGATAATCAAAGTACCGATAAAACCGACCAACACAGCGGCCCAACGGCGCCCATTCACATCTTCTTTAAGGAATACAGCAGCACCAATGGTAACGAACAAGGGTACGGTAAAACTCAAAGCCACGGCTTTGGCCAATGGCAACACCGTGATGCCCCAGAAATAACAAAACATTGAGAACAGGCCCAACAAGGCGCGAATAACGAACAGGCCAATGCGATCAGTTTTGAAACTGCGGTAGCCAAACTTAATCAACCAAGGCAGCATGAAGACCAAACCAAATAAATTCCTGAAAAAAGCAATTTGAAACGGGTGCAACTCACCCGATGTCCAGCGAATCAAAACATTCATGAAACTGAAACCCAGTGCAGCCAGAAGCATCAAGGCGATTCCTTTGAATAAAGCAGAATTGGCTGAGGTTTGAGCAGTCATGGGTAATGTGTAGGTGATTGAATGCAGCGCTTAAGTTTAATCAAACTACACGCTAAGCTCCACTTATATTATGGCTTTTCTGAGCGGGTCATGTACAAACAATTTTCCAGCGGAATCTCAACTGGGTACTCACGCTGTTCAAAACCCACTTTTTCATACAGTTTCATGGCACTGGTGTTATCGCTCAAAACAAACAAAGAGCCTTTATCAAGGTTCAAATCATCTTGACCGGCTTGGAGCAATGCTTCGATCAAATGAACTCCCACGCCCTGTCCTCTGAATTTTGGTGACACCACCAGCCGGCCCAGATGACAATGATCAAGGCGGTTGTAAATTTGCCCAAAAGCCAACAGGGTGCGGCCTTGTTTCAGTACATAAGATTGGCTTTTGTGGTATTTGGACTGTGTTTTGAACCGTTTTATCTGCAAAGGGTAGGAAATATCTGGCCCGCCCCAGTAGAAAACCGCTTTTTCGCTGTTGAACCAGCGAAACACCCCAACCAAATCTTGGTCAGTGCATGGCGAAAGGCTCATGCCGCTCGGATCTAAAGCATGGCTTGTGGATTTACTCATTGCACCAGTCTCGCTGCTGAATGATTACACCCACAATGAAAACAGCTTTTCTCATGCTCTTTTTGTACGGCGCTTGAGGGTGGCCAAGTAAATGCCCGAAAGCACCAGCACCAAACCAATCACATCCATCATGCCTGTTGGCCTGGAGAAAAACAGCACATCCCAAATCATCGCCATCGCCGGTTGTAACAGCAATAACAAGCCAACAATCGAAGTGGGTAGTAAAGGCATGGTCTTGGTGATCATGGCCCAGCCAATGACCTGACAAAAAACCCCCAACAGAATCACTGACAACCAAGACTGCCAATCAGGCACCTGAAAAGTACCGCCCTCTAGCTTTAATACCACAGCCAAAACCATGGCACAAATGATGGATAAAACACCCAAGTTTGCCATCGGCGATAAGGTGTTGGCTTGGGATTGGGTGTGGCGCAAACACAACATAAAACCGGTATAACATAAGGCCGTAGCCAAGCCGTAATAGACCCCGAGTCGATAAGCTGCTGAAAAACCATCCCACTCCATGCCAACCAATAAAAACAAGCCAGCAAAAGTAAAGGTCAGACCTAAGAAAAACTTAAAGCCAATCACTTCTTTCAAGAACAGGTAACCAAAAAGGGTCATAAAGAACACTTGCACATTACCTAATACAGTCGCCAACCCAGGGCCAACGTATTGGATCGATTGATGCCAAAACCACAAATCAGCAGCAAAAAACACCGCACCCAGCACCAACCATTTGGTGTAGCTGAAGCTGCGTATCAAGGGCTGACCTCGAAGCAAACAAATCAACAACAAAATCACCCCGCCTATCAGCATGCGATAAAAACCGATGGCAGAAGCACTGAGGTTGGCCAGTTTGACCCAAACACCTGATGAGCTGATGACCACCGCAGCCACTAACATCGTTATCACTGCCTGGGTGGTGTTGACTGCTTTAATTGGATTGATCCAGTAACTGTTTCATTTGAGCCTCGAGCGTTTCGATCCGTGCTTCCAGCTGGTCGACTCTTGATGTTTTGTTGGTGGTGGCTTTGACTTGTTGCACCACTTCAGTGATATCAACCTCACCACACAACAAATGGGTGTAACGGTCTTCACGACTACCTGGCCCTTTGGGTATGCGTATGACCAAAGGCCAATCACGCTCAATCAATGAATCAACCACCGCTTTCACCTCATCAGCATCAACAAAATCTTCCATGCGAGCTGTTTTGGTTTTGATGTCGTTCAAGGTGATGGGTTCTCTGACCATCAGCACCGCCAACACGGCTTGTTGTTTGCGGTCTATTTTAAATTCAGTCAGCACCCGGTGGGTGACATGCGTTGCCCTGCCGCCATAATCGACGCCAACCAAACTCCGACCATCCAACTGATTCACCACATGTCCTAATTGGCCTTCAGTCAAAGACATGACCGGTACGCGGTTGGTCTTTTGGTTACAGGCCAACAGCAAGGAATTCATGCTCAAAGGATAGTTGTTCGGTGTGGTCAGCTGCTTTTCCATCAAACAGGCAATCACCCGGGCTTCAATGTCACTGAAATAGGCTTCTTTGTTGTTGTTTTCTTCTGTCATTGTTCTTTTCTCAAATCCCTCACTAAACGAAAACCGATGTGTGTCCAAGACTCATCAAAATCTATTTTTTTCATACCACCATCATCACCCAAACTCGAGAGCCATGATCGGCCCATCACTGAATTGCTGTCGCACAGGTCATCTGGCTTTAAAATGGCCTTGAACTTACCCAAACGTTCACAGCCTGATATCCATTCACTGACATTACCGTTGAGGCCGTAAAGGCCCAATGCATTTTTGCTGAACTGGCTGCGTCGAGCCACATGTGTGACACCATCATTGCAGCCGTAAAGTCCCTCGACCTCATCTTTATCTGGAAATTCCTGACCGGCCAGATTGGCATCTCCACATTGGCTGTTGTTGCCGGCCAAGCGCACCAAATGTCGCCATTCTCTCGCACTCGGCAAGCGGTATGTGTGTCCTGTTTGTTGGCTCAACCAAGCGGCATATGCCTTGGCATCTTGCCAGCTGACACAAACGACTGGCATGTCATTGAAAATTTTAAAGCCCGGTTTAAGGTAGTTTCTTTGGCTGAAAATCAGGTTGACTTTCAGGCTGCTTTTACAGCGATTCAAGTCACGTTGGGTGGCGCTGGCAAAACGGTCATACTGTTGCCAAGTTATTTCGCTTTGGGTCACCGCCAATCCATAATTGAGTAAGCCTTTTTTATGACCTAACTGCGGCGTAACCACCACCGACTTGATACCAAGTTTGTCGGTCAAGACTTGACCGGATCTGAGCATGCTGTCAATGTTATTCAATAACTCATCAACCAGTTCTTGTCCTGGTATGACACGATCAATCAAGCTGATATAACTTTTGGCTTTGGCCTGATTGAGGTTGTTTCTCGCCGCTTGTACTTTTTCCACCACGGCGCCAATCATCAAGCTGCGTTGCATTTCGGTATTTGTTTCCAATGACAGCAACAAATCTTCATTGGTTAAGATGGTGCGATGTCGAACTTCAGCCACGGCATCAGCAAAAGACTCTGCTTGTTTCAAATCATTTTTTAACACCGCTTGGTACAACAGTTCATAATATCCCGCCATGACCTCTGACAGCAGTTTCAAGCCCTCAGGATGCTGGGGTATGTTGCGTAAGAGTTTTAATAAATCATCCAGTGCATTGTTACTTTCTGGGGTGGTCAATTGTTTGCGCTCGATATTTCTCTGCGCAGCCTTGAGCAGTTTTGCTTCCTCATCGGCACTCAGGGTATTGACCACTGGCGAAATGGTTTTTTGTTCTGTGGATTGATTTGCTGCCAGTTGTTCAGCATCTGCCTCGGGTTCTGCCGGCACTGATTCAGCCACATTAAGCACTGTTTCAGCACCAATCGAATCAGTTGTTTCAACGCTGTTTTCGTTGTTAACTACTTCTGGCGGTTTTTCCTTTGCTGCATCATCTGCAAACTGAAGGAAAGTAACAAGTGCAACAAGCGCTAAAACCACAGCCAGGGTTGACCATTGAATCAACCGGTGCCCAGTTTTTTGTTGGTGCACGGCTTTGATTGCTGCTCGCAAAGTTTTAATGTCCTGAAAACGACCGTCGGGCGATTTAGCCAAACAACCATCAATGATGCCCTGCCAATGGGCTTTTTCTGCCGGCAGCGCTGGCACTGGATCAGATAAATGAGCCATCATGATGGACAGGTCACTGTCACGATCAAACACAGGTTCACCGGTTAATAACTCGTATAAAATCGCCCCCAAACTGTAAACATCCGAGCGGGCATCTATGTGTTTTGATTCGGCCTGTTCAGGGCTCATGTAGTGGACACTGCCGACAATTTTTCGATCCTTAGTGAAACGTTGTTGGCCGGTGCTCAGCGCAATGCCAAAATCAGCTATTTGAACGTTACCAAATTGATCGAATAGTATATTCTCAGGCTTGATGTCACGATGAATAACGCCTTGGTTATGTGCGTGCTCCAAACCATTACAGATACCTATGAGCATGTTTTTCAATCCAGCATCATCGTGGTACTGGAAAGTGGTCAAATCACCGTGCTGCAGGTAGGGCATGGAGTAAAACAATAAGGTCTCATCGACATGACCCACTTCATAAATACTAACAATATTAGGGTGGTATAACTGCGCAATGATTTCAGCTTCTTGCTCAAAGCGTTTGACCACACTTTCTTCTTCAGTGATAACCGGGCGCATGACTTTCAGTGCCACTTCGCGTTTCAAGGACTCCTGAAAGGCCAAGTAAACCACACTCATACCACCTTCACCTACCTTCCTGATGATGCGGTATCCGGGGATGACTATTTTCGGTTTTTGCGAACTCATTGCTGGGCTATTTTAGCCTAAACTTATGGCTTTATATTGATGAAAAGTAATTTACCGCAAAAATTTAAAAACACTTAACTAATTCTCTCAGGTAGCGGATAATAGATACACTTTAAATGAATTGAGCAAATGTTAGAAGGCGAAGCGCAAGCAGACAGCAGTATCATCAAGGTCATGTGCGCAACCTGTCACAACAACACCATTTACCTCAAATTCATGAACCCCGAAAACAACCAAAAACCATTCAAAGCCGACCAATACATTTGTACCGAATGCCACCAAGGGCTGACACCAAGTATTGAAACGGCAGCAGATTAAACCTCAAACCACCATCAGCTGTCCTTTACAAAGCAATGAAGCCGTCTAATTCGCCATTCAAATACCTCAAAGCCACACCACTATCAAGCCAACACCAACAACCGCATTCAATCGATTTTGATGACATCTATTTTAACCAAGAAAACGGTGTAGCAGAAACCAAACACGTATTTATCAACGGTAATGACTTAATCAATCATTGGCAGAAAAATCGTGAGATGGATGATTTTGTGGTCGCAGAAACAGGCTTTGGAACGGGCTTGAACTTGTTGGTACTGTTACACCAATGGCACTTAGCCAAAGACAAACCCAAACACCTGCACTTTATCAGTGTAGAAAAACACCCGCTGAGTTTCGATGACATACAAAAAACCCATCAGGCTTTTCCAGAACTCCACCCTTTCAGCCAACAGCTGTTATCAATTTGGCATCGCTTTGACGATCATTTTCCTTGTGGCATCCAACGTTTCGACCTCAATGAACAGGTCTCTTTGACCCTGGCTTTTGGTGATGCCACCGAAAACTTTAAACAGTTACATGCCACAGTTGACGCTTGGTTTCTTGATGGTTTTGCACCAAAGAAAAACCCCGACATGTGGCACGATGAACTGATCACCGAAATCAACCGTTTATCAAGACCAGGGTCAACTTTGGCCACCTTCACCGCAGCTGGAGACATTCGACGGCGACTTGAAGCTCATGGTTTTGTGATCAAAAAAGTTCCTGGGTTTGGTAAAAAAAGAGAGATGATCACGGCTGTTTTTGACCACAAAACAAAGCTTCAAAAGGCTGGCCACCGCTGGTACCCATTGCCCAGTATGCTGTCAGACAATGAACAGACTGACAACAAGCGTATCACCATCTTGGGCGCTGGCATCGCCGGCTTATGCTTGGCATATTATTTTAAACAGGCTGGCTTTCACACCACCGTCATCGAGCAAAATGCACAACCCATGCAACAAGCATCAGGCAATGCTTTGGCCATGGTCATGCCAGTTATCACCGCACAAAATTCACCTGAAACACAGTTTTATCAGCGGGCCTTTGCCCATGCGCAAAGGTTTTATACGCAACAGGAGTTCAATGCCATTGGCGTCGAACAACTCATCACTGATGAAAAGACAAAACTGTGGGTACAAGCCATAAACAAGGCACAACCACCTACTCAAGTTTTGACCATCAACCAGCAAAAACTAACGGCCCTACACCCCAATGCCGGATACTTAGACACGCAAAAAATTGCTGGACGGCTCAGCCAGTCAGTAGATCAATTAATAACCCAGAAAATCAGCCGCATCACCCAAGATCAGTCAGGCCATTGGCAACTGTATGCAGGCAATGAAATCATCGCAACAACCGAATTATTGATCATAGCCAACGGCATCCAAGCCCAAATGATTGCTCAAAGTCATGGCTTTGATCTGGGACTAACTGCCAAACACGGCATGACCAGTGTGATCAAAGCATCAGCAATCGACATGCCACACATAATGCTTTCATCCGGATATTTGATTCCTGATGCAGCCAACAATCGATGGGTTTGTGGTGCCACTTTCGATCACTTGCCCGCAGCCCAATGGGATGATGATGCTGAATTAGCAGCTGATCATTGGCAGCGCAACAAACAATTTTGGCAGGGCCACGCGATCGCTGGTGTTTTAGAAAGCGCTGAAGTGATTGCGGGGCATGCTGCGATCAGGGCCACCACCGCGGATCACCTGCCGCTTTGTGGTCCAATTGTTGACCAAGCACAGTTTCAAGCCGATTATCATGATTTACACCACGGGCGGCATTGGCAAGACTATCCTGAAGCAAAGGTGAAAAAGAACCTCTATGTTTTGAATGGACTGGGTTCACGTGGCTTCACCAGTGCACCTTTATTGGCACAACATTTATGCGCAATGATTTGTGCGCAACCTTTGCCACTTGAGGATGATTTGTGTAAGATAATCCACCCAAATCGCTTCTTATATCGAAGCTTAAAAAAACCACCAAAATAAACAATGACAAGCCTTATGACCACTGATACAAACTTCAAAGACCACTTTTCTATCCAGGCCGAGGATTACAGTTTATATCGACCTGAATACCCAACAGAACTTTATGACTGGCTGGCATCACTGTGTCCTGAGCGGGCCTTGGCCTGGGACTGTGCCACCGGCACCGGTCAGGTTGCTGTGGCGCTGACCAATCGCTTTGGTTATGTCATTGGTACCGATGCCAGTGAGTCACAAATATACCATGCCACCACCTACCCTCGGGTTGAGTATGAAGTGGCATTGGCCCACCAAAGTCCGTTGCAAGACAACAGTGTCGATTTAATCACAGTTGGCCAAGCCTTACATTGGTTTGAGTTTGATTTGTTTTTCAAAGAAGTTGAGCGAGTCGCCAAAGCCGATGCCGTGCTGGCCGTTTGGTGCTATGAATTACACCAAATTTCTGCTGCAGTCGATGCTGTGGTGAAAAAGTACTACCATGACATCATTGGCGATTGTTGGCCACCAGAGCGCCATCACATCGAACAACGTTATGCCACCATAGACTTTCCTTTCGAAACCATCAAAGCACCAAAATGCACGATGGAAAAACAATGGACATTCAAGCATTTGGTGGGCTATTTAGGTACTTGGTCTGCGACCCAAAAATACATCCAAATAAACGGCGAAGACCCCAGAAGTTTGATCTTAGATGAACTGAAACAAGCTTGGGGCAATGATGAAACCAAGGCTGTTACATGGCCGGTTACGATTAAAACATTCCGCATCAAACCCACTGAAGGTCAATCATGAGCATCAAGAAACTCGCTGTTTATTGTTCCTCATCAGACCACATCAAGAAAATATATTTTGATCATGCCGATGCCTTGGGTGCCCTGATGGCAGATAATCAAATTGATTTGGTCTATGGTGGTGGCATGGTCGGCTTGATGGGAGAAGTGGCCAAATCAATCAAAAACCACCGCGGTAAAACCATCGGTGTGGTGCCTGAGGCATTGCGCATCGATGGCGTGGTGAATACCATCGATGATGAACTGATCATCACCGCTGACATGCACACCCGCAAAGCCAAGATGATTGAGCTGGCTGATGGCTTTATTGGCCTAGCAGGTGGCTTTGGCACCTTGGAAGAAATGCTCGAAGTGATGACCTTGAAACAATTGGGTTACCACGAAAAACCGATTGTGTTTTTGAACACCGACGGCTACTACAACAGCATTTTTGAGATGTTTGAGCACATATACGCGGAAAACTTTGCCAAAGCTGAATACCGGCAGCTGTATCACATTTGTGACACCCCAGAAGCGGCCATTGAATACTTAGAGAGCTACCAGCCGCCGGATCTACCCGATAAGTGGTTCATTTAAACCAACCCAGTCAATCAAAACCATCAGCAAAAATCAGGTCATCAACTGAATCCACCACTGAAAAAGCAATCGTTTGACTTGATACAATGGCACCACCAGCACTTGCTGCATCATAAGCGGTCAGCACCAAAGTATAGTTACCCAACAACAGCTGCATACCTGTAAAATCACCATTGTTATCACCAAACAGTGCATAAGGCGCCACATTCTCAACTTGGCTGTGAATGATGGGACCTGTGAGTTCGAAACCAACGCTGGCCGTACCAGCTGGTGTTGATGTGGCTTCGATTGAAAAGCTGGTGAAGCCCAGTTGTGACAGGTTGAGTTGTTGGTCATCAGACAGCGACACGACTTGCTTGTTTTCAACGGCATCAATCAAAACTGCCGACATCGATGGCACCCCAACTTGGATGGTAACCTGAGTGCTTGCTGAGTTTAGTTCACCATCTGTGGCTTGATAAGTGAACTGAAAGACCCCTTCGGTATTCAACTCAGGCGAATAACTGAAACTGCCATTGGGGTTCAACTCAAGCGCTCCATCGCTCACAGGCATCACCAACACAGCAGTCATGTCATCGCCATCTTGATCCACATCATTGATCAACACGCCTGGCGCAGATACAGCCAAGGTTTCATTGGTGGCTATCTTGTAGGCATCAGCAAATGCCTGTGGCGCACGATTTTGTTGTGGTCCGATTCGCTCAATGTACAACGCCACTTCAGAACCCATGGTCACTGGAACCGTAAAAGGACTCGATGATCCGTTGGCTTCATCCTCAATGCGCTCCCCAGTGAGTGGGTTGAACCAATTCAATCGATAATTCACAGCAGCCAAACCGCTCACACCGACCGCATCAGGCTCATCTTTGGCATAGACCACATACAAACCCTGGTCGCTGTCTTCCATGGCCCAAAGTCCATCACCAGTGACTATCGAATCATTCGGGCTGAGTTCATTGAAACGACTGGACAGCATGAAATTCTTCAGTCGATTCAAGTCGCCCAACACCTCAGCACTGGGATCATGGGGGTCATTGGCAGAAGCTGGGTCGCCATTGGCATTTCGGCTGCATAATTTGCCAGACTCTTGACACTCATAAGCGTTATACAACAGCGCATAGCCACCACCCGTGGCGCTGCCCCAGTTGGACTGTCGAATATTGGTTCTGTCATCCACGTGCAGCAAATTCAAATGCCAAGGGTGACACTCTGCCATGACATAGACCCAGTCTCCTTGACTGGCCCGGGCATGAACCCCTTCAGGACTGCGGTCGTTGTTGTTGCCACAAATCTGTTGCGCAAAAACATTGATGTTCTCATCAGCACCAAACTGCATGGCTTGGCCATTGTTGTGGTGGACACCGATGGGGTGAATCGGGTCATGCAGTTTTATTTCAGCTGCTATCGCCTCCATCAAGGCTTTATCCTCAGCACTGGAACAACTGCCCATCAGGTATTCCTCACCAGAGAGCCAAACCAAATGATCCAAATCACGGAAAGCCTCAACCAATGCTTTGATGTAACGCTTGGCATCTTGATTCAATGGCACCTCACAACCCCATGGCCTGGCCGTGTCATCAATCACATGCAGCCAAGTGACGATACCGGCTGCATCTAACTGCAACAAGTATTCCCGCCAGGCCGCAAAAACCCCAGCCCTGATGTCACTGCTGGCATCATTATTGATCACAAAAGGGTCTTCAAAATCATAACCATCACCCTCAAAAGAACGAATCGAATGCATGTACAACGCATTGGCGCCTGATGCAATCAATTCATCGACTATCTCTTGTCTGCGTTGATCAGTCTCATACAAAAAGCCCTCAGGGCCACCAACCCCAGCCATAAAGAAGGCTTGGTTGGAGTTTTGTTTTTTGAACCACTGGCCACCCTCATCAACCACCAATGGATCAGCAGGTGCTACTCCGGCTGCATAAAGTAGGCCACCCAACAAGTGTGAGCGAAAATCAGCATCGGCATAACTGGCATTGGTGTGTCCCATACCGGTATACCAAGACCTGCCGCCATCGTATTCATGGTACCAACTGATGGGGTGATCATCACCCATTTGACCACCGTTGTAGCTGTCTTCATCCAGAGTCAAAAGCACCTTGATGTCTGAGGCAACAGACGCTCTGGGATTGGATTGAAAGTTGTACCATTCATCGTTGCGCTGCCAAGTGGCAGGCAGGTTTTGGGTTGATGGGTGGGTGGCATCTTCAACCAATACATCGGCGTTTTGGATGGACGGGTGGTTATCAAAATAACTGCCTACCAGTTGCCCATACCAAGGCCAACTGTACTCTGTGTCACTGGCCGAGTGCACACCGACATAACCGCCGCCATCGCGGATGTAGACCTCAAAAGCGGCTTGTTCAATGGCATTGAGCACATCTCCACTGGTCAATAAAAACACCACTGCTTCATACTGCGCTAAATTGGCTGCACTGAAAGCCGATGCATCTTCAGTGAAACTCACTTCAAAGCCGTGGGCCTGAGATAACTCAGTCAATGCATTGATGGCTGATGGAATCGAGCCGTGTCTGAAACCGCTGGTCTTGCTGAATACCAAGACATCAAATGTCGGCGTGTTTTGGGCCTTGAGCACTGGGCTTACCAGCCAACACAAGCCTAAAAATAGCCAGAAAGTGATCGATTTCATGCATTACTCCAGTTGAATCTCTGTTTAGGTTAAGAATTATGCCACTGGGTTTTTGCTGACCAGTTCTCAATTAAGAAAACCACACGACTGGATGGTTATGAACTTAATCATTTATTAACCCATTGAACCCAATGGTCAAAGTTTCAATCGCTTCAAGGGTCGTTGTTGATCACATCGGAAGCATTTAAAAACCATTCGGGATTGTTGATTTGTTTCAGTTTTTCAGAAGTGGGCAACACCTTGGGATCTAGGTGAGTGGCGGTCAATGGATGGGGGTTACCAACACACAAATCCAAGGCCCGTCGGGTTTCATTGAAGGCATAATTACCACGATGTAACATCTGGGCATCAAACACCAACACATCACCCACATCCAAACTGATCAATTCAGCACCCGACAATGGTTCGGTGTTGTGGTGTCCGTTCTGCTCCAACCTAACTTCACGTTCATTCGGACTGTCCCATCTTTTGTGGCTGCCCGGTACCAACTCAACACCCTTTTCCGTCACCAAAGGTATGCGCACATGTAAACTGAGCATGTTCTTCTGCTCAGCGATGAACACCGATTCATCAATTGAATCATACTGCATATCACGGTGCCAGTAAGGCAATTTGTGTTGATCCAGCGGGTTGAAAAACAACTGGGTGTTATGAAAATAAAGTCCTGTACCAAAAATATCAGTCAACGTTTTAACCAAAACATCTGCTGTGATCGCATTGAAGAAATCCACGCGCGTTCTGCCATCATCAAAGAAGTATTGTTGCAGTGTCAGGGCATGCATGTTGACCATGTCATACTGTTTGATATCGGCTTGATTGGCGGTGAACCAGCCGTCAAAAACTGGGTTCACCGCACTGGCAATCGCACTCGAATTTTTGGTGTTGAGTAAGGATGGCAGCACCACATACCCATGCTGCTCGAAATGGTCACGCCTTCCTATCAAGTCAGACACTGCCTAACAACCAGTAGATGTACTACTTACAAAGTGGCCAATGCCGCAGCATAATCAGGTTCATTAACCACATCATCAACCAGCTCGCTGTAAACCACCTCGCCATTCTCATTGATTACCAGCGTGGCACGCGCATACAAACCATTGAGTGGTCCATCAGTCATCTTCACACCATAATTTTTGGCCAATGACTGATGCCTAAAATCTGAGGTAGTCACAGCATTTTCGATGCCCTCAGCAGCACAAAAACGATTCAAGGCAAACGGCAAGTCCATTGAAGCGAATAACAGCACCACATCATCAAGTGCTGCGGCTTTTTGGCTGAAAGTTTTTAACTGCAGCGCACAAACAGCGGTATCCACACTGGGGAAAATATTAAAAATGACTTTCTTGTTCTTAAATTCAGCCAAAGTGGCATCACTCAAGTCTGCTTTGATCAATTGAAAATCAGGTGCTTGTGAGCCGACCTTCGGAAAGTCACCTTCGGTGTTGATTGGGTTGCCTTTGAATTTTGTTTGAGCCATTGATGTATTCCTTAATTAAATCAAAGATTATAGCACCATCAACTGTAACTTAAATCTGGATTTGAACAGCTGTTACTTGAATTAACCATTGGCTACTGATTTGATCAAAATGGACCGTGCTTCATACATTGGCATACTTTTCTCTCGTGTTTACCTGTTAAAAATGTCATTAGGCCGTATTTTGTTATTATGGGTCCTTAATTTGAAAAAAATATGGTGTGAAATCCATACAATAGGAACTGTTGGTAAGACACTCACACACACAAGGAACAGACAGGAGGTCGCGCTCTGAAAGGATTCAGGGTTTAGCATCTAGGAAAGCAAGGATCGAAACGGGTGTCTTCATCAACAACAGGAATACTGCACAAGGATGTGATTTTACCCCAAGAAAACAGCCAGCATAGTTGCCTAAAATCTACTTCATTTAAACATTTTCGGTTTTAAAAAACAGGCCATCGCACCACCACCGGCTTCGATGTCTTCAAAAGTGAGTTTTGCATAAGCGCAGGTTGGGAAATTAGCCAAATCAGCATCACTCAAGTGGTTGATCAGATTGGTGAATGCCGGGTTGTGTCCCACCAACAACAGCTCATCATGGGTCAACAGGGCCGTTGATAACCAGCTGATTAAATTCGACGCCGAAAATTCATACAAATCATCCACCACTTGCCAGTCAAATGCATCACCAGCCCAGTTTTCTGCAATGGTTGTTATGGTTTCTCGGGCTCTGGTGGCCGGGCTACAAAAGACTTTTGGCCACCGTTCAAAAACATCGTCCAATGCCTTGGCCATGATAACGGCATCTTTGCGCCCCCTGCTGTTCAATGGCCTGTGTTGGTCACTGAGTCTTGGATTATCCCAACTGGACTTGGCGTGTCTGATCAGGTGCAGTGTTTTCATGACTGATCGGTATAGCGGCGGTAAGCGGCTCTGATTAACTCTTGGTAGTGGTACAAACCCGTTTCTCTTTTCATACACAACCTGCCCTTGTCATAGCTGCCTGAATCCAAACCCTTTTGCACCGCCTCACAAATCATGATGTCCTCATCTTGTACCTCATCACTGAACACCCGGTCTTGTTCAATCAAAGCCTCCCTGTCCTCAAATTCCGGATAATAATAATCAAAGATCACTTTGGTTTGGTTGTGCTTCAGGGGCAGCACTTGATTGGTTTGTAGTCTATTGGGCAGGATATTCAGCATGGTGTTGGGGTAGATAAAATAGTAATGCGCCTGACCCTCACCATAAAAACCGCTGCCCGCATCCAAGGGACTGAATTGATAGGAATACCACTTGGATAACTCGGTTTGGTAACTTTTATAATCCAACAATTGATTCAAGCCCGGATGGACATGCGGCAGGTGATAGCCCTCCAGAAAGTTTTCGATATAAACTTTCCAGTTACAATCCAGAATGAATTCATCGCGCCGGTGAAAACGCATGGCGTTCAAATCAATCGGTTCAATGCGTTGGCTGATGCCATCAACCACAGCATCAAGTTCAGGTACATCATCATGCAAAGCAACAAACACCATACCCTGCCAAGACTGTAATTTAACCTCTGGTAATTGATAGTCACTGACCTCAAAGCCAGGGGTGGTGTGCATTTCAGGAGCGCTTTTTAACTCACCGGTTAAATGGTAATTCCAGCCATGGTATTTACACATCAATGTTTTGCCATGACCATTCTCAAAAGCCAACGGTCCCGCTCGGTGACGGCAAACATTATGGAAAGCTTTCAAACCCTGACCCGTGTTCACCACGATGATGGGCAGATCGCCAAGCTGATGCACCACATAATCACCAACCTGAGTCAACTGACTGACGTGCGCGGCCAATTGCCAACTGCGATGCAACACATGGGTCTGGTCTAAAGCAGTGAATAGCCCAGCCTGATAAAATTCAGCAGGTAAACTGTGAGCCAAGTGCTGTGGCTCTGATTGTGCCACTTGGGCGATTTTCTGTCGGTCTTGTGGATTCATAGCAGTTGATAACAAAGTACTGCTGCCATCTTAATTGAAAGTCGTAACTAAAATACAGGTTTTCCTTGGGCTTAGAAGTAACGTAGGGTGGGCTCTGCCCACCATTTAATGGCACTGCTTTAATTAAACAAAAATCATAACTGGTTTTTTTTGGTGGGCGGAGCCCACCCTACATACTAAAGCTCAACGATCAAATATGATCGGCATCACCTGTCATCTTAGCCAATATCCGCCTGGCCTCTTTAAGTTGTTTCAATAACAAAGGCACACGCTGACGATCACCCCCAAACGATGCTTGAGAAAGTTCAAACTCCATTTGTTCGATCATTTTTTCCATTGGCGCAATGTTGGGATCAGGTTTTTTCATAAGAGCGGTGTTTGGCTTGAAAACAATCAATTGGCTATTTATCAATTGATTATTTTGATTCAGTTGTAAGCAGAAAAAAATGGATTCTATCAAAAATAATCATCTGACGAGAGTAAAAAGTCTCAATTACAAGCAGACTTTACCCATAGATAATTAGAAATCAAAAAAAACCGGTCTTATCTGTATGTAATTCAGTTTTATAAATTACCTGTCCCAAAACATTTTCATAGCATTTCCAAAAAAGTATTTGTCATCCTCTTTTAGATGTGAACACTTTTTGATACAGTGAGTCATACAACAGTGGAATCACTGCGTTACGGTTTTGATACCTACTTCAAAGGAAGGTTTTACGGAGAATTATAGTGTTTAATTATATGTTGCTTTTCTTAGGGCTTTTACAAACCGAGTACAATGATAAAGATACCTGTCATTTATGGACGGAAGCCTTAAAAATTCAAGTTCTAGAAATGCAAAACAGCTATGGCAAAGAATTTTCACTGAGTAAGGTCTACTCCAGTACATTCGAGTCAAGTCTGTGGATTAGTGATTCGAATATTGATTTCTTAGAATATGAGTTACCTTACTACAATGAAGAATATTTGGATGCTTCAATTACCAGTAACAACAATATTCGCAACAATGAATACAAACTGATTAATAACGAAATGAGTATTTACCTTACTCATTATAAACTGTCTGAGCTTGACCAATTCGATCCTGAGGATGAACAGTTCATACACCAGGATTTTCTTGAAATTGAAGGTTACTTGGAAATTGTAAAAAATACCAGCCATTGGGAATTGATGGATTACATGCTCACAAATGACTTTGAAAATTTTGATTGCAACTTGAATTCCAGCACTCCACTTTTCATCTATGGTAGTAAATCAAAATTTGCATTATTCAGAAGTAATTCTGATTGGTATAAAGTAACTACAAAAGACTTACGAGTGATTATTGAAGTGAATTTTCGACTTGGAGAAATAACTTATGAGTATTTCATTGGTGACGATTTGATGCAAGTATTCATACAGCATTCACAACCAATAGAAAAAAATAAATTTATTTCATGGATTTCAAATGGCTTGATCGAATGACTAACCAAGCGACTTATCAGGAACACCAATCATCGCTTTAAAGAGGTCAAACTATGGCAGGTTTATTGTGGCCCCTTTTAGTTGTGACCCTTTTTAGTTTTAATTTTGTTGTTGCAAAAACTCTAATTTTAAGCACTTCCATTCTTCATCATCAAGTTGCTTCATATACTCATGAATAACTTTTTTAAGTTGTAATTTCTTTGGATAAACATTTTGGCCACTAGTATTTTTAGCAAGGTTCACAGCTTCGTCATGTAGAACTCCGTATATTACCCAAACCATTAACACTTCCCAAGGATCATCATCAATCATATCCTCTGCATTATCCCATGCTTTTGATAACATGGGAAAAATGCGAGAATTATCCTTAGAACATTCAACATTAATTTGTTCGGGCCAAAGCTTTATCACATTATTAAAAACTGCTTTTATTTTAAAATTAATAGCGTTATTTTCCATCTCTCTTAATCACTCTACCATCATATCTAGAAACTGAAACTAATTTAGGAAAGGCACCTCAATCTACAAATTCTTGCACGCTCATCAGACATTTGCCACAGATATTTTTGAAGTTAATCCCAGAAACCTAAGACTCAGTTCCCCAAACATCAATTTGAACAAATCGTAGCGAAGCTGTGAGAATTCTGTGATTTTTGTGCGGCAAACTGTCGCTTCTTGATTCAATTACGAGGAGTAAAGCATGAAATTCAGTAAGAACTTACGTTCATTTTTATTACCCGCCAGTTTGTTATTGGCGACCCAAATACAAGCCGTCGAGCTTAAAGTCAAAGTTGAGAATTTAGGCCCTGAAGGTGGTTTGTATTTCACCCCACTATGGGTCGGTTTTCATGATGGCAGTTTTGATTTGTACGATCGCGGTGCTGCGGCCTCAGCAGGCGTTGAACGCTTTGCGGAGGATGGTGACTTTGCTGCTTTGAGGGATGAGTTTGCGCCTTCTGGTGGCTTTGATGCAGTTATTTTAAACCCAGAAGGTTTTGCTGGTGCACCGGTGTTTGATCCCGGTTTAGCCAGTTATGAGGTGTTCGATGTTGATCCCAGTAACCAATACTTCAGTTATGGTGCGATGATTCTGCCATCCAACGACGCCTTCATCGCCAATGGTGACCCAATGGCCCACCAAATATTCAATGCCGCTGGTGAATTCACCGGACCTGTTTCATTTGTGGTTTACGGCGCCGATGTTCTGGATGCAGGCACCGAGGCAAATACCGAATCTGATGCCGCATTTTTGAACCAAATGGCACCAGATACCGGTGAGGCAACTGCTGATACGGTGCAACTGCACCCGGGTTTCAATGGTTCAGCAGCTAATCCCAGTGCCACACCGGTTAACATTCTCGGTGCCACTGTGCCTCCGGGTACCGCCATCGATGCCACCGCTGGTGACTTCACCCGAGGTATCTACCCCATCATGCGTGTGACCATCCAACAAAACAGCACACCTGTTCGCGTCTCTGTCAAAAACACTGCCAGCGAAGGTGGCACCTTCTTCACGCCTCTTTGGGTGGGTTTTCATGACGGCGAATTTGATATTTATGACCGTGGTGCATCGGCCAGTGTCGGCTTGGAGCGTTTCGCTGAAGACGGCAGCTTTGATGCCTTGCGCAGTGATTTTGCTGGATTCAATGGTCAAGATGCGGTGATTTTAAATCCAGAAGGATTTGCTGGCGCACCGGTGTTTGATCCCGGTTTGGTCAGCAGCGAGGTATTCAATCTGAATCCAAGCACCGACAGGTACTTTTCATACGGCGCCATGTTATTACCCTCAAATGATGCTTTTTTTGCCAATGGTGACCCCAAAGCACATGCACTGTTCAATGCCAATGGTGATTTTGTTGGACCGGTGGCATTCAAAGTCTATGGTTCAGACATATTAGATGCAGGTACCGAGGCGAATACCGAAAGTGATGCAGCCTTCTTTAACCAATCAGCACCAGACAGCGGTGAGGCTACCAATGATGTGGTTACAACTCACCCAGGTTACAATGGTTCAGTCGGTAATCCTGATGGCACACCACAAGTGTTCTTGGGCGGCACCGGCGGCCCAGGTATCAGCTTTGATGAGACCGCAGCCGATTTCACCACCGCAGGTTACCAAGTGGCAGAAGTCAGGGTCTCAAGTTTAGTTGATGGTGGCTTCAGTGGCTCTTGGTATGACCCAGCAAGGGACGGTCATGGTTTGGTGATTGAGATCACTGAAACTGATGCCGGTAATCAGGCTGTGATCTCTTGGTACCACTATGCAGCCGATGGTTCTGGTGAACAAATTTGGTTAATCGGTACCGGTCCAGTGGTTGGCGATACGGCCATTGTTGAGTTGATTCAATCCTCAGGTGCTGTCTTTGGTGATGCTTTCAATGCTGATGATGTAACCCGCACCAACTGGGGCCAAGTCCGCATCAAGTTCAACTCTTGTACAACGGCTTCATTGTCTTACGACTCATTGGTTGAGGGCTTTGGTTCTGGCACTGAAACACTGACGCGATTGACTTCTGGTCCAGCCGCTTTCAATGGTGCCTGTCAGCTGTAAAAGCATGTTATTAACCCACCGACAAGTCACAGTCTTTTCCCCAAGGCTGTGATTTGTTGCATATTTTTTTGATAAATTTGTAAGCAACCATGTCTTTTACCTTTCATGTATTTAATAACAACCATTTAAATCAAGCTGATGAGGGAGTAGAACCAATCATGTCCAACAATAAGATATTGGTGATTGAGGATGAATTTGATATTGCTCAATTAATCAAAATTCATCTGTCTGAAATTTGTGACCAAGTCCAGCTGGTTCACGATGGCGAACAGGGGCTGAAGATGGCTTTGCAACATGAATGGAGCGCTGTGGTCTTGGACTTGAAGCTACCCGGCATGGACGGCTTGGAAATTTGTCGACGCATTCGCAGCCAATCAAACTACGTCCCCATATTGATGCTCACCGCAAAATCCACGGAACTGGATCGTGTGTTGGGCTTAGAGCTGGGTGCCGATGATTATTTAACCAAACCGTTCAGTGTGATGGAGTTAACCGCACGGGTGAAAGCCTTAATCAGGCGGTTTGATGCCAGCAGGGGTTATCAACAAAACAGCATTGCTGCTGATCTTTCTTATCCAGGACTTCAAATCCTCACTGAACAACGCACGGTGGTAGTTGATGGCAACGAAATTAAGCTGACAGCAAAAGAATTTGATCTACTACACTTTTTTGCCTCACACCCGGACAAAGTATTCAACCGTTCACAATTACTAGATCAGGTTTGGGGCTATGGGCATGAAGGATACGAACACACCGTGAATTCGCACATGAATCGCCTCCGAACCAAAATAGAAGCCGACAGCAATGAACCCAAATACATCAAAACAGTCTGGGGGGTTGGCTATAAATTCATCGGCACCTCACAGGTAACCAACCACGCATAAAACAATGAACTCAATAGCTAAAAAATTATCTTTCGTTTTGCTCACCTTATTCATCGTTATAGGTATCATCCTGGCCTTCATCACACGCTATGCCAGCGTCCAATACAATCACGAGATGACCCAGCGGCTCAATGGCTCGATAGCCATGTACGTGGCTGCTGAAGAGCAACTGATCCAAAATGGCCAGCACAATGAGGCCGCAATTAAGAAACTGGCAGAACGCGCCATGGTGATTAATCCCACGGTCGAAGTGTATTTGCTGGATAACGAAGGCCGCATATTGAGCCACAACTTACCGACTGGTACAGCGCTGCCTGACCAGATTCCATTGTCACAGATTAAGACTTTCATCAGTGAGCCAGAACAGCGCCCTATATTGAATTTAGACCCCAGAAGTCCGCAAACCGAGAAAGCCTTCTCAGCAGCCAAAGTGACTTTCAACGGACAAGATGAGGGTTATGTATATGCCATTCTGGGTGGCCAAACTTATGAGCTGTTGGCCAAGGACATCAGTAAAAATTGGGTACTAAAAGTCGCCTTGGCCAGCATTGCAGCGGTACTGATTCTGACCTACCTGATAGGCATCCTGATGGTCAATCAACTGACCAAACCGTTAACCCATGTAACGAAAAAAGTACGCCGTTTTCAACAACAAATGACCGGTGAAACACCGAACAATCAAAAAGTAGGTGATGAAATCAAAGTGCTGGAGACGGCTTTTCAAAACATGCAACGCAAGATCAAACAACAGGTTAAACAGATTCAGGCTGCTGATCAAAACCGCCGTGATTTGATCACCAATGTCTCACACGATCTGCGCACACCTTTGGCATCAATACAAGGTTATATGGATACCCTGCTGATCAAAAAGGATCAACTGGATGAAAAACAACGTGATTATTACCTGGCCACGGCCAGCAAGCACTGTATCCGCTTGAATCAGCTGGTGAATGATTTATTTGAATTATCTAAACTGGATTCATTGGTGATTCAACCCAAGCTAGAGTCGTTCTCACTGTCGGAGTTGATGCAGGATGTCAGCATGGAATTTAAAATGCTCGCGCAGCAGCGCAATGTAGATCTGAAAATAGACTTGCTTGATGGCAACACCGAAGTAAGGGCTGATATCGGATTGATGCAGCGTGTTTTTGAAAACCTCATCAACAATGCCATCAAACACACGCCAAAAAATGGCCAAGTGATGCTCAAGCTACAACAGCATAATGACCGCTTCAAAGTCATCATCCAAGACACCGGACGCGGTATCAGTGAAAAAGAGCTACCGCACATTTTTGATCGCCTGTTTCAGGCTGAAAACAGTTCTAACCACAACCAAAATTCATCGGGTTTGGGTTTAGCCATCGTGAAAAAAATCATGGATTTACACCACACCAAGATCAAAGTCATCAGTCAGTTGAACCGCGGTACACAGTTTTCTTTTCAACTGCCAGTGGCAGCATGAACTTTGAGGCAACGGAATAAGAATCGTTACAATCATAAATAAATGTGCACTCCGTTGTATTTTTGAGAATTATTATACATTTAGTTCTAAAAGAAATTGACACCCAACTGAGTTTATGACATTTTAAATTCGCACATTGCGGAGAAAGAAAATGAAACATGTATTATGTTTGTTGCTGTTGGTTGTCAGCTCAGTTGCCAGCAGTTACGAAATTGAATTGACCAGAACGTATAACAAGGTGTTGGTTGAAAATAATCATATGGTGGTCAAGATGAATGCCACCGGTGAAGTCAGTATCAGTTATCCCGAATTCATTAAGGACGCCAAAACCAGAGCATTCAATGCATCGGTGAATAAATTGGCAGTGATTGATGGTTTGGTCAATCAATTGGATTTCAATACCACTGGCAATATGCTGCAAAACAAATTGAAAGTCATCAAAAGAAATCACAACACCCCTTTGTTTTATTCATCTGAGGTTGATTTGATTCAGTTGGTGATTAAACAAGACGATGTGGTTTGGAAAGTTTCCATGGATAATTTAGCAGAGTTACAACAGCATTATGAATACATGGGCAGTTGGCAACCTTTGTTGGACCTCATCAAAGAAATACAAAGCTGGTCACAACAAGCCTTACAGCCATCAGCAGCGGGAGCAACACCATGAAATTTTTAGTGACTATTGCTGTGGTATTATTCAGTAACAACCTCCATGCCGGTGCATACATCTTTGCCGGTGAGTCCAATGGCATTGATATCATCACCCATCCCAGTAATTACACGGGTAATTCAGGCGTGGTCGAGGTGAATGTTTGCATCAACCCAAGTTCTGTTGATGCCGCCGACATGGTGATTCCAACACTGAATATCATCAACACCTTTAATGAACTACAGGGCTTTAACAATAATTTGGTATTTGGTGGGGCCAATAATATTCCTTCGGGTCAAATAGACTGGGAGTCTGTGGCTTTACATGAAGTCGGGCATTGTATTGGTTTGGCGCACCCCAATCTGGGTTCACAAACTGGCGTCAGCGGTTCCAACACCAATTACACCAATTCAACCAATGGAGTCGATGATGTGTTCACTTTTAACGATGGCAGTGACAACATCATTGGTTCAGGTGACGATGTCAGAGGCGATGATCAAAACCTGTTCTGGTTCAACGACAACGTCAACAACCCATTCGTAGCATCACCACCATTTGATGCAACCACCTATACAAGAGAACTGGCAGATTTACCCAATGGTGACAGTTTCGCAACCAATCCAGATATCAATGTGGCCGCAGATTTGGGATTTGCAAACACCGAAGGTGTGATGCAACAAGGTTCACGAGGTGATGAGGATCAGAGGTTATTGGGCGTTGATGATGTCGCTACTTTGAGGCTGGCCATGAGCGGTTTGGATGAAACGGCTAATACCAATGATGATTACACCATCAGGCTGGTTTATGGCGGTTTGACCAACAATTGTGACATCAATATTTACAACGACCCAGGTTATTCAGGGTTTGCGGTTTGTGGCGTCGGTGGCTCCTTTCTCAGTAATAACCACGTCGGTATTACAACTGGTGATATTCAAACTAATCCGAATACCAATTGGTTTTTTAACGATGTGTCCAATTTTGATGATGTCATTTTTGAGGATGGTTTCGAGTAACAGCATCGCGCGCTGGTTCTCTCACCATCAGGTGTTACGAATTTTCTCAGCTTTCACCTGATAATAAACCACTTCCATATCTCCCAACGGGTCTTTATGCATCGCAGTTTTGGTGTATTGCATGCCCAATTTTTTCATCACTGCTATGGATGCCAGATTATCTGGCATCGCAATGGCGGAAAAAATCCCAACATCTTGGCTTGATGCCAACGTCTGCATGATGTGTTGCGCCGCTTCGGTGGCATAACCAGCGCCCCAAGCTTTGCGCTTGAATCGCCAACCCAACTCCCAATCATCCCAAGACGGATTGTCAGTGAAATAATTCATCGGCCTGACCAATATCCAACCAATAAACTCATCATTTGCTGTGACCCTTACCTGCCACAAGCCCCAGCCTTTGGTGGGGTTGGTGTATTTGACCATTCTTGGGATGAAGACATCATGAATCTCTTGCATCGAGGTCATTTTGCCACCGTTGATGTAGCGCATGACTTCAGCATCTTGGTCCAATTCAAACAACAGCTGGGTATCGGCTGGCCCCATCAAAGCATAGCTCAATCTGTTTGAGGGCGGCATGCTGAGTTGATCATTCATTGAGCAGGTCTTGATACACTTTGTTTTTGTCTATCATCGAAGCCACGAATGAACATGTGGGCTTAACCTTGAGGTGGTTAACCCTGGCAAAAGCCAAGCCATATTTAACCAAATCGGTACCCAGCCCTTGACCGCCCAATTCCTTGGGTACGATGGTGTGGGTGTAATCAATGTAATCACTGTATGACTGGTATGTCATATACCCCATGTAATCTCCCACATGAATTTCGAACCTTTGTTTGTCTTGGTTATGTTGGATGTCTGTGTTCATATAATTAAATGTAGTCAATTAAACATTATTGTAGCAAAAACCGCCATTAAACCTTCACCTAAATCTCATCAAAACATGCTAAGCTTTTCAATGTGATCCAGTGATAATTTTACCCATGAAAAATACCTTACTTTGTTTATTGATTTTGTTCACTGTTGGTTGCAGCCAACCCATCAAGCCCACTCAACAGACCCTACAAACCATCGCCTTTGGTTCTTGTAACAAGGAATATGAAGACCAATCATTCTGGCCGCTAATCGCTGCGCAACAACCCGATTTGTGGGTTTGGCTGGGTGATAACATCTACGCAGACACCGACGACATGGTGTTAATGGGCAACAAATACCACCAACAAAAAACCAATCCATATTACAGTCAATTCATTGCACAAGTACCTGTAACCGGCATTTGGGATGACCATGATTATGGCATCAACGACGGCAACAAAACATTCCCCATGAAAGCCCAAGCCGAAGACCATTTTTTGGCCTTCATGGACATCACTGAAGATGCAGCTGTTAACCAGTACCCAGGTATTTATCGCAGCCAAGTCTTTGGAACTGTGCCCAATCAAGTTAAAATTTTTCACTTGGATACCAGATACTTCCAAGACCCATTGGTGAAGACGCCCAAAGGATCAGCCAAAAATTATGTGGCTCAACCAGATGGTCAAGTTTTAGGTAAAGAACAATGGCAGTGGTTACAAAATGAATTAACCCAATCACAAGCCAATATCAACATCATCGCCAGCAGCATCCAAGTGATTGCCGAGGATCACAAATATGAAATGTGGGCTAATTTCCCCAATGAGCGAAAAAAATTATTGGACTTGATAGTCAGTTCAGGCGCCAACAACCCCATCATCCTCAGTGGTGATCGGCACCTGTCTGAAATTTCAAAAATCAATTGGCAGGGTCAAGAGTTGATAGATGTCACTTCCAGCGGCATGACACATTCTTTTTCAGGTACTGATGAATACAACCGCCACCGCATCCATGATTTAATCACCACAGAATCATTTGCCACCCTTGCCATAGATTGGTCCAATAAGACTTTAGAAATTTTACAAATTGGTATGGATGGTCAAACGATAAACGCGCACAAGATGAACCTCAACTGAAATTTGAATACCATGTGAGTTTGGTTAGCGCCTCAACCCAATGCAGCATTCACACAGTCAGTATTGCACTCGCTTAAACTGCTAACAACCATGATGGTTTGTTCCTGAGATTGGAGCTGCGTTATCAGCGAGTGTTCCCGGATGTCTTGAAAAACCAGCCAAAAGATCACCATCAGAATTATCACCAGCAGCGGTAAAATCAGCAGCAGCAATGACAACTTGATAGGTTTTATCCGGCCGTTTTTTTGTTGGTCCTGCTTTTTTAGTCTGTTAGTAGGCATAGAATAGTTGATTTCCGAGCCACAATTTTCACAGGTAGATATCGGCTTTCTTGGCTCATTGGTATGACAGGGGTGGCCGCAAGATGGGCATTGGTATGATTCATTTAGGTGCATCATGGCATTATAATTCACAGCCAGTATTGAAAGTGAGAATTAGCCTTTAATTTATATGATGCATTGGGTTTGAATAAAATGGTGCCCGGAGGCGGAATCGAACCACCGACACGGGGATTTTCAATCCTGACTGGTATCGACTGGGATAATCCAGGTCTTTAAGATCAATAGGTTACGTTATGGTCTCCGTTGGGTTTCCTGTGGATTGTTAAGTTATCTGATAACTGTTAGTGGTTCGTTGGTATCCTGTGGGATGTTATTCGCTTGGCACCTCGCTTATTTTTACTGGTACAACCTGAAAACGGCCATCAACTTCCTGATTCAAATCCATACATGTGTTTTTAACCAATGTGGGTATGTCGTTAGTTGTTTCTGGCATCAGCTCATTGTCGAATGTGTCTTTAACACACCACGCTTCTACTTCACTCATGATTGCCTCACAATAAACTGGTTCTCTCTAATGGCCTCAAGCTGTCTACGGTACCAGATAACCTTAAGTTTCCTGAGGAACGTCTGCTTCTTCTTGACCTCCTGTTTTAGTTTGAATCTGATTCGTTGGTAGGGTGTTAAGTGTTTCTCTTTGTATTTATTCATCATTCATTCTCCTGGGCATCTCTCGCCCTTAATAGTTCATTATCATTAGTTTCTACATAAATCTGTGTAGTCGTGATAGACGCATGTCCTAACCAGTCCATCACAAAGGCCACAGAATAACCTTGGTTCAATAAAGCCTTAGCCTTAGTGTGTCGCATAGAATAAGCAGTGAACTTAGGGTTATCCATCTGCCCTAAAGCCTTCCTACCTTTGTCAAACTGTGCCCTATAAGAGCTACCAGTTACATTCAAGAAAGGACGTACCTCTCCACGGTTCAATCTGACCAACTTATCCATCAAGGCTCTCTTGACAGGTATAGTTCTCGCCTTACCTCCTTTAGAGTCCTCAAGTTTCAATGCAGCATCAATGGTATCCAGCTCATCCCCTGTGAGATTAATTAGCTCACTAGGACGACAACCAGTGTCCCATAAGACTAGAAAGAACACCTCATGTTCGTAGTCTGTGCAGTGCTGGAGGATCACCTGGAATTCAGCTGCTGTCATGGTCTGTCGGTGTCCTCTCATCTTCTCTCGATACTGAGGGATATAAGGCACTTTGTCTATCTCTTCCCATGAATGACAAGCAACATTTAAGGTACGCTTAAGCACTGATGTCTTACGGTTTATGGTGGCATCTGAGTTCCCTAAGTCGTCTCTGAGATACTCAATGTAATCATTTATCCATGAGGATGTTATGTCCTTTAGGAGAGTATCAGACCCAAACCAATCTTCAATAGCCTTGGCTTGTTGTCTCCTTTTACGGTGGTCTTTTTGCTTATGCCATTCATTTTTCCACATCTTATTGAATGCCTGACCAATTGAAATAGAGCCTTTCTGAGGCTTTGATTCTCTCTTAAGGTAGGATAGGTGCTCCTCTAGGATAATCATGGCCTCAGGAAGGTCTGAAGTGCCTGTACGCTTGAATTTGCGTATGCCTTCATCAGTATAGAACCTACCAAGGATTAAATCTCCATCATAGTAGCCAATTTTAATCTGCCAAGGTTGTACCCTTGGTTTTCTCTTTGCTTTCATATTGTTTCTATAAACTCCTTACCTTTTTCTGTTATGGTTATTATGTTAGATGACAGGTTCATGTAGTCCTGTTTTATGTCTAACATCCCAAAGCCTTCTCGTTTCCGATAGCTGTCATACTTACTATACATCCTAAGATGTTTTGAACCTGCCGCTACCCTTAAGTTAGACTTCTCAATTATAGTAGTTTGATCGGCTCCATCATTCTCATAGGCCACTAAGAATATGATGATCTGTTGTGCGGTCATGCTACTCTTGAGTCCCTGGAATTTCTTTAATGTCTTAATGACATTTAATCGCTCTTTATGTGTCACACTTACACTCCTCTAAAAGATTCACACTTTATAACATAAATTATCTTCCTTGACAAACTATCGGGAATGTAGATGTCTTATTGATTGTTGTTATTTCACCTCGAATTTAGTTGTTTGTTATCTCTGAGTAGATAGGAATTCATTGGCTGCTCTCCTTTCATCACTACAGATGGTGTAATCATTATCTGAACTATATTCTACTGTAGGGATTTCCCAATCTAAGGCATCCATTATTTCTAAGTATAAATCGACGGCCATATTTTTGGTTAATCTTTTATTTTGAATCGCTCTGTTAAAAACAACTAAAAGGTTTCTATGCGCACTCATTAAACATCCTCCTGAAAAATAGGTGTGAATATATAGCTATGGTTCATGGTTTTTATCTGTACTTTCTCACCATGTTTTAAAGAAATTATTTTATCTTCTTTATTCGCATCACCTGCTACAGATAAAGCCTTTCTAATTTGTTCCTCATTGACTGATTTTGATTGTAATAATACTCGACCAAGGCGTACCTCCACGACTGCTAAGTTTTTAGATTTATTACTTTTGTACTTTTCCTGCTCTGTTGTCTCTGTGTTGCTCATTTTATAATCCTATAAATTCCAATGAATTATCATATCTGGATTGTTACTATATGAGCCGCCACAAGCGCCAAAAGGGTTAGCCACTCTATGCTCTCGCAATCTACTCCCCCTGTTTGCCTTACGCAGTTCCCACCATTCGCGCTCTTGTTGTGCTTTTGTTTTCTTCTCAAAGTCCTTAGCGTGTTCTATGGTGTACATAGGTTCGACATCTTGGTTATCAGTTAAATGAAGACTGTAACCAGTGTTATCAGCCCTGAAGCATTTAAGACCCACTGGATGTCCTGACAGTAGACCATTGCGAATCGCTTTGACAATTGTACGCCTGTTAGGCGCCTTGATGGTTATATATGTTGTTGTGTCGAATTCTGACAGTAGTGTGAATGTTCTCATGTTGTTAGCTCCTTATGTAGTCTACGACCTAAGTCGATTATTAGTTTTGCTGTGTCCATTCCTTTCTTTTGATTGTCTTCTGTGAGGCCATAAGCATCTGCAAAGCCTCCAAGTGTTAGAAAGTCGTTGAAGTACTCAAGATAGCAGTCAATCAAGTCTTGAATGGTTAAAGCTCGAATTTTGTTGAAGTCACTGCCTATGGCGTTAAGTTTGAATATTGTTTCTTTGTTCATTGGTTCACCTCGAATTTGTCTATAAAAATGCGGTCTGTGGTCACTCTAATCCATCTATCCTCTTGGATAATCTCGCATGTGGTTGCGGCGCAATTTGGGCAGCCTATAATTGGTGTGTAATAGATTTGGCCGTCTATGGTTGTATAGTAATCATTGGTTACTGCTGTTATTAATAGGATTAATAGTTTCATGATTCTGTTACCTCAATTTTGCCAATGGTGTTCCCGTTGTAGTCTTTAATTGTTCTATAATCAGGATCGACAACGCTGGTATAATCAAGGGCTTTTTCAATGGCTCGCTTGACTTCAAACAGCGGATCAAAATCAAAAGCCGAATTGTCTGTGTTTAGTTCGATTTTAATATTCATGGTTTTGTTACCTCTTTAATTGAGTTATAGCCTTGCATGTACCATTTAAACCATGCTGAATGCTCCAATGCTTCTGGTGTTGGTTCATGTCCGTTTTGTTTGTCTTGCTTCCCTTGTTTGGTCGCTAATGCTTTTGTTCTTTTGTAGTTACTCATGTTGTTTACTCCGATATTATATTTAATTAGATAGTGTTAATTAATCCTGAAGACACTCAATGGCTTTATACTGCTTCACCATGTCCGCCTCATCTTCATTTTCTAACTGAATGTCACCAATTGCCTCATGCAAATCTGATTCAATTGAATTCCACCACTCCCAACACTCTTGTTCTATGTAGAGATATATAGCAGTCATACCACTGTTTTGTGTGGCTTGTCCATCTAACCCAGCGTTCTCAAAGGCTTCGATGAAGTCATGTTTGTAGAGATACCAAAGGCCATCAATCTCATAGTAGTAGATGGGTGTGTTGCTGTACACAATCTGATGTAAGCGCCCATCATAATCAATGTCATTTGATAGACATAAATCGTCCGTATCTGGGTTCTCAATCATATATTCAATGATGTACTCTTTTAACTCGCTGATTGCTTGGTCTACTCGTTCTTGTAGTGTGTCGTTTATTTCAATTGTTCTTTTCATGCTGCTATCTCCTCAAAAAATTCATGACTTACTTCATGTATTAAGTCCAAAACGTTATCTTCAAACTCCTTTTGAATGTCCGCAAAAAATCCCCCATGATAAGCATCCCAATAGTTTATAAAGGCTGCTATGGCTCTCTCTTCCCTAGAATTTGCTTGTACCAGCCAATCAACAGCGTTATTTGGCGTGAATGAAAAGAACCCATCATGACTGGTATAGTTATCCGTAAGGTATTGGTCAAATTGCGCATAATTAGCCTTAACAAGTGCTTTCATCTCATCTAAATCATAGGCCACAAGAAACTGAATGGAATCAGTAGTAAAGTTATACTCTCTTGGACTATGGATTTTTGCACCCTTCAAACCCTCAAATTTGATTGATACCCCTGATGCTTCAAGGGTTCCGTAGTCTTCGATTGTTTCGTTGAATTTATCAGTGATATACTCCTTGTATGCGCCAAAGTTAAAACCTCGGTCATCATCATTCCATTCATCCATAAAATCTGGATCTATAAGGGTGCCATACATGCCAACACAAAGATGATTGATAAGGCTTGTATTTAGTGTTATTACTGTTTTCATGTTATTTACTCCTCACCTCGCTTATTTTTACTTCTACCGCTTTGTACTTGTTATTCCCTACATACGACCTGTTCATGAAAATAGCTTTATTTTCACATTTTTGCTTATCGCCTGTGACTGTCATAGGGCATAGGCCATACTCGATGTCTTTTACGCACCAGATTTTCACTTCGCTCATTTTATTTACTCCGATATTATATTTTATTAGATAGTGTTAGATTAAGAAAAAGCGACAACAATAGTCATAACTAAAGTAAATCCGATTGTTGATGCTTTAATGATTGCGTTGTAATCTAAGTATTTCATGTTGTTTCTCCGATTTGTTGTTTGTTGTTTCTAGTTGATGATTGTATCTTATAGGATATTATTTAGTGATGCAAGTATTATTTACTCTAAATTCACCGTTTTCTTTAAAATAGTAATCATTAGCTTCAAGCATCTCTGTCAAACCTTCATCGCTATAGACATATTCAGTTGAATCGTGTAGGATTTTAAGACAGTGACTGCCAAGCTCTCTGTTAATCAATCCCTTAATAACTTCATAATCCCAAAAGCAACCAGTTAAAGGGTACTCCTCTATTTTTTCATTTAGCTCTTTAAGTGCTTCTCTATTATAATCAGTGATTGAAATAAATTCACCTCTATCTGGTACTTGGCTTATGCCGTAATCTAAACTACCTCCAATGTTACTAACTAAAGCCTTTAGACTTTTGATTAACTCATCAACTTCATATTGATTTAAATCATGCCAGTTATCTCGAACCCAATTAAAAACAGCGTCTTTATTAGGGTGCTCATTGATACTATAGATATTATATGTGACTGTTTGCATTTTATTAACTCCGATTAATATTTAATTGATGATTGTATCTTATAGGATATTGATTAGTGATGCAAGTCATATTTGAAAATAAATGCAATTAATTGATAAAAACAGCTACTCTTATAATGTTTAATAGGGATATTATTAATATCAGTGAGTAGACAGTACCTTTTATAATGGTGTGTGATTGTTTCTTATCGGATATGGTGAGCATTGTTATCTTGTAGGCTGAGAAGGCCATTAATAGCATGTAAATGAATAGATAAGTGCCTAAGGACATTATTAATTGTTAAATAAATTGAAATGAATACTAACTTTAAAAGTATGTGCTGTCTATTAATATGTCTAGATTCTCAAGGAATGAGATTCAGATCAATAGAATGGATAAATTAATATTTCAAAGGGGATTTAATGTTTAATGATTTAAAGAAGTGCAGTGGTTTGGTGGGTGTGCTTAATAGTGGTGTTGTGGATGATGTGGATTTTTTAGGGGCTTGTGAGATTCTTAAAGGATTGCTTGAGGATTTGATGTGTCTTGAGGATGTGATTGTGGTTGATGCGGTGGTTGATGTGATGATGGGATATGCAGATGTGAAAGGTTATGATGATGTATTTATGGTGCTGAGTGTAGTTAAGGGATGCGTGTGTTTGTTGGAATAGTGGTGTTTTGTACGGGTTCTGGTGGGTTCAATAGGGTCTGTACGTGCCTGGTGGTGTGTGATTACCTTGCTGATTCTAAAGTATTCACGTACGGCGCTTTATTTTGCGTACCATCTTGTACACAACACCATATTAGCCATCCATGAGCGACAAAAAGCGAACGTTTGCTCGCTTTTTAAGCAATAAAAGCCCCATTTAGGAGCTTGAGGGATTCTTAATCCCCGCCTTATCGCAGTGTTTATAGTGGTTTGGGTGATGATATGACAGTTAAATTGTCAATAATGATGGGTGAGGCCATGAGAAGACCCCAAGGGGGGAAGTGGTTTTCGATTGTTATTTAATGTGGGGTACCACAAATTTATAATAAAAATAAGCCCTCAGGATCTTCCATGACCCTTCAGACTCTTTAGTCCATTCATAGACTTCGCAAGGACAGTGCGGAGCTATATGTTCAATTAGTCTATAGCAACTAGCCAGAACCACGTCTAGGACTTAATGAGAGGCTCCTCAGGGCATTATAGACCCTATAGGAACCCTAACGTACCAGTAGGACATTATATCCTCTTAGATACGCTTAGAATTAAAATCACACCTACTACTTAAACAAAAGAAAGATAAGAAATCTAGGAGAGGTGTGAACATGTTGCCTCACGGCAAGAAGATTTAGTTATATATACATAGATCCTTCTATGTAATCGTGGAAGCCTTCTATGAGGCCATAGTCATCATCTAATGTTATATCCCAAAATTCATCATTCATCAGTATCATCATATAATTTCTCCACTTCTTCGTAGATTTGATCTACTAAAAACACCGCAGCTTTGGCAGTCCTACAGATTTCAGCTGATCCTACATTTAATCGACCTCTTAATATAGAAGCAGCTATCTGAACTGCCTGACTACGTATAGTTTCCTTTGGTATTTCAAACTCACATGGTGTCTCTTCATTCATCAGTATCACTCCCATAAGCTATTAAGAATAAGCCCATTCCCATTAGTAAGAATAGACCTGTAATGAACGTGAAGATCATCATGTGACGATCCAGTCCCTGTTCTTCTCTCTGGCTCTGTCCAGGCCTCTCTGAATCTTTAAGTCCCTTAACCAGAACCAATGAGCTATAAGAGGTGTGATTGCTCCTATAACTGCTGAAAGGGCTATGATTAGTATAGTGTCTATAATTGCCATAATTTAATCCTATAAAAAAGTGGCTCATCCTTGAGCCGAATATAATCCTTTAGTTTTCTACAATCGGAGTTAGTAGAATATATGAGAAATAAAAATGAAATACAAAAACACGACACTAAGTAAACTTATAGATACATTAGTACCCATATAGTCCATTAAAGACTAGTTTCCTATACCTTAATGATTTATATGTACCCTAATGATCTATAGGTTCTATAGTTTATTTTTATTTATTTTTTAATAAATAATATAATAATTAAATATAATATCTATAGATATCTTTAGTACCTATAGTATAGAGTCTATTCACTCTACCCTATACCGCACTTTTGTCTTATGTCTTTGAAATTAAACGTTTTTATTTTTTGCTATTTTTGACCTATTTTAACGCCTATTATTCCAGTTTGCTGTGGTCTTCCTCTTCTTCCCACAGGCCGCCATGAAATCATCAAGATCCTTCTGTAATGCCTCGGCTCTAAGGCGGTCTTCAGTGCTCTCAACGTCTATACCTAATTGGTTGCTCCAGTACCTAATGGCACCTGCAAAGGCATCTAAGGTATCATCATGGGTCAGTGAGTTCCTGTCCCTGGTTATTCGAGACAGCTGATAGACAAACTGGTGTTTCTCTTCTTGGCATGAATCAGCAACTAGAATGTCTTTACTGATAATGATCCTATGAGAGTTCAGTAGAGGCTCTAAGGCTTCAATGATCCTTAGCTCCTTCTGCATACTACCAACCTTATCACCAGTAATGGTGCAGGGGTGTATCCTGGCACATACAGGCTTAAACAGCTCTGTGATTGCACCATCACCAAAGTTCTCCTCTAGGACAATCTCATTCACATTCTCATTCTTAGCAATGTTAGCAAGAGCCTTTAAAGTCGTATCGTCATAACCACCCTCCATAGAACCCATTCGGGTCACATAGAAGTAGCCATGAAGCACCTTAACCACTGCATAGGCTGTCCTGTCCTTACCACGACCACTGGGGTCAATGTACATAAGGGAACCTTGGTACTCTTCAAACTCTGTAGAGACATACATCGGTGAGTACCACCTGTCTCCTTTGAGTCCTAAGCACTCTGGTTCTTCCAGCATCTGATCCACATGAGACCCATAGGCCACCTTCACTGGTGCTACCTTAGAGTCCAAGTCCATCACAATGAAGTCTGAACATCTCAGAGGGAACCTTAAGGCATCCTCAAGAGCCGTATCAAGCATGAACTGTAATAAGAATCCTGACTTACCTTGAGCTAACTCTTTGTTCGTCAGGGTTTCTTCATCGAACCTGAGGGGATCTACAGGAGTTCCTACAGGATATTCCTTCTTCATCTCACGAACCATAGGTGCCAATGCGCCGTCATAGTTACTCTCAGGGACTCTGGCAGGATAGATTCGTTGATCGAACCCTGTCTGTGCTCTCTTGTTGTAGAGGCTGTCCTGATTGTGAGGTGTTCCTAGGTAGATGATTTGAGATGTTGGTAATGGTTTAATAATAGAATCAAACTCATCAGTTAAATGCACAAGTTTCTCTCGCATCCCTTGTGTCATACAGTTGTTCTTGGTCTCTATGTCGTCTCCAATAATTATATCTGCCCTGGAGCCTACGATCTGACCTGTGATGCCTACAGATTTCAGACTAGGAGAATGGTCTGGCTTACAACCATTCACGTCAAAAGAGACTACTGATTTCCTATTGTTACCTTGAGGGTACAAGTGCTGTACTGGTTCCCATTCAAAGATAACTTTCAAACAGAAGTTGGTGAAGTCTTTAGCACGTTCACCTGCACCTGAGACCACCATGATCTTCAGGTTCTGATTCCAAAATAAACACCAGATTACAAACCCAGAAGTAATGTAAGACTTACCACAGCCCCTATATGCCTCAACGATTTTACGTTGACCATCTTTAGGAAGGTGCTCGAAGTCCACTGGATTCTGTAGATAATATGCGATATCATATTGAACTGGTGTTGGCTCAGGTAGACCCAAGTGTTCCCACATGTCTGCTAGGAAATTCCTGAAGTCTGCCCAAGGGTGTTTAGTGTCTACTACAACCACTCAGACGCTCTCTGAGGGCTTTAAATGTGTTAGTGGTGTCATCGTATTCAAATTCCTTTTAAACGCGTCAGAAGCAGCCAGGTTAGCTTTAAAGGCCATTCCTGACTGCTAGACTTGTTACTTTACTGAGGATAGTGCTGTCTGAACCTGAGATGGGTCAAACTTGGGTGCTTGTTTCTGCACCTCTTCTTTTAACGCTTCCATCTCTGGAGACGTTGCACCTTCGCAGGTGATGTTGTTGTCCTTAAGGAACTTTAGGATCACACTGAGCACTGAGGCTGGTGTGTCATCTTTAGTAAGTTCTCCCTTAAGGTGTTGAGCTAACAATCCATGTAGCTCGGACAGTTCTTGTTCTGGTGCTGCCATTACATTAAGCCTCCTGCGTATGTGGTTATCAGAGCACCTACCGAGATCGTAGATGCCCACTTAACCGTCTTCCATGTGATTAAGGGTTTCTCTTGTTGTTCTAGCTGCCCTACTCTTCCTTCGAGCTTAGAGAACCCCTCCCTCATTTCTTCTTTTAAATCGTCATGTCTCTTTTCACTTCTATTGTCGTTTATCTCAAACAATGCCGTTACTTCCTGCAAAGTCAGGTTGGACATAGTTAGTTACGATCTTTGTATCTCAGATACAAGTAGTAGGGTAAGAAGACAGGCCAACCTAAAGCATAATACCAGCGTTGTTCCTTCTGTAAGCTGTTGAACCAGTTGGTTTTATTGGCTACTACGTAGACCACGAATATGCCAATGAACCAGGTAGCCATAATGTTGTTTAAAATTTCCATATAATTAATCAATCCTTTCTATTATTAAAATCGTACCTGCATTCAAGCCTGTACATGTTCCATCAGAGTCCCCTAATCCCTCAAAGGAGAGCACTGTTCCTGCGCCTAGAGCCAAGGCTGTTGTGTGAGTCACACTACCTGTGTTTTGATCTACATCTCTCGCACAGTAGTTAGAAGATATTTCTGCTGCTAGAGGACTACCATTAAAAACAACCTGAACAGAGAGTTCTGTCCTGTTATTATTATTTGTTCTAAATGAGACTGTGATCTTGTAGGTACCATTGTTGTTGATCGTAGCATCAGTACCTGAGATAGACACATCCGACCCTGTGTTTATGGAGGGTGTCCAACTCAACTCACTGGCAACATTGGCAAAGTTATTACCATTGATATTACCAGTAGCTTTCATCAGAGAGTATGCCCCTATAGAGGCAGCACTGGCAGCAGCATTCGCTTCACTTGTGGCTGCGTTACTGGCAGAGGTAGAGGCACTTGAAGCACTGCTGGAGGCACTAGACGCTGAGCCACTTGCATTACTTGCAGAAGTTGCGGCAGCACTTGCGCTCTGTGCAGCATCTGTAGCTTCATCAGCAGCTGTAGTGGCCTGTGTTGCAGCATTAGCAGCACTGGTTGCAGACTTAGCTGCATAGTGTTTAGATGAATATTCCCCTTTATCAACAATCACATCCTCAGCTGTAATTGCCCAATCCTCTGATAAGGCTGCTGAGTTACTAGAAGACAGTGAGCTATTGAAGGCAGTGTCGGCACTGCTCGATGCCTGTGAAGCAGAAGCAGCTGCATTAGTCTCACTGGTGGCAGCATTAGACTCAGAGGTACTAGCAGCATTTGCTGAGGACAGGGCGCTACTACTACTTTGAGCAGCATCTATGGCCTCATCAGAAGCAGTAGTTGCACTACTAGCAGCAGCTAACGCACTTGTATTGGCATTGCTCTCACTGGCAGCAGCGTTCGCCTCACTGGTAGCAGCGTTAGTCGCACTTGTTGATGCCTCACTTGCCTTATTAGAGGCGGTGAAGGAGTGTGTCAATGCTGTGTGAGAACTGGCATTAGATGCACTAGCACTAGCAGCAGAATCTACAGAGAAACCTTCTGCCTTAGCTGCGTGGTGTTTAGCAGAGAATTGTCCTGTTTCTACTTCCACATCCTCAGCTTCTTCAGCCCAGTCCTGAGCCTTATCTACAAAGGATTGAAGATTAGCATCAACCTCAGAAGCCACTTCAGCATAGTGTTTAGCAGAGAACTTACCAGGCTCTACTTCTACATCCCTATCTTCCTCAGCCCAGTTCTCTGCTTGTTGTGCAAATTGACCAGACTCGTTACGACTCGTTAAGGCGTTAGCAGCCTCAGACTCTGCATCTGTTTTAGCAGTCTGCGCCTGGGTTCGCGCAGTTTGGGCTTCATCTCTGAACCCTAAGGCTTCTGTTGCGCTTGTACTCGCATCAGAGGCAGAACTTGCAGCCGCCAAAGCACTTGCAGCAGCCGCTACAGCACTATCGTTACAGTCAGAAACATCCTGAGCAGCTTGACTCAAGTAGCCTTGGAATGTGGTGTCATAGCTTACCACTGAGGCTTCTATGGTTATCACATTCTGCTGTAGGGTCTGAGCATCATTCAGTAACTGAGTGGCTACCGCTAAGGAACTAGAGGCACCATTCAAGGTGTTCTCATAGTCCTCAGAGATTTTATATAGCGTAGTTATTGTGGTACTTGTATCAAGAACTGGATTGTATAAGTCCTCAGTATCGTTGGTACTTGTGAGCCATCTAATTGCTTCAGTGTTGAATGTTTGCCATGTCTCTGTCTGGTCTATCAGCTGCTGTGCTAACTCTGAGTTCGTCAGTGTATTAGTTGGCATCAGGTTCCTTAGTCAAAGACTCAGCTTGGGTTAAAGCTGTAATCTGAGCATTAACATTCTTCATGACCTCCTCAGCCTGTTCCTTTTCCTTACATGCCTTGTAGTACATAAGGGCAGCTTGGGCTTGTCGTGCCTGAAGTTGTTGTTTTAATTCTTCCATAAATTAACTCGCTAAAATTATTGTTCCATCAAATTTGTTACTAGAGGGATACTGCCATGAGCCGTTGTTAGCCTGTTCAGCTTTGATCTGCACACGCAGTTTAAATCTACCTAGACCTGGTGTTGGGTGGGTGCCCGATAGAGTGAGAGCTGTCCCAATATCAATTCCAATTGGATACTCACTAACAGTTGTCCAGCTTCCATAGACGTTAGATCCTAAGTTAGACTCACGACTCATTTGAATCCTGACTCTTGCAGCATTCTGGTTGCTACCAAAGACCCCTACAGATACGGTGGCAGTTGCCCTACGTGACCTAGGTACTCCAGGATCTGAAGTGATTACCTCATTTCCCACTTGGAACCAGTCAGTCTGATTACCATTAGGTACAGTTGTTGTTGCACCTTCAAAAGATACAGAGGTAGCACTACCCACAGCACCATCAATATTTGATGCAGATACTTGTCCTCCAAAGAAGGCATTACCATCTGTGTCAATGTAGAACACAGCATTGTTATGGGACATGGTTCCTGTACCAGCCCACATGAGTACCTTGAAGTCTGTCTCACCACCAGGGAATACAGAACCACCAACACCTAAGTTATAGTCGTTCGTATCACTGGCTAAGACCAGTCGAGATCCAGTAGCATTGAAGTTTCCGTCACGGACTATAGGGTATCCATTACCATCAAGATCTGTGAAGGTGAATCTACCTGCCATACCATCAATAGCTGACAAGGTGTTTCGTACAAACAAGTCCCCATTAACAGTCACATCTGGTTCACCAGGTACATTACCTGTGTTCACAATAAAGGGAACAAAAGCATTCTCTGGGGAGTTCCAAGTGCCATTAACTAAGTTACCAGCATCAGGAGGTCTGACCACTGAAAAGTAATCAGCCATGACCATGAAGTCTGATCGACTACCTGCCTCTGGGTTGTTAGGGTCTTGTTGCATCCCTAAGCCTACTCCTGCAACTACAGGAACTCCACCATTGTATTGGTTGATCCTAACGTTCCATGTGGAGTACAGTAGGCCATTCTCAGTATCTACATAAGCCTCTAATGTCTCAGAGATAGCTGATATGTCATCACCTACAACTGCCTGAATGGTATCCTGTACGGTGGCACCTGCCAGACCTGTGGAGTTGTAGAGCTGTTGAAGGCTCTGCACAATCACACCTTGAGCAGTGATTGCTTGATCCTGAGTTTCCACCCATGCCCCTGTGATACCAGGGAACGTAACAAACTCAAGACCTGCAGGTATGCTGTTACTTGTCTGCCAATAAAACAGCTTATGTCCTAAATCAGACAGCTTCTTGAACCATGCAGATCCCTCTGGGAATCCCACGTTGTACCAAGGTTGGTCTTCAAACTCAGCAGCCGTTGGGTCTGGTGCTATCTGCCTGAAGAATATTGGCTGTGTGTTTAATTGTAGCTCTGTTAAAGACTGAGCCAGTCCGCTCTCCTCATCCACATAGACCTGCCATGTTTCTTCCATAGCTGCTACCATCTGTGTGGCATCACTGCCTTGAGCTGGAGAGAAAGCTGCGAACAAAGCTGTACGCATATCAGCATTAGCATTGATTGTGGATGCCTGAGCATTCACCGTTGTTGTAAGCCCTGCTAAGGATGCTGCCTGTGATCCAGGTTGCCAAGTGCTTGGGTTGTCAATACTACCACCCGCACCAACTAAGAATGATTCAATACCATTGATGTTGGCAGCATTAGCGTTAGCTGTTCCTCTGATTCCAAAGATGTAGTCAGAAGATTGAAACAAGCCTTCCCAATCATTGTTATCAAACCTAGCATTAATCTGAGTTGTTGCAATGGCAGTAGCTTCATTCTCATCCACATAAGTAGATTCAACGGTACCTATACGAGCACTTAAGTTCGCAACGTCACCTTGGAAGTCTACCTCAATCGTATCAACCCTAGAGGACAATGCACTGTCTGCATCCACATAGGCTTGCTCCACAGTCAATATTAGCGCCTCGTTATCTGCAATCTCCGCTTGGAGCTGAGAGACGGAGGTAGCTGTTGCGGAGTCTAAGTCCGTTATGGCTTGACTGAGCTGTAAAGCATTCGCCTCAGCATCATCAAGACGTGTAGCAACCCCAGTGATCTGTGTGGCAATCGTTTGGAACTGTGAGGTCGTGGTGGTCTCTAAGTTGATTATCTGGGCATCAATGGCACCTAAGTTCACTCCAATGTCTGCAAGTTCAATAGTATGTGCATCTACCACAGCATCTATCTGCTGAGTGATCTGCCAGTTGTTGTGGGTATTAATAGCATTCTGAATTGCATTCTCAGCATTAATGTCAGTCAATTCAATGAGTTGCACTAAGTCTGCGAATAACTGAGTGTTCAGTAATTCAGTGATGATGCTATCAATCAGAGCAGGTAAGGTGTTATCTCCCTCTCCTGGGTCTCCCCCTGAACCTGGAGGTGCATCTGGATCAGTACCAGCTGTTGCTGCATCCCAGATCTCCTGAATCAGATATAACAGTTGGGTGGTTACTAAGTTAAGAGGATCCTCTCCAAAAGAACCTGCATTACTAAACTCCACCCACTTCTGGTCTCTACGTGTGTACCTTCTGAGGTATATCTCATCACCAGCTACGGTGTTCGCAATTTGTACAGTAGAGGCTGAAGTCCATGTTATGTCCGACTCAGGACGATCTGTTCCATTAACAAATAAGAAGACATCTGACTTGAAAATGTAGGGGAAAGTTACAGTGTAATTCTCCCCTGGAGTACCAACCGTATAACTTACCAGTGAATAGTAAGATATGATTTGTGACATATATTCATCCTTGAATTAGTTAAATAGATCTTTCAATCCCTCTGCATAGTCAATCTTATCTGACTCTCTGCTTGTAGGAGCCGCTTCCACTGCTGCATCCCTGATACCTCTGGTACCATAAAAAGTATCTAACATTAAGACTGAGAAGATAGCCCTTACTTGTTCCTGTGTTAGCTCTCCTTGAGTTGCTAGTTTCGCAGGAGCACCTACAGCTGTTATCATGTCATCAATCATTGAGACACCTGGAACATTAGAGGTGAACTCCTTGGCACTGAAGCCTGTAGGGAGTCCTGAAGTCCTCTTCTTACCTACCAATGGCTCTCCATTCAGTATCTGAGTAGTGGTATCAACCATTGCAGGTAGTAGGGACACGTTGACCCCATAAGTCGCTCCTGACCTTAGGGCGTTCTCCAGTGTCAACTTCTCCTCTCGTTTCTTTTCGCTGAAAGGGTGAGAGATGTAGACTCGATTGGCATACATGAACATTCCTAGACCTGCAGTGAATATCAGCTTCTGAGCAGCTAGAGAGTCCGCAAAGTTAGCATCAGCTAACGTGTGCTTACCCCAGGCAGCAGTAGTGAATGACCTGAACTTCATAATGAAAGCACCTAAGGGTGTTTGCATCATGCGTGGTAAATCACCACTGTAGATCTTCTGAATATTATTAGAGTTTACACGGTGAATGACTTGCCTGAAGGCTGTCTCAGTCTCATAGTCCATTTTGTCAAGTCCTATGTCTGTGATGCCGCCGCCTTTACCTCTTTTAACATTCTTGCTTTTTAACCACTTCTGGATCAGAACATCTCTACCATCTCCTAAGCCCCAAGCCTTTGAACGGTTCTTCCACCATCTAGGCATCTTGGCACCACTAGCCCACTGGTCTAATCGACTGACAACAGTAGCCGTGGAGTATCTTGTAGAAACATCTGTGATATGACTTAACAGGTTGGTCTCATTCGCTAGTCTCTTACCTGCATCTGTAGCCTTCTCAAACTTACCCATGAAGCCTCTCATTGAAGATTGAACATCATTTTCAAGTTTAAAAGAAGATCTACTCTCAGCCAGTTTAGAACCAGCTCCAGAGGTCAGTGCCTCTATCTGAGCCACATAAACCTTATCAGCCTTACCTTTCACGTAGGACTTCAACAGATCCTTAATCATTGGCATGTCCTTCACGACTCCTGAGAGTCCCCTGAAGGCCATAAGTGTTCCAGCCTCTGTGATGGCATTAAGGCCTGAGCCCCCCATTTTAGAGGCGTACACATGGTTTCCTGAGGTTCTAAAGAATGAGTCAATTAACTCATTGTCTGCACGTACCCCTTGGTGGGTCATACGATCCAGTGAGAACCTTAGGTTTTCCACATCACTTGGTTTAGCCTTACCAGCATCCCAAGAGCCGTGCTTCTCCTTGTGGAGTTTATTGATTGCGGCCTCTTTATCTAACTCATTTACTATCTTCTCAAAAGACTTTGTGGTGTAGCCTTTGTTTCTGAAAGCAAGTTCAGCAGACATCTTATTGGCATAACCATTGGCTAACTTATGCACGTTGTTTTCATAAAGATCAGCCATTGTGAAGGTTTGACCGTTGATGTTCATTGCTGCATCTTTATCTAGCAGTAGGCGTGACTTCATGTTATCAATCTCACCAGCATCCTTAGGCTTCTTAGAGACAGCTGCAGACTCAATGATCTCCAGTGCCTTAGCCTGTTCAGCTTCTGGTAGGTTCTCTTTAATTAATTCCTTCAAAGAGGATACATCATCTAAGTCTAACTCACCTGACTGTTTAACTGTGAAGCCCCCTTCCCCTTGAGACCATGCACGGTTCAAGTAAGCAGTAGCAACTACATCAGTCAGTTGGTCATTGACTTCCAATCCAGCAGCCTCTCGGCCTTTTCGGATTGCGTTGGATACCAAAGGTTTGAAGTCCATGTGAGATCTTACATTTGCCTTGGTCATCATCCCATATAGTTTGTCTCTTGAGATTACTCTCGACATCCAGTTTGGGTCTTGTGAGAATCGGCTTGCGTCATACGCCCCTGATCGGATTGCTTCTTCTTTAAATGCTTGATAAAAAGCTCTGTCTGCATCTGCGACCTGTTTGATCTGCTCTGGCGCATCTTGGATCTTACCAAGGCGGTAATCCCCAACCATCTCCATAAATTCATCAAAATCTTCATGGCTCCATTGTCTTCTTAAGAATCCTTTTCCTTTTGTATCCTTTAACCACTCTGCGTAATTTGAATTCATGGCCTCATAATAAGGAGACATGTGCTGTTCTTTCAATCTACCAGAGTCCATTTCCATAGGAATATCAACCACATTACCTGGGGTCTCATTACCTACACCATGAACATCAGCAGACATCTTCCTAACTACATCTGAGTCAGAACGCTGTGCCCAGGCAGCATGGCTGATCTGAGCTTTCCTTGTGCGTCCACCTGGCTCTGGGATACCTTCTACAGCAGCCTTAGCCCTCATCTCTCCTAAGAGGTCTGAGTCATCTGCATCACCTATATTTTTCTTAGGGAATGAAGATACAGCTGCAGCACCTGCAGAACCGTTGTTAGTTTCCTGTTCTGGGATGGCATCCTTCATCTTCTTTAGAACTGCAGATTCCTCTGCCTCTAATTTAGCAGCAGCCTTGTTACCAGGGATTCCAAAGAGTCCACCAGTACCAAAGGCTGTAATGGTGCCCATAGCTAACTCAGAGAGTTCTACAGGCTCACCATCTGTGGTTCTCATAGCCTCTGTGATAAGATCAGCAGCAGCTGCCTTACCTCCAGACTCTAGGAATCTGCGCAACATGCCTACCTTGGTGGAACCACCAGCTGCGGCATCAACTGCGACACCTATAGGATCTGTAGCATAAGCAGCCATATAAGCAGCCATAGACTTCAAGCCTCCAGCCTTCGCCATCTCCTGATCTAAATGCTGCACTTCAGCAGCTCTAGCTAACAGTCTGGTGTACTCTTGCTGGTTGTTCACATTCTCAAACAGTCCCATGTATTGCTCATCAATACCTTGGGTCTCGAAGTCTTGTTGCAGCTTCTCTAACGTGTAGGTGTCCATGAAATCTGGGTCATACTTATTGACGCTCATGTCTTGCCTAATCAATGTATTCACTACATGAACATCATCAACTGCTGACCCCATCAGGTCTAAGAACTCTGGTGATTCTTCTTCCTGCTTGTTGTAGTCAGGCATGTATAACTCTTTAATGGTGCCAGGATCTACTGAACCTGGTGCATCATCAAAAATCAGATTATCGGTTTCTTCCATAATTAGTTTCTAACTCTTCCTCTATTTTGAGTAATTTCTCTCGTCTCAGACGTGTAGCCTCTGGCATTCCTTTATCCAGCTGCATCTTCTCTTTATTGGACTCAAACCATTCACTTGTGTACTCAGTCTCTGGGTTCACGTGGTTCTCAGCCATAGCCTTAACGACCTCATGGTATGAGAAGACCACAAGTTCTCCCTGTGAGTTTCTAATGGCATCACCATCTTTCTTATTAATAATGAAACTGCCTTGTACATCTCGTTTTGGCTGAATAATGAAGTCATCTGGGTCTAGCTTAGGATCTATTGATTTAATCCAATCATCGTAGACTGCAGGGAAGCTGGTAGGCATGTTCTTACTTGAAACCCAGGCACCTCCTACTGGTTGATGTGTTGATAAGAATCTATCCTTAGCAGCTTTCATAGAAGACTCTAAGGTCATACCTTTCCCATAGAACACTGCAGCATCATCTCTAATTACTTCTCTGAGATATGCAGTAGGCGCTATGTTTGTCTTTTTATCAAACCACAAGAAGGTATTTTCTATCTGTGATTTATTACCAACTAAGTCACCAATAGTCTCCTCAAAAGCCTCATTGAAGCCATCCATTCTCATGTTAGCCTGTAGCTCACTTAGAGGGGTCTCTTGACGTTGCTTCAGGATCTCCACAGCTTCTTCAGGGCTATAACGCTCTGTCAGCTCATTGTATGCTTTCAGCTCTGCCAGTTTCTCTGTGTTCACTCCTACGAAAGGAGAGACACCTTCAATACTTTCCAAAGCCTCAACAACTGTAGCGGTGTGCTGGAACTGAGGTGTACCTAAGACAGCAGAGTCTGTGAGACGCTTAATGTTGCCAGGAGTATGTCCTGCAGCTTGGGATCTCTCGAAGTACTCTTTATAAGCAGTCAGTATCTGGCCTCTCTGAGCTTCGATTTCTCTGAGATCTTCAGGTGCCTGAGCAGACTCATAGGATATAGCATTATTAATAATAGCCTCACCTAAGGCTTCATAATCAGCATCCATAGAATCATAGACAGCCTTACGGACTTTAGGGTCACTCTCGTTGAATAAGGTTCTAGGGTCTCTCTTGTACTCCTCAATAATAGCAGTACGATCAAGTTCCAATCCTCGCTTCTTCAAGGCTTCCTCATGTCTTCTGTATAGTGAGACATTCTGATCGGGTGTGATGACATCATTCTCAGTGGCTTCATCAATAGCAGCCATGTTGAAATCTTCAGTACCTACGGTGGACTCAAAGGCTCTACGTGTCTGAGCTTTCTCTAAGTCTGAGACCTTCATGGCCTCCTTCTCAGCAGCTTCCTGACGTGCCTTAGCTACGGCTATTTGTTTCTCTAACTGAGCACCATACTTACCACTGACAGCCTTTCCTTTTGACAGTAAGTGCTCTGCAGCAGCTTCGGCACCTGCAATGTTTCCCATGTCTAAAGCATGTGTAATGCCTTTAAACATAGCATCGTGGCGTTCATCCAGATTGGTGCCTAAGTTATCTAAAGTAGTATCTAAGTTCTTGAAGAACCCTTGTGGTGCATTACCATCTGGAATGGCTGCTAACTGAGAGTTCACAGTATCCACAGCAGTGAAGTTGATTTGCTCATCTTCAGCCTGTGCTACAAACTGCTCATATACCTTAGACCCAATACTTTGAATAGCAGCTGCTTTATCATTCAATCCCTTCAGATAAAAAGGATCACTCTCCTCTTTCACAAAGCCATTCATGTGCTCATTGATAAACTCATCAAGATCGAACTTGCCTAAGGTGCCCTCGTCCTTAGCAGTCTGCATAGCGTCCTGCAGGGATTGTGGTAGAGTAGCTGCAGCTTTAGTGGCATCATTGATACCTGTCTGTGAGTTTAAGCCTTTAACATAAGCCTCATCCTCAAGACGTTCTGGATCTACTGTCTCAGCGTTAGCATCGAATCTGCCTTGTTCATAAAGAGTATTGTCTAACTTCTCTCGTTTTCGTTGTTGAACTGTTTGAACAAAGTTACCTAATGCGCCAAAGTTAGTGTTAGACTGCTTTGCTCTTACCTGTGTGGGTGCGTAGATGCCCCCTTGTTGCGAGGCAATCTCAGTACCTAAATTTTGAGTATCAACTCTGCGCCTTTTTTCCTTAGGCATTAACTTCCTCCTGGTAGTTTACTTCCAATCTTTGAGTCACCATAAAGACCTCCAGCAATCTGAAGACCTGTGCCTAACCAATCAGCACCTTGCACTGAGTTTAAGTTAGACTGTAGTTGCTGATCGTTGCCTTCAATCTGTAGCTCTCTGTTACCTTCAATGGTCGCTAGATCCGTTCCGATCTGCATGTCCGCATTGTTCAGTAAAGAGCTTATAGACAGACCTGAGGCACCTGAACCAGCTGCTCTGGCTTTAATCTTAGCTCTGGCATTCCTGGCTCTTGTGGCTTCATTCTGAGCCTTAATAGATTGAGACCTGTTAATCTCTTTTTCTTTCTGCCGACTTGCCTTGCGGTAAGCCTTCCTTTGCTTACTCGCATTCCTATCAGCCTGTACTGCACCTGCTATGGCAGTGGTGGCTAACAAGATAGTAGTGGGTTCACACATATATCAATACAGTTCCTTTAATATTTGGGAGATTCACTTGGGTGTCCTGTTTGAATCCAATCTTCTTCAAGAATGGAATAGAGTACGGATGATCCTCTGAGGCCATGACGTGTAAATAAGAGAAGTATGGTGCCCATCGTTCCTTGATGTAGTACTTAGCAAGTTGCATTACCTCTTTAGGGTAAAGCTCTAAGTCACCGTTAGACAGAAGCCAAGGATGCCCCACAACTAACTTGTTGGTACCCTCGGCCTCATATTCCATCTCTTTAGACACACAGCCGAATAAGGCAATGGGTTTTAATGATTCGTTATCCACTAGAGTATAGCACTCAAAACTAGACCTAAAATAACCAGTCAAGGCTTCCTTAAGATCCTTCTTTTTAATACCAGCAATGGTAGCCAACTCAACCCTATCAGCCTCACATAAAGTGTCAGCGAATAGTTCAAAGTCTGCTTCTACTGGGGGTGCTTCAAAAGTGTTACGTTTCATTAAATTCTCCGTGTCCGTGAACTGACCAGGGCTTCCATCTCACCTCGAATGAAGTTAGCTCCATCCCACAGTTTGTTCACTAATGTTATTGTTGTATTTGCAGCATTACCAAGCACAGGGAATCTCCTTGATCCTGTTCTGGATGTTGGTGCATTTAAGTTAAAATATTCAGTACCAAGAACCCTAGCTGAGTAGGTCTCAATTAAGTCAGTGATAAACGTACCACCTACATCATCACGACCTTCTACTTTCACATGAACCTCAAAGGCTGATGTGTCTAAGTAGCTAATCATGATGTTGCGTATCTGCATCCTTGCAGTCGCCATTGAGTTCCCATTGCCTCTGTAGTACTGTCTGGACAGTTCAAGGCTTTGGGTGTAATTAGTGCCTAAGAATAGAGTTCCATTAGTCCAGAAGTCTTGAGCAACATAGAAGCTGTACAAGTTGTTTCCTGGCTGGAATGTGAAGATGGTGTCCTTCTCATATAGAACTCCTGGAGTGCCATGTCCTTGCCCTAAAACCACCACAAGGTCATCTCGAACCTCTGGAGCCATGATAGGGAAGTTATGGGTTATTAGTGTTCTATTAGTACCACCATCATAGGCTGTACTAGGGACTGTAAGGAAGTCAAGACACACAGGCTTATTGAAGGAGTCATTGTAGTCTCCTGGATCGCCTATCTTCAAGTTGATCTTGCCTAAGAAGGTCTCTGTAGTCTTTGTGCCTAAGTTCTCATCAATGGTGTAGTTGAATGTGAATATCACAAACAAGTGAGAATCTACTACCTTCATATTTAAGATAGAGATGTTCTCATTGAACTCCCACTGACCCCACGCACTTTGGATCTTCTGATCTCCATTGTAGTGATAGAAGTACGTCCACAGTTTATTCTTTGTTTCCTCTGAGAACACAGCTAAGAAGTCATAGTTGTTCTGGGCTTCCATCAATGTCACGTTCTTAGGGATGTAGCTGTCTACATGCGCCGTAGCATCTGTGGCATCTGTAGTGACCGTTAAGTCCTGTACGTACATCTCTCGAACATTGGAGTGGTTCCCTGAGTTCACAGTGAAGAATAGATTACTCCCTGCGTTCGTAGGTTCACACTGGGCTGAAGTTTCAAAACTGGTAGCCAGATCAATCCTTGCAGATCCTGGGGTAATCACAGGTTCTCCAGAGAGATTATATTGAGCAGTCTCAGTGAACAGAATTACATTCTTATTCAAAGGTTTAGCCCATCTCAAAGGAGATGTGGTGCCACTCTTAACTTCCAAGTCAATCCTTGCAGTGTCCAATAAGTCCACCACAGTTGTCCTGAAGAAGTTATGTGGTTCATCTACTTCACTCATACAGATCGTAGAGGGACTTAAGAATCCTAATCGACCATTGAGATCAAAGATGGCATTAATAGTTGTGCCTGTGAATGTAGGGAACTTATTAGAATCCTCATCACCTACAAGCCTTTTGTCCCATGTGACAGGTGTGAATTCAAATCGAACACCATTAGGATCTACCTCATCAAAGATTAGTTCTAAGACGTGGGGCATCGTAGCTGAGTCCAGCTCATCACTGATACCAGGCTCGACCCATTCAAACCATTTACCGCCTGTCTTCTTGGCATAGTAAACATCAAACTCAATTGATTCATGACCAATGATTTTATAGATGGCACCTTCTGCAGCACTGCCAAGTGCATCATCCTGTAAGGACTGCGCAGTACCTGCAATAGATCCTGCAGACGTGGAGGCTGTAGCAGTCACCACAGTCTCTGTGTTCACAATATAGGTCTTACTTCCTCTGGTGAGAGCACGTATGTACCTCTTAGGATCTGCAGATGTCAGGTAGGTCTGAGCGGTGTCATTAAGGACTGTCAGTTTCTGACCATCACTTAGTCGGTAAACAGCTAAGGCTTCTGATTCAATGACCAATAAATACCTATCACCATTCTTATCAGTAATCCAGTGATAGAAGTTATCTGATAAATCATTAGAAGACAGTAAATTTACAACTTCTATAGGAGGTCTCTTACTGCACCCCTTAGCAATTGAGAAGCTACAGTTCAGTGCCTCTTCGCATTGATTATCAGCTCTAACTACAGGAGACTGTTGTGAGACTCCTCCGTGAAAGCCTGATATAACCTGGGGTTCAATGGGCATCTTTATCTCCTATAGACGTTGGGTTTACGAGAATTCTTCGCATCTTCCTGAGTCATCCTGTACTCAGCTTTGGCAACCACATCTGGATTGAAAGGTTGTCCTAAGATCCCTGAGAACTCTTGAGCAGTCATCTTGACCACATAGTCCGTAAAACTGTCAGGGCAGTTCTGTAAGGGTGTGGAGTACACATAATCTATGTACCCTTTATACATGGCAGGATTGTAATCCACAGTTCTGATCTGATTACCTATGTCATCAGTCCAGAGGGTGTAGTCCTCATCCATGCACTTGTTTCTTGGTTTATTAATCACGTTCAGGACACTTATGAAAGTCCCTTGAATCTCATGATCTATGGAGTAGAAAGGACTGCTTTCATTTACAGGCACCTCAAAGTCATAAACTGTATTAAACCAAAGACCCTTACTTTGCACCATCCTCGCATTCTCAATTAATAGAGAGTATGCAATCTCCTCATCTGCATTAAGTAAGGAGTTGAATATGTGACCTGAAGGGATCTTGGGTAGTCCTGAGTAAATCAAGACTCTGTTTAACAAAGTTTCTGCTTGGAAGTCATCTGCTATCTGTGGAGCAGCCATTACCTAGTCCTTTGTTGTTGGTTGCCTCCTGAGGTAACTGGGTCTTGAATAAGAGCAGCAGTTCTCAGCTTATGGCGCATCATGAATATCCCACCTCCAGGTGTGTTCCTGGCGTGTTCAGCTTCCATAGATCGGAAGGCTTCTAACTCATGAATCTCGGTGAAGACAGCAATTGCGCTGTCGCCTAAAATTTGTTGGTGTGTAATCCTTGCAGCACGTATAGTAATATAACGTCTCGCAGGTTCTGGTAGTAACTCGAAGTCTGTGGTCTCAATAATATCAAGACTCACTGAGCCACTGAATACATCGGTGTTGTTAGCAATATCATACAGGTACCCATCTCGTTCTACAACGTTACGGTTCTCGCCTGTGGCTGTGTATCCACCTGAAGATGGTCTCACTGAAATAACATTAGCTGGTATAGCAATTCTACCTGCTGAGGGAGCATAGGCAACATTGTATCTGGAGTTGAACCACCATCCCTTTTGTTCCACCTCTGTCTTAACGCTTCGGAGCGTATCCAAAGCAATAGCCGCATCTGAGTTTGTCGCTACAGCTAAAGAGTTTATGGGGATCTCCCCAATGGCCTTCAGTACTTCATTGACCGCCATTAATTCTGTTGTTTTAGTCATCCTGTCCCTTTAAGAATGAGAGGAGCCGAAGCCCCTCTCGTAGTCCATTAGTCCCTATTAAGGGATAACAATTTCAACTGCACATTCAGAACGTAATACGCCATGACCTACAGCTTGTTTCGCAACAATCAAGTCACCTTGTCTGCGTACGTCTCTATCTGATTCAACTGAGAAGTCAATCAGCTCGACGGTACCAGCAGCATCTGGAGACATAATCAATGCCTGTACTTTTGAGTAATCACCAGCGTACTTAGCATTCAATGAGTCAATATCATCAGTGAAGTTATCACCAACAGTAGTTGACGCATCGTTTTGTTGTGGTAAATGGTTAGTAACAACTAAGTTGATACCAGCAACCATAGGCAACTCAGCGCGTGAGTAGCTACCTAAGCCACCCCAATCTTGATTCAACAAGTCTTTGTTACGTACCAGCCGCATGTAATCTGCTGGAGTCAGGAAGCAGTTAAGCTCACCTGCAGAAGCAGATCGTTTCTCTAAGAAGATCTGGTGGGCAGCAAAGATTGCATCAGCTAATTGGACTGCTTTAGTTGCATCATCAGCAGCAGCATAACCTGCATCTAAAGTGATGGTAGAACCACCAGGTAAAGATGTGATAGGGTTAGCAGATCGTGCAGCATTTAAGCCTACACGTAAGACAGACTTATCTACGATACGTGCCAGGGCATCACCTAACTCGTTGGCGTAAGGAGCACGTAGCTCATAAGATGCCATCTTAGTGTGAAGATCCGACATGAATACATCGGAGATAACCAAGTCATCAATCGTGATGGTCTGTTCGCCGTGAGCGATTTCTTGACCGGTGATCTCAGCACCTGGAGTATGTCTTCGACCTACTGCCTTGCCGATAGCTGCAAAGTCTGCAGACTTACCGTGTGAAATTGAACGTATGCGGTGATACATACGCATTTGGTTTTGTTCTCTGAATGCAGTGAAGACCTCGCCTGTGAAGATTTCTTCAAACAGGACGCGCTTATCCGCTTCAGTTGTAGTTGTCAGGTTATCCGCACCTGGAAACGATACATTAGCATTAGCCATTAATTTAATTCCTTTAAATTATTTGTTTTAAAAAGTGTGCTAATCTAATATGAAACTTATTCCTTATAGGCGTTGTCCACCGCAGTGGGCACCTCGAATCTAGTCCATTTAGATTTCTATAAGGTGTAGGCATCGCTCTAACTGTTATCCTCGCAAGGGCAGTCAGATACCTACGGTATGATTAAGATCGGGCAGTCGCCATGATTCTTTGCTGAACCTCATCTCTCCAACCATCCTGGTTAGTTTTATATCGAGGATCTGCCATAGCAGTCTGTTTCTCAGCTTCTGAACTGAAAGGTCTAATTCCGTTTTGAAGGCCATTGCCTCCTTGAATTAGATTACTCTCTGATCCATTAGCTGCAACATACTTACTGTGCATTGCAAGAATAGCGTTGTCTCTGGTGAACTTATCAGTTGAACTGACAGCAGCGTCATACGCCTTTAATTCACCTTCAGACACATTGGCCTGTGCCCACTTAGCCATATTAATATATTCAGGTTCTCCACCGACTAAGGCCACGCCTTCCATCTTGGAGATTTTTGATAGAGCTTCTATACCAGCTACGTATAGGTCTAAGTTTTGTTTAGGAATACCTGCTTTCTCGAAGGTTTCCACAGTGGCCTCGCTGAACTCACCTGTTTCCGTGAACTCGTTCAGAGCACTGTCCATATTAATCAGAGGCTGATTATCAGTGTCACCTTCCTGGGACTCGTCATCATCCTTACTGAGTTCTAATGACTCTACTGAATCATTAGGTGTTTCGTCCTCAACATCACCATCGGGTTTAGTATTACCAGAACTTAGTTCTGTGATTTTTCGTTGGGATTCTGTGTAAGCCTTTTCAAGATCCTCTTGGGACTTGAACTTACCTAAGATAAGATCACCTCCATTAGTGTCTTGGTTATCAGTAGCTGCTGCTTGTTCTTGTTGAGCAGCATCGAATTCCTGCGTGTTTATTGTAGTTTCAGCCATTTCAGTTACTTCTTATCGGTGTGTTATTTTTAATTTACCTTCAACTTTCTCACCTTTATTATTCACTGAGGTGGTGTTGAATTCAGTAGATAGCTTTTCGTTCGCCTTACTCTTGTTGCTTGGGGCTTTACCGCCACCTTTAGTACCAGCGTTTCCTACTTTTGCATCTGCCATAATTAAGCTCCTTGGTTTTGATTCATCATTGCACCCACTGCCTGTTGTATGGCTCCAGGTGCGCTCTGTTCTGCTATGTTCTGTTGCATTTGTTGTTGCTGTCTTGCATCCACTTCTTCCTGTGAATATAAGAACTTCTCTACATCAACACCTGCACCATTACCTAACTCTGAAATAACTGCATCAGGTCTAATTCTCTCCATCACTGCTTCTTGTCCTAAGACTTCCATAGCTGCTCGGAGTACTGACATCAGTTTGTTTGTCTCATGAGATCTACCCAGGGCATCAAGACCTGTGGTAATCTTTAGTGAAACTTCTTTTGGTATCGGAGGTATAACTCCCATCTTTGCTAAGATCTTCAGCAATCTGTTTAGAAGAGGTCTCTGTAACTCTTGACCATAAACTGAGTAGACACCACCTAAGGCATCCTCCAGCTCCTGAGCCATGTAGCGGATCTCTTCAGCCGTAACTCTTTCTGCGTCTCTCTGAATAGATGAGTGCAGTAAGAACGCCTCAGATAGAGACTTCTCTAGTTTGTTGCTCTGTTCATAGGTGATTCTGAAGTCACCATTCTTATCCACACGGATAGTCTTGACTTCATCAGCATCACCAATCAGTACATCTCCAGACTCAGCGTTTGCTATATCATCCTTATCTAACATACTGTTAGCAGTAACTGTAAAGATAACCTTCGCCGCCTGTTTAGAGTTCAAAGACATATCAAGACATAGGCCATCGTAGATGCTGAAGTCTCCTATGTACTCCTCCATCAAACCACGTCCATAGTCCTCACCATCCACGGCTCTCCATCGAGACACTACGAATCGACTGGCTTCCTTAGGATATGTGGCTGAACTATCTTCAACCTTAATCTTGTTAAGTTCTTGATATACTTGATATTTCCCATCTTTAAGAATCTGACGTGTATAGATTTCTACAGTCTCATCAGGATCTTCAGCGAACTTCTTAAGCTCTGAAGCATTGAAGTGCTTCTCAAGTAACTCAGGATCTAAGGTTCTTGGGGATATTTCCTCTTTGATAACCAGATCAATGACAGTACCTTTTGGGTCTCGCTCTACTACATAATGTCTGAGATTGAATACTCTTATGGTTCCATCTTTATCTATGTCTAACAGTGAGTTACCTGTGATAATATCTAACAAGAACGCATTAGCCATAGAGCTTCTGAGTGTTGTTGATTCTAGGTGTCCCACTACGCCCTGCTCTACTTCAGCAAGTGCGTTGGTAATTTCTTTTGCACGTTCTTTATCCTCATCATCCTCAGGATTTAGACCTGCATCTAGTCTGAAGAAGGCTGTGTTAGGAGGGAATAATGCTAACAACATCTTTGCAGATAAGTTGTTCACACATTTGGCTCCTAAGCCTTGATTTGGAATATGAAGTGCTTGACTCTCTGTGTGAGCCATCGGGGGGAAGATTGCAGGTATAGACAGTTTAGCTGCCTGTTCTGCTCGGTGCATTATTTGAGTCTTCTTACTCTCTAATGTTTTAAATCTTTCTGCACAGGATACATCCTTATAATCCAATGGTTAAACCTCCCTGTAGTGTTCGTAGATTGCCAAGCCTACTGAATCCTCCAGAAGAACCACCGCTTCCTTGCGGTCTCCTTCCAGCAGTTGTAATTGAAGAACCTCCTCTACCAAAAGCACCATATTGGTCTCTGGATAATAAGATTCTCAAGTCGTCTGCTTTCTCTTCTTTCTGGGGTTTTGGTGTGCTAGGAATGCACATTAAGTTAAATTAGTTCTCACGTTCTAAGCTCTCCCTGAGGTGATTAATCAGCTTCCTTTGAGCTGCACGTTCTATGATTTCTTGTTGACCTTTAGTGTCCCCCATCTTCTTTAAGATAAAATGAGAGTCATGATCTGGGTAGATCGTGTCTAAAAAGTCAATTAATTCAATAGTTAAGAGAGGTATCTCTGCCATACGCTTCTCCTATTTATACCAAGGAAGCACTTTTGTCAAGATTATTAACCACCAATGAAGCATATCCAGCAATGTCATGCCAGGTGTCTTCGTTATCAGGGTTCCCACAGAGCCTACTGATCTTATGGACAATCATCTCTAGTGAAGATTTCTGATAGTCATCCATAGAATCCCAAGTGGGCATGTCACGGATGGTGTCTTTTAGACGCTGCTCAATTGATGAACGCTCTTTATACTCACCATACTCAGCACCTCTGGAGTTTAAGGTGGCTTCTATGCCTATAAGTTCCTGTTCAGAATCTGAATGTTCTAAAACTTGACTCACTTTCTCAAGGCGAGATGGAAGCAAGAAGTTACACATATCATCCCAATCCAAATCACCAATATTGTACTCTTTCTCTGGATTGTAGTTCTCAACTTTAATGCAAAGATGTGAAGGATTTAAATCTTCACCGCTATAACCAGTGAATACCACTAAGTCCCCTACCTCAAAGCAAGTACCATCCCCATCTTTAACCCTATAAACCGTTCCCCTAATTAAGGTGTCCATAATTTTACTTCTCCTGTTTTATTATTAAAATCTCCATACTGGAGAATGTAAGCCAATCGAGCCTGGTGGATCGCATCGTCTTCTGTAAGTCCTTTGGATTCATATGTAAATACAATGTCATCCCAGTGATATTTATGTGATCCTGTTTTTCTATTCAGGATTGCTGTGGCTCTCTTATCGCCGACACCTGGACACCCCTTGTATCCATCAGTAGTATCACCACATAAAATCTGATACATGAGAAACCATCTTGATTGACTGTACGAAACCTTCTTTACACCCAACTCAGGCTTATTAAACAAATACAGATTACAAGGCACAGTCTGTAGATCCTTATCAATCGTGCAGACCACATGGTTATCCTTCCATTTCGGATGGGTCGCCATGATCCCTAAGATGTCATCACCCTCAAGACCTGATTTGATCTTTACAGTGTGTCCGTGGTCTCCGTTCTCTAGGTAGTCCCTAGCCATCTGCCACAACCTAGGTTTCTCTGCTTTCCTGTTGGACTTGTAGGTTGGCTCCAGTTCTTTTCTGTAGGATCGTTCAGTGTCCGATAGGGCTATCACGACCTCTGAGGTGTTGAACTTCTCACATAACCCTTCGATAAAGGAGTCTATGTCAGGCTGCAGGTGCTCAGGTTCCGTGTAGATACTCTCATTACCATCGTCATCCCAATCAATGTTCGTCTGATTCTTGAAGGCTAATTGGTAGCAAGGGACATCAGCATCTATTAGAAGTGTGCTAGGATTCTTTGGCATCTGCTATCTCCTCTAGCCTCTCTAATATCTCATCTCTAAATGTCGCCATCTCATAAATCACAATTGTTAGGCTGTCTGCCTCATTGTTGAATTGATTTTCTAACATCTTGTCAACACACAACTTTAAGTTTGGATAGTAATAAGACCTCGAAGTAATTGTGTCCTTACCTGTCTTCTTATTAAACCCTTTGTTATGTGTTTCAATGAGATTAAAACCGCCATGCTTGTGATGCTCTATTGACCAATTGTGGTTAAGTTTAATGCTCATAATATCCTCTGTGTTTTAAGAACACCCTAGAACCATTAGCACACCCGAAGGTGACTAACAGATCTGGGCTATTAAATTTTCTTTCATAAGTTATCGTCTGGCTCATATGTGCCTCACCATACCCACAAGGATCTAACCGCATCTTTGGTGCTGGTACAGTTATCTTGTGGATGTGATAGTTCTGTAGGTATAGGGTACCTAAGAAGAAGGTGATCCATAGTGATAAGCAGTAACCTAAGAATAGCCCTAATTCACGCATATCAGTCCCTCCCAAAATAGATGTCTAATCACAGCAACTGTCCAACCATTTCCTAGCATCTTATAGCGTTGTGTATTTGAGACACCTTCTGTATAGTTATCAGGCACTGTCTGCAATCTCTCACATTCGATTGGTGTTAGCTTTCTGAACCAATCCTTAGTGACCTTACAATATGTCTGAGATGAAGCAGTTAGACAGTTAGACTTTTCTATCATCAACCTTCCACGTCTGGTCTTACTTTTAATAAAAGTTAAGTCAATACAGTCACCTTCAGTTACAGTTACATGGCCTTTTTTAGTGGCTTCAGGGATTGTCCAGACAATCTGCCTTCTACACTTTTTAATATATTGCTGAACAGTTGTTCCTTTAAAATAGTTTGCATCTAAACAATAGCTCTTGTCTCGATCCGCTTCTCCATCTTCTAAGATATCAGGTAGTTGAATACCTTGGTCAATAGGCTGTGTAACACCTTCCATATTTGTCCAGTAGTACCTGACCCTACGTTGTGCAGAGACTAACGCACTATCTATTTTGATAGGTTCTACATTAAGATACTGTGAGATAATAGAAAGATACTCTTTCTTCATTGAAACATTCTCAAGAAGAAATATTATTTTAGGATTTACCTTTTTAATGTGATTTAGAATATCTACATATACAAAGAATAGCTTTGAACGTGGATCGTTAAAAGCCAATCCTTTCCCTGCATTGCTGAATCCTTGACATGGACTACCACCAATTAAAATATCAATTGTCGACCAATTAATGTTCCACTCTCTCCAATCTGTAACATCTCCTAAGTGTTTCGTATTAGGATAGTTTTTTTTACAAATTTGAATGGCATACTTATCTATTTCAGAAGCATAGTAATTATCAACTTGTATCCCTAATTGATCGAAAGCAATCTGACCGCAGCTCATCCCATCAAACAAACTAAGAACATTCATTTTAATTTCCTAACATCTTAGACTGTGCCTGTTGCTTTGCCTGTACCAACTTCGTATAGGAACCGAATGTCCTCACACCAAACTGAGCAGTCAATGCAATCGTTACAATCACTTGGAACCAGAACGGTAACTCACCTAATAATGCAAATCCCTCACGGATGTAAGGCTGCATATAAGGTATCCCACAGGATAATATGATTATAAGTAAGACATAAAGTGTCACATCATCTTTGATGCCTGAGTTTCTAATCTGCTCAAGCTCCCAGTTGATGTGTCCCTCTAGTTTAGTCTGCTGATAATTAATCTCAGCAACTGCCTTAGCTTCCTCGACCTTGTACTTAAGGTCTAACTTCTTCATCCTCAGTTCGTGTTTACGACTGAAGTACTCCCCGATACCCTTGAAGATACCTGGGATAAAACTGATCCATTTAGCCATTATTGTGTTGCTCCATCAAATCCATTATTAAATATCTCATCGAATAGAATCTTCATTGTTTGTTCTTCATAGTTGTACTTGAAGTACGCTATGTCCTGTGTGTCTATGTTGACAACCGAGAAAGTAAGTAACAAACTCAGCAAGAAGCTCATGCGAATAACCCCACTTCATAAGTCTCAACACCTTCAATTATTTCAATAGTCATACCCTCGAAAGTAGGGTTTTCAAGGAACTCACTTGGCCTAGTAGCTGCATAGAACCTTGGAATCTCGGATTGTAAAAACCTGAACAAATCTCTTGTTATCAATAGTTTGTTAGGATACCTTCCGTATGTAGTTATAAAATCATACCTATCTTGTGTAATTACTTTTCGTAAAGAAGGCGGGTTTATTTTAAACTTTTTCATTGTTATCTCCTGTTAGTGGGTCTCAGCCCAGTTCTGTCCTACCTTGAATTCACCATCCAAAGGACATCTAAAATTAAATTGATCCGTAACCATACGAATCCCATCGACCATTGCTTGTCCTACTGTGTCCTCAAGACCTGGGCGGCACTCTACCTGCCACTCATCATGTACCCATAGCACCTGCCTGTAATCGTCACCATGATCTAAACCACTATCCTGTAGGATATTGTGATAGTTGACCATAGCTTGTTTCATTACTATGGCACCTGCAGACTGCAGTAAGAAGTTAAGCGCGGAGTGCTCAGAGCGTATATAGACCTTCCGACCATCAATTGCCTTAACATAGCCGCGTTTCTTGGCAGCTCTTGTGACTGCTTCCAATAACTTTTTGAAGGCAGGGATGGCAGATAAAAATTTCTCCCTAAGTCTCTTGCCTTCAGCAGCTCCTTTACCAGTAATTGATCCTAACTTGGGATTCCCTGCTCCATATAGAAAGGCATAGATGAATGTTTTTGCCTGATCTCTTGTAGGAAGTTCAGCAGCTTCTTGGTTCGTTGTGTGTATGTCTCCATGTAGAATCTCCTTAATGTAGGCACCTAAATCCCACTTAGCCATATAGTGCCCTAAGCACCTGAGTTCTAATCCAGAAGCATCAGCACCTATAAGACTCCAGCCAGGAGTTGCAGTGAATAGCTCTCTACATTCCTCACCATATTCAGCTCTTACTGCAGGTACCTGTCCAAGATTAGGACTGTTGTGAGTACAACGTGCAGTACCAGTACCATTGGTATCTATCTTCGCGTAGATCCTTGAGTCCTTCTTAACTAGCTTAAGCCACGCACCACGCCCTTCAGCCAACTGTGAGATCCTTTTGTTCACCATAAGGTATTCGTTTAACAGCTTGGCTTCTGGGTACCTGAGTTTCGATAAGACTCCCTCATCAACCTGGGGCTTCCCTCCATCTGTAAAAACCTTTGGCTTCCAACCACGTTTCTTCTGTAAACATCGGGCGATATGATCCCTACTGTTGGGATTGAACTCTACCAGTTTAACTTTGGAGAGGGGGCAACCTTCCAGATACCCTTGAGTCTTGTTGTTACGCTTAGGAGTAAACTCCTTCTCACGCACATACCAAGAACCAAAGATAGATACAAGTTCCTCATGAAGAACATTCCTCCTAGCAGATAATTTGTTATAAAGTTCAAAGGCTTTCTCTTCATCGAAGTGGACTCCGAACTTCTCTTGGGCATCGCAGATCTCTCGGGACTTAGTTTCTAAATGAATTGCTAAGGGAGTGAGATCCTTTAGTTTCTTCTGAATCCTTTTGTACAACTCATAGTTCAGTTGAACATCAACTTTACAGTAGTCGTGCATGTCCTCATTCCACTCAGCCCAAGGGTCTATGCCTTTCGCCTTACAGTCCTTAGAGTAGTCACCTTTATGAAACCCTAAGCGGTGTCCCCAAGCCTCAAGACTGTGACGACCTATAAGAAACCCAGGGAACTTAGGGTTCTTCTTACGAAACTTAAAGTCTCTCTCTTTTAGGTCTGACCATATCATCTTAGAGAACATTAAGGTATCAGTGACCTTACAACCATCCTTTAACTTAAAGTCTGGATAGACCTTCTCAATTGCTGGAATATCAAAGCCCTTTATGAAATGACCAATGACCTCATCAGCATCTGCTAAGACCTTAAGAGCCTCTTCGATCTCATGAGGTTTATAACCTTTCAGAGTATCCTCTTGGATATTGTAAATCCAAATACAATGAACTCTATCCAGCTTATGTAGGAAGCCGTTCGTTTCTATATCAAATACTAGCTGGATCATGTTGTTCTCCTAATCTATGTAAAGAGCTAAATCAGAATCATCAGTTATTAAGAACTGATGTAGTTCTGTGAACATCTGTAGGTAAAAATCCTGACTAGGTTTATAGCCATAAGAAATATACTTACTCATTCTTTTCAAACTCGCTACTGGATATGTAATTTTATTAATCTTTAGTTCTTTCTGTGTCACATCTTGTGCTGCGTCTTGATTCCATATAGAGGAGCAATCAGAATGTAAAAAGGCAAACTGACAGAGAGTGAAATCAAAACTTTGAAATAAATCAGACACATCTGAGTAGTTTCTTTTGGATATCAATTGAATCTTCAGGCCACTCTCAGTTCTAAAAGAGTAAAGAAGACCTTCTGGACACTGAAAAACTAACTCAGCATTAGCTTTTAACGCAGATATAGCCATCTCTTTTCTCTCTTTAAAGTCGCTGCATCCTACTAGAAAAACATCAACATCATTAACCTCTTCTTTTGTATGAACTGATCGGGCAGCACCTCCTGCTATAACTGCTTCTGGGATATTCCTTAAAATATTCCCCACTGTAAGCACCTCTTCTGGCGCAAAATACGCTTTCTGTGTAACAAGTTTCATTTTTGTTCTCCTATAAATCTGGGTCGTCTTCGTGGTATGTATATGAGGTGTCATAGATTGAGCAGGTTATCTCCTCAAGCAGCTCAATCAAACCTTCAGTCTGGTCAAGTAACTCCTCAGTCTCCTCAGCTGTTAAGCCTTCACAACTAACACAGTGCATCTGACTCTCACCTTCCTCATACTCAGCAGGTTCCCAGTGGGTACTCAGAGAGCTATGAAGGATCGGCGTGGTCACATCAATTGTGAAGTACCCGTAGTCTGAAGTGACATAGTGCTTCTCTTCATGACTCTCTGGTTCTGTGTTGAGTGGCATGGTTACTCCTGCAGGAAGGTTACTGAAGATCCTGGGGGTAATATTTCCCAGTTTCTTGAGTCTTCCCCAAAATCCAGAAAATTACTAAAATAACCTATCTCACCATATCCTTGAGAATCATATAGTAAAACCCCTTGAGTCCCTGATACAACTAACCAAACTTGATTTCCGTTAAACTTTGCTAATAAGGGATAGATATTATCTTCTACCCTCACACCTTCTTCTACATGTAGATCTATGTCCATCTTTAACTCCTAAAATAATTCATCTGGATCAACATCATCATAGTCCTCATGGAACTCCACCATTCTTCCAGTGTCGTGATCGTACCTAAGCTGCACAGTGAGACCAGTGGCCTCTCCTAACTCTCGGTCTTTCAAACACCTAACAGTGGTGATGTCCTTACGATCTGAATCTTGTTGATTTCTTTCTAATGCAAAGGCATTGTGTGCCCATGCTCCAATACTTCTGCTGCCTTTAAACTCTCGCAGCTTTACTCTGGCTCCTTCTTCATGTGAGCCTTTCTCTGGGGTGGCTAAATGTGAGACCACTGTGAGCATAATAGGAAGCTCAAGAACCAGTGAGGCCACATCACGTGTCACTCTGTCCATGAAGTCCAGATTGGACTCACCTGAATGACCTTTAAGACCTGTGAGATTATCCAAATAGATACTCGTACACCCACAGCCTACAGCCAGATAGCGGATCATGCGTTGCACATTATCCCAATCAGCACTGCCTTTTGAATCATAGACAAATAGGTTCTCTTTATTCATACGACCTAAGACACCTTGCAGATCCTTAGCATCCCAAGACCCATCAGAGGGCTTGTGGAACTTCTTGTTTCCTAATGTACCTGCAAGTCTCTGAAAGAACTTCTTTGGTGTCTGCTCTAAAGGAATGATACCTGTCTTCATGCCTAACTCATGAGCATCATGGTTCAACATCTCAAGAACAAAGGTGGTCTTACCAATACCAGTACCTGCACCAATGTAGTAGGATTCATTCAACCTACGTCCACATGTGATGTCAGTCAGACTCTGCCAAGGCCAAGAGAATCCCATCTCCACTGGAGTCAATACGTCCTCTATAACATCATCAAGAGTCACAACACCATCAGGTCTGTACTCTTTAGCGTCCCATATAACCTTCTGGAGCTGAGTACCTGCACCATCTTTAAGCATCTCATTGGCATCTTTGTAGTCCCCAGGGAACTGTACGATACTTGCTTTACCTGGTGGGAGTACATTAGCTGCCTCAAGTGCTGCCTTCTGTCCTGGCTCATCATTATCAAAACAGATAACAACTTCCTCAAAACCACAGAGATACTCTATGTTCTCTTTGAATGCTTTCTCTGCTGAGGATGCGCCGTTGGTTAAAGACACTACAGGCCATTTGTCTCCTTGGACTGCTGAGACTGATAAGGCATCCAGTTCCCCCTCTGTCACTACTACCTTACGTCCTGAGTTCTTCCAGAGCCACATGCCATAGAGGAGAGGGCACTTACCTAAGGATTTGAAGTCTTTATTCTTGAACCTTAGCTTCTGCCCTACCAGCTTACCGCCATCAAAGAAGTTAGCAACATGCACACGCTCATCATTAAACTCCCCAGTCTTATAGCTCCAGTGTTGAAAGGTGCTTGGTCTGATACCTCGCAGCGTTCTCTCAATATTCTCAGCCTGTATGGGTTTAAAAGATTTCTTAGTCTTAGTAGTCGTCACTGGTTCATCTCCTTCAGCTGGTACATAGGCTTCACATGAGAAGCAATACTGGTGCCCATCATCAAACAAAGAATTGGCATCTGAAGATCCGCAGGAATCACAAGATACATGCCTTAAGAATCGAGAATCTTCTGACATTCTATGAGCTTCCTATAAATTTCTTCTGTCTCTGCGATCATGTTATTCATAGACTGTATGATTCCTTCGTAGTCTGGAGGTGTTCCTTGGTAGGCTGCTTTTATGAAGTTCTCTGCAGACCATCCATTGTGGTCATCTTCGTCATCTATCATCTCTAATGAACCATCACCACTATCATATATAACTGCTGTTACTTGATAATTTTTACCTTCAGTAAAGCACCCATCACAAGAAGATTTCAAACATGTAACCCAATCACCTACTTTAATTTCTCTTTGAGAACTCATACATCTGACTCCTGTTGACTTCTTGTTTCTTAAATTTCCTCTTAGGTGCTGCATACTTCTTAACGAACTGTCTAGGTGACTTGTCCTTCTGGACATTCCACATAGTCTTTCGGTGTATCAGACCTGCTGAAGATTTTTTTAGATCAGGAGACGCTTCTATGAACGCCTCCCTCATGTTGGTGGATAACTTAACTTGCGATCCTTTTCTCGTCATCTAATGCTTCCTCCTGATTAATTGAGTACCTCATGTACCTCTTACCTGTCACGTCTGTCTTCCATTCCTTAGTGAACTCATAGCCATGAATAAGACGTAGTTCACTGATTCTCTTAGCTAGACAATCAATCCTGTGAAGAGCTGTAGCTTCTAGCTGAGAGATAGATCCTTGGCACTTTAAGTGGTCTAAGATCTGTCGGTGTTGTGGGGATAGTTTAGGAGTGTTGGTGAAAGGCTTGTCTTTGAACTTACCACTCATAGCTCTATCAGATCTGGTTGGTTGTTTAAAATCTTACAGGCACGTTCGGATGTTTCCTTATCTTTAAAATAAACTGTAGTAGGCCTAAAATCACGGTAGGAAGCAACAACCCATTCTCTAGCGGTTTTATGATACTCTATGTAGAAAAGGTCTCCAGCCGCTAATAAATCCGGCTCCCAATCACCATTAAGATCTGCTGCGATCTGCGAGAGAACCATTATGTTCCTCAGGTTCTTAGCGGCTATCTCTGCGGACTTCTCAGTTGGGAAGTGTCTGCAGGAGGTATTTGAATACCTTTCATCGAGGTCTGCATTTACAACAAAATTAATTTTATTAAAAAGGTCTAGGTAATACCTCCCCTCCTTAGGCTCCCACTGCTCTCCCTTCTTCAACTGCTCCTCAGCAGCCTCTAGTCTACGTTGGGCTTCTTCTAAACTCTCACGAGCTGCTTGTACTTCTTGCTGTGCTGTTTGTGTCATTTTGTTTTCTCCAAAAATTAAGGCTATTTGCTGATCCCCTGAGACATCCTTTAGTCTCCAAGTAAGACCTTGTGGTAATTTATATAGCTCAAAAGTAATGTACTCCCAACCTGTGTCTTCAGTGAGGATTGGAAATTCAAAATATCTACCATTGAAAAAGTGAGGGTCTGGAAGTCTTCTTATTAAATTAATGTAATCCACATCTTTAGGTAACGTCATATAGCCTCCGTTTTGTTATTTATTCACTCGTCTCCACCAAGACTTCACATCGAAACATGGGCACTCCTTGGAATCATCAAGATCCCTGTGTCCTACTATTCGAGCCTCAGGATGTTGATGGTTCAAGGCAGTCAGTAAGGTCTTCAACGTAGTCTTCTGAGCTTTGGTAAAGTTATTCTTAGCCTTACCTTTCTCATCGACTCCTCCAACCATGCAGATACCTTGTGATACATTGTTGAATCCTCGGACATGAGCACCAACTGTATTGGCTGCACGTCCTGTTTCGAGAGTGCCATCTCTGCGGATGACGTAGTGATATCCAATGGCTAACCAGGACTTAGCCCTGTGCCATTCATCTATTTCTGCTGCACCTATATCCATGTCTGGAGGCGTAGCAGCGCAGTGGACTACTAGGTAATCCACCGATGTTACTTTTTTAAATGCCATTAAGTGTTAGTGAATGGTTGCGTCCTTTGGTGGCGAAAGTGATTGCACATATTCACCTCTAATATAAACTAATGCTTCAATCACTTTGTTTAAATCCTCATAACAAAAAGCAACTTCCTCTAAGTCTCCTCTATAATCTTGTGATAGAAGAATTTGTTTCGCAGCATCATCTACAGCAATCATATTGCTAAAACCGTTTTCATCTGTAAAGGTTGTAATAGGTTCCTCCCCTACAAGAAATGCGCGTCCTTCCATGCCCATTAGGATTTGTGACTCAGCTAATTTTCTACACTTATCATTCATAATATTTTCTCATTCATTTTATAAAATTCAATGTTCGTACCTGGCTCTTCTCCAGTACGTGCGTACCTCTTCCAGCTCATACCTGTGACCACCTGCTTATCATCCTGCCAGTACCCATTAAGGGATGTGACAGCGTCATAGGCAGACTTATCAAAGTTATCGAGGTCAGGGGCTGGATAAGGATTACTTGGCTTCTTAGGGCGGTGTAAGACATGCTCTACCAATACCAATAGAGGATCTTCTAGTCTTAATTGCCCACAAGGACACGCATCAAGTGCTGCGGCCTTCCAAGTTGTGTATTTCTTAGGGTAGTACACGCCCCATCTAGTTACTCTAGGTCTGGGACATGATACTGGGTTTAGGGGTATTGTGAGATTTCCAACGTGTTCTGCGTCTTGTAGAATCTGGATGAATATGTCACGGAGGATCAATCAAGATGCCCAATCGTCATCATCGTCATCAGTCATCAGCTTCACGGTCAGCCAGACCATGCAGAACAGTACTGAGCAGAAGAATATTAGGTTACTCATCAGGATTATCCACAATCTCTAAAGTACTTAGGATACCCTTCACATTCTCAAAGTCTTCAGGTGACATTCTGATAGTCACTTTCTCTTTTAACGACTCCTGTTGTGCTATAATCGCGTAGAATTCATTCACAGTAATACATTCTGATTCATGCGCCACATAAGTGTGCTCTCCTAAGTTAAAAGAGTCGTTCCAGCCGTGTTCTCCTACTCTTAAATAAGCAACATTACCGGTATCTTCTTTATAAAGATGGGTGTAGTCGATATGACTTAATTTGTATATTTTCTGAATTACTACCTTTAGTATTTCATTCGGTAGTTTATCTACATTAATAATTAAGTTTTTATAAACATTATCCATCAGAAGTCCTCTTCTTCATCATCAGTACCCTCAGAATCTGCTTGATCCTCAGCGACTGAATCGTCATACTCGTATCCATCTTCTTCATCGAAGTCATTCTCATTACCGCCTGAGTTACCGCCTAACGTGATTACCTGAACTGCGTTCATATAAAGTGGAACACCTACTAACTTACTGCTTCCCATTGCATAGACTTTTCCAAACCCATAGGCAATCTTAATCTCTGCACCGCCATAGACATCTGGAACCTTCTTCATCTTGGTTTTACCTGAGTCCACAAAAGTAGCTAAACCTTTCTTAACTGACCTTGTAAATTTACAAAGTAACATACCTGTCTCATCGCCTTGATCATCCAGCTCTTCAGTGAAAGGATCTTTACGTTCCCATTTAGATTGAATTTTGTGCTTCTTAGGGTCTGATTTTTTCAGATCTTCAAGGTAAGCATCAACATCTGTACTAATAGATTCACGTAAGAACTCAATGAACTCTGCATGGTCTGGAAGGCTTGGATCAAACCTTAGCTTACCTTCGTACTTACCTGTCTTTTTACCGTCAAACTCCCCTTCATTTGTTAGAGATTTACCCCAGGTTACAACCGCCTTAGGAGTTACTAACTTTGCTTTCTTCTTAGTTGTCATATTATTTATCTTCCATTAAAAATTCTTGTAGATAATCTACGTTTATATTATTTTCTGTCATCTGAATGTACACATCAGAGGCCACAGGATTTCCCTGTGACCATGCTGATTCATGTGCGTCTATGACCATGAGTTTCTGGGACTCCTTTAATGAACCCCAGTACTTGATGAACCTACGCTGAGTAGCAGTAGGATTAGGTGCTTCTAAGGTTGCCATCATACACGGCAGTCCTCTGGTTCTAGTCTGAAGAACTCTTTGAAGGATAAAGAAGGGAAGGAGCTATAAAGTCCACTACCCAAATTACTAATAAATTCACCATCATCAGTAGCTACGGTAAAATCAATAGAATGTCCCTCTTTTCCCCATTGTTTATAACCTAAGTAATGTAGGTGCTTTTTAACTTGTCTATACAAATCAGTATCTACTTCTAGGTCAGCGTATTTCAGTGAGAATCGTCTATTAGGTTTGACTAGATTCTTTTCAGGTAATAGGGGTGTCAGTGAGAAGTCTTGCAGTCTGCCGCCCTGCGAAGCTACTATGGGTTCTCCATCACCATCCTCCACAAAAATAAACATATCACCAGCGTCATGGAATCCTACCTCTATAATCTCATAACCCTTTCCATAGGTGTACCAGGGAGGTGTGTCCTCCTTATTGTTGAAGTAGACTGTAGCACCTTCAACGAACCCTTTGAATCGTTCAGGCACTACAAATTCTGGAGGTGTTAGTGAGAAGTGTTCTAACCTATTACCAAGATCTAATGTAATAGCATCGCCTTCGTCATCTATAATCCTAACCGAAAACTTAGAACAGAATTTATAGAGAGGAGGTACTTCAAAGATTTCATACTCTTTACCTTTAGTCCACCATTCCCCATCGCTCTGCGCGTAGATCTTAGTCCCCACTACCCAGTCTTCATAACCTGGAGGATGTTCTACGGCTCTTTTAAGACTGAAGAACTCTCTAAGGGTTAAAGTAATTCTAGGTTCTAAATAATTTGAAGTGAGGATCAGATTTTCACCTTTATCATAGCCAATGACTAAGTGACTATTACAATGCTCTCCTATGGTGGAGAAGTCTGCCAAACCTGATACCTTAGGAACCCCTAACTCTTCAGCCTTCTCTATTACTCTGTTGTAGGTATCTTCATCTAAACCCCACACCTTTACTAAAACTTCATCTGTATTTTTATTAAATTGCATTTGTTTCTCCTATATTCTATGATGCACTTTTGTTTTTGATACTGTATCTAATTGGATTCTCTCAGGCAAAAAAGTACTGAGAGTCTTTGATTAAATCTAAATTAAAATTACCCATCTCTGGGACTGGTGGGAGTTTATCCCGATACTTAGGCTCCAGCTGTTCACTAATGGAATCATGGAAGCTCTGAAGTACATTACCTTGGTACATGTCCACGAAGCTATCTCTCGTACACGCCTGAAGGGTGCTGGTGTCACACGCATGGGTCGCATAGGAATCATGAACCATAGAGAACGTAGTGACCCCATTATCGGCTGCTTGTAGCACAGTGAGCATGAGGTGAGAGGAGTCCAGAGAGTGAATCAAGTTTGGAGACACGCCCATTCCCTGCTTCCTCTTATCCAACGTGTACTCATCGGTGTTAAGACTAACCTGAGTCTTCTTACCATTGATATGAACACAGAGCCTACGAGACTTGAATCTCTTGTAGTGCTGTAGGACTGGGAATCCTACTGGTGTGTCCCATCTCAGAGGGAGTCCTGATTGAGACACCACACTCGCTACTTTCTTCAGGTAATCCATAGCAACCCTTGCAGCCACCACGACCTCTTGGATAGCCTCATAGGTTATTAGTGATAGATAACCAGCTGCTGCCCAGTTCTGATTACCAGCAAATAGATTAGGATGATTCTTCTTCAACCAATTAAGTATCTGATCTCTCATCCCATTCTGTGTGGCACCATAAGGTAGTGTCATCACTGGCTGCTTCACTGTGCTTCTAGTGATATGACCATCCCAGATAGCTGCAAACTTATTCCCAGTCATTGAGTCCCTACGGATCTTCTTAACCACAAGGTCTGCTACGTCCTGATAGATGTCATTAGGTTTCTCCCCAGGTACCAGGTTGGTAGCCTTAGCACCAATAGGATCTCTCAACATAGCAGAGAAGTTCTGGAGACCATTACAGCTCCCATCCATTGCGATAGGAATATAGGATAACATTTCATCACCTTGGACTTGGTACTGTAACAGCTCCAGAGCAACTGCTAGTGCTGAGAAGGGCTTGTCTGCTTCCATCCAGAACCCTGCGCCGTCCTTAGGGTTCATTGCTGAGTCCAAGATAGCCTCCATGTTCCTCATAGTCCACTCGACCCTTTCGTCATTGGAGACTTTATCAACACCCCAACAATTCGCTGCGTGTACATGAAGCCAGAAAGCACCGTCTTCACCTAGAGGTTTACCTTCAGCAAACAACATCAAACCTTTAGCCAGGTCAGTGCCCTGTGGTTGGAAGTAGTGTGGTAAAGGATAGATACGACCTCTGAAGTCTGCTGAGTGTGGGAAGTAAATGGCTTCCTCATCTTTGAATTTCTCTGCGATAGATAAGGTAGTGTTACTTGCTACTCTCTTACCTATCATCCGTGAATTCTGATCAAAGACAATAGCAGCCCTTACTGCATAGCGTTTGTACACCTCGGGATGCTGCATCTTCATGTCCTTAGGTGCCAACCTCCAGTCAGCAGGATACGCAGGTATCTCTAGATTCAGCTTGGATGGTAGGATCTCCTTACCCTCTGAGCCTATACGAATGTTATTGTCCCAACACCACTGAGCCACATCTAATGTGGTCTTGTTGACTTTGTAGGGCGTGGCTTGTACTAGGTTGATAGCTCTGTAGAATTCTTCTAGGTCATAAGCATCTAAAGCCTCTGAGTAGTTATCATCCAGAGTCTTGACTGACTTGTCTCGGGAGAAGACATCAGAGATATAGCCACCATCGTGCATGTTAGTCCAATCCAAAGGAGGATGCACCATAGGCATCTTTAAGGGCTTAAGGGTAGACATGTAGCTATGTGCAGAGTTAAGCCACTCAATAAGCTCCTGCTTAGGTCTGAGGACATTCTTACGGTACTTCCCCTTTGTGACTGCTGCTTGTTCCCAGTAATTAAATAATTCAATGGCAGCTTCAAGTAACCAGACACCCACATGCACCTTAACAGCTGTGTCCCACATGAGAGGAGCTACACCTGCATTAAGTAACAACTGGTTCACTGAGAACTTCTGTCTCATGTGATCCTGTAGGGTCTTCTGGTGTGCACGGTACTTATCGTGTTGCTTTTCATCTAATCTTCTAAAATTAATCTCAGAAAGAATAAAATTAGACAAGGCTATTGCACAGCTAGAGATGGCCTTATCTTGCTCAAGGTGCTCTGGGTCTACTAGGAGTCTTAAGGTGTGATGGGCTAACATCTGAGGATCAAAGTCCTGAATGTTCAGACAAGCCTTCTTACCCTTGGCAGCTTGACGTGCTTTAGAGCTGCCCTTGAATAGCTTTAACTTCTCATCTATGAATTCAGCTAGTGCTGGTGTGTTGTTACGTACCCATGAGAATTCTACTGGTGAAGACTCGAAGCTCTTATTACCCTCCAATCTCTTGTAATATTTCTCTTGACCTAATGCCAGGCACTCAGTCTCTAATTTCAATTGTCTTTCTAATAAGTTATTCTGCATTTAATATTTCCGATTAAGTATTCTATTGGATAGTGCAGGTTATAGACGTACCTTTAGATACTTAAGGATCCTTAAGACTCTATAGTTATATATTTATTATTCTTTATTAATTAATATAAATATTATTATTAAATCTATAGTGTCTTTAGTGTCTTTAGTATCTATAGGTGTCTTTATTACCCTATTTCTATGATGCACTTTTGTTTTTTTACTTTAGATATCATATCCTTACGGATAGTCATAGTCAAGTGATAAATTTGTCTAATTAAGTGTCTAAATTATTACTGTCTTTCTGAGGAAGTTACGTTGGGAACCTGTGTAACCTATTGAATCTTAACGGAATAAAATGGTGCCCGGAGGCGGAATCGAACCACCGACACGGGGATTTTCAATCCCCTGCTCTACCGACTGAGCTATCCGGGCAAACCAAGTTGAGACTGGTTGTCTCAAGGAACGCGAATTATAATAACCACTTATGTGACTGTCAAACTTTTAATGCAAAGTTTGGAAAAAAATCAGCCACTAGTCCTCATCTGGGGCATAACCCTGCGGTTTAACGTCTTCACCTTCAAATAAAAATGCCACCATCTTCTCTTCAATGATTTTGCGGTGATCAGGGTCTATCGGTGAAAAGTGGTTTTCATTGATGATCATGGTTTGTTGTGCCAACCACTCTTGCCACAGCTTTAAACTGACGTTTTGGTGAATTTTTTGCCCCAATTCACCCGGATAAGGGGTGTAGGGGATGGCTTCTTGATCGGCGCCGTATTTGATACAGTTAATGGTTGTCATGTTGGTTGAGTATGTGATTAAGGGCTTTTGGATGGGGGTATTGTTCGAGTTTTTCAATGTTTACCCACTTGATTTCAGGGTGATTTACAACTTGAGCAACATTGAATACATGAATTTGTAGAATCCTGTGGGTCAACTTATGGGTCAAACTGAAATGTTTTTTGGCATTGGGATGTGTTGCCAATAGGCTGTCTTTATCAGCGAAAACAGGCGGAAACCACAAGCTGGGCCATATTGAATGTTCATTCCTGAGCTCCAACGCAACATGTTGTTGATCGACACTCAAAACCACAAACAGGTCCACTTCAACTTGTTTCACCTTGCGCTTTTTCTGCGGATAATCAGCGATCACTCCTTTGGCTTTGGCCAAGCAGCTTTCAGTAATTGGGCACACATCACAACGCGGCTTGGTTTTGCTGCATAAAGTCGCGCCTAAATCCATCAAACCTTGGGTGTAAGCAGCAGGCTCATCAATTTCTCGATGTGCTTCTGCTAATTGCCAGAGTTGTTTTAAGGTGCTGCTCTTATTAGGCTCACCGTCAACCAGAAAATACCGAGCAAACACCCGCTTGACATTACCATCCATAATCGGCTCGGGTTGATTATACGCCAAAGACATGATGGCAGCGGCGGTAGAGCGGCCAATACCAGGCAATGCAATCAATTGATCCAAATCACGCGGTAAGGTGGCTTGGTGCTGATCGACACATATTCGTGCTGCTTTATGTAAATTTCGGGCGCGGTTGTAATAGCCCAACCCTGACCACAGTGCCAAAACCTGTTGTTCATCGGCAGCAGCCAAATCATTTAATGTTGGAAAAGCACTGATAAAGCGGTCAAAGTACTCAATGACTTTAATCACTTGGGTTTGTTGCAACATGATTTCGGACAGCCAAACATGGTATGGCTTTTCGGCTCCTGTGGTTTGCTGCCACGGCAGGTTTTTGCGCCCATGTTGGTGATGCCATTGCACCACCCTTTGACTGAATGAGATTGACTTCTGGGGTCGATTCAAATCAGTCGATGATGGCATCAACAAATTCAGCCGCTTTGTAGGACTTCAGGTCAGTTGATTTTTCGCCGACACCTATGAACCGCACGGGTATACCAAATTCAGCCGCCAGATTAAATAGCACACCACCTTTGGGGGTACCATCCAATTTGGTGATGACCACGCCAGATAAGGCATTGGCTTTGTTGAATTCTCTGACCTGTGAGATGGCGTTTTGACCGGTACCACCATCTATCACTATCAGCGTTTCATGTGGTGCAGTGTCATCGTTCTTTTGAATGACGCGAGAGATTTTTTCCAGTTCTTGCATCAAATTAGCCTGTGTGTGCAAACGCCCAGCAGTATCTGCAATCAGCACATCCATGTTGTGAGCTTTGGCTGAGGTCATGGCATCAAAGATGACTGAGGCCGAGTCTGCACCGGTTTTTTGTGCCATCACCGGAATGTCTTCTCGCTCACCCCAAGTTTTTAATTGTTCAACAGCTGCGGCACGAAATGTATCGCCAGCTGCCAGCATGACTTTTTTACCCATGCTTTTGTATTTTCTAGCCAATTTTGCAATGGTGGTTGTTTTACCCACACCATTGACGCCAACCACTAATATCACAAAGGGTTGTTTGCTCTCATCAATAATCAAAGGCTGCTCAACCACCTGTGCCAATTCAGTTAACTGCGCTTTAAGTGCATCAAAAACAGCATCTGAATCTGACAAATTACGCCGCTTGAGTGATTTCCTGACTTTTTCAATCACTTCCATGGTAGCAGTGGCACCCACATCGGCCATTAACAATGTGGTTTCTAATTCTTCGAACAAATCCTCATCAATTTGTTTTTTCAACGAAAGCATCTGTTTCATTTTTTTACCAAAATTATCATTGGTCTTGGATAATTGTTGGCTCAGTTGGTACTGATGTGGCTCAACACCTTGAGCCAGTAACTCAGGTGGCACCACAATCTCAACTTCAGCAGGCTCAGCTGCTGGGGTTGTTTGTTTTGGGTCAACCGCATCAATGGGTATTTCTTGGTTCATCACCCCAGCATCGTGTGCTGGTTGCGAGGCCGGCTTACTTGCCGCAGCGTCAGCATCAGCATCACTGGTCACTTGTTCAGTTACAGCGTCAGTTTTGAGCTTATCTTTGTCGGTTTTATTTTTGTTTTTTTTCTTAAAAAAGTTAATCATGAGGACTTCTTGCAGATTTCCGCTAAAATATGGCGCACATTCTACCAAAAACAAGTGTTTCAAGTACTATTAATAAGCTTGAACAAAATCAAACATGGGACTAATTCGAATCACTGGCGGCATCCACCGCTCCAGAAAAATAAAGGTTGAAGACCAACCTGGCCTAAGACCAACAGCCGACCGTGTGCGTGAAACCTTGTTTAATTGGCTGGGTCATAACTTACACGGCTGGTCGGTTTTAGACCTGTATGCTGGATCAGGTATCTTGGCCTTGGAAGCAGCCTCTCGCCATGCATCAGAGGTGATTTGTGTAGAAAACAACCGGCATGCTGTAATGCAGCTAAAAAACAACATAAACAGCTTGCAACTTGAGGGTGTCGAAGTCAGCTACCGTGATGCCAGTCAATTTGTACAATCCACATCTAAATGTTTTGACTTGATCTTTCTTGATCCACCCTTTGACAGCGATGAATTGGGGCCAATCAGTGATATAATCTCCTCGCTGGTAAAACCCAGCGGTTTTGTTTACCGTGAATACGGTTCATCACAAGAGATTACACCTTTGGATGATAACATTTGGCTGCTGTTGAAACATAAGCAAGCCGGACAGGTTCATTTCGAACTTTGGCAAAAACGATGACAAGATAAATTTTTTAAATATGACTAAAAAAACACCTACCATAGCCATCTATCCAGGCACATTTGACCCCATAACCAACGGCCATGCTGACTTGGTTAAACGCGGCGCTGAAATTTTTGATGAACTGGTTGTGGCCATCGCTGACTCCAGTCGCAAAGGTCCCTTGTTCACCTTGGATGAAAGAATCAACATGGCACAAGCCATCTTAAAGCCACTGCCCAATGTCAAGGTGGTTGGTTTTGATATTTTGTTGGCTGATTTCGCCACTCAAACAAAAGCCAATGTCATTTTGCGTGGTTTGAGGGCTGTGTCGGATTTTGAATACGAGTTTCAGCTGGCCAGCATGAACCGGCACTTGATACCAGATATTGAAACCATGTTTTTAACGCCCGCCGAACAATTCAGTTTCATTTCGTCCTCTTTGATCAAAGAAATCGCCATGTTAGATGGCGATGTGTCTGAGTTTGCTCATCCCATTGTGCAAGCGGCGCTGAAAGAAAAATTTGGGAATTGACCATGTCTTTGATCATCACCGAAGAATGCATCAACTGTGACGTTTGTGAGCCGGTTTGCCCCAATGAAGCGATATACATGGGCCCTGAGATATTTGAGATTGATCCTGAGCGTTGCACCGAATGTGTGGGTCATTTTGATGAACCACAATGTGCCGAAATTTGTCCCGTAGAATGTATCCCAAAAGACGAAAATAACGTGGAAACCGAAGCAGAACTGTTGCTTAAATACAAAAGATTAACCGAGGAATTATGAGAATATTATCATTGGCGTTGTGGGTTTTATTGAGCTTTTCAGTAGCCGCTGAGGCGCCCCAAAAAGCCGCCATAGCAAGCGCCCACCCAATGGCCACTGCTGCTGGCCACAAGATCCTTTCGCAGGGTGGAAATGCCTTTGATGCGGCCATCGCAGTTTCATCGACATTGGCGGTTGTAGAACAACAAAGCTCCGGCATTGGTGGTGGCGCTTTCTGGCTGTTACATCGCGCCAAAGATGGTAAAAACATCATGATTGATGGTCGTGAGGAGGCACCAGCTGCTGCCTATGCCGACATGTACCTGGATGAAAACGGCGATGTGAATCGTGATTTGGCCTTGTACGGTCCATTGGCTGCGGCCATCCCGGGTGAAATTGCTGGTTTTGAACACCTGGCCAAATACTACGGCAAACTGCCATTATCAGTCTCACTACAGCCGGCCATTGAAGCGGCTGAGAAAGGCTTTCCAGCCTACCCACGCATCATCAAAACCATTGAGCGAAAAGCCAAAGTGCTGAAACGCTACCCGGCATCGGCAGCGATTTATTTCCCCGATGGCGAAGTACCTAAAGAAGGTGAATTGATCATCCAAAAAGACCTGGCAAAAACATTAAAAGCAGTGGCCAAACATGGTAAAGCTGGCTTTTATGAAGGTAAAGTGGCCAAGAAAATGGTCAAAGCAGTGCAAAAACACGGTGGCATTTGGACTTTGGATGACTTAAAGAATTACACGGTCAAAGAACGCGAGCCCATCACCACCAATTACCGCGGCCACCAATTAGTTACGGCAGCACCACCTTCATCCGGTGGCATCGCCATAGCGACCATATTAAATATATTGTCTGCATGGGACTTAACTGCTTTAAAAAATGACGGCAATTCACCTAAACGCATACATTTAATTACCGAAGCCATGCGACGTGCTTACCGCGACCGCAGCATTTATTTGGGTGATACTGATTTTGTTGAGGTCCCGATTCAATTATTAACCCATCCTTATTATGCCGCAGGATTGCGCGCTGGTATCAACCCAACCAAAGCCATGCCATCTGAATTACTCCCTGGCATCAATGACAACCCCAAGGGTGAGGACACCACGCACTTTTCAATCATAGATACCGAAGGCAACTTGGTATCAGCCACCTTGACAGTTAACACTGGGCTGGCATCTGGCTTCATCGCCGATGGCACCGGTGTTCTATTGAATAACGAGATGGATGACTTCTCTGCCAAGCCAGGTGAACCCAATGCTTTTGGCTTAATTGGTGATGACGCCAATAAAATTGAACCGGGCAAAAGACCACTTTCGAGCATGTCTCCCACCTTCGTCTTTTCAGAGGACAAAGTGGCGGTCTTGGGTACACCCGGAGGCAGCCGCATCATTACCATGGTGTTGTTGGGTTTGTTAGACTATTTCGATGGCAATGACGTACATTCTTGGGTCAATAAACCACGTTACCACCACCAGTACCTACCTGATAAGTTGTACATTGAAAAAGGTGCTTTTGATGCTGCAACAATAGAGGCACTAAAAGCCAAGGGCCATGAAGTGGTTGAACACCGCGGTCATTGGGGCAACATGCATGCGGTTTCATGGAACAAGAAAACCGGTGAAGTCGATGCTGCCAGTGACCCCAGAACCACGACTGGTTCAGCAACAGTCAAGTAAGTCCAAAACACCATCAGATGACTGAATGCTTCAAAACCAATCAGTATTAAGTCATTTTTTTGAGTGGTAAGGGCTTAGCTGCAGCCAATATCTTTACTGTTACATTGCTTTTGAAATCAACAGCATCACGTGCTCATTGTTGGGCAAGCTTAACAATGCTTGTTCATCCAACATTTCATCTTCTGATGCAATCTTATTGATGCTTTTAACCAAGTACCCTTCAGCAAAAATGCTTTTGCATAATCTAACAGGATCTTTGTAACTTCTGGAATTGTATTCCATCAGTATTTGTAGCTCTTGATTGAAAGCTCTGATGCGTTTTGATCCATACCAAAACATCTCTTCACTGCCTTCAATATCGACTTTTATGAAGTCAATTTTTTCATCTTCTGGAATCAGGTTATCTAAGGTGTTTCCAGGCACTTCAACAGCCTGTTCTTCAGGTCTCATGTTGCCGGGGTTGTGTTTGAATTGACTCAGTCGGCCATTCATGGTTTTGTTGTTGCCAAAGGTAAGCTCAATAGAATCAACGGCTGCATCAAATATGGCGCAATTGATAACTTCCGCCTTAGACAGCAAAGCATTTACCTCCAAGGAATCTTTGATTAAGGCACACAGTTCAGGGTTGGCTTCAATGCTGTAAACCTTGCCCCCTGCATGACCAATCAAACCACACATCAACAATGTAAAATAACCAAAATTACCACCTAAATCAATCACATTCATGCCTGGCTGAATTATTTTGGCCATACATTCTGTGTTCTGTATTTCCCAGACACCTTTGGTCAACAGATGGCTACAAATTTTTCTGTCTCTGGTGTCAATGTAACAGTGAAAACGTCCCAGAATTTTACAAATGCCTGTTTGGTTACCAAGATAGGAATATTCTGTCATGGCGCGGATGGCTTTCAAGTTTTCAGTTCTGAGTTCACTGTGAGCCAGTCTTGACAGCAAAAAACCACCCAGATCATCAACTAATTCACCCATAAAAACATCTCAGAATTGTGCAAGAAAGCCTGCATGTTATCATATAATTATCATTATTCTGAGTTGTTACATATCGTATCCATATGATTCCCATTACTGCAGTGAATCAATTGATGTAAAAACTTTTAAAATACCACCATAAGGCACCAAGGCATGAAACTTTATTCAATCGAAGGCAATCGACAGAAACTTGATGCGGGGGCGATGTTTGGCAATGTGCCCAAAGCGCTTTGGTCCCGTTGGGTTGAAGTGGATGAACTCAATCGCATGGAACTGGCCTGCAGGGCTTTACTGGTTGAGGACTTAAACGGTAAAAATGTGCTGTTTGAAACCGGTATTGGCAATTTTTTTGAACCCAAACTAAAACAACGATTTGGTGTGTACGAAAACAATCATGTCCTGATTGATTCTTTGGCAGAAATTGGTTTCAAACCTGAAGACATTGATGTGGTTGTTTTGAGTCACTTACATTTTGATCATGCTGGCGGCATGTTAACTGCTTGGGATGAAAATAAACAACCTGAGCTGGTCTTTAAAAACGCTGAATACCTCATCGGCTCTGATCATTGGCAACGAGCCATTAATCCACATCCCAGAGATCGTGCTTCATTTATTCCAATTTTGCATGATTTACTGCAACTATCTGGTCGATTGAGACTGGTCAGTGGCACAACCCATGAAACATTGGGCCCTGATGTCATTTTCAGTTACACCAATGGACACACTCCAGGACTGATGCATGCGCAAGTGGGTGATTTGATTTTTGCCACTGATTTGATTCCTGGCTCAGCTTGGGTGCACATCCCAATATCTATGGGTTATGATAGATTCCCAGAATTACTGATTGATGAAAAAACATCATTCTTAAATAATGTGGTTAAGCATAATTGGCGCCTGTTTTTCACCCATGACCCTGATTTTTCAGTGGCCAACGTGATTGAAAATACTGGTCGCTATGAGGTATCAAGCCCCATCAAACAATTACAAGAGGAGATTTTATAATGTTACCCATCACAGGTTTATATGCAGGCATCTTAGGCATCATCATTTTATGGCTATGCCTTAATGTGGTTAAATTCAGACGTGGCCAAAGGGTTGAAATAGGCGACGGTGGCGATGCCCTTGGTATCAGACACATACGCGCCCAACAAAACGCCGTCGAGTATATACCCATCGCGCTGATTTTATTCGCTTTGGCTGAAATCAATGGTGGCAATCCCATCATGATGCACATCGTCGGTGTGGTGCTGGTTTTTGCACGATTGATTCACCCACTGGGTTTGGTTAAAAGCAAAGGGGCAAATTTTGGACGATTTTGGGGCACTCTATTGACTTGGGTGGCGCTCATCTTCTTGGCTGGTTATAACATAGGCCAATACATTGGGAACCTGCTTTGAATGAACTGATTCAATTACTGCCTAAAGCCGAATTGCATATGCACATAGAAGGCAGTTTAGAGCCTGAACTGATGTTTAAACTGGCCGAACGCAATGGCATAGAGTTGCCATATGATTCAGTCGATGAATTAAAGGCCAAATACAACTTTAATAATTTACAAGAATTCCTCGATATTTATTATCAAGGATGTGCCGTGCTGCAAACAGAACAAGACTTTTATGATCTGGCTTGGGCTTATTTAGAAAAAGCCAAAGACGATCATGTGGTTCATACAGAAATCTTTTATGACCCGCAATCACACACAAATCGTGGCATTCCATTTGAAACAGCCATCAATGGCCTGTATCGTGCCTTCGATGATGCACAAAATCAACTCGGCATCAGCTTTCACATCATTGCTTGTTTTCTGCGTCATTTACCAGAACAAGATGCTTTAGACTTATACCCTAAGATATTTGAAAATCGAGATAAAATCTTAGGCATTGGCTTGGATTCTTCGGAGATGGGGCATCCACCTGAAAAATACCAAAAGGTATTTGCTCAAGCCAAAAAAGATGGTTTCAAAGTGGTTGCTCACGCCGGTGAAGAAGGTCCAGCAGCGTATGTTCGCGAAGCGATTGATATATTACAGGTAGACCGGATTGACCATGGTAACCGTTGTTTGGATGACGACATACTGACCGCACAAATTGCCAAAGCGGGGTTGGCATTGACTGTTTGCCCGTTATCGAATTTAAAACTACAAGTGGTTAAAGACTTAAAAGACCATCCCATTAAAACCATGTTAAACAAAGGTTTGATGGCCACCATCAATTCTGATGACCCGGCTTATTTTGGTGGGTATATCAATGACAATTTTTACCAATTGGCCGAGGCTGTCTCGTTATCTGATGATCAAATCTTTACCTTGGTTGAAAATTCTTTCAAAGCCAGCTTTCTGCCCGAGAGTATCAAAGAGATTCATCTTAAGGCGCTGAATTCATTTGGATCACATGAATAAGCTAAAGCATAGCTAGCAATGAAGCCTGTTGATCTGACAATATATTTTTGTAGGCCGTATCTAGTGCTACGGCCTCTGGAATTGTATTAAATGGTTCAAACATGGGGATGTGATCTCCCTGCCAAAACCCTTGAAACTCACCATTTTCAAATTGTTTTTGAAAAATCTCACCAGCAAGCATGTATTCTCCTTCAACCATCGCAATAAATGCCTTTTTAGTTTCATTGTTATGATCTGGGTACTCTGCCAGAAATTGTTTTAATTGTGTCAAGACTCGATTGGCCTTGTCATCTTCACCGACCTGTTTCCACATCCAAATCAAATTAATGGTTGAATCGAAATTATAATGAGTGACTTCATAAAGCGCATCATTCTTACCAGGGTATAATTGCAATATAGCAGCAATGGCTTCGGTGTAATTTTTCAACAGCATTTGATTAAAAGCCCAATTTCCTTTCAATGCCAAATTTTCTGGGTCATTTTGCATTTTAAGCGCATATCGGTCTGCGGCACGCTGATAATCAGATTGATACATATCTATATTGGCCTGAGTGAATACAAGGCCTTGGAAATCAGGAGCGCTGCTTGCGATGATTTCGACTTGCTCTTTGGCTTGTTCAATCAGGCCAATATCAATGTAATAATTAGCTAAATGTAATCTTCTGCCCCAATTACCAGGGTCAAGTTCAACAGCTTTGTGCTGCCAGACTATGGCCAAATCAAGCCTGCCTTGTTGGGCATAAACAACTGCTTTACCGCTTGGCCCACCAGAAAAATTAGGGTCAAATTCAATGATGCGATCAAATTGTTGCATTGCTTGTTCTTTTTCGCCGGCTTCCAATAGTTTAAAACCGATGTTAGACTGAATCACTGGAGACAGTGGATCTGACTCAGCTGCTTTTCGATACAACATCAGTGATTTATTCTCATCTCCCATGGAGTCAGCCAACAAACCATACCAATGATAAGCGGTAGCGTATCCTGGGTTTATGTTGATGGCTCGCTCAAAAAGGTTCATGGCAGCCTCAAATTGTTTTTTTTCACGCAAATAGTTGGCCTTAGAGGTAACTGCTTCGGCAGATGATGGATCCAATGACAAAGCCAATTCCAATTTAGGTTCTCCATTGGCAAACATGTCTTCACGACTCACTCCAGCGTATTCATTTAACAAGCTCCACACATCAGCTTGGCCTACATAAGCCAAAGCGTATTGAGGGTCTAGTTCAGTGGCTCTTTCAAACAGACTCAATGCTTCACGCAATGACTCACTGCTCCGTTCCAACATGCGTTGACGTCCTGCAAGATATGCATTGTAAGCATCGATATTGGTGGTTTGTTGTTTCCGCAATGAGATTACTTCTGCGTCTGTCAGTTCAGCTTCAAGCGCGAATACGATACTTTCAGAAATCTCACTTTGAATTTGAAATATATTGCTGGCAGTTAATTCACGGTTGTAAGTTTCAGACCAAACTGGCTCATCAGTAGCCGCATTAATCAACTGCACATTGAACCTGATTGATTGGCCGGCACGTTGTACCCCACCTTCCAGGATGTGCCCTACGCCCAACTCTTGGGACACCTCTTTAATGCTTTTGGGGTTATCTTTGTACTTTAAGACTGAAGTTCTGGAAATGACTTTCAAGTCAGATATTTTTGACAAATGGGTAATTAAGTCATCGTGCAAGCCAACAGTGAACGGTTCGTTGTCTGCCGATTGGGCGATGTTGGTAAAAGGCAAAACGGCAATTGATTGGTCATCAATTGCTGGCAATGACTGTGTTACCTCACCAGCCAATGATTGGCTTGTTATATCAATTGATTCATCTTCGTCGCGCCAGTGTTGCCACAAACTCATCAAGCCAACCAACACCAGCACAAACATTGTGACGTAATCAAGTTTTTTGGCTTTTTGTCGGTCTTGAAATTCATTGGACTCAACATCTCTGTCGCGCTTGATACCATCCGGTGTCATTTCAAACGCCCAAGCAAATAACACGGTTGGTATTAACCCTAACAACACAAATGCCATTAACATGCGATTGGCACTGGCATCGACTTCTAATGCCTCGAAAACCACATCCCCGACCTGTAACAACAACCAAGCTATGACCACGTAGGCAGCCGTCACTCGAAAGACATTGCGGCGCTTCAATTCTGCAAATAAACTCATGGGATTATTGTATGCGCAACATTAACGATTAATCAATCACCCGTGCTGACATACTTCAGGCTTCATTCAGTTTTGATGGACGTTCACGGTGGGATTCTATCAAGGCCTGAAAATCAGTGTCATCCCTGATGAAGTCCCAATGAGGATCAAGCTTCAAATACCAATATTTAAATCCGCTCGGCGTATTGAGCATGCGCTCTATTTCGCTCAACGCCCGAGCTCGATCGCCAACCAAAGCCAACACATACACCGCAGTTGAATGGATCAGTGGCCCATCAATTGGATCCTTTTCAAGTGTCAGCGTACGCATCGCTGCCTCTGCCAGTGCAATGGCTTCTTGATGCTGACCTAAAAACGCTTTGACCAGGCCCAATTGGCTTTGATTCAATGCCAAATTAAATGCATCTTGTGAAACATCCAGCGGTTCTAATGCCTGCAACGCCAGATTAAATTCATGCATGGCTTGTACCTCTTGGTCCAAAAATTGATGCATCTGTCCTCTTTCTATGTGCAGCATTCCAGGATACATGGCATAGAACTCCACCACTTCGGGTTGGTGTAATGTGGCTATCACAGCTTTATAATCTCGCTCTAAATAAGCCAAATTTATGGTACTGGCCACATAAGCATCGCCGGTATTGGGATGGATGGTTTGATAAACCCGGCGGGCTTGTTGTAAATCACCTGACTGTGCAATGGGTAACTCTACGGCCAGTGCCCCCAAGTCACTGCTTGTTGGAAACCGGTTTAATGCGTCATCCATTAATTCACTGGCTTTTTCGTAATCACCAACAATGAACAAAGTCTCGATGGCGTGGTAGATGTTGTTTTGATCCCCAGGATTCAACTCATCAGCAAGCAGTAAATTATCAATGGCTTTTTGCCATTGACCCAAACGCCGTTGGGTGAGAGCCAGTGACTGTAAAATTTCTGCATCGTTGGGGCGTTTCTGATGAGCCATAAAGAGATAATCAAGGGCTTTTTTGTAATCTAAGAATATGCGATAAAAATATTCTCCCTGGGCTGCCAGTACGGCTGGGTTGGTCGGATCAAGGGCTATGGCTTTATCCAATTCTTGTTTGGCTTGTGCCACCCTGGCTTCACTGACGTCATCACCAATCCAATAAATAGAACTGTGCGCATTGACCACCAAAAGTTGTGCCATCAAAAATTGTGGATCTGCCTGTACCGCCGACTGAGCTTGTTCCAAGGCCATACGATATTTTTTCGCATTGTAGCCACTGTCATACATGATGGCACGTGCTTTGGCATACGCCTCCCACGCTGCCAAGCTGTTGGTCGCTTGATTATCCAGGATGCGTTCATCTTGTGGCGACAACTGACCTTTGATTGCTTTAACAATTTGTTTGGTGATGGCAGATTGAATGTTGAATATGTGATCGACACTCATCTCTAAATCATATGTTTTGGCCCAAAGGTGTGCATCGGTCTTCACATCAATCAACTGGGCATTGACCCTGATTCTGTTGCCAGCCCTCTGGATACCACCCTCGAGTATCACCGCGGCACCTAATTCTGCAGCAATCACAGGCAAAGGCTTATCAGAATCACGGTATGACATCACCGAGGTTCTGGAAATCACCTTTAAGCCAACAATTTGAGTTAACTGGGTCAAAATATCATCGTGCATGCCATCGGTAAAAAACAAATCATCGGGGTTATTACTGCGATTGACAAATGGCAGCACTGCAATGGTGTTCAGTAACTCTTGTGACAATGCAGCATCAATGCTGCCGATACCACTTGAATTAACTGGTATAACAGCCGAACGTTGGGGGTTGAGCTGAAGCTCTGATGTTTGAAATGGCCGCCAAATCATCAATACCACTAACATCAAAACAGCAAACAACGTCAACAAATCCAATCGTTTGGCCGTAACATCTGTGATGGATTGCTCTTTATCAATTTCTGATTCTTTGCGGATGCCATCTGGGGTGATTTCATAGGCCCAAGAAAAAACCAAAACCATTGGAAAGGTAATGATGAGAATACTCACCACCATGGCATCAAACCAGTCAGGTAAGTTCAGCGCATCCTCTAAAGTAGCAGCCACTTGGATCAATAACCATGCAACCACCAAGAAAGCCAGCGCCACCCTGAACACATTGCGCCGTTTTAATTCATTAATGAAATTCATGGTAGATACCTCTCCGTCAGTTTCATGAGTTTCTCACTCTCTTTAATGAAATTTTCAAAGTTAAAAACTTTGGTGTCATTGACCGCAATCTGGAACTGTAGATTAAACAGCATATCTGGCAATGAACGAAGCAGTTCAGCGGTTTGCATTAGTTTTTCATCAGGATAATCGAGGTCACATGTGGCTGGCAATTTGGATGAAAACGCATTGGCCACTGCATAGACTTCATCGCCACATTGATTTTTGATCGCATCTTGAATGGCCACAGGAATATGACCTCGAGCAAACTCACGATACGGTGCCACTTTGGTAACTTGGTCAATTTTAGAAAAGTCTACGGCATAATAGCCAAATATTTGGGCCTTCAATGCTTCATCTTGGATGAGGTTGATTTGACCTGTACTGAGCATTTCATTATAGGTGGCTCGATTACTCCAAGCACTGTTCACCTGAGTGGCTTGATAAGCACCAATAACGAATTGTTCATCACTGACATCACCCACTTGATTCAAGGCATCAACCGCAGTCAAGGCATAATTACGCACCACAGCCTGATATTGCAGTTCAGCTTGTATTGACAGAATGTCATTGGTTAAATCATGATGAATTCGTTTCAACAGGATTTTGGCTTGTCTTTCGCCAGCCAATTGATCATTCCAATTGGCCACTTGGATGCCAATAAAAACACCTATGATCACAATCACTAAGTCAATAAAAACTGCGAACCAGTTTTGAGTTTTGACGTGTTTGCTGATGCTGCGCAGAATCACTGTCTATATTGTATTTGTTGAAAATGCTGCAAAAAAATATTCCCCTCTCTGATTGCACATTTATCATAGATTAAAACCAGACTTCATTCAATCAGTAAACTTATGTCTACCTGGTCTGAATAATTAATTGAGCAAAATGGCGTCATTGCTACAGGCATTTCACTGCTTCGCAATGACGTTCATTTTTATGATTTATTGACTTATATTCAGCTTTTAACTAGCTCTGACAAATCAGCCACACAGCCTGTTAAAGCAGCAACTTGTGTCAGCTGTGTCAAACGATTGATCTTGATTTGTTCATCATCGGCATTGACCATCACTTCCTCAAAGTAGTGATCCAATGGCGAGGCCAAGGCTGAAATTGACTCATAAGCCTGCTCATATTGGTGACCATCAATCAAATCCTTGATGCCATTATTAACCGCGTTTAAACTCTGGAACAGTTCATTTTCTGCCGACACTTCAAACAAAGCAGGATTGACTTGGTTGGTATAGATATCGACCGGTAAATCCTTGTTGGATTTATTGATGATGTTGGTTGATCTTTTGTTGGCCTCAATCAATGATTTGGCAAAGGGTTGTGCTTTGAACGCTACTGTGGCTTTCACTCGGGCATCAAAATCAACCAGATCCACTGGGTTCATGGCACTGACAGCAGCAACCACATCATGTGAAATACCCGTGGATTGATACTGGTTTTTCAGGCGATCCAAGAAAAAGTTATCCACATCAATTTTGATCTCGCTATCAACCACAAAACCCAGACCTGCAAAAGCTTGTTGTAACAAGTCTTGGTAGCCAATCGTAATTTTCTTGTCTTTCAATATATTGATGATTGAGAGGGTTGCTCGACGCAGTGCAAATGGATCTTTCGAACCAGAGGGTTTTTTGCCGACGGCGAAAATACCACACAGGGTATCAACTTTATCAGCAATGGCCACGGCTTGACCCAAAGCGGTAGCGGGTAAATCATCGCCGACGAACTTGGGTAAATATTGATCGCGAATGGCTTGAGCCACCTCATCTGATTCACCCTGAGCAGTCGCGTAATACCCACCCATCAACCCTTGTAAGTCAGGAAACTCATCAACCATGTCACTCATCAAATCAGTCTTTAACAAGTCAGCTGCCCGATCAGCATCTGCTAATTGATAACCCAACTGAGGCTGCATCCAATGCAATAATTTTTTTACCCTTTGGCATTTATCAGCCAAAGTTCCCAAAGTCTTCTCAAACACCATCTTCTCAAGCAAAGGAATGTTATCAGCCAAAGGTCTGGCTTGGTCCTTTTCCCAAAAGAACCTGGCGTCAGCCAAACGCGGTGTGATGACTTTTTCAAAGCCTTTTTTCACTGCCGCTGGGTTTTTTGAATCAATATTCGCCAGAGCCACAAAATACGGCATCAACTCACCATTTTTCGATTCGACTGAGAAATACTTTTGGTGCTTTTCCATGGAGGAAATTAATGCCTCTTTGGGCACCGCCAAAAAGTCTTCATTGAACTCACCCAACATCGCGACAGGTTTTTCCACAATACTGGATACCTCTGATAACAGGCTTTGGCTGATTTGTGCCACACCATTAACTCTTTCAGCCGCTGTTTGTACTTGTTGTTTGATCAATGCCTCACGCGCAACCTGATCAACCATGATGTGCGCATCCTGCAAGGCACTGACATAATCTCTGGCATGTGCAATGGTGATGAATTCGTTGTGGTGGAAGCGGTGACCCAAACTTTGGTTGGTGGTTGTCAAGCCGAATAATTCCAATGGGATGACTTCGCTGTCTTTTAATAACACCATCCAATGAACTGGACGGATAAAACTGTAATCATTACTGCCCCAACGCATGGGCTTTGGAATGGGTAATTGTTTGATGGACTGAGCAATCATTGCCGGCAACACCGTTTTAATGCTTGGTCCTTTTTCAAGTACGGTGTAAGCCAAATACTCACCCTTATCAGTTGCGATACGAGTCAATTCACTGACCTCAACACCTACCGACCTGGCAAAACCCATGGCCGCTGGCTTGGCATGACCTGCCTCATCAAAAGCAGCCGCCACAGCTGGGCCGCGTTTCTCAGTTTGTTTATCTGCCAATTGCTCAGTAATGTCATTGAGCTGAAAAGCCAAACGCCGCGGTGAAGCAAACCACCTTGAATCGGCTGCGTATTCAAATCCTTCAGCCTGTAATTGTTTTGTTACACCTGTAAACAGCGCTTCGGCCAAGCCGTACAGGGCTTTTGGAGGTAATTCTTCACAGCCCAACTCAAATAAAATATCAGCCATGATTATGCTCCTTCCTTATTTTTAAGACCCGGAAAACCTAAGGCCTCGCGTGATTGGTAATACATTTGTGCCACTTGTTTTGACATATTCCTGACTTTCAAAATAAACTGCTGACGTTCGGTGACACTGATGGCCTTTCTGGCATCCAACAAATTAAACAAATGCGAAGCTTTCAAGGCTTTTTCATACGCTGGAAGTGGCAATTCTTTTTCAATCAATTGCAAACAAGCTTGCTCTGCTTCATTAAAATTATCAAATAAAGTGGGCACATCGGCCTGTTCAAAATTATAAGCAGACTGTTCGACCTCGTTTTGGTGATAAACATCACCGTAAGTCACAGTGCCATTGGGTGTTTCCGCCCAAATCAAATCATAAATACTGTCTTTGTTTTGTAAGTACATGGCCAAACGCTCTAAACCATAAGTGATTTCACCCATCACTGGTTTACACTCCAAGCCGCCCACTTGTTGAAAGTAGGTGAATTGCGTCACTTCCATGCCATTGAGCCAAACTTCCCAGCCCAAACCCCAAGCACCAAGGGTCGGTGACTCCCAGTTATCTTCAAGAAACCTGATGTCATGTTCTAAAGTATCCACACCTATGGCTGCCAGTGATTTCAAATACAACTCCTGAATGTCTTTCGGCGAGGGTTTCAGTACCACTTGGAATTGGTAGTAATGTTGTAAGCGATTGGGGTTTTCACCGTAACGACCGTCGGTCGGTCGACGACAAGGCTGAACGTAAGCACTGTTCCAAGGTTCAGGCCCAATCGAACGCAAGAATGTGGCGGGATGAAAAGTACCGGCACCCACTTCTAAATCCAACGGTTGGATGATCACACAACCGTGCGCAGCCCAAAACTCTTGGAGCTTAAGGATTAAATCCTGAAATGTGAGAAATTCGTGGTTATTGTCCATGTCGAAATCAAGGAATTAACAAACCCTGCATTATACTTGACCAGCCAGAATTTACACCATGTCTGTCATGATTTTGCTGGAAATATTTAGCCTACCAGTGCCACTAATTCCAACCACCTTGACCCCAATTCATCACATCCCAGTCCCAAGCTTCATTTTGGCAGATGATGTTGACATCATCCACCCCGCCTACCGGCAGCGAATTCCCTGAATGATTGGTCAAAAAGCAGGTTTGTTGTTGTGGCTGGTCAGGTAAATTTTTCAATACAACACGCCATGCCGCACCAACGTTCACGGCACATTCGAAATAGAAAGCCCCAGCAGCACTCAAAGTGATTTCTTCATAGCCAGAATCACTGAATAACTCCAGCACCAGAGCGTCAGAGGTCAAACCGACCACTTGTCCACCAATTAAAAAGCTGTTTTCAAAGCCGCTTTTGAATACCAAATCATTGGCCCTTAAACAACCACTGAAAATCAACATTATTAATACCATTTTCAACTTCATCATAGGCTCCAGTTCATTGATCCTCAAGCAAACTTCCAGCCACCCAATCAGCACCACCAAAAGCATCACGATTGAAGCCCCCACTGACGGTCGACTCGACCCCTAAGGCTTGGTTAGAGCGACCACCGGTGACTGAAGACCAGGTCGCCGCAACGCCGGTTAAATTAATGAAGCCGCCGGTGACGACTGACAAGCTGCCATTGGTGGTGTTTTCTTGGCCACCCAATATGGCACTGAATTCGCCTTGAGCGGTGTTTTCCCAACCGCCACTGATCATGGCATATTGGCCAAAAGCAACATTGTCAGCACCGCCAGATACCACACTGTAATTGCCACTGGCGGTATTCCCTATGCCGCCGTGAACACTGCCATACGCTTGTGTTGCTTGATTCTGCCTGCCACCAGTGACACTGGTGCGACTGGCTGTGGCAGCATTTTGATAACCACCAGCAATGCTGGCATGGTTGCCTGTGGCTGAGTTGGTGTCACCACCCAGTATACTGGCGTAATTGCCTGCAACCACATTGTCTTCACCCCCAACAATGATTGCATGATTTCCGTCAACGGCATTGTCCTTACCACCCAATATCACCGCATCGTCACTGGATATTGTATTTTGTGAACCCCCAACAATCACCGAATCGGCACCTTTCACTCGGTTGATTGAACCACCTAAAACACTGCCATAATTGCTGTTTGAGATATTAAATTTACCAGCCACAATGGCACCACCTGAGACATAAGAATTGCCTGTACCCATAACCAAATTGTGAGAACCAGTGTGCTGGTGATCGTCCCACACATGACCATTGTTTTGACAATCACTTTGGCTGTTGTATTGTCCGTTCGAACAAAAGGCACCTGGCAGCACTGCATTATTCCAGTTATACCCTATGATGACATTACCCAGACCATTGATTACGGTGTCGTTGGCACTCAAGTCCTCACCATTCAGAACTTGCACATTGACCCCTTCAAAAATAGCCGTGTCATAGCCATCGTAACTACCTAATTTCAGTAGGCCATCCAGCGCCAAAACGGAATTGTTTCTAAGTGCGTTGATGGTTACTTGTTGTTGGGCATTTTGGGTTTGCAGGGCTGTGATTTGTGACTGCATAGTTGCAACCAGCGCCTCTAAGGCCAGTAAGCGACTGTGGTTATCATCGACGGCAATGTCAATGGCCACAAAATTGTCATTCACTTCACCAGCTCTGGCAGGCGTGTTGGGACTGAAGACATTTGGAATGGTCAATTCGGAAGCTGAGAGTGGCTTTACCAAAATCAACAAAATGAGGTACAGGGTTTTCATATCGATTCTCCTTGTTTTTTTAAATGCAATGCCAGCCATATTAAAGTCACAGTACCCTTGGCGGTTCTGAAAAGACCTGAAATAATCTGAATCCAACATCTTTGTTTAAAAAAAAACATGACTAAATCCCCCTTTTATTGAGGTCTCGTATTGTTACAATAACGTACTTTTTATAATCGAGATGCCATGATGAAAGCCCTGTTAAACACCCTGTTATTGTTGGCTTGTGCTGTTACTGCCACAGCGCAAGAAGCCATTTCCTACCAAACACCTCCTCAAGAAATATTAAAGTTGGTCGATGTCGAACTGGCTCCCAGTGTCTTGGCCGATTCCAAAAAAGAAAATATGCTGTTGGTCTACCGCGATTTTTACAAATCAATCGATGAATTATCAGAAAAAGAATTGAGGCTGGCTGGATTACGCATCAACCCAGTGACTAACATTGGTTCCAGAACCACTTACTACAATAACATCGAATACCTGAACATCAGCTCAAAAAAGATTCAAAGCATCAAGGGACTGCCCGAAAAACCCAGAATGGCAAACCTGCGTTGGTCACATGATGAAAGCAAAGTTTCGTTCACCAACACCTCTGAAAAAGGTGTTGAATTGTGGTACGTAGATTTAAAGAAACTACAAGCCAAACGCCTGACAGATGCCATCTTGAACGCCAACATGGGCTCTGTGGCCAGGTGGTTTAAAAATGATAATTCGCTGTTGGTAAAAGTCCTGCCCAAGAATCGCAAAGATTTAATCGATCCAGATAATGCGGTACCAACCGGCCCCACCATCTCAACCAGCGATGGCTCCAAAGCACAAAACCGCACCTATCAAGACCTGTTGAAAAACACCAACGATGAATACAACTTCGAACAATTGGCACATGCTGAACTGATGGAAGTGACACTCAAAGGTAAAATGAAAGCTTGGCTGCCCAGTGCCATGTATACCAGCATCGACTTTTCACCTAATGGTAAATATGTAGCTGTGACACAAGTGAAGCGCCCTTTCTCATACATTGTGCCTTACCGCCGCTTTCCACAACAAACTGACATCTATAAAAACAACGGCAACTTAGTCAGTGCATTTAACCAAGTACCCTTGATTGAAGAAATACCCAAAGGCTTCATGTCTACCAGAATGGGTAAACGCAACCTCCAGTGGCGTGCTGATGAAGGTGCCACCATGGTTTGGGCTGAGGCACTGGATGGTGGTGACCCTGAAAACCAAGTGGATTTTCGCGATGAAGTCTTTCAGGTAAAAGCGCCCTTTGATGGACAACCTGAGTCACTGTTCAAAACCAAAGATCGTTTTTATTTGGTGCAATGGGGCAATGAAAACACCGCATTATTTTATGATTATTGGTGGAATACCAGACAAATCAGAACCAGTTTATTTGACCCCTCAAATTTAGATCAATCGCCAGTGGAGTTGAGTGCACGAAATTACCAAGACGTTTACGGTGATCCCGGCAATTATGTCACCACCAAAAATGAGTTTGGCGAGGACATTTTGCTGATTGAGGATGGGCAAGCTTACCTGATGGGCGATGGTTACACGGAAGCAGGACAGTTTCCCTTCATTGACCAGTACGATTTCAAAACCCAACAAACCAACCGCCTGTATCAATCAAAATACACCGATAAGATTGAAGAACTCAATGATGCCATCGATTTGGGTAATGGGGAAGTATTGGTCAGAATTGAATCACCCACTGAATACCCCAATTATTTCATCCGCAATTTTAACAACGACACACTGACTCAAGTTACTGATTTTAAGAACCCTTTCGAATCTATCAAGGACATCCACAAAGAGGTCATCAAATACCCACGCGCTGACGGTCTTGAGTTATCAGGTACTTTGTATTTACCGGCCGATTACGATTTTGAATCAAAACCTGATTTACCGCTTATCATGTGGGCCTACCCAACTGAATTCAAAGACAAAAACAGCGCCTCCCAAAACACCAACAACCCGAATGAATTTACCTTCCCCTACTATGGTTCAATGATTTATTGGGTCACTCAAGGTTACGCCATCCTAGACGATGCTTCATTCCCTATCGTCGGTGAAGGTGATAATGAACCCAATGACAGCTTCAGGGACCAATTAGTGGCCAACGGCCGTGCCGCTATAGATGCCTTGGATGAGCTGGGCTACATTGATCGTGATCGTGTCGCGGTTGCCGGTCACTCCTACGGTGCCTTTATGACTGCGAACCTACTGAGTCACTCCGATGACTATGCAGCAGGCATTGCCAGAAGCGGCGCCTACAACCGTACATTGACACCTTTTGGCTTCCAAGCAGAGGAAAGAAGTTACTGGGAGGCGCCAGAGGTATACTACAACATGTCTCCATTCATGCATGCCGATAAGATGAATCAACCGCTGTTGTTGATTCACGGCGAAGCCGATAACAACTCGGGCACCTACCCGCTACAAACAGAACGCTATTTCAATGCCCTGAAAGGCTTGGGAGCGAAAGCCAGAATGGTTATGTTGCCAAAAGAATCACACGGTTACCGCGCCAAAGAATCTATCTTGCACGTGATTTGGGAACAGCACCAGTGGCTGGAGAAACACGTGAAGAACAAAACTGAATAAAGGTTGTTTTTCTGCTCGATCGACTCAATAATACGCACTTGAGTTGGTCGGGCAATCGCGGGTTGATATATTTCAACTCGAGGAAAGTCCGGGCTCCAACAGGGCAAGGTGCCGGATAACGTCCGGGAGGCGCGAGTCTACGGCCAGTGCAGCAGAAAAGATACCGCCATCTTTGATGGTAAGGGTGAAATGGTGCGGTAAGAGCGCACCGCGACTTTGGTAACAAAGGCGGCATGGTAAACCCCACCTGGAGCAAGATCAAATAGGGAAACTATAGGTGTGTGCCCACACTGTTTCCGGGTAGATTGCTTGAGGCTGGCAGCAATGTCAGACCCAGATGAATGATTGCCACGTATTTATACGAACAGAACCCGGCTTACAGACCAACTCAAAACTATTTCCGGTCATCCAGAGCAAACAACTAATTGAACCAGTTGTGGTGCTGTCAATACCTGCTCCAAGAGTCATTTTTAAGCTTTCAATCAAATAAAATTAACACAAAACATGATAATATCACCCAGCAATCAAACTTTCATATTCACTTGACCAAACAGAAAACAAAAGCACACGAAGACTTGTGGTTAGATGATAATCACTGCTCTGAGGCGCACCAAAGCAAAACCACTGATGTATTAAGAAAACTGCACGCTGATAATGAAATCATTCAAGTTTATCAATGGTTCTGTGGCATTCGCAATGATCAAATTGAATTGGATTCATTGCGTGATTCAGCGACCGATAAGCAGCTCACTACATTAGAGGACTTGATTAAAATACATCATGCAGATTGGTTATTAAAACCTAAGTCAAACAACGCAGAAGGTTTGCGGCGTTTACTGTTTGCCATGATTAATGACGTGCGATTGGTGTTGATTTTATTGGCTGAACAATTGGTATTGATGCGCGCTGCGGTTGACTTTGATGAAACGTTGCAACAACAATTAGCCACATCTACCATGACCTACCACGCTGCCTTGGCCAATCGTTTGGGTGTTTGGCAGATCAAATGGGAACTTGAAGATCTGTCCTTTCGATTCTTACATGCCGACCAATACAAATCGATAGCCAAAAAATTAGCTGAAAAACGCAATGACCGGGAACAATTCATTAGCGCTTGTTCCAGCTTATTAACCAAGGAGTTGGCAAAAAACAACGTCACTGCGGATATTGCTGGCAGACCGAAACACATCTACAGTATTTATAAAAAGATGCAGCAGAAAAATTTAGAGTTTGAGGGTCTGTTTGATATCCGTGCCATTCGAGTGTTGGTTGACACCGTGGCTGATTGTTATGCTACTTTGGGCATTGTGCATGCCACTTGGTCGCACATCCCCAAAGAATTCGATGATTACATCGCCCAACCCAAAGGCAATAATTACCAGTCTTTACATACGGTGGTGGTGGTTGATGGGAAAACGCTGGAAGTTCAGATTCGGACCCATGAAATGCATGAGCATGCAGAACTCGGCGTGGCCGCTCATTGGCGCTATAAGGATGGTTCAAAACAAGACCAAAGCTACGACAACAAAGTCAACTGGATGCGCCAACTGCTGTCAGAGAACAGCAGTGCCGATGATTTATTGGACGCCTTTCAATCAGACACGCAGGAAGAGCGAATATACGTATTCACCCCCAGCGGTGACGTGGTCGATTTACCTTTTGGCTCAACGCCTGTGGATTTTGCTTACCAAGTACATACTGAGGTGGGGCACCGCTGCCGCGGCGCCAAAGTCAATGGGTCGATTGTACCTTTGACCAGGAGCCTGAATACCGGTGATCAAATTGAAATCCTCACCGCCAAATACGCCAAGCCATCCAGAGACTGGCTGCATGAACAGTCTGGTTACTTACAAAGTGCGCGAGCGCGAGCCAAAGTGCGTCATTGGTTCAGAGAGAATGACTTTGATAAAAACCTACAACTGGGCAAAGAACTGCTTGAAAATGAATTAAATAAATACGCTCTGGAAAATACCGATTTGCAAAAACTACTGGACTCATTCAACCTACAACATACCGATAAACTATATGCCATGATCGCAACCGGTGACATCACCGTTAATCAGGTTTTGCGGCGCGCCGATGCACAGCTCAACCCAGTCAAGCGCTTTAAGCACAAACCCGTTACCAAGAAAGTCAAAACCAAAACGTCGTCCAGCACTCTGATTGTTGAAGGTGTCAATGACCTGAAGACCACACTGGCCAGTTGTTGTGAGCCGGTACAAGGCGATGCCATCGGCGGTTACATTACTTTAACTCGTGGCATCACTGTTCACCGCGCCAACTGTGAAAATTATTTGCACATGATTTCTGAGCAGCCCAGCCGCTTGGTTAACGTCAAATGGAATGATGATGAATCTGAGAAAACCGTCACCGCATTACTGATCATTGCCAACAACCGCAAGCAGTTGATTCGCGACATCAGTGCATTACTGGCGCAGCTGAAATCAGACATCATGGCATTGAACGCTGAGCCTGATGATGAAGCCGGTTTGGTTAACATCAACATCACCATCCAAGTTGATGATTTTGATCACCTCAGTGAAATCATGAGTCGCTTATCCAGCCTTGAGCACATCAATTCAATCCAAAGAAATATCAACCATTGAACGGTGTGGTTAAGGCCGCAGCAGCAACTCACTCCTTGACTGGCTTTTTCTGAAGCTTCCTTTGCAGCGTGCGTCGATGCATTTTGAGTGCCCTGGCAGCTTGGCTGATGTTGCCATCATGTTGCAGCAGCACTTTTTGGATGTGTTCCCACTCCAACCTTTTAGGTGATAAGGGTTGTGCGTTGATAGGGTGATCGACTGATTCAGGCTGGTCAACAAAGGCTTGGATGATTTCTTCCACATTAACCGGTTTAATTAAATAATTTGTGACGCCAATTTTAATGGCCTCAACCGCCGTGCTGACCGCCGCATAACCGGTAATCATAACGATTTTCAATTCGGGTTTTTCATGCAACAACCATTGCGCCAAGACCAAACCTGATTCAGCACCTAAGCGCAAATCCAATACCACCCAATCAATCGGTTGTTGGTTGATGATGCTTTTAGTGGCATCAATGGAATCAGCCTCAAACAGCTTAAATCCAAAACGGCCTAAGGCCCGTGCCAGCGAATAACGCAACACTTCATCATCATCGATGATCAATATGTTTTTTGTCCCAACTTCACTCATAAGCTCAGCCAAATAGGAATTTTAATGGTTACCAATGCACCTGATTCATCTCGCATGATATCAAGGCTACCGCCCATCGATACCACGATTCGGCGTGAAAGCTTCAAACCAATGCCCAAGCCATCTTGATTATGGTGATTTTCACCCATGCCATCATCCTTGATGCTCAAAAGCGCCTGTTTACCAGTTTCACTGATGGTGATTGTGACCTGTTGAGCACCGGCTGTGATTGAATTATTCAGTATGTTCATACAAGCCATCTGTAGCAGCGCATCGGCTTCTATGGCTGTCTTTTTGTGCTCATGATTAATCACCTTGAAGGCACAGTTAACAGCACCCAATGACTGGATCAGCTGTTCAACGAAAGCATCAACAGCAACCACTTGTAAATCATCGCTGCTGCCTTTGGATGTTACAGCTGTTAATTCTTCCAACACTTTTTTGCAGCGATCGACTTGGGAGTCCAAAACCTTTAAATCTGTCCTCTGCTGTTGGTTATCCACACTTAGCCTCAGTTCATTAACCAATAGCTTGATACTGGCCAGAGGTGTACCTAGCTCATGCGCCATACTGGTGGCTAAGGTTGCCATTTTAATGATGTTCTCATCAGCTTGACGTTGTTTTTCATAATCCAAAAGCGTTTGGTTTTTGGCATTCAAACGCTGCATCAAGGTGGTGGTTACCCAAGTCAATAAAACAGAAACTGCGATAAAACCCAACCACATACCGGTGATGTGTTGTTGCATCATGTTGCCATGAATATGCTCGCCATGCGCACCACCAAAAACAACATCCATTGAATCAGCACCCAACCACCATAACAAACCATAGGCTAAATTAGCCAGCAAACTGATTAACCAGGTGAATTTCACACTTTGGCTCAAGGCACTGAGTACCGATGGTATCAACAAGCACCAAATCAAGGGGTTGGTAACACCACCCAAGAAATAGAAAAAACCGCTCCAATGCAGCAAATCAACCATAAGCATATATCGGTTTTGGTGGTATTTGGCAGTCGCTATTTGCAAGACCAAAGTCAACACCAAATAACTGCCACACAACACCCAAACCTGCCAACCCATATCGGCCCAAAATGACCAGATATGATTAACCAAGAGTAAACACAACTGTGCCACAATCAAGGTTAAGCGATAGATAAAAAGCTTATTCATTGAATCAGTCCGTCATTGCAAGTGGTTGCATGGGCTTTTAGTATACTTGAAGCATTCAAAGTTGGCATGTGACAATTTGTCACAGCAAGCAATTGAGACCATACAATCAAAATATATGCACTGAGCACACTCAAGCAAATATAAAAACTTAATGACAGTGTTACCACCATAAGATTGAGGGGTTGATTTGTTTCAATTTAAAACATTGACCACAAAAAAACCGACCAATGGCCGGTTTTTGATGCTCTATTGAGAATATACCTGCGGTGAGGTTTATTCCATAGCAGCCAATTCTTCATTAACCAATTGTTTGGTCACTTCCAACACGTCGTTGCGGGTTCTCAGTGCTTTATTATTGGGTACGAATTTACCGTTGGTGACCAAAGTAGGTGTTGAATTAACGCCCATGGCTTTAACCATTTGCATGCCCTTACGCACTTGACCATCAACCATAAAGGATTTGGCGGTAGATAAAAACTTGTCTTCATCAACACCGAATGAGCTGGCTGCCCAAGCAGCAATATCTTCGATTGATCGGAACTGCTTGCGGTGTTGGTGAATCGCCTCGAACATAGGCTCATGGGCTTTATCTACGATATCCATTGCCTCGAAAGTGTAATAAGCTTGGGCAAATGGTTCCCACTGTCGACCAAACACCACAGGCACACGAACTAATTTGCTGTTCTCTGGCAATTCAGCTTGTAGCTTTTTCATGAATGGTTCAAATGAGGCACAATGTGGACAGGTGTAACCAAAGAATTCATAAACAATGACTTCATCTTCAGCGCCCGTGTTATAAGCTGGGTTGATGACGCGGTAGTGAATACCTGCTTGGAAGTTTGATTTGGGTTGTTCAACCACTTTTGCCATGGCTGATTTTGCCTCATCCATGACTTTTTCCTCAGCCGTTGCTTTGGCTTGATCAATGGTTTTAGCAATTTCTTCTTTGGCTTCAGCTTGAATCGCATCTGATTGGGCTTTAACTGCTGACTTTGCTGCTTCTTGGTCGCTGGCTTGTGAGCAGCCCCAAAACAACATGACTGACAATAGTAGGGTCAATTTCTTCATTTTTAATCCTCGTAAATTTTTAGTGTTTGACTGACTTCAGTGATAAAAGTTTCAGTTTAATTACTGTATTTATTCTGATGCTTTCAATCCTTGGATATAACTGGAAACGGCATCAATTTCATCTTCGGTCATATAACGTGCAACGCCCGCCATCACCTTGCCATTGACATCATCAGCTCCGCCCATTTCCTGACCTGCTTTGTATGCACGCAGTTGCAATGCTGTGTAGGCCGCATGCTGGTTTGCCAATGATGGGTAACCAGTGAGTGGGATACCGTGTCCAGTGGGACCGTGACAAGACATACAAGCCGGAATATTGCGTTCTTTATCACCACCTTGGTATATTTTTCTGCCCAATTCAACCAGCTCTGGGTTGGCGGCTTTGAGGGTCATTTTTTGTTCGCTGTAATAGGCTGATAAATCTAAGATGTCTTGATCTGACAAGCCGGCAGCCATAGGGGCCATCATCGCGTTTTCACGCAAACCATCGCGAAAGAAAGTTAAGTGACGCACCAAGTATGATTCGTGTTGGCCTGCAATACTGGGCCAAACTGGATTGACGCTGTTGCCGTCTGTGCCATGACATGCAGCACATGTGACCGACAGGGACTGACCTTTCTCGGCATCGCCTGCGGCAAAAACGTTAGCACTGATCAATATCAAAGCTGAAAACAATAATTTTTTAGTGATATGTAGCATATAAACCCCTGGTGGTTCTGTATCTTTAAAAACGCGCTATTATACAAGGAAATGCCTTGTCTGGCTTGAATTTTTCAACTGATCAAAGCTTTTAATAATTCCAATCATTAGTAAACTTTTATCACCTACAATTTTTCATGGAAAGTCTAGTTAACAAGACAATGCTACCAGGCTGCACCCTCAAACAGGTCAAGACCCGCTCGTTTTATTTCACTTCACCCAGCAAACCATATCATATTGACTGTATCTCATTTAAAATAGACGTTTTTTGAAACAACTGTTTTATGTCTAATTTGTTTTCAGATTGTAAGTACCTCACCAGTGCTTATAAAATCAACCAATTACCGGATGATGAAGGCATGGAAATTGCATTTGCCGGTCGATCCAACTCGGGTAAATCAACCACCATCAATGCATTGACCAACCACCGTGGTTTGGCCAAAGTATCGAAAACACCAGGTCGGACGCAGTTGTTCAACTGTTTCGAGTTCAAGCCAAACATGCGCTTGGTTGACTTGCCCGGCTATGGCTACGCCAAAGTGCCACTGAAGATGCGCAAACATTGGGACAAAGAAATTGAAAATTACCTGATTAATCGCGACTGCCTTATTGGCGTGGTTATCATCATGGACATTCGCCATCCAATGAAAGAGTTTGATGAACAGATGATTTCATGGGCCCATAATTCTGGCTTACATTCACATGTTCTATTGAACAAAGCAGATAAACTCAACAACAGTGAAATTAAAAAGACACTGATGAAAGTCACCAGAGAAATTGCCCGTTTCAGTGAGTCAACCACTTGCCAAGTTTTTTCCGCATTACGCAAAACCGGCCGTACTGAACTTTCACAAATTTTGACCCCTTGGTTCACAGAGGAAAACAACTGATTCATGGAATATAAATACCAATGCGATGGCATGATTACACTGGAATGCCAATCGCCTGTCCAACCCATTTTTGATAAACAAACTGCCAGCGAGATCACAGCACTGGTGGCAAAAGACCTCAACGCTGTGCTGCAAATCAGCAGCCAATCAGCATTGGTGGTGTGTGGTGCAACTTATGCCACTGAACAATTATTACAACCCAAATTTCCCATTCAAAACGCCACAGAGCAGTATGCCTCAGCCGCTTTTCAAGGCCAATTAAATACCGACCAGGTACTCTCAATCGGTGCCAATGACGGATTGATGCCAGCCGGCTTACAACCGAACCCAAGCCAACAAAACTTGATACACTTGCCATTTTGTTTGTTCACCAACGATGCTGATTTGGCCACCCGTTTTGAGGGTGATCTGATGCACAAAGGCATGCTACCACCACCCACCTATGAGCTGCTCAATGGCCTGATAGACAGCACCATCAACCATGCCAACTACATGACATATTTGGACTTGATAGCGATGATGCACAATCATTTTGAGCAACTAGGTTTGAGCCATTTATGGGAACTGATAGAGGCAGCTTTGGTCAATGATGCACCCAAAAAAGCACTGGTTACACAGACCCACAATCACTTTTATTTAGTTGACCACCTGTTGTTCACGCCCTATTTTTCATGGGCACAATTCAAACAGTACTTCGCAGCCAGTAGCACAACTGACTACATCAACTGGCTGATGGCCCAACGCTTGTCCTTGGGTGCTTTTGCAGTCCATGGCCTTGAGATCAAAGCATTCAAAGCCGAAAACTGGCCGATTGATGGTGATAAAGTGTGCCTTGGCAGTTTCGAAAAACAGCGCATCAAACAAACTTTCTGGCAACATCCGATTGAAGCCACGCCTGAGATGCCCAACCAAGTCATTTATTTTGAGGATCCTCAAGCAGGAGTGGTGGCTGTCAGCTTGCCATTGGACGATAACCAATGTTTGATTTATTACCCCATCACGCCACAAGGGCTGGCAGCAATTGAACAAGAAATTGCAAGCAAGCGCGGTAACGAATACCAAAAAAACACGGTTGAATTTATCACCAATTCGGATTGGCTGACATGACACTTAACACCGATGACATATTAAAAAACCTCAATGAAAACCAGGCTGAGGCAGTTACCACCGACGCCCAACATGCGCTGGTTTTGGCCGGTGCTGGCAGCGGTAAAACACGGGTCTTGGTGCATCGCATTGCTTGGTTGATTTCAGCAGAGTTTGTTTCACCTTACAGCATCCTGGCGGTAACCTTCACCAACAAAGCTGCGGCAGAAATGCGCAACCGCATCGCCTTTATGTTGAAACGTGAAATTCGTGACATGTGGATTGGCACCTTCCATGGCATTGCTTTGAAACTGCTACAAATCAATACCGAAGCAGCCGGTTTACCGAAAAACTTTCAAATCCTCGATTCTGATGATCAGTACCGCTTGATTCGTCGCTGTCTGGCTGATTTAGAGTTGGATGAAAAACAGTGGCCACCGAGAACAGTTCAAGCATTTATTAATGACAAGAAAAATGATGGCTTGCGGGCCCATGAAGTTGATGATTATGGTGATTTCAACAACCAAACACTGATCAAAGTTTTTGGCCATTATGATGACCACTGTCAACGTGCTGGCTTGGTGGACTTTTCTGAGATGCTGCTTCGAGCCCATGAGCTGTTATTGAATAATGATGAGGTTTTGAGTAAATACCGCCAGCGCTTTTCACACATATTAGTTGACGAGTTCCAAGATACCAATGCCATTCAATCTGCATTCATTCAATTGTTGGCCGGTAAAAACAACAAAGTACTGGTGGTGGGTGATGATGATCAGTCTATTTATGCTTGGCGTGGTGCCAAAGTAGATCACATACTGGACTTCCAAAACTTATACGCCAACACCGCCATGTATAAACTGGAACAGAATTACCGCTCTACGCAAAATATCCTGGATGCGGCCAATGGTGTGATTGCCAATAACAAAAAACGCTTGGGTAAAAACCTTTGGTCAGCGCAAGAAAAAGGTGACTTGGTGGCCGTTTATGGCTCGCATTCGGAATTTGATGAGGCTTTTTTTGTCGGCGAAACCATTGAAGGGTTATTGGCTGAGGCCACCCGTGCCGATGACATCGCCATCTTGTATCGTTCCAACGCCCAATCACGCTTGCTGGAGGAAGCACTACTCAAGCGCAGCATCCCTTATCAGATATACGGTGGCTTGCGCTTCTTTGAACGATTGGAGATCAAAGACGTGCTGGCCTATGCCCGTTTGGTCAATAACCGCCATGATGACATCGGTTTCGAACGGGTCATCAACACCCCGACCCGCGGCATGGGTTTAAAAACCATCAACTTGATTCGCAACTACGCACAAATGGAACAAAGTAGTCTGTGGCAATCGGGTAAAAAACTACTGGAAGCTGGTAAACTCAGCAACCGAGCAGCAACCTCGCTGGCAGCGTTCAACAACCTGATTGATGAACTGGAAGACAACAGTTTTACTGGTGAAGATAACGAGCAAAACCTGGCTAATTTATTCAGTGACATCATTGAGCGCACGGCACTGAAAGACCACTACCTCAAAGAACCACCGGAAAAAGCCCAAACACGTCTGGAAAACTTAGACGAACTGATCAATGCTGCAGAAATGTTCGAGGTCACCGATGAAGACTTGGCCTTGGGATTAACGCCCTTGGCCGCCTTTTTGGCCCAAGTCAGCTTGGATGCTGGAGATACCACCAAAGTCAACGAGCCACATGTTCAATTAATGACTTTACACTCAGCCAAAGGTCTTGAGTTTCCGGTGGTATTTATTGTTGGTATGGAGCAAGGTTTGTTTCCCCATCAGAATTCAATGGAAGACCACAACAAACTACAAGAAGAACGCCGCTTGGCCTATGTTGGCATCACTCGGGCCGAACAAAAACTGTTCCTCAGCTATGCCACATCAAGGCGCATGCGCGGCAAAATCAACGCTTGCCAACCCTCACAATTCCTGCGTGAAATACCCAAAGACTTGGTCAAACAAATGCGCGGCAACATTCACCCAACCACCTACAGCAGCAGTCCCGGGATCAACACCCCATATCAGTCCCAAACCCAAAGCGCCAACGATTCACCCTACCAGCTGGGTCAAACCGTCAAGCACAAAAGCTTCGGCGAAGGTGTGATCACCGACATGAGTGGCAAAGGCGACTACCTGCAAGTATTGGTGCAGTTCAATGATTTTGGACCGAAAGTGTTGGCGGTGAAGTTTGCTAAGTTGGAAGTGATTTAATTTCAATGATTCCTTCAATTCAGCAGTGAAACGTTTTGCTTAGTATTATTTAGCCCAACACCATTGCAAACAAGAATCATTATCAATTAAAATGGTCGCTTTTATTATAATCAATATCCTCATGCAATCACTTCGCCTGTTTAAATCGGTATTATTTATTGTGGCTGCTGGCCTGATCTTGACTGGTTGTGCCCAAGTCGCTGATCCAGAGGTCAACGTATACTCTTCACGCAAAGAAGCTTTGATCAAGCCAGCTTTAGATAAATTCACCGCGGCCACCGGCATCAAAGTGAATTTAGTGACCGGCAAAGACGATGCCTTGATTGAACGTTTGAAAGCAGAAGGTGCTGCCTCACCGGCAGATGTGCTCATTACTGTCGATGCCGGTCGTTTGTATCGTGCCAAGTCTTTCGGTTTGACTCAAGCCATTGACAGCCCATCCTTACAAAATGCCATACCAGCAGCTTTTCGTGACCCTGAAAACCACTGGTTTGGTTTGTCCTTGCGTGCTCGCCCTATCATGTACGCCAAGGACCGAGTTAACCCCAGCGAATTAGAAAGCTATGCCTCATTGACTACAGATAAGTGGTTGGGTAAGGTTTGTATCCGTTCATCAGGTAACATTTATAACCAGTCATTGGTGGCATCAATGGTTGCCAGCATGGGCACTGCAGCGGTGGAGTCCTGGGCCAAAGGCTTGGTTAAAAATTTCGCGCGCAAACCAGTGGGTGGAGATCGCGACCAAATCAAAGCAATCGCTGCTGGTCAATGCGATGTGGCCATAGCCAATACTTATTACTTGTTTGGCATGCTGCAATCTGATGATCCTGAACAAGTGGCCGCCGCTGAACAAATAGGCGTGTTCTGGCCCAACCAGAATGACCGTGGGACTCACGTCAATGTATCAGGCATCGCCGTGACTCAAGCCGCCAAAAACAAAGACCATGCACAGCAGTTGTTGGAATTCCTGGCTCAGGACGAAACCCAAAGCTGGTATGCCAACGTCAATGGCGAATATCCAGTTAAGGACAACATTGAAGCCCATCCTTTGTTGGTTGAATGGGGTCAATTCAAAAAAGATGCATTGAATTTAGCAAAACTCGGTGAATTAAACAGTGAAGCAGTTAAAATCATGGATCGTGCAGGCTGGCCTTGATTGATGATGGCCCATGTGGCCTGATTGTTATCACTCCTGACAAAACAGTAACTTGAAAAAACCACTCTTCACTGCTGACAAAATGGTGTGGCTGATTGCCCTGTTTTTTTGCCTGCCATTCATGGCTTTGCTGTTGCAGCTTTTTGTTTCTGAAGCGGCTATTTGGCAGCACCTCACAACCACAGTCCTGCCCACTTACCTGTCCCAATCATTGTTGTTATTGGCTTGGGTTGCACTGGGTACTTTACTGATTGGTGTGAGTACCGCATGGCTGGTTGCCAGTCATGATTTCCCAGGTCGGACTTATTTTCAGTGGTTGTTGATCCTACCTATGGCGATGCCTGCCTATATTGTTGCTTACGCTTACACTTGGTGGTTGGATGTGGCCGGTCCTATACAGACTGCATTGCGCAGTCATTTTGACTGGTCATTCAGTGACTATTACTTTCCCAATATCCGATCATTTTCAGGGGCTGTGGTGGTTTTGACCTTGGTGCTGTATCCATACGTTTATCTGTTGGCCAGAGCGGCCTTTCAAAAACAAACGAAAACCCTGTCTGAAGTCCATCAACTGAGTGGTGGTAGCACCACCAGCTTTTTTTATCGGGTGGCATTGCCATTGGCCAGACCGGCTATATTCGGCGGCCTGGCATTGGTCATGATGGAAACATTGGCTGATTACGGCACAGTTCAGTATTTTGGCGTCAACACATTGACCACCGGCATCCTCAAGACATGGTTTGGTTTGGGGTCACTTTCAGGAGCGGCGCAAATTGCGATGTTGTTGTTGACCATGGTCATCCTGGTGATGCTGTTAGAAAAAGTTTGGCGCGGACAGGCCAAATACGATACCGCCAACAACACTGGCACCACACAACTGAGATCAATCAATTCAAGCTGCAAAAAGTGGCTGGCCAGTTGCTGGTGTATGTTGGTGGTTGTACTCGGTTTTGTCTTGCCTGCCACGTTATTGGTTGTTATGGCATTCAAGTCACAAATTGCCAGTTGGTACCATGATTTCCTCTCGGTGACCATCGACACTTTATGGCTGGCAGGAATCACAGCGCTGATTACAGTCGGCGCGGCATTGGTATTGATGTATGTGAAAAGAATTCACCACGGTACTTCCCATCGCGCAGTAATCCAAGCCATGAGTCTTGGTTATGCCATCCCGGGCTTGGTCATTGCGGTGGGTGTGACCATTGCTTTTGGCTGGCTGGATCAAGGCTTTAACTCGATCAGGTCAATGTTCTCAAATGCCTCACCAGTGCTCTTTTTCAGTGGTGGTTTCTTGGCATTGATAACGGCCTACGTGATGCGCTTTTTAGCCGTTGCCATTCAGCCCATTGATGCTGCTTACCAGAGTATCAGACCACATTTAGATGAAGCCAGTTTGCTCACTGGCAAAAACAGCTCACAAACATTCAGACAGATTCACATGCCGCTGTTAAAGAGCAGTGTATGGACTGCAATGTTATTGGTTTTTGTGGATTTATTGAAAGAGTTACCAGCCACATTGGTGTTGCGACCATTTAATTTTAATACCTTGGCGGTTAAGGCCTATGAACTGGCCTCAGATGAACGCCTGGCTGATGCTGCCATACCCGCACTGAGTATCGTTGCTGTTGGACTGATACCTGTGTTATTGTTGAACCAAAGAATCAATGCTGCCCATGACAACCATGCTTAACCTCAATTCAGTAGCCTTCTCATACGGTCACCAAAGTGTACTGGATGACATCAGTTTGAACATTGAAACTGGACAAATTGCCTGTTTGTTAGGCCCCAGTGGTTGTGGCAAAAGCACCCTGCTGCGCTTGATTGCAGGTTTTGAACAGCCCCAAAACGGCGAAATCAGAATTGCTGCAAAACTAGTGGCCAATAACAGTCACTCGATTGCGCCACAAAACCGACAAGTGGGTATGCTGTTTCAAGATTTGGCTTTGTTTCCACATTTAAGTGTCACTCAAAACATTGCTTTTGGCTTGCACCAGCTGAGCCAATCTGAACAGCAACATAGGGTCGATGAACTATTGCAGTTGTGCCGCTTACAAGCCTTTAAGTCGCGCTACCCACATCAATTATCAGGCGGCCAGAAGCAGCGTGTAGCTTTGGCACGGGCCATGGCCCCCAAACCCAACTTGATTTTATTGGATGAGCCTTTCTCAAGTGTCGAGACTGGTTTACAAAGCGAGTTGGTGCATGAAGTCAAAAGCATGCTCCAAGCCGATCAATCAACTGCTTTGTGGGTCACCCACTCGCTGGATGAAGCCTTTGCTGTGGCCGACCAAATGGGAGTGATTTTAGGTGGAAAACTGTTACAGTGGGCGAAACCTCAAGAACTTTATGACCAACCTGCACATCCCGATGTCATCAGTTTTCTTAACCATGCGAATCTAATCAGTGGCGACATCAAGCAAGATGGTTCAATTGAGACGCCACTGGGTTGTTTTGTTTTAAATAACCAAGCTGATTTTAAGACACAAGATTGTGCTCAAATCGGTGTACAAAAAAGACAAATTCATATTCATCCAGCCGGCACACCCAATGCCACCATCATCCAATCGGTATACCAAGGCGGACAATACGTATTAACAGCTGTATTGAACAACAAAGACAGCATTCAACTATTTCATCCATCGCCCGTTGAATCAGGCAGCCAAGTTCATCTGAAAATTGAACACGAATCAAATTTTCGGGGCTTTTAAGCACCTAAAATACATCCACACTTTAATTATTTTGTTGAAATAGTTGCATGAATACCGATAATATCAGTCTCATTTCAAAGGAATAACCCCAAAAACATGGAGCATACAATGAAACTCAAACACATCCTTCTTTTATCTATTTTTGTTATCACTGGCACTGCAGAGGCAACCCGGTTTTTTGCCTTGAATCATGAAAAAGACAAAAAAACATACCACAATGAATTGGTCGAACTAGACAGCCAAAGCGGCGAAGTTATGACTAAAATTAAGTTACGCTCAACCAATCGTTTTGCCACTGAGAAATTGAACCTTCCACTCAGCGATTACATGTTTTTTTATGGTAAAGAAGACAAAAAAACCGGCCAATTAGAAATTGTTAATAAAACCGATTTGGATGACATCAAAAGCGTCAAAATAGATGCCATCAACAGTTATTTGGTACCCAATGTTGGCATGCAAGAATTCAAGCACTTGACTGCTGACAATCAATTTTTGATTCTCCACACTGGCTATAAAAAAGAGCAAAATATAACCATCATTGACGTGACATCAGGCTCCATTGCAAAACAAATCCCAATCAGCAAGCACAGAAACACCGTTGAATTGTCATCAGATGGTAACTACCTGCTGGTGAACAATATCTCTAAAGATGAATTAACTGTCATCAGTTTAGACCAATTCAATGTGGTCATGACCAGCAATTTGGGCAAGTTCAGAGCATATGCCACCATCAACAACGACCATTTATACTTAACTAAATACACTGGTAAACCACCAAAAAAATCCTATTGGATTCAAGCGTTGAACTTAGTGACAAAAGAAAAAACCAACTTCACAGCCAAAGGTAAAACGGAACCCGTTTTTGCGGTAGGAGAAGACAGTGGTCAATTGATGGTTGTTACCACTTCAGAAGACGGCAAGCAGACTTTTTTGAGTCGCGTCACCGGCAGTCAAACTGAAATCATTGGCACTTATGAGATGAAAATGCGGCCTGAAAAAATGTTCATTAACGAAGAATTCAATCAAGCACTGATAAAAGGCAAAGGCCAAATTGCCACTGTTCAATTACAAAATCCAGCCGTATACAGTGTCACCAAACTACCATTTGACTCAATCATGTATGGCTATAATGACAGTGGCAAATTGCTCTACTTAAAAGAGGGCACAGGATCTGAAGTGGCTGTGATTGATGTTGAAAGTGGTGAGTTGATTGAACGATCAGGCACGGGTAGACCTGGGGTCAAATTTGGCCAGTTCATGGCTTCAGTGGCGTTGGCAGGGGTTGGTTTAAATTATGGTTATGGCATTTATTTTGCGCGATACTCAAACACCGGCTTCACCCTGAACCACGACCAAGATAAGCTCTATGTCATAAACACTAAAACCAATGATGTGACCCACTTCAATGCGCATGATTTATCCGATCGCAAAGCCATTGCCACAGGTAACCTGACATTCTTGGTTCATCATGGCAATGCAACCGATGCGCCATTGTGGGTATTCAGCACCAAACACATCAATCAAATTAATGACCAAAATTTCACGCTTGAAAAAGAAATTGAATATGAGGACATCATTGGCTTTGATATGGAAGCTGATTACTTCATCATAAAAACCACCGAAGACATTCAAACCTACGACATGAAAACGGGCGATATCAGCAACCAATGGCCATTGGTAGATGTTGATGAAGTTTGGACTGAATCCTGATAAGTAAAAAAAAGGGTCGCAAAACGCTGACCCTTTTTCATTTTTTTCCTGGTGTATGGTCTTACTCTAAACTGTTCTTGAATACATAATCAGATCGCAATTCAAAGTCTACCTCGACCAGCGACTGTCCATTACTGATGACCACAGGTGTTGATTGAAGTGGATCACAAGCACCATCAAAACAGTATTGGTTACCGTAGCTCACATCAACCAAGCCACCATTACTTTGGGTGGTCAAATAGTAAGTGCCATCAGGCAAGCCGGCCGTGAGGTAGAAACCATTTTCGTCAGCTTGGTAACTACCAAAAAATTGGCCTTGAGAATCAAACACATTAACTGCTGCAAAGCTGGCTGGTAAGTCACTACCAAAGGTATTAACTTGGCCAGTGATGGTGCCACCTGTTTCCAAATTGAACTCAATGGTTTGGACGCCGGCTTGAGTGAACGGCGCACCACCCAACACAATTGGCGTGCCTGTGGTCACATCACAAATTGATCCCGGACAAGCCAAACCATCAAATAACACATCAACCCAAGTACCCACTTCAGCAGCCCTGATACCAAGGAAAGGCAGATTTGAACCGTTATTGGTTAAGGCATAATAAGTGCCGGCAGGAAGTCCATCCACAGTAAAATTACCGGCCGCATCTGTAGTCGCCCAGTTGGCAAAGTTACCGTTGTTGTCATAAACCAACACATGTACATCAGGGATTACTGTCGCCGAACCAACCTCTGTGATGGTGCCGCTGAAACTTTCACCTGATGATAAAGCAAAATCTATGCCTGTTTCGGTATTGTTGGCAGTGACAGTGACATTACCAGAGGTCAGATCACAAGTCAGACCGGGACAGTCGATGTTACCCATTGGGTCATATTTCTGCATCACATACGGCGCGATGAAGGCACCATTGAACATGCTGCCCGTTCTGACCGAGTATGTACCCGGTGGTAAGGCTCGTTGTGAGACGTATGTTCCGTCAGGTCTGATGGCCGCACCACCAGCCACGGCGCCCGATGAATCATAAAATTGGACGTAATGTGTTTCAGTGGAGGTATCAATTGGGTTACCGCTGGCAGCATCTGTGACGGTGCCACTGATCTTGCCACCACGTTCCAGCAGGAAGTCTATTGAAAGCCTGTTTTCATTCGGCCCTAAATTGATTGGCGTGCCGCCAGCACCGCGGTCACAGCCGCTCCATGGACAGCGAATGTTATTGTAAAGTTCTCGCTGGAAAAACTCTGTACCCAAATCACCACCCTGAGCAAAATAAGTACCGGGCAGTAAACCACCTATTCTGTAGGAACCGTTGAAAGTAGGGTCATAATTAGTACCCAGTAAGAAACGGATTGCTACCACTCGATTGGATGCATCAAAAATGTATACCAATGCCCGCTCACTGAGGGTGTTTGGTAAACTACCTGCATCTAAAATAGCACCTGAAATACTGGCACCTGTATCAAGTTGAAAATCAATGCCCGCAGTCGTTGCGCCGTTGGTTAAAACCACATCGGCACCAGCGCCATTGAATAAGGCCACAGAACATAAATTACACTGTATGTCGTTATAAATTTCTGGGATATAGCTGTTTTCTTCGATAAAATCAGGATCTAAATAAACCTTGTAACTGCCTTGTGGAATGCCGGTTACGGTGTAATTTCCAGCGCCGTCGAATTGAGTGAAAACATTACCATTGAAGTTGATATTTGCTGGGTCGTATAGGTTTACTCGCAGTGTCTCTACGGCAGCATTGGTAACAGCATCAACTATTTGTCCACTTAATGTGGCTCCCACGGTGAGGGTCAAATTGATTCCACCTAAGTTTTGAGCAGGCATCAAGACATTGACGTTATCGACATCAGGTATGCAGTTAAAGCATTCCTCTGTTCCGCTGTTGGACCATATGGCGTCAATGTAAATGTCTGTGGCATCTTGAGCCAAAACATAATATTCACCTGCTGGCAAACCATTGGCGGTGTAATTACCTGAAGCATCGGTGGGTACTCCTACGGAATAATTATAGTCGGTATCTCTGACCAAAACATATGTACCTTCCACCGGATTCAGACCATCGGCCACATTACCAGAGAGGGTGGCACCTACAGTCAAAGTCAAATCAACATTGACAAAATTAGTGGCTGCCGCCAAATTTATTTCATTGTCACCGTCTGGTTGACAGAAACTGATGCAATCTTCGGTACCAAATGCTGACCATATGACATTGATGTATTGATCATAATAATCTGACACGGTGACATAATAATCACCAGCAGCCAAACCAGTGAAGGTATAATCACCAGCCGCATCGGTAAAGACAAACCCTACATTATTCCTGGTTTGGTAATCCCACAAGCTCACACCAACATCCAACTGACCGATACCAGATAAACTGATGTTGCCAGAAATTGAAGCGGTACCAGCAGGACCACTTTTTAGCTCATTAGAACGTGCTTCTTGACTCAATGCCATCTGTTCACGAACTTGCATGTTTTTAATGTAAGTCAGCTTCTGATTGAGTTGTAACTGAGTGATGTGACCTTCTGCCTGCAGTTCTTGGTACACTTCAGCACCAAAATCCAAACGCGCATCTCGCTCAGCACACACCGCCGAACTGACTAAGGTCAGGCATAGCAAAAATTTCTTCATGTTGTCTCCCCTGATTGGTAATATAAATAAATCAGCAAGAATCATACTCCCCAAATCAGGCCAACACTAAAATTTTTTAAAAATATTTTGCTTAATCAAGCAAACTGTGACTTTTTTCGCAAAAAACCGATGCTGCAGGTTCAGCTTTGAACATCCTTGGGTATTTGCCGAGCTGATGAGTCAGCGATTGGGGTTTAGCGGAAAATGAAGAAAATGGTTTTGCATGGCGGAGACATGCCTTAGACAAAACTAACCAGCCCCCAACCAAGCACATTAAAGCAAGGCTTAAGCACATTCACTATTAACCATGAATCAGCTTAATCCTCAACTTCTATCAGCCCCTTGTGCATAAAAAGACTGCCATACTGCGCCAACAAACCCTGCCGCGCACCTGCATTGGTAAATTTTTGTACCGCAAATCCAGTAACTGGCAGCCCCTTGTAAGAAGGACCAGATACTGCCAATAACCGATAATCATTACTGTTCATGTTACTTTCATTCACAAATTTTATTTTTGCCCAGCCAGATTCCGTAGCAACAGCAACCGCAGGTGCTCTGAGTGTTTCCATTGTCTCTCCACCCAAAATTCCCGACACTGCAACATCTGCTGCAGGCAAAAGAATTCGTAGTACATTACTGGCCCAGCATAAGTTTGGCGGCAAATCAATAGTCGGCGGCCTTGGAATTCCTGTGATTGGGAACTCAAACTGTTGCTCTCTGTCATAAAAGTCTATTTTAAACGAATCACAAGAGGTGGACCCGTTCCACTGTGAACTGAAAGGTTCGGTGTCTGCTTGGTTCAGATTGGTGTGAAAAAACTTGGTTGGCATGGTAACCACCCATTCAGTTTTTCCATTGATAAAACCATCTAAGGCATAGTCATTGTATATTTCACTTTGCATCAATACAGCGGAAACCGCTTGAAAGCCGTGCTCCCATGTTGATTCAGCCAAATCACCATCAGGCAGTAACACCTCTGAGGTTTTGATTGCATAGCTCAGATCAGGTGTGTTGTCATGTGGTGAGGTATGGAAAATTTCATCACCTGAAAAGTTTGATAAGGCTGTTGCATCATATGAGAAAGAGACACCTTCAGCCACATCAACGATTTGAGCACTGCCTATCAAGCCACCCGATGGCTGAAAAACAGTGGTGTTTAAACTCCATGGGTCTCCCGCATCAACCGACCATGCCTGCTCCAAAGCGGTGCAGTTGAAAGGTATACCACTGTTATCGTGAGAGACATAATCCTCCGCAAAACCACTTAACACACCCATCTCGATTGCGACAAAAAAACCACTCCTTAATCGCGACAGTTCATTGTTGTTGTCTGCAACAAAGTCGTTTGGCAAAAACTCCTGCCCGGATCTCAGCAAGTAAGGTGCACATGATTGGTCACCAGTATAGTGCCACACACTGTCCTCGCCGTTGAATCCAGCAACCGTTGAACTCATTGGCGCTAATGCCCCAGTCCAAACATCAAAAGCGCTCAAATAGACATTGAATGACAACACATCCCGAGCGTTATGACTTTCATAAAAATTAATCTTTATGGCTTTTGCATCAGCAGATGTATTGACAATTGAGTACAAAGTATTCAACTCATTGTTAACTGTGTAATAAGGGAAAATCAAAACTTCTCCTGCACCCTTATAAGAAACATGCACTGCTTGAACTTGAGTGTAAAAACTCAGCAACAACAACTGTGCAATAACTTTAAATAACCTCATAAATACTCCTTATTAAATGACTTATCAAAAAAACTGTAGCAAAAGCCAATCCTAACCATAAGCAAATCAATAGCAGCGGTCAATTGAGAATTTGTACCTCTATTTCTTGGCTTTCTTAAAAGCATCTGCCAGCGCCCCAGCAAAAGCACCTTGAGGTGCTGGTTTATTGCGGCTGTGTTGCGTGGGCTTTTTATTGTGGTTTTTATGTGGCTTATTTGTAGCGGATGGCTTGCTCTGTTTACCATCCGGTGACTTGGCACTCAGTGATATTCTTTTTCGCTGCACATCAACCTCAAGCACGCGAACTTTGATGACTTGCCCAGCTTTGACCACATCAGCGGGGTCTTTGACATATTGGTCAGCCAATTCAGAAATGTGTACCAGACCATCTTGATGCACCCCAATATCAACGAAAGCACCGAATGCTGTGACATTGGTGACGACACCTTCTAATCTCATGCCTACTGCCAAATCTTTGATTTCGTGCACTTGATCATCGAAAGTGGCTGTTTTGAACTCACCACGCGGATCCCTGCCTGGCTTTTTCAATTCTTCAATGACATCCTTGATGGTAGCAACACCATACTGATCGTTGGCAAAATCATTGGGGTTAAGCTGGCTTAGGGCACCAGTTTGGCCAATGACCTGTTCAATTTGATTGTTCATGTGCGCCAACATATTTTCGACCAATGGATAAGCTTCTGGATGTACCGCCGATTGGTCCAACGGTTGGTCACCACCACGTATGCGTAAAAATCCTGCACATTGTTCAAACATTTTTTCACCCAAACGACTGACTTTAAGCAATTGCTTGCGGTTGTTAAAGCTGCCGTTGGCATCGCGGTATTTAACGATTTCTTGGGCCACAGATTCTGACACACCAGCCACATACTTGAGCAATGGTGCTGAGGCCGTGTTGACATCGACACCGACTTTATTCACACAGTCCTCGACACAATCTCCCAACGCTTTGCTTAATTGTGCCTGGTTGACATCATGCTGATACTGACCAACACCAATGGCTTTCGGATCGATCTTCACCAATTCTGCCAAGGGATCTTGCAAGCGCCTGGCAATTGATACGGCACCACGGTAGGACACATCCAGGTCTGGAAACTCTTTGGCTGCCATTGCTGAGGCGGAGTAAACCGAGGCACCTGCCTCTGAGACCATGATTTTTTGCGCTTTGATGTCTTTGTTCTGCTTAATGATTTCAGCGGCCAATTGGTCTGTTTCTCTTGAAGCGGTGCCATTGCCTATGGCGATTAATTTCACCGCATGTTTTTGGCACAGTGTTACCAAGACTTGCTTCGCTTGCTCCCACTGTTTTTGTGGTGCGTGTGGAAATATCACAGCACTTTCTAATAATTTGCCGTTGCCATCAACGACCACGGTTTTAACGCCCGTTCTGAAGCCAGGATCCAAGCCCAAAGTCACCTTTCCACCGGCTGGCGCCGCTAATAACAAATCTTTCAGGTTGCGGTTAAAAATTTGAATGGCTGCCTCATCAGACTGTTCCCGCAGGTGCGATAACAGCTGTAGGTTAAGTTTCAGCTGCAACTTGGCTTTCCAGGCCAATTCTGTGGTGCGATGTAGCCATTGTGATTGTTCGATGTCCCAGCCAGTATGATGCACTAACCGACCCATGGCTGGATGGATCAACAAGTCATCACTCAACACATCGCGGTGATCGATGTTGATACTCAAAACACCTTCGTTGCGCCCCCTCAACAAAGCCAACATGCGGTGTGATGGGATCTTGTTGATGGCTTCAGAAAACTCAAAATAATCTTTAAAACGTGCCGCTTTGGGCTCATTCTCTTGACCGCTCATGACTTTGGCAATCACCACGCCATCACGCCACAACCATTCGCGTAACTCCTGAATCAAGTCGGCATCCTCAGACAGGTCTTCGAGGGCGATTTGTCGCGCACCATCCAAAGCTGCAGCAGCATCCTTCACCTGTAATGTTTCATCTTCATTTTCGGTATTTATATACTGTTCTGCCAACACCGATTCATCGGCCTCAGGTTGCGCAATGATCGCTGCCAACAAAGGTTCCAGCCCTGCCAGTCGGGCTTTTTGTGCTTTGGTTTGGCGCTTCTTTTTATATGGCAAGTACAAGTCTTCCAAACGGGTCTTGGTATCTGCTGCCATGATTGACTGCTGCAACGCATCAGTTAACTTCCCTTGTTCTTCAATCGCCTTGATGATGGTTTCACGGCGATCGTCCAACTCACGTAAATACCCCAAACGCTCTTCCAATTGACGCAGCTGGGTGTCATCCAAGCCACCCGTGACTTCTTTTCGGTAACGTGCAATAAAAGGTACGGTGTCACCACCATCTAATAATTCGATGGCACTTTGGATTTGCTTGGTTTGAGCGTTGATTTCAGCCGCTATGATTTGAACGTGTTTTGAGTTGACCACTGATAGACTCATTGATTGATAAAAAAGCGACGCATTTTAGCATGTGCTACTGGCTCATTTACAAGTCTAATTGCATTCCGCGGTAAGCCACCCTAAAACCATTTTTTGAAACAGTTCCTGCTGCTGAGCTTGCTTGATCAATCAATGGGTTGCTGTGATTAAAATGGATGAAGGTGATTTTGTTTTTTTCATCTGTTGGTAAGTCTTTAAACAGCGCCATACTTTCCTCAACAAAAGGATGCGGTATTTCTGTCATGTCACGGTTGGGAATTTCACCGTTGGCGAAGAATGTCGCATCCAACAGGGCAAAATCTACTTTGCCAATGGCCTCAATGATGTCCTCCTCCCACTTCTGCCATTTATCAATATCGGGAATAAACAAGGCGGTTTTGTTAGGGCCTTTGATTTGATAGCCAACGGTTTCAGTGAATTCATCGCGGTGCGGTACTGTAAATGGAGTGATTGATAGTTGGGCTGATATTTTGACTGGCTGTTTGTTTTTCAGGGGCATGAGTTTGATGTTGTTCAAACTGACCAATTGGCTCCACGGTCCATTCATCTCTAAATAGTTTTTGAACCTTGGCATCACATAAACAGGTACATTTTGGGTACCTGCTGCTTCACGACCCATGTGCATCAGTCCAGTGTAATGCCCCATGTGGCCGTGGGTCAAAAACACCCCAGCGAATTCGAATATACCATCCGGTGCTTGTTGATGCAATTGGTACATTTGTTGACGAATATCAGGGGTGGCTTCAAACAGGAATTTTTGTTTTGACTGCATGTCTATCAGTGCCAATGAAGTGGCAAATTTGCGTTTGTTGGCATCATCCCAACCAGCCTGACAATGTGGTTTGTAACAGTTCAACTGTGGGTAGCCTGCATCTTGTGCCACACCCAACACCAATAAACTAACACCATCCTGAGCCTGACCGCTGACCCAACAAGAGTGAAAAACCAAGAACAAAGCAAAACAGACTGTTTTCAAACTCATAAATACACCGTCCATACAATCATTGATTGACCATCATATCATGACCATTGGGGTTAGATAATAATGCCACTTTGTGTCATGATATTCGCTTTAGAATGGAGTCAATCGACATGAAAAAAATGTTTCTCAAACCATTACTGAAAGGTTCACTGGTGGTGTTTCCCGTGCTGGTCACCATCTGGGTGATATGGAGCCTGGTTACATGGATCGATTCTTTGGGGCGCAAGGCATTGGAACCATTGATGCTGGACTCATTATTATTCCCAGGCAGTGGTTTGGTGATAGTCATCATCATTTTATTGGTGGTCGGATTATTATTTCAGTTCAATTTCATCAAATGGATTTTCGATAAAGTAGAAAAAAACCTGATGAAGTTTCCACTGGTGAAAACTGTCTACAGTGCAGTCAAAGACTTGGCGGGTATGTTTGATAACAACCAAAACAAAGACCAACAAGTGGTACTGGTGAACATGCAAGCTTCAGGTCTGGGTTATTTGGTGGGCATGATCACTAACGTGCAATTACCAACAGCCATCAGCTCAAAGACCGGTGATAAAGAATTGGTGGCGGTTTATTTGCCCATGAGTTACATGGTTGGCGGTTACACCATTTTAGTTAAACGGGATAAAGTAAAAGCCGTTGATTGGTCATTTGAGGAAGCCATGCGGTTTGCACTGACTGCCGGGGTATCAAAAGAGTCTCAAAGCTCAGTACATCAGGTTTGATAAGAATAAAGACCTCAGATTGTTTATTGATGTGGTTTTTGACGATCGACTGGAGTTAGTCGAAAGGTGTCATCTTCGCTGTTTTGACAATCGGGCCACTCAAGTCATAGTTGTTGACCCGACGAACTGAATCTAAAGCATCACAATACTGCCAATTGTACCTTTGACCTGATTTTGGCCAATGATTACAGTATGGCTGCAATAACTTGATGTCTTCGAGCTCCCCCATTCGACCGATTGCCGAGAGCGCTTGTGAAACATCACCATTCAAATCGCCACGTATGATTGCACGAATATGATCCAAACTATTTTGCCCTCCATGCTGAATGAGCAGACGGGTAAGGGTCGTTTTAGCGTGCATTTGAGCCGATTCCAAAGTTTCTACTAATATCTTCAAGTTAAGATTTGAGTGCTGGCTGAGAACATCATGGATGGCCGTTTGTAAGTCGTAATGCGAATATTTCTGTAACAATTCATACATAACCAATTCAGTGCGTTCATCGTTCAATACATCCAAGTGGATAATGAGCCACTCAATGTATTTACTGTCAACATGAGTTTTCCTCAACTCAGTGATAAGCCATGTTGCTGGGTCAGCAGCTTGTTTAATATCCGCATACTCATCAGCTATGGCAAACCTCATGTAAGTTTTTTCATAAATCATGCGCTTGATTTTTTTTAGTTGCTCTTTATCTCCAAGCAAGCCTATACCCAAAGCCAGTTTAATACTGCTCAGGGAGTCAGTTGAATCGACCAGTGAGAATATTTTTTCAACCGCTACTTTCTTACTTTCAGCATCCAACTGATTAATACTCATGGTGGCTAAAGCAAAAATTAATACGTTATAATCTTTATAAGCCAGTAAATCTAATAACAGCGGCAGCATGGTTTTATTTTTTGTCTCAACTTGCCATGCTATTTGTGCCAAACGCCTAACGCCATGAGTAGTCAATTCATTCAAGGGGGGCAGTGTATTAAAAAAATGATTAATTACTATTTCATCGTACTGACCTTCTGAAAATTTGACTGTAAACTCTGCACAAATAGGTGATGTGTATGAATTCCATTCATGAGATTTCAAGATAGCTACACAGACCTCTAGAGCTTCAGATATTTTGCCCATATCTCGGTATGTTATGAACTGTAACCAAGGGGTCTTGCTGTTAGGTTCGTCTCGGTACTTAGGGTGTTGATACCTCTTTTTTAGATAGGCTTTGGCATGATATTGCACATCAGGGTCATCAAAATGACGCTCAAAAGCCTCATCAACACCAGCTGCTCCTGCGAAAGCATACCTCAACTCATGAGCGGCGGTTGATCTGACATCAGAATGCGACGACGACAGCGCAGCAATCAATATTGGAATGCTTCTCAAATCCCTGGTTTCAGCCATTATTTCAAGAAGTTCTTCTGAGTCAGTGGGCTCAGAAATTTTAAGGAATGCACTGTTAAATAAATCAAAGTTTTGGGGATTTTGCATTGAACTGATTTCGTCCAATAATAACTGACTCATGGTGTAATTATCCTTACCATAAGCCCCAATCAGTTTTTTTAGCCTTTTTCTTTCATTCTTAATCAACGCATATTTCAGGAGTGATACAACTTGATCAGCCTCTTCACCTGAATACGATCTAAAAACAGGCCAACGTCGACCCACTTCTTGCCAGCCTTCATCAAATAACACCACAATGTTTTTTCCCAATTCCAGATAAGATCCGGAGAACACCATTGGTGGATGAGTGATTGAAACCACCTGGCCTGTAGTTAAATCATTGCCTTTCAGTATTTTTTTAACTTTGATATGTAGTGTATTGTTTTCGTCCTCTATCACTTCAGCCAAAACTATCAAAGTCGACATCTTAATGGCATCATGCATTGAAATGTATCTACCCGCAAAAATAGGCCATGAACACAAGATTAAACACAGCCACAAAAACACCCAATAATTATTATTTTTCATCACACCAATTGTAACAGGTTTCATCAGGCTGACTTTTCATATGGACTGCATCAATCTCTTTTAGTATCATGACTTTTTTAATTTTACTGGTTTAATAATGGCTGAATACATTTACACCATGATGGGCGTCAGTAAGACAGTACCGCCCAATCGAGAAATCATCAAGGACATCTCTTTATCATTCTTTCCCGGCGCTAAAATTGGTGTTTTGGGTTTGAACGGCGCCGGTAAGTCCACCGTTTTGCGCATCATGGCTGGGATTGATACAGAGTATTCGGGTGAAGCCAGGCCCCAGCCCGGTATAAAAATTGGCTACTTGCCACAAGAACCACAATTAGAAGACGACAAAACAGTCAGAGAAAACGTTGAAGCGGGCATGGGCGATGTCAAAGACCTGCTCACTGCTTTCGATGAAATCAACTTAAAATTCGCTGAGCCAATGAGCGATGATGAGATGAACGACCTGTTATCGAAACAAGCAGAGTTACAGGAAAAGATTGATGCGGCCAATGGCTGGGATTTAGATCGAAGCATGAACATGGCGGCTGATGCTTTGCGCTTGCCACCTTGGGATGCCGAGGTCAAAAACCTCTCTGGCGGTGAGAAGCGTCGTGTTGCTTTATGTCAGTTACTGCTGTCATCACCTGACATGCTGCTGCTTGACGAACCGACCAACCATCTGGATGCAGAGACGGTGGCTTGGCTGGAACGTTACTTGCATGATTTCACCGGCACCATCGTGGCAGTCACGCACGATCGTTATTTCTTGGACAACGCTGCTGAATGGATTTTGGAATTGGATCGTGGTCATGGCATACCCTGGAAAGGTAATTATTCTTCTTGGCTGGAACAGAAAGAAAAGCGCTTAGAACAGGAGTCAAAACAAGAACAAGCCCACATGAAAACCATCAAGCAAGAGCTGGAGTGGGTGCGCTCAAACGCCAAAGGCAAACGCACCAAATCCAAAGCACGCTTGAAACAATTCGAAGAGCTGCAATCAAAAGAATTCCAAAAACGCAACGAAACTGCCCAGATTTACATCCCACCTGGACCAAGATTGGGTGATTCAGTGATTGAATTTGACCACATATCGAAAGCCTTCGGCGACAAATACTTGATTGATGATTTGTCATTCAAAGTACCACAAGGCGCCATTGTCGGTATCATTGGCCCCAACGGCGCGGGTAAAACCACGTTGTTCAACATGATTGCCGGCACCGAGCAACCCGATGAAGGTAACGTCACCATTGGACCAACAGTGGAACTGGCTTATGTTTCTCAGAGTCGTGAGGACTTAGGTCATGACCGACCGTTGTTTGAAGAAGTCGCCGATGGCGAGGAAATCATCAAAATTGGCAATTACCAAGTACCCGCCAGGGCCTGGTTGAGTCGATTTAATTTCAAAGGCGCTGATCAACAAAAACAAGTCAAAAACTTATCCGGTGGTGAACGTAACCGCTTGCAATTAGCCAAGGTATTGAAACAAGGCGGTAATGTGCTGTTGTTGGATGAACCCACCAATGATTTAGATGTGGAGACTTTGCGTGCTTTGGAAGAAGCGCTGTTGAATTTTGCTGGTAGCGTCATGGTGATTTCGCATGACAGGTGGTTTCTTGATCGGATTGCCACACACATATTAGCCTATGAAAACAATTCACATGTGGAGTTTTTCGAAGGCAACTACACCGAATATGAGCAAGACTACAAACGCCGCTTTGGTAAAGAATTACAACCTGAACGCATCAAGTACCGCCCATTAAAGAAATAAACGTATAGCAGGGTTTGAAGTGTTTCAAACCCTGTTTTTTTGTCAGAAAATACACAAACCTCCCTGCTTTCACTTAACTAAGTAGGTGAAATTAGTTATGATGAATACGATTCAATAGCATAAAAAACCCATGAAAAATCCAAAAATAACCAACATCAAATGGACCCTCATTTTTTTCAGCCTATTGTTGACTTGCCAAATTCAAGCTGCAAAAACTCCAGCTGCATATGCCGGCTTGGATCAGAGTGCCTACCACCTGATTGATTTAAGCATGAATAAATCCAACCAGTTAGAATTTTTGGTTGATGGCATTCGCGTTGAATTACCGCCGCAATCAAAAAGCACTCAACAAAACAACAGTTACATCCATCATCAGTTCGAAGCTGGTCACATTGCCGCCACCAAGGGCAAAAACAGCTTGTTTGGTCAAATGCATTTAAACAACAAACACTACATTTTGACCACTGATAAGACAGGCATCTGGGCTGTTGAATTACCCAAATCTGGAGTGAGCTATAACGATTGTGGCACCGACCATGGCAATCAGCCCAAATCCATGCCACTTGACCTCAGCGCACTGAACAAAAACACCAATAAAGCGGCAGGCACCATCATTGATGTATTGATGATTTATGACCAAGCCATCGCTGATCGTTATCCAGGGGAGTTACTGCAAACTCGTGTCGATCAGTACTTTAACTTATCCAATCAAACTTACGCCAATTCTGAAATTGATTTAGCCATCAGACAAGTTGGGTTGGAACAAGTGGGTTATGATTTTAATGATGCCAACATCAATGCAAGAAACTTTATTCAACAATCATTGGATTTAGGTGTTGGTTCTTTAGGCTTCGAAAATGTTCCTCAGTTGCGGGAAAATACTGGCGCTGACTTAGTCATTTTTTTACGCACCCATGACATCGAAAATCGTGGAAATTGTGGCATTGCTTTTTTTCCAGTCAGTAACAACAATGGTTTAGACGACAGTTATGGAGTCAATATCATGGCAGATGGCATGAGTAGCTGGTCCATTTGTACCGATCAATTGATGGTGCATGAGATTGGACATAATCTCAGCGCAGGTCATCACAACTGGAACCCAACTGAATTTGGCTACCCTGCAGAAGCCAAAGGTTTTGCTAAACTTGGACAATATGGTACCGTGATGGGATCTTTTGGTACCGGTACACCAGATCGGTTCCTAGAGCTGAATTATTTCTCAAATCCCAGCATCCAATGCGGCGGGGGGCCATGCGGCATCCCAGGCGAAGCTGACAATGCCAATGTCATCAACCAACTCAAAGGCCCAGTTGCTGAATACCGAGACAGCATATCAAGTGCCCCTTTACCTGATGATTTCACCGTGACTTTGACTGATATAGATAACGACGGAGTGTTGGACCGCGACGATGAATTTCCTCATGACGCCATGGAAACTATCGATAGCGATGGTGATGGTGTCGGTAATAACAGCGATGCCTTCCCAAATAATAATGCCGAATCAGTTGATTTTGATGGCGACGGTATTGGCAACAACGGCGATAATGATGATGACAACGATGGCATCTTGGATTTTGATGACGCCTTTCCGCAAAATCCAAATGAGGTCAAGGACACCGATGGCGATGGCGTGGGCGACATAGCGGATGATTTTGTTTTTGATGTATTTGAAAATACAGACTCCGATCAGGATGGCACCGGCAATAATTCAGACTCAGATGACGACAACGATGGTGTAATTGACATTGATAATAACGCACAAGATTTATTGGTCATCAGTGTCGGCAATAACCGCATGTTACGTTTTGATGCTCAAACAGGCCTGGCCAAAGGCATCGAGGTATTACCCAGCGAGGGTGTATTCACATTTCAGTCAGATTTGAGTTTTCATGAACAAAAGAATGTAGTTTTTTTCAGCCATTCTAGTAGTATCAAAACAATTGACAACATGAATTTATTCGCAAGTCCAGAACTGGTACTCCCGCCTTTTAGTGACTCAAAACCAAGCATTGGATCAGGTTTTCCAACTTCCGTTCAGGCCAATGGCAACCAAGGATTCATTGTTTCTCTATTGGATGTGAGTGTTTTAAAAAATTATTCCTATGAAAACCTTACCATTGCCAGTGGCTTTGAACAATTTTTATATTCAGGTGATACAGACTTTGAAAACAATTTTATTGATCTTGAAATCTATGAAAATCGGCTTTATGCACTGGGCCAAAATATCAACATTCAATCGATTGACTTAGATTCAGATGAAGGCGATATGGATGTTTTAGGAGCTGGCTCGCTGACGTGGTTTACAGATCCATACGCCATGGCTGTAACCAGCGATGGCCGTTTGTTGCATACCGACCAAAGTCGTAACAAAGTGGTTATAACTGATCTTATGACAGAGTCATTCGGTGGTATTTTTGCTGACCTTGAGGTCTTAGGCTATTCCAACCCAACTGGCATTGATATCACCAACGATGGTCGCTTGCTGGTTGCTGTGGCTGATCAGAATGCCATCTTACAATTTGACTTAAATACCGAAGAATTTCTTGGTGAATTGGTCAGCGGTTTTGGCTTAGACCAACCCCATAAAATGGTATTAGTACCACAGCTGGCCGATCGTTTTCATCAGGATGCCGATAAGGTTATGCGTCCCAATGCGGGTAATTGGTTCAACCCCGATGCATCAGGCCGCGGCATCAACATTGGTATTTTTAACAATCGCTTGCAAGTTCTCTGGTTCACTTACGATGAACAAGGCCAACCCATATGGTACACCTCTGCTGGCCTGTTGGAAGGTTTTGAATATTCGGCTGAATTACTCAAAACCCGATTAGACAGTGACGGTGAATTCAGTTTTGAGGTGGTTGGCCAGTTGGATTTAACTTTTGCCAATGAGCGTGAAGCACAACTGACATGGCAATTGGGCGAACTCAATGGCACCGAACCCATCTCATGGTTACAAGCCAGCGGTGAACCAGACATTGCTGATTACACCGGCATGTGGTCTCGACCCGACACCCCGGGCTGGGGCGTGGCGGTCAGTACCAACGGCGATGTCAGCTTTGCCATCCCTTTTATCTATGATAATTCGGGCGAACCACGATGGAGCATCAGTGATGTATTTCGTGGAACCGGCCCCTTGGTATTTAATATGGATACGGTCTTCAGCGAAGGATTGTGCCCAAGCTGTGCTGGCCCAATTGAGACCACTCGTGTGCCCTCAGGCACCACCACTTTAATTTTAGACGGTGGTGATTCGAGTTGGAGCAGTGATTTTCTGTGGGCCGATCCCATTCCCGGAGATTGGCAACTGGATGGTACTGAAATCATCCGTATCTCCAGTCCACCCACTCGTCCGAGGTAAATTCTAAAACACCTAACCAGCCAGCACCCAAGAGTATCCCGGGTGCTGGTTTTTTTCCTCAAAGCGTTATGCTTTGATACCTGCTAAATTCAATAAAAAGGTGTAATCTTGAGCGGTTTCTTTGAAGTACGAGAAACGACCTGAAGCACCACCATGCCCGGTTTCCATATTGGTTCTCAGCAACACCAGGTTATCATTGGTTTTCAATTCACGTAATTTTGCCGCCCATTTAGCAGGTTCCCAGTATTGCACTTGCGAGTCATGTAAGCCTGTTGTAATCAACAAGTTAGGATAGTCCTGTGCTTTGACCTGATCATAAGGCGAGTAGGACAGCATGTAATCATAGGCATCTTTATTCTTGGGGTTGCCCCATTCATCAAACTCACCCGTGGTTAGTGGAATGTCCTCATCCAACATGGTGGTAACCACATCAACGAAAGGTACCGCAGCAATCATGCCGTGATACAGCATGCCATGCATGTTAGCAACAGCGCCAATCAATAAACCACCGGCACTGCCACCCCAAGCATAAACCCGCCTGGTATCACCGACACCCTGTTTCAACAGCCCCTCAGTCACTTCAATGAAATCTGTGAAGGTGTTCTTCTTGTTAAACATTTTACCGTCCTCATACCACTGCCGGCCTTTGGCTTGGGATCCTCGCACATGGGCAATGGCATAAATGAAACCGCGATCCAGCAGCGACAAACGACTCAATGAAAACGCAGGATCAATCGAGGAACCATAAGAACCGTAAGCATAAACCAACAAAGGCCTGTCTTTGAGTTCGCCCAAGCCTTTTTTATACACCAATGAAACCGGTACCTTGGCGCCGTCATTGGCAGCTACCTCAAGTCGTTCTGACTGGTAACTTTTTGGTTCGTAAGCGCCATTGATTTTGTCTTGTTTCAACAGTTTTTTATCATCAAAATCCAAGTTAATTTCTAAAACACTACTCAGCTGGGTCAATGAATCATAGTCATAACGGAGTTTGTTATGGTTCTGCTGCGGGTTATAAGCGACACTCATGGTATAAGCCGCTTCATCAGATTGAATGATTTTTGTTTCCTTGCTGTGCCAATTCATCGCTTTCAAATGTCGCAGGCCACCCCGGCGCTGCTCTATGACCAGCCAGTCTTTGAATGTTTCCACGTCATATATGAGTGTTTCATCATCATGTGGCACCAATGTTTGCCATTGTGACATATCAGCTGAGTCACCAATCGGCGCCTGCATCACTTTTGAGTTCAATGCATCTTTGTTACTGACAATGATCCAATCGCCTTTAAAGTCTTCCACCGTGTATTCATGTTTTTCGCTTCTTGGGTAGACCGACTTGAATTCGCCCTCAGGCTCATCTGTGGGTAAATAAAACATCTCAGTCAGAGTCGTCGCTCCGGTGTAAAGCATGATGTATTGTTGTGAACGGGAGGTGTAGACTGACACATAAAAGGTGTTGTCCTGCTCCTCATAAACCAAAACATCCTCAGCGACTGGCGTACCTAACTGGTGACGATAGACTTGGTAAGGCAACAAGGTCACTGGGTGCTTTCTGGTGTAAAAAATGGTTTTGTTGTCTTTGGCCCAAGCCATGGCACCGGTGGTGTTTTTAATCACATCAGGGTACATTTCACCGGTGGTTAAATTCTTAAACCGTAAATCATACTGACGGCGAGAGACTGTATCCTCAGAGAAGGCATAAATTTGGTGGTTGTGGCTGATGCTTTGATTATTCGAGCTGTAATAACTGTGCCCCTCTGCCAACTCATTGACATCAAGCAACACTTCCTCAGCAGCATTCATATCGCCTGCTTTTCGCGCATAGATGGGGTACTCCTTACCTTCAGTATAACGACTGTAATACCAATATTGGCCCAATTGGTATGGCACTGACGCGTCGTTTTGCACAATGCGGTCGATGATTTCTTGGTACAACTTTTCACTCAAAGTCTTACTCTCAGACATGACCGAATCATAATAGTCATTCTCTGCATGCAAATAGGCCAATACATCCTTGTCGCTGCGTGAATCATCCCGCAACCAATGGTAATTATCAACACGTTCATGTCCGTGCATGGTGAATTTGTGTGGTCTAATTGGCGCTTTAGGCGGCTGAGATTTAGGCATTTTTATCCTCTAATTTGGTAATTTTAAAGCGCACATCTGTTGGTATCTGACCCAATTGAATAAGCCGAGGCGCTCAATATGAGAAGCATCATATAATGCATGTTGTAAAATTTCTGCATTTTATGATGACTTTTTGTAATGAAACTGCCAAGAACAGGTCTTTAGTACCATGAGCATGAAAGAAAGAAAATTTGATGCGCTCTTAGGCATCTACTACGAGGATCTCTATCGGTTTGCTTACTGGTTAGGCAAAGACGAACAGATGGCCAAAGACCTGGTACAAGAGTCATATTTACGTGCCTGGCGCGCGATTGACTCTTTGAAAGATGAAAAAGCCGCCAAAAGTTGGATTTTTACCATCCTGCGTCGTGAATTTGCACGGCAGTTTGAAAAGAAAAGGCCCATTACCAACAGTTTGGATGAGATGGTTGTTGAAGTGGAAGACCAGACTCAACACACCCCTGATGAACTGATGGACATCAACATCACCAGAGAAGCCATGATGAAGCTTGAGCCAAAATATGCAGAGCCATTGGTTTTGCAAGTCATTGGTGGCTTCAGCTGTGATGAGATAGCCGAACAATTAGCAATCAGCTCGAGTGCTGTAATGACACAGTTATTCAGAGCCAGAAAACAACTCACATCACACTTAAGCAGGGAAAGCAAGATAGGTAATAAACTATGAACTACTTTGAATTTAAACAAATATTGGCATCCGATCCGTACTCAAAAGACCCTGACTTTTTGGCTGCAAAAAACAACGACACCCGCTGTTACCGCGCCTATCAAGAAGCCATGAAGAGGGAGCGAACAATCAAGGCAGCGCTGGAAATTCCTGTGCCTCAGCACAACATTCAGCACATAAAATTCAGACAAGCACAAGACAAACAAAACACCCTGCGCAATCAGTTTTTTGCTGTGGCCGCCTCGGCTGTACTGATGATTGGTGCTGGTCTGTTCTTTTTAAACAACAACCAAAGCTCCGAACTGGAAAGGTTCATCAATGAAGCCTTGATGATGGAACCAACGGTATACATGTCGGATGAAGAAATACCCCATGATGAACTGCAGCCTTTGTTTGCCAGCATCAATACTGCCGTAGACGGCGATTTGGGTGATGTGCATTTCATGAAGTTATGTCCCACTCTCAATGGCAAAGGCGCCCGCATGGTCTTTATGAATGATTTCAATCAACCCATCACCGTGCTGTACATGCCCAATTCACCCATTGAATCAGCCTTCGACATGCAAATGGATGGTTTCAAAGGCAAGATTGTGGCTTTAGAGCAAGGCTCTGCTGCCATCATTGCCAGGCCGCATGAAAGTACTGCACAAATCGAAACAGCTTTGATCAATACCCTCAGACCCATCCAGTAATTATCCCAACCAGGTTCCGAAATACTTGCCAAAATGCAGGTTTCGGAGCCTGAAACCTAGCTACAAAGGAAATGTAAGAAATATTTAAATGGCAGAGAATTGCCATGACTTTGCCACTTCTCGTTGTTAAAATGCATTTTGTACACTTTTTCTCAATCGAGGGTTTTATGGAAAAAAATACATTCAAGCTGGCTGCTCTGGCCATCATGGCTACCACAGCCGCCGGCGCACAGAACCAAGGATCTGTATCAGGTACCGAAGATCAAATCAATTATGCTTATGCCGGTGATGACACCCGCTTAGGAATTGGCATCGATAACGACGGAGAAATCATTGGTGATTTTCTCAAATCATTCAACACCAGCTGGCACAGTAATTGGATGGGTGAAATCTGGTTATCAGATGGCGCCGGTGGTTTAAAACTAGATTATCACCGCATTTCGGGTGCTGATGAGCAAGCCGACCTGATTAACAATGAAGAAAACCTTCGTGTTTGGAAATACTTTGCTGCGGTCGATCAGAACACCTTTGATGACCGCAAATTCACAGTGGGCTTTGGTGCAGAAGCGCGTGATAAGTTTTGGAATGTTAACTTGAGCGGTGCCATTACCGGCTCACGCTTAACCAGCCAAACATCATCATCAGTAACCAGTGATATATTTGGTCAATTAGATGGTCGGGACTTTGTTCAGTCACAAACCGTAGAAAGCATCATCCGCAACTATGAGCATCCCTACGACTGGGGCATTGGCGGTCGAGTCGGTAAGTTCTTTGAAAATAACTTGGTGCGTCTGACCGGTGGTCTTGATTATGAAGAAGGTGATTTCGACTCAGATCAATTAACTGCCAGCATCAACCTGGAAAAATATTTCAGTAACACCGGCCACAGCTTGGCTTTGTCAGTTGAACAAATCAGAAAGTCAGGTGACTTTGAAACCGACAAAGACGACACCCGGGCTAATTTGATGTACCGTTATGATTTTGGCCAGAACCACAAGCCGACCACTGTTGATGAGGATTACCAAGTGGTCGACGAAGAACGTTTGGCCCAACTCAAAGCGCAAAACCGCCAAGTGGTGCAAAACCAAGTTGACCTTTCCTCGATGGCTTTTTTCGATCTAGACAAAGCTTTCATCAGGGACGATGCAGCAGCCGAATTAAAATCATTGGTTGAGAAAATCATGGCCACTGAATTGGCCAGCAGCATCAACATCGTTGGTCACACCTGTGACATAGCCTCTGATGCTTATAATTTGGACCTGTCTGCCAGACGAGCAGCCAGTGCCAAAGAATTTTTCGTTAACAACGGCATCGATACCGACATCATCAGAACCAAAGGCATGGGTGAATCACAGCCTGCCTATGACAATCATGGGCCCAATCAAGCCAAAAACAGACGTGTAGAAATAACCTTTTTAACCATAGAGGAAGATTTTATTGAGCCTGAAATTGCCGATGAAGACATGCCAATGAAATGGATCAAACGCAAAGTGGATGCGCCGGCAGCTTGGATCAATCGCGCCTTGAGAAACCCTGCTCAACACAAACGCACAGTCGACGTATACAAATACCAAGAAACTGAAACCAACACCACTTTGGGTGAAATTATCTTCTTGAATGCCAACCCAGAGGCCAATGACGATGTGGTTAATATCGGTCGCAACTCATCTGGCGTGGTTATCAGTGTGTTGGATAATGACAGCGATGCGGATGATGGTAGCGTCCTCACTATTGAATCAGTCGGTGCAGCGAGCAACGGCACAGTGGTCAATAACGGCGATGTGGTTACCTACACACCCAATGCAGGTTTTGTTGGTACCGACTCTTTTGAGTATACGGTCATTGATGGCGAAGGCGGCAGTGACAGCGCCACAGTTACCATCAACGTCAATAACCTGGCTCCAGTTGCTGTGGACGATTCGGTCAGTGCCTTTGGCACCGCACCAGTCAATTTCTCTGTACTAGATAATGACAGTGATCCTGATGGCGATAACAGTGAATTGACCGTCAGCGAGATTTCAGCACCCGCTAATGGTAACTTGGTTGATAATGGCCGTGGCAACTATACCTACACCGCCAATGAGGGCTTTATTGGAACTGAAACACTGACTTATAAAGTCACTGACGCCAATGGCGCCAGCACAACAGCCATCGTCACCATTACTGTGAACGAAGCCAATGAAGCACCAGTTGCTGTTGATGATGCCTATTTCACTACCATGAACAATGCCACCACCATCAACGTTTTAAGCAATGATTTTGACCCAGACGGTGACAACTTGACACTGGTTTCGGTCGATACAGCAGGAACCATTGGTAGCGTAGAAGAGGTCAATGCTGATGGCACCTTAACGTATGTTCCTCCAGCAGATTGGTGTGGTACCACCACTTTCACTTACACCATAACCGATGGTATTGAGGAAGCAACAGCCACAGTCACAATCACTGTATTGGATTAATGTACGAAGCATTAAAACAGAAGTATGTGGCTTCATTCACAACTAAAAGTGAACAGATTAACCAAGCGCTTGGGTGTTCCGACATCCAAGCCTTGACTGTTTTGGTTCATCAAATGGCTGGCTCGAGCGGCAGTTATGGTTTCGACCAAATCAGTGCTTTGTGTATACAAATTGAAGATTTGATTCTCAAAACCCACAACATCAATCCTGCAGTTGAGCAAAAATGTCAGCAGCTGCTGACTTTATTGAGCTCGCATATCAACGACTCAAAACACAGTGCCAATTAATCAGGTTTCAGCCACCTCAACATCGGCTTGATCTCGTCCAGCCACGTCTTCAGGCTTATCTTTTTTGGGCAAATAACGCAACCAAATCAGCCACACCACCAGCGCATCGAGAATAATCAATGCTTGCCACAAGTACAGATGGAAAAACTCAAACCAATTGCGGTCCCATTGCAGCAAATAAAACAGTGAAATGATGCGAACCATGTTCAAAGCTTGAATCGCTATAAAACCCCAGAACAAACCTTTGAGTTTATAAAAAAACGGTGCAGGGAAAGCAATGATCGCTGCCAACAGAATGATCATGGCCTCTACACCATTGCAGCCGGGGGCGATTTGTATGGCATAACCCGAAATTGAGTCGCGAATCACATCGCCAGTTGCGATGACATTGGCATCAAAGATTTGAATCAACCAAGAGCTGAAAGCAGCAATCAAGCCAGTGAAAGGCAAAATAACAGCCTGCCTGACTGGCTCATAGATTTCCAACAGAAACAAGCTGACCATGATGGTAAAAAATAACAAGGTGAATCTCAGCATACTCTTAATTGTGGGTAAGGCAAAAGGGGCTTAATTTTAGCAAATGATTTCAATGTAGAATAAGTTTTGCCACATGCATCGAGTGATTCACAATCTATTAATTCTTGATTAACGATAATTTAACAGAAATGTTAGTACACTGTATTTAACGTCAGAGTTCTCCAAATGAATTTGACTATTATCCGGGCATCAGAAACTTTCCCAAGGCGTACACCAACTCCTTGGGATTTTTTTTAGCTGATATCATTTTGTCACCCACAATGGCATTGATATGAGCAGCTGAGATAGAACAATAATTTAAAACGTCACTTAAAAAAATAGGAATTTTATGAAAATATTAGTTGTTGAAGATAATACCGACATTGCTGCGAACATTGTCGATTATTTTGAAGACCGTGACCACATCGTTGATTATGCTGGTGATGGCATCACCGGATTGCATTTAGCTGTAACCAATGATTTCGATGTCATCGTACTGGACTTGATGTTACCTGGCATGGATGGTTTAGATTTATGTAAAAAATTACGTAAAGATGCCAAAAAGAACACGCCAATCATCATGCTAACCGCACGCGACACCCTAGAACAAAAACTAGAAGGTTTTGAGTTTGGCGCTGATGATTACATGGTTAAACCGTTTGCGTTACAGGAATTAGAAGCACGCGTGATGGTACTGGGTAGCAGAAAGAAACAAAACCTCAATCGCAAACTGACAGTGGCTGATTTAGAGTATAATCTGGACAGTTTAACGGTAAAACGTGCAGGTAAAGACATAAAGATGAATCCCACTGGACTCAAATTACTACAAATCCTGATGGAATCCAGCCCCTATGTGGTACCCAGGGAAGAATTGGAAGTGAAAGTTTGGGGCGAGGAAATGCCCGACTCTGATTCACTCAGGGTGCACATCCACGGTTTACGCACGGCGATTGATAAACCTTTTGATAAAAACCTCATTCATACCAGACATGGAATAGGTTATCACGTATCTGATCCGGATGAACTTTCGGAGTAGCATCAAAAGCCGGATAATCATTGCATTTCTGGCTTTCAGTACCTTACTTACCATACTTTTTGCCATCAGCTCGCTGAGCATTCGACAATACCTGCAAAATGATTTGATTGCACAGACCATTCAAGAAGACTTGGATGCTTATATGCTTAAACTCAGTTCAGACCCGGATTTGGTGGAAAATGAACAGGTCTCGACCACCTTTGAGGCCTTTATCACCACGCCGAGCAAATTCCATACCAATTTACCTTTGCATTACGGAGACTTGGAAGAAGGCACGCATGTACTCAGTGAAGCCGGCAAAACCTATATTGTTGCGGTGAATAAAAGACACCAGCTCAATAATCAACCTGTCTGGGGCTTTGTACGCAATGACATCACACACATCGACAGCAACCCACAAACTCTGTTTATTGCTTTCGCCGTGATGTTTTTGGTGTTTTTACTGCTGGCTTATATTTTGGCCAACTATGTCTCGGCCAAAGCCCTCAAGCCCTTGAGTAAATTAGCTGCTAAATTAGAAAAACAACACGCAGACACCCATTTAGAACCATTGGCCGGCTATTTCCATGATGATGAAGTGGGACAAGTTGCTAAGGCACTGGATGCCTATGCGCAAAAACTCACCGACTATGTGATCAGAGACAAAGAGTTCAATGCCGATGTCAGCCATGAATTGCGCACCCCATTGACAGTGATTAAAAGCACTGTTGAACTGATCAAGTCAAACCCAAAAATATCAGCCAAAGAATTGGATCGCATTAACCGCATTGAACGGGCCACCAAACAATCAACCGAATTGACCGAAACTTTGTTATTACTGGCACGAGAGGAGCGCAAAGAACACCCTGGCCATGAGAGAACACAACCAGGCCAAATCATCAGAACCATCATAGAAGGCTTTGAGCCAACGTTGAAATTAAAACCTGTTAAAACCAAAATCACCGAAAACGATTGGTTACAAGTTAAAGCACCAGAATCTGTGGTTTCTGTGGTTTTAAGCAACTTAATCGGCAATGCCATCAAATACACCACTGAGGGAACGGTGCATGTCATCATCAACAAGGACAGTATCACAGTTGAGGATGAAGGCATTGGTGTGACTGAATCTGAACTGCCAAAACTATTTGATCGACATTACCGCGTCGGTAAATCAAACAGCAAAGGTTCAGGATTGGGATTAGCTATCGTCAAAAGACTTTGTGACCTGTATAATTGGAACATTGAGATAAAACAAAATAACACCACCGGTTTATCAGCAACCTTAACTTTCAATTAAATACAGCAAACAACATGAATCACATGGATTTGAAGCCTGACAGTTCAAATATAAGGTTGATAAAGTCCTATCACCACGAAAACATTGGCCATGGGTGCTTTTTAAAATGAGTCATCATTTGTCCGATACCGCCAAAGAAATCATGTCTGCTTGCAAAAAAGGCCAGTTGAACAAAGTACAAGAATTGTTTGAACAGGGCTTGGCCATCGAGGACATCAACCAAAAAGAATTTTTACCGTTGAACGTGGCCTTAAAACACGGCCGGTGGAGGATTGCTAAACACTTGCTGGAACAACAAATTTTGCCCGTTCATTCAGACTGTCCAGCGATGATAGCTGCGACCCAATACAACAAAGATTTAACGCAAGGTGTGGAATTGGTTTTCAGCCACACAGCAGACTTAGATGTGGTCGATAAAAACCAACGCACCGCTTTGATGACAGCTTGTTTATTAGGGCATGAAAGAAAAGTTAAGTACCTACTCCAACATGGCGATAATGCAGCAGCAACAGACAAAGCTGGCATGAACGCTTTCTTAGATGCTGTTTTAAGCCAGTCTATCAGTATCATAGAAATGCTGGCGGCACATGATGTAGATGTCACACATTGTAATGATGCAGGTGACAATGCACTATCAATTGCCATGCAACAAGCCAGTCCCAATATCCGCGTCATCAAAACCTTATTAAGTTACGACGTCGACCCTACAGTGAAGAACAAGCACGGAAAATCAGCATTTTCAGTGGCTGAAAAAAAACATTCGGCAATATTTAAGTTATTTGTGCGCAAAATTGAAGCAGACAAGCAAATTGAATTGCCCTTATTTGGCGCCGAACCAACGCCCCCCAAGGAAGATAAAACATTGAACCAACAACAGTTGATCAACGATCAAGCTAACTTCGCATCCACCATCAAAATTACCACAAAAAATACCGTTGATGCAGCCAATGATGAACAGTGGTTCAATGCCATTGCCGATGGTAATTTAGGTAAAATCAGCCAACTATTGAATCGAGGTGTACCCGTCGACAGCATTGATCAACGGGGCTGTACTGGTTTGATTCATGCAGCTGGCAAGGGCCACCGTGCGGTGGCATCTTTCCTGATTCAAAACCACGCCAATATCGAACATCACTCTAAAAATGGCAGCACTGCATTATCCAGTGCCATCATCAGTAATTCTGGTAACTTGGTGGGGTTATTACTGAAACACGGCGCTGATGCCAACGGCAAGGGTCCAGGTGGTTACCCTTATTTGTCCTTGGCAGCCAGTCAATGGAGCGAAGCAGCGGTCAGTATGTTAGTGGATGCTGGTGGTGATTTAACCACCACCGATGATTTGGGCATGTCGTTGTACCATCATGTGGCCATTGCAGCAGAATATTACAGCAACACCGCAAAAGCCAAAAGCACCCTCAGGCTGATTCATCAATTCGGACTCGACATCAACACCCTAAACAAACAAGGCAACTCAGCATTGCATGTGATTTGTGGTGCCGCAAAATCAAAAAAATACGCAGTAGATGATGTTCAAATCGCCACCATAGCACATGAACTCTTGAAATTAGGCGCCAATCCTAAACTGGTTAACCACGATGGCTTTACCGCCATACAATATGCCAAAAAACACGGATTGATGAATACCAATGGTGTGCTTTTATCTTATATTGAAGCTTGGTAGTTACCGTGAACAGAAAAAAACTTGATCACATATTTCGCCAGCACCAGCACTTAATTGAAAAAGCGGTTTACAGCCAAAACATCCAAATTCTGGGTGTGACAGCAGATGATGTATACCAAGAAGTTTCTATTCGTTTGATAAAAGTGCTTGAAAGTGACCGAGAAATTGAAAACCTTTCGTCTTATATATACAGAACGGCTGCAAATGTCATCATTGACTTGGCCAGGAAACACCAGCGCTACAACCAGGATGTTTCTTTACCCAATCAAAATGATGAACATGAAGGCAACCAAAATGACTTAATCAGTGAAACGATTGAGCCTGAGCAGGAAATCCTTGGTGCAGAAGTTCAACAACAAGTATTGGCAGCAATTGAATCATTGCCTGAAAGCCGCAGGATAGCGGTCAAACTGCGATTGCAAGGCTACTCTGTAAAAGAGATGGCTGAAATCACAGGATGGCCTTTTTACAAAGCTGAAAATTTATCAAAACGAGGTATGGGTGCCTTAAAGGATAAATTAAGCCAGCTGAATATTGATTACGACATCAACTGATTTTGAGAAAAACATGAGTTCAAAAAACATTAAATTATCGGAAAGACAATTGGCTGGTTTATTTCAAAACCAAACTGTTGCGAACACCACATCCAGTGATGCTGATGATTGTTTGGTTAGCGCAGCGGCATCACCAACGCGCTTGAATCATGTTGAGGCAATTGCCAATGACCACACAGCAGCTCAGGGTATGAAAGCATCTTTTGCTTTGAAGCACTGGTCTGAAGTGGTCAGTTCTTCCATTGAAAAATCACAATCATCATGGTTTAAACTTTTGGGCTTTTCATCGCCTTTGAAAACCACCATGGCGACCGCTGCTTTTGCCGTTGCATTTGCTTTTGCTTTGCCTCTGGTTTCGCAGTTAAACGCACCCACCACCATGGACACAATGACTTATCAGACGGTTCAAAGCACTGATGATTTAATCAATAACATTCGCTTTGAAGGCCCTGCCGACCAATTAAGTCGCGGTAATTTTGACAGCACCAGTCAATCAAAATCGAAAGACCAATTGTTTGATGCCAGTTTTGGTTAAAATTTAATCAATTCAATTTCTTGACCAGTATTAAACACTGGATTGCTGAACACAGCAACCAACCCAACCAATTAGACCAAGCCATAACGGCTTCTGACCTGCGCTTTTTACTGAGTCATTTGCTACAACGTGACTCTGCTTGGTTATACACCCACTCTGACGAGGAATTGAATGGTGCGGATTTAAAGCAGCTCAGCCAATGGTTCGAACAGCTCAAGCAAGGTTACCCGCTGGCCTACATCACTGGTAAACAGGCATTTTGGGATTTAGAGTTAACTGTCAATGAGCACACCCTCATCCCTCGCCCAGATACTGAGATTTTGATTGAGGTTTGTATTGAGTTGTTGCCACAGCAGCCGCGGAATATCCTCGACTTAGGTACTGGTAGTGGCGCCATCGCTTTGGCTTTGGCTAAGGTATTCAAACAAGCCGAAGTTATCGGCGTAGATGTTTCAAAACAAGCCATTGAAACAGCCAAGCTTAATGCCAAAAATTGTGCCATTGAAAACGTCATCTTCAAAACATCTGATTGGTTTTCTGCCATCAAAGAACAAACATTTGATTTGATTGTTAGTAATCCGCCTTATATTGCTGCGGACGATGAACACCTGGTGGCATTACAACATGAGCCAAGCACAGCTCTGATTGCTAATGATGCGGGGTTGGCGGACTATAAAGCCATTTGTGCCAAAGCGCTGAGTCACATGAATCCTTCAGGTTTTTTGGTTTTTGAGCACGGCTGGCAACAAAAACAAGCGGTTTCAGAAATCATGAGCCAGTCAGGGTTAATACAGATTAAAACCGTTAAGGATTTAGCAGGTCATGACCGCATCACCCATGGTAAGAAATCACCAGACTGATTTTTCACAACACAAAACTCAAAAGGTATTAATGCCCTTATGGTTGATAATGGTTTTTCAAACGGTGCTTTAAAATTTTATTTTACCCGTAAGGATTTGCCAAAACATCACCCAATCACCCAAGAAACTATACAAGGGGTATTTGAAGGTGGCTGGCTTGTTTTTTTCAAAGAAAAAGTGCCCAATCCAAGCAAAACCATAACCGACAACAGGTAACAGCAGCAATAACATGTACTGCTTTTGTAACAATGCCACAAACAGAATCAGAAGCACCAGCGTAGAACCAATGAAATGCAACCTTCGACAAGTAACGTTGTTGTGTTCTGCTAAATAATACGGATAGAAAGCCTTAAAAGATTTAAACTGTTCTGACTGATCATTCATCTCTGAAGTTTACCATAAGTACTTATCCAGTTATAATCATAGGCCTACAAAATTAGACAAGACATGATGGCTGACACTAAATATCTGCTGTATTTATCACTCTTGGTTTTGCTATTAAGCGGCTGTCAGGAGCAGCAAAACACGCCTGAGAAAAATACCGCTGATACAGAAAAAGTCTACCGCCATTCCATCGATGGTAAGCCAACCAGTCTTGATCCCATAAAGGCCTCATCAGTCTACAGCAACCTGTTGGTGGTTAACATTTTTGATACCCTCTACAGCTATCAGTATTTGGCTCGTCCTTTTCAATTGAAACCCAACTTAGCCACCACAATGCCGCAAATCAGTGATGATGGCTTGACCTACACCATAAGCATCAAAAAAGGGGTTAAATTTCATCCTCACCCCGCTTTCAAAGATGGTGTAGGGCGCGAGATTGTGGCCGCAGATTTTATTTATTCAATCAAGCGATCATTTGACCCTAAGAACAGGGCATCAGGGGCTTGGCTCTGGCAAAACAAAATAATCGGACTGGATGACTGGAAACAAGCTGGGGCCGATTATGATAAAGACGTTGAAGGCTTGAAAAGCTTGGATGATCACACCATTCAAATCAGCTTATTGCAACCTTATCCGCAGCTCATCTACTCCCTAGCTATGGGCTTTGCTGCCATCACACCCCGTGAGGTGGTAGAATCTTTGGGTGCTGAGTTTGGCTCAAAACCAATTGGCTCAGGCCCATTTATCTTGGATCAGTTTAACTCTGAAGCCGCTTATTTACTGCGCAATCCCGATTTTCGGCAAGAACCATTGGATTTGACTGCTGAAGGTTATTCGGCAGCTCGTCATGAGGGATATGGTTTAGAGGCCCTGGCTGATCGTTCACCGCCTTTTTTAGATCGCCTCGAAGTACATTTTATCAATGAATCATCTTCCCGTTGGCAATCCTTTACCAAAGGCAGTGAAATCCATTACACCACCGTTCCTAAAGACAAACAAAACACCGTTTTGCTGCGTAAAGACCCGATTGAGTTGCATCCAAAAATCACCAGTGAATACCACCACAGCTATGGCATGGAGGCCGGATTTGTCTATCATGGCTTTAATATGGCTGACCCAGTTTTTGGTTACCACCCTGATGCCGCACAAAACAACAAGAACAAAGCTTTGCGTTGTGCCATCAGAAGCGCTCATGATTGGCAACAAAAGAACCGGGCGTTCTACTTTGGTCTGGGCACCATTTTTCCGGGCATCATCCCTCCGGCTGTTCCTGAGTATGATGCCGATTTGTCTACCGCAAGCATAGAAAAGGATTTAATGGCAGCCAAGAAAATGCTGGCTGATAACGGCTGGCAAACGCAAAATTTGCCCGAGTTTGAATATCATGTAACAGGCAGCGTCTTACAAAAACAGTTTTTTGAACAGATGCGTGGATTTTTGAACCAGGTAGGCTACCCCAATCAAAAAATAAAATACCACCCATACCCCAGTTTTGGTAATTTCAATCAAGCCATCAAGAATCGTGAAGCCCCTTTTTTCTTCCTCGGTTGGACTTTGGATTACCCTGATGCAGAGAATACTTTACAGTTGTTCTATGGGCCAAACCAAACCCCTGGCTCTAATAATTTCAACTACCAGAACCCCGCATTCGATGCCTTATTTGAGCAGTCCAGTACCATGCTACCTTCAGCACAGCGAACGGCACTTTACCGACAAATGAATCAAATGGTGATTGATGATTGTGTGGTTATCTCAGGCTTATCAAGAAAGAAAATACATTTGTGGCACAAGAACATCATCACTTTTCCAGATCGTGAAATTGTGGGTGGTTTTCATTTGCGCTTCGTTGACGTGCAGTAATGAATAGCTGGTGGTTTGCTTGCCGAAAATTGATTGGTGGCATCCCATTGTTGTTTGGCGTCACCCTAATATCCTTTACATTGATGGTCTATTTTGGGCCGGACCTGACCTATGAATTATTAGGCAAGAATCCTACCGCCACTGCCATTGCTGAAGTCAGACACTCACTGGGCTACGATCAACCCTTCTGGCATAGGTATTTGATGTATGTACAGCAATTGATAACGCTGGACTTTGGCCTTTCCATGGTGAAAGATCAGCCGGTTACAGAATTGCTGCAAGGTGCCATCCCCGTCTCAATTCAGTTGCTTCTTCCCGGTTTCATAATAGGCAATATATTAGCCATCCTGTTGGCCATGAAGGCCGTTCAAAATCGTGGCAAGTGGCCAGACAAAACCATCATGACTTTTTCAGTCATTGGAATGAGTGTTTCATTTTTGGTTATTATTATTGGCTGTCAATTGATCTTTTCATCCAGTTATGGTCTGGATTTGTTTCCAGTGCGCGGCTGGCAAGTACATGACAAGAACGAACAGTTCAGCTGGCTGGCATACCTTAATTATGTCACCGTGCCGACCATCGCCTTGGTGCTTATTTCACTGGGGTATAACACCCGTTTTTATCGCGCCGTATTGGCTGATGAAGTCAATAAAGACCACATCAATACTGCCCGCGCCTTCGGCCACAGTGATCAAAAGATTTATTACCAACTGCTGCTTAAGAACACCATGGTACCCATCATAACCCGAACCCTTTTCTCAATTCCAATGGTCATTATCAGTGGTTCATTGTTGCTGGAAAGCTACTTTGGCATACCTGGGGTTGGCCTCATTACTTACGAGGCCATCATTGCCGGCGATCAACCAGTTTTGAAAGCCATTGTTGGACTGACCGCTGTTTTATTTGTCTTGGTCTTGATTGGTGCTGAAATTCTCTATCGTTTATTTGATCCTCGCATGGGAGCCACACAAAAGTGATTAACGAGCCGGCGCATTCCAGACTTAATCTGAGCCTGTGGCAACAGTCTAGACAGCACTTCATGAAAGACCGTTGGGGAATTTTAGGCTTACTTATTGTGGTTTTATACTTATTGGTTGTTATTGGTGTCTGGTTTGGTCTTTGGGGCACTGAATGGAGCGCCATCTCAGATGACTTCAATCAAGGCCCTTCCCTACAGCATTGGTTTGGCACCAACGCCATTGGTCAAGACATCGCTGAACGTGGTATTTATGCCACCCAAGTGGCTTTTGAGGTGGGCGTTGTAGTTACAGTGTTTGCAATTTTTCTGGGGCTGTTAATTGGTGCCCTCGCAGGTTTTTTTAACGACACTTGGATTGATGGTGTACTGTTGTGGCTGATGGGGGTGATTGATGCCATCCCATTTTATTTGCTGGTGGCCGCTGTTGCATTTGCCATGCAAGGCCATGCCTGGGCCATGCACCTAGCCATGATTGCGGTTTTTTGGACCACCACAGCCAGACTGATTCGGGCAGAAGTGATTAAACTCAAACAACTGGCATTTGTTGAAGCGGCCACTGCCATCGGATTCAACCCTGTACACCTGTTATTTCGGCACATCATACCCAACACCAATCATTTAATCATCATCCAAGCCACCATTGTATTCATTTCTGCCATAAAAACAGAAGTGATTCTTAGTTTCTTGGGCTTAGGCATCAAGGAGGGCATCAGTTGGGGTTTGATGATTGCAGAGGCCACCAATGACATCCAAGCCGGTTACTTCAATAATTTTCTGGCAGCTTCCTTATTATTGTTTATACTGGTGATTGGATTTAATTTATTCTCTGATGCCATTCAAGATGCGCTTGACCCGAAATTACAAAAAAATCATGAAAAAAAATAACCCATTCATCGCTGCCGTTTTTCTCACCTTAGTATTATTTCTGGCTGCTTGTGGCTCACGTGTACCCAGATCCGAGTTACAAGACCTCAGGCCGTTGGTTGAAATAGTCGCCTTCGATATCAGCCTACAAAACCTTAAGCTTCGAATCAGCCACCGTAACAAAACCACCCGCGAAAACAATCAACTCAATTGTCAATTGGCCATCAAAGACCTCAGCGCCATTCAATTTGAGCAAGTGGCTTTACCTGATTTAACTAACTACGCCAAAGAAACCATCGATATCAACTGGGAAAAACCAGCCAACTTCGCCCTCAGCAATCAACCATCTGAATTACCATATGTGCTGGATTGTTACCTGTACGCTGAAAATTTCCGCGACGAACGAGTGATTAAAAAAGGCAGTCTTTATAAGGTACCTGGCACCTCTGGCGAGTACCGCTGAATCATAAACAGTTTATATTCTCAATCAAACCATCACTGACAGTCTGTTTGACAGGTCAATAAGTGGTAAGTTTTTGCCTGTTTTTCATAGCTAATGTTACTGATTCAAAGCCTTGGCAAACGGCAATAACTGTGAACAGTCTGTATCAAGGTGACTTATGGCATACTTGACTATTTTGGTAGTGTTGTAGTATAGTAATACACCTGAGGAAAATTGTAGGTGTAATATGAGTCAAACAAAACAAAACATATTGGTTGTGGCGATACTTTTTCTGTCATTGCTGTCATCTGTGGCATTGAGCTATATCATCACCCCTAACCAGGCTACGCTCACTGAACAGCAGCCAATTAAACAAGTAATCAAAGAAAAAACCAAGTCTGCTCAACCACTGAAGCAAGCCATGGTTATTTTGTTACCTAAAGTGGCAGGCTGATATGAGTTTCCAGTGGAATGACAAGGAACCAATTTACCTACAACTGAAAGACCAAATCAGGGACATGATCCTTTCCGGCGATTTACAAGAGGGTGATTCCTTGCCTTCTGTCAGACAAGTGGCCATGGACTACAAAGTCAACCCAATCACCGTTTCAAAATCCTACCAAATCTTGGTTGAGGAAGAACTGGTTGAAAAGAAACGTGGTTTGGGAATGTTCGTGCAAGAAGGTGCGGTAAAGAAACTACAATTCAATGAAAATGAGCAATTTATCAATGAAGATTGGCCTAAAATACTCACCAAAATTAAACATTTAAATGTGGACACCAACCAATTAATTAACTCGTTAAAAGAAATCGGGAGCAATCAATGAGTCAAATATTAACGGCACAAAACGTCAACAAGAAGTTCGGCAACTTCCAGGCACTGAAAGACGTCAACATCAGTATCGATAAAGGCAAAATTGTTGGTTTAATCGGCCCCAATGGCGCCGGCAAAACCACTTTACTGAAATCTGTTTTGGGATTGGACTCATGCGATGGTGATTTGCGTGTTCTAGGTATAGACCCTTTTAAGAAACGCGATGAACTGATGAAAGAAATTTGTTTTATCGCTGATGTGGCCGTTTTACCCAAATGGATCAAAGTCTCTCAATTGTTGAGTTTCACAGAAGACACCCATCCTAATTTTTCAATCGAACAGGCAAAAGCCTTTTTGAAAAAAACCAAGGTCAACATGGATCACAAAGTCAAAGAATTGTCGAAAGGTATGACCGCACAATTACACTTAGCAATTGTGATGTCAATTGATGCCAAATTGTTGGTCCTTGATGAACCGACACTGGGCTTGGATATCTTATTCAGGAAACAATTTTATGACAACTTACTCAATGATTATTTTGATAATGAGAGAACCATCATCATCACCACCCATCAGGTTGAAGAAATTGAACACATATTAACCGACGTGGTCTTTATCAGAGAGGGTGAAATCGTCTTGGATGCCAACATGGAAGAGCTCAATGAATCTTATTTTGAGGTCATGGTCAGTCAAGAAAACTATCAAGAAGCCCTGAACCACAAACCACTGACCATTCGCAAAGTATTTGGTAAGCACATCATGTTATTCAAATCGAGCTCAAGAGACGTGATCGAAACTTTAGGTGACGTTCAGCGACCATCGGTTTCAGATTTGTTCGTGGCATTGATGCAGGAGGAAGAGGCATGAAAACTTTTAAAGCTTTATTAATAAGAGAATATTGGGAACATCGTGGTGCATTTTTAAAAACACCATTGATAATTGGTATTGTGATGTCGGTGATTTTAATCCTATTCTATTTAACCACTGATCGTTTTGCGATGAAAATGAGCGGTGGTGAATTGGCAGATTTCGGTGCCAAATCTCTGGACAGCGTTGACCCAGCGAAAATACAATTCGGAATAGACGTCTTCATGTTAGGCAGCGCCTCTTTGTATCACTTTGTGCTCTTTTTTATCTTATTTTTCTATATGTTGGGTAGTCTGTATGATGACCGCAAAGATGGCAGCATATTATTTTGGAAGTCATTGCCCATATCAGACACACAAACTGTTTTATCCAAATTAGTGACCGCAACCATTGTGACGCCACTGATCTTTGTTGCTGGAGTCATTGTCAGTCACTTGCTGTTTTTTGTGGTTTTAAGCTTGATTCTGCTTTTATTTGGTATCAATCCTTTTACTGTGTTGTGGGCCAATGTTAATTACATCAACAATTGGGGGGCCTTTACAGTAGGTTGCCTGATGCAAGCGCTGTGGCTATTACCTGTTTATGGCTGGTTCCTGTTTGCCTCATCATTCTCAAAACGCAGACCATTCTTGATAGCGGTATTCGTCCCGGTCATGTTTGGTTTTATTTGGTATTGGTATAATGCACTGGTTAATTTCAATATGTTGCAAGCCGGGGTATTCAAAACGATAGGCATCTACTTAGCAAGAGGCTTCTCACCATTTACTTCAGGTCTTGAATTCAGTGCTGAATCGGTTGATTTTGATGCCACAGAACAAACTGGTTCTGAAGTCATCGTATCAATGATGAACGGTTTCTCTAACCCAGATTTGTACTACGGTGCCGTATTTGGCATCATCATGACTGCTGTGGCCATTTACGTTCGCCGCTTCAGAAACACCACCTAAAACCCCTTAGAATAGAGACTACTTAACCTGTGGTCTCAATTTTGGTACAATAACTCCCAAACAACGGCCAAATTATTTATGGCCGTTTTCTTTTGGGAAAAAAATGGCCAATTACCTCAAATTATTTCAAATACCTGATAACTTCAGATTTCACCGTGGTGGACTAATTGAAGGCGGCATATTGGCCTATGAAACTTGGGGAAAACTGAGTCCCGATAAAAACAATGCGGTTCTGATTCTGACAGGACTTTCAGCTGACTCACATGCTGCCAGTCATTCAGCGCATGACACCGCTGGATGGTGGGAATACATGATTGGCCCTGATAAAGCCATCGACACCAACCAATGGTTCGTTATTTGTGCCAGTTCTTTGGGCAGTTGTAAAGGCTCAACCGGTCCCTGCTCTCCGAATCCAGCCACTGGTCAACCTTATCGTTTTGACTTTCCAGACCTCACTCTAGAAGACATTGCCAATTCCAGTAAAATGCTTTGTGAGTCATTAGGCATTGATCAATTACATGCCACTGTCGGGCCGTCGATGGGTGGTATGACTGCGTTGGCTTTATTACTGAATCACAAAAATTATTCCAGACACCTCATACATATCGCCTCAGGCATGGCCTCACCCCCTTTCAGTACTGCCATTAGATCGCTGCAACGCGAAGCCATATTAAAAGACGAAAACTTCAACAAAGGCTATTATTCTGCCGCCAACTGGCCTGAGGAAGGAATGAAATTTGCCCGTAAAATTGGCATGCTAAGTTACCGTTCTGCAGCTGAATGGCGGGAACGATTTCCGCGTTCTTTGAAGCAAGTTCCTGAGCATGATTTTGGCATCGAGTTTCCAGTGGAAAGTTACCTGGAGCATCATGCCAATCAATTCATCCATAAATTTGATCCCATCAGCTACCTTTACTTATCGCGCGCCATGGATTGGTTCAATGGCGATGCTTATGCCACCAAACAAAGTCAAAATCCACTTCACGGCGTCAACTTGCAATCAGCATTAGTTATAGGGGCGCACACGGATTTATTGTTTCCAGTTGATTTACAACAAGGGCTTTATCAAAAATTGATAGATATAGATTGTTCTGCGCAGCTGAGCATCACGGATTCAATTCAAGGCCATGATGCTTTTCTAGTGGACCAAGATGTGTTTTCAGGATTAGTTGGAGATTACTTAAATCAGACGGTGTGAATGTTTTTCATAGCACGATCCCAATCACCTTTGAGCAGGTTATCCACTTCTTTGACGCATTTGTCAATGCAACGCTCAATCTCAATGGCATCGTTCAAACTGGGTCGACCCAACACCCATGGTGTAACTTTTGATTTATCTCCTGGGTGACCAATACCAATGCGCAAACGCTTAAATTCAGAACCCATACCAGGAATGATGTCACGCAATCCATTGTGTCCGCCGTGACCTCCACCACGTTTTAATTTGGCGGTACCTGCAGGAATATCCAGTTCGTCATAAGCAACCAGGACCTGGTCTATTGGTATGCGATAGAATTTAATAAAAGGAATGACACTTTGACCCGAACAATTCATAAAAGTTTGTGGCTTAACCAGCCATAACTTTTGACCCATGTGGTTGATGGTGGCTACTTCAGCTTTGAACTTTTTTTCTGTCTTAAAGGTTGCATTATGTGTGGCAGCCAGAGCATCAACAAACCAGAAACCGGCATTGTGCCGAGTGGATTGGTATTTTTCACCAGGGTTACCTAAGCCAAAAATGACTTGCATGGGATTATTCAGAGGATACAAGGGTGGTGAGAATCACCACCCTTGATTGAGCCTAAATTAATCTTATTCAGAATCTTTAGACTGCTCAGTTGCTTCAACTTCATCAGCAGCTGGCGCTTCATCTTCAGATACTGCTTCTTCAACCTGACCAATGGCTGAAGTTGACACCACAACGGCATCATGAGAATCATCACCATGGGTGAATGCGACAAGCGCTACACCTTCAGGTAATTTAATATCACTTAAGTGTAAGTTGTCACCGGCGCTGAATTCAGCCACGTCAACTTCAATATACTCAGGCAATGCACCAGGTAAACAAATGATTTCAACTTCATTCATTTGATAATCAATCATCACCTTGCTTGATTTGCCCGCAGGAGATTCTTCACCACCTAAGAAGTGCAGAGGCACTTGCATGGTGATTTCTTGTTTGTCATTCACACGCAAGAAATCCATGTGCATGATGACTGGTTTTGAGGGGTGTCTTTGCACATCTTTCAAGACCACTTTTTGCTTTTTACCACCATCTGCTGAAAATTCAATGATGCTAGAAAAGAAAGCTTCATCTTCAACCATATGGAGCACTTTATTGTGTTCCAAGGTTAAGTTTCTTGGGTCTCTGTCACCGCCGTATAAAACAACGGGTATTAAACCGGCGTGGCGTAAGCGGCGGCTCGCACCTTTCCCTACATCATCACGCAATTCGGCTTCTACTTTAAAAACTGCCATAATATTTATCCTAAATTTTCGTTAATGTCCTTGCGACCAGGACATAAAATAATCGACTTTGTCAATCGATGTACATAGAGCTAACCGATTCTCGATTAGCGATGCGTCTGATTGTCTCGCCCAGCATTTCTGCCACGGACAATTGACGAATTTTTTTACAATCAAGTGCTTCTTGTCTGAGCGGAATGGTATCTGTAACCACCAACTCAGTAAGACCTGAATTCTCAATGTTCTTAATGGCATCACCAGATAATACTGGGTGCACACAATAGGCATGTACCGCTTTCGCATCCCACTCTTTCAGCGCTGTGGAAGCCGCGCACAAAGTACCTGCAGTATCAATCATGTCATCAACAAGAATACAAATCTTATCTTTGACATCACCGATGATATTCATCACCTTTGCCATATTTGGCTTAGGTCTTCTCTTATCAATGATGGCTAACTCACAGCCCAATCGCTTGGCAATGGCTCTGGCTCTAACCACACCACCAATGTCTGGTGATACAATCGTTACCTCCTCACTGTCAAAACGTTGCCACATGTCAGCCAAAGTCAATGGTGATGCATACACATTATCCACTGGTATATCAAAAAAGCCCTGAATCTGATCAGCATGCAAATCGACAGTAAGTACCCGATCCACACCAACCGCTGCAATCATCTTAGCAGCAACTTTAGCTGTAATTGGCACACGAGAAGAGCGTGGTCTTCGATCTTGTCTGGCATAACCAAAATATGGGATCACTGCAGTAACGGTTTTAGCTGATGCACGTTTCAAAGCATCGACCATGACCACCAACTCCATGAAATTATCAGCCGTTGGGCGACAAGTAGGCTGGATTAAAAATATGTCCTGTCCACGGACGTTGTCTCTGATTTCCACAGAAACCTCGCCATCACTGAACCGGCCGACCTTAGCACGTCCCAAAGGAACGCCTAAATTATCAGCAATTTTCTGAGCCAATGCCGGATTGGCATTGCCTGAAAACAACCTGATACCCCGATCAAACATTTTTACTGCCTCTGATAAAAACAATGCCCGCTGACATGAGCGGGCATTACAGTATATGGCTGGGATGGAAGGATTCGAACCTTCGCATGCCAGGATCAAAACCTGGTGCCTTAACCGCTTGGCGACATCCCAATACTTGAAGTACTCTATACAAGTGCTTCGCTTTTGGCGCATAACAATCTACGCCAAAGGCGGCATATTATAACCAGATATTTTTTTATTGCAAAGGCTAAAAACAAAAAAATTAACAAGAATTAAGCTTCTTTTGCCAATGGTTTTGTTAACACCGCCTTACAAACGCATTTGGCCAGTCGATATGCGTCCTCAGCTGCTGATATGTCATCGAACAACACAAACAAGGTTGAACCGCTGCCTGAAAGCCTGATTGGCATGCTTGGACTGAGCTTTTGGTATACATTGTTGACCTCATGATTGGTCTTTAACACCAAAGGGAAAAAATCATTGATCCAAAAACTGGGGCGCTGTAAATAACTGGCTTTTAATGTAGCTTGTGATCGATTCAATGCTTTGTGCTTAAACATTTCGCTGGTGCTGATTGAAGTCTCAGGAAACAACAACAATATGTGTGGGGTATTAAATGCAGTGGGCACCAATACATCACCAATACCAGTGGCTACTGCACTGCTGTTAGATAAGAATACAGGCACATCCGCACCCAGCCTCACACCCAGTTCAGCAAGTGCTTTTTCATGCATACCGCATTGCCAAGCATCGTTGAGAAACTTCAACACCACTGCTGCATTTGAGCTGCCACCACCCAAGCCAGCACCCATTGGTATATTCTTAGTGACCGCAAGCTGCCAACTGGTTGTGTTATTTGCCAGGGGCTTAAGCAGTTGAGCTGCCTTATGTATTAAATTATCTTCTGGTTTCAGTCGTTCAAATCCAGTGATTTTTATTGCATTTGGTTCGGCACTTGTGAAAGGTTTGAACTGAATTTCATCTCCCCAATTGAGAATCTGGAAGCATGTTTGAAGTTCGTGATAACCATCTTGACGTTGACCCAAAATCCTCAGCATGAGGTTTATTTTGGCGGGGCTGAGGAAAGTATGTGTTACCAGTTCCATGATTTAACAGCAATCTTGATGGTGAAATTGTTTTTGCGTGCGGTCATTCTCATGGGCAATATACCTGCTTCAAATGTTTGGAATCGACTGTAAGTGATTTCCCAACCCTGTTCTTGTAAAACAAAATCACCAGAATCATTCTGCTTGAGTTGATTTGTATCATCAAAAGCTTGGCCAATGACCCAAGACTTCAATGCCACCCAAGGCACTGCCCAACCCAGTTGATGACTGATCAGTGAAGTGGCAGACTCAGCATATGACTCTAAACCCTCTGCACTGATGAGTTTTGCACCAGCAGGTGATTCAGCAATCTGCCAACTCTTAACACCCAAGGGTGCTTTCAATTGGGCTGACACAAAACCTTGTTGTTGTTGCCAATTGAGTCGACCAGAACCGCCATCCTGGCCATCAGAAAAAGACATTTTGCCGATGATTTGATAATCCACTGTTACATCAAGTGGCACCCAGCTAGCAACTTTACTGGGTTTGATTGACCGAGGTTGACAAGCTGCTAAAAGCAGTAACAACAATAAAATGAAACTCAGTTTAGACATGATTGATCTTGACCAAGAAAGTGACTGTGATTTAGTAAGGGGAATTATAAGTTGTGTTTGAATTTGATGTACGGCACAGTACCGGTCAAATTATCCACACTGGTCGCTGCATTGTTTTCATTGACACTGCGGCGTGCACCAAATGAGATGGTGCCATCCTTAGTAAAATGCCAATCAACCTGTAAATCCATGGTCGATTGTTCCAGCCTATCATTCATGGTATTACTCATGAAGTCCGACTGGAAAGTGGCGCCAAAACGTTTATTTCTGACTCCCACTCCAAGTCGAGTAGTTTGGAGCTGATCTTGGTACAAACCCACTAAATCGCCACCAACTCGACCCATTCCCACATCAAAACCCAAGCGCCAGTTTTGACTGATGTTGAGCACAGAGGAAACACCCAGTTGATAACCTGCTAAATCTGAATCAGATTGGTTATTGAGGTAGCTGCTGCGGTTGAAACCGTTTAATAATTGGTTATCATCTGACTCTATAACATTCAAACGCAAAGACAACCAATCAGCAAATTTCATTCCAACCACTAATTCCTGCCCAAAGACACCTGAATCATTGGTCGTTAAATGATAACCTTTGTCGTGTTGCTGCAAAAAGTCATAACCGTTAGTTGTGTTCGAATTGAGGGAGTTTTGAAAGAAATCATCAGGTTCGCTGAATCGAGGGTTGCTGCTGGTCAGGGATTTACTGGTGGATAAATCAAATGGTTTAAAGGTCTTTAAATCATCAGCAATCACGACGGAGCAAAAGCTAAATGCTAAAAACCCAACAACCGTTTTAAATGACCTGTGTGACACCTTCTTACCCCAAAATGCTACTGAAACTATAAGACCGCTCAAAAATGAATTAGTTTCACTTTAAATTATAATAACAAACAGATTTAAAAAGAACAAGCAATATCATAAAGATATAACGAATTCTTAAAAAACAACACAAACTATGTGAATCGGGTCACAATTCTAACCTTTTGCTTGGGTATTTTGCCAATATATTTTGGCCATTTGCATGGCTTTTTCCATGATAGTACCCGCTGCATATTCACCGCCAACCAGCACACCAGCAGGTTGCTCCATCAGTACTTCCATAGCCTCACCAATATGGGCCACTGCATGAATTGAGAATAAGCCGTCTTTACAGGCTTGTTGCACATCATGCCGCAACATCAGCTCACCTGCATTTGACTGTGGAATGATCACCCCTTGTTTACCTGTCAAACCACGGTGATGACAGGTATCAAAAAAACCTTCAATTTTTTCATTCACCCCGCCAATGGCTTGAACCCGACCATGTTGGTCAATCGCACCGGTCATGGCAAAGCCTTGATTGATTGGAATCTGAGTCAAAGCAGATATCAAACAACAAAACTCAGCGCCCGATGCTGAATCACCATCAATACCACCATAACTTTGTTCAAAAGCGATAGACGCTGAGAAAGTCAGGGGGTGTTCCACCGGTAACATGTAGCGCAATAAACCACCTAAAATGTGAAAGCCTTTGGTGTGAATTGATCCTGATTTACCGGCCATGCCCTCAATGTCAATAACCCCAGCTCGGCCTGGTCCAATGGTGGTTGTTAAGCGTGAAGGAAAGCCATAAACAATTGGCCCAGCATGAATCACTGCTAAACCATTGATTTGTCCAACAGTGTAGCCCTCAGTATCTAAATTGATGGTGCCATCTTGAAGCCGTTCTTGAAATTTTCTGGAAGAGAGCCCTGCCCGTTTTTTGGTTCTTTTGATGGCATCAGACACATGTGTACCTGTGACCACCCGCTTGTTCTCTTTACTGGCTAGAAAATGCGCCTCACGAGCCAAGTCAGCCACCCGCGAGAATTTAGCAGTGAGCTTTTCGTCTTGCGAGCAAACTCGAGCACCATGCTCTATTAATCTAGCGACCGCAGCCGCATTGAATGGCATCAAGCCATCCTCTTCGATGATTTTAGCGATGATACCAGCGTAATTATTAAAACCTTCTTGATCACGATCAATCACTGAATCAAAGTCCACTAAAACCTTGAATAATTCTGGGAAATCAGGGTCGTTGTTGTCCAACATGTAGTAGAGACTTGAGTCACCAATTAATATCACCCTGATATTCACAGGAATGGGTTCAGGTTTCAAAGATGCCTTACCAAATGGCCAGCTCATCTCAGCAGGCACTATTTCTAACAGCTCATTCTTAATGGTTCTGATTAGGGTTTTCCAAGCACCAGGTTCGGCCAAAAGTTCACGCGCATCAACCACTAAATAACCACCGTCAGCGCGCAATAAAGAACCGCCAACGATGCTTTGATGATCAGCCATCTCCGGTCCCTTTTCGCCCCACTTACTTTCAATTGAGCCCAATAAGTTTTGCATCGAAGGGACGCGCTCGATTACCACTGGACAATTGCTGCTGTCGTCCAATGCCAACAACAAATTGACTGAATAGCGTTCAGCAGGATTGATGTTTTGGGCATTTTTATAAAAGAATTGTTCAATTAAATCGGCCTTGACTGCCGCCAAATATTCAGCCACTTTGGCATGACTGAATGCAGATTCAAACTTTGCAATTTCGTTATCAATGAGATCTGAAACGTGGTTCTCCAACAGATTGGTCACTTCAATATTGGCCGCTTCACGTATTTCATTGACCGAACGCCCCAATTCTTCTAATTTTTTACTGTAGATTTGTTGTGCTTGCATCAGTTCTTTTTGCAGTTTGTCATCAATGGCTTTGGCTGCTATTTTCTGTTGCCATGCATTGGGATCTAATACTTCACCTTCAACAACTGGCGCAATCAAAGTTTGCTGGCCTTGTTGGGTGTTGATATTGATCATGGCCAAGGAATGTTGGCTCAACTCTTTTTCAAACGGTTGAGTTAACTGCTCAACTTGGCTGTTAAGTTGTTCTTCTAACCGTGTTTTTTTTGTTTGCAGCTCATCTGACTCAAGTGACTTTTGGATGTCCTCTGCAATGAACTTGGCCAAGCTTTGCATCATGCGTTCAAACTTACGACCATCACCAACCGGAAGACTGATTAAATTGGGCCGATCCGGTTGTTTAAAATTGGTAACGTAGCAGTGTTCAAGCTTGTTGACAACCTGTGGGTTGACCTCTTGCAAGATTTTAGAAACCATGCTCATTCGACCGGTGCCACTGAGCCCCCTGATAAAAGCGTTCTGACCGTAAGCGTGACACTCGATGGCAAATTTCAGCGCCTCTAGGGCATCATCTTGACCGATGATGACCTCAACAGGCGCCACTTCTTTGGTGTTTTTAAAGCCAAGATCACTGGCATCACATTGCCACCTTACTTGTTGCCATTTGAGTTTTGTATGTTCAGTCATAATAAAAAACGAGTCATTTGTTTAGAACTATTGGGCATAATAAACGATATTACTTGCATGATTGATTTTTTTTACCTAAAGTTTGCCTTTTTTAACATCAAATAATGGTGATATTTTGAACACGTGGGTGGTATTGAAGTTCGGCGGCTCGTCTGTCTCTAATTTGGCCAAATGGAAAGTCATTTTGGCAACAGTCAAACAGCGATTGGCCGCTGGATACAAAGTGGTTTTGGTGCACTCGGCGGCGCAGGGTTTGACTGATTTACTGACCAAAAAAATCACCAACAATGATGACATCTATACACCCTTTAAAGACAAACTAAACACCCTTTGCAAAGAACTTAAAGTCGAATTACAACTGGTTTCTGAACAATTAAAGAAACTTAAATCATTGGTGGAAAAACCAACCCTAGACTTGTGGCAACAAGCAGAACTCCTGGCGCTGGGTGAACAGTGCACACATGTACTGGGGGTGGCTTATTTAAATACCCAAATAGAAACAGCAAGCCTTGATCCAAAATCATGCTTGATCAGCTCTACTGATGATCAAAGAAGCACTGAATCTCAAATTCTGTCGGCCAAATGCCGGGTCGCAAGAAACGACATTCTGAGTGAAAAACTGACTGAAAATTTTTATGTCATGCCAGGTTTTTATGTCAGTAACTGCAACCACAAAACCGTTTTATTAGGCCGCGGCGGTTCAGACACCAGTGCGGCTTACATGGCGGTGTTATTGCATGCCAAGCAACTTGAAATTTGGACTGATGTGCATGGCATATTCAGTGCCAACCCACACAGCATTCCGAGCGCCCGACTGCTGCTTAAACTGGGCTATCAAGAAGCAAGAGAAATCGCTGCCAGTGGCGGTAAGGTATTACATCCGCGCTGTATTTTACCAGTTGAGCAACACAACATTCCGTTATTGATTAAAAACACCAATGATCCAGAAAAGGTCGGTACTGTATTGGCGCATGAATACAGCCCCACCAAACCCAGAGTCTCAGCCATCAATGCCCGCCATCAAGTCACATTGGTCTCTATGGAATCGATCAATATGTGGCATCAAGCTGGATTTATGGGTGATATCTTTGCCATTTACAAAGAACTCGGATTGTCTATAGATTTGGTTTCAACGGCTCAGACCAACGTCACCATATCGTTGGATAACATGGATAACGTACTGACAACATCCAAACTGAAGGCGCTCAAAGACGCATTGAGTACCCTGTGTGAGGTGACCGTGATTAAAAACTGTTCAGCAGTGACTTTGGTTGGTTATCGCATCCGTGCTTTGGCTGATAAAATTGCGCCCGTGTTGTCCAGCTATGCCGATCAACGCGTACACATCACAACCCAATCATCCAATGACTTAAACCAAACATTTGTGGTTGATGAGGACCAAGCCGATAAATTGGTGCGTGCTTTACATGAAGTGTTGATCATTGAAGACAAAGAAATTGATGATTTTGGCCCCACTTGGACTGAGCTGGTACAAGAAAAACAAGCCAAGCCAACAGTCACCACCGCTTGGTGGCAAAACCAAGCCAGTGAGTTGTTATCTATCGCTCAAGAACACTCACCCTGCTATGCCTATCATTTGCCCACCATCAAAGGACAAATCGAACAAATCAAAAAACTGTCTGCCGTGGATCGATTTTACTATGCCAGTAAAGCCAACTCACATCCGGATGTTTTACGTTTCATGTACCAAAATGGAGTTTGCCTAGAAACGGTCTCTCCCATGGAAATTCAGAGGGTACAATCAGTGTGTCCCGAAATCAGTCCTCAGCACATTCTATTCACACCCAATTTTGCACCCATTGATGAGTACCGTGATGAAATAGAAAAGGGCATTCACGTCACCATTGATAACCCCTCGCTGCTGTTCGACTATCCTGAGATTTTTAAGCACAAAGCAGTGATTTTACGCTTGGATCCGGGTCATGGCAGCGGCCATCATCGTTATGTACGAACTGCCGGGGTACATTCAAAGTTTGGCATCCCTGCTGATGACGTTGAGCGGGTTGCTGAGTTCTGTGAAAAAAATCAAATCTCAGTCATTGGCTTACACGCTCACTCTGGCAGTGGCATATTGGACCACAGCAATTGGGCCAGAATTGCTGACTATCTTGGTAGTTGTTTGCCACACTTTCCAGAGGTTGAAATCATCAACGTGGGCGGTGGCCTGGGCATCAGAGAAAACCCAGGTGATTTGGGTTTGGATTTGTTACAGCTCAATACCGCACTGTTGGCCTTCAAAGCCGATCACCCAAACATCAAAATATGGATGGAGCCAGGTCGATTCTTGGTGGCACATTGTGGTGTACTTATGGCTAAAGTGACGCAGACCAAGTGGAAAGGTAAGCAAGGCTATATTGGTATTGAGACTGGCATGAATTCTTTGATAAGACCGGCTCTTTATGGCGCCTGGCACAACATCGTCAATTTATCCAAAATCAATGATGCACACGAATACACCGCCAACATTGTTGGCCCGATGTGTGAGACGGGTGATGTACTTGGGATTGATAGAAAAATGCCAAAAACACAAGTTAAGGACGTTTTATTGATAGCCAATGCTGGCGCTTATGGTGCGGTGATGGCTTCCAACTACAATTTAAGGGCACCAGCCAAGGAAATAATCATCAAATAAGCCAACAGAACAGGAACTGCGTCACTTTTTATGGCCTAAGACATAAAAACATTATTTTTAACTCAAAACATAAGCAAAAATTTGCTATAAAAGGATTAAGAAGAAAAAAAATAAACTACAATTGAAATCAAAACTCACAATCATCACTTATTTCTTGGTCTGCAGCGGCGTGGCACAGAGCCAACTGTTTCGTGAAGTGACCGTCCAATCCAACCTCAGCTTCAACCACACCAACAACGCAGACCGCCGTGGCGAACCAACCGAAATTGCCGCTGGCGGTGCTGTCGAAGATTACGATTTCGATGGCTATCCCGACTTCTATCTCGTTGGGGGCAGTGATCAACACAATGCCCTGTTTCGAAACCAAGGCGATGGCAGATTTGTTGATGTGGCAGCCATTACCAATGTTGACCTGTTTGATGTCCTGAGTTCAGGACCTGTTTTTGCTGATGTTGACGGTGACTACGATTTAGATCTATTGGTATTCTCAATCAACAAAGCAGGGCAGCTAACGCCTAATACTGGTGACAGCATTGAAAACCGAGTGAGGCTATTCATTAATCTGGGTAATGGCAGCTTCATGGAGTCAATGACTTCTGGTTTCAATTCCGGTATGCCCAGTTTCAGCGGAACATTGGGTGATTTAGATAAAGACGGTGATTTGGACTTATTCATGACCCATTGGCATGCCGATGAAACCACCAGCAAACAATTGATATGGGAAAATGATGGCAACGGCCAATTCAGCGACGTCACTATCGACTATCTTGGCTTGAGCCAAAATGCCAATTTTGATCGCTGGACCTTCACCCCAAATCTAACTGACATCAACAATGATGGCTGGCTGGATGTGCTTTTAACCTCGGACTTTGGTACTAGCAGAATTTTTTACAGCACTGGCTTAACAAATGGCGACCCCCGCTATATCATCTCACAACCGCCCTTTATCACCGATGAGAATGGCATGGGCGCTGCCTTGGCAGATTATGACAATGATGGCGATTTAGACTGGTTTGTCACCAGCATTTGGGATCCCAATGGCGATGCTGAGGCCAATTGGGGCATCTCTGGCAACCGCCTATACCGCAACACCGGAACAGGCAGCACAATTGATGGCTTTGAAGATGCCACTGATGAAGCTGGTTTACGCTTTGGGTATTGGGGATGGGGCGCTTGCTTTGCAGATTTCAATAATGACGGACACCTTGACCTTTATCACGAAAACGGTTTTCCCAACGAAAACTTTGCCTTGGAGTTCCTGGAAGATCCGGCACAATTGTATTTATCAACTGGCAATGGTGCTTTCATTGAAGCGGCTGCTAGCAATGGTTTGAATCACACGGGACAAGGCCGCGGTGTCAGCTGTGTTGATTACGACCTTGATGGAGATTTAGATATTCTCATGATGCCCAATGATGCCGCATACCGCCTTTATGAAAACATCAACAACAATGGCAACCACTACCTTGGGGTTAAACTTTTTGACAATACTTCAAATACCCACGCCTACCACGCAAAGATCAGCCTTGAAACCGCTTCCTTGACACAAACCAGAGAAGTTTCTGGCGGTAACAACTATGTTTCCAACAACCCGATAACCCAGCATTTTGGTTTGGGAGAGGACACCACGGTCAATCAACTCAACATCACCTGGCCAGATGGAACTGCCAAACAAATCACCAATAACATCAACACCAACCAAGTAATCAGTGTCGGAAGGTATTGTCACACCCGCTTCATGACCCAGGCCTATGTCACAGCAACACCACAAACTGTCGCCCTAACCGTTCACGCCCACAACCTAGATGGTAGCCCTTTGAATGACAAAGAAATCAGCATGAGTATTTCTCAGGGGCCCAATACAGGGGTCAGCAACAGTGATTTCACCGATTCAAATGGCATGGCTGTTTTTTCAGTCGACCATACCAGCTTCGGCACCGATAGAATCACATTTGAACTGACACAAGACAATGAAACTCAAATCTGTAAAGCACTGATTAAATGGCAAAACGATATACTTTTTGCTGATGGATTTGATTGATTCAAGATCCCACCAAATCGAAAAACCAGCAACAGCAGCAATTACATCCACAGGATTTTCACTGATTGGTGGTTAACATCATCCCTCAGATGCTTGGATGTTGTGGTGTGAATCCGCACCTCAAGTCATGCAGTTAACCCAATTAAAATTTTTATTATATGAAAAATTTCGTTTTCAAAATTTGTCTTATTTGCTCAATAAGCTTTTCAACTTACGCGCAGCCTGTACCTGATTCAGCTGCCGATGAACATGAGTTACAAATTGGTATCGCTGGGGTAGGGAGTGAATCTGTCTATGTTGGCGGTGATAGTCAAACCCGTTTTTTTCCAGCCATAGATTATCAGTACAAGCGTTTTTACTTTCAAGCCGGAGACATCGGCTTTAATCTGATAGATAACAAAGCTTGGGAAGTTAATTTTGGCATGGGTTTCAATTTGGCTGGCGACATTGATCGCGGTGACAGCAGGTTATTGCAAGACCTACCAAATTTAAGTTTTCCAATCAGTGCTTTCGTCTCAGCTCAATACAAAACCAAGTTCGGTCTATTCACTGTCAAACATGACAATGAAATCAACAACAAACACGATGGTCATTCATCCAGCCTCAGCTATGCTGCACCGATCTTTAAAAATAATTGGTTGTTGATGCCATCGCTCAGCTATCAGTATCACAGTGCCGAGGTGGTCAATTACTTTTACGGTGTGAATACAGCAGATGCAACCGAACGATTTGACGCTTATCAGACAGGCTCAGTAAATAACATCCAGTTAAGTTTTTTGGCATTGCGAGAGATTAATGAAAAATGGTCATTTGTAGGCAACGTTCAGAGCGAATTCTATGGTGATGAAATCAGCAACAGCCCAATTGTTGATGATGACCAAAGATTGTCTTTGTTTGTTGGTCTGCTGTACAAAGTATTCTGAATCAATCAACCGCTTCTAACATTGACCTCAGGCCCGATTCTAATTGCGCTTTGAGGTCGTTATTCAAAGCCTTATCTTGGTAAGACAACCAAAAAACATCATCGGCATAATGCCCAAAAGTGCCAATTTTAGCAGCGTGTACAACGATGCCCAGCTGGACAAATAATTGTGTGATATTAACCAATAAGCCTGCGTAATCATTGCACTTTATATCAAGCCTAGTCTCTGCCTCAGTCCGCCCAGATGCTAACCTGATTTGTGGCTCCTCTTCGAAGATCTTTTCTTTGCGAGAAACCACCAAGGCTCTGTTTTTGGGTTGTGAGTTTTCTTGCCCGAGGACTTGTTTCAGCGCCCGTACCAATTGTTCAAGATCCACAGCATCCATGTCAGCCAGGCAATGAAAGTAATCCAACACATACCGTTCAGCACCACTGTAAATGCGCGCGCTGACCACATTTATTTGAAACTCAGCAAACACTTCCACCACTTGATTGAAAAGGCCCAGTTTATCCAAACCATAAAGCATGATTTCAAAACCGTCTGGGTAAGTATCGGTGACACAAACGGCGTGAGATGATTCACTCTCAGATATGGCTTGGCTGACTTTGGCAATTTGTTCAGGTGTTGAGAAGTCAAAGAAACGATTGGGGAAGTCGCGCCACAAATTTACCACAACTTGGTGATGTGCTTGATCCAATAATTGGATGGCATCGTCTTTGGTTTGTTCGGTGAGCTCATGGTCTTTTTGTTGCAGGAATTGACTCGTCCTTTGGTACAACTCTTGCAGTAAACCGTCTTTATAGGAGTTCCACAATTTTGGATCAGTGCCTGATATATCAGCCACTGTCAGAATATAAAGGTGATCCAAACAGCTTTGTGTTCCGACCAAATCAGCAAACTGCTCTATCACTTGAGCATCACTGATGTCTTGTTTTTGGGCCACCACAGACATGATTAAGTGGTACTTAACCAACCAAACCAATAATGCTGCATCATCCTCTGGCAAAGCAAATGATTGACTGAACAATTCAGCTTCATTAGCACCTTCTATGGCATGGTCACCACCCCGCCCTTTACCAATGTCATGAAAGAAACCAGCCAAATTCAAAACATAGGGCCGCTTAATCCTTGTTGCGACATTATGGGCAAAAGGGTGTTTTTTATCAGATAAAAATATTTGTCGGATGTTTCGCAACACAAATAATGTGTGTTGGTCGACGGTGTACATATGAAATAAATCAAATTGCATGCGTCCTACTATCCGCTCAAAAACAGGTAAATAAGCCGCCAACACACCCAGTGCGTTCATTAACTCCAATTGTCTGAAAACCAAGTTACGGTGTTTGAAAATATTGAGAAAACGAATTTTGTTGGACTCATCTCGCTTGAATTCATCGTCAATAAGGTACGTATGTTGACTGATTAAACGCAAGGTGTTGGCACGAATTCCGTGTACTTGGGGGTTTTGTTGGTAATGATGAAAGACATCAAAAATAGCACCCGGGCGTTTAACAAATATTTCATTGTCTGTGACATCTAAATACTGGTTGATGATGCAGAATTCACTGCTTATCTCTGTCATCAGTTGTTCAGTTTGGGTTTGCAGGATGTTCTCTTCAAACAACTGCAACAAACTCATATTCAACTGTTCCAGTCGCATCGCATTGCGGTAGTATGATTGCATGAACTTTTCCACCGCCAAAGATTTTTCATCGTCTTCAAAACCAAATGTTTTGGCCAGTGCTTTTTGATGACCAAACAACAAGCGATCCTCCTTTCTGCCAGCCAATAAGTGTAAGGCATAGCGAATTTTCCATAATTTTCTGCGGCCTTTTTGTAATTGGATGTATTCCTCAGGCAATAAAAATCCAACGTCAACCAAACCATGCATGGAAGACACATGAAAATGCCTTTGTGCCACCCAAGTCACCATTTGGATATCACGCAAACCACCCTGTCCTTCTTTGATGTTGGGCTCCAGATTGTAAGCTGTGTCGCCCCATTTCTTATGGCGATTTTTCTGCTCTTGGAATTTGGCTTGAAAAAAGTCCTTTCCTGACCACATGTAGCGATCATTGATGCGGTCAAACATGGCATTGTAGACCTGATGCTCGCCTTGTAAAAAACGCCCTTCCATCAGGTTGGTTACCACTGAAAGGTCTTGCTCAGCCAATTGTACCGATTCATCAACCGTTCTTACCGCATGCCCAATATCCAATCCCAAATCCCACAGGTCTTGAATGAACTCGCTGAGTTTATCCTCCGGCATGGTTTGGTGGTATAGCACCAGTAAATCAACATCTGAATGAGGCTGTAGGTCACCTCGGCCAAAACCACCTACCGCAACCAGTGCCAAATGGTGTTCATCCAATTGGTGTTTGAGCCACAAAGCCAAAATGAATTGTTCAACTACCCAAGCCCTAGTCTTAACCAGCCGAGAGATGTTTTGCCACTCGTAGAAGGCCGTGTTTATTTTGGCATCTGCCGCTTGCAGTAGTTTTTTTGAGGCCGCAATGCTTTGGGTTTTAACCGCTGCCAGATCAGTTAAATCTAAATAGTCATCGGCATGGTCTGGTGGCGCCAATAAAGCCATTGATTACAGCGGGAAATTGGGTGATTCGGTCAACACGTCGAAACCATCTTTTGTCACAGCGATGGTGTGTTCAAATTGTGCCGACAAACTGCGGTCTTTGGTCACCACGGTCCAGCCATCGCCTAATAATTTACTGTGCCGTTTACCGATGTTAATCATCGGTTCAATGGTGAAGGTCATGCCCTCTTCTAACACCAATCCAGTGCCTGCTCGACCATAATGTAAAACCTGTGGGTCCTCATGAAATGTTTGACCAATACCATGACCACAGTACTCATAAACCACCGAAAAGCGGTTTTTGTAGGCCAATGCTTGTATGGCTGCGCCTATATCACCCAAGCGAACGCCGGGTTTGACCATTTGGATACCGGTTTTCATCGCTTGATAAGTCACATCCACCAGCTTCTTAGCACGCTGTTTTGGCTCACCGACATAGTACATGCGCGAGGTATCGCCGTGCCAGCCGTCTTTAATGACAGTGACATCGATGTTTATGATGTCACCGTCTTTAAGAATCTTCTTTTCATCTGGGATACCATGACAAATCACTTGATTGACTGAAGTACAAATCGATTTAGGAAATCCTCGGTAATTAAGTGGCGCAGGAATACACTTTTGCACTTCCACAATGTGGTGATGACAAATTTCATCCAACTCTAAGGTAGACACGCCGGGTTTGACGTGATCACCAATCAAATCCAGCACCTCAGCCGCATTTTGTCCTGCTGCGCGCATTTTTTCGATTTGTTCCGGTGTTTTGATAACTACGGCCATAATTTTGTTTATACATAGAATGTGAGTAATGGGATGAAATTTTAGCTTATTTTCTCTAAACTATCACCTATTCTACTTATTGTTATGAATTCTTAAATGCAATACCCATTTACTCGAAAGCGGCGCTTGCGTGTTTCGCAAAGCATTCGCAACCTGGCACAAGAACATACCATTGATGTCAATGACTTGATTTGGCCAGTGTTTATCCTTGATGGCTTTAACCGCACTGAAACCATCGAATCAATGCCCGGCGTTGAGCGAGTCAGCGTTGATGTGTTATTGGAACGCTTGGTTCCGCTGCATCAAAAAGGTCTGAATGCCATCGCTTTATTCCCAGTCATAAATGAGCAATATAAAACCGATGATGCCGCTGAAGCTTGGAACCAAGAAGGCTTGGTTCAAAAAGCAATTAAAACCATCAAATCAACCTTGCCTGAATTAGCAGTAATCACAGATGTGGCATTGGACCCTTATACGTCACACGGTCAAGACGGCATCATCAATGAAAAAGGTGACATTCTCAATGATGTGACCATCAAAGCCTTGGTGATGCAAGCCTTATCACACGCCAAAGCAGGTGCGGATGTGGTGGCCCCCTCAGACATGATGGATGGCCGAGTCAGCGCCATACGCGCAGCACTGGAAGATAAAAAGCACCACAACACCTTGATTCTTTCCTATGCGGCAAAATACGCCTCGGTATTCTATGGCCCTTTTCGTGATGCCGTTGGTTCCGCTGCTAATTTAGGCAAAAGCGCTAAAGACACTTACCAAATGAATCCAGCCAATGCGCTGGAGGCCATTGATGAAATTGCCATGGATATTGATGAAGGGGCTGATATGGTGATGATTAAACCAGGTATGCCTTATTTAGATATCATCAAAACGGCCAAAGATCATTTCAATGTGCCCATCTGTGCCTATCAAGTTTCAGGTGAGTATGCCATGATTCAGAGTGCCATAGACAACGGCTACCTGGATGAACAAAAAGCCATCATGGAAGCCTTGTTGTGCTTTAAACGGGCTGGCACCGATGCCATCTTGACTTACTATGCCGATCGTGTGACTGCATGGCTGAGTCAATAAGGACCCACCGTCTGGGCCTGTTTGGTCATCCGGTTAAACACAGCCAGTCACCCAAAATCCACCAAGGTTTTGCTGCCCAATTTGGGATTGAATTGGACTATGAATTGATGGATGTCACAGCAGCTGAGTTACCTGAAGCTTTTGCATTATGGATATCGCAGGCTCAAGGTTGTAACATCACAGTCCCGCACAAAACCAACATCATGCCATTGCTCGACCATTACACTGAGAAAGCCCACTTGGCACAAGCAGTTAACACCGTATTTTGGCGTGAGGGTCAATTATGGGGTGATAACACCGATGGTGATGGCCTCATCATGGACTTGAAAACCAAAGGCATGCTGCTCCAAGGTGCCAGGGTTCTTATCATTGGGGCTGGTGGAGCGACTCAAGGCATCATTCCAAGCCTGTTAGAACAGGGAGTTGATGAGATTCAAATAATCAACCGCAATCAACAAAAAGCCGAAAAACTGGCAGCACAATTCGACCGTTGTTCAAATTTTGAAGTTGCAACTGACGCGCCTTTTGACTTGATTATCCACGCCACATCCATGGGCCATCAAGGTTTATGCCCAGATTTGGATCCAAGCTGGTTTGATCAAAACAGCATGGCATATGACTTGAGCTATGGAGCCGCTGCTCAACCTTTTTTATTTGCTGCACAAGAAACTGGGGCATGTGTCGTTTATGATGGTCTGGGCATGCTGTATGGACAAGCAGCGCTGGCATTTAACATCTGGTTTGCTAAAAAGCCTGAAATCACTTTGACTTAGCATCAACTGGCAAAACCTTTTTATTGAACTCGCATAAATCAACAATCACACATTCGCCACACAATGGTTTACGTGCTTTGCACACATAACGACCATGCAAAATCAACCAATGGTGGGCATCAAGCAAAAATTCATCAGGAATCAAGCGCATCAAGCGCTTTTCAACCTCTAACACGTTTTTACCTGGGGCGATTTTGGTGCGATTAGAAACTCGGTAAATATGGGTATCAACCGCCATTGCGGGTTGGCCAAAAGCGGTGTTCAAAATGACATTGGCGGTTTTTCGTCCCACCCCTGGCAAGGACTCCAGATCAGCCCGATTGTCAGGTACAACTGAGTCAAATTTTTCGATTAAAATTTGACATGTTTGGATGATGTGCTTAGCTTTGGAATTAAATAAACCGATGGTCTTTATGTACTCTTTCAGCCCGTCTTCGCCAAGGGCTAAAATGGCCTCAGGGGTATTGGCGACTGGAAATAGTTTACAAGTTGCTTTGTTCACGCCGACATCAGTTGATTGGGCCGATAGGGCCACTGCCACCAGCAGCTCAAATGGTGTCGAGTATTCTAACTCAGTGGTTGGTTTGGGGTTGATCGCTCGCCAACGACTGAAAATTTCTGTTCTTTTGTCTTTGTTCATTGTGGTTCCTGATCAGATTCTTTGGTTGTAATTTGCGCAACCTGTTCTCTCAATTGGTGGTTAAACGTTAATATTTCAGTCATATTTGTATTCAGTTCATTGATACAAAGCAATAAATCATTGATGGTTTGCTGTTCATTTTGTGCCAACTGATCAAATGAAAAAGAGCAGCTTGAATCAGGGTTATCCGACAGATTTTTTGGCTGGCTTGTTGGTTGATCTGGATTTAACTGCTTTGACATTTCCTGATTTTCTGCAGTAATTCGCGCCACCTCCTGTTGTATCTGTTGTGCCATCTGTTGTAACTTTGCCGGCACTTCGTTTGCTGGTTCAAGGCACCGCCAAAATTCACGGTTCTGAAACCGAATTGACTTCATCGTTTTGAGACCAAAACCAGACAGCAGTCCTGCAGCGGATAAAATCAAATCCACTTCAGTCATCATAACAACCAAATCTTTGAAGTTTTCATCCTCGAAATCAGGTAATTGTGGAATATGCACCATTTTCTTCATGGCATCTTTTTGCGAACTTCGCAGAGCGACAACACCAGCAATTTTTGCCACAAAGTCATCACTGTAAAATACATCGGAATCAAGATTGATGTTGATGTCAGCGTGGGCCTTGGCCATTAATCGCGACAGTTGATCCAAGGCATAAAATCGACAAAATGCATGACCATCAAAAGGCGCTTTCAGCAAAAAGGGCAACTCACCCTGTAATGCATAACACCATTGAACCAACTCATAGGCATCCCAGTAATCTGCATCATGCCGATGATCTGCTGCAATGTGCTTGCGCTGTGATAAGTATGCATGCAAGGAGTTTCGGTCAATGTGGATGATGGTGGCATCGGGAAATTCAGCTTTTAACCAAGCCAACCTGAAATCCATACGATTAAACTGCAACACCGGAACTTGAGGTGATGACAACTCAATTAAATGGTTGATGTAATTCTTCAACTCCCTGTATCTTTGCCCTGACTCCAAATAAAGTTGTTCTGTGGCAAACCGACTGCTGTGGTATTTTTCATAATTAGGGTGCTGGCGATAAGTAGACCAATAATCCTCAATGCCTACATGACTTGTCTTTGGTCGAACATGTTTAACTGCGGCAGTTAGTTGCGGGTGTAAGGGTTCATACCAAGCACAAAACCCATCCAACTGATCGAATAATTGCCACAGAAAAGAAGTCCCAGATCGGAACCTGCCGGTAATAAAAATGGGATTTTTATACTCAGTCATGAGCAAACTTAATCCAATCAACTGCCAACCCAACCAAGCGCATGTCATCAGAACCGAAAGCTTCTGCATGGCTTGCTACTGTTGGTAGTTCAAACTCAAGCCGAACCAGACCATTATTTTTAATTAAGTCAGCATCACATCGAAATGCCAAGACCCTCACCACTCCTGTGTCTTGAGTTTGCCATTGGACAGATAAACCGTTCAATTTAATTGTTAACTGTTCCAGTGCATCAACACTGATGGCATTGATGATACGGATCGTGACGTTGTAATTTTGGCTAACCAACCAAAAATCAATGCTTGCACTGCGGCCAGGGCCGGTCCAACGAAAAAATGCTGCCTCTGGCTGCATCAGTTCACGTCGATGCCATTGGCTGCCCAGTAAGATACCTGCAAAATCATATTCAATTGAGGTTTGTAATTCGCCATCGAAATGCCGCTGATACGCTAAATCTAACAATTCATCAGTGCTTTGTTCGGTTGCAGTGCGCAGGGATTCAAGTTGTTTGCACATCTGTTCGTATTGATCATTGAATCGCACTTCAGCAAATTCATAAAGCTTTGTGTCATGTTGGTTCACTTGCTTTAGGCAGTTTTTTTCGGCATCTGTTAATGGGGTTTTCTCAGCCACTGTATTGAGCTTTTGTGAAGGGCCTACAGGAGGCCATTTTTTGACAAAACACAGCAATTGCATTGACTGATCAAATTTCTCCTGGATACCAAACCAAAGACAATTTTTGATGAATTCTTGTGCCCGCAACAAACGTGCATCATCTGTTAAATCTGATTCAGATTGCTGCATCACAGATGCCAGGTAATCAATGGTTTCAGTGGCTAAAAAAACCTCTTGGGCTGCTGGATCCTCTGTAAAATCAAATGATATGTTTCGGATCATTCTATTTTCGACCAATGGTTTGGTTTGCGGATGATCAAGAAACTCAGCAAAGGTCATCTCATTGTTGACCACCCACTGATGAACTTTGGTGTTTTTTTCCCGCAAAACATACTGATAAGTCGAACGCGCCAACTCAACAGGATCTCTTAAAATGGTCAAGTATTCGATTGGCCTATCAGTTAATACTTTAACGCCACCACCACCAAAATGCCCTCGATACAAGTCAAACCTGTGATTATAAGTTGGTGTTATGGCTTTGACTTCTCGCCACAGCTGATAAGGAAAGATGCTCTGGTGGTGAAAAAAACGGTCTAATAAAACAATGAAACTGGTGCCTGCCGTTTTTGGCACATGAGTAAAATAAGTAACAGGAGTGCCTTTGTGTCGCTTGAGCTGTGAAAACCAGTGACTAAACCAAGCCTTCATATGCTTCTTGCAGCCGTTTGGCATAATTTTCAGGGCTGAAAAACTCTACCCGCTGTTGGCCTTTTTTAATCATCTCCAAGCGCAAATCAGGGTTCTCAATTAATTTATCCAGTTGTTCCCTGATGTCGGTGAATTTATAAGGGTCGACATACAAAGCAGCATCACCACCCACCTCAGGCAGGGAGGACACATTGGAGCAAATGACTGGACAATTGTTCTGCATGGCCTCTAAAACGGGCAAACCAAAACCTTCATACAGCGATGGGAATACCATGCAGAAGGCATTGGAATAAAGCATCGCTAGCTCTTCTTCAGTGACATAATCCAACATCACGTACTCTTTTTTCTTCAGGTAACTTTTCAAACCCACCAGTTGTGAGTCTGACATCCAGGCTTTGTGACCGACAATGGCTAATTTATAGCCTTTTTTGATGTAGGCAAATGCTCTGATTAGTTGCTTGATATTCTTTTTGGGTTCAATGTTACCAACAAACAAGATGTATTTCTGTGCCGTTAATTTTTTCGACTCTAAATAAACTGCTGCATCATTCTGGTTGACCTCAATGTCTGCACCTTTGAAAGACTGATAAGTGACTTTTATTTTTTCCTCAGGCACGCCATAGATCTCCATGATGTCTTTTTTGGTGTGTTCTGAAACTGATAAAATCAAATCAGATGACTCTGCTGCCCACTTAAATAATTGATAAAAATGCTCTTTGAGGTCGAGCGTAGTGAACGGTACTTTCAATGGTATCAAGTCATGGATGGTTACTACTGTTTTCGCGCCGTGCACTTTCAATGGCCATGGTGTAGTCAGATGAAATACATCGATGTTGTTCTTCGGCTTGATGTTGGTTATTTTTTTGGTGGCCGCAAATAACCTGTTTGCAATGTGAAAAACATCACCAATGTTTTCAATGTAATTGTATTTAACGCCACCGACATGAGACAGGTAGTTCTCCGGATCAGGCTCCGTGATTTTGGGCACCACTAAGTTGCCTTTGCGCTTTCTGAACAAATAGCTGATGGCTTTGAGGTTGCGTAACCATTGGTAGTTAAACATAGATTGAGGCCTCACTTCCTCTTGGTCGAATAAGGTCACCTCATCAATCAATGCATCTTTACCTGAGACATATTGGTTGTCCAGAAGCACCCCAACGTCATGTCCCAATAACTCATAAGCATCCAACAGCGTCATGCCATAAGTTTTAATACCTGAACCTTTTTTCAGCCCCAAATTAAAGCCATCCACTAATATTTTAAGATTTTTGTCCATTTCACTACCACACATTAAAATAAATCATCCTCATCAATATCTGGGGCTGATTTCAGCTTCTGATATTGTTTTGGCATAAATTCATCGAGAAAAACATCCACTTCATCGTAGCATTTTATTTCGCCATTTTCATACAACAAAACTTGAGATATTTGCGCTTTAAACTGAACTACGGACTGCTTAAACTGCAATGGTCTGTTGGAATAAAACCACAACCTATCATGACTCTGGCTGGCAATCAGTTGTGCAATTTGGCCATCGATTTGGTGACATTTTTCAACACCATGATTCAATTTCAACAACTGAGGAATCATTGGTGAGGCTTCAATACTGCCATTAAAATAAAAAATTAAACCATCACCAAATTTGCATACTTGCTTGTCATTGGGTTGAGGATTCAGTATCTGAAACACCAGTTCTGTTTCTGGCAGAAATCGACTGAATGCAACTGTGGCAGATGACATTTGTTGCAAACCATTACCAGCATACCGCAATGCAACCAAGAACAATATGAGATGAAACCAATCAATTGCTCCGCTTTGTCCAAACGAACTGTAAGCAATAATGATGAGCGCACTGCCTAAAATCAAAAACAAGTTGTTGACCCAAACCACATGAATTTCAGCCAAACGACGTCGGTACTTTAACAGTGAAAAATAGCTGTAATCAGTGGCCTCAACCGCTTTAATTGTTTCACCACTAAATCGATTATTTTGAAACAACATATCGTCAATCACAACGGTCATTTTTTTGTTTGTTTTCTCAGCAACAGCAATCAGCTTAACTTGGTTTCTTGCCGCATTACGATTGATGAAATACAACAAGACCAGATACAAAAATGCCAAGGGAATCAAATACAACAACAACACAGCATCGAGTTTCATCAGCGCCATAAATGCCACCAAAAAGGTGATCAAGGGCACCATCATCCTGACCAAACGCCTGACAACCAAACCAGTCAGTTGTATACTGGTTTTGATGATGCGATGGGTTTTTTTCCGCGGTTCATCGGCAACTGCTGCCAACCAATCAACTTCATCTTTTTGGTTAATTGCTGCTAACACTTTTTGCAGCACATTCACTTGGAACCTGATGATTGATCGCATACCAACTTGGTAAGACTCATACATCATGAACACACCAAACATACCAGCTAAACTGATTTGACTTAACCAAAGTAAGAAGGGTTGGGAGAAAAAAGTAATCAGCGTGTCTGAATTGAACTGATTTAAGTATTCAGAATCATTCAAATTATTCAATCCAGCAATTAAACCCAGTATCCAAACCAGACCCAAGGCCACTGACAACCCCATCATGATTTGAATCAACCAAAAAGCCTTTTTTTCTTCAGAATAATAGGCCCTAATCATCCACCTGAACACCGTTAAATAGTGCTTCAATTGTTTGCTTAAAGAGTTATTATTTGACAATTTGGGTTTGCCTTTAGCCTTTGGTGTGCCAGTTCAATAACTCAGTATAAGCTTTGTTACTGGCTCTGTATTGAGACACCATTTCATCGGTGATACCAATTTCGCCCATCCTTTTAACAAAAAGTTCTTTTGCAAAAGCATACAGTTCCATATCGATCGCATTGATCTCTTTGATTCGACTGATGGTTGATGCCGCAATCTTGGTTTTATCAGATTTTACTTTTGAAGCGTTCATTCTGCGATAAAAAATATCTCGCCAACCCAATGTGCGTTGTGCCATGACCAAGAATTCGTCATACATTTCGGTCAAACCAAACAAACTGAATCTGTGCTCAAGTTGGTGTTTCACATCCTCCAACAATTGAGCTGAAGACCTTTTGTCTTTTTTCCATTCATTGCGTTTCAACAAACCCATAATTCGATGGGTTTGGGCGTTAGGCATCTCATCAATTTGCGGGTGTTCAATAAAATCCTCCAAACTCATGTCCTTAGCTAAAGGGTATTTCGGGTGATTTTCACTGGAACGCAAGTAATCATAATATGATATGACGCGAGAGACAGGTTCCCGCAGCATAGTGAATTGAGCGGCAAATTTGCGATCAAATAACTGGTGATAGTAGTCATTCAACTCGTAATGTCCCATGATGGTTCTGAACATTTTCCCATCTTTAAACATACCCGCCACATGGCGATCAAAAGCAGGGCCATTGACTTGGTAAACATAATCAATGCGATAGTTTTTTGCCGTGATGTAATCTAATGTGGTGCCACCAGTTTTTGGAATATGAAAAAAAACAACATGGAAACCAGCCAAACCTGGCAAAGGCTTTTTTGTGGCTCGCCTCACCATTCTGCGCCACTTCAGCATCTTTTCATCAATGACTTTATTGTTAAGCTCATTGCGTTCAGCAATAGAAAGCTTATACCAAGAATTTAATTTATTTTTTAAAGTATATTGTTTATTCAGGTTCACATTTTTACTTTATTTTAAAGGGGAGTAGTATATGTTATGATGCTAAAATTTTGTAGTAATAAAAGCATGAGATCAATCGAAGACTATCAGCGAAATCAAGTAGACTACGCTTATCTGGGAGACAACAAAGCGCTGGCAATGACCTATTACGGATGCAGGTTACTGATTGACACCAGAAACATTCAACACATGAGAATCATCAGCCATGGCTGTTATGAGCCTGCTGTGGCCTGGGCGATAGAAGAAAACCTTTCATCAGGCGGCAAGATGATTGATGTAGGCACCAATTTAGGCTATTTTACCTTGCTGGGCTGTAAGTTAGCAGGTCACACAGGGCAAGTCATTGGCTTTGAAGCCAATCCAAATATATATCAAATGATGACTTCATCTGTATTTGCCAACGCCTTCAGAAAAAGATCAGTCACGCACAATCTGGCTGTCTTCAATGAGAACAAATCATTTGAATTTACTTGGGACTCTGCTGGCCATGGCGGTGGCCGAATTGTTAACAGCAGCAATCAAAACCTGGAACAAAACACCGCTCATGTAGAAGCCGTTAAATTAGATGATTTCCTGAAAGGCGAAGATCGAAAATTTGATTTAATGAAAATAGACACAGAAGGCTCAGATCCTTTCGTGCTAGATGGTGCAAAAACAATCATGCAAGAAAACCCTGGCTCAACGGTTATTCTGGAGTGGTCACCACGATTTATGGCAGCACGAGGTTTCCCTCTTGATGAGGCCATCAAATTGATAGATACCATCTCCAAAGAAATTCATCATGTTACAAAAATCGGTTCTATGAGGTTACTAGAACCAGCGGACTTAAGAAACATTCATCATGGTAATTTGCTGCTTAAACTGTGATTGAAGCATGAAAGTTTTCTTGTTTGTCTTTTGTATGAGTCTCACTCTGACTACCCATGCAAAAGACCTTGAGCTGTTATCTCAAGTTGACATGTTTGATGCAGGCCTGGCACTGATTAACGATGATGACAAATATGATATTTACACCATCAATCATAATTTTGCTGAAAGTTATTTACTATATGATTCCTCAGGTTTTAGCCTAAAAAAGGCTATAGGCTTATCACAAACCAGAGATCTGCCCCTGTATGAACCTGTTGGACGGTCGCCCACCAGTCTGCAACAAGGCTTAAATATATTTTCACCTGATAGAAACCATTTATTGTTATATTGCAACAAGTGCAGCAAAGAGACTGCTGGAGAAATTGTGGTTGCCACCCCAAGGGTTGTGACTGATTCAGTTAAGGTTGTTCACACCATGAACGGTGAGGTTGAGGTGCAGCCATTCAAAAAGGACTCTGCTGAATTCCTGAAAATCAAATTCAACTTGAAACCTCAAGGCATCATTGTTTTGAAACCTTTATTCCCTGATTTGGTTTTTCAGTACAAAGTCTCACTACCCAGCGATCAAATCTATGTAGGGCATGCTGGAACCAATCCTCAAAACAGTTCATTCACCTTTAACACCCAAGACAACCATTCCTCAGCATGGGCAAAAGTCAATCAAGACAACCTCACAGACGTGTTCATGGCCACCGGTGGGCTGCGAGCCAGAATAAAAGAATTTCATCCCGCGCAAATCATATCGGAACAGGTGTACAGTTTTGATAGGTCCAGCCAAAAATACACCGACGCCAATGACGTGATTAAGATCAGTGGCATTAAATGCAGAACTTATAAATCAATGTGGCTTGATTTTGAAAACGACGGTGATTTGGATTTATATCAAGGCTGTCTAAACAGTCCAAATAAATTGCACATCCAACAAGATGTTGGCAGCGGTCAGTTCATTGAATCTGCTGAGAAATTTGAGCTCAATTTCAGACAGTCTGATGAATTCAAATGGTTTGACTATAACCAAGATGGCCTGCTTGATTTCATCACCATAAATAGAAATCGATTACATGTATACGCCAGAGATTTAAAAAATTCATCGGGCAAATTTAAATTAAAATACAAAGGTGCCATTCTTGGCAACAAGCTTAATTCTGTCACTGTTTCAATCAAAGTGGCAGACTTAAACAATGATGGCCTGTTGAGCATTTTAGTGACCACAGCTGATCACTTATTTATATATGATGTAGCACAAAGTTTCAAAATCTCACCCGTTAAACTCAGTCAATTGGCACTGCCAGAGTCAATCAAAGGGCATGTCAGTATCAATGATGTCAACTTTGATGGCCTGTTAGATATTATCAGCTTCCAACAAGGCATTTTTCTGAATCAGGGCAACTCAAAATTCAAACTGTCTGAAGCACACAAAGACCTTTTTATAGACAGGAAATACCATTTCAACAACTTGATTTGGTTTGACAACGAAAACAATGGTAACTGGGATGTCTTGGCAGCTCAATCCTACCCAACCAAAGCCAACAAAAAAAAGACCCAGCTGTTAAATTATAGTTTCAAAGAAATGAAAAAGTGGGATCACCTCAAACTTTTTAGCAACTTACCCAACATAAACTTATGGTTGTATGTTGATTTAATTGGCCCGCCATTCAATCGCGATGGCATAGGGGCAAAAATCAAGGTAACGACCCCCAATCATTCTCAAACACGCCAAGTCATGGGAACCGAGGACTCATTTCACAGCCAAGGACATTACCGCCAATACTTCGGCTTAGGGCAAGCAAAAATCGCTGACATAGAAGTCATTTGGCCTGATGGAAAGGTTCAGAAAATAAGCCAAGTCAATGCGCAACAATTGCTGAAAATCAAATACGAAAACCCTTAACTTATCTGCTTTTGATGATTCTATCAAGCACGGATCTGAGCTTGTTTCGTTGCCAGTTATTGGTATTTATAAAAGGGATTACTTAGGTTGTTCTTGTTACCACTGAGGTCTGAATCATTCAACATAACAGTTATCTCGCTGCGGTCAATGCCTTTTGTTGTTACTTCATTAACAGTCAATTCACTCGATATCGCCGCACCTTTTTTAGTCACTCTTGACCAAACACCATGCCCAATAATCATGTGACTGAATTTTGCGGTAGACTTCGACTTTGTTTTGCTTTTAGATTCATTTAACTTTCTGATAATGGCACTTAAATTCAATTTCAAATGGTGTTCTTCAATCGTCGGGTCAAACTTGATTTCTTGCAAAAACAGCTGACCTGACTGAATCTTTTTATCGATGTAGTTTGGATTGATTCGACTTCCTTCGGCATGATAAAAAAGAGATTGATAAGTGAATTTCATTCTTTCAAATTGCGCACCCCAGTAGAGGATTATCTGCTTGCTGGCTTTGCCATTCTGAGCGTAAACGAATGCCCTGATAAACCCACCGCCGCCTCTTTTATCAAATTCTGGTGTTTTTATTACGTATTCCAAGGCTTGGTCTTTTTTTGTTTCGAAAGGAACCGATGCATATGACTCGTGGTACTCATCAAATGTCCACGCACCCCATGGTGAGTTTAATGTCAGATGATTTTTTCCCTCTTTAAAAACATTGATGTAACTGCTTTCTGGGTCTTTGTTGTAGCGATAACTTTTCATCCAAGTGGGATTGCCCTCTTGCAATGCCAAACTGGACATTTCAGCTGGTTTTATCAAACCTTCTTTTCGGAAAAATCGCAAATCTGCTTGGGCATCAAATGATTGAAAACTTTTGGGGTATTTGACTTCGAAATCATGTCCAATTTTGTGTCCAATCAATTCAACTTCTGATCCTGATACTTTGACTTCAAGATAAAAGCCTCGCCTGAAAAATGGTATGCTTGGGTCTTTTTCATAATTGGCATATTCCTCACCAAACGGTCTGGCCATAACAGGGGTGGGGCTGACGATAAATTGAGTGCCTTTGTAGGCTACAGAACTTTTCACCGAAGCTTTGACACCGCTGTGAACATGTCCAGAAAAAACATATTTCACATTACCATGTTCCGTTATCGCATTGAGAATTTGGTGTTTAAAAGAATCTGGCCAGTACGAATAGTATTCCATCTGACTGAGTCCGACTGGCATGATGTGGTAATGCATGAATAACATGACATTTTTAGTTTTGTATTTTGCCAGTTCAGATTTCAACCATTCCAATTGCTTTTTTCTTGCGGCAGGACTCTCATACTTTTCTTGAGCAGCTATAACAATAAACTGCCAATCACCGTAGGCAAAAGAATAGTTGAGCTCTTGATACCCAGACAACTCTTGTTGTATTCTGATGAAATTATCGTCATAGGTTGTGCCATCATGGTTACCATGCACCAGCACGACAGGAGGTTTTTGTTTTCTGACCAAGCGTGAGAAATTATTGAAAGCTTGTGGCTTGACTTTATAGACCAAATCACCGTTGTATACCACAAAATCAACTTCTTCTTTGGCATGTTCTTGGTTCACTTCATCGACAAAATTGTAGAGCAACTGATTGAGTTTTTTCAGTGCTTTAATTTTTGTTTCAGCCTCACCCATTTGCGGATCAGCATTGATAAAAAACCTGAATTGTTTTTGCTTTTGATTTTCTGGCAATTTCGCAGAGACAGCAAATATGGCCAGAAGGCCCAATAAAATCAGCAAGGCAGTAAAAATAATATTTTTATGCATCAGTAGATCTCTTATATTTGACTAAAATACTATGATGTCAGTTAGAAATAATCATCCGATACAGACTCTTCGTCACCTGCCAAGTTAATTTTAACCTCCAATCCTTGTGCAGAATCGGCATTAGCCAGCGCTTCTTCCAAGGTAATGATGCCATCTTTATACATGTTGTATAAGGCTTGGTCGAATGTCTGCATGCCATCCTCCAAAGATTTTTCCATGGCCATTTTCAATTCATTGATTTCGCCACGACGAATCATTTCTCGAATCTGCGGTGTATTCATCAACACTTCACAAGCCGGTCGACGTTTGCCATCAACATCAATCACCAAACGCTGTGATATCACCGCACGTAAATTCAAAGCCAAGTTCATCAACACGTTGTTGTGCATGTCGCTGGGGAAGAAGTTCAGTACCCGTTCCATCGCTTGGTCCGAATTGTTAGCGTGCAGGGTAGCCATACACAAGTGACCGGTTTCAGCGAATGACACCGCTGCCTCCATGGTTTCGGCATCATTAACCTCACCAATTAAAATCAAATCTGGTGCTTCCCTGAGGGCATTTTTCAATGCTGGACCATAACCCAAGGTATCAATACCAATCTCCCTTTGGTTGACCACTGATTTTTTGTGTTTGTGCACATACTCAATCGGGTCTTCGACCGTCAATATATGGCCTGTGGTGTTTGAGTTGCGGTAATCAATCATCGAGGCCATGGTGGTTGACTTGCCTGAACCGGTGGCACCAACCACCAAAATCAAACCCCTCTTTTCCATGATTAAGTCATACAAATGAGCGGGCATGTTTAGCTCATCTAGGTTAGGAATGGTCCCTTTGATGGTCCGAATGACCATTGAAACCTCCCCCCTTTGTCGGAACACATTCACTCGATAACGACCCACTCCTTTGATGGAAACTGCGAGATTACATTCCATGGTTTCTTCAAACTCTTTGATTTGTCTTTCATCCATCAATGAGTAAGCAATTTTTTCCACAATACCCGGCGGTAAGCCGGTGCTGCTCATTGACTGCAAAACACCTTCGGTCTTGACATTGATTGGTGCACCCGTGGTTAAGTACATATCAGAACCATTGTTTTCACGCATGGTTTTCAAAAAATGAGTTAAATCCATAAAGTCCCCTAAATGCTAGTTTTCTGTGGCGTCACAAATCAGACAAACAAATCGAATCCAATTGGGCTTTTTTGACACCCATCAATTGACCTGCCTTGTAAAATAAGTTTTTCTCTAGTAGATGCACTTCGTTGTCAGCGATGGCCAAAGACCATAAATGCCGCAGCAATTCTTGCTTCTGTTCTGTGCCCAAGTAATTATTGATGACATTGGTTTGAGTTTCAAGTGATATTGAGAAGTCAGTGCGCATTTCAGCAGCTTCAATGTAGTCATTGATGTCTTGCTTACTTAATCCCAATTTTTGTGACAAATAATGCGCAAGTACAGTTTTTTCTGCGTACAGCTCAACAAAATCTGCCTTAACCATTTCAATCATCAATTCCACAATGGCTTGGTTCAACTCCCGCTGTTCCGTGTCACTGAGCTGTTTTTCCGTGGGATTCAGCTTTAATAGAGATTTGATTGAACTTAACAAATTCATGCCTGAATACTTGCCGAAGTGATTAAAATACTGATAATACACAATACGCCCTAATGCTGCAAACAACTTTATGCGACTGATTTTTATCTTTTTTCTGCTGATGACGTTCTCTGCTTGTCAAAAACAAACAGTAAAACCAGAGCCCGTATCAACTCCGACGCCATTGGCTACTGAGGATTTGATTTTGGGTATCGAGCGATGTCAGAAAGATGAGGGATGTTTACAGCATCTTAACCAATATTTCTCAGATTTAGCCAGACAATCAAAAATTGAACAAGAACTGACTGATGATTTACCGCCTGAGGCCAACGAAAGTAACAATACAGACCCATTAGCTGTAAAGCAACCAAACAATGAAAATCTGGAGATCATCACCGATCAACCGAATATTGATTTGAACATCCCACTTTTAAATAACACCAAAGTTCAAGCGGCATTGAATGAATGGCTGACATGGAAAAGACCCAAGTTAATTGAAACATGGCAAAACTATCAGTTCTTAAAAAACAAAATTTGGCCACCATTTGCAGACAAAAAAATCCCTGAATCCCTGTTATTAGCTATCATTACCCAAGAAAGTGGAGGCCGGGTACACTCCATGTCCTCTGCTGGTGCCAGCGGCTTGTTTCAATTCATGCCTGCCACCGCCAAACGTTTTGGTGTGATTGGTACCATCGGTGATTATGATGCACGCTATCATCCTGAGACGGCCGCCGTAGGGGCAGCGAAATACATCCAAGAACAGCAAGGCAAATACGGTAATGACTATGCCAAAATATTGGCCGCTTATAACGCTGGTGAAAACAGATTCAGACGATTGAATAAAAAACACAACAACCAATCCATTTGGGACAGCCAGTTTTTTTATGATCTGCCCTCTGAAACCCAACACTACATTGGTACTGTTTTATCTGCCATGTTAATTTATGAAAACCCTGAAGCATTTAATGTGGTATTGAATAAAAGCGATGGATCAACTGCATTAGTTCGTGTCAATTCTGACACCTCTTTGAGTGAATTAGCGGTATGTTTTGGCCAGTTTAACAACGAAATGGGCTGGTATCGAATCTTGAGAAACTTGAACGCATCGGTGAAAGCCAAAAGGGTCATCAAACAGAACGCCGTGGTGGTTATTCCGGCTGAATTAAAATCTGTATACGACAACAAATGTAACAACTCTGATTTGATGAAACTGGCTAAAACCATCCACGACGCGGACTTCCCAGATCGGCCTGCTTTCACCTGGTACAAAATCAGAAAAGGTGATTCATTAAGCACCATCAGTCGCAAGTTCAGGTGCTCAACCAGAAAAGAAATCGCTCAATTGAATAACATCAAAGGACCCAGATACCTGATCAATGCAGGTAAAAAACTGAAAGTTCCCAGATGCTAAAACAGGCTTCAGAAAAACATGTTTTTCTGAGCTGCTTCACCATCCTCAGCCTGTTTCAAGTGGTCTTGGCTGCCAGCAGCGAATTGTTTGTTGATGAGGCATTTTATTGGTTAGAGGGACAACACCTGGCTTGGTCCTACAGCGAGGTTCCCGGCTTCTTGCCCTGGACATTGGCGCTGAACGAATGGCTACTGCCTCATCATCCGTTTTGGTTGAGGTTACCTGGCCTGTTGGCCCTTTTCAGCGTGCCCTGGCTGGGCATGATCCTGGCCAAACAAATTTCCACAAACCATCAAAAACCATGGTCTACGGGCATGTTATTACTGGCTTTGCCATTACTGGGCATCAGCGGCACCCTGGCTGTGGCCGATATTTGGATGGTGTTTTTTTCCCTGCTGTCACTGCTGATTTGGCACAGGGCTTGCCAAAACCAAAAGCCTATTTATTTTTTACTGCTGGGTTTGGTCTTGGCCGTTGGCATCAATACCCACCTCAGGTTTTGGTTGATAGTAATGATCAGTTGTTTGGTGATATTTTGGGTTTACAGAACTGATAAAGAAAGTATCTTTGCACTGTTGAAACTGACTTTTCCCGTCATGTTATTGGGTTTTTTCCCCATCCTTATATTTAACCTCTCTCAAGACTTTCCATTGTTGGCATTTCAGCTGAAAGATCGACACCCTTGGGCATTTCAAGCCAGTCATTTTAAATTCTTTGTGCTGCAAATCATCATCACCACACCATTGGTGTTTTGGTTGTGCTTGAGAACCGCGGCTCTACTCAGTAGCAAATTTGGCAAGCTTGATAGGCCAGTCCGTGTTTTGGCTCTGATTGCATCAGTACACTGGTTGGTCTATGCCATTTTGGGTTTTTACTCAGACAGCCTCCGTTTGAATTTACACTGGACGCTCATTTCATACGTGCTGTTATTGATAGTTGCCTCCACTCAATTAGGCCAACATAACCAAAAAATATTCCGCTGGGGAGTCATCACTGGAACAGCCGCTCATTTGGGTTTACTTACCACCCTTATTTATTGGCAAAACTTACAAGACCCAAAATCCCAACTGAATGCCCAAGTTACGCAAAACGCCATTGGCTGGCAACAGGTATCTACTTACACCGATGAGGTTTTAAACCAGCACCAAGCCAGTCAAGTGATTGCTGATAATTTCATGACGCTGGCACAGTTACGCTATTACTCTGATCAACAAAATATTATTACTGTATTGCCACATCCATTGAACAGCAAACATGGCCGCGATCTACAACTCAAAATTATGGAACTGATGCACCAACCAACAGATAACTCAAGTTTGTTGGTGGTTGAACACTCTGCGCTTAAACTACAACAACAGATTCCTTTTTATCAGCAAACTTGTGCCCAATTAGGCGGCATGAAACTGGTAGATTCGCTGGATTTATTTGCTGGCATAAAAACTTTCCATTTTTTCATAACGGGTCAAGGCGAATGTCAAATGCCGCCAATTATCTATCATGAAAAAAACGCTGAAAAAATTTCAGGATGGGTTTTGCAGGCCAAAAACCATATCTCTCAGCTCGAGTACCTCGACCCCAAAGGTGGTTCTCAACAACCCGTTGAAACAAGCCAATCTGCTTTGGGCAGCAATGAGCTATTCAAATCACTGCCACAATCAGACTCATATCAGTTGATCCACTTCACTTTCGATGACACCAATCCGCCGAATAGGCCGTTACAGCTGCTGATCAATATTGAAGGCAAACAAATACGGAGTGCTCGCCTGAATTAACCGTCTTCTAATAACTGTCGCAAATCAATGACACCGGCATTGGCTCGAGATATATATGAGGCCATGACCAAAGAGTGGTTAGCAAAAAAGCCAAAACCAGATCCGTTCAATACCATCGGTGTCCATATGGTGTCTTGCGCCGCTTCTAACTCTCTGATTATTTGTTTCAGTGAAACCAAGGCATTCTTTTTCTCTAATACGGGTTTAAAATCAACCTCGATGGCTTTCATGAAATGTATCAATGCCCAAGTGGCGCCTCTGGCCTCATAAAAATTATCATCAATTTTGAACCAAGAAGTTTGCACCCTCAACTCACTGGGTTTGAAGGTTGAGGTGGTGGCCACTTCATCGCCACCGGTATCGGTATTGATGCGGTCTTGGCCCACACTGGCACTGAGTTTTTGTGATAAGGAACCTAAACGTTTTTCAACTAAATTTAACCAAGTCACTAAATTATCGGTGCGGGCATAAAACTGTGCCTCAGGATCGGTGCCGTCTGCCAAACGTGAAAGGTAATCATGGAAGTGGGCTTGTCCCTCGCGGTAGCGACCTTCGGTTTGGGGCCAAATCCATTTGTCGTTATCGTTGTGGAATTTGGGGTCAGCCGCAGCCAACTCCTCATCCTCCTCAGACTGGCTTTGTGATCGGCTGATGTCGTTTCGCATGACTCGCGCAAAATCCCGGACTTGGACCAAAACACCAAATTCCCAGTTTGGCATGTTATCCATCAACACAAAGGGCGGCATCACATCGTTGGACATGTAGCCTCCCGGCTTACCCAGCAGCACGTCTGTGACCTCCATAAATGTCGCACCGGTTACATAACCTGTCACCATTGCATGCTGGTGCAAGCTGGCCCTGATTTCTGCATTGCTTTTCACGTCAAAAAAATCCGGCTCTTGGTCGTAATACATGGCCATTAAGATTTGGATAACCAAAAATATCAGAATAACGTAAAGCAACCATTTGCTTTTGAATCTTTTTGTAGAGTACCTATTTTCCATAAATCTAAGTTTATTCAATTAATCAATTCATTGTAATATATTTAGACTGGCTGGGTATGTGCTGAAAGTTATTAGCTTGATCTAAAACACCAAACATGACAATCATTTCACTTTTGCATGCTGCCAATGAGTTTTTCAGAACAAATCAAGCCTGTTTGTCTCTGATTGTTTTAAAAATTGATTTTCAAACACATAATTTTGTGGTGATTAACAAAATCATTCAATCAACTAAATCAAAGTGCTCCAGCAACTTGTTTTTCAAATAATTAACTTTGGTTGAATCAACATCATCAATTAGGTTTTTTGACTCAAAAGGATCGGAATAAGCATCATACAGACGAAAATTATTTAACTTTTCATGATGTAAATCAGCCATTAGCTTGTACATATGTTCACTTGATTCTTCGATAACCATAATGACTTTGTTGTTCCTGACCGTTTGATGAAAAGTCAATCTATTTGGTTGATATGGCTTTAATAATGAACGCCCTTTCCAAGTTGATGGAATAGGCTGTTCCAAACAGTCTAAAATGGTTGGTGCAACATCAATTTGAGTACCGTAGCTGCTGTTCAACAATTGACAATCATTACTCAGAAAGAAAAATGGAATGCTGATTTCCTCATTATAAAGAGTGAAAGTATGGGTAAAATGACCGTGTTCCCCCATACTTTCACCATGATCACTTGTTATGACAACAACACTATCATCTAAATACCCTTTCTTCCTGAGTATGTTAAGGGATTTACCAATATAGTAATCCGCTTGAATCACGCCATTATCGTAACCATTAGAAATTTTCTCAACATAAAGCGCCATTGCTTTTTTATTTAAATCGCTCATCAAAGCCGGTGTATGTTTTGAGTGAGGGCTGAAAACCTGAAATTCATTTTTAACTGTACCCAACAAGTGAGTTGACATCAAATGAATGTAGATGAAATTAGCTTGTCCACTAAAATCTTCCAATTCTTTTAGTTTGTTTATCACACCGTCATCATTATTTAAGGTAATTGAATTTGGAAAATAAGTGCCATCATAATAATCATCTATAGAATTCCCATACAGTTTTTTGAGAGATTTAAATCGATGGTTTGAACTTAAAATAAATTTTGTTTGATAGCCTATAAGTTTCAACATTTCAGTCAAATCAAGTAATCCATAAGCGAATTCGTTGTACCTTCGAGAACTCAGTATTGAATAAATGCCACAAACCGAGTCAGAGCAACTAGAAGTGAAGTTTGCCACTCTTTGAAAATCCTTTTTACTGGCTAGTACTTCTAAGTTTGGTGTGGTTTTTCGTTCATATCCATTAACACTTAATCGATCACTGCGTAATGCGTCAACAATTATTAAAATAATATTTTTTGATGGTATTTGTTTATTAATGTCTTTCAAAATTTCTGCTCGTTGCAGACCATCCTTTAATACTTCAGCATTATTCTTAACACTGACGAATTCACTGGTGTTTTCTGAAAATGCACTAAAAAATGGCTCATTGATCCAGTTTTTTGGATTGGTTCTTTGGTAAGAAAATGCAACAGTCCAAACAAAAAGCATGCCAAATATACTAAAGTAAACCAAAGTCTTGAACTTATATTTGGGAAGTAACAAAACATCAATGCGCTGTGCCAGACTGAGCTTGCTGAATAGCAAATAAATCAATTGAAACGACAGTAAAACAAAAAAAACCACAAGCAATAATGAAATCTCGTGTACCTTTGACATTGACCAGATTTGTTTGGGTAAATGAATCATAAAATCTGACATGATTGATCCGCCCCAATTTGAAAATGATACCCAATTCAATAGAAATAAACTAAGTAGACTGAACCAATAAATCGTCAAAAAGAGATTGGTAAAAAAAATTACTTTTGTGTTTGCTGTAAACAACAAAGTTGGTGTAAATGCCAGTGTATGAAAAAAAGTAATCGTCAGTAAATGTAGAAATATTGATTCTGGTGGGATGAAAAACTGGTCGATTAAAAGCAAATAGTAGACCCCGCTGATCAGCAAATGAATCAATATATACACTACCAATTTATTTTTCATTAATCACAACACAAACAAGTTCGTTCAGTAGGTAGGATTATATTTATGTTAACGAGCACACAGATACAATCAAACAGTGGTTGATAAATAATACATGCATTCATTATTAATGCAAATTTGTATTTTACGCTAATGAAGAGAAATAAATACAATGTGTATGTTGATACACAGAAAACACTCTATGGCTACCATACATTGTTGAAGTAATAAATTATATAGATTCAGTGAATCAATCACTTTTCAGGCCATATAAAGGCTTATATCACAGGATTTGTCTTGTTTGTTAAAAACAAAAATCTAAAAAATACAACCTAGGGTGTCCTGCATTGTGTGGGTAAATACTTATTTTCCAGTGATGAATCGCACTGCCAAATCAAGCTAGTACCGGCATTTCCGGCATTTCCAGGAAGAATTGGTGATAATGTCAAAGTTTGCCCTGCCAAAGCTGGATCATTATTATAAGACACTTCGATTACCCCATCACTGACTTCGATTTGGCTGACATTGGTGCCGCCATATCCGGCTGCTGCGGGAATACCATTGGTGCTACTGTTCACACCGGTAAGTACGCCTGTACTTACCCATATCTCTGAAATGGCAGACTTCAAACTGCTGGAAAGACTGATACCCTCTCCAACTTTAGTTCGTACAGTATAATCCCTGTAAGCTGGTAGGGCATAAGACATCAAAATCGCAATAATCGCGATTACTATCATCAACTCAATTAGAGTGAAACCTGCTGTTGTTTTATGATGACTGGCCATAAACTTTCTCAATAAAATTATTAATTCTTTAAATTATTTTGATGCCAGAAATATAGACTGTAAATAAAGATCTAGGCTTTTAAATAAATAACAAGATAAAATCAAGCAAATGGAGCTTTTTGACTGTCGTGTTGATTCAAACTGACATTTTTGGGCAACTAAATGAGAGAATAATGTTAAAAAGTGTTAATTCCTAATTTTTCCAAGCCAAGATGAAATAAAAATTATTGTAAAGAATGAATCTTTACAATATATGAATATTTACTTTAACTCAGCTAAATTGATCTGTGAATGCCAAAGACAGTGAGTCAGTTTGAGCTTTCTGACTGGAATGGCATTTTCGCCTGGTTAAATAAAAGATAACGAATGATAAATGCCTCTACAAAAAGAGTATCGCACATTGCCTGCATATATCTGATTAACAAACTGTTGTTAATTGAACTTAAAAAGAAACAACAGAATCTTAACTAAAATTAAGAATGGAAAAACTCGGGTTACAACAGTAAATATGCCAGGTCAGGCATGATTTTCCTCAAATAGTTATAAATGAAGGGTAATTAATTTCTGTTATAATTTAAAATCTAATTAACAAGCATGATGCTTTAAAGCGAGCGCATTGAATTGAACATCTACCTCCTAATACATTTCGCTATATCAGCAACATATATCATCACCTTCACAAACTTTTTTGGCAAGCCAAATGAAGTCATAATCATTCATTTGGCAGTTTTAATAGTGGCGAATAGCATTCTGCTTTCACTGCTATTTCTATTTTTCAAAACACACAAAAAGAAAGATCAAATCCGCTTCCCTTTGGCTTTTGTGTTGTCTATTTATTGGTTTGTTTTGATCGCTCTGTATGGTATCAACTGGGTTTCAAATGTCAGTTGGGGCAACAGTGTATTGTCAGGCTTTTTCATGGATTTGATAAAACATATTGATTCATTCAGCCGTCTAAAAGACATGTCTCCAATTTGGATTTATTTATCACTTTCGATTATTTTTAGTGCAATATTTTGGTTTGTCTGGCGTTTCATGAATCAAATTTTTTTAAATCATAAATTCACATTTAATTTCTCTGTGACACAAGGCTTTTTAACCGCATTGGCATTGGTTTACCTTTTGCAAGTAAATAACAGCAACCATTTAAAAGGGAAATGGGGTGGTGAACCTCTGATTTCCTCAATCTCTAATGTCAATCAACGGTTCAACAGTGAAAGATCAACTAAACAAAGATTTGCTGACTACATAGAAAGAGAACTCAAATTACCAGCGCTTCAGCAAGTAAATAGTGAAACTGATGTGATATTTATTATTGCAGATGCCTTGAGGGCCGATCATTTGCCTGTCTACGGATACCCAAGACAGAATACGCCGTTTATCTCTGATTTAGCGTTAAAGCCTGCATACCAACAAATTGAAAACTTTACGGCCACCTGTTCAGAGTCAGCCTGTGGCATTTATTCATCATTGTCATCAAGAGAGTTTTTGGATATCGGACTGGGATTGTATGACCTTTCCGATGTGCTCAAAGATGGCGGTTACAAAAAATATTATATATTAAGTGCCAACCATGAGATTAATAGTCTTAATCAGCTATATGGCACCAATCACGATATTTATTTAGATGGTGCCAGCCATTGGCCAAAACTTTCCATGTACACCGATGAAAGTGTGATTCTCAATATGGATAAAGTCCCTGAAAAAACTGATGCACCAGCCTTTTTCTACTTTCACTTTATGTCAACCCACCAGTTAGGAAAGATATCTGATGAAAACAAGATCTATTCCCCAAGTTCCAAAGACCTTTCGGCATTTGCCTCTTTTGATAAACAAACTGTCTCACCTGATAAAATACAAGCATTGGTCAATGGTTATGACAATGGTGTATACCAATTTGACAAGTATTTAGAACGACTTTTTTCAGTATTATCTGACAAAGGCTACATGGAGAACGCAATTGTAATCATTACTGGTGATCATGGTGAGGGCCTTGGTGAAAGAGGATACTTTTACCATACTTATCAACTATACCAGGAGGACATCAGGGTTCCTTTTATTATGTATGACACTTCTGGAAGTTGTACTTTACTCGAGACCGATTATGCTACGCAAATAGATATCCCTCCCACAGTTTTGGATTGCTTAGACTTTCCATCAATTGATACATGGAAAGGCGTTTCATTAATGTCTAAATCAGTTTTACCTCGTTACACCCTGCATCAAACTTTTCGAGGCCGTCAAGAAATAGGACTGATAAAGCATGACAATAACACGACTTTTAAGTTATTGGCCACCAATCAAAATGGCACATTCAAGAACTACCGACTATATGAACTCATCAATGACCCCGGTGAAATGCATAACATTATTGACTCGGCTGATGTTGATTTGATAAACGAATTAAAACAAATGATGAAACAAAAGTTAAAGCCTACCGAATGAATTTTTAATTATTAACTGACTGAACAGTCCGGACAGATATAATAATTACAACTAAAAACCTGAAATCAAAGCCATGCCTAAAAACAATCAAAAACATCATGAAAAATATGACTCAAAGAACCCAATTGCTCAAAGGATGTTACAAGGCTTTATGGACAGTATTACAAATTTAACTCAGGCCATTGAAGGTCCAATCACCTCTTTAACAGAATGCGGATGCGGACAAGGTCATGTCAATCAACACTTAGAAGAATTATTCCCAACTGCTTCTATCAAAGGGTTTGATATTAATCAAAATGACTTGAATATCGCCATTGCAAACAGAAAAAAACCATCAACAAATTTATACTTAAAGAGCATTTATGATGCAGGTGCTGAAGAAAAAGCTGATTTGGTTGTTTGTTGTGAAGTCTTAGAGCACCTAGAACACCCCGAGCTGGCCTTAAAAATAATGGCTTCATTGAATGCGGATTACTACTTGTTCAGTGTGCCCAGAGAGCCACTGTGGCGCATACTTAATTTTATGCGCGGTAAATACATGAAAGACTGGGGTAATACACCAGATCATTGCAACCATTGGAGCACTAGAAAATTCGAAGCGTTTGTTGCGCAACACCTCGAAGTTTTAAAAGTAAACCAACCATTGCCTTGGTCAATGATTCTCGCCAAGTCTAAATGACTGCAAACAAAGCAACATGGCTGTCTCGACTTCAGCCAGTCATTAAACTTTTAATAACTGCTTTAGCAGCTTATTACCTGATCATGGTTGCGATTGAAAATTTTTCAGAGATCAAGACAATCCATATCGACAGCCCGCTCAAAATTATTACAGCATTTATTCTATCTCTAATGCTGTATGCCTTAGTAATAGCTGCTTTGGTGCTGGCTTGGGTTGCTCAGTTTGACTACAAACAACCCAAAGTATTGACGGTGATATACCTCAAAAGCCAAGCACTAAAATATTTACCTGGTAATTTTTTCCATTTTGCTTATCGGCATAAAGCCACTGTAGATTTGGGTCAATCCCACAAGCAAGTTATGAAAGCCACCGTGATGGAATCTGCAGGGCTGATTTTTGCTGCCTTGCTGATGGCACATCTTAGTTTGTTTCAATCATCTAACAACTTGCTTTGGTTAAATAAACTTGATATACCAATTGTGTTGTTATTGGTATTTGATGCTTTGGTTCTCATATCAGTTATTCGTTGGATGAAATGGCGTTTTTTTTATGCCCAGCTGGTTTGGTTCATCGCCTACTTTATAGGTATGGGCATTATTATCATTATTATGATTATCGCCTGGGGGTTTAGCCCTCAAGCCTTTTTGTCAATGACCACTTGTTATGCCCTGGCCTGGTTGGCAGGCTACTTGTTGCCAGGGGCCCCGGGGGGTATTGGTGTGAGGGAAGCGGTTTTTATAGCTGTGAGTAAACCCACACTGGAAGAATCTGAGGCTTTAATTTTGATTGCTGGCATCAGACTGATTTCGTTGTCTTATGAAGCTATTGCATACTTTTTTGCTGCACGAATCAGTCATCTGTTGTTTCGCCAGTCAGAGAACACCAAATGATTTAAGCAAGTCAAAATGTCTTGGTTATATTTTTAAAATTTCTTTTTAAAATGTATACAAGGCTACTGGTAATCACCTTTGGCCTTTCGAATGCTTTGCTCTAGACCACTAAGAACATTTTGAATTTCATCATAATTGAAATCCATCCAAGTTTGTTTTGAATGATTATTTTGCAAATGCCGCACCAGCTTCAAAGCTTGGTTATATGCGCCAGCATTAAACAACATCACAGCAGAATTGATGCTGGCACCCATTTCCCCCGTGTTATCATAAATCATCGTGTATAATTCCAGCGCCTGATCAAATTCATCTTGAAAAACAAGCCTGGTGGCAAAAAAATATTCTGTTATTGGTTGTGCATAATCTTTATTAATAAATGAGTTTTTTGATAGTGCAGTCCAAATTTGTAGTGGGTAGTCATTGCTGCTATTGCCTTGCAATGATTCGCACTTACGTTCCAGTAAGCGTTGATAATAGCCATTAAAAGACACCACATCCTCGAGCTCAAACTCAACTTCGGTCATCGATTTAAGTAACGCGTCGAAGTGAATGTCACTTAATCTTTGTAAATCACACATCATGATGTGATGATTGAATTTAACCCTGAGCTTATCATGTCTTTCTGCCGCTTCTTGCATCACATCAAGTGCTTGTATTGTGTACCCTTGGCGCTGATACAAATCTGCTGTGAATGTGCCAGCTCTGATTGATGCTGGAAATCGCTGTAAAGCAATTTGATGTAACTGCATGTTGTTCCCCCACATGTTTGACTTAATGTATGTAGTGAATGACAAAAACAACAACATCGAAATAGGCACCAACCAAAATATTTTCGACTTCTCAACAAGTTTAATAATTGGCATGATAACTGGGATTGTCAAGAATATTGAAGCCAGATAATTTCTGTGTTCAAAATATATTTCCAATGGGATAATAGTTGATTCTAACAGTTGAGCTGTAAAGTAAAAAAAGACCGCAAAACTGAACCACACAAAACGATGCCGCAGTAAGTAAGCAATAACCAAAATACCTATAATAAAGGCAGTAGCTACCAAAGTTGTGATGGGTTGCAACAAACCTTTAGATACTGGGAATGCATCGGTAAATACACCATAAGTGAGATAACGCGGGAAAAATAATTGATACAAGTAATCAGAAAGCACCCTCATTTGAGTCATTATGCGTTCTATCACAGTGAAATCTCTGACTTCATAGCGGCCCATTAAATCAGGTACTTTAATCAGAATAGCAATAACAAATACAGCGGCCGGTAACTTGATCAACCAAAAAGATATTTTTGGCAGTAAAGCCGGTAAGCCCATGAAGCTTTGCAAAATAAATCTGTCATATAATAGAACCAACAACAAGAAAAGTGCCCCATTCTCCTTACTGAGAACAGCCAGAAATGTCATTACTGGGACAGCTATAAACACAGATAAAAACTGTTGTTTAAAGCCACTTGCGTCTTGCCTTATTCGAGACCAAGTTAGAATTAAAAGACCCAGCAACATAAAGGTCAAAGGTAACATGGCCATGCGTTGAACCACATACAAGGTGGTTGAAACGAGAAACGGATGCACCAACCAAGTACCCGCAGCAAAAAATGCAATGGCTATTTGGTACCTGGACCAATCAGGTTTTGTAGCAAACAAAAGTCTTATCAAGGCAAATAACAAACACCCATTCAGTACATGAATGATTAAATTGGTTCGCTTGAATGAATAGGGATCGGCAGGCCATTGTTGGGCATCAAGCAAAAATGACAGCATTGAAACAGGCCTTTTCAATTGACCCGTATCAGATTGAAGTAAGTACTGAATCAATGCATCCCAGCTCATACCATCGTTAAAAGTTTTTAACATAGCAAGGCTATGAAAATCATCAAAGATAAAAGACCCAGAAAGTCCTGGCAAGTAGATAAACCAAGCCATGAAACTCAATAATAATATGGCAAAGAGTGATAAAAACCAATTGTAGGTAACTTTCATGAGACAGATAAAGAATGAACAAAAAATTAGTTTAACACAGGCCAACGGCTGACATAATCAGACAGGTACTACTGAATCAAAACAAAGACTGTACAGCACAGTCTTAACCAATAAAAATAATTTTCAAATTGACTTCATAGTACTGGCTTGAATAAGCTGAATAGGATGAATAAGACTGAGTCAAATTCAATCAGCAGACTCACCCGGCTTGGTTTGATAAAACAAAGCTGTGATTTGCTCAGAAATCAGACCCAGTAAAAATATCAAAATTGAAGTTGAGAGCAATAAAACACCCATGTTGGTGAAACGCCCGTCAGTAAAATAGGTATAAATATAATAAATCATACCCGTAATAAAAAATAGCATGCTGGCTGGAAAAAACAATTTCATTGGCGAGTATAGCGTACCAATTTTAAAAATAATCAAGAAAAATCGCATGCCATCCTTCAACACGTTGATGTGGCTGTTACCTATCCTTTCAGGTGCAATAATCGGTTCATACCCAACACCAAAACCGGCTCGAAAAAATGCCATGGTAATGGTTGTGGGATATGAAAACCCATTGGGTAATAAGTATAAAAACTGTTTAAATTTTTCAGCGTTAACGACTCGAAAACCAGAAGTTAAATCAACAATTTTTTGCCCTGTCATGTAACTAGCAACCCTATTATATAAACCATTACCTACCAATCTGGTCTTTGAGGCCTGAGACTCTCTGCCCCTCGAGCCAACAACCATGTCGTACCCTTGATCATAGCGACTCAACAGTTTTTCAATGTCCTCTGGACGGTGTTGACCATCGGCATCCATAAAAATCATCACTTCACCGGTTGCAGCTCTGGCACCAGATTTGATGGCAGCACCATTACCACGACTGTAAGGATGACTGACAACCTTAACCTGCTGTTGTTCACAAACAACCACTGTTTCATCATCTGAGCCATCATTAACCACGATAATTTCTGCATCAGGTTGAATATTTTTTAATTCAGGCAACAAACTGATCAGGCTGGTTGCTTCATTTTTTGCAGGTAAGATAATAGATAATTTTCTATTCATTTTTACGTCTTTCAATCAACTCTGTAAACCCCTCTATGGTATCACCAATGGCCAGCCAATCAACTTCATATTTTTGGTTTTCAGCATACAGCTGCTTTTCAAAATTCAGAATATCTTCCGCATGTTTATACTCGCCGGCATTAATGAATTGTATGATGGCTGTATGCATGGCCTCATATTCATTTCTTGAAACCGAAAATGAGGCCAAATACAATTGTTTAGATAACTCAAATTCATTTTGACGGAAGTATACTTGTCCTTTGATGTAATTGGTTGAAGCCAATTTAGCTCTGACTTTGGTATTTGGATTGTTTTCAACTGCCTCTGCCAGGGCAAATACAGCATCATTGGTTTGTTCCCCTAAACATTCGTATTCAAACATGACACGAACTAAATTGATAAATGGGCGGTGATCATGTTTGGTGAAATACTGCTGGCCTATCTCCACATACAAGCTTTCCATTTGTTCTATCGTTAATTGTTGTCGGACACAGAAAACTGAAAACTGATTAAATTTAAGCTCTAAATTATCATGTAATTCAATACCGTCATTTACTACCTGTAGGGCGTCATCTATTAAGCCAGATTGTTCGTAAACCATTGCTGTTGACATCCTTGCCCTGACTGATTCAGGATATTTATTCATAGTTAAATCAAACAGCTGTAAATTATTACTCCAAATGTCAGACCGCATAAATGTCATGCCCGCCAACATCAGTGAAATTAATAGCGGAATCAACAAAAATATTTTAGATTGCTGAACCAGATTGCTTAATAAAATCAGCAAAGGGATACTCAAGAAAATTGATCCGACATAAATCCGATGCTCAAAGTACAATTCTAATGGCACTATGGTTGATTCAAGCACCTGCGATGTGAAGAAAAAAAACACAGAAAAACTGAACCACACCCAGCGCCTGCGCTTGAACCAAGCCAAACCTAATAAGCCCAGCACAAACAGGCTACTAAACAATGTTGATATAGGGTCTAGTAAGCTTTTTGAATGCCCAAAACCATCTGTAAAAACCCCTTCGGTAAAATAACTGGGAATGAACCAATGGTAAAGGTACATTGTAGTGGCGCGGGTTTGGGTGAGTAACCTTTCCCACATATTGAATATTCTTAAGTCATAATCAGCTATAAATGATGGCAATTGAATTAATATAAGCAAGGCCAAACCTATTCCTGGTAATATCAATAGCCACAATCTCAAGGATTTACTTAAAGCCCGAAAAGACAAGTATCCTTGAATAATAAAACATTCAAATAAAGCGATCAACCACAAATAGATGATGCCGTTTTCTTTACTCAGCATGGCCAATAAAGTCATCAAGTAGACAGCCAAAAATAATGTGATTTTGCCCTGCTTACCCACACTGCCTTGATAGCTGCATCGGCCTTTCACATACAAGGAGAACCCCATTAACATAAAAGTCAATGGCAACATGGCCATGCGTTGCACCACATACAAAGTGGTTGATACCAAAAAAGGATGTAACAGCCAAAAAGCACAGCCAAACACCGTAAGAAAATAGGCTGTTTTTTTATTGACTCCGGCTTTGTTGCTGAATATCAACGATAACAGCAAAAACAACAACCCACCATTCAATAAGTGAATAATGACATTGGTTCGCTTGAAGGAATATGCCTCTGCCGGCCAGTCTTGTGCATCTATCAAGAACGAAAATATAGATATGGGCCGTTTTAATGGACCAGAAGTTGATTCACCAAAATAAGTCTGTATATTTTTTAGTGATACGTCATTATCAATAATACTTAAATCAGAAAGATTGCTGACATCATCAAAAATAAACCCACCTGACAAACCGTTCTTATAACTAAACCAAGCCAGTAACAACAATGCGAGGAGTCCAAATAGTTTCAAAAATTTAATTAACATATCCTTTTATTTTAGGTAAAAAAAAAGTGCGATAATTATCGCACTTTTTTATCATTCTGAATTAACAGATTGTTTCACATATTATCTGCACTGTGATGGTAAGTATTTATCACTGATGGCAGAAGAGCAAACCCAAATGATACTACCAACGTTAGTAGTTGTATCAGGTGTCAAGGTTACGATTCCACCTTGAATTGCTGGCTCGTCAGAGTATGTGATTGAAATTACACCACCTGCACCAACTGAAACTTGTGATACGTTAGTACCTTTGATTGATCCACTGGCAGCAAGGCCAGCAGCAGTGTTAGTAATTGGCAATGTACCTTCACTCTGGAAAGTCTCTGATACAGCTTGTTTAGCAGCAGATGCCAATTGTACACCTTCACCAACTTTAGCACGTACAGTGTAGTCACGGTATGCAGGAATAGCGTAAGACATTAAAATCGCGATAATCGCGATAACAATCATTAATTCGATTAATGTAAAACCTTGTTGATTTCTTTTCATTTCAATTTACCTCTCAAAATATTTAAAATATGGTTACTCGTTGTTTTCACCCATGGACATAGAATATTAGATTCATGCCTTTTGGACAAGTACCAAATCTCTTTTTTTTAAACTATTGTTTGAATCCTCCTGAATTGTAAACTTTAACAGGCATTTAATTTACAATTGAATGGTGGTTGTGTTGTTTTGACAGAAATTGTCACCTTTTGACTGAAATCGATCGATTTTCAGGTAAAAACCACTGCTTATGGTACACTTTCTGCCAATCACGACATCATTCACTCAACTATCGATGCAACATAATTGGTTCCATAATTCAGACACAGACAACCTCAAAACCAACATTTCTTTGCTGCAAAATGCTTTGGTTTCATCAAGTTCTGATAAAACCAAACTAACCACAATATTCTCACATGTGCCTAAAGCGGCTGGTACCAGCTTAGAAGCCATCTTGAATAAAAATTACCTCATGTCTGACAGCCTACACATCAATGCACCTGACTTGAACAAGTGTCCTGATTTACTGAGTATAAAGAAAAAATCACCAAAATTAATTTGTGGTCACCACCCATTGCATGGGATTTTGTATCAACTTCTTGATCAGCAACCCATCTATCATTTGACCATGCTGCGTGACCCAGCCTCCAGGGTCATCTCATACTACAATTACGTCAAAGGGAAAACTGACCACCCCATGCATCGGTATGCTGTAACTGATTCACTCATAGATTTCATTAATAACTGTCCATCACCAGAAATGAGCAATGGCATGTGCAAAAGATTTTCAGGACGGTTACATACTCAACAACAAACACCGGACGATGAACTCTTTGATGCTGCCAAAGAAAACCTAAAAAAATGCTTTAATTTGGTTTTGACCAGTTGTTTGTTTGATGAATCAATGTTGTTGTTGAAACAACAACTCAATTTGAAGGACATTTATTACAAAACCCACAACGTTTCCAACAAATTCATTGCGGCCAAGCAATTGACTGAGCAACAGGCGCATGTGCTTGAATCATCTAATCAAGCAGACTTGCGTTTGTACCAATGGGCTAAAACCAGATTGGAAAACCAACTCTCTGATCAAGTCAAAGCAGCCGACATCGAGACATTCAGAACTAATAATCAGTCGTGGACTGACTTGATCAAAGGCTGAATCAAACCATTAGATTCAGCCTTTTTCAGCAATCAATGAATGAAAGGCGCACCAATTTCATCAAGTTTTGTCTCAAAAGCAGGCATGGTCTCAGCAACCACCTTTTCAACTTGCGGTTTCAGCTCAGCATGTTTTGCTGCTGCTATTTCTAGAGATTTCTTTAAATTCGGTGTTGGACCATAGGTAGAAAAAGAGGTCCCTATCGAGGCTGCCCCCAACCGAGCACCTATGGTTACTTGGGTCTTCTCGCCTATCTGCTGTTTAGAACGATTGCCATTCATCTCACGATCCAGTCTGTTCAATTCATCCTTAATGGCTTTGAGTTCTCTGTCTAATTCACCGTGTTCTGCCATACTGCGTCGCAAAGCATCATCCAGTCTATCTGCCCGTTTAAGACCTTCGGATAATTTTTTGTTGGTCACTGATACATCATGCTGCACATCTGCCAATTGTTGCCAAAAAGCTGCCACCTCAGCATAATCAGCACCGGCTAATGCGCCGCTTTCATGCATGGGTTTGACCTTGAATGGGACCGGCTCATGCAACTGTTTAATTTGTCCGTCCACTTCTTGGCTCAGTGACACTTGATAGGTTCCCGGAGCCACCATCATGCCGCGTGGCTCATCTGAGAAAAAATCACCTTGTTGTTGTAGCACACCAAATGCCGGATAACGCAAATCCCATGCCACCTGATTAAAGCCTTTTTTATTGGTGCCTGCCACTCGTCTGATGACTTGGCCATTGTTGTCAGTGATGCTTAACCATACTTTAGGTTTGGCTTCCGTCCGCTCTGCATCTACCTCATCCCAACCAGGAAATTGCAACGACTCACCGGCTTCAAGCATTTTCTTTTCAGACTCTTTGCGCATGGCAGCTTTGGTTTTTAGGGCTTCTTTTAAATGATAGTTAATCACTGCGCCATAAGGGGGGTTTTTGGCGGTGTAGAACGCATCGCCTTGCGAGGCCTTTTCATTGAAGCCTAAAACCATTCTCGGTATGTACCACAAGGCATCTTTGATGGGGAAAATTTCATTGGAGGTTAATGTTTCGGCATTCACACCGCGTAAAAAACTGTAGTCATCTAAAACGTAGAAACCACGACCAAAAGTGGCAGCAACCAAATCATTTTCACGTTTTTGAATAGCCAAATCACGCACTGATATCGTGGGCATGCTGCCAGCAAGTTTATGCCATCCATCACCACCATTCTGGCTGAAATAAAGGCCAAACTCAGTGCCCAAAAACATCAAGTCAGGATCAACGTGATCTTGCACCAAACGCCAAACCAAGTGATTATCAGGAATCCCTGAATTCATCTTCTTCCAGCTCTTGCCGCGGTTTGAGCTCTTCAACAGATAAGGCTTGAAGTCACCGTATTTGTGGTTATCCAAAGCCACATAAACAGTATCCGAATCATGTAAATCTGCCTTGATATCATTAACAAAAGCCGTTTTGGGAACACCTGGCAAACTTCCAACCGCCACACTGCGCCAATCTGTACCACCATTTTCTGTGACTTGAATCAAGCCATCGTCAGTGCCCACATAGATCAATCCTGCCTGTTGTGGCGACTCAGTGATCGAAGTGATGCTGTTGTAGTTACTCATTGCCAAAACGTCCCATGGCATCTCCCAACCTTGGGTGCCACCCATGATAGGTAATTCAATTCGTTGTTGATTTTTTGTTAAGTCGCCTGAAATCGCTTGCCAAGAGTCACCCCTGTCATCAGAGCGCCAAACCCGCTGTGAGGCAAAATACAGGCGTTTTGGCTCGTGTGGGCTGACCAGTATAGGCGCATCCCAATTAAACCTTTCTGGTCCTTCATCGGCGCCTGGCTGCGGTTGGATATAAACCAATTCACCCGTGGTTTTATCAACCCTGACCAAATTACCTTGTTGCCACTCGGCATAGACGATGTCTGGATTTCCCGGTTCAGTGGCAGGCTGGTGACCATCACCAAACAAAACCACATACCAATCAGAGTTACGAATGCCGTGCACGTTGTCAGTTCTGGATGGCCCGCCTTGGGTGTTGTTATCTTGGGTACCACCATATATGTGATAGAAGGGTTCAGCGTCATCAACAGCAACCTTATAATATTGAGTAACGGGTAAGTTAGCGACAAATTTCCACGTTTCGGTTAAATCAAAAGTTTCATACAATCCACCATCTGTTCCGACCAGTACATAATCTGGGTTGGTTTTACTGAAAGCAATGGCGTGGTTGTCAACGTGCTTATTCTTTTCGTTCATGAAACGATAATTTTTACCACCATCATCAGAAACAATCATGTAATTATTCATTAAATACAAGCGATCATAGTGATGCGGCGAGGCATAGAGCTCCTGATAATAATGCGGTCCAGTGCCACCGGCGACAGCGTCTGATTGTTTGGTCCAGAAAGCACCTTGATCAAATGATTTATAAATGCCACCCGTGCGTCTTTCTAATTCAATCGCAGCATAAACTTCATCTGGTTTTTGTGGTGATATGGCCAAACCAATTTTACCCATGTTTTGTTTGGGTAATCCATGAGACAGTTGTTGCCATGTCACACCACCGTCTTCTGATTTATGTAACCCGGTATTTGGACCGCCGCCCATGTAAGCGGCCACGGTGCGGTGTCTTTGCCATGTTGCTGCATACAAGCGATCAGGATTACGTGGGTCAATCACAATATCCGCCACTCCCGTCCATTCATCATCACCCAGATATTTGTTCCATGTATCACCACCATCTGTTGATTTGAATAAACCCCGTTGACCACCTTTGGACCACAAGGGGCCTTGTGCAGCCACCCAAACAATATTCGAATCATTGGGGTGCACAATAACGGTTGAAATTCTTTCTGATTTTTCTAAACCTTTGTTCTTCCATGTTTTGCCACCATCTTCACTGAGGTAGATACCATCACCATAACTGGTGTGTCTGCCACCAGTATCCTCACCGGTACCTACCCAAATGCGATTGGGGTTATTGGGGTCAATCGTGACACTGCCTATGGAATAAACGCTTTGCTCATCAAAAATAGGCTGCCACGTGGTGCCGGCATTTTCCGTTTTCCAAACACCTCCTGAACCCACAGCAACGTACCAAATATTTTCATCCGTAGGATGGATGTCGATATCAGAAATTCGTCCAGACATCAATGCAGGCCCCAAGCTTCGCAGCTGAACACCGCTGAAATGTTCAGCTGAAAGTTTGTCTTTGGCCAGTGCTTGAAAATGACATAGGGTCAACAACAGTATGCACAGTATTTTTTTCATGGTTTCCTCTTTTTTATTGTTTTTGCAGATAAGCAATCATAATAACACACCAGTATATTTACTTTTAATGGCTTTAATAGAACATGCTTTACTTTAAAATCACTTTGGATTAGTAATTTAGCTATAATAACAGCCTTTATCTTTTTTAAAAGAAACCATGCATTCAATGACTGCCTTTGCTGCTCATGAAGTAGTAAGCGACTTGGGAAAACTCAGCTGTGAAATCAAAACCGTCAATCAACGTTTTCTTGATTTAACCATCAAAGCACCTGAATTTCTGCGACCACTGGAAAATCAATTTCGCAAACTGTTCAATCAACATTTATCTCGTGGCAAAGTCAGTGTTTTCATCAGGTTTTTTCCTAATGAATCTGTCAGTCTCACTCAACTCAACGTCAACAAAGCCCTGTTAAGTCAGTTGGTGGATCAAGCCAATCAAATCAGTAACGAACATGGATTAAGCCAAACCATGGGGACAGCCGAGTTGATGACATGGCCAGAAGTTATGATTCAACAACCAACAGACTTATCGGTATTGAACCAAACCGCTATTGAATTAATCAATACCAGCATTGAGAGGCTCAAAGAATCTCGTCTTCGTGAGGGCCAAGCCATGTATGATGTACTCAGTGAAAAGGCCAATTCAATGGCAACTTTAACCCAAGACATAAGGACTGAAGTACCAGCAATCAATGAATTTCTGGCTAATAAACTCAGAACAAAATTGGCCGATCTTGATGTTGAAGTTAATCCTGAACGCTTTGAACAAGAACTGGCAATTCAATTACAAAAAATTGATATTACAGAAGAGTTGGATAGACTGGATGCGCATGTGATTGAGTTTAATCGTGTACTCGAGTTGAACGAACCTGTGGGTCGTCGACTTGATTTTTTGGTACAAGAATTGAATCGAGAATCTAATACCATTGGCTCCAAATCAGCCAGCATCAGCACATCCAATGCCAGCATTGATTTAAAAGTCATCATTGAACAAATCAGAGAACAAATTCAGAACATAGAATAAAGCGGAAACATTTATGTCTAATAACAATATCACTGGCACCCTATTTATTGTTTCAGCGCCATCAGGCACTGGAAAAACCTCTTTGGTTAATGCACTGGTCAGGGATACCAACCACCTTAAGTTATCCATATCACACACCACCCGTGCAGCCAGACCAAAAGAGATTGATGGCTACAACTACCATTTCATCAGTGAGGATAAGTTCAAACAAATGGACATGGCTGGTGTATTTATGGAATCTGCAGAAGTATTTGGTAACCTTTATGGCACATCACAAGATGCGGTGCAAAAAATGTTAGATGAAGGTCACGATGTGGTACTTGAAATAGATTGGCAAGGTGCGGAACAAATCAAAGAACGGTTTCACCAAGCCATCAGTATATTTATATTACCTCCGAGTATCGATGCTTTGCGCAACCGCTTAGAAAACCGAGGACAAGATTCGAAGCAAGTGATTGATACCAGGATGGAAAAAGCCATAGCCGAATTAAAACACTACCACAAGGCTGATTTTTTGGTGGTGAATGATGATTTTGAGGAAGCATTGAAAAGCCTTAAAGCCATTGTTAAATCAAACCGAATGACCACAGCAAAACAACAAGTCATAAACGCCAGATTGATCGCAAACCTATTGGCTTGATTTTATTTAATCACGTTTAATGAATTCATAATAGTGACCCACGTTGTGCTTGCTCTTATAGTGAATTTCACCATCATTTATTAATTGCAATCCTGAAGTAGTAAATGTTTTGTACCAATCTGGGTTGTTTTTTAGCTTGTAACAAACATTGAGCATGTCATTGGCTCGCGCACGGGCATTGATGTTCAGGTTAAGGTAGGATTTTATTTGTGGTTTTTTTAGCTTTAACTGCTGGTTATCCATTTGATAGAGCTGAAATAAATTTTCTCCCCAGCTATTCAAAAGTGGATGACTCTTAAGGGTATGTTGACTGAATGATTGTAAGGTATTAACTAATTTGTTTTTGAAACCATTGACCGTCATTTTATTATCAATGAATTTTTGCAAATATTCTAAAACACCCTCGTTTTCAATGTATTGATAAATAATTTCTTCCGCCTCCATGAATTCAAGCATGGCTGTGTGTGGTGAATGACTGACAAAAACCAGTCTGCCACCAGAGTTGAGGGCATCCGTAATTTGTTTAGCAACCATTTCTTCATCGCAATATTCAATGCCGTATTGACTGACAATGAGATCAAACTTTTGCTCAACACATTGTTTAAGGTCTTCAATATAGCAGTTAGATATAAAGTCAATTGAATCCACTACTTGCTTTTTATCTGGAAAAGATTGAACCATCATTTGCTGATTAATCTCAGATGCATCGACAGCTGTTATGGATACCTCTTTACCGATTCTTTTTAGCATTTCAGCCAACATGATAGCTACAGCACCATTACCAGTGCATACGTCTAGAATCCGGCTGTTCGGTGCTAAGCCTTCAATCACTGAAAACCAATATTCGGCAAGCTCACCATCATAATTTATTTTGAAATCTGCAGGCAATGAAGTCAGCGCTCCAGTGCTCCAATAATCTGACCAATGTTGTTTTGACATATTTTAATTAACCCATTAAAAAAGGCGTACCTAAGTACGCCTTTTCTCAGTTTATCAAACTTTGTTTAGAAAGATTGAGTGTATCTGAAGTAAGTTACACGACCATAACCATCATACAAGTTGAAGTCATAATCACGTGAACCTTGGTTACCTTGATCAATTGGTGGGAATTTCTCACCAGCGTTTCTTACGCCTAATGTGAAACGACCGTCCCAAGGAGCAAAGTAGTTCAATTGAACGTCATGAGTGACCCATGATCCAACAGTTTCTTGTCCGTCGATGAAGTTGATGTTGTAACCAACACTCCAATCACCATATGCATAAACGTTGTTTAATACAGCACGGATGCTTGGGAAACCATCATCACCAGAAAAGTCATCACTGATTCCACCATCAGCCAATGATACTTGCTGATTGTTAATAGTAGAAACCTGTAAATTGTTAGTTACGTTACCACCAAACAATTCATAGTTGAATCTGAAGTTGTAATCGATACCGTCGATTTTGTAAACACCTTGGTTACCTGAACCACGGATACATTGAGTGATTCGACCTACTGCATCACGCTCACAACCTAATCCAGGAGGAGCAAATTCAGGGAAATCAATCAAGTTTTGTGAAGAAAATCCACGGATACGGTTATCAATTTCGATGTCGAAATAATCAACTGTCATGTTAAACCAATCAGTTGGCTCATAAGCAAGACCGATAGCAAACTGGTCAGAAGTTTCAGCTTGTAACTCTTGGTTAGCAATTACACGTGCGTTGATTTGACATTGCTCATTTGGATCACCAACAGCTAATTCACAAGTCACTGGATCACGAACTGAGTCAGCAGAGAAAGAAGGTTGCTGAGTCAAGACTGGTAGAGTTGGTGCACGGAAACCTTGTCCGTAAGAAGCACGAACAGTCAGGTTATCCAACGGCTGCCATCTTAATGAAACTTTTGGTGAGAACTCTGAACCAAAGTCAGAATAATCATCATAACGACCAGCTAAGTTTAACTCTAAGTTATCAAGAACTGGAACCAATGCTTCGAAGAAGAATGCAGTCAGGTCACGATTACCACCAGCAGAGTTACCAGCAGAACCACCAACAGCACCCGATTCAGATTGTGGATCATATAAATCTAAATATTTCTCTTCACGGTACTCAGCACCAACAACCATAGAAACAGGACCATTAGCCATGTCAAATACGTCGAATGCTACATTACCGTAGTACTCGTTTTGATCGTACTTAGACTCACGGAAAATGGTGATTCTCATGCGTTGCAACGCATCAGGATTGGCGAAAGGATCAGCCAATGAGTATTCACCGCTCTCAATCAATTGTTGAGCTACAGAACGTAATAAGTAGTTTCTACCTACGTCAGTACGTACGTTGTTGGTGTTACGAATACCAAATTCAACTTCAGCGTTACCAATACTACCATTAACACCAACTAAAACGTCAGTCAAATCGGTACCAACGGTGCTGTCACGAGGACCTACCGCATCAAAACGGTGCCACCAATCCATAGGTTGTGGATCTAAACCTAAACTTGGATCGTACAATGGGCTGGCTGGATTAGTAGGGTTGTTAGGGCTGTTAGGCGTCAACGCAAAGAAAACTGGGTTGCTAGGATCATCAAAGAAACGCGCATCCGGTACAGGTGCATAACGACCGAAAGAAGTGGTCTCAGCAACAGTAGCATTAGCAAATAAGCTCCAGTTGTCATTGATTTCATGCTCAGCTCTGGCAAAAAACGAACGGTTCTCAATAGAAGCTTCGTCAGCACTGACCTGGGTGAAATCATAACGACATAAACCGCCGTCAGCTGTTTGGAAGAAAGGCGTACTATCAGCAAATCCACAGAAAGTGTCATTACCTGTTGGAATGAAACCGAAAGTTACTTCGCCGTTAGGGCCAACCGTTGAGAAGTTGTTACCAAACAGAGAAGCACCTGTGCCAGCTGACCATGGAAGATCGCGTGCAAAGATGATTTCACGGTCGTTCCAAGACAAGCCCATGGTGATGCTAGAACGGTCACTTGCAGCGCCGAATAAGATAGAACCCTCTTCACGCTCACCACCATTAGATGGAATAGAAACTTCTTGACCACCTAACATGATTTCAACGCCTTGGTAATCTTTACGAGTAATGATGTTAACAACACCACCAATCGCGTCAGAACCGTACACAGCCGAAGCACCATCAGAAAGAACTTCAATTCTTTCAATAGCACCCATAGGAATGGTGTTCAAATCTTGGTTACTACCTGTACCTGGGGCATAAGCCATACGACGACCGTCTAAAAGTACCAAAGTACGGTTAGAACCGATACCACGTAAGTTCAAAGAAGCTTCTGCTTGTGCTGAACTACCAGATTGTGGACGGAAAGAACCTGCGTTGTTAAAAGTCAGGTTACGTAAGAAGTCAGCTGCGTTTGACTCACCGCTTAACTCGATTTGTTCTCTTGTGATTACAGTTACTGGTAATGCGCCTTCAACGTCTGAACGTTTAATACGCGAACCCGTAACAGTAATTTTACCTTGCTCTTCTACGCTGTCGTCATCGCTGTCTTGTGCTAAGGCAACTGTTCCGAAAGCTGAAGAAGCGATAAAACCTGTAAACAGTGCTTTTTGTACAGCACTAGTAATAGGATTACGTTTCATTTTCATTTATATGTTCTCCAAATTGTTATCCATGAGTTAACTCAAAAAATTGCATCTATATAGATTCCTTATCCGGCACATACTAACACTTTCATTTGTTAAAAAAAAGTCACAATTCAGTTTTTTTTACATTTTCTTAACAAAAAAAACATTGCACAAACATGGCTGTAAGCGCGCTTTATATATGGATATGGGCTTTTGTTGTTGGTAATAATAGCTATTTGAGCACCACAAAACAATATCAACAGCACTGAATGAAATGTTAACACTTAACATTTGAACCCAATTAATCTTAAATTTATTGAATTTAAATGAAAATTTAACCTACTTAATCACTGTTAACCAATCGATTTAAACATGGCACAAAAAAGGGCGCCTGAGCGCCCTAACCCCTAAATCCATAAGGGCCCCTTATCTCCTTGTCAACCAAAACACCCGGCGCAACAACATCGCAATTTCTTCTGGCATGTCACTGACATCATAACTTTCCTTATTAACTGTAACAGTGCCAGCTAAACTCACACCTGCTTCAGATGCCGAGACAGATAAAGCCGTGAACATGACATCCCAATCACCCTTGAGTGAATTGATGGTGAAATCACCGTCAGCCAATACTGATAATTGGCCTGCCATGCGATTATTTTGTTTATTGATGATGCCATTTATTGTGGCCTCATTCTCACCACCTGGTTTGAATTGATTGAAATCAGTGACCGAACTGCCGCTGTACTGGTCTTCACTGAGACGGCCTGTGGTGGTGATCGTGTAAGAACCATTGTTGTCATCGACCACAGTAGTCATGCGGGTCACATCAAATCCTGCCAAAGCCGAACCCGATGAGAGTAGTATGGTTAACAACAACAGTGTTTTGTTTTTAAAAATTGTCATGTTTATCTCCTAATATTATTTATTGATTGTTCTGCATAACAGCACCGTGCTGTCATTACCAACAACGAACAGACCATGGTGGTGGTTGACAACTCAGGATAAATAAATAATTACAACAAGCTGTCAACCTTTTTATGCGCATCCCGTTGTTACTATTAATTGAATTGATTTGAATGAGCCCATTTGCATGTTTGATATATACTTATGCCATGAACAAAGCAGTGAACCCCACAATAAAAACGTTGCAGCGGAGGCTCATGAGTTGAATCAACAGCTGGATGATTTTTTGCGTGAACAACAAAAACAAGCTTTTGCCATTGCCTTGGTCAGTGTAAAACAAGAGTCTGATGCTTTGGATGTGATACAAGAGACCATGTTCAGTTTTGTCAAATACTACAAGAACAAACCCTGCTCTGACTGGCGGCCGCTGTTCTATCGGGTGTTACAAAATAAAATCAATGACCACCACCGCAAAGTTAAAGGTTGGCTGCGGCATTTTTTTGCTGGCGATGATTACCCAGAACCGGCTGACGATAACAACCCCAATCCATCGCCAGCAGCAGTGTTTGAATTGAATAGCCAAGGTAATGAGATGATTGCAATCATCAAACAGCTACCACCCAAACAACAACAAGTTTTGATGTACCGAATGTGGCAGGAAATGACAGTGGCGGAAACCGCCAAAATAATGAACATCAGTCATGGCAGTGTAAAAACCCACATGCACCGCGCCACGCAAAAAATCAGACAAACCATTGGAAATGAAGATGAAAACAGAAGATCAAATTAACTCAAAGATCAGAGAAAGCATGAATCAATTGACCGATTCAGTTGATCCATCAACGGTGGCTCAATTACACCAAATCAGGCAAACAGCACAACAGCAAAAAACCAAGTCATGGCTGCAACCGTTTATTTGGCAATTCAGCTCAGCGGCCGCAGCGCTGGTCTTGGTTTTCGCATGGTTTAATCGTGACCTGTCAGGCACAGAACAAAATAATGAGGCTGTATTATTTGCTGATCTGGACATGCTGACTGCCACCGAAGACGCTGACTTTTATGCCGACTTGGAGTTTTTGACTTGGTTGGATGAGAACAACTTGATGGAAAATGAGATATGAACACACTGGCTTGGATGCTGTTGATGAGCGTCACGCTTGGTGTGGATGAGGATAAAAAATCACAGCAGATCGAAATCCAAAATGCAGACGAAGGCCAAACTGTTGATATTCAACCTGACGCTGAACTCTTGCTGTTTTTAGCTGAATGGAATGAACAAATGGATGGACAATGGATAGAACCTGAAGCTTTCTCAGGAAATAATGCCCTGTCAAAAGAATTAGAAAATCAAACCACTGAACAATACCATGATAAACCGGAAAAAAAATCTGATGAAAGTAAGCCTGATAATAATTAACTTAATGTTTTCCTTTACTTTATACGCCCAGAAGTGGGAGGCGCTGAGTCAAGAACAACAACACACACTGAACCAGTTTAAGTCCGAATGGCCTGAACTTCCGCAAGCACAAAAACAACAATTAATTGCTGGCGCAGACCATTGGCATCAACTGGATAACAAACAGAAAAAAATAGCCTTGATGCGATTGAACCGCTGGAAAGCCATGAGTCCCGCTGAACGCAAAAACATCCGTCAACGTTACCAACGCTTTAAAAACCTCAATCCACGGCAAAAAGCCAGGTTATGGCGCTTACACCAACGCTTCAAAAAACTGTCACCAGAACAACGGCAAAAACTGAGAAAGCGGTTTGAAAACCTAACACCGCAACAAAAAAAACGCCTGCGTAAACGCGCCGAAAAGCGCAACAAAGCGAATGGCTGAATAAAGCCAACAGCCAAACAATCAATTCAGCTTCAAATGAAATCTGCTTTAACCTCAAAACGAAGCTTTTTGTCTGTGGTTGGGTGACTGAACTCCACTAGCTGGCTGTGTAACTGCAACCTGTCTGCATGGCTCAATGCAGCACCCTCAGCATACAATTGATCACCTACGATAGGTAGTTCGATGGCTTTCATATGGACCCTTAACTGATGGGAACGGCCGGTGATGGGTTTTAATTCTATCAGCGTGGTCAAGCCTTCTTTTTTTAATACCTGCCAATGTGTCAGCGCTTGTTTTCCATGATCGTAATCAACCATTTGCTTGGGCCGATTGGGCCAATCACAAATCAATGGTTTGTCGACACTGCCCGCATCATCCTTGGGGTGCCCATAAACCCGCGCCACATAACTTTTATGAACCTTGCGCTGCTCAAATTGTTGACCCAAATTTACATGAGCTGGTTTGTTCATCGCCATGATAATCAAACCCGATGTCTCCATATCCAGCCGATGAACTGTGGTGGCTGTTGGGTGCAGCTGTTGTGCGCGGGTTTGTAAGGAATCTTTGTGCGACTCTTTTCGACCGGGCACCGATAACAACCCAGAGGGTTTATTTAAAACCAGTACATCATCGTCTTGGTAAATCACATTCAAATATGGTTCCATCGGCGGCTGGTAAATCATTGACGTCCTTTGTGTTGTTCTTTTCTGGCTGCTTTCTTGGCTGCTTTTGCTGCCAATTTTCTATCTACATCAATTAGTTCCTGTTCCATCATTTCAGGGGTTTCCAGGGTAATCCTACCAACCCGCCCTTCTCTGAATTCATTGATGAACAAACTGGATATTCGGGTCAGGTCCACCCGGCCACCTGCCTTCAATGCCCCCCTTTTTTGTCCTATTTTCACCAACAAATCATAAGGGTCTTGTGGTATCTGCTGAATATCATAGCGCTGTTCAATCAACTTATGGTAAGCGTGCATCACGTATTCTGCCAAGAAAAAAGCCTTGTCCTCAGCTGCAACAATGTTGTCTTTGATACCACCTGTAACGGCCAAACGAAAAGCGCTGTTTTGGTTATCAAACCTAGGCCATAGAACCCCTGGCGTGTCATGTAAAATCACATTGCCCGGTAATTTGATGCGCTGTTGCATTTTAGTCACGGCCGCTTCATTACCGGTTTTGGCTATGGTGCGATCGGCCATGATGTTAATCAGAGTGGATTTACCGACATTGGGCACACCCATAATCATCACCTGAATTGGTTTTTTATTGGTCTCTCGCTCAGGAAACCATTGCAAACACCATTGAGGAATTTGTCTAACCAGCCCAGTGTCTGAGGTGTTAACAGCGTAGGCTTTGATGGTCTTATCTTGCTGTAATGCTTCGATCCATTTTTGATTTAAATCAGGGTCGGCCAAATCTGACTTATTCAATAACTTGATACAAGGCTTTTGACCACGCAATTTTTGCAACAAGGGATTCTGCGAAGAATAAGGCAGGCGGGCATCCAGCACTTCAATGACCAAGTCCACTTCGGGAACCAGTTGACGTATTTCTTTTTGGGCTTTGTGCATGTGTCCGGGAAACCAGTTGATGCTCATAATTAACTACCTTTGAATTAGAGCGATATTTTAACTGACAAAGACCCTGTTGAACTTGAAATATTCACAGTCAACCCTATTTTGCAGGCATCTTAAAATTCTTTATTATAAAAATATGACACAAACTGCTGAAAAATTTGAGTTTCAAGCGGAAGTGAACCAAGTATTGGACTTGGTCATACATTCGCTGTATTCCAACAAAGAAATATTTTTACGCGAGCTGATATCAAACGCTTCTGATGCTTGTGACAAACTGCGCTTTGAAGCCATAAAAAACCCTGCACTGATGTCCGATGATTTGCACATCAAAGTCGATTTTGAAGATCAGGCCAAAACCGTCACCATCACAGACAATGGCATCGGCATGACCAGAGATGAGGTCATTAATAACATCGGCACCATTGCCAATTCAGGCACCAAAAAATATTTAGAGTCCATTGCCAAAAAGGATCGCGACGATGCCAACTTGATTGGCCAATTCGGGGTCGGATTCTACGCCTCTTTTATCGTTGCAGATGAAGTAGAGATCAGAACCTTAAAGGCTGGTGAAGCAACTGATCATGCTGTTTCATGGAAATCAGACGGTAAAAACGCTTACACCTTGGAAAACATCACTAAGGAAACTCAGGGCACAGAGATTATATTGCACCTGCGTGAAGAAGAAGTCGAGTTTGCTGATAATTTTAGATTACGAAGTTTGATTAAAAAATACTCAGAACATGTGGCTTTCCCTATAAAAATGCTCGAAGTTACGCACCCAGAAAAAGACGATGAAGGCAACGAAATCCCAGCCAAAACACCCGAATATGAAGTGGTCAATGATGCCACCGCTTTGTGGAAAAAATCACCCGGTGATGTGAAAGACGAAGACTATCAGGCTTTTTACAAACAAATTTCCAATGATTTTAATGATGCTGCGTTTTGGTCACATAATCATATTGAGGGCACACAAAGTTACAGCAACCTGCTTTATGTTCCGAGTAAATCACCTTTTAATATGTTCAGCAATCCGGACGAACGTGATGGACTGAAATTGTTTATTAAGCGGGTATTTATTATGGATGCAGCCAAAGAACTGATGCCAAACTACCTGCGGTTCGTGAAAGGTGTGGTCGACTCCAATGATTTACCTTTGAATGTTTCTAGAGAAATTCTTCAAGACAACCCCTTGTTACAAAAAATAAAATCAGGCTTGGTTAAACGGGTCTTGGGCATGCTGAAGAAAAAATCCCTAGATGCAGATGTTTACGCTAACTTCTGGCAAGAGTTTGGCGACACCTTAAAAGAAGGTGTGGTTGAAGATTTTGCCAACCGTGAGGCAGTTCTAAAGCTGTTGCGCTTTGCCTCAACCAACAACGAGGATGCCACTGAAAATGTGTCACTTGATGACTACATTGAACGCATGCAAGATAAACAAGATAAGATTTATTACATCACCGGTGAGTCATATGAAGCAGTTAAAAACTCGCCACATCTTGAGTTGTTTAAGAAAGAAGGCGTTGAAGTGTTGTTGATGCACAGCCGCATTGATGAATGGATGATGGGCCATGTTCAAGAATATGCCGATAAAAAATTCCAGTCTGTGGCCAAAGGCAAATTAGATTTAGGACAAGAAGATAAAAAAGACAAAGAACCTTCCGAAGCCGATAAGTCTTTTTTAGAAAAAGTACAAAAACACCTCAGCAAACACGTCAGTGAAGTGACAGCCTCATCACGATTGGTTGATTCAGCCAGTTGTTTGGTGATGGACGAACATGCCATGGCCATACACATGCAAAAGTTGATGGAGCAAGCCGGACAGGCCATGCCTGGCCAATTACCCGCCTTGGAGATTAATTTGGACCACCCCTTGGTGCAGCACATCGAACACATTGATGATGAAAACCATTTCAAACAATGGTCAGAATTGCTGTATGAACAAGCCTTGTTGGCTGAGGGGGGACAATTGAAAAACCCCGCTGATTATGTGCAAAAAATGAATCAGTTGATGTTAGACATTCTTAAATAGTCGACAACATCAATTAATAAAAAAAGGCCCCAATTTGGGGCCTTTTTTATGTCAAATATTACCAACTATTTTTTCAATAGCAGTACCAAACCCACGACTGCTGATACAGCCCCACCTACCAAGTAATACATGGTTTGGTCAGTGTATCGACCTGTAACTGCCTCTGATAATTCTTCCATAGGAGCTTCAGTTGCATTCAAGCCAAAAAAAGCCAGTACGCCGCCTAATACCAATAATATAATGCCAATAATTTTTTTAGTTTTCATGTTAATCCTCCTTATAATAATTCATAAATAGTTAGTTTTCTAATTCTTCGTCTTCATCGCAAACAGCTTTCTTTGCTTCAAATCCCACACGCAAAATGGCCAGATTAATCACCGCAATAATGAGGGCAATTTCGAATCTTTGCCAAGCCACAGCCATGCCGATGGCTCCGGTGTTCCAGATGGTGGCAGCGTTAGCCAAACCCAAAACTTTTTCATCTTCTCTGGCTTTGAGGATTGCACCTCCGCCAATGAAGCCGATACCAGTAACAATTCCGGCCATGTATTTGCCCATCGAATCGGAACCACCTAGGACGTCAAGCGCCAACAAGGTGTATGAACAGGTAGCAACCGCGACCAGTGGATAAGTTCTGAGCCCAGCACTTTGTGATTTAGTTTCGCGGTTATAGGCAATCGGCAAAGTAAACACCAGAGCACAGACTATAAGCCCTAAGTTTTTAAAGATGATTGACCAATCAACTATGTCAATCAAGAACTGTGTAATTTCGTTCATTTATGTTTTCACCGGTGTTTTGTGGTATTTATGTTTGTTCAATTACGCGCTTCATCCATTCCAGCTTCATATGATACACGCAATGATTCGGCCCTGTCATCGGTCAAAACATCTCTGGCCACTGGGAAATAATCTTTTTCTTCCTCTATCAAGTGATGTTCAACTTTGTGTTTTAGGTTTTTGGCGTGCTGTAACCAAGCAGCTGAACTTGGGTCTGCTTGTTCAACTTTTTTCACCAACTCATCAATTTCGTGATGTTCAGCAATGCCATGTCTGGCATCGTCCTGGGTTTTATCTTCTTTTATCAGTGGCACATAAAAGTGTCGCTCTTCCATGTCTGCATGAACTTCCAATTCGTGTTTCAACTCTTTGAATATATCAGCACGTTTGCTGGTATCGCCGCTGGTTGCCACCAACTGTTGCAATAAATCTCTTTGTTTGTCATGGTCATCTTCAATGGCTTGATAAATACTCATACTTTTAATACCTGTGATTAAGAGCGATACAATCTAGGTTATCGATGTTCAGTTAGGTGTGAAATTTATATTAACATGCCCTCTTTTCACATCATTTACACCCAGAATAAGTACCATATTAGTACTTATTAAACTATGTGGAGTTAACATGAAAAAAGCGCGTTTTAATTGGATGGCATCGGTGGCCTTGATGTCAGTTTCTTCTTTTGCACTGGCTGCTGAAGTATGTGAAGGTTTTGGTCCACAAACACCCAGAGACATAGATTCAACACACGGCACCAATGACCGCATATTTGCTTTGGCATATGATTACCAAAACATGAATTTGTGTAACATACACTTTCACGTTAATGCCGAGCACAAAGCCAAGGATTTTTCTATTCTGGCAAAAACTGATGACGGAAAAGCCAACGGTTACCAATGTGCCATGAGCAAGAACCTCACCAAAGCTGAATTGAAAATGCCTGAAAAAAACATGTGTGAAGGCGTTAAACCAGGCGACACCATCGAGATGCACTGGGTTCACAGTTCATGCGATGTAACACCAGGACCAGGATTGGGATCTTGTTTATCAGACAAATGTGCCAACCCGACATTGCGTGTTGAAACCCAAGTATTCACTCTTGTGAATGACACCAATGCAATGAGTTTTGATGAGTTGCGTTATGCTGGTGTGCAAGCAAGTAATGATTACCATCAGGCTAAAAACATTCCTAATAACACAGGTACTCCTGTGGTATTTGCCGGATCAACCACTGGCCCAAGTTTCACTGAACAAACATGTTCTCCATTACAGGCCACTTGGAGTGTCAGACCACAATGTGCCAAATTAGACATCAACAGTCTGAGCCAATGGTGTGAGAGCAACCAGTTTGACGAGAAAAAAGCGCACGGCATCCGTGAGTTGGTTACCAACCCAGCACTGCTTTCAGAAATTTCAGAATAACCTCTAAAATATTTTTGTAAAGCGATGAACCCGGCCCAGGCCGGGTTTTTTTTGCTGAATTTATCAACGCGCTCCTGCTCATGAAGCCATACCACCTGTGTTAAACTGGTGGTGAAACAACCTATTGAAAGTATAGATGAGTGAGTTACATCAAAAGTATGCAGCAACCATAAACACATTCAACCAATCTGCTGATGCGTATCTGGCCCACTTCAAAGATACCAAACTGTACCGCAAGAGCTATGAAAACTTTTTAGCCACCTTAACTGCTGAACATAAATCAATATTGGACTTGGCTTGTGGCCCTGGGCACGTTTCTCATTACCTGCTTTCACATCGTTCTGATTTGGACTTGTTGGGGGTTGACCTTGCCCCAGCCATGATCAAACTAGCAAAAGAACTTAACCCAAATGCCACATTTAAAGTGTCATCTGCGCATGAAGTTTTGACTGAAAACCATGGCTTTGATGCCATTGTGTGTGGTTTTTTATTGCCCTATTTACAATGGTCAGATGCGCAAAAATTAATATTGAAAATACCCAAAAAACTGAACAAAGCAGGCATTCTTTATTTAAGTTACACCACAGGCATTGGTCAAAATGATGAAGTACAGAAATCTGAAAGATCGACAGGTCAGGTCTACTCTTATTATCACCAAATTCCACAAGTTGAAGAAGTTTTACTGGCCAATAAAATGCTTAAAATCAATCAGGAATTAATCACACATCAACACAATGGGCAAACACATACCGATGTGGTTTCAATCTATAAAAAAGGCCGTTGATACGGCTCACTTTAACTGGGTTTAAAAAATCGAGCCAATGCCATAACAGCTGTGGCCAAGGGCATCAATTCCGATCCAGGCAGCGCACAATAAATGGCTGTTACTGCCAATAGCACACACTGGCCCATAACCCCGAAGTTCAATTTACATGCCAACCACCAACCCAGTAAAGCCCCAAACAAAGGCCCTACATACATACCAATAGGACCAAAAGTCAGCACGTCTAAAGCATCAATGAGGATGCCAGCCGTTAATGGGCCAAAAGCCGCAAAAATGCGATCACCCAGACTGGGGCGAGTAACCTCTTGATCTATTTTTTCTTGTTGTTTTTTAATATCCATCAAAAAATAGCCTCATAAAATAGGTGATATCAAGCGGGCTACTTTTTCAATGAAAATCTTAACACGAGACCGGCTTTCCCAAGTTGACTCGGTGATTTCTTTGGCATCATTCAAATCGTTGTTAAAGGTTTTTCGCATCTGGTCAGCAATGCGCTCATCATAAACAAACACATTCACTTCAAAATTAAGTTCAAAACTTCTCTCATCAAAATTAGCTGTACCAATGACACTCAAAAACCCATCAACAACCATGGTTTTGGCATGCACAAACCCTTTGGTGTATTTAAAAATTTCAACGCCAGCTAATATCAACTCATAATAGAAAGACTGTGCTGCCATGTCGACAATTTTTGCATCTGATTCTTCAGGCACCAACAAACTGACTTTAACGCCTCTCATCACGGCTATTTTCAGCGCCTTTACCAATGCTGGGTTAGGAATAAAATAAGGTGTGGTGATTAATATTTCATTTTCAGCTGCATGTATGGCATGTAACATTGAAAACAAGATGCTTGGATGAGGTGAATCAGGGCCACTGAAAACCACCTGCACCAAGCGGCGATTGGATTTATCCAATTGTTCAAAGTCATCAGAGAGCTGCTCTTTGATGTCAACTTTTTGTTCTGCACAAAAATTCCAATCGTTAAGAAAAATATTTTCTATGTATGGCACTACATGTCCCTCTATCCTCAAATGGGTATCACGCCAGTAACGTTTGATTTCTCCCAATGAATTATCATTGGTGTAATCATCGGCCACATTGATTCCACCAACGTAAGCCACCTTTCCATCAATCACTGCTATCTTGCGGTGATTGCGGTAATTAACACGGTCAGCAAAAGCAAACAAGCGTATTTCCGAAAAGGCATTGACTTCGATACCGGCAGCACGCATTTTTTGAATCACTTGTTTTTCAATTCCAAGTGAGCCGTAATCATCATAGATAAACCTAACCACAACGCCTTTTTTCGCTTTAGCCATCAGAATCTTGACTATTTCATAACCCACATGATCAAACTTAAATGTGTAGTATTGAATGTGTATGGTTTTTTTTGCTGCCGCCAAATCTTTTTTTAAGGCAGGAAATTTCACTTCGCCATTTTCTAACACCTGAACTTCATTACTGGCTGTCAGGCGACTGCATCCTTCCTCGAAGATCAATTTAGAAAGCCCTTCGAATTGTTTTAGCTTGGGCTGCATTTGAGCCATGACTTCAGTGGATTGTTCGCTGACTGCTGCTTGATAATCCTCCAAAGCCTTCATATCATCGGAAAGTTTTTGTTCATACATTTTTCTTTTGCGGCGCTTTACCCCAAAGATAAAGTACAAAGCAACACCAATGACTGGAAACAAATAAACCGTAAACAACCAAGCAGTGGCTCTGGAGCTGACTGTATATTGATGAATGATTTGAAAAGTCACATAAATCAAAAATGTCCAATAAACATAATAAGTGACTGTAAACCAACTGATTTCCATCGCTATTCCTTTAAATTGATATAAATATTATACGTAACTTTTAGCAAAAAAACGTCAATAGATCATTCTGCGGAATAACACCATAACAGCATCAAAATTTTGTTACCATGAGCACATGAGCATAAACCCACACCCTTTTGACCAATTGACCCCTGAACTCATTTTGGCAGCCATCGAATCCCAACAATTTGCGGTGGATGGCAGTGTCACAGCACTGAATAGCTATGAGAACCGTGTTTATCAAATAGGCATGGCAGATGATTTACCATTGATTGTGAAGTTTTATCGGCCTGAACGCTGGAACACTGCACAAATTCAAGAAGAGCATGATTTTTGTTTTGTTTTAAAAGCGCATGAATTACCTGTGGTCACTCCGATAAGAAACGATGAAGGCCAAAGCTTATTTGGCTATGAAGGCTTTGAGTTTGCATTGTTTAAAAGAACTGGAGGCTATGCCCCAGAATTGGACCACCAAGACAACCTTGCCATCATGGGACGCACTTTGGCACGTTTACACAACATCGGAGCAACCCACAAATTCATCCATCGGCCCATTCTAGACAGTCAAAACTTTGGCCATGATTCAATCAATTATGTGGCCGAGTCATTCATTCCATTTGAATTCAAGACCACCTATTTGAATGTATGCCAAACAATCATGCCAATGATTGAAGAACGACTGGCTGGCGCCAATAACATCAGTGTTCATGGTGATTTACATGTGGGTAATATTTTGTTGCGTGAAGACATTCCAAACTTGGTTGATTTTGATGACTCTCGCTTGGCGCCAGCCATCCAAGACATTTGGATGTTGTTGTCGGGCGATCAGGATGAACAGCAAGCTCAGTTACAAAAAATCATTCCGGCTTACGAAGCATTTAGACCTTTTCCATACACAGAACTCAAAATGATAGAGTCACTGAGGACCCTGCGCATGATTCATCACACGGCTTGGCTGGCACGACGCTGGGACGACCCGGCATTTCCACCTGCGTTTGGTTGGTTTGACACCCACCAATACTGGCAACAACACATTGCTGACCTGCAACATCAGCTGCAAGCTTTGAGTCAGAATCAGCTGTAATATTTGGCTTTTTATTGGTACTAATCAGCCGAATGGGACGAGTTTCATCTCAACATCACAGAGAATGAGTCCATTCCAAACTTCAATCAAATCATGAAAAAATTCTTAAAAATATTGAATTTCAGTACTTACTCAATGATGAGTTTTGCAGTTGCCTATTATGCTTTTGACTATTATTTACAACTGGCCAGCCCTGTCAATCCATTCCAAGCCAAACTCGCTGAATCTGTTTGGATTGCACCCAGCCATTTTATTGCTGGTGGCATTGCATTGTTTTTAACACCATTTCAATTGAGCCAAAAGCTAAGAAACAATTCCCGACAGTTACATCGAATCACCGGATACATCTACGTATCAGCTGTTTTAATCAGCGGTATCGCTGGTTTATTGATGTCATTCAAGGCCAGCGGTGGCTGGATTGCCCAACTGGGATTCTTTGCTTTGGCAGTCAGTTGGTTGACCACCACCATCTTGGCGTTGTTTCATGCCATCAAAGGCAACATCTGGTCACATCAAAGATGGGTTTATCGCAGTATCGCACTGACTGCAGCAGCCATCACGCTGCGTTTATTTTTAGGCATCGGCTTGGGCGTTTTACAGCTGCCATTCTTAACCGTTTATGTGCCCACTGCTTGGTTGTGCTGGATCATCAACTTAACTATTTGCGAGGCCATTTTGTACTATCAGCAACGACAAGAAACTAAACTCAATCCAGAGCTTGTTGTCTGAACTGAGTCGGAGTTTGCTCGGTTAATCGTTTGAATGCACTGTTAAAAGTTGATTTGGAAGTGAAGCCACAGTCATAAGCAATGTCAATCACACTGTGTTGATTGGTTGCGTCTTTGAGCATCGTCTTTGCCGCCTCAATCCGCAAAGCATTGATGTATTCTCTGAAGCTCTGCTGGTATTTTTGATTGATGACCAAGGAAACCAAATACTCTGGGTAGCCAGATTTTTTCGCCAATTGCGACATGTTCAATTCGGGGTCCAAATATATTTGTTGAACCCGCATCAAATTGTTGAGTTTAGCATCCACTGCAGCAAAACGATGATCATCAACAGCCCCACTTTTCTTGATTTTTTTAACCGGCTTGATGTTTTGTTGTAACAGCGCCAAATAACCCATGACGGTCATCCAGGCGGCAACAGCCACATATATGACCCAGTGATTGTATGCTTTGATTGGAATCAACCACTGGGTCACGGCGATCAGCCAAATTAATACCTGAAAATAAGCCATCACATCCAACCAAAGCAAATTCACCCCATCGGTATTGGACTGTTGTTGGTCTAAGTTTTTGCGGTATTTTCGCAGCAACAAAACCCCTGTAATCACATAACTGACACTGTATAGGTACAAAGACAACTCATAGTAACCAAAAGTGCGTGGGCGATTTTGAGCCGGGTTGACAATCCAACCAAAGTTAGCCACGAGCATAAAAATGAAGCCAAAGAAATGAACCCCATCTCGCCAAGAGAGCATTTTAGCCGTGGTAATGGTTCTGACATATAAGAAGTAGAAACTGCCATAAAGAAATGGAAAAAAGCTGGCCAACACATAGGCCGGTAACAAAGGGCTGTGCGGATCATTCAAATAAATAACCTTAATGGTCAGATCAAAAACCAAACACAACATCCAAACGGCCAACAAGCGATTACTCCTTATATTAGCCGTCTTGATAATTAACGCGATGGCCAGAACCAGACCTTGCGCTGCACCGACGGTATAGATGTATGTGTACAAGGTCATTGTGTTAACAGCATGTCTTTAATAATTTTTATTGGGCAGTGACAATTATAAATCAATCATTATGATAAACTTTTAAACATGAATAAACCATTAAGTTGTAGCGGCCAAGACCTGTTAGAAGCGGCCATCGTGCAAAAAAGGCGGCTGAACTTACATTGTCTGGATGAATCTGGCAAAGTCATCAACTACCCCAAGATTTTACCTATAGATGTGACCACTTCAGGTGGCAAAGAACAACTCACATTCATGACTACGGACAACGCCGGTGGCATCATCAAGCTGTCACTGAACACCGCTTTGATCACTGCTTTTGAAGCAGATGATTTTTTTGATCCACGCATTGAGTTCAAAGCCAATTGATGCTTACTTTAATAGTCATGAAAGAGTTTCATTTTGCGGCAAAAATTGAATTGGTAAACCGCTCTCAATTGAGTAGAATCAATTGCTTTTAATCTCACACAATCATATGTATCGAATCACCTTACTCACAGCGCTTTTAATCTCCTCTTTGCTACAAGCTGAAACGATTCAGCCGATTGAATACAAACTGACAGTAACCGACGCCAAACACCACTTGGCGCAGGTTGACATCACTTATTCTGACATCAGCACCAAAGTCATTGACTTGAAACTGCCGGTGTGGCGATCTGGCCGTTACCAAATATTGAATTTAAGTAAACACATCAGTCAATTCGAAGCCGTGGATCGAACTGGTCAAGAGCTTAAGTGGCAAAAAACCAACAAGAACAGCTGGAAGATCATGTTGAATAACCCAGGGACGGTAAAAGTCAGTTATCAAGTTTATGCCAATACTTTGCGCTACCGTGTTGCTCACATCGATGAAACCCACGCCTATTTGGATGCCAGCGGTGTGTTCATGTTTGCGCCACAAAAACGCGATGCCCCTTTGACTGTGAGCCTTGAAGTACCACCAGCCTGGGTATCTCGTTCGGGCATGCAAAAAACAGCACCACATAGGTTCATCGCTGAGAACTACGATCAATTGGTCGATTCTCCAATTGAATCAGGCATACACGAGTTTTTAAGTTTTGATGTTGAAGATAAAACTTATGAGATTGTTATCTGGGGTCAAGGCAATCATGACATCAAAGACCTGAAGGATCAAGTCAGTCTGTTGCACCATGAGGCAAAAAAGATTTGGGGCAGCTTTCCGTTTAACCGCTACGTTTATATGTACCATGTTGGCGATGGCATTGGCGGTGCCACTGAACATGTGAACTCAACCATCATCCAACAACAACGGTTTAATTTTTGGCCACGAAAAAACTACCTCAAAGTTTTGGCCACCACCGCCCACGAATTTGTTCATACTTGGAATGTAAAAGCCTATCGCCCAGCTGGCATAGCGCCTTATGATTATTCCAATGAAAACTATTCTGATTTGTTTTGGATGGCTGAAGGCATCACCAGTTATTATGATGATTTGTTGTTAATGAGAGCGGGTATTTACCAACAAAAGGAATACTTAGAAAAATTAGCCACTGATGTTCACAGCCACTTGAATAAGCCTGGTCGTCTGGTCGAATCATTGGCGCAGACCAGTTTTGATACTTGGATGCAGGATGACGTGCAACAACGGCATAATGCATCGGTCAGTATTTATTTAGAGGGCAGCATGGCAGCGTGGCTGATAGATTATGAAATCAGACGACTCACAGACGATAAATATGGCATGGACGAATTACAATTGAGACTGTATCAAAACCACCACAATATCGATAAAGGATACCGAAAAAGTGACGTTTTGAAACTATTAAAAGACATCACTGGCGAGGACTTTGACACTTTCTGGCAACAACACATCACAGGCACAGAACCGATAGATTTCGATGCAGTTTTAAATCACTTCGGCCTGGAGAAATACATAGATGAGGACAAAGAACTGGATGCCTGGATTGGCGCTCAATGGGATACCACAAACAATCAAGTCATGATCAAAACGGTTGATTCATCAAGCCCTGCCTGGCTGGCTGGATTGAATGCCGGAGACCAAATTCTGGCCATTGATGGCATTAAGGTGAACACCGGTGACATTGAAAAAAGAATCAAACAGCTGAACCTCAATGAACCACATGAAATTCATTATTTCAGTGCCGGTAGACTAACTACTACCAATATCCAGGCAGTCACTGAGCCCAACCCAGAATTCAAAATAAGACCGGTTGAAAAGCCCAGCAGAAAACAACAGGTCCGCTTTGAAAAATGGGCCCATCAACCCTTGATAGCGCAATGACTGGCGAACAAAAAATCATCGGAATAGCCGGCAACATTGGCGCAGGTAAGACCTCTTTGGTTGAGTTCCTTACCGCCACTTATCAAATCACGCCGTTTTATGAGCCCAACGACAACAACCCTTACTTGGCTGACTTTTATCAAGACATGAAGCGTTGGGCTTTTCATTCACAACTGTATTTTTTGGCCTCAAAATTTAAAATCCATCAACAACTAGAACAAACTCCAGGAGTGGTGATTCAAGACCGCACCCTATTTGAGGATGTGGAGATTTTTGCTACGGCGTTGCACCAGACTCGAAAAATCAACAAACGCGACTGGCAAACTTACCAAAATTTTTACAGCAGCATACGCAGCGCCATCAAACCACCGGACTTGATGATTTATCTGAAATGTTCGATCAGAACCACGCGCAAAAGAATCAAGCTGCGCGGCAGAAAAATGGAACAAGACATGCCGTTGAGCTACTTGAAACGGTTAGAAGGCTTGTATCAAAACTGGATAGCCGAGTACGACAAAAGCAAATTACTGGTGATTGAAACAGATCAGTTGGATTATGTGAATGATTTGATTGACCAGATTGAGTTGATGGAAAGCATCGAGTCACTGCTGCCCAAAGACCTCGCCAGATCATAGCTTTAAGGCACAAAAAAACCATTCACATGACTGTGAATGGTTTGTTAACTTCACTTTTATCTTCTTGGCTTATTTTTTGGCTTTTTTGCGTGAACTTCTGTAAGCACCAAAGCCAACCAAACCAGTTAAGGTCAGCAAACCGAATGGCGATAAGATAGGTACCGAAATCGCCGGGCCGGCAACCGAACCACTCCAATTCGCACCAAACCCAGCCATACCTGCAGGGCGATTGATAAAAAGGCCTGCTGCTGAGGCAGCAGCTGAGCTACTGTAGTCAGATAAGGAGTTATTGGTTTCTGTTATGTTGGGGCTTTTCTGAACAAACCATGTGATGTATTGAGTTTGGCCTGGATCAACAGTTACATCATAACCAAAAGATATGTTGTCATTGGCATTGAGACCACCCAATACCGTGTCAGTGTCATCTTTGGCCTGGTGTTTTCTGGTGTTGGGGTTGAATGCGCCCACTGCTCCAGGAATCTGCAGCGGAATCGCTGCTATGCCACCCGGCGCCCCAACCACATGGGTTAATATTGGATCTCTGGTGGCGGTACCACCAAAGACATCATTGTCCTGAGTAATGACCCAAGTGTCACCCAGTTCAACATTGGTATCTCCATCTGAAGTGTTAGGCACATTGGTGTTGCTGTCTGAGCCTAAATTACCACCAATCGCCGCCCGGGTGGTAATCGGTGCACCAGTCGGATTGCTGATCGCATGGATAATTCGCGTCACCCGCTTGTCAGTGAAAACATGGTATTGTGAATAAACCTCTAAACCATTGGGCATGGTATCAGGATCAGTAGTCAATGTGGTACCCGTTAAATCAACGGTACCATCGGTGTCATTGTAAGGCGCGCCGTCTAGAAAAATGCCACCATAACCATCATAGGAGTCTGATAAGTCATCGTCTGTTTCGATGCCGGTTTGTGAAGCACCGGTGAAATTTGGCCCGCTGTAACTGTAATCAAGACTGTTCAGCGTGGCATCATCGATACCAAAAGCATATGAAGTGCCATTGTGAGAAACCGTGGCTGTACCATTCAGCACCGAAGAAGCACTGACGGTGGTGTCATTGATATCTGATACCTCAACAGTGGTGCCAACAGAGACAGCACTTTGCACTGAAATGGTAACACCCGTACTGGTCGGTGCAGCACGACCTGAGCCCATTCCAAGTAACCCCATAGAACCGACAGCGCCGGCTGCTGCGATTTTTTTCAAACGCTCAAAGCCAGTTATTTTTTTTGACATGTAATACCCCTTTACCCGTATAAAATATAGTTATTGAACATTCTATCAACATTAATAAATCTCAGCAATTACGATTTTGTTTTTATTTAAACGCAACACCCGCAGCCAGCCACTCCTGATGGAGCTCGCTGAACGTGCTTTCATAACGTTGCCAGCGGTTGATTGATTTTTTATAAATGGGTTTTCTGACTTGGTTGACACTGGCGGTTTTGATGATGTTTTTCTGTCGGTGAAATTGCATACAAGCATCATGCCAGGGCATACCTATGGCGGCTAACATGGCAGCTGTCTGCTGCTTTTGATTGTTCACTAATTGTTCGTATTCAACTGTAATTATTCTATCAGGTATGGTTTCATACCAGTGTTTCATCAACCTGTCATACTGAATCACGCGGTGCGCCAGATGCGCCAGTTGGCTCGACCATTTGATTTTTGCAAACTGAGTCATCCAACAAGAGACTGCCACGTCTCGCACATCTCGCTTGACATGAATGATATGGGCTTGCGGAAACAACGTCTGGATCCAACCCAGGTGGTTATAATTATCAGGCATTTTATCGACAATTCGTCGCGGTGATATTTGCTCGGTTTTTTCTACCAATAGTTGTAATTGTTGCATGTGCCAGGCAGCTATTTCTTGCCTGTTTTCAATACTGATGTGCGATAACACTTGAAACGGAGATGTTACCTTTTGTGTGGTCATATCCACCAATTCATGGAAACTCTTGGCTATCAATGATTGTTCACCAACCCCAATGATATCCGGGTGGGCATTGAGAATTTGTTCGGTTAAAGTGGTGCCTGAGCGCGGCATACCAACAATAAAAACCGGTTGTTCATGCGTTTTCTTCAGGCGCTGTAATTGATCAAAATAATGGCTGTCGAATGTTTCAATAACATCATCAACAAACTGTTGATAAGCGGAGTTTTGATAATCCCAGCCTTGTTTGCTTTTCTGCCGCCACTTAAATTCATTGGCTGCACGGATGTGGATCGCAGCCTGGTTGTAGGCACCTTGACCATCATAATAATATGACAAAGCACTGTTAAGGGATGATTTGGCACCATCCCTCAGTTCTTTGTGCTCAATCAAGTTCTTGATGTGCTGAGCCAAAGACTCTGAAAGGCGTCCTTTGAGCAGTGTGGCCAAGCCAGTCAAGGCAGGCACACAGTTGGGGTTTTTTTTTAAAGCCAAATTGAATTGGTGTTCAGCCTGGGCCAATTCTCCACCAGTTTCAAGCGCATTGCCGTAGGCAGCATGAAAACTGGCCTGTTGTGGCACCGCTTTGATGATGTTTTCGTAATCTTGATAACAGGCCTGCATTTGTCCCATGTCCATCAAAACCAGCGCCCTGAAACGCTTGGCCTTGATGGAATGAGGAGCCTCATCAAGCACTTGATCTAGCAACTCCAATGCTTTATCAGTCAACCCAGCTTCTTTGTAAGTGTGCGCCAAACCAATCTGTGCCGATTCGTTGTTGGCATCGACATCAAGTGCTTTTAAATACCAGAATTCGGCCTGAGTGTAATCACTGACCTTGAGCCAATTTTCCCCTATACTGACCAATAATGTGACATCATCAGGCATCAGCTCCAAAGCATCAGCAAAAGCATCCATCGCATCATCATAATGTTCCAGTTCAGACAGACAACGACCATAATTAAGCCATGACAAACCATTCTGTCTGTCCAATTCTACCGCCTTGCGACAATGAATCAGAGACTGATTAATGTCGCCAGAGGCCAACAACAAAGGGCCCAGGTTGCAGTGAGCTGCCACATAATCAGGTTTAATCTCAAGCGCTTTTTGATAGTGGCTTATGGCTGGTTTTTGCTGACCCATCTGTCGCAAACAATCTGCCATGGCCAAGTGGTACTCAGGCTGTGTGACATCTTCTTTAAGCAGTTTTTTCAAAACTTTGAAGGCCTGTCGATAACGTTTGAGGGACATTTGAGCACAAGCCAAATTGTAATGAGCAGGCTGATAACGTGGACTGATATGAACCGCTTGCTGCAGTAACTCCACGGCCTCATCAAAACGACCTACCTGCCTCAAAGCCTCAGCATAATTACTCATGTACCTGACGTCATTGGGACAGAGTGAAATGGCTTTGGCCAAAGGCGCTAAAGACTCAGCTGAATCACCAGCGAGCTGATATGACAGTCCCAACAATTCATGCGCTTCAGCCTCATCAGGGCGGTCTGATATCACACGTTTAAGCGCTATTTGGGCCTTTTTATATTTTTTTTGTTGCAGCCATTGAATGTATTGATCTGAGTTAAAGGTGTTTGTCATCAGTGATTTGGTCATGAACTGGCTGGAATTATAGCCTAACATTGATAGTCTCTGAGCTGCAGTCCAACATCGATTAAACTTGAGTTTCTGCTATCATGCACTGGTTAACACAGATAAACATTTTTATTGAAGATATTTTTTCATCGTTTCAAAGTGAACATATATTAAGGGAATCACAACCACATGGTCTTGATAATTACATATTTCAAAGGCATGCTGATGGGCATTGCTGATTTGGTACCAGGCGTTTCCGGTGGCACCATCGCGCTGATAACTGGCATTTACCAACGCTTGATCAATGCCATTGCTGCGGTCAATTTAGCCAACCTTAAGTTGGTTTTATCAGGCAATTTTAAAAAAGCTTGGCAACAGATTGACGGCTGGTTTTTGCTGGCTGTTTTTATCGGCATCATCAGTGCAATTTTTCTATTCGCTGGTTTAATTAAGTATTTACTGGCCTCACATGCTGTTTTGACTTGGTCATTCTTCTTCGGTTTAATTTTGGTTTCGGCCTTGTTACTGATCAAACAAAATCACCCAAGCCATTGGGCCAACAGCATCTTTTTGGTCATCGGTGTGGCGCTTGGTTATGTGCTCAGCACGCAAAACTTGGGCGCCCTACCTGCTGGACACATCGGCATATTTTTGGCTGGTTGTATTGCTATTTGTGCGATGATTCTACCGGGCATTTCTGGTTCTTTGATACTTATTTTATTGGGTAAGTACGTGACATTGGTTAGCGCAGTCGAAGCCAGGGAATGGAGTACTTTGTTGTTGTTCGCCCTGGGTTGTCTGGTTGGTTTGTTGATTTTTTCTAGGTTGTTGAAATGGTTGTTGGCACGTCATTATAAGGCCACCATGTTCACCCTGGCAGGTTTGATGCTGGGCACCTTATTCAGGGTCTGGCCCTGGCACGTTGCAGCCATTAAAATTTCACCATTGAATCACCCTGAACCGCAACTGGCCCTGTCATTGTTATTGATGGTATTGGCCGGTGTTTTGGTTTGGCTGTTATTTAAACTTGATCAAAAAAAATAATTCAATTTACATTTGACTACTTAAAGACTACTGATGTAGTCTATAGGCAATTTCTCAATAAATGTTGCCATGAAAGTTGCAGATACTGAATTAATCATCCTCAAAATACTGTGGTCAGAATCCCCTTTGACCATTGGACAGATCATCAGTCGTGCCCAACAAAACAATGAATGGCACGAAAATACCATCAAAACCATAGTGACCCGGCTGTTTAAAAAAGCACTGGTTGGACGTGTCAAAGACGGTAAACAGTTTTTCTATTCGCCCATCATCCAGCAAGAACAAGTGGTCACGCAAGCATCAAATTCCCTGCTTGACAGATTTTTTGGCGGCAAGCTTTCTCCTCTCGTTGCTCACTTTGCTGAAAAGGAAAATATCAGCGAGCAAGACATTGCTGAGATTGAACAAATCCTTGATAAGATGAAGAAAAATGATTGATTGGCTTTATGAAAGTACATTAGACATCAGTATTTTGATCGTCATCATTTTATTGATCAGAAATCCTGTCAGGCGTTTGTTGGGGGCACACGTCAGCTATTGGTTGTGGTCATTGCCTTTGCTGCGGATTATCTTTTCAAATAAGTTTGAACGCCCTGAAGTCATTACCAAGTACTTAAATGTACCTGAAACAGATGACCTCATACCTACTTACACCAGTCCAATTCAACCCAGCGACATTCAAATAGATATGTTGGCAGTTATCTGGCTCACAGGCATGTGCATGTGGGGGTTGTTTAAGTTAATTCAAAACATCAAGTTCAAATCCCTGTTACATGAATACGCTGATAACATATCAGTTAAGGATTTGCTTACAACTGACTTGTTAAAAAACCTCAGCAACGACATACAATTCAAGCATTGTGCAGCGATCGAAGGTCCCTTAATTACTGGTTTAGTTAAGCCAACTATCTATTTACCGAAGGACTTTTTCCACATTTATGATGAACAACAACGTCTACACATTCTTCAACACGAATTAACACATGCCAAGAGAAAGGATTTATGGGCGCAGTTCATGGCTGAAATGTTTAAAACCATATTCTGGTTTAATCCACTGGTACACATTGCATGGCATAAATTTCAGCAAGATCAAGAGATGGCCTGTGACCACCAAGTCTTAAAACATGCAGACAGCCAGACTCGCATCGCTTATGGTCAAACTTTATGCAAGGGCCTCAGCGCCCTGCTAACACCGAATTCGTTAACATTTTTTAATCACAAACATGAACGATTCATTATGTTGTCAAAACATAAGAACAGCCTGTTTATTTCTCTCTCAGGCCTCATTATTATTACCTTAATCGCTTATCTCACATTGACTGAAACAAATGTGTCATTTACAGACAAAAGCTCTGAAACCAATGGACAATTAATCAGTTATGAGTTCAAGGAAATACCGCTTACATCGATAGCTTTTTTGCTAGCAGATGCATCTGGAGGGGTAGAAAATTTTCAAAATTTGAACTTGCTCAATGGCATAACAATTACAGCGAAAGCTGATCAAGTTTATGCTTTTGACTTCTTCGATCAACTACTGAAAGACCACCAAATAAAAGTCACTCGCGATGGCAAAGACTGGCGGTTTTCAACAACATAAGTCTTTTCAATTATTTATATCTCACTCAATCAAGGAGTATCTTTTATGCTAAAAACATTTAAAAACCTAAACATCAAAACAAGCTTGTTAACTCTTGGTTTAATCGCCAGTTATTCAACTATGGCTGAAATACCTGAAAATCCCGTCTGTGATGATGCAGGCGAAGGCGATCAACTGGTCAGTTACCACTTCAATGACATAGACCTGGCATCAGTGATGATGCTTGTCGGTAATGCTGCTTCTAAAGAAATCAAAGGCATGGAATTACTGCAAGGGAAGAAAGTCTCATCATCAGCAAATTGTGTTGATACAGTTGAGTTTGCGGTGGCGTTGTTGTTGGTTAACGGATTTGAATTGAACCCCGATGGAGATAAGTGGGTCATCACAAAATCTTGATTCAAGCCAATATCATTGAATGACACAAATCATACTAATTGAGATCAGCCTAATTAACCAGGTTGATTGTATTTAAAATGTCATTCAAGTAGGGTGAGCTTTCATTATAATAATCAAAGTTCACCAATTTAATAGAGGGACAGATTGAAAACATTTTACTGGTATGACTTAGAAACTTTTGGCATCAACACCCGTTACGACCGCATTGCACAATTTGCTGGTATCCGCACCGATGAACAACTGAATCCCATTGGTGAAGCTGACATGTTTTATTGTCAGCCCACTTATGACTATTTACCTGACCCATCGAGTTGTTTGGTCACTGGCATCACACCACAATTGTGTCAGCAAAAAGGCTTGCCAGAGTTTGAATTCGCCGCCAAAGTGCATGAAATTTTGAGTACCGAAAAAACCTGTGGCGTGGGTTATAACAGCATCCGCTTTGATGATGAGTGCGTGCGCTCATTGTTTTACCGCAATTTATACGACCCATACCAACGCGAATACCTGAATGGCAACAGCCGCTGGGATTTGATTGACACCGTCAGAGCCACTTATGCCCTGCGCCCAGATGGCATCGAATGGCCCATGCACGAACCCGGCAAGCCCAGTTTCAGACTGGAGCAATTGACCCAAGCCAATGGCCTGTCTCACCAGGCGGCACACGATGCTTTGTCTGATGTAGAGGCCACCATACAAATGGCCAAGTTGATTAAGGATAAACAACCCAAACTGTTTGAATTTGCACTGAAAATGCGTCACAAAGACACCGTTCGTAGTTTATTGAATTGGCAGTTATTACAACCTGTCGTTCACGTTTCCAATAAGATTCCTGCTGAGCGCGGCTGTCTGGCCTTGATGGTGCCTTTGGCGATTCATCCACACAATAAAAACGGCATCATTTGTTATGATTTATACCATGATCCAACTGACTTATTGCATCTTGACGTTGACGAGATTCAAGATCGCTTGTATACACCCAAAGCAGATTTACCTGAAGGGCTAGAACGGGTTCACTTAAAAACCATACACCTCAACAAAGCACCATTTGTTTCACCCATCTCTGTGTTAAAGGGGGTTGACTTGGCGCGCATTGGTTTTGACTATGAACGCTGCCAAAAACACTTGGAACAAATCAAAGCAAGCAGCGGTTTGGCACAAAAAGCCGCAGCAGTATTTGACCAGCCATTTGATTCGGCCATCGATGATGTGGATGAAATGATTTACTCAGGTTTTTTCAGTTTCAAAGAACGAGCCAGACTGGAATCAATCAGACAATCAGCGGTTGATGACATACCCTGGGAGACAGACGATTTCAGTGATCCCCGTGCTGCCACATTAATTCAACGCTACAAAGCACGTAATTTCCCAGAATCACTCAACACAGAACAACAAAACATGTGGAGGGCAGATGCAGAACAGCGTTTAGAGACCCGTTTCGGTGAAGCATTTGAGTTGTGGTTCAATCACCTGAATCAATTGAGAGAAAACACCAACGACAGCAAAGCATTCAAGATTTTAGATGCTGTCGAACAGCACGTTTTGGATAAAAACTTCTGAATAACAGTTTAATCAGTTGAATGAAGTTTTATTGTATGGGTGGCGTCCTTTGCACCTCATCAGGTAAGTTGGCGCGAAAATTTCTTCTGACCAAAGTCATGAATACACGGATGGCAACGTACATGATGAAGCCAACAGCAATGGCATAAATACCCCAGTGATCTAATAACACGATAGGCACAGCGGATTCGATGCCTTTGATATAGTCCCACAGCATGGGTAGGGCACCAATCATGGTGATGGTCATGGCAACATAGCTGAACATGCGAAGTTTGTACATGCGATCACGAAACAGACGACGTTGAAACAGTTTAATTTGTTCCGGATCGGCTTGCGCCTCTGGGTCTTTGCTGTAACCACAACTCGGGCAGACTTTGGCCACAGATGAAATCTTAGTGCGACAAGCTGGACAATTAATTAAAGCCATAACAACTCCTATGGGAATATTTTTTCATGAATTATAACAATTCCTACATGAAATATTCATCAAGAATGATTATCATAGCTTGATACAACAACCACAAAACCATGAAAAGAAAAACCAAAATTGTCGCCACCATGGGCCCTGCAAGCCAAGCCCCCGAACAAATCAAAGCCTTGATCGAAGCAGGGGTCAATGTGTTTCGACTGAATTTCTCGCACGGCACTGCAGCTGACCACAAACGCAATGTCGACAACATCAGAACGGTGGCAAAGGAACTGGGGCAAATAGTTGGTATCCTACAAGACCTCCAGGGCCCAAAAATCAGGGTAGGTACTTTTACCAACGGCCCAATCAAATTACAAATGGGCCAAAATTTTGCCTTACATGCTGACAATGATTATGCGGGAGACGAAGCGGGGGTCGGCATCAGCTATAACAATTTACACCGCGATGTTCAAGCCAAGGATTTGCTGTTGTTGGATGACGGCAAGTTGGTTTTAGTGGTCACAGCAGTGGTCGATGAAATCATTCATACCAAGGTTAAAAGAGGCGGCGAATTGAGCAACAACAAAGGCATCAATGTGCCCGGAGCCGATTTAAGTATAGCTGCTGTCACCGAGAAAGACATTGCCGATATTGCAATCGGCGCTGAACTTGATGTCGACTGGGTGGCCTTGAGCTTTGTGCGCAACCGCAATGACTTGCTATTGGCCAAGCACCACCTGGCATTAAACAACTCAAATGCCAAATTAATGGCAAAAATTGAAAAGCCAGGTGCGGTAAGGAACTACAAAGAAATACTCAGGGAAGCCGATGGCATCATGGTTGCTCGTGGCGACTTGGGCGTTGAATTATCAGCTGAAAAAGTGCCAATGCTGCAAAAACGCTTGATCAGAAAAGCCCGTCAGAAAGGCAAACCCGTAATCACAGCGACTCAAATGCTTGAGTCCATGATAGATCAAGCGATACCAACTAGAGCTGAAGCCAACGACGTGGCCAATGCCATTTTTGATGGCACCGATGCGGTGATGTTATCGGCTGAGACAGCTATGGGTAGTTTCCCAATTGAAGCGGTCAAGACTATGGACAGCATTGCAGCAACGGTAGAAACCGATAATGACTATCGCAAGCGCATGATTGAGCGTAAATTCAAAGCTGAGAAGAACACCCCTGATGCGGTGTCTTCAGCAGCCTGTCATATTGCTCGTACGCTGGCAGCAGAAGTCATGTGTTGTTTCTCCAGTTCTGGGGCCACCGCTTTGCGGGTGGCTCGTAATCGCATACATACTGATGTGATTGCCATCTCACCCTCGACCAAATCATGTCATCAGTTAACGGTCTCATGGGGCATCAATCCGGTGCTCAGCAATGATGCAACCAGCACCGATGAGATGGTTGAAATTGCCAACCGTGTCATTACCGAGCACAAAATGGCGCAACCAGGTGATCAATTTGTCATCACTGCGGGTGTGCCCTTTGGCTTCTCTGGCACCACCAATTTGATTCGGGTAGAAACACTTGCTTGAGTGAATACTTCAATTCAATTTTAAGTTGTACCAAAAATGGCATCATTGCAGCATGCTACTGATTGATTGTAGCAGCACAAATTGGCTACCCTCATACTTTCAATTATCAGCAGTTTATGAGTCCAAATTTCACAAAATTACCACTCACCTCAGTGGTATCATAGTGACTTAATAAAATACAGAAACAGTCTACCATTCAAACCCGGTCAACCAAAGATGTCTAAAAACACAGCCAAACCTTTTTCCACAGAATCCAAAGATGCCGAAGTAATCAAGCAAGTCATTGCGGCTGTTGGTATGAAAATATTAGATAAAAACGATGCCATAGAGACAGTGATAGCTGCTTTAATTGCTGGTGGACATGTACTGTTAGAAGATCTGCCTGGTTTGGGTAAAACCACACTTGCTACAGCTGTTGCACAAGTTTTCGGCATGGACTACAAGCGCATTCAACTGACTTCAGACATGATGCCCAGTGATGTGCTGGGTGTCAGTATTTATGATGCCAAATCTCAAACCTTCAGCTACCACAAAGGGCCAGTTTTCACGCAGTTTTTATTGGCTGACGAACTGAACCGTGCCACGCCAAAAACACAAAGCGCTTTGTTAGAAGCCATGGCCGAAAACCAAGTCAGCATGGATGGTAAAACCTACCGCTTGGATGATGTTTTTTTCGTGATGGCCACACAAAACCCAATTGACGAAGCTGGCACATACGCCCTGCCTCAATCCCAGCTAGACCGCTTTTTGGTTAGTCTTTCACTGGGTTACCCAAATTCTGACAGTGAGCGAAAGCTCTATGAAAGCAGTTACATCAACCAGATCAACCAGCCCATTGCTGCCATCAGCTCACCAGATCAGCTTAAATCTTGGCAACACCAAGCCAGTCAAGTGCATGCCAGTGCTGAAGTGCTAGACTACCTCCAAAGCCTGGTCAATAAAACCCGCACACACAGTGATATTCAGCATGGTCTTTCTCCTCGTGCTGGATTATCAATGTTCAAGTTAGCACAGAGTTTTGCTTTGATTGATGATCGCAACTTCATCACTCCAGCTGATATCCAACAAGCGTTTTTCCCTGTTTGTCGACACCGTCTGATTACCCACGAAGGCAGAACAGACATTGAGCTTATTGAAAACATCCTCAATGATACGCCAATTATTTAAACAAAAACTCAACCAGTTTTTTAATCGACGTGGCATTGAACCCCTGCCCGTCGTATTTGATTGGCGACGTATTTATGTACTCCCAAGCAAAGCGGGGCTGTTCTTCGCAACGATTTGGTTTCTGATGATGTTGGCTGGCTTGAACTTCAACAACAACATGACATTGATGTTGGTGTTTTTGTTGTTTGGTCTGGCTCAGGTGGTTTTGCACCAAACTTTTTTTAACATACGCAACCTGCGCTTGGAACAAGTCAGCGCTGAACCTGTTTTTATGGGTGATGCCATTGTTTTACACATACAAATTGGGGCCGATAACGAAAAATGGCAAATACGCACTGAAAACAAGCTAAGTTCCGACATCGACAACATCACCCAAGAAGTCACCCAGCTGAAGTCGATGATTGAAAGTCAGCACCGTGGATGGCATTCACCGGGTAGGATTAAGTTTTTATCTCGCTATCCTATGGGCTTGTTTACATGCTGGGTGTATTGCACCCCCAAGGCCCAAGTTTTGGTCTATCCAAAACCAGAATCGCCATGCCCACCCTTTCCACAACACGGCGGACAAGACGGAGAAAAAAGCACACCGGTAAAAGGTGAAGAGTTGAGCAGTATCAGGGCCTATCAACAAGGTGACCCCATCCGAGATATTGCTTGGAAAAAAACTGCCCAAAGTAACCAAACCTGGGTCAAAGATTTTCACCAAACCCAAGGCCAACATTTGCTGTTTGATTTTGCCCAAATGGCCATGAGCAATACCGAGGCCAAGCTATCGAGATTAACCGCTTGGATTCTGGAGGCCGAGAACCAAGGAGCTGATTACCAACTGTTGATGCCAGGTTTTGATTCTGGCATGTCATCAGGCGATGTACACAAACACCAATGCCTCAAATCTTTGGCACTGTATGATTTCATACCAAAATCAGGAGGTGTGTCATAGCCAGAATCAAGTCCCAACTCAGTACCAAACAATTGTTTTGGATCACATTCGCGGTGTTGGTCGCGGTTTTACCCCAACTGTACCGTTTGCCTTTGTGGTTTCTGCCCATGACCCTTGTTGTGGTTGGCTACCGCTTTTATGCCCAAGCCAATCAAATCAAGCGCGCTTATAACTTGGTACTGATGATGATAGCAGTGCTGGTGTTGCTGTTGGTGGTGTACAGCCAAGGCTTTGGCTTATCACGAGAAATCAGCGTCACCATACTCATCACCATGACTGTGCTGAAGTTGTTGGAAACCTACGCCATGCGAGATGCACTACTGATCGTGATGTTGTGCTATTTTGTCACCATGACACGGTTCTTGTATTCACAAGACATGTTGTTGATATTTTATCTATTTACATCAGCTTACATCACCACACATGCTTTGTCTTTATTGAACTATGAAAGGAATAACCAATGGTTCGATAGAAAACAATTGCGCTCGACTTTTTCTACCCTGGCTTTGGCCATTCCATTTGCCGTGTTATTCTTTTTGGTTTTTCCGCGACTGGGTTCGCCTATTTGGGGCTCACCTGATATTTTTGGTGAAGGCAAAACTGGCATCAGTGACACCATGAGCCCTGGTTCCATCATTGAGTTATTTATGGATGATTCTCCCGCTATGCGGATCACATTTGATGAAGGAATCATTCCTGAGAACAACCAACTGTATTGGCGAGGGCCGGTGTTGTGGAACTTTGATGGTCGCACATGGAGCAGGAAGAAACACCGCTCGGTGCGAAAAACCATAAAACCTTATTCAAATGATGAAGCCATAGCTTATCAAGTTGAAATGGAGAATACCGGCCAGAATTATATGTTCGGCTTGGACTACGTCATTGCTGCACCAGAAAAAGCCTTTTTGTTGCCTGACTCCGTGCTGTATTCACCCTCAAAAATCAATCAACTCAGACATTACGATATGAAGTCATTGTTGTTGGACCGATTCCACCAGCCCATATCTGATGAAGACCTTGAATTGTTACTCGACTACCCAAAAAATCAGAACCTACAAACACTGCAGTTAATGCAAACCTGGCAACAAGAGGCCCCAAACCAAATCAGCATTGTCAACAGGGCATTGAGATGGTTTAACCAAGAACAGTTTTTCTATTCATTCTCCCCGCCCCCTTTGGGTGATGAAGTGATTGATGAATTCTTGTTTGGTACCCGGCGCGGATTTTGCGAACATTATGCTTCTTCATTTGTTATTATGATGCGCATGGCTGGTGTTCCAGCTCGGGTGGTGACAGGTTATCAAGGCGGTGTCGATAATGGCGAATACCTGCTGGTCAAACAATCAGATGCCCATGCTTGGGCTGAAGTTTACATCCAACAAGAACAAAGTGTAGGCTATTGGCTTCGTGTTGACCCCACCTCAATGGTTGCCCCTGAGCGGGTAGATCGAGGTGCCCGAGAAATCATGGACGATAAACGCACTGCCTTTGATTTTGAATGGCTGAAGGGCGCCAGAGATTCCCTTGATAAGTACCGTTATCAGTGGAACCGTTGGGTCAGGGATTTCAATGTCAGCAAACAAGAAGCCTTATTCAGAGCCATTGGCATTGAACACCGAGATGGTAAATCTTTGGCTCTGATCTTAATAGGCGTACTGTTCGTCACCGCATTGTTAAGCCTGATACCGCTTTGGTGGATGAAAAGAACCCGCTACCACAACCTACAAAAGCTTTACCTCAAGTTCGTTCGCCTGGGCAAAAACCAACCAGAACTTTATAGGCAACACACATTGGGTATTGAAGCCTACGCCGATGCATTTATGGCACAATACCCATATACCAAACAACAAGTAAAACATTTCGTTGATGTGTATTTAAAAACCAGATACAGCAACAACAAAATCGATAATCAAAAGGGCTTGACGCACTTAAACCAAGTGTTACAAAACATCAAAAGCAAAATTTCAAAATAATTAATTATTTGAAAACAACTGACAAATAACATGCATGCTCATAACACCAAAATGTTGCTCATTTTTTTGATACTTATGCTGTTGGCTTCTTGCACCCCTCAAAAACCATCGGTGCATCAAATATATGTCTTTGGCACCATGGTAGAGATTAATATTTGGCACGACAAGCCTGCAGAGGTGCAACATACTATTGATGAAATAAACAATGAATTCAAATACATACATCAACAATGGCACGCCTGGAAACCAGGTCGATTACAACAAATCAACCAACTGCTCAGGTCAGGCAACACAGTCAAACTTGAACCTGATGAAATTATTTTCATCAGGCGAACCATCAACTTAGCACAACAATCCAACCACCGCTTCAATCCAGCAATCGGTGAACTGATTAACCTGTGGGGTTTTCACAGCGATGAATACCCAATCACCACACCACCGCCAAGCAAGCCTGCAATCAACACATTGATTGACCAACAAATCACTGTCAACGATTTGGTCCTGAATAGAGCAACATTGAGCAGTAAAAATCTCAACATCTGGCTGGATTTTGGGGGTATTGCCAAGGGCTATGCTGTGGATCAAGCCATTGAGATTCTACAAAATAACAACATCCAAAACGCCATTGTTAATGCCGGTGGTGACATTCGCAGCTTGGGCCACAAACCCAAACAAGCATGGCGAGTGGCCATTCAGTCACCCAAAGACTGGAGCATGTTGGCGGAGGTACAGATGCAAGAAGGCGAGGCCATTTTCACTTCAGGCAATTACCAACGCTATAAAGAATTTGATGGCCAACGCTATGCCCACATCATCGACCCTGGCACCGGTATGCCAGTTAAGAACATCGTTGCTGCTACGGTTTTGGCCAATAACGGTCTCTTAGCTGATGCCGCTGCCACCGCTTTGGTGGTTGCTGGTGACGATTGGCGACAGATGGCGAAACAAATGAACATTAAATACGCCTTAATCATCGATGAGAATCACCGTTGTAGGGCCACAAAAGCCATGTCAGAGCGCTTAGAAAACTTAACAATCAACTGCCAAGCTATTGACTAAATAAAGCAATAGATGGCGATGAAGTGACTGCAGCTACCCAGCAGCACAAACAGGTGAAAAATGGCATGGTTATAGGGGATTTTTTTAATCGCGTACAAAATGGCACCAACAGTGTAGGCCGCACCGCCCAAAATTAACCACTGCAATCCCTCAGCTGACAACTTCGCTGCCAAAGGTTTAATAGCAAACACTATGGCCCAGCCCATAAACAAATAAAGTAAGGTAGATAGCAGCTCAAAATGTCCGGTATAAAACAGCTTAATTGTGATGCCAATAACGGCCATTGACCAAGCCGCAATCAAAATGCCATAACCCAAAGGTCCAGGAATGGTAAGCAGCATAAAAGGGGTGTAAGTGCCAGCAATAAGCACATAGATGGCAGCATGATCCAACACCCGCATGCGTGCCCTTACTGCAGGCAGTTTGGCCAAGTGATAAAAAGTTGAAGCTGCAAATAACAGCACCATACTGATGCCATATACAGCATAAGCGACAATTGTCTGCCATTGACTTGACTGGATTCCTTTCAGCGTCAGGATAATCAGTCCCAGCACGCTCAGTCCAAGGCCCAAGGCATGCGATAATATGTTTATGCGTTCTTCATTGGCAGGGTAAAACTTAACCGGTTTGGTTGACATTCAATGGCAACCTTAAAGCGCCTTAAAGCCAATGTCGGTGCGGTAGTATTCACTGCCCCAATTGATTTGCTTAACTCTTTCATAGGCCTTGCTTTGAGCCTGTTTTAAATCATCAGCCAAAGCACAAACACATAACACCCGACCACCGCTGGTGACCACTTGCTCATTTTTAATCGCTGTGCCGGCATGAAACACTTTGGTATCGCCAACAACAGCATCTAAACCGTCGACTCTATTGCCCTTGGCATAACTGAATGGATAACCATCTTCAGCCATCACCACACCCAGCGCAAAGCGTTGATCCCATTCACAGCGCATGCCGGCTAACTGTCCTTTGATGGCAGCCAAACACAATTCATCCAAGTTGCTTTGTAAGCGCAACATGATGGGTTGTGTTTCTGGGTCACCAAAACGCACGTTAAACTCCAACACCTTGGCTTGACCGTTGGCATCAATCATCAATCCGGCATAGAGGAAACCCGTGAATGGCGCACCATCTTTGGCCATGCCATCAAGCGTGGCTTGGATAACTTTTTCAGCCACTTGTTGATCAATGGCAGGCGTCACCACCGGTGCCGGTGAATAGGCGCCCATACCGCCGGTATTGGGGCCCACATCGCCATTGTCTCTGGCTTTGTGGTCTTGCGAGGTGGCCATGGAAATAAAGTTTTTGCCATCGGCTATCACAATGTATGAAGCCTCCTCACCCACCAAAAATTCTTCGATGATGATGCGACTGCCTGCATCACCAAATTTATTACCCGCCAACATGTCATCAACGGTGGCTTGGGCTTCGGCTAAATCGGTTGCAATCACCACACCTTTACCGGCGGCCAGGCCATCTGCTTTGATCACAACAGGAAAGGATTGGGTATTGAGGTAGTCATAAGCCGCAGCCACATCAGTGAACTCACCGTAGGTGGCGGTTGGAATACTGTGGCGTTGCAAAAACTCTTTGGCAAACGCTTTTGAACCCTCAAGTTGTGCGGCTTTTGCGCTGGGTCCAAAACAATTAATACCAGCCTGCGACAAGGCATCAACCATGCCATCAACCAGTGGTTGTTCTGGTCCAACGACCACCAAGCTGACTTGGTGCTGCTGACAAAACGCCACCACTTGTGCAAAATCTGTCGGATCCAAGCTAACATTTTCAATGTCAGCTTCCAATTCGGTGCCTGCATTACCAGGAGCCACATAGGTTTTTTCAACCGTTGTAGACTGTGACAAACGCCATGCCAAAGCATGTTCTCTGCCACCTGAGCCAATGACCAATACCTTATTCATAAATAACCTCTAGTCGATCTAAGTGATCAGTGATTGAAATGTCTCATACCGGTGAAAATCATCGCCATATCGTGTTCATTGGCGGCTTGAATGACCTCTTCATCGCGGATTGAACCGCCCGGCTGAATTACTGCCGTGATGCCCGCTTGTGCTGCAGCATCAATGCCGTCACGGAAGGGGAAAAAAGCATCTGATGCCATCACCGATCCGGTCACTTTCAAACCCGCATCGTCTGCTTTGATTGATGCGATCCTGGCCGAAACCACACGACTCATTTGACCCGCACCGACACCAATGGTTTGGGCATCTTTGGCATAAACGATGGCATTTGATTTCACCCATTTACCGACTTTCCAAGCAAAACCCATGTCACTCAATTCTGCCGGTTTTGGTTTTCTTTTGGTAACCACTTGTGCATCATTCAAATCAATCATCGCCGTGTCGGCATCTTGCACCAACAAGCCACCGCTCACACGTTTATACATCATCCAAGGCTGGTTGGATTCAGGCAAGTCACCACAACAAATGACCCGCAAATTTTTCTTCGTTGCAAACACTTTCAAAGCCGCCTTCTCGTAGGCTGGCGCGATGATGACTTCAGCGAATTGTTTATCCAAAATCGTTTCAGCCGTTTTAGCTGAAACTTCACCATTAAAAGCCAACACACCACCGAAAGCCGAAGTGGGGTCGGTGGCAAAAGCCTTCAAATAAGCCAAAGTTAAATTAGATTCCAAGGCCACCCCGCATGGATTGGCATGCTTCACAATGACACAGGCTGGTATGTCTTTGAATTCTTTCACACACGATAATGCCGCATCGGCATCAGCAATGTTATTATAAGAAAGCGCTTTACCTTGGATTTGCCAAGAGTGTCCAACGGTGCCTGCCGGCGGATTTTGTTCGGTGTAGAAGGCGGCTTTTTGGTGTGGGTTTTCACCGTATCGCAGTTCCGAGCGGTGCTCAAATTGATTGGTGAAGTATCTGGGGAAGTCGGTCTTTTCCTCAGTGTCATTGATGGCACTTAAATAATTTGCAATCAAACCATCGTACCTGGCTGTGTGCGCAAAGGCTTTGGCCGCCAGAATATGACGATTGGCATGCGAAATACCACCATAAGTGGTCAACTCATCCAACATCTCTTCATAATCATCAGGATTCACCATAACCGTAACGCGATCATGGTTTTTGGCCGCTGCACGAATCATCGCTGGACCGCCAATGTCGATGTTTTCAATGGCCTGCTCCAATGTCGCATCAGCTTTTTTGATGGTCGATTCAAACGGGTATAAATTCACCACCAACAAATCAATGCCTTCAATGCCATGTTTTTGCATGACTTCATCGTCAATACCGTTTCTTCCCAACAAAGCACCATGAACCCGAGGGTGTAGGGTCTTGATTCTGCCATCCATCATTTCAGGAAACTCGGTGTACTCTGAAATTTCAGTGACCACCAGCCCAGCATTTTCCAGCATTTTTGCAGTGCCGCCAGTGGATAAGATTTCTACCCCTAAACGGGATAAGCCTGAGGCCAACATTTCAATGTTGGTTTTATCAGAAACGCTGATCAATACGCGCCTGATGGGTACACGATTTTGTGCCATGATTGCTCATAAGTGCCAAGGAAGGCGACATTATATATGAATGTTCATGGGTCTTCATTCATTTTGCTGCTCAAAATGAAAGCGACGACTGCAATTTTGGCTTGATGTTGATGAGCTTAAGCTTCCAGCTCACGCCGCACAACTATGTCTCTAAAAGCGTCATTCATTTTGATGCACTATTGTCTTGAAAACCATTTCATCAAAATGTACTGTACACTCATTACTATTTGCTTCATTTTATAAATATATGATTAATAGATATATCCAGTTTTTACTTATTTTTAATTTTTGTGAATTTCCTTTCAAGTCAATTAAGGCCTCTGAAAATGTTTTACTTAATCGTGAAGTCGAAGTGATTCATGCACCAACATTAAAGTTTCCAACAATACCAATGTATAAAGCTACTGAGGGCTGGGCGAAAATTGGTTTTACAATTACTGAAGATGGCAACACCACAGACTTTCAAATTATTGATTCATACCCCCTTGATATATTTGCAGGAGCCGCAATTGAGACATTGAGGGATTTTAAATTTTCACCAAAGCTGAAGGATGGAAAGCCAATTGCACAAAGAGTAAATCAAGTCCTTGAATTCAAATTACCAGAAAGTGTTCCTGTTCTCGGAAAAAAACTATTAGGTCTTATGGTAGCTGTTGATGTTGCATCTAAGGCAACTGGTGTTCTTCAGAATGAGACACTTAAACTGCCAGATGATGTGACTATTTTAATTAAATCTATAAAGACAGAATCATCGATTAAAACACATAGAGAATCTCTAAGGGAGTTAGATATTACTATCTACCCTGATGAAAACGGCAGACCTTTTGAAGGATCAGTGACAAACAACACAATTGGTGACGTGATGAGCGAAGTAAATGTCAATGAAGTAATTGAAAGTGTAATTTATAGAGCTCAATATATCTATGATAATTTCAGTGGTTATTACAACCCCGTTTTCAAGTTACGTATAGCAAAAAACCAACCAGCAGAGGTTATCCCTACCTATGTAGCTAAATCTAAAGCAATACCATATTTATCAATTGATTTTGTGTTTACTTCAAAATTGAAAATTGAGTCACAAGGCATCGTTACCAATATCAGTAATCCCATGATAGATGGTGAACCCATAAATCCGGTGCTTGCGCGAGCAATGATTGATTCTTTTCATTTTTTTTCTGCCAGAAAAAGATTCAAATCAGTTAACGATGACATAAATTTTACAGTTGTCTTCTCGTTGGTACAAAAATATGACATTTAAGTAAAATACCACCAAAGAAAACCGATTCAGTGATGAGATTTTTTTAGCTCATCTTTTAGATAACAGTAGGGTCGTAGTTTTTGATTTTAAACCTTTCAGGCTTCATGTATCTCCCTTGCAATGAAGGCTTTTTTCTTATTAAACCTAACAAGTACAAGCACCCCAAAAAATCAATCAACCGCTTATTTTCAATTTGCGCATTTTGTTGCGCAGGGTGGTGCGGGTGATACCAAGGGTGTCTGCGGCTTTGGAGCGGTTGCCTTTGCACCATTTGAGTACTTCTAGGATCATGCCCTTTTCGGTTTCTTCAATCACCAAATCATACAAGCGGTTGGTGCTGTGGCCGTTGAGTGATTCTAGGTAAACGCGAACCGATTCGCGGGTCATGTTCTTTTGGCTGTGACTGTTATGTTCTGATTTTTTACTCATGGTTGCACAAACCTGATTTCGAACGCCACAGCATCTTGGCCAGGACTGACGATTTCTAAGTTAATTGGAATCAAGGTATTCGGTAAAAACCCTGCTCTGAGCACATCGGCTGGCACATATTCATCAGCAATGAAACGGCGCATAGCGACTATTTGTCCGTTGAGGTCTGAGAGTTTTATTTCTAAAGCTGGGAACTGTTGGTTGGCTTCGTTGGCATTGATCATGCTGGCAGAAATAATCAACGCTTCATCGCGCCCAGGGTGCGGTCTGATATTGCGTGAAACCAGTGATATAGCGTTCAAATCAACCGCTACTTTATTTTGTGCACAATTGATGAATTCACACAGTTTCTCACTCATCGGGTGTTCGGGTAAGACCAATTGTCCTTTACTTATAGCGGCTTGGGCTTGCCAAAACAGACCGATTAACATGGCCACGGCCAAAGCTGAGAACAACCAGCTGGAGCTTTTATTTTCAGGCTGGACTTTTTTCTCAGCCACAAATGGCCCGCTTAAATTGTCATCCTCAGCAACAAAACTTGGTAACGCTTCCTCATCCAGCTGACTGTCATTCATTTGTGCATCGGCAATGATTTCATCCAATTCAGCTTCCAGATCGCCCTCATCAACAACCGTCAAATCACCTTCTAGACCCTCCTCAACGGCATCAGCCACTTGCAAGGTGTGATAGGCTTGGGTCAGTAACGGTGGGGCGTTATCGAATTCGTGCAACAACAAGTCTTCATCTTCATGTGGCTTGGTGGCACTTAAGGTTTCCATTCCATCGAACACCGTGCCACATAAATTACATCGCACTTGTCCGCGCGCATGAGTTAAGTGTTCGACTTCGATCACAAAAACTTCACCGCATCCTCTACACTGGGTATACAAATTAACTCTCTGACTGGTTGGTTAACACAACTAAAATCCACACATCAAATGACTTTCAAAAAGGCTGTGCATGCAATCTATTGATGCTGCTGTCGATGTCCTTTTATGTTTCGACTGTCTTGGTGGCACTCACACGCACCCAATCTTGGTCAATTTCTGTCTTAATGTCAACAAATCGCGAACTATATTTGGCACAAATCATGTCTTTCTGTTCGCTGAGGATACCACTGAGCACGATGAAACCGCCATCATTCAACATGGCATGAAAATCATCGCAAAAAGCCATCAGTGGTTCGGCCAAAATATTGGCCAGGATACCGTCTTGGTTTTTTATGCTGCCAGCTTTTTCAGGTGCCACCACTTTGATGCCGGATAACACGCCGTTTTTTGCCGCATTTTGTTGGGTAGCTTGGATCGCTTGATCATCGATATCCACACAAATCACTTGCTGCGCACCTTGCAGCAATGCCATGACTGCTAAAACACCCGAGCCACAGCCAAAATCAACCAAATACTTACCCCTTACGTCATGCGCATCCAACCATGCCAAACACAAGGCGGTGGTAGAGTGGGTCCCTGTACCAAAAGCCAATCCGGGGTCTAAAATCAGGTTATGGGCAGCCGGGTCAACCACCTCATAACCATCAGGAATCACCCAACTGTTTTGACCAAATTGCATCGGCTTAAAATGATCCATCCACAGTCGCTCCCAAACCTGGTCTTTTAATTGGGTGTGTTGTTGGCTGAGCTGTGGATAAGCTTGTTGTAGTTGCTGGCTGGCGTATTGCATTTGCTGCTCATCGTCAAACAAACCAATCAATTTAATTTGACTCCAAAGCGGCATTTCACCTGGCTTGGGTTCATAAATTGGGCTGTCTTTGGCATCTACATATGTGACACCAACTGCACCATTTGATTGCAGTTGTTCATCAACTGCTGCAACTTCAGCCTGATTAAGCTGAATGGTTATTTCGTAAAATGCCATTGTTCTGCGCCATTGCCAAATACTTAATTAAAACGCCCAGTGAATAAGGTTCATGCAGCAAAAGCCAGCACCGAACCACATCTCTCTTGGGTATTTATTTTTTCTCGTTCAAACGTTTTTCTAGGTAATGGATGTTTTTTGAACCCTCAACAAAACCCGGATCATTCATGATTCTCAATTGCAGTGATTTGTTGGTTTTTATACCTGAAACCACTGTCTCTGATAATGCCAACCGCATACGGCGTATGGCCGTGATGCGATCCTCGCCGTAGGTGATGATTTTACCAATCATTGAATCATAATTAGGCGGCACTTTATAGCCGTCATACACATGCGAATCGACCCGCACGCCGGGCCCACCTGGTGCATGAAAAATATCTATGGTGCCAGGAGAAGGCATGAAAGTGTCTGGATCTTCTGCATTGATGCGACATTCAATGGCATGGCCGGTGAGTTTGATGTCTGATTGTTTGATTTTAAGTGGCTCCCCACTGGCTATCAGTAATTGTTGTTTGATCAAATCCACCCCAGTGATCAGTTCAGTAACAGGATGCTCGACTTGAATTCGGGTGTTCATCTCAATGAAGTAAAAACGTCCACCATCATACAAAAACTCAAAGGTACCAGCGCCTTCATATTTGATGCGCTTACAAGCAGCAACACAAACTTCACCAATTTCTTGGCGCGCTGCTTCAGTCAAGCCGGGTGCCGGCCCCTCTTCAACCACCTTTTGGTGGCGGCGTTGCATCGAGCAATCGCGCTCACCCAAGTGGATGGCATTGCCGTGCATGTCTGAGAGCACTTGGATTTCTACATGTCGTGGATTTTCCAAGTATTTTTCCATATAAACTGTGTCATCACCGAAAGCCGCTTTGGCTTCAGTTTTGGTGGTCATGATGGCATTGTTCAATGCGGCCTCAGTGTGCACCACACGCATACCACGTCCACCACCGCCTGCTGCTGCTTTAACAATGATTGGATAGCCAATTTTTTTGGCAATGCTTAAATTGCGTTCTGCATCGTTGTTCAACGGACCATCAGAACCCGGTACACAGGGCACACCTGCCGCTTTCATGGCTTCAATGGCGGCCACTTTATCACCCATCAAACGAATGGTTTCTGCCCGTGGACCAATGAATTTAAAGCCAGATTCCTCAATGCTCTCCGCAAATGCAGCATTCTCAGCCAAAAACCCATAACCGGGATGAATGGCTTCGGCGTCTGTCACTTCAGCAGCCGCAATGATTTTAGGGATATCTAAATAAGATTCCAAGGAAGAAGGTGGGCCGATACACACCGATTCATCAGCCATACCAACGTGTTTTTGGTTGCGGTCTATCGTCGAATGAACCGCCACAGTCTTAACCCCCATGGTCTGACAAGCACGCAAGATGCGCAAAGCAATCTCACCACGATTCGCAATAACAATTTTACTGAACATGGCTGTGCTTACTCTATTTCGAACAATGGTTCATCAAATTCTACTGGCTGTCCGTTTTCAACCAATATGCGTTTGATTTTGCCTTTGTGCTCTGATTCAATCTGATTGAACATTTTCATCGCTTCAACCATACATAAAGTGTCGCCGACGTTGACGCTTTGGCCGACTTTAACAAAAGGTTCAGCATCAGGTGAAGGCGAGGCGTAAAAGGTCCCCACCATGGGACTTCTGACCAATAATCCCGCCGGTTCTTCTACCGCTGGTTCATTACTGGCAGGGGCATTGCTGCTTGGCGCTGGCGCTGTAACTGGCGCTGCCTGGTAGACCTGGGGTGCTGGCGCTGGAGCCGCTTGGCTGGTGCGTGATAATTTAACCGTTTCCTCACCCTCGGTGATTTCCATTTCTGTTAAGGAAGATTGTTCCAACAGTTCAATGAGTTTTTTTATTTTTCTGATGTCCATTGATTATGTCCCGTGTTTGATTGTGTTGTTTAACTGTGTTGTTTTAATTAGTTTTCTGAAGCCCAATAACGCAGTGCCATCTCATAACCCTTGGATCCCAAACCTGTGATGGTGCCGATTGCTACATCAGATAACCAAGACTTGCTGCGAAAATCTTCGCGGGCATGCACATTAGATAAGTGCACCTCTATAAAAGGAATTTGTGTGCCTAAGAGCGCATCGCGTATCGCCACACTGGTGTGGGTGAATGCCGCTGGATTGATGATGATACCTGAAATTTGATCATGAAAGCACTGATGAATGAAATCCACCAGCTCATGTTCTGCGTTGGCTTGTTTGAACCGCAAAGACAAACCCAACTGTTTGGATAAGTCCAGCATGCTGTCATTGATGTCTTGTAAGGTTTCTGTGCCATAAACCTCAGGTTCTCTGACCCCCAAAAGGTTTAGGTTTGGACCATTGATGATGGCAATTTCACGCATTGAAGAATTCAAATTTCGCTTCTAAGTGCTGCGATTGTGCATCAACTGGCAGCGAATGTCCAGAAAGTTGCTTATTTAACTATATTTTCAAACGTTTGTTTTAAGTCGCCTGCTGACTTGTATCCGAAGAAGTTGTGTTGCAACAAAGGGGTGCCATCAGCAGCAAAAAACAAGCTCGCCGGTGGACCTACAATGCCGAAATGTTTCATCAATGCCGCATCCACCTCATCGTTGGCCGTGACATCGGCTTTTAATACCGTCATTTGTTGACTCAATGCGACAATTTCAGGGTCTTTAAATGTGGTGCGCTCCATGCGCTTGCATTCGATACACCAGTCGGCATAAAAGTCGAGGAAAACTGGCTTACTACTTTCATCGATTTGTTGTTCCAAATCGGCCAATGATTTAATCGGCGTGAATTCAACTTTTTGTTCAACCACCGCACCACCACCAGCGAAAACCCCTTTCAAGGGTCGCAGCGGATCACTTTGTCCGGCCATCGCGCCGATTAATTGAGCCACACCAACCACCAACAAAGTCACTTTGATGGCATCGAACATTGACATCACCCAGCCAGATAAACCATTGTCCTTGGCGTGACGGTGCCACATCACTGCGGTGGCGATAGAAAGTAAACCCCACATCATCAGAATGATGTTTTCTGACATGATTCGAGAGAGGAACCAAATGGCCATACCAATCAACAACACACCAAAGAAAGATTTGACCACGTTCATCCAACCACCAGAATTCGGCATCCATTTACCCGCCGAAGTACCAATGGCAATCAACGGCACACCCATGCCCATGGACATGGCGAACAAAGCCAAGCCACCAACCACTGGCCCACCATCAGCCGATGAAATATAAATCACCGCGGCTGCCAAAGGGGGCGCCACACAAGGACCCACAATTAAAGCCGACAACAACCCCATTACCGCTACCCCAAGCCAGGAGCCACCTTTCTGGCGGTTTGAAATGCTGGATAATTTGTTTTGCCAACTGGCAGGCAGTTGAAGGTCATAAAAGCCAAACATCGACAGGGCCAACAGCACAAATACAATACTGAAACTGATGATGATCCAAGGGGTTTGAAACAAGGCTTGCAAGTTAGTCCCGGCCAAACCAGCCAACACACCCACTGCGGTGTAAGTCAGTGCCATAGCCAAAACATAGATCATCGACAAGCTGAATGCTTTGGCGGTTGATGGGTCTTTTTGACCCACAATCAGACCTGAAAGTATCGGTATCATGGGAAATACACAAGGCGTTAGCGACAACAACAAACCAAAGCCAAAGAACTGTAACACCACCCACCATATCGAGCCGCCAAAACCGTCAATGATTTTGTCTGTTTCAGATTTGGGTGTTGCAGTTGCTGCTTTGACTGTTGTGTTCAGATCAATGGCTGCTTTCGGTTCGCTGAGTTGGGACGCTGGCGGTAAATCTACCGTGACCAGTTGTGAAGTGGGTGGATAACAGACTTTGCCATCTTCACAACCCTGAAAGGATGCATCAATGTCCATTTGGCTGACACCTGCTTGGGTGCGACTGATTGGGATGATGACCTCAGCAATATCATAGTAAACATCAACCAAGCCAAATTCGGGATCATCTTTCAATTGGGCTGGTGGAAACTCAGGTTCGCCCAACTCAACGCCAGGCGTAAAGGAGGTAAACAACACCTGATCTTTATACAAGTAAATATTGGGCGCCATGGTAAAACGCGCCATCAATTGATTGGCATCCAATGCAATGGTTTCAAATTGAAAGGCTTGATCAACTGGCAGCAACTGTTGGCTGTCATTGAAAAAACCGTTGGCTGGCGTGTTACTGAATAAACCACCACCCAAAGCGCTGCTGGCAGGTACTGGCTCTTGCTTTATGATGGGCTGTAATTGACCCGTCAGATCAAAGGTTTTTCTTTGTGGCGGGTAACAGATGAAATCTTCCACACAGCCTTGGTATTTAACCATTAATTCAGGTGCATTGCCCACAGCAGTGATCGGCACATCGATACTCAAGCTGCCATAGTAAACCTCAACCAAACCAAAAGCCGGATCATCTTTTTCTTTACCCTTCGGAATGACCAGTGAATCTTCAGACACGGTCAAGTCGGTGCCTTGAAAACTGAACGCATGTTTATACAAATATACATCTTCAATCAGATCAAAATCAACGGTGATGGTTTGTTCGTTGCTGATTCGATATGAGACCTTCATCGCCTGATCGGGCGGCGGTGGGATGGTCATCGCTGCAGCAGCTACCCCCAGACTTAACAATGACATCAGGCACAATAGCAAAGCCAAAGTGATGTTGTTGGTTTTAAAATCAAACTTGTTCATTAATCCACTTCAAATAATCGGTTGAGCCTTCCAACACTGGAATGGCTAAAATTTCGGGTACGTCGTAACTGTGTAATTTTTTAATGCTTGTTTCAATCGCTTTGAAATGATTGGCAGTGGTTTTTAACACCAACAACACTTCATTTGACTGGGTGATTTGACCCTGCCAACGATAAAAAGATTCCACCCCTTTCAGCATTTGTGCGCAAGCAATTATCTGGTCATTCAACAAAGAATCAACCAGCTTTTTAGCTTGTTGCGATGATTCACAACTGACAAAGACCTGTATGGCTTCCTGATTCATACAAATAATTTTATAAAAGAGTTGTGGATTGTAACAAAAACTTGGTGAAAGGTTTTCAACGCTCTTGCGCCAAGGCCTCCTCAACGGGCTGCTCAAACAAGTGAGGCTTCGGACGGCCCAGATAAAACCCTTGCAGATAATTAACACCCAACTTGATGGCTAAGTCAGTTAATTCTGCATCAGAACAGTATTCAGCAACCACTTCTAAGTTTTTGTTTTGGGCCATTTTGACTATGCCTCTGGCCAATTTACGCATTTCTTTGTTGTGACTGATGTTTTCCATGATGGTTCGATCAATTTTGACAAAATCTATAGGCAAACTGAACAAGCGTTCGATGTTGGAATAGCCTTTGCCTAAATCATCCATGCCCACCTGACAGCCCAATTCGTGCAACTGCAAAATAAACTTGGTGATTACCCTGGCATCAATAACCACCTCATTTTCCAATAATTCAAATTGAATCAAGTGTCCCACTCCAGATTTTTTTATTTTTTGAAACAAATAATCACAGGTTCTTTTGTTATTGATGTCAGTGATGCTGAAATTGATGGTTACAATGACATTGTGCTTAGAGGCAAAGTCAACCGCGTGTTTGACCATGATTTGTGACAATAAATAATACACATTGGCTCGGTGTGCCAAGGGCATAAAAACACCAGGCATAGAAATCACATTACCTTGTTCATCGACCAACCTCGATAAACATTCATATTTGGCCACAGTCAAGGAGTCGGCATGAAATATGGGTTGAAAATAAGCCACAACGCGTCGCTCGTGAATCCCTTGTAACAGCGTTTGGGTTAAACGCAACTCCTTTTTATAGGTGGCTGGCAGCTGGCTTTGGCGGTTGTCTATCAAATAAAACTGTAACTTGTTGTGCTCAGCCTCTTGCAATGCCATGTTAGCCAAGATGTAGGCATCCTCTTTCTGTCGCACCGCACCCATTGTGACATTGATGGCAATGTAGTCGCCATCACCCACTTGGTACTGGGTACTCATCAACTTCTTAACCAGTGCTTTGGTGATTTGAGCAATGGTGTCGTAACTGGCGAATTGGTCTTCCAAGGTTGAAAACACCCCTGGCTGGATGTAGTAATGTTGGGTTTTACGTGCCAATTCGTGTTCAAACCTGGTTAAAACACTGGCAACTTGCTTCATCACATCATCGGTCACAGCGGGACCGTAGCTGTTGAGGATGCTGTTGTAATTGGTGATTTTCATGAATGCCAAATTGGTGTGTTCGCTTTTTTCTAAATCACGAAGCAGTTTTTGCTGATTGGGTAAACCGGTGAGTTGATCTCGGTTGGCAACCTTTAATAGCTTCAACCAATGTTGTTGTGCTTGCCGAAAAGTCCAGAACCAAAGCAACCCAACCAAGGCTCCTGTGGACAACAACAAAGCAGCAATTCCAATCATGACATGAACGGCTTGACTGGTTGAGTGCATGTAAAGGTAGTAAACAGAGAAAATCGCAATCGACAGCAGAATGCCGGCAGAAACCGCCAAAATCAATGGCCTGTGTGGATATACTGTGTTATCAAACGACATGTTATTATTATCTTCACCCCCCAATCATAATAACATTTTTTTAACGCAACGCATAATATATCGAAGTTTTCGGTCAATTATCGACATTTTTGACCAGCTGTGAGAGTCACAGCATGGTCTTATTCTGTTAAAATATATCGCTTTGTAAAACACACCCCCGCATGGCCAAATTGTATTTCTATTATTCCGCTATGAACGCTGGAAAAACCACACACTTGTTGCAATCGAGTCATAATTATCGAGAGCGTGGTATGCAGACATTAATCTTGTCATCATCAATTGATGATCGTTTTGGCCAAGGAATCGTGAAATCCAGAATTGGCATTGAATCACCGTCCATCGTTTTCAACCAAAGTGAAAATTTATATGATTTGGTCTTGGCGCAAGACCCAGTCGATTGCGTGCTGGTCGATGAAGTACAATTTTTGAGCAAACCACAAGTTTATCAATTAACAGAAATTGTCGATAAAATGAACATACCAGTTTTGGCTTATGGTTTGCGCACTGATTTTCAGGGTGAGTTGTTCGAAGGCTCCCAATATTTACTGGCTTGGGCTGATGAATTAAGAGAGTTAAAAACCATTTGTCACACCGGTCGCAAAGCCACCATGGTGGTCAGGATCGATGACAGCGGTAAAGCCATAAAATCAGGCGCTCAAATCCAAGTAGGTGGTAACGAGAGGTATGTGTCTGTTTCGCGGGCTGAATACAAGCGCATCTTTCATGACCAAGGCAGCATCAAACCCTCACAAATTTCGCTGCCCTTGGATGACATTTAATATGGAGTACATGTAATTGGATATTATTTTTTGTGGCACCCCTGAGTTTTCTGTTCCACCCTTGGCCGACTTGGTGGCGGCCGGTTTCAATGTCAAAGCCGTCTTCACCCAACCCGACCGACGCAAAGGCCGTGGCCAACAGGTGCAAAAAACTGCAGTAAAAATTGAAGCAGAAAAACACCACATCCCAGTGTATCAACCCGTCAGTTTGAAAACGCCAGATGTGGCTTCTTTGATATCTGACATGAAGCCTGATCTGATGGTGGTGGTGGCGTATGGTTTGATCATACCGCAAAACATCTTAGACATACCCAAATGGGGCTGCTGGAACATCCATGCCTCTTTGTTACCACGATGGCGCGGCGCGGCACCGATCCACCGTGCTATTTTGACTGGGGACAAAGAAACCGGTATTGCCATCATGCAAATGGAAGCAGGACTGGATACAGGGCCAGTTTTCAACATGTACCCAACCACCATTCGTGATGATGATACTGGACAAACGTTACACGACCGCCTGAGCTTGATGGGTGGCGAAGCCATTGTCAGTTGTGTGCAACAACTAAAAGCCGGCACCCTGCCTGCCGCTCAAGCACAAAATGAAGCCGAAGCCATTTATGCCCACAAACTCGAAAAATCAGAATCGCACATTGATTGGCACCAATCAGCACAACATATTGAACAACAAATCAGGGCATTCAACCCATGGCCTGGCTCACAAGGTTCTGTTAATGATATGAGCTTAAAGGTTTGGGCAGCTAAAGTAATAGCCTGCGAAACTAACCAAGCGCAAGAACCAGGTACCGTGGTGATGGCGGATAAATCAACCCTTATTATCCAATGTGGTGATGGCTGCTTGAGTTTGGAGGAAGTGCAAAAAGCCGGTAAAAAGCGCATGCCAATCGCCGCCTTTATGGCGTCGAAGTCAGCTTGGTTTACGGCATGACTCAAGTCGTTAACACCCGCTATTGGGCGGCGCAAGTCATGTATCAGGTACTCCACAAACAAGTACACTTGAAAGCTGCCATCAAAAACACCCTGCCTCAACAGATTGCCTCGCAAGACAAGGCTTGGATTCAAAACTTATGCTACCAGACCATCAGGCACCACCAGAATTTGACGGCTCGTTGGCAAAAATTCACTCCAAAGCCTGTCAAAGATGCCCTGCTAGCCGAATTACTTACATTGAGTGTGGCACAAAAAATCATTCTGAATACACCAGACCACGCGATTGTTAATGAAGCCATAAAAGCAGCCAAAAAACTAAAGAAACATTGGGCCACTGGTTTGATTAATAAGGTCCTTAAATTAACCATTACTGACCAAGAGTTTGCCGCAGAAAGTGAACCCATTATTTACAACCACGCTCAATGGTGGATTGATTTGTTGCGCAAGGACTGGCCTGATCACTGGCAACAAATCATCCAAGCCAATAACCAAAAGCCACCGCTGTGGATCAGAACCAACGACACCCAGACAGAACCTGCCGGAAAACAACACAATACCATTGCATCAGCCTGGTTGCTGGATGACGAAAAGGCCTCACTGGGCGAATCCCTCAAAGCGGGTAAGTTTTCAGTGCAAGATGCCGCAGCCCAATATGCTGCACTGTTATTAAAACCACAAACCGGTGAGAAAATTCTCGATGCCTGCGCGGCACCAGGAGGAAAAAGCTGTCACTTACTGGAGCTCAATCAAGACATTGAACTGGATGTACTTGAGAAAGAGCCCAGCCGGCTCAAACTGGTGAATGAAAACCTCGATCGTTTGAACCTCAAAGCAGCCAGAGTGATTTTGGGCGATGCCACCTGTCCAAATGATTGGTTTCAATCGCCGAAGTATGACAAAATATTGTTGGATGTGCCTTGCAGTGCTGCTGGTGTGGTCAGGCGCAACCCAGACATTAAACTACTCAGAGCCCCCGAACATTTAAAACAGTTGACACAATTACAACAACAAATCCTGCAAAACATCGCTCAATTACTGAAAGTGGGTGGTCATATTTTGTATGTCACATGCTCTGTCTTTCGTTCTGAAAATGAGCGACAAATCAAAAAATTCCTCAAAAACAACAATAATTTTACAACAGTGCCCATGGACATAACCGCTGCTGAGCCTTGTGCCTTCGGCCAACAAATAATCACAGGTACCGACAACATGGATGGGTTTTATTATTGTTTGATGAGTCGCACCGCATGAAAAAAATACTGACATCGGTGGTTCTGGCTATGCTATTGACATGGTTACACAACAGCCAAGCGGCCAACATCATCAGGGCTGAACAAAGCATTCAGGGCCAACAACTCATCATCAAACCCATTTACCAATTGCCCATTTCCGATAAAGTGGTGGAAGCAATCGATAACGGCATTGTCATCACATTCGTTATGCAAGTTAAGCTGTACCAAGGCATTGATTGGTGGTTTGATACAGTCATCAGTGCTGGTATTAAAACGTTTCAAGTGCGATACTTTTCTCTGGGTGGTTTGTATCAATTACACAACATCAAAACCGATGAAAAACTCAGTTTTGTCTCGCTGGATGAACTACTGAATCACCTGGGCCAAGAAATCAATTTCCAATTTCAGCTCAGCCCCAGTGTCGACTACTTTGAAACCCGCATTTTCTTGGATAAACAGGCTTTGCCCTCCATCATGCAACTACCCAATGTGTTTGACCAAGACTGGAACTTCAACTCTGACTGGCAACGTTTTGATCTTGCACCTGCACCGACTGAAAAACCATGAAAGCCAAAACCATGATTCTCAATAAAAACATCCCGCTATTATTTTTGGTGGTGGCGCTATTGAGCGCATTGTACTTATTGGGTACAGCGGTGCAAAGTGCTGAACAGTTTAACCGCATATACATTTGGCTATTTGCTGCATCGGTATTGGCTGTGGTGATACTGACCTTAATCATCATCCAGAGAATAGTTTGGTTGGTTTTAAAACGCAAAAAGAAAGAACCCGGCATTCAACTAACAACACGCATGGTCTTAATGTTCACTGGTTTGTCTTTACCGCCGGTGATTATCCTGTATCTATTTGCCACCATGTTGGTCAATCAGTACGTTGATTCATGGTTTGATGTGGCCACTGATGCTGCCCTCAACGATGCCATTTCATTGGGTAATATATTCCTTGAGACCCAAACGGTCACTCACTTGAATACCGGCAAGGACATCGCCAGTGAACTGGCAGAATACGATCCGTTGAATCAAGGCATCTATTTGGATCGATTGCTAGAAAATTCTAAAGCATCGTCATTGGGTATATACGACACAGATGGTCAACTGATCACCTCAGCATCAATTGACCCACTGAAATTTATCGCACCCAACTTGCCACAAAACACCATAAGAGAGGTCAGTAATGGCAGAAATTATGCCCGAGTCGAGCCCACAGGCAGCGAAAGGATGCAAGTGCGTGTGGTGGTTCCTATCAGCTCAAACCGCTCCATCAATCTGGGACAAAGTCGAATTCTGCAAGGGCTGTTTTCAATCCCTGAAGAATACCGCAATTTAGCCATCAATATTGAAACCCAATTTCACGAATACGACAAACAAAACTTCCAGCGCCAACAGTTGAAAAGTACTTTCATGATCATTTTAACCGTTGTACTTTTGATCAGTGTGTTGTTAGCGATGTTGCGCGCGTTCTCTTCTGCTCGGCGCTTGGTTGAACCCATTAAAATGCTGTCAGAAGCCACCGATGCCATCACCCAAGGAAATTTCAGCAAAGTCATTCCGGTTGAAACCGATGATGAACTTGGTTTATTGGTAAAATCATTCAACTCTATGTCCACACAGATAGCAACCTCCAGTGCGTTGGCGCATCGTGCCCAAAGCGAAGCAGAAAACCAAAGGGCATATCTAGAAAGTGTGATGTCACATTTGACCAGCGGTGTAATCAGTATTGATAATGATTTTTTGATTCGACTCAGCAATGAATCAACCCACAAAATCCTGCACCTGGGCAAACGTTCTTTGATTAACCAAAATATTGATTACTTGGCAATGAAGAACCCAACCTTATTGCCTCTGATTGATATCATTAAGCAGAAAGTAGCGGAAAAAACCAATTTCTGGCAACAGGAAGTGTTGATAGCAGAGGACTCATTGCGACGTGTTTTATTGGTAAGAGGCAGCCAAATCACCGACTCTGAGATGGAAGGTGGTGGTCATGTGATTGTGTTTGACGACCAAACCATCATCAACCAAGCCCAACGCGATGCTGCCTGGAGTGAAGTGGCCAGGAGGTTAGCACATGAAGTTAAAAATCCTTTGACCCCGATTCAACTCTCAGCCGAACGGATTCACATGAGACTCAGTGGTAAATTGGGCAAAGAAGAAGATGAAATTCTGAACAGAGCCACCCAGACCATCGTTGCTCAAGTCGAAAACTTAAAGACATTAGTCAACGCCTTCTCAGATTATGCCAAGCCACCCGAATTGAAAAAAGAATTGGGTGGACTGAACAGACTGATCAATGAAACTGTGGATTTATTCAGTTTATCGCACCCAAGTATACAATTTACTACCGAGTTAACAGATCCTGAGCCTCGGCTGTTATTGGACCGTGGGCGCATGACTCAACTGTTAACCAACTTGATAAAAAACACCCAAGAAAGTGCCAACCAAAGGCATGTTAAAATAAACATAAGTACAGAAGTATTGGCCAATCATTTGGTTCTTAGTATCAAAGACAACGGCAGCGGTTTCAGTCCTGACATCATTGAACATGTCTTCGAACCCTATGAAACCACCAAACAAGGAGGTTCTGGTTTGGGTTTAGCCATTGTCAAAAAAATAGTTGAAGAACACGGTGGTACAATTGAAGTAAGGAATCACCACGAAGGTGCCATCATCGAAATCAAGCTGCCTTTGGCTTGATGATTTTTAAGTAAAGATAAAAAAACAACCAAACATGAAAACTCAACTGAAAAGCATGCAGGCACTGCCTCCTTTCACTCTGAACGAGAGAATCACACATTTAAAAAATCTTTCCAAAGTCATCAAACAAAGGCAAGCAGAAATCATCAGCACCATCAGCGAAGACTTCAGTCACCGCTCTGAGCATGAGTCATTGCTGGCAGAGGTTATGGTCTGCCTGGATGAAATAAATTACACCCTCAAACAGATCAAACAATGGGTCAGGGCCAAAACTTGGCATGCTGACTGGAAGTTTTTTCCATCAAAGTGCTCAATCACTCCACAACCCAAAGGCGTGGTAGGCATCATGGCACCATGGAATTACCCGTTTAATTTAGTGGTTGGACCATTGATTGCTGCCATCGCCGCAGGTAATCGAGTGATGATAAAACCCTCAGAAATCACTCCTAAAACAGCAAGTTTGACACAAACACTGATGGCTGAGGTATTTTCAGCAGATGAAGTCTATGTGGTTTTGGGTGGTGCCGAGGTGGCCAATGAATTCAGTGGCTTACCACTAGATCATATTTTATTCACTGGCTCAACCCAAGTGGGTAAAATCATCATGCGCAACGCCAGCGAAAACCTCACACCTTTGACGTTGGAATTAGGTGGTAAATCACCGGTATTGATTGGCGATGATTACAACATCGACAAAGCAGCCAAAAGCATTGTTGCTGGTAAATGGTTCAATGCCGGACAAACTTGTTTGGCACCTGATTACATTTTGATTGATGCAGCAAGGCAAGATGAACTCATCGAACACTTAAAAAAACACATCAACAAGGCTTTCCCAAAACCCGATGACAACCCGGACTACAGCTGTGTAGTGAACCCCAGACATCACCAGAGGCTCACGGATTTGCTCGATGGTATCGATGAACAACAAATTTACCAACTGGGTAAGGCCGGTGACAGTCGTAAAATGGCACCCACCTTGGTGGTCAATCCACCCACCTCTCACCCGCTGATGCAAAACGAAATATTTGGCCCCATCCTTCCCATCATCACCACTGAAAACTTATCTGAGTCTATAGATTTCATTAACGCCAGAGACAAACCATTGACGCTATACCTATTCAGTAATCGCCGCGAAACCATAAAAACTATCAAAGAACAAACGCAATCAGGCTCCTTATCAATCAATGAAACCTTGGTACATTTCGCGCAGAAAGGTCTGCCTTTTGGTGGAATTGGCCACAGTGGCATGGGCAGCTACCATGGTTACCAAGGCTTTGTTTCAATGAGCCACATGAAATCAGTTTATTACCAATCAAAAATCAACTTCAATGACATGGTCAGAGCGCCCATCACACAATTTAAAGAAAAATTCATCGCCATGATTAATCGCTGAGAAAAATCGCATGAATCGCAGTTTGTTAAATCAGCCAGTTCTGGGTTAAAATGGATTTATAAGCACAATAATAATTGGGACATGGCAGGATGAAAATATTTATATTAGAGGATGATGTCGATCAGGCTGAATTGATCAGTCATTGGCTGCAAGAAAAAAATCATGAATGCCAATCATTCACCAACGGCCGTGACTTCATTGCGAAAGTACCCTATGAACAACCAGATTTGTTGGTTTTAGATTGGAACTTACCCGGCATCAGTGGGCTAGAGGTATTGAACTGGGTGCGTTCCAGTGAGTACAGTGATTTACCGGTGATCTTTGTGACCACCCGCAACCACGAAGATGACTTGGTCAGGGCTTTGGACCAAGGTGCTGACGATTATTTGGTCAAACCAATCAAACAAAGTGAACTGATTGCTCGATCTCATGCGCTGTATCGTCGCCACAACCAAGCACAAAATAAACTGGTATCAATTGAGCCTTTCACCTTTAACCACAAAGAAGGCACCATCTCTTTTAACGGCAATGAAGTTAAACTCACAGCCAAAGAATTTCAATTGGCTAATTATTTTTTCAGTAACCAAGACCGTTTGATTTCACGAGACTACCTGCTTGAGACCATTTGGACCAAAAGCGCCTCAATCACCACCAGAACCGTTGATACCCACATCAGCCGGTTAAGAAAAAAACTGGCTTTGGATGGTTCAACCGGTTGGAAGCTGGTCTCGGTCTATCACAAAGGTTATCGTTTGATTGAAGTCAAAACAGAATAAAACAACAGGAGCAATCTAAAATGTCAGATAAAAACAATGATTCTGTCGATCAAATAAGAGACATTTTGTTTGGTGAACAAACCAAAAACATAGAAAAAAAATTCGCCAAAATGGAGGCTGACATCAACAGCCAATTCAATGCACTGAAAAAGCAATTGGAAGCCATCAATAAACAACTCAGCGCCAACATGAAAAGCATGGAAAATGCCAACAACAAGAGCCTTGATAATCTACAGGCAGATCACAGCGACCGCATGCAAGCGATTGAGCAGGAATTAAAAAACCGCATCATAGAAACAGAAGCCAGCATCCTCGGTGAGTTACAAGAGAAATCGAACGATTTAGATCACAGATTGACCCACCGCAATGACTTATCTGAGCTGCTAAGAAAAATGGCTGATCAGATTTCAGAGTAATTTCAAAATGAGCAACGATCGCGAAAAACTCAAAGCATTGTTGCTGAATGAGGAAATTGCGCAAATCAAGGCATTACAAAAATTACTCAATGACAAACAAGCACTGACTGAAAAAATATCCGAGGTCATTGATCCGGCCACAGATTTGGCCATCGCCAAAAACCCAAAATTTCAAAAAAAATTCTCCAAAATAGATTCAAAGGCCTACGTCAGAGCCATCAAGGCCAACAAACAAACCTTCATTGATGCCTTGTTGCCCATCATTGGTCCGATGATCAGGAAATCAGTTACATCAGCCATCAGGCGTTTTGTTTCCGATGTCAACCGAGCCGTTGAAATGGGGTTTTCTATACAGGCCCTGAAATGGCGCTGGAAAGCTTTCAGAACCGGCGTGCCTTTTGCTGAAATTGTGTTTAATAACACCATTGAATACCAAGTCCAACAAGTCTTCTTGATTGACAACAACAGCGGTTTATTGATTGCATACGCTGGTCATGAGGAGTACCTGTTACAGGACAAAGACGCCATGTCCGCCATGCTTACAGCGATTCAAGATTTTGTCAAAGACTCAGTTAACTCAGGTGGCTCAGGTTTAGCAGCAGCGGAAATTGACGATGACATCTTGTGGATTACAGCCGGTAACAAAGCGCAAATAGCAGCCATCATCAAAGGCGCACCGACACAGCGGCTGCGTGAACGCATGTTGGCTGCCTCAGAAGATATTCACATCGAGTTTTATCAGGAACTAGATTCTCAAGAGCTGTGGGAAAACAACCACGAACTGGAAAGCGAACTTGAGAAGTTGTTGCTGACTAAGTCCCAATCAGATGATGAGGAAAGCCCAAAAGGCATCAATTATTGGCCTTGGGTCATGGTAATCGCTGGCTTATTGCTGTGGTGGGGTTGGTCAACTTATCAACAACACCAAACTGAGCAAAAACTACTTGATTCATTGCGCAACACACCGGGTTTCGTTTTAACGAATCTCAGCCATTCCAATGGCCAATACACGGTTGAGGGACTGCAGGATCCAATGGCTGAGATCGCGCCCCAAGACGTCGAACTGACCATCAACAGTACCCCTTTTATTTCTTTAGAAGACCCAATTCTGCGCAAACGGGCTGAACAAATCCTTTCAGATGATTCACTGCACGTTGAAGTCAACAACGGCGTGATGATAATCACCGGAGAGCACAATAATGATGAGGCTTACAAGCAAAAACTGTTACAGTTAAAAAGCCAGCCTGGAATCAATTCTGTTGATGACAGGGTAAGCCACCAGCCCAAAGCTGATTTAGCCGGCTTTTTACAACAGAATAGTCTGCCGCCAAGCATAAAAGCCACTGAAAATGCTGGCATCATTGAATTATCCGGCTATGCCACCAAAAGCATGTTGGATGAGTTAACCGCAGAACTCAAGAAGTACGGTGGTATTGACGCCCAAAAAGTTGAGCTGGTTGTACTGGATGAAATAAAACAAAGCATCAAGCAAACTCCGCTCATTATGACTAACCCAGCTGCATTGAATCAGCCTCAACAAAACCAGTTAAATGCGTTGATTGAACAGTTTCAGAAATTAATTAACTTACAACCCGGAGTAGGTATAATGCTGATCGGTAAAAGTGATTGCCAAGGTTCAGCTAAGCAAAGCAACAAGTTCAGTCAGATGCGTGTTAACACAGTCAGTGCTTATTTATCTGAGAACGGTTTGAAGGCAGCTACTTTGAGGCCCAAAATCAGTGCCTGCGAGAACAGTAACAGTGTAATAGATGCCAGAAAAATCGGCGTCTGGTTTGAGGTGGTTCAATGATTTCAAAAAAAGTCTGCATGATAGGGCGCTTTGCGGTTGGAAAAACTTCATTAGTCGATCGCTTTGTAAAAAATCACTTTTCCGAAAAATACCAAACCACTGTTGGTGTTTCGATTGCCACCAAAATCATCGACCCATCAACTAAATTTGTCATCTGGGACATCGCTGGCTTCGAACAAGACAGTCATTATAAACCTTATTTACGCGGTGCCCATGCCATCATATATGTTGTTGATGCCACCGAACCAGAATCGCTGCATACACTCAATGACATCATCAAAGATTCACCTGAATTATTGGAATTGCCAGCTGTTTGCTTTATCAACAAAGCCGACTTAGTCGATGACATTAAGTGGCAAGATGCATTCACCGAACAAGTTCGTGCCATCTCCAAACAAAACTTTTGGACCAGCGCCAAATCTGGCGAAAACGTGGCACACGGGTTTGAGACTTTGGCCCATTTATTGTTGTGAAAATCCCCCAGGGCATTTTTAATCGCGTCTATGATCATTACCAAGCTTCAGACTGGTGCTTAATTACACTGGATCGTAAAAACACCGTCAAAAACTTCAACCGCAATGCTGAAACAGCTTTTGCACTAAGCCATCAGCAAAATAACATCCGCGATGTGATTCCTCTGCTGGCTGCAGAATCATTGGACGAAGAGTTCATGCTGCCTTTTTTTAACCACAATGAAAAGGTTTTTGATGTGCACTTTCTGATTGAGGGTGACTACAAACACCTCATTATGGTACCCATCGACATGCTCCATAAACAAGTCCAATCCAGACAACAAATAGCCCACGAACAAGAGATTGAAAAATTAAGACTAGAGGGTTTATTTGTTGCCCTTGAGGGTGCACACGAAGAACTCAAAAAGGCCAATTCAGCCAAATCATTTTACATCTCTGCCTTGTCGCATGAAATTGGCAACCCAATCACTGCCATCAAAGGTTATAACCAGCTATTAATGGAAGGCGCCATAGAACAAGAAGCTGCCACTAAAGTATTTCAAAACAACATCGAGAAGATCCAACAAATCATCACCCAGACCTTGGATTATGATCAACAATACAACACCCAATACAGCCGACAACTGGCACCAGCACAGGTAATTGATCAATTATTCAATGACTTCAGCATCCAAGCCAGTAACAAAGGCCTCAAACTAATCAATCAAGTCGACCCAGAAGTCATCATCAAAACCAACCAAACCAAGTGGTCACAAATATTCACCAATCTCATCAGCAATGCCATCAAGTACACCGAAAAAGGCAGCATCACAGTGAAATCTCAGCTTGAAGATGGTTTGTTACATATTGATACCATTGATACGGGCTGTGGCATGAGTCCAGCTTTTCAAAGCAAATTGTTCACTGCATGGAGTCGCGAGAAAAAAAGTCAATCGGCCGGCAACGGCATTGGCCTAGTCATTTCGAAAATGCTGGCCGAACAAATTGGTGGTGATCTGATCTTACATTCAAGTAATCAGCATGGCAGTCGCTTCAGGTTTTCAGTGACCTACCACCAAGCATTGAACGCCCAACGTATTTTGTTGGTGGATGATGATGCTGATTGTTTGAGTTTGTTTGATTTCTATTTGACCGAAGCCGGTCACGAAGTCACCACGGCCCACTCCATCCAGAGCATCGAACAAAAACTGGCTGAAAAGGATTTTGATGTGGTATTAACAGATTTGAATTTAACCGATGGTTCAGTCGATCAAATACATCAAAAACTTAAATCTCAAGTTGCCAGAGTGGTCATAATGACCGCCAACCCCACCAAACAAAAACGCCATGAACTGGAGACACTGGGATTCGACCAGGTACTCAACAAGCCTTTAACTCAAGAACAAATAGTGAACAGCGTCGCATAAAAGCATATCGCTGTCATTATTATCGTGAACCACAACCCATCTGCTCATACAATCTGGTATCACTTGTGGCACATGAAAAAACAGCCCTTTTCATGTAAAATTAATATTTAAGCAATTGGAGGAGTGACAATGGAAGATACCATTTTCTATATAATATTGGGAGTTTTTGGGATTATATTTCTCAGAAGCGTCTTTGTGATCGTGCCGCAGGGTTTTGAGTATACGGTAGAACGGTTTGGCGAATTTCGTCGGGTATTTCCCCCCGGACTGGGTTTAAAAATGCCTTTCGTTGAAAGGATTGGCCGCAAAATAAACATGATGGAACAAGTCGCCAACGTACCTTCACAGGAAGTCATTACACGTGACAATGCTGTGGTTACTGTCGATGGTGTGGTTTTTTATCAAATTCTTGATTCAGTCAAAGCAGCCTATGAAGTCAATCGTTTGGAATATGCCATATTGAACTTAACCATGACCAACATCCGTACGGTCTTGGGCGCCATGGATTTGGATGAATCCTTGTCTAAAAGAGATGAAATTAATCACCGATTATTGGCTGTGGTCGATGAGGCCACCTCACCTTGGGGCGTGAAAGTCACGCGGATTGAAATCAAAGACATCAAACCGCCGCACGATCTGGTGGCATCAATGGCCAGACAAATGAAAGCCGAGCGTGAAAAAAGAGCACAGATTCTTGAAGCTGAAGGTTCACGCCAATCGGACATTTTACAAGCCGAAGGTAAAAAGCAAGCCGCCATCTTGGAGGCAGAGGGCTTGAAAGAGGCCGCCTTCCGCGAGGCCGAAGCGCGCGAACGTGAAGCCGAAGCTGAAGCCAAAGCAACTCACATGGTATCAAAGGCCATCGCAGCCGGCGACGTCAACGCGATTAACTACTTTGTGGCACAGAAATACCTGGATCAGTTTGGTAAGTTTGCTGATTCACCCAACCAAAAAACCATGATCCTACCGATGGAAGCAACCCAAATTTTAGGATCCCTGGCAGGCATCACAGAACTGGCCAAAGACCTCACACAGGATAAAGAATCATGATCATGGGGTTCTTATTAGACCTAACACCCTGGCATTGGCTCACGGCTGCGGTGTTTTTGTTGGTGATTGAAATGGTGGTTGGGTCTTATTACTTGTTGTGGGTCAGCTTTGCCGCATTCTTAGTGGCCATAATTCAGTGGATGTTCGGCATCAGTTGGGGCAGCCAAATGGTGTTGTTTTCAGCCATATCCGTGATGTCAGTGATTGCTTGGTACCTATACGACCTCAAACGCGACAAAACCAGCACCAGACCCAATTTAAACAAACGCGGTCACCAATACATTGGAAGAACATTTCAACTCAGCCACCCCATCATCAATGGCGTGGGCAAAATAAATGTCGATGATTCTACTTGGAAAGTCAGGGGCGATGATGCGCCACTGGATACCACTGTAAAAGTGGTGGACATCGACGGCACCATATTAATTGTAAAAATACTTGGAGATAAATAAATCATGAACAAATTACTACCGATTTTGATCATCGCTGCCTTTCTGGTTGGTTGTGGTGAAGACAAAGCAACAACCAGCCCGACACCGCCGGAAGCAAAACAAGCCACCGCAGAAATTCTTAATTACATCCCGGCTGACACACCGATGTTGATGACCTCTGGCTTGTACCCAGAACAGTACCCAGACAGGTATTTAGAGGTGATGCAAGGCAACATGGATGGCGTTGTTAAATACTTGAAAGTGGTACTGGAAAGTGAACTGAATAAAGAAGAAGTCGTCAACTACGTCACCACAATAGATGAAAATGGTGAAGAAGTCATCACTGAAGATACAGACCCAGCAGCTGCTGAAATGAAAGCCAAAATACAAAGCTTTGCAGACAAATGGATGACTGACGATGCCATGGATAAGTTGGGAATCAAGATGGGTGAAACCCAATTTGCTGTTTACATGGTTGATTTGTTCCCGGTGTTGCGGATGAAATTAAGCAGCGATAATCAATTGAATGCATTCATGAATGATTTAGAACAAGATTTTGAGTTATCATTTGTTAAATCTGAAGTGGATGGCAAACAAATCCGCGAAATTCAAAATGACAAAGTTTCGCTCTTAATCAGTACAGATGACAACTACTTAGTCATCACAGCAACACCTGCTGTAATCAAAGACCAAATGTTCAACCAGCTGTTAGGACTCGATAAACCTGTTCAGTCTATGGCACAAAACACAGCAGCGATAGAAGCTGTGAAAAACAAACATGGTTTTGTGATGGATGATTTGTTGTTGATTGATGTGGCTAAAATTGCCGATCACTTTATCAATCCCAGCAAATACAACTCAGCGATGGTTAATTTCATGCAAATTGACGACAACATGTTATCAGCGGCATGCAAAGCAGAATTTTCAGCCATGATTGCCAAAGCCCCACGCATGGTCGCTGGTTCAAAAGTCATGACCAACGACACCATTGAGGCAGCCTTTGTCTGGGAAATGGATGCAGAATTGGCCAATGACATGTCATTGATGGCAGGTCGCATACCGCAAGGCAATGCCGATGCCGCCATCTCATTTGGTATGAGCTTTGATTTGTTGGCAGCTAAAAACTTGGCCAGCAAATATGTTGATGCTGCTGTTGCTGAGCCTTACAACTGCGAACACTTGGCACCATTCAATGCCCAGTTACAAGACATACAAGCCAAATTAAGCCAGCCCATTCCACCTTTTGTTGGCAACTTCAAAGGTTTCAACTTTTCTTTGGATGAGTTGAAGTTGAATATGGCTGCTGCGCAGGCAGAGAACCCCAATGCGAAAGACATCATTGAATCTTTGAAAACACAAGTTTTCTTGGCTGTGGATGAGACCCAAGCGTTATTGGGGATGGCCCAAATGATGGTGCCTCAACTACAAGGCATGGACATCAAAACAGATGGATCATTGATCACCTTGGCTGACACAGCACCGCTGCTTGGTGGCAGTGACATCCCCATTGACCTGGCTAATTTGTATGCTGCAGTTTCAAATAACACCATTGGATTCTCAATGGGCCACGAAGGTGGTGGTGGTTTAGAAACCAAAGTACAAGCCGAAGGTGATGCCATTCTCATGTCATCCAGCATGAATCTAGAAGGCTATAAAGCCATCATGGAACAGGTTTTTGCGATGGCTGATATGCCACAACTGCCGGCGCAAGTCAGAAAAGATTTGGCCATGCAAAAAGATTTATACATGAGCATGATGTATTGGAAATCTCAAGAAATGGCCATCAGCTTCACTGAACAAGGCTTCACCACCAATGTCAATTACACTTACTGATACCAGCCAGCTTCTCAACAGCCCCAGTCGATAAGATCTGGGGCTTTTTAATGTCCAAGATAAAGAGGAAAACATGTCTAACATCAGAGTTTTTAACAATCACTTCCCACAGATTGGAGCGCGGGTTTTTATTGACCCCTTTGCCGTGGTTATTGGTGAAGTCACACTGGGTGATGATGTTTCAATCTGGCCCATGGTGGTGATCAGAGGCGATGTGCATCGCATCAATATCGGAGCAAGCACCAACATCCAGGATGGCAGCATTTTACATGTCACACACCGCAATGATGCCGACCCAGACGGAGGACCGTTAACAATTGGCCAAGGCGTCACAGTGGGCCATGGCGCAATATTGCATGCTTGTGACATCGGTGATTATTGCTTGGTTGGGATGGGTTCTACGGTGCTAGATAAAGCACAAATGGAACACCACAGCATGTTGGGTGCGGGCAGTGTTTTACCACCAGGTAAAATCATCAAAACAGGTGAATTATGGGTAGGTAACCCAGCAAAAAAAGTTAAAGATTTGTCACAATCTCAGCGCCAATCCTTAGAATATTCAGCCAAGCATTATGTTAAACTGAAAGACACTTATCAACAACAGCAAACAGATGGTTGAGGTCGGTTCCACAGACCAAACAGAAGAACGGATTGACAGCTTCAAGGCCGCGCAAGCAGTTTTGGCGCAGCTGCCATCCGACCACCAACAACTGAGCCCATGGCTGCGTTGGTCAGATGAGGTGTTTGCAGAACAGCCATGGCAACAAGCACTCAACCAGTCCATGATAATTGCTTACGCCAGAATGACACTGCGCAATGGCGCCTTAAGTGAACACCCCAGAAGCTACCACAACGAACGGCACATTGATGATTTATTGACCAGAATATTCTACTGTGCCGAACAATACAAAACACAAATCAACCCAAATGGCCTGGCCATTTTGAGTTTTTTTGCGGCTTGTCACGACCTGCGTCAGGACGAGCCCAGAAACACCTCCAATCCGACTTCCTTGGTGGGCGCCAACGAAGCGGCAAGCTTTGCTGAGGCAGCAAGAATCATTGCCATGACAGGTGCTGACTCTTTGTGGAATGAACACCACATGTTGTTACTCAGAACCATGATAGAGGGCAGCACTTTTGGTTCCGGTGGTAAAAGAAGTCAGAATTTTTTCCAAGGAAATTTAGCCAAACACCTGCTGCAGCAGTTAAGTCTACCGAATAAAAATGACGAGCAATTGGTTTTGTTGGCCTGCGACATTGATACCGCCAACGTCAGCTTGAACTTGGCTGAATTTGCCCAATCGGCTGTGGCTATCTTTGACGAATTGAAATCCCATCAAAATGTCGAAACTTCGGCACATCAATTTTTTGGCGAACAACAAAAAATTTATTTCTTTGATCAGCAGCAGTTCAATGCCAAAATCACCCTGGACTTGTTCGAGCCTAAAAAACAAAACAACAAAAACAAATTATTGGCACTATCTGCCTACATCAACCAACAAGATCCATTGTTATCTGCTGAAAGTATCAAGGCCAAGTTCCTCAAAAAAGCCCGAGAGCTGGCCACTCAATGATGCGTTTGTTTTTGGTGAGACATGCAGATGCCAGCTTCACCAGCAGTGACGATTACAATCGACCACTTTCAGAACTGGGCAAAAAACAAGCCCAACTGAGCGCTGCTTACATCCAACAAAACACCCAGTCTGAGCGAAGCTTGATCGTTGCATCCAGTGCATTGAGAACCTGTCAAACCGCACAAATCATAAGTGATCACCAGCCCAGCGCTGACTTGTACCAAGACCGCGCTTTTTACGAAGCCAGAGTGGGCCAATGGTGTGATGTTATTATTGAGAAATCTGACGCGAGCAACTTGATTCTGGTGGGTCACAACCCCACCATGGGTTTTCTTGCCAAACATTTAAATACCAGTCAACAAGTGGCGTTTTCACCAGCTTGCGTGGCACAGTACCACCTTGAAATTGCAGCAGATGGCCTCAAATTACCTGCTCAATACATTGACTTTTACATACCACATGCAAACTAACAACCCGCTCAGCAACATACCTCCAGTGACCCGCAATGTTTTGATTGCCATTGTGGTCATGTTCATCGCTCAACAAATTCTAGGTGGCGCCAACAGCGGTTACTTTATCCAACGTTATTTTGCTTTATTTCCCGTTGATTCTCAGTATTTCTATCCTTGGCAATTAATCACTTATGCGCTGCTGCACGGTAATTTAATGCATTTGTTTTTTAATGGCTTTGCCATTTGGATGTTTGGCTCACAAATAGAACATTATTGGGGCGAAAAAAAATACGGCATTTTTATAGTTGTTTGTATCATTGGCTCTGGCATTGCCAATGCACTGCTCAGTAACGCACCAGCGATTGGTATATCTGGTGCAGTCTACGGACTACTGGTTGCCTACGGTATGATGTGGCCCAATCACACGATTCAATTGATACTGCCACCGATTCCGATGAAGGCAAAATACTTTGTTATCCTGTTTGCCGGCATAGCCCTGTTCAGTAGCATCAGCGCCAATAACGATGGTATTGCTCATATTGCCCATTTGGGAGGCGCCATCACGGGCTTTTTATTGATTCAATATTGGCGCAAAAAACCACCCTTTAAATGGTAAACAAGCCCTGTATCAACGGCGGCCTTTTTTCACTGATTTAACCACCAAGGTTGATACTGCCGGTTCGTACTGGGTGTCTTTGAATAAAATATCCAGCTCTTTGGCGTTGAGTTCTTTCATTTGACCTTTGCGCAAACTCTTGGGCAAAAACACAGGCCCATAGCGCACCCTTTTCAAGCGACTGACTTGGATGTTTTGTGATTCCCACAGGCGCCTGACCTCGCGGTTCTTACCTTCCATAATGGCGACATGAAACCAACTGTTGGAGCCACGATCCTCATCACCCGCTGCTTGGATGTCTGAAAATTTGGCCATGCCATCTTCCAATTCCACACCATTGAGCAAGTTCTCAATCACCTCAGGGGTTACCTCGCCAAAAACCCGACAGGCATATTCACGATCAATATTGGCACTGGGGTGCATCAAGTGGTTGGCAAAATCACCATCAGTGGTGAACAATAGCAAGCCTGTGGTGTTGATGTCTAAGCGACCTATGTTCAACCATTTTTGGCCTTTGATTCTTGGTAATGAATCAAACACTGTCTTTCGCCCTTTTTCATCTTGGCGGGTGGTCACCTCACTCAGTGGCTTGTTGTACATCAAAACCTTTGGCGTAACATGCTCGGTCTCTACCACCCAAGCACGATTTTTCCAGGTGATTTTGTCGCCAGCTTGTAACTTCTGACCCAACACGACCGGTTTGCGGTTGATACTTATTTGGCCCAGTTTGATGGCTGCTTCAATTTGTCTTCTTGAACCCAGTCCACAGCGGGCCAAAGTTTTTTGGATGCGCTCAGTGGGCTGAACTTCAAATGTTTCTTTACTCATTATTTTGTACTTCTTTTGATTGTGAGTCTGCTGCAGCAGCCTCGTTGGTGTTTTCATTATTGGCTTCGCCGAATTGCAGTTCCTGCTCTAAAGTCTCAATGTCTTTGATTTCTGCCAAAGAAGGTAAGTCTTGAAGTGAAGCCAAATTAAAATAATCTAAAAATTCTTTGGTGGTACCTAACATAGCTGGTTTTCCTGGCACGTCGCGGTACCCTAAAATTCTGATCCATTCTTTGTCCATCATGTAATGGATGATTTTACTGGATACAGCCACGCCACGGATGTCTTCAATCTCACCTCGGGTGATGGGCTGTCGATAAGCAATCAGTGCCAATGTCTCTAACAAGGCCCTGGACAATTTTTTGGGCTTTTGTTGCCACATGTTTTGTAGCCAAGGTTGAACTGATTCACGGGTTTGTAAGCGGTAACCCTTGGATAATTTTTTTAATTCAATGCCACGGTCTTGGTAACTCGCATCTAAATCGTTCAAGACCTGATTGATATCATTGGCGGTTATTTCCTCATCTGGGAATAGACCTACCAAAGCTTTCATGCTCATTGGCTCATCAAAGGCCATCAAAGCGGCCTCCACCACATTCCTTACTTGTTTTAATTCCACAGTTTATCCCTCACTCATACTTGATTGTAGGTAGATGTCTGCAAAAGGGGCACTTTGTACCAGCTCGATGGTGTGTGCTTTCAACAGTTCAAGTACCGCCAAAAAAGTCACCAAGGCGCCCTGCTTGCCTTCAGTTTTACTGAACAGTGATTTGAAGTTCACGGTTTTGGCTTTTAATAAGCTGTCAAGCACCACCGTCATCCGATCACGTACACTTAAAACCTCACGTTCAATGGCATGAGAAACTTTTAAGTCTGCACGCATCATGACTTCCTTGAATGCCATCACCAAGTCTTTGACAGTGATGTCGACAATGCTTTCAATGTCTGCTTGTTTGTCTAAATAAGCATGTGCCACCCAGACTTCTCTGCCAACCCGCGGTAGGCCATCAATGTCCTCTGCTGCTTGTTTAAATCTTTCATACTCTTGTAGGCGCCTGATCAGTTCTGCCCTCGGGTCTTCCTCCGAGTCCTCATCATCATGTGTTTTAGGTAACAACATCCTGGATTTAATTTCGGCCAACATCGCTGCCATCACCAAATACTCTGCAGCCAATTCAAAATTCATTTTGTGCATCAGCTCAATGTACTCGACGTATTGCTTGGTGATGTCATAGATGGGGATGTTTAAAATATCCAGGTTCTGACGTCGAATCAGATACAACAACAAGTCCAGTGGTCCCTCAAATGCCTCTAAGATCACTTCCAATGCATCTGGCGGGATATACAAGTCAGTTGGCATGCTGGTGAAAGGTTTACCCTCAACCACCGCAAAAGGCATCTCAGCCTGTTTGACCACCGGGTTGGATTTGACTTCTTGTTCAGACAAAGTCAATCACTCCTTTGCCTTGTCGGATGATATCAACTTCGCCCATCGATAAATCAACCACCGTGGAAGGTTCTTGTGCACAGTATCCAGCATCAATGATCGAATTCACTCGATTACCCACGCGCAATTCTATATCATCCACATCCAGTTCATACATATCAATGTCCGGAAACTCTAAGGTCGAGGTCATCATGGGTTCACCTAACTCTTCCAGCAAAGCATCAACCACCGCATGATCAGCAATTCGCACCCCAATGGTTTTGCGTTTTTGGTGTTGTAGCTTTTTCGGCACCCTTCTGGTAGCTGGCATAATAAAAGTGTATGCACCAGGTGTGTGTTGTTTTATCAAACGGAAAGCAACGTTATCCACCAATACAAAATCAGTCATTTGTGAGATGTTTTGACACATCATGGTGAAATGATGTTGTGCATCTATTTGTTTGATCTGTGCCACCACTTTGGGTGCTTTTAAGTTATCTAAGCTCCAGCCGATGGCGTAGCCAGAATCAGTCGGGTAAATAATCAAGCCACCATTCCTCAAAGTATCAATCGCTGCCTTGATTGATCTGGCTTGTGGATTATCGGGATGTACCCGCAGGATATTAGCCATAATCAAACTTCCTCAAAACGGTTGGCTTTGCGATTTTTACGCACATGCGCTGGATCCCAAACCAAACCATTCATGATCACCCAAACACCATTGGGTTGGGTCTGCACCGCTGCCACAGCACAGCCAATGTTAAATATGGCATCAGTGGCATTGAACCTGGCGGGTGTCAAAGCACCGGTCATGACGATGGTTTTACCTGGAATGTTTTGCAGATACTGAGCCGTCTCCACCATGGTGTCTGTACCATGGGTGATTAAAAAATGTGATTCATCTGATTTCTCAATCACACTTTTTATCAATGAGCGATCCTCATCTGTGATGTAAATGGAATCTTTTTTTAATAACGGCACCACTTCAAAATCAAAGCCCACGTGGTAAGTGTTCAATAATTCACCAATGATGGGTTTGCCGATTTGATAATCGCTCAAATCATCAAAGTACAATTTATCAATGGTGCCACCAGTGGTTATGATTTTTAAGTTGTTCATTATGTTGTTGATTATTTATTTCAGTGCCTATTTTAGCGCCTTTTATGGGTGAATTGAGCAGTTATAATAAGACTATGCTGAAAATTAATAATTATCTGTTGGTATTGAGTTTTTTACTGGCAATGGTCTCCTTCACCAAACGCAACGATTTCACTGCTGACTTTGTGCCACATCCCCTGCTGAAGCATGAACCCATTCAACAATCCATCAATCAACAGCCTTACAACATTGAATACCAGCAAGAGACGTTCACCATCATGCCAAAATATGACTATGAACTTTTCGGCCTGGTTGTTTCTTATCGGCTGCATGACTCTGACGGCGGCTGGATGATTCATGCACAAAATAAAGATCACATCAACGTGGCTGATTATTGTGTGGTTTGGGGTGCATCTGCCGATGCCTCCATTCTGGCTCACTTCAGCTTCAGCAATGGACAGTTTACCTGTAATTTTCAAACCCAAAGTAACCAAGCTTGGGAGGCATTCAACCAAAACCAAATTTCAAACAATCATTTATTGGCTGTAGATGAGCATTTGCGCGAGACAATTGATGAAATAAACATAGGCGATGTCATCCACATCAAGGGCAAATTAGCGCACTACATCAACCCATTAGGTGGTGAGCGTGGCACCAGTGTTGTTAGGACTGATACCGGAAATGGGGCTTGTGAAACCATTTGGGTTGAAGCAATTGGTATCATTGATTCTATGACCAGTATTTGGCGTACTTTATTAACGGCATCATTGATTGTGCTGATTCTGACTGTGTTGATTTATTTACGTGCGCCTTATGCGCCCCACAAACTTCATTGAAATCAGCATTAAGCATTTGCTGTTGATTTTGTTACAATGTCGACATGAGATATTTTCTTTTAAGCCTGTTTTTGTTGGCCCAAACAGCACCGAGCATTGCCCAAGAAATCGCAGCTGAAACCGCAGCTGAAACCGCAACTGAAGTGTTAAGCTTTGACAATGGCAACCAAATAGCCGCCCACCTGCGCAGCGAATATGGCATTGCCAAAGCTGTTTATCTGACGCAATTGGCTGAGCAATTAAGTGAATCCTTTGCATCCAAAGAACAACTGCAACAACAATGGCTGCAAGCGCTGGAATTAACTGTTGCAGAACCACTGAATTTCGCCCGCATCAACTCACATGCCCTGATGGTTCAAAGTCTGATCCAGCACACCAATGGCATGACGTTGAACCGTTGGCGTCAAATCAATATACCCACTCAAATGCGCTTTAACAAGCCTCAACAATTCAAACCAGACACTGACACCTTCACCACATGGCTCAATTTGAATGCCCATTGGCAGTATTTAATGAACGACAAAAGAGCCAAGATAGCCTCATGGAACCCATGGGTGGTTGAAACAGCAAGCTTAAATGAAAGCAACAAAAAAACAGCAGACACAAAATCTGAAGGAGACAACAATTCGGTATCTTTGGTATTGAACTTATTGCTGGATGAGAACAGTATTGATGCAGCTAACATCAATCAATTAAGCCTACAAACTGCGCAGGCAGACCCACTGGCTGTGGCGCTTATCAGGCAACAGTTTCACCATGAAACAGCGCATCCACTGGCAATGGCCTATGACTGGATTGAGATTTATCAATTGCTAGAACTCAGCCCTCGTCTGTTAACCGCTGAGCAACAAAACCAACTGGCCAACATCCTGTCACGCACCACCACACAGTGGCAATCCAATGAGGCAAACATCAACCTAATCAATCCTGACTTGTTCACTTTATTGAATCAAGTTTTTATCGCGTTGCCGAATAAATTTAAAAACCCTGATCATTCTGATCAAGGGCTTAATAATGCCATATTCTCTTTCATTACTGGCATCCAAAACCCCAACACATATTTCGCTCATCCATTGCGACAAGACATTCAAGAAAATTTAGAAGTATGTTTGAACTTAAGCGCCCAACAAAGACCCGAACCACCTTTACCAATTGCTGACAGTCAATTTGAATCTTGTTTGGATGAGTTCATTAATTGGGGCAGTAACTTATCTAAAAGTGCTGATTTTGCCGGCAACCTGATCAAATTAGACAACCCAGCCAGTATCAACCGAGCGGTGGAATTACCCGCTGTACAAATCATTAACAACCTCGCAATCCATGCAGCCGGTGATGTCAGTTGTAAGCAACAAACCAAAAACAGAAGTAATTGGGTCGAATGGTCGATGGCTGCAGCCACACTGGCATGGTTCAACGACCGTTGGCCAGCTTTAATGGCGACTCAGCAAACCAATCAAATACTCGAACCCATGCTACGTGCTGGGGAAAACATTTTCGATTATTCAGCTTGCATTGCCGACAATGCGCCCTTACAGACACAATTCGAAGTGGTCTTGAACAAATGGCAACGACTGAAACAAGAAATCATAACCCATGTGAATCAATTCATGATTGAGCGTTTGACTCCCAACAGTGATGTTGACTTGTTTAAATCAATCGATCAAGTAACCCAGTATGTGCCAGAAGATTTAACCATTGGCCCATGTGATGTGGCTCAGTCTTGTGGGGCCTTCGTAACCCTTGAGCCAAGCATTGAATTACTTAACTTATTCCCAAACCATTTAAAACTGGCTGAGCAGTTTGGTCTCGGCAAGTTAGCAATCTGCTATGAGGAAGTGCAATGGGTCAATAGGGAAACGGCTCCCACGCATCTAGATAACAACAAAATTGCCAATTTTTCTGGCCAGTTGGCTTTACAATTGACTGGTAAATACCAAGAAAAAGATGTCTTCACCAAACAATTCGTCAGTGAGCAAAGTCACATCTACTTATTTGGTGAGAACAACACTGAAGTGCTCGATACGGCTTGTCCGTTGAAGCTTATTGGTAAACAAATCAACACCACATTGGACCGCGGTACTTTTGGTTTATTACCCAATCGACTGACTTTCTTAACGGCAGCTAAAGTTGATGTCAATGCAGTGATCGATAATAATTGGCAAAGCTGGTTAAACAGCCTTCAAAACAGCCAAGATAATTTTGTTTATTTTGATGAAATGAATGAGGTGAGATCAACACTGAATGACGCTTTTTTACAACAAGCCAATGACCTACAACAAGAAATATACCGTAAATTAATCGCCAACAACATATCTCGCAGCAATGACTCTGCCCTATCCAGAGCCACTTTTGACTTCATCACACATCGCAAACTACTCGAACGCATGGCAACAGGTCTCTATCCACACTTGTTGGCAGCGGATGCCAAGTTACATGCCGCCATCAATGGCCAAGAGAGGCTGGTAGACATGCAATTTTTTAGATCAGCTTTTCAAACACAGAAAAACTTGGTCGACATGCTCAATTTTGCCGATGAAAATTTCATACAACACCAAAATGTCTGGCAATCAACCAACCTCGCTGATTCAGCGATTCAGACCAGTTTAGAGCAACTACACAGCATCCGGCAATCACACACCAGTAAAGTCGCAGAAGCTGCGGAAGAATGATTTAGCAGGAGTCATACAAACATCACAAGGCGCATTGTGGCTTAAGGCCCAAGGCTTGCGCTTCTTTTTCAATGGCCAATGCCCGCCCCATGAATTTTTGTAATTTAGCGATTCGATTGGCGGGTTCTGGGTGTGTCGATAAAAATTCTGGCGGACGCTGACCGGCAGAAGCAGCGGCCATGTTTTGCCACAAGTTAACACTCTCAGTGGGGTCAAAACCAGCGCCGGCCATAAAGAATAAACCAAAACGGTCGGCTTCCTTCTCATGGTCTCGTGAAAACGGTAACATCACGCCTACTTGAGCGCCCAAGCCCAATGCCGTCATCAACGTTTGACGTCCAGCCGATCCTTCCATTGTTTGCTGACTGACCACATCAGCAACTTGTAAACCGGCTTGTGCCAGCATTTGAGCAGACATCCTTTGTGCCCCATGCCGCCACAACACATGGGCAATTTCATGACCTATCACCGCGGCCAATTGATCAGGTGTTTCAGCCACATCCAACAACCCAGTGTGTACGCCTACTTTGCCACCCGGTAGCGCAAAGGCATTGGCAGAATCATCCTCAAAAACCACCACTTCCCATTGGCGGTTGCGGTGCTCATCGGGCAAGGCATTGATGATGGCCCATGAAACACATTGGACGTAATCATTTTTGCGGGTGTTGGTAGATATTTTCTGTGAAGTTTTCATCTGGCTGAAAGCCGTTGCGCCCATTTGGCTCATTTGATCGGTACTGACCAAAATCAAGCGTCTGTCACCACTGGGTGTGGTGGCACAGGCTGATAGCATCAACACAACACCAACAAAAATAATCTTTTTCATATACAGCTCCACGGTTTAATTAATAATCGTTATGGGCCCAGCCTCAACGTTTCAGTCGCATGAATTTACCATAACAAGATTAATTATATCAGCTCAAAACCACATAACTGATAACAAAACCAATTACAAATAACACCGCATAGATCCATTTAGCTAATTGATATTGGGAACGGATTTTAGCATCTTCAACCAATTTGCCCCGATGATGCAGCCATGTCCATTCCAGTAAAATCACAAAAACAAACAACATGATGAAGACCACTGACAAGACACCGACAAACTCTGCCCAACTGGCTTCAGCATTGATCATGGTAAAAACACCCAACAGGTTAAATATGATGATACTGACAATTAAAAGGATGCGTAATGGGGTAAAAACAACTGCTTTTTTGGCCATAGGTAATTATGTACTAAAATCACAAATTATAGCAATTGGCTGTGTTAAAACAGTCAAAATTCAACATCTAATTGACAATTAACTCAGGCATTTCTTGATATGAGTGAGTGATTAAAAAACACTTAAAGTACAAATAATAACAACTCAGCAGAACTTTTGTTAAACTAACAACTCAAAACATTTACTTTTAAAGGAGATTAAAGTGAAATCACACACACAACTACCTGTCATATTATTTTCATGCCTGTTGGCAATCAGCACAGTATGTTGGGCTGATATCAATCAAGCCAACAAGGCTTACAAGCAACAACAATTTTCACAAGCATTCAGTAGCTATCAAGATCTGGCCCAACTGGGCAATCAACAAGCGATTCGTCGCCTCACTCACATGCACATCAATGGCGAGGGAACGCAAAAAGATTTAATCAAAGCTTACGCTTGGTCCACTTTGATTAAGGACACTTCAGGCAAAACAACCCTCACTGAGCGCATTACAAAAGACCTCACAACCGAAGATTTTTCCCAAGCTCAATTATTGGCCGAACAATTTGAATCAATGTATGGTCATGCGGCGATTGAAAACAAATACACTCCCATCACCCTCGAATCGGATAAAACTCAGAACAACAATGATTATGAACTGAATATTATCCAACGAACACCACCACAAATCACCCGTGCACAATACAGAAAAAAACTACAAGGCTGGAGCACTGTAAGTTTTTATATTCATCCAGATGGTTCAACCAGAGACATCGAAGTCATCAGTTCAATGCCAGTTGGTGAATTTGATCAATCCACCATTGATGCGGTTGCCAAATTTAAATTTGATGTCCAATTCAAAGACGGTATCGAACCCTACCCCATTCAACGGATCCAAACCATCACTTTTGAAATGGGAAAAACAGATCAGTCTGAAATGACCCAACTGTTTCAGCAACACTTAGAAGAATTAAAACAAACGGCCCATGCAGGTCATCCAGAAGCGCAATACTATTATGCACTGGCAGCCAGTTCCAATTCAGTCATCAGCAACTACGTTCCGATGACTGATATTTCTAGTAACGATTGGTTGTTCAAAGCAGCTCAAAATGGACACCTCGATGCGCAATACCAATTAGGCATTAACATCATGTATGGCAGAGAAGGGTGTGGTATAGATAAACAAAAAGGCTTTAATTGGTTGGTTCAAGCCGCGGATAATGGCCACCCAAAATCAGCACGTCAAGCCTATAAACTGGCCAGTAAACAATCTTTTGAAAACCATTCTGACACCGCGCCTGAGCTGTGGCTCAAGCAAGCCGCCGAAGCGGGTGATCCAGAGTCTCTATTGGCTTATGCCAACCATTTGCTGTTCAAAGAACAGAGTCAAAAAGCCATCAACGCTGCCAAAGATTATTTAGATAATTACCTTGAACAACGAGATAAGTCAGTGAAATACCACCAGACCATGGCTCAACTATATACACTTGAAAACCAACCAAAAAAAGCTAAAAAGGAAATGAAAAGAGCCAACAAACTGGCTAAAAAATTGGGTTGGGAAATTTAACGACTCATAGAGACAAAAATGCTTTAGCACAAAAAAACCCGCCTTAAAAAGCGGGTTTTTTTATTTATCACTTTCAGTGATTTATTCCGGCTTGGGTTCAAGCGCTTTCATTGATAAGCGCACACGGCCCTGCTTATCTACTTCAAGTACTTTAACTTTAACCACTTCACCTTCTTTGATTTTGTCAGTGACTTTAGCCACACGTTCATGACAAATCTCAGAAATGTGAACCATGCCGTCTTGGCCTGGTAACAAATTCACAAAAGCACCAAAATCCATGATTTTTACCACTTTACCTTCATAGGTCGCACCCACTTCAACTTCAGCAGTCAAATCTTCGATGCGTTTCTTAGCTAAATCACCGTCTTCTTGGTTGATTGACGCAATAGTCACCGTACCATCATCATTGATATCGATGGTGGTATTGGTTTCCTCAGTCAATGCGCGGATGGTTGCACCACCTTTACCAATGATGTCACGGATTTTATCAGGGTTAACTTTGATGGTCTCTAATCGAGGCGCATATGCTGACATTTCTTTGCGCGGCGTTGAAATCACTTTGTTCATCTCTTCCAAGATGAATTGACGACCCGCTGTGGCTTGTTTCAGAGCAATCTCCATGATTTCACGGGTGATGCCTTGAATCTTGATGTCCATTTGCAATGCAGTGATGGCACCTTCAGTACCAGCCACTTTAAAGTCCATGTCACCCAAATGATCTTCATCACCCAGAATATCAGACAATACAGCAAAGTTATCGCCTTCTTTAATCAAACCCATGGCAATACCTGCCACTGGTTCTTTCAAAGGAATACCAGCGTCCATCATAGACAATGATGAACCACAAACTGAAGCCATAGAACTTGATCCATTTGATTCAGTAATCTCAGAGACGATGCGTTTAACGTATGGGAACTCCTCTTCTGAAGGAACCACTGCCATCAAACCACGTTTGGCCAATCTACCATGACCAATTTCACGACGCTTAGGGCCACCCATAAAGCCAGCTTCACCGACACAGAATGGCGGGAAGTTGTAATGGAACATGAAGTCATCTTTGGTTTCACCTTCGATACCATCAATCAATTGTGCGTCACGGCCTGTACCCAATGTAGTTGCTACAATGGCTTGGGTTTCACCACGGGTGAACAAAGCTGAGCCATGCACACGAGGCAAGATGCCCACTTCCACTGAAATAGGACGAACTTGAGTCGGGTCACGACCATCAATACGAGGCGCACCAGAAATAATCTTACCACGCACGTGGTCTTTTTCTAATTTACTGATCAATGCCGAAATTTCTTTGGCATCATATTTGGGCTCTTCCTCACCTTCTGGAAAGAAGTGAGCCATCACTTTGTTGCGCATTGCATCCAAAGCCGCATAGCGGTCTTCTTTGACTTGGTTGGCAAATGCCGCTTCAATGTCAGCACCGAATTCGCTGTTGATGGTATTTAACAATTCTTCGTTAACCGCTTCAACTTCCCAATCCCAACGTGGTTTACCATTTTCAGCAGCAAACTCTTTGATTGCTTCAATGGCCACTTGCATTTGCTCGTGTCCATAGTTAACGGCGCCTAACATCACATCTTCGCTCAACAAATCAGCTTCAGACTCAACCATCAATACCGCCTCATCAGTACCAGCAACAACCAAATCCAATTTCGATGTCTCAAGTGCTTCCAATGAAGGGTTCAATAAATATTCACCGTCGGCATAACCAATTCTGGCCGCACCAATGGGACCATCAAAAGGTATACCTGAAATGGCCAATGCCGCTGAGGCACCCAACAAAGCAGGAATATCAGAATCAATTTCTTTGCTGAATGAAATCACATTAGCAATGACTTGAACTTCGTTCTTGAAACCTTTCGGGAACAAGGGTCTGATGGGTCTATCAATCAAACGACATATCAGTGTTTCTTTTTCTGTCGGTCTGCCTTCTCGTTTGAAAAAGCCGCCAGGAATGGCGCCTGCCGCATAAAATTTCTCTTGGTAGTTAACCGTTAATGGGAAGAAACTGGCATCTGGTTTGGCTTCTTTTTTACCTACCACTGTCACCAACAACATGGTGTCGCCCATGGACACTTTTACAGCACCAGTTGCTTGGCGAGCGATTTGTCCGGTTTCTAAAGTTACGGTATGCTGACCGTATTGAAATTGTTTTACTTGTTTTTTCACTTATATTTTCCTGGCCATTTGGCCTGTTATTTTCTTACTTTCCTACAGACACATCCCCTTGGACGTGCCCTGATTGTTCTACCAATGATCAATCAATGCGTCAGCATCAGCAGATTACAATTAAAAAAAAACCCGCAAATCAGCGGGTTTTTTTATTTGGCTTATCGGCGTAGGCCAAGGCGTTTGATCAGGTTCTGATACCTTTCGTTGTCTTTGCGCTTGGTGTAGGCCAATAATTTACGGCGTTGGTTAATCAATTTGATTAAACCACGTCTAGAATGCTTGTCTTTTTTGTGTGATTTAAAGTGCTCAGTCAAGTTGTTGATTCGAGCAGTCAATAAAGCCACTTGGACCTCTGGTGAACCGGTATCGTTGTCACCGGTTTGGTAGTCTTTGATAATTTCTTGTCTTTGTTCAACTGTAATCATAATTACGCTCGTCGAAGGGGCCTCAATACAATGATTTAAACCCGTTAATAAAACCGAACTGCCGTCGGACTGTCGCACAGCTCAGATGTGGGGCGTATTCTAATGGTTTGCTTATACAATCTCAAGCTTTGCGGGGTTTATTTCACCATTATTGTGCCAGAAACCCAATCATGAAATAGTTGCTTATTCTTCCACCAACAGAACAAGTTTATTACCAATATAACTGCAACTACAGGCAGCATCATCGAAAGGTAAATTGTGCTGTCATAATAAATGAAATAAAGTGGCGTCATAAGTAAATGAAACACCAATGCCCTTAGTTTATCGGTGCTTGAATCGGTTAAATTCAAATATTTATCGTATATCCTTAAACCAACACCATACTGAACCATAGACAAGCTTATTTCTGAAGTCATGGCACCAATATTAATAATCATGAACATAAAAATTGTTATTGCTTCAAATGACTCTGTTGCTGGCGCCCATGGCCTGAGCATATAAAGTTTAGCCAATAAGGAAGCAACAGTGAATTCCAAGCATATAGTCGCTATTCGTAACATGAGGAATGAAAAACCACTTAATTGAGTTTGTGGCTCCAATAATTTAAACACATGCGCAACATAATGCTCCGGAAATGTGTTTTGAAGTTCATGCCAATCACGCTCCCACTCAAGAACAGCGGCAATGGCTTGGACCATGTTTTGAGTGAGCAGCAGAGTGGCATTTTCTTTAAGTTGAAACGAATTGTATTCAACAACACGCTTAAATAACTCTTTGGACAACTCATCACGGAGCTGTAAGTCTTGAATTGAATGAAATTGTTCCAAAAACTGCCAGTTAGAGGGATCTTTTTTGATGTTGTACTTAGCAAAAGCCATTTGGTGAAACTGTGCCAAAATTTCTTCAACTAAATCAGCCTCTCCGTTGGCAACAAACAATTCATGTTCAACGTCATTATCAATGGTGTCGACTGAGAAATTGGTATCGGGGTCATCTTCTCCTGCGTTTTCACTGTTGTTTTTCTTATCAATTGAAACAGAATCGACTGCCTCAACTCCAACTGCGGATAAGGACGTTGGTGACTCTTGGGAAATGGCTTCATCCGTCAATTGCTCATTGATTAAGGTCAAGGCAAATTGATAAGCCTGGTTAATCTCTTGAAATTTATCCGGATGCTCATCTGGTCGGTACTTTCTCAGTAACTTCGCATAAGCTTTTTTTATGGTTTTTTTATCACCTGTTTCATCAATGCCCAACACATCCCATGGATACATCAAAGCCACCTGTTGGCCTCAAATGATTCCAATGCCGAGGACAGTTCACTCACTGCCTGTGCGATCCTTTTTGGGTCTTGGGAATCGATAATTACTTGGAACTGCATAATTAATTCATTTAAAGCTTCTCGTTCTTCATCCAGGCTATTCTCGTATATGGATTCAGCTCGCCACATGACTTCTTTAACTGCCTCATTGTCTCTTGGATGAACTTTCAATAGTGACAGTTTCTGTTTCGACTGGGCAATTTGTTCTTCGGTAAGCTCTTGTGGCGAATTGTTGATCAATAAGCTGGCAGTATCACCGGTAGATTCAACCAAGGCATCTACCTCTAAAATTCCATTGATGTCATAACTGATCCGTAAACTAATCATTTCTTCACCAGCCTTAGCTTTTGGCACTTTAACCTCAAACTCGCCCAGCTTGATGTTATTTTTAACCAACCTACTTTCGCCTTGGTAAATGGCCATTTTTAATTTAGTTTGGTTATCTTGAACGGTGACATAGCTCTGCACGCGACTGGCAGGAACAACCGTATTGCGTTCAATGATGGGTGAAAAAATCAACGATTGATCATAAACACTGTTTCCAACCACACCGGTGCCCAATGTGTAAGGACAAACATCAGTCAAAACCACGTCTGACAAGTCTTTATTTTTGCCTTTCAAGGCAGCTTGGATAGCTGCCCCATGAGCAATGGTTAAATCTGGATTAATATCAGTTCTTGGAATTTTTTTAAATATCCGTGTTACCAGGGTTTTTAAGAAAGGCAGTCGGCTGGAGCCACCAACCAAGATGACTTCTTCGATTTCTTGAGGAGTGAGCTGTGCATCTTTAAGGCACAACTCAATTGATTTTATGATCTTCTTCACCAAAGGACGGCAAGCATTTTCAAATGTTTCACCCGTGATGCTGATAGGCACTTTTACTTTTTTAATAAAAGGTTCAATGACAGATTGTTTGTTTATTTCTTTTTTAAACAACTCCATCCTCGAGTAAACAGCTTGCTTGTCTTCAGCAGATAGATTGTTTACTTTAATCCCAGCTTTTTGACAGTACAACTCAACCAGAATCTGCAAAAAATCTTCACCGCCCAGGTGATTGTCACCACCGGAGGCTTTGACTTCTAAAATATCATCAAAATATTCCATGATTGACACATCAAATGTTCCACCGCCTAAATCGATAATCATGAAATCAGTGTATTCAGGTTTATTCTGCAAACCATAAGCGATGGCTGCTGCTGTGGGTTCATTGATCAGCTTTTCCACTTTAAGGTCAATCATAGCTGCCGCTTGTATGGTGGATTTTCTTTGTATGCCATTGAAATAGGCTGGAACTGATATCACAGCCTCGGTTACTTTTTGCTGAGTAAATGCCTCAGCATCAGCAACCATTTTTTGTAAAATTATTGATGACAATTCAACCGGTGTGTATTTCTTTCCGTAGATTTTATAGGTCTTTTCTGAACCCATAAATCGTTTGAATTGAGCCACTGTCTCCTTGGGGTGAAGTGCTGCTCTGGTTCGGGCTGATTTGCCCACATGAATCGTTCCATTTTTTTCAAAGCTGATGCATGATGGCGTCAGTAGCTCATCAAAGCTATTTGGGATAACTGTCACTTTATGGTCATTATATATCGCGCATACGGAGTTGGTCGTCCCTAAATCAATTCCTATTATCATCTTAATTTCTGGTTTGGTTCAAAGCACTAATTTATAGCAGAAAATCAATCCAATTTCATTAGGTGTTTAAGCACTGTAGGACTTTAAGAACAATTTTTGTACTTTTAAGATACCAGGTTCTTTGATCACGCCCAAACCGAGGAATTTATTATGGTGGTCATACAAACAATAGGTATCTTGTTCGGCAGTGTATTGGACTGTTTTGCCGTGGATGAGGTCTTGGGTTTGTTGTTGGCTTAAGTCCAACCTGGGGTATTCAATCAAGGCATCTTGCATCGGCATCAACACCGAATTGAAATCATCCAATTGACCGATTGCCTCAAGAGTGAGCATATCATCACCACTGAATATACCGGTTTGGGTACGGTGTAGGGCTGACATGTGAGCGACTGTGCCCATGGCCTTGGCGAAATCTTCCAATAAGGTTCTGATGTAAGTTCCTTTAGAAACCTTGATCTCAAAGTCTATGTGTTCCGGCGTATTTTCCACCAATGAAAATTCATGGATGGTGACTTTGCGGGCTGGTCGCTCTACCGTTTTGCCTTGTCTGGCCAAATCATACAGCCTTTGTCCGTTGTGGTGCAGGGCTGAATACATCGGCGGGATTTGTTCAATTTCACCGGTTAATGATTGGCAAGCTTGTTTGATTTCAGTGTCAGATGCCCTCTGCTTTTCAGCCGTCTGTACCACTTGACCTGTGGCGTCACCAGTATCGGTTTGGCTGCCTAAGACACATCTGGCAAGATAAGTTTTATCGGAATTAATCAGTAAATGAGCCACTTTTGTGGCATCACCGAAGCAACAAGGTAACAGGCCCGTAGCCATCGGGTCTAGATTTCCAGTGTGCCCAGCTTTTTTGGCTTTGATCAGGTGCCTGAGTTTTTGTAGCGCCAGATTGGAGGAAATGCCTTTGGGCTTGTTCAATAAAATGATGCCATGTACATCAGGATATTTGCGTTTTGCTGACGTGTGATTCGCCATCTGGTTTGACCTTAACTGTCTTCTTCAGTCAGGTTCGGGTCAGTGGCACGTGCTTTTTGAATCAGGTGCTCAAGTTTGCGACCATACTCCAATGATGCATCGTATTTAAAACGCAATTCTGGCACCTTGCGGGTATTCAGTTCTTGCGCCATGACTTTGCGCAATTGCTTGGCGTTCAAACTGAGGGTTTGGATCGCCAACTTTTCTTGAGATGGGTCCAAGGTGTTAATGTACACCGTAGCGACTGATAAATCACGGGTCACTTCGACATCAGAAATGGTGATGAAAGAAGTGTCCTCATCAGGTAAATTTTGATGAATGGCTGTGGCCAAGGTGCGACGCAAATGTGCTGCCACCCGATCACTTCTTTTAAAATCTCTGTGTCCCATGATTTTTCCTAATCAGTTTTGCTTTAGTCTAAAGTCCTTTGGACCTCAGTGCGCTCATAACATTCAATTTGATCACCCGGTTGAACGTCTTTGTATTGTTTTACACCAATACCGCATTCTGTACCTGATTTGACCTCTTTGACATCGTCTTTGTGGCGACGCAATGATTCCAGTTCACCTTCGAATATAACCACGTTGTCACGCAATACGCGGATTGGGTTGTCTCGACGCACCACACCTTCTGACACCAAACAACCAGCGATGGTACCAAATTTAGATGATCGGAAGACGTCGCGCACATCAGCAATACCAATGATTTCTTCTTTGATCTCAGTACCCAAAATACCAGTTACTGACTGCTTCACTTGGTCGATGGCTTCATAAATGATGCTGAAATAATGTAAGTCCAGATCACTTTCTTTGATGAATTCTCGTGCTGCTTTATCAGCTCGGACGTTAAAACCAATGATGATGGCACTGGATGCTGCTGCCAACTGTGCATCGGCGTTGGTGATACCACCTACACCTGATGAGATGACTTTCACATCAACATCATCATTTGAAATACTCTCCAATGATTCACGCAAAGCTTCAACTGAACCTTGCACATCGGCCTTAACCAATAGATTCACGTTGAGTTTTTCTTCTTTACCCATTTGTGACATGAGGTTTTCAAGTTTGGCGGCTTGTTGGCGTTTCAAGCGAGTTTCACGCTCTTGTTCGCGGTGTTCTTGGGCTGCTTCACGGGCATGTTTCTTGTTCTTAACCACCAAGAATTCATCACCAGCAATCGGCACACCTGACAAACCCAACACCACAGCAGGGATTGATGGGCCGGCTGATTTGATTTCTTTGCCATTCTCATCAATTAAACTTCTGATGCGGCCAAATTGTTCACCGCAGAGAATCATGTCGCCTTTTTTCAAAGTACCGTTTTTAACCAAAACAGTGGCTACCGGGCCGCGGCCTTTATCCAATGATGACTCAACCACGATACCTGAAGCTGTTGAATCCGACACGGCTTTCAATTCCATCACTTCGGCTTGCAATGAAATCGCATCTAACAATTCGTCGATGCCTTGACCTGTGTGTGCTGAGACTTCGATGAACTGCACATCGCCGCCCCAATCCTCAGGAACCACTTCATGCGATGCCAGATCTTGTTTGACTTTATCTACATTGGCTTCAGGTAAGTCTATTTTATTGACCGCAACAATCACTGGTACACCGGCTGCTTTGGCGTGCTGAATACCTTCTTCGGTTTGTGGCATCACACCGTCATTGGCAGCAACCACCAAAATAACGATGTCAGTGACTTGTGCACCACGCGCTCGCATGGCGGTAAACGCTGCGTGACCTGGGGTATCAATGAATGAAATAACACCTTTATCTGTGGTCACATGGTATGCACCAATGTGCTGGGTGATTCCACCCGCTTCTTTGTCTGTTACTTTGGTGTTTCTGATGTAATCCAATAATGAGGTTTTACCGTGGTCTACATGACCCATAACAGTCACCACTGGTGGTCTGATTTCAGCATTTTCCTCATCAATTTCTTTTTCTGATTCTTCTTTCAGAATTTCGGCCTTACTTTGAACCACCGCTTCTTCAGCCACATGGCCCAACTCTTCAACCACTAATATGGCTGTGTCTTGATCCAATGGCTGATTGATGGTGACCATCATACCCATTTTCATCAAAACTTTGATGATGTCAGATGCTTTGATAGAAAGTTCTTTGGCTAAGTCTGAAACCGTGATATTTTCTGGAATGGCAACAGTCTTAACCACCGGAGCTGCTGGTTTTTGGAAACCATGATCACCGCTGACATTAGATGCTGGACGCACGGCTTTGCGTTCTTGACGACCGTATGATTTACCACCCTGAACATGCAACTGTTTGCGCCCGTAACGGGTGTTGTTGCGGTTGTCTTGTTTGCCTTTTGGTCCGGCATTGTTGGCTGCAGCACCCGCTTGTTCTTTTTTCTTGCGATTGGCACGATCGGTGATGGCCTTCTGAACTTGTTGGTTAACCAGTTCATCGTGACGTTTTTTCCTTTCAGCTTCCTCGTCAACTGGCTCTTTAACCTCTTCTGGCTCACTGACCTCAGCTTCAGTCTCTTCAGCCTTTGTGGTTTTAGCCACTTCAGCTTCAAATTTACTTTGCGCTTCATCATCCTTGCGCATTTCTTCTTGTTCTTTCTCTAATGCCAAGCGTTCTTTTTCAGCTTGGGCTTTGGCTTCTGCATCGATTCGCTCTTGCTCAGCCTTTTCAGCTGCCAAACGCGCTTCTTCAGCCGCTTGCTTGGCCTTGTCTTCAGCTGCTAATTGTTCTTTGCGCTCAGCCAGAGCCGCTTGTGCGTCTCGCCGCTCTTTTTCAATCTCTTCCATTTCAGACTGACTGGGACCGGTGCTCAGCTTTTTCTTTTTAACTTCAATGTTAATGCTTTTGGTCTTAGATACACCACTACCACCACTGGCAACGCGTAAAACTTCTTTTGATTTTCTTTTCAAAACAACTTTTTTACGTGGCGACAAACTCTTCTTCTCTTTACCGTGCGAACCACGCAGAAACTCCAGCAATTTGACCTTTGACTCATTGCTGATGGTGTCGTCTTCAGACTTCGCTGGTATGCCGGCGCTGGCCAATTGTTCCATCAGTTTATCTGCGGAAATACCGAGCACACTTGCTAATTGTTTTACTGTTACATCAGACATATTTGCCTCCTGTTGTTTATTACTCGAACCAATGTTTTCTGGCTTCCATGATTAAATCTGAAGCCTCTGACTCTTCCATGTCAACCAACTCTAATAATTCATCGGTGGCCAAATCGGCCAAATCATCTCTGGTTCTGATGCCTTTATCTGCCAAGATATAGGCCAATTTATCATTCATTAAATCTAAGCCTAACATGTCATCTGCAGGCTTCTTATCTTCTAATTTTTCTTCTTTGGCAATCATCTGGGTTAACAGGGCATCACGCGCTCTGCCACGTAGCTCTTCTACCAAGTCTTCATCAAAACCATCGATGTTCAACAGTTCAGATTCATCCACATACGCAATCTCTTCGATCGATGAAAAGCCTTCTTGTACCAACATGATGGCCATGTCTTCATCAACATCCAGCTTCTCTTCGTACTCCTTTACGAACTCCATCGCTTCAGCCTCGTTTTTCTCTTCAGCTTGAGCTGTGGTCAGTACATTGATTTCCCAGCCGGTTAATTCACTGGCCAGGCGGACGTTCTGTCCACCACGACCAATGGCCTGAGACAGTTGTGCTTCATTCACTGCCACATCGATGGTGTTTTTCTCTTCATCAACCACAATGGATTCAATTTCAGCCGGTGACATGGCATTGATCATAAATTGTGCGGTATTTTCATCCCATAAAATAATGTCGATGCGTTCACCACCTAATTCATTGGCCACTGACATCACACGTGAGCCACGCATGCCGACACAGGCACCAATTGGATCCAGTTTTCTGTCATGCGAGAAAACTGCAATCTTGGCACGGTGACCAGGATCACGTGCTGCACCTTTGATCTCTAGGAAACCTTGCGAAATTTCTGGCACTTCAACTTTGAATAGCTCAATCATAAATTCTGGGCTTTTTCGCGATAAAGTTAAAATCGGGCCACGGTTCAAACGGTTGACCTCAATCAATAATCCTTTCAGACGATCACCACGTTTGACTTTTTCTCTCGGTATGCCGTGCTCACGAGGCACAATGGCTTCAATCCCACTGCCGACATCAATGAAAACATGTCCACGTTCAACCCTTTTAACGATACCTGAAAGCACTTCACCAATGCGGTCTTCAAACATTTCGACCACTTGTTCACGTTCTGCTTCACGGACTTTTTGCAAAATAACCTGTTTGGCAGTCTGAGCAGCAATTCGACCAAACTCAACTGACTCCATTTCTTCCTCGATCACATCACCGATTTCCAAATCAGGATCTTCTTTTTTGGCTTGTTCAAGCGTTAATTCGCGATCCTCTGATTCAAACTCCTCATCTTCAACCACCGTCCAACGTCGAAAACTGTCATAGGTGCCTGTGGTACGATCAATATCGACCCTGACATCCATATCTTTCATGTGTTTTTTGCGAGTGGCAGATGCCAAAGCCAATTCAATGGCCTCAAAAATCACATCACGACTGACGCCTTTTTCATTCGAAAGGGCCTCTGCAACATAAAGAATTTCTCTACTCATTTTTTCACTCCACCAAACTTGGCATTATTCACTTGGGGTTTCAACCTTGCTTTCATCACGTTGGTCATTTCAAAGCCATATTCTGTGACTTCATTGGCGACCACAATCATTTCATCACTGACGGATTTTATGGTGCCCTTGATATTACGAGCACCATCTACTGGCTGAGCCAGTTTCACTTGTACATGTTCACCGACATAATCAGCAAATTGTTCGGAACTGAACAATACCCGATCCATACCTGGAGATGAAACTTCAAGCACATAAGCGCTTTTTATCGGGTCTTCAACTTCGAGTAATCCTGAGATTTCATGGCTACAGCGCGCGCAGTCATCCACACCAACGCCATTTTCATGGTCAATGTAAACCCGCAGGATGGCGTTGTTTTTTTGCGGTAAATATTCAACACCCCACAAAACAAAACCTAAATCTTCAATCACTGGTTGAATCAGTTGTGTTAACAGCTTTTCTTTCATCTATAAAAAATAAAATTCAGTTCGTAGCTGCTGAGATGAGTTAATTTTGGGCAAGGGAATTTGTCGCCTCACCAATCAATAAATTTCAGCAACAAAAAAGGCTCCACTAGGAGCCTGACAATACGTTCAATCAATTGGTTGCGGGGGCAGGATTTGAACCTACGACCTTCGGGTTATGAGCCCGACGAGCTGCCAGACTGCTCCACCCCGCATCATCAAGAGGGGCTATTCTACTATAATATTTCTATTTTGCAACCTTTTATAACGCTTGCTTTGTTTCTTTTTGATCAAGCACTTGAGCACAGAACATAATAACAAATAACTGTCTTTTGTATCTGGGTAAAAACCCACAACATCTATTATTTATCTGGCCATAACAGCCAACCAACGCCTGCCTCAAAGCAATAGTTTTACAGAACAATTTTTGATTGTCGTGATTTCATTTCATCTCTTTTATTCATTGCATAAAAAAAGGGTGACTGAAAAGCCACCCTTTAAAAGACTGATGTCTTTAGCTGGTATTACCAATCCAAACGGAAACCAACTTGAGCACGCCATTGTGAAGCTGTGCGGTTGGTACTGAAACGGGTTGGGCCGTTCCAATCTAGTTCATAGATACCATCTTCTATAGAGTTCAATCGATAAACATCATTACCATCGAAGCCAGCAGTAATGATTTGACCCCAATCGCTGTCTATCATGTTACCCAAGTTCTTGATGTTGAAAAACAAGGTTGCTCTGACTGGGCCCCAAGCTGGAAGCTCTTGTGAGACGTTCAAATCAACGGTATTGATGCGCGGCGCTTTGAAAGCATTACGTGGAGCCACTCGGCCACGATACTGCGCCAAACCTGAAGTACGCAAGAAAGTCTCAAACTCAGCTGCTTCGCTTGGATCAGACAACACATATTCACCAGGTAATGGCACATAAACCAAATCATTATCACGGATGCCATCGCCATTCACGTCATTACTGTAAGTGTGTGAGAACGGTTCGCCATCTTGCGAAATCCAAACCAAACCAATGTTTGTGTAATTATCACCGAAGAACATATTTTGGTATGTGGTGGTGAACACAAATGCATTCTCAACTTCATAAGCTGACGTGGCAGCCAATGCTTGGTTGGGGTTGAAGGCAGGTGTGTTGTTCCAATTTGAAATGGCACGTGAAGATGTACCCGCTGATGTTTCAGTTGCATCAGTAAAAGTGTATGAAGCTTTGGCATACCAATGTTCAGTTTGTGGTAACTCTAAGCTCACAGTAGCACGCTTGGTTTCACCTTTAGATGTATTGGTTAAGTAAATCACATCATTAAAATCTGGGTTGGCATTGCCACGACGACCTGAAAGATTCTCAATATCGCTCCAATAAGCCAAACGACCATCAGGCAAAGTACCTGTCGGGTCACCCAAGTTCAAGTGTTGGTAATCAATTGCATCTTGCGCTTTGATGTATTCCAGCTCAACCGAACCAACTAAACCAAACCACGGTAATTCTGCATCAACAGCCAAGTTTGATTTCAATACCGTAGGAATCTTGAAATCTGGATCTAACACATCCACGTTCTGTCTAGATGAACCATCTAAAATAGGTTGGTTATTAGGGTCCAATGTGAAAATCACGCCATCTTGATCAACGCCATTTGAACTGTAGAAGGTTAAATCACCACCGGTGTTGGTGAATGAGTTTGACAACCAAACGTTAGGCGTGCCACCAGTGAAGACACCAACACCACCACGTAATTGCATGTAGCGCTCATCAGACATGTCATAGTTGAAACCTATACGAGGTTGGAATGTGCCTTCGTCAACTACATTGTTGTTGGCAAAACCATAGAAGTCAAAGAAGTCTTGGTTAAATCTTGGCTTATCACCTGCATTAGGCTTATCCCATCTGAGGCCATATTGAACCGTCAAACGGTCGTTAACTGCCCAGTTATCTTGAATGAACAGGCCCAAGTTTTCCCATGACCAATTGGCTTCAGGCCTAGGTTCGTTGGTACCACGATTGTATTCATAGCGCGAGTGAATGCCATTGGCAAAGTCATCAATACTAGCAAATTCGTAGTAACCCAACGCTTGTGAGATGAATAAGTTGCGAATATCTTGTTCACGCCAATCCACACCAAAAGTCAGGTTGTGGTCGCCCATGAAGTAGTTACCTTCTAAGTAAATATTGTCAGTCACAACATTCAACTCGTTGGCGTGTCTGAATTCTTCTGTGCCGAAGAACACTGAATCACCATCACCCACTTCAACTTCTACGTGTGGCAAAATTGAATTCAGCTGTGGAACTTTATCAAACTCAGAGTTAGAAACACGCAATTCAGTCGAGAAATTAGCTGTCCAATCACTGTATAAGTTCAAATTATATGATTTGTTTTCAAAAGAGTTGGTGTACCAATGTGAACTCAATGAAATCTCACCGCCACCATTATTTGCAAATGTAGGTTGTGCATCTTCGTTGTTTTGGTATTTGAAAGAGGCACGGTGGAATTCGTTGATGTTCCAATCTAATTTAACCACAATTGACTCTTCTTCAGTTACCAAATCAGTTGGTGCATTCAAGTTACCAACATCCACACCATAGGTGTTGGCGGCAATTGCAGCCACTTGTTGAGCCAGTGCAACATCAACTGATGAAGTATTGGCTAAGCGCGTTTGTTCTTCATTTTCATAAGCTAAGAAAAAGAACAACTTGTCTTTAATGATTGGGCCACCTGCACTGATTGAATATACTTCACGTGTGAAATCACTGTCATCACGTTGTAAGTCTTCACTTGAATAGTACATCGCCGCACGACCAGAAAATTCATTGGTACCTGATTTGGTTATCGCGTTAATGTTGGCGCCAGTGAAGTTTGACAGTGTCACGTCATAAGGAGACAGCTGTACGTTTAATTCTTCGATGGTATCCAAAGAGAAAGGCTGTGACAAACCAGGTGAACCACCTGCTTCTAAACCAAATGGATCACCAATACCAACACCATCAATAGAGATGTTGTTGAAGCGGTTGTTCACACCAGAAACAGATATACCATTACCAAAACTTCTCAGGTTGACACGTGAATCCAAACGGACGAAATCTTGAATGTCGCGATCAACTGTTGGTAAGTTGGTGATTTGCTCTTGTGAAACACTGGTGCCAGCGCCCATGTTATCAGGATTGAAGGTCAACGACTGTGCAGCCACACCCACTGCAGTCACTGTGTCTAAACTGATGGCATCAGCAACCAACACAGCATCAATGGCGCGGTCTTCACCCAGTTTGATGAAAATATTACCTTCTTCAGCATCTGAATAACCGCTGTTTCTGACTTCAATGTTGTAAGGTCCGCCCGTTCTCAAACCACGCGCTGAGTAACGACCTTCATCATTGGTGGTCAATGTTTTCACTTGGCCAGTTGGCTCATGTGTCACGATCACAGTCGCACCAGAAATCGCATTACCATCAGAATCAACAATCGTACCGTTGATAGATGATGACGTTTCCTGAGCCAATGCAACACCCAATGGCAATACCGCGATCATTAAAATCGCAATTACCCATTTCACTTGCTTCATATTTCTCATTGCTAAAAACCTATATAAAAATTTGTAATGGCTTTGATACACGCAATCGAACAACCGAACTAAACGAACGTTTGAAAAAAATGGCGCTTTTAAAGCCTCTCTGAAAAAATCCTGTGCGTATTTTCTCACATGTGGGCGTATGGTAAAAGGGTTTTGTGAAGATTCCGTTAAAAACCGTAACATTAACGCCAGGTTGATACAAAAAAATCACAAGGAATTGGCTGACTTTGTTTTTAATACTCAGTTTTGCACATGCAATCAGATACACAATGCGTTTCCATGCATTTTAATGCCCTTAAAATAAGTAACCCTATAATTATTGGTATTCTTTCTCACCTGTTTAATATGTATAATCTTATTCAAACAATCAGTGATTACCGAAATTCTTTCAATTAACTCAGTGAGATAAAAAAATGAGAACCACACTACTTATAACCCTGATATTCATATCTCAAATCTCCACAGCAAAACAATTAACGGCTGGCCCGATGCTGGGTCATGTCGCCATCCGCGGCGCCAATATTTGGGCTCAATCACCTGAATCAGGTGAGCTGGCTATCACCTACTGGCAACAAGGCCAACCGAAACAAAAATCCTCATTCAGCGCCAAAGTCAACGAAGCACTTGGCAACATTCACACATTCAAATTGACCAACCTGGAACCCGGCACCACTTACAAATACAGTTTCGAGATCAACGGTAAAAAAATCAAACGCAAAGAACCTTTTGAATTCACCACCCAAGTGTTGTGGCAGTGGCGTTTTGACCCACCGGATTTTTCGGTCATGGCTGGCTCCTGTAACTTCATCAACGAAGCAGCCTATGACCGACCTGGCAGGCCCTACGGCAGTGGCCATGAGGCGATGTTCAGCCAAATCGCCAGTGAAGATGCCGATGCGATGTTATGGATTGGTGATAATTGGTATTACCGTGAGGTGGATTTTGATGCCGAACAAAACCTCTTACACCGCATCATGCGTGACAGAAGCCAGTCTTTTCTTCAGCCCATCTACCAAAAATTTGCCAACTATGCGACTTGGGATGACCACGACTTTGGCCCTAACAATTCCGGTGCAGAATTTATATACAAGGAAAAAGCCCTAGAAATATTTAAAAACTACTGGGCCAATCCCAGTTATGGCATGCCAGAGCAAGAAGGCGTTTTCACCCGTGTCAGTTACAATGACATCGAATTTTTCATGTTGGATAACCGCTACAACAAGTCCCACGAAAACGCACCAGATGGACCAGACAAGGTTTATTACGGTCAAGCCCAATTGAATTGGTTGAAGGACAGTTTACTCAGTTCTTATGCGCCCTTTAAAATCATTGTCGGCGGTGGCCAGATGCTCAATGATCATCATGCCTACGAGGGTTGGGATAAATACCGCCATGAACGCGACCCTTTCATTGAGTGGTTGGATGAGGCTAAGATAACAGGTGTGATGTTTTTAAGTGGTGACAAACACCACAGCGAAATGCTCAGAGCAGACAGACCCGGCGCATACCCGCTTTACGAAATGACCTGTTCACCGCTGACAGCCGGCACCCATTCCAGCAAATCCGGTGGTGATTTTGACAACCCCAGGTTGGTTAAAGGCTCATTGGTTAATAAACACAACTACTGCAAATTCTCTTTCTCAGGCCCAAGAACTGACCGCAGTTTAAGAATCGAAGTCATAGGCAGCGAAGGACAACAGTATTGGACCAAACAAATTAAAAGCAGTGTGCTGAGTTATTCACAAGTGCCTGAATAAAAACCGATAAAAGATGATCAGAAACGACGATCAAGAAAAACTATTCCAGCTTGAGAAGAAAAACCTCAGGTATTTGAATTTATTCCGGCTTTTTGCGGGTTTGTTCTTCTTTGCTTTATTAAACAATGATTGGGTGGCTAATTTTTATCCTTCCAGCGAGTTTCATCCAGCCACTTCCGACGTCATTGACATCTATTTGATGCTGTCCATCAGCATCATGATCATCACCTACGTCAGCCAACAAGAACGGGTGATCAGGGTCAGCAAACTGACTTTGTTTTTGGATTTGGTGGTCTTGATCTTTTTGGCTTTTGCCACCAATGGCTTTTCACAAGGTGTCGCCATCCTTCCGGTGCTGGCCATTGGCTCTGCAGCGATGTTGTATCGGCGCCCATTTAATATATTGTTAGCTCCCACTCTGGCCACTATTTTATTGTGGTTACTGCCTGAGGTGCTTGATTTTTCAAATCAAGAAGTGGTAACCGACTCGAGTAAATGGTTACATGCTCTGGGTTATTTTGTCATTGCCCTGTTGGGTATCAGACAGTCCATATCCTACACCAGCACGCTCAGTTTGTATAAAAGCCAGCGCAAGACCATTTCTGGTTTGGAAAACATGAACCAGGTGATTATCGAAAAGTTGACCAATGGCGTCATCATTTACCAAAACGACCACGTGATTTTGCATGCCAATCAATCGGCCAAAAAACTGCTCGATAATGACGACATCATTTTCTTTCCTCCAGAGATACTCGACTTTTTGGAAAGTAACAAAGACGGCGCGGTTTACACCTCAGACAATGGCTCCGATTTATACTTAAGGAAAGCTTCGGTGTCTGAAGAGAAGAACTTTGGGGTGTTGTTTATTGAAGATTCTAGTTATTTAAAAAAGGCGGCCCAACAACTGAACTTGGCATCCCTGGGTAAATTATCCAGTTCCATCGCGCATGAAATAAGAAACCCGCTGGCGGCCATCAGTACCGCAGCAGAATTGTTGGTTGAATCGCCTGACTTAAAAGACCAAGACAAACAAATCAGTGAAATCATTGTTAACCAAACACGCCGTGCCAACCACATCATCGAAGACATACTGGAAATGTCTAAACGCCGCACAGCAGAACCTGAAACATTGGACATTGCAGACTACCTGTCACTGACCAAAAAGCAACTCATCGACCAAGGCTTGGCCAACAGCCAACAAATACAATTGATTGGCGCCAATAATAAAACCATCGAATTTGATCCAGATCATTTCAAACAAGTGGTTTGGAATCTGGCCTCGAATGCCATCAAGCACGGCATTGATAACGAACTCCAAATCATTGTCAGAGAACAAACTATTGAATTCCGCAACAATGGTGAAGCATTTGATGCCAAGAAAATCAAAAATTTATTTGAGCCCTTTTTCACCACCCACAACCGCGGCACCGGACTGGGCTTACACATTTGTCGACAACTGTGTCACGACAACCACGCCACCTTAGATTACCTGCACCTCAACAACCAACATGTTTTCAGGATAGAGTTTAATTTGGGATGAACCAAGCTGATTGGTTGTAGTTAAAACTTGCATTAAAAAATTATGCCACTTCACATAAAAAAGCCCCGACATGCAGGGCTTTTCAGTGACTGGTTCGGTTCAGCCTACAGAGCCTTCAAGCCAGAAACCAACTTGGCAATCGCATCTTGGGCATCTCCATACAGCATTTTATTGTTCTCAGCGAAAAACAAAGCGTTTTGAATACCCGCAAAACCGGTGCCTTTACCGCGTTTGATTACGATGGAGTTTTTCGCTTCATCGACATTTAAAACAGGCATGCCATAAATCGGACTTTCCGGATCGGTCTTGGCCACTGGATTGACCACATCATTGGCGCCAATCACCAAGGCCACATCGGTTTGTGGGAACTGAGAATTGATGTCCTCCATGTCCTCAATCAAGTCATAAGGTACACCGGCCTCAGCCAGCAGCACGTTCATGTGACCGGGCATGCGCCCTGCTACAGGGTGTATGGCAAATTTCACATCAACACCACGGTCTAACAACAGTTGAGTCATTTCCCACAACTTGTGCTGGGCTTGCGCCACGGCCAAACCGTAACCTGGGATCACGATGACACGATCGGCGAAGGCCATTTGAATGGCTGCATCTTGGGCCTCAATCTCCTTCATCTCACCATCAATCGCTGCGCCACCAGAACCACCCATGGAACCGAACAACACTGAACCCAAGGAGCGATTCATCGCTTTGGCCATGTGTTGGGTAAGCATGGTACCCGCCGCACCGACCAACATACCGGCGATGATCATCGCTTCGTTTTGTAGCACAAAGCCCTCGAATGAAACCGCCAAGCCGGTGAATGCGTTGTACAAAGAAATCACCACTGGCATGTCGGCACCACCAATGGGTAACGTCATTAATAGGCCAAGTAGCAAAGACAAGCCAAAGAAAATCCAGATGTAGTTTGGATTCAAATCTTGCGTCAGGTAAAGGCCCAATAATAAGGTACCAATACCCACTATGCCGTTGAAAAAGTTTTGCCCTGGGAAGGTGAACCTTCGATCAAGCCAACCTTGCAGTTTTGCAAATGCCACCAAGGAACCACTTAAAGATATGGCACCAATGTAGACACCCACTATGGCAAATATCATACTGACACCAGCCAGACAATCATGTGTGGTCGGGGTATCGACAATGATTCCTGCCTGACAGCCACCCAAATGATCAACGGCATTGAATAAGGCCATGGCACCAATGAAGGCAGCAGAGCCACCACCCATACCGTTATAAAGTGCCACCATTTGCGGCATATCGGTCATGGCTACTTTTTTGCCACTGATCCAAGCCAGTACCGTGGATGATACCAGTGCCGCAATGATCAACACCATGTTGTGCATATCAGGTAACAGGAAGGTGGCAATTGTCGCTATCAACATGCCCCAACCAGCCCAAACAATACCGCCCCGAGCAGTCCCTGGCGCACTCATGCGTCGCAAACCAGTGATGAATAAGATGGCAGCTAAGAAATATGAGCTTTTAATGACATAAGGTAAATATTCATTGATGAATTCCATTATTTATCTCCCTCATCAGCCTGCTTCTTCACTCTGGGTTTGAACATCTCAAGCATCCGTTCGGTGACCACATAACCACCAGCTGCATTACCAGCACCTAAGAATACCGCAATGAAACCGAAGACTTTTTCCAAAGTGGTGTCGGCATGGCCCAAAGCAATCATCGCTCCCACCAGAACAATGCCGTGAATGAAGTTTGATCCAGACATCAGAGGCGTATGTAATACCACCGGTACTTTTGAAATGATTTCAAACCCCAAAATCGCTGCCAGAGCGAATATATACAAAGCTATAAAACCGTCAATCATGATTGTTCTCCACCTTTTTCTCCAACCACTGCTGGATGAACCACTTCACCACCTTTAGTGACCACGCAGCCTGCTAAAATATCATCTTCCCAGTCTAATTTAAATTCACCCTCAGCATGCATCAATGACAATAAGTTCCACACATTGCGTGAATACATCTCACTGGCATGTAAGGGCACTGTAGCAGATAAATTCTTGGGTCCAATTACTTTGACGTTGTTAACCACCTTGGTCACACCTGCTTCAGTGGGTTCGCAGTTACCACCCCCTTCAGCGCCCAAATCAACAATCACACTGCCTGGCTTCATGTCATTGACCATCTGAGCAGTGATGATGCGTGGGGCGGGCCTACCAGGTACAGCTGCCGTGGTAATTAACACATCCACTGAAGTTAGGTGTTTTGCCAAGTTTTGTTGTTGGGTTTGTTTTTCTTCATCAGTCAGGGCACGGGCATAGCCTCCCTCACCAACGGCCTCCACACCCAAATCTAAAAATTTAGCACCCAGCGACTTAACTTGTTCTACTGTTTCTGGCCTGACATCGTAACCTGTGACATTGGCACCCAATCGTCTGGCTGTTGCCATCGCTTGTAAGCCCGCAACACCTGCACCAATCACCAACACCGAAGCGGGCCTAATGGTACCTGCTGCGGTGGTCAGCATGGGGAAAAATCGGGGGGCTTCAGATGCCGCTAACAGAACTGCTTTATAGCCCGCCACTGAAGCTTGAGACGATAATACATCCATCGCTTGAGCACGGGTGGTTCTGGGAATCAGTTCCATCGAGAACACTGTGACATCTTTTTCAGCGGCCTGTGTAAAACGTGCTTGATCTTGGTAGGGGGAAACCATTCCAACAACCACAGAATTATTTTTTAAATCTTCCATGTCCTCGTTTGATAACGCATCTACACCCACCAGAATATCTGCCGCGTTAAGCACATCGCTGCGTTTTTTGGCCATTTGACACATCTCAGGATAAGCTTCGTTAGGGAATCCAGCTGATTCACCTGCATCAGGTTCAAACAAAATCTGCCAACCCAATTTGAGAATTTTTTCTGCGGTTTCTGGCACCAATGCCACCCGCTTTTCATCGTCATTGCGCTCTTTTAAAAAGCCAATTGTTATTGTCATATAATCCCACTCTTTTTAATCATTCATTATTATAGCCAAAACGTTAAGGTTTTGTTGTTTCAATTTTTCCGAATAAAACATTTCATAAAAACAATCAAACTATTTGTGATTATTCACCTCTTAACCACATCCCTGTAACTACACTTCGTGAATCTCAGACAGTTGATAAAACATGAAAGCATTGAAAATAATTGGCATGGTGTGGGTCTTGCTCAGCTCAGGACTGTCAACAGCACAAAACAATTCAGATAACTTGGTACCAGTGATTACCGCATCGGCAGGGCTTGAAGATTTTGCCAATGTTGTCGAAGCTTTGGGTACACTAAAAGCCAACGACAGCATCTCCATCACCCCAACAGTCACTGAACTGGTAACCGAAGTGCATTTTTCCGACGGTCAAACCGTCGAAAAAGGTGATTTACTGATTTCAATGGATACCTCTGACGAGGATGCACTGTTACAAGAAGAACAAGCCCGATTAGGCGAAGCGAAAAGACAAGTTAAGCGTCTGCAACCACTGGCAGCACAGAATGCCACCTCTAAAAGTGCCCTGGATAATCAAAAAAGCATTGTCAGTGTTTCTGAGGCCAGAATAAAAGGCATCCAATCACAAATCGATAAACGGCGCATCACCGCACCATTTGATGGCGTGATGGGGTTATTAGACATCAGTGTGGGCACCTTGGCACAACCCGGCACTGTGTTAGCTACCTTGGATGACACCCAAATCATGAAAATGGATTTTTCAGTACCAGAACGTCACTTAGCAGCCCTGCAAAAAGGCATCAAAATCGATGCCAGCACTCAAGCTTATCCGGATCGCGAGTTTATTGGTGAAATTGCCCACATTGACAGCCGCATCAACCCCAACACACGATCAGTTCAAGTTCGCGCCATCGTACCCAATGATGATGACCTTTTAAAACCAGGCCAATTGATGCGAATTAAATTATTGACCCAACCACGCCAGTCATTGCTGATTCCAGAAGAAGCTGTGACCTCAGCTGGTACCACTCAAACTGTGTTTGTGGTGGATCACACCAATGGTAAAAGCATTGTCAGACAAACCCCAATCAAACCGGGCAACCGTTACAACGGCAAAATTGAAGTACTCAGCGGCATATCAGCAGGTGACGAAGTGATTATCCATGGCACATTGAGGATACAAAACGGCAGCGCTGTTGAAGTCATTGCGCAGAAAAAAGGCAATGAAACATTATCGGAATTGTTGGCCCAAAGATCAAATCGCACCGAAAAAGACACATAAACCATGATCATTTCTGATGTTTCGGTTAAGCGGCCGGTATTCGCTTCAGTCATTTCATTGCTGCTGATTGCATTTGGTTTGGTGGCTTTTGAACGCTTATCACTGCGTGAGTACCCAGACATCGACCCACCGGTGGTGACTGTCGAAGTCAACTACCCCGGCGCCCCAGCCAATGTGGTTGAAACCCGGGTGACTGAAATCATTGAAGAACGCATTTCAGGCATCGAGGGCATTGAATTCATCGAGTCTTCATCCAGTGATGGTGAATCCAATGTCACCATCGAGTTTTCAATCAATCGTGACATCGATGCCGCTGCCAATGACGTACGAGACCGCATCGCTGGTGTGCAAGACAACTTGCCAGAGGAAGCCGAGCCACCAGAAGTACAAAAAGTTGACAGCAGCAATGACATTGTTATTTGGCAAAACTTGGCCAGCAGCGAATTGTCAGTGCCTGAAATCACTGACTATGCCGATCGCTATTTGGTTGATCAATATTCAACTTTAGATGGCGTGGCGCGGGTCAGGGTCGGTGGCGGATTAAGTTATGCCATGCGAATTTGGTTAGACCGCATGTCATTGGCCGCCAGAAATTTGAGTGTGGCCGATGTAGAGCAGGCCTTACGCGCAGAAAACATCGAACTACCGGCTGGTAGTATTGAATCCGACCAACGTCTGTTCAAAGCGCGTATCAGCCGTAATTTCAATACCCCAGAGGATTTTACCAGCTTGGTATTGGCTGAGGGCGACAACGGCTATTTGGTCAGGTTAGGCGATGTGGCTCGGGTCGAGCTGGGCTTGGTTGAAGACCGCACTCTATTCCGCGGTAATGGCGTTCCCATGGTGGGCATTGGGGTGGTGAAACAATCCACCGCCAACAGCATTGAAGTGGCCCGCGCGGTCAAAGCTTTAACCGCCAAGCTCAATCAAAACCTACCTGAAGGTATGTCGATTGAACAAAGTTATGATGCATCCATTTTCATAGAAGAGGCCATCAAAGAAGTCTACTTTACTTTGTTTGTGGCCATCGGGTTTGTGGTTTTTGTCATCTTCATGTTTTTAGGTAACTGGCGCGCCATGCTGATTCCAGCGGTGACGGTGCCAGTTTCAATCATTGCTACATTCATTGTTATTAATGCTTTGGGATTTTCGATCAACTTATTGACCCTACTGGCCCTGGTGTTGGCCATCGGTTTGGTGGTCGATGATGCCATTGTGATGTTAGAAAACATTGTCAGGCGCATGCAAGAAAAAGGTGAAACGCCGCTGGTGGCTGCTTATCGCGGTGCCAGACAAGTGGGTTTTGCCGTGGTTGCAACCACTTTGGTGCTGGTGGCAGTGTTCGTCCCCATTACTTTCCTACAAGGCGACATTGGTAGGTTGTTTACAGAGTTCTCACTGACGATAGCTGCAGCCGTAACTTTTTCATCGCTGGTGGCACTGACGCTGTCACCCATGCTGGCCTCGAAATTACTCAAACCCAATAACAACCCAGGTAAAATCCTCAAAGCCACCAACAGCATCATCAAATCAACCCGCGATAAATACGTCAAGTTACTGGTTAAGGCCATGCGCAAACCGATAACCACTGTCATCCTTTTCTTTGTGTTGATTGCTGGCACGGCGTTTTTATACCCTAAAATCAACCAAGAGTTCACCCCCAAAGAAGATCGTGGTGCATTCTTTGTCAGCGTCAATGGACCTGAGGGTGCCACTTACGAGTACATGGAAGAGTACATGACCGAAATCGAAGGTCGCATGATGAAGTACATCGACAATGGCGAACTCAGGCGGCTGTTGGTGCGATCACCACGTTCTTTTGGTAACATTTCATCCTTTAACTCAGGCATCATCATCGCCATCATGAACCCATGGGATGAAAGGCGTTCGGCCTTTACTGTGATGAATGAAGTGCGCGAAGGCCTGTCTGATTTACCCGGCGTGCGGGCCTTCCCCATCATGCGTCAGGGCTTGGGCGGCGGCACCGGCAAACCCATTCAATTTGTTTTGGGCGGAGCCGATTATGCCGAGTTGGCAGAATGGCGTGACATCATCTTTGACAAGATTAATCAAAACAACCCCGGCTTCACCGGCCTGGACAGTGGCTACAAAGAAACCAGACCACAAATTGATTTCGATGTAGATTACGATGCCGCCGCCGATCTAGGCGTGCGCATCAATGAAATAGGCCGCACCCTACAAACCATGCTCTCAGGACGCAACGTCACCACCTACATTGAAAATGGTGAAGAGTACGATGTGATCATGGAAGGTGAACGTGAACAACAAAACAACTTCAGTGACATTGAAAACATTTATGTGCGCTCACAACGCTCTGGTGAATTGATTCCACTGTCCAGTTTTATCAGCATCAAAGAGTACGGTGCAGCGGATAACCTCACCCGTTACAACCGCGTACGCTCCATCACCCTAGAGGCCAACTTAACCGATGATTTGGCTTTGGGTGATGCCTTGCAACACTTAGAACAGTTGGTAGATGACCATTTACCTGACTATGCCATCACCGATTACAAAGGCCAAACCCGAGATTTCATCGAATCAGGCAATTCAATCATTTTCGTATTTGCCTTGGGCTTGTTGGTGGTATTCTTGGTATTGGCGGCTCAATTCGAAAGTTATGTGCACCCCTTCGTCATCATGTTCACTGTGCCTTTGGCCATGGGCGGCGGTTTACTGGGCCTATTTTTAATGGGTGGCTCGATTAATATTTATTCGCAAATTGGCCTGATCATATTAATTGGTCTGGCCACCAAAAATGGTATTTTGATTGTTGAATTTGCCAACCAAATCCGCGACATGGGATACAACTTTAACCGCGCCACTTTGATGGCATCAAAAGTCAGATTCAGACCCATCGTGATGACTGGCTTGACCACCATCGCCGGCTCGATTCCACTGCTGATAGCCAGTGGTGCTGGCGCTGAAACCCGTGTGGTTATCGGTACGGTGATTCTCTTTGGCGTGGTGGCCGCCACCCTATTCACTCTATTTATCGTACCTGTTGCCTACAGCTTATTGGCCCGAAACACCAGTTCACCTGAAACAGTGGCGAAGAATTTGGCCAGAGAACAACAACAAATAAGCAGCTAAAACTGGTTTTTGTTTTACAATAGCCAGCATGGATAACAAACACGAAACATACATGCAGCGAGCCATAGATCTGGCTCGCAGCGGCATGGAAAGCGGCGCCGGTGGACCTTTTGGTTGTGTGATTGTCAAAGACAACGAAATCATTGCAGAGGGTTGGAACAAAGTCACTTCAACCAACGACCCAACCGCGCATGCCGAAGTGACCGCCATTCGAATTGCCTGTGAACAACTCGGTTCATTCCAACTTGAGGGCTGTGTGATTTACACCTCTTGTGAACCCTGCCCAATGTGCTTGGGCGCGATTTATTGGGCCCGCCCTGAAGCCGTTTACTATGGCTGTGACAAAGTCGATGCAGCGGCCATCGCCTTTGATGATCAATTCATTTACGATGAAATCGATGCACCCATACATGCAAGAACCATTCCGTTTCAACAAATCGCCCAAAATGAGGCCATTGCTGTGTTTCAAGCATGGGCTGATAAAATTGATAAAACTAAATACTGATTAAATCAACTCGTTTAAAACCACAGGTGTTTAAAAAAGGCCAACTGACTTTTAATAAACCCCTGGTGCTTGGGCAGCTCATCATCAACATCAGCCACTCGTTTGTCATAAAACATATGTGCATCAGGATCTGGTAAATCAGCATCGGCTGCAAACATGGCTGCAGGCACCATGGTTAATTTTGGCAGCAAAGGAAAACTGAATGTCTCAATGGCTGCCTGGCCACATTTAACGCAACTGCCGCGCTTGACATTAGGCGGTGCTTTGTATGTTTTAAAAACCACATAATCACTGCTGGGAGTGGTGATATCACGGGTATTGAACACCAAAACATCCGCATGACTGGCTTGATTGAATTTTTGGCAGATGGTGCAGTGACAAAGCATTCTCAATCTGGGCTTTGTATTGACGTCAAATTGAACATGGCCACATTGGCAGCTACTAGTTTTTGTTTTCATGGTATTTGCTTTCAAATTATTTTGCTGTTGGCTTTCAAACGATGGGTTTCATCGCATCAGCCTCATACCTTATAATACCTGCAAACAACTGCTTATAGAACATCGTTTATCTCATGACCCAAGAAAATAACCACGCCATCACTCAATTTATGCTCAATCGCCGTTCGGTGCTGATCAAAAATATGACCGAACCCGGTCCCTCATCCGATGACCTTGAAACCATCCTTACCATCGCTACGCGGGTACCTGACCACCGCAAACTAAAACCTTGGCGCTTGTTGGTATTACAAGGCGATGCACGCCGAGTCTTTGGTGAAACATTGGCCCAAGTAAAAGCGCAGAAAGAGGCCATGAAGGAAATTCAGGTCGACATTGAAAAACAATGCTTTATGCGCGCACCTTTGGTGATTGCGGTGGTGGCCTCTCCAGTTGAACACAAAACTCCAATAGAAGAACAAATCTTATCTGCTGGTGCGGTGTGCCAAAACATCAACATCGCCGCTGCATCACTGGGCTATGTCAGCCAATGGGTCACTGGCTGGTCATGCCTGGATAAAGCAGCATTGAAAGCAGTTGGTTTGTCCGATGATGAGTTCATTGCAGGATACTTATACATCGGTAGCTGCGATGAAAAACCAGCTGATCGCCAGCGTCCAGAACTGGATGAAGTGGTGACTTACTGGGAAAAGTCTTGAAAATACTTGGCATAGAATCTTCTTGTGATGAAACTGGCATTGCCATTTATGACACCAAAGCTGGCTTAATTGCCGACCAACTATACAGTCAAATTGAACTACACGCCCAATATGGTGGTGTGGTACCAGAACTGGCTTCACGTGATCATGTGCGTAAAATTGTGCCCTTGATTCAACAAACCTGTGACGAGGCTGGATTGACTTTAAAAGACCTTGATGCTGTGGCCTACACCGCAGGACCGGGCTTGGTGGGTGCACTTTTGGTGGGTGCATGTGTCGGTAAATCCATTGCTTGGGCATTGGATAAACCAGCTGTAGAGGTACACCATATGGAAGGCCATCTATTGGCACCCTTGTTAGAGGACGACAAACCCGAATTCCCTTTTTTATGTCTATTGGTATCAGGTGGGCACACGCTGTTGGTTGATGTACAAGCACTGGGCAGCTATAAAATCCTCGGCGATACATTGGATGATGCAGCAGGCGAAGCCTTTGACAAAACCGCCAAATTATTGGGTTTGCCTTACCCAGGCGGTCGTTACATCGCAGCACTGGCTGAACAAGGTGATGAAAAACGTTTTAAATTCCCAAGACCCATGCTCAATCGTCCCGGTTTGGATTTCAGTTTTTCTGGCTTAAAAACTGCCACACGCATGACTTGGGAAAAACATATTGTTACGTGCAGCAATGATGCTGAAAAAAATCAACTACAAGCCGATGTGGCTGCCAGCTTTCAAGCGGCAGTGATTGAAACCTTAGCAAAAAAATGCCTGCGTGCCATCGAACAAACTGGCCACCAGCAACTGGTGGTTTCCGGCGGTGTCAGCGCCAACACTTCGTTGCGAGAAACTTTGGCTCAAATGGGTGAAGTACACCACTTTAAATCATTTTTTCCATCGATGAAATACTGCACCGACAACGGCGCCATGATTGCGGTGGCTGGGGCCATGCGGTTTCAACACAAAGACATCAAACCCCACAACTTAATCAAAGCCTATCCCAGATGGAGTCTGGAACAGTTGTCATGAAGTCTGCCCAGTATTGGATCAAGCAGCTTAAGCTGCAGCCACACCCAGAGGGTGGCTACTTCAATGAAACTTACCGCTGTCAAGAATCTATGACAGCTGGCAATTTACCTGAACGCTTCACGCAAGACCACTGTTTTTCAACCGCCATTTATTACTTACTCGAAGCGCCTGACTTTTCCGCTTTCCATCGCATCAAACAAGATGAACTGTGGCATTTTTACACCGGTAACAGTGCGTTGACCATCCATGTTATCAGTCAAGCAGGTAACTACCATAATTTACAATTGGGCAATGAACCCTCAACGAATCAAGCGTTTCAACAAATGGTTAAGGCCGGTGATTGGTTCGCTGCCAGTGTCAATGAAAGCAATGGTTTTGCGCTGGTTGGCTGTACCGTGGCGCCGGGCTTCGAGTTCGCCGATTTTGAAATAGCACAGGAAAGTCAGCTTTTTGAGTTGTGTCCTGAACAACAGACACTGATCAAATCACTCAGCAAAAACCCTTAATTCATTGAACTGCATAAATTAGGTTAAAATACCCAACATGACTATCAAAAGAAATCCAGGCATGGCGCTGAATTTAGATTGGATTGAATCGATTCAGCTCAATAAAAGTGCCATTGAACGGCGCGCGGCAACCTTAGGTACGCGACGCAGTGTCAAAAAACAAAACCAGGTGGCTTGGTTACTCAAAGCCATCACCTTGATTGATCTGACCACCCTGGCTGGTGATGACACCGAACAGCGGGTGAAACGATTGTGTGCCAAAGGCAAGCATCCATTGCGCCATGATTTGATTGATGCATTGGGCATCGCTGACATGCACATCACCACGGGTGCAATTTGTGTCTATCATGACATGTTAGCAACAGCTGCTAAAGAACTGGCGGGCACAGGCATACATTTGGCCGCGGTATCAACTGGTTTCCCTGCCGGCTTATCTCCCTTGCACTTGAAGGTGCAAGAAATCAAGGAGTCAGTCAAAGCAGGTGCCGACGAAATAGACATCGTCATCACCCGCAAACATGTCTTTGCGGAGAACTGGCAAGCCCTTTATGACGAAGTCAAAGCCTACCGCGAAGCTTGTGGTGAGGCGCACATGAAAACCATTTTAGCCACCGGTGAAATCAGCACCCTGCGAAATGTAGCCAAGGCCTCCATGGTGTGCATGATGGCCGGCGCTGATTTCATCAAGACCTCCACCGGTAAAGAATCAGTCAACGCCACCCTGCCCGTTTCACTCACCATGATCAGACAAATACGCGAATACCATGAACGCACTGGCTATCAAATCGGCTACAAACCGGCTGGCGGCATCAGTAAAGCCAAAGAAGCCCTGGTGTATTTATCTATGATGAAAGAAGAATTAGGCAATGATTGGCTTCAACCCGACTTGTTTCGTTTTGGTGCATCCAGTTTACTGGGTGACATTGAACGCCAATTAGAACACCAGGTCAGTGGACATTATTCAGCGGCTCATCGCCACGCAATGGGTTAACTATCATGAACATCAAAGACATATTCAATAACATGGACTACGGCAAAGCACCTGAATCACCTGATACAGCTCTTGATTGGCTGGCTCAGCACAACAACAAGTTCGGCCATTTTATCGGTGGTGAATGGGTCAAAGGCCCAAGTCGCAAAGGTGGTCATTTTGACAGCAACAACCCGGCCACCGGCAAGGCGCTGGCCAAAGTCGCCCAAGCCGACAAAAAAACTGTGGATAAAGCGGTGCAAGCGGCGGCTGAGGCGCAATCCAAATGGCAAGCCACCTCTGGCCATGAGCGCGCGCAGTACTTGTATGCCATCGCGCGTTTACTGCAAAAAAACGCACGCTTGTTTGCGGTGTTAGAGACGCTGGATAACGGCAAACCCATCCGTGAGTCCCGCGATATTGATGTGCCTTTGGCAGTGCGTCATTTTTACCACCATGCGGGCTGGGCCCAACTGCTGGATACTGAAATGCCAGATCACCAAGCTATTGGAGTGGTGGGACAAGTGATTCCATGGAATTTCCCGCTGTTGATGTTGGCCTGGAAAATTGCCCCAGCCATAGCCACTGGCAACACCGTGGTGATCAAACCGGCTGAATTCACCTCACTAACGGCGTTGTTGTTTGCGGAAATTTGCCAACAAGCAGGCCTGCCAAAAGGCGTGGTCAATGTGGTCACTGGTGACGGTAAAACCGGTCAGTTGATTGTTGAACACCCAGGTATTAAGAAAATTGCTTTCACTGGTTCCACTGCTGTGGGCCGCTGGATCAGACAAGCCACCGCCGGCAGCGGTAAAAAACTGTCTCTGGAACTGGGTGGTAAATCAGCCTTTATTGTCTGTAATGATGCCGATTTGGATGCCGCGGTAGAAGGTGTGGTCGATGCCATTTGGTTCAACCAAGGGCAGGTTTGTTGTGCCGGTTCTCGCCTCTTGGTGCAGGAAGCCGTGGCTGATCGCTTTCATAAAAAGCTCATAGCTCGCATGCACAAATTACGCATCGGGGACCCGTTGGATAAGTCTATTGATATGGGCGCCATCATCGACCCCAGACAACAACAAAAAATCGCTACCTTAGTGCAAGCTGGCGTTGATGCCGGCGCTTGCTTGAATCAGTCTGATGCAAAACTACCGAAAAACGGCTGCTTTTATCCGCCCACCTTATTAACTGACGTATCACCTTCTGATCAGGTGGTCCAAGATGAAATCTTTGGCCCTGTACTGGTATCAATGACCTTCCGCACACCTGATGAGGCAGTGGCTCTGGCAAACAACAGTCGCTATGGCTTGGCTGCCAGTATTTGGAGTGAAAACATCAACATGGCGATGCACTTGGCACCATTGGTACAAGCTGGTGTGGTGTGGATCAATTGCACCAATCAATTCGATGCTGCCGCTGGCTTTGGTGGCGTCAAAGAATCCGGCTTTGGTCGTGAAGGCGGTAAAGAAGGCTTGTATGAATACTTACAAGACAAAACAGCCAACAGCAAAAAAATGACCACTAAGGCGAAAACAAAAGCCAAGCTCACACCCGTTGAGGGTATGGATAAAACCCCTAAAATGTACATAGGTGGCAAACAAACCCGTCCGGATGGTGGCTACACTTATCCGGTGCATGATCATCGCGGTGACATCATCACCCATGTGGGTCTGGGAAACCGCAAAGACATCAGAAATGCCGTTGAGGCCGCTGCGAGCAGTAAGGCTTGGTCGCAAATGAATGCCTACCAAAGGCAGCAGGTGATGTACTTCATGGCTGAGAACTTGTCCTACCGCGCCGCAGAGTTCAGCGCGCGATTACAGGCTTTTGGACACAGCAAGAAACAGGCAGAACTTGAAGTAGAGAGCAGCATCCAGCGCATCAATTATTATGCCGCTTGGTGTGATAAATACGATGGCCAAGTCCATGGTGTGCCGATGCGCGGCGTGGCCATGGCCATGCATGAACCGATTGGTGTCATTGGTATCCAATGTCCAGATGACGCGCCCTTACTCAGTTTCATTTCATTGCTGGCGCCGGCCATGGCCATGGGTAATCGCGTGGTGATGACGGCCTCGGAAACCTATCCATTACCGGCCTTGGATTTTTACCAAGTTTTGAACACTTCAGACGTACCAGCTGGCACCGTCAACATAATCAGTGGCGAGCAAGCTGAACTGGTCAAACCTTTGGCCGGTCACATGAATGTTGATGCGGTGTGGCACTTTGGCGATCTGGCTGAAACCGTTGAACACGAATCGGCCACCAATCTGAAACGCACTTGGACCGAAACCACTGTCAGGGACTGGATGAAACAAGGCCAAGGCCAAAACTTCCTGCGCCAAGCCACTCAAGTCAAAAACATTTGGACTCCTTATGGCGAATAATATGAACGAGCCAAGCACGGTACAAAAATCCGTTGATTTCATCAAAGGCATTCAAAGTTTATTGCCCAAGCCTTTTACAGCCAAAGTGGCCATGATTTTGGGTTCAGGTTTGGGCACAGTCACTGAACAAGCTGAGGTTTTGGCTGAAATTTCATACAGCGACATCCCCGGCTTTCCTGAAACCGGTGTGGCAGGCCATTCCGGTTCAGTGTTGCTGACGCTAATGAATGGTCATCCGCTGATTATCCTCAATGGTCGCATTCACTTTTACGAACAAGGTGATGCCAGTGCCATGGCACCGGTGATTGCGACCCTCAAAGGACTGGGTGTTGAAACCCTGATTCTGACCAATGCCGCCGGTTCTCTGCTCAACGCCGCACCTGGTTCGGTGATGATGATAAAAGACTACATCAATTTCACTGGCCAGTCACCGCTGTTTGGAGTGGCCGACAACAACCGCTTTGTCAGCATGAGCAAAGCCTACGATGCCCAATACCGCTACCAACTGCGTCAAGTGGCTGAAAAAAATAACATCCATCTGGCCCAAGGGGTTTATGCCTGGATGGTCGGACCGCAGTTTGAAACCCCGGCTGAAATTCGCGCCATCCGCATGATGGGCGCCGATGCGGTGGGCATGTCCACCGTACCTGAAACCATATTGGCCCGGTACCACGACATGAAAGTCGCCGCCCTTTCCATCATCACCAACTACGGCGCTGGCATGGAAGACGTGCGCCTGAGCCACGAACAAACCCTGGAATACGCCCCCAAAGCCGCGGCCAAAGTCCACGTCTTGATCAGCGGCTTTTTGGATTATTTGTACATATGAAGAGAATTATCAAACCTGCAAAAACTGTCAGTTCAAAATCTCAGGAAATTTAACCCCAAATTTCCTGAGATTTTATATCCGAATAGGGTGTTTTCACCGCATATACAGATTCAACCCTTAATTCCACAACATAACGACACCACAGTGGTTAGCATATTATTTTCTGTTTCAAACTGTCGTTATGCTGATTACCCAACAAGACTTGAAAGACATGGACCGCATCGTGCGCCTGAATATGGTTAATTCAATCACTGGTGTCAAACCAGCGAACCTGATTGGCACACAAGATCAGCAAGGCAATAAAAACCTGGCCATTTTCAGCTCAGTGGTGCATTTGGGCAGCAACCCGGCCTTACTTGGGTTCATCACCAGACCAGCTGGCGAGGTTCCCAGACACACGCTAGAGAACATCCTAGAGACCGATTTTTATACCATCAACCACGTACCCACGGACATGGTTGAACAGGCCCACCAAACCTCCGCCAAATACAAGAAAGACATTTCAGAATTTGAACGCTGTGGTTTCGATGCACACCACATCAATGACTTCAGTGCCCCTTTTGTCAAACAAGCTGCGATTAAAATCGGTATGCAGTTGGCTGAAATCATACCCATTGAACGCAACGGTACGCAATTGGTCATTGGTGAGATTAAATTGATGTCGCTGGCCGACGAGCTGGTGTCAGATGAGGGTTATATCAATCTAGAACAAGCCCAAACCGCCGGCCTTTCCGGACTCAACAGTTATTATAAACTGAGTCACTTGGATTCATTCCCCTATGCCAGGCCTGATAAAGGATGAATAACCGTCACTTTGAGGGTTAATCAATCAGTCAGATCAATTGCGATGAAATCGTATCTCGCTTTATAATCATCTGATTCTGTTGGAATCATTATGCTTGAACAAATCACACCCTTGTGGCCCATTTTTACGAGAGTAAAACAGACTGGAAAACCATTGGTTTTGGCCACGCTGGTCAACACCTCCGGTTCAAGCTATAAAAAAGCAGGTGCCATGATGTTAATTGAGGCCGATGGCAGCACCCATGGTTTAATCAGCGGCGGCTGTTTGGAAGCTGATGTGGCGATGCACAGCAAGGGCGTGTTTGCAAATGGTAATGCGGTGCTACTTGATTATGACATGAGCGATGATTCCATTTTCGGCCTGGGTGCGGGTTGTGATGGTCATTTGAAAATCGTTTTACAGTTACTCAAAGATGACTATTTACCATTCAGTGCCTTGAATCCATTAAATGAGCAAGACAGACCGCTGTCACTGACCATCAACAGCATCAAAAGCGCACATTTTCCCATCGGGGCCTTCAGCATCAAGCAGAACGATGGTTTGATCGAATCTCACCCGAACATTCACCAACATCTCCAGCATACCAAGGCACTTAATTACTTACCAGCACCGCGCATTGTCATTTGTGGTGCTGGCATTGACGTCTATCCTCTGGTCATGATGGCCAAACAACTTTTCTGGCACGTCACGGTGCTTGATCACCGTCCGGCGCGTCTACAGTTGGCACCACTCAATGAGGCCGCCACCCTTGTAGTGCCGTTAGCGGAATTAACCACAAGCCTCAAACCACTCAGATTTGATGCCGCCATCATCATGACCCATAACTTGGATTTTGATGCCAAATACATGCATTATTTTGCTGCATCTGAGGTGCCTTGGATTGGCTTGCTGGGACCACAACAGCGGAGAGATAAAGTATTGAAAGCAGCCAACTTATCGCTGCATGAAATCAATCATCGCCTCAAGGCACCGGTTGGCTTGGACATTGGTGGTCACATGCCTGAGCAGATTGCTGTTTCAATCATTGCGCAACTACAACAATATTTTTTAAAGCCATGAGGATCAACGGCCTCATCCTTGCTGCTGGCAACTCCAGCCGGCTGGGCCAACCGAAACAACTGGTGATGTATGAGAACCAGACTTTGTTACAAAGGATTGAGCGGACCCTGTGGCCAATGGTTGATGGTCTATTTGTGGTATTAGGCAGCCAACATGAATACATTGCCAAAGCTTTAAAACAAGCAACGCCGCTGTTGAACGAAAATTGGCAGCAAGGTATGGCTTCATCATTGAGACTGGGTATGCAACAAGCTAAAGATCAAGCTGATGCCGTATTGGTGGCACTGTGTGATCAACCCAAAATCCCCCAAAGTCATTACCACAAGTTAATCCAGCTGGCGGTGAAAAATCCCAATCACATCATTGCCACCTCATACAATAACCAGGCAGGTGTACCAGCAGTTTTTCAACAAACTCATTTTGCTGCATTGGATGAAATACGTGGAAAAAAAGGCGCGCAGTCCATGCTTCGCCAAGGTCGTTTCCCTTTGAAAACCGCAGCTTGTGCTGCCGCCGCATTTGATGTTGATTTACCCGTTCACATGCATGCCTTAAAAACAGATTAATCAATGGTTGAATATATATTGCGCCATTTAAAAACCCGTGTTGACATATCTGCATTGACTGCGTTTAAATATCATCTACTCATGCTTCAACTGACCCAGGCCAACATTCAATGACCGCAACCCTACTGTTTCAATCATTCAGTGCAGTGCTGATTGGCTGGTTGTTACTGCATTACGCCCATATTTATCACCGAAAATACCTGTTTTATTGGTCTTACAGCTTCTTCAGTTTAGCCATCTTCCTATTGGGTTCAAGTTTGGGATTGTGGCTGGTTGACAACGACTTTGGGCCCTCATCTCCTTGGCGATTGATTAACTTGTTTGTAATCACCACAGCGGGCTATATGCAAATTGCATTTTTAGTCATTGGCACCATTTCACTGGTAAAAGGCACCTCCATCAACAAATTCACTTTTATCAGAATTCTGATGATCTGTTTGTTCATCGCATTTTGTATCACTGTGTTCAAAAACTGGGATGCCTCCGGTGCAGATTTGCGGTATTTGACCAGGATTGGCTTGCGCTATTTCACCGCAGGTTTGGCATGTCTGGGTACCGCAATTTACATCTTGCGTAACGACCCCAATCCCATCATAGGCAAGAAGATTGTCACCATTGGCTTTTTTGTGTATGGTTTTGAAATGACTTTTCTGGGTTGGCTGACTTTTGAAAACTATTTTTTCAATGGCAGTGATTTACTGCTATACCTGATTCCCTACCACGGCTTATTCGAATTAATCTTATACCCCATCATTGGCGTTGGCTTAGTTGTTTGGTTATTGGAAGTTGAACGAATCAAAAGCAAAAAAACTGCAGACCAACTGAAACACCTGAATCTGTCTGATGCGCTGACCGGCTTACCTAATCAACCAGCATTACAACAATTTTTGCAACAATGGTCGCTGGTAGCACAATCGAATGAACCCATGACACTGGTACTTTTTGGTGTTGACAAAATGGCCAGGTTCAATGATGGTGAAGGATTTAAAAAAGGCGATCAACTGTTGATCGCTTTGGCCAAAAGAATTGATATGTTGTGCCGAGGGAAACCATTTTACGGTCGTATTTATGGTGATGTGTTCGTACTGATGATGAATGGAAATGAAAAAAACGAAATTAAAAAGGCAGAAAAAATACGACAAAAACTTTCTCGTCCTTTTAAATTAAGCGGTCAAACCTTTCACTTAGAAGTGAGTGCAGGCGTCACTGAACTTAGTAACACCTCTGATCATGAGCAGGCATTCAACCAAGCCAACTTGGCCTTGATGTTTGCCAAACAAAGAGGCGGCAAGCAATCTTTGGCATTCAATTCAGAAATGAAGTCTCCGCAAAACAGCAACATCAATTTTGAGAATGATTTAAGGAGCGCTTTTAAAAATAATCAGTTTGAACTGTATTATCAACCGATTTGGTCAAGCAAGAATCGAATCATGTGTTTCGAAGCACTGATCAGGTGGCAACACCCCAGCAGAGGCCTGTTGTTACCTGGGGCGTTTTTATCCATGTTACAACAAATGAGAATGATGATTCAGTTGGATTATTGGGTTGTTGACGAAGCTTTCAAACAAGCCAAAGCTTGGCGCAAAGTAAATACCGATGCGGCGAAAATAAACATCAACCTTTCGGCAGAAACCATTCAGGATGGCAGCATCACTGAACACATCAAGCAATGTTCCCTGCGCCACCAATTAACACCACAGCACATCACCGTTGAAATCACCGAAAACACTTTGATGCAAAACATAGCCATTGGTACCAACACATTGAATGAGTTGCGTGAATTAGGTATGGAGATAGCTATTGATGATTTTGGTACTGGTTACTCATCATTAAATTACTTGCGCTCGTTTCCAGCTGATGTGATTAAATTTGACCGCACTTTTGTTTCTGATCAGAGTAACCATCACCTCAATCACAAAATTCTCCAGGCTTTGATTCCACTGTGTCATGACCTGAATAAAAAAGTGGTGATCGAAGGGATTGAAAATCAAACCCAATTTAACCAGCTTGAAGAACTGAAAGTTGATGGTTTCCAAGGCTTTTACTTAAGTCATCCATTGGCTGAAAAAGAAGCCATTAAAATGCTGACCATGAGTAAAAAATCAATGGTTAAGGCCATGTTCAATGAAGCACCTGGCTGACAAATTTATAGGTGGAGTGTGGTTTAAAAAAAACCAAAAAAATCAGTTGATGGCTTCGATTACCCTTTTGCGCCAAATGTATAACAATAAAAAAGCACAAAAAGACGAACCTAAAAAGCCCAGAACGATGGCATACAATGTGGTACTGATTTGCTGCGAAATCACTATACCTAAAATCGCCGCTATCAATGCCGATACGACGCCAATGACTGAAGCGCCCATGCCTGCATGATTACCAAGGGGTAACATCGCTATGGCAATTAAGTTGCCATAAATAAGCCCAATACAAACATTAATGAACCCCAGGTATATGACCAGCGCAAAGAACGGTGGTAACCCAGCAAAATATCCGGCCAGTATCAAACCCATTATGTTGCCTAGCAACAACAATGACATGGCCCAAAAAGTCACCTGATAGACGCCAAAACGCATCACTATTTTGGCATTGATAAATGCCGCCAAGCCAAAAAACAGAGCAATGCCACCAAATATTTGGGGGAACTTATCTTTGGCATCATACATTTGACTGAATATTTGTTCCGAACCATTCAGATAAGCCATGAAGCCACTGAAGACCAGTCCACTGATGACCGCAAATACCATGGAAACAGGCTCGGCCAAAACCGCTTTAAAGCTGGCCCATATGTGATTGATCCTGAATGGTCTGCGTTGACCGCTGGCCAATGATTCTGGCAATCTAACCATCACCCAAACCGCTAATAACAAACCAAAGCCAAGGTAGGTATAGATAATGAATTGCCAAGGACCAAAATGCAATAACAGCGCACCTAAACTGGGGGCAAATACAGGCACCATGATGAAAATCATCATCACCAATGAAGTCACTCTTGCCATCTCATTGCCAGCAAAATGATCCCGAGTGATGGCATTGACCATGATTCTGGCCGCCGCTGCTCCAACCCCTTGCACGGCTCGTGCAGCCAAAAACAGACTGAATGAGTCAGCCAACAAACAAGCCACCGAGGCGATGATATAAACGGCCAAGCCGAACAACAACACCGGTTTTCGTCCAACACTGTCTGACACAGGCCCGTAAAACAATTGCGCCACAGCAAACCCTAACATGTAGGCAGTGATCATCCATTGTTGTTCATTCCCAGGGGCCAAACCAAAATCACTGGCTATCATGGGCATGGCAGGTAACTGCAAGTCAATGGTCAAAGCACCCAATGAAGTCATCAAAGCCAATAAAATAATCAACTCTGCCTGGGAGATTTCTCGGTGAGGGTAATCAGACATCTATGCAAGTCAGCAAAAACTTGCAGTGTAACATCAGCTTTGTGATGTTGCCATAACCACACAATTGCGACCGCGGTCTTTTGCGGTGTAAAGCGCCTTATCAGCACTGTAAAGCGCACGGCGCCATGTGGGTCTTTGTAGGTCAATAATTTCACTGATCCCAATTGATGCGGTTAAAGAGAAAGTATTCATGCCAGTACTGATTTCAACATTGGCAATGGCATTGAGCAATAATTGTGCATACTGGTTTATTTTTTCCGGCGGTATGTCATCAGTTAACAACAGAAACTCCTCGCCGCCCCAGCGACAGACATAACGTTCAGGAGTCAGAAATTGTTCCAAACAGGCAGCAATTTTTATCAAAGCGGTATCACCAACATCATGGTCATAATCATCATTGACGGTTTTGAAATTATCCAAATCAATCAGCCATAGATAACGTTTCGCCGGAGGCGCTGGTAATTTATGTTCAATATGCCACCCTTGCAAAGCACGGCGGTTACCGAGCTGGGTTAAAGTATCGGTCATTGCCATTTGCTTGAGTTTGCGATTGGTGATGTACTGCCAGAGTACGAACAACACCAGCAACAGCATGATAAATGAAACCACCAGTATTGTAATGAGGCGTTGATTTTCGCTCGCTTCGATGGCCAGTTGGTTTTTTATTTGCGCACTGTTTTGCAGAGCCAACTGTTCACGTTTTTGACTGTCGCTGAGTTGATTCTGCATTTGCGCCATGTAATCTTTATTGAATGTTTTTTGAAATTCATTCAACAGTGTACGGTGTTTCTTATAAACGGCCAGAGCTTTCTCTGGCTGATTTAACCTTTCGTACAACATGGCCAATGAACCCAGTGGATGATTGACACCCAACAGCGCTTTGCTGTTTTCAGCTTGATTGAAAAAAGCGTATGCTTGGTCGGCCAAATCAATGTAATTCGCATCCGGATTGACACTTAAATCTAAATTGGCTTCAGTGATTTGAATCACATAGTTGAACACCGATTCATCGGTTTCAGGCTCAATTAACTCAATCGCTTTATCTACGTATTCGATGGCTTTTTCATAATTTTCAACTTCCTGATATGATGCACCAATGCCGAAATAAATTTGAGCCGCCCGACTTTTTGGCCATTGTTCAGTGATCAAAGCTTCGGTCATGCTGTATATCTTCAAAGCTTCACTGTGACGATTCTGACCACGTAAGGTGTTGGCTAAATTAAATAAAACCGGCGGTTGGTATCTGAAGTCATCATTCGCTTCCATCAAATCCAGCGCGGTGTAATAATTATCAATCGCTGTTTCATGATTTTCTATCTCTGAGTTCAACACCCCTAAATTAATCAACAAAGGAATTTGTTCTGGAACGATATCGAGGGCGGTGGCTTGATTCATGGCTTCTTGGTAGATTTCTACCGCACTGATTCTTTCACCGATGCGGTGATAGATGGCACCCGCTCGTCTGGTTAATTTGATGCTTTCTGTTGATTTTGGTTGTTGACTGATCAGGGTGAATAAATCGAACGCTGTCTTTTTGGCAGCTTGAATTGAATCAGTGGCGGCGTAAGCCCAACCCATACAACCGAGAAAATGGGCATAATCTATTGGCTTGATACGCTGATCCAGTGATTCCAGTTGTTGTTGTGCCAAAGCTATGGCATCAGCAGGCTTATCATCCTCTAATGCGGTGCATTGTTCACGTTCAAATGAAACACTGCCTTGGTCTGATCCAAACGCCATATTGGTTGAGCCCATCAAGACAAAAACAAGCATTAATAACGGCATGGTGCGAACAAGTATCATTTCTTTATGTGGGTCAATGAGTAGTTAGGTATCATGCTAACTTCAGATGCAAAAGCTGCCAAGTGTTTTCAAAGGTTTGATTAAAAAAGGTACATTATTGGACATAAATCAAGCCCAACTGTTTCTATTCAACCACAAATCATATCCAACTGTAACAAGTTGTCAGTCGACTTTGGGCGCTCAGGCCGCATTGACTCTTAATTCACATAAATCGGCCACCGTCAAATCATGACAAAAATGATCGCTGAGAAAACAACCACAGAAAAAGCCAAAACCATAAATTTATTCATACCCGCGGCTCTTTGTGGTTGGGGAAGGGTCACTTCAAGGTCACATTCGGCTTTGACAAGCACCCTGAAGAAGGTGTCCCAAAAACCCACCTTGATTGAATTGTATGCATCAAGTGCTATGGTTCTGTTGGGTTGGTTCAACATCAACCCAAAACTTTCGATTTCAATGTGACCGTAGGATTTGTTGCAGTTTTTGGCTGATGCGCCAAACTCAATCGTTAAGGGCAAACCACTGAACCTGCGACAGTAAATTTCAACTTTCTCTCCAGCAACAACATGTATCACCTCTTTATTTTCAGACATTTTTGATTACCTAAAAAGTCATCAATTGTGTCCCATGCGATGTTTTTTATCCTGAAAAAAATATGAAAAAACGATGAAATTTACTTGTCTGAATTTCAAAATTTCTGCGGCAAACCCTTTGCATGTCGAATCAAACGTCTTGAACAATAACCACCTCTGGATAAAAGGTCACTTGGTGTTGTTGACAAAGTGCTTTGATTTGCTCAATTGAAACGTCTTTGAGTTTAACTGTTTCACCTGATTTCATCACCACCACTGGGACCTCCTCACCTTGCTCAGACCACACTTCGACTTTTTCTATGTCGTGCCAAGGGTAATTCATTACGGTCCTGTTAACTTGTGAATAGGCAGCAAAGCCAAATGGCGTGATGAATGTCTTTGGATTCTTATTCGGGAAAAATTTTAACTTCAACATGTTGATGATTAAAATAACAGGCAACAGCAACAGTAAGATGATCAAAATCGGAATGATGATGATCAAAACCAAAATAAACGGTATCCAACTCAAAGGATTGGCCTTATTCGGCATGTTGCTGAGGATTATTTGGGCTAATTTCATTGCATACCCAACATGGCTTTGGTTTCTAAGAACTCATCAAAACCCTGCGGCCCCCTTTCGCGACCATTGCCAGAATGTTTGTAACCTCCAAAAGGTGCAGTGCGGTCCATTTGGGCGCCGTTGATGTGTATCATGCCAGCTCTGATTTGTTTAGCAACAGCATTAACATGTTGTGCGTCTGCACCTGAAACATAGCCAGACAAACCATAATCAGTGTCATTGGCGATGGCGATGGCTTCAGCCTCATCTTGGTAACTCAACAAGCACAACACCGGTCCAAAAATCTCTTCTCTGGCTATTTTCATGTCATTATTAACTCGCGAGAAGACCGTTGGCTTAACGTAATAGCCTTGCTCTAGTCCTTCAGGTTTGCCTACACCACCAACTAACAATTCAGCGCCCTCATCAATACCCGCTTGGATCAGGTCTTGGATTTTTTGCCACTGGACCTCTGAAACAACCGGACCGGCAAAAACACCTTCATCGTTGGGCGCACCAACCGATACTTTACTTAAAGTATTTTTAATGACCTCCTCTGCTTCAGCCAGGCGCTCTTCAGGCACCAACATGCGCGAGGGTGCGTTACAATTTTGACCAGAATTCACACACATGGTTTTGACCCCACCACTCACAGCCTTAGCGAATGCCTCCGCAGACAAATCGGCTAATATAATGTTTGGTGACTTGCCGCCTAATTCTTGTGTCACACGTTTTATTGTGGGCGCAGCATCTTGAGCCACTGCTGTACCTGCCCGGGTCGAACCGGTGAATGAGACCATTTGTATGTCTGGGTGTGCGGAGATGGCTGAGCCCACTGCAGGACCATCACCATTGATCATATTGACCACCCCAGGCGGCACACCCGCCTCATGCAATACCTGCATCAAAAGATAGGCTGAAAGTGGCGCCACTTCAGATGGCTTCCAGACCACAGTACAACCAGTTGCTAAAGCCGGTGCCAACTTACAACCAATTTGATTCACTGGCCAATTCCATGGTGTGATAAAACCACATACTCCAACTGGTTCTTTGCGAATCGTGGTGCTGTCTTGTTTGAACTCAAACTCGTAGTCTTTCAGTACTTGCATGGCTGACTTAAAATGCATGTAACCCGATGCGGCTTGGTTGGACTCACTGAGCCACTTTGGTGCGCCCATTTCTTCAGTGATGGCCGCCGCGATGTCTGCGGATTTACTTTTGTAGGCGGCGCAAATGGCCTCTAATAATTCCAAACGTTCTTGTTGCGTGAATTGCGAGAAACTGATGAATGCCTGTTTGGCCGCGGCCACAGCCGCATCAACATCGGCAGCTGTACCCATTGATATTTGACCAGCCACTTGTTCAGTTGCCGGGTTGATTACCTCAAGTTTTTCTCGATCTTGAGGTGTGACCCATTGGCCATCTATATAGAAATTAATGTAATCGCGCATAGTATATTGTGGTTTATTTCGGTGGATAAGTAATTAAATGGTTATGAATATGATTTAATCAAGCCGTTAAATCATTTTAAGCTTCCGCAGGCGTAAATACTAACGACCTCAAGAACAGAAACCCCACTGAATCTCGTTTTGCTTTGTTAAAATATTAAAACCCCAGTGAAAGCCAACAGCGTATGATGCCTAATGAATGGACAAGCCAATTAAAACATGACATTCACCAAACACAACAACACAACATTTGACGATGCCTTAATAAAGGAAGCTAATGGTTTGGCATTGCTCAAAAACGAGCTAAAAAAACACAACATCAAGCTGAAAATACCGCAGGTTTTGCAAGTCAATGAACAAGCATTGACGTTACAAAAAATCCAACAATCTACAGCAGCCCCGTCGCAGTGGTATCAATTGGGTCAGGCGCTGGCACAACTGCACCTAATTCAACAGCCACACCATGGCCATAATGAAGACAACTACATCGGCTTGAGTCCACAACCTAACGAAATCTGTGATAACTGGGGTCAGTTTTTCTGTCAGCACCGTTTGTTATTTCAAATCCAACGCATCCAATCAAGTTCAAAAAGAACGGTTTTTTTGCACGAATACAATTCTACCTCTGCCCAACTGGCTCAATTTCTCAATGAAAATTGCGACTATCCGAGCTTATTACACGGTGATTTGTGGGCTGGAAACGTGTTATTTGATTATTCTAATGTGTGGTTGATTGATCCTGCGGTGTATTGTGGCGATGCCGATGCTGACTTGGCGATGACAGAGTTATTTGGTGGCCTCGCGCCCGCTTTTTATGATGCCTACTTCGCGACCAAGCCCAAGAGCAAAAATTATGCAGTGAAAAGAACCATTTTTAATTTATACCACCAACTGAATCATTATAATTTATTTGGCTCCAGTTACTGGCAGAGCTGTCAACAAGGCTTATTACAGATCAGCAAGCAATTTTCTTAGTCACTTATCAGATTGTAAATTTTCATCAACCACCATGCCACGACTGGCGGCACGTTTGAGCCATTGTTTGCGGGCATAGGCTTGCATGTCTTGGACTTGATCCAATTCGTCTACAATTTCCAAACCTATCAAGGTTTCAATCACATCTTCCAAAGTCACCAATCCACTGATGTCGCCATATTCGGTGACCACCAATGCAATGTGCTGGGCATCATCCATCAAGGACTCCATCAACTGAGTCAAATTCAATTCTTCGATAACCACACTGATTTCACGTTTGAGTTCCTTCAATGTCACATCATCGCCATTGGCATGTGCCAACAACACATCAGACTTAAGCACAAACCCATCGCTGTCATCCATGCTGTCTTGGTAAACGGGTATGCGCGAAAAACGGGCTGTTTTTAACAGTTCTAGCGCCCCTTCTACCGGTAAATCCTGCGGTAATGAGGTCACCACACTGCGGGGGGTCATGATGTCTTTGGCCTTCACCGAACTCAATTTGAATAAGTTATTGATGATGCGAGATTCCTGCTCATCAATCATACCTGAGCGCTGTCCCAAGCCTGCCATGGCGATGAACTCATCACGATTAAACATATGATGGCTTTTGCCTTTAGAAATCATCTTGGTAATCATTTCAGACAATAAGATCAGTGGATACAAACCTTTTATCAACCAATCGACAAAAGTCACAACTGAACCAGTCAAAGATTTCCAGTACACCGCACCGATGGTTTTTGGAATGATTTCAGAGAACACCAAGATCAAGATGGTTATAACACCAGAAAACACACCAATCCAAGCATCACCAAAAACATGAGTTGCTTTGGCACCAGCAACAATTGCACCCACCGTGTGTGCAATGGTATTCAATGTCAGAATGGCAGCCAATGAACGATCAACATTTTCAAAACGTAAACGTTTAACTCGAGCGGCTTTTTGCGGATTGGTTTTCTTTAGTTTTTCAATATAAGAAGGCGTGATGCTCAGCAACACCGCTTCAGCAATTGAGCATAAGAAAGAGAACAACAACGCCAAAAAGACATAAACAAATAACAGGAACATAGCTTTATATTAATAGGTTATGGCTCAATTATAGCCGATATGCAGTGAATTCAAGCGCAATGAATCTGCAAAAATGAACCGACTCTTTATTTTTTACTGGCAAACATTCGTTTAACGCCCTGCAGCACAAAACCACGGCGATCGGCCTTAATGGCACGTTTTAACTGACGCAAAAAGCTTCGACGCATACGCAACTTACTTTCTTGATGCGCAGTATCATCTAACTGAGCATACTTTTCAGCCAGTTTTTGTGCCGTGGGCATGACCTGATCATGGCTGACTGTTAAATCCAGAAAACCGGCTTCAATCGCCGCTTGTGGTGTGAATACTTCAGACAACAGCATGGCACGACTCAGGTGTGATGGGTTGACCCGATGTTGACACAAGGCCAGTGCACAATGCGGCATGGTCAAGCCATTTTGAACCTCATTGGCCACCAACTTGTAATCACCCTCAGCACCCACACGATAATCACCCGTGAGTAGAATGAAAACCCCAAGGGCTATGGCATGGCCGTTACAGGCGATAATCACCGGTCGTGGATAGGACATCATGCGATGCACCAACCAAAAACCACCCATCAACATTTTGAAAGCATTGTTAACCCCAGTGCGCAACACCCGCAAATCAAATCCCGCACAAAACACTTCGGCTCGGCCAGTTAAAATAACGATGGCATTGGCTTTCTCAGCCGCATCCAAGGCAGCATTCAACTGATCTAAAAAGTCTGGCGAAGCGACATTCGACTTGCCATCATCCATGGTGATGGTAGCGATGCCGTTATTGATGCTATAAGTTACGAGCTCGGTCATGATATATTGTGCGTTTTCAATGCTTTCATTCTATATGAAACAGCAGCGACTGTCATTCTGAACCAGCCAACGGCAACCTGAATGATACCAAGAGTATATTTCTAATCAACAACTAAAAATTACATCACCTCAGCTGAGCCTGAAGCGAGCGCAGAAATCAAGGTATGCGTTTATTCAAACCACCTGAATCATTTTATATTGATGTCCCTTCAATCTGAATTCTCTGGTTTACTTTTGATTTGTTAAAAGGTTCGCAAGCTGATTTAAAAAAATGTACTCCCAGAATTATTTATTAACTTTTCCAAATTCATTTTCAGACGTTTTAGTTCAAATCAAAAAAATGGTTCCTCAGTTCATGCCCGAGGATGGCGATTGCAGGAAAATTTCGAGCTAAGCTCAACCCACCTTCTTCAAATAAACCAGCAACAAGGACACTGCCGCTGGTGTCATGCCCTGAATGCGACTGGCTTGGCCAATGGTTTCGGGTTTGATTTGATTGAGTTTCTCGGTAAGCTCACCACTTAAGCCGTTGATGCCGCTGTAGTCAAAATCAACAGGCAAGGGCTTATTGGCGTGATTTCTGGCCTTGTCAATTTCTTGTTGTTGACGTTCTAAATAACCTGCGTATTGGGTTTGTATCTCAACCTGTTCCAGCACTTTTTCAGCCGTTGATGGCAGTTTAATTTCATCCAAATCCATCAGCATACTGATATTCACTTCAGGTCGTCGCAATAAATCATAGGCTGTGGTCTCTTTACTCAAATCGATACCTGTTTGGGTCATGAACTTTTTACCCAAAGAATTATTGGGCCCCATCCAGACGGCTTTGAGGTGTTCCAAGGATCCCTCAACATGTTTGCGCTTTTCAGCAAAAGATTGCCAACGTTGATCATTGACCAAACCCAAATCGCGGCCTTTTTCGGTCAAGCGAAAATCCGCATTGTCTTCTCGCAACATCAAACGGTACTCAGCACGAGAAGTGAACATGCGGTAGGGTTCGTTGGTGCCTTGGGTAATTAGATCATCAATCAAAACACCCATATAAGCCTCATTCCTGGCTGGTGTCCAAGCGGCTTTGCCAGCCACTTTCCGAGCGGCATTCATGCCCGCAATCAAACCTTGCGCGCCAGCCTCTTCATAGCCGGTTGTGCCGTTGATTTGTCCAGCAAAAAACAGGCCATCAACGTATTTGGTTTCCAGAGAAGATTGCAAACCTCGAGGATCGAAGAAATCATATTCTATGGCATAACCCGGACGTGTGATGTGCGCATTCTCAAAGCCTTTGATCGATCTGACCAGTTTAATTTGGACATCAAAAGGCAGCGATGTAGATATACCATTGGGGTACAACTCATGGGTGCCCAAGCCTTCCGGCTCAACAAATATTTGGTGTGAATCTTTATCGGCAAAACGCATGATTTTGTCCTCAATCGATGGACAATACCGTGGGCCTTTACCTTCAATTTCACCAGAATACATCGGCGAACGGTCTAAGCCAGATCTGATATGATCATGGGTTTTTAAGTTGGTGTGGGTGATGTAGCAACTGACTTGTTCTGGGTGTTGGTCGTGTGACCCCATGTACGAAAAAACTGGCCTCGGGGTATCACCTGGTTGTTCTTCCATCACTGAAAAATCAACTGTTTTACCATCGATCCGTGGTGGTGTGCCGGTTTTCAAACGCGCCACTTCAAAAGGCAAAGCTCGTAATTTTTGCGCCAACACTGTTGCCGGTGGATCACCCGCACGACCACCTGAATAATTCGACATACCAATGTGTATTTTGCCGGCCAAAAAGGTACCCACTGTGAGCACCACGGTTTGGGCCATATAAACCAAGCCCATTTGAGTGACGCAGCCTTTGACTTGATCATTTTCAATGATCAAATCTTCCACACCTTGTTGGAACATGTATAGGTTTTCTTGGTTTTCCACCACTGATCGGATGTAAGCACGGTACAAGGCACGATCGCATTGGGCGCGGGTGGCTCGAACGGCAGCACCTTTGCGTGAATTCAATGTACGCCATTGGATACCGGCATGGTCAGTGGCCTCAGCCATAACCCCACCCAAAGCATCTATTTCTTTGACCAAATGGCCTTTACCAATGCCACCAATGGCTGGATTACAACTCATTTGACCAATGGTTTCAATGTTATGGGTTAATAACAGGGTTTTGGCACCCATGCGCGCAGCAGCAAGCGCGGCTTCGGTACCGGCATGCCCTCCACCCACAACAATCACATCAAAAACTTGGTCGTATTTCATTACTTTCACTTCGAACTTTATGTGCAAGGTATTTTAGCTGTTTAGGCCTGTGAAACAAGCAAAACACCACCAAAAAGGGCCATCCCGGCCCCATTTGGTGGTGTTTTGACACCAATCCCCCGTTTATACAGATGCAATTTCAACAACAGGAGTTATTTACGGCTACTTATTTTGAATATTTTTGCAGCCGCGGTTATTAAAAACTGTGGGTGAATCTGGCATAAACCACCGCACCACGCGGATCATCTGTGCTTTTAAAATACCCCGCTTCCTCATTGGTGTTTGGATCAAAAACTGGGTCTTTATCGGTGCAGTTAATGCAACCCAACTGCAGTTTTTTATTATTACCAATTAACAGGGTGTAAGCCAAATCAAAAGTGGTGTGTGAAGGCGTATCTGCTGTACCCGTCAAACTGTTAACCTGAGTGGTGCGTAAACCCGAGCGGTAATTGGCCGTTGCATTCAAACTGTGAGCTCCCCATGCATATGACATTGAGAAGTTATTTCTTAATTGTGGAAAGTCACCCAGCACCACATTGCCGGTGCCATCAATGGGTGCACCCACTATTGGATTGTTGTTGGCATCCAATACCAATGGCGCAAAATCAAACTGGTCATAATAAGTACTGGTGTTTTTAAAACCCATCTCGCCAGGGCCTAACTCAAATTTATAAGCCATACTTAAATCAAAACCATTGACGGTTTGAAAAGCGCCGTTATTGAAAGACCTGTTTACTCGAGCGATAGGCGTGCCAAGACCTCCGGGTCTGATCACTTGGTTAGGATCATCTAATGCCAAGAGGGTATTTAAAGGCAGCTGAACGATGATGTTTTCATGATCAAAATTAAAGTAATCCAAAGAAACCACGAAATTCTTAAAAAATCTGGGTTCCCATACCACACCCACATTGTAGGACTCAGACTCTTCAGGGTTCAACAAGGGATTACCTGAGTTGTCTACTCGGGTTTGCCCGTTACCACAATCAGCTGGGGTCAAATCCACTGCATTACCATTAATCCCTGCTTGAGCACCCGTTGGGTCAGGGCACCTCACAGGATCAACCAAAGAAGGAAAACTACTGACTACGCCACCAAATAACTCAGGCAAAGAAGGTGCTCTGAATGATTCTCCAAAAGAAGCCCTCAAAGCCAGTTCAGGTATTGGTTGCCACTTGATACCTACCTTAGGCTTGGTGGTGGTTCCGAAATCAGAATAATCTTCATAGCGTGCTGCCAGTTGCAGGTCCAAAGTTTCATGCAAGGGAATCAAGGCCTCGGCATACAAAGAGGTGATGTCCCTGTCGCCAAAAGTGTCATTGGCGCGTCCTGTACCTACCAACCCACCTGAGTTGCGCAATGGATCGGATTCATTGGCGAAATACTGTTCGCGGAATTCAACCCCAACCGCCATGCTCACATCGCCAGCTGGCAGTTCAAACAAAGGGCCTGAAAAATTGGCTACTGCACTTTTTTCCCAACTCACGTTGCGATTTTCATAAGTGACTCTGGCAATACTCAGAATATTCTCATCATTGGGCTCAAAAGGGTTGTAGTAAAGCACTTCACCACTGCCACTGGGGTCAGCAAGACCCAAGAACAATTGTTGTAAAGCAACCCCATTGATGCCATTGCGGTTTTCCACCAAGACGTTGCTGCGGGTATAACCAAAACCCACATCATAATCCCAACTGGTGTCGAATAAATAACCTTTGGCACCGACATTGAAGCGGTAACCTTGTGAATTGATTTCACCGGTTCTGGGCCCGAAATCAACCGGACGATAGAGCAAACCCAAATCCTCACCACTGGTGTTGTATGGGTTTTCAGCTGGAAAATAAACCAATAAATTCGAAAATGGCAACAGTGAACGTGTGGCCTGTTGTTCTGGCGATAAAATACTCACTGTACTCGACCCAGCGACGTTATAAACACTGGTCCATGGGGCTGGCGCTGCGATGTTTACCGAACGGTTGTTGTTATAAGCAGCATCCACATACAGTTGGACGCTGTCATTGACATCATGAGTGAGGAACAATGATGTTGCAAAACGTTCACTGTCAGGATAAAAGTTAATGAAATCATTGTAGTTGAATGAACATGCGGTACCACCCAAAGCATTGATGACGGAGGTACAATTATCCGCGGCATCAACAGTGAAATTTTCAAACGAAATCAAAGTCGGTGGTGAACCAAATAAACTGCGTTGATCAACACCACCTTGGGCACGTTGATCGGCAGTTGCAGAAAAATCACGGTCGCGATAAAACAACGCCTCTCGATCTAAATAATTAAATGTGGTGGTGAATCTGGTTTTGTTGTTACCACCGCCAAAAATGGCATTGAAACTTTTTTGTGGAGAATCGCCTTCGGTATCCGTTTGATAACCTACTGTATATTCAGCACCTTCATAATCTTGGCGCAAAACCACATTCATGACACCAGCCACAGCATCTGCACCATACAAGGCTGATGCACCGTCTTTTAACAATTCAATGCGTTCGATTGCGGCCATTGGGATGGAGTTCAAATCAACAAAAGACTGGGTGATGTTCTGGGCTTGGCCATAACCAGCCACACGTCTGCCGTTGATCAGTACCAAAGTGGCATTCAGACCTAAGCCTCTGAAATTGATGCTGCTGGTACCGTTGGCAAACGAGTTATTGTTGTCATCACCGATGTTGGCTGAGGAAATGGTTAAGGTTCTGACGTAATCCTGAATGGTGTTATGACCAGAGAGCTCCAGCTCCTCACGGCTGATAGTGACCACCGGAGAGACCCCCTCTAAATCAGCCGTACTGATTCGTGAACCAATCACTTTCATGGTGGTTTGTTCATCTACATCCTCCGGCTCATTTTCAGTGTTTGGATTCTGGGCTTGAACATGAAATAACAAACCACAGCCTGCAAGTACCATGGCTATGTTGTGTGAAAGTTTATTTTTTGTCATAGGTTTCTCCTGTTTTTATTATTATGTTTTGTTTTACATACTAAACTTATCGTATGTACATTTATTATAGTACTAAGTACTTAGTAGTTGTCAATAAATATATATCTTTTGTTAAAATTTTGTTGGAATTCAAGCGACAAGCAAAACCATTTGCTGATTAAAAGCACATTATTAGTTCAACACTATTGAGGTGAATCATCACGTTCAATCCACCGCCAATACAGCACAATGAATATGAACTAATACAAACAATTGAGACCACAGGCACAAATGATTGAAACGACAAATAACCTCACCCAAAGAACGTCATACTTCAAGTCAGTGTGCCTGGTTTTGCTGTTAGTTTCTGCTGCAACGGCCTTAGCTGGCGCAGAGTTGGTGGCAGCAGATTTGATTTCTACTTCTCAAGGCGAACACTCGCCAACATTTGATGCCACTCGCAACGAACTGGTTTTCATGCGACGTACGCCGGGACAGTTTAACTACACCCTATATACATCTAAATTAATTGATGGTGCATGGACTGATCCCAAGGTATTACCCTTTTCCGGTACGTACCGAGATGGTGGTGCTTCCTTCTCACCTGACGGTGGCACTTTGTTATTTGACTCAAAAAGACCTGTTGTCGGACTACCAAAAAATTCAATTAATTTATGGCAAGTAAAAAGACTACAGCAAGGTTGGGGCAAACCTGAACCACTGGCTGTTTTATCAGCCAATGAGCCAAGTGAGTCAGTGGCTGGTCGAGATGAGTTTGGACCCATAATGACGCGTTCTGGCGAGGTGCTGTTTTATAGTTTCAGACAACCCAATCGCGCCGGTTCCCATTACCGAGGCAGACCAGGTGAAAAACCCACGGCACAAATTGATTTTCCCGATCCATCGCAAGCTACTTTTGTGGGGTATTTGACGTTGTCGGCAGATGGTCGCACTGCAGTGATTGAAGGTCGCAGTCAAACCGGCCGCGATACCGATTTGTATTATGCCTGTCAAACCAACGGCCAATGGAGTGAGGCAGAACCACTGACAGCCGCTAATTCTGCTGCTGGAGATGGCACACCTTACTTAAGCAGTGACAATCAATGGCTGTACTTTGCCAGTGACAGAATTGAAGCAAAAGGACCCTCAGGCGAACCGAATATTTATCGCATCAATACCCGTACGTTACCGATTCCATGTGAGTAAGGCCTAACTGCCGAGATCAAGCAGCAAGCCCACAGCCAGTTCTGCCCAAATATAGATGAATAGAACAATCAAAACCAACACAGAGGGCAGCCTGTGAGCAGGCTTGAGTGTTTGCCATAACAACACAGCTGCACTTCCAACAACAAATAACAACACGCCCATGGCAATGAAATCATTCAATTGCCAGTTGACTTCAGTGGTGAATTGCATAGCAGTAGCTGGGATCAAAAGCAAAAGTGCTGAGATTACAGCCACCCACAACAAAGTGTTAATGAGTGAGTTTGTTGGCTTGTTTTTGGATGGATTCATCATCATACTTTAACCGCTGTCTAATAATTATAACCTAATGGCTGTTATCTGATATCGCAGATTACCACCGGTCTGTAACGCGTCGAATGGGTAACAGGTGGTGAGCACCAATTCATCTTTTTGTTTGATGAGTACTTGCTCTTTGGATGAATCGACGACCTTTAAATCCGTCACGCGGTAAACGAAATTGCCCAAAGTGGTCTCAACATGGATTAATTCCTCCAACTCAACTTCTTTTAAAAAACTAAAATGTGAATCGTTATGAGCACTGATGATGGTGGAGAGTTGATCACCTGGCATGCCACCGGTTAATGTGCGAGCGGGCCCGAAGGCCATGTTACGACCCGTTGCTCCTTCAAGTACATAACTGGTTTTATCCAAATTTGGGAATGAAAGCTTGGCGACAGGGTGGGTGTCGGCCCAATCCCAAGGTTTATGTTGAGCACCGTCCTTTAATGTGGCTTGCCAAGCATCCGCAATCAAGTATTGTGCCAGTTGGGCTTTCGCCAGCAAGTAGACGGAGGAACCTACTTGCCAGCTGCCCACGGTTAATACAACAGCAATAATGAATTTAAGCCACATCCGACTCCTTGATGTGTGTTTGGTGGCTTTGGCTCCGAAAGCCAGTGATTGAGAGTTAGAAATCATTATTTGCTCCTGTATGTTTGCGTTCAGTCTTATATAACTTGATTCAACTAAAACGGCGCGCAAGCAGTGCAGCCGTGATCATCAACATGCCAACCAACAGGTTCCAGCGCCAGCCCAAAGAGCCGACTGGGAAGGGTGCTTGCTGTGCAGCCCTTGCTTCGGCCATGCGGCTGGCATCTGGATTTCTATCCACCGCCACCATGGCTGTGAACTCTGTGATTAAATGGTGTTTCAAAGCCAAATCAATGATAGCGTCTTTGAGTGATTCATAATCACCACCCAACATCAAATCATCCGTCATTTCTTCCACTTTGTTACGCGCCCACAATCTGGAAATGCCAGTGGTTCGATCGTCGTCATTGAGGGTGATTTGTTCAGACCAAGTGCTTTTTAGGCTGTCACCTGACGACAAACCACTGACCACGAAGCTCGGCGCTCCCAAACTTTTATTGACTGGGGTTTTACTGGTAATGATTAAAGGCTGGCCCATGTATAAATCTGAGATAACACTGGGGCTTTGCACCACATCTGCAGTGTTCCAGGTCACTTTTACGTCAGTCAAAGCTGGGTGCTGTAACTGCGCAAACAGCTGACTCATTGATTCATTGACTTGATTCAAAGCAGCGATGTGGGTGTAAGTACCACGTCCAAACATGGCTGCTTTACTCATGAAGTAATTATTCGGCGCGGGTCCAATGGCGACGGTAAACAAACGGGCATCACCGATGTCTTGCGCTATTTGATCAAATATTTGTGCTTCGTTGCCCACAGATCCATCTGTCATGAAGATGATTTGATTGAGGTAACCCGAAATGATGTTCTCCCGCTGCATCGCAATCTGTAAGGCCGGTGCCATATTGGTACCACCGTCTGATGAAAAACCATCAACAAAATCCAATGCCTTGGCGATGTTATCTGGCGTTGCTGGCATTGCACTTGAAAATAAAGCTTTGGCGGTTGAATCAAAATCAATGACATTAAAATAAGTCTCAGCATCCAGTTCAGACAATGCAAATAACAAGGCATCCTTGGCCTGATCTAAAGCCATACCATGCATGGAACCTGAGGTGTCCATGATGTAGGTCATGTTTCTGGGTTGGGTGGTTTTCTCAACTTGCTTGGGTGGCATCACCATCAACAGTGAGTACTCAAAACCTCCTTTCTGTTCAGAAAAATATGCGGCAGTAGGGGTTTGTTCAAGGCTCGGATGCCAGCGCAACACAAAATCATTGCGGTCATACAGTTGTTGATCTTTGAGGTTAATTTGGTGTGTGCTGAAATTCTGCTTGATGGCCACATTGTGATTTAAGGAACGCACTTCATCCAGTTCAAACCCAGCATCTAAATTCACATCAATGCTACGATACATCGCATCCTGCACACCGTAAGTTTGGGGTAATGCTGCATTGTAGCTATCGGGAACATAGCGCTGCTTGATGGCCATAGGCAGCCTGAGTTCATAAAAGTTCTGCTCATACTTCAGACTCATTTGGTAAGTGATTTCAACACTGATGGCTTCTTTGGGGCCGATGTTGGCAATATCAGCGGTAAAAATATTGGGGCGGTACTGCTTGACCATGGTGGCAGTTAAACCATCGGCTTTGGCTTGTTCATAAATATATTCAGCCTGCTTTTTTTCATGTATCTCGCCCTCAATCACCCGTTCACCCAGTGTCATTTTTAATTCATAAACAGCTGATTTATCTGCCATTGGAAAAGCATAGACGCCCTCAGTGATCCAGTCATCTTTATCATTAAGGAAGGTTTGTTTGAGTTTAATGGTTGCCAGTAAACCAAAGACATCCACATCATATTCAGTCTGTACCAGTTGCAGTGAATGGTATTCACCGGTGTTTTGATTGAACTGCATCATCATGCCGCTGGTGATGTCATCGAAATTGACCGACTGCGCTTCCTGAGGTGATTGTGCGTAGGCGTTGACTTGGTATAAGGTGGTGTAAAACATGGCCAATGAAAAAATCACCACATCTTTCCAGTTTAGACCCAGCTTATGGTACTTTTTTTGCTTCGACTGTTGCGTGGTTTTACCATTGTTTTTGTTGGCCAATTGTTCAAGTTGGCAGCGTATCGAATTTCTTTTTGGATTTGTATTGGGTACTTCTTTGACGCTCATGGTGGTCCTCAAATATTTAACTTGAGACCATTAAATCAAGCCCCCATGACAAAGGCGTGGTCTAAATATGTTGTTTTCTGCTGAAATGTGGCAAATTTATGACAAGATCAAAAAAACCGGTACTGAGACCGGCTTTTTTATTGCTGTGTCGATTATGATCAGAATGATGGACACAAAGGTGGTTGAGGGGTGCCCTCAAAACCATTGGCAAAAATAAACTCATCTTCAAAGCCATTTCTAAAAATCAAATCATTGATACCAGCCAAAGCATTGATTCCACGGCGAGGCAGTGCAAAAGGCAGACTGCTGCCATCACCAAAAGGAAACGCGTCAATATTATCAGTTAAAGTCGTAATTACCCCGGTGTTAACATCTATCCATCGACCGGTATTTTCATCGGCAAATACCGCCACCAATTTATTTTGTTCACTGAACATCAAACTGGTCAAAACACCGGTGCTACTGCCTGCATCAGCAAAATTGGTACAGCTGGCTTGCATGGTGGTGCTGTCCACCTCAATCAGGACATCGGTGGTATCGAATGAAGTTGAGTCCAATGCATAGTAGTTACCGTTGGTTGGACTGACAGCAAAATCTTGAATGCCATAGTCTAATACTGCAGTCGAGGCCAAACAACTTTCTAAGGCCATGTTTTGATCACCAAGGGCAATATAATCGGCAACCACACATTCCGAAAAAGTATTGGTACGGTCACGGAATTGATTCATCACGGCAGCACAAACCGCATCGGTGGTTGTATCGGCTTCCGACCAAACCGCTGGAATCACACCACCAGCAGCCGCTGTCAAAGCAGCTGCTCCTACCTGCCCAATCATGATGCGAGGCGTTTGATAGAGTACTTCCCCCGTACCTGCCATCACATCAGCACTGGATGAATAATTGGTTTTGTAACCCAATAAATACAAATTCCCAGTGGCATCGAATGAAGCAGCTGTGTGGACAGTGGGAATCACCTGCTCGGTTTGTGCCGGTAGCACCGCGTCTTCAGGTGCCGTGTCAATTTGACCTATTCTTTCATAACCACCATCATTGCCTATGCGGTACACATCCACAGGATCGGCCTTCATCATGTCGCCTGGTTCACCAGGTGATGGGAATGGAAAAACATCGAACTGGATGTGAGCACCAATACCTAAGGCATCTGTTGGCATCATGCCATACAAAAAGTTATCCACTGGACTCAGTCCCAGACCATCAATCGGGTTTTGTAATGCACCGCAAGAGCCTGTATCCAATACATCAATCAACACTTGGTTCGACATGTTGGTACATTGACGATAGAGGCTGTTTTGACCCAATGCGTCATATGTGATGGTGAATGCTTGGTTTTCAACATCTTGGAATGAGGTACTGGCATTGGGTGAACAAACTGGACCACCGGCAGATACACCGGCAGAGAACAACACAGAAAGACACAGTAATTTTTTCATAAATCCCCTATAAAAAGTTTCACACGATGATTAGATTATCATCATTTTATAATTTGAATGGTATAAAACCAAAGAAATCATCGGATTCAATGGCAGATCAACAACGATATCAAACATAAGTTTATGTATTGTGCGATGAGTGACAATTATTTTCATGTAACAGAATGTTAAAACCACTGACATCGGTTTGATTTTATTGAAATTCGTTGATAAGCTTTATACATTAAAACAAACATAAGAGGATATAAATATGGGATTTTTTGATTTTTTAGCTGATGCAGGATCCAAAGTATTTGGCAAGGACGATCCAGAGCCACAAGTCACTTTACCTGTGATTAAACACATTGAAAACAGCGGTGTGGATGTGGCCAATTTAAAAACCAAGTTCGCTGCGGGGGTTGTGACTTTATCAGGTTACGTACCGAATCAAGAACAAAAAGAAAAAGCCGTTTTAACAGCAGGAAACATCGCCGGTGTTTCTCGGGTTCAAGACAACTTGATTTTAGGTACGCCACCTGCTGATGCAGCCGAAGCTGAAAAAGCCGAAGCCGAAGTGGCCGCTGCTGAGGCTGACAAAGCCGGCGAAGAAGCCTGGGAATCCAGAACTTATACCGTTCAATCAGGTGATACTTTGGGTAAGATAGCCAAGGAATTTTATGGCAATGCCATGGAATACCCAAAAATATTTGAGGCCAACAAACCGATGTTATCCGATCCAGATAAAATTTACCCGGGTCAAGTATTGAGAATTCCTGAGTAAATAAATAATATATTTTAAGGGTGTGGAATGGCCACTTGGTTAAACAATCAAGTGGCTATTTTTTTGCCCGTTTGGTCATATCAAATTGAACCTCTAGGGTTGGTCCAACTGCATGACAACTTGGCTCTTTAATCTCAACAAGTATATCCTTAAAAACGCTGATTTCATCAAATCGCCTCACTGTTACTTGGTAAATGCCCGGATTTCCAGACATAACCGAAACAGGCAAACTGATCAAATCATTCCTATCAAAACTTTGATAAATCTCATTTGGGCAATGTTTATATCTACCAGGTAGTTTCTCGTTTCTATAATCTTTTCCCAGTATTAAAACATGGATATTTTCACAATCAAAAGGAACTGGATTACCTTGACTGTCAATTTGTTGAATTGCCAAACCATTTCTTGCATCAGCCGTGCATAAAAGCTTATCTAAAGACAATTCTTGTGCATTTGATAAATATGTCAAAAGTAGCAAAGCAAACAAAGTAGTGATTTTCATGATTCTAATCTTTAAAACTAAATTTAAGACTAAAAATTCGACAACTTATTAACTGATTAGTTTCTTAATCACCACATCAGCCGCCCTAACACCAAAACTGCTGATTACCATCGGACTGGTGCCATAGCCGGAATCACAATCCAGTTTAAAGGACTGTTGCTCGTCGACATCACAAAAAGGCAAAATCATTTGCTGGTCTGAGAAGACCGCTTGGATGTTGAATTTCTTTTTGTTCTTAAAACCATGGTGTTTACGCAATTCATAGCGAACTTTCTTAAGTAAGCGATCTCCGCTGGTTTTAGCCAAATCAGCCGTCTGAATGCGAGCTGGATTAGTTTTACCACCAGCACCACCGCAGGTGATAATGGGTATGTTTCTTTGCACACATTGCGCTAACAACAGCACTTTGTGCTTGATTGAGTCAATGGCATCAATTAAAAAATCATATTCAATTAACATCTCATCAGCCTGTCCGGCCATAAAAAAAGCCTCATGACAGTTAACCTGACACTCCGGGTTGATGTCATTGATGCGCTTTGCCATGACTTGTACTTTTGATTTACCCACTGTGCTGTCTAAGGCATGAATTTGGCGATTGATGTTAGTCACACAGAGTTCATCGGCATCTATCAAGGTAATTTGTCCCACCCCGCTGCGGGCCAACATTTCAGCTGCCCAACAGCCCACGCCACCCACACCGACTATGGCGACATGAGATTGTTGTAATTGGGCAAACTGAGTATCACCGAATAATCGTTCTATGCCACCAAATCGGTCCTTCATAGCTTGAATAAATGGTTGGCGTTGGCAGTGGTTTGTGCCGCCAAAAAATCTGGCTCAACGCCTTTGATGGCTGCTATTTCCAAGTTGACGCGTAAAAGATCAATCGGTAAATTGCGTTTACCAGCACGGTCATAAAAAGGCTGGTCGGGTGCATCTGTTTCCAACATCATTAATTCAACCGGCACTGATTTTATCAATTGTTGGAGTTTGTTGGCTTTGGGGTTACAGACGGCTGGACCAAAGCCCAAATATATGCCCTTTTCAGTGATTTGTTGGGCCTGTTCAACCGAGCCATTGAAACTGTGCATCACGGCTTTGAAGTAATCGTGCTTTTTCAAAGTTTTAAAGACGTCATCAACCGCTCCCCTGACATGTAAAACCAAAGGTAAATCAAAATGCTTGGCCAAAATCACTTGTGCCTCAAAAACTTTCTGTTGTTTGTCACGGTCTAAGTTTTTTAAATAATAATCCAAACCACATTCACCCACGCCCACCGCACCAGAACCTTGTAATGATTTTGCCAGAAATTCCAAACCAGTGGCGGTATGTTCATCGATGTAATAGGGATGTAAGCCCAAGGTGTAAGAGACAGTTGGGTGATCTTCAGCCACTTTCAACACGGCTGGAAAACGATTGACGCTCACGGCTGGCACAATGAAACGACCGACACCCGATAACTGTGCCATTTTGATTAATTCCTGGCGATCAAAATCGAAGCGTTGGTCATCAAGATGGATGTGTGAATCGACTAGTACACTCAATTGAACGGTACTCAAATAATAGGATCAACAAACATGCGCGGCATCACATCACCCCAGTGCACATAGTGATCAATAAGCAAGAAAGCAAACAGCAACATCAAGTACCAGATGGAGTATTTAAAAGTTTCCCAAGCCAACAAGGGCGATTGGGTTTTCTTTAACTGCAAAGTCATCCACAAGAACTTACCACCTAACAACAAGGCGGCGATGAAGTATATCAGACCACTCATACCGGTCAAAAAAGGAAAGATGGTGACAATGATTAATATGATGGTGTAGAGAATGATGTGAAGTTGGGTGAACTCAACACCATGGGTTACGGGTAACATTGGGATGTCTGCTTTGGCATAGTCTTCTTTGCGATAAATCGCCAATGCCCAGAAATGCGGCGGGGTCCAAGCAAAAATGATACCAAATAAAATCAAAGCATCTGCCGTGACATGACCAGTCATGGTAGTCCAGCCCAAAACCGGCGGTGTTGCACCTGCTGCACCACCAATCACAATGTTCTGTGGCGTGGCACGTTTTAAATAAAAAGTATAGATAAAAGCATAACCAATCAATGATAAGAAGGTCAGTACTGCGGTCAACACATTGACAAAATAAACCAAAACACCCATACCTATCAGCGTCAAGAGACCGGCAAACAAAAGCACCTTGGTGGCACTCAACTCACCGCTGGGCAGTGGGCGGTGCTGGGTACGTAGCATAATGGCATCGGCTTTTTGGTCTGCCCAGTGATTGATCGCGGCGGCGGCTCCAGAAGACAGGCCAATGCCTACCATGCCCCAGAAAATCAAGATCCATTCCGAGGTGGGAAAATTACGCATGGATAAGAACATGCCCACCAAAGCGGTGAATAAAATCAACAACACCACTTTGGGTTTGGTTAGTTCTAAATATTGTTTGAATTGACTCATGCGTAATTAATCTTATTCAGTTTTTCGGGTTTTATACAACAACATCACCATATTTGCCATCAACAAAGCAGCCACGCCATTGTGTAATGTAGCCACCAACAATGGCAACGAATAGGTGACATTAATGATGCCTAGGGTAATTTGAATCACCAATAAAAGCAATAAACTCAAGCCCAAAGGCATCAATTCACGGTTTCTGGTGAGCTTAAATATCAGCCAAGCAAAGTACAAAGTGACCACCACAGCACCGATGCGGTGCATCATTTGTATGGCCATACGCGCCGGTCCATCTTTGACTCCAAATTCATAATCTGGCCCATATTTTTTAAAGATGTCCAAGGCTTGTACAAAATCCATCTCAGGCCACCACACGCCATTACATTGTGGGAAACCAACGCAAGCCAAAGCAGCATAGTTGGCACTGGTCCAGCCACCCAAAGCAATCTGCAACATCAATAACCCAGTTCCAACCACAACCATCCACTGCTTAACATGTCCGGCATAACGATAGGGCGTCATTGATGGGGTCCTGGAACAGGCCAGCCACACCAATAAGGACAACACGGTTAAGCCACCAATCAGGTGGCTCATGACAATACTGGGATGCAGTTTCCAAGTCACTGTCCACATACCCAACATGCCTTGGAATATCACCACCAGTAAGATGATAGAAGGTAAGGTATATGATTCCAAATGGCGACGTCGGTAAGCCCACACCACCAGCGCTATGGCAACCATACCCAGAATGGTGGCCAAATAACGGTGTACCATTTCACGCCATGCTTTACCCACTTCAACTGCTCTCTCAGTGAAAGTGGCATTGGCTTTTTCGATCTCATGCGCCTCATTGGGCCACGCCAAATGACCATAACAACCTGGCCAATCAGGACAACCCAAACCAGCATCTGATAATCGGACATAGCCACCAAGGATGATGACACACAGGGTCAAGCCGGCTGCAAACCAGGCCAAATGTCTATATTTCATGTTATTCTCCTTTACGTTTTACGAGTAAAGACAAATCACGAATGATTTGTGTTGATGTGTTTTCAGGCGTGAACGCCATCATAAGAAATCCTTCAGGTGCAACCACATACAAACCTTCACCTTGTTTCAGTGAAACATCAGAAAGCTGATCAAATACGGCTTGAATGGCTGCATTGTCTTCAATGGATACCTTTTTGACGTGCACATAGGGATCTTGCATATCGGCACTGAACGCATCAGCAATCAATAACAAGTTCAATTTCTCTGCACGGTGCCCCAGACTCAATCGATAACGGTGTAATTCATCTTCCAGTTCAATACATTGTTCTGCACAGGTACCTGGCACTCGCCTGATCAAAGTCCAATTGCCATCCAGTGCTTTGACCCAGTCTTTGTCGGTATAATCAGCCAATTTAACCAATGGCGAAACAAAGTGACCGTTGTTCTTTTTATTCTCTGGTTGAAAACTGATCAAACCAGAACTGAGCACGTATGCAACGACCACAGGTGCAGTAAAAAAAAGTATGGTCAATACGATGGTTAATCTATTTTTGGTTTTTGTCTGCATAATTTATTCTTCAGTTGAAGCGTTGAAATAAGTTTTTTTAAGAAATACCCCGTAGGCAAAACATAACACCAATGACATGGTGAACCACTGGGCTGCATAGCCTTGGTGTTTGGCTACGGTCATTCTAGGTAGCTGCCAATTTCGCTCAAACCCATGCGCCATACCAGGATCTAATTTTAACACTTGAGGCAAAATAACACATGCACCGCCGTTGGGCAGAGGGCAGTGTCGTGCAGTGATCAGTTGATTGATTTTTTCCACTGGCATATAAGTCAGGTTCTGTCGTGCTTGTAATTGTACTGATTGTTCACCCAACTGAATCCCAGGACGTGGCCAATCTGCCACCAGTGCTGTGATTTCTTGTGTGTCCCTTGTCACATCCAAGGGCTGTATATCATTATCAGTCCAGCCACGATTGACCAATATGATTTGGTTGTTAATGGTTTTGAATACAGTGAATATGAAATGACCCACTTGACCATCCATGATTTGATTGTCTAATATCAGGTGTGTATCAAGGTATTCACCAGTGGTGCGGATGCGATTAAAAGCAACCAGCTGCTGCCATTGCTTTTGGGTCTGTGGCATTTGGAACTGTTCATCAGCCAACCGTTCATTGATGGATTCTTTTTGTGCTGCCCGATCAAGCTGCCAAAAACCGGCCCACAGCATAACCGACAAAACGGCCAGCCACAGGGCAGTGAAAATCCAAGGAAAACGTTTCATTAAATTAGGCTTAATTGGGTTGCAAAAATGATGGTCTGTTGGGTTCAATCCATCCCATATAGGCAGCGAAAATGATGAACAAAAACAACAAAACACTGACCGCCACGCGAACCGTCAAAAACCTGACTGTATTTTGACTTTGTCCTTTGCCTTTTACCAAGTAAAACATGGCCGAGCCCAAGCTAAATACAATGAATAAAAAGATAACAATAATAAGGTATTTCATAAGTTTGTGGGTATTAATTTGATACCCGATATTTTAATTGATTCAACGTAAAAAGCCCATCAAAGATGGGCTTTTTCGTGTCTCTATATCATTACTTTTTTTACAAAATATAGACAAATATAAACAAGCCTAACCAGACCACATCCACAAAGTGCCAATACCATGCTACCGCCTCAAAACCAAAGTGACTTTCAGGTCTGAAATGGCCTTTTATGACACGTATGGTAATGATAGCAATCATGATCGCACCCAAAGTCACATGCAGACCGTGGAACCCTGTAAGCATGAAGAAGGTAGAGCCATAAATGCCGGATGACAATTTGAGATTAAAATCACGGTAAGCCAAAACATATTCTTCGGCTTGGAAGAAGATGAAAACAGCGCCCAGTAATACCGTTGCAATCAACCAAATGATGGTTTGTTTGCGATTATTAGCCCGCAATGCATGGTGAGCAATGGTGATGGTAACCGAACTGGCTAACAACAATAAGGTGTTAACCAAAGGCAAGTGGTATGGATCAATGATTTCAAAACGGCCATTTAAGTCAGCAGGGCCATTGGTTGGCCAAACGCCTTCATAGCCGCTCCACAGCGTTTCATTGGTAGCCAGACCGATACCCTCACCACCCAACCAAGGCACAGAGAAAGTCCGGGCATAAAACAAAGCACCAAAGAAGGCAGCAAAGAACATCACTTCAGAGAAAATAAACCAAATCATCCCCATACGGAACGAAGTATCAACTTGGGTACTGTAAAGCTTTTCCTCACTTTCTTTGATGACATCACCAAACCAACCGAACATCATCCACAAAATGATACCGATACCAACAAACATCAACCACGGGGTGATTGAAGTTTGGCTGTTCAATGCTTGGATGGCGCCCATGAAAGTGACGAATAAACCAATTGAACCGACAATCGGCCATTTGGCTAGGTGAGGTACGTAATATTGATCGTTACTTGCTTCTGACATGATAGTTAAGCCTCTTTAAATATTATATTTTTTCGTGCGCCTCAGCGGCAGCTGCTTGCTGTGCTGCTGTCAGGCGACTTTTATTAAAAAAAGTATATGACAAAGTCAATACATTGATGTCTTTGGGAATATCTGGACTGACAATAAAAGTAACGGGCATGTTTTTCTCTTCGCCCGATGTCAATAACTGTTCAGTGAAACAAAAACACTCTGTTTTGCTGAAGTAAATAGAAGCTTCATTCGGCGCCACACTAGGCACCGCTTGGCCGGTCACATCGATTTGAGCAATGTTCTTGGCAATGTATTCTGTTGAATACAGTTTACCAGGCACCACTTCCATGGAAAAAACCTGAGGTTTAAGTGACCAAGGCAGGTCACTGTTCACAGTGCCGTCAAATTGGACGGTCACGGTGTGATCGATGGCTTGTTCTTTGACTTCAGAAGTGGCCAACACACCGGTTTTACCGTTCAAACCAGTGATGTCACAAATGATGTCATACAAAGGTACCAAGGCAAAGCCAAAACCCACCATCAACAGTGAGCCTGCAATACCCAGCTTCAATACTTTTCTATTGTCTTTCTGTCTGTTTTGTTTATTTTGTTGCATGGTCAAATACTACATAAACGGAGTAAGCAAAAACAGCCAAAGCCACCACTGCCAGAATAACTGCTGTTTTTCTGGCAGCTTTGCGGTTGGCTGCAACCTGTTCTTCAGTTTGTTTATTTTTGTTTGTCATCTTTCTCATCGATGTCACTGAGAATTGAGAATTTCTCACCATTGGCCAGCTTAGACAAATCAACTGGGCCAAACTCCGAGAAAGTATGGTGTGGCGCTGGCGACGGAACTGTCCACTCCAGGCCTTTGGCACCTTCCCAAACTTGTGCAGTGGCTTTCTCACCACCCCTGACAGTTTTCCAAACGATGTAAACAAACAACACTTGCGCCAAGCCAAAAGCGAAACCACCGATAGATGACATCATATTGAACTCAGCAAACTGTGTTGAATAATCTGGAATACGACGTGGCATACCAGCCAAACCTAAGAAATGTTGTGGGAAGAACAGCACATTAACTGAGATGGTTGACCACCAGAAATGAATTTTACCCAATCTTTCGTTGTACATGTGACCAGACCATTTTGGCAGCCAGTAATAAGCACCTGCAATGATGGCATAAACCGCACCAGTTACCAGCACGTAATGGAAGTGCGCCACAATGAAATAAGTATCGTGGTACTGCAAATCAACTGGCGCCAAGGCCATCATGACCCCAGAGAAACCACCAATGGTGAACAGCACAACAAATGCCAATGAGAACAGCATCGGCGTCTCAAAAGTCATCGAGCCACGCCACATGGTACCTACCCAGTTAAATATCTTAACGCCGGTTGGAACCGCAATCATCATGGTGGCATACATGAAGTACAGTGAACCACCCAGCGGCATCCCCACTGAGAACATGTGGTGCGCCCATACGATGAATGACAAGAAAGCAATTGCAGCTGTGGCATATACCATTGATACGTAACCGAACAATGGCTTGCGAGCAAAAGTAGGTATGATCTCAGAAATGATACCAAATGCCGGTAAAATCATGATGTAAACCTCAGGGTGTCCAAAGAACCAGAAAATATGCTGGAACAACACCGGATCACCACCACCAGCAGCATTAAAGAAACTGGTATCGAAATAACGATCGGTCAGAATCATGGTTACTGCACCGGCCAAAACTGGCATCACAGCAATCAACAAGAAAGCAGTGATTAACCAAGTCCAAACGAACAAAGGCATATTCAAATAACCCAAATTAGGTGCACGCATGTTCATGATGGTTGCGATTACATTGATGGCGCCCATGATGGATGAGATACCCATCATATGTACTGCGAATACCAAAAAGCCTACGTTGTGTCCGCCTTGGAGCACCAAGGGTGGGTACATGGTCCAACCACCAGCCGGCGCACCGCCTGGCATGAACAAGGTAGCCAACAGCATAGTGAATGCAAAAGGCAGGATCCAGAAAGACCAGTTGTTCATTCTGGGTAAAGCCATATCTGGTGCACCAATCATCATTGGTATCATCCAGTTTGCCAAACCAACAAAGGCCGGCATAACGGCACCAAAAATCATCACCAAAGCATGCATGGTGGTCATTTGGTTAAAGAAAGCAGGTTCTACAAATTGTAAGCCTGGTTGGAATAACTCCAAGCGGATGATCATTGCCATCGCACCACCGACCATAAACATAGCCAATGCAAAAACCAAATACAAAGTACCGATGTCTTTGTGGTTGGTGGTCATCAACCAACGCTTAACAAAACCTTTTGGTTTGTGGTCGTGATCGTGGTGATCGTGAGCTACTTCATCATGTGTGATATCTTGACTCATAGTATTCCTCTGTTATTGTTTCATGCTTTTGACGGTGGCTGGTTGAACTACATCACCAGCTGTGTTGCCAAAAGAATTTCGTGTGTAAGTGATGGCCGCAGCAATGTCTGTTTCCGACAATATGTTGCCGAATGCTTGCATGGCCGTGCCAGGCTTGCCATTTAAAATCAGGTCGATTTGCGCAGCAGGATCACCGTTGACTAAGGCACTACCAGCCAGCGCCGGGAATGCCGGAGGCATACCTGCACCTGTTGCTTGGTGACATGCAGCACATTGCGTGTTGTAAACTTCTTCACCTTTGGCCATCAATTGATCTTTGGTCCATTCAGTATCAACCATCTGTGCTTCAACTTCTTGCTCACCTTTTTGATCAGCAACCCATTTGGCATAATCTTCTTTACTGACTGCTTCAACCACAATCGGCATAAAACCGTGGTCTTTACCACACAGCTCTGCACATTGTCCGCGATAAGTGCCCGGAGTTTGCACGTTGGTCCAAGCCTCATTGACAAAACCAGGAATGGCGTCGCGCTTCCAACCGAAATCAGGTACCCACCAAGCGTGAATCACATCATCAGCAGTCAACAAAAATCTGATATTGGTATCAACTGGAATCACCAATGGGTTATCCACTTCTAACAAATAATTTTCAATGGTGGTCACATCCACGCCAGAACCTTTCTGACGAGCCAAATCATGATCACGATCCAGTGAACTGATGAAGCTGATGCCCTCGTCCATATAATCATATTTCCACTTCCACTGGTAACCTGTCACTTTGATGGTCATATCCATGGCTAATCTTTTGCCGTCATCAGTGGTGGGGTTCTCCATTTTTATCAAGGCTTTGGTCGCTGGCACTGCGATTACCACCAAAATCAAGATGGGGATCACTGTCCAGATGACTTCAGCAGTTAGGCTGTGGTCGAATTGATCTGCTTTTGCTCCTTTCGATCTGCGGTGAGCAAAAATTGAAAAAATCATGGCACCAAATACAATGATTCCTATGACTATACAAATCCACAATGTAAACGTGTGCAAGCCAAAAGCGGTTTCACTGAACTCGGTAACGCCTTTTCTTAAGTTCATCCCATATTCAGCTGCTGACAGGGTTGAGACCAATAGGCCGCCCAACAACATCATGAATTTTAATTGCATTTTTTTCATAAAATAATACCCTAATGAATTTTGAAAACCTAACCTAATGAACGTGTGGTTATGATTACTCGGTTTGGTTGATGGCCACACACACCAACAAACATTGCTTTGTCACTTGATAAATTGTCAGTCACATATACAGATTTGACTGTTTTATTATCATCACAATCAACGCGACTATTTGTCGCACAGGTTATGGGCGGCAATTCTACCATCCCCGCGACAAAATATCCGCAAACAATATTATTTTTTTGTTAACTTTTTAGACATTTAAGAAATAAGAATCATTGTCGTTTAGACCGCCCTGAGGCCATGCCGCACAGATATTAAATTATTTATCAAAAAACAGCACAAAACCAAGGCACAAATATTCACGTTCAGCGACTGCACCCAACGCCTTTAACGCCGATGCAGCAGCAGGCACCTCCACACAGCAATTATATATGGTCAGATCTGACAAAAACAAATGACCCTATTAGTGGATTCATTTATAATCCACGCCTGTTCCTTTAACACTTGAGATGCCACCATGACCATCAGCGCACTGCCATTTTATGACCATTATTTAATTGATGAAGAAACCTGGGTTAATCAGTTACTTGATTATGCCAACCCTGGGGCTAAGAAACGCCATGCAATCAAGCAGTTGGCCAATCAACTGGTCGCAAATGTTCGCAGTCAAATTGATGACATGGATGGTGTTGATGCATTCATGAAACAATATGATCTGTCTTCAAAAGAAGGTATTTTATTGATGTGTCTGGCTGAAGCGCTGCTGCGCATCCCCGATAAAGACACAGCAGACAAACTCATCAGGGATAAAATACTGGAAGCTGATTGGAAGTCGCATTTAGGCAAGAGTGACTCTATGTTTGTTAATGCCTCGACTTGGGGCTTGATGTTAACCGGCAAAATCATCGACATCGATGAAAGTAAAGGTGGCATGAAACGTGCGCTGGACAAATTCATCAACAAGACCGGCGAACCCGTCATTCGCCAAGGCATCCATCGCGCCATGCAAGTTATGGGTAAACAATTTGTGATGGGCCGCAACATCAAAGAGGCAATCAAGCGTTCTGGTAAAAAAGGCTTCAGAGATTACCGTTACTCTTATGACATGTTGGGTGAAGCGGCACTGACCCAAGCCGATGCCGATCGCTATTTTGAAGCATACTTGTCATCCATTGGCAGCATTGCTGAAGCCAACAAAAAACGACACATCAATGATGCCTCCAGTATCTCAATCAAGTTATCCGCCCTACACCCCAGGTATGAGGTGGCCAATGTTGAACGCGTGATGGCAGAGTTGGCACCCAAAGTTCTGGAAATAGCCAACCACGCCAAAGCCCTTAATGTAGCTGTCACCATAGATGCCGAAGAGGCTGATCGTTTAGAAATTTCACTGAAAATTTTTCAAACAGTCTACGAGCAACTACAGGACTACCAAGGCTTTGGCTTGGTGGTACAGGCTTACCAAAAACGCGCACTGAAAGTACTGGAATGGCTGGCTGATCTGCATGATAAACATAAAAGACTGATACCCTTGCGACTGGTTAAAGGCGCCTATTGGGATACTGAGATCAAGCGAGCTCAAGAACAAGGCCTCAGTCACTACCCAGTATTTACCCGTAAGGTCAATACAGATGTGTCGTATTTGGCCTGTGCGCAATTTCTATTGAGTAATCGATCGCGGTTTTACCCACAATTTGCCACGCACAATGCCAATACGGTTGCTGCCATCAACATCATGGCAGGTGAATCAGGGGGTTATGAATATCAGCGTCTGCATGGCATGGGCCAAGCCTTACACGCCCAAACCATCAGCGAGGATGGCTTGAGTCGTCCTTGCCGCATTTACGCACCAGTTGGCTCACATGAAGACTTGCTACCTTATTTGGTCAGGCGTTTACTTGAAAATGGTGCCAACACTTCATTCGTCAACCGTTTGACGGATCTGACTCTGGACATCAATGACATCACCCAAGACCCAATTGAAAAAGTCCGCAAACACAAAACCCACATGCACCCAGCCTTACCCTTACCAAGTGAAATTTATGGTGATGCTCGCATTAACTCAGCCGGGGTAAATCTGGGGGACATGAAAACCGTTGATGAACTGTTAAAAGCCGTTGCTGAAGATGCCAGACTCAAGTTTCATGCCACCTCATTGATACCGGGTGCAGCAGCCGAAGGTGAATTGGTAGAAGTTTTTTCACCGGCTGATCTGTCACACCTAGTGGGCACCTACAATCGGGCTGAAACAGCTGACATTGAACAAGCCATTAACAACGCCCAACAAGCATTTCCTGCATGGCGTGATGGCGATGTTAAAGCCAAAGCAGATTGCCTATTGAAACTGGCAGACTTGATGGAGCAGCAGCAAAACACCTTAATTTATCTGCTACAAAAAGAGGCTGGGAAAACATTGGGTGATTGCATTGCCGAATTGCGAGAAGCAGTTGATTTTTGTCGTTATTATGCACACCAAGCCGCCGAACTGTGTAGCCATGGTGAAAAGATGCCTGGTCCAACTGGCGAAAGTAACTATTTATACCATCAAGGCAAAGGCGTATTTGTTTGTATCAGCCCTTGGAACTTTCCATTGGCCATTTATGCCGGACAAATTGTGGCGGCGCTGGTCACTGGTAATTGCGTGATAGCCAAACCAGCTGAACAAACCAGTTTGATTGGCCATTTCACTGCTGAACTGATTCATCAGGCTGGCATCCCCAAAGAAGTTTTTCAGTTGATACTAGGTTCTGGCAGCCAAATAGGCAACCAACTGTGCCAAAACAAAGCCATCACTGGTGTGGTCTTTACCGGTTCTACACAAACTGCTCAGATAATCAGCTTGAATCTGGCCAATCGTAAAAGCGCAGCCATAGCCACGTTAATTGCGGAGACTGGTGGTCAAAATTGTATGATTGCCGATTCTTCATGTTTACCAGAGCAACTGGTCAAAGACGTGGTCAATTCTGCCTTCCTCAGTGCCGGACAACGCTGTTCAGCACTGCGTATCCTGTACATACAAGATGATGTAGCCGACAAGGTCATTGAGATGTTACAGGGCGCCATGGATGAGCTGGTTGTGGGCCAGCCAGATTTATTTGCTACTGACTTGGGACCAGTGATTGACGAAAAAGCCTTGGGTATATTATTGAGTCATAAAACCCGCATGGAACAAGTAGCCAAACCCATTAAGTCACTTGTTGCACCGGCCATCAATGGCCATTACTTTGGTCCTCAGGCCGTTGAGATCAGCGACATCAAAGCACTTGAGCAAGAAGTATTTGGGCCATTCTTACACGTGATCCGATACCAATCGAATCAGCTCGATCAAGTCATTGATGACATCAACAGCACCGGTTACGGCCTGACCTTTGGCATCCATTCACGCATTGATGAAACCATCGAATACGTGGTTTCCAAAGTGCAAGCAGGCAACTGCTACATCAATCGCAATATGACTGGTGCGGTGGTCGGTGTGCAGCCTTTCGGCGGCATGGGCTTATCAGGAACTGGACCGAAAGCAGGCGGCCCAGGGTATTTGCGCCAGTTTATGACCGAAAAAACCATCACCAACAACATCTCCGCTGTGGGTGGCAATGCCGACTTATTGGAGTTATCTGATGATGACTAAACAAACATCAATTATTCACTCAGAAAACCTTTCACCGAGTCATCAGGCACAAGTGTTTTGAATCGCCACGCAAAGGGCTATACAATTGAACCTTTTGCGTGATTCTGTGCCTGAGAGCCTATGTACTTAGAGTTTTTTGATTTAAAACAAGCACCATTCTCGATCACCCCTGATCCGGAATTTGTTTATTTGAGTGAAAAACACCAAGAGTCACTGGCACACCTTATCTATGGTGTGACGCGCGGCGGTGGGGCTGGTTTCGTGCAACTGACCGGTGAAGTGGGCACCGGGAAAACCACCATCAGCCGCTTATTTTTGCAAAAATTACCTGAGGACACCCAGGCAGCCTTGATCCTGAATCCCAACATCACACCTGAAGAATTACTGGAAAACATATTCAAAGAATTAAAAATTTCAACCCGTGGCATCAAAGGCAAATTAAACGCCATGGTTGATAAGCTAAATACACAATTATTAAGCTGGTGGTCTGCGGGCAAAAATACTTTGGTAATCATTGATGAGGCTCAAAACATTCCTCGTGATACGCTGGAACAATTGCGCCTACTGACTAACTTAGAAACTGATCAACAAAAACTGTTACAAATCATCTTGATTGGCCAACCCGAACTCAAGCAGTTGATGCAGCGCAAAGATTTGCGTCAATTATCACAAAGAATCACCTCGCGATTCCACCTGCAGCCCTTATCCAAGGATGAAACCACTCATTACATCAAGCATCGAGTGGCTGTCAGTGGTGGTGATAAAGACTTGTTTTCACTTCCAGCCATTAACAAAATCTTTCAGCAAACCGGTGGCATACCGCGCTTGATTAACGTGCTGTGTGATCGTGCCTTGTTGGTTGCTTTTGTGGCTGAGACCAAACAAGTCAAGTCAAAGCAAGTGAAAACCGCTGTTGCAGAATTGTACCCAGATCAGAAAAAATCACCGCGCACTTATGCATTCGCTGCCTTATCAGCCGTGTTGTTTTTCACTGTATTGGCCTGGCAATTCTTCAACCCCAAAACAACAACTGAGCAAACTTTACCCGCTGACACTGTTGTTGACACAATTTCCACCACCATGGAAATCAAATACCCAAGCAAAGCAGTCAGCTGGCAACAGTACTTGGCCTTATGGGGTGAACCAGATGGGTTTATTTGGAGTAAAAATGCCTGCCCTGATGTCACCATGATTGGTATGGCCTGTCTGTTAAAACAAGGCAATCTGAATAAAATAAAACAGTTAAATGTGCCAGTCATGTTGCAATTAAGTGATGGCAATTTGGTGTTATTGAAAGCCATAAAAGATGACGAACTGATGCTGGCCACCAGCGATGGAGACTTATCCATCAGTGCACCCCAACTTAACAACCTCTGGTACGGACATTATTTTATCTTGTGGCCACTGGCAGTGGAGTTGATAGATGGTACAATTGACTCATCAACGACAACTTGGGCCTTAAACATGGCGCAGGTGATTGATAACAACCCCAATCTTGGCCCACAGAACTTGAACCAATGGATCGTAGATTTTCAACAGGCCAACGGGCTTTTGGCTGATGGAATCATAGGCAAAGAAACCCAGATGGCATTGTCATTGATGGCATACCAAGGACCCAAACTAACAGAGTAAAAAATGTCTTCTATTATTGATGCGTTAAAAAAATCAGATGATGATCGCAACACAGATGGTAAATCTCAAGTAAATGCCATCAAGTTTGGCGATCAGGCCAAACAGAAAAGTCGCAAAGGCTTTTGGATACTCGTAACAGTGCTGCTGTTGGTGGCTGGAGCGGTTTATGCCTGGCAACAGGGCTGGCATGAAAAAGCACTCGCAGTGGTTACATCAAGTTGGAGTGGCGAAGATAAGCCTGCCCAATTAATTGCTGAAGATGATGCCGATAAAGCAGTGACCAAAGTCGATGAACCACAGCCCAAAACCACTAACGCCAATAAACTGATACCACCTAAAACAGAAGCGGTTAAGAAGATTTCAGCAACAAGCAAAACAGCTGTTAAGCTTGCCGATGCTGAGCGCGATGCAGTGAAATCGGCTGGTGAAGGCTCGAAGCAACAATCTGCACAAAGAACAAAGTCATCCAGTAAGCCAGAAACTCAGCAACAGAATGATGAAATGGCAGTCATTGCAAAACGCGAAGCAAGCTCCTCCCCACCCGCTGAGCTTGAAACGGTTAAAAGCAACAAACCACCAGCCAACAGCAAAGCCGAAACATCGACCCAGCAACAAGACTATTTGTTGCTGCATCAAATTCCTTTTCAAACCCGCAAAAACATTCCACCGCTTAAACTGAGCATACATTTGTACGATCCTCAAGTCGAAAATCGCATGATTTTCCTCAACGGGACCAAATACGGCATTGGCGATTTGATCGAAGAAATGGTAGAAGTCATAGACATCACCCAAGAAGGTGTGGTGCTGAAGTTTGAAAACCTGGAGTTTCTGGTTCCCAAGTGATTAATTTCTCAAACCGAAAACCCAGTTATTTTCCTTATGTTTCAATGCTGGTTTTTGTGGTTTTTTTGCTGTTCTTGTTACTCAATGAATTCACCGTTTATGGGTCTCAAATCATGGCGCTTTACGCCATCAAGACCAGGGAATACTGGAGTTCAATCAGCACCCAACCATTTGAATTGTTCCGCTTACTGACTGCTACCTTCTTACATGGCAACATCCTACACTGGGTGATCAATAACACGGTGTTTTTGCTGTTGGCTTTTACCATCGAGCGGGTCATTGGTGGACAAAAATTTTTATCTGTTTTTTTACTTTCCGGCATCATAGGTAATTTATCAGCCAGCTACTTTTTACAGGAACAAAACAATTTATTGATGGGTGCCAGCGGCGCTGTCTCTGGCTTGATTGGATTGTGGCTGGTGATGTTCCCACACAAAAAGATAAATTTTGTGTTGCCAATTGGACTGTATTTTCAAAAAACCTCGATGCCTCTGGCAGTTATTATTCTGCTGTGGCTGGTGGTTCAATTGATACTTCAGTTTCAACCACACCCTTCCTATGACATAGCATGGATCAGTCATATCATGGGATTTTCAACTGGTTTTGTACTCGCTTGGTTTGTAAAATAACTGAACATGAGAATGGCTTGATAGCAGCATGAAAAACCACAAAATTTACCGCATCAACTACAACACCAACCAAGAAGTTTACGAACTTTATGCCAAAGCAGTAAACACCCAAGAACTGCTTGGCTTCATCTCGATTTCTGATTTATTATTCGACCAACAATCCGGAGTGGTAATAGATCCGACAGAAGAACGGTTGAAAACTGAATTCAAGGGGGTCAAAACACTGCACCTGCCGATTCAAAATGTTTTAAAGATAGAAGAGGTTGAACAAAAGAAATCGTGTAAAATTAAGACATTGAAAAAAGATATTAATCTGACAGCAATACCTAATCAACCAGGACCGAAGTAATGAGCCAGTCACACATATTAATTGTCGATGATGAACCTGACATAAGGAACTTGATTTCTGAAATCCTGACTGATGAGGGCTATCAAGTTTCTGTAGCTGATGGCGGCAACAATGCCAACCAACAGTTACAAGAAATCACGCCTGACCTGGTTTTATTGGATATTTGGATGCCAGATATTGATGGCATCAGTTTATTAAAATCATGGAACCAAGGCCATAGGATGCCATTTTCGGTGGTGATGATGTCGGGACACGGCACCATTGAAACAGCCATTGAGGCCACCAAAATGGGCGCCAGAGACTTTGTTGAAAAGCCCATTTCTTTGGCCAAGTTATTACAAACCATTGAACAAACGCTGGCCAATCAAAGCCAGGTTCAAGCACCACCTTCAGCCAGCGAGACATGGCAAATTCTTGAACCCATTGGCAGCTCGAGGGCGGCACAAGAACTGCGAGACTGTATTGAAAAACTGGGCAAGACCAACAACAACACCTGTTTCATTGGCGACAGTGGCAGCGGCAAACTGACACTCGCGCTGTGGTTACACCAACTGCGGCATCATGAACAACATTCAGCAGCCATCATTGACAGCTTAACCTTGGATGATGCTTCAATGGATACTGAATTAGAAGCGGCTTTCCAGCAAATCACCCATCATAATGACAGTGGGTCGGTGATTTTAACTAACGTTGATTGTCTGACAGAAAACCTACAAAACAAACTGCTGATTCACTTAAAGCAATGGCAAAAACCACATCAAAACAACACCATCCAATTATTAACCACCACCCAGCAGGATCTCAAGGTGCTGGTGAACAATGGTGAGTTTGATCGCGAATTGTACGATTTTGTGGCAGAGTTTCCAGTGGCTGTGAGCGCCCTGTCTGAACGTTCAGAAGATGTACCTGAATTACTCAACTTTTATGTCAACTTCTTACCAGATCAAGAACAAACCCCTTACCGCAAGATATCATTTGCTGCACAAAATCATTTACGTAACTATGCATGGCCAGGTAACCTCAGAGAATTAAAAAACCTGGTCAGGCAGTTACAGTTACAACCAGGCGATGCTGAAATTCAATTAGAAGAGGTCAAAGAGCTGTTGTTACAAACCGAAGCCGCACAGAGCAAAAGTTCACATAACACCCGATACGACCTGGAATTGCGTGATGCCAGAGAGGAGTTTGAACGAGATTATTTCCTTCACCACCTGCAACAAACCGAAGGCAAAGTGGGAGATGTTGCAAAAATATCAGGCATGGAGAGAACCAATTTATACCGCAAACTCAGGGCCCTAAACATCAATTTTAAAAACACCGATAAATCATGAAAATCATCATCTTGGGCGCAGGTCAGGTAGGCTCCTCAATAGCCGATCATTTATCTCAAGAGAATAATGATGTCACTGTGGTTGACACCGATGCCGAACGCTTAACTGATTTACAAAACAAATTTGATATACGCACGGTTCACGGTCATGCATCTCATCCCTCGGTGCTGATCAGAGCCGGTGCCAATGATGCAGATATGGTGGTGGCATTAACTAATTCTGATGAAGTCAATATGGTCGCATGTCAGGTCTGCTACAGCGTATTTAATACACCCACTAAAATTGCCCGCATCAGAGAGGCAGAGTACGCATCACACCCAGAAATGTTTGAGCACGAACACGTACCGATTGATTTCCACATTTCACCAGAACAACTGGTTACCAGACACATCAAAGGGCTGATTGAATATGCAGGTGCCCTACAAGTGATGGACTTTGCGGGCGGTAAAGCCCAATTAGTTACCTTGAAGGTGAAGAAAAATGGTCCATTAATTGATCAACAGCTCAGAGAGTTCAATCACATCCTACCTGAAGGGGTTGATGCCCGTGTCGCAGCCATATTCCGTAACAACAAATCTGTTTTCCCAGATGGCGATACCGTGTTAAAACTCAATGATATCGTGTTTTTATTGGCAGCGCGCAAACACATCAATAAGCTCATGGATGCTTGGCACCGTACCGATAAAAGCAGTTATAAAATCATTCTGGCAGGTGGTGGTAACATCGGCTTTAATTTGGCCAAGGCTCTGGAACGTGAACACTCAGTAAAAATCATAGAATACAACAAAACCCGCTCCAGGTTCATAGCAGAAGAACTGAACAAAGCCTTGGTAATTCGTGGTGATTGCACATCTGAGGAATTACTGAACGAAGAAAACATCAATCATACCGACATCTTTTGTGCCTTGACCAATGACGATCAGGCCAATTTGCTGTCAGCATTAATGGCTAAGAAAATGGGGGCCAAAAAGGTATTAACCCTGATTAACAAACAAAATTATGCACAATTGATTGAGAAGGACACCATTGACATTGCCATCTCACCACAACACATCACCATGGGTGGAATCCTGGCCCATGTGCGTGGCGACTACACCGCCAGGGTTCACTCCTTGCGTTCAGGCGCGGCCGAGGCCATTGAGGTAGAGGTCACTGGCAACAGCAGCACTTCCAAAGTGGTTGGCAAGATGATTCAAAACATCAACCTGCCACCAGGTTGTAACATTGGCGGCATTGTTCGCGATGACAAAGTGGTGATGGCACATCGCAATGTAGTGATTGAAAACAAAGACCACCTGATCATGTTTGTGACTGACAAACGCAACATCAATGACCTCAAGCGATTATTTGAGGTGGATGCTTCATTCCTTTGATCTGATGAGTTTACTGCGATGAATCCACGTCTGATAGCAAAAATTATTGGCTTGTTATTACTGGTCGCCAGTTTCATGATGATACCACCGGCACTGGTTGGATTGATTTATCAAGATGGCGATGTATTGCCCTTTTTGGAAGGTTTTGCCACCTTGGCCATTATTGGTGCCATTCCTTTTTTCATGTACCGTAAAATTGATGCTGAATTAAAAATTCGCAGTGGTTTTTTGGTGGTCGGTGCTTCTTGGTTGATTGTTGGCCTGGCAGGTGCCCTGCCCTTATACCTTTCTGAATATTTGAATTTATCAATAACCGATGCAATATTTGAATCAATTTCAGGTTTAACAACCACTGGCGCTACCATTTTGACAAACATCGATGAGTTGCCGCATTCAATCAAATACTATCGCCAGCAATTGCAATGGTTTGGTGGCATGGGTATCATCGTTTTGGCGGTGGCTGTATTACCCATGTTACGCATTGGTGGTATGCAGATATTTCGTGCTGAAACACCTGGCCCCATGAAAGACCAAAAACTCACGCCGCGAATCACTGAAACTGCCAAAGCGTTGTGGTACATATATTTGGGCATTACCGTGGTTTGTGCTTTGAGCTATTACATGGCAGGTATGAACATATTTGATGCCATTTGTCATGCGTTCACCACCATCTCAATTGGTGGTTTCTCAACTTATGATAACTCAATAGGTCACTTCAATAACTCCTTGATAGAAATGATTGCAGTGATTTTTATGCTGATTGCAGGTGTTAACTTTGCCTCGCATTTTCTGGCCTGGAAATCGGCTTCAATCAAAACATATTTAGCCGACACAGAAGTAAAAGTATTTTTAGGATTCATGGCTGCGGCCTCTGCCATCACCTCATTCCAGCTGTACACCACTGGCACTTCCGAATCACTTTATGAGTCGATACGCCAAGGTACATTCCAAGCAGTCTCGGTTGGTACCACCACTGGCTTCACCACTGAACCATTCTACCTGTGGACTGGTGCCTTGCCCTTGTTGCTGATTTTGTTCAGTGTGATTGGTGGCTGCGCCGGCTCAACCGCAGGTGGTTTTAAGGTCATCCGCATGATTTTGTTATTCAAGATGAGCATGCGCGAATTGTATCGATTGATTCATCCGCACGGTAAATACTTGGTAAAGATCAATGGCAAAACCGTAAATTATCGGGTTTTGGACTCGGTCTCGGCCTTCTTTGTCCAATTTTTATTCCTGTGGTGTGTCTTTACCTTACTGCTGGCTGGTTTTGGTGAGAACATCACCACAGCTTTTTCTGCTTCTCTGGCTTGTCTCACCAACTTGGGCCCAGCCCTGGGTGATGCTGGCGCACATTATGCCAACGTTTCCGACGGGGCCAAAACCGTTCTGTCTATTGCCATGATATTTGGCCGGCTGGAATTATTTACTTTATTTATCTTATTGATTCCTGCTTATTGGGAATTTTAAAAATTACCCACCTGATCGCGCAAACACCACCACTATTACCTCTTGGACACCTGCACCGACCAAACATTTGGCGGCAGATCGCATGGTTTGACCTGTGGTCATCACATCATCAATTAACACCACCTTATTATGCCCAATAGCTTGGTTCACTCTGAACGCTGAACGAACATTTTTTATGCGCTGTTTTTCATGCAGTTCTGCCTGCATCGCTGTGTTCTTGACACGAATCAAGGCACCACCGAGCAAAGCCCTGTTTTGTTTCTTGGCAATGATTCTGGCAATTTCGAAAGCCTGGTTGTAGCCTCGTTTCCGCAGGCGGTTGATGTGAAGTGGCATCGGAATCAATGGTATGTGCTGATCTATTTCACCCATCAGTGACAACAAAGCTTCAGCCATCAAACGGGCACGATCTAACTGCTCACCAAACTTCAGTTGTTGTATCCACTTATCAATCGGTGCTTGATAGATGGCAGCACAGATGGTTTGATTAAAAGCCGGTGAATCACTGCGACACTCTCCACAAATGGCACCAGCATGTGGCAAGGGTTTGGCACAGAGCAAACAGGGATTTTCTGGTGCTTTGATGAGGCTCTGACAACCAGAACATAAGCCAGTTGTGCTGTGTACATGACAAATCGCACAGCGTTGCATGGATGCTGTCTGCCGAATTATTCAGCAGCCGCCAATTGGGCTGCTTCGGACAAATCAACACTGACCAAACGTGACACGCCGGGCTCCCGCATGGTCACACCCATCAATTGATTGGCTATTTCCATGGTGACTTTGTTATGGGAAACGAACAAGAATTGAACCTTTTCTGACATCTCAGCAACCATTGCCGAAAAACGCCCCACATTGGCATCATCCAATGGTGCATCAACTTCATCCAACATACAAAAAGGTGCTGGGTTTAAATTAAAAATTGCGAACACCAAAGACACTGCTGTCAATGCTTTCTCACCACCAGACAATAATTGAATACTGGAGACCCTTTTTCCTGGTGGGCGGGCCATGATGGAAACGCCAGTGGTTAACAGGTCATTACCAGTCAACTCAAGGTAGGCGTGCCCACCACCAAATAAACGTGGAAACAATTGTTTGATGTTGGTGTTGACTGCCTCAAAGGTCTCTTTGAACAAAGTACGGGTGTCTTTATCGATTCGAGCAATGGCATCCTCTAAGGTTTTCAATGCTTGTTCTAAATCGTCGTTTTGTTCATCTAAATATTGTTTGCGTTTTGATTCCTCTTCAAATTCATCAATGGCCGCCAGGTTAACTGGCTCAAGGCGCACAATGCTGCGATGTAAACGTTCGGTTTGTTCCTCACGTTTCTCAACCACCTCAGGCAACGCGTCAGCTGCAACTTCACCTATGGTTTTTAACAGTTCTTGTACGTCATGACCTTGATCCTGAAGTTGTTCTGCAAAGCCATTGGCCCTTAACTCGTTTGACTGGAAGGCTAATTTGGCTGATTCGAGGGCATTTCTGGCCTCATCAATGTGGCTTTGGTGTTGGTGGCGCAGGCGTTCAAGTTCATCCAGCTTGGCTTGTGAAACGGCAACTTCTTGACGCATAACATCGCGTTGTTTTTCTACTTCCAAACGCTGACTGATTAACTGCTCAAGGCTTTGCTTTTGTCCTTCAACCGGGTTCAAATCTTCTGTCAGTTGCTTCAATAAGTCATCTTTGCGGTTTACCAGTTCGGCTACCATCTGAGCCGTTCTTTCGATGTTTTGGGTCAAAGAATCGATTTTGTTTTGGGTCGCTGAAAGGCCCATTTTATGCTGGTAGTATTGATTTGAAATATCACTCAACTGTGCTTTGGTTTGGTGGTACTGTTGTTGCTGTTGCTGTTGTTGGTCGAGTAAGCTGGTTTTTTCTTGTTCAAACTTTGCCAGTTCGTTCATGGCTTTCTCGAGACTGGCGCGAGAAGATTTAACTTGTGCTTCATCCTCTGTCATCTGGGCTTTTATTTGTGCCGATTCAGCCACTTTTTCTTTGTTTTGTTGTTGTTCCCGCACAATCAACTGTTCTTTGTTCAACACCAGCCCATTCAGTTCAGAGAGTTTGCGATGCGACATATTCACATCCAACTGTAACTGCTCAACAGCGTTGACCAAATTGACCCGCTCGGCTTTGAGTGTTGCTAGTTCCTGTTGCAAAGTCTCTGATTTCAGCTCGTTGTTTTCAATTTCTTTTTCGAGTTTTTTTAACTCTTTTTGGCGCAACAAAAACCCTTCTGATTGTTCCCCTTGGTTGATGTGCACCCAGTTTTGTCCAAACCATTCGCCCTTTTGTGTCACCACAGATTCACCGGCCGCTAATTTACTGGTCAGTGCTTTGGCCGCCTCCACATCAGTACAAATCTTAATCTCATTGAACCATTCAATCACCGCATCCGGAGCCGTGACACATTCAGCCAGTGTGCCATTCCTGGGTTTGAGGTTGCCTTGACTTGAATGCACCATGGTCATGTCACCAAATAACCAGCCAGCTGTGACCTCATGCACATCTTTGTTGTTGGTTACCCATGCCTGTAAGCGTTGCTGTAGCACTGTTTCAACCGCCGTCTCCCATCCAGCCTCAACATCAATCAATGCTGCCAATCGGTCTTTACTCAGTTGTTTGTTGTTCTTGACCCAGGCTTTAAGCTCATCTTTGTCTTGAGATTGGGCTGCTTGTTGTAAGGTCAGCAATGAGCCCCTGCGGCCTTTTGCTTGGTGTAACTCTTGTTGCACTGTATCAATTTGTTGGCGCAGTTGTTGACTGCGTTCTGCCGACAAATTAACTTGGTCTTTTTGTTCGGCCAGGGCAGTTTCAAAACCATCATGCTTGGCTTGTTGGGTCTCAATTTGAGTTGATAGTTCTGACAGCTCTGATTGCAACTTGACCACCAACTCATCGTTGTCTGATGGCGTCACCGACTGTAACCTTTCGGCTTGGCGCATCATGTGTGATTCTAATGATGTGATGCGGGTTTTTTCTACATCGACAGTGCGGTTGTGTGCGGCAATTTGTGCATTGTTTTCGTCCCAGGCTTGGCGCCATGTTTCTTGTTGTTCTTCACTGCTTTGATTCAGCTCTTGGGCTTGCTCTAGCTGCAATGCCAGTTCTTCTTCCAACGGTTTTGACTGTTGCAATAACTGTTGTTGCTCTGCCAGTTCTTTTTGATCTTCTTGCAATCGTTTTTGGGCATTGTTTAAATTATTTTCAGTGGTGGTTAAATCCCTTTGATGCCTTTCAGACAAAGATTTCGAGTGGGCAATGGCCTGTTCAATCTTGCCAATTTCACCATTGATTTGGTACAACTGTTCTTGTAGCTTGTTGCTTTCATCACTCAATGTCTGGTGTGCGCTGCGATGAAACTCTATGTTTTTTTCGCCATCCGTTTGGCCTGACTTGGCTTTCTCAAGTGCTGTATTTAAGCGAGCCACCTCGTTTTGGCCTTGTTCAGCTTGGGTGTTCCACTGTTGCCACCTGAGGGCCAATACTTCTGCTTTGATCAGTTTGTATTGTTGTTTTAATTGGGTGTAGCGTTCGGCATTCTTGGCTTGTCTCTGTAGGTGCTGAATGTGCTTGCCCACCTCAGTTCTTAAATCATCCAGTCGCTCTAAATTTTCTTTGGTGCGTTTGATGCGGCGTTCAGTTTCTCGTCGCCGTTCGCGGTATTTTGAAACACCTGCTGCCTCCTCAATATACCCCCTTAAATCTTCGGGTTTGGATTCAACAATGTTCGAGATCATGCCTTGCTCGATGATTGAGTAACTCCTTGGACCCAAGCCAGTACCCAAGAATAAATCAATGATGTCTTTTTTTCGGCATTTACTGCCATTTAAGAAATACATTGATTGGGCATCACGATTGACTTGTCGTTTGACTGAGATTTCGTTGTAGTTGGCGAATTCGCCTTTTATTTGGCCGTCAGAGTTATCAAAAATCAGTTCCACCGTCGCCAAAGACACTGGTTTGCGGGTAGAGGAACCAGAAAATATCACATCGGTCATTGAAGCCCCACGCAACATCTTGGCAGATGTCTCACCCATTACCCAGCGCACCGCATCAATGATGTTTGATTTACCACAACCATTGGGTCCGACCACACCAATCAGGTTACTGGGTAACAGCACCTCAGTGGCGTCGACGAATGATTTAAATCCGGCAATTTTTATCTTTGAAAGCTTCATCTAATGTCTATTTTGCTTGATAAATTTCCCTTTTTTGGGTATTGTTCCGCCCTTGATCAAAACCTTAAGAACAGAATATAACAGAGCAGAGAATAACATGTCCACACACCCTACAAAAGACCTAGAAACATTTGTTAACCCCAATCAGGAAAGAGATTATACCATCATTATTGATATTCCTGAATTCACTTGTTTGTGCCCCAAAACAGGCCAACCAGATTTTGCTACCATCAAACTGGAATACCAACCTGATGAAAAATGTGTAGAACTCAAAGCCTTGAAGCTTTACATGTGGACTTTTCGTGAACGCGGTGCCTTCCACGAAGCGGTAACCAATGAAATTTTAGATGACCTGGTTGCAGCCACAAATCCCAAATGGATGAAAATTACCATGAAATTTAATGTTCGCGGTGGTATCTATACTGATGTGGTGATTGAGCACAAAAAATAAAAAAACTATTTTATAAGACAAAAAAAAGGGTTCCGATTGGAACCCTTTTTTTGTCTGATTGATTTATTTTAAACCTGTGTCTGTATGTTCAATCCGGATTGAATGATTTGCAGAAAATCAGGGGTCGGTTTGGGCTGCGCTTCTAACAGCACTTCCAAGGCCATATCGGCACATGAGCCGCAACCGGTAGATGCGCCGGTAATTTGCTTTACATCTTGCAATGAATTAGCACCATTTTTAGCTGCTTTTTGGATGTCTTTTTCAGTCACACCGTGACAAATACAAACGTACATAAATACTTTTAATTGAATACTTGTGTAAAGTATAAATGCAAATGAGAATGATTGTCAATAACTTTTATTAATTAGCAGCCAAATCAAATTCAGACGCGCTACTCTTTGATTTCACCGGCATGTTCAGCATCAAAAACAGCTTGATCAAACTGGTTTTGTGATTTGGCCACGATACAAGTGACTGTTGCGTCTCCTGTGATGTTCACCGCGGTCCGGGTCATATCCAACAAACGGTCGATCCCTAAGATGATACCAATGCCCTCGATTGGTAAGCCCACTTGCAACAAAACGCCTTGTAACATCACCAGCCCAGCACTGGGAACACCGGCAGAACCGATCGATGCCAAGGTGGCCATCAGCACCACCATCAATAATTGTGAAGTGGTCAGATCGACGCCATAAGCATTGGCAATGAAAACCGTAGCAACACCCTGCATGATGGCGGTACCATCCATATTAATGGTGGCACCAAATGGAATGGTAAAAGAAGCCACTGATTTACTCACACCCATGCGCTCTGTTACCGTCCTGAGGGTTACCGGGATGGTGGCATTGGAACTGGAAGTACCAAAAGCAAAAGTAACCGCGCCTTCCATTTTTTTCAGGAACATCAATGGATTTAATCCCGACAGTAACTTCAACAACACCGGATAAACCACCAAGGCATGGAAAATTAACAAACCCAGAACCGTGAAGAAATAACCTGCCAATGACTTGATGGCATCGACACCCAGCTCAGCAAAAACCTTGGCCAATATGGCAAAAACTGCATATGGGGCGAAATGCATGATCAGCATCACCAACTTCATGATCACTTCATTGAATGCTTTGAAAAAATCGATGATCTGATCGCCAGCTTTACCTGCCATGGTGGCGCTCAAGCCCAACAAAATAGAAAACACAATCACTGCCAATAAATTACCTTCTGCCATGGCTTTAATTGGGTTGTCAATGATGGAGAGAATCACTTCAATGAATGTCTTACTCTCTTTCGGTGTGTAGCCCGGGTTGGTGGCAATATCGGCACCCACACCTACACCTATCATCAAGGCAAAAGACAACGCGATGGCTAAGGCAATGGCAGTAGTCATTAAATAAAAAGCCAATGTGCGCCCACCAATTGAACCCAACATGGCCGGATCTCGTAAGGCTGTGGTACCACAGAACAACGACACAAAAACCAGCGGCACCACCATCATTTTCAAAGACAGAATAAACAACTGTCCAATCACATGAAACAAGCCATTGATTAAATACAGATCAACCGCAGCGTTGCTGTTCAGTCCCGTTAAATTCAAAGTCAGGCCGAGCAAAGCGCCGACCACCATAAAGATGATGATTTTTTTAGTGAGTGTCATGTGTCTGATTTCTAAGAATAGGTTTTAATGATAGCTTATTAGCAAATGTTTTGCACTTTACCAGTGATCAGCCCTAGCCGCTTGCCAATCAGTCGACCAACTTTCAGGTCGTGTTTCAGCAGCTAACAAGGCCCCTTGATTCAAGGTAGGGAACATAGCCTCATAAGATTTGACTTCCGCACCTTGAACGCGATGCATGATGTGACTGGGTTTTAATTCTGACAGTGATTTAACTCCTGCAGCACCCAACAGTTCTGCCAAATTTTTCATCATTTGATGGTGGTATCGAGCCACCCGCTTGGCTTTGTCCCCTACATCCAAAGCAACCACTCTGGCAGGATCTTGGGTGGCAATGCCAGTGGGGCAGTGATCGGTATTACAGGCCCTGGACTGGATACAACCCAAAGCAAACATCATGCCACGCGCAGAGTTGACTGCATCTGCGCCGAGCGCAATGGCCTTGATTAAATGAAAAGCCGATATGATTTTTCCTGCAGCAATGACTTTAATCTCATCCCTCAAGCCACAACCAATCAGGGCGTTGTTTACAATGATCAAAGCATCTTTTAATGGTGTACCAACCGAATTGGTGAATTCTATCGGCGCAGCACCGGTACCACCTTCGCTGCCATCGACGGTGATAAAGTCAGGTTTAATGCCGGTTTCAAGCATGGCTTTACAAATGGCCAAGAACTCACTTCGCTTACCCAAACACAGTTTGAAGCCAATTGGCTTACCCCCTGATAACTCACGTAATTGTTGCACAAATTGTAGCAAGCCTGTGGGCGTGTCAAAAGCTGTATGATAGGGCGGTGACAAAACATCCTTGCCCATCGGTACATGTCTAATTTCAGCGATTTCAGCAGTCAGTTTTACCGCTGGTAAAATACCGCCGTGTCCTGGTTTTGCACCTTGAGATAATTTTATTTCAATCATTTTGACCTGATCTAAAGCCGCTTTTTGTTTGAATAAATCAGCATCAAAACCACCCTCAGCATTGCGACAGCCAAAATAACCGGTTCCAAATTGAAAAATCAAATCACCACCGTGCTTGAGGTGGTATGGGCTGATACCGCCCTCACCGGTGTTGTGCGCAAATTGATCTTGTTTGGCTCCCAGGTTCAATGCTTCGATGGCGTTTTTGCTCAATGACCCATAACTCATGGCGGATATATTCATTGGCGAACCATGGTAGGGTTGTTGACAAGATTCACCACCAAATTTTACCGCCAACTGGTCGCGCTCCAGATGAATGGGTGACACCGAGTGATTGATCCACTCATAACCATCCTCGTTGACGTCCATGATGGTACCAAAAGGGCGGGTATCTTTATCGCCTTTGGCTCTTTGGTAAACCAGCGATCTGAATTCACGAGGTACCGGTGAACCATTCAAATCAGACTCAATGAAATACTGTTGAATTTCAACCCGAAACGATTCTAACAGGTAACGAAAATGACCAATCACTGGGTACAAGCGCAATATGGCTCGCTTTTTTTGCAGCATGTCTCGCAAACCCAATAAAGCCAACGGCCCGATAATGACAAAAGACCACCATGCTGCTGGCCAATATTGTGCCCACAAAACCACCAAAACTGGAACTGCTACCAACAGCACCACAAATTTTTGTCTAACCGTCACTACTTAAAACTCCTTAATCACCCAACGCACTGGTTTCACACCAGAATTAATCAAGTCCTGTCCCGAGCCATGGTTTTTTTGTTGCTCCAAGGGGTCAATAAAATAAGGTACGCCCTCATTAGGGATGACCTTAACCAATACCAGTTCACCGCGTTGACGGTACTCTTCTATGGTTTGCTTTTTTTGCACTATGACTTTGACACTGGTGGCATCATCGGCCGTTTCAGAACTTTGTGCCAATAATTCTCCGGCACCTTTCAACTGAGTGGTATCAGGTTTTATGGCTGCTGGCTTTGGGTCTGGGTTGGTTTGTGCTTGAAGCGCTTGTGGGTTGATCAGGACCCAGCCCAAACAAACCAATCTCATTGTATATTTCATCTTTAAATCTCCGCTGATTAATAAACCAGACCCATATCACCCAAAAATCTGACCAAAATTCATTAATACTTTCTCATTGTTCTTACATGATACAATGCAAACTATGATTTTAAAATCTGTTTTATCATGATTATTCAATCCATAAAAATCAAATCCATGGTCCTGCCTTTGGTCGTATGTTGGCTGCTGTCAGGCTGCTCTAGTGCCCCTGAATTAGATAAACAAACACGCATCTTGAATACCCTAAAAACCATGGAAACTCTGATAGAAGCCAAAGCCTTGGACGATTTTATGGATTTCGTTAGCGACGACTTTGCTTTGGTCAGTCGCGGCTACAACAAAAAAGATGCCGAGCGCCTGCTCAGAATCCGTTTGATGCGGAACAAAAACATCCATGTACACCAAGTGACCAAAAATCTGACATGGACTGATGGTGGTGATAGCCAAGTTGAGGTCACTGTTGTGGCTGCAGTAGCTGGCAGCGATATCAGCCTCACTGACTTGCCGACATTCAGAGGTGAAATGGCAAAATTCAAGGTTAATTTTGAATTGATTGATGGTGAATACCTCATCACTGAAGCCACTTGGGAACGGGCCACACCAGCTGATTTTGTGCTCTAAAGACAGACCACAAGACTGCGTCAACAGCAACAGTTCACATGCTATACTGACCCATCTCCCAAGTCCGAAACTTGAGCCATGAAAAAACTGATTTTTTGCCTACTTTTCCCGTTGATGTGTCAAGCACAATGGTCTGATGACGCCTTCAATAATTTAATTATTTCTGACCGCTCCGGTGAACAGGCACAAGCAAAAATGGTGGCTGCAGAAAACGGGTTTTCATACATCAGTTGGTTTGATAACAGTGATGGTGGCTATGACGTTTACTTGCAACGGTTGGATGCCAATGGCAATGCCCAATGGGCTCAAAATGGTATATTGGTTGCCTCGCGTAATTTCTCCTCCACCCAAGATTATGGTCTGGCAATCGATGCTGCCGGCCATGCCCTATTGGCCTTTCGCAATGACCGTGATGGCAATGAAAGTATCACCGGTCAGAAAATCAATTCTCAAGGTGGCCTGATGTGGGGAGTCAACGGTGTTGATGTCAGCGGCAACGGTGGTATTTTGGCCAACCCGAAAATCAGCGGTACCACTGACGGTCAAGCAGTTATCATCTGGACAGAAGGACCACTGGTCAAAGCACAACGATTAGATGTCGATGGCACCAAACTGTGGAGCGATGGCATCACCGTCTCTGACCCCAGTTCCACTTTTATCAGCAGTGACATTCAAGCCAGTGATCAGGGTCAAGTGATTGTTGCCATGGTTGAATCATCTGGTTTTTCCTCTCCCAAGCACTTGTTCGCACAAAAATTGGCCGCTTTGGATGGCGCCGGCCTTTGGGGCTTAAATCCGATTCCAGTGTTCGCGCCTGCCAATGGCAGTCTGCAATTTGGCAATTTCCCAGCATTCATCAGTGACTCCATGGGCGGTGCGATTTTCACTTGGTATACCTCATCCCCTTCATTAAATACTTGGGTACAAAGAATTGATACCAATGGTAATGAGTTGTTCGACACTGATGGTATTGAGACCTCAACCAACCAGGCACAACTGAGGGTCTCCCCCACCAGCTCATTTGATCCATTGACCAAGGAAATATATACCTTTTGGGTCGAGCTGAGTAACAACCAATCACAAGCAGGAATCTACGGCCAAAAATTTGATGCCATGGGCAATCGACAGTGGACCAACGATGGTAGAGTGGTTGCAGCCATCACTTCAAGCGCCCGCAGTTTTGTACAAAACTTATTAATCAATGACCAACCTATGGTGGCTTGGATTAACAGCCGCAGCTTCAATAACGACAGCATTGAGGCGAGTAAAGTTAACACCAACGGTGAGGTCATTTGGCAAACAGAAATTGGCAGCAACACCAGCACTGACTCACGCCTCAACAGTGTCGCTAACAGCCAAGGCTTTGGCATGTTCACATGGACCGAAAATTCAGACTTGAAAGCCCAAAATCTCAATCCAAATGGCAGTTTGGGCAGGGATTTAATTTTTGCTGATGGCTTTAATCAACAATAATTAATTCAGATCATTGATGACATCGATAGATCGCTGGGGCTGCCAGCTTCAGCGATGTCAACAAATCCCAATGCGCAGGCCAGTTCGGCGATTCTTTTTGCTCCTACCAATAACGGCATACCCAGTACTTGGGACTTTAAGCTGGTTGGTAATTGCGCCACAAAATGGTTCAAAATATCACTGCTGGTAGCAGTTAAAACCACTTGTTTGCTGGCTTCAAGTAAAACACTGATGGCAGCCACATCGATAGCCAATGACACCCTGATGTAGCTGTTAATTTGATTAAAGCTGATGGCTTGGTCCATACAGTACTTTCTGATTAAATCACGACCACCGCTTGTGCTGATGGTTTTGACAGATTGCGGCTTACTGTTTTTTAACAGCTCTATCACTCCTTCTGAATTCATCAAGGGGTGGTAGTTGATGCTTTGATTGAAGTGTTTTTCCCAGGCAGCTGCCACCGCTGGTCCGACGGCAATGACCTCAGTACCAGCTGGTGGCACCCATTCAGGAGCTATTTTTAAAGCATGATTCAAAGCATTGACACTGAGAATCACCCACACATCGGCTTTGAGCTGAAGCCATTCAGGTTTTATCGAATTATTGGTTTGGATATCAAAACAAGGGGACTTAAATACCTTAAACCCTGCTGCCTCATAAACTGCCGCAGTGGTATCAATCACTGGCGCTGGCCGAGTAATGATGACGGTTGTTTGAGGCATGTCAGTTGGCTAAATCGAGGATCGCTCTGGCACCTTGCGACAACAGTTCTTCGGCCACGTATTGGCCTAATTCCTCCGGATCATAACCTTGTTGTTGGGTGACTATCGACTGCTTGCCATCCGGACTGTATACACCGGCTTTCAGAGACAGCGTATTATCAGCGTGGTATTCAGCCAAGGCACCGATGGCCACTGAGCACGAACCTTCAAGTTTTAAATTCAAAGCCCTTTCAGCTTTAACACATTGCCAAGTTTTTACATCTGCCAACTGCTTTAATACCGCCGCCAAATCATGGTTGTCCTGCAAGCATTCAATGCCCACAGCACCTTGAGAAACAGCGGGAAGCCAGTCTGGCGTGGTCAGACGTGATTTGATGCGCGCATCAAAGCCCAGTCTTTGCAAGCCCGCCGATGCCAGTATGATCGCATCGTAGCCGCCATCATCTAACTTTTGTAAACGACTGTTGACATTGCCGCGCAATGGCCTGACTTTTAAATCTGGTCGAAGCGCCAACAATTGTGCCTGTCGCCGCAGGCTTGAAGTACCTATCACCGCCCCTGGCGGCAATTGATGCAACTGATCATAGGTATTTGAGACAAAAGCGTCACTTTCATCGGCCCGCTGAAAGACCGCACATATTTGAAACTCCTCCGGCATATCTGCTGGTACATCTTTCATCGAGTGAACAGCAATATCGGCCTCACCAGCCAACATAGATTGTTCTAACTCTTTCAAAAACAACCCCTTGCCACCAATTTTATTTAAAGTCACTTCAAGGCGTTGATCACCCTCAGTTGTCATCGGTAACAATTCAGTTTTGTAAGGTGTGTTGGCTTCGATTAGATCAGCCACAAAACGGCTTTGCCAAAGCGCAAGTGCAGACTCTCGGGTGGCTATGGTTATGGTTTTTTTCATATTTGTTTAAGCAATTTCCTCACAGCTGGTAGTTGCCTCCGGCTGATAGTGGGTTTTAATTCAATGTGTTCTAAGACACATTGTGGCAGCTGCCCAGGAGCATTATGAATGCCCGTTAAAAAATTTGGATTGATTAAGGCATTGCGGTGTATACGTATAAACAATGGGTATTTGTTTTCCAGTTCGGCTAAACTTTGATCCAATAAAAAAGCTTGTTTTGATAAATAAGCCGTGACATATTTATCCTCAGCAAGCAAACAAATCACATCACTGGCAGCCAATAAAAACACGTCAGTGCCTCGTTTGACCTGAATTTTATCATGAGAATCTGTGAAACCGACTTTTTCAATCGCTTGTTTCAACCGTTCCAGTGACAGCGGCTTCAATAAATAATCAGCGGCTGATAAGTCAAAGGCTTTGAGTGCAAATTCATCATGCGCAGTAGAGAAGATAATCGGCATACTGGGGTGGTTTTGTTTGATTTGTGATGCAGCTTCAATGCCGTTCATCTCAGGCATCTCAATGTCCATAAAAATCAAATCAGGTAAATATTCTGTTGCCATATTCATCCCCTCTCTACCGTGATTGGCCTCAAGCACATCATTGAAACCGAGGTGCTCTAGCATTGATTTTAACCTCATCCTGGCCAACGGTTCATCATCAACAATCAGCACTTTCATGTTTTCACCGTCCAAATCGCTTCAAATAATTCGCCAGCATGCACCGTCATTTGCGCCTTATCTCCAAATGCCAGTTTTAAGCGCTGCCTGATGTTATCAATACCTGTTTGTAACCCAGGGGTCACTTTTTCAGCTTTGTATGGATTGGTTACACGAACTTGAAATTGATCTTTTTCATGGGTGATTTGTACCTTAATTTGACCACCCTCTGAAAGGTGTTGTATGCCATGGATCACTGCATTTTCGACCAACGGCTGTATCGATAATAAAGGAATTTTTTTTGTTAATAAGGCATCATTCACCACAATCTCATAACTCAATCGGTCCATCAAACGCAGTTGTTCAATGGCTAGGTATTCATCCACCCATTCTAATTCTCGGCGCAAAGCCGTCATGTTTTTCTCGGGGTTTGAAAAAGCTTTGCGAAACAAACCCGATAGGTTCAGAACGGCTTTCTCTGCAGCCACTGGATCTAGCGGAATCAAACTGGCAATCGAGTTCAGTGAATTGTATAGAAAATGTGGTTTGATACGTGCTTGTAGTTCACTCATTTGTGCCTTTGCTACGGCTTCTACCTGGAACAACCATTGTTCCTGAACATAAAAATAACGCATCAATGCCAATAAAGTAAGGCCAGTAGCCAAAGTGATTTTAAAAGTAGTCATGAAGCTGCGGTCAATCAAGTCGAACATCAGGGCTTCATCTATCCAGGCCAAAAGCAAGGTATAGGCAGCAGCCACCAACAAGGTCATGACCATGACCAAAGAAAGACCGATATAAACACTGAATCGGTTAAAAAAATCTCTTAATGCGGTTAATAAAACCACCACGCTGATGGCAATGAGTTGGGCCAGTAAACTCAGTAAAGCCAACTGGTTGAGAAAGTTAAAATTGAAACTGAAGAAACTCAAAGAGTAAACCAGCACCATCATTTCTGCCACCACGATGACGACAAAAATACGCACCGTGTCAGAAAAATCAGCCAGCCAAGGCTGTTGTAATGGATTCAGTTGCTTGCTCATCTACGATTATTTTCGTTAATTAACGACAAAAATACCTACTTTTGGTTGATTTATCTGCTATTTTATAGAAAAATCACTCGGTTCAAGTAGACAATTTTATCAACACCCCATGAAAACAGCTTTTTTACTTATCATTTTGATGTTCATCAGCCTTGCAGCTGTTGCCAATGACGTCTCATGTCAAAGTGATTTAATGAAACCAAAGCTGAACAACACAATGACTCTGACCGAAGCTGAAAAGCCGGCGCAACTGACCGTCTCTGATACCCAAAAGAGGTTGAAAGAGAACCGTTCTAAAGACATTGAAAAGTCAAAAACAGAGAACACCATCAGTGCTACAGAAGAAGAACCAACAGTTAAAAAAGAATCCAGCTTGGGTAATATTTTTGATATTTTATTGCCTGCAAAACTCAGAAACCCGGTTAAATAACCCACACCACTGACATCAAAAACCTTGCCACTCATATGACAGCTTTGCGCTCATTTCAATCATTCCTGTATCAGCACATCCCATTGGTTGCACAAATGAAAATGGAATTACTTGATTTAACCACTCAGGAATTACTGGCGGCAGCACCATTGGCTCCCAACATCAATGATAAATCAACGGTGTTCGGTGGCAGCAGTGCCGCTTTGATGACCATTTGTGGTTGGAGTTTAATTAAACTGCAATTAGAGTCGCATGGTATAGAAAATGACGTGGTGATTCATCGAGCCGAAACCACTTGGAAACAAGCTCAGTATGACGACCTCATCATCAAAGCCATGACCATTGATGATGTCGATTGGTATGAAGTCGCAGCCACCTTGAAAAGCAAAAATCGGGCAAAAAAAATCACCATCAAGTGCCAGGTATTGAATCAAAAGCAAGAAATTTGTAGCTGCATGAGTGCCAACTATGTTGTGCTCAAACTAAACAGCTGAATCCCATTTAGATTTTTAATTTTTTTTTAAGCAGGGTTGTGGCATACTCAGTATTTCTAATCACCACTGAGGTCCACTCATGAGAAAAATTACCATCGCTTTGCTTATTTGTGCCCTGTTGTCAGCTTGTGGCGGTCGCATGGGAAAGAAACAATCACTTGATCACACCTTATACCAATACGCCAAAGTCATGCGTTGGGCCGACTTCAATACTGCTTTGACTTTCTTTAGCCCTGAAATGGAAACAGCAAACAAGCCGTCAAATACCGACATAGAGCGACTGAAACAGTTTGGTGTCAGTTCCTATGTGGCCTCACCCATTTTACCGGGAGCTGATGAAAATGAAATCATGCAAGATGTCCAAATCAAGTTGTATAACAAACACACCAAACGCGAAAAAGTCATCATTGATCGTCAGGTTTGGACCTACGATAATGACAACAAAACTTGGCTGTTACTCAGTGGTTTACCCAAGATAGTCAACTGATAGCCTACGCCTTAGATGTCAGATAAAATACTAATTCGTGGTTTAGAAGTAGGTGCCATCATTGGCATTCATGACTGGGAAAAACAAAAAAAACAGCCATTGTTTTTTGATTTCAAATTGTATTTTGACTGTCAGAAAGCCGCGCAAAGTGACGATATAAAAGATGCATTGGATTATTTTGAGGTGTGTGAGAAGGTGACTGAATTTGTTGCAAACAGTCATTTTGAATTGATTGAAGCGTTGGCAGAATCAGTCTGCCAACTGGTGTTTAACAATTTCAAATGTCACAAAATAAAACTGACTGTACTAAAACCAGAAGCCATTGCGGATGCTGAGTCTGTTGGAATCAGCATCACGCGCAAATCAAAATAATCGTTCATCAAACCCTCAGGGGTTGTAATAAGTGGCTGCTCCTGGCCCCACTGGCATACCCAATAAAAACACCCAGATGTAGAACAACAAAGTCCACCCGACGAAGAACACCATACTGTAGGGCAGCATGGTTGCTATCAATGTGCCGATGCCTAAATTCTTCTTGTATTTGGATGCCACCGCCAAAATCAAACCAAAATAACTCATCATTGGGGTGATGACATTGGTCACTGAATCACCGATTCGGTAAGCCGCTTGAATGGTTTCAGGTGCATAGCCTATCAGCATCAACATCGGTACAAATATCGGTGCGGTCACTGCCCACTGTGCAGAAGCACTGCCCAACGAAAGATTGACCATGCCACAAACCATAATAAAGAAGACAAAAATAATGGGGCCATCTAAGCCGATGGTCTGTAGCAATACCGCGCCTTTGACTGCCATCACGGTACCCAAATTGGTCCATTTAAAAAAGGCCACAAACTGTGCTGCAAAAAACACCAATACAATGTACATGCCCATGGTGCCCATGCTTTTGCTCATGGCATCAATCACATCCCGGTCATTTTTCATGGTCCCGGCCACCTTGCCATAGACATAACCTGGTATGGCAAAAGTGATGAAGATATAGGCCACAATGCCTTTTAAGAACGGTGAATTTTTAACCAAGCCTGTTTCTTGATTTCTCAAAATACCCCATTCAGGCACAATGGTTAATGCCAAAATACCGCAAATGATCAAAAAAGTTAAACCAGCCATGCGCAAGCCACGGCGTTCTTGGTCTGTGACATCAGCCACTTTTTGTTCACCCAGCTCTACACTGGCCTCATCTTCGTTGTATTTCCCTAATCGAGGCTCAACAATTTTCTCAGTAACAAAGGTACCCATAACAGCAATCAAGAACGTACTGATCATCATGAAGTACCAATTCACTTCTGCGCCAACCAAGTATTCTGGGTCAAGCATTTGAGCCGCTTCTTGGGTGATTCCCGAAAGCAATGGATCAACTGTTCCAATCAACAAATTGGCACTGTAACCGGCCGAAACACCAGCAAAAGCCGCTGCCAATCCAGCCAATGGGTGCCTACCTAATGAGTGGAAAATCATGGCTGCCATTGGAATCAGTACCACATAGCCTAATTCAGATGCGGTATTGGAAACCACACCAGCGAACACCACCATCACTGTTACCATGCGTTTAGATGCGCCCATAACCAAGGAGCGCATGGCCGCAGAAAGCATCCCAGAGTGTTCTGCCACTGACACACCCAACAGTGCTACCAAGACGGTACCAAGTGGGGTAAAACCAGTGAAGTTGGTGACTAAGTTGGCGACAATCCAGCGCAACCCCTCTGCTGAAAACAGCGAAATAACCTCAATGATGCCATCCGCTTCACGGCCTTTGGCACCCAGTGGGCGTGGGTCCTCGACACTGACACCTAAAAAATCTGCCAACCCACTGAACAACACAATGAACACACAAAACAAAGCAAACAGTGTGATTGGGTGTGGCAATAAATTGCCCAGCCATTCGACCGTGGCTAAAAACTTAGCAAACCAACCTTGCTGCTGAGGGTTTTGCTCATTGTTATTGTTACTTTTGTTGCTCTGGGTTTCAGTGGTCAAAGTAGACTCCTCAGTGTGATTTATACAAGCCAATCATTTTTAACTAACTGAACGCTGTTTTCAACCAACAATTGGCCTCATGTGGACTTAACTGAATTAATTTGAACAAATGACCCAGTTAAAAGTCTGAATTGACTTCAATAATCATAAAAAAGGGAGCTTACATGCCGATCTCAGTCATCTTCAAAACAATGGTTACCACCAGTTTAATGGTGTTCACAACAATCAATCAGGCCGCTGGCAACGACTATCAACAGATCTTAAAAAACATGACAGGTCAAAACTTAACCGTTAAGTCGGTCAAAGATGCCGCTGTATCTGGATTCAAAGAAGTGGTCGTCTCTGGTGGTTCGACCCATCAAATTATCTACCTCAGTAACGACGGTGAGTACCTTTTTGATGGCAACCTGATCCGCACCCAGGCCAAAGAAAACCTCACAGAATTGGCTGAGAACAGCATGCGAATGGAAATGTTGGATGAATTCAAAAAAGCCCACAAAAGTATCGACTTTTTTCCTGCTGCCATGACCGATCACATCACTGTTTTCACCGACATTGATTGTGGCTATTGCAGGAAATTACATGAGGATGTGTCGCAATACAATGACCTGGGTATAGGTGTCTCGTATCTGTTTTTTCCGCGCACCGGACTGAACACAGCTTCACACACAAAAGCCATCAATGTGTGGTGTGCAGATGACCAGCAAACGGCCATGACCCAAGCCAAATCAGGTCAATCATTGTCCCCTATGATGTGCCCGAACCCAATTGAAACTCAGTTCAATTTGGGACTGGGTATGGGGGTACATAAAGTAGGCACGCCAGCCGTGCTGTTCGCCGATGGTTCTTTGTTGCCAGGATACTTGCCTGCCCAAGCAATGAAATCGCATCTTGAAGAAAAAAGCAAACACTCACAGTCAAACAGAGATTAAGTCTTGCCGTGTGAATTGGCCCACAGAATTCTCATCCTTTGGGCTCAATTCAGCATGCGTCTTGTAGCACCTCACTTACCAATGACATAGTAGAGAATAAAACCAATCAATGGCAGCAATAAAATCACCAATACCCAAAGTATTTTTTGTTCTGTAGGTTTGCCAGATTTCAAAACATCAAGAATGGCGATGATGGCCAAAATAAAGATAATCAGACCAATAATCCCACCACCCCAGCCAAATCCTAAGAATGGGTCTGCCAAAGCCAACGGGCTGAACAAAATCAACAACAACGCCGCCAATAAATTATACTTTTTCATGGTACCTCCTTTTGTTTAAAGGTTTACACACTAGCAACTTGACCATCATTTTAACGTCAATAAAAATGTTAACACCAATGTAAAAAGCACTACAACCCTCCAGTGAGTTGATTGTCAAGTCCAAAGAGTTGCTTTAAAATAAATTGAACTTAAAGCCTTACAGTTGAACTAAATTACCATGACTGAATTGATTAAAAAGCTATTGCTGCTGTTAATGATGACTTCCAGCAATCCTGTTTTTAGCCAAGCTGAAGCGCCATTACTGAATTCTTGTGGCATCCATCCCAAAGCAGCACATTTGGCTCAATTGATTATTCAACATGATGAGCAACAACGTTTCCATTTAGCGTGTCACCCAACCCTGGCACTGACCGCTGCCAAAAAAGCCAAAGCCATGGCGTCCAACCAACGCATCGAGCACAACCTTGATTACAGCGCGCCCAACGCTTTGCTTGAGTCACATGGCTACTTCTTGCCAGCGGCATTTTTACCGACCAGCAACCAGGTCGAATCAATTGCCGGTGGCAGTAAAACGGCAGAAAAAACCCTGTACAACCTAAAAAACAGTAAAAATCACCGATCGCACATGCTCGGTTTGACAGACTTTCACCAAGGCCAAATACACATTGGGGTGGGCTATCATTACAACCCAGATACACCGCATGAACACCATTGGGTGGTTCACATAGCAGAACCCAGAAGAAATTTAGTGGCCAAACAGTCCATCGATTACCAACAAATCATCAATGATTTCCCCAGCAAGCACAAAGCGCCAACAAGAAAATAAGCAGCAACAATAACCATCATCTGTTGATTGCACAAGCAAAGCAACACTCACAGCACCAAAGAAAACAACTCAGGTTGATTGTTGAGGTAGTCGTTGTAGAACCCCCCTGCCTTCATGCGCTTTAACAGGGGTTCAAAATCTTGGTTGGCATTGAGCTCAATACCAACCACAGCAGGCCCGTGTTCACGGTTGTGTTTTTTTTGGTATTGGAAATAAGTGATGTCATCTTGTGGCCCCAAAACATCTGCTACAAACTCCTTTAATGCACCTGCCCGTTGCGGGAAACGCACCAAAAAATAATGTTTTAAACCATTGTATAACAGCGCTCGCTCCCGAATTTCTTCAATGCGAGTGATGTCATTGTTGCTGCCGCTAAGAATGCAAACCACACGTTTACCTTGAATTTTTGAGCGGTATTGATGCAAACCAGCCAAAGACAAAGCACCTGCTGGTTCCACCACAATCGCATCTTTGTTGTAGAGGTTTAAAATGGTTTGACAGATCAAACCATCTGGAACCTGAATCACATCATCCAAGTAATTTTGACAGATGGCACGGGTGTGTTCGCCCACTTGTTGTACTGCAGCACCATCGACGAAACGACTGATTTGGGGCAGCTTGACATGATGCCGCGCCTGCAAAGCAGCGGTCATTGATGCTGCTCCTTCGGGCTCCACACCAATCACTTTGGTATGTGGTGCATGTTGTTTGAAAACACTCAACAGACCAGAGGCCAAGCCACCACCACCTATAGGGACAAATACATAGTCAATGTTTTCATTGGCAGATTGTGACAATAACTCAGTTGCTATGGTTGCCTGTCCCGCAATGATTTCCGGGTCATCGAAGGGATGAATGAAAGGGTGATAATGGCGTTCACTGAATTTAACGGCAGCCTGTTGGGCCTCATCAAAAGTATCACCAATTAAACTCACTTTTACCCAATCACCACCAAACATTTTCACCTGATCAACTTTTTGTCGCGGTGTGGTAACTGGCATAAATACTGTTGCTTTGATTGCCAGTTTACAACAAGTGAAAGCCACGCCCTGGGCATGGTTACCTGCGCTGGCACAAACCACATGTGACATCTTTGGTTGCTGTTCCTGTAAACTCGCCAACTTGTTATACGCGCCTCGAATCTTATAGGATCTGACGGTTTGTAAATCTTCCCTTTTTAACAACACCTCTGCAGAAAAATGTTCTGAATAATTGAAGTTGGGCATCAATGGCGTCTGTTGAACCACACCCTCAAGCCTCTTTTGTGCAGATTCAACATCAATCAATGAGATCATTGATTTTTTTAAAGGCGCGACACTCATATCATTCACTCACTTGAATCAAGCATTTTCAGGTCTGAGTTTTCTGACTTGTTGGCCAGTTTGCCACAGCTCCGAATTGCGCAGATGTTCCAACTCCTGATCCAGTTTTTCTCGGTAATCAGGTTTTTGGTTGGCCTCGATCACCACCTTGGCTTCTTCACCACTGGCAACCCTGGCATACAGCTCTTTGAAAATTGGGGTGTTGGCATCACGAAATTTATGACGCCAATCCAATGCGCCACGTTGTGCCGTGGTTGAAGTATTGGCATACATCCAGTCCATGCCATTATCGGCCACCAGTGGCATCAAACTTTGGGTGAGTTCTTCCACCGTTTCATTAAAGGCCTCTGAGGGTGAGTGACCATTTTCACGCAGCACGTTATATTGTGCTTCAAACAAGCCAGCGATGGCTCCCATCAAAATTCCACGCTCACCAGTTAGGTCTGAGTAAACTTCTTTTTTAAAGTCGGTTTCAAACAAATAACCGGAACCCACACCGATTCCCAATGCGGTGGCGGTTTCTTTGGCACTGCCGGTCACATCCTGAAACACCGCATAACTTGAGTTCAAGCCTTTGCCCTGTTTAAACAAGCTGCGCAATGAAGTTCCAGAACCTTTCGGTGCAACCAATACCACATCTACATCAGATGGTGGCACAATGCCGGTTTGCTCATGGTATGTGACCCCAAAACCATGCGAAAAATACAAGGTATCACCGGTATTGAGGTTTGCTTTGACTGTTGGCCACGCCGCAATTTGACCAGCATCAGACAGTAAATACATCACCACATCAGCGCGTTGCGTGGCTTCAGCCAAATCAAACAGGTCCTCCCCCTCAAGCCAGCCATCAGCAAGTGCCTTGTCCCATGAAGCGGATGCTTTGCGTTGTCCCACAATGACCTGAAAGCCATTGTCTTTTAAGTTCAAAGCCTGACCTGGGCCTTGCACACCATAGCCCAAAACCGCAATGGTTTTATTTTTAAGATACTGTTGTGCTTGAGACAAGGGATATTCCTCTCGAGTCACCACTTCCTCCCATGTGCCACCGAAATTCAATTTAGCCATAATTTTCTCCTACTTTTTTATTAATCTAAAATTTTGCAACCGCCTGCTCTTCAGGACTACAGGTGGCATGTTGTTTAAAAATAACCGCATCAGTTTGTGATGCAGCCTGCATCAAAGGCCTGCTGATACTTACCGGTCCTGAACGCACAAATTCAATGACGCCAATAACTGTTAAAGCCTCAAGAAAAGCCTGGTTTTCCTGGTATTGGCCAGTTCTTTGAATCACTGTGAATTCATTGTTCATGCTCAATACGCTGGCATGGTGCTGACGAATGATTTGTTCAGCTGTTGGTTGATCTAACATCGACTGGGTGGCCACTTTGAACAAAGCCACTTCAAGTTGAATCAAATCTCTTTCCTCCCTGAATTCCGCACTTATAACATCAATCTGGCGTTCTAATTGTTTGCTCAATCGCATGGCCACTTGCTGTTCACAATGTACCTGAACGCTGTGTCTGGATACGCCAACTTGTTCAGTTTCACAAACTGAAAGTGCATCGATATTCAAATTCACCCGCGAAAAAACTGCGGTAATGCGGTTCAAAATGCCGGTTTGGTCACTCGAATAAATGGCAAAGTTATAATTCTTTTTCATGCGATTAGCCTCCCATTTGTTCGACATCAGATTCGGGTGATTCTAGGCACATATCTGCCACTGAAGCACCTGGCGTTATGATTGGAAATACATTTTCTTGCTGCTTCACCATCACTTCAAGTACATAAGCACCGGGATGTGAGAGCATGTCTTTGATGGCTTGATTCAATGCCTTGGGTGAATCAATTTTTTGATTGGCAATTCCGTAACTCTCAGCAACCATGCAAAAATCTGGGTTACTCATGGGAGTTGAAGCATAGCGTTGTTCAAAGTACAACTCCTGCCACTGGCGAACCATACCCAAAAATTGATTGTTCAAGATGATGAGTTTAACAGCCAGCTGGTGTTGCATCATCACACCAAGCTCTTGCATGGTCATTTGCACCCCACCATCACCAACCACACCAATCACTGGACGATCTGGGCGGGCAAATTTAGCACCAATGGCTGCAGGCAAACAAAAGCCCATGGTACCGAGTCCACCGGAAGTAATGAGGCTGCGACTTTGCTTGAATTTGGCATAGCGACAAGTTGCCATCTGATGCTGACCGACATCGGTCACTAAAATGGCATCATCGCAGTTTTGATTGATGGCTTCAATCACCCCAGCCATACCTAACTCATCACCTTCAACATTTAAATCAGCTTGGATAATTTTTTTATCCTCAACCGCATGTAATTTTTGAAAATTCTGCAGCCACACTGGATAAGTTTTTGGCCTCAATAATTTGCTCAGCTCTGGCAAGGTCTGCTTCACATCTCCTAAAACAGCAACATCAGCATGGACGTTTTTGTTGATTTCACTGGGATCAATTTCCAAATGAATCACTTGGGCTTGTTTGGCATAATAGGCCAAATTACTGGTTACCCGATCATCAAACCGCATGCCCACAGCCACCAATACATCACACTCATTAGTCAACGTATTGGGCGCATAATTACCATGCATACCCAACATACCAACGTACTGCGGGTGATCTGTTGGTAGTGCTGATAAGCCAAGCACAGTACTGGCAACGGGCATCCCACTGCGCTCTAAAAAGCTCAGAAACTCGGTTTCAGCCTCGCCCAAAATGACACCCTGTCCCATCAGCACCATCGGTTTTTGCGCTTGGTTAATCAAACTGGCGGCTTGCGCCAATGCCAATTGACTGGGCCTGGGGTAGGGTGCATAACTCGTTAAGTTATGACACGATTGATAAACAAAATCCAATGCATCCATCTGGGCATTTTTTGTGATATCAATCAACACCGGGCCTGGTCGACCACTTTTGGCGACATAAAACGCTTTGGCCATTGCCGCTGGAATTTCAGCGGCTGTGGTTACTTTGTAATTCCACTTGGTAACTGGAATGGATATATCCAATATATCGATTTCTTGAAAAGCATCTGTTCCCAGTAAGCTGGCAAAGACCTGACCTGTGATACAAACGACAGGCGTTGAATCAAGGTAAGCGTCAGCAATGCCGGTAATCAAATTTGTAGCACCTGGACCAGATGTGGCCACACAAACACCGACCTCACCGCTGGCACGCGCATAACCTTGGGCAGCGTGTACGGCGCCTTGTTCATGGCGCACCAAGATATGCTCTAATTGATTTTCATAGTTATACAGCACGTCATAAGTGGGCATGATGGCACCACCTGGATAGCCAAATATTTTTTCAACACCTTCAGCCAAAAGACTCAAGATGATGGCCTCGGCCCCAGTCACAGTTCGGGTCTCAGCGCTGGCTGCAGGTTTTTGCTTGATGTTAGGATCGGCAATTATTGAGGCTGATTTCATGATGGAGCTCCTTGTCTTGAATGATTTTCTGCGCCTTCATCAGGGTTCACATTCAACGCCAGTGGTGCCGGTTTTGCGGCGCTGAATTCGACCACTGAATCAGCTTCACTCGGCAGGTCAGTCAAACAACCGGTTGACGCCGATGAAACTGTGCGGGCGTATTTTCCTAATGTGCCACGTTGTGTTTTGAGCGGCGGTGCTTGCCAGTTTGTTCTGCGCTGTGCCAGTTTTGTTGAATCCACATGCAGGGTTATTTGATTTTGTTTGGCATCAATGGTTATGAGGTCGCCATCTTCTACCAAAGCAATTTCGCCACCGACTTGAGCCTCTGGTGTGACATGGCCAACCACAAAACCATGGGTGCCGCCAGAGAAACGCCCATCAGTGATCAAGGCCACGGAATCACCCAACCCGGCACCTATGATGGCGGCTGTTGGCTTGAGCATTTCTGGCATACCAGGCCCACCTTTGGGTCCTACATAGCGAATGACCACCACATCACCGGCCTTTACCTGGTTTAATGCAATGCCCTCGTTAACCTCTTTCTCGCTGTTGAACACCCGCGCTGGGCCATGAAAAAACTCACCTTCTTTACCGGTGATTTTAGCCACCGCACCAGCACTGGCCAGATTGCCCTTGAGAATCTGTATGTGACCTGTGGCCTTAATTGGTTTGTGGTAAGGGAGAACCACATCCTGATCAGCATCGAGCGGTTTGACCTTGGCTAAATTTTCACTCATGCTGTGACCGGTCACGGTCATACAGCTGCCATCTAACCAACCCAAATCCAACATGTAACTCAGCACGGCAGGGACTCCACCAATGCGGTGCAGATCCTCCATCAGGTATTGTCCGCTGGGTTTGAGATCGGCCAGAAAAGGTGTGGTATCACTGACTTCTTGTAAATCCTCCAAACTCAAATCAATGCCGGCGGCATCGGCAATCGCCAAAAAGTGCAGCACCGCATTGGTCGATCCGCCCAACACTGTCACCAACTTGAAAGCATTCAACATCGATTCTTTGGTTACGATGTCCCTTGGCTTCAGATTTTTATGAATCAACCCGTTGATGGCATCTGCCACTTGAAGGCATTCGCCCGCTTTGCTGTTACTAACAGCTGGATTGGATGACGAATAAGGCAGGCTCATGCCCATGGCCTCAATGGCCGCGGCCATGGTGTTGGCGGTGTACATCCCACCACAAGCACCGGCACCGGGACAGGCTTTTTGAATCACTTGATGGTAGTTTTTCTCGTCCATTTGGCCCGCCACTTTGGCACCCCAAGCCTCAAAAGCAGAAACCACATCTAGTTTTTTTCCTGCATGACAACCTGAGGCGATTGTTCCGCCATAAACCAAAACAGCTGGTCGATTCAAACGCAACATCGCCATCATCGCACCTGGCATGTTCTTATCACAACCAACCACAGTTACAACCGCATCATAGTGCATACCTGCCACCACTGTTTCCATCGAATCAGCAATTAAATCCCTGGATGGCAGAGAATAATGCATGCCACTGGTGCCCATTGAGATGCCGTCTGAAATGCCGATGGTATTAAAAATTAAACCATTGAGTGGGTATTGACTGACCGCCTGTTTGATGTGCTTTGCCAAGTCATTCAAATGCATGTTACAAGGGTTGCCCTCATATCCTGTGGATGCGATACCAACAAATGGTTGATTCAATTGTTCAGGCGTCAAGCCAATCGCATGTAACATGGCTTTGGCTGCTGGCTGGCTGTCGTCTTGAGTAACAGCTTGTGAATAGGGGTTTAATATTTTCATCAGGCAGCCTTGGTTTTTTTAAATTTAACTTTTCGCAGTCGAACATGTTGGTGAAATTGTTGTTGTAATGTGGCACCAAAAGTATCTGGCCAAGGTAACTTGAAGGGTTGTCTATTGATGCTACCTATGGCCTGTATCTCAACCGCTGTACCGGTTAAAAAGGCACCGTCTGCTGCCATCAATTCATCCGGTGTGAATAACTTTTCATGGACAGTTATGCCATTGGCTGCTGCCAACTGCATGACTATTGAACGGGTGATACCAGGCAGAATATTGCCTTTAGGCGGGGTAAAAAGTGCACCATCTTTTTGGCAAAATATATTGGCACCACTGGCCTCAGCAACATAGCCTTTTTGATCCAATAACAAAGCATCATCAAAGCCCTCGTTATGGGCATCTTTCATGGCTAAAATTGAATTGACATAATGGCCTGAGACCTTGGCATCAACATGACATGAACGTGGGTCAGGGCGACAATAGGGTGAAACTTTCATGCTCAATTCACCTGCGGCGAAATACTGACTCCAGTCCCATGCGCAGAGAAACAAGTTGGATTTATTTTCAGCCTGCAGACCCAGTTTTTCCTCAGCATATACCAGTGGCCTGATGTAGGCATCTTGTAAATTGTTCTTTGCCAATAACTCTTGCGTTAATTGAATCAACTGCTCCACGCTGTAGTCAACATCAAGGTGCATCATCTTGGCTGAATACAACAACCTTTCATAGTGCGCTTCAGCCCTAAGGATTTGTGCACCCTGATCAGTGGCATAGGCCCGAATGCCCTCAAAGACGCCATTGCCATAATGGAAAGACTGTTGGTACAGACCTGTTGAAGTGTCTTTGGCCAATTGCCATTGGCCATTAAGGTAAATCACTGTTTCGTTGTTGTAATACATCGTTCTCTCTTTTTTTATTTTTGTTGGTTTAAAAAATTAAAGTAAAAAAAAAGCCCTTCTTGGTGAGAAGGGCTTTTTTGGATTGACCAATTGTTTGCCGAACTCACCACACATGTGGGTCAATAATCACGAGGACGATGACGACGATGTTAATGAGTTGAATGTTGGCAAATAAGTTCATTTGGATTAATTTTTTCAGTTTATTTTTGTTGTTGTTAATAAAATATTTTGTGTTCGTTTCGGCATATGTTGTTGCAGCTAATTTTTATTGTCAACAATTATTTTTGGTTTTTTCATGGCGCTGCATGAATACAAAAAAAGTATTTCTTTTTTCAATTTATTTATGTTAGCTTAAAAAAAGGCGTCCAATTTTTAAGCATAAAAACAGGACAAATCGATCACTTATTAGATTAAAAATAACCAAGAGGAAACCGTTATGAAACGGCAACATTATCGACATCATCACACACCTGTAAACAGCTCAACAACCAACCCATCTAACGCCCGCATCATTCTCCTCGACCTCCTCCTCTTGATTAGAATTTAAACTTCGAATCAAACACTTAAGTCCGTTCTGACACTCAGAACAAACTCATTTAAAAAAACCAAACTGACGTGATTTCTTTCGAAGATTGAATCTTTGAATACAGGTGAACTGTACCTGCGTTTTACGTCACACAAAGAGGTGATTACCATGAAACACATTAAAATATTTGATACCACATTAAGGGATGGCCAACAGTGTCCAGGCGCTGGCATGAGTTACAGTAAAAACATCGAATATGCGCAGTTGGCGGCTAAAATTAACATCGACGTTTTAGAAGCTGGCTTCCCCAGTGCAAGTACTGAAGACTACAAAATAGTCAACCACATCGCGCAAATGTATGCGCAACAATCACACAGTCCCAAAGTGGCTGCTTTGAGTCAATTACGTGAAGAGCAAGTGCTGAAAACCATGCAAGCCTTGAGTCCGCTAATACCTTCAAAACGTGCCGTTTTGCATGTTTATTTACCAGTGGCTCCTGAACTGATGAAAGCCTCTCTGGGCAAATATGCTGAGGATGAACAACAAATCATAAAAGACACCCAAAGCATGATTGAAATGGCAGTGAATGCCGGTTTAGAAGTTGAATTCAGTCCTGAAGCCTATTCACAAATGGGTAATAATTTTGATTTCACCACTGAGTTAATCAGCACCGCTATTGCCGCAGGTGCCACCACCATTAACTGTCCAGATACCATTGGGCGTGCCTGTCATCTGCAAGGTGATGATTATTTTGTCAACCACATGAACCAACATGCTGCCATCATGAAACGACGCTTTCCAGATCGAGACATCACCTGGTCTGTGCATTGTCATAATGATTTTGGTTTGGCTTTGGATAACAGCATGCGCGCCGTTTTTGATGGCCCAGCAACGCAAGTAGAGGGCTGTTTTAATGGCATTGGTGAACGGGCCGGTAATGCCGCTTTAGAACAATGCATCATGTACATCAAAACCTTCAGCAGTAAAAAAAATCCAGCCATGACGCGTTGTCAAAATCGACACATTAGTCAAATTTCAGACTTTGTTGATAAACACATGTTGATCCGCCAACCACACTGGCCCATCAGTGGCGACAATGCAGCCAAGCATTCATCTGGCGGCCACACCAACGCCATCCTGAAAAATGCAGAAGTTTACCAACCATTTCCTCCCAGCTCAGTGGGTCAAAACATATCATTTGTCTTCGGTCCCTTAAGTGGCAGCAACCACGCACAGTCAATCATCCAAAAACATGGCTATGTGTGTGAACCTCAAGAACGTCAAACAATTACCCAGTACATCAAGGATTATCACAAAAACCGACGCAAAGGCTTAACCGATGCTGAATTCATGGCAGCTTACTTCAGTTACCGAAAACCGATTGATGTGAAAAAAATTGTGTTTGAAAATAAATCACAACAAAAGCACTTTGCCATTGCCGCCAAAGTCTTTGGCGAAGACGAACGCTTTGACATCACATGTCAGGATGATGCCACTGCAACCACCGCCTTGCATCGATACCTGCGTGAACGTTTTGCTCAATTTCACATCCAATCCTATCGCAGTGAATCCAAAGAACCCGGGCGTCATGCCGAGGCATATGCCACCATCAGCATCGCTGTAGGTGATGATTTTTATCAAGGAAAAGCCCATCACCACGACATTGAAACAGCTGCTTTGATGGCTTTGATAGATGCTTTCAACCAGCATTTGATTGCCGAACATTACCGCCTAGAAACAGCTCAAGAACCGGCGTTAAAAGTTGCTATGAGGGACTGAAGATGCCTGATAATATTGTAGAAAAGATTTGGCAACAGCATTTAATCAAGCAACAGAACGGCTTCCCCGATATCTTAGGTATTGATTTTGCTTTGTTGCACGAAGTGACTTCCGCTCAAGCTTTTGACATGCTTGATGATAAGAATTTGGGCGTATATGATTCCAGCAAGTTCCTGGCGACCATCGATCACAGCATTCCCACCCGCACCAATCGCCATGAAATTCATGACCCAACCGCCAAAGCTCAGATTGAATTGCTGCGCAAAAATTGTGCCAAACACAACATACCCATCTGTGATTTAGACAGCACTCGTCAGGGCATAGTTCATGTGGTTGGCCCTGAGATGGGTGTCACCCAACCGGGCATGACATTGGTTTGTGGTGATTCACACACCGCCACTCACGGCGCTTTTGGTGCCTTGGCTTTTGGCATAGGCACATCAACCTTGGCTCATGTTTTTGCCACAGGAGCGATCTTAATGAACCAACCCAAAGTCATGCAAGTGGCGTTCACAGGCGAATTACCCAATGGGACTTATGCCAAAGACATGATCATGCATTTGATTGCTGAAATTGGTATCGGTGGAGCCACTCAACACGTGATTGAATACACCGGTGCTGCGGTCAGGGCCTTGTCCATGGAACAGCGCATGACATTATGTAACATGAGTATTGAATGCGGTGCGATTGCGGGTTTAATTGCACCTGATCAAACCACTTTCGATTACATCAAAGATCGACCTTACGCGCCTCAGGGGCCATTGTTTGCACAAGCCGTTGAGTATTGGCAGAGCCTTTGCAGTGAGCCAGACTGCAGCTATGATTCAACCATTGAATTGAACATTGCTGAGCTTAAACCGATGATCAGCTGGGGCACCAACCCCCAACAAGCGATTCAAAGTCACCAAAAAACACCCGATGAACACAATGCAGCCATGGATTACGTCAAATTAAACACCAATCAAAAGCTGATAGGTACGCCAATCCAATGGGCTTTTATCGGCTCGTGTACCAACGGCCGCATAGAGGACTTGCGGATTGTGGCAGATATATTGCGTGACAGAAAAATTGCCACAGCTGTCACCATGTACGTGGTGCCCGGTTCTGAACAGGTGATGCTTCAAGCCAAAGCAGAAGGTTTAGATCAAATTTTCGAAACGGCTGGTGCTGAATTTCGCCTGCCTGGCTGTTCCATGTGTCTGGGCATGAATGATGACAAAGTGCCTGCTGGAGCACGTTGTATCAGCACCACCAACCGCAATTTCATAGGGCGACAGGGAACCGGCAGCATCACTCATCTGGCATCACCAGCAACCGTTGCCTACAGCGCATTGGCCGGTTTTATCTGTACTGAATTCATCCAACACGAGGCTTCATGATGATGTATAAAAAAATTGCAAAACACAATATTCAAGGTTTATGTGCGCCAATGATGATTGATGACATAGACACTGACATCATCATTCCAGCCCAACACTTGACTCAAACCTCACAGTCTGGATTTGGTCAACATGCATTTGCTCGACTGAAAAAGGCAAACACTGATTTTGTCTTGAACCAAAAACGCTATCAAGCAGCTAAAATCCTTATAGCTGGTGATAATTTTGGCTGTGGCTCTTCACGTGAGCATGCCGTTTGGGCGATACAGGAATTAGGCTTTGAGGCCATCATTGCACCTTCATTTGCCGATATTTTCAGTAATAATGCCAAGAAAAACGGCTTGGTATTGATCGAATTAAGCACTGATACTTGTCAACAAATGGCCCAATTTGCTGAAGCTGAAAACCTGTATTTAAGCATAGACCTAGCGACAGCGAACGTCACAAGTAAACACTTCAACCATGCATTTAATATCAATCCATTCTTTCAATACTGCATCACCCATGGCAGTAATGAGGTTGATTATTTGTTGCAGCACATGGGTCAAATCAAAGCCCACAAAACGGCTGCCGTGAATCACTCGCTGTTTATCCAAAATGGGGCATCACAGTGAGTGAAGCTAAAAATAAGCCACACATTGCGGTGCTGGCTGGTGACGGCATTGGTCCCGAAGTGATGCAGCAGGCATTGAGGGTGTTACATAAAGTGGCACCAGAAGTTACTTATTCCCACGGCCTGATTGGTGGTGCTGCCTATGTCAAATACCAACAGCACTTTCCAACTGCCACCAAAAAATTAATCAACCAAGTTGATGCTGTTTTATTTGGGTCAGTAGGGGGGCCCATTGAGGCCACAGATTCACCCCAATGGCTCAACTGTGAAGTCAATTCAATCCTGGCTCTGCGTAATCACTTGAATTTAAGTGTCAATGTCAGACCAGCCAAGTTTTATTCATCATTGGCCAATATCTCACCATTAAAAAATCACTTATTTAATGCTTGTGATGAAATCCTAATTTACCGTGAATTACTCGGAGACATTTATTTTGGAGACAAACGCAGTTTTAAAGTCGATGGGCAAGTAGTCGCTGAAGACGTAGCCTCTTATAATGAAGCACAAATCAAAACCATTGCGTTGCAAGCATTTGAGTCCGCGGCACAGAGATCCGGCAAACTCACTTCAGTCGATAAAGCCAATGTGCTCGAAACCTCCAGACTGTGGCGCCAGGTTTTTAATCAAGTGGCAAAAGACTACCCTCAAGTCGAGCTGTCTCACATGCTGGTTGACAACTGTGCCATGCAACTGATTCTCAACCCAGCGCAATTTGATGTGATTGCCACCGCCAATTTATTTGGTGATATTTTGTCTGATGCAGCCAGTGCTTTACCGGGATCACTGGGGATGATGCCATCAGCCAGTTTCAATGACAAGGGTTTTGGTTTGTATGAACCATCTGGTGGCTCAGCCCCAGACATTGCCAATCAAGATGTGGCTAATCCAATGGCACAATTACTGTCACTGGCTATGCTGCTGCGGCATTCGCTCAACAAAGACGCTGCAGCATCGGCCATCGAACAAGCGATTGAACAGGTGCTGGCGTCAGGTTTTCGCACCCTTGATATCAGCGAAAGTACTTGTCAAACATTGGGAACCACTGCATTTACCGATCAGGTCTTAAAGCAGCTTTAAAACTTGTATCTAGTTCACCGTTTCGACATGGCACTTTTGCCGGTATTCCTGTTTCACGATGTCAACCGCATCATCAAAACGGTGTTCTAAATAATGCATGATTTTCTCTGAAAGCAATGTTTCAGAATCATGTTTTCCACTCCACTTGATCAGGTGCAAGATCGCTGGAACCAAATCCAAACCTTTGGTGGTCAGGTGATACAGCTTCTGGCGGCCGTTGTTGGGGTCCTTACATTGTGTAATTAAATCATGTTGGGTCAGTTTTTTGAGGCGATTGGCTAAGATGTTGGTGGCCATGCCCTCATCACTCTCGATGAATTGTTTGTACTGACAACAGCCCTTGAACAGCATGTCTCTGATGATCAGAAAGCTCCATTTATCACCGAGTATTTCCAACACGTATGTCATCGGACAGACGGTCATTTTATATGTGGTATTTTTGGTCATGGCTAAATAATACAAATATTACTTGCATTTTACAAGTATTTAATTAAACTGGGAATTACTTTCATTATGCAAGCAATCGAGGTTACCATGAAAATATATCTGCTTTTCTCGACCCTATCATTCATTTTGATTTCATTTTTGATTGATTTGATGATGTCTAATAATCCGGGTTTCACCACCTATGCTGGATTCAACGGTTTATTGAGCACACACCTTTTTTCTGTTAAAAACACCATAATCTGGGGCATTGAAGGACTGGCCCTGAGTTTTGCTGCTTACCTTTATGTGATGCCCAAAACAGCCTTATCTGATGGATTCAGATTTGGGTTAATAACAGGCTTGATGTTTGTCTTAATCTTGCTGTTTAACATGATGTTCCAATATGACTACAGTAATTATCCTTTTTTTAGTGACTCACTGTTGCCATTGGTTATATTACAACTGATTGGTTTTGCTGTGAATGGCTGGATTTTTGGTTTGATGTTTGAATTGTTTTCTACCAATCAAAAGTACACCATCAGAATATGGTCTATTGCATAAATTCGACCATAAACAGAGACAACCATTGATTCAATCAAAAGCATTTTTTCAGTAGAGTGAGTTAGTCTGGCTTAGACATAAGCATACGCTGACTGTTGTTACCTGATAGATTGAAAACCTCTAGGTACTGAATTGCTTTCTCAAAAAAACTATTTTCTTATTTGTGCTGTGCTATATTAATGATTGCAAAGACTCGCTGAGGGGAATAATCAAAGTGAAGGCAACAAGCATAACAACTTGGGCACTGGTGGCATTAACAATCAGTCCTGCCCAGTCGGGTGACGATTATGAAATCACCCAATCCACTATACAAGCTTCTGGCGGCACTGCCTCTGGCTCAACATATGAAGTCAAGGGCAGCGTTGGTCAATCCGAAGCATCATCCTTTGTTACAGGTGGCATCTATGTCATCAATGGTGGCATATGGTCTGCCTCCAGCAACAATGACATCATATTTAAGAACGGCTTTGATAATTAATGGGGAACAAAATGAAAGATTTAATCATACCAGTGGCACTGATATTTATCAGCTTGGCTGTAACAGCACAAACAGAATTAGGCTCTGAAATCAGTTATCAAGGTAATTTGACTATAAACGGTGTCCCTGTGGATGGGTCCTATGATTTTGACTTATATGCGTATGATGCAGCAAACGGTGGTAACGAATTGGCACAATTCCTGGTCGATGACGCCAATGTTAATCAAGGTTTTTTTAGCGTAGAGCTGGATTTTGGTGATGTTCCTTTTACTGGCAATCAAGTTTGGTTAGAAATTCGTATCCGTGAAGGCAGCAGCAACGGCGGTTTCCAACAGCTGTTACCCAGGTATAAAATCAATTCTTCTCCTTACGCCATTCACGCCCAATTTGTTGGCGCAGATGCTGTGGGTAACTCAGAAATTCAAGATGGTTCTATCACCACGACCAAACTGGCCAATGACGCGGTTAATACAGCAAAAATAATTGACGGTGAAGTGAGCAACAGTGATTTGGCTGATGGCGCAGTGAACAGTATTAAAATTTCAGATGGCAGCATCAACAATATAGATTTAGCTAACGGTGCGGTGACCACTGATAGCATCCTCGATGCCACCATAACCTCAGCTGATTTAGCTGATGGTGAAGTGGGTGCAGCACAAATAAACATTGCTGAAGTGCAACAACGCATCACCGGCGGCTGTTCACAAGGCCAGTATGTCAGTGCCATCAATGCAGACGGCAGCATCATATGTAACGATGCAATAGATCAGAGCGCACAGGGCGTTTGTCAGTCATCCAATGGGTCACCAGGTGTGATATTCAATAACGTATGTATATTGGATTACGACAACACCCAATCAACCGATTGGAACACAGCAGTGACATCCTGCTCGGCATTGGGTGGTGATTTATGCTCTGCCAGCCAATACGTCGCCATGACCACGAATGGTGGGACATTTAACACAGACTTGTTCTATTCAGGTAGACCGCGTTGGACCCAAGATTTTTCTGATAATGACAGTAATTCGAAAGGTGTATTCCTCCACAGCTCTGATGATCCCTCTTTAATTCAGCAGTACAGTTATGCCTGCTGTGGCAATGTCTTACCTGAACCAACCCGATCAAATGCCACCGACATCAATGGCGTCAAAGTAACCTATCTTCATGACAAACAGGACACCATTTGGTCAACTGCCAGTCAAATCTGCCACCAAAAGAATTCAGATTTGTGTACTAAATCCCAACTGGTGGCATTGAATGATGCCAATGCTTTTGGTTCCACTGCTGTGCGCAGAGCCAGTAACGACCTGTCTGATAATGATGCTAATTTAATGAACGATGTTTTGGGCACCAACTCATTAGATAACGCAAACTATCTTCAAACATTTGCTTTTGCCTGCTGCGGCCTGTCAACCAAACCGACAGATAACTCTTGCCCAGGCACAGTGATTGCTGGCGTCTGCACAGGCACCATCAATGATGCCAATGACAGCAATTTTTTTGATGCTGCTCGTACTTGTCATGCAGAAGGTGCCAATATTTGCAGCAAAAGTCAAATGCAGGTGTTGCGCAACAACGGCCAATTCAGCAATGCCTGTTGGACCAGCGATGGCGCCGACAATGATTCCAACAGAGGCGCGGGCGTCTTGGCTTCACAACCAGACAACCCAAACCCAAACACCGATTTATTTGGTTACGCTTGTTGTTATTAATGGCAGTAATTAATCACTGAGTTCTGACTGCTGTAAAACTTATTTAACATATCTGCAAGTCAGCTGAATGCTTTCTGAATGCATTGAGTTGGTGCTTGTGATGTTGGCCACAATCCAGCGAATTATTGGTGGTTTTAATTGCAACAGCAATGAAACATTTATACGCTGTTTATTTTGAACTTGGATACAAACAATGCTTAAAATTTTGCCAGTTGGAACCTGCTGCGTTTTTTTAATTGGCTGCGATGCCACTGAACCCAAACAAGCCATCGCTGAAGATGAGGTCATCATCACCTACCAAGCAGTCACTGATGAGGCGGGTGGTTGTCGACCCACCTATGAGGCCTTGACTCAGAACGATGCCGATGGCTTACCTCTGAATAAAATCTACTTGATTAACGGTGAGACCCATTACTACAACCATGAGCAAATAAAAATTGGCAACATCCCCCTACAAATCAAGATGGCAGATGAAACCATCAGTCTGCTGAATGAAGTGATTGCTTGTGATCAATTACGGATTGAACTGGTGATCGAACAGTGTCGTTATGAGTGGGGCACAGAACGCACAGACTGTCCGAAAATCACCATCAAAGGCAGTGAATCTTTTGCTGGAATCAAGGCCAAAATGGCAACATCGTAAACTCTGATTTCAATTTCAAACTGCGGCCATCACGATTTGGTAATTGAGACGATCTTTTTGCTCTTCATCAGCATTTGCAATCATCATTTTTTGTTCATGGGCGTCTTTACTTTGTAATAATTTATCAACATCATTCAGTGGATTATCTGGAAAGTACATCTGTGTCACCACTTCTTGAAAGCCTGCTTTGCTCACTTTGAAATGGATGTGTGGCGGCCTGCTCCATTCAGCCGATACTGGGTAGGCGCCTGGAATAATGGTTTTGAATTTAAAACCACCGTTCTCACCACTTTGTACAATGGCCCAGCCTTGGAAATGAGGGTCTAAAGGCGCTGTATTTGTATCATGCGGGTGATTGTAACGGCCGGCCGCATTGGCCTGCCAAATATCTACCGTGGCGTTGTCAATAGGATCTCCCTTGGTATCAACCACCTGTCCATGTATAACAACCACCTCACCCAAAGCTTTCTGTGTGTGACCATCAATTTGGGTTAAATCAAAATCTTGGTCTTTTTGTGGTGTGATGGGGTAAAAAGGACCAGCTGTTTGACTGGGTGTGGCCTGAGCCGATAATGCAGACCCAGTGATTGCTGCCAGTGCAGTACTGGCAACACCTTGTTTGATGAAATGTCGGCGATTGGTTTTTTTCATGTTGCTGCCCCTTTGAATGAATACAAACATTATAGACCATAATTGCTGCATCACTTGAGCGGAACAAAAAAAACCACCCACCAAATGTTTTCAGTGAGTGGCCAAGGGAGGTTTTAAATGAAAAAGTTGTTATTTAATCTTCAAAATGTGTCGTTTATCGCTCAATATCCAAAGCTTGAGACACTGCATTGATGGTAGCCGCTATGCGTATAGATGACTGAATGCCTTCTTTACTGATACCATGTTTGGCAATGACTGCCACATGGGAATCAATACAGAGCCCACAACCTTCAATGGCAGACACGGCCAAAGAAATCAATTCGAAATCCACTTTATCAATGCCTGGATTGGCCATCACGTTCATACGCAACTTGGCTGGCATGCTGGCATAACCCTGGTCACTGACCAAATGTGTAAATCGGTAATACACATTGTTCATGGCCATGATGGTGGTGGCTGCTTTGACCGCCGTGATGTCTTCGGCTGAAAGCAAAGTCTCAACAGCACCTGTGATGCCTTGGATGACTTCACGGTCTTTGGTGGCGTAGGCTGAACCCAAAGCAATCATGGCTATTTGGGCTTCTGTTAAACCGGCTGATCCTTCTTCAGTCAGTACACTACCAAGGTTCAATTTGATGTCCTTGGCAAATTCAGGAAGGGCTGATTTTAATTCTTTGATTGACATATTATTCTCCGCTGTTAGCAGTTGGGTGGTGACACCCAACTGCGCAGTCTTTATTTGTGGGTTTAAGTCGCTATCTAATTATGATGCTGTGGCTTGGTTCAAATCGATGGTTTCGTCGCCTTTGCTCCAGTTACAAGGACACAGTTCATCGGTTTGAAGGGCATCTAAAACACGCAGAACTTCTTTCGGGTTTCTGCCAACATTCAAGTCGGTAACCATTGAAAACCTGACAATACCATCTGGGTCGATTATGAAAACAGCACGCTGTGCCACGCCTTCATTTTGATCCAAAATACCTAAAGCCGAAGTCAATTCACGCTTAACATCAGCCAACATTGGAATCGGTAAGTCACGCAATTCTTCTTGGTGCTTACGCCAAGCCCAGTGGGTAAATTCAGTATCGGTACTGGCAGTGATTAACTGTGTGTCACGGTCTTCAAAATCTTCGTTCAAATCACCGAATGCAGCAATTTCAGTTGGACAGACAAACGTGAAATCTTTCGGATAGAAGAAAATCACTTGCCACTTACCGGGAAAACTTTCATTAGTTAAGTTGATAAAAACATTATCAATATTGATTTCGTCAAAAGGCTTGCCATCTACGGCAGTTAAGTCAAATGCTGGAAATTTTTCACCTACACTGATCATGATTTTTTACTCCTGTTGTGGGTTAATTAAATAAGTTGAGCTCATGATAGTAAATGAAGAATGATTTGTAAAATTGAATGATTAAATCACCACATCCTATAAAACAGAACGTTGTGGTTGTCAGTTTGGATTGCTTTCGTTTGAATTGGTGTGATTTATTTGGCTCTTTGTCGGATGACCTCGAACAAAGCCACGCCGGTGGCCACGGATACATTAAGACTCTGCACTTCACCGGCCATTGGAATGTGCACCAAATGATCACAAGATTGTTTGACCAAATGTCGCAACCCTTTGCCCTCATTGCCCATAACCACAGCCACTGCACCTGAGAACTTGGTGTCATAAATACTGACACTGTCATCGCTCAGTGCGGTGCCATAGACCCAGACACCAGCGGCTTTGATGGCTTCAATGGCTCTGGCTAAATTGGTCACTTGAAAGATTTCCAAATGTTCGACTGCACCTGCCGCTGTCTTGTGGGTTATCGGGGTGATGGAAGCTGACTTGTCTTTACTGAATACCACCGCAGTCACACCAGCTGCATCGGCACTGCGCAAACATGCACCCAAATTTCTCGGATCCTCAATGCAGTCTAAGATCAGAATCAATGGATTGTCCCATTGTTGTAATGCCAGCTTAAGTTCTTTTTCTGTTTTCAGCTGTACCGCATTGATGCTGGCTACCACACCTTGATGTCGTTCATCGCACAAACGATCCAATTCTTGTAAACTCAGTCGGTTCAACGTGACACCGGCTTTCTCTACCAGAGCCAGCAATTTAAGTAAGCGTTTATTTTGAGCGTCTTTTTGCAACCAAACTGTTTTGACTTCACCAGCCTTTATCGCCATTTCGATGGCGTGAATGCCAAATATGAGTTTATTCTCTGATGTCATATTGGTTATCTTTTTCGGCGTTTTTTGCCCTTATTTGTTTTCTTATTTTGGTTTTTGTTATGGTCTTTTTTGTGGTCTTTTTGCTTTGATTTTTTGTGCTTTTTGGATTTATTAGTTTTGTTTGACTGTTTATTTTCGCCTTCCTCAGGTGCACGTTTTAACTCGCCTTTGGCGTTGATCTTACCGACAAATTCAAAATCAATTTTACGGTCATCCAGATCAACTGCCGCAATTTTAATCATCAATTCATCAGTCAAACGGAACCGGTTACCGCCCCGTTCACCAGTCAGTTGGTGTTTGATACCATCATAATGATAGTAATCATTGGGCAAAGAGGTCACATGTATCAGTCCATCCACTTGGTATTGCTCTAATTGTACAAACAGACCAAATCGGGTGACGCCTGATACCGTTCCGACCATTTCATCGCCAATGAACTGCTGCATAAACAGGCATTTTAAACGCGCATCAACTTCACGCGAGGCGGTTTCAGCCCGCCGTTCAGTCAATGAGCACTGCTTGTTGATTTCCTCGGCTTGGGCCTCTGTGTAGCGGTAATTTTCACCTTTGTGATACAAAATGTGATCAATGGCCCGGTGCACCATCAAATCAGGATAACGCCTGATCGGCGAGGTAAAATGGGCATAATGAGTCAAAGCCAAACCAAAGTGCCCTGCATTCTCGGCTTCATAAGTAGCCAGTGATTGCGACCGCAAAACCACTTGTTCAATCAGGCTTTTATCCTCGCGATGTTGGATCTGATTCAATAACTTAGTTAAGTCCTTCGGTGTTGGATGGTCTTTAAAGTTTGGGGTAACACCCAGCCCTTTCAAAAACGCCGTTAAATCCTTGATCTTGCCCTCAGGAGGCTGATTGTGACACCTGAAAGAACCCGGCACGCCATGCTTTTCAATGAATTTAGCTGCACAAACATTGGCTGAAATCATGAAGTTCTCGATCAGCTTATGGGCATCATTGCGGGTGTACTGCTGGATGTTTGAAACCATGCCATCTTCACCGATTTCAATAAACACATCCGATGAGTTGAACTCAATGCCACCGCGGGCATGCTTTTCTTGCTGTAAAATTTTAAACAGGTGGTATTGGTGCTGTAGTGAATCAGTAACTTTATCAGACCAACCTTTGGGATTTTCACCTTGGTCCAAATAGGCCCAAGCCTCATCATAGGTGATGCGCGCATGCGAATGCATCAGGCCGCGGTAAAATTCGTATGACTGGATTTCCCCGGCGCCATTGATGTGCATTTCACAGACCATACTCAAACGATCCACATCAGGGTTCAATGAGCAGATACCGTTAGATAATTCCAGCGGCAACATCGGAATGACTTTACCAGGAAAATAAACCGAGGTTCCACGGTTATAAGCCTCTTTATCCAGCGGATAATCAGGCCTGACATAAGTCGACACATCGGCAATGGCCACCAGCAGTTTATAACCTTTATCGGTGGGCTCCACATACACCGCGTCATCAAAGTCCCGGGCATCAGCTCCATCAATGGTGACCAAAGGTAAGTGACGGATATCAACGTGTGGCCCAATGTTAGGCTCATCCACTTCTTTGGGTATTTGTGAACGGTAATTTTCAACAGCATCAGGCCAATCATGTGGCAAACCTTCACTGACAATGGTCAATTGCATCGAAAGTTCATGATTCAGCTGTTGACCTAAAATGGCAATCACTTCACCAACCGCTGGGCGGTGTTTATCTGGGTATTTTTTGATACTGACCGTAACGTAATCATTGTGTTTGGCTGTGCCCATGTATTCACGTGGAATCATGATGTCGCTGATTCTCGAATTATCGGCTTTCATAAAAGCCAAACCCTCCTCATCGACCAAGCGACCAGCCACAGTGGCATGGGCACGTTTGAGCACCTCAACAATATAGGCGTCTTGTTTACCGCCGCCTTTGTAAGAGTCTTGCACATCGGCCAAGACCACATCGCCATCCATCACCATGCGCATTTGCTTGGGTGTGATAAAAGCGTCTTCTTCCAATTCTTCAGAAATCAAGAATCCAAAGCCATCACTGTGGGCGCTGATGCGGCCTTGAATCAATGCCAGTTTTTTTCTGACGCCATAACCGCCACGGCGATTAACCAATAATTGACCATCACGGACCATGCTTCTTAGGCGGATTCGCAGGCCATCGAACTGGGCATCATTCTGAATGCCGATTTTCATCGCAATGCTTTCTAATTTGAGTAATTTTTTTTCTTGTTCTAGAAAGTCGATCAGTGCTGTTCTTGAGGGAATGGGGTTATCATATTTTTTAACCTGTTCGGCAAATTCCGGATCAGGGATGTTAAATGGGTTTTTCATGGTGCCATTGTAGCATCATGCAATCACAATGAGTAAATTGTTGCTGCAGCGCTAATGATGGTAAAATATCCAAAACACACATGATTACTTACCTATGATTAAAGCAGAAGTCGTTGAAGACATCGTCAACAAAGTAGAACAATACATTCCAGAGGATTTAAAAACCATGCGCGAAGATTTCAGTAAAAACATGAAATCAATCCTCACTGCCAGTCTGCAGAAAGCCGATTTGGTCACACGCGAAGAATTTGAGGTACAAAAAGCCGTTCTGGCCAAAACCCGTGCCAAACTTGAGGCGCTGGAAAAACAATTAGAACAGTTCAACTCCTAACCCAATTACTCTTATGCAAATGAAAAAGCTTATGGCATGCGCCATGTCGTTGTTACTTGGTGTGCAAGCATTGGCAATCACCGAACACCACTTGAACCACGCATCGCATCTGGAATATCCAGCCGTGGTGCGGGTGTATTATAAACAACCCGCAGAACTTCAACCTTTGGTCGATGATTTTGATGTTTGGCACATCAACCAGGCGCAAAAATTTGCCACCATCCAACTCAATGATGCAAGCGAGTTGCAACTGCTGCTGCAGCAGAACCTCCCCACCAAGGTAGATCTGATGCTGATGAATCAATACCAGAACGATTTATTGCGCATCAAACAAGCTGAAAAATCTGGGGCTGGCATACCCGGATTCGCCTGTTATTCAACCGTGTCCGAGACTTTCCAAAAAATCCAGCAATTGGAAACCGAACAACCGAATTTAGTTGATTTAATTGACATTGGTGACAGTTGGGAAAAAATTCAAAACGGGGAACAGGGTGATGATTTAAGGGTAATCAAAATCACCAATGAGAATATCAAAGCCGATAAACCAATCTTATTTATGGCATCTTCAATTCATGCCAGAGAATATGCCACTGCTGAGCTCAATACACGCTTCGCTCAGTATTTGGTCAATAACTATGGTATCGATGCTGATGTGACATGGATTTTAGATAACCATGAAATACACCTGTCATTGATCACCAATCCCGACGGTCGCAAACAAGCCCAAACCGGTATATTGTGGCGCAAAAATACCAACAATGACTACTGCAGCAACAGTAACTCCAGAGGCGTCGACTTGAATCGCAACTACCCATTCAAGTGGGGTATCGGCGGTTCGGAAAATGAATGCAGTGATGTTTTTTATGGTCTCAACCAAGCTTCTGAACCCGAAGTGGCTTCACAAATGGACTACTTGCGCCAAATCTTCGAGGACAACAGAGGTCCTGGAGATGACGATGCAGCAGCCGATGATGCCACCGGCATTTTTATTGACATTCACAGCTTCGGCCAATTGATGTTGTGGCCCTGGGGCTACACCAACGGTGTTTCGCCCAACGACAACCAATTACAAGCCATTGGCAAACGCACCGCTTTCATCAATAATTATTTTCCACAACCGGTCAACCAACTGGTGATCACTGGCGGGGGTTCAATCGATGCTGTTTATGGTGAACTGGGCGTGGCGTCACTGGCTTTTGAGTTAGGCACATCATTTTTTCAAGACTGTGAAACCTTTGAAACCCAAATTTGGCCAGACAACCTCAAAGCTTTGATCTATTTAGCCAGAGTCACATCGGCACCCTATCAGCAGCCATTGGGTCCCGATGTAGATTCCTTGCGGGTGATACCCAATGTCATAACAGCTGGAACCAATGTTGAAATTTCGGGCTTGGCCGATGATGATCGCTACAACCAAAGTAATACAAACCAAGCTTTCCAAACCGTGACAGCAGTTCATGCCGCTTTGAACGAATTCCCCAGTGACAGCCAAAACCAACAAACGTTAGCAGCCTCAGACGGAGCCTATGATGCGGCACAAGAAGCTTTCAGTGGTCAACTTGATACCCAAAACCTCAACACAGGTAAAAACACCGTGTTTGTTCAAGCCTCTGATGGTCAATACGAAGGTGCTGTTTTTGCTCGATTCATTGACGTCATTGAACCCAGTCAAGTGGCGCAACTCTCGGGCGTTGTGCGTGATGCACTGAGTGGTGCACCGATAGCCGGTGCTTTGCTATCTGTCAATCAGTCTGAAGCGCTCAGTGCAGCGGATGGCAATTATAACCAATACGTTCAAGCTGGCACTTCAACCTTGCAAGTTCGCGCTGAGGATTATGCCGGGTTTTCTCAAGCAGGCCTGAGTTTGGTTGCTGGCGAACAATTACAACTTGATATTGAACTTCAACCTTTTTGTGAAATCTTTGCTGATGATGTAGAGGGTGGTAATGTAGGCTGGCAAGCTGATGCGCCATGGGCCATCAGTACAGATCAAAGTAACAGCCCAACTCGTGCTTGGACTGACAGCCCCGGTAGCGAATATGACAACCAAATAAACATCAGCCTCACTTCACCAACCATTAACATAGCTGGCGCAAATTCATTGCAGGTCAGTTATATGAATATCTGTGACACTGAGGCAGGCTATGACTATGGCATATTTGAAGTTCAATATGATGAGGGTGCATGGCAGGAAATCAGCCGATGTGACAACCAAAACAGCTGGCAAGCGGCCAATAACCAGTTGAACCCACCGGTGAATGCAATAGATTTTAGGCTACGTTTTCGCTTAGATACCGACGTCACAGTGACACGCGATGGGTGGCATATAGATGATGTCAGTGTGAAAGCATCGGGGCCTGTTTGTGGGCAGTTTATTGATGATGTTATCTTCGCCAATGGCTTTAATTAATTAAATAAAAGCCAAAACAAGTAGCTATACCCACACACTTCAGTTAAAGTACGCGCCCCGCAATAAAGCGGAGACAGTGGGTATCACCTACCAGCGTGCGCAAAACAGTTTCATTTAATCTGCTATTTGTCGCACACCTTAAAGTGCAACAGCCAATGGGCTGTTAAATACAGAGAAATGAATGAAATTTACAGAACTTGGCCTGTCCAAGCCACTGCAACAAGCCGTTGCAGATCAAGGATACGACACACCTTCACCGATTCAAGCCCAAGCCATACCTGCCGTCTTATCCGGCAAGGATGTGATGGCCGCAGCACAAACTGGCACCGGAAAGACCGCCGGTTTTACCCTACCCATATTAGACATACTGGGTCGTGGCAAACCAGCCAAATTCAACAGTGCCCGAACACTTATATTGACCCCTACCCGAGAATTAGCCGCGCAAGTAGAAGCCAGTGTAAAAACCTATAGCAAGCACGTCAAAATCCGTTCTGCAGTGGTATTCGGTGGTGTTAAAATCAATCCTCAGATGCAAAAACTGCGTCGTGGGGTGGATGTCTTGGTGGCCACACCGGGTCGATTGTTGGACTTGTACAGTCAAAATGCCGTGCGCTTTGATGATTTAGAGGTTCTGGTCCTGGATGAAGCCGATCGCATGTTGGACATGGGCTTCATTCACGACATCAAACGCATCATTAAACTGTTGCCCAAGAAACGTCAGAACTTGATGTTTTCTGCCACTTTCTCAACCGAAATCAGACAGTTGGCCAAAACCATCATGCACCACCCGGTTGAAATAACCATCAACCCCGAAAAAACCACTGCTGAAAGTGTGGCCCAAGTCATGCACCCAGTGGATAAACGCCGCAAAAAAGAACTGTTGTTGCATTTGGTTGCTAAGGGACAATGGCAGCAAGTATTGGTTTTCAGCCGCACCAAACACGGTGCCAATAAACTTTCTGATTACCTCAACAAGTTTGGAGTGACCTCGCTGGCCATTCATGGCAACAAAAGCCAAGGAGCCAGAACCCGAGCTTTGGCTGAATTTAAACAAGGCAAGGTACGCGTTTTGGTGGCTACCGATATTGCGGCCCGCGGTATTGACATTGACTTGTTACCGCATGTGGTGAATTTCGATCTACCCAATGTGCCTGAAGACTATGTGCATCGCATTGGTCGAACAGGTCGTGCCGGTGCCGAAGGCGAGGCAGTGTCATTGGTCAGTGCCGATGAATTTGTGCAGCTGTTTGATATTGAGAAACTATTAGGACACCCATTGGAACGCCAATATGTGGATGATTTCGAACCTGATCACGATGTGCCGGTGTCAAAACAAGCGATGCGCAGAGAATTGGCCAAATCTGCTGTAAAACCGAAGCGCAACAAAGCAAAAAAATCTCAACACAATAATTCCAAAGGCCAGCAACGCCCACCGAAAAAACGTCACAATGACCGAGCCAATCAGTCTCAAAATGCCAACGGTAATAATGAATACCAAGGCAAGAAAAAACCTAAAAAACCCAAACAAAGACCCTTTGTGAAAGCAGCCGTTAGAGAGAAATGGGCCAACCGCAGTGAAGCAGAGAACCAACTGGCCTATGCCCGCAGCCAAATGGCCAAAGCCGGTCAAGGTAAAAAAGCCCACAACCCATGGCAGTCTGATGAGGACGATGAGCAAGGCAACAAACGCAAAGCGGGTAAGAGACACCCAGCAGGAAATTCACACAGAAAACCCAAAGGCAGTAACCACGGTAATAGCGGCCAGAAAAAAAAACCTGCCAGGGGCAAACCGTTCAGCAACAACAAGAACAAAAAATCCAATAACCGCCGCAGCCAACCAAAAAATAAACAGCAGTCATGAAGATTGGGGTCTTTGTTGATGTACAGAACATTTATTACACCACCAGAGAAGCTTTTGGCAGAACCTTTGATTACCGCAAGTTTTGGCAGCATGTCAGTGATATGGGCCAGATTGAAGTGGCCAAAGCCTATGCCATCAGTCGCAATGTAGATGACCAAAAGAAATTTCAAAGCGCATTGCGACACATCGGTTTTGATGTCATCTTAAAACCCATGTTTCGTCGCCAGGATGGCACCACCAAAGGCGATTGGGACGTTGGCATCACCATTGATGTCTTAGAGGCTGCTGCAGAATTGGATCGGGTCATCTTATTATCAGGAGATGGTGATTTTGCTATTTTGTTACAGCACATCATGAAAAAGCACGGAATCAAAACCCAAGTTTTTGGTGTACCGAAACTGACCTCAGATTCCTTAATCAATGCCTGTACCGATTTCACCGCCATTGATGGTATTTGGCTACAAAACCCAAAATAAACCCAACTGATTTTAATTGACCACCGCATAAGCTATCTTTTGATTTAAGGCCAAAGCCTCAGCTTCATCTGTTACGGCTTGAGCTCATTATTTGTAGGCTGAAATCAGTGGTGTTGAATAAAAGACATAATATACATTTAATTATATATAATGTTTATATTATATAATTATTAATTTGTCGCATTTTGTCTATAGAATTGACTCATAGTGGTTTTTACCTCGGTGCTTGGCTGGTTCAACCCAAACAAAATCAGCTCACCAAGGCTGGGGTTGCTCAAACCATAGAACCAAAGTTGATGGAGGTTTTGTTACACCTTAGCCTCAAATCCCCCGAAGTTGTCAGTACCGATGAACTGGTAACAAATTGCTGGCCCAATCAATACATCAGTGACAACCCAGTACATAAATGCGTGGCGCAATTACGCAAAGCTTTGGGTGATGATGCCCGAAAGCCCAGTTACATCAAAACCATTCCCAAAAAAGGTTATGCCATCATCGCTGCAGTCAAGGGATTTGATAGACCCAATGCAATGGTCAGACCAACTTGGTTAAACGGCCCACCATATTTGGGCTCAAAACCCTATCAAGAAAGCCATAAAAGTATTTTTTTTGGTCGCCAAAAAGCCAGTTCCGAAATCAAAAAAATCATTGATAAATTGAACTTCAATGAAACCCATGCACTGTTGATACTGGGCGCTCAGAAAGCGGGTAAAACATCACTGATTAACACTGAGATTGTGCCTTTTTTAAAAAACCCGGTGAAGCCCCTCAGTCACCCATTCTGTGGTTTCATTCAACACAGTATCAATGCCTCAGATGAAGCCATGGCACTGTCATTGCAGCAAACACTCAAGGCTCATATTGACATCGGTGCTGGTGCTGATTTTACCAATGCCTATCCACATGAACAGGCAAAATTTCTTTTGGTATTGGATCAATTCGAGCAAGTCGTCATTAATAAAGAAGCAGCTGAAATCACTGCATTTTTTGCCTGCCTCAATCAACTAATGGCTGATAAAAAGTTTTTCATCATCAGCTTAATCGCCAATGAATATTATGCAGACCTGATGCGTCAAGAGGGTTTTCAAAAATACAAAAAAGCCGCAGTCTCTTATGACTTAATTCCACCCAATGACGACGAAATAAAACAAATCATTAAGCAACCAGTGGCCGCTGCAGGTTTGCGTTTTGAATATGACAAAACATGTTTTGAGTCATTGTCAGAACACATAACACGGGATGCAGAAAACCTGAACAATGCCTTGCCTGTCATCAGTCAAGCCATGCGTCATCTTTGCTTACAGGTCAATGATCACAACCAATTTACCTTTCATGCCTATCGAAAAATGGGTAGGCTCAGTGGCTTTCTGGCACACAAAGCCGAAGCAGTCTTTGATGTTTGTGAGGCACATCAAGTCGAAGCATTCAAAAAATACTTAAACCATTTAATCAGGGTGAATAATGAGGGTGTAAAACAACTCAGCCAATGTGATCTAGCAACAATCAATGACACTGACGCCATGATTGTCATTAATCAGCTGATTGATGCCGATATCATTAGCACGCAAATGCACGAGCAACAAACTTACATCACATTGGTTCACCAATCACTGCTCAGTGAAAGTCCTACCATTCGGTCTTGGCTGAATGCCAACCAACTGCAACTGAGTATCAAAACAAACCTACAAACGCAAGCGCATTGGTGGATCAAAAATAACAAACAGAATGATTACCTGTTAGATAATACCTATTTATTGGATCAAGCTGACACATTAAACCTCAATAACAATGAACGCGCTTTCATCAAAAAATCAAAAGCCAAAGTTCACCAAAAACACCGCATCAAACAATTTTTTGCAGCCACCATACTGTTGTTGTTGGCCAGCGTCAGTGTGCTTCTGGTCAAGAACCAAAACATCAACCAAGCGCTGCTGGTCAGTCAAACCAGCGCGGAGGCCCTGAATAATTTTTTAATCAAAGACCTGAAGCAAAAATTATATCCTATTGGCCAACTCAACCTTCTGGAAATGCTCAGCACCAAGGTCATTGCCCATTATAAGAATCAAAAAAATCCCAGCACCACCACCCAAATGCACCACATTGAAGCACTGAACACACTGGCCGAAGTTCACATCAACCAAGGGCGTTGGCAAGATGCCCACAAACACCTCACACTCGCCCAACAAAAACTCACAGACCTGCAAGCGCAAACCACAGAAACCACATATTTACTCAGTCAAACCCAATACTGGCTTGGTTACATTGACTACTTACAAAAAGACTTTCAACAAGCACAAGGCTTCTGGCTTGAATACTTACACCAAGCACAACAACTCATGCAAGCAGAACCCAACAATAAGCAATGGCAGTTAGAACTTTCCTATGCCTTAAATAACATGGGCAGCCTTAAACTTAAAATGTTTGAGTTGGATGCTGCAGCAACGTTTTTTAATCAATCTGCCAACTTAAAGCAACAATTGGTGAACCAACACCCCGATGAGCTACAGTATTTAGCCGACTATTCCGACACCGTCTCATGGTTGGCCACCAGTAAAAGCCGCAACAACCAATTAAACGATGCCAACATGTTGTACGCCCGATCACTGCAACTGGCTGAACAATTATTTCAAACTGAAAGTGACAACAAGATCTGGCAACACCGACTGGCCTTGGCTAATTACCGCTTGAGTTTGAGCCATTATGATTTGGGTCAATTACAGCAAGCCAAAAATCATGGCGACCGAGCTGCACAGTTATTTACTGAGCTGACAAAAGCAGACCAAGACAACCAAAATTGGCGGGGAACGCTGATAAAAACCAACACCTTATTGGCTAAAATCAGTCGCCACAGCGGCGACATCGATCAGGCCCAGTTATTTAACAACCAAGCGTTGAATTTGTTTCAGCAGTTTCCTCAATCGGTACAAAAATTAAAAAATAGACAACTCCAACAAGTTGAAACTGAAAACATTCGAATATTATCCGCACTGGGACAGCACAAGGCAGCATGGGACAGATTCACTCGGATTTTCAAAGCCACTACAAACCACAAGGATGTTTTGAATCATGTTGAATTGCAGTTATTGCAGTATCAGTTGCAATCAGCAGTCAGCCAAGGCGAAGCGAGCACCCTTGTTCTAGCACAAACCGAACTGAGTCAGTTTATTGCCGCCAACAAACACAACAGGATAGCACTGGCATTGGCCAAGCAACTATCCAGTCAATTAGGTCAACCGCTCGATAAAGGACAAGTTGCTTACCTGAATGGCATTGAATTTAAAAACCCTGATTTTTTAACGGAGATATAAAGCAATGATCATAAAATTAAGTGTAGCCAAAGTTGAATTTGGCGGTAATACCGGTGAAGGACAATATTTTTATGCCTTTTCACCACAAACCATTTTTATCACCGATAAGCAGTCTGAGTTCACCATTGAATTCACTGCAAGTACAGCTGAAGACTTTGCCATGCTGGCTGTGGTCTCCAGCGATAATAACAGCACCTTCACCAACCCTACTTTTGGTTCAGGACATCGCAGCCTGAGTATCAAAACCAACAGCGAAAAATCACAATTAATCAATGTTTCTGTGATTGTTCAAGACAAGTCAGATAAGACTTTGATTAATTGCGATCCCCAAGTATTGAATGACCCTGACTTGGGTCAGCAAGTTAAGCCTGATTAAGCAACCCACATACGGTAGCCGTTAAAAAACGGCTACCGCATCATATTGTCATACCATCAAGGGCAGTGATTGGCGGCACAATTCAATAAATACAAATGCGTTTGTGCTGGTGTCAGCCTCAAATTGGCTTGGGCATTCAAAAAACCAGACTCACACAAGCTGTGCCCTGGAATCACTGCTGCCTGATTCACTGCATTGAATCGGTCGACGTAGTTTTGGACACTGACGCCACAAACCATATTAGGCTGTCCTGCCATGATGTTTAAGCCTGCTGGCCAGACACCAGTGAGTTGGCTGCTGCCCTGACATTGAGGCGGAGCCGGATTGTTTCTGACAGTTAAATGCAGGTTAGTGACGGCATTGAATGTGGTGTGAATGTCCGGTGAACCACCGGTGAGGTCACAAACCCAGAGGTTTTGATTACCTGGGCTTAAGCCCTTACACAGCCCTTCGTTGACAGCGTTGCCGTAAAAACTCAGCGCTTGACAGGTGTTGACTTGGGCCACCACTGGATTGATAAATGCAATGAATAATAACAATGCGATGCTTTTTGTTAAGATTGAATATTTCATAAGAAGCTCCTGAAAATGATTGGTTTTGGGTGTCTTGTTTGAGTCAATAAAAAAAACACGGGTGTGTGCATTTCTTAATCGAACCAAAGGATTCACCCATCAAGGAGAACACCTCCTCGACACCTTCAATACTACTCAGCACAAGTCACAAAGTTCTTACCAAAATCTGGAGAAAACCAGCGATGTTCCTACCATGCAAGTATCATAAACTGCGGCATTGAACCAGCTAAAAAATGATTTCAATCAACGTTTTTTCGTGAACAGTTTCATGGTTTTCAACGCACTGACAGCATGTTTCTGACGCAGGCTTACGCTTCCGCTGAGAATATATTATGATAAATACGTGATGATAAAAAAATACTGCCACCAACTTTTTATTGGCTTCACTCTGCTACTGATTGCAACAACGCATCAGTTGGCGCTTGCAGGCGGACCCTTTTCTGATGAATTCAACGACTATGCCGACCTGTTAAATAACAACACCACGGCATGGTCTGTTCTGGGCGCTGAGATCAATGACAGCAGGGCATTGTCACTTTCCATTGATCAAGGAGCATTAACTGTTGAGCCTGAAATTTTCGCTATGAATGCTTGGTTTGAAGATCAGTATGGACCCTTGGTTTACCAAAATGTCAGTGGTAATTTTGCAGTCGCCATTGCTTTAAGTGTGACTCAAAGTACTGACCCAGAACAACCTGCTGACTTGGGTTTCAATGCCGGTGGCTTTGTCATCCGGGATGCCAATGGCAGCCACAATGGTGATGAGAACTGGGTGATGTACAACATGGGCGGCCAAGGCCAAAATGGTGTGACTTATGCCCGCGAAATGAAGAAAACAGTGAACTCAGTTTCCAATTTGTATTTGACAGAACAAGTGGGGGTGGATGAATATTTACTCGCTTGTCGGGTGGGTCATGTGTTCTATTTTTATTACTGGGCCGATGCCATTGGCGCGTGGCGCCAAGAAACCTTTTATAACCAGTTCGATGTCGATGGGGCGAATACCACCACATGGCGCAACAGCGGCAGCGTAACGGCTGAAATCAATGTCCCCGCTGTGGGCCAATCATCACCGATGCACTTTGATCATGCAGGTATGCCAGATACGGTCCAACTGGGTATCATGGGGCACAGCTGGCAGAACGGTGATAATGGCTTGCTTGCACGTTTTGATTTCATCCGTTTTGCGCCTTCAATACCGCAAAGCCAAAACGATTGTACCCAAGCCTTTTTAACCATTGATGAACTGATATTTGCTGATGATTTTGAATGAAATGCGTTATCATTAGGGCATGAGCAAACAACATTTCAATACCAACAAAACCTCTTGGAACAAACGGGTTGAGACCCACTTCACATCTAAGTTTTATGATGTGCCAGGGTTCCTGGCAGGCAAATCATCATTAAACAGCATCGAACTTGAAGGCTTGGGTGATGTGAATGACAAAAGCCTGTTACACCTGCAGTGTCATTTTGGTTTGGACACCCTATCTTGGGCCCGCCTGGGTGCTGATGCCACTGGCGTAGATATTTCTGATGCCGCGATCAAAAAAGCCAACGAGTTACAACGACAAACGAAGTTGAACGCACAATTCGTTTGTACCGACGTTTATGCCTATGGCACCCAATCTGAACAGCTGTATGACATTGTTTACACTTCTTATGGTGCCATATGTTGGTTACCTGACATCAAACTTTGGGCGCAAACAGTGGCCAATAAACTCAAAACCGGTGGCCAATTCTTTATGGCTGAGTTTCACCCGATGATTGATTTACTGGCTGGATATGACTATTTTCACAAACCCCAACCTGATGTGGAACAGGAAGATACCTATACCGAAAACTGTGATGGTTCAAAGCACGAGTTTGCGGTTTGGACCCACACCATGGCAGATGTTATTTCTGCTTTGATTGATGCTGGCTTAAGCATTGAAAAAGTCAATGAATATGATCACAGCCCTTACAACTGTTTCGAGGGTATGATTGAGAAACAGCCAGGAAAATTCTACCTCGAACATAAAAATCACCACGTCCCGATGGTTTATAGCATCGCAGCGAAAAAACCTTGAAGTAATCGCGGCTGATGTCAGATTTATTTGCCACAACCACAGACCAGCAACTCATAGAGTTACAAACTGATACCTATCTGATTCGTCATTTTGCAGTACATGATGATTTGATTAGCCTGATTAAGGCCATCACTGATCAAGCACCTTTTCGCTTTATGCGCACGCCTGGTGGCAAACGCTTGAACATCTCAATGACCAACTGCGGTGATTTAGGTTGGATCAGCGAACCGGCTGGTTACCGTTATGCCAAACATGACCCCAGTTCAAAAAAACCTTGGCCTAAAATGCCTGATGCGTTTTCTCAACTGGCCCAACAAGCAGCCGAAATGGCAGGCTTTAAAAATTTTCAGCCCAGTGCCTGTCTGATCAACCATTACCAACAAGGACAAGAGCTGACTGCGCACCAAGATAAAAACGAAACCGATTTATCCCAACCCATCGTTTCAGTGTCTTTGGGCATGAGTGCACGATTCCAAATTTATGGTGATAGCAGAAATAATTCACCACAAGAAATTGAACTGTATGACGGCGATGTCATGGTCTGGGGGCGCACTGCCCGGCTGATTTACCACGGGGTGAAAACCAAAGGTGGTATACCTCATCCAAAACTGGGCTTACACCGCATTAATTTAACCTTCAGGGCGGTTTAATGCCTGCGGCCTATTCAGGGTCTTTTTTGTACCTCTCAAACCACGCCAAGATGTGGTCTACTTTGGTCAACAACCGCGATGGGCGGTCAGCGATGCCATGCGGCGTATCAGGAATCCTGACCATCATGGTGTCCACATTCAACAACTGCAGTGCTTGATAAAACTGCTCTGTTTCTGAAATTGGTGTGCGGCGATCATCCTCTCCCGTAAGCAACATAGTTGGGGTCTTGACGTTAGCCACCAGAGACAAAGGTGAGCGCTGCCAATAATGCGCTAAATGGTCCCAAGGCATACCAGGAAATTGATGACGAATTTGTCCAATGGATGAATCGGCAGTTAAGGTTTTACTGACCCAGTTAATTACTGGCTTGGCCGCCACTGCAGCATTGAAACGATTGGTTAAACCAACCGCATAAGCCGCTGCAATGCCACCTGCCGAGCCACCGGTGATGAACAAATTATGCTCATCGACAAAACCTTTATCAATCAAGGCATCGATGCCAGACATGTGATCGGCAAAGTCATCAGCGCTGGAATATTTGCCATGTAATAGCATCGCAAAATCAGTACCATAACCGGTTGAACCACGGAAGTTATTATAGAAAACCACATAACCGGCGCTGGCCATTTGCTGCAGTTCTGCGGAAAAATATGGCCCATAGGCCAACCATGGGCCGCCATGAATCTCAATGATCAAAGGGTATTTTTTGTTGGGGTCAAAATCAGGTGGCGTGATATACCAGCCTTGTATCTGTTGTTGATCTAAAGATGAGTTGTAGATGATTTCATGCACTTCTCCAAGTTTTTTGTGGCCCAATAAATCCTCATTAACTGCAGTCAGTACTTTGTGCTTTTTGGCTTTATAAACAGCCAAGTCTGCAGGTCGGTATGCCGAACCTTTGGTATAAGCTATCACCTCATCGTCATTGATGCTGAAATCACCTGAAACATAAGGTCGGCCATTGGAGGTGCCGCTGATGCCTTGTACCTTGGGTGATATTTTACCTCGCAGATTAATTTCAGCCAGCCGTCTGATGGCGCGCTGATCATATTGGATGTGTAATGATTTGTTGTTACCCGCCCAAGCAAAATCATCGATGTTCACGTCGAAATTTTTACTCAAATCATTGGCCCCAGAACCATCACTGTTGATGACCACCAAAGTTGACTTGATGTATGACAGTTTCAGGTTTTCAGTTTTGATGTAGGCTATTTTTTTACCATCAGGTGAATACGCTGGTTGGTTTTCTGCGCCGGGTTCACTGGTGATTTGGGTCAACTTACCCAGCAGGTCAATCTGGTACACATCACTTTCAATGGTTTGCCTTTCCCAACCAGCATCCCTGTTGGCTGAAAACAGCAGGTGCTGTGAATCATTCGACCAGGACAATGGCCCTTGGTGCTGAAAATTGCCTGTGGTTAATTGGCGTTCGGTGCCGCCATTGGCCGGCAACACAAAAACATGGTTGAACGCTGTTGGAATGATGCCACGGCCATCGCGCTGGTATCTGATGCTATCAATCACAACAGCCGCCTCAGACCACTTGGCACCTTTGGGCTGCGGTCTTTTCTTCACCAGTTTACTTGGTTTGGCTGGCACCGCCATGGTGAACGCCAGGTATTTACCATCAGGTGACCAAGTGATTGATGCCGGTGGTTGACGCAGATCGCTGATCACAGCCACTTGCCCAGTATCCATCCACATGAGGTGAATTTGTGGACTGCCACCACTGGCAGCAACAAAGGCAATGCGATCACCTGATGGCGACCAGCGGGGCGAAGTGTAGCTGTTTTTTCCTGTCAGTAAGGGCCGGTTTTTGGCGCCATCAACATCGATAATCCACAGGTTTGAATGGGTCTTATCAGTCATGATGTCGTTGCTGTTCAAGCGGTAAACAACCTGCTTGCCATCGGGTGATATGCGTGGATCACTGACATACTGTAAATCAAACACATCCATACCAGTGTAGTGCTTGGGGTTGTTGACTGCACTCAAGTCAGGGTCCTCATCAGCCCAGACTGTGGGATTAAAAACAAACAAAAACAGTGAGATGTAAAAAATTTGAGTCAATTGGTTTTTCATAGGTAACCTTAATAGTTTTTTGTTGTGGGATATGTGTTTTGTATTTGACGAACACGTCGGTTGATTCACATCATACTTCAACGGTGTTGATCTATCAAAATAGCATTGCCATCCGGATCAACCAGGCTGATGTGACCGGGGCCTGACTCAGCGGCCAGATTGGCGTCGGTAATTTCGATGCCGGCAGCCTGCAGTTTTTGCTGAATCTCACGCACATCGGTGAATTCATTGAGGTCATTACAATTTGCGTCCCATCCTGGGTTGAAAGTCAATACATTGCCCTCAAACATGCCTTGAAACAGACCGATGGTGTTGTCACCATTGCGCAAGATCAGCCAATTTTGAGATTGATTACCACCCACCACAGAAAAACCCAGTTGTTGATAAAACACTTTTGATTGTTCGATGTCTTTGACAGCCAAACTGACTGAAAAAGCACCCAAAGGCATGTTTGTTTGATTGCTTGTCATGTATCGCTCCTGAGAAAAGTACCCACACATAATAGCCAATCTCAGCCCTCAGACCAACTTTCGATTCACAGAAATAAGGTTTTGGCACAAATCAACAATCATCTCATGTTACCATTTCAACTGTTTAACAGCCTGTTTTTAACATGACACAAACCACCATTACCCGCCTGATCGAACCCAGAGAAAAAGATTTGGGTGGTTTTTCTGTGCGTCGCATTTTACCGGTAGCTGGGCAACGCATGATTGGTCCTTGGATCTTTTTTGACCACATGGGACCAGCCGATTTCAAAGCCGGCCAAGGCATCAATGTCAGACCGCACCCTCACATTAATTTAGCCACCGTCACTTATTTATTTGAGGGTGAAATTTACCACCGCGATTCGTTGGGTTCCAGCGAGCCCATTGTGCCCGGTGACATCAACCTGATGGTGGCAGGTAAAGGCATCGTTCATTCTGAACGAGAACGCGATTTCATTCGCAACCAGGATCACAAGTTGGATGGCTTGCAGTTGTGGTTGGCTCTGCCTCAAGCTGATGAAGAAATCGATCCGGCCTTTTATCATTATGACCGCAAGGCCATTCCAGGCAAAGACATCGACGGCGTGCCGGTGCGGGTGATGATGGGTTCAGCCTTCGGTCTGCAATCACCGGTGAAAACATTTGCTGAAACCTTGTACATTGAAGCCACTTTACAACAAGGCCAATCCCTGTTGTTACCCACAGCAGCAGAACGGGGCTTATATGTGGCCAAAGGGTCGGTATTGATTGCAGATAAGGTCATCGACAGTTATCATATGGCCGTGTTGGATGCAGTCGAGGTAACCATCACTGCGCAGCATGACAACACCCGCATTGCCTTGATTGGTGGCGAAAACATAGGAGCCAGATTCATCGACTGGAATTTTGTCTCAAGCCGTCAATCTCGCATAGAACAAGCCAAAGATGATTGGCGCGAACAAAGGTTTCCATCCGTTCCCGGCGATGATAAAGAGTATATTCCCTTACCAGAATAGGACAACACACCACAGGACCACACCATGACCCATAACGACATACTGCGTCGCATCAGATATATTTTAGATGCCCGAGACAACAAAATTGCTGCCATATTTGCCAAAGCCGATCACACAGTAACCACTGAACAAGTGAACCGCTGGCTCAAACGCGAGGAGGAGGATGGCTATGCGACGTTATCCGCCCATGAATTGACCTTGTTTTTAGATGGTTTAATCATTGATCAAAGGGGCCCCAAAGACGGTCCTCAAGTGAAATACATCCAAGCCATGTCCAACAACTTGATTCTGATGAAACTCAAGATAGCCTTTAATTTAAAGTCAGAGGACATGCTGGATTTGATGAAGCTCGCAGGCTTCCAAATCAGTAAACATGAACTCAGTGCCTTGTTTCGTAAGAAAGACCACAAGCATTACCGGGTATGTAAAAATCAAATCTTGCGCAAGTTCATGAAAGGACTACAAATCAAATGCCGGGGGCACAATGCGGCTAAAAAACCCATACCGAGCGCAACAACCGAACCAAAGACTACCCGTAAAACTGTGACGAAAACATTAACAAAAACAGCTGCGAAAACGCAATCAAAACCTGCCCCAAAAACCACAACAAAAACCACAGATGAAACGCCACCCAGCAAAGCGGCGAGCATTTGGCAAAAATCATTGAAGAAGGCCCCTAAAGGGGATTAACTGGCTGGGTGTGAACGCACCTCAATCAATTATTATCGGGCTTGCTTGCTGCCAGAAATGATTTGATCTGTTCTTGCTGAGCCAGCGCATCTTCATGGCCCAATTCAATCAATGCCTCGGTGTAACTTGGCTCAAACAATAAATAACTGGGCATGCGCCAATCCTTGCCCCAGCCGCCAATCATTTTTAGCAAAGACCTGACTGGTTTAGGTATCGCTGCTGCATTCGCTGCCGTGATATCACGCACATCGACACTGGGTTTGATGATGAGGGTTTCGATTTGTTTCAAATGGGTTTGGGTGGCTTTTTCAGGTGGAATCAGTCGCAGGGTTTGGTTGATGCGATTCAAGCGCGATAAATCAGCCATCATGGTGTCCATAAATATGGTATCCAGCATATAACCACCGAGTTCACCCATACTGGGATAAGGCCCAGCCTCATTGGGTACTTTTATCGGACTCTCATCACGGGTGCCAATAACCAAAATGCGATCTGCACCCAAGTGAATGGCGGGTGACAGCGGTGCAGAGTTCCGCAAGCCGCCATCGCCATAGTATTCATGCCCGATCAGTTGGGCCGGAAACAGAAATGGCAATGCGGTTGATGCCATGATGTGTTCAACTGTGATGTCCTCTGCCAAACCCACCCGGCGAGAGCGATGCCATGGCACCACAGCTTCTCTGGCTTGATAGAAACATTTGGCCACTGCGGTGTCATAAGATGAGGCTGCAATGGATAAGCCCATCAAATCACCGTCATCAATGGCGGTTTGAAGTTGATGTAATTTCAGTTCACTTGATAATAACTCAGCCAATGGTTGGTTATCCAGCAGTGAATCAGGCGGACGCACACCCAAACGCCCAAACACCAAAGCACCCATGACCCGCGCCATGGTCTTGAAAATTTGTCTGCTGTCCGTGCGGTAAACCTGTTCACAATGAATGTTGCTCCAAAAATGATGTAAACGAGCCACGCCATATTTTTGGTCTTTGGCATGGGTGGCCATGACCACCGCATTGATGGCGCCGGCGGAAGTGCCATTAATCACGGGGAAACGAAAACCATCTGGCATGAAGGACATGATGGCTTGGATAACGCCCACTTGATAGGCACCACGGGCGCCACCGCCTGGCAACATCAATGCTGGTATGGGTTTTTGGCTGTTCATAGCCATACATTATAAATGTTTTTTGTGGTTGGGTTTGTTATAGTAATGATGACAATACTACAACGTTGAAACATGCTTAAAAAATTACTGCCTTTTGTTCTTATGATGGTTTCAACCCAAATGGTTGGCGCAGCTGATCATGAAAATGCCATTGATTATCCCACTACTGCATCTGCGGTGAGCTTTAAATCAGTCACTGAATTGGCTTTTACTCAACCCACCCAGACCATTTCCTATGGTGATGACATCCTGCAGTTTGGCTTGTTGTGGCAACCTTCAGCAGGTGTCAAAAAACAACCACTCATTGTAATGATTCATGGTGGCTGTTGGCTCAATGCTTTTGGCGTTGATCATGCGCTGGCAGCAGCCACGGCTTTGGCCCAAAAAGGCCACCCGGTATACGCCTTGGAATATCGGCGCACCGGCGATGAAGGCGGCGGTTGGCCGGGTAGCTTTGATGACATCAAGTCAGCCCTCAACCAAATCAATGCCTTACAACAGTTCAACGTCAATACCGGTGAAATCATCTTAATGGGTCACTCAGCCGGTGGCCACTTGGCACTCTTAGCCGCTTCAGAATTAAGTCATATCAACTTCAAACACGTCATTGGCTTGGCAGCCATCACCGATGTGAGCAGCTATGCTAAAGGTGAAAACAGTTGTCAAAAAGCCGCACCGCTTTTTATGGGCGGCAAGCCAGAGGAGGCCGCTGAGGCTTACCGACAAGCATCCTTAAACACCAACTTTTTACCCAACACAACGATATTATTGCAAGGAGATGCGGATAAAATCGTTCCCATAAGTCAATCTGAATTGCATCAAATCAAAGTTAAACTACTCAATGAGGCAGGACATTTTGACTGGATTCACCCTGGCACTGCAGCCTTCGATAGCTTGTTGAAGCTGCTCAGTGACAGTAAAAACGAGTAACATTAAACGGGGGAAATGATGGCAAACATGCTGATACAAAATGTGGTTTTTTCACTGGTGATATTAATCATCGCCAGTTTATTGGCTGAACCCTTGGCTCGAATATTCAGACTGCCTTTTGTGGCATTTTTAATCATCGTTGGTTTCCTCGGTTCGGAACTGGTGGTGATGCTGGGGTTTGATACCGGCATTCGGGCCTCTAATTTCAATACCATGGTGTTTTATGTGTTTCTACCGATCATTATTTTTGAATCAGCTTATCGCATCAACCGCCTGGCACTGAAAGAGAACTTGTTTGTGATTTTGATGTTGGCAGGACCGATCATGTTGGTTTCAGCAGGTATTGCAGCTTTACTGATTTACTGGGGTGTCGGACACAGTTCTGGATTCCCCATTTATACCGCCTTGGTGGCAGGCGCTTTATTGGTGGCAACCGACCCGATGGCTGTGGTCAGTCACCTCAAACGCATCAATGCACCACAGGAAGTTACCACATTGATTGAGGGTGAAAGTTTATTCAATGACGCCATCGCTGTGGTGTTGTTCACCACATTATTGACTTTGGCATTGAATCAACAATCAGCCTCCGATGCCAGTTTCTCTGGATGGGCAACATTGTTGAGCTTTCTCAAAATATTTTTTGGTGGCATTTTATTTGGTTTTGTTTGTGGCTGTTTGGGCACTTTTTTCAGTTACATCATCAAAACCAGAATCTTAGAGAATGTGTTGTTGGTTTCGGTCGCTTATGGCTCATTTCTGATTGCGGAAGACACGCTGAACGTATCGGGCATGATGGCAGTTCTGACCGCTGGCCTCATCATGAACAAAGCACATGAAAAATTCATTCCAGCTGAGGACCGGGTTTTCGTCAATTATTGGTGGGAAGTGATCAGTTTTTTTGCCAATGCCATGATTTTTATTTTATTGGGCGTAACCATAACCATCAGCATGTTTCAAGAGCGCTGGTTGGCGATGTTAATAGCCATAGCTGCAGTGCTGTTGACCCGCGCGATTGCCATATATGGCTTGTTACCGCTGTGTGCTTTTAAGTTGAAAAAACCTGTGAACGAGCCAACCAAGAAGATGTTGTTCTGGGGCAGCACCAGAGGCGCAGTCACAGTCGCATTGGCGCTGTCTCTACCAGTTGAGCTTGAGGCCTGGTGGACCATCCAGTCTATGGCTTTTGGGGTGGTGCTTTTTACCTTATTTGTCCAAGCCCCAACCGTGCCAAGGATGCTGCAACAAACCCACCCCAAACACAACAAAAGCCACATCAACCTCATGAGCCGAAAAAAAGACTGAAAGGGGCTTATTCACTGCACAAGGCCGCCAGCAACTTTTTGGGCGCGGCCTCAAATCCACCGTTGCTCATGAACACCACCTGATCTTGAGGTTTTGAATCTGCAACCAACTGTGCAATCAAAGCAGAGACAGAATCAACCACCACGTATTGTTCAGCCAAAGTTGTTTTAATGACTTCATCCCAATCCAACTCAGGGTAAATCATCACATAGGCCTTATCACAACCGGCCAACGCCTGTGGCAGGGCATCGGCATGCACACCAGCACGCATCGAATTACTGCGCGGCTCCAGAACTGCAATCGTGCGGCCTTTACTGACTGCTTTCAGCCCTGATAATGTGGTTTCGATGGCGGTTGGATGGTGTGCAAAATCATCATAAATAGTTACCCCTTGTGCCTCGCCCACCCATTCCATGCGGCGCTTGACGTTTTGGAAGGCAGCCATTGATTGTGCCGCTGCCGCGATTTCTACACCGGCTTCTTTGGCCGCTAAAATAGCCGCCAAGGCATTCAACTGATTGTGCGCTCCAGTGATGTTCCATTGCACGTCAGCCAATTGACCAGATTGGTCATGGATGCTGAATCTCCTGGCATCCTTTGCATTTGTTTCGACCCAATAATCAGCTTGATTATCTTGACCAAAAGTAACCACTGGCGTCCAACAGCCCATATTCAGTACTGCATGCAGGTTGGCATCATCGGCATTGACAATGATGGTTCCGTTTTGTGGGATGGTTCGCAGCAAATGATGGAACTGCTTTTTAATCGCGGCCAAATCTTCGAAGATGTCGGCATGATCGAACTCTAAGTTATTTAAAATCACCACATCACTGTGGTAATGCACAAATTTCGATCGTTTATCAAAAAAGGCCGAGTCATATTCATCTGCTTCAATGACAAAACAATCACCTTCAGTGATGCGGGCTGATTGTGAGAAATGTTGGCAGACGCCGCCAATCAAAAAACCTGGATCAACATCATTGTCAGCCAAAATCCACGCCAACATAGACGAAGTGGTGGTTTTACCGTGGGTGCCAGCCACCGCAAATACACGCTTATGGCGCAGCACCTGCTCACCCAACCATTGTGGACCAGAGACGTATTTGGTGTGATTTTCTAACAAATATTCTGTGGCTGCCATGCCTCGAGTCATCACATTACCCACAATCACTTCATCCAACTCAACCGTCTTCAAAGGCGCTGGGTCATAACCGGTGTGGATATCAATACCCAATTGTGCCAACTGATCACTCATCGGTGGGTAGACGTTTTGATCCGAGCCCGTTACTTGATGCCCCATGGCCCTGGCGATGGCCGCAATGCCGCCCATGAAAGTACCGCAAATGCCCAAGATATGAATATTCATTGTTTGTTTAATTGATTAATGGTGTTTGGTAGATTGGCGGTTATATCACATTTACCACACCACCGGCAAAACATGTACACGCTGAAACATGGCATATTGCAGGCCAGTGCCATTACAATGTAACCCCTTTAATGACTGACACCCAACATGACTGAACGCCTGAATACCATCATAAAAACCCTGAATTCAGAACAGCTGGATGGCTTTTTGCTGTTTGATGCCAATAACATCACTTACCTGTCTGGCTTCACAGGCCATGCCGCCACTGCCTTGGTGCTGGGTCAACATGCCTATTTGTTAACAGACTACCGCTATTTCGAACAGGCCAAGGCCGAGTGCAGTGTATTTGAGGTGATTTGTCGTGACCGGATCAAGCAGTCACTGGCTGAGCTGATAGCCGAATTGTTACTAAAGCATGGGATCAGAAGACTGGCTTTTGAGGCTGATCACATCAGCCACAGTGCTTGGTTGGGCATGCAAACCCATTGGCCCGAGACTGACGCTGTGCCATTCTCACGCCTGGTTGAGGATTTGCGCTACACCAAAGATGATGGGGAGATTGCATCGATTCAACAAGCAGCAAAAATTGCTGATGATGCGCTGCATGAAATGCTCAAAAGTGTCAAGGCAGGGGTGACCGAACGTGAATTGGCGGCTGAACTTGAGTACCAAATGGCCCAAAGAGGCTCTCAAGGACCTTCTTTTGACACCATCATGTTGATGGCTGAACGCAGTGCATTACCACATGGCGTTCCCGGCGACAGACAACTGCAACACGGTGATTTGTTGTTGATTGATTTTGGTGCGGTCGTCAACGGTTACCATTCTGACATGACGCGAACTTTTGTCTTTGGTCAGGCAGATGAAAAACAACGAACGGTTTACCAGACTGTTTTGGGTGCGCAACAAGCTGCAATGGATGCACTGAGTGAAGAAGTCGAAGGGCTTAAGCTGCATCAGGCCTCACAACATATATTGAACCAATCACCTTACGCCAAGTACCAAGGTGAGGGCCTGGGCCATGGGCTGGGTATGGACGTGCATGAATTGCCATTCATTGGTATGGGCAAAAACTTGATGGTGAAGAGAAACTGTGTCATCACCATTGAACCAGGCATTTATATTCCGGGATGGGGTGGCGTTCGGGTTGAGGATGATGTGGTCTTAACCGATAACGGATTGGTCCAATTGACCCAATTTCCCAGAGAAATGATTGAATTATAGCGCGTTTCTTTATTCACTCAGTCTGCCATAAAACGCAACAACATCAATGCAAAGCCCACTGGTATCTCTTATAATGTGCGGCTGACCAAATTCAGCAGAGCTAAATATTTTTTGAAAACCCTGATTCACATAGTTAGATTCACCTTGCGCATCACTGCGTTCATACTGGCATTGGTTTTTGTCCTGCCTTTTGTGATCATGGGCATATTGCTGGCTAAATTGTTTCGCAACAACCCAGTGAATGAGTTTTTACTGGTTTACTGGTCTCGCTTGTTGTGCTTCATTTGTGGACTGAAAGTCTATGTGCATGGCGTCAAACCAGATGCTCCGGTATTTCTGGTAGCCAATCACGTCTCATGGCTCGATATTCCAGTGATTCATTCCTTGATGCGCGCTGGTTTTGTGGCTAAAAATGAAATCAAGTACTGGCCAATTCTCGGTTTGATCACCATGGTTGGTGATACCTTGTTTTTGAAAAGAGGAAATGCCCAATCCCGCAAAGGCGTCATCACCCAAATCAAGAAAAGACTGAATGCCGGTAGATCCGTTGCGGTTTTTCCTGAGGGCACAGTCACCGATGGCAGTCATTTAAGAACTTTTCATCGACAATTGATTCATGCCGCGATTGAGACCAAAACACCGATATTGCCAGTGGCAATAAAATTCATTAACAGCAATGGCACACGCAATGATCGCGTGGGGTTTTTGAATGATGAGTTTTTCCTCAGCAGCGTTTGGCGCATTCTGACTTTGCCGAATTCTACTGTCGAAGTACATTGTGGTGGCTTGGTCACCGATTTTGATTTAGGGGCCAGAACCGTTACCACCCAAGCCAGGGCTTACATTGAACAGGAGTTGTTGAGAAATGATTATATGTCAACCACCCATCAAGCCTAAGAACAAGCACCTACAATCGATTTTGGCCAGTGCCAAACTGCGCCTGTTGCGGCTGCGAAAAAGTAATCCAGTGGTTGAAAACGAAACCAAACAAATACTTAAAAACCCGCTGGCATCCTTGTTGGGATTTTATACCAAACACGCAGAAGAATCTGATACTGTGGCCATATTGTTACATGGCTGGGAAGGCAGTTCACAATCCACTTACATCCAATTAATAGCTGACAGCCTGTACCGCCAAGGACTTGATATTTATCGCTTGAATTTACGCGATCACGGAGATTCACACCACATGAATGAGGATTTGTTCCACTCCTGCCGGATTGATGAAGTGGTACATGCAGTTAAAGACATCCAAGCACAATTCCCAGACAAAAAATTCATCATGTGTGGTTTTTCATTGGGTGGTAATTTTGCCTTGCGGGTGGCTGCCAATACCACAGATGCCGGTTTGTCTTTTGCACATGTGTTTGCAATCTCTCCACCCATCATTCCCAAACACAGTATGCAAGCCATTCACGCTTCCAAACTCTACAATAAATATTTCTTGCGCAAATGGAAACGCTCCTTACACATAAAACATCAGCTGTTTCCGCATATTTTCAGCGACCATTCTTGGCAACAAGAAGAAAACTTAGAGCGCCTGACCCAAATGTTGATTGTGGCGCACACTGAATACACCAGCACAGATGATTATTTCAATGGCTATTCCATCACACCCGAGATCATCAGTGAAATCAAATGTCCCACCCACGTCATTACCTCTTGGGACGACCCTGTGATACCATTCAAAGACTTCACCACCATCGATCGATTGCCACAAATCAAGTTGATTACCAGTAAGCAAGGAGGCCACTGTGGCTTCATTCAGGGCTGGTCAATGCGATCATGGATTGAAGACCATGTGATTAATGAGATAAACCAATGAGTGAATTAGAAAACATTAAAAAACTGCATGCCGACGGCCAATTTGAACAAGCCATTGACGGCTACCTAGATATTTTAAAAACTGAACCAAACAGCGATGAAGCGCATTTTGGTTTGGCCCATGCCAGCAGCCGCCTGAACCAGCTTGAAGTCGCCTTGAAGCACGCAGAAGAAGCCGTCAAATTATCTCCAAAAACCGACCGCTACTTACAATTCAAAGGCCAAATGTTGTTGGCAAATAACCGCATAGATGAGGCCTTAAAGGCATTCAAAGCCTCAGTCAAAGAAAACCCTAACTTGTTCTATTCATATTTAGCCATTGGTGATATTTACGCCATTAAAAATGAATCGAACAAGGCCAAAGAGAACTATAACTTTGCTTTAAAAGTCCACACCGACGGCCTCCCAGCTATGGTTAAACTGGCCAGGTTATTAACTATAGAAAGTGATTATATTGCCGCAGAAAATCTATTGAATCAAGCCGAATTACAGTTTCAAAACAATCCTGATTTAATTCTCCAAATGGGCATCACACGTCTAGAACTAGGCCAAGAAGGCTTTGCTGAGTTGTATTTCAAAAAGCTATTAGAGGATGAGCCAGAAAACCAAGTTGCTAAGGCCTATCTGGGCATCGCATTGTTAAACAGCAACACCGCTGAAGCTATGAAAATCATCACTGAAATGGTTCACCAACAAATCAAAATTCCTGAACTGATGTTGGCATTGGGTATGATGTATGTGAAAACCAATAACTACAACGAGGCCATCAAATACCTCACCCACATGTGTCAATCAGGTTTGGCTTATCCCAGCTGGTTGATGGCATTGGCCCATGCGCTGGTTGGCAATGGACAGCCCAATTCAGCGCAAGCGGCATTACAACAAGTTCTGGAACGAGGCAACAACAGCAGGGCGTTGTTAATGCTTGGTCAAATTCATCAAGTAAATAAAAATTATGCAAAAGCCATAAAGACTTACCAAGAAGTGAATTTTGAAAGTGAAGACTACCTGCAAGCTATCATCTTGCAAGCAGATTGTCTGTATTCAGATCATAAATATGAACAAGTTATTAGCTATTTGGAACCTGTCTTCAAAGAACAGGCCAATCACAACACTGCCATTAAGCTTAAACTCAATGCTTTGTCTCAACTGAACCGCATTGATGAAGCTTTAGCAGTTATTTCTGAAATTGATCAAGAAAAACAAACCAGTCAATTCAATCAACTAATGGCGTTGTATGCAGGCCTGTTATTGGATGCCAAACAACAGTATGATGAAGCTTGGCAGCATTTCAATCTGATCGAGTCTGATAAGCCTAAGCTGGTAAACTTGTTAACTTCAGCAGAAGAAAAACAAGTTCAGGCGTTTGCTTCCGAATCAGCCGAATCATCATTTAAGTTTGTCTTTACAGACCCAGCTACGGGCCACCATGATTTCACCAATTGGTTATTGGAGAATAACATCACCCCATTGATTGACCGTTTTAAAGGAGCACTAAGAAAAGATGTGTTTGGCGAACATTGGACGGTTGAAAAGCTGGCTGAATTGGATCAAGCCAAGATTCATTTCTTACGCAAAAAATACGTCAAACAAATGAATTTAGTGATTGATAAAGACACAGCCAGTGTTGCTGACTTCATACCATTTTCACCCATTAACTTAGCCATCATTAAACGTATTTTCCCTAAAGCGCAAGTGCTTGTTTTGAATCGAAACTTTGCTGATATGCGCCTGCATCAAAAAGTATTTAGTAGCTATCAAGTACATTATTCTCAATTTTCAAAAGTGATCAATCAAATGGTGGCGATGAACCCTAATCTATCGGTGGTTGATGTTGATGCTTGGCAACAAGGCGAATCAATAGCGGTTGAAAACATTGAAAAAGTATTTGGCAAATCACTGAAACCATTTGCCATCAAGGCATCAACCCCGCTGGATCAATTGATGTTTCCCTACATGCATTGGAAGCATTATCAACAGCATTTGAATCAGTAAATGGCAGAGGTCTTACAATGGGTGGTGTTGGCTTTGGTTCAGGGTTTGACCGAATTTTTACCCATCTCATCCTCTGCTCACTTGATTCTGGCCTCGCAGTTCGCAGGTTGGCAAGACCAAGGTCTGGTGATGGACATCGCTGCTCATTTTGGTTCATTGTTGGCGGTCATTTGGTATTACCGCAAAGATGTTCTGAGTTTGTTAACTGGCCAAGACTGGCCTTTGTTTCAACAAATTTTATTGGCCAGTATCCCTTTGGCGATGACAGGTTTGTTGTTTGCAGATTTTATTGATAGCCACCTCCGTGCCGCATGGGTAATTGCCGCAGCCTCGGTTATTTTTGGGGTGTTACTGTGGTTCAGCCAAAGACACAGCAGCAACAAAACACTCGACTTAAAAGCAGCGCTGATCATTGGTTTTGCCCAGTGCCTGGCTCTGATTCCAGGCGCCTCAAGGTCTGGGGTCACCATGACCGCGGGAATGGCATTGGGACTGAGTAAAACCGCTGCAGCTAAATTTTCTTTTCTGCTGGCCATCCCAGCCATCTTAATGGTTTCGGCCTATGGTGCATTGAAACTGCTACAAACACCACAAAGTTATGACATCACTGGAGTCATTACCATCACCTCGCTGAGTTTTCTTGCCGCTTGGTTGTGTATCCACTTCTTCATGAAGTTCATCCAAAAAATTGATTTTATTTGGTTCATGCACTACCGAATATTATTGGCTCTTTTGATCATGCTGACATTGCTATGAATAACCCAAAAACCATCACATTTGAGACCCGCTACGGCAACATTGCTGCCTTACAATGGGGCGCTGGAAACAGCCATAAAATGTTGGCCTTGCACGGCTGGTTAGACAACGCGGCCAGTTTTTCACACATCGCCCCGCTACTGGCAGCACAAGGACATGAAGTCACTGCCATTGATTTTCCTGGACACGGGCATTCGGATCATCGTGCTCCTGGGCACAACTATGGTTTCATTGATTATGTGATGGACATCCAAGCAGTGGTTAAACAGCTGGAAACGCCTGTACATTTGTTGTGTCATTCAATGGGTGCCGCCATCGCCGTTATGTATGCCGCGGCTTTTCCTGAGCACATCAAAAGAATGGTGTTGTTAGAAAACTTAGGTCCCATACCACCCTACCAACCCGGTAAAGCCGTTGAGTCGCTGCGCGAAGCTTTGAAGTTATGGGATAAGCACTCATTGGTACACAAAAGGTTTTATCAGAATATTGATGAGGCCATCGCAGCACGCAATGAAGCCACCCCTATGGCTGCTGAAATCATCAGACCGTTGGTTGAGCGGGGTTTGTGCGAAACCCCACAAGGCTACCATTGGCGTACCGATAAACGCTTGCGCTTGCGCAGTTTTTTTAGGATGGCTGAGGCACAAATTCAAGAATACTTGGCAGCCACATCTGTACCGACCCAACTGATCATCGGTAAACCCAGGACTTATGCTCTGCAGTACCCGATGTTTGAGGCACGGCTTGAGTCATTGAAACCGGATGAATTTGTAGAGATCAAAGGTGATCATCACTTGCACATGAGCCAAGCCAGTGATGTTGCTGAAAAAATACTCAGCTTTTTAAGCCAGGATTGAAATCAGCAACCACCGCCTATTAATGCGGAGGTTGCTGACTGTTTTTATTAATTAACCTGCAGGGTAAACGTAGCTGGCTTGCAGACCCAATGGAATGCCTAAGTACCAATAAGCCAATAAGAACAACGTCCAACCAACCAAAAAGGCTATAGAGAACGGAATCATCAACGCGATCAATGTACCCACTCCAGTGTCTTTGACATATTTCTGGCAATACACCACAACCAATGGGAAGTACGGCATCAATGGTGTGATGATGTTGGAACTCGAATCACCGACACGATAAGCAGCCTGAGTCAAATCAGGCGATATACCCAACTGCATCAACATCGGCACAAAAATCGGCGCGAGCAACGCCCATTTACCTGAGGCCGATCCAACAAACAAGTTAACAAAGGCCGTCAAAAAGATAATGCCTACCACTGTAACAGCACTGGGTAAAGCCAGCGCTTTGAGCATTTGTGCCCCTTCAATCGCCAATAAAGCACCGAGATTAGATTTGGCAAAAGCGGCCACAAATAAGGCGCAGAAGAAAACCATAACCAAGTAGTAAGACATGCCATTCATGGCTTTGGTCATCGCATCTATCATGTCTTTAGAGCTTTTAAAGGTGCCTGAAACAAAACCATAGATGGCACCAGGAATCCAAAACAATAAGAAAATCAAAGGTACGATGGACTGCATCAGCGGTGCTTGAAATACCGCCAATTCGCCTTCATAACGCAACGGTGAATCTTCTGACCAAGAAGCCCAAACCAACAAGCCAATACCCACTAACATCACTGTCGAGGCAATATAAAATGATTTCCTCTCGGTAACAGAAATCTCATCCAGCTTAGGCAAGTCTTCGGTATCACCGTCCAGTTCTGTGGATGCCAGTCTGGGTTCAATGATTTTATCAGTGATGTACCAACCAACCAATACGATGAATAAACTAGAGGCCGATGTGAAGGCCCAGTTATTCAACGGATTAACCGCCATTTCAGGTTGAATGATTTGCGCTGCACTTTGGGTAAAACTTTGCAGCAAGGGGTCGATACCAGATGGCACAAAATTGGCACTGAAACCACCACTAACACCAGCGAATGCTGCAGCAATACCAGCCAATGGATGACGCCCCATGGCGTAATAGATGACGCCTGCTAAAGGTATCACCAATACATAACCCGCATCTGTGGCAGTGTGAGAGACGATTGCCACCAGAATAATCACCGGGGTAAGAAGTGCTTTGGGGGTCCTGCGTAGCATCAGTTTAATGGCCGTGTTGATGTAGCCAGAGTGTTCGGCAACACCGACACCCATCATCGCTACCAACACCACACCCAGTGGTGCAAACCCAGTGAATGTGGTGACCATGGTTGAGAGGAAATTGGCCAGTGCATCACCGGTAAGTAAATTGTTGATGATGATCGGGGCATCGCTGCGCGGATCAATGGCACTGAAATTAACCCCAGATAATAACCAAGAAAGCACCCAAATGATTAACAGTGCAAAAAGGAAGATGATGGCAGGATCAGGTAACTTATTACCCACCCGCTCGACTGAATTTAAAAAGCGTTGAACCCAGCTTTGTTTCACTGGTGTTTCAGGTGCTGCAGTATCGTTCACATTGGACTCCTCAATTAGTTGGAAATGTTATACCCAATATGCTGCCTTTATTCAAGCCAGCCAGCTTGAAAAGGTCAAATACTTGAAGTTAAAAATCAGCCCTGTTGTAGGCAATGTGATGTTCTGATTTACTGCCATCTTGGTGTTTCATAACGATGTACCCATCTATTTTATCTGCACCATTTTGATAAAAACTTAAACCCGAAAAGTGCACGGCTTTGTCTTCAATCTTAACCAAAGGAAACTCTACGAAATCCGCTTTGTCTTCCCAAGCAACAAAATCAGCACTGAAGTGCTTAACCAATAAAACCAAGCCGTCACCTTGTTCCTTGATCAGCATCAGTTCGTAAAAGTCGACACCCTTATCTTCATCGTACAGTTTCCACATGCCAACCATCGATCCGGCTGAAGCAGGATTCCACACTTCCTCAAAACGACTGCCAAAGGCAGTGCCCTGCCAAGCGCCTACCAGCCAAGCGACATCAGTCAATTGACCTTTGCCAAGTGGTGCATCAGTTGATAGATGGTAGGTATGTTCAGTCAATTTCTCTTGTGCCATAACCATGCCACTGAAAAAGCAGATGATGAGGGCCAGGATTGTTTTGTTCATGTTAACTCCTGCTTCACTGAGGGCTCACTCAAAACAATTTGAGTGAGCTGTGAGGTGTTGGTTTACACCATTAAACGGCTTCAGCAATGTATTTGTCAACCAAACCTTCAAGAATGGTCAATGGCACGGCACCATTTTTCAATACCACATTATGAAATTCACGGATGTCATAACGATCGCCCAAAGCAGCTTTGGCCTTTGCTCTCAATTCCATGATCTTAATCATACCCACCTTGTAGGCCAAAGCCTGACCTGGCCACACAATGTAGCGTTCAATTTCAGAAACCACATCAGTCATGGTCATGCCAGTGGTAGATGCCATGTAATCAATGGCCTGTTCGCGGCTCCAACGTTTGTGGTGGATACCGGTATCAACCACCAACCTCACTGCACGCAACAGTTCGGCTTGTAGGCGACCTAAATTACTGAAGGGTTCTTGTTGGTAACCTTGTTCCCAAGCCAAACGTTCAGCATACAAAGCCCAACCCTCTGAATAAGCGGTAAATCCAATGAAATTCCTGAAACTGGGTAAGCCCTCTAATTCAGTCCTGATAGCTATCTGAAAATGATGACCCGGCACGGCCTCATGATAAGCCAAGGTTCGCATGCTCCACTTTGGCGTGGCTTTGATGTCGTATAAATTGGCATAAAAAATACCAGGTCTTGAACCATCTGGTGCTGGCCCTCTGTAGGAACCGCCAGCGGCTGTTTTTTGTCTGAATTCGGGCACTTTTTTGACCACCACATCGGCTTTGGGCTTGATGTCAAAAACAGCATCCATGCCCAACTCAATCTCATCAATCATGGCCACATAATCAACTAAGATTTGTTCACGGCCGGCATCGGTATCTGGATAGAGAAACTGTGGATCTTCACCCAACATCCGCATGGCCTCGCCCACTGTTTGTTGGTTATAGCCTTGAGCTGATAAAATCTCGGACATCTCTGACAGGATTCGATCCACTTCAGCCAAACCCAATTGATGCAATTCTTCAGCGGTGTACTCAGTGGTAGTCATGGCTTTGATACGACTTTGATAATATGCATCACCATCGGGTAATTTCCATACCCCGGCATCGGTGGTGGCTTGTGGCAACAATTCATTATAAAGTGCCAGGTATCGATCATAAGCCGGTAACACAATGTCTTCCATGTGTGTGACCATTTGCGCTTTGAGTTGTTCCTTTTGGGCCGTTTCAACTTCACCCAATTGATCTACTTTTTCAAAGAAGTCTTTAACCAAAGGGTTTTCAGCCATTTCGGGATCACGGATGTTATGTAAATTTTCAATGATTTTTTCAATCACAAAGCGTGGCGGTAAGATGCCCAATGCGTGTTCTTTCCTCACGGCGGTCAGAGTGTTATCAAAATAACGACCGATTTGTGACACCCGGGATAAGTAGTCCTCGGCATCACCCACATCCTCAATGCGGTGGGTGGTGGTCATGTAATTGATGATGCCCTGATAACTGCCACCCCTTTGGGTCACACTGTAACCATGGTCTTTGTACTTCAAGCTATCCATCTCGCCTTGCAGGAAAAACTTCAAGATGTCGTATGAAATTGCCGCTTGTCCAGTCAGTTCGCTGCGGTCATATTCGAGCAAATGCTCATAGCTCTTCTGCAACAACGCCAAGCCCTTTTCATTGGCAGCTGCTGAATTATCATCCAATTGATCATTCCAAAAACCAATGCCCAAATCAGTCATGGTCTGGGGACTTTCCCAAACAAACTCAACAAAGATTTTTTCATAAAAGTGATTGATGAAAAATGGTCTGAACCAAATCAGATTAACCACAAACACCAACAACAAAAACAACGCCACCAACAATGTTCTTTTGGTGAATTTCCAAGCCCTACTTGCCATACCTATACGCTCCTAATGAATGAATGACTTATCAACGAATCAAACCTTTAGATGTTACCAATTATTTGATGTCAAAGGGGAAATGAAACAGCTCGCATGTCTTTGCTTCTCAATTTTGGGCAGCAAAAGTAATAGTCTTTAACGATATTGGGCTGCCGTGATGAACTGTCCAAATGATTCACACCATACAATGACCGTGTTAAAGGCTTCAACATCCACACCTGTGGGCACATCAATAATGAAATTATCAAAAGTCTTTACCGCTGCCACAGGCGTCATTTGAGATTTTAACTGGTTAAAGTCAGACTCTGTTTCGACAAACTGGGGCGACAAATACAAAATGTAATCAGGGCCAGGCGACATCGTGCCATTGAATGTGATGTGCTCATTACTGATCGTCACTTGACCTTCAGCTTGGTGTAAGAAATCACTGTCTTGTAAATCCTTGCTGAAAGTGGTTTGGTAATTGGCCGCAGCCGCCATACTGGCTACTTGGCTGGCACTGGGTGCATCTGGAGCGATCAAGATGGGCAAGGCATAGATACCAGCAGCAAAGCCAATAAAGCCTGCCAGTAAGTGGGTCAGTATTAAAAATAGTTTCTTCATAGTTACTCGAATTTAATGGTTGTTTATATATTGACCTGAATTATCTGACAGGCTGACAATAAAATGACAGCTTAACATGGTTTTATTTTTCAGCGCATCATCCCCACGGCGTTTGCTCATCCACATGAACCTGTATAGAATGTGTCATTTTTGAGGTGGTTTAATGGACATCAATTGGGTCAGAGCGCAGTTCCCCGTATTCAATCAAGACCCTGAAATGGTGTTCATGGACAACGCCGGTGGTTCACAAACTGTGGGCCATGCCATTACTGCCATCAGCGAATACCTGACCCATTATGATGTGCAACTGGGCGCCAGTTACTCAACCTCCGCCCAAGCTGCAAAAATACTACAACAAGCCACCCAAGCGGTTCAAACTTACCTCAATGCAGCGCACATTGATGAGGTCATTGTGGGAGCCAGCAGCACCTCATTGGTCAGAATTTTATGCCTGAGTTTAGCTCAAGGTTGGCAAGCAGGTGATGAGGTCATCGTCACAGATGTCGACCATGAATGTAACCGAGCGGCGTGGTTTGAACTTGAAAAACAAGGCATTGTGGTTAAGACCTGGCAAGTCAACCCTCAGACATATGAACTTGAAACCGATGCCTTATTGGATTTAATGACCAACAGCACAAAGTTGGTTTGTTTCACCCATGTCTCCAACATATTGGGCAGCATCAATCCGATTGAACAATGGACCCAATTGATTCATCAGCACGGCGCTCAAGTGTGTGTTGATGGCGTGGCTTACGCACCACACCGCCTGATAGATGTGCAAGCATGGGATGTTGATTATTACTATTTCAGTACTTATAAAACCTTTGGCCCGCATCAAGGGGTGATGTACGGCAAACGTGACTTGCTCAATCAACTACCAGGCTTTAACCATGCCTTCATTAAAACTTCACCGTATAAATTCCAACCTGGCAATGTCAATTACGAGCTGTGTTACGCCATGGGCGCGGTGGTGCAGTATTTATGTGACTTGGGAGCGGGTAAGAGGGAAGCTGAAATCAATCGCTATCATTTAAAAAATGCTTATCATCAAATCGCTCAGTATGAAGCAGAACTGATCAATCCACTGATTAAATATCTACACCAACACCCAGCCATTAATATCATAGGAATCAACCAGAGCACAGCTGAAAAGCGTGTCGCCACTCTATCATTTGTGCATAAGAACATCGATTCAAAAACCATTGTTGAACACGTTGATCCTTACCAAATCGGCATCCGATTTGGCGATTTCTACGCGGTTGAATTAATTAATCATCTTGGTTTGAGAGAAAAACAAGGTGTGGTTCGAGTGAGTTTGGCACATTACAACACGGCTGATGAAGTAGAAAAATTAATTAAATCATTAAAGGTTCTTTTCCTATAAAGTCAACGCTAATCTGATGTAGGCACTCTGGTATTCAAAATTATTGGGTGCAAGATTCAGCGCTTTTTCATAACTACTCAATGCTGATTTAAAGGCACCCCGAGCCTCTTGTGCCAGTCCAAGATTAAAATGTGCTTCATGAAATTTTTTATTAATTCTTGTTGCATTCATAAATGCAATAACTGCTTTATCATAATTTTCTTGTATGCTGTAAACTGATCCGAGGTTGTTATATATATTGTCATTTGGAATGACATCTTGATTTGTTGGATCATTCTCCAGTGATAATAGGTAGTCTTTTTCTGCCAGATGATAGGCGTGAGTTTTTTGGTACAAAACCGCCCTATTGAAGTACGTCGAAGCTACTGACGGCTTGATTTCAATTGCAATTGAATAAAAGGCAATACTTTCAGAATATTTTTCCAATGCTTCTAGACAGTATGCTTTCCATAAGTTTGCCTGGAAATTATTTTTTTTTATTTTCAAAATTTGATCAAAAGACTTTAATGCCAAAGCATACTCTTCTGATTGGTACAGCTCTATACCCTGCTCACCTATTTGATTAATATCAATGTCATTTTGGTTACTAAAACTCAGTGAAAGCGCAGTAAAAATTATCCAGATTTTTGATGGTTGATTAAACATATAGCATTACAATTATAGCGCCTTAAAAACCTGCTTCAATCGCTTCACTGATACTTTTTGTTTGGTGCCGAGGCTTTGCGCAAACAGTGACACCCGTAGTTCTTCCAGCAGCATCAAAAAGTCTTGATGCTCATCAGTGAACTCATCCACTTGGTCACAGTAATCATAAAATGGCTTACTGACAATGGTCAGTTCTTTGAGTTTATCGATTTCTTTTTGCGGTGAATGCATGGCGGTTTCCAAGCGCATTTCCAGGCCATTGAAGTACCGTTGGTAATGGCTCAAGTCATCGAGTCTGACATGATGAACAAAATCAGCATAAACCAAATAATCCAGCTGATAATGCATGTCAGCATAAGTGGCTTCGGTTAACAAGTCGCTCTTCTCTTCGACCAATTGCCATGTTTGGTACCACTTTTCAATCACAGGCCCCAATACTTTTGACCAATCATAGGTATTTTTATATAGCTTCTGTGCCAAAACATCTGCCAATTGATCGAATTGTGCTTGACTGGCAATAAAACCAGCTGAATTGATGTGTTTTTCCAACAAGGCATCGACCACCTCATCTATCAGTTTTTGACCACTTTCCAATGCATTCCAGGCCATTTCTGCTTTCAGACTGATTTGAACTTTCTTGGCTTGTTTGATGATTTTGGGGTATTTCAATTGCAGTAATTTTTTAATCCCTTGCAGGTGTTTGGCAGCGGCCTGCTGCGGGTGTTCGAACATGCGCAAACCAACCACATCACCCTGATCAACAATCGCCTGATAGGCCGGTAAACCATTGTCTAATTGCACTTGCTCCACCAGCTCACCAAACACCCAATCTCGCGCGCCATCAATTTTTTTGGTTTTTGAGGCGGTTTTTTGAAAACTGCGGTTGGCCTGTTGGCTGAAAGCTGTAATTAAGGCATCAAAGTCTCGGCCGCTTTTGAGGGTTTTGTTGTTGTTATCATAGACTAAAAATCTGAATTTCAAGTGATCGTCTAACTGCGTCGCTTGCCAGTCCTCAATGGTGGTTTGCAAACCATTTTTCTTAAATACCGTCTTGACTAATTGTTGATAAAAATCCTCATTGTGATCCAAGGACTCACTCAAAATTTCGGCATATTCTTTGATTGGAAACAACCCTCTTCTGATGCTTTTTGGTAAACCTTTGATTAACATCTCCAACTTTTCAGGCAATAAGCCAGGTACTAAAAACTCAAAGTCATTGGCGTTCAAAGCATTCAACCAGGGCAACTGGATATGTGCTGTCACGCCATCAGAATCACTGCCAGGCTGAAATTCATAGCTTAATTTCAATTTCAGGTTACGGATACTGATCTGTTCTGGAAAAAGTTGTTCACGGTCTTTCGGCGCCTGCCGCATGTAGAGGTCATTATCAGTAAATCGCAGATCATGATCACCGTTTTTAGCAATGTGCTTACGCAACTGTACTTCTGAATAAATACCGGCTGGTATCGCTTTGTCATACAGGTCATACAAGGTGTTATGGTCTATCAATAAATCTTTCTTTCGTGACCGGTCTTCTTCACTTTGAATCGCTGCTATCAATTTGGCATTGTGGTGAAAAAAGGCCATGCGGGTGTGCATGAACTGTTCTACCAAGCCTTGACTGATGAACAGTTCTCGGGCTGTTTTGGGATCCTTAGGCCCATAGTGAATTTGGTGCTTTTCACTCAACACCAAACCCAACAAAACACTGCGTTGATAACCCATGACGGTACCGTGTTTTTTTGACCAAAATGGATCATAAAAAGATTTTTTAATCAGATGACGCCCAACATCGTTGATCCACATCACATCCAAATCAGCCACCATGCGCGCAAACACCTGCGAAGTGTGCACAATTTCACCTGCCAATAACCATTTGGGGTTTCTGCCATACAGTCCTGAGCCTGGAAATATCATGAATTTTTTGTTTCTGGTGCCCATGTATTCTTTGTCAGATTGATGCAAACCAATGTGAGAAATAAAACCAGCTAACAGGGCTTTGTGAATTTGTTCATAATCTGCCTGTTTTTCATTCAGTTGCATTTTTTGTCGTTTCACCAATTGGCTTAATTGACGATTCACATCGCGCCACTCCATATAGCGTTTGATTGAAATGAAGTTATCTCGACAGTATTGTTTGAAGCCTTTGTTTTTAAGTTCTTGGCGTTTTTTATTGAGCGTTTTCCACATTTTTAATAAAGCCATGAAATCAGAACGTTCATGGTTAAATTTAGCATGGGCTTTGTCCGCCGCCTGCGACCACTCCAAGGGCCGTTCTCTGGGGTCTTGAATAGACAGACCAGCGACAATGACCAACAGTTCCCTCAAACAGCCCAAACCATTGGCTTTGATTAACACCCGACTCAGTTGCACATCGATGGGTAAATGCGCCATCATTTTGCCTGTTTGGGTCAGTTGTTGCCCTTCATCCAAGGCCTCAAGCTCAATCAAAAGCTGATAGCCATCATTGATCATTTTAAAATCAGGTTGATCTATGAATGGAAAATCTGTCAGGTGGCCCAATTTCAGTACATGCGTCTGTAATATCACAGAAGCCAATGAAGTCCGCAGAATTTCTGCATCGGTATGTTCAGGTCGGCTTTCGAAATCTTGCTCACTGTATAGTCGATAACAATGACCATCAGCAATCCTTCCACACCGACCTTGTCTTTGATTGGCGCTGTCTTGTGCAATGGGTTCAACTTGTAACCCTTGTATTTTACTTTTGGCTGAATAACGACTGATGCGAGCCAGGCCGGAATCAATGACGTAATGGATTCTTGGTACCGTGAGTGAAGTTTCAGCCACATTGGTTGATAAAATCACCCGTCGTTTATCACCAGGTTTAAAGATCCTCATCTGATCAGCTGCGGTTAATCTGGCATACAGCTTCAACACCTCAGTGTTCGGCAAGTGTTTTCTTTGTAGTTGGTCTGCCGCTTCATTGATTTCGCGCTCACCTGGCAGGAAAATCAACACATCACCGACCTTATCGTGAGCATATATTTCATCAACAGCACGGATAATGCCTTGATTCAATTCTAAGTTATTTTCTTCAAGTGAACGGTAATGAGTGGTTACTGGATAAGAACGACCACTGACATTAATAATCGGTGCATCATCAAAATGTTTAGAAAACTTTTCAGTGTCAATGGTGGCTGAGGTAATGACCACCTTGAGGTCTTTTCTTGTTTTGATCAGTTGCTTAATAAAACCCAACAGAAAGTCGATGTTTAAACTGCGTTCGTGGGCTTCATCGATGATGATGGTGTCATAAGCATTGAGCCATTTGTCACGCAATGTTTGCTGTAACAAGATTCCATCAGTCATGAACTTGACGTAACCATCTTCGCTGAATTGATCATCAAAACGCACTTGATAACCAATGGCTTGTCCCAGTGGTTGGTTGATTTCATCAGCGACTCGCTGTGCCACAGATTTTGCTGCGATTCGTCGGGGTTGGGTACAAGCAATTTGACCGGTCAAGCCAAGCCCCGCTTGCAAACAAATTTTGGGGATTTGGGTGGTTTTACCTGAACCTGTCTCACCCGCAATGATGGTCACTTGGTTATTTTTAATTGCCTGGGTAATTTTTTCAGCTTGTTGACTGATGGGTAATTCAGCTTCTAATTCAACTTTCGGCAGTGCTGCCAAGCGCTTTTCATATTGTTGTTGGCTGTTATTGATGGCTGATAATACAGGCGCTAATTTTTTTGGTGTCTTTTTGGCATTGTTCAGCTGGTTTTGTAAACGGTGCAAATCTTTGGCCAAGACATGTCCAGGTAACTGGGTGATTAATTTTTCAATATCAGCTGACACGAGCGTGCTTTCGTTCAGACTTTATTACTTGGAAATTCTTTGATATACAGGTCTTGTTTGGCGTAAGGGATTTCAATCCCTGCTTGATTGAACGCATCGTATACTTGCATATGCAGTTCGTGACTGATTCTTCCACGCAACACCGGTTGCGCAATCCAAACCAATAACTCAAAGTCCAATGACGAGGCACCAAATGACCTGAACCTGACCCTGGCAGCTGGCTCCTTAACCACCTCATCATGTTGATTGGCTACAGCCATCAACACGTCACAAACTTGTTTGCTGTCACTACCATAAGCAGCACCTACCTTGATACGAATGCGGCTCTTTTCCCATCGCCCAGAACTTTCATTGATGATTTTGGCATTACCTATCACATTATTCGGTATGGTTATTTCTACATCATCTCGTGTTAATAAACGCGTTGAGCGCATACCCACATGAGTGACCATACCACGCTCACCTGAGTCCAAATTAACAAAATCACCCACTTTATAAGGTGTGTCAGCAATGATAAAAAAACCAGAGAATAGGTTGGCCAAAGTATCCTTGGCAGCGAAACCAACCGCAATACCGATGACACCAGCTGAGGCCAACCAAGCCGTTGGGTTGATACCCCAAATGATCAGTAGGATATAAGAACCTAAGCCAATCAGCAGTATTTTACCCACCAGCTCAAACAAAGGAATGGTTTTGGGTTGAATGATTTCAAAGCGAGCCCTGTTTCTGGATAAGGTATCCAATAACAAGTGCAGTACTTTAAAGCCTCGCATCATCCAGCTGATGACCAACAAACTGGCCAATATTCTGATCAAACCACCTTCCAAGCCTGCTGACAGGCCAACAGTCTTTACTGCCACACCTAAGAAGAAGAAAAAGATGGTCAAAAAGAACGGTTTTTTCAGTGTAGCAATCAGCTGATCATCTACATCACTTTTGGTTCTCTTGGTGATTTGCGACAAACTCTTGGTGAATACCATGACCGCAATTTTTGCTAACACATAACCCAAACCAACAGTGACGATGAATGCCAACATCGGAATCGACTGAATTTGTTCCCAATAGGGTTGCCATGAATCAGGTATGTAACTGGATAAGTTGTTGATTGCCTGTGTTATGTCACTGACTGGTGGTGGGGCTCCATTGGCTTCTGTGGCACCTGCGGTTTGCATCTCAATCTACCAGTTTTAAGTGAGGTTTGGACGATTTATTTTCACTTGATTCTGCGGTTTCATCCGCTGATTGATCATCCGTGTCAGCTTCCTCATGATCCACATCAAACATCATACCTTTGCCGTTTTCTCTGGCATAAATGGCAGTGATTGACTCCATGGGCACAATAACCGCATGTGAAACGCCACCAAAACGTGCATTAAAAGTCATCAACTCGTCATCCATTTGAATGTTTTCAGCTGCATCATAAGACACATTGAGGGTGACCTTGCCATCTTCAATCACACCATCTGGTACTCGGGCACCCGGGTAACTGGCATCGATCACCACCAATGGCGTCAAGCCATTGTCGGTGATCCATTCATGTAATGCCTGAACGAAATAAGGCTTTACTGAAGTCATGTCAGCATCAAAAATCAAATCGGTACTCGCGTTCAGATTCAGTGATACTCTTCTTGAAAGCCTTACTTTGGAACATGCGATGGGCATAATTACGCAAAGATTTGGGTAATGACTCCCAATCCAAACCATAATGTTCCAAACGCCATAAAAATGGCACCAAATTGGTATCCACTAAGGTCATGTCAGTATTCATAAAGTAAGGGTTTTCACTGAAAAGCGCCTCAGCAGCAACCAATTCACCGGTTAAATCATTGATGGCTTTTTGTTTCTTCTCACCCACACTGTTTTCAATTTTGTCAACGTAGCGGAACCAACCGTTTTCAAGCCTATAGACAGTGAACCTCAGTCTTGCACGGGTCATTGGATCAGGTGGCATCAGGGGTGGATGTGGATACCTTTCATCTAAATATTCTGTGATGACATTAACACCATAGAGGTGCATATCGCGGTCAACCAGAGTTGGAATCTCTAGTTTGGGGTTGTTTGCTAGCAAGTCTTCTGGCGGATCGGATCGATCGACCGAAATGATTTTGCAGTTGATGCTTTTAGTGGCCAAAAGGAAACGAATTCGATGTGAGTCAAATGCGTCTGTCTCTGAGTAAATGGTTATAACTGATCGTCCACGCTCGATAATAGACACCTATAATTTCTCCTTTGTTCTAACGTTAAAAGGGTTTTCGCGGTACAAGACCACAAAAACCCTTTATATTACCAAATTTTGGCTTTTTTGTTAAGTATGGCTGTTTCAGCCAGCTCAGTGAATGTCTCTGAAATAGTTAACCTTCAATAAATATGCCATGAATGTAAACAACGACAAAAACAACAAAACCCAAGGGGCGTAGGACATGCGAATTAACTGAGCAGGTTCTGAAGAATAGTCCAAAAAGTTAACCAGGTCACGGGCCAAATCTTTGTACTCTTGTTCACTCAGTAAACCAGCTTCTACCATCTCAAAATTCTGGAAATCTTTGTGCTCATTGCCATCTTCATCATCATAAATATCAAAGTTGGCCTTTCTGATACCTTGTAATTCCCATAACACGTGTGGCATAGAGGCATTTGGCAGGGTTAAATTATTCCAACCTGTCACAGAATTTGGATCAGCATAATAGTTAATCAAAAAGTTGTACAACCAATCCAAACCACGCGCTTTGGCAATTACTGATAAGTCAGGTGGTGTTTTACCAAACCATTCTTTGGCTTGAGCATCACCCATGCTGATGGTCATTTTGTCGGTGAACTTGGCATCAGTCAAAACCAAACCATTCATCATCTCATCTTCTGACAACTCCAAGTCTTCGGCCACGCGGTTGTAACGCTGAAAATCCATCGAATGACAACCCATACAATAGTTCATGTATGTTTTGGCACCGTTGCGCAAAGACTCAGTTGAACGGATGTTGGTCTGAACTTTTTCGCCAATGTAATAGTCACCTGCAGCCATCAGTAATGGACTGGTGGTTAAAAACATCAATAGTATAATTTTTTTCATCAGTGGTCCTCTATTCTCTCAGGCACTTCGTGGTATTTCTCATTGCGGCTGTAAAAGAACAACCAAACAAAATAGAAGAAATAGAAGGCTGTCAAAACCTGCGCCATTAATTTGTACAATTCAGATGCCGCCTGCATACCCAACCAACCCAGGATACAGAAAGACACAGCAAACAAACCCAGCATCAGTTTAAATGGCCACCTGCGGTAACGAACAGACCTGACAGGCGAACGATCTATCCAAGGCAGGAAGAACAACACAATGATGGCTGCAAACATAATCAATGCACCTAATTGCATGTCAGGTACAGCCCTTAACATGGCATAAAACGGCGTGAAGTACCATACTGGTTTAATCAGTGCCGGAGTAACCAACGGATCAGCCGGAACGTAGTTGTCATGCTCTAGGAACAGGCCACCCATATCCGGTTTGATAAACACAATGAACAAAAATATCAACAGAAAAACACCCACACCAAAAATATCTTTCACAGTGTAGTAGGGGTGGAATGGAATGCCATCTAGTGGCTTACCGTTCTCGTCTTTGTGTTTTTTGATGTCGATACCTTCGGGGTTGTTTGAACCCACAGTATGTAGCGCAGCTATGTGCAATACCACCAAGGCGACAATAGCCAATGGTAAAGCCACCACGTGCAAGGCGAAAAATCGATTCAAAGTGGCATCAGAAATAACGTAATCACCACGCACCCACTCAACCAGGGCATCACCAACAAACGGCACTGCACCAAATAGCTGTGTGATTACTTTTGCACCCCAGTAAGACATGTTACCCCAAGGTAATACATAGCCCAGGAAGGCTTCAGCCATCAATGCCAAATAGATCAACATACCAATGATCCAAACCAACTCTCTGGGTTTTTTGAATGAGCCATATAACAGGCCACGGAACATGTGGAAGTAAATCACCACAAAAAAGGCTGAAGCGCCAGTGGTGTGCAGGTAACGGATTAACCAACCCCATGGCACATCACGCATGATGTATTCAACCATACCAAATGCTTTATCAGCATCTGGTTTGTAATGCATGGTCAGCCAAATGCCGGTGACAATTTGGTTAACCAATACCAACAAGGCCAATGAACCGAAGAAATACCAAAAGTTAAAGTTTTTTGGTGCGTAGTATTCAGATAAGTGGTCTTTATAAAATTGTGTCACTGGAAGTCGGTCATTGATCCAACCACCGATACCACCTTTACTGCTTGAACTGGCAATTTTACCCATTATACTTGCTCCCCATCGTTACCAATTTCGATGGTTTTATCATCTAGAAATGTGTATGGAGGGATATCCAAATTACGACTGGCTGGCGATCCCGAGAAAACGCGTCCAGAAATATCGAACCTAGAGCTATGGCATGGACAGAAAAATCCACCTTTCCACTCTGCATCAAACTGTTGAGGTACCAAGTCTGGATAATATTTCGGCGAACAACCTAAATGCGTACAAATACCAACCACAACCAAGAGGTTCTCTTCTCTTGAACGGTAAAGACCATCAACGTATTCAGGCTGTACACTGCTGGTCGACTCTGGGTCTTTCAGCTTGTCGTTGAGTGATTCTAAAACACCAACTTGTTGGTCGGTTCTGTTAACCACGAAAACCGGTTGGCCTCGCCACATCACGTTCAGCATCTGGCCTGGCTCAAGCTTTGAAACATCAGCTTTCACTGGACCACCGGCGGCTTTGGCGCGCTCGGAGGGCAACCAGGATTTGAGAAAAGGCACAGCTGCAAATCCAGCACCTACAGCGCCTAAAGCGCCGGTACTGAGCAATAAAGTGCGGCGACTTTTATTGACATTATCAGTCATTGAATTAACCCCTAATGAATGTATTCTTGAGAACTGAAGTCGCGCTCAAGATGAATCTATTATTAAATCGCGGCAATTTTACAAGATTTTAATGATATTTCATAGCTAAGGCGTAATTTAATCATCAAATAGTAATTGCGGCAAATAGGCTTTGCCAGGTTCTTTTTTGATTAACAACAATGGCGGGAACTCTGAAATGTTTTATGAGTCCATACCATGGCTATTACCATAACATGTAATTTCATATACAATCACCTCACAGCAAACGTAACAGACCTTATGAGCGCCACACTAAAATTCATCACTAAATATGCAGTCATTGGTTTGGCATGTGCTTTCTTATATGTATTGATTTCGGGAAAAATCAACCCCCAAGATAAAACTATTCAACAACCTCAATTGTTGTTTTCCTACGCACCAGCAATCAATCAAATAACCACCTCTGTTGTCAGCATCCACATCCAAAGTAACCAAAGACGACCTATCAACGCACCCGGCATTTCACCGCGCACACCTTATCAAACAAAGAATTACTTGGGCTCAGGTGTTATCGTCTCAACCAATGGACACATCGTAACCAACAAGCATGTGATTGATGGTGCCACCCGCGTGGTGGTTTACCTGTGGGACAACCGGGCTTTTGAGGCCAGCTTTGTGGGTGCTGACCCACTTTCTGATTTGGCCGTGATCAAAATCAATGCAGCAGACCTCAATCCGGCGGAATTTGCGGACTCCGACTTGATTAATACCGGTGATGTGGTGCTCGCGGTTGGCAATCCCTATGGCTTGAACCAAAGCGCTTCACTCGGCATCGTCAGCGCCACAGGTCGACAGGGTTTGGTTGAGAGTCAAGCAGTACAACTAGAAAACTACATTCAGACCGACGCTGCCATCAACCAAGGTAACTCTGGTGGCCCATTGATTAACCCCCTGGGCCAAGTGGTTGGCTTAAGCGCTGCCAGCTATGGACAATTTGGTGCCGAAGGCATCAACTTTGCCATTCCATCTAATACCACTGTGAGAATAGTCAACGAATTGATTGAACATGGCAAAGTCCTCAGGGGTTGGGTTGGCCTGGGCTTTTTGATGGATGCAGGTTATGCCATGTATGGTATTCCCAAACCAGCCAAAGGCATCATGGTGCACAAGGTACATCCAGACAGTGCCGCCGATTTGGCCGGCATCAAAGCGATGGATGTCATCACTCACATCAATGATCAAACAGTCAATTCGTTTGAACAGTATCGCAAGATACTATATGAAAACAGCATTGGTGATGCCGTCACCTTAACTGGTTATAACCAAGACGGTGATTTCAGCCATAACTTGACCATTGAACCACCACTGAGCACTGGCTGAAGCAAAACAAATGGCCGCCATAAAAACGGATTTACGTCACAATTCAAACATTAAGTCATGGTTTTATTTGGACTTATTGATTAAAATTTTAATCGCTGATTATAATCACCTAAAGAAATAAGTACGTGCCATGCCACTCCACACTAAATTATTGATGCTGTGTCTGTTGTTATTGATCCCTTCAATAGCAGCTGCCAAAGAGCGTCCAAAAATTGGCCTGGCATTGTCTGGCGGTGGCGCCAGAGGCATGGCGCACGTAGGTGTGCTCAAAGCGCTGGAAGAAAAAAACATACCGATAGATTACATTGCAGGCACATCCATGGGAAGTATTGTGGGCGGCCTTTACGCCACTGGTATGAGCCCAGAAGATCTAGAGTGGGCCATTCAATCGGTTGATTGGGACGATGCCCTGAAACCGTCACCCAAAAGAAAGCTCAAAGACTACCAACAAAGACAAGAGGAAAAAGACTATTTTGCTGATTTAGAGATTGGTATTTCAAAAGAAGGTGCTAAATCAGGTACAGGACTGGCTGGTGACCACAAAGTGATGTTGGAATTACAAAGGTTAGTCGGCACTTTCAATGAACAAGACTTCAACCAATTTCCCATACCATACCGGGCGGTGACCACAGACCTCAATGAGGGCGAACCTTATGTTATTGAGCATGGCGACTTGGCCATGGCCATGAGGGCGTCGATGGCAGTACCTCTGGTTTTTGGACCGGTAAAACACCAAGGCAGGATGTTGGTTGATGGTGGCATGCTGAATAACTTACCGGTGGATGTGGTCAGAGCGATGGGCGCGGACATTGTAATTGCAGTGAACATTTCATCGCCTTTGGCCAAAGTCAATGAGGAATCCTCGGTACTTGCTGTAACCTACCAAAGCATTGATGTGGCGTTGGTACAAAATACCAAACGTTCATTGAAACAAGCTGATATCGTGATTCAACCTGAACTAGAAGGCATTGATGCAGGGATGTTCAATCGAGCCGAAGACATGATCAATGACGGCTATTTAAGCACTTATGCAATTTCTGAGAAATTACACGCTCTGAGACTACCTGAACATCAATACATCACCCATTTGGAAAGCCGCAATTTTCTGCCACGAGAAATTCCCAGCCGCATTCGCTATGTCGAGTTCACTGGCAACAAAAGAACTTCTTCATCACGCCTGATGGCTAAGGCAGATGAATTGATTGGTCAAGAGTTCAAAGCCAAACTGGTGCAAGACTTTGTTGATCAAGTGGTCGCCAAAGAAGAAGACATTCAGGTCATCACCTACCACGTCGCTGAAAACGATGAGAAAAACAAAGGCATCGTTTTTAAAGTCCAGGAAAAACGTTGGGGGCCTGATTACCTCAAATTCGGGCTGAAAGTGGCCGATGATTTCGACTCAAATACCTTGATATCATTGTTGGTACGACACCACCGTTACAACATCAACAGCAAAGGCGGCCGCTGGATCAACGATTTAAGTATTGGCTCAATCCTATCGTGGCAAAGTGAACTCTATCAACCGCTGGATTTTGAAAGCACTTATTTTGCCACCGCCAACATCGACACCATCAAAGACACACGGCGATTTTATAACGGCTTGGATGCCACCGGTGAATACGACCACAAAAAATTTGGTTTCGGCTTTAACTTGGGATACAACCCAGACATCAACAGCGAACTCAGGGCTGGTATTTGGTATTTAGATGAGAGTATCGTGCCAGTTATTAATGACATCGATTTTGAAACCGCGATCAATCGCACCATTGGACTGAAAGTCAATTATGGTTATGACACCTTAGATAAGGTCATCGGTGCCAGAAACGGCTACGACATCAAAGCTGAGTTAGGAATTTTTGACCGGGTCCAATTCCTTAGTTTTGACGGCTTTAAGCGTTTTCCTTTTTTCGAAAAATCAGCCGCCCACCTGCGGGTTAAGTTTGATTTCACTGATCTGGTGGACAATGATGAGTATTTCAAAGCCTATGGTGGCATTGATGATTTTGCAGGCTACCCCACACAGTCTTTGTTAGGCTTAAATGCGTTTTTATTTGAGCTGGGTTGGTACACACCATTCAGTTCATTGGATCTACCCATCATTGGTGCACCCGATTTGACATTCAAAACCCACTGGGGCAATGTCTGGCAACGAAACATCAATATAGAAGACATGATTTACGGTTTTTCTGCCGGTGTTTCATTTGATGTACAGGATACTGTGATGTTCCTTGGCACCGGTTACAGCCATGATGGTGAAGCGCGTTTTTATCTGCGTTTAGGTACCGGATTTTAAACACCTTACAAACAGTATATTAACAACCACTTAGCCAAATCTGAACACATCAACCTATATCATGAGCAGCAGTCAACCACAATGAACTGATAAAGAACATGCAAAAACCAAACACGTCACTACTGACTTTTTTCTTCACCCTGTCGGTGAGCACCAACACTTTGGCCCAAAACCCATTGGAATTGATTTTAGACGGCTACGCTTATGAAGTCTTCAGTGATGTACTGATTGACCTGCCTAACAAGACTTTTACCATTGCTGACTCTGCAGCAAGTAATTGCCTTCAGCCATCAGGTTCAACTCCCTTGAACACGCCTGGCAACTTCACCCTTGAGACCAATAATCAGGACATTGGTATTGAAAGGAATCGTTTGGTAGTTGCTGCGAACTTATTGTACTTGACCAGTGAAACCAGCAATTTGCTTTGTGATGATGGAGTTTTTGTCGATCAGATTTTTGTCCAAAGTTTCGATTCAACAGGTATTTAAATATTTATGCTTAAAGCCATAGGTGTTATTAATTCAATAAATCAACCAACCAAGCCTCATCAACCACTGCTATACCAAGCGCCTCGGCCTTACTTAGTTTAGATCCCGCATTCTCACCTGCCAAAACATAATTGGTATTGTTCGACACAGCTGAAGTCACTTTGGCGCCCAAGTCTTGCAAGTGTCGCTTTGCATCAGCGCGGGTAAACACACTGAGTTTACCGGTCAATACTACGGTTTGATCTTGTAGCGGCTGACTGCCCGAATCACGGCTTTCAAACTCCGGCCAATGGATACCAGCATCGAGCAAAGCTTCAATCACCTCAATATTTGATGGAACAGCAAAGTAACTGGTTATTTTTTGTGCCACCACCGAACCCACATCTGGCAATTCCACCAAGCGCTCTTCGTCGGCAGCCATGATATCAGCTAAGTTTTTTAGCTCCTTGGCCAAAGTCAAAGCGGTGGCTTCACCCACCTCACGGATGCCCAAAGAATAAATGAATCTCGGCAGCGTGGTGTCTTTGGATTGAGCAATGCCCTGCAATAAATTCTGTGCTGACTTTTGCGCCATGCGCTCCAAACCGGATACTTGTGACTCACGTAAATGATACAAATCTGCTGGATTGTTAATCAATCCTGCATCAACCAATTGTTCAACCAATTTATCACCGAGACCCTCGATATCCATGCCTTTCCTGGAGGCAAAGTGTTTGATACCCTCTTTTAATTGGGCATCACAACTGAGACCCGCTGGACAGCGCAATACAGCCTCACCTTCAACCCTGTGTAATGCGGTGTCACACACTGGGCAATGACTGGGCATTGCAAAAGCGGTGGTTCCATCAGGTCGTTTAGCAAGCACCACTTTCACCACTTCGGGAATCACATCACCGGCACGCCTGACAAAGACAGTGTCACCGACTCTGACGTCTTTGCGTTTAACTTCGTCCTCATTGTGTAAGGTGGCATTGGTCACTGTGACACCACCTACTGTGACCGGCTTGAGTCTGGCAACTGGTGTGATGCTGCCAGTACGCCCCACTTGTACATCGATGTTTTCAACCACTGTAGTAGCCTCTTCGGCTGGAAACTTGTGTGCAGTTGCCCATCTGGGTGATTTGGTTACAAAGCCCAAAATTTGCTGCCAAGCCAAATCATCAACTTTGTAAACCACGCCATCAATGTCAAAATTCAAATCAGGACGCTGCCTGCCAATATTCTTATAATAATCCTCACAACCAGAGTGACCAGTGACCACATCATTCAAATGATTGACCGGTAAACCCAATGACTTAACCCAAGCCAAAACTTCGCTGTGACGAGCCAAATTATGCGCCGGTTCAACCACGCCGATGGAATATGCATAAAAGGCCAATGGTCGCTTAGCTGTTTTCTTTGGATCCAATTGACGCAGTGATCCAGCGGCACCATTGCGGGGGTTGGCGAAGACTTTCTCGTCATTTGCCAGCGCCCACTGATTGTATTTCGCAAAACCATCTCGCGGCATAACCACCTCGCCTCGAACTTCGAACACATCAGGAATATCAGTGCCGCGCAAACTCAGCGGTATTGATTGAATGGTTTTGATGTTGGCAGTGATGTCCTCACCTGTTTGACCGTCGCCGCGCGTGGCTGCTTGCACCAACTGACCTTGTTCATAGCGAATACTAACGGCTAAGCCATCCAATTTGGGCTCTGCAGAAAACTCAATTTGGTTGACACTTTGCGCGGATTTCTCTAGTAACTTACTGATGCGTTCAGTGAACTCGGTTAATTCTTTGGCACTGAAAACATTACCCAGTGACAACATTGGCAAAGCATGTTTAACTTGTTCAAACTTACTCAGCGGCTTATCGGCTATGCGTTGTGTGGGTGAATCAGCCGCCACCCATTCGGGGTTGTTTTGCTCGATTTCAAGCAGTTGTCTATAAAGCCGGTCATATTCAGCATCGGCGATTTGCGGCTCATCTGACACATAATAATGATAGGCGTGCTCATTGAGCTGTTCTTTGAGCGCATGATACTCTTCGTGGCTGAAGTGATTGCTCATGTTTCGGTGCTTTCAAAAGCACGCATTTCCTCTCGCATTGAGGCAATTCTCTGTCGAGAAAAGCTGCTGTGATTCTCATCCGTTAAGGACCCATCAAGCAACTCCTCCATTCGTTTGGCCACAGGAAACATCGTATCCCACAAATCCAAGGCGTTCATTTCACCTGGCAAAGTCATGATAAAAACCAGACCAGTGGTTCTCAAATCCGGATCAAACACACCGGGCTTTAACATGTTGGCCACCAAGAACAAGGCTTTCTTCTCGGTTCCAATGCGCCTGTAACGATAAAACAAATGATCTTCACCATATTCCAGCCCTGCTTTGGCTGAAGCATCTTTGATTTGGTGCCAATCGAATTGTAATCCATCCTTGGCATGTAAAAACAAGGTCACCAGTTTTCTCTCTGAGGTCTTTTCAGGCTGTTGCTCTGACTGGCTACTCACTGCGGTCTCTGTTTCTTGCACATTGATTTCTGGTTCAATCTGAAACAGTTCATCCTCGCTGATTTCTGCTCGCGTATGAGAAGGCTTTCGGGTGTGCATGAAATAAATCAAGCCCAGTACCAACAAGCCAATAACAAAAATAATGATTCTTAATTCAAACGCAGACACAGTTTAATGATGCTAAAAAGATAAGTAAGTGAATCATACAAAAACCCTCTGAAGACTGCAACCAATTGCGACTGACGTTGCTTGACATTAACACAAATCTAGGCAGAACCTGACCAGCAAAAATGTATTTTTTGATAAAAAAAAGATGCATTCCATTCAAATATATGGCTTTTTGTTCATTTTTGTGATTGAAGTCTCGGTTTTATTTGGGAAAATAAAAAACTAAGGTGTAAAATAATGTTACAAAATTTGATAGGGAATCAAATTAATAAGTAAGAAAGATTCAGAGGTGAACAATGAAAAAATTAATCTTAACAGCAGCCATCTTGTCAAGCACCACAGGTGTATTGGCAAGAGCGACATCAGAGGCGGAGAAACATGCCATAAATGTACAGGAAAATCAAAAGGCTCAAGTGGTGAACAAAGGAGGCCCTGCATTCTACACCGTGGGTGATACCAATGACTGTGATTTCAGGCTGGGTACAACCAAAATTCAAGATGCACTGGATGATGCACTGACTTTTGGGGTTCCCGAAGTCAGAGTTGCCATCGGCACCTACCAGGAAAACCTAACTATCAATGATTACAGCGTTACTTTGAAAGGTGGCTATGCCGATTGTGCTGCGGCCGTTGCTGATAATCAAACAGGGCTACCAAGCGCTACGGTTATCGAAGCAGCAACTGCTGATCCTGTGGTGCTGATCACTGGTAACACACAAAGAAATGTGATTACTTTAGACACTGTACAACTCACTGGAGGAACAGGTCAAGGTTTTGCTGCAGGCGGGGGATTAACATCCTTAAATTCCGATGCCAGTTTGAACCTGAACAACGTGTGGATTGATTTCAATACTGGGATTCTTGGTGGTGGTATCTCTTTGATACTCGGTGACACTGATTTAGTTGCGTTCAACTTGATGGTAGCCAGTAACACTGCTGATGAAGGTGGTGGTATCTACTGTGATGGCAGTGGCACTTCATCGGTCTTTATTGATGGAGAAGCCAACAATGGCTATGGTATTTTTAATAACCAAGCCACCAGCGGCAATGGTGGTGGTGTGGCTCTGGTCAGTGGCTGTAATTTCACTTCCTATGTGGGCACTTCAGGCGGGTTTCTAGACCTCAAAGGCATTCAGGGTAACAGCGCCACAGAAAACGGCGGCGGTATTTATGCAGCCAGCGGCAGTACGGTGAACCTCAATGGTGCCCAATTCTGTTTCTTTGGTTGTAATGGCTACAACGAGGAACCCGTACTAGTGGCCGGCAACGAGGCCAATTCGGATGATGTTGATGGTGGCTTTGGAGGTGGTATCTATGCCACAGGCAGTGGCACAAGGGTTAACTTCACCAACGCTTTGATTGTTAACAACGATGCAGACCAAGGTGGCGGTATGTATTTGGCTGATTTGGCCGAAGCCACTGGCGGCATCGTCACCACTGACTTATTTGGCAACTCAATTGAATGTTGGAGCCCTGGCTCTTGTAATCAAGTCAATGAAAATACAGCATTAACTACTGGCGGTGCATTCCGATTGGATACAGGTGCCACTGCAGATCTTAACCGCACCCATATCCAAGGCAACCGTGCCAATTTTGGTACTGCCGTTTATGCCTTAGCTGCTGATACCAGTTTTGAAGGTGAGGGCTTATTGGTAACCGGCAATGGCGATAATGGTGCCGATGGTTTCTCTGATAACAATGTGTTCAGACTGCTCTCTGGGGCAACTATCAACCTCAGTTGGAGTACTGTTGCAGATAACAACATCAATAACGACGATGAAATTATTGATAACGGCTCATCCAGTTTGAGACTGCAATCAAGTATTGTGCATGAAAACAACCCCGTTAACATATATGATTCATCTTCGCCTGTTGTTGGTGTGTTTGATTGCATGATAGTACATGAGGACACTTCGATTGTTGGCACCACTTTCGGCATCACTGTGGACGACCCTGAATTCATAGATCGTGCCAATGGTGATTACCACATTAATCCCAACACATCACCAGCGGTCGATTATTGTGATGACTTCAATGCCCCAGAGTTTAGCGACTCAGATGGTGATGAGCGCGGCTTTGACTGGTCCAACATCAGTGACAATTTTGGCTCTTTTGATGTCGGTTACGATGAACAAACTGACATCATATTCAAAAATGGATTTGAAACTGCCGGTGGCATTTTATAACATCAAGTAAGAGTAAAGAGCCTGGGACGGCTCAAGACTTAGTGAAAACCCCGGCAATGCTTTGCTGGGGTTTTTTTAATTCAATGACTCAGAACAAATCAACGTAAAGCGCAGCCACATCCATTGGTTTGGCCAACGTTTCAGGGTTTTCTGCCGGCCAAGCTTTGGCTCGTAATTGGGTGTGCATCGGCGGCGGTGTCATGATTTCGACATTCACACCTTGGTTCTCACACTCTTGGGCCAGAATCTTAGCAAACTGTTCTATCGCTGCTTTACCCACGCCATATTGTCCCCAATAGGCCTTGGCCAAAGTGCTTTGATCATCCGATGTAAATACAATGGTGCCTTTATTTTTCAATATCATTGGCAACAAGGCTTGGGTTAAAAAAATCGGCGAATTGACATTCACCTGCATTTCTTTCAGCCACCTCGAAGCTTCATACAGCAAAAAGGGCGTTAAACTGCCGAATTCAGCAGCCGTATGAATCAGACCATCCAAGCCTGAAAAGTGTTGTTTGATGACTTTGGCCAGTTCCAGATAATCATTGGGTGTGGCACCAATCAAGTTCATCGGGTAAATCACTGGCTCTGGCAATTTCCTTTTGACCAATTCGTCGCACAAGCGATCCAGTGCCTTGGGGTTTTTATCGCTGACAATCAAATTGGCACCTTGTTGTGATAATTTCACAGCAAGGGCAGAGCCTAAACCGCCACAAGCCCCGGTTAAAAAAATGGTTTTATTGCTTAATTTTAAGTCACCCGACATGATGATTAACTCGAATAAGGTGGAAGAATTCTATCAGTTTTTTTTCATAATAGAAAAATAAAATCAGATTAAGGTGATTTGTGTTTCACTTGCCAAATCATATTTAAAGCCATCACAACTGGTTAATAATTTGTATTAAGTTGTCGGCTGGCATTCAGAAAAGTTGTGTTATCATCTATGCCCTTGGTCGTGGTGTGGCTTTCTACCAAAGTGTGCGCTATGTAATTCTTAATCAAAAAACTATAACAATATGAATACAACCAGTCAGCTAGACAACTCTACAGCGAATCTCGATCCTCAAGTCCTGAACCACCCGGCAGGACTTTTTATTTTATTCTTTACTGAAATGTGGGAGCGTTTCAGTTACTACGGTATGCGGGCACTTTTGGTGCTCTTTTTGGTTACTGCCATCGATGGTGGGGGCTGGGGTTGGTCGCGTGAAAACGCCGCCATTTTGTATGCTTGGTATACTGGTTTGGTCTACTTGACACCACTGGTTGGTGGCTGGATTGCCGACAAGTTCTGGGGCTTTAAAACAGCTGTGGTTGTGGGTGCGTTGTTGATGACATTGGGGCATGCTGCTCTTGCTGTTGAAACCGTTTCAAGTTTCTATCTGGGCTTGGGCCTTTTGATTGTTGGTAACGGCCTGTTTAAGCCAAACATTTCTTCTATGGTCGGCGGATTGTATAAAGACGACACCAAGAAAGACGGCGCTTATACCATTTTTTATATGGGCATCAATGCCGGCGCGTTCTTGGGCATCATGCTGTGTGGCTACGTCGGTGAAACAGTTGGTTGGTCTTACGGCTTTGGACTGGCGGGCGTATTCATGTTCTTTGGCTTGTTACAATTTTATTTTGCCCAAAGCGTATTTGGTGACAACGGAGCCAAACCGCAAAAAGCAATCGATTTAGACCCAAGTGAAGTGGCTGATACCAAACTGACCAACATTGAAAAAGACCGCATCATAGTGATTGGTGTTTTATCACTTTTCGTTATTGTATTCTGGTGGGCGTTTGAACAAGCCGGTTCTTCTATGACAATATTTGCAAAAGACTACACCCAAAGAGTACTGACCGGAAGCACGGCAACCATATACGTCTGGGCCAATTTCTTTTTAACTGTGGTGCCCATACTGGTGGTCACATGGGTCTTGGGGTTATTATTCAAGCAAACCTTCAAAACCATCCCGCTTTCAAATGCGTTCCTGGGCTTTAGTTTTGTCTTAATTTGGGCGATTGTGATTTGGAAAGTTTATACTGAGTTTTCTTCAGCCAGTGAAATTGAAGTGCCGGCCTCTTGGTTCGGTATTTTGAACTCTTTCTTCATCATCACCTTGGCACCTTTGTTCTCAAAAATTTGGGAATCAAAATACAACCCATCAGGCCCAGCTAAATTTGCTTTGGGCTTAATCTTCGCAGGTATCGGCTTTGCTTTCTTGGCCTATGGTGCGATGGGCATTGAATCTGGTGCAAGTACTGCATCGGTATCTATGTTTTGGTTAATAGCTGCTTATTTCTTCCACACCACTGGCGAACTCTGCTTGTCTCCAGTAGGGCTGTCATATGTCAGTAAATTAACCCCTAAACGCTTACTTGGCCTGATGTTTGGCGTTTGGTTCTTAGCCAACTTCTTTGCCAACCTCTTAGGTGGTTTAACCGCCAGCACCATTGATGCGATGAATGAAGCCATTGGCTTATCTGGCTTTTTCTTGGTATTCACAGCGATACCAATTGCGGCAGGTTTGATCATGTTCATCATCTCACCTTTCTTGAAAAAGCGCATGCACGGTATTCACTGACTCTTGTGTTTTGAGTTTAAAGGCACCATGACTGAAAAGTGATGGTGCTTTTTTTGTACCTGAGATTAAAAACTATGCCTATTTATACTTATGAAAACCTCAACAAAGACCAGCACTGCACTTATTGCTTGGGTGGCTTTGATGTGATGCAAAAACTCAGTGATAAAAAACTAACTCATTGCACCTATTGTGGCTATCCAGTTAAAAAAATCATCAGAAGCGTAAACCTCCAAGGCTCCATAACTGGCTCAAGCCAGTCCACATTGAGCCAAAAAAATATCGAAAAACAAGGCTTTACCCAATACCGCAAGGTTGGTAAAGGCAAATATGAAAAAAGCGCCGGTAAAGGCCCGGATACCATTGATGCAGATTAAGGCAAGAATCGGCCTCAATTTCACAAGCAATACACACCCCACTGATACAATCCGAAGGTTTTAACTTAGGGAGACACCAATGAAAAAACTTTTAATCGCAGGCCTGTTTGCTGGCATGGCTATGACCGCTCAAGCAGATAATCACGAGCACTCAACATCCGACCTCATCAAAGAGGCGATGAAATCTGAATTGAGAACAGAGGCAGAGACGGACCGAGACAGAAATCGCAGACCGGTTCAAACCTTAGAGTTCTTTGGTTTGAAACATGACATGAAAGTAGTTGAATTGGTACCCGGTGGTGGCTGGTACACGAAAATTCTGGCACCGGTATTGAAAGACGATGGCGAGTTGATAGTGGCTCTGGGTACTGGTCGTGTTGAAAGCATGATCAAAGACAACAAAGCATTGTCACACGTCCAAGTGGGTGCTGAAGCATCTAACATTTACCGCAAAGAAGGGGCTCGTTTCTATTCCTTAGAAAATGCTGATTTGGGTGTTAAGAAAGTCGATATGGTATTGACCTTTAGAAACTACCACAATTTTGCTGAAGACGGTCGCATGGCGATGAACGATGCTGCTTGGGAAGCTTTGAAAATGGGTGGCATATATGGAGTGGTTGACCACACCAGACGACACATGGAAGGCAACAACGACGAAAACCGCCGCCGTTTTGACCCAGTAAAGGCCATCAAAGAAATTCAAGCTGCTGGTTTCGAATTGGTGGATTTCTCTGACATACACTACAAAGCCGATGATGAGTTGGAATACGAAGTGGGCAGAAAATCAGTCACCGGTAACACCGATCGCTGGACGCTGAAGTTCAAAAAAGTGAAAAAATAATTTGGCAATCAAAGTTAGCCAATCAGAGCCACTGGTTATTCCAGTGGCTTTTTTTATGTCCAAAATATCGCTCATAACATATGCTTAGCTGTTACTTACAATTGCTGGTGTTGCACCACCGTTAAAAGTAATAAAGGTATGCCTATTTGATATTTCACAGCAGAATTATAGACATCTATACTTCCTTTTCATGTTTTTTATTTGGAAGTTAAATGTTAACAAACTTGGGCGATGTGACACCTATTGACCAACAAAAACTGTCTCAACTCGACACTGTTTTAGCCAGCCTCAGTGCACAACAAAAAACTTGGTTATCCGGTTATTTAGCGGGTCAAGTTTCGACACAAACACCACCAGTGGCTGCTGAAATTACCAATCAACCACATACAGCTTCATCACTGACAGTGCTTTATGGTAGCCAAACCGGTAACGCCAAATCACTAGCCAACAAATATTACCAAACAGCACAGCAAGAAGGCCTGACTGTGCAATTGGTATCCATGGCAGACTTCCAACCCCGACAAATAACCAAGGAACAGTATTTGGTGCTTATAGTCTCAACCCACGGCGAGGGTGATGCGCCAGATGATGCGGAAATATTATATGAGTATTTGTTTTCACCCAAGGCACCCAAGCTGAAACAACTTCATTTCAGTGTTTTGGCTCTGGGCGATTCGAGTTACGAGCAATTCTGTCAAACCGGCATTGATTTTGATCAACAGCTGGAAAAACTCGGCGCCCAAAGAATGACCAACCGAGTCGATTGTGATTTGGATTATGAAGAACAAGCAGCTAACTGGCAGCAAGAAACTTTAAACTTGCTCATAGAAAAGCTCAAAACAACTGAGTTCAAAGGCTCTAATGTGGTGCCACTGACAACCGCGATAAATGACACCACAAATACAATCAGTCGCAAGCAACCCTTCGCCGCTGAAATTCTGGCATCACAACGCATCACCACCACTGAATCCAGCAAGGTGGTTTATCACATAGAATTATCATTGGAAGGATCAAACCTGAGATACCAAGCCGGTGACAGTCTTGGTATCTGCGCCCCTAACCGCGCGGATGATGTGACCGCTTTACTCCAGCAATTAAAACTGGATCCCTCAACGCCAGTGACTTTTGATAAGCAGCAACATGACTTACAATCAGTTTTAATTAGTGAACTGGAAATCAGTTTGCTGAACAAGAAGTTTTTACATCAGTATGCCGAAAACTTTAATCTATCGGAGCTTTCACAACGCATCAGCAGCCACCAAGGTTTTGTTGATTTGACAAAAACTTGCCAATTAATTGATGTCATGACTGCATATCCAGCTGCTATAGATGCCCAAACTTTGATTGATCATTTACCCAAAATCACACCACGATTGTACTCCATCGCTTCAAGCCATCATGCCAACCCTGATGAAGTGCACTTAACCATTGCCTTAGTCGATGGCAAAGAAACGCGCATGGGCTTAGTCAGTGGCAGTTTCCACGGCACTTTGGATGTAGGAGATCAAGTCAACATATTCATTGAACCCAACAACCATTTCAAACTGCCGGAAGACCCCCAAACGGCCATCATCATGATAGGCCCCGGTACTGGGGTCGCACCATTCAGGGGCTTTTTGCAAGAACGTCAGGCTTTGAAACATACCGGTGATAATTGGTTATTCTTTGGCAACCCTAATTTTGATCATGACTTCCTGTATCAGCTGGAATGGCAGCAGTACCTCAAAACTGGATTGTTGAGCCGCATTGACTTGGCCTTCTCACGTGACCAAGCAGAAAAAATCTATGTCCAACACAAAATAAAAGCCCATAGTGCGCTTATTTGGCAATGGCTTGAGAAAGGTGCTCACATCTATCTATGTGGTGACAAAGACCACATGGCCAAAGACGTTGAAGCTGAGTTGATACAGGTCATTGAACAACATGGCCAGCTCGATAACGCCGAAGCAACTGCTTATTTACAACAACTCAAACGTCAAAAACGTTATCAAAAGGATGTCTATTAAGATGAAAAAGCAAAAATTAGAGGCCGTTGAAACAATCAAAACTGCCAGTAACTATTTACGTGGCGGCATTGCTGACGGCTTGGATAACAATGTCACGGGCTCATTGGCAGAAGACGACACACAGTTAACCAAGTTCCACGGCATTTACCAACAACATGATCGCGAATCAGTGGTCACTCGGCGCAAGCAAAAACTCGAACCGCTTTATAGTTTTATGATTCGTGCTCGTGTTCCAGCTGGCATTTGTACCCCTGAACAATGGTTGGCGATGGATGATTTAGCGGTTCAATACGGTGGTGGTTCAATCCGTTTAACCACCCGACAAGCCTTTCAATTACACGGTGTGATTAAAAAGAACCTAAAAACCACCATTGCATCGATCAACCAATCATTGTTAGACACCATCGCTGCCTGTGGAGACGTGAACAGGAATGTCATGTGCACGCCTAATCCCCATCAATCTGAAGTGCACCAACAAGCCTATCAAGCTGCTGCTGCCATCAGCAGTCACCTGACACCACAAACCACCGCGTACCATGAAATTTGGCTGGATAAGGAAAAGGTCGCTGGCACACCAGATATCGAGCCCATTTATGGTGAAACCTATTTACCGCGTAAATTCAAGATTGCAATGGCCATTCCACCGGCCAATGATGTGGATGTTTTTGCCCACGATTTGGGCTTTATAGCGGTAGTAGAAAAACACCAACTGATTGGTTTCAATGTCACTGTTGGTGGCGGTATGGGCGCCACTCATGGTGATTTAGAGACCTTCCCCTTGTTGGCTCAAGTGATTGGTTTTTGTGCCGTTGACCAAGTTACACAAGTGGCCGAGCAGGTGGTCAAGATACAGCGAGACTATGGCTGTCGCACCAACCGCAAACATGCGCGTTTTAAATACACCATCGATGATCGCGGCATCGACTGGTTCAAACAAGAACTGAACAAACGTCTGGGCTGGTCACTACTGGCAGAAAAACCCTTCGAATTCAAATCCACTGGAGATGAGTTCGGCTGGTCAGAAAATTACGATGGCACCTGGAACTTGTGCCTGTTCATCCAAAACGGTCGAGTCATTGACAGCGATTCACTTGCCCTGCGCAGTGCGCTGAAACAAGTCGCTCATTTAGATTATGGCGATTTTCGCATCACCGCCAATCAAAACTTAATCATTGGTCAATTAACCGCTGATGAAAAAGCGGTGGTCATTGATACCCTAACGCCTTTTGGTGTGCTTGAAAATAACCGCCAATCATTGGCCCAACTCAATGGCATGGCTTGTGTGGCTTTGCCCACATGCTCATTGGCGATGGCTGAGGCTGAACGTTACTTACCCACATTATTAAATAAAATTGAAAATTTACAAATCAAACACGGCATTCAGGACCGGGCCATCATCACACGCATGACCGGTTGTCCCAATGGCTGTGCTCGACCTTATATGGCTGAGTTAGGTTTTGTTGGCAAAGGGCCAGGTAAATACAACATGTATTTGGGCGGAGAATTCACTGGTACACGACTGAACCGAATGTACCTAGAAAACATCGATGAGGACACCATCCTTATAGAGTTGGATGCTTTATTTGCAGACTATGCCAGCAACGCGTTGGATGGTGAGTGGTTTGGTGATTTTGTCATTCGCCAAGGCCATATTGATGCTGTGACACATGGCTCACAAGTTCATTTACCTCTGGCGGTGGTGTGATGATTGATCTGAGACAACTATCCGTTGATCAACGCGTCGCTTGGGCTTTTGAACATTTGCCCTCGCAGTATGTGTTAACTTCAAGTTTCGGGGCACAATCGGCAGTGTGCTTACACTTACTGACGCAACACCAACGCGATTTGCCAGTGGTATTGATAGACACAGGCTACTTATTCCCAGAGACTTACCAGTTCATTGACGAATTGACTGCGCGACTGAAGCTGAATTTAAAAGTCTACAAAAGTGAGCTTTCACCCGCTTGGCTTGAGTCCAGATACGGCAAATTGTGGCGCAAAGATCTGGCTGGCATTGAACAATACAACCAAATCACCAAGGTCAAACCACTGGAGCGAGCCTTCAAAGAGCTAAAAGTAAAAACCTGGTTTTCTGGATTGCGCAACAGTCAAGCGGCATCCAGGGCACACACACCGATGGTTGAACAAAAAGGAGACATCACCAAGTTTCATCCCATCATTGATTTTACTGATCGCGATGTTTATCAGTACCTAAAAAAACACCAGCTGCCTTACCACCCCTTGTGGGAAAAGGGATATGTTTCTATTGGTGATGTTCACACCACCCGACCATTGAGTGCGGTTAATGACGTTACGCAAACCCGTTTTCATGGCCTGAAAAGAGAATGTGGTATCCACGAAATCAATTTTTAATGCAATTTTACAGACGCTGGCGGGTCAGAGCGACAAGCCCATCAAACCAAGCCATCTTGCGCAACCGCCTTTCATCTAGATGATGTGCTTTTGTTCAGTTTGCTTTTTTCAAAAGATGAAAGCAGGGAAGCAAGATTCATTCGGCTTATAGCGGTTGGCACGCGCAGCGGGTCAGAGCGACAAGCCCATCAAACCAAGCCATCTTGCGCAGCCGCCTTTCATCTAGATGATGTGCTTTTGTTCAATTTGCTTTTTTCAAAAGATGAAAGCAGGGAAGCAAGATTCAAATATGCCACACTGAATCTACCGGCAAGGATTGTTTCTGTGGATCAACCACCGCATTCTCCTGATCAATGGCATCTTGTACTTGATTGCTTGATACATGCGGCGCAAACAAGGTGATGAACTCCTGCATGTACTGGCGCAAATACAAACTCGGTTGGAACGCTATCCAGGTAGAACACAACGGTAAAATGTCTTTGGTCTCCAATGCCACCAAATCATCATCAATACCCGCTTCAATCGCCATTGAGGCAATGATACCAACCCCAAGGCCGGAACGCACATAGGTTTTGATCACATCCGAATCTCGGGCTGTAAAAACGATTTGAAAATCTAAGCCTGCTGCCCGAAAAGCTTTGACCAATGATGAATTTTCTTGATCGTTATAAACATAAACAATCAGTGGTTCTTTGGATAATTCTGCCAACGTGATGTTTTCTTTGTCCGCCAGATGGTGATCTTTTGGAACCACCACATACCGCTGCCACTTGAAACAATCAATCTTAACCAGCTGTTTGTCATCAGATATGTTACCTGATGCAATGGTGAAATCAGCTTCGCCATCACGAATTGATTGGATGTTTTGTTTGGATGTGCCTTGGTGTAAATTAACTTTAACTTCAGGAAACTTTTGATGAAATGATTTAATTACCGCAGGCAATACATACCTGGCTTGGGTGTGGGTTGTGGCAATATTCAATCGCCCTTGTTTGACTTGGCCAAGCTCCTTTGAAACCGCTGAAATATTTTCTATTTCTTTCAGCGCCCTTTTGACCCGCAGCAAAACTTCTTCACCTGCAGCAGTCAATGCAACCAATGATTTGCCTTGTCTTTTGAACAATGAAACGCCCAGCTCGTCTTCGAACATCCTGACTTGGCGACTGACACCTGGTTGTGAGGTAAACAGCGCTTTGGCCGCTGCGGTTACGTTAAGGTTCTCTCTGCACACGGCTTCAAAAAACCTAAGTTGCTGTAATTTCATGCTTTTATCGCTAAACAATTATGAGTCTTAGTTTTATAAGAGACAGGTTAACTGATAATTTCCTTACATGCAAGTTTTAGACATCTAAACGTCCAATAAAAAAAGGTTATATGAACATACCTATTTGGTATTTTTACAATCAATGCACCATCTGTAATATTGAATTCATCAAATTTTCGGAGCTGGTGATGCAATACCTGCCAATCAATATCGACATCAAGAACAAGCCCACTCTGGTCTTGGGCGGCGGCTCAGTGGCATACCGCAAAATCAAAATGTTATTGAAAGCCGGTACCCAAATCACCTGCATCAGCCTGAGCTTTGAGCCACCCATTGAAACACTGGCACAACAACAAAAACTGCACCTTATCAGGGCCGATTTGTTGGCCGAATCAGTACATTATTTAACGGCTTTGTATTTATCAGATTTCAGGTTAATCATTTCTGCCACTGACAATGATGAGATTGGTGCCAGGGTGTTTCAGATTGGTGAGGAAAACCAAATTTTAGTCAACACCGTGGATGAAAAAAAGTGGTGTAACTACATCACACCAGCCATGGTGGACAGAGACCCCATCATGGTGGCCATTTCAAGTGCTGGCTCGGCGCCCGTACTGGCCAGAAACATCAGAGAAAAAATTGAGCAGGTATTGCCGAAGAACTTGGGGCGCTTGGCTGAAAAAGCACAATCCTTACGCCACAAGGTCAACCAATTACCACTTTCATTCACCCTTAAAAAAAGGTTTTGGGAACGCTTCTTCAGCAGCAGTCATGCCACTGATTTGATCAACAGCAGAGCAGTGCCTGATGACGACAAACTCATTGATGACATCCACAACCAAGTCGATAAAGGCGGTGAAGTGCTTTTGGTCGGCGCCGGTCCGGGTGACCCTGAGTTGTTAACCATCAAAGCACTGCGAGCGATTCAAGAAGCCGACATCGTACTGCACGATCGCTTGGTTTCTAATGACATATTAGAGCTGATTCGTCGTGATGCCGAAATCATCAGTGTTGGCAAAACCCAAGGTTTTCACAGTGTCCCGCAAGATGAGATCAATTCGCTGTTGGTGAAATATGCTTTGCAAGGGAACAAAGTAGTCAGGCTCAAAGGAGGTGATCCGTTTGTCTTTGGGCGAGGGGGTGAGGAGCTAGCACAATGTCAATCTGCTGGGGTTAAGTTTTCAATCATTCCAGGAATCACGGCTGCAGTTGGCTGTGCTGCCTACGCCGGTATTCCACTGACCCACCGTGATCATGCCCAAAATGTGCTGTTTGTGACAGCACACTGTAAAAACTCCATTGATGTATTGGACTGGCCAGCCTTGGCCAGAAAAAGACAGACCCTGGCTGTTTATATGGGCTTAATGAAGTCAGCTGTACTCAGTAAGGAACTAATTAACCACGGCAGGAAAGCCTGTACCCCTGTCGCCATCATTGAAAATGGCACCACCCAACAACAACGCGTTATTCGTGGCCAGTTAAGTCAGTTGACTGAATTGATTAATAAGCATAAAGTTAAATCACCTGCTTTGATTATCATTGGCGAAGTGGCCGCATTGAATGAGAATTTGGCTTGGTTTATCAACGACCACCCCAAGATAACTACAACCAATCAACTAAAAATAGCATAAAGAGTATTCACATGATTTATCAATCCATATTAGAAACCATCGGCAACACACCCATAGTAAAAATCAATCGACTGGCACCTGAGGGCATTGATATGTATGTCAAGGTCGAATCTTTCAACCCCATGGCGTCTGTCAAAGACCGTTTGGCACATGCCATCATTACTGATGCAGAAGCCAAAGGTTTGATTGAACCTGGCCAAACAGTGATTGAGGCCACCTCGGGCAATACCGGTATTGCACTGGCCATGGTGTGTGCCGCCAAGGGCTATCCTTTTGTTGCCGTTATGTCCGAAACGTTTTCAATTGAACGGCGTAAGTTAATGCGCGCTTTGGGGGCCAAGGTGGTTTTGACCCCAGCTGCTGAAAGAGGCACGGGCATGGTTCGAAAAGCCAAGGAATTGTCTGAACAAAACAATTGGTTTTTGGCCAGGCAATTTGAAAATCCAGCCAACCCAGCCTACCACCGCTCAACCACAGGTCCTGAAATCCTTAAAGACTTCGCCGGCAAAAGACTGGACTATTTTGTCAGTGGATATGGCACCGGCGGCACCATCACTGGGGTTGGAGAGGTTTTAAAACTGGCCAGACCTGACATCCAAATAGTCGCTACCGAACCGCAAGAGGCGGCTTTGTTGGCCGGCAAAGAGTGGTCACCACACAAGCTACAAGGCTGGACACCAGATTTTATTGCTGAAGTGATGAATCAAGAAATTTACGATGACCTGATTCCTGTTGATGAACACGAATCAAAGAAATACTCATTGGCCTTGGCGTCACAAGAAGGTATTTTTTGTGGCATTTCGGCCGGTGCCACCTTTGCTGCAGCGATGCATGTGGCTGAAAAAGCACAACCTGGTTCAGTGATTCTGACCATGTTACCTGATACCGGAGAACGCTATTTGAGTACTTACCTGTTTGAAGATTTCAATGAAGGCTCTGACGAGGTCTGAAAACCCACTAAGCTTATCTATCAAGGGCGTTGGTTGAGAGGATTTTAATCAATGCCCAATTTTTTAATTTTATAACGCAAAGCCCTGAAACTGATACCTAACAGTTCAGCCGCTTTGGTTTTGTTGTTATCGGCTTTGGCCAATGCATTGGTGATTTCGCGAATTTCAATCTCCTCAATGTACTTTTCCAAGTTCATCTCTTTACTGAGTTGAGGTTTGAACCCAGTGTTCTCTAACTGTAAATCTTCTTCTCGTATCAGTTGATTTTGACAGTTGACTGCAGCTTTAGAAAGCACAAAATCCAGTTCGCGCATGTTACCTGAAAACTCATGGCCTTTGAGTTTGGCCATCGCAGTGGGATGAATTTTACACGGCAACTTGTTCCATTTGTCAGCCAATTGTTCCAGACGAGTCTTACAAATTTCAATCAAATCATCATTCAGTTCAGCAATTGATTGGGTTTCAATCTCGCCAACACATAAGACCCTGAGTAATGATTTTTTTACTCCCAAGGAATGCTTGAACTCATCTTCACTCCAGTCGGTCGTTACCACAATACGCTGATTATCTGACAAAGCCTTTACGAAATTGATCAAGGTGGTTTGTTGTTCGGGACGCAGCTTTTCAACATTTTTATACACCAAAGTGCCAGCTTGCTCAGGAGTTAAGTTCAAATCGGCATCATGACAGTCAACCAGAGTTATTTCATGCTGTGCAAGTCCACTGTTTTTGTGTATCAGCTGCGCAAACTTTTCTTTCCATGTGCCTCTTTTACCATAAATAATGACTGGCGCTTTACTTTGGGCATATTTACCAATGGCGTCGTCCAAACCTTTGAAATAATCTGTGGGTATACCAATCTTGACCGCTTCCCCTTGGTCTTCCTCTTGGTTACTGTGCTGCAAGCCAGTGATGACCAGCTGTCTGAGGGTTTCCAAACTGATTGGCTTAGTGATGAAATCATAGGCCCCCTTCTTGAGGGTTTCAACCGCATGGTTGATGGTGCCAAATGCGGTGATGACTGCGATGGGTGTGTTGGGGTAATGACTGGCAACAAAGTCAACCAATTCACTGCCTGTACCGTCTGGTAATTTGAAATCTGTTAAGCACAAATGAAAAGTGGTCTTTGACAGCTGGTATTTGGCTGATCCCAAGTTTTCCGCTTTGTAAACTTTGAATTGCATCCGGGTAAGAGATATTTCCAATAGTTGCAAGATATCCGGTTCATCATCTACTATTAAAATCTTTTTTTGTTCGCTGCTCATTTAACCGCTATTTCTATCAATTCTCGTCTTAACATGGGCCCAAAATTCATCGCTTCGATAAAATCAATCAACGCTGATTGGTCGCTTTTAGATTTGATTATAGCATCATTTTCTATCGGTGCATCCACCACAATTTTTGCCAACTGTCTGGACAACAAAGCTTCCGCTTTTTGGTTTTTAATTTTTTGCTGGCATGATTTAGCACCCCTCAAACTCAAAAACTCAATCTCGTTACAGCGCGACAACAAGGTATCTAAGTCATTGAAATGGTTTAATAAAACCTGAGCCGTTTTGACCCCAACTCCCTTCACACCAGGGATGTTGTCTACTTGATCGCCGGCCAAAGCAAGAAAATCACAGACTTGATCTGGCCTGACCCCAAATTTATCTGTCAATGCGTTGTAACCCAATGGTTTTGATTTGCCATAATCCCACCACCAATCTGACGGTCTAACTAATTGGGCCAGGTCTTTATCAGCACTGACGATACAAATGTTATGGCCTTTTTCTGCATATGTATTGTGTAGCGTCCCGATGAGGTCATCGGCTTCGTAACTGTCATCAGCAAACACCGCAATGCCCAATAATTTGGCCAGTTGTTGACAGTGCTTGAACTGTTTTTTTAAATCGGCAGGAGCCGGATCGCGATTGGCTTTATAGGGTGGGTAAATCTCATTCCTGAACGAGGTGGTCAAAGCCTCATCAAAAGCCGTGGCGATATACTGCGGCTGGGTTTGTTTCATGAACCGCACCAAAAATCGTGCAAAACCATAGACCGCATGGTTGCTGTCGCCTGCACTGTCAACCAAATCTGGTGACATGGAAAAATAACTGCGAAACACAAAAACCGATGAATCAATCAGAAAGGCCGTCGGTTTTTGTGGTTTTGAATCAGTCATTACATGCTCAGGCAATCAAGCCCATGGCTTCCAGTTTCAACACAATTCTTTGGGTTGCCTGATCCGGTGAAAAATCTAATGTATCGATTTTCATTTCAGGATCCTGTGGTTCTTCATACGGATCACTGATACCGGTGAATTCTTTGATCACACCCTGGCGTGCCAATGCATACAGGCCTTTGCGGTCTCTTTTTTCACATTCCTCCAAAGGAGTCGCTACATGGATTTCAACAAAACCACCCAAGGGCTCAATCATGTCACGAACCTCTGAGCGCATTTTTTCATAGGGCGCGATTGGGGCACAGATGGCTACACCACCATTCTTGGTGATTTCACTGGCCACAAAACCAATTCGCTGGACGTTGATGTTGCGGTGTTCTTTTGAAAAACCCAACTCACTAGAAAGGTGTTTGCGCACCACATCACCATCTAATAGAGTAACCGGTCGGTTGATCATTTCCATCAGCTTCACCCGCAGAGCATTGGCGATGGTCGATTTTCCCGAACCTGACAAGCCAGTAAAAAACACCGTGAACCCTTGTTTGTTGCGTGGTGGGTGAGATTTGCGTAACTCAGCAACCACATCTGGGTAAGAAAACCAGTCAGGTATGTCCAAGCCTTGTTGTAATCGGCGCCTGAGTTCTGTGCCTGAAATGTTGAGGATGTTTTCTTTTTCCTCAACTTCAGAAATGGGGATGTATTGGGCTTTGTCTTGAGAATAAACCATCATCTCGAACTCAACCATTTTGATACCCAATTCGTCTTCGTGTTGCTTTAATAACTCTTGGGCTGCGTATGGGTCATAAAATGGCTGGCCATTTGAGTCATCACCGGGCCCAGCATGATCACGGCCAACAATGATATGGGTACAACCATAGTTTTTACGGATGATGGCATGCCACAAAGCTTCTCTTGGACCACCCATGCGCATCGCCAACGGCAACAATGACAGAGCAGTGGTGCGTTCAGGATACATGTCCATAATTTTTTCATAGCAACGCACGCGGGTAAAATGATCAATATCCCCCGGCTTGGTTAAACCAACCACTGGGTGAATCAACAGGTTGGCCTCAACCCGTTGAGCGGCACGGAAAGTCAGTTCTTGGTGGGCGCGGTGCATCGGATTTCTGGTCTGGAATGCCACCACCCGTGACCAACCCAGTTTTTTGAATTTGGTGCGAGTCTCATGCGGTGTATGGCGATGTTGGCGATAATCGTAATGAGTCGGTAGCTGTAAGCCCAGCAATTCACCACCTAAATAATATTCACCGGCGATGTTCATACAATAATTGACCGCTGGGTGTTTGATGTCGGTACTGCCAAAAACGGCTTGCGACTCAGCTGCTTTATCCGCTTTCCAAGCATCCTCAACTTTCAGCACTGCCAACACCACACCTTCCTCATCACGCAAGGTTAAATGACCACTGGCCTTGGCTGCTGACATGGTTTCTTCATCGACATCTAATGTGATGGGCATGGGCCACAGCGTGCCATCGGCCAAGCGCATGTCATTTAATACCGCCTGATAGTCAGCCTGATTCATGAACCCATTCAAAGGTGAAAATGACCCATTAAGTAATAACTCAATGTCACAAACTTGTCGGTCTGTGAGATCCCAACTTGGCATGTCATTGGCCAGTTGCTGTCGTTCAGCCTTCAGTTTCTCATCAGGAATGAGGTCGATTAATTCACCGCCATGGGCTTCAATTATTTTCATACGTTTCTCGTTTGGATAGGTTTAATTTGTATTTGTTTATTTTTTGGGCAATAGTGGTGTGCGACACCCCGAGTTGCCTGGCTAATTTTCTGGTTGAAGGGTACTTTTGATACCAATGCTGTAAAAAATGTTTTTCAAACTCACTGACAGCCTCATTCAAAGTCATGTCCTCTAAGTCAGCCTCTAAGCTTATGGCTCCTTCCAAATCCAAGTCGGCGGCATCAATAACGCCGTCTTTGGCCAACATCATTGCTTTGTAAATGGCATGTCGCAATTGGCTGGCATTACCCGGCCAATAATAGCGTTTCATTTTAGTTGTGGCATCCAAAGAAAAGGACAAATCTTGGCCCAGTTGTTGATTGAACTGATGCAGAAAATGTTGCATCAATGGCTCAATGTCTTCGGTACGCTCACGCAATGGTGGTACGTCTAAACGCAACACATCCAGCATCACCATCAATTCAGGCAGCATTTTTCCTGATTGTTGGTGAACACTGAGTTTCTGTGCCGAGGAAACCACCACCCTGACACCAGTGGCTTGGTTGTTCGATTTTAATGCCTTCAGCACTTTTTCTTGGGTGTGTTGCGGCATGAACTCAATGTGCGAAAAAAACAAGGTACCTGTGCGGTTCAATTCAAAGATGCCAGGGCGATTGCCTGAGCCAAACAGTTTCGCCTCCATTTCGTCACTTTTCATCGATTGGCAGTCAACCACAGTAAACAGCTCGTTGCTGCGGTTACTCAAAGAATGGCAGGCATGAGCCAACAAAGTTTTACCCGTTCCAGTCTCACCCACAATGTTCAACGGCGCATCAACAACAGCCAAAGTCTTGGCTTTTTGTAGTACTTGGGCAAAAGCCTCTGATTGATAAACCATGCGTTCCAAACCATCAATCTCCTCACCTTTCATGACATAACTACTGGCCAATATCTTATCTGGATTACGGAACAACAACAAAGCACCCAGAACTTTATCCTGGGTCCCTTTTATCGCCTGCACCTCTAGTAGCATGTTGCCGGCAATGGTATTGATGTTGACTGGAATGTGCGAGTTGGCCGCTGCATTGACTTTATCCTGCCAACCCTTGGCAACAAAAATCTGACTCATTTTTGAAGGTGTTTGGTTATCCGCAGTGTGTGCTTTGAACCAAGATTTGGCTTTTTCGTTGGCGTAAGAAAGTTGCCCCTTGTTGTCGATGCCAACTACCGGATCAGGCATCGCCTGCATCAAGGAGGCCAACATGCTTTGGGTTTGTACGCCGGGTAACACATCTATCTGATTGACCCATTTGATGCCGGGGATTTTCATCAACAAAGTAGCGAGCGTACCCTGAGTCGGTTTATCTAATTCTTGGGTCTGCAAATATATTTTGCCAGCCTCAACTTCAACCTTTATCAGATCGGCATGGTGTTCGCGCAACAAAGCCAAAACATCATCTGTGATACCCAGTTTATTCTCAGTGGTGATTGCTAACTTCATGTGTAAAGTATTCTGTACAATGTATTATGTGTTTATTATCAGTTGCTTAAGGCTTGCCAAGCTTTGGTTGTAATGAAATTTTTACGTATTCTAACTTGGTTGTAATTTCACCACAACTTAAAATGGCTGAAAGCTCAGAATTAATAGAACTAAGGATATGACAAAACATCACTCAAGCCATTTTGCCACCCAAGCCATACACGCTAACTACCACCCTGAAGCACACCAAGGCGCCTTAACACCACCGATTCAAATCAGCTCCACCTATGCTTTTGAAACAGTCGAACAAGGCGGCGCTGCCTTCCAAGGGGAGAACGAACGGTTCATATATGCCAGACTCGGCTCGCCTTCACAACAGCTGCTGGAACAGCGCTTTGCTCAGTTAGAACAGGCTGAAGCAGCACTGGCCACCGCCTCTGGTATGGGCGCAATCACCAGTGCCATGTGGTCATTCCTCAAACCTGGAGATGAGCTGATTGCTGATTTAAGCTTATATGGCTGCACTTTTTCTTTTCTTGAACATGGTTTGAAACAGTTTGGCATTGAAGTTAAGTACCTTAATTTATCCGCAGCAGAAAACTTAAGCCGTCACATCTCAGATAAAACCAAAATGGTCTATTCTGAAACCCCAAGTAATCCCAACATGCGCCTGATTGACATCGAGGCACTGGCAGCAATCACCAATAAACATGATTGCAGACTGATGATAGACAACACCTATTGCACACCCTATTTACAAAACCCATTGAGTTTGGGCGCTGACTTGGTGGTTCATTCAGCCACCAAATACTTGGGCGGTCATGGTGATTTGATAGCCGGTTTCGTTGCTGGCAAACAACAGGACATTGATGAGATTCGCATGGTGGGCTTAAAAGACATGACTGGTGCGGTGATTTCCGGTTTTGATGTGTCGTTGTTGTTGCGCGGCTTAAAAAGCTTACATGTGAGAATGGACCGGCATTGTGAAAACGCCCAAAAAGTGGCTGATTACCTGAGTAATTCGCCTTTTGTCAAACACACTTTCTACCCCGGGCTGGATCATTTCCCACAAAAACAGCTGGCCAAACAACAAATGCACCAAGCCGGCGGCATGATCGCTTTTGAACTGGATGCCACCCGCGAACAATCTGCAGCCTTTGTCAACGCCCTGCAAATGATCTTGTGTGCGGTCAGTTTGGGCGACGCTGAGACCTTGATTCAACACCCAGCTTCGATGACGCATTCCACATACACCGAAGAGGAACTGATGGCACATTTAATCAGCCCTACATTGATACGCCTTTCGGTTGGTTTGGAACACATTGACGACATCATTGCTGATTTAGAACAAGCCTTTCAGTCAGTTTTTGCCGCCGATTCTGGATTGACCATTTCTGCCTGAACTTTCAGTGCTTTGACTTCTGCCTCTAGTTTTTCAGCAGTCACTTGCTCGGGTGGGATGGCCTCACCGACGACTAAATCAACTTTGGCCATGAACTTTCTGGGCAGTCGCTTAATCACTTGTTTCGAAAAACGAGAAAACATGCTGCCCCACAAATTATTCAACGCCATGGGTATCACTGGCACTGGCGTTTCCTTGATGATGCGTTCAATGCCTTTCTTGAATTGACCAATCTGGCCGTCAGGCGTTAACCGGCCCTCCGGGAAAATACACACCACATCACCGTCCTCCAGCGCTGCTTTGACCGATTCAAAAGCTGCCTCCATCATTTCAGGATCCACTTTGGCACTGGCAATGGGGATGGTTTTGGCCGATTTGAATAAAAATTTCATGCCAAACTTGTTATAAATTTTGTGGTGCATGACAAACTTGGTTGGTCTTCTGACGCGACCCATGATGATGGCCGGATCAACGAATGCAATGTGGTTACAAACCAACACCACAGGGCCTTCGGCAGGGATGTTATCCAGCCCCTTGTATTTGACTCGATAAACCAGCGACACCAACAACCAAGCAATCAAACGCAAGATAAACTCGGGCACAATGGTAAAAATGTAAAGACACACAACGATGTGCAAACCGACTGTAATTAAGAACAACTCGGGAATGCTCAACCCCATCACGCCCAGCACCAGCATGCCCAGCAAGGCCGCAACCACCATGAACATGGCATTGATGATGTTGTTGCCGGCTATGACCCTAGAGACTTTGTTGGCATCTGAGCGTTCCTGTACCAGTGAATACAGCGGCACAATATACAAACCACCGAAAATACCAATCATGGCCAAATCAAAGCAGACCCGGTAGGCGCCTGGTGTAGCCATCACCGCAGCTATGCCCAGATCACTCAAGTCCGACACCGGCCATTGGTGACTGACCCAATACAAATCAAAGCCGAACCAAGCCAGGCCCAAAGCACCAACTGGCACCAAGCCGATTTCCACCCTGCGCCCTGAAAGCTTCTCACACAACAAAGACCCAACCCCAATACCGATGGAAAACATGGTCAACAACAGCGTCACCACATGTTCATTGCCATTGAGAACGGTGCGAGAAAAATTCGGCATTTGGGCCAAAAACACCGAACCAAAAAACCAAAACCAAGATATACCCAAGATAGATAAGAAAACCACCCGCTTTTCAGGAATAATCCTCAAGTTTTTCGCCGATGCTCGCCACAGATTCCAGTCCAGCTTAATCCCAGGCTCAGCTGCTTCACACAATGGGATGTTGCGCGCAGACAAATATCCCAAGGTAGCAAAGGTAACCACCGCAACAGACACCGGGATAAAAGAATCCAGCGCAATGAGCACACCGCCCAAAATGGTGCCCAGTAAAATTGATATGAAAGTGCTGGCCTCAACCAAGCCGTTACCACCCATCAATTCATGGTTGTTGAGTTTTTCAGGCAGGTACCCATACTTCACAGGCCCAAATAAAGAGGACTGTGCGCCCATCAAGAACAACACAAAAATCAGCAGTGGTATGCTGTTGAGGTAAAACCCCAAAGATGCCAAAGTCATGATACACATCTCACCGATTTTGACCCGTCGAATCAACATTGATTTTTCATATTTATCAGCCACTTGGCCGGCAAATGCAGAAAACAAAAAGAACGGCAAGATAAACAAACCAAAAGCCAAATTGGTCAAGATATCAACCTGTTCCTCAGCCACCCGGAAAGCAATCATGATGACCAAAGCATTTTTGAATACGTTGTCGTTGAAAGCACCAAAGAACTGGGTCAAAAAGAAAGGGAGGAAGCGGCGCTCACCAAGTAATTTAAATTGTGACTTTTCTGCCATGAGATTTATGTTTCATTGAATAGGACACAGTTTATCATCAGTACTTTGAGTTTCCAGTGACAAAACCACTGGTATCACATCCCACCACTTCGGTGGCATTTAACGCCACCACCCAGCTGACCTGCATACAGGATGACATCAGTTTTGGATGTCTTTGATAAAAGCTTGTATCACCTTTGAGTTCAACACCAGCTGCTCACCAGCCTGGATCAATTGATTGACCTCCTCAGTAGGTAATTGTAATGCGGTTTCAATGGCTGCCAGCTGTGAAGCTTCGGGTTCGCCGACATGGCCAAAATTAAGTTCAGTGGTATAAAAGGCGAAATCATCACAATCCGCAGAAAAAAATTCAGCACAGCGCCCTTCTTTGACCTGTTCAGTCCACTTCGGCACGCTCAGTTCCAATAAATCCAGGGTGTCTGAATTATAGTTCTGTGATTGAATGGTGGTCGCCGCATTTAAGGTCTGCGACAAACTGGGGGTTTTGGCTGATAATGATAACTCTGGGTTCAATGTCGCTGCCGCATTGACCACCACGAATAACACCCGCTTGGTGCTGGTCAGTCTGTATGCTTTCAAAGTCTGCCAAAAATTATCATCTTGGCGGTAGATTTGATTGAGCAAGGCACGTACCCCGAGATTATCTGCCACACCACCATCGACTAAATGCAGGTAGGGATGCTTTTCTTTGTTGCGAAAATTCCTGATTCTCAGCGCTTGGTGCTTGTACCTGATGTCATCATCGACCTGACTTTTTTGGTATTCAAAGGGATCGCAGCCACCATGGTTTTTTAATAACACAGGAGAGAACAAAACCGGCACTGCCGATGAGGCGGTCACTGCTTTTCCGACAGGAAAGGCAGCCAGGTCTGAACACAACCAGCGAAAATGATCATCAGAAAACGTAAAACCTGTACCAGTGGCTACATCGGTGGCATTGATCATGATCAAGGGTGAATCATTGCGCATATCGGCGAAGGTTTTGTCTTTGAAAATATATTTTTGATAGTAATGGGTGGTTAAATCACTGCGTGAAAAGCCACTGGACATGAAGCGAAACCAGTTGATTGGGTTAATCAACAGCTGTCTGGATAAACGGCTCTGCAAAGTGGTTTTGAGGAAGTCTGTTTCAAAATCAGTGAATAATTTTTCGCCAAACAGACCGTAATAGGCCGAGGTGAAACTACCACCGGAAACCGAAGAAATCACATCAACCAAAGACAACATATCAACCTGATTGGTGTCATTCAATTTGATAGACGTTTCTTTCAAACCTCTCATCACACCATATGAAAAAGCTGCGGCACGGGTACCACCACCGGAGAAGGTTAAAATGATGGTCACATCGTCATTATGGCCATACTGTTCAAAACGCTCGGGCACAGTCAAGCGCTTGGATTCATCGCTTAAAGATTGGTTGATTATTTGTTTGTTGTTGGCACAGCCAGAGATCAATAACACAGCGAATAAAATCTGTAGCAAAAATTTTGACTTTTGTTTCATAAGCTGTTGAAATTAAATGGCTTTAAAGTATAAATACTACCACACGGGCGGCCTGTTTTCTATCCATTCATTTTTCATAGTACAATCAAAACATGCAAATTGATCCAATCACATTGGCCGTGGTGACCGGCCTCTATTTTATTTTTCTGCTGTCAGTGGCCAGGCTGACCAGTAAAAAAGCCACCAACCAAGATTTCTTCATTGGTTCACGCCAATCACCCTGGCCGGTGGTGGCCTTTGGCATGATTGGTGCCAGCTTATCTGGTGTGACCTTCATTTCTGTACCAGGCTGGGTGGGCTCATCACAGTTTGCATATTTTCAAATGGTTCTGGGCTACATCATTGGCTATGCCATTGTGGCACAGGTGTTACTGCCGTTGTACTATCGCGGTGGCTATACCAGCATCTACACCTATTTAGATGAGCGCTTTGGCTGGCATGCGCACAAAACCGGATCAGCGTTCTTTCTGTTGTCACGGGTGATTGGCTGTGCTTTCCGCCTGTATTTGGTGGCACTGGTATTACACACTTTCATCATAGCTGAGTTTGGCTTGCCGTATTGGTTGACGGCCTTGATTTCGATTGCCATGATCTGGCTTTATACCGTGAAAGGCGGCATCAAGACCATTGTTTGGAGTGATTTACTGCAGACGACTTTTATGCTTGCCGCAGCCGTTGGTGCACTGTGGTTCATCGCATCGAGTCTGGGCTCCAATACCTGGGATGGCATCAAACTAATGACTGAAAGCAGCTACTCCCAGGTATTTTTCTTTGCTGATGGCTGGACCAGTAGCAGCTATTTTTGGAAACAATTCCTTTCAGGCATTTTGATTGTGATTGTAATGACTGGCTTAGATCAAGACATGATGCAAAAAAACCTGTCCTGCAAAAACCTCAAGTCTTCACAAAAAAACATGTACAGCTTTGTGTTGATATTGGTTGCAGTGAATTTTATTTTTTTGTTATTGGGTGCTGGTTTGTTGCTGTACGCCGAGGCGTTTGCTGTGCCCCTGCCTGAACGTGCAGACCTATTATTTCCAACCGTGGCCTTGTTCCACTTTCCTGTGGCCTTATCTGTGGTTTTCGTGTTGGGCTTATTGGCCAGTGCTTATTCCAGCGCTGATTCAGCCTTGACTTCATTGACCACTTCATTTTATCTCGACATTTTGAAAAAGCGAGCAGATGAGGCGCCACAACAAAGACAGTTCATACATGTGGGTTTTTCAATCTTAGTTTGGGCGCTGGTGGTATTGTTTTACTATGTCATGCAGACCAATGCGATTGATGCGCTGCTCAAAGCCGCCAGCTACACCTATGGCCCTTTACTGGGACTGTTCGCCTTTGGCATGTTCACCAACAGGCAACTGCAAGGCCGAAGGATTGCAGTGATTGCTGTGCTGTCACCAATTGCTTGTTTGTTGCTGGCCAATCACAGTGCCCAATGGCTGAACGGCTATCAATTTGGTTATGAAATTTTACTGCTCAACGGCATGCTGGTGTTTGCCGGCTTGTGGCTTTTTTCAAAAAAAACTGATTACGTTCACGATTGATAGGTTAAAAGCATCTATTCAGTCATTCAGAGACTTAGGGTCTATTTCTTTAATTCTTGGTTTTTTTGACTCAACGTCAAGAACAACAACCACATTCTGGCCACTGAAATAGTAGCTATCAATTTCATTATATAACTTCAATTCAGGATCTGTATCATTGTACAAGTTAATTCTGTCACTGTTTTTTTCAACCCAAATCGGAGAATCCTCAGCTTTTTCAAAGTCCGAATTTTTCGGCCAGTCTTTGGAGTGATACAAGAAATTACTCTCATCTACCACTTTGATCCCTGCTAAAGCATTAATAAAACTTATTTCAAAAGCATAAAAACAATGTCCAGAACGCCAATATGAAATGACTATTGCTATATTCCGACAATCAAGTTTAACTTCAATACCTGGAAAAAACTCTAGATTTTTCCCTAATGGCTTCCAAGACTTATACATTTATCCCTCTCTTTAAAAAATCAACCAATAAAGAAGTATCATATTCATGATTATGGATTTTGATTAGATTAAACGAAATCAAGCCAAACACCTACTAATAAAAATTAATCAATAATAACAAACACTTCCCATTTGTTAGTTAACATTTGATTCACGGTGATTTTATTTGTCACGTGGTCTAATGGTACACGAATTAGGCGGTCCACCAGGACCTTTTCTTAACCACAAAAGGAGATACAGACATGAGTACGATACTATCATCAGATTCGTTAATCGGCAATGAAGTCAAAAACTACCAAGGCGAAGACCTGGGTCAAGTCAAAGACTTTATGATTGATTCAACTGACGGTCGCATTGAGTATGCTGTGTTGGACTTTGGCGGTTTCATGAATATAGGTAATAAATTATTTGCTGTGCCCATGCAAGCGCTTCAGCTTGACACCAAAGAAGAATGCTTCCGCATCAACCAACCCAAAGAACGCCTCGAGCGTGCTGAGGGCTTTGATAAGGACGATTGGCCAAACATGGCAGATCCGAAATGGCGAGCCAACATCAATAACTTTTACATCAACTAAAACTTTATTGATGAATTCAGAAAAGCGTCCATGTGGCGCTTTTTTTATGCCCCTTCTTTGAGTTATGGTGTAACCTAAATTTATTAAAAAATTAAACATCCATATACTTTGAATAAGCTTTTCATCATTGGACTGCCCAGAACCGGCACCACCAGCATCTGTGCTGCCTTACTTGATGAAGGTTTCAAAGTGGCACACACGGCTTTCAGCAAACACAGCTTTGTGCTGGCTGATGCCATCGCGGACACGCCCTGTTATTGTGACTACCCACAACTGGATGCACTGTTTCCTGAGTCAAAGTTTGTGTATTTAGAACGGAACATTGATGACTGGCTGCCATCAATCAAGATGATGCTGAGTAAATTAATTCCACACCTCCAAAAGAAAGCCAAATTCAACCCAACACTCAATCGTTGTTATGAACAGACTTTCGCACTGAGTCAAACCCATAATCCGCTGTCCGATGAACACTTGATCCAATGTTATGAGAATCACCAACAACAAGTGCGCAGGTATTTTAAGCACCGCAATGACCAGCTCAAAATAAATGTCAGCGATGCTGACAGTTTTCAACGGTTAATACATTTTGTTAATCACGATGGCAGCAAAAACAAATCATTCCCGCACTTGAATCAAGGCCGCATGGTCACCGGCTGGAAAGACATCAAACACCCCAACAAAGTCAACTCAGATGCTTTTGGTCCGGAGCGGCGGAAATTTTTTGACTACGAAAAAAAGTTCAACAGCAACTGAGACTGACACCGTTCAACTTCAAAGCGCTTGAATCAGGTCAGTGCCTAGGGAAAATCAAACTGTGAGCCAACCATTCAATCCCCAATTCTTTAGAGAAAATGAATGACCGTTATTTCAAGCCAAAGCCCATGTCAGTTTATGGCTGCTTGATAGGGTGAAATTTTATCTTTCCTGAGCTATAGGATTCAAATAGACTTGTCAGGCTTCACAATACTCAGTATAAATAAATCTTCTACTCATCTGGCCAATTTTCGTTGAAGTGTTGAGCGGATATTATTAATGTAGGCACGCCTTGATGTTTAGCATCATCGAATTCCAAAGATATACCAACATCATCTTGCACACCATTCACAGAGGAAAAAACCAGCTCCACATCATGCATGACAATCCATGCGTTTTTTACTGGTTCACGATCTTCCTCTGCCAAACAGGCAATGGTTTTATCTAAATTATACTGAGGTCTTTCTGTTCGGGCATATTCCAAGAAATAAGCACAAACTGCTTGAGCGGGCTCATATTCAAATGACTCACATTTTTTCCACAATAGTGAATTTTCACACTCCCAACAAGTCTCTAGCACTATCTGCTTGGTTTCTCCAACTGGAATACTGTTGGCGAAATTCTTTAACAAAGGACACAACTCAGATTTAACTTGTTGCTTTTTTACTGTACAAGCGGTCAAAAATAAAAACAAAAAAACACTTAATGTATACAATTGTTTTTTATGCCGCCGACACATTTAATCAATTACTTTGGTTTTTTAAGAAACACCAAGAAATAAATTCTTCGGCACGATATGGCGATATTTCTAATGATCCATTACCTAAGACTTTAGGTACTTTTTTGGTGGTTTTTTCTAGAGTCACTGTGTTTTGATTCACGGGTAAACCATAAAACACAGGACCATTCAATGAAGCAAAAGCTTCGAATTGGTCCAAAGCATTTTCTTCCTCAAACACCTGCGCATAATTTTCCAAAGCATGCGGCGCGCTGAAAATACCGGCACAACCACAAGCACTTTCTTTGTCACCAATGGCATGTGGCGCTGTATCGGTGCCAAGAAAAAATTTGTTAGAACCTGAGGTCGCAGCTTTTCTTAATGCCTGGCGGTGCAATTCACGCTTGGCTATGGGCAAACAATACAGGTGTGGTTTGATGCCACCGACCAGCATGTCATTGCGGTTAATCTGGAGGTGATGGACGGTGATGGTGGCAGCTATATTGTCACCAGAGACCATCACAAAGTCGACCGCATCTTTGGTGGTGATGTGCTCAAACACCACTTTTAATGCTGTAAACTCTCGTAACAAAGGCTGCATGATTCGCTCAATAAAAACTGCTTCGCGATCAAACACATCAATCTGGGCATCAACCACCTCACCATGCACCAACAGCGGCATACCGATTTCTTGCATCGCTGCCAACACCGGATAGATTTTACGCACATCGGTCACGCCAGCATCTGAGTTGGTGGTGGCTCCGGCGGGATACAGTTTGGCTGCGGTGAAAACACCCGCTTGATGGCCATCGATGATTTCTTGTGGGTCCATGCTGTCAGTCAAGTACGCCGTCATCAAGGGTTCAAAATCAGGATAATCAGCGGTGGCAGCTAAAATCCGATCGCGGTAAGCCGCGGCCATGGCCGCTGTGGTCACTGGTGGCGTGAGATTGGGCATGATAATGGCCCGGCCAAATTGCCTGGCGGTATAAGTTGCGACCTGTTTCAGCATATCGCCATCTCGCAGGTGTACATGCCAGTCATCAGGTTGAGTGATTGTGATTGATTCTGCAGCCATGGGATTTGTGTGTGATTGAGATGCGGTAATTATACTGGCATTGAGCCAAATTGATGACAGACTTTTTTATTGTTCTCTTTTGATGGGTTCAAACACAATTTGTGGAAAACGTCCGATACTGAGGGGTATTGGACATAGAGGCAATTAACGTATTGATTCCATAAATAGTTTGCCCTTTGGATGCCCAACTAAACTCTTTAACTTTTTTTTTAAAAATGCTGATTTGACAACTAAAGACTTTAATTTAGTGTCCAGTGAATATTAAACAATATTTAATGTTTTAATTTAATAAGAAAAATTTTATAAATCTTTATCTTTGACATTGTTATAAATGTCAAACTTTTATTAATCATCAATCTCTTCTTGGTACATGTTTATAAGTTTAGAGACAGAAATTTTATTTTCAATTACTTCACAAGTGAATTTGAAATCTTGAATGACAGGCTCAGAAAACTCATCACAAACAATTGTGAAAGTAAAATGAAACTCGCCTGTTTTAATTGGCCTGATAGCTATAAAGTTATTTCCTAATATCTCTTTTGTAATTCTCACTTTAGAGATAAACATTTTGACTGAGTATTTTTCACCGTTTTTTGATAACTCGGTAGTATTTTCAGGCTCGTTTCTAACATCAAGAGATCTTGATACCCCTTGGTTATAATCATTTCCTAAAATAATTTCTAAATTATCTGTATTAACTTCGAGGTCAATTTGTAAATTGTTTGCAACTTTTTTCCCTGAATTTAAAACACCTATCTCAAATAGTAAATATCGAGATTCAAATGCAATTGAGCTTGCAAAATTACTTAGAGAATTTGGTGTTAACGTTGAAAAAGAACCGACAAGCATAGTTGAGAAAGATAATCCGATATCTAAATTTGATGGCATTTCATAATTGTATATTGAAAAAGATTCTCCGTGATTAAGCTTACAACTGTCTGAGTCTCCGTATTTCAGTAAAAACGGGATTAAGTTAGGAAACTTTGATGAACTATAATACTCAAATACTTGATCTGGGGATAGTTCTGAGAGTGATGGGCCATTGCGAGAATAACAAATGTTTTTTCGCATTCTAATTTTATTTTTCTGTTTAGCACAATGAATATCCACTAGTGAAAATATCAGCTTTGATTGAGGTTTGATTGTTACTAATAATACTGTACCATTATCATTGGTAACATACCCACACTCAAAATCAATATCATTGCTGATTTTAGTATTAACATTTATTAGTTGGTGATATGTTGCTTCATCTGGTGTTTCCGACAAGCCATCAATTACTAATTGATTATCATTTTCTGCTACACCATATATAAAGTATGCATCTTTTCCTTGAATAGAAGCAGAATTTGCAAGAGAAATAATTGAAACAAGAAAGGCTACTCTACGCTTTTCTTTGTTTGTAATCTCTCTTTTACATTCTAAAAGGGATACTTCACTGTGACCTTTCCCCCAACTTAGTACCGCGGCTTGGATGAGATAATTCATTTTATGCTGCCTGATTAGCAAATGCCACTGGCGTCATATATTTCAATGAACTGTGTGGCCTAATGTGGTTGTAGTGTTTTCTCCATTTGTT
>NZ_JASJNC010000004.1 GCF_030065545.1 Marinicella marina
AACACCTGACTCATGCTGTTTGATGGCGCCAATGATTTGTTCTTCTGTATAACGTTTCTTTTTCATAATGAGATATCCTCTTTCTTAGTTTAATTGGAAATCTCATCCTTGTCATGGGTCTGTTTTTGGGGGAAAGGTCAGGGCGTTTATCATTTATTTAGGAATTCCAAATGGAGCTGATGCTGGATTGATGTTAAAATGCTCAATATTACTTGACTACTACATTTACTTTGAATATTTATTATCTCTAAAATAATCCAAGAGAGTATCAAGGGAATTTAGGCTACAAAGGAAATTGCTAATGAAATGTAAATTAATATGTGTGTTGCTAATTGCACATATCTCTTTTATGGGATTATGTAAAAACTCTAGTTATCAAGAAATTCAATCAAATGGAACCTCTTCCAAGCAATATCTATCAATTGATCAAAAGTTAACAGCTTTCGATCAATTTGGGATCGGTGGAGATCAAAGTTATTTTGGTCATAGTATCGATGTGGAGATGGGTATGGCCGTCGTTGGGGCGCCAGAAGCGATGGGGCATGGGTTGGCGTTTGTTTACCAGTTTGATGGTGATAATTGGCAGCTGTCTGAAACATTGATACCTGATGATGGACAACAAGGTGATGAATTTGGTTATTCCGTAAGCATAAATCAAGGGCGAATAGTTGTAGGAGCTAGAGAGTCTTCTAGTGGTGGAAATCGATTTGGTGCTGCATATGTTTTTGATTATGATGATGTAAATGACGAATGGGCACAGGTGCAAATACTGCTGGCCTCAGATGGCGATCGCGTTGATGAATTTGGTGCTGCAATATCTCAATATGAAGATACAATAATCATAGGGGCTCCCAACTATAGATTGAATGGTTATCGGGGGCAAGTTTATGTTTTCAAACTTTTAGATCATGAATGGATTGAACAATCTAAAATTCCAGGATATGGAAATTTTGGCAGTCAGCTTGTAATCAATGAGGCACAGATGGTTGTGAGTGCGTATAGTGATTCTTTTGAGGGAGTTTATCGAGTAGGTTCTGTTTATATATTTGAACCCAATGGGTTAGATTGGGTGTTTGAGCAAAAAATAAATGCTTCTGATCGAGAAGAAAACAATTACTTTGGTGCATCGATTGATATATATAATGAAATACTAGTTATTGGTGCAGATAAGGATGGAAAATATTTCGACGCTGATGGACCTGGCGCTGTTTATCTGTTCAAGAAAGAGGAAGACGTTTGGGAAGAGAAACAAAAGTTAGTGGCACCCAATGAACAACATTTCAATAAATTTGGATCGAACGTTCAAATTAATTCTAATAAAATATTTATCAGCTCTGTTTCAGATGAATCATTAGAACAATTTGAAGGCCATGTTCATGTCTTTGAACAGGCTGGCTTGAACTGGGTTCAAACTACTGACTTAGGCCCAATTATAGGTTCAGATGATAATGAATTTGATTTTTCTCTTGCGTCAGATAACAACCAGTTACTGATTGGTGCCAGCGGCGATGATTCTATTGACAATGAGGCAGGATCATTTTTTAGTTTTTCATTTAATAATTTCCAGTGGAATGAAAATGATAAAGTTGATATGCTCCTTGGTTCAGCAAGAAATTTCTTTGGTAGCACCACAAAAATTGATGGAAATCATATGATGATTGGTTCTTATGGGGATGATGAGATTGGTCGCGAGTCAGGTGCTGTATATGGGTATAAGCTTTTAAATGAAGAATGGATTCTAAACTCTAAGATTTTTGCAGAAAGCCCACAACCATTTCAAAATTTTGGATATGCAATAGATATAGATGGCTTAAAGGCTATTATAGGAGCCCCATCATTTGGTGATATGACAAATGATCCCGGGTCAGCATACATTTTTAATTATATCGGCGGCGATTGGGTTTATGAAACCAAGTTAACAGCAAGTGATGGAGTTGATGACGATTATTTTGGTGGTTCTGTAACTATTAACGGTGATTATGCATTAATAGGTGGAACAGGTTCTGATACTTTTGGTGATCGCAGTGGTGCAGCTTATATATTCAAAAAGGAAAATGGTATCTGGAGTGAAGTAAATAAATTGGTTATTCCTAATCCAGATGAAGATGATTACTTGGGCCTTGATGTTGGTTTAAATAATCAATGGGCAATTGTGGGACAGTCCGATGCAGTACATTTTTTTGATGCAAAATCAAATTGGATGCATTACCAAACAATCAATGGTTTTGGTCGATTTGGAAGTTCATTAGACTTAGATGGGGACACATTATTAGTTGGATCATATTTAGCTGATTCAGGGAATGGCAGAGGCAACGCAAGTCTTTTAAATTATGACGGAAAACTCTGGCAAATTGATCAATGGTTACGTCCCAAAGTTGGTGGATTCGACTTTTTTGGAATTGATGTATCACTCTCGAGTGACAACCTGATTATTGGTTCTAGTTGGGCACGAGTTAGTGGTACAAGCTACTCTGGTGCTGCCTATTGGTTTGCAAAGGTAAATGGTATTTGGGAAGAAAGGCAGACTTTGATTAATAATGAAGCCAGGTTATGGGATGTTTTGGGTGATTCTGTGAGCATTGATGGAGACAATGCCATTATTGGCGCAGTTGGATTAGATGATTTTGGGACAAATTCCGGTGCCGCTTTCTTGTTTAAAGCGACAGATGTAATCTTTAAAAATGGATTTGACTAAATCAGTAAGTTTATCTCTTAATAATCACCCTTAAAAAACCAAATCTTTAGATCTTATATCTCAAGCTATTTAAATATATTTTACACTGGACAAAATATTCATGGGGTTAGTTGGAAACTAGGGCTCATCAGAGGCAAATATTCAAATGTTTAGTTGGACGTCCAAGTTATTCAATAGGTGATAAATGTGTTGATATAGATCTCTCGCTAAATCCGATACTGTTTAGTATTGGACATAGTGTAAATATCGATATATAATGGCTTTTGTGTTAATGATTCATTCTATTATATTTTATGGCTCTTCCTCAACCAGTACCTTTGTATCCCACATATCAGGAATTAAAACACCTGTCCTTAAATGATTATCCACAGATGTGTGCAGAGATTGAAGGATTTGATGAATGGCAGCGCGTGCATTGGAATTGGGGAAAAGATTATTTGTTGTATATAGGCCGAAACAAATCTGAACACACCTATACACGTTTCAGAAATGAAATTGAACGTTTTCTGTTGTGGGCCATATTGATTAAAAACCAAGCCATTGATATTTACCGCAAATCAGATATTTTAGATTACGCTGATTTTTGTTGGCATCCGCCGGTTCAATGGATTGCTACACAAAACCACGATCGCTTTATTTTTGAGAATGGTTATTTTAAATCCAACGAGGCTTGGCGTCCGTTCAAGCTGCAAGCTGCTAAAAGCGCTGTAGATAAAAAAGTCGATAAAAAACGTTACCGACCATCGCAACAAACCTTGACTTCGACCTTCACAGCAATCATTTCATTCTTTAATTATTTGATGGGTGAAGAATTGGTTCTGGGTAATCCAGCGCAAATAGCTAAAAAAGACTGTAAACACTTCATCACTGAATCTCAAATCAAGGAACCTAAAAGGTTAACTGAAGATCAATGGCAATATGTTCTGGATACGGCCACAACCATGGCTGATGAAAACCCTTTGTTTGAGCGTAACTTGTTTATTATTGCCGCGACAAAAGTGCTTTTTTTGAGGATTTCGGAGCTGTCTGAAAGGCCAAATTGGAGCCCTGAAATGGGTCATTTTTGGCAAGATTCCGATCACAATTGGTGGCTCAGGATATTTGGTAAAGGTCGTAAAATAAGGGATGTAACGGTACCTTTGGCCTTTTTACATTATTTAAAGCGTTACAGAACTTCTCGGGGTTTAACGGCTTTACCTGACAGTGGTGAAAACACAGTTTTGGTTGAAAAAATCAGGGGCCAAGGTGGCATGACGGCCAGGCATTTAAGGCGCTTGGTTCAACAAGTTTTTGATCAAGCCTTTGAGCGCATGAGTCAATCGGTAAGTCCGGCCCAAGCCAGAAAACTCAAAGAAGCCACCACCCACTGGCTGAGACACACTGGGGCCAGTATGGAAGTTGAAAGAGGCAGGGCGCTTAAAGATTTATCCGAAGATTTAGGCCATGCCAGTATGGCCACAACAGATACCGTTTATGTACAAACAGAAAATAAGAAACGTGCAGAAAGTGGTAAAACAAGACGGGTTGATTGAGTTTATAATTATGTTTAGATAAATCATCTATCTTATTGATAAATAAAATCTATATTAATTTAGATAATAAAAAAGCAGGGAGGTTTAACCGCCCTGCTTAAGAACCCAGTTTTTTTGTGTCATAAGCACTGACGAGATGAGTCGTATTTATATTAACTGTTGCCCACCCTGGATGACTATTTCATCGCAATCCAAACGCAACTGCCCTCTTCTGCGTTGAATGAGAGAGAGTAATGCATTGGTATCAGAGCTATTGGTGTCAAGCAGTTGTTTTCTGAAACGGTAGATTTGGATGTTGATGTGTTTTTCATCCATGCCGGTCATTCTGACCAATAATTCCTTTTCTAACCAGCCTTGTTCTTCTGTTTTTAAACCATCAATTTGATCAGACAGCCGTTTACGTGCCAGACATAACAACAAATAATGGTGAACACGTTCACCCAGGGCAATGTGTTGTTGGTTCCACTGAATATCCAAATCAATGTGTTCTTCATCTCGACTCACAGCAAATTTCAATTGCGGCGTTTCATTGCTTAGTTGGACTATTGGGTTGGTTTCATCGATGTCATCAGGAGTGATAAAAACCCAAGTTTCATTACCAACACTAACTTGGTCACCTGAATTCAACACCCGCTGTTCATGTTGGTTCTCAAGAACCCACAGTGATTGGTTGTTGCGGTAGATGGTGATTTCTGGCTTTTGAGCATCTGGTAGCACAATTAAATCATCCAGCTCAATGGTCTGTTTGTGATTGCCAATGAGTAACAACATGCTTTTAGGGGCATTTAAATCAGTGATTTGCCATTTATCTGAATCAGGGCTGCCGAAATGCAGGGTATCAGCTGTCCTCAGCGTGTATTTTTCACCCGGTTCAAGTTTCTTTTTATTGAGGTAGGTGCCATTGGAGCTGCTGTCTTTTATCTGCCAATCGTTACCGTCCCAAAATACGTTGGCATGGATGCGTGAAGCAGCATGATCTCCCAATAAAGTATGTGCTGTGGCTGGGTGCCTTCCAAAGACATGCTGAGACCTCAGTATAACTGTTTCCCCAGTTGTTGGATTTTTGAATTTTGCCATGTTTGAAATTTGATGCCAGCTAAATTATTGTGGTTTATTGTAATAAGATGTAATATCTTTTTACAAATTAATCAGTTAAACTTTTAATCAAGACCTTATTAAAAAGGATTGATATATAAGCATTTATTAATGTGAACAGTCAGCAAAGGGGAATCCACAAAGGGGTTTTTAGTAAGGTCTTAATTAACTGCTCCTATCATTAACTACAACCAAGAGGAAATATATGTCAAACCCGACAATTGAAGTCAAATTAGACTCTTTACAACCAGGCACATTACCATCAGTTACCCAAGAAGTTTCAGTGGCCGAAGGCGGCCAGTTGGATGTCAACGTTACATGGCCATCTGATGCCCCCAACACCATCACAGTTGATTTACAGTTTACCGGTGGTGACCAAGACCCATTCAACGATGAAGCCAATGGTGACACCAATTTTGATTTAACTCGTGATGCGGGCAGTGCTTCAGCCACAGAGACATTGCAAATCATGAATGATGCTTCTTTAACGACTGATACTTATTGTTTGACCTTAACCATTAATGGACAGAATTATTCGACTGATCCACAAATTATTGTTGATCCTGATTGATTTTCATAAATGAGAATGTGGCACATATATTGGAACAGTATGTGTGCCATAATTTAATATGAAGAAATCAATTCCCTGAAATTATTATTTAATTTCGAATTCTTCAAAAGTGGAGATTTGACTATTTCTTCTAATGGATAATTCTTTTTTAACGCCCATTCCAAATGTAATAAAGCCTGATCAATCATTCCTAACTCATCAAAGGCTGTTGCTACTATAAAATTTTCTAAGCCAGTACTGTTTTCATTAATCTCAGATGCGAAATCTAATGCTTCTTGAGTAAAATTGAGGTTTGATAAATAATAAGAGAGGTCAGCTTTAACTTTTACATCGTTAGGGTTTATATTAAGCATATCATGAGCTAGTTCCGAGGCTTTTTGAAAACTATTAATTGCAGACTTTTGATTCCCATTAAATTTATATGCATCTGCTAAATTTCCCCAATATATATAGTGTTTATCATTGGTCTCTATTGCTTTTAGATAGTTGTGAATAGCTTCTTCATATTGCTCAATTGAAAAAAGCATAGTTCCTAAATTTGAGTAAGATCTATCCGATGGTTTTATTGCAATGGCCTTTTCACTGAAGGTGATCGCATTGGTGATATCATTCATAATGTAATAGAGAGCAGCAACATTGCGGTAACCAATGTGATTATTGGGACTAATCTCAGTTAATTTCAAAAATTGTTTTAAAGCATTGGAGTATTTACCAATTTGCGTATAAAAAACACCTAGATTAACAATCACATTCCAATTGTTAGGTGCCTGCTTGATTGCGTTAAGGTAAGTGTTTTCGGCCTCATCTACACGTTGTAGTTTGTTGAACGCATTGGCAAGACCTATTTGAGCATCAAAATTATTGGGGTTTTGTTTGATACTGGTGGTGTACATATCAATGGCTTGTTCATAATTACCCAGGTTTGATTCGGCTTCAGCCGATAAATAACTGACTTGTGGATTTTCAACATTGACTTTTTTGAGCGCTGTGATGGTTTCAACCATTTGATCTAGCCAAGTGCTGGCTTTTGTTTTTGAAAATTGATTCAAGTATGTTTCGGCCAATCCTACATAAGCAGCTTCATAACTTGGGTCATTTTTAATGGCCTGTTTAAATGAGTTTATTGCATCTGTTAAATTACCATCTTGGTCATATCGATACAAATACCCCCTGCCCTCAACATAATGTTTATAGGCACCATCTAATTGTGGTCTTTCAGCATTAAAGCTTGTGGCTAACGCCTCGGGCAAAGGCCAATCAAGCAGTGCCATGGCTTTTTCACGGATTAAGGCGTGTCCGCCAAATAAATCATCGGCGTTGATGTTTAATTCGGTGGTTTTTAATTGTTGGCCACTTTGTGCATCCAACAAGTTCAGCACCACCAGGCGGGTGGAGCCCATGTGTTGCATGCTGCCGGTAAGGATCAGTTCAACACCGTATTTATCCGCCACGGCTTTCGGTGCCACTTCTTTCATGCGACTGATCTCGGTGGCTGGAACTATCCAGGTATCCCCGATTTCACTGGCCACGGTGGCCAGATCAGTACTGAGGTTCACCGCCAAACCGTCACCGAATAATTGTAGGGTTGGGTCACCACTGATGTTATCAAAGGGCAAGATAGCGACTTTGGTGGCTTCGGCCAGTTGTTGTTCAATCAGTTGTTGGGTGGATGCGGGAAATAAGATGTCTTTGGTGGTCCAACCCAGCGCCACTATAAAGGGCAGTAGCATCGCAGCTTTGGTCAACCAGTGGCGTTTTTGCCACCAGTTTTTGCTGTAGGTTAATTCATTGTAAACCTCATCCAAAGCTGTGGCCAGTTCAGCACTGCTCTGCCAGCGTTGGTCTTTGGCTGTGGCCAGCATTTTATTCACCGTTTCGACTACCACTGCGGGTAATTCCGGTTTGATTTTTTCAATCGGTGTGAAGCGACCGTTAATGATGGCTTGTTTCACTACGCTGCTGTTCTTACCAGTGAAGGGGCGTTGGCCGGTGAGCATTTGGTACAACACAATGCCGAGGGAGTAAATGTCAGAACGAGGATCCAGATTAAGGCCTTGGGCCTGTTCGGGTGACATGTAGCTGGGGGTGCCAGCAGCTGGGGTGGTTAAGTGAGCCGCTTTGGACGCAGCCTCATCCTGTTCAACCATGTGTTCAACCAAGCCAGCGATACCAAAATCCAAAATCTTCAACGTGTTTTGTTCACTGAGCATGATGTTTTGCGGCTTGATGTCGCGGTGGATGATGTATTTTTGGTGTGCTGAGGATAAGCCGTGGGCTATTTGTCTGGCGTAATCAATGGCGGTGACCAGCGGTAGGCCCTCTTCTGGAATGAGCTCATCCAGTGGTTTGCCATCGACCCATTCCATGACGATGTAATTGCTGTTATCTGCCCGTGCCACATCATAGATGGTAACGATGTTGGGATGGTTCAGTTGGCTGGCCATGCGCGCCTCATCCAATAAGGCTTCGGTACTGAGCTGGTTGGTGCCGGAGAGTGGTCGCAACATCTTCAGCGCCACATCGCGCTGCAAAGTGCGGTCTTTGGCATGGTAGACCATGCCCATACCTCCCTGCCCCAACACTTTTAATACCTCAAAATGTGATAAGTCTCCTGCCAGATGAAAAGTTTTTTCATCGCTGGCTTGTTGTTTCTTTGCCGCCAAGACTGCTGGCGCCACAGTCACCTGTGGGTCATGGTTTTCTTGGGTAATGGCATTGGGATCAATGGTCTGATTCAGGTCAACGCTCGATGGTGCCTGGGTCTTCAGGGTCTCATCATCCGCTGCGACCAATTTCCATTCGCACAGCTCGCATGCTTTGGTATCTATTGGGTTGTGGTGGTGGCATTGTGGACAGGATAAAAACGGTGCTTGATCCATTAATTAATTATATCGGTGTTTGGGTACAGTGATTATATGAATGGATTGATACCGAAGTCAATTCGCCGGTTGAAACAGCAGCAGGTCTATGGCGCCACAACAGTTCGGTTGCGACCGTCATTTTTCGCTTGGTACATGGCATTATCAGCATCATCGAGAAACAACAGGTTATTACTGCCGTACTTGTCATGGTAATTGGCTATGCCAATACTGACTGTGACTTTGACACTGTGTTCATCTTGGGTGATGGTGGTGGCCGCCAAATCTTGGCGAATGGCCTCGGCCAATTGTAGGGCTTGTTGTGGCTCAACATCTGGCAATATAACAATAAACTCCTCACCACCAAAACGACCGGCATGGGCATCATCATTGATGTGTTTGCGGATGATGTCAGCAAAAGTTTTCAACACTTCATCACCGGTAATATGGCCGTAATTATCGTTGATGTTTTTGAAGTGATCCAGATCCATCACCAGTAAAGCCAATTGTTGGCCACTATTGTCGGCTTGCTTAATGGCCTCTGACAACGATTCATCAATGTGTTGGCGGGTGTATAGTTGGGTTAAATCATCGGTGATGGCCCGCTTGTAGAGCAATGTGTTATGCAGTGCAATGCTGGTATGTGCCGCAAAAGTGGTCAGAAATGGAATTTGCGTTTGACTGAAGTTGTGTGACTTGTTTTGGTTATCCAGGTACATCACACCCACCACTTGAGTATCCTGGACCAGTGGAATAACCACAATACTGCGACCACCGCCGTCACTGACTGGATTCAGATCAGATAAGGTTTCGTTGAGTTGGGAGTCGCCAATGATGATGATTTGGTTCTGCTCAAAACAGCGCGCCACCAGTTTCTGACTGAAAGTCTGCTTGCTTGGTTCATCAGACCAACGCAGTGCATTGAAATGGCGCATGGCCAAAAACTCAAAGCCCTCAGCCTGACAATCTTTCAAAACCACAAAGCCTCGATCGGCATTCAATACTTTACTGACCAGGTTCAAAGAGGTTTTTAATAGTTCGGATGAGCTTAAACTGCGGTTCAAGATGTGACTGATTGAATTGAGTATTCTTTGTTCTTTTAAACGCAGTTCTTGGGCACTGATTAAGTCATGTAATTCAGAATCAATGTTTTTAATCAGCTGAACATTCAGCGTGTCATCACCGTAATTGTCTTGCAGCATGCCTAGCAGTTTAATCCTGAAGTCATTGATTTCGCCTGAAAGTTCGGTTTCATCAGCAACATCTGGGGGATGAAAACAGGTTTGGAATAACTCTTGCGACTCATCACTCCTACGCAATTCGTACCACATGCTCAAGTTCCCCAACTTAATTTCGGTATCAACCACCAAGGATTCAGCCACATGCGGCGCCAATTGGTCACCATTAACCCAGGTGCCAAAGCTGGAGCCGGTGTCTTTGACCTGTAATTTACCTTGGTTCCAAGAGAGTTCTAAGTGTTGACGAGAGACACTGGTATTGAACACCTCCACGTCGGCTTGATCAGAACGTCCAATGGTGATCACTTTTTTAGCCGGCGACAACTGCTCACAGTGTAATTCGTTGTCTACGTCTATCCATGACAGATAGTGATTGGTATCCTTTGGTTGCATAGAAAATGGTAGATGGAATTAGGTTATTATGCTGTGGTCATAGAATGAATGTCAACTGCAACTTTTTTGGCATACATTTCAATGAATTATTCCAATCATTTAATGTACATAATCACACATTATTAAGCGGTTATTGTTTGGTTTCTGCTTTCGTTTTAGTCTGTCGTGGCGGTGTTTGACAAGTGACTCATCAGCAGGCAAGATAAATTGTCCCAGTTTTTACAACATCATATGACCACTAATTCATTGCTACATCATGAAACCATCATCATTGGCGCTGGTTTCAGTGGTGTTGGTTTAGCCATGCGGCTGCAGCAACAAAACCACAGTGATTACCTGATATTAGAACGGGGTGATGACATCGGCGGGGTATGGCGTGATAACACCTACCCGGCTGCGGCTTGTGATGTGCCCTCAAGCTTGTATTCTTTCTCTTTCGCGCAAAACACCCATTGGTCACGCAGCTTTTCAGGTCAAAGTGAAATAATGAATTACCTGAAAGACTGTGTCGATGCACACATCCCCAGTCATAAAATTCAATTGAATCAATGCGTAGAAGCCGCTGAGTTCAATCAGGTCACAGGCTTATGGCATGTCACCACTGCGAACAAAGCGATTTATTCTTGTCGCTTTTTAATCTCTGCCTGTGGCCAACTGTGCCAGCCAGCTTGGCCAAACCTCACGGGTAGCGAAAGGTTCAAAGGCACGCAGTTTCATTCAGCCCAATGGCAGCATGAACACGACTTCCAAGGTAAACACGTGGCGGTGGTTGGCACCGGTGCCAGTGCCATTCAGTTCATCCCTGAAATTGCCAAGCTAGCTGCCACGGTCACCATATTTCAACGCACAGCACCTTATGTACTGCCTAAACGCGACCGTGTCATCAGTCAGGTTGAACAAAAACTGATGTCGCGCTTGCCAAAGTTACAAGACCTGATCAGAAAGGCCATTTATACCAAAAACGAATTCAGGTCACTTTATATGGGCCCATTAAAAGCGGTGTTAAAACTATACACTTTGCGTTGGCAATGGTTCATGCATTCTCAAATCAAAGACCAAGAAAAAAGGCACTTGCTGACGCCTGATTATGTGATTGGTTGTAAACGCATATTAATCGCCAATAATTACTACAGCACACTCAACTTACCGCACATTAAACTGGTGGCTGAACCGATCAAAAAGGTCACTCAAGATGGGGTGATGACTGAATCTGGTAAGCACCACACGGCCGACACCCTGATTTATGCCACTGGTTTCAAGGCCGCCGATTTTCTTCAAGGCATCCACATCAAAGGCACCTCAGATGAATCCCTGCAGCAACAATGGCACCAAGGTGCGTATGCCTACCACGGCATCACGGTCTCTGGTTTTCCTAATTTCATGCTGTGTTATGATCCCAACACCAACATAGGTCACAACTCCATGATTCATGTGCTAGAAAGTCAGTTCAATTACATTTGTGATTATATTGACCAAATTAAAAATAGAAATATCAATTACATGGATTTAAAAGCTGATGTCGAAAGTAAATACAGAGTCCAGTTACAAAAACGCTTGGCCAATACCGTTTGGCAACAAGGTGGTTGTCACAGCTGGTACCAAAACGCTGCCGGCACCAACACCAACAACTGGCCTGGGATGACGCTGAGTTATCGCTTGAAAACCAAACAAATTGATATTGATGATTACCATCATTATTGAGTGAGTTAAGTGATTGTCAGTTGTATGTTCCCTTTATGTTCCCTATAATGACAACATGCAACTCATAGATAAATTGGCGATCTTAGCTGATGCCGCTAAATACGACGCTTCATGTGCCTCCAGTGGTACCGATCAACGCGACTCAAAGAATGGCAAAGGCATTGGCTCATCCGGTGGCATGGGCATCTGTCACAGCTACACCCCGGATGGACGTTGTGTGTCCTTGTTGAAGATTCTGCTGACTAATTTTTGTATTTATGAATGCAGCTACTGTGTCAACCGGGCATCCAGCCAAGTCAAAAGAGCCCGTTTTACCGTGGATGAGGTGGTGAAACTGACCATTGAATTTTACAAGCGCAATTACATTGAAGGACTGTTCCTGAGCTCCGGCATCATCAAGAACGAAGACTACACCATGGAACAAATCAGCCTGATTGCTAAGAAACTGCGCACCGAGCATGATTTCAGGGGCTATATTCATTTAAAAACCATCCCAGATGCCTCACCAGAACTTTTGGCAGAGGCTGGTAAATATGCAGATCGCCTGAGCATCAATGTCGAAATGCCAACAGCTCAATCACTGCAACAGTTTGCACCCGAAAAAAGCCCGCTCGGTATCAAAAAAAGCATGGCGCGCTTGAAATCGGGAATTGCTGAGGCAAAAGCCCATAAGCGCCAAAAGAAAACCATCAGCAACCAACGCATCAAAAGCCACATCAAATTTGCGCCAGCCGGACAAAGCACGCAGATGATTGTGGGTGCAGATCAGTCCAATGACCGCATCATATTGATCCAGTCAAATCAACTTTACAACAATTTCAAAATGCGTCGGGTCTACTACTCGGCTTTCAGCCCGATTCCAGATGCATCACAGGCACTGCCTTTGATTGCACCGCCATTGATGCGCGAACACCGGCTTTATCAAGCCGATTGGTTGTTGCGGTTTTATGGTTTTGAGGTGGATGAAATCACCCCTTTAAACTCAACATCTGATGGCATGTTGGACTTGCATATTGATCCCAAATTATCATGGGCCATCAATCACCGTGAATTTTTCCCCATCAACCTGAACAAAGCCAGCTTGGAACACATATTAAGAATACCTGGAATTGGTGCCATGAGTGCCCGCCGCATCATCAACATGCGTCGATACAGCCGAATCAGACTGATTGATCTACAGAAAATGCGTGTGGCAATCAAAAAAGTCAAACCTTTTATAGAGACTTCAGATTATCACCCACAGGCTCGCTTGTTAGAAAAGGACAACCTGCGTGGCTATTTTATTCCGCCAGAACAACAACAATTGGCCTTCTGATACATGACTGGTATGGCAGAAAAACAACTCACTGTGCAACAGGATTTCAAACGCTGGCGCGAGATGGCTCGAACTTACCTACAAAATGCAGTGATTCCAGCAGATGCCAGGTGGGACTTGGGTGATCAATTGGCCCTGCCCTTCAGCTTTGAGCAGCCGAAAAGCGCAGCAAAAACCAACAAACACCAAGTACCTGCCGCTTTCATTCAAGTGGCTCAGTTTCTGTCACAACATCGCGACCACAGCAAATGGACCTTGTTGTATCAAATGCTGTGGCGCCTGACTCATGGAGAGCCTTATCTTTTGCGCCTGTCATCTGACCCAGCTGTGCGACAATTACACCGGATGAACAAAGCAGTCAGTCGTGACATTCACAAGATGAAAGCTTTTGTTCGGTTCAATTCATCCAGCCATTCAGGTGAAGAACATTTTCATGCCTGGTTTGAACCGGAACATTTGGTCCTTGAGGCTGTGGCTGAATTCTTTGTTAAAAGATTCACCGCCATGAATTGGACCGTCTGTACGCCAGGCGGTTGTGCGCACTGGAATCAAAAGCAATTGCGCTTGAGTGAGGGTATCACTTATGCTGTGTACCAGCAAATGACAGAAGATGATGAAATGAATGAATACTGGCGCCAGTATTACCGCCACATTTTTAACCCGGCCCGATTAAAAGAGGCGGCGATGAAAAGCGAAATGCCTAAGAAATACTGGAAGTACTTACCTGAATCTGTCTTGATCCCTAAACTGACCCAAAAGGCCACGCTTAACATGACTCACATGCTGAGCCAACCAGCCACAGACCCTGAGCGACTCAGGGCTAAATCAAAAAAACTCAAACAACAACAAAACGCAATCCGAAGTAAAAATCAAAAACAAGCTCAATAAGTAGATTCAGCGGCTTGTAAATGATGTATTTTGATGTTGTTAACCGACAATTTTTCTGCATCCAATAAAAACCTCACCAAAATAAAATAAATATCCAAATCAAAATCACCGGTGATTTCTTTGGCCATCGTTTGTTCATGGCTGATTTCTACAGGATTTGGATTGATGGTGAAACCACGGTCATACAGTTCTTCTTCAGACTCGATAGTACCTTGATACAACCATTGGTCAACCCAATGGAAGGTCTGCAGATTATCATCTTCTGCTTGCCGCTCCTCCACTAATACGGGTCCAGGATAAGGCCACACTTTCTGGTGGTACTTCTGTAGTGCTTTAAGTAACCTTTCATCGTGAGTGGCTATGGTTTCCTTGCCACAGCAAACACCTAAACATTTGTTTAATTGGTGTCTAAAGCAAGGCTGACCTTGTTTGATGGTGCCAGATTCAATTCTCAGTAGTTTATGGCATAAAAAATATTTGTCGGCCAAGTTTTGGAGTTTGATTTGGGCTTTTCGCTTGCTGCGGAATAAACCATAAAAATCCTGCACAATGTGGTCTGAATCATCAACTTCGATCATATTGATTTGTGGGTAGATGTAGCCCTCTTGATGCAGTTGGGTTTTGATTCGATACAGCTTACGCACCCGTTTGAGTCTTGAGTTAAACAATGGTTTCAGGCTTTTAACTTGTTGACTCTCGAGTATCTGCGCGCCAAAATCACTGGCAGTTTGGGTGTAATCTATTTGTGCGATCAATGGACTCATCTTCAGGTCTTTGTGGTTCTTAAAGTCTTGTGAAAAATGACTCAGTACCCGCTGTCTGATGTTGACGCTCTTGCCGACATACAACAATTTGCCTTGTTCATCATAAAAGTAATACACCCCTGATGTTTTTGGCAGCGCGTCGATGTGTTGCTGGTTGATTTTTATCGGCAAGGTGTGTTCTTTGAGCAAGCGATCACAGGCAGCTTTGATTTCTTCCACCGTGTGAATCTGACTGGTTTTGATGAAAAAAGCTTGGATGGCAATGGCATCATCCAAAGCCCGGTGGCGGTTGGTGATGTTGATATTGAAACGCTTGATGATGTAATCCAATCCATGCCTTTTATAATTAGGGTAAAGCATGCGACTGAGTTTCACTGAACACAGGGGCTTGGTGTTGAACTTGATACCTGCACGTTCGAATTCCATTTTCAGGAATCCATAATCAAAGCGCGCATGGTGAGCGACCAACACCCGATCATCGAGTATTTCAAGTAACTTATCAATAACTTCGGCAAAGACAGGTGCCTCTTTGACCATGGTGCTGGTGATGCCTGTGAGTCTGGTGATGCCTGCTGGTACAGCGCGTTCAGGGTTGATGAAAGTTTGCCAGCGATCAACTTGTTGGCCATTTTCAATCACAACCAAGCCAATTTCTATGATGCGGTGGTAACTGGAACGCCCGCCTGTGGTTTCACAGTCAAGCAGCACCATGCGCGTTGGAAAACCGTCGGATAATTGTGGTGTTTGCTGCTGTTCTAGCCAGTCAATTTGAGCCATGTGAGTGGGTAATTTTGGTCAATAGGTATTGTAAAATTCTACAGATGAATTTGTTGTCGTTAAGTACCCCTATTCCAACTCAAAACGATCCTGCATGGTCTCAATACTGGCTTCGACTTTTTTCGGTTTGTTAAAAAATGCAATGTGATAAACCGCTTCACCTTCTTGAACCAGAGGGATATTTTGTTTGCCTATGACGATGCCATCGGCATGACTTTTGACCTCGGATGAAATTTCACCGAGAGGGGTTTTGACCAGCGCCAACACCTCGCCTTCGGAGACTCGATCACCCAATTCTGCTTTATGTAAAACAAAACCACTGTCAGCCGCCCTCACCCAGCTACTTTTGTATGCCACAAATGGCTCAATGGGCAACTTTTTACTGCGGGATTTGGGTAACATTTTTAAATGTCTGAGTACATTGATGATGCCTTTGAGTCCGACACTGATGGACAATTCATCAAAGCGCAAAGCCTGACCTGCTTCATACAACAACATGGGTATGCCTAATTCATCAGCCGCTTCTCGCAATGAGCCATCGCGTAAATTCGAGTTAATGATCACCGGTACACCAAAGGCTTTGGCCATGGCAAAAGTCGTCTCATCATCAATATTGGCTCTGATTTGTGGCAAATTACTGCGATGAATGGCACCGGTGTGTAAATCAATACCAAAATCACACAAACTGACAATTTCTTGCATAAACAGGTGCGCCATTCTTCCTGCTAATGAGCCCTTAGCTGAACCAGGAAAGCTGCGGTTTAAATCACGCCGGTCAGGCAAATAACGGCTCTGATTCAACACCCCAAAACCATTAACCATGGGCACAGCTATTAATGTGCCTTTGAGGGTATTGATGGATTTTGATTTGATCAGCCGTGAAATGATTTCAACGCCATTCAATTCATCACCATGAATGGCTGCACTGATAAAGATGGTTGGCCCTGGTTTTTTCCCACGCTTGACATAAATGGGGATGTTCATGGTGGTGTCGGTATAAAGTTTTAATGTGGGTAGGTGAATTTCTCTGCTTTCACCGGGGTTGATTGCTGTACCACCGATAATAATTGGGTCTTCTTTTGTCTTTGTCATCACAACATAGCGATTGAATAAGACTTGATTATAACCCCAGTTAAATCCTAAAAGATGTGATGATTCAATTCTTTTGAACAGTGTCTGATTCTTTGTTCATTTCATTGATACTGTGATTTAATATCAGCAAGTATTGATAATTGCAAAGCACAGTTATGCCCACAACTTTGTCATCAAAATAACCCAAGAGCAGAAAAATAATTAGAGTGCATATAAAAAAGCCAGACATGATTGCCTGGCTTCTCTATTATTGCTGATAAAAAAAGAGGTTATTCGAAAGAATCAGCAAATATGACATCTGGTAAGCCGGTTATGGTACCGACCCCCAGCGCTTGTGTTGCTCCGGCTTTGATGCTACTTACCCGAGTGAAATCATCATCCTCATCTATTCTGATGATACCTCCTGATATCACATTTGTGGTTTCATTGATAAACGCATCTTCCACTTCAACTTCAGTACCAACAGCAATTTGATTAAAGAAATCAGCTGAACTAATTGGCATACCATTGATATCAAAGAACACAGAAGTTGATGTATCAACAACCACACCAAAGATTTCAATTTGTGGGTTATTAATAGCTGTTATGAATCCATCGGCATTGGCCTCATTTACATCCGGGTTGCCTCGTTCTCTTACTCGGGTTGCATATAAGTTACCCTCCGAATCGGCATATCCTCTGACTTCTACTTGGGTCTCCACCCCTAGACCAGAGCCCATGATGCCATCTTCATCTCGTAATTGTGGAGTTGAGAATATGGTTTTGCCAAACAGTGTTATCGATTCACCTGTTGTGACATCTGATGGTAGTACAGGTTCTTCAAATTTAAACCTGACTTCTTTGAATTTAACTTTTAAAGCATCTATCAAAGAGGTGGTTGTGTTCATTAATCCTTCAACCTCAACTTTAGCACCTATCACAATATCATCAACTTCACCATTGATGTAAACAGTTGCACCACCGACCGTGATTGGTTGTCCTGCGATAGTAAATAGATTATTTAGTTCAATGTCCTCAAAGTCTACAATGCCTTCTAGTGCTACTGGAATCACATCACCAGGTAGGGTTGTTATTCCCTCAGGTTTACATTCTATTTTTGTGACTGTATTGAGGGGTGAGCCAGCCATAAACATGGCATCAGGCGTCGCTTCTACTTCTACAAAAAGTCCATCTGCTAAACCGGTGTCACAATCATTTGGAATCACGCCACCTATTATCACTACTTGATTCTGAATACTGAATTGCGTGGCATTCAATCCAGATACATAACCGGATACTTTCCATTCATCCAGTGGCTCATCATCGGCTTCAACTCGACTCACTATTAAAGTCGAATTTGAATCAACAAAGCCTGACAGTTTAAGCTCATCACCAACTGAGATCTGTTCGAAAGTTAAGTTATCTTCAAAAAATGTATTGGCAGTTAGTAAGGCGTCTACATTGAAGATCCTGAATGGATCTAATGAGGTCACAGGCCCTTTATGTGTATTGATTAAATCAATTTCTTCAATTGTTCCAGTGGTCACTTCTGGGTTAACATCGCTGGCAATTCTATACCTGACTTTAAAACCAGTACCACCTTGGCCTCTGATTTCAGGAATAACTTGGCCATCCTCTTTAATCACTGTATTTTGATCGATTTGAAAGTTTCTGATATCGTTTATTGAAACACCTGTACCTCCTTGCCCTTTGATGGCCCCTGAGGCAACGGTACTTGCCATAATTAATACCATAATGAGTATTTGACTGTGTTTTTTCATTTTCTGCTCCTGTTTAAGAGATATGTAATTGTTTTTGTTGTTAATTGTTTTCATTGTTTGTCACCTTGATAATAGTAAAGACCAAGACCGATATAAGGTAATGTTTCACCATCATCATTGGCATACTGGATTAAATGTTCTAAGTATTCGTCTACTTCATTAGCCAATTGTTGGCTTTTGTCACGTACGAAGGATTCCGCAATATTGATAAGAGATATTGGTAATTCCTCATGAAAAACGATGCGTTGGAATCTGGGGTCAGACTTCTCTGGGTTGATGTTGTGTTCAATCGTTTCCAGTAAGTATTGAGTTGAAACACCTAGGAAATTAAGTTTCTGAACATCATCAGGGTCGTTGACAGTCAAGTAGTAAGGTTTTAAAAGCTCTACATCACCATCTACTACCTTTGCTGAGCCTGAAACGACTAAATCATCCAGAATTGAACGGACAGTTGCACCACCTGAATACTTTTCAACCAGTGATTTGAAGTCTGGTTCTTTTTTAGAGTCCAAGGGTAAAATTTTAGCCTTGTCATGTTGGTCAAGATAATCTTTATCTTCCGCCCATCCAGTTAAAACCCTTACAGCTCTGTTCCATTTATATTGTTCTGTTTCCTCAGTAAACAAATCAGATTTCATCTGAATATCCACTTGAGTTCTTGATAGTCCTGTGATCACTGAAATGCGTGATTTTGATGGTGGTTTGCCGTTAATACCAAAATGTTCATTGGCCACATCAACATAAGTCCACCTCAAAATATCGCTCACTTCATTGAAAGGAACTTTTAATCTCAACAATATTTTGACCAAAGGCCTGAATATTTGTATGAGCATTTGAATGATGACGCTTTTTAATTTATTTTTCATTGTCCGCACTTTTTCATATTTGTGGCTAATTTACCAATTAAAATTCTAAATTGCAATATATATTGCAAATAAATTAAATAAATCTTGATTTATACCCTAATATTGACATATAAAATGCATAAAGAGGTTTTAAAAAAATTGATTCTGTACAACACAAATGAGGTAAAAATGAATAAAGTACTTAAAACATTAATATGTATATACATTGCAATATTTGCGAGTTTGGCGCATGCCAGTGAGCCGATAATTACCAAAAGTTTTACTGGTGGGTGGCATGACCCAAGTAAGAATGGCCAAGGATTTCTGTTAGAGATCATCAGAAGCAACAACCAAAAGAAAGCATTAACTACATGGTTTACATTTGATACCAGCGGCAATCAATATTGGTTGATAGGCGTTGGCGAAATCCAAGGCCAAAGTATCAATTTTGAAATGTTATTACCACAAGGTGGTCAATTTGGTGATGCGCATGATCCTTCTAACATGACAAATACCTACTGGGGAGATGTGAAATTCAATTTTACCAGCTGTAACAATGGAACTGTCAATTGGGAACCACAGTTACCTGGCTTCGGTTCAGGCTCAATGCAAATAATCAGAACCACAGCAATCAATAATTTGAATTGTACGGGTGGTTTATTTGATGAGTTGGGTGACACCTTAGAGGAAACAGAAATAATTACACCACTCACTTCAACCGGTGTCGATTCAGATGCCAATGGTAAAACTAAATATGAGCAAAGAACCGATCGCATAGATTACTCAGTTGAGATTGAAGATTTGCCAGTAGGTGTGTATGAATTGTATGTGGGTGATATAAAACAAGGTCTAATAACTGTCGTGTCCCAAAACGATGGAAGCACAGAAGGTGAGATTGAATTCAGAGATCCAGTTGAGCCAGGTAAACTGCCCTTAGATTTTGACCCACAAGGCAAGGTCGTCGATATTGTTCAAAACAATGTGGTTTATTTAACTACCGATGGTTCAAATGGTGGCAGCAACAATGGAGGTAACACCAGTGAAAATGCGCCACCATTTGGCAACAGCGAATCAGTAGTTTATATGCTTAACGCTGGTATTACACCTTTAGGAAAAGCAAAAACCAAACTTGAACAGCGGTCAGACCGTGTTGATTTTCAAATTGAGCTTGAAGATGTTCCTGTTGGTTTTTATGATTTTAATGTCAACGGATCTGTTGAAGGTGTTATAGAAGTGACTCAAACAGCTGCAGGAATTGAAGGTGAGTTGGAATACCGTAACCCAGTTGAAGCTGGTAAAGAGTTGCTTGATTTTAACCCGTTGGGCCAATCATTATCAGTCACCCAAGGATCTACTGTTTTCTTTACACTTAATTTTCCATCAACACCAGGCAATGGTGATGATGATAATGACTGTGAAAATGGTTCAGGAGATGACTGTAATGACAATGATGATTGCGCTGATGGTTCAGGAAACGATGATTGCGATGATGATAACAACACTCAGTTAGTTGAGATTGAGTTAGATTTTAACAATTCAGGTCTTGATTCAGATGCCAGTGGTTCGGTTGAATATGAAGTGCGTAGTGACCGTAAAGATTTTAAAGTAGAAGTTGAGGACCTTAATTTTGGAACTTACCAACTGGTTGTTGGTGGAGCAACAGTGGCATCTTTCAATGTTAATGATGATGAGGTTGAACTTGAATTTCGTGATCCTGTTGAACCGGACAAATTGCCGTTAGATTTTGATCCATTGAATCAATTGATTGAAGTTAAACAATCTGGCAATGTTTATTTATCAGTGTTGCTACAGTAAAACAACTTTACATCTGGCTTGGCGCCTAAGCTGGGCCAGATGATAACTCCTGTTAAATAATTATATGAACCAGCCACATCATGTCATCAATAATTCACTTGAATATAACAGTTCAATTGATCGGTTGTGTTCATCAGTCGTTTTGAACAAAGACCAATGGCTGGGTGAGTGTTTGGATGATTACTTATTTAAACTGTGTGGAACAGATCAAGTGGTTTGGATACCATGCAAATACATTTGCCACTCTGAAAGGCTTAATCATTCTTTTGAGGTTCACATACCACCGGATGAGGCATTCAGTTGTGCCAAGATCGTCATTTCGAATGCCATCAGAATATGTCTGATTAAACAACACTTAGTTAAGGGCAGTCAGCTTTTGCCTTTTTTAGAAAAGTCTTGAATGATGTGGTTTTCACACATATCAACAACATATATTTGATTGGATGTGGGTGTTTTAATCATCAAGTACTTTTCGTGTTGTATCATTCTTTCCTATAAAAACTTAATAAGCATGTAACTTGCTGCAAAAATCATCATCAAGTTCTCAGTCAGCGATACAAAACCCAATGGCACATTGCTGTCGCCACCAACACAGGCACATTTGAGGTCCCTTTTATCCACATAAACGGCTTTGCATACTGAAATTGCTCCCACTGTACCAATAAACAAGGACACAGGCGCGTAAAACATTGGGTTTAATCCAGACAGCATGCCTACTCCCGCATAGGCTTCAGCGAACGCATAGACCTTGGCATATGGGATGTATTTCATGGCCAGTAAATCATAGGTAATGAACTGATTGGTAAAAGCTTCCAAGTCCCTTAATTTCTGCACGGCCAAAACGCACATGCTGATGCCAATAAACCACATCAAAACTGATGCATAATTGATTGAGTCATAAAAGTTAATGGATAATGCCAATGACATCAAAAACGTCACACTGAAAATAGCAATGATTGGTTTGTAGGTGGTTTCATCTTTGTCTTGTTGTTGAAGACCTAAATAGGCTACCAAGTCATCATAGCCACCAATTCGCTTACCCTCAATGAACACCTGAGGAGTGGTTTTCACATCATGCTGTTCTTTGAATGCATCTGTTTGTTCCCTTGATTCAAGGATTTGATCGTCCAGCTCATAGCCATGCTTTTTCAATAAATGTTTGGCTTTGAGTCCAAATGGACAAATGTGATCAGATGTTTCCATCCGATAGAGCGTTGCTTTTTTTTTCATCAGAAATTCTCCTAATTATTTTTGGTTTTTCTGGTTAATCTAATTGATGCTTTTTGAACGCCAAAGGTAGTAAACGACTGGCAATACCAGCAACGTCAAAATGAGCGCGCTGACCATACCACCAACCATTGGAGCTGCAATTCGACTCATCACCTCAGAGCCGGTGCCGGTACCATAAAGAACCGGAAGCAGCCCAATGATGATTGACAATGATGTCATCATCACTGGTCTCACCCTCAATCCAGCCCCTTCAGTGATTGCTTGAACAAGGTTTGATCGATCAAGCTTTTTATTTTCATTGAATAGACTGGTTGTTAGATTTTGGTAGGACTGGTTTAAATAAACCAACATAATCACGCCGATTTCAACGGCAACGCCAGCCAGGGCAATGAAACCCACACCGACCGCTGTTGAGAAATTAAAGCCTTCCAGATAAATCAACCAAATGCTACCCACCAAGGCAAAAGGTAAGGTGCCCATGATGATAGCCACTTCAGCAAAATTCCTGAAATTCATGTACAACAACAAAATGATGATGCCTAGAGTTAACGGAATGACGTAGGTCAATTTAGCTTTGGCTCGGAGCATGTATTCATACTGTCCAGACCATGTGACCGAATAACCAGCAGGCAAAACCAGCTGCTCACTGACTATTTCTTGGGCCTTTTGTACATAAGTCCCAATATCAATTCCTTCGATATCAATCAAGGACCAGCCAGTGAGCCTGGCGTTTTCACTTTTGATGCCAGGCGGGCCATCTTCGATAAACACATCAGCAACATCACCCAGTGCAATGGTTTGCTTGCTGGGGGTAAAGATGGGTAACAGTGCTATTTTTTCAGGTGAGTTACGGTCTTCTTGGGGGTATCTGACATTGATTGGATAGCGCTCTTGACCTTCTACACTCATGCCGATATTCATGCCACCGATGGCAGATGAAACCACTTGTTGGATGTCGCTGACCGTCAGGTTGTACCTGGCAGCTTTCTTGCGATTGATATCTACTTTTATGTACCGACCACCAGCAACCCGTTCTGAATAAACAGAAGCCGTGCCTTCAACATCATCAAGGATATCCTCAAGTTGTTTACCAATTGATTCTATTTCGTTCAAAGAAGGACCTGATATTTTGATGCCCACAGGCGTTTTTATGCCTGTTGCCAGCATGTCAATGCGTGTTTTGATGGGCATGACCCAAGCATTGGTTAACCCTGGAATCTTAACCAATGCATTAAGTTCTTTTTTTAATGATTCAGTATCAACCCCTTCACGCCATTGGTCCTTCGGCTTGAGTTGGATGAATGTTTCAATCATGGTTAATGGCGCAGGATCAGTTGCAGTTTCAGCCCTACCCACCTTACCAAAAACAGTTGCCACCTCAGGTACCGTTTTGATTAGTTTGTCGGTTTGCTGTAGCAGTTGACGGGCTTTACCAATGGAGATACCTGGGTATGTGGTTGGCATATACATCAAATCACCTTCATCAAGCGGTGGCATGAATTCACTGCCTATTTTATTGACAGGCCAAAAACCGATAATGAGTATACCCAATGCCATAAGCAATGTGATTCTGGGAAACTTCAATGCCACTTTAAGCATTGGCATATAAAGTCCTGTTAGCAACCTGTTAACTGGGTTTTTCTGCTCAGCAACTACCTTTCCCCTGATAAAATAGCCCATCAATACCGGCACCAAGGTAATGGCCAATGCAGCCGATGCTGCCATGGCATAAGTTTTGGTGAATGCCAGTGGTGTGAACATCCGTCCTTCTTGCGCCTCTAATGTGAATACGGGAATAAAGCTCACTGTGATGATCAATAGGCTAAAGAATAAGGCTGGCCCCACCTCTGATGCGGACTTGATCACTAATTGCCACCTGTTATCTGCTGTGAGTTCAGTTTTTTCCATGTGCTTGTGCATGTTTTCAATCATCACAATGGCACCGTCTATCATCGCCCCAATGGCAATGGCGATACCACCAAGGGACATGATGTTGGCATTTAAACCTTGCATGTGCATGATGACGAATGCGGTCAGAATACCCACTGGCAGTGAGATGATAGCAACCAGTGATGAGCGCACATGAAAGAGGAAAATGATACAAATCAGTCCAACCACGGCAAATTCTTGCAGCAGCTTGTACCACAAGTTTTCAACAGCCCGCTCAATCAATGCACTCCTGTCGTAAACAGTGACAATCTCGACGCCCTCTGGCAACCCCTTCTTCAGCTCCTCCAACCGTTGTTTGACACCATTGATTGTTTCTTGCGCATTTTCACCAAAGCGCATGGTAATAATACCGCCAACAGTTTCGCCTTCACCATTGAGTTCAGCGATGCCTCGTCGCATTTGTGGCCCCACATCAATTTGAGCCACATCTTTGAGCAGCAAAGGCGTGCCATTGTTGCTGGCACCCAAAGGAACCAATTCCAAATCATCAATGCTTTTGATGTATCCTGTGGCCCTCACCATATACTCCGCCTCTGCCATCTCAACCACTGACGCACCCACTTCTTGGTTACTGCGTTTGATTGACATCAATACATGTGAGAGCGGGATATCAAAGGCTTGAAGCTTCTGTGGATCAACTTTGACCTGGTATTGTTTGACCATACCACCGATGGCTGCCACCTCTGATACCCCAGGCACAGTTTGTAGCTCATACTTCAAAAACCAGTCTTGAATACTTCGCAACTGGCTTAAATCATGCCTACCGTTTCGGTCTATCAACGAATAGATATAAACCCAACCCACTCCGGTGGCATCAGGTCCTAATTGTGGCCTCGCATTTTCAGGTAAAGAGGGTGCAACTTGACTTAAATATTCTAAAACACGAGTGCGGGCCCAATATAGGTCGGTATCCTCATCAAAAATCACGTAGACAAATGAGTCACCAAAGAATGAATAGCCCCTGACGGTCAATGCCCCGGGCACCGAGAGCATGGCTGTGGTCAAGGGATAGGTGACTTGGTCTTGTACCACTTGAGGTGCCTGGCCCGAGTAACTGGTTTTGATGATTACTTGGACATCTGATAAGTCAGGAATGGCGTCCACTGGCGTATGCTTAACAGCATAAAGCCCCCATGTAACCAGGACAAATGTAGCGATAAGCACCCAGAGTCTATTATGAATAGACCACCTGATGACGCCGCCAATCATCGCTGACCCTCCTCATCTTCTTCATCATTTTTACCCTTCGAATGATCCATCTGAAAATGATCCATCTGAGAATGATCCATCTGAGAATGATCCATTTGAGAATGATCCATCTGAGAATGATCCATCTGAGAATGATCCATTCTTTTTAAATCTGATGTTTTGCTCGACTCTGAATCCAATAAAAACTGAGCAGATGTAACCACCACATCACCCAACACAAGGCCATCTAGAACTTCAATGTAATCATCATAAAGATAGCCTAAAGCGACATCGACCGATTTGAACATGCCATTTCCCAAGACCAAGACCACTCTATTTGAGTTGCCGGTTCTGATCACCGCTTCAGCAGGTACCACCAGTGTGCTGTTTTCTGCTACAGCATCAATTGTGATCGATGCGTACATATTGGGCTTCAATGCTTTATCCGAATTCTGAAAACGAAGCCTGACTTTCAATGTCCTGGTCATGGCATCAAGTGTGGGGTGAATGAAATCAACAAAACCATCCCAAGTTTTGCCCGGTGCATAATCAAGTTTCATCTTAACTGCCTGATTGAGACTGATCAGCGATGCTTGTTTTTCTAAAATATCAACTTCAACCCAAACTTCATCAAGCGCCCCAATAGACATCAACGTATCTCCAGGTTTGACATAAAACCCTTCTCTGATTTTTAGGTTTTCAACCACGCCATGATTGGGCGAGTAAAAAGTGACTTGTTGAAGTGCTTTTTTGGATTTTTTAACAGCAGCGATTTGCTCATTTGAGAACTGTAATGATTTGAGCCGTTCTTCAGATGCTTTGATGAATTGACTGTCATTGCGTTTGAGGGCGAGAATTAATTCTTCCTGAGCATTAACCAGCTGCGGAGAATACATGTCATAAAGCGGTTGTTTCTTTGACACTTCTACGCCTGATGATTTGATGTGCAGTTTCTCAATCCATCCTTCCACCCTTGGGTGAATATGAAACAATTGCTCCTCATTGTATTGAACAACACCAACACCATTAATGACTGAACTGCCTTTTCGTGAGGTGACTTCTTCTGTCCTGACTCCCAGATTATTAACCACATCAGGCGATATGTTTATGGTACCGGGGCTGTCATTGCCTTCATCACCATAATACGGAATAAGGTCCATACCCATAGGGGATTGGCCTGGCTGGTCTCTGCGATAATTGGGATCCATTGGTGCCACCCAATACAAAGGTTCTTTTTGTTCAGAGTTTTTCTCCGCACCCTTTGCTTCATTCTCAGTGGCATAAATAAAGTAGGTTAACAAACCACCCAAGATCAATCCCAGCAGCAACCCAAGTATCAAGTTATTTTGTGCTTGTATATTTTTAGTCTTCATCTCTGCTCTCCACTGCTTATGGCTTGGGGGTGTGAATTGTCTCTTCCTGATAGCAGGTAGTTAATCTCAGTATGTGCTTTGGCCACGTTCACCTTGATGCTCAGTGCCTCTATCTGAGCATTAAGTTGTGCTATTCTGGCTCTGATCACTTCTGCAAAGTCACCATCATCATGGGTATATGCATTCAAAGATGCCTCTGCTTGTTCCTTCATTTGTGGCAGTAAAGTTTTTTCATAAAGCTCGCTGCGTTCGTTCAGCCTGAATAGTTGGGCTCTGGTGGCATCAAAAGCCGCAAGCAATTCCCTCAAAAGCAGTGTTTTTTGCGACTCTTTGCTGTCAACTGAATTGAGTGCCGCTTTGAGTCCTTGGTCCTGTCTGTTCTTGGTGAAAATCGGTAATTCAAAAGTGAGGCCAATTGAAAAGAGATCCGCACGATTGATGTTGTTTGCTGTATCATCACGATAGCCATAACTGGCATTCAGCCCCCAAGCGGGTTTGTATTTTTGCTTGGCCAATTCAACACCTTTGTATTCTGCTTGGATTTGAACATCCATGGCCTTCACTGCTGGGTGTTTGGATAACGCATTCAATAGTTCATCCTTGCCAATAGGCAACACATCATGTTCCCTGACAGCAGGGAGCTCACTGCCCAAACTGTAGTAAACCTGATCAGTAACATCAATCACTGTGCCCTGTGAATGATTGATCAGGCCTTTGAGTCGTTCTAAACCCTCTTCATACCCTTGATTAAGTACATTCAAACGATCATCAAGGCGTGTCAGTTCAAGTTCAGCCCTGATTAAATCTTGTTGTCTGGATTGTCCAAAGCCGGATGAGTAACTGGCTGTAACCAATTCTATCAGTTGTTCAAACAAAGGGCGGTCTTGCTCAATCAGGGAGATACTAACCTGTGCTTGATAAGCATCAAGCCAGTAAATACTGACCTGTTTTTTAAGTAAGGCCAACCTGTTTTCCCTGAGTATGGGCTGCTCATGAGCCATTAAGTTGAATCGCTCGGTTTTGATGCTGCGCGTATTACCCCTAGGAAACATCTGGGTTAGACCAACTTTTAACTGCGTCATAGGCTCTTGATTAAAGTCAAAGCGATCAGCACCGATGTTGGCCACACCCAGTGAGACTTTAGGGTCATCGAGTTGCCCTGCAGCAACGGCTGTTGCTGCTAATTTATGCTGATTGAATTGACTTGCTTCTAACCAGGGATCATTCAATTGAGCCAAATTAATGGCACGGTCAATGGATAGTTTTTCAGGCAACTTTTCGCCCGCAGCTGATGTCAGCTTAAACAGCACAATTGTGATTATTAGTGTTTTGTGCCCAATATTAATTATGTTAATCATATCAACCTCGCGTGGGTCATCCCCCTGGCGCTTTTTCAGTGGGACTGTTATTGGTCGCGCTTGAGGCGGACCATATTAATTACGGAAAGAGGTTTTGAATCCTCTGCCAATACATGGGTAGTTGCTACCCAAATTTTGGGCGCACTGATACTGTGTCAGCAGATAATAGGAGGACGAAACAGTGCTGAAGAGGCCTGCGAGCTGATTGATAAATTAATTTCGTAGCGTGGTGCTTTGGCTTTATGGTAAATTCTGAATACATTGCTTGAGAATAACATCGTCACGGACGAAGTACATGTGTTTTGGTTACACTGACAATCACCATCACAACAACTACTGCTACCTGCATGAACAGATGACAAATCTGTATGAGACATATCTGTATGAGACATATCTGTATGAGACATATCTGTATGAGACATATCTGTATGAGACATATCTGTATGAGACATATCTGTATGAGTCATTTCATGTTTGTTGTTTGATTCACCAGTTTTCATGTCATGATTCGCATGATTTTCAATGGTCGAAGGTGGCATGGCACAGGCATTTATTTCTGCCAAGGACTGCCCTGAAACCATCACCAAAAACAGCAAGATAACCAAACTGTTGACTTGTTTAATTTGTCTGATGAATTTAAACATATACCATAATGATACCAGTTGTTAATGAAAGTTCAATACCTGTTTTAAAGCGTTATTGATTGATTGTCATGATTTTATTAACAATTTTTATTCAAGGGTGAAGTCAGTGAGCCAATTGTTTAAAATGATTTCAACCCCATAACATCAATCAAATGATCAATTTATCTCAACAAACCATGCGCAAGCTGGTTAAATTCAATTCAAAACTGCTGCTGAATCCGCGCTGTCCGATTTGGTTACAAAGGCTGGGTTTGGATACTTTAGGCCGCTTAAGTCGGTTACCGAAGTCAATCAAGATTGAAAAAACCACGTTGGTTGATAGAACGGCTTGGTGGTTTGATTATGAAAAACGACGATCTGAATCAATTACCCTGTATTTTCATGGTGGTGGCTATAGCATTGGATCACCACGCTCACACCGGGATTTATGTGCCTACCTGGCGAAGTCAGCAAAGCAGTCTGTGGTGTCTTTTTCTTATCGTTTGGCGCCAGAACACCCCTACCCTGCGGCCTTAGATGATGCAATGGCTGCCTATCAAGAGTTATTGGCCCAAGGCTATGACCCCGCTCGAATAGCCGTGGCGGGAGATTCAGCCGGTGGTGGGCTGGCATTGAGCCTGAGTATCAGGTTAAAGGCTTTTGGTGTGCCTCAGCCTGCTTGTTTGTTTTTGATTTCGCCTTTGATCAATAAGAAAAAGAAAACCGCCAGTTATGTGACCCAATATGATCTTGATCCGGTGATAAACGTAAAATGGAGTGAACAATTGGCTGAGAATTATTTGCAAAAATCGGCTGAATTATTGGATGAGGCTTGTTTGTCTGATAAGGATATGGCTGATATTCCACCGCTGTTGATTCATGTTGGTACTGATGAGGTGTTATTGGATGACAGCCTAATGCTTAAACAACGCGCCATGCAAGCCGGCGTCAAGGTCCAACTGATGACTTATCCTGAATTGTGGCATGTGTTTCATTTCAACCCCAGCTTGTTTGCACAAGCAAGAATGGCTTTAAAACAAGCCGGCGAATATATCAAAACACACAACCAATGATCATTCATCAGTTGAAAGGGTACATCCAGTGTATTTATTTGGTTGAATACCCGCACGGCTTGATGCTCTTAGATGGGTGTTGTCGCAGTGATGTGAAGGTAGTCAAGGCGTTCATTGAAACCGTGCTGAAACGCCCATTCAATGATCTGAAAGCGGTTTTGGTCACACACATGCACCCTGATCATGCCGGTGGCGCTCATTTATTCCGTCGCTTAACCGGTTGCCAAGTGGTTTCAGCAGATAAGAACAACCACTGGTACCGCGGCTTCAATGGCATATTGATGCACTGGATTGATGTGGTTTTATCCATTTATGTGGGGCGTCGATTGAAAAAAGGCACGCGCAATGTGCTTTATTCACGCAAACTCAAACCAGATATCAAACTCAAGGATGGTGATGATGTGCCAGGCTTTGATGAGTGGCAGGTGCTGGAAACGCCAGGTCATACGGACCGTGATTTGAGTATTTTGCACAAAGACAAAAACATGGTTTATGTGGCTGATTTGATCATTAAGTTACGCACCAAGTTCATTGTACCCTTCCCTGTTTTTCACCCGAATAAATACCGTGCCTCCCTGCAGCGAATCAAACAAATGAAACCCGAACTGGTGTTACTGGCACACGGTGGACAAATTAAGATGGCGCATGAGGATTTCGATCACATGATTGCGCATGCGCCCAAGATACCCCGAACGCCGCTGAGAGCGACCATCAAAAAATTCAAAAAAATCACCCAAAGACATTGAGCCGAAAGTTGATTCTTTTATGTCCTTCATAAGAAAAAAGCCCCTGGGTTTCCCCAGAGGCTTTTAAGTTTATTGTTTTATTTAACAATTAAGGTTCGAAGTCATAAACCTCATTGGCAATCGCCACAATGGTATCCAAATCAGTGATCAACGGTAAGTAGCCGTTGACCAACCAAGCAAACAATTGATTGACGTAGTTGGCCCCAGAGGTAACCACACCGCTCTGGCCACCTGGAATCACCTGTTCAGCAACGATGCCACGACTGGTGACTTCAGCCACAAAGCGTCTGGCTGGGCCTGATGAGAACATGAACTCGTTGCTGCTGTCAGCTCGGGTGCTGTGCGATGAGGCATCCAGAACTTGATAACCACCTGATCTGGCAACACCAGGTAGGCCATCAACCGTGGAGAATCCAAATTGACCATTTGGGACTGACAGTGAATCACCCAGAGGGTGTGCGAATGTGATGCGGTGAAGTTTACCCCAGCGGTAATCATCCAAATCAGACGAATTACCAAAGGCTTGCGCAAAATCATCACCTGCCATAGCATCTAAGGCTTGTTTCAAAGAAGCTAAAATCACAAAATCACGCGCATCCTCACGGGTGGGTGCTTCAGGGTTGGTGAAAAAGTTGATGCCTGATGCACCAATGCCTTGATTGCTATCAAAAGTGTCCAACATGTGCTGCAAAGCATTCAAAGAAAAGCGGCTACCTGGACGGTTGGCCGTCATGACGTTTTGGCCAATGGCTGCATCAATACCTGCCAAAGTCACATCAATGGTGTTGTTGATGGTTTTCGAACGCCACACCGAATAAATACTGGCAGCAACCGAACTACTGATTTCTTTATCAGTGGGTGGTGATAAGGCAAAAGGATTCTCAAATGGGTCATAACCTTCAGCCAAGCCAGTTGGTGTACTGAAGTCCCACTCGGCAAAATAGCCAGCAGCTTCAACCACCCTTGGGTCACCTAAAAATTGTTGGATACCAGGCCAAGCACCATCAGCTGAAGCACGGGCCACAGCATTCATCACATGCGGCATGATTAATTCAGCATCTAATAACTGGTGATTGGATTGATAGACTTTCATGTCCATCACAGTGAAGTCATTACCCGCATCAAGATTGCTTTGAATCAAGCGATCAATGCGGCCTTGGCGATAAGCAGAGAAACCACCTTGGGCGATGTAGTACAAGCCGCCACCTGGTCTGACCTGATTGAACACGTTGTTATCCAAAGACACACCAATAGGATCATTGTTGGCATTCGCCACATAACCACTGTCAGGATTAACACTGAAAGGCATCTCATCAAATGGAATCACTGCTGCATTGGTAGCCTGATTCATGTCAGCCGTCTCAACTGGTAACCAATCATGTTTGAAGGTGCCGGTGCCATCCCTGATGAACATCGGTGGCGTGCCATCAGGTTGCATCATGTTTTGTAAGTCTTCTCGTAAAGGTACCTCGGCACCGGTGAAATAACCAATGTTTCCAGCGGTATCAACCACACCAAAATTTTGTGAGCCCACATCGAATTTGGTTAATGCGGTTTTGAATTCATTGATGTCTTGAGCACGAGCCATATCAAAAAATGCTTCGATTTCTTTGGTGGGGCCATACATGGTGTATTGCATAGACACGGCCTGAGCATTGGCGGTGTCCACATCTAAGATGGGGCCGAAATTTCTGCGTGGTACCAGAAATGTCAGACCACCTGAGGTATAACCCACTTCCTGGCGTTCAATGTTGTTCATGATGCCATCGCCTATGACATTGGCGTTGTATGTCTGGAACACCCAAATCAATGGTTCTTCCTGACCTTGGTAAACGGTGTGTGAAGGCACCCCAAAGGAATTGACTTTAATCGATTCAAAGAAAAAATCAGTCTCATCAACTGGATTCACGGTACTGCCCCAGCATAAGGCCTCATTACAGCCCTGAGCCATCACAGGTGCACCTGGGAAACCCACACCCGCCACGTTCAAGCCAGTATCTGCAGCCATGTGTGCAGGATAAAAGGTGGATGGGTAATCCAATGCCAAATGGGGGTCATTGGCGATCAATGGACTGCCACCTACTGATTTATCACCTGCTATGACCCAAACATTAGAACCCTTGTCTGAGTTACCATCATTTTTCAATGCTTTGGTGACTGCTGAGCTGTCCCAATTGTTTTTGATGCTTTTTAATAAATTCATTTCAACATCAGTCAGATTGAGGCTGAAATCGCCTATGGCTTCTTTCAAAGACTTGTTCGGTTGTCCAGCACCACCAATTGAGGCCAAAAATCCCGGTACACTGACGCGATCATCAGGTGGTGCCGCACGGTATAAATCTTCCATAAACAATGCCGTACCATCAAAGCCAGCTGCGGCACCCACTTGTTGGAAAGTGCCAATGGCGATGGATGCATCAATCTCATTCAAATCATTGGAGAGTTGAAAAGCCAATACTTTGGCAATGGCCACTGAATGAATCGGTAACCAAGGATCAATCTCCGTGACTTCAAGGCCACTGTATTCAATCGGCAGTGGATTATTCGCTAACCAGGCATTGACCCCATCAGCGTAAGCTTTGAGCATGCCTTGGCTTTGTGCTGACAAAGCCGGTAGAGAAACCCTGGCTGCCCGTTCAAAACCAATTGTTCTGAACTGAATGTCGTTTGATAATCCAGCTACACCGACCAATTCTGACAACTTGCCTTGCGCAATCTTGCGGGTGTAATCCATTTGAAAAAGTCGGTCTTTGGCGTGTAAATAACCCATCACAAAAGCAGCATCTTTCTCAGTAGCAGCTGTTATGCTGGGAATTTGTGACTCGTTGTAGAACACCTTGGCCGGTGCACTGAGTTGGTTGTTGGTCATGATTGTTTCATTGGCTTGAGCTTGCACGCCCAATGCCATCAACACACACCCAGTCAACCCTTTGATTGATTTAAATTTCATTCATCATCTCCAGTATTTAAAATAATACCAATTGCATTGTCCCCCTCAGGAAAATGATTGGCTATAAAAAGACATGGTGGGCGCTATCCATAACCCACCCATAAAATATGTAACACATGATTCAATACAACCTTCAGTCAGCTTGCGCTTAGCTAACTGTCTGATTGTTATAAATATATACTACAAATAGCGGAGTAATAATAGTATTTAATGAGTTAAGTGGGTGTGAAAACGGTTAACTGATGCGTTCATACTCGGCAAACTTTTTAACAGCCATTTTACCAACGGTTACGGCATTCCACAGCCACACCACACTAAGTATGACGCCAAATACAGTTAAAGCCAGTACATCATTGATATCGAAATTGAATTTATTCTCCAACCAATGCAACAATGAACTTTCTGAAATGAATACGTAATTAACCAATATCAGTTGCGCGAATACATCGCCACCTCTGTAGACCACTGTATCTAGGAAGTTTTTGAACTTGTATTTGATGTTATCGGGCAAGCCAGTAAATAACCAATCTGTGGGTGGCTTCATGATGCCGTAGGCACCACTGCGCTGAAAGATAATAGCTCCTAATACCACGTATAACATCGGCATCAGACCAAACAAGGTCAAAGCCAATATCATCATGCATGGGAATATACCCAAAATCTTATGAATGGCCACGCGCTGTAATAACCAGGGAATCAAAATCAATTGGAAAAACAAGGTCATGAAGTTGGTGATGGTGTTGATGTTGGCGAACACATAAGTTCTTTGGTCTCGCTCTGGAAAAAACTGCCTGACATATTCACCTTGTAAGTAGTAAAAGATAGAGCCTATGATTACGGCAATCACAGTCATCAAGGCAATTTGTTGTAGAAACCTTGAATCAATCAAGAGTTTAATACCCTCAATGGCGCTGCCGCCCAGAGGTGCTTCTTGGTTGATGGTAGAATCAGTGGCAAAGCGCCTGACCCTAAAAACCGCATAAATACACAACATCAGAAACGAAAAAGACACCAATAATAAGTTAATCGTCCCCAAGTGATGAACCAATTGGCTGGTTATCAAGCCACCTAAAATGCCGCCGGTACTGCCACCAGCTGCAATCACACCAAACAACCGCTTGCCTTGTTCTTTGTTATAGACATCTGCCATAAAACTCCAAAAAATGGAGACAATGAACAAGTTATATACACTCACGAAGACGAAAAACACCCGTGCCAGCAGCACACTTTCCTTACCCACGTAATGAAACAAGGACCACAACAACAGGATCATCAAGCCGAAGAAGCCGTATACAATTGGAATGAATTGTTTGCGTGAGTATCTGGAAACAACTTTGCCGTAGAAAGGTTGTATCAGCAGCATCACTATAAATGTGGTTAAAAACAGCCAGCCGTAATTCTCAGGGCCTGCAGTGACTCCCATCTCTTCCCTGATGGGTCGCAAGATAAAATAACCTGTTAATAAAAATACAAAATATAGAAATGACCACAATAAAGCAGGCCATTCATCTGATTTAACTTGTTGTTTAAAATAACTCGATATCTTATTGATTAACATAATATTTAACTCTTTGAGTTACCCCACAAACCAAGGCATAGGGAATCATTTCTAGATCACTTGCCACTTGTTCAACAGGCAAACCTTCACCCCAAATGGTCACCTCTTCACCTGTGAGTGGTTCATTAAATTTTGAGACATCTATGGCAATCATGTCCATTGATACTCGCCCAAGGACGGCAACCAGCTGGTTTTTAATCAACACTGAACTGCTCAAATGTGACCAAGGGTAACCGTCGGCATAACCAATACCTACAATGGCAATTCGCATGTCTTCAGGGGCGGTATAGGTGGCACAGTACCCTACTTGAGCGCCTTTAGGGATGTGTTTAGTGGCAATCACATTGGCAGACAAATGCATGGCAGGTGCTAAGTTAAAAGATGCAGCAAAATGGGGTGCAGGTAATGGCGAAATACCGAACAAGCCCAAACCCACCCTGACCCACTCATGTGGATCTGAGATCTGGTTCAAAACTGCAGCAGTGTTGCTGAATGAATACTCAAAACCTTTGGATTTAAGGTGTTGATTCAATGACAACTGCTGTTGAGTCTGTGTACAACTTTTATCATCAGATGAGGCAAAATGCGACATCAACCTGATTTGCTTAACCACAGGCATGGCTTGCAGCTCTCTGAGCTTTGTATCCAGTTCAGTGATATCAAAACCGAGCCGATTCATGCCCGTATCTATTTTTAACCAAACATCCAATGACGTGTTTGGGTGGGCATCCTTGAGTATATCAAGTTGATAATCTTGGTGAACCACAACATCAAATTGTTGTTGCTGTGCCATGATTAATTCTGCTTGATTAAAAACACCTTCCAATAAAATGATTCTTTTGTCAGTTGATAGTGAGCGTAATTTTTGTGCCTCAGTGATGGCAGCCACCGCGAAGGCATCGGCTGCAGCCAGTGCTGGAACAGCCAGATCAACACCGTGCCCATAAGCATTGGCCTTAATCACAGCGATGGTCTTTCCTGGGTGGCTTTGTTTCAGTGTGTTGAGGTTTTTGGTGATGTTACTTGGGGTGATAACAGCTTGGGTGCCGCGTTCTCGGAAAGTGCTTGTATCAGGCTCAGGCTGTTTTGACATGATCAGTGAAACGCGGGATTACTCTCATCCAACATGATGTCGTTTTCATAATTATCAAAACGAGTGAACTGCCCCCTAAAGGTTAAATTAACCGTACCAATTGAGCCATTACGGTGTTTACCCAGAATGATTTCAGCCTTGCCTTTGTCGTTGGAGTCCGGGTTATATACCTCATCTCGGTAGATGAAAATGATTAAATCTGCATCTTGTTCAATGGCTCCTGATTCCCTTAAATCAGACATCACGGGTCTTTTATTGGGTCGTTGTTCCAAAGAGCGATTCAGCTGTGATAAAGCGATGACCGGCACGTCCAATTCTTTGGCCATGGCTTTGAGGTTCCTTGAAATTTCTGAGATTTCATTGGCTCGGTTTTCAGTTTTACCTTTGACTTGCATCAACTGCAGGTAATCGATGACGATTAAATCCAAGCCCTCACGATTCTTCAAGCGGCGACAGCGCGACATGATTTCATTCGGGCTCAAGGCGGGTTGATCATCGATATGTAATTTGGCTTGGTTTAACAACTGGGTGGTTTGCCCCAGTTTTGGCCAGTCATTGTCTTTCAACTTGCCACGCTTTAAATCACCTTGATTGATTTGTGACAGTGAGGAAAACATCCTCATAACCAATTGATGGGCTGCCATCTCCATACTGAAAATAGCGACAGATGAACCCGTGATGGCAGCACGTTCGGCGATATTCATTGCAAATGATGTTTTACCCATGGCTGGTCTTCCAGCCACAATGACCAAATCTGATCGTTGTAACCCAGCCGTTTTCTTATCTAAATCGGTCCAACCATAAGGCAAACCGGTGATGTCACCCTCATTTTCAGATAACAGCTCGATGTTTTGGATGGTTTCCTTCAACACGTCTTTGATGTCATGGAAACCAGATTGTGACTTAAGGGTTTGTTCGCGGATTTGAAAAACCAATTTTTCTGCTTCTTCAATCAATTCATCAGCCGTTTGCGCCTCAGGATTGAATGCGCTTTCTGCCAACTCATTACCAATTTGAATCAATTGTCTCAGTACCGATTTTTCGCGTACTATTTTAGCGTATGCCTCGACATTAGATGCCCCTGGCGTGTTGGCTGCTAAATCAGCCAGATAGTCTAGACCACCGGATTTATCGGTTAATCCATGAGCCTCTAACCAATCACTGACAGTGACCACGTCACAAGCTTGTTGGTTTTCATTGATATAAGCGATGGCTTTAAAGATGTGTTGGTGGTTTTTTTGGTAAAAATCTTCTTCACCAATTTTACTTGCTACTCGGTCCCAAGCACTGGCCACAATCAACAAACCACCTAAAACTGCTTTTTCAGCTTCAATAGCATGTGGTGGGACTTTCAGGTTTTCAACCTGGTCGTTGCTGTTTCTTACGGGACGGATGTCATTCATTGTTGTTTAAAGTGAATTTAATTATGGCACAAAAAAAGCCGATTATAACAATTAATCGGCTTTCTTAAGTCTTATTTCTGAGTAGATTTAAGCTTCTTCTTCTTCGGCTTCAACCGTCAGTGTAAAGTCAGCTTCTACATCAGCGTGAAGAATCAATTTAACTTCATATTCACCCACATCTTTGAAAGCACCTTCAGACTGAATCACTTCAGATGCATCTACTGGGTAGCCACTTTCGGTTAATTTCTCAGAAATTTCACGAGGACCCACAGAACCATATAAATGACCTTCTGGGCTGGCATTGGCAGTGATGGTGATGCTCAGGCCATTGATTGACTCGGCTCTGGCTTCTGCAGCAGCTCTTGACTCATTGGCTTTGGCAACCAACTCGGCTTTTTGTGCTTCAAATGCTTTGATGTTATCTTCAGTTGCACGTGAAGCTAATTTTTGAGGAATCAGGTAGTTTCTGGCATAACCGTTTTTAACGTTAACGATTTCACCTAAGTCACCTAAGTTTTGAACCCTATTCAATAAAATTACTTGCATGATAGTCTCCTTTATTTACCGTGTTGGTCACAGTATGGTACCAGTGCCAAGTAACGGGCACGTTTTACCGCAGTTGATAACTGTCTTTGGTATTTGGCTTTGGTTCCAGTGATGCGACTAGGAATGATTTTACCTGTTTCAGTAATGAACTGTTTCAACATGTCTAAATCTTTGTAATCAACTTCTTTGATACCGGCAGCGGTGAATTTACAGTTGCGGCTGATGATTCTTTGCGCTGGGCGTCTTCTTCTTTGTGGTTTGGCCATGTTAATTACTCCTCAGTTGCTGTTTCTTCAGTTTTTGCTTCAGTTGCCTCTTTTGCAGCTTCTTCCTTTGCTGCTTCTTCTTTGGCTTCTACGGCTTTTACATCTGCTTCAGTGACTTTCTTAGCTTTTTCATCTTCGGCTTTTTTCAAAGGTGAATCAGCTGTGTCGGCTTCTTTTCTGCCCAACACCATGTGACGCAAGATGGCATCGTTGAAACGAAATGCATCAACAATTTCATCCAATACTTCTTGTGAACATTCAATGTTCAATAAGTAATAGTGTGCTTTGTGCAGACGTTCAATAGAATAAGCCAACTGGCGACGACCCCAGTCTTCAGAACGGTGAACGGTACCGCCACCATTAGTTACCATGCCACTGTATCTTTCGATCATGGCTGGCAACTGCTCAGATTGGTCCGGATGAACCAACATCACAATTTCATAATGTCTCATATGTAACTCCTTACGGTTAAAATATGCCACCCAATGGACAAAAACACTGGTGCAGCAAGGAAAAGTTCGCGGATTTTACTTGTTTACTGGTGGTATTGCAACGTTTGCAACAAAATATTCGGTATCAGCTTAACGTTCTGATATGAAATCAGCAAACAATCGATTGTTTAGTTCTAATAACAACTCTTATTCATGACATTTTTCTGATTAATGACCTGGGAAGAATAGGAAAAATATAGCGCAAAAATGCCCAAGGCCAAATCGGAACGTGGCTGTTCAATTTTTCTTTTTCAATCGCTTTGATCATGGCTTTGACGCCCGTTTCAGTATCAACCATAAAAGGTGCCTTCTTGACCTTTTCATTGATTTCACTGCGAATGAACCCCGGATGCACACAACTGACTTTTATGTCGGTACCCATTAAATCAATGTACATCCCTTCACACAGGTTGGTAACCGCAGCTTTGGTGGCTGCATATACATTTAAGGCCCGGCGGTAGCCACGGTAGCCACTGATCGAAGAAATCGCCACCAAATGCCCATGGCCTTGTGCTCGCATGATTTCCAAAGTCGCTTCTGCTTGTGCCAACAATGCCACAAAGTTGGTTTCAGCGGTTTGTTTATTGGCGTGGAAAAAGCCAGTGCCTATGCTGGCCCCTTTGCCCATGCCGGCATTTAATATGATTCGATCAATTTGGCCAAAAGCTGTTTTAAACTGCTTAAATACTTCGAATACCTGTTCGTGGTCATTGACATCCAGAGCCAAAACCTCAACTTGAATATCAGGATTAATTGTTAACAGCTCGTCTTTCAATGCGCTTAAATTATTAACACGACGTGCACAAATGCCCAAGTTTTTACCCTGTTTGGCGTATTGTCTGGCCATTTCCATGCCCAAGCCTGAACTGGCCCCAGTGATTACTGTGTTTTTTCTGCTTTTCATAAGCTGCATGTTATCACTATCAGAATGAGCTTGGGAATAAATGCCTGTCGAATGTTGTCTTGATAGGTTTATTGTATTTATCACCATCTCACATCAAGCCCAAGCAAAAACTGCTACAATGCCGCGCTTTAAGAATCTAACAATTCGATGCTGATACCATCAACAAAAAACCTCAACAACAACCAACACTGGCAAGGCATCAAAGGCTTGGGTTTGGCCATTGCTATCAATGAATTCCACCAAAATCATTCTGGCTTGATTGTGGTATTGACCGACTCAGTGCACCACAGCCGGTTATTGGAACAGGAAATTCAGTTGTGTAGTGAAGACCAGGCAGCCACAGTACTGCATTTTCCAATTTGGGACACCCTGCCCTACGATGTATTTTCACCGAATCCTGAGATTGTCTCAGAACGGATGAAGTTCTTGGCCGATATTTCAACGGTCAAACAAAATGCTGTGGTCATCATGCCTGCACAAAACCTGATGCAAAAAGTACCAAACAAAGATTTCATTGTGGGCCGCAGCCTTAATTTGAAGTTGGGTGATCAGTTTGATTTGCATCGATGGCGTGCCTTGTTTGAGAAAAACGGTTACATCCACGTCAATGAAGTGCGTGAAGCTGGTGAATTTGTGGTGCGAGGTGGGGTGCTGGATTTGTATCCTATGGGTGGGCATGAGGCCTTTCGAATCGAGTTGTTCGATGATGAGATTGAAAGCATTCGCATCTTTGATACCGATACCCAGCTGACCATTAATAAGACCGACAAAATTCAAGTGATGCCAGCCAACGAATTTCCTTTCGATGATGCAGCCAGAGAATTGTTTTTGAGTCGCTTTCGTGAGTGGTTTGATGTTGATACCCGCAAAAACACCTTGTACCAAGACATCAGAAAATCAATCAAATTTTCTGGTATCGAACAATATCTGCCGATGTTTCATCGCGAAATGGCTGATATATTTGATTACTTGCCTGAAGCAACCACGTTCATCCATTGTAACCAAACCACGCCGGTTTTGAATACTTGGGAAAAACAGATTCATGCACGCTATGAAGAACGGCGGCATGATTTACAACGTCCCATCCTGGCACCTACTAAAATTTACCTCTCAGCTGATGACACATTGGCTCAAATAAACCAAAAACAGAACATATGGGTTAATCAAACTGCCAATGCTGAACATGATATCCATGCCATTGACACCCAACTGCCCCATCGTTTTAATCAAGAATTACATCAATCACTGCCTGCTTTTACCGATTCACAACCTGGCCGATTATTGATTGCAGCGGATTCCCTGGGCAGGCAAGAACTGATTGCTGATAAATTAAAAGGGGCCAATAAAAAATTCACAACAGTCAGCAGCATCAATGAATTTTTAGACAGCGACTTGAACCGTGCCATCACCATTGCACCCATTGAGAACGGTGTTTACCTGAAAAAACTGGACATACAAGTTTTGGATGAAGGCTGTCTGTTTGGTAAACGAGTCACCCGCAACCAAAAAGTAAAAAAATACAAAGCCAACCCAGAAGACATCATAAACAACTTGACTGACCTTCACCTGGATTCGCCGATTGTACACATTGATCATGGTGTGGGCCGCTACCGTGGTTTAAAGACCATGGATTATGAGGGCGAAGCAGAATATTTAGAAGTTGAGTATTTTGGGGGTGATAAGTTGTTTGTACCGGTGTCATCATTACATTTAGTCTCTCGCTACTCAGGGGCCAGTGAAGAGAATGCACCATGGCACAAGTTAGGTTCTGAAGTTTGGGAAAAAGCCAAACAAAAAGCCGCTAAGAAAGTCAAAGACGTGGCGGCAGAATTGTTGTCTCTTTACGCCAAACGTGAAGCAGCCGGTGGTCAAGCAATGCAAGTTAGTGCCGATGACTTTCAACAATTCTGTGATGGCTTTCCTTTTGATGAGACCGAAGACCAACAAAATGCCATCAATGCCGTCATCAAGGACATGCAAGCCAAAACCCACATGGATCGAGTGGTTTGTGGTGATGTGGGATTTGGTAAAACCGAAATTGCCTTGCGTGCGGCCTTCATTGCCGCCAATGAAGGCAAACAGGTGGTTTTGTTGGTTCCAACCACGCTCTTGGCTCAGCAGCACTATGATAATTTTGTTGATCGTTTTGCGCCCTTTCCAGTTAAAGTTGAGTTGTTGTCGCGTTTTGTCAGCAGCAAAAACACCAAAAACATATTAGCTGCATGTGAAAGTGGCCAAGCCGATGTAGTCATTGGTACCCATAAACTGATTCAAAAAGGCATTAAGTTTAAAAATCTGGGATTGGTTATCATTGATGAAGAGCATCGTTTTGGAGTCAAACAGAAAGACCAATTGAAAAAGCTGAAAGCCGACGCCGATTTCTTAACGCTCACGGCCACCCCTATTCCAAGGACACTGAACAGCGCTTTATCTGGTCTGCGTGATTTATCAATCATTGCCACCCCACCCAAGGCCAGACTGGCGATTAAAACCCAGGTCGTTGAGTGGCAAAACAGCATCATCAATGAGGCTTGTACCCGAGAAATTCAACGTGGCGGACAAGTCTATTTCCTTCACAACGAAGTTCAAACCATTGAACAAATGGCTGAAAGCATTCAAAAAATAAACCCCAGCGCCCGAGTGCGGGTGGCGCACGGCCAAATGAATGAAAAAGAACTGCAGGAAGTGATGGTTGATTTCTACAAACAGCGCTTTAACATTTTGGTATGTACCACCATTATTGAATCGGGTATTGATATTCCAAGTGCCAATACCATCATCATCAACCGAGCTGATAAATTGGGCTTGGCACAATTGCATCAATTGCGCGGTCGGGTGGGACGTTCTCACCACAAAGCTTTTGCTTACATGATCATACCCAGTTGGAAAGCCATATCAAAAGACGCTAAGAAAAGACTGGAAGCCATTGAATCTCTTGAAGATTTAGGGGCTGGATTTACTCTGGCCACACATGACATGGAAATCAGGGGCAGTGGCGAATTACTGGGTGAAGAACAAAGCGGTCAAATACAAAGTATTGGTTTCAGCCTTTATTGTGACATGCTGGATCGGGCAGTAACGGCTTTGAAAAATGGTGAAGACATAGATGTTTTAGATGATCCCTATGATCACATAGAAATTGAATTGAATATCCCAAGCTTGATTCCTGATGATTACATGTTCGATGTGTATACTCGCCTGACCTTTTATAAGAGAATGAACAATTTCAAAGACCCATCGGAATTGGATGACCTGAAGGTTGAGCTGGTTGATCGCTTTGGCCCGTTACCTGAACAAACTGAAAACCTGTTTCATGTATTGAGAATCAAACACAAAGCCAAATCACACAACATCAAATCCATCGTCATGAATGAGGACTATGCAGATATTAAGTTCAACCAACACAGTCCAGAGTTTTATGCCCGTTTGATTCAACTGGTGCAGAAAAAACCTGATACGTTCAGGCCTTTACCTAATGATGGCTTACGCTACAGTGGTGAATTCATGCAAGCATCAGAGCGTATAGATGCAATTCATCATTTATTTGATATACTGCAAGCATGAAAACATACACAACACTATTCAGCTTTTTATTAATGAATCTGACGCATTCTGTGGCAGCACAAGGTTACTTGGAACTCACGCAGGATGATGCCATTTATGATGTCGAATTAATTGTCTTTGCTCGCCAATTATCACAACCAGCCGCTGAACAGTTTAAGCAGGCTCCATCATTGAAAACAGCTGATGCTTTGCAACTGCCTGTATGGGATGAAGAGACTGATTTGATTCAATACCCAGAACCCGAAGAACCGGCTGTTGATAAACAAGATGAAAATTGGCAGGTACCGATTGAAGAGCAAAGCCAAGCAGTTAATGTATTAAGCTGGTTGGTGTTGGATAACAGCCTCAACCATCCAATCATTGATCAACTCATGGTTAACCCAAGCAATCAAGTGCTACTGAGACAAAAGTGGCGACAACCCGCTTCATCATTCACCGCACCTACTTATGTTGAAGTGAGTACAATCCCCCTTGAACAAACGGCAGATGAGGCAGCCAATGAACAGCTTTCCTTTGGTGATGATTTAACTCCAAATGATGCGGTTCAATCCACATTATTTGAGCAAAATGCCAGTGTTCCTGACGACTTCACAATCGATGGTCAAGTGGCTTTTTCTGAACAAAGATTCACTCACCTGCATGTAAAATTAAATTTGTATAGGATCAATGCCATGGGCGAATCATTGGTTTATGAAATATCCCAACAAAGGCGCATCAACCTCGAGGAGTGGCACTATTTTGACCACCAACAGTTTGGTGTACTGGCAAAGGTAACCCAAGTTAACTTAACAGCGGAGCAAGAAGATGAAGCAAATAACTGAATCAATCAAAAATTTGACCTTAATATTGTCTTTATTTGCTGTGGTGGCTTGTCAAAAACAAAGCAACAAAACGGCAGTTGATAAAGCCTTTATGGGTCATCAATGGCAACTGGTAACAGACTCAAGCACCTTAACTTTCATCAGCACCAAAAACAAAACCATCACTGAAGAACACAAACTGCAATTCGGCCAAGGCAGCATCGATTCAAACAGCGACATGGTTTTGGCAGTGGATTTGGAGTCAGTCGATACCATGATACCGATTCGTGATGAGCGCATGCGCAATATTTTATTTAAAACAGATCAATACCCCAGCGCAACAGTCAGTGCTTCGATACCGACTGGTATTGAACTGAACCAAAAGGTTGAACTGCCTTTCACCCTTAATTTACATGGCCAAACGAGAACCATGAAAGCTCAGGTCATGGCGCAAATGGTCGAGGGTCGTTTGGTGGTGGTGAATTACGAGCCGATTGCCATTAACACCAAAGACTTTGGCATGGATGATGGTATCAATAAGTTAACCCAGATTGCGGGCCTCTTGAGCATTGATTATGCTTCACTGGTGGATTTCAAACTAACGTTTGAAAAATAAGTGATTTCAATCACATAGCTGGTCAAGTACTGGCAAAGAAAGTAAGATAGGTGCTTCATTAATTGAGGAAGTATCATGGGAATTTTAGCTGGTAAAAAGGCACTGATAGTTGGCGTGGCCAGTAATCGTTCTATTGCTTGGAGTACTGCCGAGTTCATGCATCAACAAGGTGCAGAATTGGCCTTCACTTATCTTGATGACAAACTTAAGAAGCGTGTAGATAAAATCGCTGCTGCAACCAATTCTGACATCGTACTGCCGTGCGATGTAAATTCTGACCAACAAATTGAAGATGTTTTTACCGAACTGAAAAAAGAATGGGATGGACTGGACATCATCGTTCATTCGGTGGGTTTTGCACCCAGAGAATTACTGCAAGGCACTTACCTAGATAACTTGACACGCGAAGGCTACCGCATTGCTATGGATACCAGTTCTTATAGCTTTGCAGCTTTGGGTAAAGCTGGACGTGAAATGATGCAAGGGCGAGACGCCTCATTACTTACCCTGACTTACTTAGGCGCAGTAAGGGCCATGACTAATTACAACGTCATGGGTGTGGCTAAGGCAGCGTTAGAGGCCAATGTGCGCTACATGGCACATGCTTTGGGTGCAGATGGCATCCGAGTCAATGGTATCTCTGCTGGGCCCATCAAAACATTGGCAGCATCTGGTATTGGTAATTTCAAGTCGATGTTAGACCATGTGGCCAAAGCCGCGCCTTTGAAGCGCAACGTCACGCAGGAAGATGTGGCCAAAGTAGCCGCATTTTTGAGTTCTGATTGGGCCAATGGCATCACTGGTGAAATCACCTATGTCGATGCAGGTTATAACATCATGGCCATGACTGAAGTGGGTGATTGATTCAACCAGCTATCGCAGCCAGGTAACAAAGCAGTGATCAGAACTCTTTTTATTGTGTTGACAGGCCAGCTTGGCTAAATACCGTGAGCGAAAAATCCTGAGGCCTATAGAAACCATTACTGTTATGGCCTCAGGACATCTGTTTAAATCACCAAAGATCTTATGTACTAGTTGTTTGAAACATCAACGATTTCGTTGCATTGTCCTCGAAAATACATGGTTCCTCCTTCTGAGTAGCGATCCACCTCCATAAAGCCTTCGGTACAAAAACCATCTTTCTCCATCACCCTCTGGATTATATGCTTCAGATTTTGTTTATTATCCATTCTGCTGCGTCTCTTTTTATCATTGCGAGAAGCAGAGCCGTCTCGTAAATCAGGACGTTGTTTTGATCTTTTTCTGGCCTCTCCACCTCCGGCTGGCATCATCACTTGAAATTGTTTTAGGCCGCTGGCAGTGATGTTAGTGGTGATTTTGGGCTCAGGCCGGGATGGTTTTGACTGGCTACAAGCGGTGGTAGAAATCATTAATAAAACGAATAATAAAGGTTGGTATGACATGTGTAAGCTCCAAAAAATTAAAGCTTAGCCGATGATTTTGCAAACAATAAGAAAGTTTTGTTAATTAAACGTTGCTCGAAAGTGGTATTAAATCAAACTAAATATATCAGCGCCAAACCAGAATACACTTTTGATTGAAGCGCAGTAATTTCAACAAGCTTTTATACCTTGTTGGGTTATTGTCTTTTATTTGACGCAATTCACGCTTGATACGCCGCCGTTCTTGGTACAAGTGTTTGATGGTGTTGAGTCTGGTTTCAGTCAAGGTTATGGGTAACTTTTGATTGAGAAGAATTCTAGAAAATTTCAGATAAAATTTGTGTGAGTAAATGACAGTTTCAACACAATAAAAAAGAGCCGAATTGCTCGGCTCTGATTTTACGTTTAAAGGCTTGTTTGTCCTTTTGTCGTTTGGCTTTATTGGACTTGACGTGGGCGCCACCTTTTTTCATGATAGCCGCTTTAGCAACCCAATTCCGCCGCCCATGACTTTTTAATTTGTCACTCATACAGCGCTCCTGGTTGAAAGCGCTGTATTATAACAAACTATTAATTAATCACAGCTGAATCAAAACTCAGTTGGCGCTGGTGGTGATTTGATCAATTTTCTTGGGTTTTCTTGCAAGTCTTTTAACAGTTCCTCAACACCCCTTTCTAGCGATGGATCACGACCTGCTGCGACCAGCTCAGGACGATCGATGACTTCAATGTCAGGTGTCACACCTTCATTTTCTACTGCCCAGTTACCTTCGGTATCCATAAAGCGGAAAGTAGAGGCCAAAATAGAGCCGCCATCGGCCAAGGATGGGTTGCCACTGATACCAATCAGTCCACCCCAGGTGCGGGTGCCGATGATCTTACCCAGACCTGCCTTGCGGAAATAATACGGTAGCGCATCACCACCTGAACTTGATTGGCCATTGGTTAACATCACTTTAGGACCATCATGGGCGATCAATGGGGTGGCATTGCTGTCTAAGTCCAAACCGCGGCGTTTCCAATAGTTCATAGTGGTGCGTGATAGGATTTCTATCATGCGATCTGGAATGAAGCCACCACCGTTATAACGGTCATCAATAATCAGCGCGTCTTTGTTGATCTGTGGCAGCAGTTGTTTGAATAATTCACGGTTACCATCAACTGCAGTATTGGGCAAATGCACATAACCTATTCTGCCGTCAGACAATTTATCCACCATGGCACGTCTTGATTCAACCCAATTAAAATAACGCAATTGGCTCTCAGATGCGATGGGCTTAACGTGTACTTGTCTTGAGCCTTTGCTTTGGGCTTTGTTGTTGATATCTATGCTGACTGTTCTGCCGACGGTGTGTTCTAACAACTGATAAATGTTGGCCACATTTTTAGTGCTTTTACCATTGATGGCGATTATGAAATCCCCTACTTCGGCGTTGACGCCAGCTTCGGTCAATGGTGAGCGTCTATTGGGCGTCCAGTTTTCACCTTTGAAAATGTGGGTTATTTCAAAATAACCACTCTTATGCTTTTTGAATTCAGCCCCCAACAAACCGTTTTGCTGTCTTTTTACAGTCGGTTGATCTCCAGAGTTAACATAGATATGACCTGCATTCATTTCACCTGCAATCTCACCAAACACATAATCCAAGTCGGTGCGGTGGGTAGCCGCTTTGGCCAGTGGCAAGTACTTATCGTGTATAGCCTGCCAATCCATGCCATGCATGCCTGGATCATAGAACCAGTCACGTAATATGCGCCATGCATCAGTATACATTTGACGCCACTCGGTGGTTGGATCAATCTTCAAAGTGAGGTTCTTCAGATCCAAGTGTCGATCTTTTAGCTTTTGTTCTGCTTTGGCTTCAATTACCGCATATTTGCCTTGTTTCTGCACCAGCATGTGTTTTCCATCGGCACTCAATAGGTAATTTCCAGAATCCGCCAAGACTGTTTTTGGTGCCTCATCTTTGCTCAGGTCAATCATTTTGATGGCATTCCCGTTGGCACCGTTTTCAACCACAAAAACAGCATCACCGTTGGTTTGGATGTTGTTATAATTACTGGCATTGCCCGGCAAAGCCCTGACCCTTTGATTGAAACCTTCTACCTGCAAATTAACCACAACCGTTTCAGCTGCATCCTCATCTTCTTTTTCGTTGGATGTTGTGATGCCATCATCTTCAAATGGATAAAGCGCTGGTACAGCATCATTCAGAGGCGCGGCATATACGCGAGTGGCCTGATGGTAAAGGTAATTGAACTCATAACTACTGAAGGACAAATTGTAATCACGGTTGGATAAAAAGAACAAATAATGTCCATTGGGGTCGAATACGGGAGAGAAATCGTTGAATGCCTTACTGGTTAATCGCTTGACTGAACCGTCTTTGAAACCGTAGACAAAAATAGAACTGAAACCACTGACTTCTGTTTTGGTGTAGACCAGCCACTGACTGTCTGGCGACCATGAAAAATCATCTATGTCATTGCGGGTTGAACGGTCAAGTTTTCGGATTTTTTTACTCTTAACATCAACACTCCAAAGGGTTTGATTGGTGTCACTGTACGCAATCTTTTTGCTGTCAGGTGACCACACAGGAGGGTAACGCCAAACACCACCATCATCGGTTATTTGTGTGACATTGCCCGATTTTACATCTTGGACATACACTTCATATTCACCCGTGGCATCGCTCAAATAAGCAATGTGTGAGCCATTTGGTGACCAAGCCACATCAATCTCACGGGCACTGGGGGTATTGCTGATGTTTCTTATTTCACCTTTTTGGGCAGGCACAGAGAATACTTCGCCACGGGCCGCAATTGCTACCCTTTTGCCCTCAGGAGAAATCGCCATAGAGTCGATGTAGTCTTTAACATTTTTACGTTCAGCAAGAAGATTTTCGGCGTTTGCTGTGATTTGTATAGATAATTGTTCGGTGGTCGATGAAACAGGATCAAAGCGCCACAAATGACCACCGTTCTCATAAACAATGGCGGCTGGGCCAGCAGAAGGCCACAAGGCATCAAATTGGTCATGATGAGTGACTTTTTGCGGTTCGCCATCTGCCACATATTTGTACAGATTCAAGTGATAATCACGGTCACTGATGAAGTAGATGTCATCTCCAATCCATACGGGTTGGTGATCTGTCGCTGCATGGGTGGTTATTCGTTGGCTGCTGTTTTCTTGCAAATCATAAATCCAAACATCCTGTGCACGACCGCCCCGGTAACGTTTCCAAGTTCTGAACTCTCGATCAATGGGGGTATATACATATTTATTGCCATCTGGTGACAGCATGCCACCACCTGTTTCTGGCACAGCCAAAGGTGCTTCCATGCCGCCATCGGCAGGAACCAAATAAGGTTGTCCGGTTCGTACACCCCATGGCAGGCGGTTGGCTTTGACCAATATGTGCTTGTTATCAGGTGTCCAATCTAAGATGCGGTAATCAAAACCGCCACGTGGTGGCATCGGTCCGACATCATTATACCAGGTCAGTTGTTGCAGGTTACTGCCGTCCATATCCATCACAAAAACCTGTCTTGAGCCGGTGTACTCGGCGGAGAATGCGATGCGCTTACCATCTCTTGAAAACTTTGGAAATGCCTCGAAACCATCGAATGATGTCAAACGCTTGGCCTCACCGCTTTTGATGTTGGCAGTATAAATGTCACCAGCGTAAACAAAAGTCACGTGATCTTGATGTATGTCTGCGTAACGCAACAACTTGGTGGCATCATTGGCACTGACCGATAAAGCAATAACGCTGAAAAAAGTAAGCAACAGCCACTGACTGCTGGATTGTTTGAAATTGAACATTGATCGCATTAAAGAACTCCGCTGGTAAATTTAGTAGAGCGATTTTAGCATCAAAATGTCAGTTTATTGTGAATCACATTATTTTCACCAAAGCAGCATATAATCCTGCTAATTCAGACAGCGCGTAAATTAATGCTAAAAAAATTAATTGGGCCATTGGCCATCTTGCTAGCCATCATGGTGGTTTTTATCTTGGTCAAAAACAAACCCAGGCCTGCCACCAATACAGCCACCACAAAAGATGCGATTACTTTACCGGTCACCACAGTCGCTCCCGCAGTCCACCCACTTATTATTTCTGCTGAAAGTTTTGTTAAATCTCGCTGGCAAACAGTTTTAAGTGCAGAAGTGTCGGGTAAAGTAATTGAGATTAAAGAGGATTTTTTGGTTGGGAACCAATTCAAAGCCGGTGATGAACTGGTAATCATTGACCCCATTGATTATGCGGTGCAATTGTCACGAGCCGAAGCCAACATGAAAGCAGCAGAAGCCAACCTGATCGAACAACAGATGCAATCTGAACGGGCTAAAAATGATTGGAAAAAACTCAATCCTGAGCGTGAACCCAGTCCGTTTAATCTAAGAATACCTCAATTACGTAACGCCGAGGCTAACTTGGCAGCTGCCAAAGACGAGCTTAAATTGGCACAAAGAAATTTACAAAGAGCCTCCATTAAGGCACCTTTTGATGGCTTTACCCTATCACGCAATGTTGATTTGGGTGAAATCATCCAAGCAGGTGGCGTTTTGGGAGAGCTGGTCAATAATGAAAAACTAGAGCTGCGAATCTCATTAGATGTTAAGCATGTCCAGTTGCTCAAAGCGGCTGACAAAATCAGCTTTTTCATCGAAGACAAAAACACCCATTTGATCTACCAAGAAATCAGGTTTGAACCTTTTATTGACAATGAAAACCGTTGGCAATCATTCACTGTGGCGGTCGATGGAAATGAACAAAATCTGGTGATTGGTGAATTTATTCAATTACAAATACAAGCTGAAAGTGCTCAGCAGTTTTTGGCCTTGCCAGAATCAGCTTTGAGCATCGATGGCCGTATTTGGTTTGTTAACGAAAACCAACAAACCGCTTTTTTCCAACCAAACATTGCTTACAAATCGAACGGACAAATTTACCTGAGTACGGAACACAATCTCCAATACCCAATGGATGTGGTAGTGGCTCCATCCAGTTCTCTGTTGGCTGGCATGGAAGTAACTACTGATAATTGGCAATCACCAGCATCTGCACCGTGAATTCAGCCAATCAACAAACAGCTGGCATCATAGCGTGGTTCACGCGAAACCCAGTCGCCGCGAATCTATTGATGGTTTTTATACTGGTTGCCGGCTTTTTTACCGCCGCCAACATCAGAACCGAAGCTTTTCCAGCTTTTCCACCAAATTCTGTTTCAGTTGATGTCACTTTTATTGGCGGCACGCCTGAAGAAGTGGAAGAAGGCGTAACGGTTAAAATAGAAGAAGCCATTGAAGGTGTCGAGGGCATCAAAGAAATCAACAGTTCAGTCACTGGCAGTGGAACCAGTGTCAGAGTCACAGCGGTTGAAGGCTATGAGCTGAAGACACTCAAAGATGACATCAAACTTAAAGTAGATGCCATTACCAGTTTTCCTGATTTGGCAGAAAAGCCCATCATCAAAGAGCAGGTGTTCGAACGCAGTGTTTTATCGCTTGAATTATTTGGCTCCAGCGATCACCGCACCTTGAAACAGACGGCAGAGCGAGTTCGTGACCTGTTGTTGGTCTCAGAGGGAATCAACAAAATTGATATCACCGGTGCCAAAGACTACGAAATCAATATAGAAGTCAGCGAGCAAAAACTCAGGGAATACGGATTAACTTTACAAGATGTGGCCAGCGCCATTCAGGCCAACTCCATTAATTTATCAGGCGGTAGCATCAAAACTTCCAGCCGCAACATCAACATCAAAGCCGATGAACAAGCCTATTTTGGTTTAGATTATGGCAGCTTGGTGCTGCGCCAAGGCACTGATGGCAAGGTACTGCAAATAAAAGACATCGCCAACATCAAAGACGGCTTTACCGAACGAGAAACATTCTCGAGGTATAACGGCATGCCCTCAATTCAACTGCAAATCAAATTGCTCAGCAATGACAGCATCACCAAAGCAGCACAAGCAGTTAAAACTAAAATCAACGAAATTCAGCAGCAGGCTTGGTTCCCAGCAACCATCGAAACTGCTATCTGGAATGATGAGTCAGATGTGATTCGAGACCGTTTGTCTTTGATGTTAGGCAATGCATTAACCGGCATTTTCTTGGTTTTGATTATGTTGACTTTGTTTTTGCACATCAAAGTGGCCTTTTGGGTGGCTATTGGCATACCCATTGCATTTGCGGGTGCCTTGTTTTTGATGGGCCCAGCAGTTTCTGATTACTCGCTGAATGTGTTAACCACTTTTGGTTTTATTGTGGTGTTGGGTATAGTCGTTGATGATGCCATAGTGATTGGCGAAAACATCTACAGTGCCAAACAAGAACAAGGCGCGGATGACCCCCAACCAATTGAAACCACCATCAAAGCAGCTCAACAAGTTGCTGTCCCGGCCACATTTGGGGTGTTGACAACGGTCGCAGCCTTTTTCCCGTTGACTTTAATCAGTTCAGAGTTTGGTGAAATCTTAGGCAGTATTGCTGCTGTGGTCATTTTTTGTTTGTTGTTTTCATTGGTAGAATCAAAATGGATTTTGCCGGCTCATTTAGCACACATAAAAATCAAGAACAGCCAAACAAAAAGCACAAATGCTTGGCAAAGGTTTCAGAAACGCATAGACAATGGTCTAAAAAGTTTCATTCAAAACCGCTACACACCAATATTAATGAAAGCCGTCAAAAACAAAATCAATACTTTGTTATTGTTTGTGGCTTTGTTCATTTTGACGGTTGGTTTGATTCCAGCTGGATTGGTGCGCACCAGTTTTTTTCCTGATGTAGAGCAGGAAACCTCAGTGGCTGATTTAGAAATGCAAACCAGCGTAGGTGCCACAGTCACTAATCTGGCCACGCAGCAAATTGAAGCAGCTGCTCTTAAAGTTAACAGCAACGCCAAAGAACTGTTTGGAGCTGAGAACCCCCCTATTCGCTCTGTTTACGCCTTCAACACCACTGACCAGAAGAGTAAAACTTATATTCAACTTGAAGTGGATCCAGATCGAGATTACACCAGCCAAGATGTGGTCAATGCCTGGCGAGAATACATTGGCGAAATCATTGGTGTTAAATCTCTTGAAATCTATGCACTGGGTCCAGGCAGTGGGGTCGACATTCAAATTGAAATGTCATCTGGTAATTACCAAGAATTGGCATTGGCAGCCAATGAGTTAAAAAACACCATAGCCGAATACCAGGGTGTTTATGACTTAAAGACCAATTACGATGAAGGCAGCCTGGAATATGTGTTTGAATTAAATTCAGAAGGACAATCACTGGGGCTTAATCAAGCCGACGTTATTCGCCAGATCAGGTATGCACTATTTGGTTTTGAGGCGCAACGCATTCAGCGTGGACGTGATGAAATACGCGTAAAAGTTAGGTACCCAGAAAATGAACGTAATGAGTTGACTGATCTACAGAACATTCGCATTCGATCACCACAAGGTAACAGCATACCCCTGGCGCAAATTGGTACATTCACTCCCCAATTGGCCTTAACAGATATCAGCCGAATCAATAAAAAACGAGTGGTTTTTGTCAGCGGTCGTGTCGATAAACAAATAACCAGCAGCAATGAGATACTCAATGATTTGCGTCAAACTTCACTTTCTCAGTTACAACAAAAATACCCTGATATTGAAATTGATTTTGGTGGGCAGGCCAGAGAACAAAGCACTGCTACGGGCTCACTGATTCAAGGCTTTGGCTTGTCGATGATACTGATTTACACTTTATTGGCTATACCTCTCAAATCATACCTACAGCCTTTGTTGATTATGAGTGTTATTCCATTCGGTATTATTGGCGCTATTTTGGGCCATATGTTGTTAGGCATCCCATTGGGGCTGTTATCCTTTTTTGGTATTCTGGCGCTCAGTGGAGTTGTAGTTAATGACTCCTTGGTATTAGTCAATCGCTACAATGATTTCAGAAACAATGGTTTGGATTATTTCTCAGCCATTGAAAAAGCTGGCAAATCTCGCTTCAGAGCCATTATTCTGACTTCATTAACCACCTTTATGGGTCTGTCACCATTGGTGTTTGAAAGTTCATTTCAAGCGCAATTTTTGGTTCCAATGGCGGTTTCATTGGCTTTTGGCATATTATTTGCTACGCTGATTACGCTGATCATTGTTCCTACCATGCTAGGAATAGCAGAAAAGTTAAGCGGTAGAATGTCTCAAGCGAAAACACCAGCCGTCAACTGATCAAAATCACAGCCCTGAGATTCACAGGCTATTCACGTTTATAATTGACCGAACGGTCAGTCAGCTATATAATGCCACCCATGAAACAATCAAAAAAAGACAACATACTTGAACAAGCCTTGCACTTATTTGCTACCCATGGTTTTGCTCATGTATCAATTTCGATGATCGCCAAACAAGCCGGTGTAACCAAAAGTTTGATATTCCATCATTTTGAAAACAAAGAACAACTTTGGGAGACTGTCAAAGAACGTTTTTTTAAACGTTATGCTGAAAACCAAATGAATTTGTTTGAGAGGGAAAAAGACCCCATAGAGTTAATCAGAAAATCGATGCGCTACTATTTTGAATTTGTTCGTAAGAATCCGATGATACCCAGATTTTTTGCTTATGCACATTTAGAGAATGATGAGAATTGTGGCAAATTAGATCAGCCTTTGATGGCAAAGGGCAGTGAATTGATACACAAAGCTCAGGCTAAAGGTTTGATGCGCAAAGGATTCAATCCAGTGGTTCTGGTAATGAATTTTATCACCGTTATCAACCAATACGTAGTCGCTGAATGTCACTTCAGTCAATGGGACAAAACGCTATACACTGATCCTGAATCATTCATTGAAAACTTCATAGAAATTACCATCGAAGGCATTAAACCATGAGAACCACAAAAATTACCCTGCTAATAATCATTGGCTTTTTGACCACAGCCTGTCACAACGACAGTAATGTATCAACGGAATTGCAAGACAGCGGTTATGATGCCGCCCTATTCAGCCCCAGTCCGCAATTTAAAAATCATCTGGTAGCGGCTTTTGTGGTTCCGACTGACCAAGCCAGCATGTCTTTTCAAGTCAGTGGCATCATTGAAGAACAGTTTATCTACATTGGTGATTCAGTGGTCAAAGGGCAAGAATTATTCAAAGTGTCGAATCCGTCTTTGGCGCCACAAATCAATCAGTTCAAAAGTGAGATTGAAGCCATTGAAGCCACTTTAAAGCAGAATCAAGTTGAGGTCAGGCGCTTTAAGAACCTCAAACAAACCAATGCCATTAGCCAAAATGAATTGGATCGCTTGACCAACCAAAGGGATAACTTACTGGCCAGCAAAAAAAGCCTGGAAGCACAGTTAGAACAAGCTGAATCATTGTTTGACGAGTCTTATCTGCGGGCACCATTTGCAGGCAATATAGCTGAAATATACAAAGAAGCCGGTGAGGTAATCAGTCCAGGAGAGGTTATTTTGGTGGTGGGTGGCATCACCTCATTAGAAGCCCCAATCTTCCTGCCTGCTTTTCTCCATAAAAACCTGCGTCAAGGTGACATCTTGGAGGTTTTGTATGACCAAAATCCCATCCAAGCAACCATCAAAGAAATCAGTCAAACAGCCAATCCCAGCTCACAATTATTCAAGGTGATGTTGGATGTGCCTATCATGCATGGGATTAAGTCTGGTGAAAAAATCACCGTACAAATTCCAGAAGAAATTGGTGAATTCTTTCGCTTACCCATAGAAAGTGTCATAGATGATGGTATCAACCAACCTTTTGTCTTTGTGATTGATAACAACCAAGTCATACAGTCAAAAATTAGTCTAATTGACATCGAAGGTGATGAAGTCATAGTCAAAATGCCACAACAAGGTGAAGTGGAAGTGGTTACTGCGGGTCAATCAAAACTATCTCCACAACAGAAACTGATTCAACCATGAGTGTCGTGAGGGTCTTGGTCGGCCAGAAAAGACTGATTTTAACCACTTCGATTCTGTTGGCAGTTTTTGGCATATTTTCCTGGTTGAATATGAACCGCCAAGAAGACCCATTTTTTCCTTATCGCCAAGGTTTTGTATTGGTACAGTACCCTGGTGCTGATGTCAAAAAGATAGAAAAGCAAGTGCTTAAGCCATTGGAAGAGGAACTGGCACAAATAGAAGAAATTGATGAAATCAGAGCCACAGTGCGCTCTGGTTTTACTCAGGTGATTGTTAAAATGCTCGACCACATCAACGATACCGACACTGTCTGGGACCGAGTGCGTATCGCTGTTGATAAAGCCAAAGTGAAGTTTCCCGATGGGGTTTTAGAGCCCAGTGTAGAAGATCGTTTATTAGACACAGCAGTTGCGGTCTACAGCTTATCGGGTATCAATGACATCATGCAGCTCAGGGATGCGGCCAAATCAATCAAAAACCGTATGTTTAATTTACCCGGCATTGGCAAAGTTTCTTTGTATGGCATGCCTGAAGAGCAAGTCACCATAACGCTCAAGGAGTCATTTAATAACAGCGCCATCATCAACCACGAATCAGTTGCCAGGCAAATCAATGAACGCACCAATGCGCAACCCATTAATTCCATCCATGTAGGTAACAACAGGGTCAATATAGATGCCCATACTGAATTTAAATCCATTGATGAAATAAAGAATACCAGTATTGAGCTCAGTAATGGTGAACAACTGCCCCTGTCCGCCATTGCTGAGGTGCGGCTGGAGGCTGAAAACGTCTCTAACTCGGGTTTTTGGCACCACCGTGAACGCGCTATTGCCCTCTCCTTGTATGTACCGATCAATCAATTGAACGTGGTTGAATTTGGTGAATCCTTGCGTGATTATATGGAGCAGATGCGCGGCTTGTATCCAGATGTAGTGATTGAAGAAGTTTTTTTCCAGCCCGATCGGGTGCTGAATCGGATTGATGAACTTGGCGGTTCCTTATTAACTGGTATGGCTTTGGTTACAGTGATATTGGCATTTTTCTTAGGCCTGCGTCCCGGCTTAGTGGTTGCTGTGGTTATTCCGCTGGTGACCTTTTCTTCCTTAGCCATTTTCAATATGGGGGGTGGTGTACTTCACCAAATGGCAATTGCAGGCATGGTCATTGGCTTAGGGATGCTGGTAGATAACGCCATTGTGATGGTGGAAAACATTCAATACCACATTGATGAGGGCATGCGTGGCTCTGATGCATCGGTTACATCGGTCAAAAACTTGGCCATGTCACTAGGCTCAGCCACGGGCACCACCATCGCTGCATTCATGCCCATGTTACTGTCCCAAGGCAACTCAGCTGATTTCACTCGCGCCATCCCAACCATGATCATCCTATCGATTTCAGTCAGTTATATTTATGCCATCATGGTTACCCCAGCTTTCAGTCACATTTTCCTCAAACAACATATTGAGAACAAACAATCAGCCTTACAACAACTTGGTTACAAACTGGGTAAAATTGCTACCAGTCAATCAGGACTGATATTGGTCTGTGCCTTGGGCTTCTTAATCCTTTCTGGCTTCATGTTTGGCTTTGTGCAAAAAGAATTTTTCCCCGACACCGACCGCAACCAAGTGATTGTTGACATCACCTATCCAGAAAATTCACACATCATACAAAACACAGAAAATACCCAAGCCATCGCCGAACAGCTTTCACAACGGGAACATGTGACAAGAACGGTGACATTTGTGGGAAATTCAGGTCCTGTTTTTTACTACAACTTGGTAGAAAAACCTCGCGCACCGCACATTGCACGGATTGTGGCTATTGTGGACTCAGTCGATAACAGCAGCAGCATCATTCAATGGGTGACCAATGAAGTATCTCCGAATTATCCGCAGGCTCAAATCGTCGCACGCCGTCTGGGCCAAGGTCCGCCATCAGATGCACCCATTGAAATCAGAGTGATAGCTGAGGATCGACGTGAATTGACTGAATCTGTGCGCAGAATTCAAAACTTATTGGCCCAAACAGAGGGTACCAGAACATTACGCAACACCATCGGACTGGGCATGGCGAAACTGACCCTGACACCCGATGATGCACTACTCAACCGCAATGACATCACACGAGACGAACTGGCCAGTGGCTTGGCTTTGCGCACCTCTGGTCAAGTAATTGGCCAATACCGTGGTGATGAGGACCCGATTAACATCGTGATGCAATCCCCAGAGCATGTTAATTTCAACTTGCAAGCCATCGACGACATATCAATCAACAACGGCGAATATCAGCTTTCACTCAACGCTTTGACTGAAAAAACCATTGAATGGCTACCCGCTTCAATCAATCACATCAATTTACAACGTACGGCATCGGTGTATTCTGAAACCAAAGCCGGATATACCTATGATGATGTGTTATCCAAGTTTTTACCTGCTGTTGAAGCATTAGAGTTTCCACGGGGTGTGAGTTTCTATGTGGCCGGTTCTGTACAAGAGTCAGGTAAAGCCAACGAGTCATTAGGCAAAGCCCTACCCATCGGTATCATCATGCTGTTGGTGTTCTTATTGATTGAGTTTAATTCATTCAAGAAAATGGCCATTATTTTGGTAACCGTACCTTTGGCATTTGCTGGGGTGCCATTTGGTTTGTTGTTAACGCAGACTCCATTCGGTTTCACTGCGACGCTGGGGGTGCTTGCTTTGGTCGGCATTGTTGTCAACAATGCCATTGTGCTACTGGATCTCATTCAACGAAATCAAGATTCTGGTATGGACATGCATGAAGCCATTCAAAATGCTGTGGCCAGACGAACACGACCCATCATATTAACCACACTGACCACCATTGCTGGCCTGTTACCATTGGTAATGACTGAATCAACTTTGTGGCCGCCTTTGGCTTGGTCAATCATTTCAGGTTTGTTGGTTTCAACTGCTTTGTCATTGTTGGTGGTACCATCAATGTATCAAAAATTAATAAAAACTTAATGCAATGAAACTACAGCATCATTATCAATCATTGGGCGAAGCTTTCAGTCAGTCGTCACTGCCAGAACATGTCAGAAATCCTACTGTGGTGCTTTGGAACCAACAGCTGGCCGACACATTGGGCATTAAGGCCAACAACCATGAAGCCAGCCAGTTTTTTTCCGGTAACGCCTTAATTACCGGCTCAAAACCGGTTGCAATGGCTTATTCAGGCCATCAATTCGGTCAGTTCAATCCGCATTTGGGAGATGGCCGAGCCCATTTGCTTGGTGAGTTGAGAACAGCCGAAGGTTTGATCAAAGAGCTTCAGCTCAAAGGTTCTGGCCGCACCCCTTTTTCAAGAAATGGAGACGGCAAATGTGGCATCAAACCAGCCGTTCGTGAGTACATCATGTCAGAGGCCATGCATGCATTGGGTGTACCCACCACCCGCTGTTTGGCGGTGGTCAGCACGGGCGAGGATATTCAGCGGCAAACCACCACCCCTGGCGCCGTGGTGACACGGGTTGCTGATTCACATTTGCGGGTTGGGACTTTTGAATACTTTGCAGCCAGAGGGATGCATGATGAAATAAAAGTGCTGGCTGATATAGCGGTTGCCAGACACTATCCTGAAATCAATGATAAGGATGACACAAAGTACTTACAGTTAATCTCTCATGTTATTGATAAACAAATACATTTAATTACTGAATGGATGCGAGTTGGGTTTATACATGGCGTCATGAACACTGACAACACCCTGCTTTCTGGAGACACCATTGACTACGGCCCTTGTGCCATGATGGGGGTATATGACCCCAATACCGTTTTCAGCTCAATCGATCACCAAGGCCGGTACGCCTTTGGCAACCAGCCGTGGATTGCTCAATGGAACATGGCCCGGTTTGCCGAGTCATTGTTGCCAGTGATTGTTGATGGCGGCGAGGACGCGATTGCTTTGGTTACGCCATTGATCGAATCATACCAAGATAAATACCAACAAGCATTCAGTTTAATGATGGCCAAGAAAATAGGTTTCAGCGAAAACAGCCAGGAAGCCAGCCAGCTGTGTAATGAGCTGCTGGAAATCATGTTCAAAAAACATTTGGACTACACCGAGACATTCACTCAGCTTAAAAACTCACTACAACCTAAGGATGGTACCTCGCCAGTGCTGCACCCAAGCCTAATGGAATGGCAAATAAAATGGCAAGAAACCCTCAATAAAAAGCAACTAAATCATCAAGCTGTGACCTTGATGGCAGAAAATAATCCATTGGCAATTCCAAGAAATCACCTGATTGAACAGGTGCTGACAGCCACAGAAGCAAACTCAGCTCACCCAGCTGCTTCAGAAATGCTGAAAGTAGTGCAAAACCCTTATACCCTGACTGAAAACACCCATAAATACCAAGTGACTGATAAAGATGCTGACCTGAATTACCAAACATACTGCGGTACTTGAAAATTCAATTAATTGAGTTTTTATTCAGAGAAACTGCGTTAGATCAGTCAAATCCATCGATAAAAATGAGATCCACTTCAGGCAAATTAGGCTGCAGGATAAACACCCCGCGATTGATGTCAGATACAATGACTAAACCATTATCAAAGAAAGGATATACATTCCAAGCACCCGGAAATCCAACGCCATCACCTTCAGGATGGGTATCAAAAAACGCCACTTCTCTCATTTCTGGCTCACTCAAATCACCCAGTTCTAGAATGCGCAAACCACGTGAATAATTGGCCTGATAAGTATGCGAGCCGACGATGTATTGGTTGTGATCAATCGATGCACCATCAGATTCGTGAAAACCTTTATAAACGGGATTATCTAAATCTCTAAAGTCCATAACCAGGGTTCTGGTATTCACTTCATCACGCCACTCATCCAGCTCATCATCAATCACAAAATAACGTTGATCCTCAGTTAACCAGCCCTGATGGGTGTATTGACTGCCTTTGTAACCGGTTCTCGAAAGTTGCGCTGGATTGTTCTTTACCGTAACATCCACCACCGTAACCGTGTCTTCATTACTGGCAAAACATATTTCTCGCCCTTGGTAATCTTGATCGGGCCCAGAGTAAGTCAAACACTGCGCATCATGGGTATACCCATCGGCACTGAAGCAACCGGCGAAGGTAGGGTTGATGGGGTTTTGAATGTTAACCATATGCAAACCACCGTTACAGGTGTTACCGCCAACCAAATAAGCAAAGCCTGATGTTTGGTTGATTACAATGTTGTGTGCAAACTGAAACGCACCTGCTGTGTATAGCCGATCTGCAACAAAAGTTTCCGGCTTGTTTTTAACCGACAAAAGTCGGGTTAAATCAAATACCTGCATGCCATGATTATTGATGGCATCAGCCACAATGTAGGCATGATTATTGTATGTTTTGATGTCACGCCAAGCACTGGAACCCAATGTGGTTGGTAGTTGGCCAATAAATATGGGATTCTCAGGGTCGGTAATTTCTACAAATGATGTGCCATTTGAGCGGCCAACCAAAGCAAAATAACGGCCACTGGCCTGGTGTTTCCAACCCCATGAATCAGAGCCTTGCCCGCCGCCTAATGCAGCCAATTCCAAGTGTCCTTTGAGATCGATATTTAAACAGGAAAACTCATCTGCTGTGCCGTTGGTGCAGTTTTGCGCCCCTTTGAATTGATAGCCTGTGTAAGGTTGACTGTGAGCGGCATGCATCAATTTCACAAAATCTGCATCGGGGTATTTTTTCCCAATAATGGCAGATCTGGCAGGCGTATGACAGGCTTCAACCGGTAGCCATACCAGTAATATCAGTGAGATGCATAGGTGTTTGATGTTCATAGGCTTACATTTGACCTGTCTGTTATTGTTCGCGGGATTTTGCCACCTTACCACCTTTGATGACCGCCTGTATATCATTCATTACTTCAATATTTTCAAGCGGATTCTCAGCAACAACCACCATATCAGCATAGAAGCCAGCCTTGACTTGACCCAATGAGTCAGTCTGTCCCAGTAGCTTTGCTGCCTCAACTGTAGCAGCCTGTAAGGCTTCAGCTGGACTCATGCCATTGCTGACCATCAGGGCAAATTCTTCGGCATTCCTGCCGTGTTCAGAAACCCCACTGTCGGTACCGAAAGCGATGTTAACACCGGCTTCATAAGCACGGTTAAAAGAGCCTGCAATCAAAGGTCCTATGGTGGCAGCTTTGTTGGCAACCACTTCAGGAAAAAAACCAGCTATTTTTGACTTTTCAGTGACCCAATCACCAGCAATCAGTGTCGGTACCAAGTAAGTGCCATGCTTTTTCATGGCTTTAATGACTTCTTTATCCAAATAAGTGCCATGTTCAATGCTGGCCACTCCTGCCTCAATGGCCCTAAGCATGCCCGCTTTACCATGTGCATGGGCTGCTACTTTGAAACCATAATCATCAGCGGTGGCAATCAATGCCTTCAATTCATCATCACTGAATTGTGCATTATCACCACTGGCTGCTTGACTCAAAACCCCACCAGTGGCAGTGATTTTAATCAGATCGGCACCATCTTGATAACGTTGTCTGACTGCCCGCCTGGCATCAGCAACGCCATTGAGTACCCCATGTTCAGGTGTGGTGTGTGGAAACAAACCATGGCGATAACCATTACTGGGATCAGCATGGCCACCGGTGGTAGCCAAGGATTTGGCAGTGGTGAAGATACGGGGACCTTTGACTTTACCTTGGTTGATGGCTTTTTTTAGTGCCACTGACACATTGAAAGCATCCCCAACATCTCTGATTGTAGTGAATCCTGCCATCAGGGTTCTCTCAGCAAAAACCACTGAATTAAACGCCACATCAGCTTCGTTGTGTTGGAACTTCTCAATGTACCTGGTTTTACTGTTTTCATGGGTGATGTGGGTATGCATATCCATCAAACCTGGCAAGCAGAATTGATCTGAAAAATCTAAGTCTATTTTGTGATCAGCAAAATCCTCAACTGCTTGGACCTTTTCTCCCTGCATGATCACCACTTGATTTTGTTTCATTTCGCCGCTCAACGCATCAAACAAAGCACCACAACGGATGTTCATGGCAGTGGCTTGAAAGCCTATCATGGTAGTTGTCGCTAGCATCAAATGAATGCAACTGAATTTCTTATAAGTCATTTTTTTAACCCCTCATGGTATGTTCGATTTCTGCGACCGTCTTCGGTGCACTTTTACTTAATATAACTGGACCTTTTTTACTGACTTGAACGTCATCCTCTATCCTGACTCCCATCCCACGCCACTTTTTAGGTGCTTTGGAGTTTTCACTGATGTATAAGCCGGGTTCTACCGTTAACACCATATTTTCCTCCAATTCGACCCACAGGTCATCAACCCGGTAATCACCCACATCATGCACATCTAATCCTAACCAATGGCCAGTCATGTGCATATAGTATTGGGTATAAGTCTTCTCCTCTAAAACCTGATCTAAGCTGCCTTTCAATATCTTCAAATCTAATAAGCCTTGACTGATGGTTTTGGCGGCAGCATCGTGAAAATCAATCCAATGTTTACCCACTTTCACTTGATCTATGGCATCAGACTGGGCCTGTAACACCAACTCATAAAGGTCTTTTTGCCGTGCATTGAATGTGCCGTTGACCGGATATGTTCTGGTGACATCAGATGCATAAAAGTCATATTCCGCACCAGCATCAACCAACACCAACTCACCATCGTTCATGCGTTTGTTGTTGTTGATGTAATGCATGATGTTGTTATTTTCACCACTACCAATGATGGGTGGATAACTGCTATGACTGTTGTTATTCATCAGCTCATATTGGTATTCAGCCTGCAATTGATACTCAAACATAGCAGGCTGACAATTTTGCATCATCCTGATGTGGGCTTGTGCTGCTATCTCTGCAGATTTTTTCATGCACCTGATTTCGGCGTGGCTTTTGTAAAGGCGCATGTCATGAATGATGTGACTGATTGACATGAATTCTTCAGGTGCATTTGACTTAACCCCTGCCCTTGTATCAATGGCTTTTACCCATTGTGCCAGGTTGTGATCAAACTCATCGTTGTCACCAATTTTGAAGCAAACCTTTTCACAACCGGCCATCAGCAGCGGCAAGCGGCGATTGATTTCATTGATGTCATAGGCTTCATCGAAACCATAATCATCAACCATACCTTGAACCCCGGCCATGGGTCCATCCCATATAATTTTTTTCGGGTCTGCCTCTCGACAGAACATAATTTGTTGTTGGTTTGAACCATCTGACAACAAAACCATCACTGCCTCAGGCTCATTGAAACCACTTAAATAATAAAAATCACTGTCTTGTCGATAGTAGTGATGAACATCTCCGTTGCGTATTTTAACTGGCGCACTGCTGAGGATGGTAATGGTGTTTTTACCCGCAATTCTCATCAACTGTTTGCGACGTTTGATGTACTCAGTGGTTTTTATCATGGGTGATTATTTATTGTGGCCAGACCACCTGTATTGGTTTAAGTCTATTGTATCACCCAAGCCAAATAACACACCCTCTTCTTCCAACTTTTTCTTTTGTTTGGTGTAACCTGGCTGATCTTTTGGAATTGAAATTTTGCCCGCTGCACCAATCACTCGGTGCCAGGGCAGTTGGTATTTACTAGTGCAAGTATGTAAGACCCGAGAAACCTGTCTGGCAGCACGGTGATTACCAGCCATCGCTGCTATTTGACCATAAGTAGCAACTTGGCCGGCAGGTATGGCCGCAATGAGTTCAATGATTCTCAGGCTTAATTCTTGCAACTGGTTACTGCGCGCTGGTCGATACCAACGCGCGCTCGGTTTATTTTTGTTCTAATTGGTCCTTATCATCGTGACTTTTTCCACCAAACTTATTGCCGGCCCAGTTCATAGCTTTGTCTTTCAATGCCACAAACTTTTTCGAACCGCGTTCTAGTTTTGCTTCCCACTCAGGATTGGGCTCTTGACCTTCGGTAACTTTGAAAAAGACTTGCATCAATGCCGTCATGGCAATGGGGTCTATCAAAGCTGACTTGATGCCCCAAGCAGTGACCACAGCTAATATGATGATCCAAACATTACCGGTATAACCCACCAATGAGAACAATGCGGCCAATGGCCCGAACACGATCACTAAGACCAATAATGACAAGATCCAAGTGATGATGGTTAAAAACACTGCATTCTTTAAAAATGTCTTGTAATTTTGAGCATACAGCACCAATGCTTTGCGCGAATCTTCCCAAGGATTTTCCGAGTTGTTCCTGATGTAATAAGCCAAAATCACTTCATCCACATAGGTGAGTGACATGTTGACCACACCATTGATGAACTTCACCAGCGGCTGTGGGATGATGGGCAAGAATGACATGATACCAGCAAATATGCGGTTGAATGTTTTCAGTACACCTTTTATCAATTGGTCCACGCCAAACAGCACCGATGATTCTTTGAATCGGTCTTTGACCACTTCTTGGGCGTATTTAATTTGCCCTTTACCATCAGGCATAGGCTCACCATCAAGGTGTTTAACAATCACTGCAATGTGACCGGCTTTGACCAAATACAGTAAATACTCACGTACGTAATAAAGTACGCCACTGACCAAGGTAAAACCGCCAACCATGCCGTAAAAAAGACCCGTTTCTTTGCCTTCACCGACACTGCCTATCATATAGCCTAAGCCGCCACCGGTTCCGGTCCCAATGATGTAGGCCAAAGTAATTCCCATGTAAATTAAGAATCTGAATAAAACAAATTCTTTGGTCTTCCATAAGGTGGACATCACTTGTCCAAATTTAAAGTCTATCATTCAATACCTCCCCACAATTTATGGTTTGTTAACTGATTGGCCGAATGCCTACTGCTGCTTTAAGTTCTGCTAAAAACGGCGTCGCATACTCGCGGGCTTTGGCCGCACCCTTGTTTAATTCCTGTTCAATTATATCTGGGTTATTCATCAGCTCGTTGTATTTTTCACGAGCAACTTGTAATTCTGTGTTGATCATCTCAAAAAGATGTTGTTTGGCGGTGCCCCATGCGATGCCGTTCGCAAATTCAACCTTCATCTCATTAATCTGTTGTTCAGATGCGAACGCTTTGAAGATATCAAAGACAAAAGAATCATTTGGATCTTTCGGTTCACCTGGCTCTAATGAGTTGGTTTTGATCTTCATGATGTGTTTTCTGAGCTTCTTTTCAGGTAACCATAAAGGAATCGTGTTGTTGTATGATTTACTCATTTTTCGCCCATCTAAGCCTGGCAATACAGCGACTTTTTCATCGACCACTGTTTTCGGCATCACGAAATGCTCACCAAAGTGATGATTAAAGCGCGCACCAATATCACGAGCCATTTCTAGGTGTTGTGTTTGGTCTTTGCCCACTGGCACTTCAGTGGCATTGAACATCAATATATCGGCAGCCATCAACACCGGATAACTGTACAGCCCCATGGTGATGCCTTTATCAGGGTCATCACTGCCCTGCTCAGTGTTTTCAGCCACTTGCGCTTTGTAGGCATGTGATCGGTTCATCAATCCTTTAGCCGCCATGCAGGTCAGCAGCCAAGTTAACTCCGGAATTTCAGGAATATCTGATTGGCGATAGAAAACCGCTTTATCAGTATCCAGGCCCAATGCCATCCAAGTGGCCGCAATCTCTTTGGTAGATTGAGCCACCCTTTCGGGTTCCCAACATTTAATCAAGGCATGAAAATCAGCCAAAAAGAAATAACTTTTATAGGCTGGATCGGTACTGCGTTGAATCGCTGGCTTTATAGCGCCAACATAATTTCCAAGATGTGGCGAACCTGTGGTGGTTATTCCTGTTAAAACAGTGCTCATTGATTATCCAAAGATTAAAATGCACTATTGTATTCAAGGCTCAGAACTAAATACAATGGTCTGTAACAATTTAATTCAGGAGTGGTGATATGAAATACTTATTGATGATGATACTGGGGCTGTCATGCCTTAATGCAATGGCTGCAACTGAAGCTGAAAAAGCCGCAAAAAAATCACTCAAAGCAGTGACGATTTTTATAGATGTCAGTATCATGAGTCGAAAAAAAGCGGCAGCCAAACAAATGACCCAATCACACAATGAGTTTGCTGCGTTAGGTTATGAGTTGGTGGATGTTAATCCTTACACCGAAAATGGTGACTTAGAGGGTTTCTTTGTTTCATACAAAATACAACAACATTGAAATTACAGTGCTTCATGCTATGATAATGTTTTAACACTCTAGACGTTTATATGGCTTGGAATGGCAAATACATCAATCCCTATGTTGAGCATGGTAAAAAAAGTGATAAGGTAAAAAAAATCACGGTATCGATTCCGTTCGATGTACTGAAAGTATTGACTGATGAACGCACACGCAGACAAGTGAAAAACCTCAAACACGCCACCAACAGTGAATTACTTTGCGAAGCCTTTCTTCACGCTTATACCGGTCAACCGCTGCCCACTGATGAGGAATTATCAAAAACCAACACCTCTTATGAAACTTTGCTTAAAAGCAATCAATCCGAAACAACAGAATAAGATTCTCCCACCTTTAAAGTCATAAAGGGATGAACTGGTTGTTGATCAAGCAAAGCCTTTTCAAGTAAGTTTTTGGGTTCCCAGAAGGGTTCATGAGTCAGTTGAAAAGTACCCCAATGAATGCCCAAAGACAATTCAGATTTAACGTCTAAATGCGTCTGTAGCGCTTGTGCTGGATCAACGTGTTGTGGCAACATGAAATATTTAGGTGCGTATGCACCAATCGGAATCAAAGCCAAGTCATGAGGACCCAGTTCTTCCCCTATTCTTTGGAATGCTTTCTTAGCATAACCAGTGTCACCAGCAAACCAAGTTTTAAAACCATCAATATCAACGTGCCAGCTGGCCCACAATGATTTATTGGTATCAAACGGTGTGCGTTTCGACCAGTGTTGTGATGGTGTGGCTGTGATGCTGACATTTTCAGCGTATTGCCAACGTTGCCACCAGTCCAGTTCAACAATATTGGCCTCATTGATGTCTCTTTTCATCAGCCATTGTTTCAAGCCCATGGGAACAAGCCATGTGGTGGTGTTACCAATAGCCACCACAGTTTCATGGTCCAAATGATCATAGTGGTTGTGAGAAATGACCACAAAATCAATTTTAGGCAATTGTTCAACATTGAGTGCTGCTGGGATAATTCTTTTTGGGCCGAAATACTTCACTGGTGATGCATATTGGCTGAGGTGTGGGTCGGTCAAAAAATTGACGCCTTTATGCTGTACCAATACCGTAGCATGTCCTAGCCAGGTTAACTGTGGTTGTATTGGGGGTTGGGCAATCAAAGCAGTTTGAATCGGCACAGTCAGCTGTGCCCTAACATCTGCGGGGATTTCAGGCATACCACCTTCTTTGATGCGCATCTTAAGGTATGAGAAAAGTGGTGATGTTTTTTGTGCCTTACTGATGAAATTATCCTCACCATGATGAGCGGCAGCAACCTTTGGCTTGATGTAACTGACCGATCGCCAACAAGCGGTTAACATGGCAAATGCCACAATCAAAACGAGTAATGTAATGCTTTTCTTGAACATCAATTGATTCAACTATTATTTTCTAACAGGGTATCAATAAAGCGATGAATGATTCGTCAATTAAATCAGTTACTCTCAAGCAGAACCAAGTCTGATTGGCTATTAAAATAAAACCACCAACCACTGGTGAGGCCATCTGGTCCCAAGTCTCGGTCATCACCTTCAGAACAAGAGTTTCCTCCAGGAAGTAGATCAAACAATGTTTGACCGCCCACCAGTGGTACATCATTCGGAAATTCTATGGTTTGGGCCACCGCCTCAGAAATAAACCCCCTGTGCAGACCCTGATCTAAGGTGAGGCCGCCTGAGTAGCGTGCAGCTTGCTGATAATCTTCTAACTCAATGTTGATACCATTTAAGATCAAAGTGGTGCTGACTGGTGCAGTTGAATAACAAGGCGCTTGGGTAGATTCAACCGCAGGGCTGTAACCAGAGGTGGTACCATCAATAGTAGCTAAACATGAATCCACTTGATTGGCCTCAGTACTGATACCAGACACTGCAACAACACCCGTTGTACATGTCAGAGAGTCAATACACAAGCCGTTTATTAAGCTGGAACTGAGACTTTTGCTGTTAATATACTGTGGTTGATCGGTATTGAATTGGGTATTCAAACTGGTATCTAGAAAACCGTCTCCATCACCGTCTTGTTCAATTTGAGTCAATAAAATACCATTGAGTGTGTCAGTGATGTCATTACAACCAAAAAAATCAGTAAATAAGTGAGGGTCCATTAAGCTCAAAGCGTTTACTCTGGTTGCTATTAATGTCTCAAACTCATTGGTAAAAATATCTTCAGCATTTGTGTGGCTGCTGATTATCAACAACATAACAAACAGTTTTTTCATGGCAGTTCCAGCAAATTAAACAATCATGATTGTAGATTAAAATACTTTAAATGACCACCGCCTGCATTCTCTATAACAAGCCCATCCGATTGTTAACTAGACCTCAGAATAAACACCTATACGCACACCACATATCAGTCAGAAACAACATCTAAAACCAACTTCTCAGCTGCGCTGTAACCAAAATCCTCCCTATCTGAATGATAGGAGCTGATTTCTGGCAAAGCCTCTAAATCAATCATTCGCATAACTTCAGGGTGAATGTAATAATCTTTACATACATTTGGGGTGTTGCCAATTTCATCTGCCACAATCCGGATCAAGATATTAGTCATTTTCTTTTGCGGGTTGTGTTTTTTTTCTTCGACTGCAGCAGGATAATAATCGACCGCCAAACGAGTTGCCACCCAAGTTCTGAAATCTTTGCTGTAATAACCAGTGCCGGCAATGCCCTGTATGTATGAATTAACGTCATCACTATCGATGTTTTCCCAGGTTGAGTCATTGTTTTGATATCGAAAAATTTCATACCCAGGTTGTTCAGCGGCAGTTTTGATGAACTTGACTAAAGCCTCATCATTTATATGCACCGACCTGAGCTGGTTGCTTTTTCCGCTGTAACTGAACAGCAAAGAATCCTCTTTGAGCTCAAGATGCTTTCTTCTTAAAGTGGTCAAACCGTAGGTATTATTTTCTTCTGTGTACCTCTTGTTGCCAATCCTTATACCTGTATCATCTAAAATCAAAACCAATAAACCCAAAACTTTTTTTTTGCACCACTCTTCTCGCTGGCAATCGGCCATGGCTTTTTTCCTGAATGTTGGCAGCTTTTTACCAAAGCTGTGCATGCGACTGAATTTTTCTTGTTGTTGTTGTCGCTCCCATTCACTGTGGTAGATGTATTGCTTCCTGCCCTTGCTGTCTCTGCCTGTGGCCTGGATGTGCCCGTCATCCCACTCACAAATCAATACATCACGCCACATGGGTGGAATGACCAATTTCTCGATTCGTTCGAGTTGTTTGTTTGACAATTTTTTACCGTTGTTATCTACAAACTTAAAACCATCATCCAAGCGAACCCTCTTGATGTTAAAACTGGAATCATTTGCATGCTTTAGCTGCGAAGTACCACTCATTTTGTATGTTGTCTGGTTTTGATATAAACAGTCTTTTCATTAACGAAAGCTTTGATGCCTTGCTCAGCAAGTTCTCTACCATAACCAGAAATTCCCGTACCACCAAAAGGTAGCCGCGGATCTGATTTGACCATTTCATTAACAAAAACTGCACCATCCTTGATGTCTGCTATGTTTCGTTCAATAAAATCAATGTCCTGGGTACATACAGTCATGCCCAAACCAAAGGGCGTATCGGCAGCAATTGCCAACGCTTCTTCTCTCGATGCCACCGCCATCAAAGGCGCTAAAGGACCAAAGGTTTCCTCCTGCATGATGCGCATTGAGGCACTTACATTGGTAACAACTGTGGGCTCAAATTGAGCACCCTTGTGCTTACCACCCAATTCCACTTTCGCACCCGCAACTATGGCCTGTTGTAATTGTTCATTCAACTCCTCTGCCAAATCAACCCTAGCCATTGGGCCAATTTTCGTGTCCTCGTCCATGGGGTTACCTGAGTTAAGGTTTTTCACTTGAGTGAGGAAGTGCCCCTTAAACTCATCAAACACTGTAGCCTCAATAATGAACCTTTTTGCTGCAATACAACTTTGACCTGTGTTTTGGAATCGTGCTTTGGCAGCCAATGCCGCGGCTGATGGTATGTCCGCATCGTTCAACACAACAAATGCATTGCTGCCGCCCAGTTCCAACAAACTGCTCTTGATATGTTCACCGGCAGCTGCCGCAACAGCACTGCCCGCTTTCTCACTGCCAGTTAATGTGACTGCTTTAATATGTGGGTTTTTTATTACTTGGTTGACTTGTTCATGGCTGATAACCAACGACTGAAAAACACCTGCAGGAAAACCAGCTGCAGTGAACACATCTTCAATGTCTTGACTGCATTGCAAAACATTGCTGGCATGTTTCAGAACCCCTACATTACCGGCCATTAAAGTCGGTGCTGCGAACCTAAAAACTTGCCAAAAAGGGTAATTCCAAGGCATCACCGCCAGTACTGCACCAATGGGGTCAAAGCGAACGCAGGAACTTTCGGCATCAGTTTCAATCTTCTTTGGCGCTAAAAACCCCGCCCCACGTTTCGCATAGAACTCACAAACCCAGGCACACTTTTCAATTTCACTGACTGATTCACTGATGGGCTTACCCATTTCTTGGGTGATGTGTTCAGCGAATTTACGCTTATTTTTTAACAGCACTTTTGCGGCAGCATTGAGTAACTGCGCTCGCCTATCAAGTGATGTTTCACGCCAATTGAGAAAGGCTTGATGACTGTCATCGATGCGTGCTTCAAGTGTCTCGTTTGATATATAGTAAAAAGTATTTAATACTTCTTGGTTATATGGGTTGGTGGTTTTAACATCTGCCATGATAACTGTGTCTCGATTAAAATATAATAAGTTATCATTTTGGTTATCAACACCAAGTGAAAGCCTGAATTAACACCGCCAAAAAAGCAGTTACATAATTGCTGCATGACCATGCAATGATTCATGTAAATCTCTGAACAAGGTCACGAGTTACCTCGCATAGACCGTCATATTGCGGCCTTTGGTTTTACCTTCATAAAGGGCTTTATCGGCACAATTAATGGCGTCAATTAAGTCCATTTCACTATTGAATTGGCACATGCCAAATGTCAATGATATCTGCAACTGATTATTCTCATATAAATAACTACCAGAGGCCATCTTCTGCCTCAATGCTTCAATCATTGAGGTAGCAGCTTGAGCATCACTTTCGTTAAGGAGTAAAATAAATTCCTCACCGCCCCAACGTGCAATCATGTCACCTGCGGCCATGTTATTTTGCAAATCCCTGGCCACCGACTTAAGCAATTCATCACCTGCGCTGTGGCCATATTTATCATTGATTGACTTAAAATAATCAATATCAGCCAATACAAGATGCCCAATAAATTTTGCTTGCTCTGATTTGGCATTCACTTCACTGATAAAAGCCAATCGATTGGGTAAGTTGGTTAAAAAGTCAGTATTAGCCGCTTTCTCAAGCTTTACGTTCAGACCTTGTAATTCCTCAGTTCTTTTTGAAACTTCTCTCTCAAGAATTAAATTTTGTTTTCTGATGGCACGAGTTCGGCGGAAGTGAATGGCATAGGCCAGCACAATCAAACCGATAAAAAACAACACTTTTATCCATGTTTGATTCCACCATGCTGGTTTCACTGATAATTGGTAACTGATGTTTTTTTCATTCCAACTGTCATTGTTGTTCCCTGCTCTTATGTCCAACTGATATTGGCCCGGTTTCAAAGCCTTCAGCTCTACATACCGATCTTTTGAGATATCAATCCATTCATCATTAACGCCCTTCAAACGGTAGGCGTATTTGATTTGTTCTGGCGCCAAGTAATCAGAGACAGCAAATTTAAACTGGATGGATTGATCGTTGTGATTTAATTCAAATTCGGTCTGATCAATGGTCAATGCGGGAGTCATGATGTCTTTGTTATTGACTTTGAGTTCAGTGACATTGAGCTCAGGTTGGTACACCAGACTTTGGAGGTTGTTATTTGGATTGAATTCATAATAACCATGCGTACTACCTAAATAAATCACATCATTGGCATCAATAAAACCTGAATGGGTAACAGTCCCCCCTTTTCTGATTGACTGTTTGAATACATATGAAGAGAACGAATTCTCCTGAGCGTTTAATTTTGATAGACCGTACCTATGCCCTAACCATATATTCTGTTTTGAGTCCTCCAAGATGATGTTGATGTTGTCGTCTAGAAGCCCGTCAGACTGAGCATACCGGACAAAATTATCACTTTCAGGACGGAACAAATTAAGTCCTCTTGCCGTTGCGACCCAAATTCGCCCTTGCGTATCTTCATGAACATCTTTGATTCGATTTGATGAGAGGCTATTAAGGTCTGAAAAATCATGCGCAAAAAGTCGCCATTGATCGTTTGGCAAATCAAACTGAATCAAACCGACCAAACTACTGGCTATCCAAATACGACCTTGACTGTCCTCCAGTAAGTTGATCAGATTCAAGTCAGTCAATGCTTGACCTTGAATGGATTGATATAAAATTGCGTTCTGTTGCGCAGGGCGCCAGCGCAAAACCCCTACATTATAAAGTGCCAGCCAAATCTCACCACTGTTGGTTTCATAGACTGAAAACACATCAGTTGGATCCATCCCCGCTAATTGGAATGGCTCGGCTACAATTTCAGCCACATTGGCTTGTTGATCCAAATAATACAAACCGTCACTGCCACCCACCCAAAAGCCACCATCAGAGGCTTTTATGATGTCTCTTATGATGCCTGGAATAGATTCAGATGAAGTTGTGCCTATGCGCTGGTAATCTCTAACTGATGTGCGCTTTAAAACCGTATCAGAAGTGGCTAAGAGTAATTCTTGATTGTTAGTCTCTGCGAAAGTCCAAATTTTTTCTGCTTTTTCATTGGCATCATCCAAAGGCATCAAATTCTTATGATAACTGAATAATCCACCCGTTGAATCAACTTTATAAACACCACTGTTGCGGGAAGCCAACCACATGATTTTTGTATCATCAATAAAAATATCCCTGATATCTGCAAATTGATAAGCCCGCCACTGTTGGCCCGATGCGTCAGTCACGAAACTGTTGTTATCAGTATCAAATAAATAGACACCTGCCATACTGGCTATCAATAATTGGCTTTCATTCAAACGCTCGATGTCATTGACTTTGATGAACTGATCATTGCTGCCATGAAAGCCAAATGATTCATTACTGGGATTAAAGCTATACAGACCACTGGATGAACCAATCCAAACCAAGCCACTTTGGGTATAAATGGTTCTGAATTGTGTGGAGGTGATATCAAAGATTAATTCAGTTGGAAGCTTGTGATGACTGAATTGCTTAGATGAGGTATCAAAATGAAATAAGCCATTTGAGGTACCAAGCCATAAATTATTGTCACCGGCCGAGTGAATGTCCCAAATTCGGTTATGAAGCAATTCACCTGATTTTTTACCGTGCACATCAAAATGTTCAAACACACCCTCGAAAAAACTATATAAACCGGTACCCGTTCCTATCCACAAAACTCCGTCTTTATCCTCATAAAATGTTTGAACATTTTCTGAAATCATGTTTTCCGCTTCTTGACTTGAATACGGGAACCTGATGATTTTATTGTCATCAATATCTATGGCATTCAAACCACCACCAAAAGTGCCCACCCAGAGGATGTTTTGACTGTCCAAGTAAAGATTGCCGGCATTGTTATTGGACAGGGTATTTGGGTCAGCACCATCGTGGGTTAAATTGAGGAATTCATAGCCATCATAGCGAGACACGCCGCTGGTTGTTCCAAACCAGATAAACCCTGACTGGTCCTGAACGACAGAATAGACGGTTGATTGCGGCAAGCCATCTTCAACTTGAAGTTGGATGGTGTTCCACTCTTCTGGTACAGAGGCCAATGCGATTTGAACGCTCAGTAATATAAGTGCCCAACTGCCTATTAAAAATATGAAACACGCATTATTTTGGCCTCTTCCTGAGTTGGGAGGATGTTTGATTTTTTGGTTTTCTATCACAACAATTCAAATGAGTCATTCACAGACTCAATAGCAACACACGTGAACATCATAGCATGAAGCCATTGGCCACATGGTCAACAAATGTCAACAATGTGATACATTTGGCATTATCAGCGAGTCCACTATAGATTGTTGTTATTCAGCCAATTTGATGTGGTCTTTGTGAATTTCAATTTTTCGTTGTTTGTACAAGGCACCGATGGCTTTTTTATAACTGCCTTTACTGACATGCCATTTCAGTTTTATTTCCTCGGGACTGCTTTTGTCAGTCAAAAAGCTCACACCAGAACCTGCCTCTAATTCAGCCAGAATTTGACTGGCCAAATCACCCAATTGGGCTTTGTTGGGAATGTGCAATGTCAGGTTAATTTTACCATCAGCATTGATGGATTTAATGTAGGCTTGAAGCTGTTGTCCAATTTTGATGTTTTTATAAACATCACTGTGATGAAGCAGCGCCAAGTGGGTGTTATTAATAACCGCTTTATAACCCAGTTCACTGTGACCACAAAACAGCGCATCAACTGCATCACCGGGTTTGAAAGCCCCATCTCCAGCGGTGACATTGTATTCTTGTAAATGTTTATCCAGTCTTGCTGATGCAACAATCCGTTTTGAAGCTTTATCAATATAGGCACATACCACTTTGTGCATGCCAGCCCTTAAAGGTTTGGGTTGTTCTGAATAAGGCAACAACAAATCTTTAGGCAAACCCCAGTCCAGAAAAGCGCCAACCTCATTAACTTCTATGACCTTTAAATAAGCACATTGCCCCACCGTGATCTTTGGTTTTTCAGTCGTCGCTGTCAACAAACCATCAGAATCCAAGTATAAAAAAACTTCGATTTGACTGCCTACTTGCAGGGAATCAGGCATGTGTTTTCTTGGTAATAAAATATCACCGCTGTTGTCACCATCCAAAGTGGCACCCATGGTTAAAATGTTTTTCACTGTGAGGTGGTTGTGTTGTCCTAGTTTAACCATGGGTGCGTTCAAACTCCTGCATAAAGGTAATTAAAGTCTCGATGCCGCTGAGCGGAATCGCGTTGTAAATACTGGCGCGCATACCGCCTACAGCCATATGTCCTTTCAAAGCTTTTAAGCCTGCTGCTGAGCTTTGTTCAAGAAAAACCTGGTTGAGGTTCTCGTCGGCCAGCCAAAAAGGGACATTGACCTCAGAGCGACAATTTTTTGCCACTTTATTCATATACAAACCACTTTGATCAACATAATCATAAAGTGTACTTGATTTGGTCTGATTGGCCGCTTGAATTGCGCCCACACCCCCTTGTGCTTTAACCCAGCGCAGAACCAGTAACATCACATACCAAGGAAATGTGGGTGGTGTGTTATAGAAAGATCGGGTATCGGCATAAGTCTTATAATCAGTCATGGTAGGTATGAGATTTTTAGATTGGCCAATCATATTGCGCTTCATCAGCACAAAAGTAATGCCTGCAATGCCCATATTTTTCTGGGCACTGGCATAAATCATCGAATAATCATCAACATCAAACTCTCTGGTTAACAAGTCTGAAGTCATGTCACAACACAATGGGATGCCATTTGTTTCAGGTAGTTTGTGCCATTGCACACCTTCCAAAGTTTCGTTGCTGGTAAAATGGAAATAATCTGCATTGGGGTTTAATGTTGCTGCATCATAGTCTGGAATATCAGCGTAAACCTCATCACTGATTGGTGCTGTACTGACAGTTTGAGTAAATCGAGAAGCTTCTTTGATGGCTTGCTTACCCCAATGACCATTGATCGCATAGACAGCACTGCCTTGCGGTGATGATACATTGATAGGCAGCATTGAGTACTGCAGACGCGCACCACCAGGGATCAGCATCACTGCATAATCATCTGAAATGTTCAATAACTCCCTGGCCAAAGCTTCATTTTCATCGGCCATGTCTTTGAATTCTTGGCTGCGGTGGGACATTTCCATCACAGAACAACCGGTGCCATTCCAATCATATAAATCAGCTTCGATTTGTTGTTTGACTTCAATGGGCAGTGCTGCTGGACCAGCAGAAAAATTATATACCGTCATTTATTTGAAAGATTATTCACATTTGAGTGTCTAGAATTGTAGTATATTTAAAAAAAATACCAAGTTAATTAACCATGAAATTCAAAAACACCCACAAAGACCATCAAGTAACCGATGAAAGCATTTATAAAAGTCGCCGTAAATTAATCAAAGCTGGGTTGATTGGGGGGGCCAGTGTGCTCTCTGGAAGCTCAATGGCTTTGACCTTACCAAAACATAAAACCAACCCCTCATTTGTGATTGATGAATTGACTGAGGAAAGAGATGCCACCACCTACAACAATTTCTATGAGTTTGGCTTATCAAAATCGGCTCCAGCTGAAAATGCAGGGTCGATGAAAACAGAGCCGTGGACCGTTGAGATAGGCGGCTTATGTGAAAAACAAGGCCCAGTTGATTTAGAAAAGCTGATCAGTAACTTTCAGATAGAAGAACGGGTTTATCGCATGCGCTGTGTGGAAGCTTGGTCTATGGTCATTCCTTGGATGGGTTTCAAACTGGCGGATTTGGTTAAATACTGTCAGCCTACCAGTGATGCCAAATATGTCTATTTTGAGACGTTATATGATCCGCAACAAATGCCTGGCCAAAAAGGCCGCTCTATTCCATGGCCCTATCGCGAAGGTCTGCGCATGGATGAAGCGATGAATGAGCTGACTTTGATGACTGTAGGTATGTACGGTAAAAAATTACCCAACCAAAATGGCGCGCCATTGCGACTGATTGTGCCTTGGAAATATGGTTTTAAAGGCATCAAATCAATTGTAAAAATCAAGTTTTTGGATAAACAGCCAGTTAATTCTTGGCAGGCCATAGCACCGCAAGAATACGGCTTTTATGCCAATGTCAATCCCAATGTAGATCATCCGCGCTGGTCACAAGCCACTGAAAGGCGAATCACCGGCGGATTTTCGTTGTTTAACAGCCGCATCAAAACCCAAATGTTTAACGGCTATGAAGACTATGTGGCGGATATGTATCAAGGCATGGACCTGACTAAATACTATTGATGTTTAAATATGTAAAAACAATCAAAGTAGTGGTTTTTTTGTTTTGCTTGTTGCCTTTGGGCATCATGGTTTATGACGGCTTTCAGAGGAATCTCACCGCCGACCCGATTGATGAGTTGTTACACCGAACTGGTATTTGGTCATTGCGCTTGTTGTTGCTAACTCTGGCCATGACACCGTTAAAAATCCTCACCGGACAGGTTGGTTTCATCAGATTTCGTCGCATGCTTGGGCTGTTCACCTTCTTTTATGCTACCTTGCATTTAATCATCTACACCTGGCTTGACTTGGGTTTGGCTTGGGGACACTTGTGGGAAGATATAGTTAAACGCCCCTACATAACAGTTGGTATGCTGGCTTGGTTGTTGATGCTGCCCATGGCTGTCACCTCCAACCGTTACATGATCAGGAAAATGGGCAAGAAATGGAAACGACTGCACCAGACTATATATCTGGTGATTGGCTTGGCATGCTTACATTTTATATGGTTGGTTAAATCTGATATAACAGAACCCTTGATATATCTGTTAATCGGGTTAATATTGCTGCTTATCAGAATTATTCATCACTATTATGGCCAGCATACTGTCAATCAGAGAAAGTTCAAAAAGGGATCGAACCACACGGCGTAAACAAGCCAATATCTTGTTGCACATATGCCGAGCCATCTCAGAAGCTGGTGCACCCGCCCATCGACTTGAGTCATACATGCAAGTCATCTCAGATAAATTCAATTTAGAGGCCAGTTTTTTTGCCATGCCCACAGCAGTCTTGGCCAGCATTGGGGAAGATGAATACTCACAACGTTCATACATGATTAAAACCAATCCCAATGACATCAACCTGACGACACTGCACACCATCAATGCAGTAATAAATGAATTAGAGAATAATGAAATCAGTTTAGACGATGCACTGAAATCAATCAAAGCCATCACCAGCCAACCAGCCAGCTACCCAAATTGGTTGTTTGCATTGTGTTTTGGCTTGGTTGGCGGTGGTTTTACTACTTTGTTTGCAGGCAGTTGGTTTGATGTGGCAGCAGCATCTTTGTTGGGCTTAATCACCGGCATCATCACTATTTATAGTGCTCCTTATAAATACTTATCACAGTTATTGGCACCTTTAGCGGCCATGATAGTGGGCTTTACCGCCATCACCATCAGTCATTTCACCGAAAACATTGATCATTTTTTGGTTTCTTTGGCTGGCTTAATCATACTGGTTCCTGGTTTAGGCATCACGGTGGCTATGCGTGAATTATCCACTGGTCACTTGGTCTCCGGCAGCAGCCGCATGGCGGGCGCGGTTACCAACCTATTCCTTTTATCTTTTGGTCTGGCCTTGGGTTATTTGATCGCACAAAGCATTTATGGAGAAACAACAGTTCATAAGGTTGATGCCATTCCTGCCTGGTTCAACTATTGTGCCTTGGCAGTCACCGCCTTGTGCTTTGGGGTGTTATTCAAAGCGCGCTTGGCTGATACTTTTTGGATCTTTCTCTCTATCGGCATTGCTTTCGCGGGTTCCAGTTTGATTGGTGTATGGATGGAACAGCCCTTCAAGTCCCTGGCTGCAGTCTTATTGGTCTCAATGGCGGGCAATATATACTCAAGAATCAGCTCAAACCCAGCATCAGTGATGCACATACCCGGCATCATTTTATTGGTTCCAGGCAGTATTGGCTTCAATTCCCTCTCTGCCATGTATACCAACGACACCATGACTGGTGTCCAAGCGGCATTTAATGCAGTATTAATTGCAGTCGCCATTTCGGTTGGCTTGTTGGTTGGAAATCTGATCGTTCCTCCGAAAAAGGATTTGTAACAAACCCCTGATTTAATTTGTTATTAAAGTGTCATAAATTAATTACAAAATTTTAACATTTGCACTTTATATAAAAAAAATCTAAATTAAAGTAGAGTTCTTTCTTGATATTCATATTCCATCAATTTATCATCTCATTACTATTATAAAAAAGAGGTATTCAATGAAATTTATTATCATGTTCGTTGTGATGTTCACAGCGAGTTTATCTGCCGTTGCAGATGTCAAACAAGAATTAGGTGCGGATCAGCGCGTTGATTACACCAAGCTCGTCGAACAATATGGCGGACCTTGGGATGACCGTAACTACCAACTCACAGCTGATGACTTATCAGTTATTCCTGAAAACGACCAAGTTTTGAGAAATGTTCCATTGTTTTTCAAAGTTTTAGTAAGAAAGAATGCACCACATTTAGGTGACTTTTATAACAGAGAGACTTACCAATCATTTTTGAGTATGTATGGTGGATTAATTGTAGACGGACACTGGTACAAAGAGGGCTTGGGCTTATTCAGGCATCCTAATGACTTGAATGGCAAATCAGATCCAGAATTCAGAGGTGGCATCGTTGATCCAGACTTCGAAATCTTGGTTGACCAAGGTGCAGAAACCACACTTGAATTTAATCCTGATAACAACATGCAAGTCGTTGCTGGTGCTAACGCCAACGGTGGACAAAGTATGTATTATTCTACTGATGGTGGTGAAAATTGGACTCTATCGCAAGTAAACCCTGATGATTCGTGTTGTGATCCGACTGTTGATTGGTCTACCACAGACGTAGTTCCACAACGGGTTTATCAAGCCGAATTAGAAGGTTGTGGATTTGGCGGATGTAATATTCGTGCCACATTTTCAGAAGACGGAGGACAGACTTGGGCGCCAATGGTTGTTATTGATGGTGATGCTGCCAATGACAAAGAGTTCATCCACGTCGATAGGTCACCATCTTCTCCATACAAGGACAATGTTTACATAACATACCACAAAGGAAATGTTATGCAATTTGCAAAATCTGAAGACTTTGGAGCCACGTGGACAACTCCAGTTGCGGTAGGTACTGATACCGGAATTGGTTCTGACATCACTACTGACTCTGCCGGTAACGTTTACTATTTTTATCCTGGTTTAAATGGTTCTGGAATTAACTTGCTTAAATCTACCGATGGAGGTGACTCATTCGAACCTGTGGTTCAAGTTACTCCGATTCGAGGCAGATTTGATTTCCCAATTCCTGCCATGGAAACAAGGGAGGTGTTCATTTATACATCGGTTGATGTTGACTCAAATGATAACATCTATGTTGCAATCACCGATGAAACTGCCGATAGTACTGGCGGTGGAACAGGCGCTGCTGCAGCAAACCGTGGAGAAATCAGGGTGTTTAAATCAACTGATGCGGGAGCTACATGGTCTGAATTACCTAAGCCACATCCTGAAGACGGTGAGCTATCCGGTGGTTCTGATAATGCCATTGATAGATTTCACCCATGGTTGATGGTTGCTGAAAATGATGCTATTCATATTGGTTTTTATGACACCAGGAACTCAACCAATCGTACAGGTGTTGACTTTTATTACAATGTGTCTCTTGATGGTGGTGCTTCATGGTTACCACAAGGAGCACAACGATACTCTACTCAGACTTCATCAAACATTGGTGATAATTTTGAATGGGGTGATTACAACGGACTGTCAGTTGTTTTAGATAAAATCGCATTCAGTTGGACTGATAACCGTGCTAGCTCAGTTGATTTCGTGGTTGGACTTTCAAACAACCAATTCGGCGAACCAACATTTACATTGGCGGCAAGTCCAACCTCAATTGAAGTTTGTTCTGGTGATGTCGACAACACTGTAACGGTAACAGCCAACGATATTCAAGGCTATCCTGGAACCATCACTTTAAGCGAGAGCGCTACCCCTGGTTACGTTCTTAATGGTGCTTTCTCGACTAATGCAACTACAGCTCCGTTCAGTTCAGATTACACGTTTGATGTTGATGGCAGTGGAACAGTGGGTACTGAAACCATAACAATCTTAGCCTCTGGCGATGATATGGGTACAATTACTGAAAGAACTGTCGATATTGACGTTACTTATTCTCCAGGCACTGCAGGTGCATCTACACTGATGATGCCTTCAGATGGTTCTACAGGTGTTAATCCAACACCTACATTTACTTGGTCGGCTGATGCAAATGCCACCAATTATCTGATCGAGGTTGCTACTGACGATTTGTTCAACAACATTGTAGTTTCAGAGACTGTTGCAACTAACTCATACACTGCTGACAGTGATTTAGCGACCAGTACAGATCATTATTGGAGAGTAACTTCACAGAGCCCATGTGGTGATTCTGTGAGTTCTGTATTCATCTTTACCACACAGGTAGCACCAGGCGATTGTCCAATTGGTACTTCACAGGTCGATGTCTACTCATATATATTTGACGATATTGTAGAACCTGCAGCTGATTTGATTTTCGCTGATGGTTTTGATGGCCCAATTGCTACACCTTGGGAAATCCAAACTGCCAGTGGTGAAACTAACTGGTCACTACAACCTGTTGGCGAAGGTGGAAGCTTAGCGTATCAAGCTGATGACCTACCAGTAGTAAATGACACATCTTTGGTTTCTCCAGTCATGTCATTACCAGTAGGAGTTGGCCCATTGACATTGAGGTTCTGGAATACACAGACTATTGAAGATAATGCTGGTACTCAATGTTACGATTCTGCAATGTTAGAAATATCAGTTGATGGTGGTCCTTTTGTTCAAGTTACAAATGCAGACATCATCAATGATGCATATGACGGTCCAATTACCGGTGGATTCGATCACCCAATTTCAGATAATAGAAATGCTTGGTGTGGAGACCCACGCCCAGAGACTGTTTTCAATGTCAATGCAGATGACAATGCTGGCAGTGATGTCCAGTACCGCTTCAGAATGACTTCAGATTCGTCTGTTGGTCGCCCTGAAGGCTGGGCCATTGATAATGTTAGAATCACTGGCTGTGAATTGCCAGACTGATTAATTTCATTTAAAAAGTAACACAGGGCGTCTTTAAGGCGCCCTTTTTTATGGCATAATATTTGTATGGTTAGAATCGATAAATGGCTGTGGGCTGCGCGTTTTTTCAAGACTCGCTCACTGGCAAAAAAACAGGTAGAACAAGGCAAAATCAAAATCGCAGCACAAAAGATTAAGCCCTCAAGAAACGTTCAAATTGGTGATTTCATCAGCATCAAAAAAAATGACGTGTTGTGGGAAGTAGAAGTTTTGGGCTTGGCTGAAAAACGAGGCTCTGCCACCATAGCGCAACAACTCTATCAAGAAACAGATGAGAGCATCAAAAACCGTGAAGCTAAAACACTGCTGAAGAAAATGGAGTACCACAGCACGCCGAAGCCCGATGGCAGACCCACCAAAAAACAACGCCGAGACATCAAGTCACTGAAAAACAAATTGTAGCCCACAAAAAAGGGCTGATAACCAGCCCTCAATAGCATATCTATTTTTGAATAATCAGATGTTAACCCAATCCCTGCTTTTATCGCCAAAAACCATAAAATGCGGATTCAACAGTGAATCTTTGGTGTTATACATTAAGGGCTCTCCCTCTAATGTAACCACCTGTCCACCCGCTTGTTCTACGATGCATTGTGCGGCGGCAGTGTCCCATTCTGAGGTTAGACCCAAACGCGGGTATAAATCTGCTTTTCCTTCAGCCACCAAGCAAAACTTCAATGAACTACCCATGCTAACCAGCTCATGTTGACCCAAACGCTCAAGGTAGGCTTTTACCTCATCACTCATGTGCGAACGACTGCCAACAATGGTCGGTTTGAAACGACTATTTTTCATCACACATATAGAAGATTTTTTTCCACCCTCACGCTTAAATACGCCTTCGCCAACAGCAGCCGAGTAACTCACTTCAGTGACTGGCACATAAACCACCGATAAAATGGCTTTTCCAGCTTTAATCAGAGCAATATTAACTGTGAATTCGCCATTGCGTTTAATGAATTCCTTGGTTCCATCTAATGGATCGACCAACCAGTATTGATTCCACTGTTGCCTTTCCTCAAATGGGATATCAGCAGATTCCTCAGATAAAACTGGGATTTCTGGAGTTAATTTTTTCAAGCCTGCAACAATCACCTCGTGGGCGGCCAAATCAGCTTTAGTCAATGGTGAGTCATCAGCTTTGTGATCAACCCCAAAGTCATCTGACTCATAAACTTCCATAATGGCAGCGCCTGCGGCTGCTGCCAGAGACTCTATATCTTTTAACAATTCATTCATTTAATAATTCCAATCCCAATGCATGGGTTTTTGTCGTTCCTGCCAATATACTTGTGGTATCCAAGTTGATTGGCTTCCCTGATAAATCACTTATTACGCCACCAGATTCTTTGACAATCAAAGACAAAGCAGCAATGTCTAATATGTTGACATCTGATTCGACAATTAAGTCAATTTTTCCGGCAGCCAACAAATGATAATGATAGAAATCCCCGTAACCTCTTATTTTACTGAATTTTGCTAGCAATTGACCTAATCTTTGCCAATTATTGTTAATTAATGTTTGGATGTTGCCAGTTGAGACACAGGAACTGTGCGCTAAAAATTCGTCACTGACGTTGATTTTATTACCATTCAAGAAAGCGCCACCACCAAATGTGGCCCATGCCATTTCACCAAATACAGGTGCATTGGAAACCCCCATAACAATTTCATCTCGATACATCAAGGCGATTTGTGTTGAAAAGAAAGGGTATTCACGAACAAAACTTTTGGTACCATCAATGGGATCTATCAACCACAAATAATCACTGTCTTCATTATCTGAGCGGCCAAATTCTTCTCCAAATATGCCATGCCCTGGAAATGCTTCTGAAATGGCTTCCCTGATGACTTTTTCACAGGCTTTATCAGCAACAGTTACAGGCGTCAAATCACCCTTTACCTCGGTACTGAGCTCACCACCTTGGTAGTATTTTTTGATCACTGTTTCGGCTTTTTTTGCCGCTTTTTGGGCCACATCAAGTGCAGCAGTCAAAAATTCAGGGTCAAGAGTTGGCTTGTTTGTCATCTATTCTTCCGTAAATGTCTTCAAACCGTTCAATGTCGTCTTCACCAAAATAACTGCCGCATTGAACTTCTATCAGAGCAATGTCGGTATCAGTTGGATTTTCTAAGCGATGCAATGTCTCAACCGGGATGTACACAGATTTATTTTCCTCAAGCATGAACTCTTCATCACCAATTCTGACTTTGGCTGTACCACTGACTACTGTCCAGTGTTCGCTGCGCTTATGGTGTAATTGCAGAGACAATACCTGGCCAGGTTTAACCACCAACCTTTTGACTTTACAATCATCTTCATCCTCTAGGATGGTATAGCTGCCCCAAGGGCGATGGACTGTTTTATGAAAAACAGCTGCTTCATGGTCTTTGGCTTTTAAAAACTGCACCACATCTTTAACGCCTTGTGATTTGTCTTTGTGCGCGATCAATACGGCATCGGTGGTATCTACAACCATCAAATCATTAACACCTACTGCAGCAACCAATCGGTCTCCAGCACGAATGTAACAATTTTCAGAGTCTACAGTGATGGCTTTGCCTTCAATCCGATTGCCGGCCTCATCCGATTCCAACAAACCTGCCATGGCATTCCAAGATCCAATGTCATTCCAATCAAAGCGAGAATCGACCACTGCCCGCTTCTCAGCTCTTTCCATAACTGCATAATCTATCGAAATATCAGGTAGTTGCATAAAATGATCTAAAGCAAATTCTATTTGATTACCGTTGGTATTGGTGGACTCGAAACAAACTTTAGATTGTTTCACCACATCACTGGCTGTGGCTTCCATGGCATCAAGTAAGGTTCCGACTCGAAAGGCAAACATGCCTGAATTCCAACTGTAATCACCTGAAGCAACATATGATTTGGCTGTTTCCAGATCAGGCTTTTCTACAAATTGATCAATCACTGCGGCTTGTTCATTGAGCTTTTCGCCTGCCTTAATATAGCCATAGCCAGTTTCAGGTGCGGTTGGATAAATACCAAAGGTGGTTAAATACCCATCAGCAGCCAGTGCTGAGGCTTGTTGAACAGTGTGCTTGAAAACCTCAATGTCCTTGATCAAATGATCCGATGGCATAATGACCATGATGGCATCATCGCCGTGTGTTTGTTGCACCTTCATGGCGGCCAAAGCGATTGCTGGTGCTGTATTGCGCCCCGCTGGTTCCAGTAAAAACGTTTGTTTTTCTATGTCACACTGAGGGTTTTTGCGGTATATGTCTTTGCATAAAAAGAAATAGTCTCTTGAAGTGACTGTTACCACCTCTCCTTCAGTGGCTAAGTCCAAAGCACGGTTGAAGGTCAATTCAGCCAAGGTTTTACCATCAGCCAACTGCATGAATGGCTTTGGGTAGGCTTTTCGTGACACAGGCCATAATCGAGTCCCTGCCCCACCTGACAATATAACGGGTATAATTTTCATGGTTTCATCCTTTGCATACATAGTTGTAAAGCGGTTTGCCAATGCGGTAGTTTAACATTAAAAACACCCTCAAATTGACGACAATTAAGGACTGAATACTTCGGTCGTTGTGCTGCTGTTGGAAAGTCCTTGGTAGAAATAGGTACCAACTCAGGCTGCTGTTCAATCAAGCCAATCTTTTCAGCTTGAGAGAATATTTTTTTGGCAAAACCAAACCAAGTGGTGGCACCATTAGATGTTAAATGATACAAACCTGTTTCCGGAATATTCAGTGCCAGCATGGTTGCCAATGCTATGGTCGTGGCCCAGGTCGGTGCCCCTTGTTGGTCATTAACAATTTTCAATTGTTGGTTGTTTTCAGCCAAACGCAACATGGTTTTCAAAAAGTTCTGGCGGCGATTTGAAAACACCCATGCGGTGCGAAAAATCATATATTCACAACCACTGGCAAGGATGGCTTGCTCACCATCAAGCTTAGTTTGGCCGTACACTGAGGTTGGATTAGGTCGGTCTTTTTCTTTCCAAGGCACCTTGTGGTCGCCTGAGAACACATAATCGGTTGAATAATGAACCAATAAACACTTATTACGCCTCGCAGCATCAGCCATTACAGCCACTGCTTCATGATTGATGCTCTTGGCTGCCTCTGTTTCGGCTTCTGCTTGGTCTACTTGGGTATATGCTGCAGCATTACAAATCACATCGGGTTTGATGTTATCGATTTTTTTACTGATGTCTTGGGCATCACTTAAGTCAAGTTTAATGGTGGTCATGCCACCCACATCACGTCCATCAGAGGTGGTGGGAATCACTTCACGATTGAACTGCAACGCATGCCACAATTCATACCCCACTTGACCTTCAGCACCAATAAGCAGCACTTTCATGGCTTAAACCTAGGAAGTTCATCGACACATATATCGTTTAATTTCAATGCTTTAGCATCTTTTTCTGATAATTTAGGTGACCTTATTGGCCAATCAATTGATATGTCTTCATCGCTCCATAAAATTGAATGATCAGCCGCGGCATCATAATAATTGGTACACAGATAGGCGAATGTTACTGATTCTGAGAGCACACAAAACCCATGCGCAAATCCTTCAGGTACGTAAAACTGTTTGTGGTTTTCTTCACTCAGGATAATTGACTCATACTGGCCAAATGTGGGTGAACCCAACCTGATATCAACAGCCACATCATATACCTCGCCTTGTGTCACATAAACCAGCTTGCCTTGAGGATTAGGATTTTGAAAGTGCAAGCCTCGTAACACGCCCTGTTGTGATTTTGAAACGTTGCTTTGCACAAAGTCTTCAGTGATGCCAGCATCGCGGTACCTTTGTTGTGACCAAGACTCCATGAAATAGCCGCGCTGATCGCCAAAAACTTGTGGTTCTATGATTAAGACACCAGGTAGTTTGCTGTTCGTAACCTTCATTGATTAACCTTTTTCTTTGATCAGTGAAATCAAGTATTGGCCATAACCGTTTTTAGCAATGGGTTGGGCCAACTGCATCACTTCATCGGCAGTGATCCAACCTTGGTTGAATGCAATTTCCTCAGGACATGCCACTTTGATTCCCTGTCGTTTTTCTATGGTTGAGATGAAATTTGTGGCCTCGGCCAATGAGTCGTGTGTGCCTGTATCCAACCAAGCATAACCCCTGCCCATCAATTCAACATTCAGGGCTTGCTGTTGTAGATAGACTTTATTCAGGTCTGTGATTTCTAACTCTCCACGTGGCGAAGGCTGTAAAGCTTTTGCGATGTCTGTGGCTTGACTGTCATAAAAATACAATCCGGTAACGGCATAGTTAGATTTCGGTTTCAATGGTTTTTCTTCTAAATCCACCACCTTGCCTTGAGCATCAAAAGCAGCCACACCATAGCGTTCAGGGTCGTGAACCCGATATCCAAAGACAGTGGCACCAGATGTTCTGGCACTGGCATTGGCCATCAGCTGTCGCATGCCATTGCCGTGATAGATGTTATCACCCAAAATCAAACATGACTCATCACCGCCAACAAAATCAGCACCAATTAGATAGGCTTGCGCCAATCCACCCGGATCAGGTTGAACCGCGTATTGTAAGTTCATACCCCATTGTGAACCATCGCCTAATAGCTGTTGGAACAAAGGCTGCTCATGCGGCGTATTGATGATCAGTACATCCCTTATCCCTGCCTCCATCAACGTACTCAGAGGGTAATAAATCATGGGTTTATCATAAACAGGCAGTAACTGTTTACTGACAGAATGTGTTAATGGGTATAGTCTGGTACCTGAACCACCAGCTAATATAATGCCTTTTCTGCTCATGCTTGATTGACTCCTTGAATACTCTGACCGAGTCTCTGGCCTTGATAACTACCATCTTTAACCCTTTCAACCCAGTCTCGGTTATCTAGATACCACTGAATGGTGCGTCGAATACCTGATTCAAATGTTTCTTTGGGCTGCCAGTTCAATTCATTGAGTAATTTGCTGGCATCAATCGCATAACGGCGGTCATGCCCTGGTCGGTCATCGACATAGGTGATTTGTGCTCTTGTGCTTTGTTCTGTTGGCTGTATATCATCTATCAGGTCACAAATGGTATGCACGATTTCAATGTTTTGTTTTTCTTCGTTACCACCGACGTTATACACTTCACCCAAACGGCCCTTTTCAATAACTGTTTCAATCGCACGACAATGATCTTCAACAAACAACCAATCCCTGACATTTTTACCATCACCGTATATCGGCAAGTCTTCACCTGACAAGGCTTTTTCTATCATCAAAGGAATCAGTTTTTCTGGAAATTGAAAGGGACCATAGTTGTTTGAACAATTGGTGGTCAATACCGGTAAATTATAGGTGTGGTGGTATGCCCTGACCAAATGATCAGAAGCCGCTTTAGAAGCTGAATAAGGTGAATTCGGGGCGTAAGGTGTAGTTTCAGTAAAAGATCCAGTTTCTCCCAATGAACCATAAACTTCATCAGTGGAAACATGCAAGAACCTGAATTCTTGTTTTTTATCGCCCTGTAAAGTTTGATAATAATTCAAAGCATGTTGCAATAAGTTAAAAGTACCCATGACATTGGTTTCAATGAATACTTCCGGTCCTTCTATGGACCTATCTACATGCGATTCGGCAGCAAAATGCACAATGACATCTGGCTGTTCTCTGGCAATCAACTCAGACAGTAATGCGCTGTCATTGATATCACCATGAATGAATTTGTGATTGGGATTTCCAGCCAGTTGTTGCAAAGTATCTAGGTTGCCAGCATAGCTGAGTTTGTCCAAGTTGATGACTTGTCTGTTATTTTTTAAGACTTGGCGCAAAACAAAATTGCCGCCTATAAAACCAGCCCCACCGGTAACCAACCACTTTTCAGTCATATATTTATGTTTTGAAAAAGCCGCTTATTATAACAGAATCAGAAATTAATAAATGGTTAGGATGCCACCTTGTCGAATTGATAATCAAAGTTTCTGATGTCATCAAACCAAAGCGAACCCACCCTTGATACCAGGTCATCATCATAGTAATTGCGATAATCACGCCGTTGGATTTTGTTGATGTGTGGTAAATGCTCAAAGTTTAAACCAGTAAACTTCGCAATGACCTCAAGAGATTCATCAAGTGTTTCTAATTTACCGATGTAATCACAGCCAATTTCGCCGCTTTTTAACCGCAATGCATTGACTTGATGGGCTGCAGGCCGCTTGGCCTGAAACTCAACAAATTCAGCAAAACTGAAAGCCTTCAGACGCTTAAATCGGGAATGTGTGGGCTGGGTTTTGATGTATTCGTACTCGGAAACCAGGCGATCCCATGGATTTCTGACCACAGCAAACTTGAAGTAACTTGTAAATTTATCTGCAGGCATGCTGCGCTCAGCCTCAACCAAATTGGCATGTTTACGGTATGAATAGTTGTGATAATCAATCGCTAAGCCACCTCGGCTCAGTAATTTGTACCACCAATGGTTGTTCTTAGGCAGTGACACTTGCTCTAATATTTGCCGCAAACTGGTTCCAGCTGCTTTGCGGATGTGCACAAAAACAAATTGATGACTGTCAGATATAAGCATTGAATTGCTGGTTATTGAGATGGACTCATTTAACTACATTTCAATCAGCAAAACAAATAACCCTTTGTCTATCACCAACCGTATTTACAGTAATCAAAATTAATACATTTAATATGAACCATCTTTCGTAGATTGTGTCCGACTTATTACTACTGAGGAGAAAAACTATGAATTTAAGAACATTAATAACCCTGCTGTTGCTCACTTTTGTCCTGACGCCTCAGGCCCTGGTGGTTCAATCTACAGACGCCCTAGTCATCAAAGAGATAAAAGGCAAGCTTTATCAAATGTCCCGTGAACAATGGTATGATTTTGAGGAATATGTCTATCCTGATGCTTCAGAATTGAAGGCGCATGAAGTCAAGCCTGAGCAATGGCATCACACCATCAGCAAAGGCCAACCAGAAGCAGCTGTGGCACTGCTTTGGACTCTCGCACAGTATGTTTCTAATGATGAGTTACAAGCTTATTTGACGACTGCCTTGAAGCGAAAGTTCAATCACAACGAAGCACAGTTTCACGTTGCCCAAACTGCCTACGAAATCTGGCAACGAAAGTATGGTTGGCAATCCGCATATCGAATTCGCATCAATCAATACGTCAGAAAAAATTTAAGACCAGATGTTATCTGGAAAAATTTGTTTGTGTTTCAAAATGATCATTTCAAACACATCAATGATGCCATTGAATTCCTCAAGAAAGACAAGCCACTGAAAGAATTAAGCACCAATAACCACCTCATCAAGGCTGCCATCAATACAATTTACCAACACTCGGATGTGGATGATTTGAAACTCTGGATGCATGACGATGAGTTTTCAGTTGCTTTAGGTAGTTGGCTGGCGCTGCATCGCATTGCCCCGGAACAAGTTGCGACGGAAGTATTTGAAAAGGCTTTGTGGTGGCAAAGTGAATTAAGCTACACATATGGCTCTGGTTGTGTGCGGATGACTGGTGAGTTAACTCCGATTATTGCCGCGCTGGATTTATTCAGTGATTATCTTTCAAAGGACCAAATCTACACAGCTTTATCAGATGTTCCTGAATTTTGGCAGTCCAATACATCATACGATTTTAAAATACCAAACCCTCAAACTTATCATGCTCTGAACAGGTTCGGCGGCCAAGCATTGGATTTGTACAGTATGAAAAAAATTCAACTACGGCAAAATTACCAACAGCTGACCGGTCAAGAATTTGTTAGTTTTCTGGATGAAGAAAAGAATATTTATCATTTAGGCTCAATCAACTTCAATCAGAAGCTGATCAATTATTTGAGTGAAAACCTTAAAAATCGCTCGGACATTGATTACCAGCATTTTGTATTTCAGGCATTTGATTCGAAGAACAGTTTTGCCAAACAATTCCTGACTGAGTTTATTGATACTCGCTTGGAACTCATGTCAGCCAATGAAATTGACAGACTACTTTTTGATATTGTTTCAGTCTGGCCACGAAATTGGCAAGACTTGAAACAACAAACCACAAACAAGCTAAAACCGCATATGATGCAAATCAAGCACCCTTCTCTTGTTTTAAAGCTGGCTGATTAAAAAACCATTTATACCACCGCTGGCTCAGACATAGTCGTCAATGAGTCAGCGACCACATGAAACAGCGATTAACTCAGAACCCCTTAAATCAATCCACAAATCATTCAAATATCAACCGCACTAATGATGAAATCTACCCACTAATAGTGATATAATCCGACGCCTTTTAACAGACCGTAAATAACTCACATGAAAATTCTTGTAGCTATCAAACGCGTTGTTGATTACAACGTCCGTGTACAGGTCAAGCCTGATGGTTCTGGTGTGGCCACCGATGGTGTCAAAATGAGTATCAACCCATTTGACGAAATTGCCATCGAAGAAGCCCTGCGCATCAAAGAACAAGGCAAAGCCGATGAAGTCGTCGTGGTTACCATTGGTAACAGTGACTCACAACAACAACTGAGAACAGCCATGGCCATGGGTGCCGATCGAGCCGTCTTGGTTGAAACAGATTCAGCGGTTCAACCTTTACAAGCAGCTCAAGTGTTGTTAAAAATCATCGAAGAAGAGCAGCCCGGTTTGGTAATCACCGGCAAACAGGCCATTGATGATGACAACAACCAAACGCCACAAATGTTGGCCACCCTGTGGAATCGCCCACAAGCCACATTTGCATCTCAGGTAGAGTTCACCGGCGACAACAAACTCAACGTAACCCGCGAAGTCGATGCTGGCCTGGAAACCATCCAAGTTGAATTGCCAGCGGTGGTCTCAACAGACTTGCGCTTGAACGAGCCACGGTTTGTTAAATTACCTGACATCATGAAAGCCAAACGCAAACCATTGGAAACCAAGGTTCTGGCAGATGTCGCACCCGATTTACAAGGTCAAATGATTGAGGTTTTATCACATGAAGCACCTCAGCCACGTTCAAAAGGAGTGATGGTTGAGTCAGTTGATGAATTAATAAACATTTTAAAAGACAAGGGGTTAGTGGGATGAGTAAAGTACTGATATTAGCCGAACACAATGGCGATACAATCAACCAATCAACAGCCAAAGTATTAACCGCTGCCAAACAATTGGGCGCTGATACCATCGATGTGGTGTTATTCGCTAACAATGCTGAACTGGCTGCACAACTAGCCACCCTCGCGGGCATCAACGAAGTGAAGTTCGTTGCATCAGCAGATAATCACGATCAATTGGCGGCGTCCATTGCACCTGCAATTGCTGAAATGGGTAAAGACTACAGCCATGTTTGGGGGCCATCAACCACTTTTGGTAAAGACGTGATGCCACGTGTGGCTGCCTTACTTGGCGTTAACCAAGTCAGCGACATCATGGAAATCATTGATGCCAACACTTTCAAACGCCCCATCTATGCCGGTAATGCCATCATCACAGTTAAAACTGACACCCCGCAAATCGTGGCCACAGTACGTACTGCATCTTTTGCTGCTGATAAATCTACCGATGGCAATGCCACGGTCAGCGAACATGCTTTATCTACGGCTGCTGAACATACATCGTTTGTGGAACTGTCATCAGGTAATTCTGATCGTCCTGACTTACAAACCGCAAGCAAAGTGATTTCTGGTGGACGCGGTGTTGGTTCTGAAGAGAATTTTGAGATTGTTTATAACCTGGCTGACAAAATTGGTGCGGCCACTGGTGCCTCGCGTGCTGCTGTCGATGCGGGTTACGTTCCAAATGACATGCAAGTGGGTCAAACCGGTAAGATCATTGCACCCGATTTGTATATGTGTTTTGGTATCTCTGGTGCCATTCAGCATTTAACGGGTATCAAAGATGCAGGCACCATTGTTGCGATTAACAAAGACGGTGATGCCCCGATATTCGAAGTAGCTGATGTGGGATTGGTCGGTGACTTATTTAAAATTATTCCTGAAATGATGGAAAAACTCTAAAGGAGAAAATCATGGATTTTTTGAAAGAACTGGGCCTGAAGGACGTTAATTACGGTACTTATACAGGTTCAAACGGTTGGTCAACTGATGACTCAGCTGGTTTAATCGAGTCACACAACCCTGCCACTGGTGAGTTGTTGGGTAAAGTGGTTTCTGCATCGAACGCTGACTATGAAAAAGTCATGTCTGAAGCTGTTACTGTTGCTAAAGAATGGCGCACTGTACCGGGTCCGTTGCGTGGTGAAGCAGTACGCTTGGTCGGTGATGCATTAAGAAAACACAAAGATGCCTTAGGCTCATTGGTGGCCGCTGAGATGGGTAAAATCAAATCTGAAGGTGACGGCGAAGTACAAGAAATGATTGACATGGCTGATTTTGCTGTTGGCCAATCACGCATGATGTACGGTAACACCATGCATTCAGAACGCCCGGGTCATCGCATGTATGATCAATGGCACCCACTCGGTGTGGTTGGTATTATCTCTGCCTTTAACTTTCCGGTAGCGGTTTGGTCATGGAACGCTTTTGTGGCGGCCATTTGTGGCAACGTTTCTGTTTGGAAACCTTCTCAGAAAGTGCCCCTGTGTTCTGTTGCGGTACAAAACATCTGTAACGAAGCACTGAAAGATGCCGGCTTCCCACCGATTTTCTTGCTATTTAATGATGACAGCAATGAACTGGCCAAAGAATTTGTCGATGATCGTCGAGTTAATCTGGTTTCATTCACTGGTTCGACCCAAGTCGGTCGCCAAGTGGGTGTTCAAGTGGCTAAGCGCATGGGTCGTTCACTGTTAGAGTTGGGCGGAAACAATGCGCTGATAGTTGATAAATCAGCTGATTTGAAACTGGCCGTTCCTGCGATTGTATTTGGCGCAGTGGGCACAGCAGGACAACGCTGCACCACCACCCGTCGTTTATTCGTGCATGAGGACATTGCTGAGGAATTAACCGCCTCTGTGGTCAAAGCATACAAACAAGTGCCCATTGGTAACCCATTGAATGCAGAAACCTTGATGGGTCCATTGATTGATGAAGCATCAGTTCAGATGTACCTGGATGCGGTTGAACGTGCCAAAGCAGCTGGTGGTGAAGTACTCACCGGTGGAAACCGTGTCGATGGCCCAGGTAACTTTGTTGAACCATGTGTGATCAAAGCCCAAGGTGATTGGGATGTGGTTAAAACTGAAACCTTCGCACCGATTCTGTACGTTATGACTTACAGTGATTTGGATGCTGTGATTGAATCACAAAATGATGTCGCCCATGGCTTATCATCCGCCATCTTCACCAATGACCTGCGTCAAGCAGAGCAGTTCCTGTCTCCTGCCGGATCAGATTGTGGTATTGCCAACGTCAACATTGGTACTTCAGGTGCTGAAATTGGTGGCGCTTTCGGTGGTGAAAAAGACACTGGCGGCGGCCGCGAAGCCGGTTCTGATGCATGGAAAGCTTACATGCGCAGACAAACCAACACCATCAACTATTCTACTGAGTTACCATTGGCACAAGGTATTAAATTTGATATTTAGAATTTACTTGTGAGTTGATTTGAAAAAGGGCCTGCGGGCCCTTTTTTTGTTTGTATTTGATTGGAATAATTGTAGGTTGGGCTGATCGAAGCGAAGCCCAACATCAAACCTATAATTTAAAGAGCTTGAAGATTAAATCCTACCTTCTAACTTTAAATTTACAAAGCCATAAAATTCAATACATAATAAAATAAAGTGTTGAGCTTCGCGTTGCTCAGCCCAACCTACTTGCTTTTGTTCAAACAATCAAACTCAACCCTTCCCTTGCGCCAGTAAATAAGCGCAAAAACCACAGCAACAGAGGCAGGAATCAAGCCAAATTCATCGGTAAACCAATTTGAATTGGTCGTTTCGACAGTTAATGGTGCGTAAAACTTTTGAATGAAGACATTGTTGCTCATGTGAAAAATCACAGCGGTCCAAATACCACCGGATTTCAATCGATAGTAAGCCATGACTACAGAGATCGAAGTGATGAATACTGTAAAAACAATTAACTGAAACACCAGTGGTGTTCCATCATTGCCGTATAAACCCAAAACTATCAATGGAAAATGCCAAAACGACCACAGCAGGCCACTGATTAAAGAGACTCCAGTGAAGCCCATGAACTTTGAAAGTTCAGGCACCAGCAGACCACGCCAAGCAACCTCTTCTCCCAGTACCGAAGGTAAGGTCATAATAAAAGTCATTGTAGCTGTTATTAGAAAATGAAAAATTATCACTTGATAATCAGACCATTCTAAAAGGTTGTAATCACTTTTCATTTCATTAACTGACTCTAAATTATACCAACCAGCAAAGCCCAAAAACCAAATAGTTAAATAGGCACAAGTGGCTAGAAACAATGGAATAAAATAACTCATCCATTGATGCTTTGAATGGCCCCAGGCCCACCCTAGCGAATTCAAATTTCTAGACCTTATCAGTACCGTAAGCAATGCAGCCAAACCAACAGACAGCATCAATGGCGTTGCTTTACCCGTTCTATATATCAACCAAAATCCAACAAAATACAGAAGCACTGTAAAAATTGCGAATATTGACAAGGTAAGTAAAGAGTCTTTTGAAATTTTCATTTGAGTTGATGTATATTTAATACGATGAATAAGCTAAAAACGTTCGCCACCAGAAATTGTTACTTTGTTTGTTTAACATTTCATACTAAATGCCACAAAATGATTTAAAATTCACCACTTATATGACACCTAAAACGCTCAACCATGCTCGAATTTTTCGCCCGCAAAACCCTACAAGCCCTACCCGCTGAACTGGCTCACGATTTAGCCATTCAGGCATTAGGTTCTCCTTTATCCATTTTCACCAAAACTAAGCAGATTCAAAACCCTGTTGAACTGATGGGCATTAAATTCCCAAACCCAGTTGGTCTGGCTGCAGGTTTTGATAAAAACGGCGATGCCATCCATGGCCTGAACAAACAAGGTTTTGGTTTTTTAGAAATAGGCACCATCACGCCCAAACCGCAAGCCGGTAACGACAAACCGAGGTTATTCAGGTTATCTGCTGATGATGCCATCATCAACCGCATGGGTTTCAACAACAAAGGCATTGATTACTTAGTTAAACAGGTAAAAAAATCAGCTTACAAAGGAATATTGGGCATCAACATAGGCAAAAACAAAACCACACCCAACGAACAAGCACTGAATGATTATATCCATTGTTTTGAAAAAGCCAGAACATGGTGTGATTACATCACGGTCAACATATCCTCTCCAAACACCCCTGATTTACGTGAATTACAAAACGACCAAGCCTTGATCGATTTACTATCAGGCATCAAAACCAAACAAACAGAATTAGCTGACAAAGATGGGCATTACACACCGGTGGTGGTCAAAATATCACCTGATCAGAATAAAGACCAACTTGAATTCATGGTCAAACAAATCGTTGAATCAGGCTTTGACGGCATCATTTGCACCAACACCACCATCGACCGGCCTGACAGCTTACAAAGCACTGCTGACGTGACGGCAGAAATGGGTGGATTAAGTGGCAAGCCATTGTTGAAAAAATCCAATGAAACCCTACGCCTGGTGAGAAGTTTTGCTGGCAGGGATTTCCCAATTATCGCAGTTGGTGGTATCATAGATAAGGAAGGCGCCATGGAAAAATTTGCTTTGGGCGCTGATTTGATACAAATTTACACAGGTTTTGTACTCAAGGGTAACCGCCTCATCAATGACATTAACAAACAACTGATCAGTGAAAATACTAGAAAACCATAATTTAAAAAAATACAATACCTTGGCCGTTGATTGCAGGTGTGATCAATTTGCTGAAATCAAATCACTGGCTGATCTAGAGGCTTTACCAAAGGACATAAAAATCACTGAAATGCTGATCATGGGCTGTGGCAGCAACATCCTTTTTACTGAAGATTTACATCGTTTTGTGGTGCGCTTTAAACCCAGAAAGCACATCACTGTAGTTGATGGTTTGGTGGTCGCTTGGGCAGGCACACCTTGGAATGACTTGGTCAACTGGGCAGTGGACAAAAACTTAGGGGGCATTGAAAACCTGGCCTTGATTCCAGGTCTGGTTGGCGCTGCACCTTTCCAAAATATTGGTGCTTATGGTACCGAACTACAAGATTCACTGGTGTGGGTAGAAGTTTATAATTGGCACACTGGCATGTACCACCGTTTAAGCAATGAGGAATGCATGTTCTCATACCGCCACAGCATCTTTAAATACCATGACCAGCCTTGGATCATCAGCCGCATCGGCCTCGATCTCAGGGCAGACAGTCCCATCAATATCAGTTATACCCCGTTACAAGAAAAGTTCATCAACAGCAAAACTCAACCCACATTCAAACAAGTCGCTCAAGCAGTGACAGAAATCAGACAAAGTAAACTGCCTGATCCTTACGAGCTCCCCAACGCTGGCAGCTTCTTTAAGAATCCTGTGATCGAATCACAAATTGCCAAAAGAATTCAACGCAGGTTCAAAGACTTGCCTTTGTTTAAAAATAAACACTCTGACGAAGAAAAAACCAGCGCCGCCTGGCTGTTAGAACAATGTGGATTCAAGGGCCATCGTGAGGGGGATGCTGGTTTTTACGACGAACATGCCCTCATTTTGGTGAACCACGGTGATGCCAGCGGTCAAGATTTATTGCGCATGACCAAAATGGCCAAGCGTGCCGTCAAAATCAAGTTTGGTATCGAATTAGAAGAAGAAGTGCGCGTTCTTTGATGCTTGAACAAGAACTTGATTCAGGTCAAACTTTAGATCTTAACCACACATAATTTACTTTAATTAACACATTCTCGGTGACATAAATGCTATGCTACGCGGAAATTTAAGACTGGATACAAACATGAAAAAAACCACCCTATTAATCACATTAATGCTTGCCTCTTTCAATACTTTTGCTGGTGACATAGAAGCCGGCAAAGCCAAATCTGCCGTTTGCGCTGCCTGCCATGGCCCTGAAGGCATCAGCATGAACCCAATTTGGCCCAACTTAGCTGGCCAAAAAGAAGCTTACTTGGTTAAACAAATCAAAGCTTTCAAAAGTGGCGAACGCAAAGACCCAAGCATGGCACCTATGGTCGCTAGCTTAACAGATGCTGATATTGAGAACATTGCTGCCTACTACGCCAGCTTGAAATAAAAAATAAAGCATCAACAAATTAGATTTTGGAAGGGTTGCATATGCAGCCCTTTTTTGTGCCTAGATGATTGTTTGTTTTTTGCGTTAATCGACTCATTGGCATTGAGTCCACTGACTTAACTGATTATAATGTGTGCTTTTATTGAATCTGGATTAGGATGAAAATAATTTCTTTACTGGCTCTGATGCTTTTATCATTCCAAATTGCCGCAGCAGGCAATGCCGAAACAGGCAAAAAAATAGCCTACACATGTTCTGGCTGTCATGGTATTCCATTTTATCAAAACAGTTACCCCAGCTATCATGTGCCCAGACTCGGTGGCCAAAACGAAGCCTACCTGGTAGCAGCCTTAAAGGCATACCGTTCTGGTGAAAGATCTCACCCAACCATGCAAGCACAAGCAGGCAGCTTATCTGATCAAGACATGGCTGATATTGCAGCGTTTTTTGCCAGCTATAAAAAAGCCAAGGAGTGAACATGAAAAACACACTATTGATGATCCTTTTAACCTTCAGTGCCTTGAGCTTTGCTGGTGATGTTGAAATGGGTAAAGAAAAAGCAGCTCAAGTATGTACCGCTTGTCACGGCATGGACGGCGTGGGAATTGATGAGACTTATCCAATCTTGGCAGGCCAATATGCCGATTATTTAGAAAAAGCCTTAAAAGATTACCGTTCAGGTGCGCGAAAGAATGCCATCATGGCCGGTTTCGCAGCCACTTTAACTGATGAAGACATTGCCAATGTATCAGCGTATTATGCCCAGTTAGAGAACAACCGCTTAACTGATACTAAATTTAAATAAATCAGTCATTTTATTGAAACAACAAAAGCCAAATACTTTAATTAAGTATTTGGCTTTTTTTTGGATTGGAACTTATGAATAATCAAAAATGGGCACTCATCACTGGTGCATCAGCTGGTATTGGTGCCGAATTTGCCCGACAATTGGCCGCCAAAGGCTGGTCATTGTTGTTGGTGGCCAGGCGAACTGACAAGTTAACAGCGCTGCAAACTGAAGTAACCAATCATAATCAAGTGGAATGCCAGATATTGGCTGTGGATTTGGCCGAAGTAAACGCCAATCAACTGGTGTTTAATTACTGTCATGAGCAAAAAATCAACATCTCTATGTTGGTCAATAACGCTGGATATGGAGTACCAGGCGATTTTGATGCAGTTGATTGGACAACCCACCAAGCCATGTTACAAGTCATGCTCATTTCATTGGTAGAACTGAGTCATTTGTTTTACCCGAACATGAAAAAAGAAAAACAAGGGTTTATTATTAATGTCGCATCCCTGGCAGGACTGACACCTCCAACTGCAGGTCATACCCTTTATGGTGCACTAAAATCCTTTGTGATTAAATTCAGTCACTCCCTGCATTTAGAGGCCAAGGAACATGGCGTGCATGTATCTGCCCTTTGTCCTGGATTTACCTACACTGAATTCCATGACGTCAACGGTACCCGCAGCATGGTCAGTCAAATGTCAAAAAAATTATGGATGACGGCATCTGATGTTGTCTCTCAAGGCATACAAGCTGTAGAAAAAAACCAAGCAGTCTATATCAATGGCAGACGCAATCGAATGATTGCAGGTTTGTGCAAATACCTACCAGAGGGGGTCGTTAGATTCCTCATGAAAGGCAGTGTGGCTAAATTCAGAAAAAGATAAATACTGATTTCCACCGGCACCAACAAATCAGCCAAAAAGTCTGGTCCAAAAACTTTTTTTCTTGTTTGGTGCTTGCACCTTAGATGAGTAATTTTGATCAGGTTTTGAGGTTTTATCATCTGTTGTGGTGAATAGATTGAGCAGCTCCTCAATCATGTAATCATCGAATTCATAGGGGTTGAATTCATCCATACCAAATTTTTTCAATAATCCAGCCACCCTGTCTTTGGTTGCTACGTACTTCATAGACCAATCTGAAAATTGGCGTTTATAAACACGTTTAACGGACAGTGTCTCTATGTCTTTGTGTCTGGGGTCAGTAGATATTTTTTGATACAGGGCATTGACCACGTCTTGTTCGCCCTCCAAACATTGGAAGAAAATATCATTGCTGAAATAAAGCACGCCTCCAACTTCTAGTTTGGGGTTGTTTTTCCTTGACTGCATCAGTATTCTTCCCACATCTATAGGTATTTCCGTACCTGCCTGATGTATTGGGTTGGTGGTGGTACTGACATAAACCATGCGTAATAAATGACTCATAAGTGCTCTGTTGGACTGATAATTTAATCCAATTATATTAAGTAATCATTTGTCGAGGCTGAGTGATTTTAGATGGGGATTTGCGTGAATGTATCACCTTGTAAAATAATTAAAAAAAAGGGCGCCTGTGGCGCCCTTTGTCTACCAATTAATGGCAATGTTTAAATTAACTTAAATGTACCTTTCATGATGGCCCAGTGCCCAGGAAATGAACAAAAGAAAGTATACTCACCATCCTTACTCAGACCTTTGGTCGAAAATGTCACTGAAGTTGATTCACCACCACCAATCACTTTACTATAGGCTAAAACACGTGCATCGCCTGGTGGTACATACTGATTATCCAAACCAGCTGACATGCCCGCAGTGGCTACTGCTTGAAAGTCTGCGGTTTTGGTTAATACCCAGTTATGCCCCATCACATTGGCTGCTAATTGACCGGTGTGGTTCAATGTAACTGTGACTTCTTCACAACTGGCAGGTGCGCTCATTTCTGTCTTATCAAAACGCATCTGATCAGTACTGTTGACCACCAGTTCACATTCATTGGCCCATGCAAATGTGCTGGCCAGCAATAAAATAAAGGTTGTTGCTTTTTTCATAGTTTTCTCTTTTGTGGGATTGGCTGTAATCCTACAAAAAGCACCATCAAATTCATGTAAAAAAACAGTGATTTCATGCCATTATTTGATCTAAAAGTAGCCAACGAAATAACCGTCCAAATTAAATGGTTTTTCTGTTAAGGGAGAAATTTTATGGCAGTGAATTGGGTCGCAGCACACAACCCCATTCATAAAGAGCTGTAACACCTTCACTTAGTGGCATTCACCAATTGGCTCAAAGAATTAATTGCCACCATGATGGTCGGATAATCAACGTTCTTCTCATGCTTGATGGACATCATCATGTCTTTGACGTTTTTAACTTTATGCCCAAAATCTTCTGACCATGTTTGTAACGCGGCATCACTGTTTTTGCCATAACGTTTGATCAACGAAGCCGTGAGTTCGGCATGATAGGCAGTCAGATCGTCACGCAAACCTCCTCGGGCATGAACATGCCATTGATTATTGACTTTTAATTTCTCAATCATGTTTTGTAACCAAATCAAGTTGAGCATCTTGCCAACAGGGAAATACATGTCCGCAGCATTTTTAACCGTAACCTTTTGTTCATTGGCCACTTTTACCACATCCAGTGCTGCGCTTAAGTAAGGTAGAGCTGCGATGTCTCGAGCCAAGGCCTCTGAAAAGCCTTGTTTGCTGATGGCGTTGATGACACGGTTCATGGCTGCCTGATCAACATCCGAAATGTATTTGCTGAATTCTTTGCGGAACTGATTGACCCCTTTATTCAACGCATTGATTTGTTTTTGAATATCCAAACCATGACCTAAATTATTCAAAACCCAGCGAATGGTTTGTCGCGCAAATTGCCAAATTGAGACAAAACTCTCAATCTGCTTTGAAACTTCAACTTGTCCATCATGAGCCTCAATGTCATGCCATAAATCATCCAGTTTAAACAGCTCAACAACTATGTAAAAAGCCTTACATATGGCACCAACCCCTGCGCCAGTATCTTCCTGCATGCGCATCACAAAAGTAGCACCCATTCGATCAATGACCTGACTGGTCATAATGGTACCTATGATTTCTCGTTTCAATCGATGATTATCTAAATATTTGGCATCCACTTTTTGTAATTTTGAAGGGAAATAATTCACCATCAAACGATTTAACCAAGGATCATTCAAGACTTTTGATTGCATCACCTGTTCGTACATGTCTAATTTCGAATAAGACAACAGGACACACAACTCAGGACGCGACAACCCGTCATTATTTTTTCGTCGACGCTCCAATTCTGAATCGCTGGGTAAAAATTCAATGTCTCGGTCCAACAGCCCTTTACTTTCCAATAAGCGTATCAAATGTGCTTTGGCCCCTACCCGCTTGGCACTGAGGTGCTCCATAAAACTCAATGTCTGGGTTTGCATGTAATTATTTTTTAACACCAAATCACTGACATTCTCAGTCATTGAAGCCAATAACTTATTGCGAGACTTCACATCATATTTACCATCTTCCATCATCGCTTTAAGCAATATTTTGATGTTAACTTCATGGTCGGAACAATCGACGCCAGCTGAATTATCAATAAAATCAGTATTGACCTTACCGCCATTTTTGGCATACTCAATGCGACCTTTTTGCGTTAAACCAAGGTTACCACCCTCGCCAACGACCTTACACCGCAATTGCTTACCATCAACCCTCAAAGCATTGTTGGCACTGTCACCGGCATCTGCGTGGGTTTCATCTGAGGCTTTGACATAGGTTCCAATGCCCCCGTTCCAAATCAAATCTATTTCAGATAACAACAGGCGTTTGATTAAATCTTGTGGTGCCAGTTCATCTTCTTTAATACGTAACCAAGCTTTTACTTCAGGTGAGATCGGAATGGCCTTATCAAACCTTGAGTAAATACCACCGCCTTTTGAAATTAACTCTTGGTTGTAGTCTTCCCAACTGGATCGAGGTAGTTTAAATAAACGCTCGCGTTCCTGCCAAGAGCTGGCAGAATCAGGGTTGGGGTCAAGGAAGATGTGTAGGTGATTGAATGCCGCTTTGAGACAAATGTGTTTAGACAATAACATGCCATTGCCAAAAACATCCCCCATCATGTCGCCAATACCAACCACAGAAAAATCTTCACGCTGACAATCCACACCCAGTTCCCTGAAATGTCGCTTAACTGACTCCCAAGCACCTTTGGCTGTGATACCCATGCCTTTGTGGTCATAACCAGCAGAACCACCTGATGCGAACGCATCACCCAGCCAAAACCCCCTTTCTTCAGAAATACCATTGGCTATGTCTGAGAAAGTGGCCGTACCTTTATCAGCAGCAACCACCAGATAAGGATCATCCTCGTCATGTCTAACCACATTTTTAGGTGCAATGATACGTTTTCCTTTGATGTTATCGGTGATGTCGAGCATGCTACCAATAAAAATCTTATAACAACTGATGACCTCAGCCATGACCTCTTCGCGTGAACCATTGGGCAGATTTTTTACCACAAATCCACCTTTTGAGCCCACCGGTACGATGATGGAGTTTTTTACATTTTGGGCTTTCATCAAACCCAATACTTCAGTTCGGAAATCTTCATACCTGTCAGACCAGCGCAATCCACCGCGCGCCACTTTGCCCATGCGTAAATGGATGGCTTCAACCCTGGGGGAGTAAACAAATATTTCTCTGAAAGGCACAGGTTTTGGTAGAAAGTCCAAAGCCGCTGAATCGACCTTGATACTGATGGCAGGTCTGAATTGGCCGTCACTGTCAGTCTGGTAATAATTGGTACGCAAGATGGCACCAATGGTGTCGACCATGTGTCTGATTATTCTGTCTTCATCTTGAGACTTAACAGAATTTAATAACGCATTGATTACTTTAGTTATTTTCTCTGACATTAAGCCGCGAGAGAATTTACGACTGCGAATGTATTTATCGACACAATCTTGTTGGTACTGATTCAGTTCAACATTTAAATGCTGACATTGAATCACAAATTTCTTACCAAATGCATCCAAATAGCTTCTGGCTTCTTTGGCTTCAACATGGTCCAACTTAGGCAAAAACTTGACAGTGAACAATTCCACGATCCAACGAGAAATGTGCGAGTTTTGTATCATCGCTTTTTCTATGTAGTCTTTGCTGTAAGGCAAACCGGTTTGCAGCAAGTATTTGACCAAGCCACGCAGAAAGTTTATTTGACGCCATGTCAATCCACCAAGAATTATGAGTTTATTCAGCGGGTCAGATTCGAGTTCACCATTGACCACTTGAGCGAATGCTTCATGAAACCTACTTTTAACCAAATCCAACTCTAAACCCTGTCCTGAAGCCAAAGACAGATCAAAATCCTGCACCCAAATACTGTGACCATTGGCCATCTTTAATTCATAGGGTCGTTCACTCACTACATGTAAGCCCAGGTTTTCCAAATCTGGCAAAACCTCACTCAACGGGATGGTGTGATGGTGTCGAAAAACCTTGAATCTGAAATCACCTTGACGCTTTATTCGCGGTTGATAGAGACTCATCTCAATATCAGTATCGCCATTGAGTTTATCTGCATTTTCAACATCAAATGAGGCCACCCAAGGACTGACATCTTCACGGTAAGCCACTGGAAAACTACCTTTAAACTTTGCCATCAATCGAGTGCTTTCATTAACACCCAAACGCTCTGTCAAAGTTTGAGCTAACTTGTCTTCCCATGTCGTAACCACTTCGATCACTTCATTTTTTATCGCCCCCAACAGTTCAGCATTGAAATGCTTGATGTCTCTGATGACCACGTACAATCTGGCATAATGTGACTCATCAATGGCCACTGCATACTCAACCTCTACGCCACCCACTGCATTGGCCAGCAATGCCTGAATTTTATGGCGTGTATTGGTGTTAAATAAATCTCGCGGCACATAAACCATGAATGAGCAAAAACGATTGAATTTATCTTGTCTGGCTGTGACTTGTGTGGTGATTTTTTCTTGAATGACCAAGGACTGATAAACTGCATTGAATAGCTCATTGGTATTGGACTGTAACACCTCATCTCGCGGCATGGTATCGATGATGTGCATCAACATCTTGCCGGAATGTGAATTGGAATCAAAACCAAACTGTTTGATTAACACTTTGATTTTGGTGTTGATGTAAGGTATTTTTAATACATTGGTATTGATCGCCACCGAAGTGAACAAACCAATGAAGCGATGTTCAGCCACCACCTGTCCTTTTTCATCTGTTTCTAACAAGCCAATATAATCCAAGTTACCTTTTCGGTGAATCTTTGAAATCACATTGAGCTTGGTGATAACCACCAAATCTGATTGTTTTTTGATTTGGTAATCTTCAACAGACAACTGGCTGGCATCATTGGCCTCCGCATCCAATGTCGGACTTAATAAGCCTAATCCAGTATCAGCAACAGCACCCAGGTATTTGCGTTTGCGATCGTACTTGCGGTAACCCAAAAAGGTGAAATTATCATCTGTTAACCAATCAACAAAAGCCTGTTGTTGTTGACGCACCGTGTCATCACCCAAGCTTCCTAAAACTGTTTTTGCATGTGCTATTTTTTCTAACATCGGTTGCCAATCGTTGACCGCAGTTCTGATTTGAGCGAACACTTTAACCAAATAATCCTTCAGTTGTTGGCTGATTGTTTTGTCTTCAATTCGTTTTATTTCAATGTATATCAACGATTTAGCTTGGGTTTCGCCTTTTTTGGGTTTTTCTATCAATACCCTTTTTTTATCTTCACCCTTGATTTGAATAATGGGGTGTGAAATTAATTTAATACTCAAGCCAAACTCTGCACAGGCCATGGTGGCAGAATCAACCAAAAATGGGATGTTGTCATTAACCAAAATTATTTGTGTGACAGTTGGGTCAGATTTAGGGTTGACCACCTCTATAACAGGATTTCTCAGTTTTCTTGCCGACATGCTTCTGATCATCAAATTAAAGGTATTCACCCAATAATCTATGTCATGCATCTCCATTTCTTCAATCGACATGTGAGTGAACATTTGTTTACCCAGTTGTTTGATGCTGTCTTTGTAGGCTGATTTGCCTTGGTTAACTTGGTTGGAAAACTTTTTGATGAACTTTTTATGTTCTGCCGTTAATAATGATTGCATCTGATTCTCTGTATCAATGTATCTTTCAGTGCGTCACTGGTCTGAAGTGACAACGTTAAAATTACCAAAAGGCGAGCACCCAGTTTTATCATCATTAATCATTTTTTTATGAGTCCCCGTCCATTAGCATGTGCACAAATTCATCATGAATGCGATGTGCAACATGGTTGAATTTTAACGGTTTAATGGCATGAATAACACCCTAATATTGAATATTAAATCAGCCTTATTCCTTCAAGTATGACTACGTGTTTTATTTGAGTCCATTGATAACAAATGGTTGCTGTAATAAGTGCTCGTACCAAAACTGGGTATTTGGGTGCTCTTTATTGATGATGTCATCACGCCAAAAATCAATGATTGGTAGAGCCGCCATATCAGCAATACTTAATTCATCACCAGCAATATAAGCCGACTCATTAAGCTGGGACTCAATTTCTTGACAAAAACGCAGGGCACGAGATTTAAGTACATTGGCAGCCTCAACTTGTGGTGGCTTGACCAAAGCTTTCAATAAAAAGTTGTTGAATACATTGACCCCAATATCTGTGGTTATAAAACTTAACCACTGTATGGTTTTGGCTCGCTGAGCTTGTTCTTGACTTAGAAACTTGCCGCTTTTTTCTGCCAAGTAAATCAATATGGCCGTGGTCTGTGACACTGTTAAGACTGGCTCTACTGATTGATCTACAATCACCGGAATTCTGCCTGAGGGATTGATGCTAAGAAATTCACTGCCGCGCTGTTCGCCATTCATTATATCTATGGTATGAGTCTCATGCGGTAAACGCATTGCGGCCAATGCCAGCGCCACTGCCCTGCCATTGATGGTATTAAAGGTATAAAAATCTATCATGTCTTGGCTCAATTTAAGTCACAAAAATATTATCATGCACACTCGAGATGCATTAATACTTGTAATCTTTTTATAATAGCCTAAAATTTGATATATCTCTTAATCAAGATATAAAGATATATGCAACTCAATGAACTGTTCAAAATCTTATCAGATGAATCACGGATTCGACTGGTACTGTTGCTCAACCAACAAGAACTTACGGTTGCAGAGCTGGCTGAAATCACCCGTCTAGCCCAGCCGCGGGTTTCCACCCACCTATCGAACTTGAAAAATCACCAAATGGTTTTAGCCAGAAAACAAGGTGTCAGTGCGTATTATCGTCTAAATACTGAACATTTTGATGACAACTATCCAGAAATGTTGGACATATTGAACCAACACTACAACAACGTAGCAATCATCCAAGAAGACAACAAACAACTGGCTCAGGTATTGTCTGAACAAGCCGTCAGTAATCAATGGGTTGATGCAGTAGCTGGTGACATGGAAAGGCATTATTCTCCTGGCAGAACTTGGGAAGCCACCACTCGAGTGGTGGCCAAACTGGTTGATTTGGGGCAGGTTCTCGACTTGGGCTCTGGTGATGGGGTTTTGGCGGAATTATTGGCCAAAAATGCTGCTGAATATACCTGTGTTGATAACAACATGAAAGCCATAGATGCTGCTAAAAAACGTTTGCAAGGTTTAAAAAATGTTAAATTTCACCAAGGTGATATCCATCATTTGAATTTACCTGAAGGCAACTATGATTGTGTTTTGATGCTGCATGTTTTGACCTACTCAGAGCGGCCAGAAAAAGTTATCAAGGAAGCATTCAAAGTATGTAAAACCGGTGGCCATTTGTTGATATCAACCCTTCACCTGCATCAACACCAAGACATATTGAAAGATTACGGCCACAAAAACCTCGGTTTTGAAACCAAACAACTTGAACAATGGTGCTTGGATGCTGGTTTCAGCACAGTCCAAGCCAGTATCAGCTCACAAGAACAACGTAAGCCCCATTTTAAAATCATCACAGTAGAAGCAAGTAAATAAATAATGAATAACAAGACCAATACCCGCAGTCTAATCGAACAACACCTAAAACAACGAATCCTATTGTTGGACTCGGCCATGGGGACCAAGATACAAACATTGAAATTGCAAGAAGCAGACTACCGTGGAAGCTTACTTAAGGACCACAGTGATGATTTGAAAGGTAACAATGATATTTTATCATTAACCCAGCCACAAATTATCCAAAACATACACGAGCAAAACCTGAATGCTGGCTCTGATTTTGTTGAAACCAATACCTTCAATGCCACCTGCATTGCTCAAGCTGACTACGCTTGTGAACATCTGACCTATGAAATCAATAAACAATCAGCAGCCATTGCCAAAACCGCCTGTAATAAATACAACAGCGAAGACAAACCGCGCTGGGTTATTGGCGTGCTGGGTCCGACCAATCGCACGGCCTCTATATCCCCCGATATCAACCGCCCAGAATACCGCAATGTGACCTTCGATGAATTGGTTTCGGCCTACACGGAAGCAACCAATGGTCTGATTGATGGTGGTGCTGATGTATTGATGGTTGAAACCATCTTCGATACATTGAATGCCCGCGCTGCATTATTTGCTTTACAGAGCGTATTGGATGCGCGCAACAGCGAAATACCCATCATGATATCAGGGACCATTGTTGATGCCAGTGGTCGCACCTTATCAGGTCAAACTTTGGCTGCCTTTTACCATTCAATCCGCCACGTTAAACCCTTAGCAATTGGCCTGAACTGCGCGCTGGGTGCCGATGATTTGATTCCATATATCAAGGAATTATCCGACATTTGTGAGTGCTACGTCAGCATCCATCCGAATGCAGGCCTACCCAATGAGTTAGGCGAATACGACCACAGTCCATCTCACATGGCTAAAATCATGGAACAAATGGTATCCCATGGTCACATCAACATCATGGGCGGCTGTTGTGGCACTACCCCAGAACACATCACCGCACTGGCTGAGATGGCACAAAAATACGCCGTCAGAAAAATTCCTGAAACACCTACTTACTGTCGATTGTCAGGTCTTGAGCCCCTGACCATTACACCGGAGTTAAACTTCGTGAATGTTGGTGAGCGCACCAATGTCACCGGCTCACTTAAATTCAAAAGGCTGATCAAAGAAAACGACCTTCAAACGGCTTTGGAAGTGGCCCAAGAACAAGTTGATAACGGTGCTCAAATCATCGACATCAATATGGATGAGGGCTTGATTGATTCGAAAGAAATGATGGTTACTTTTTTGAATTTAATTGGCTCTGAGCCCAATGTGGGCCGAGTACCCATCATGCTAGATTCATCCAAATGGGAAATCCTTGAAGCAGGTCTACAACACATTCAAGGCAAAGGTGTGGTTAACTCCATCAGCCTCAAGGAAGGTGAGGATGAATTCTTAGCGCATGCCAAACTGGCCCAAAAATATGGTGCAGCGGTGATTGTCATGGCATTTGATGAAACCGGTCAAGCTGACTCATATGAACGCAAAATTGAAATTTGTCAGCGTTCCTATGAATTATTAGTCAACAAAATTGGTTTCGCGCCTGAGGACATCATTTTTGACCCCAATATCTTTGCCATCGGTACCGGTATAGAAGCACACAACAATTACGGCAAAGATTTCATTGAAGCCACAGCTTGGATCAAACAAAATTTGCCCCATGCCATGGTTTCAGGCGGTGTTTCAAATATCTCTTTCTCTTTTCGTGGCAACAACCCACTGCGTGAAGCCATTCATTCGGTGTTCCTTTACCATGCCATCAAGGCCGGCATGGACATGGGTATCGTTAATGCCGGCCAATTAACGGTTTATGATGACATCCCAACTGACATCAAGGATAAGATAGAGGACCTGTTGTTCAATCGCGATCCCAACGCCACTGAAGAGCTGCTGGATTTAGCACAGAACATGCAGGGTCAAGCACAGGATGAAGGTGATAAATTGGCTTGGCGCGAAGGCGAAGTCAAAGACCGCATCAACCATTCATTGGTACATGGCATCATAGATTTCATTGAAGAGGATGCGCAGGCTGCCATGGAAGTACACAATGATCCTTTGTCAGTGATTGAAGGCCCATTGATGGATGGCATGAATGTCGTGGGTGATTTATTTGGTGAAGGTAAAATGTTTTTGCCCCAAGTGGTCAAATCAGCACGGGTTATGAAAAAAGCGGTGGCTTGGTTGACCCCTCACATTGAAGCACAAAAAGGCAAACAACAAGCCAAAGGCAAAATCATCATGGCCACTGTTAAAGGTGATGTGCATGATATTGGTAAGAACATTGTTGGCGTGGTCTTGGGCTGTAATAATTATGAAATCATAGATTTGGGTGTTATGGTGCCGGCTGAAAACATCCTCAAAGCCGCACAAGAACACCATGCTGATATCATTGGTTTATCAGGCTTGATTACACCCTCTTTGGATGAGATGTGTTATGTCGCTGAATTGATGCAAGAAAAAGGCATGGATTTACCGCTGCTCATAGGCGGAGCCACCACCTCAAGAACCCACACCGCACTGAAAATTGAACCGGGATATGATAACGCCACCGTTTGGGTCAAAGATGCCTCACGTGCTGTAGGCGTGGTTGCCAACTTACTGTCTGAAGACAAGCAAGTAGAATACTGTAAAAGTATCAAACAAGAATACGATGAGATCAGGGAACGACGCAAAAACCGCAAGTCCAATAAAAATCTGATTCCACTGGCGCAAGCCAGAAACAACAGCCTGAAATTAGACTGGTCAGGATTTAAACCGGTTAAACCCCAATTCACAGGTGTCAAAGTTCTTGAAGATACCGCATTGAGTACATTACGAGAATATATCGATTGGACGCCGTTCTTTCAAACTTGGGAACTGCACGGTCGTTTTCCTGCCATTCTTACCGATGAAGTGGTCGGTGAAAGCGCCTCAGAGTTGTATCAAGATGCTTTAAAAATGCTTGATCAAATCATTGATGAAAAGTGGTTACAATGTAAGGCCGTGTTGGGCTTCTTTCCGGCCCACTCAAGCGGCGATGATGTGATCATTCAACACAATGATGAACCACACCGCCTATTGAACCTGCGCCAACAAGCCAACAAGCCAAAGGCCAACCTGTGTTTGAGTGATTTCATAGCACCAGAAGAAGCTGGACTGAATGATCATATTGGCGCCTTTGCGGTGACCACTGGCATCGGGATAGAAGCACATGTTCAACGTTTTGAGGCCGCTGGTGATGATTACAACAGTATCATGCTCAAGGCCTTGGCTGACCGTTTGGCTGAAGCATACGCTGAATACCTACACCAACAAGTCAGAAAACAATATTGGGGTTATGAAGCAGACGAACAATTAGATAATGAATCATTGATCAACGAGCAATACCGCAGCATCCGCCCTGCGCCTGGCTATCCAGCCTGTCCAGACCACACCCAGAAAGAGTTGTTATTCGATTTACTCGATGTCACCAACAACACCGGCATTGAACTGACCTCAGGCTTAACCATGTACCCTGCTTCATCAGTCAGTGGTTTTTACTATGCTCATCCAGAATCACAGTATTTTGTGGTCGGTAAGATCAACGACGAACAAGTCGAGGACTATGCCCAAAGAAAAGGCGTTACTGTGGACGAGGCCAAGAAAAGCTTGCGACCGAATTTAGAGGAATAGCTACCTGAAAACGGACAATTAAAACCTAACAGTGTCAATCAAAACTGCTGAGAAAGATAAAGTCATTGACCATTTCGACTGCCCCTTTGTCACACAATGCTGAGCCGTTGTTATCACCATCAAGTGGCCGTGCTTTACCTGATTGATCTTCATTGATACAATCAAGCGGGTCAGCCGAGTCTATGGCAGGACTTTGATAACTCAATGGGTAATATTGTTGGTAATTACTGGCCAATCGAAGTGGCCCAAGCGCAGCATCAACACCCTCCACGTCTGCGGTTCCAACCAAACCACAACTGTCGTCATCAGAGAGGTTATAGCCATCACTGATGATGGAATTGGTAACCCTACAATTCCCCCCAACATTGGTAGCTAAAATAGAATTCTTGATGGTGACATTACCCACCACACCTATGGGCTCGTTAAAAGCAATTGTAGAGAAATGGACTTCGATGAAACCTGGGGTTGAAAATGGCAAGTCACTTGAAGCTGCAAATAAACCTCCATAACGGGAGGCTTGGTTGTTGGTAATGGTCGAGTTAATGATCAAAGCATTACCGGATTCAACATAGATAGATCCGCCATCGGCACCACCACTGCCAATGGTGGCTTGGTTGCCACTGACTGTGGTTTTATCAAGCACCAACTCTGCGCCCAGATCGATGATAATTGCGCCGGCATATGACGCAGTGTTACTAATCAACAGTGATGATGTTACTTGGCACAAAGCTTGTGATTCGTAACAATACATGGCACCCCCTTCAAAACTGGCCTCATTGTTTTCAACACGTACACGGTTCAAATTCAATACGCCATTGCTCGCAATGGCACCGCCTGAACCATCCACATTACCACCTTGTAAAGTCAAATCATTCAAAGTCAATTGACCCGTTTCTTCAGGGGTGTCATTGACCGTGAAGAAACGCATCTGAGGCGCTGAATCGTCAATGCTTAACACTGAATCGTTGCCTTCAATGATGATGGCAGTGGTTACTCGGGGCAATGCATTGTTGCCGATACCGTTATAATCAACTTGATTGAAAGTGATGGTGACAGCCGTGGGTAATACTATGGTATCTTGACCTGAACCGGCAGAACAGCCATAAAATGATGCATCTGACTCGGCGGCTCTGATCGCAGCCCGTAAAGTACAAAATTGGTTGTTACCTAGACTGCCGCTGTTGGAATTAACCACTATGACAGCCGCATTGAGCTCAAATACTGCAATCATACTCAGGTACGCAAATACCACAAACTTACTTGTTTTCATAAGAAACTCCTTGTCTTAATTGCATCATCAAAATGTTTATATATTTCGAAGACTGCATTGGTTATAAAATTTTTATCTGATTAAATTGGTTGAACCCCAGCGCCATAATCAAACACCACGGCCAGTACCAGCACCGCAGCAGCTGCTCCCATCAATTTTAATATCAACGGCAGACAAAACCTGAACCAAGCGTTATAAGGGACACCGGCCATACCAATGATGCCCATCAATACCGCATTGGTTGGAATGATCATGTTAGAAAAACCATCACCAAATTGATAGGCCAAAACTGATATCTGACGATTTACCCCAATGATGTCACCCACTGGCGCCATTAACGGCATGGTGACATAGGCTTGACCACTGCCTGACGGGATAAATAGATTCAGAACCGATTGCATGATGAACATGCCTACCGCAGCCAATTCAGCACCCAAATATGACAGAGGCATGGACATGGCATGTACCAAGGTATGCAGTATTTGACCGTCTTCCATAATCAATGCAATACCACGAGCCACACCGATGAGGATGGCTGTGGTGGCCAATTCTTGCACCCCTTCGATGAATTTATTGGCAGCCATATCCGCACTGAGCTTACCAACCACAGCAGCAAAAACACCCCAGACAATAAACATGGCGCCTAACTCATATAAATACCATCCTCTTTCAGATATGCCCCAAACAGCAACCACAATGGTTGCCACCAAGCCAAATAATATCAAACGGTGTCTGTTATTGAGCTGTGGGTAATCATGTTGTTCCTTATCCTCCAGTGGACAAGCCAAACCATGCACATATGACTTTGATGGATCAACTTGAACCATTTTGGCGTATTTCCAAACATGGTGAAAACCAATCAACACAAAGGGCAAAAATATGGCCAAGCGCAGCCACAAACCAGAATACAACGGCACATCGGCGATTTGTTGTGCAATCATCACGGTGAAAGGGTTGAAAGCAGAAACGCCATAGCCAATACCATAGCCAGTCACCACCATCCCCACCGCGGTCATGGCATCCAGCCGCATGGCCTTACACAAACCCACCAGTATGAGCACGAAAGGTATGTATTCCCCGGCTGTGCCAATGGCTCCTGAGGCCAGAGCAAAAACAAATATAACCATGAAAATGAGCATGTGTGGCTTTTCACCAAAACGCTCTAGCATGCTACCAATCAGTGCGTCGATGGTGCCAGTGGCCCTGGCAATTGCCAATACACCACCAATGATGAAAACAAAAAATATGATGTCTTGTGCCGCGGCCAATGCCCGCGGGATAGCAATCAAAAAATCAAACAAAGACAAGCGCTTTTGTGTTTCAGCAACCTCATAAGTGCCTGCTACAACAGCTTCACGTCCGTTTTCCAAGGTGATTGTCTCAAAAAAGCCTTGCGGCACAATCCAAGTGGCGATGAAGGCAATAAACATCATGCCTAACAACAAAATAAGGGTATGCGGTACTTTAAATTCTTTTTTCATTCAATTTGACTCAAATATTATTGTATTCATAGAAAACCGATTTATTTAGCTGTCTTACTCAAAACCATTGAGATAGATTAAATCAATCAGTCCAGATGTGTTATTGGGCAGATTCAACCAGCCGGGACAAACCACATTATTGGCGGGTAACATGGTGTAGTAGGAGGTGTCACAATCAAAATCATAATTCCCTTCGCCAGCATGATGCATCCAACTGGTAAAATTAATGTTGGACTCATCAATCAAAACGGCATCACCAGCAGTGTCCCAAACCGCCACATGAACGTGCGGCCCAGTCGAGCCACCACCGTTACACAAGGCTTGGGCTTCGTTGTCAGCATAATTGGCAAGCGCTTGGTTATCAATAACCGCGCTTTGATCGTTCACTTGTATGTTATCCAAATGATAATAAGATGTTTCCCAACCATTGGGGTGTATCACGGTCATCGAACATGAAGACCAAACCCTGGCGATACCCGCTTGTGCAGCACTCACCCAATAAGCAGAGGTGTCATCGCCCCAATCATCGAACCCACCCCAAAAATCCAGTGCGTTTCTCACCGATCCAGAACCCCCATTTCTATGCACACCGCCGCCACCCCAAAACTCACCTCTTGGCCACGGCGGCTGTAAGTAATTAAATAAGGTTGCAGCGCCAGAAAAGTTTTCATCTGAGCTTTGGCGACTGCGGCTCAATTCAGCACTGAATTCAGGCATCAGGCCAAAGCTGTTGCTCACAGAGCTGATGGCAATACTTGCAGCCAGTGGATTGCTCTTATTTTGAGCAAAAATTTCATCCAAACCAGCCGCAATTTGCCAAACCAGGTCTTTATTCTCCTGACTGGCAACCACCGCTTGGTTATTGAATGCAGCTTTTACCATGCCTATTAATACTTTGGGGTGTATAGACTTCATCGCGGACCAAGCCGCTATGGTTTCATTCAATGGCATCAATTCAGGTGCTTGAGAACTTAAGTAGTCTAGGGGATCAAAACTCAGTTTTTCACTGCTGTTGAAGCGGAAGTGACTGTTATCAACAATGGTGGGGCCATCATAAACAGCCGACAGAATTGGGCCTTGGTAACTGAAGTCAGAAGCCATTGTAAATTGACTGACCACAAGGGATAACAAGAGCAACTTACGCATGGATCAAATTAAGGCAGTGGTTATTAGGGTTTATCAACATGTTTTATTGGCACTGTGAGCATTTAAATACCCAACAGTTTAAATCAAATCAGACACAATTATAAATCTAAAACAATTGATAAGGCCAATTATCATCAAACTCTGAACATTCATTGAGCTCATTCTGATACCCGCATGATGCCAAAGTGATTTGCGCACGCTTTAATTCACCATGAGTATAATCCTCGGTCGGGCCACGCTCCCCTATTGAAAATGCCATAGGTATGCATATTTCAGCTTTGATATAAAATCAACTGCAGTGGCATTGGCTAATGAGATTGAAAAACTAATTAGTGAGTCAAGTTCAATCTCAGTTGGCCAGAGCATTCGTTGAGCTGGATTATTTTTTTAGCCATACATCCATCAGCAATTAATTTCTTCAATTGTCTGTTGGTATACAAATACAAAATCACAGCACTGACTGAAACCACCCCAACCAAAGCATAAAACAAGCTGTTGACGCCAAAGTCCCAATACACAACCAGCAGATAGTAAATACCTACGGGTATCAGAATCTGTCGAAACGCCCCAAGAATCATTGGGAAATTGGGTTGTTTGATGGCCTGCAAGGTACCAACACTGATGAAAAACACCACATAAGCAAAAAAGGCAATGGCATCGATACGCATGTAGGAAATCCCGACAGTGGCCACTGACTCTGTATCACTGAAGCTATTGACCAACGAGGGCGAAGCAAATAACATCACCGGTATCATCACCACCGCAACCACCATCCCAAGTTTCAGGGCTTTGTGGTAGGCATCTTTGATTCGTTGGTATTGGTCTACACCAAAGTTTTGGCCACCCATTGCCATCATGGCTGCATTCAATCCCAACGCTGGTAACAACAGGACTTGCTCTATTCGCAACCCAACTGAATATCCAGCAACCGCATCGTCACCAAATTCACCTACAAATTTGATCATCACAAAACTGCCCAAAATGATGATTATCATATTAAGACTGGCCGGTGCGATTTGGGCAAAAAGTTTTTGCCATCGCGCCCATTTAAATGCCGGTATAGGCCAATGAGCGGTGGTATTTTTTACTGCCACAATCAAATAAATAGCAGAAGCGATTTTGATCAGAATGGTGGCCCAAGCCAATCCAGCGATGCCAAAATCAAAGACAAAAATAAACAATGGGTTCAAGCCCAAGTTGACAAAAAAACCAACCATCAACACATTGCGATATGTCACGGTATCGCCATGGCCGACTAGAATACCTGCTGCCACACTGTTCATGGCAAAAACCACATTACTGAATAAAATAATAGACAAATATTCCCACGCCAAGTCCGCCACAGCTTGTTGCGACGCCAGATAAGACAACAGCATGGGACCAAATGCATATGCCAGAACAAAAACTATTGCAGCACTGATCAGTCCAATACCAAAGGCATTGTTTACCCAAGCCAATACTTCATCCTTTTTATCATTGCCTACGTCAGGAGCCACCATGGCTGAAGTACCGCTGCGCATGCCGTTACCAATACTGATGGTTAAAAAGAATATCAAAGAAGCAATGGACAAGGCTGCTAAGGCTTGGTCTGAAATTTGTCCCGCAAACCAGGTATCAGTGAGGTTATACAAAGTATTGAACATCATACCAAGAGCCGCTGGAGCAGCCAGTTTAATCAGTTGAGGATAGAGTTTGCCTGATTTAAGGTCCTTCTGTTGTGCCTGCGCATTTGACATTGCATCTGCCATGAAATTAAAAAAAACACATCTTAGAGCAAGGCAAGTAAAAAATGCGCGAAGCACATTGGTAACGGTTTTAATAAAACTTAAGGAATCGGGTACAATGTTGTTCTTTTTATTATACCTAGATGCATGAGTTGTTACGAAATTGACGGTGTTAAACCGGTTATAGATCCTAGTTCTTTCATTCACCCCACTGCCTCAATCATAGGCCATGTGGTGATTGGTAAAAATTGCTACATCGGTCCACACGCCAGTTTGCGTGGCGACTTCGGCAAAATCGTTTTAGAAGACGGCGTCAACTTTCAAGATGGATGCATTGCTCATGGCTTTCCCGAGGGCGTGACCCGGGTGCGCAAAAATGGTCACATCAGCCATGGTGCAGTACTACACGGCTGCGACATTGGTGAAAACTGTATGGTAGGCATCCAAACGGTGGTGATGGACAATGCCAAAATTGGTAAAGAATGCATGATCGCTGCGTTGAGTTACATCAAACCCAATTTCCAAGCCCCTGCCCGTTCAATCATAGCTGGTTCACCAGCCACAGTGAAAAAACAAGTTTCAGATGAGCAAATAAAATGGAAGACCGTTGGCACAGGCATCTACCAGAACTTAAGTAAACGCTGCCTAGAAACATTCAAGCCCTGTGAACCACTGACTGATGAAGCCGAGCAAGATGATGATGCCAAATTACGGGTCAAAGACTTTAAACCCTTGAAGTAAAAAAGGCGCATCACTGCGCCTTCTGTCAATCGCATTATCATTGTTTTATTTAAGTTTCCATCTTGTGTTCAACTGCGCAGTGGCTTGATACTCATCACCGATGGTGAACTCAAACTCAGATGATTCTGGAACTGCGTATTTGATGATGTCAGTGAAAGCAAAAGTCAGAATTTTTTGACCGTCATTTTTGCGGTCATTACTGATGCTGACGGGTTTAATCGCTTTAGGTAATGGGTGACCGTCAACTGCTGTGATTTCAATGTTCCTGATTTTGTAATCCTCTGAATCAGTCACTGTTACCATAAAGTCTTTACCCGTTTTACCTTTGCGGTAGTTGATTTTACTTTTGTATTCTTGAAACGCCACGGGAAAAGACTGCATGTCTTGTTGCGCAGGCTTATCAGCAGGTATCGCAGGTAAGTCATATTTACCATCCACTGTGATATCAAACTCGGTGTCGCGGAACATATAAGCAGCACGCCCCTTAGCAAACAACCCCAATGGTCCCCACATCACAACATGTGCAACTGTCGCACCGGTTCTTTTGCGACCTTCTTGCGACAGCGGATTGCGTTCAAATTTAACTAACTCGCCGTTTGAGGCCACCAAGCTTCTGGGCACCAGGGTCAATACACCGCCTTTGCCCATGCTTTTTCTGCCTACGGCTTCCTGCACCATGCCCTTAACAAAAGTGCCAGCAGCAATCACCACATCAGAATCAACCATCACATCTTCAGTCACCTGGAAATACACGGTCTCACCAGTGAAGTTCATGTTGCCATTGACATTCTGCGCCAAACGCACAGGAATATCTATACCATCTTTAAGAACGGCAGCGGTCGAAAAAAAACAAACAAGAGAAAGTAAGGTGGCGAAAAAAAGCTTATGAGAAGAATTCATATCAATTCCTTTTAATGAGAAATAGACATTATAAAACCATAATTTTTTTAAAAGGAATTAAAACACTGAATTAATGGTTAAAAAGTACAACCATGTGCATTTACTGCGATTAAAGTGACTTTAACTACTTATTAATTACAACAAGTCCACTTTTTTGGCACAAATGTAGTCATTTATGGTCAGGCCACCGGCTTCATGTGTGGTGAACAACACTTCACAATAGTTGTAACCAAACTTAACATCGGGGTGATGGCCTTCTTTATCAGCCAGATTGGCCAAGGCGTTAACAAAAAACATGGTCTTGGCGAAATTTTTGAACTTGAAGCGGCGGTGTATTGACTTGGCGTCATCTGCCAACTGCCAAGCGCCATTGACGTGCTTATGGTAGTCTTGGGCTTCAGCAGCGGTCATCGCTGCCACGCCACCGTTACACGGTTCGCATTTGAGTTCTTTAAGTTGTTTATCCATAGGTGCTAGTTTAACAGGCTTGAGCCAAAGCGGCGTGAGGCTGTTGTAGACCCTTTTCTTGAGCTGCTTTGATGTCACTGATTAAATCCCTCGCAGTGATTTCATTCAACTGTTCAAAATTATCCAGCACAAAATAAACCGGCTGTTTGATATCGATTCTGTAGGGCGTGGTCAATACGTCCATGATTTCAAACGGTCGGCGTTCAGGTTGCTTACTTTCAGCCGCATAAATCAACTCCGTTGGGGACGAAGCCAATCCTGATCCCATTGGTACGGTCTGGCCATGATTATTTTTAATCAAACCGAACTCAATGGTGAACCAATACAATCTGGCCAACCAGGCATACTGATCTTTTGTCAGTTGGGTGCCAAGCTGTCCTATTTTTTGTGAAAATTCAGCCACAATGGGGTGGGTAAGAAGAGGTGTGTGTCCGAATATTTCATGAAAGATATCGGGTTCTTTCACATACAAAAAGTCATCTTTGTTGCGAATGAATGAAGCCGCAGGAAATGATTTATGGGCCAACATATTAAAGAAACGATCATATCCAATCAGTGCTGGAACCGGCTTGACCTGCCAGCCTGTTATGCTTTTTAATTTTTCAGAGATTTCAGAACATTGAGGTATTCTGTGGCTGGGAAGATCAATATGATTCAATCCCTCTATATACTCGTTGATCATGTGCCGGTTGACCAGACTGATTTGCTCGTTATAAAGCTCAGCCCACATCTGATGTTCGTTGTGTGTGTATGCAATGGAACCATCATTGTTGGCTTGTTTCGCCTGATATTTAGTACTGACGTATCTGGACATGTATTGCTTGCGTTTCTTTAATTTGTTGACGTGGGTCTATTTTAGATAGAATTGTTGAAATATTATTCTCAATATTCTTTATTTTTTGCTTTTTTTGGAATATAGTTTCATTTAACAAAAGAATACAAGAAATTAATTCCATGCAAGCACTAGATAAGCACGACATAGACATATTAAGGGTCCTACAAAAAGATTCCAGCATCAACACCCAAGAACTGGCTGATGCCGTTCATTTATCCAAAACTCCTTGCTGGCGCCGGGTCAGAAAGTTAGAGGAATTAGGCTACATCAAAAAGTATGTTGCCCTGCTCGACCCCAAACTACTGGACCTCTCGGTCATGGCTTACGTCCAAGTCTCAATGAACAGCCATGACTTAAGTGTGTTGAGGAAATTTGATGAGTTTGTAGATAGCAGTCCATATATTCTGGATTGTAATTCAACCGCAGGTAACTTTGATTATGTGATGAAAGTGATTGCACGTGACACCGAAGATTTAGAACACTTCATCATGCGTGAACTGCTCAATACCGGTGTCATTCAGTCCACCAACACCAATCTCATCCTCAGACCCAAGAAAACCACCACTGAGTTTCCGCTGTGAATTATGCTATTGGCCCCAACATCTCCTGCCATTGGTGGGCACTGAGGATTTCGCTGATGTCGGCGGTCTTGGTGAGTAAGCCATCGGCCAGTTGTTGTTTGTGTTGTTGTAGCTGGTAAATTTTTTCCTCAACCGTACCGCGGGTGATCAGTTTATAGACAAACACCTGCTTGTCTTGTCCAATGCGGTGCACGCGGTCACTGGCTTGTTGTTCTGCTGCCGGATTCCACCAGGGATCATAATGAATAACCGTATCGGCCGCGGTTAAGTTAATGCCAGCACCACCGGCTTTTAAACTTATTAAGAACACTGGCTTGTTCTCGGCTTGAAAATCAGCAATCATTTCGGTGCGCTTATTAGGCGGGGTTTGACCGGTGAGCTGGTAATGATCTATGGCCAGTTCGTCCAGTGTGGATGCGATCATGTCCAGCATCTTGGTGAATGAGGAAAAAATCAAAATGCGCCTGCCCTCTTCGACCAAACTGGGTAAAGCATTGCGCAACCAATCTAATTTGGCTGAACTGGTGTCGGTATCGATGCTCTTCAAATCAATCAGTCTGGGGTGACAGCAGACCTGGCGCAAACGCAACAACGCATTGCCAATCAAAATTTGATTATTCTGTTGGTTTTTCATCGCTTGGCGAATTTCTTCGCTCATGGTCAAACGGATACTCTCATACACCGTGGCTTGTTCATCATGCAAATCAATGTATTTGATGATTTCATTCTTCTCAGGCAGTTCTTTGGCCACTTCTGCTTTACTTCGACGCAAAATAAACGGTGCCAATCTGGCCTGTAACTGTTGTAACTTCTCTGTGTCTTGTTGTTTCTCTATCGGCCATTGGTAGTGTTGTTGGAATTGTTTTTCAGAGCCGAGAAAGCCAGGCATCAAAAAATCAAAAATTGACCACAGCTCACCCAAATGGTTTTCAACCGGCGTACCACTGAGGCACAAACGGTGCTTGGCGGTGAGTTTTTTAATGATTTGCGCCACTTGGGTTTTGCGGTTTTTAATCGCTTGGGCCTCATCCAGCACCAGTAGATGGATGTGCTTTTTATTCAAATCAACGAAGTCTCGACTGATGATGCCATAACTGACCACAATCAAATCGTAATCCTCAAAGCGCTCGTACATGGCATCGCGATTGGGCCCAGTCATGATGCCTACTTTCAAGTCTGGGGTGAATTTACTGGCCTCAGCAGCCCAATTACCCAACAAACTGGTCGGAGCCACAATCAAACTGGTTGGTTGTTTTCTTTGGGTGTCACCGGCTTGTTCTTTTTGTGCCTGAATGAATGCCAAGGTTTGTAGGGTTTTACCCAAACCCATGTCATCGGCCAGCAGTCCGTTAAAATCATGCTCGGCCAAAAACATCAACCAGGAAAAACCCACATGCTGATAAGGCCTTAATGTGGCCTTGAGGCCGTTGGGCAAGTCAGCTGGGTCCAATTGTTGGATGCCCTCGAGCTGTGAAGATTTGTCTTTTACTTCATCAAATCCCATCCAATCAACGGTCTGATTATCTGCTGCCAGTTCACCCTGCCAGTCTTGTTGCTTTTGTACCACCGCCAGTAACTGGTTTTGATTCAACTTGATTTTTTCATCGCCTTGTTTGACCTCAAACAGTTCCTCAATGGTGCTGACAATTTGTGCCACTTGTTCCTTGGCTATGCCCACATGCGAACCATTATCCAATTGAATCATCAGTTCACTTTTTACTGCATCGAAGGCGCCATTCTTGATTGCTTTAATGAGGTAAGGTATTAGGTTGATTTTTTGTTGGTTCACTTCAATACCAAGCTGTAAATCAAACCAACTTTCTTGTGAGGATGATTGATTCGATTGCACATCTACAAACCATTTCTCAATGCGGTTGCCGTTCAGTCTGAAATCAGCTTCAATGTTAATTTGCCAACCATGTTCTGATAACGCCAGTAAACTGGGCGCCATTGCGGTGAAATCTTCACCCAGGTAACGGTCATTGACCTGGAAGTTGATGCTGATGGGGGGCTCAAAGGAGGCCTTCACCGAAGGTAACTTCTCCAGCTGGTAACAGGCAGTTGATATTTTTTCTAATTGTTGCGCACCAATCAGCACCGCACCGTCTATCAAATCATCCAAGTCAAACAGCGCATCACCCGCTACAAAAGTCGGTTGGGCCACATCGAACACCACTTGTGGCTGATTGGACCAAGGCAAATCTATCACTGCTGTGGTGATATTCAATACCGGTTGAATCTCAGCTGACTCATTCACTTTGACTGTTTTATCTTGGGCTTTTTGTAACCAGGCCACGGCATTTTCATGCTGAATCAAGGCCAAATTGGGACTCAGTTCGGTCTTGGCTTGCTGCGGTATTTCATTGACTTTGTGCAAGGTGATCGGTGGTCGGTAACAGGCTTTCCAAAAACAACGCCCCGTGTGTAACATCATCAATAAAACCGACTCGTCTCGCCGTCCATCCAAGTTGAAATGTTGAACCTTGGCCAAGCCATTTTGATTCATTTGATAAAACACGTACTGATCAGCCAAACTCATGAATTTAGGTTGCTGTTTTTTGAAATACAAACTGCTGTCAATGTCACCTTTGACTTGGTACCGATCATCCTGGGATAAATAAGCTTTGTATATACTGATCTTTATCTGGCCCTCATCGCTGCGACTAAGGATATAAATCACGCGATGTCGAGCCATGTTCGGAAAAGGATCATGCACTTGTCTGGTGATCCAGCTCATGAAGGTGTTGTTGATGTCTTGCAGGGCTTTGACTTGTTGGGTAAATGGCGGCAACAGATCTAACCTGGATTTGCTGTATATGGTCAAAGCCGCCAAGTGCTGACAATGACCTTGCTCAGCGCAGGAACATTTACCCACAAGTCCACCCTCATTGAGCTCAATTGGCCAATTCATACTGAGGTGATGTGTTTGCGCACCATCGCTGTAAACTGCCCGGATCAGCTGTGATATATCGTTGTACTGCCAATGATTCAATTGACCGGCCAAAACTGCCTCAGTGGCTTTGAACACCATTTCTTCAGTGAAATGTTGTTGTAATTGACCGGCTGGTCCTTTCAAGCTGATGGGTGTTTTAAACATGTAATGGGTTGTGTGTTGTTTGGGCAAAAATCTATAACAGCCGTTCATTATATGACAGCCGGATTTGATATTTGTGAATATCAGAAAGAATTATGAAAAAGGATGATGTGTGATGATTAAAGACAGTTTTTTAGTCAATTGACTGGAATTCAGTTGCTGACTGAAACACCACACACACCGCTCTACACACTCACATGAAGGGATAGAGCGATGTGTTTTTTAATGATAAACCAGCTCAGTCAAATTCTTTAGACAAAGTAACCGAGCGCTCGTTGGCAGCATGGACAGCTTGTTCTATGGTTTGGTCAATCTTAGAAGCAGCGAAACTGTCCAATGCGGCTGCGGTGGTACCATTGGGTGATGTCACTCGGTCTTTTAATTGGGTCAGGCTTTCAGGGCTGCGTTCTGCCAACAAGGCTGCACCAATGGCGGTTTTTTTGGTCAGTAAAGCGGCATCTTCTGCACTCAAACCCAGTTTCTCAGCGGCTTGTTGTAAGTATTCCATAAACATGAAGAAATAAGCCGGGCCACTGCCTGAAAGTGCTGTGACTGCATCAATCTTGTATTCATCTTTGACCCAGATTGAGGTACCCACTGCATCCATGACTTGTTCGGTCAGCTGTTTTTGCTCGGTGCCCACTGCCGCATTGGCATACATACCAATGGCGCCTTGACCGATCAAAGCCGGTGTATTGGGCATGGTTCTGACCACCGGTAATTCAGCCCCTAACCATTGAGTAATTTGTTCGGTGGTGATGCCAGCTGCCACTGAAATAACCAGCGGTTGGGTTCTTTGAATGGTGTCTTTGACGTCGGCTAACACCGTTTTCATGATTTGTGGCTTGACCGCTATCAACACAATATCAGGCATACCAAAATGGCTGTTGTTATCACCGTAAGTCAAAACCTGGAATTGTTTTTCGATGTATTGGCGTTGATTCTCACCTGGGTCACTGGCCGTGATCTGACTGGCTGTTAAGCCTTTGTTGATTAAGCCTCCGATCAAACTGGCAGCCATATTGCCTGCACCGATGAAGCGAATGCGTATGTCTTGGATGGATTTCATTTTTATTCCTCTGTGAATGATTTAGGTGACCACAGTTCGACTTTAAAACCCATTGGGTCCAAAAACCAGCCAAAATCGCCGTATGATTCGTTAACTATTTCACTGACTTGGGTGGCACCACCTTTAAGCACTTGGTCCATCATGGCAGTCACATCATCAACAATGAAATTAAACATGAAGGGTTGGTCTGATGGGGCAAAATAGTCACTGTCCTCATCGAATGTGCTCCAAACAGTGCGGTCGTGCTCTTGCGCTTCATGCGGATTAAACATGCCATAATTGGGCCCTTCCAAATTGAACCCTAGGAACTCTTTGTACCATGAAGCCAGTTTTTCAGGGTCTTGACATTTAAAAAACAGACCACCCACACCTCTGACTTTTTGCATTCAAATTCTCCATAGTTAGTGTGACACATTGTACCAAAAAGTCAAACCACTGTTTCTCACAGTCTTTTGCTGAATGGCCTTTTTCAGGGCTGCCTCGCTGCCATAAAAAATCACTGATTTTTTTGCTCTGGTCATGCCGGTATATATGATTTCACGGCTCAACAAGGGATTATCCAATTGTTCAGTCAGTGGAATCAAGACATGCTCAAATTCAGAACCTTGGCTTTTATGCACCGTCATGGCAAATGCCAAAACGTGATCAGGAATCAAGTGAATGGAGTAAGCCTGATATCCTTCAGCACCCTCAAAATATACTTGAAACTGATTGGCTGCTACTTCAATAACCAAACCCACATCACCATTGAACAAGCCCAAAGTGGCATCATTGCGTTTGATCATGATCACAGCACCATGGAAACACGCACCGAAAGTTTCAATGTTTAAATCACGCTTCAACCACCCAGCAATCAAAGCGTTGATTTGTTCTGTGCCAGTCATCCCGGCATGGGTTAAGGTCAAAATGCGCTGAGATTTAATGGCTGTAAAAACCATCGGCAAGCGTTTTTGTTGCTGTTGATGCGACAGCGACTGATACCTCAAAGCTTTGACAGCATCAACAAAGTTAGCATGTTCAGATGAGTGACTCAAATAATACTTCACATACCAGTCCCGACATAGTTTTAACCAGCGCTGGTGATCCATCGCCATGCCATACCAATAAACACCCATGCTGTGATTGGTTTTTGTCGCAACATCTAAATTGTTGTGTTTCAAGGTATGAACTGTATTTATAAATGACGCTGCATCACCCATTCTCACCTGTTCGCTGAGGGCGGCAATGTGTGGCTCAAACCTTTTAGAAACAGCTAAAACTGTGACTTTATCTGTTAACAACTGTACATCATTGGCAATGGGCTGTGAGACCATTGACAGTCCAGTGCTTGGCCAAAGTTCAGCTAACACAGCCAAAAACTCAGCCGTATGCAAGCCGCCATAATCAATCGGCGGCATCAGGTCTGCCAGCAAGGCACCACTTTGCACAGAAGGTAATTGAAATTGGTCACCGAGAAATACCAACCTCGTACTGGGACCAATGGCTTGTATCAATTGATTCATCAGCTCCAAATCGACCATTGAAACTTCGTCTACCACTACCAAATCAAAAGCCAAGTGATTATTGGCATGAAAGCGCGGACGTTTGAGTTGTGGATTTGAGCCCAATAAACGGTGAATTGTGGTGGCTGATAATGCAGTCACATTTTGTAGCGCTGAATCACTGGTTTGATTGAGCCCATTTTCAATTGATTCGGTCATGCGATTGGCGGCCCGGCCGGTGGGTGCAGCCAAGGCAATTTTATCAGGCGCAACACCCAAAAGATTCATCACATTCAACAAACTCAACAGTATGGTGGTTTTACCAGTACCTGGCCCACCTGAAATGATGCTGAATGGTTGTAAAACCGCCGTCAGCAAGGCTTGGATTTGTTGACTTTCAAGTTGATAGGACAAGCCACCCACCACCCTATCAACTGCTTGTTTGATGGCAGTACGGGCAAAGACTTTTACTTCACTGTGGGTGATCAAAGCCGATAAATCTCGTTGCAAAAGGGTTTGTTGGTGGTGGTGTTTTTGAAAATACAAGCGATCATCTTCAACCACCAAAATGTCTTTAGCATGCAGCTGGTATTGATTGAGATTCAAACTTTTAAGATGTGATTCAACATCTGATATGCCATTGCGCTTGCTGCAGGCTTTGAGTTTTTTATCATTCAACAACAAACACAATGAACCTTGGTTGACTGCATCAACCAAGAACAACAGCGCCAACAACAAGCGCTGGTCTGTGTCTGACCAACCCATTTGAAAATCACGCAGGAATTGAATGTGTGCCAAGTCCAGTTGTAAGTTTTCTTGTAACCACAACCAATCAAAATCAAAAGCATTGAAACATTTTTGTAAATAATTGGCAGTAATCACAGGTTTCATGACTGACCTTTTTGGGCTGACATTGTGGATTGAGAAGTGGCTTTGATTTCACTCATTAATTGTTGTTCTAGGTGCTCCAAATTAAATGCATCGGTGCTTAGGTCTTGATAAAACACACCATTTTGATCACTGCTGTGGCTGTCAATGCCACGAGAAAATAAATACAAAGCCCCGCTTAACTTGGCATTTTTGAGTTGCAAGCTATTGAACCACGCTTTGATGGCCAATGCATACCACCGATACTGATCGTGGTAATTATGCGCTTGCATCACTTCTGTAGCCAACACATCAGGGGTGTAGCCGCCTGGGCTGAAATTACTTTTCCAATCCAAAATAAAGTACTCATCACCCTCTGGCCGACTCACTCTGAACAAAAGATCGATGAAACCAGTGAGAACATGACCACCCTGCGACCAAAAAAATGACATTTCGTGCCTGCGATCACCTGTTCCAATCTCACACAGGCGCTGACCGCCCAAGGCCTCTATTGGTAAATTCAAGGTATGGTAAACCCAACTGGCAAATTCCTCACTGTAGCTGGAGCGTGCCTTTCCGTCTTCATCGAGCAGCTCACCATCGGTCATCAAAAAAGCTTTCATTTGACTTTCAATAATTTCTCTAACTGATTGATCTTCTTTAAATTCATTTAGGCTTTCATGCTTCATTACCAAGCTGAAATCTATGTTTTCAAAAATACCATGTAAAACATTTCCTGTTTGCGCACCGCCTGGAATTGAAGGATTATTTTGTATCAAAGTCGATAACTCGCTGTTCACATCATCGGCTTGTACAGGGTCCACTTGATTGATTTCACCGAATTGGGTGCTGCCTTCTGGGTGATGCCTTTGTAATGATGAAAACGAATGAATGATTCGACTTCTGTCAGTGACTGCTGCCGGCAATTGAGGTATCGGTGGCACTGACAATTGTTTTTGTGGTGTGGCATTAAAAAACCCTGAATGACTGACATCGGTTAATTCTGAAGCCAATGTTGCAAATCCACTTGTTAACAAACGATCCACCACCTCAGCTTGATAGAACACATAAGGCTTGTTACGGGCTTGGTAAGTTTCAGCTTCATAAACGGGCACAAATAATTTAAACACTGCCCTGGTCATGGCGACATAGTACAAGCGTTTATTCTCAGCCTCAGACTCTTCCTGAAATAACGGGGCATTGCTATCGGCCAAATCAAACACCTGTGCAGGAATGGCTGGGTCATGGTATTTACAAAATGGATGATTCTTACCCGGGGCTGAATAACCACCAAACAAAAATACCACAGGATATTCCAAGCCCTTCGAACTGTGAATGGTCATGATCTGTACCGAAGGTAATTCGGTGTCTTTTTGTTGCCAATCCTCCTTGCTGATCAGTTGGCTGGAGCGTGAAGACAATAAATGGTGCAGCAGGCCGTGGGCCTCCAGTTTTTGTTCCAGTGATGCTTTGACTAGATCCTGCTTGAGCTGCTGTAGATTAGCCAGCATCCGCCATTGACCTTTGGCATACAATCGTTCTGCTGTCCCAGTCTCTTCAAACAAGGTGGTAAATACCCCGATCCAATCCTGCTGCGCCGATAAACTTTTCAGTTTTAACCACCAAGCCAAAGCCTGCGACAAGGCATCATCGTCATTTATCACACCCTGTTGTTGTTTGAGCTGCTTGAGTTGAGCCGCAGTCAACCCAAAAAACAGACCCAACCAAGCATTATTCATGTGCCTTTTCATGTTGGGAAAGGCCAATGCAGTTAAAACCAATTGAATTTGGATGGCTGCTTCTGATTGATACAAGTCCGTTTTTTTGTAAAATGAATGAGGAATTTTCAACTGATCAAGTGCCTGTTCTATGGGCTTGGCATCATTCTTATTCCGCACCAGTACACAAACATCCCCGGCATCCAGCACCTTTTCAGTGCCTTTGCGTTGAAAGCGCACTTTCCCCAATAGTTTTTGTTGAATCAACCGAGCAATTTGCACGGCCATTTTTTGCTTAAAACCATTGACCAATAAGCCCGAACCAGATACTGTTATTGAGTTCATTGCGGCCAAACCACTTGTGTCCTCGAGCAGCAATGGACCGCCAATTTCTCGGCGCTGGGCCAAAGTTGGCGCTGCCACCTTGACTTCTTTGTCGGCATACCACAATGGATGGTCATTGCTTTGGTAGGTAAAAAACTGGTTTAATTGTTCGGTTAAATCAGGCAGTGAACGAAAGTTAGTGGCTAAACGATAGCCGAGACCAACGCGTGTTTTATCCAAGAGGTAGTCTTTGGCTGATTCGTAAGTATGAATATTGGCACCACGAAAGCCATAAATGGATTGTTTGGGATCACCAATCAAGACCAAACGATGGGCCTCGCTGTTGGCGGTGAATAACCATTGGAAGATGGACCATTGTTGGGCATCGGTATCTTGAAATTCATCAATCAGAGCCACTTGGTACTTGGCCCGCAAACGCTGTGTCAGAGGTGGGTCATCACTGCTTTTTTCAGTTGTTAGTGCCGCTGCTAAATCAGTGATCATGTCATCGTAACTGATTTGTCCCTGACTGACTTTGTGTTGTTTGACTTGCTCTCTGAGCGTCTCAACCATTTCAATAATGAATTGGTATTTATCTGCTTGGTGAGCCAATCGGTATGTACTCAATAAGTTTTTGATTTGATCATGAGACTTCAAAAACAAGCTGATGTCATCATCTTGGTTTGCATTGATCAGTTTTTTTAACTCTACATCTGAGAAAACACCACTAAAATTTTTACTCAGTTTCTCTAAATCATTGTTTATTGAACTCAGCAAAGATGAGTCGACAAGATGAGGCTCCAGTGTCTCAATTACAGCCACATATTTCTTCCAGCGATTATTTTTTACTGTTGTGGAGAAGCCATCCATTGCATGAAATATTTGTTTCATTTCAACTACGTCTGGCTGCTCGTATTCACTCAAAGCCTTCTGGGCCGCTAACAATGCTTCAGCCGGTGAATCTGGATATATCAAATCACCTGCTTTGCTTTGCTTGGCCAACTCAATCAACAGTTCATCCAGTTGCTGCATCGATTTACCGGTTTTTTTCAGCTTGTCTTCGATGCCATCAATCGCTGGCCAGGTTCTTTTCAACGCCTGCAACTGTTTGAGGTAAATGCTGTTGTCATCAACCAGTGTTTTATCCAGCACCGAGCCCTGCTCAAAGGCATATTCCTTTAATACCCGCTGACAAAAGCCATGGATGGTGTGGATGCTGGCCAAGTGTAAATCTCGCAGGGATTGTGCTAACAACAGCCGATCAGTGTCTGATGTCTCGGCACGGGTCAATTGATCATTGATACCTTTATGGATCCGCTCCTTCAGTTCGCTGGTGGCTTTGTCGGTGAATGTAACCAACAGTATTTGCGTGATGGGTATGCGCTGTTCTGTTATCAGCCGCAGTACCAAATGGGTGATGGTGTAGGTTTTACCGGTACCTGCAGAAGCCTCTATCACGGCATGGCGTGCCAAATCGACATCAGCAGGGTTGGTGATGACTTTCATCACAAGACAGCCTCTTTCATCACATGCAAAGGCAACAACCGACGCCGGTATGTACCCAAAGCATCAGTGTCTGTTATCAGCTCAAGGGCTTTTAACATCTCATAATAACTGTGGTTCTCAATCCAAGTTGCTACTTTTTCCTCGTAACTCTTTTGAACTTTTGTCTTTTCATGACTATTAAGTTCGGCCGAAGCATAAGCAAACGCATGAACCGTTTTGGCTGTGCTTTTTGGGCCCAAATAGGGAATCAACTGTTCTCTATCCTTTGTAGTAACTTTCAATCCTGCTATCGCATCGAAAGGCAAATTAACCGGGCTTGGCTGACTGAAGTCCTGCAATAAATCACTTAAATATGATCTGATTGTGCTTTGGCTGCTGAAACTGATTTCACCCGTTGACCATGGTTTCAAAACTACTTTTTGTACTTTGTCGCGAAAAATAACACGCAACTGAAATAACTCAGCAACTTGTATTTGCTTATCTAATTGCGCCATGCACCAATACACAAAGGGCTTGATCAATACCTTTGACCAGCCGGATGCTTTACTTGAGCTGACCACCACTTGGTGACTGATCACACCGTCAGTAGTATACAAACCTTCCCAACAGCCATTGAGACTGAATAACTGATCATCAGCTTGTAATGTTGTGGCCGCCAGACGATGTGCTGGGGTCAGTTGGTTGATGCCTTCACCAAAAACCACTGGACCTGGTAAGGGTTTCAATGTCTTCAGTTCGGTTTGTAAGTCAGTGAAAGTTTTATCCGCTTCTAATGCATACAATTTATCCAACTCAGCAAACAATTGAATGGGTAATTGTGACTGCCTGGAAAGCGCTTGGTATTGGGCATCAATGGCTTGAGTTAAACTGATTGGCTGTTGATTCAAGGCCTCAAGGTAGTCTGCCACAGCCGCATCGAATAATTGGTATCGTGATAAACCATCCAGGGCAAAAGGTTCGTGCTCAATGTTCAGTTCATCATCAATCAGCTGGCTTGAGCCACCTGCTTGATCAAGGAAACTCAACACTGGGTTTTCAAGAAATTTAGCCAATGCATTCACTTGAACGGCTTGTGCTGTTTTCTTTTCAGTTATTACATCAATGTTTTGACCGCTGATCAAAGGTTTGTGGCTGTTTGACGAATCAGATTCGGTACTCAAATGAGTTAACCTTGCCTGCAATTTTTGATAGTCTGCTGGGGCAAAGTTATACAACCAATCAGACTGAAATACATCATTATCAGGTTGTTTCAAATCAGCACTGTCAAGTGGTATTCGAGTCACAGGGAAGGATGAGATTCCCAACGAATCCTCATCCAACATGGTCGATGTATATTGGTGTAATTGTTGCCAAGTGGATGAAGGCAAAATGGTCTCATCCTTGATCAAATCTTGTCCAACGTAGCTCAAGTAAAGTTTCTGCCGAGTACACATCAGTGTCTCCAGAAACAGATAATTCATATTTTCTATTTTATTGATGTCCCCTATTCGCCTTGAACGTTGGGTCAAGTCCAATGTCTCTTGCAATAATTCCCCGGGGAATGAGCGCTCATCAAGGCCCAAAATATAAGTCACTTTGAACGGAATCGGCCGCATGGGTTGCAGTGAGGCACAAACCAAACCACCACTGAGGTAATTGCCTTTGCTGGCTGACAAGTGAATGAACTCTTGTTCAAGAAAATACCTGATATCGGTCAGAGTCATTGCGACATGACCCGCGTTTTCAACCAGTTTGTCCATGGACGCATCTAATGCCAGTCTGACTTGTTCCTCTTTGTAGTGACCTTCAGGTACTGTAATGAATTCATCTATGATTTGCGCCACCAGCTGCTGCCACTCACTGGCGATTTTGGGTTGTTGAAGTTTGAGGTGCCATTGATGCATACTTTCGATCAACCAAGACAGTCGTCCTATCAGGTTGGTGTCTTGAGTCAATGACATGACCTCATCACTGACCAATGATTGTCGCAGCCGCTTGAGTCCTTGTTGCCATGTAAAACGCCTTGATAATTCAGCATCAGGTGTCTCATACAATTGATCAAAATGGCTGTAGATACCCAAACCGCTGAGCCAATTCAGCCACTCAGCCAAGGCTTCATCTGTCAGTTCAAGCGCTGCTTTGACACAATCATTTGCCAACCATTTTAAAACCACAGCACGCATAAAATCATGTTCCAACACCTCAAACAAACCCATCACAGCTTGTGCATATAAGCTTTCTGTTTTTACCGATGAATCAATCAATGAATAGCGTAAATTAAAAGGATGTTGGCGGTCTTGCTCCGCAAAAACTTGCTCTATCACGCTGCGGTATTTGTCCATATCAGGGACCAAAATCGCAATGTCAGTCAACTGCAAGTTGCCATCCGTTGATAAATTGGATAAAACGCTGTTATAGACAGCTTGTACTTCACGATGAATCGATGGGGCCACCGCCAGCTGTAAGGTACTCAGCTGTTCCTGCGTTGTGAGTTGGCATTTTTGTTGGCTGCGGTTGAGGATAGAATCTTGTATCAGGTGCAGGGCTTTTTGATTTCTGGGTGTTTGACTGAATAACCAATCTGGCTGAAAAGCCACATTTAAATGTATGGCATCATCTTCTAATTGACTGAATAAACGCAGTGACTCCCTGCCAGGTTTGGCCCAAGCTTTGAGTAAAGGATTTTCGGTGGCCTCATCATCGAGTTCAAAATAAACTTCTTGGCCATCAATTGCATCAGCATCTAAAGACAGACCAGCTGCATCTCGCACATGAATGGTTTGCTTATTGATGCGTTTTCGCCAAGCATCCTCTTGTTCTGTGGTTAAATCTTCCCAATATTCACAACACACATTCAATTGGTATAAGTTGACGGGTAAAAACTGCGCCATATGAGCCAACACATGTCGATGGAATGCCGACAATCTGGTTGGGGTAAATAAATGCATCGCTTGATTTATTTTTCCCGTACTTTGCCAGTCAATCAATTGGAATCGTCTGAATAAGCTTTGACCGCCCTCTTGGTTTGTTGCTTGCATGATGTGCCTATAAATGTGACGCTCAGCAGCTTCAATGTCTTTTAAATGCTGATCATCACTGCGATAAAATTGTGACCTATCAGAAAGCCATTGCATCACCATCTCAGGTCGCTGCAGTTCATAACTGACGAACAACACCGCCAAGCGCTGCGCCAGTTGCCATTTTTTTCGACTCAATAATGCAGGGTTAACTTGATCAATAAGGTACTTATTGATGGGTTTAATGGCCACATCGGCCATCAGTTCTGGTGTTGATAAGAAGGCGTAAATTTTTATGGTCAATTCTGTTTGTGACCACATTGGAACTTCTGCTCGTGCTTCAAATAAATTCAAATACTGGCTCAGACCTTTTTCCAAAAAGGGGAACTCTAAATTGGCAGAAATACCTTGTTTTTCAGCCATGAATAACTGCAAATAACGCTGCATGTTGGCGTTGGGCACAATCACATAACTGGGCACCAATGGATCAGCAGTATGCCTGATTTCTCGCAGCACGTTATCAACCAATTGGCTCGCCAACTGCTCAACTTCGTGACTGAAATATAGATTGATTGAATGATCAGCCATAGCCAGAGTTAAATATAATTAATCATCAATGTAGGACAAATATTTCTCAAAACTTGAGAATACCCTGATGAATCACTTTTCTTCATTAAACATCTAAGTGATGCAAAATCAATGCCTGATGGCTTTGATGATTTGGTTGCGACCAGATTTTTTGGCATGGTACATGGCACTGTCCAATCGATTCAACCACTCTATGATATCTTCATCGGGTTCTTTTTGCGCCACTGACATGGATAAAGTCAAATGGTGTTGCTGCTTGATCTCACTGCGACTGAATGCTTGATGTACTTCCAAGGCCAGTTTATAGGCATAATCAAAATCACGGTCTTTGCAGAGTATGGCAAACTCATCACCTCCTATGCGAAAGAATTGGTCTTCCTTTTTAAGCATGGCAGCTACAAACTCAACCGATTTCTCTAAAACTTGATCGCCCGTGGCGTGGCCAAAATAGTCATTAACCTGCTTGAAATTATCTAAATCAAACAAAATACCTGACTGCGGTTTATCACTGCCTTTAAGGGCTTCGGTGGCTTGATTAAACGCGCGCCTATTGAGGGTGCCTGTGAGCACATCTTCGTTGGCAATTTTTCGCAGTCTGATATGCTGTTGTTCCATTTTTGCAGCAAAGAAGTAACAAAAAAAACTGGTAATGAACAAGGTCATACTGATACTGATGAGTTGTATCAATGGTAAATCACGTATCAAAAATAATATGATTACAGCGGAAATACTCCACATCAAAATACCATGTTTGGGTGGTAATAAATAAAATACCAGCGCCACTGATGGATAAGCCCAATAGACTTGAGTGGTTCCTTTGAGGATAATGGTGGCAATGGTACCTATAATTGAGATAATAGCAATGGCATAAGCAGGCAAATCAGCGTTTCGTGTTTTGTATACCAAGAAAAAAACATACAAACCAAACAACGCCAATATACTATCAAAAACACCCACAATCCATTCATCATTGGCAAACCTAATCACAGCAAAAAGGCCCACACATATGGCGTAGGTCATGCTCAAACTCATAACAATGAGCTCTTTACCATCCCTTCGAGTATTTTTATTATTTATTGGGTTCATTGTGTGACTCGGTGAACAAGCTAAAATCCATTAATCATAAGATTCATATGATTTTTCTTCCACCAAATCTGAGCCAGTTGCTAGGTTGATGGCTTTTTTAATGGCCGCACGGTCGTCATTTTGGTAATAAACACTGCGTGCCAGTGCAACAAATTCATCGCCAAAATTATTATTTTTCTCATATATCCTGATGTCATCTTCAATTTTCCATAACTTAAGATTGACGTCTTTTAACTGCTGTTTCAATTCGTCAGTTTTACCAGATTTCAAGCCAGTTTTTAACCAGGTTTCATTCAATAATTGTAGCTCATAGTTAATGTTCTTTAACTTGTCAATATCACTGATTTTGACAGATTTAATCTCTAAAATAGTAATTTTATCCAACAGTTCACCCACTGACATTGGTGTGCTCACTAAACTCATTAATTTGTCTCCACGTCATCTGTATCAAACTGACCGGTGATGCGTTTCTTGAAATGAGACCAAGAAATACCAATACCCAATACAGTTGAAATTATAAATATCATTATCCAAGAGAGTATGCCAGAGTTGCTTAAGTCCAACCACCCTTGATCGACAAATAACCAAATCAAAGTGCCACATAAAGCAAATAAAATGATAATGCCTAGCACCCCCAGCGATTTTACGGTGGCGCTGACATAAAACAAATAACTGGCAAAAAACAGAATGATGACCAGTATCTTCAGAGGCAGCTGTTCATCTGTAAAAGGCCAGACCCAATGAAACAAAGAATAACCAGAAGGGTTAAATGTGGCAAACACCAAAACCAAGGCAAATAGCCACCGCAATAAAAATCCACTCAAACTCATATACAAGCACTTTTTCTTAAAAATGATTTATATTATAAGGTACACTGTTTACAGAATCATAGTGCGAGAATAAATTGATAAAACCGAAACAAAAAATTCACCTTGGCAGCTAACAATACCAGCAAATTTAATTTTTTCATTCAACACAAAAAGGTTTTTCTGTGGGTGTTTGCCCTGTTGCTGACTTTTTCCATCATCAGCCCTTGGGTCATGCGCAGCACCTGGGATTTAATTCAAAAGCGTGGCGAAATACTGTATGGAACACGCACCTCATTGTTGTCTTATTTTAAGTCAGGCGAGACTATCATTGGTTACGAATACCAACTATTAAAAGCATTTGCAGATGAAAATAACCTAATCGTTAAACCCATACTTTTTAATAACAATGGTGACATGTTCGACGCCCTAGATACTGGAGCCATTGATGTGGCTGGTGGCCATTTAACGATCACCAAACAACGGGCAGAAAAATACCAATTCACTGACCCAATCAGCGAAACAGCCATCGACCTGGTAACACACTTCAATCACAGGAATGCTCAAGATATCAGAGAGTTCGAGGACAAGTCAGGTATGCTGATCGCCAACAGTTCTTATGCAGAATTATTGGATGAGCTGGACGGTTTCAAGCCAGTTGATTTGGTCACATCAAACGACATATCCTTGTTCGAGCTGATCAGAAAAGTCAACAGTAAAGACATTGACTACACTTTCGGAGACTCTGAAATAATCAATATTTATCAATACTTTATACCCGGAATTTATCAAACCATTCAACTCTCAGAGCCAAAAGATACGGCCATGTTAATGAGAAAATATCGCAGCTCAGAATTAAAGCTTAATTTAGATCAATTCATAGAAAAAGCCAAAACATCTGGTTTGTTGCAACAACTGAAAGATGAAATTCTGCTGCACTTGCCTGATATAGATTCAGCCAATACCGTTACTTTTTTTGATAAATTACAAACCACTTGGCCTGAAATAGAAGACTTGGTTTATGAAGTGGCTGATAAATATCAGTTTGACCGTGCTTTGTTAGCTGCCATCAGTTACCAAGAGTCTCATTGGGAGATTGATGCAGAATCTTTCACAGGGGTCAAAGGACTCATGATGTTGACTGCCTCAGCTGCCAAGGATATGAATATTGAGGACCGTACTGACCCCAGACAAAGCCTAGCCGGAGGGGTTAAATACTTCAGACACATGAAAAGGAAAATGCCTGAGCGGATAGCCGAACCGCACAGAACATTTTTCGCTCTGGCTGCATACAACGTAGGGTTTGGACATTTAGAAGATGCCAGGATATTGACACAAAGAGCTGGTATGGATCCAGATAATTGGTTCGAAGTAGAATCATTTTTACCCAAACTCAACAACCCAAGCATAGCCCATGAGTTGCGCTACGGTAATGCCGATGGCGCCACAGCGGTTATTTACGTCAACAACATCATGACTTACCAACAACTGATGAACTGGAAAATCAATAAAGAACAGAAATCGGAATACACCACCAACGGAATTCTGTGATTCAGGTCACAGAATATTAAACAGTGAAGTAGAATTCACAAAATGCTACAATTATGTAGTGAACACTCAATGTTATAATAATCAACAATTTATACTGAAATGCTCAGCTCATTTTTTGGCTGCTGATGAAAAAGGATTAATGATCACTGCAAAAAGCCTCTATTGAAACTCAAAACCATCTATGAATATTATTTTAGGACATACTTCTCACTCTGGAATCAAACGAGACCACAATGAGGACACATATGGCATAGACCTTGAGCATGGTTTGTTTTTGGTTGCCGATGGCATGGGTGGACACGATCATGGCGAAATTGCCAGTGCTTTAGCCAGAGACAATATCCTGAGCTCTATCAAAAATGATACCCCTATCAGGCAAGCCATATTAGATGCCAACCAAGAAATCATCAACAGCTCATTAGAAAAGCCGGGTGACTTACCCATGGGAACCACCATTGCTATTTTGAAAGTAAATAACGATGAATTTGAGTGCGCGTGGGTAGGTGATTCTCGGGTATACAAATTCACCAATAACCAACTGCAGCCCATCAGTTCGGACCATTCTTATGTCCAAGAACTGGTCGACCAAGAACTGATTACTGCCTCTCAAGCACGGTCTCACCCGCACCGCAATGTTGTAACCCAAGCATTAGGCGTGACTGACAACAGTGAGATTAAAATATCTTTAGATCATGGCAACATCAACCCAGGAGATAAATTTCTGATTTGTTCTGATGGATTGACTGAAGAGGTAGATGATGAACGCATCGCTCAAATCATCAGTAAGTCACTCTCACCGAAAGAAATTGGTGACCAACTGATGGTACAAGCTTTAGAGAATGGTGGCTCTGACAACATCACTGCAATTGTTTTAGAATTTGTTAATTAACAGAAACTTAGACAGCATAGCTGCGACCGTACAGCAACACTTCACTGACACCTGTGATGGACCTCAGATCCAACTTTTCCCCAAGCACGAACTGGTGTGCCATCCATGCCATAAGCAGCGCTTCAACATAATCTGGATTGATGCCAAAGGCTTGACTGGACTTGACTTGTGATGCATTATTTTGACGCAAATGTTCCATCATAAACGTATTGTGCACGCCACCACCACAAACCACGATGACATCAGCGGGTGTTTCAAGCTGGGCCAATCCCAAGCCAATTGAGTCAACCGTAAGCTGTAACAGCGTCCTTTGCACATCGGCGGCCTTGACATTGAATCGACACAACTGCTGTTCAAGCCACTTCAGATTAAACAATTCTCGGCCAGTACTCTTGGGAAACGGCTCGCTGAAAAACGGTTCTGATAGCAGGCTTTTTAATAAACCCTCATGCACTTTTCCAGTTTTTGCCCATTGGCCAGAATGATCGAATTCAAGACCTTTGTTTTGTTTAATCCACTCATCCATCAAACAACTGGCAGGACCAGTATCAAAGCCCAAAACTGCGCCTTTGGACAGACTGGTTATGTTGGCGATGCCACCCAAATTAAGCACCACAGTATGGCCTACATCTGCAGCGAACAGATGTTGGTGCAAGGCCGGTGCCAGGGGTGCACCCTGCCCACCAAAAGCCATATCAAGACTTCTGAAATCAGCGACAGTTTGAATTTGTGTCATTTGTGCACAGACTGCGGCGGAGCCAATCTGCATGGTATAACCCCTGCACGATTTTGTGGGCGGTTGGTGAAAGATGGTTTGGCCGTGCAAACCAATCGCTTTTATTTCATTGTGAATTATGTCTTGCTTATTGATGAAGTCATTGATGGCATCAGCATAAACCATGCCCAGTTCGGTATCTAACTGACTTAATTCAGCAATGGTTATAGGCTGATTAGCAATGACATGAAGAATTTTGGCTCTGATGGCATCAGAATAGCGGTAAAAACCAGCTGCAAGTACCTTAATTTCAGCACCAATCTCAGCATAAACCACATCCACTCCATCACAGGATGTGCCTGACATCACGCCAATAAAGCGCATCAATTCATTGCCACCAATTGCTCTTTGAGGTCGCTGAGTCTAGAAAGCAGTGGTGTTGAGTAAGTCAAGAATTCAGGCATGACTGTATCTGGCAAGGGTTTAGATTTTGGCAATGAAACGGTTCTGGGGTTGCGGTGAACACCGTTATAAATGAATTCATAGTGTAAATGCGCGCCTGTGACCATGCCAGTGGCACCGACATAACCAATGGTTTGTCCTTGTTTCACTTTTTGACCTTTCTTCACGGCACGCTTAGAAAAGTGCAGGTATTTGGTGATGATGCCATTGGGGTGCTGGATAAAGACATAATTACCGTTGTATTTATTGTACCCTGAGCGCGTCACGCGGCCATTGCCGGCAGCATAAACGGGTGTCCCAACTGGTGCACTGTAGTCTATGCCGCGATGGGCTTTGACCCGTTTGGTTACCGGGTGTAACCTTTTGGGATTAAAATTAGAACTGATGTATGAAAAATTCAAAGGTGCCCGCAGGAAGGCTTTCTTCATGGCGCGTCCATCGGCAGCGTAATAACTGCCCTCACCGTCTTCATGTTCATAATAAACAGCCTCAAACTTAGTGCCTTGATTGGTGAAGCTCGCTGCGAGTATTTTACCGTCTGTTAGGTATTCGCCGTCTTTGTAGATTTTTTCATAGATTACGCTGAAAGCGTCTCCTGATCTGATTTCCAACACAAAGTCAATGTCCCAGCTGAAGATATTTGCCAACTGCATCACCATGTTGTCGGTTAAGCCGGCGGCTTTACCCGCACCGAACAGTGAGTTTTGAATGGTCCCTTCAGCGCTGACCAAACGAATTTGCTGGTCATGTTGAATCAACTCAGTTGAAATTTGATCCATGTCATTGTGAATAACTAATTCTTCAAAGGGTGAAGACTGGTAGCGCAGTTGAACCAAATCCCCTGCTTGGTTCATGGTAAAGCTTATGTCGTTACCTGGCATCACTTTGACCAGTTTTTTACTGTCTTCATTGAAGTGAGCAATTTTTAACAGCAAGCCTTGGGAAAGACCCAAATCTGTAAATATACCTGATAAAGTTTGGCCTTTTTTAACCGTCACAACTTTATTAATGAATTGTTCAGAACCAATCAAACCACTTTCAGCAAAACTCATCAATGGCGTTGGCGGAATGGGAACCATTTGACTTTGTCTGACACTGTCAAAATCTATGTTGGTGTGTGCATCGGCATCAACAGAAATAATATCAGTGATCGCATATAAAACAAACAACACCGCAAGCACCGCCAAGACTTTTTTTGGCGTGGTCAGTGATGTCAGGAAATTCTTGATTTGTGGGTATTGTATCGACAGCTTTTTAGTCTGCGAGTTTTTACGTATGGCTTGGGCTTTGATAGGCAAATTCCACTGTCTTTAGTCAATTGAATGAAATTATAGATTATTTTTACCCGCATTGGTTCAATTGAGGTTCTAAAAATCAGCTTATTTCTGTAGAATTAACCCCTTTTTAACGAAACCATCAAAATGTCAGTACAAGACGCACTGGATTTAATCTGTCGTGGCACAGACGAAGTCATTAAATTAGAAGAACTAGAAAGCAAACTCAAGGCCGGCAAGAAACTCCGCATCAAAGCTGGATTTGATCCTACGGCACCTGATTTGCATGTTGGCCACACAGTATTAATCAACAAGATGAAACAGTTTCAAGACCTCGGTCATGATGTGATTTTTCTGATTGGTGATTTCACTGGCATGATTGGTGACCCGACTGGTAAAAGCGCCACTCGCAAAGCCCTGACTCGTGAAGAAGTTTTGGAGAATGCCAAAACCTACCAAGATCAAATCTACAAGATACTGGACAAAGAAAAAACCATCATTGAATTCAATTCAAATTGGTTCAAAGACATGACTGCTGCTGATATGATTGAATTGTCGGCAAAATACAATGTGGCTCGCATGCTAGAGCGTGATGATTTTAACAAACGCTACAAGTCAGGTCAGTCAATTGCCATCCACGAATTCATGTACCCATTGGTACAAGGTTATGATTCAGTGGCTTTGAAATGTGACGTTGAGCTTGGTGGCACCGATCAAAAGTTCAATCTTCTGGTAGGCCGACATTTACAGGCCCAAGCTGGACAGGATCCACAAATAGTTATTACCATGCCATTGCTGGAAGGTTTGGATGGCGTCAACAAGATGTCCAAATCACTGGATAATTACATCGGAATCGATGATGCACCAGCAGATATGTTTGGTAAAGTCATGTCAATCTCAGATGAATTGATGTGGCGTTACTTTGAATTGCTGAGCTTCAAATCCAACGCAGCCATCGAACAATACAAAACCGATGTGGCCGATGGCAAGAACCCTAGAGATGTTAAGTTTGATTTAGCCATGGAGCTGATTGAGCGCTTTCATGATGCACAAGCCGCACAAGATGCCCTGGCAAGCTTCAAAGCCCAGTTCCAAAAAGGTGCCATTCCAGATGACATCGACGAGGTCACACTAGAAACTGACAATGGAGAAATGGGTATAGCTCACATCCTGAAAAACGCCGGTCTGTGCACCAGCACCTCAGATGCCATGCGCATGATAAAACAAGGCGCTGCTAAGTTGAACGGTGAGAAGCTCAACGACACCAAACAAGCTTTTCCAGCCGGTACACATGCCGTTTTTCAGGTTGGCAAAAGAAAATTTGCCCGGGTTAAATTGACCTAACCGCAAGTCATAAAAAACCAAAAAAAAGCCCGATTAATTCGGGCTTTTTTTGATCAAAAGTTAGACTTTTCAAAAATCATAAACCAAATTGGCAGAAACCAAAGTGTCGGTTGAATCTTTACCCACGGGCGCGTCGGTGTTGTGACGGATTTGGTGAGCTAATTTAACTGCGAACTTCTCACTCACTTTAAATGAAAAGCCCAAATCGTTTTGTGCGAATGTGTTGTCATCCCCGGCTTCTACAATCAACAAATTTTCAAATTGTGTGGTTTCAGTGATTTGACGCATGTAATCCAACTTTCCGGAAAACACCACGCCTTTGTTTTCACTGCGATCCACATCAAAAGCCTCTACTTTATAACCCACACCTAATTCTGTGATCAGTCTTTTCTTCTCAGTGTCATAATATTTATGACCCCAGCCCAGTGACGTAGTGATGGTGTAATCAAAACCGGAAAACTGGTCTTTGTCCCAACGCGTGCCATAATAAATATAATCGTTGTCATCGAACTTATAACCTGTTTTGGTATTCAAGGTATAACGTTCAGCCGTGTCCACATCGTCATTAGAAGCACGTAACAAGGCCAAATTTAAATCACTGACCCATTTTCCAGACTCGCGCTTAAGTGCTAAACCAGCCGTCAGGTTTTCGGTGTCTGAGTTACCAGAGGTCATTGAGAAACCCAACTGACCGCTACCTGACCAAACAGCATCATCAGCCATCGCTGAACCAGAGTATGTACCCGCAGCGATTATCGCTGTCATTAACATCGTTTTTTTCATCGTAATCTCATTTATCAAAACTAAAAGTGCTAATTTACTGCTTCTGACATAAATATCAACAAACAAATTGTTAAATATAAACAATTGAGTTTATTTTCACCAATAAATGATAAAATATGCAACCTATAAATTGCCACTTGATTACCAACAAACCCATTGAGTTGCCCTAACATGAGAAATACCACAGATTCTTTAAGTAATAGGTTGATGCACGAATTTGACAACATGTTAAAAGTGCTGCACCACAAGACCAATCGCGATCAGCAAATCCCTGGCAGTGAAGTCACCGCACCAGAGTTGAATGAAACACAAAACAGCCACACAGCGGGGTTGATGCGTATCAATCACACTGGCGAGGTCTGTGCCCAAGCACTTTACAATGGTCAAGCCATGATGGCCAAGGACGAGGCTACCAGAACCCACTTATTACATGCTGCAGAAGAAGAACATGCTCATTTGAATTGGTGCCAATCTCGGTTGGACGAGTTAGGAGCTGATGTCAGTAAAACCAATGCCTTTTGGTACATACAATCTTTTGCAGTGGGTTCATTGGCCGCTTTTTTTGGCGACAAAGTGAGTTATGGTTTTGTGATTGAGACTGAACGTCAGGTCGAATCGCACTTGCAAGACCACATCAATGACATCGGTACCAAAGACGCCAAATCTTTGGCTATTTTAGAGCAAATGCAAGCCGATGAAATCAGACATGGCGAAGACGCCAAAGCTGCAGGTGGCATAGAATTACCCGAGCCAGTTAAGTGGGTCATGACTGGCATGTCAAAAATTATGAAAATGGTGAGTTACAGAATATGAACAGAGAATCGATGGAGTTTGATGTCGTTATCGTAGGTGGTGGTCCTGCTGGGTTAGCCACAGCCTGCCGCTTGGCACAACTGTCACAAGAACACAACAAAGACTGGCAAATTGCGTTGGTTGAAAAAGGCTCTGAAATTGGTGCCCACATCATGTCAGGTGCGGTCATAGAAACCGATGCATTGACCGAATTATTCCCAGATTGGAAGGCCATGGGTGCGCCCGTAAAAACAGCCGTGACTGGTGATGACTTTCACTATTTACGCGGTCTTGAAAAAGACACCAAAGTACCTGGATTTTTAATTCCTCGCCCCATGAAAAATCATGGTAATTACATCATTTCTCTGGGTAACCTCTGCCGCTGGCTGGGTGAACAAGCAGAGAATTTAGGGGTCAATATATTCCCTGGCTTTCCAGCCTCAGAAGTCATCTACGATGAGGCTGGCAACGTCAAAGGAATCATCACCGGCGACATGGGTGTTGATGCCAATGGCAAAGAGAAAGGCGGTTTTGAACCGGGCTATGAACTGTTGGCCACACAGACCGTTTTCGCTGAAGGTTGTCGAGGTTCTTTGGGCAAGGAGCTGATGGCAAAATTTGATTTACAGAAAGACTCAGACCCACAACATTACGGTATTGGCCTGAAAGAAGTCTGGCAGATTGATGAATCTTTGTCAGAACCTGGCAAAGTGGTGCACACATTAGGTTGGCCTTTGGATAACCACACCGAAGGAGGTGGCTTTTTATATCATTTAGACAAAGGCACTGTTTCGCTGGGTTTCGTGGTGGCCTTGAATTACCAGAACCCCTACCTGAGCCCATTTGAAACATTCCAACAATGGAAACAGAATCCTGTAATCAAAAACATCATCAAGGGTGGCAAGCGAATTTCTTATGGTGCCCGTGCGTTGAACAAAGGTGGTTTCCAATCACTGCCTAAGCTGACATTTCCTGGTGGCATGATGGTAGGCTGCGAAGCTGGATTCTTGAACCCAGCTAAAATCAAAGGCACCCATACAGCATTAAAATCAGGCATCATTGCTGCTGACAGCATCGCTGATGCCATGATAAGTGAGCAGGCCGCTGGTGAATTGGTCAGTTACAGTGAAAACATCAAAAACTCATCCATTTACCAAGAATTACACAACAGCAGAAATTTTGAACCAGGTTTGAATAAACTGGGCACGTTTTTTGGTGCAGCGTTTACTTTCATTGACCAAAACATCTTTTTCGGTAAATTGCCTTTCACTTGGCACAGCAAAACCCCCGACCATGACTGCCTCAAACCAGCAGCAGATTTTGAACCGATTGAATACCCCAGACCTGACAATGAAATCTCTTTTGATCGACTCTCCTCGGTGTTCCTATCTAGCACCAACCATGAAGAAGATCAGCCCTGCCATTTGCAACTTAAAGATCCAGAAATACCTATCAAGGTCAACCTACCAAAATGGTCGGAACCTGCACAGCGGTATTGTCCAGCTGCGGTCTATGAAGTGATCGAAGAAGGCGATCAACCGGTGTTCAGAATCAATGCCCAAAATTGTGTGCATTGTAAAACCTGTGACATCAAAGACCCCTCACAAAACATCAACTGGGTGACCCCAGAAGGTGGTGGTGGGCCAAACTATTCAAACATGTGATTGTCAAATATATCAGCATAATTTAAGTCTTGAGCGGTATTTATACCCAATAAATGCCGCTTAAACAGCCTAAAACGTTGATTTAATTTGACATTTCACATTTCTGCCTATAGACTTCGTCTTGCTTAAATACTCGCCCGAATGAATTCTCCTTTTCAAAGCTTTATTCTTAATTCGTTGACCAGTTGACCTTTTGGTGAGCATTGTAAGTAGTTTTAATTTTTTATTATTTAAGGTATATATATGTCAGAAAAAGTAACAGGTACCGTCAAGTGGTTTGACGAGTCAAAAGGTTTTGGTTTCATTCAACAAGCATCTGGTTCAGATGTATTCGCTCATTACAGTGCGATTCAAGTAGAAGGAGACGGTTTCAGAACTTTGCAAGAAGGTCAACAAGTTGAATTCAACATCACTGAAGGCCAAAAAGGTCCTCAAGCTGAGAACATCACTGCTATCTAAGACAGCATGATGGAAAGATCAAAACGGAACCTTTGGGTTCCGTTTTTTTTTGCTAAAAATAAAGTACATTTTGCATAACATCAGGCTATATCAGTATTTCTTCATACTGGCTTGATTTAGATTCGGCCAATGGTTGATTGTCAGCACCATGGTATGAATTGACCAGTGAGTATTTGGCTTGTTCAGTGGTATTATTATTGGCCGCATGAAACAACCCAGCATGAAAAAACAACACATCCCCAGATGCCAGTTCCACATCAATCGACTTTGAAAGCCATTGTTTTGCCTCAGGGTGTTGATCATTTAAAAATAAGTCTTTATCAACCATACCCTCACTGAGCACTGAGTTGTGGGTACCTGGTAGAATTTTAAGACAGCCATTGGCGTTGACCTCATCACCCATAGCTAACCAAGTATTAATCAACAAATCATGGGTAAACCGCCAGTACCTGATGTCACGGTGCCAGCCCGTTTTGCTTGAATAATTGGGTTGTTTGGTCATGATGCAATTGTGGTGCGACTGCACCAACCAAACATCTTCTGACTGCAACAACTGTTGCAGTATGTTTTTAACGACTTTGTTTTTAGCCCATTCGCGAAAAGAAGCATCGCGGCTGTAAGCCAACAACAAACGCCTGATGGTTGAACCACCCTCAGAGTCAATTGACTCAGGGGCTTTTGGATACCCCACTTCGGCCTCCAGCTCAAAAGGCGGGAGGCGCAGTTGTAATTGATTTTTGACTTGGTTTCTGATTTCATTCAATAAGGCCATGTCTATCAACTGACGTTTAATCAAAAAACCATCCGTTTCGAATTGTTCAATTTCTTCGTTGCTTAATTTCATTGTATCAATACACTCAAAACACCCACAGTGAAGGCCGTAACAACAACAGGTATAACCAAGGAAACCATAAATATATCTTTGTAGGATTGTTTATGAGACAAACCACATATGGTCAATAAGGTAATTACCGCACCGTTATGCGGCAAAGAGTCAAACCCACCAGAAGCCATTGATGCCAAGCGGTGCATCCACTCTGGATTGATATCAAACTGCTGAGCCATTTGCGCATAAGTCGACCCCAGTGCTTCTAAGGCGATGGTCAACCCACCTGAAGCCGACCCAGTGATTCCAGCCAATACATTGACTGCCACCACCTCAGAAATCAATGGATTTTCAGGTGAAATATTAATCACTGCTTGTTTAACGATCAGAAAAGCACCCAAGGATGCGATGGTACCGCCATAGCCCACTTCAGATGCCGTATTAAAGGTCGGTAACATAGAACCCATGGCACCTTTGGTCATGGTACCATTAACGTCATGAAATTTCTTCCAGTTCAATGCGATGACGCTGATGACAGCCAGTAACAAGGCCACAATCATTGACCAAATCGATTTCACATTGTTTATTTCAATGTTGCCGAATTTATCAGACCCTAAATAAGCTGTGTCCCAAGCGGGAATAACGATTTTTTGTAGCAAAAAATTAGCTGTAACAACCACTAATATTGGAACCAACGCAATCCATAATGCGGGCAAATCATAATCATTACTGACTATGGGTTCATTGTTGTGATCCTCACCATAGCCTTCAGCATGAGATTGATTGATGCGAAAATTAATCCAACTCAAGCCACCCAACATCATCGCCATACCAGCAGTTATTCCAATGATTGGCGCAGCATACATGTCGGTACCAAAGTAACTGACCGGAATAATATTATGAATTTGAGAGGTACCAGGCAAGCAGGTCATGGTGAAGGTAAATGCCCCCAATGCAATGGTGGCCGGTATAAAGCGCTTGGGCAGATTGGCTTCTCGAAACAATGCAGCGCCCAGTGGATAGACCGCAAAAGCAACCACAAATGCAGACACACCACCGTAAGTTAATAAACCACAAGCCAGCACAATGGCCAATGCCGCATGTTTTATACCCAGTGAGCTGATAATAGACTTGGCTATCACTTTGGCACAACCGGAATCCTCCATCAGTTTGCCAAATATCGCTCCCAACAAAAATATAGGGAAATATTTGATTGCAAAGCCACCCATTTTGGTCATAAAGACTTGGGTGTAAATGCCTAACATCTGACCACCCTCACCAGCGAGAACCACTGCCAACATAGCCAATACTGGGGCCAGAATAATGACACTGATGCCGCGATAAGCCAGAAACATCAACAGTCCCAGTGACAACAATATGCCAATTACACCTTCCACTTATTCGCCCTTTTGGTCTGTTTTAGTATTGTAATTAATTAAACACCAGAGATTTTGACAGAATCAGCGACGATTTCATAACTGACAGCGGGTAACTCGCCTGATCCTTCAGCCGCATAATGTTGGCGTTGTTCTTCGGATAATTCCTTTTTAACTAAACGGCCATAAACCACTGCCTCGCCGGCTGAATCCATTGGAATGTAGAATGAATGGTCATTGAAATCAACGCGAGCAAATGATTCGCCATCAGTCAAAATCATCCAACAGCCTTTCTTTTGACAAACGCGAGTGATGCTGCCAGCAATGACATGATTGCTTGTGTTGAATGTTTGTGGGGTTTCTAAAGCCACAGCCAAAGGTGTCTGTTCACTCACCGCTGTTGGCCATTGTTGGCCATAAACTTTGGCGCCATCAATCACCTCAGTGACCTTAGCCAATGATTCATTGTCACCTCTATTATCACTTGTTACTTGGGGCTGCAGCTCTTTCAACGCAGCAATGACCTCATCGGCATGGGTGCTTGGGTTAACCTTCTCAAAGTGCTTAGCAATCATGCCCTTTGGATCGATGATGAAAGTTTGGCGCTTAGCGTAAGAAAAGATAGCCATGCCACCATCGACACCATAGTCTCTGGACATTTGCTTATTGGCATCAACCAACAAATTAAACGGCAAGTCATACTTCTTGATGAAGGCACGGTGTGATTCAGCATCATCCAGCGATACACCCAAAACATCAGTGTTCATGTTTTTCAAGGTTGCATAATTGTCACGAAACGCTTTCGCCTCAATGGTGCAGCCTGAAGTGTCATTCTTGGGGTAAAAATAAACCACCAGCCATTGACCTTGATAGTCAGCCAATTGATGGGGTGTTCCAGATTGGTCTTGAAGATTAAAAGCTGGTGCAGGCTGACCTTGCATACTGGCAGCTAAAGCCATAAAATTAAAACTAATTAATGTGAGTAGGATTACTGTTTTTTTAGTCATTTTATTCTCTGAAAATAAAATCATCATTCTACCAACTTTCATACCATTGAGAAACCTAAAACCTGATGTATAGCGAAATACTACCACCCAAAAGCCAAGTATTAATCAGCAAAGCCAAGATTGATCAAGCCATCAATCAACTGGCCCAAAACATTAACCAAGATTTTAAACAAAAAAATGTGGTCTTTTTGACCATCATGAATGGTGGCATGATCTTTGCGTCTGCCCTAGCCACTCGCTTGAACCTGAATATGGAAATGGATTACTTACAACTCTCCAGGTACGGTAAAAACCAATCTGGCGGTCAACTTGTTTGGAAATACCAACCAGAGGTTAACATGCAACATACACATGTCATCCTCTGTGATGACATTTATGATGAAGGTCACACACTGGCTGCAGCCCATGCATGGTGTCTGGAAAAGGGTGCAATTTCTGTTTCATCAGTGGTTTTAGTTCACAAAGACCATGACAGGACATACGCCAACTACAAACCTGATTACATCGCCTTGAATATACCAGATCACTTTATTTTTGGCTACGGCATGGATTTAGAAGAAAAACTGCGACAATTACCTGAAATTTATTACATTCCGCCAACACAATGAATATTGATGACCTATACCAAGCAGCTTTAACGGCCAAAGAAAAAGCTTACGCGCCCTACTCAAAATTTAAAGTGGGTGCTGCAATCATCGATGAAAATGGCCAAGTTCACAGTGGTTGTAATGTTGAAAATGCGGCCTACCCACTGGGCTGTTGTGCCGAACAATCTGCAGTGTCACAGATGATTATCAATGGTGGCAGCACCATCCAACACATTCTTATAGTTGGCAAAAGTGGTGAATCATGTCCGCCCTGTGGCGCCTGCCGCCAAATCATATTTGAACATGGTAATAAAAACACCCAAGTTCATTTAGAATCACAAAACGGCAGCTTCGATCAGAAAAATATCTTTGATTTACTGCCAGAAGCTTTTGATCACTTACAACTGGACAAATAAGCCAATACTTGCGCCTTCAAGCCTGCATTTTGCATAGCCACATGCAGGTTAGCCATAACAAAACCAGACTGTGAACCGCAATCAAAGCGCTGTCCTGCCAGCTTAACAGCCTGCAATCCACTGCTTCTCATTAATTCATTCAACGCATCGGTTAATTGATATTCACTGTTTTTGTCCATTTTAGTTTGACGCAAAACGGCAAAAACACTTTGCGGTAAAACATAACGACCAATAACACCGTAATTGGATGGAGCTGCATGGGCATCAGGTTTCTCAATGATGTCAGTCACCTGAGTGAAATCACCTTGCCATTCGCTGGGTTGAATCACACCGTAACTGGATATCCTGTCATCTGATACAGCTTCCACACTGATGGTGGCCGACTGTTTCATTTCAGCCACTGCAACCAAACGTTTCAAGGGGTTTACCTCAGCTTGGATAAAATCATCAGCCAATATCACAGCGAACATTTCATCAGCGCCAATCATTGCCTCTGCCTGCAATACCGCATGACCCAAGCCCAGAGGCGCGCCTTGTGGGATAAAAACGCGTTGAATTTCAAGCGGTAGCGTATCAAGTTTGTCAACCAAATGAGATTTGTTTTGGGCCATGAATTTGGCCCGTAAGTCAGGCATTGGATCGAAGTGATCACTGATGGCATGTTTACTGGCACTGGTGATAAAAATCAAAGTTTCGATACCAGCATCGATGGCCTCTTCTACCGCATACTGAATCAACGGCTTATCAATTATGGGTAATAACTCCTTGGGAATTGATTTGGTTGCTGGTAAAAACCGAGTACCCATGCCGCCAACTGGAAAAACCGCCTTGGTAATTTTTTTCATATTAATCCTTTTCTTTCCTCTGCAGTTCACTGACATCAGATAAAACAGCCAATTCATGCCCTTTGAACTCTGGAACCAATTTTGTAAGTAGTTGTTTGATCACTTTTTGATCAAATTTAAGCGCTGCTTGGTGCCCTTGTTGGATCAACTGAGGCAAATTTGAAGTTTGGGTTGATACATTCCTCACACCACTGATTTTTCTGATATTGGTGGGTTCCAGATTTTCAATATCGTAGTGCAATTCCTCGTAAAGTTTTTCACCACCACGCAAACCGGTGATTTTGATACTTATTTCTTTGCCTTTGCCTGACAAAGCAATCATGCGTTCAGCCAGTGATTTGATTTTGATGGGTTGACCCATATCTAACACCAAGATTTCGTTGTCGTTACCCAGCACCAAACTTTGCAGAATGAGCTGACACGCCTCCTCAATGGTCATGAAATAACGTTCCATGTCTTCATGAGTAACGGTTACTGGACCACCTTTCGCAATCTGCTCCTCAAACAGCGGCACCACAGACCCTGCTGAGCCCAAAACATTACCAAAACGCACGGTCAAATATTCAGTTTTAAAACGTTCGTTCTTGAACTGACAATACTTTTCAGACAGCCGTTTGGTAGCGCCCATCACACTGTGTGGATTGACCGCTTTATCTGTTGATATCAAGACCATTTTTTCCACCCCAAAATCAGCACAACAATCGGCCACATTTTGGGTACCAATGACATTATTTAAAAAACCCTCACAAGCGTGGGACTCCAACAATGGAACATGTTTATAAGCTGCAGCATGAAAAACCACATCTGGTTTGGCTTGTTTGAAAATGTGATATAAATGGGCTTGGTTGGTGACATCGCATAAATGCGATGATGTGACCAATTGGTGTTGATTAAGTTCTTTATCGATGGCATAAAGATTGTACTCAGAATGCTCTATGATACTCAATTTACTGACACCAATTTTCGCCAACTGACGACACAGTTCTGAGCCAATCGAACCGCCACCACCAGTGACCATGACCGATTTGTTTTTGATATATTCAGCCACCTGTTGCCAATCCAACTCGACTTTGTCACGGCCCAGTAAATCCTCAACAGTGATTGGCTGTAGCTGATTGATATTAATCAGATGTTGATCAAAATCCTCAGGATCTGGCGCCACCCTGATGGTGCAATTGCTGTCAGCCAACTCATCAATGACCTTTTTAATCAGCTCCACCTCTGGCTGTTGCTTGGCAATGACCACCAAATTAATTTCAAAGTCATCAACCAGATCAAGTAAGTTATCCAGACCCGATTGAATTTTCACTCCTCGAATTTGAGTGCCTTTGAATTCCTTACTGTCATCGATAATGCGGATGACTTGACAAGCATGGTTGCTTGCGGCATTGCGAATGAACAACTCAGCGATATGACCTGCCCCAATCAGCAGCACCCTGGGCCTGTCATGATCAGTTAAGTTAAAATACTGGTCTTTCCACAATCGGTAAGTGATTCTTGGACCGCCCCAAAACAGTACCAACAAGACTGGATACATCAATAACACACTGCGAGGAATGCCATCCAAACGATTGAATAAGAAAAAGAACAACACTATAGCAAGTGTGCCTACAGTGGCAGACTTAACCAAATTAATCAGGTCAGGCACACTGGCAAATCGCCACAAGCCACGGTACATATTGAAAGCAAAACAAATAACAGCTTGAATGACCATCACCGCCAATATCTCAGCTGACCACAACTCTATGGCTGGAGATTCAGGCCAAATGCTGTATCTGATAAAAAAACAACACACCCAAGCCAGCCATGTCATGAATAAATCATGAGCAACAACAGCCAGTCTTAAATGAAGTATGCGATTTTTCATGTCGGTATTTTAACGCCCGTATCGGTAAGTTTTCATAAAAATACCCAGCAGCAGCAAATAAACTGCAAAAAACAGCAGCCAATCGCTAATTTCTGACCAAGACATCACCCAAGCCAATCCACAACAAGCCAATGTAACTGAAGCATAAATCAACGCCACACTCGGGTGCGACCAATGTTGTTTGATCAAACGCTGATAAAGGTGGGTGGCATGCGCTTGAGTCAAATTCTCTGAATTTACCATGCGCTGGAGCAATGTCATGGTTGCGTCGACTATAAAGACTGCATGTATTACTGCTATTTGCGACAAACTCAATAATCCGTAGATGTAGCTATATAAGGCCATTACAGCCACCACCAAAGCCATCGGTAAACTGCCTGAATCACCCATAAAAAGTTTGCGCAGAATCAGATTAAAAAACAAGTACACCAACAACACCAACAAGGTGGCCAAAAACAGGTAATGAAAAACCGTGACTTGGCTGAATTTTTCCAGTAATAACCAGCCATAAAAACCCACAGTAATCAAAGCGTGTAGTCCGGCCAAACCATTTGCTCCGTCCATGAAATTAAATAGATTCAACCACCATAACAAAGCCACCATCAAAAATAACAGCAACCATATTTGGTTATTAAAACCAAGATAAAACAACAGGCCAACAGCAACCAATAACTGAACCACCAAGCGTAATTTAAAAGATAAATCACGGCGGTCATCCCAAAATCCCAATAACGACAGAATCAATACCAAATAGAACGGCACAAACAACGGGTACTGATACAGCCCAATCAAACTCCAAGGAACGAACAAAAAAAGACCGGCGCCGGTCAAAGCATCACCTTGATGCAAACTGCGTTCAGTGGCTTGGTCATGCACCCGCAGGGGGCTGCGGTAGGCATACCACCACAAAATCAGCAATACCAACGATGCGGCCACCAGTGGCCAAGCAAATGGATTATTCAGACTCAAGTCCATAGATAGGTTTAACTACACCCCAGTTTTTACAACTGGGGCATTGCCAATGTAATGATTTGGCGCCGAAACCACATTTGCGACAGCGCAGCTTAGGTTTATTCTTTAGCAGTTTATCAATCAGGTCTTTCAACACATTGAAGTAAGCAAAATCATCACCCAGTTGACTTAAATCAGCTTCATTTAATTCAATCAACGCATTCAAACCTTTGAAAGATGCACGGTTATTGAGTTGTTCGGTCAGAAACTCCGTAGCAAACGCCTCACCTTTCTCAACCGAATAAAATTGAGCCAAAGCCAGCACGGGAGACACCCCCTGATAGTGTTCAATCCAGCGCAACAGTTCTGCTTCTAATTCATCACCTTTTTTTAAAGCCAAATAACATTCAACCATGTCCTCAATAAACAAAGGAATGAAAGCGGGATCAGCTTGTTTCGCTGCATGATACTCATCAATGGCTGCCTGCCATTGCTTATTTTGCTGTTTGATTTTGGCACAAATGAGGTGCGATCGAACCGCCCTCTCATCAACCCTTAAGGCTGAAGATAAATACTTTTCAGCTTGTTCAATGTCTTCCTGCTGTAAAGACAACTCGGCCAATTCACAATAGAAATGACCAATGGGTACTTGCATGTTTCGGTTGGTGGCACTTTGAAAACGACTGGCTGATTTGATTGCTTGTAGCCAGTCTTGTTCTTGCTGGTATATTTCGACCAAAGAATGCAGGGCCTCAGGGGTGTGCGCTTCTATTTCAACCAATTCAGAAAATAACACTTCGGCACGGTCTAATAAACCAGCACTCATATAGTCTTTTCCTATGGCCAACAAAGCCCGTGTGCGGTATCGCTCGGGCAACTCTGCTTGTGCAATCAGAGCTTGATGTAGTTTGATAGCACGATCAACTTCACCCTTGCGGCGGTATAAGTTACCCAAAGCCAATTGTGGCTCAAAAGTTTCTTGTGACGTTTCTGCCAGCTGAATAAACACATCAATGGCTTTATCAGATTCATCATTCAATAAGTAGTTCAAGCCTTTGAAATACCTGTGATTGAGTTGTTGAAATGTTCTTTTGGTTTTACCTGTTTTCAGAATAATGGCCAAATACAGACCCATCAAAATGCCTGCCAACAACGCCACAGATGTCCACAAAAAATGTGAGCTCATGGCATTTTGACCACCGATGACTCACTGTTTTGTGACTGCAATTCAGCTTGTTTTTGTTGTTCATCTTGTGACTGCTTTATTTTGAAGTATTCACGCTGCCAATAAACCCTGTTGCGATGAGCAGGCCAGATCCAGACCACCCAACTCAGCATCAAACCTAACAACAAACCGGCACAAGCAAACAACAGCAGCATGAACCCCAAAGGCAGACTGAGTTGATACCAGTAAAGATTAAGCTCAATTGAATCTGCATTTAAACTGCTGATGGCAACAGCAGCCAGTAGTAGAAATATCACAACTATCAAGGTAAATATTTTTTTTAGTGTACTCATGTCAGTTATTATAGTTTGAAGCGCTCATTGAATACCAGAAGCAACTGCCATTTCAGCTTGAGCGATGATTTCCTGGGTGTTTTTTGTGTTGATTTCTTCGATTGATATTGGCTGATGAAATGTCATGGTGATTTTCCCCGGCAAAATTCTCAAACCACCAGATGCCATCACACCATCCGCACCTGAAATCGAGACCGGTAATATAGGTAACTGCAAATCCTTGGCCATGCGAAAAGCACCCTTTTTAAAGGGTTTGAGCTGGCCTGCTACACTGCGCGTTCCCTCAGGAAAGAAAAACACTGAATTACCATCAACCAATTGTGCTTTGGCTTTTTGCATGGCTCGAATCGAAGCTTGGCGGTTCCTGCGATCGACATAGATGTGACCCATTTTTTCACAAGCAAAACCAACAAAAGGCATTTTTCTTAATTCAATTTTCATCACCCACTTAAAATCCAATGGCAAATAACCATAAACTAATAAGATGTCATAAGTACTTTGATGATTCGCCACCACCACATAGGATTGTTCAGGCACAATATGTTGCTGACCTTTCCTACTGACCCAAACAGGTGTGATCCACAATATTAAGCGCCCCCATAAACGGGCAACATATCGCCCCGCAAACTTCACTGCGCCAGCAATTGATAGGATACTGACAATGATTGCGGTGACAGCAGTTAAGATCCATGCCACTGGATAAACCACCAACCAAACATAAATCTGATAAATATGAGTCAAAAGATTTTTCATGGGGGCATTATAAGGGAATGTTCTTGGCTCTTCATACATTTTGTTTTGACAAAATACCAGCGACCGCATCGAACATGACATAGTTATTCAGTCAGTTCACTCTGCCAATGTATGGCATTTTTAATCGCGATTATGATGGTGGGTGTTTAAGGCATTGCGCTACAGAACCAAGCTTACATTAAGCGTTGTTTTGATGGAGGGCTTACCTGAATGTGACAAATCCCTGCCAACATTGGTAAAATAGCCTTTTTTGAGTTGAGTCATTTCATGATTAAATCAGTTTTTTTCACCTTAAGTTTATTGTTTTTCACCTGTTTCGCTGTATCGGCTGATGTCTTATTGATTGAGCGGGTCGAGGCAAAAGCGGGACTGGATGTGCCAAAAAAGTCTGCAACCATGAGTCAAGTAAGGGCACAATACGGTGACCCATTGGCTGAATCAGCGGCAGTAGGTGAACCACCCATCACTCGCTGGGAATACCCAGATTACATTGTTTATTTCGAACACCAGCACGTCATAACCACTGTACTTAAAAAATCAAAAGCCACTGCAACCCAACCCGATTCAATCGAATAAAGGCCGACATGAAACGCAGTAAGCACAGACAACAGTGGTTGTCTGATTTTTTTGCAGGTGAGCCATTTAAACTCAGACCAGCTTCCGAAGATGCCTCTTTTCGCAGCTACTACCGCATAACAACAGCACAGCAGTCTTATATCTTGATGGACGCGCCTCCCGCGCACGAGGACTGCAAGCCATTCATTAAAGTTCTAAAATTGCTACAGCAAAGTCACGTCAATGTACCTCAATTATTCGCTGAAGATTTACAACAAGGATTTTTATTGCTGGCTGATTTTGGTAATACCCTTTATTTAGACGCACTTAAAGAGGATACCGTTGATGAACTGTATGGAGCAGCGATCAAATCACTGATTAACATTCAAAATACACCTGCCGCAGATCTGCTGCCCCAATATGACAGTGAATTACTACTCAATGAAATGCAGTTATTTGAAGATTGGTTCATTCAAAAACACTTGGCTGTAACACTTAATGAAACTCAGAAAAAGGTTATCAAAAACACCTTTGAATTGTTGAAAAACAACGCCATTGAGCAGCCACAAGCCATGGTTCACCGTGATTTTCATAGTCGAAATTTAATGGTCACCAGCAGTCATTCACCTGGCGTGATTGACTTCCAGGACGCCGTGCATGGCCCTTATACCTATGATTTAGTCTCTCTACTGAAAGACTGCTATATCAGTTGGCCTGATGAAAAAGTCCATGCCATTTGTGAGGTATTTAAAAACCAATCAAATCATCACACAGCTGAAATCAGTGACGAACAATTCATGCGATGGTTTGATTTGATGGGCGCCCAAAGACACCTCAAAGCCATTGGCATATTCTGTCGACTGCACTACAGAGACGGCAAATCCGGCTATTTAAATGACATCCCCAGAACCATGCGTTACCTGCTCAAAACTGCAAAAAAACACCCTGACTTGGCAGCGTTTGCACAATTACTCGATGACATTCAGCCCAAATTAGCCAGCGCACAATGAAAGCCTTGATATTTGCTGCAGGCCGTGGTGAAAGATTAAAACCTCTGACCGATCACACACCCAAACCATTGGTCAATATCAAACAAAAACCGCTGATTCAGTACCACATTGAAGCGTTGATGCGAGCTGGTGTGACTGAGTTTATTATCAATGCCAGTTGGTTACATCAACAAATCATTGAGTTCATTAATGCATTAACCAAAAAACATAGATTCAGACAAATTAACGTTCAATTTTCAATCGAGCCCAATGCCCCCCTTGAGACCGGTGGTGGTCTGTTAAAAGCACTGCCCATGCTGGGCAAAGAAGCTTTTATCGTAGTCAATGCCGATGTGTTCACAGATTTTGATTTTAACCAATTAAAACAACCTTTGGATGATGCGGTTGCTCATTTGGTTATGGTAACCAATCCATCCCATAACCCTGAGGGCGATTTCTCCCTTAAGGATGGCGTACTTAAACAGAAATCACCCAACCAAAAAACTTACACATACGCTGGTATTGGTTTGTATACACCAAGAATTTTATCTCCGCCTTTTTCTTCCGACACATTCAGCTTAACACCACACATCAAAGCAGCCGTAGATAAACAACTCATTACAGCTCACCTACATGAATCTCAATGGCATGATGTGGGCACCACTGAACGCCTTAATGCTTTAAACCGCAGGTGATGTTAGAATCAAGCCTAAAAACAGGGAACAAAACAATAATAACTATGTTATATAAAACTTTAAAAAATTCTTTTAAATACTTCATTTTAATAGCAATAACTACAAGTTCACTGGCACAAGAAGGTGCCGTGGAAGCACAACAAGTTGCTCATGCTGGTACTTGGCTTTCAGTGGTTCCTCCGTTGTTAGCCATAGTCATTGCATTGGCCTTCAAGCAAGTCATTCCAGCATTATTTACTGGGTTGGTGTTTGGCGTTTGGGTTATTGGCGGCATGAGTTTCTCTGCTTTATTCACCGCACCCTTAACCACCCTAGAAGTATTTGCTGTGAAAGCATTGGCTGATGAGGACCATGCATCTATCATTTTGTTTTCCTTCATGATCGGAGGTATGGTTGGCATCACTTCTCGCAATGGCGGTATGCAAGGCATCGTGAATTTAATCTTACGCTGGGCCAACAGTGTGAAACGCGCTTCATTGGCAACCGTCGGTATGGGCTTAAGTATCTTTTTTGATGATTATGCCAATACACTGGTGGTAGGTAATACCATGCGCCCGGTGACCGATAAAATGAAAATTTCTCGTGAGAAGCTGGCTTATTTGGTGGATTCTACGGCTGCGCCCATTGCTTGTCTGGCATTGGTTACCACTTGGGTCGGATTTCAGGTTGGTTTGATTGACGATGCCCTGAAAGCTGTTGGTTACGATGAGATGGGTGGTTATGGTGTATTTTTACAAACCATACCTTATAGCTTTTATCCCATTTTTGCCTTATTTTTGACCATCATGGTTGCCAGCACAGGCAAAGATTTTGGACCCATGCACCAAGCAGAGGTTGAAGCCCGCAATGCCAACATCACATCATTAAATTTAGATAAGCATCCCACCGAAGAAATACTACCAGTAGAAGATAAGCCGCATCGCGCGCTGAACGCCATATTGCCTTTCCTCACCTTAATTTTGGTGGTCCTAGGTGGACTTTATTACACTGGACTGGACAACAACGTAGCTGACCAAACGATTCGTGATATTGTTGGTAATGCCAATTCATACAAAGCATTACTTTGGGGCACCATGTCAGGTGTTTTAATGGCAGCAGTACTCAGCGTAATACAAGGCATTTTAACCCTTGAACAAACGGTTAACGCGCTGTTGAAAGGCATGAAACCCATGTTGTTGGCGATGATTATCCTGGTTTTAGCCTGGTCCTTATCTGAAATTAGCGCCGAACTTCAAACCAGTCAATACATTTCTGGCATGATTCAAGACGCGTTGTCTGTGCATTGGCTGCCATTGTTGATATTTTTATTGGCGGCATTGACTGCTTTTGCCACTGGCTCCAGTTGGGGCGCCATGGGTATTTTAATTCCTTTGGTGGTACCCATTGTGTGGAACATGATGGGTGCTCAAGGCGTACTTGAAACAGAGTACTATTACATTATATATACCACCATTGCCAGTATATTGGCTGGTGCTGTTTGGGGTGATCACTGCTCGCCTATTTCAGACACCACCATCTTGTCCTCAATGGCCTCTGGCTGCGACCACATAGAACACGTCAGAACACAAATCCCCTATGCTTTTTATGCTGGCGGTTTTGCTATGATCATAGGTATCATCCCAGCCAGCTTTGGATTTTCACCATGGTTATTAATCGTTATAGCTACCATAGGCATGTACTTGGGATTGCGCTGGAAGGGCAAAGAAGCATGAGCAGAGACTGGTTACCTCGAGTCACCGTGGCCACTGTGGTTGAACAAAACGGCAAGTTTCTTATGGTGGAGGAGGACATTTATGGTGAAAAAATTCTCAACCAACCTGCTGGCCACTTAGAACCCAATGAATCTTTAATTGAAGCGGCCATTCGCGAAACTTCTGAAGAAACAGGTTGGCTGGTCAGCATTGACCACCTCATCGAGTTTTCACAATGGACCAGTAACAACAGCAAGAACCATTATTTGCGTGCTTGTTTTGCTGCAACTACGACTGAATTCAATCCAGACCAAACCCTGGATGAAGGCATCATTTGCGCCAAATGGATGACTCGAGAAGAAGTAGCTAAAAACAGCCACAGACTGCGCTCACCCCTTGTTTTACACCACATCGATCACTATATAGCTGGTAAGAAAACTGACATTGATGTGTTCAGCTACTACGATTAACAACCAACACAAAATTTATCTATGAAAGTCATAATAGGCATGTCAGGTGGCGTCGATTCCTCAGTCAGCGCTGCCCTACTTAAACAACAAGACTACCAAGTTGAAGGCATGTTCATGAAAAACTGGGAAGAAGACGACACCGCCGAAATTTGCACCGCAGATGAGGACGTCAAAGATGCTCAAGCGGTCAGTGATAGATTGGGCATTAAATTACACCGCAGAAATTTTGCCAGTGAATATTGGGACCATGTTTTTGAAGAATTCTTAACTGAATACAAACAAGGCAGAACTCCCAACCCTGACATTCTGTGTAATCGCGAAATCAAATTCAAAACCTTTCTTGATCACGCCGATGACATAGGGGCAACTATGATGGCCACAGGCCATTACGTGCGAAAGGGTGAGTCAGGCGGTGAATATCAGCTGTTGAAAGGTATTGATAACAACAAAGACCAAAGCTACTTTCTCTACGCCATCAATCAATACCAACTCTCACGCAGTTTATTTCCTGTTGGTGAAATTGAAAAACCAGAGGTTAGAAAGATAGCAGAGTCGCTTGGGCTGAATGTATTTGATAAAAAAGATTCAACTGGCATTTGTTTTATTGGTGAGAAACGATTTCAAGACTTCTTGTCCACATACATCAAACCCAATCCTGGTGAAATCATCACGCCTGAAGGAGTTGTTGTTGGAACACACAACGGCCTGATGTATTACACCATCGGACAAAGACAAGGACTTGGCATAGGTGGGGTCAAAAATGCCTTGGCAGAACCTTGGTTCGTTATTGCGAAATCTCACTCAAACAACCAGTTAATTGTGGGCCAGAGCAACCACGCCGAGCTGATGTTAGATGACACCTTACTTGCCAAACAAGTCACTTGGATATCAGAGCAGCAGCCAAACTTTCCATTCAAGTGTAACGCCAAAATCAGATACCGCCAAGCTGATCAAACTTGTGAAGTTCATTTACTCGACGAGCAAACCCTGAAGGTTAAATTTGATCAAGCTCAAAAAGCCATAACGCCAGGGCAGTCAGTGGTGTTTTATCAAGGCGATGTGTGCTTGGGTGGTGCCATCATTGAATCATCAAACTTATTAACTTCAACTTGTGAATTGAAATCTGCATAAGCACCTCAATATTACAAGGACACAACAGAGATATTTGCCATGAGAGATCAAACAATTGCACTGGCTGGGGTTTATCAGGCCGCCACCATGGCCCACGAATTAGCCAATTCAGGCGCCATTCGCGACAACCAAAGTTGGGAAGTCAGTTTAAACAGCTTATACAAACTGGATGCCAGCAGCACGGAAGATGTTTTCGATAACAATTTAGCAGGCTTGGCTCTGGGCTGTAACAGTTTGATTAAATCTTTCAATAAAGACAGCTATTACATCAATATCATCAAGTACACCATTACTTTACTGACCTTGGCAGCAAAATTACCACAACGAGATGCCATGTTGGATGAGATAGCTAAAGGACTTCAGGATTCCAAAGTGTTGCAAACCGCAGATGATCCATTGAACATCCATGTGGTCAGCAAATTAGCCCAAATCTATTCAAAAACCATCAGTCAAATGCAACCAAGAGTCATTGTTGCTGGACAGCCATTTCATTTAAAAGATCAAGCCATTACGGAAAAAATAAGAGCCATTTTGCTGGCTGGGATCAGATCTGCCATCTTGTGGAAACAAACCGGTGGCAACCAACTGCAATTGTTGTTCAAGCGCAAGACCTATATTGAAGAAGCAAAAAGACTGTTAGCTGGCACATAAATCCTCGAACCAGGAAAATCTTGCTTGAATTTCAAGTCATCGACAGCAAATATATTACTCTTGCTCTTCTATTTCTATGACTTCAATCTCATCGAGCGTCACCCTACCAGTACCAACAGTGAACTCATAGTCAAAGATGAATTCATCCATCTGACTGATTAAGTCATTACTGGTGACCTGAATACCTGAATTTAATTGAAATCGTAAAAACGGTGGAATGTAACCTTTGATGTTAGTACCAGTAAATTTCAGATTTTTTTTCCAATCCATTCTGCGTGATAAAGTGGGATAACTACCATAGGTCTCAATGAGTTCATTGTGCAAAGCCTCGGCTCTACTTAGCTCGTCTTTCGACATAATTTCCTGAAGGTTTTTTACCACATTATCCAACAGTTCTCTGTTTGGTATTTTATCAAAATCAATGAGCTTAAACCAAGCATGAGCTAGAGGGTAGTTTTTATCCTGCATGTAATAATACGCCACCAAAGACATGGCGTGGTAGTTTCCAAATTCCGAAGCTAACTTGAAATTCTTCATCGCCGAATTCCTGGCTCCGTCTTTTTCATCATCCAACCCACGCCATAAATATTCCTGATCAGGTTTTATGATTTGACCTTGATCATCAAAATGGAGACCAAATTCCCTTGCAAACGTGTTAAATGCAATTATCAACATCAACAATGTAATTACTTTTTTCTTCATGACGTTATCTTCATATGATTTTATTATTAAAAATATCAAAACTTTTGAAATCTGTGTATATTTTCATCAAGTTATGTGAATGAAAGATGAACTTAAAAAATGAAAAAAAAAAAGCCCAGACTCAGCTGGGCTTTTAATTCTAACTAATGATTAAATTTTTATCTGGCAGCGTTGGCACTCATGGTTGAGTTTCTGCCGCCATCACGGGTTTGAGCCATGTCACGCATACCTTCGGTATGACATTGACCGGTTACGTGACCGCGATTAACCGCACCAGAAACCTGGCCACGGGCTTTTTCAGTGGTGCCATCTTCTGGATCAGATAAAATAATATCTGAGGCAAAATTACACCAATCTGGACGCCACCATTTCTTCGTAAATGAAGTGGTGTAGTAGTTTACTTTGCTTCTGGCCCATGTAGGGATTCCAGATAACCATGCGCCACCACCTGAGACAGTTAAATTACTGTTGTAACCACAACCGACTCCGAAGATGTCGCCAATTGCTGCTAAATTACCAGCCAAAGGTGTGCCTTGGTAAGGTGTACCTACCGACTGAATCAGACGCCCTGAACCAGCGTTATCTAAGCCACTCCAGTAATAAGTGTATAAGTGTAAAGATGCTGCACCACCTTGAGAATGTGCAACCACACCAAATGATGGGAAGTTATCACCATAACTATCAATCAAACGAGCAAAAGCATCATGTGAGCGATTTTGGTTGAAATCAGTGAACTTGACGTTGTTACTGAACTGAGACTGTACTGGACCCCAGGCATCACCTGAACAATAACCATGTACAAGCATCAATTTCCCTCCAGCCGCTTTCTCTTGATTGATCAAATCAGCAGGTTTTTCACCTTTCAACATTGATTCATACAAACCACCATCATAATCACTGAATGATTTTTGCGAAATGGTTGGCAACAGCAGATCTAATGAAGACTGCTCAAGTACCGAAATGTAATGCTCGGTGTCTTCCATTCTGATATTTTTCAAACTGAATGGAGCAGCAACACCGGCAGCTATTAACCAGCGATCATCCAACTGCAATGTCAGCTCACCGTCTTTTAACTCTGCTATGGTTGAAAGCCATGATACAGCCGCCTCTTCTGAGCCTTTGCCAGCACTTTTGGTACCCCAAACTTCCGCCATCACTCTGAAGCGATTGCGGTTCAAGTTGGTTCCTACAGCCAAACTCAAGTCAATTTTGTGTGGTGCAGAATAAGCACCATAAGCTGCTTTGCTGTTCAACATCAAATCAGATTCAATTACTGGAATGATATGTTCAACCGTTCTCAAAAATGGTTGGCCTTTGGGTGTTATACCTTGAGCCACTACTTGAACTTGATACAAGCCAGGATACTCGGCTCTGAAAGAGGCATTGAACTGCCCATCTAACGCCGCTTTGTCACTGGCAACACCATCATCAAACATCGAAACTTCACGCACTGTACCATCTGGTGCTGTGATGTTTAAGTAGGAGTTATCTATAAACTGCATGTTACCTTTAACCACCGCAAATTCGGTACTGAAAGCGGCTGCACTGACACTGACTTCCTCACCAACTACAGCACCATGGGAGCTGGTAAATGATTTCAAGCGGTAAGGACTGTCGCTGCTGATTAACAAATAACCATCTTCTGCGACATCAGTTTTGACCTGAAATTGGTAGCTGCCTGTTGCCAAGTTTTCTAATTCAAACTGAGTGGCAGGAAACTGTTCTTGACCCATGCCAAATTGAGTCTTTCTGGTGAAAAAGTTAATCTCTTCAGCACCGGACTTCAAACTGTTCTGACCTTTGATATCCAATTGCCAATTATCTTGATTGACTCCAAAAACCAGTGCCCTTGGGTTTTCACCATCCACCAAGACATTTTTTTGCCAGACCATTTCACCGGCATTATTCAATTCAAACTGAATTGGCAGCATGGCATGTTTAGATACAATAGCAGTAGACTCTGGGCTGGCTTTTTGCATCAGCTCAATTTCTTCGGCTGGACCTGCCAAGTGTTTTGCGATTGGAGAAGATTTAGCCATGACTCCTGTTGAGGCTAATAAGACAGACGCAGTTACGCCCATTAATTTAAGTTTTTTCATTAAGAAACCCTCTAAAGTTTAATTAAAATGATTGATTTGTATTCATACCAACGTCCCCACGTAATGCAATTAAACATATTCATCAAGTTCAGTTTTGAATTATTGTTATCTGAACCTGACTTCTGAAAACACAAATCGGAAATCAAAATAACACATCTTTAACTTTTTTTCAAACGTTTGTTTGAACCCGGAGGCACTTAAATCACTGATTGTGTTGTTTTTTATTATTTTATTGTTACAAACACCTATGCTTTGACATCGATGCGTTTTGAAAATAGATCATTTGATGTACCCAATGTGAAGCCTTGCGCGATTAACTTTTGGCACTTATTTTGCTATAATATGCCGTTTTATTTTTCCGAGTTTTGAATGAGCATTTACCCAGAATATATCAAAGAAATAGCAGTCAGAAAAACCCAGGGTTTACACCCACTCCCCATTGATGACGACCAATTACTGGCAGAAATCATCACGCTTATCAAAGACACCAATAACGAAAACAGAGCGGATGCCTTAAACTTTTTCATTTATAACACCTTGCCAGGCACCACAGCTGCAGCAGGTGAAAAAGCAGCTTTTTTAAAAGCCATCATCAAAGGCGAAGAAACAGTAGCAGAAATCTCACAAGCATTCGCATTTGAACTCCTTTCACACATGAAAGGCGGCCCCTCGGTGGCTGCATTGATTGATTTGGCATTAGAGGATAACCAAGCAGTGGCACAGCAGGCGGCTGAAGTTTTAAAAACCCAAGTTTTTCTATATGAGGCTGACATGGATAGATTGGCAGCTGCACATGAGGCTGGAAACACCATCGCCACCGAAATTCTACACAGTTATGCCCAAGCTGAATTCTTTACCAAACTACCCGAAGTTGAAACCACCATTGATGTGGTTACCTATGTGGCTGGTGAAGGTGATATTTCCACTGATTTATTGTCGCCAGGCAATCAAGCCCACTCACGATCAGATCGCGAATTACACGGTAAATGCATGATTTCGGAGCAGGCACAAAAAGAAATTGTCGCTTTACAACAACAGCACCCTGACAAACGGGTGATGCTGATTGCCGAAAAAGGCACAATGGGAGTTGGCTCTTCAAGAATGTCAGGAGTAAACAATGTGGCCCTGTGGACCGGTAAACAAGCCAGTCCTTATGTTCCTTTTGTCAATTACGCACCAATCGTGGCAGGCACCAATGGCATTTCACCGATTTTCTTAACCACTGTAGATGTGACTGGTGGTATTGGTTTGGATTTAAAGAACTGGGTCAAAAAACTCGACAATGATGGCAACACTGTCGTTGATGAAAACGGTGACGCGGTGCTAGAACAAGCCTACTCGGTCGATACAGGCACAGTTTTAACCATCAATACAGAAGAGAAAAAACTTTATAACGGTGATCAGGAGTTGGTTGATATAGCTGCTGCATTGACCCCACAAAAACTAGAATTCATCAAAGCCGGTGGCTCATATGCGATTGTCTTTGGTAAAAAACTACAAAGCTTCGCGGCAGAAACCTTAGGTCTAGAGATGCCGCAGGTATTTGCTCCATCGAAAGAAATCACGGTCGAAAACCAAGGTCTGACCGCTGTTGAGAAGATATTCAATAAAAATGCAGTGGGTGTGAGCAGCAACGATGTGCTGCATGCAGGCTCTGATGTGCGGGTCAAGGTCAATATTGTTGGTTCACAAGACACCACAGGCTTGATGACTTCACAAGAGCTTGAAGCCATGGCCGCCACAGTCATTTCTCCAACGGTTGACGGTGCCTACCAATCAGGCTGTCATACAGCTTCTGTCTGGGACAAGAAAGCCCAAAGAAATATCCCCAAGTTAATGAGCTTCATGAATCGTTTTGGCTTAATCACTGCACGTGATCCCAAAGGCGAGTACCATGCGATGACTGATGTGATTCATAAAGTGCTTAACGACATCACAGTAGATGAATGGGCCATCATCATCGGTGGCGACTCGCATACCCGCATGTCGAAAGGTGTGGCTTTTGGTGCCGATTCAGGCACAGTGGCCTTGGCTTTGGCCACAGGCGAAGCTTCCATGCCCATTCCACAATCAGTTAAAGTCACATTCAAAGGCGACCTCAAAGATCACATGGATTTCCGCGATGTGGTACACGCAACCCAAGCACAAATGTTAAAACAGTTCGGTGATAACGTCTTCCAAGGTCGTGTGATTGAAGTTCATATAGGTACCCTTCCAGCTGACCAAGCCTTCACTTTTACCGACTGGACGGCAGAGATGAAAGCAAAAGCTTCGATTTGTATATCTCAAGATGAAACGCTGATTGAATCTTTGGAAATTGCCAAAAGCAGGATTCAAATAATGATTGACAAAGGCATGGATAACCACAATCAGGTTTTACAGGGCTTGATTGATAAGGCCAATACCAGAATCAAAGAAATTCAGTCTGGTGAAAAACCCGCATTGATGCCAGATGACAATGCCAAATACGCCGCTGAAGTGGTGGTGGATTTGGATCAAATCATTGAACCCATGATAGCTGACCCAGATGTCAACAACGACGACGTATCAAAACGTTATACCCATGACACCATACGTGCCCTGTCACATTACCAAGGTGAAAAGCATGTTGATTTGGGTTTTGTTGGTTCGTGTATGGTGCACAAAGGCGATTTAAAAATCATTGTACAAATGCTCAGAAACCTGGAAAAAGAGCAAGGCTTTGTGAAATTCAACGCACCGTTAATTGTGGCTGCGCCAACCTACAACATCATCGATGAACTGAAACAGGAAGGCGATTGGGACATCTTGCAAAAATATTCTGGCTTTGAATTCGATGATCAATCACCCAAACAAAATGCCCGTTTAGAATACGAGAATATGATGTATTTGGAACGCCCTGGTTGTAACTTATGTATGGGCAACCAAGAAAAAGCAGCCAAAGGTGATACTGTATTGGCTACCTCTACCCGTTTGTTCCAAGGACGTGTGGTTGAAGATTCTGAACGCAAGAAAGGTGAATCTTTGTTGGCCTCTACCCCGGTGGTGGTGCTGGCAGCCATTTTAGGTCGCACGCCAACTCTTGATGAGTACATTAAATCAGTGGCTGGTATTAACCTGACCCAATTTGCGCCACCATTGAAAGCATTGAAAACCAAGTCTAATAATGCCAATCTTTTGGCAGCTCGCTTGAAAGCAGCTTCAGCACAAAAGAAAGGCCAACTGCCTCACGTGGTCAATTAATTTTTAAAATTAAATACGAAACCTTAGCTGACCTTAAACTAAGCTGTTATTGGACAAAAACAAAAACCTTTGAAGTGTTTATGGATTTAAACCAACACTTTGAAGGTTTTTTTTGTTGAGAGACAGCATGTTTTAACAAGACTACCGTTGTATTTTTCACGTCGGAAGTGCGATAATTTATAACAATATTAATTAACCGACTCTTTAAGATAGGGTCAAAAAATGGGGTTTATCAATGAGTGATACACTAAAAACTGCCACACAATTGGCATGTAATAACAAGTCTTATAAGTACTACAGTCTATCAAAGGTGGCTGAAAAGCATGACATCAGTCGATTGCCTTTTAGTTTGAAGATACTTCTAGAGAACTTACTCAGGAATGAAGATGGGATTGATGTCACTGTTTCTGATATCGAAGCTTTATGTAATTGGGACCCCAAAGCGGAGCCAAGCACTGAAATTGCATTCACTCCCTCTAGAGTGGTACTACAAGACTTTACAGGTGTTCCTGCAGTGGTTGATTTAGCTGCCATGCGAGATGCAATGAAATCTCTGGGTGGTGATGTACAAAAAATCAATCCATTATCACCTGCTGAATTGGTGATTGATCATTCTATTCAAGTAGATAAATACGGTACGGCCAACGCCGCTGACCTCAATACCCAGATTGAATTTCAGAGGAACATGGAACGCTATGGTTTTTTGAAATGGGGACAAACTGCATTTGATACATTCAAGGTGGTGCCTCCAGGTAATGGCATTGTGCACCAAGTCAATTTGGAATATTTGGCTCGAGTTATTTTTGGTGCAGAACAAAAAGGCGAACTGACGGCTTATCCTGATACTGTGGTAGGTACTGATTCTCACACCACCATGATAAATGGCATTGGTGTCTTGGGTTGGGGTGTTGGTGGTATTGAAGCTGAGGCAGCGATGCTTGGACAAGCCATTTCCATGCTGATTCCGCAAGTTGTGGGTTTCAAGTTATCCGGTGAACTGCAAGAAGGCGTCACCGCAACTGATTTGGTTCTTACTGTTGTTGATATGTTACGTGATCATGGCGTGGTGGGCAAGTTTGTCGAATTTTTTGGCCCTGGCTTACAACATCTACCATTGGCCGATCGTGCCACCATTGCTAACATGGCCCCTGAATATGGCGCCACATGTGGTATTTTCCCTATTGATGACGAGTCATTACGCTACTTGAAACTTTCTGGTCGCTCGGATGAGCAAGTCAATTTAGTAGAAAAATATGCCAAAGAACAAGGATTGTTTCATGATAAAAACAGCATCGATGCTGAGTACACAGCGACATTGGAGTTAGATATGAGTACTGTGGTACCCAGTATCTCAGGTCCGAAAAGACCACAAGATCGCATTGAACTCACGCTGGCCAAAGAAACATACAAAAAGCACTTTGCTGAGTTTGAAAAAGGCCGTGCCGCCAAATCAATACCTGTGGCTGCTGAAAAAGGCAATTATGAATTCAAAGACGGTAATATTGCGGTTGCTGCCATCACTTCTTGTACCAACACATCAAACCCAGCAGTCATGTTAGGCGCAGGCTTACTTGCCAGAAATGCGGCAGCCAAAGGCCTGCAGGTGAAACCTTGGGTTAAAACATCATTGGCGCCCGGCTCAAAGGTGGTGTCCCATTATCTTGAATCAGCTGGATTGATGGATGATTTAGAGGCCTTGGGTTTCAACGTGGTTGGTTTTGGTTGTACCACTTGTATTGGTAACTCGGGACCATTGGACCCAGCACTTTCGAACGCCATTAACGACAATGATTTGATTGCCACATCTGTATTATCTGGTAACAGAAATTTTGAAGGCCGAATTCATGCTGACATTCAAATGAATTTCCTCGCCTCGCCACCACTGGTTGTGGCCTACGCCATTGCTGGTACCATGGATTTTGATTTATACAACGATCCGCTGGGTACAGACCAAGACGGTAACGAAGTCTTCCTTAAAGACATTTGGCCCAGTGACCATGAAATTGCTGATACCATCTCAGCAAACGTCAATCAAAACAGTTTTGCAGTGGGTTATGAAGGCATTTTTGAGGGTGATGAAAACTGGGAAGCAGTTAAAACCAGCGAATCAGAACTGTTCGATTGGCAAGACGACTCCACTTACATTAAAAATCCACCATACTTTGAAGGCATGACCTTGGATGTTGGCACCATTGATAACATTGAGGGGGCTCGAGTGCTGGCCAAATTAGGCGATTCAGTCACTACTGACCACATTTCTCCTGCAGGTGCGATTGCTGAGGACTCTCCCGCTGGGGTCTACCTCAAAGAAAAAGGGGTGGAAAAAGTTAACTTTAATTCCTATGGCTCGCGTCGTGGTAATCATGAGGTCATGATGAGAGGCACTTTCGCTAACATCAGACTGCGCAACCAATTGGCGCCAGGGACTGAGGGTGGATGGACCAGACATCAGCCATCAGGTGAAGAAATGACTATTTTTGATGCGGCAATGAAATACCAACAAGAAGGTACGCCTTTGGTGGTTATTGCTGGCACAGAATATGGTACCGGTTCATCTCGTGACTGGGCTGCCAAAGGCACCAATTTATTGGGTGTCAAAGCTGTTTTGGTGCAATCCTATGAACGCATCCATCGTTCTAATTTAGTTGGTATGGGAGTTATCCCATTACAGTTTAAAGCAGGTGAAAATGCTGAGACTTATTTACTGAACGGAAAAGAAACTTATGACGTGACTGGTTTAAAAAACGGTGCCTCCAAAACCGCCGAGGTCACAGCGCACAGAGAAGATGGCAGCTCAGTAAGCTTTGAGGTGGATGTCAGGATTGACACTCCGAAAGAAGTTGAATACTGTCGTCATGGCGGCATCCTGCATTATGTCTTGCGTAACTTGGCATCCTAAATACGCAACGGACCCAATGCAACGTTGCTGTCAAGCAACGCAATCACAGGCAAATGAATGCAGATTCATTTGCCTGTTTTTTCTCTATAAAGCATTGTTAAGTAGAGCATATTTATCAAAATCATTTATTAAAAACCACATAAGCCACAAACCAACATGAAATCCACTACCCTTATTCTATTGACTCTTTTTATGGCCAATAAACCTTTTGCCTCTCAAGCTTCCGAGCTAAAAAATCAATTGAATGCATGCAAAATGATAAGCAACAGCACACAGAGATTGAAATGCTATGATGAAATTGTTAATGCGCCACCAGAGGCCCTCCAACAAAGTGCCAAAGACACCCCACAGCAACAAGCAACAAATGCCACAATAAAAAATGAATTCCCAATTTTGATTGCTGACATCAATGAACCCAATCTGATGCTCAGTTTGGGTAGACTGGACTTATTGGGCAGGGATTTCAAAGCTGCGCTGATCAGCGCAGGTAAAAGACATTTGATCAGAAACATCGCACTGCCCAATGGCGAAACTTTTGCGCTTAACGTCATTGGACAAATCAGATCACAGTTTGATGTGGATGAAATCGACACCAGAAATAACCGCGGTGGCGCATTGATCAACACAGATTTCATCATAGGTGGTGAAGTAGTTAAATCCATGGAAGATTGGAGTTGGCGCTTCAGTTATACCCACAAAAGCACCCACTTAGGTGATGAATTTCTGATTGATAACCCCGAATTCCTTGAAAATCGCATCAACCTGTCCTATGAAACAATCAGATGGGATGCGGCCAAGTCCTTCAATCACTGGGACTGGTATGCTGGTTTGGGTTTCATCACGCGGTCAGAACCCGGTGATTTAGAAAAATTCATGTGGCAAGCTGGTTGGCAATATGTGGGGGATCATTGGCACAACATCAAACCAATCTGGGCCGTTGATTTGAGCTCCTGGGGTGCCTACGACTGGAATATCAACGCCACCATGAGAGCCGGCATAGAAATCAGAAATTTTACTCACACACCTTTTCAGCTGATGTTTGAGTACCAAGAAGGACAATCACCCTATGGCCAATTTTTTACCGATGACTTCAGTTACAGCGGCATCACCTTGTTGAAACACTGGTAAGGCTTACACTCAGTTACTGAGTTCTGCGTTGACTTGGTTGCGACCAGCATGTTTGGATTGATACAGAGCATTGTCGGCTAATTGATAGAGCTTGGTTGGGGTGAATTTCGTGGTATCAATGGTTGCTACACCGACTGAGACAGTGATCCTGACTGATTTATTTTGGCTGATTTCAAACACATGATTTTCAATGTGTTTTCTGATATCCTCCGCCAGTTTGATGGCTTTATCATGTTTGCTGTCACTGAGTAAAAAACAAAATTCTTCGCCGCCAATTCTGGCCAAACACGCAATTTCATGATCTTTGAAACACTCAAGTTCACGAGCCAGTTGACGCAAAACATCATCACCAACTGGATGGCCATATGAATCGTTGATTTTTTTGAAGTGGTCAATATCAATCAATAGCATGGTCATCATTGATATGTCTTTTTGGCAGCGCTGCCAAATCTCCTGCATCATCTCATTGAACACATGGCGGTTATCCAACTGAGTCAAAGCATCCTTTCTGGCTAATTCATACAATTGTTTATTGGCTGACTGGAGTTTATCAGTCCTTTCAGCCACTGTGTTTTGCAGTTTCTGATTCATGGCAAAAACCTCTAACCGTTTTTGTTTGATCTCTTGATAAAGGTTTTGAATTTCAATAGGCAGTTCAATGTTTTTATCAAAAGCAACATCATGCTCAAATCCTGCACCTCGCTCAATCATTTTATTCAAGCGATGCATTGAATAAGTCCAATAGTGACTGATGATTTGTGCCAATAGCTTAGCCACAAAAACCAGGATCAACATCGACAAGGAGAAAAGAATCAATGTCCTTTCAACCACTGCAGCAAATTGAGATTCGCTTTGTAATGACACCAGTTTCCAACCAAAAGAGAACTCAGTATCCTGATAGTAGTAGCTCTCAGAACCCAGTGAGTCAGTGATGAAAATATCATTGGAATGGATGTGGTTGTGGTGATTGTCCTTGACTGTTTCTATATTCAAGGTTTGAAACAATTCCAATTCTAATGCCTCTGAAAAACTAACCACTTTATTGTTTTGATCTAAAACCACAGCACTCAGTTCTGGATTCAATTCATTTACAATCTGACGAATTTTATTCAGAGATTTCAATGCAAAAGTCCCTTCTACCACACCCTGATTGGTCAACGAAGAATTACTTGGAACGCCTGCACTGATTGCTGCAATCAAATTAGTTCCAAAACCTCTGCCAAAAAATCCAGGAGAAACATAAACTTGATCAGAATCGATTGCATTGATGAAATAATGGCGATCAGAAACACTGATGGTTTCACCTGTTTTATTGATGTTTTCAACCAATTCAGCAGGTGAAGAATGAATTAATCGTCCTTTCTCATCTGTGATGATCATGGTCATGAATTCATGGTGTCTGCGATTAAAAGCCAACAATCCCTCCTTGCGCTTTGGGGGGTCATTCCATATCGCGGCCAAGGTAAATTTAAATTCATTCAAGGCATTGATTTTAACTTGTAGTAAGCAGTCTAACTCAAAAAACAGACTGTCATGGTATTTCTGTTGAGTTAAGTACATTTGTTGATTGGCATCAGTGACTTTTTTATTCAAATCATAAAAAAAGAACAAAATACCTGCCGTTATTAACAGTGATGAAATGATGTGAGATGACTGTTCTCTGATCGAAAGTAAAATATCAGAGTCTTTGCGTTTGAGGTAGTTTTTAACCGTTGGCACATACATCAATATCGCAGCTATATGTGCATACAAAATGGCATTGGTTAACTGTTTAATTAATATTGTAAGCCGATGTGCATCGAGAAAAAATTCATATTGAGAAATAGAATACCAAGAAATCGGCATGCCTATAAAAAGCCAATAAACAATCACCAATAAAATGACATTAGTTCGTTTATAAGCAAACGCCAAACCCACTAATAAAGCTTCTAGACCAAAAGTCAAAAGTGGCCAAAAACTACCCCATGCTAAGACCAGTGGGATGGTGCCAATAATGGCGGTCAAGACAGCCACCCAAGGCCCCCTGAAGACAGCCACCAAAAGAAAAATGACCCCTCCAAAAACAAACTCGGCTTCAAAGAACAGCGGCAACCTGAACAAGTTAATCAATGCTGCCAGCGCACCACCAATAAATATGAGGGTAAGATCTTTTGAAGTGAGTTTAAATGGCTGCAATTATTCTAGCTCTGCCAAAACACAACGCAAAGTACCGTAATCGTACATGCCGTCAAGTGCATCATATACTGGCTTTAATTTCTTCTCCTCCAAATAACCAGTCATTTCGGCCATTTGAATGATGTAATCAATGTCAGTATCTTCTAATTGGGTCACATCTTTTTTATCAACCAAGCCAACCGCTATGGCTTTTGATAAATGCATATATACTGTATTAACATTGATGCCTAATACTTCAGCCACTTTTTCCACCGATTTATGTTCTAGAAAGTGATCCAAAGACACATTGACTTCATCATCTAGCCTGTTATCGAGCTTATCAGGCAACGGATTCGCCTTGATGACTTCGATGAAGACTTCGCCGTATTTAGCCAGTTTGTATTCACCAACACCAGATATGTACATGAATTTTTCACCTTCAACAGGCCTTTTTCTGACCATTTCTAACAATGACGCATCACTGAATATAACATATGGTGGCACACCTTGATCAGTGGCCAAATCCATGCGTAATTTCTTCAAGGCCTCCCATAGAATGGTATCATGCCGTCCCAAATCAACTTCATCAGCTTTTTTGGTCTTATTTTGTGCTTTGACCACATCTCTGAGGTAAAAAGACTCTTTACCTTTGAGGATTGACTTAGATTTATCAGTTAATTTCAATGAGCCAAATTCAGGATCCACATCAATATAACTTTGACTGATGAGCTGACGGTACAATCGCCGCCACCAAGTTTTAACGTGATCTTTGCCCAGCCCAAAAACGTTCAACTGATCATGTTTTAATTGCTCAACCCGTTCATCATTGTTGTTACCCAATAAAATGTCGATTAAATACATGATGCCAAATTGCTGCTCTGTTCTGTAAATCGCTGACAGAGCCATTTGGGCTTCTTTTGATGCATCAATTCGTTCTGGTGGATTCAAACAGTTGTCACAATTACCACAAGGGTCAGGTAACGTCTCACCGAAATATTTCAACAATGTCTGGCGCCTACAATCCAGCTGTTCACATAAATCAACCAATGAGTCCAGTTTATTATGCAACACATTCTTGTGCTCATCACCCGCATCAGAGTCACGAATAAACTGCCTTTGCATCACCACATCTTTGTAGTTGTAGGCCATCCAAGCGTTTGAAGGTTGGCCATCACGGCCAGCCCTACCCGTCTCTTGGTAATAAGATTCAATGTTTTTAGGCATAGAAAAGTGCGCCACAAATCTGACATCAGGCTTGTCAATACCCATTCCAAATGCAATAGTGGCCACAATAATAACCCCTTCATCTCTTAAGAATCTGGCTTGATTTTGGGTTCTGATGCGACCAGACAGTCCAGCATGGTAAGGCAGAGCCACCCTTCCTTTTTCTCTTAGAAACTCTGCAACAGCTTCTACTTTGCGTCGCGAAAGGCAGTATACAATGCCGGCATCCTTGCTGTGGTTTTCATTGATGAAGCGCCACAATTGTTGTTTGCCATTATCTTGTTCTTCGATCGCATAGGTTATGTTAGGCCGATCAAAACTGGAAACGAACACTTTCGCATCATCCAATTTCAACTGCTCTATCATCTCAAGCCTGACTTTTTCATCGGCAGTAGCGGTCAGTGCTATCCTTGGAATGTCTGGAAAGTTTTCATGCAGAATCGAAAGCTGCTGATACTCTTTCCTGAAGTCGTGTCCCCATTGTGAAACACAATGCGCTTCATCAATGGCGAACAGTGCCACATCAATGCCTTTTAAAAAGTCTTGCGTTTCATCACCCATCAAGCGTTCAGGAGACAGATACAACAAATCCAGTTCGTTGTTTTGGGCTTTTTGTTGCACTTGAGCCACTTCACTGGCTGAGAGCGTTGAATTGATATATGCGGCATTGACGCCTAATTGTTGCAAGGCATTGACTTGGTCTTGCATCAAAGCAATCAAGGGAGATACCACTACACCCACACCTTTTCTGGCTATGGCGGGTATCTGGTAGCACAACGACTTACCGCCGCCAGTAGGCATCAGCACCAAAGCGTCTTTGCCTTCAATGATGGAATTAACTATGTCTTGTTGTTGGTCTCGGAATTGATCGTAACCAAAAACATCCTTCAGAATATTTTGAGCTGCACACATTCTAATTATTTTAAACCAGGGACTGAGACAGTTCAACAACTGTATTTTTAAAAAAATATATCCCTCATCTTCTCAATTTTTGCGAATCAGCCACAGTTTAATAAAGCCATGCAACCAATGAGAAACATCATGACAAACAGCAAATCTCTATTCATTTCAACACTGGCCCTGCTTGGCGGTGGCTATTTAATATTATCGATACCAGCCTGGCTCAGTTATTTAACTTTGGCTGCAGGGGGTTTGAGTTTAATCATTCACACCACCCTGGTACACAAGCCATTATTTAAAACGATTTTGCACTTCATCATAGAATTTTTTGCTTTTGCTATGATGTTAACAGCATTGATTGTCACCGCTGTACTGACCCACAATGTATTGAATGTGCTATGAGCATTAATTAAGTTTCTTTGATTCAGGCTTGGTTCAAGTTTTGTTAGCATAATGAAGCCATCAACTATTCAATGAGGACTGTTTTTTATGAAATGTATTGTTATTGTGCTGTTGAGCTTATTTCTTTCCGCTTGCATCCAACCACCGAAACCGTTACGCGGCGAATACAGCGACATCAGTCCCCAAGCCTATCAAAAAAACCCGCAAACAGATTTAAATATCCGATGGACTGGTTTTGTTATCGAGGTCGAAAACAAAACTGAACACAGCTGTCTGACCATCATCGCCAAAGTGCCTGATGAACGTGCCAAACCATCGCGCAGAATTCGGGTTGATAAAGGCCGATTCATAGCCTGTAAACCCGTCTTTTTTGAGCCAGAGAGCTTCATGAACAAACCGGTTACGGTAACTGGCACCGTTAAAAGGTTAGTAAGCAAAACCATCGATGAACTTAAATATGATTATCCGTTGGTCGATGCTGAAGTAGTCTATGTCTGGTAGAAAAGCCTGTTTTCAATTTCAGTAACATCCATAAAATTGCTATAAAACTTGATCGACTTTGGCCATCACATCAGTGACCTCAATCAAATCCATGGCACCAGGATACTCTGTTTTGGTACCCCACTTGACCGCTTTATCTGACTTGTTGAGAAACTTGTGGCAAGCCTCGGGGTATTTATCAACCGTCAGTTGAGGGTATTGATAAGACCCAGATCTTCTGTAATTACTGGCTGCCAACAACCCAATCACAGGTGTGGCTACAGCACCAGCCATATGCAGCGGCCCCGAATCGGGTGATATCACCAAATCAGCACAACTGAGCAGGTGCCACAATTGTTTCAATGTGTCTTTACCAGCCACATTCAAAACAGCTTGTTGACATTGATTTTCAATTGACTCAACAAACGCTTTCTCACTCGGCGATGGACTGCCAACCAAAATCACATGAGCACCATATTCAGTCACCAGTTGATCAGCCAGAGTGGCATATTTCTGGCTTGACCAATTTCTTAACTCATGGCTAGAACATGGGCTGATTACCACATTGGGCTGATTTTTTTGGATACACGTGTTGGCAAACTGTTTGTCACCCTCATTCAATGGTAATTGCCAATCCATGATGCGCTGTTGACAGCCTAAATAATCAGCGAACTGCATGAAACCATCCAATACATGACAATCACGCAAATAAGGAATGCGTTCATTGATAAACATGCCATGTAACTCTTTTGATCGTTTTTTATCAAATCCAATTCGACGTTTCGCTGGTATAAACCTTGAGATGATATTGGCTCGCAGTGACAACTGCATCTGTAATAAGGCGTCAAAGCGTTGACCTGCGAATGACCGACGCAATTGCATTAAACCTGTATAGCCACTGTTTTTATCAAACACAATGAACTTCACACCAGGCAAACCCCTTAACAGCTTATGTTCAACCTTGCCAATGACCCAAGTGATTGAAAGCTTGGGAAATTCATGCTGCAATGTCTTAACAACTGGTATCATATGAGTCACATCACCTATGGCTGATAGCCTAAAGATACAAATTGATTTGAGCTTGGCGTTTGTCGTCATCTGAGAAATCATTTAAAATGATACATTCTACCATTGACCCAATTTACCCTTGCACGTAATCAACAACAAAAATACTTGGATTCTGACCACAAACAATGATTTCCAGGATATCGACGAACAATGGTTCACCCAAGCTTACTGGATGAATCAGGGCCGTTTGCTGGGCGCTAATTCTGGTAGGGGTTCAGCATGGGTAATTAAATCAGAATGGGGCAAATGGGTATTGAGGCATTATTTTCGCGGCGGACTTTACGCCAAGCTGAGTAAAGACAGTTATTTTTGGACTTCATTGAAAAATACCCGCGCTTACAAAGAATTCCAACTGCTGCAGAAAATCCATCAATTACAACTTCCTAGCGCAAAACCCATAGCAGCCTTGATCAGAAAAAGTGGACTTTATTACCACAACGACTTGATCATGTCTCATATCAAACACCAACAGACATTTGCTGACTTATTGATGGCAAACAATCAGCCCATAAAAACTTGGCAGTTAATTGGCAAAACCATTGCACAGTTTCATCACCACGGCATCTATCATTCGGACCTCAATGCACACAATATTTTGTTAGCCAAACCAACCGATGAGCACCCTGTTTACTTGATTGATTTTGATAAAGGCGCAATCAAAAACATAAAAAAAACCTGGCGCCAAGAAAACCTCAATCGCTTGAGAAGATCAATTGAAAAAATCAGTGAACGATCTTGTGACAGCGAATTTTCCATACAGTGGGATGGTTTACTGAGCAGCTATCAGGAACATTTCTCATGACAGTGACTGATCAACTCAACAGACCAGTTAAAGATTTACGCATCTCACTGACTGATCGATGTCAGTTTCGATGTACTTATTGTTTGCCTGCTGAACATGTCGATGTGATGCGCCAACAAAGTCAGCCTGAGAACCACATGAGTTTTGCAGACATCATTAAGGTCACTGCCGCATTTGCTGAGTTAGGTGTCAGCAAAATACGCCTTACTGGTGGTGAGCCGCTGCTGCGAAAAGGTGTGGATAGTTTAATCAAATCAATCAAAAAGATTAAAGGCATCGATGAAGTGGCATTGACCACCAATGCAGGACTGCTGGATCCAGTTCTTGATGACCTGATTGATGCTGGTTTGGATCGAATCACCATCAGCCTGGATGCCATCGAACAAGACCTATTTGAACAAATCACTGGCACCCAATTTGCGGTAGATAAAATTTTACAATCAATACATAGGTGCGCAGGCTCAGCACTCAAACAAGTAAAAGTAAATTGTGTGGTACAAAAAAACATCAACGAACACCAGGTGATACCGTTGTTGAGCCATTTCAGAGGTACTGGAGTGGTGGTGCGTTTCATTGAATTCATGGACGTGGGCAACCTCAACCAATGGCAATCAAATCAAGTGGTAAACTCAGCTGATTTATTGAACCAGATCACTACAAAGTGGCCGATTAAGCCTAAAGCTGCCAGTCAAATCGGTGAAGTGGCAAATCGCTATGAATTTATTGATGGTCAAGGAGAATTTGGCATGATTTCATCCATTAGCGAGCCATTCTGTCATGACTGCAATCGTGCCCGACTGAGTCCTAGCGGCGAGGTATTTACTTGTCTTTTCGCGGCAAGCGGCCATGACATCAAGCCTTTGCTCAATACCCCTGATCAATTACTTGATGCCATCAGTCAAATTTGGCAAGGACGTGCTGACCAATACTCAGTCCAAAGACAAAACATATTAAAAACCAACAACAAACACAAAAAAATTGAAATGTTTATGATCGGAGGCTGAAATCAGCATGACAGATGAACTGAGTCACATTGATAACAATAACAACCCAACCATGGTTGATGTCAGTGATAAAAAAATCACCATGAGAACTGCCGCTGCACAATCATTGGTCTTATTGCCTGATGCAATAAAGGCGGTCATTACTGACAATGAAATTCACAGTAAAAAAGGCCCAGTCTTTCAAACTGCCATCATTGCTGGCGTGATGGCTGCCAAAAAAACCCATGAGCTCATTCCTTTCTGCCACCCGCTGCCTTTAGAGAGTTGTAAAATAGATATAACTACCACTGAAGATAAGGACCTGCTTATCACCTGCCAATGTAAAGTGACGGCCAAAACAGGGATAGAAATGGAAGCTTTAACAGGTGCATCAGTGGCTGCCTTGACCATTTACGACATGTGCAAGGCTCTGAGTCATGACATCACAATCACAGCCACTCAATTAATCACCAAAAGTGGTGGTAAATCAGACATCATACGCAGATGAAAATAACCACAGAATTTTACGGCAGACTGAAAGAGCAATTCAGTCCGGAGCCAATAGAAATTGAGTCAATACCCCACCCTGCGACCATACAAACCGTATTTGATTTATTGTGTGAATTACATCAAGTTAAAATAAACCCAGAAAGTATAAAACCCATACTCAATGATACCTTTGCTGACTGGGACGATGAAGTGAAACAACATGATATTGTGGGTTTTTTCCCACCTGCAGCTGGAGGTTAAATGTTCAGCATCACCACAAAACAGATTGACCCTGAGGGTTTGAAGCAACAGGTTATGGATCCACGCAGCGGTGGCTTTGTGTGCTTTGAAGGCTGGGTCAGAAACCACAATTTAGACAACAAAAAAAATAACAAAGCTGTGCTTGAATTGCATTATGAAGCTCATGAAAAACTGGCCACTGAAGTGGGTTTGCAAATCATGGCCGAGGCAGCACAAAAATTTACCATCAATCATGCCTGTTGTTCGCATCGCGTGGGCCAACTTAAAATTGGTGATATGGCCATCTGGGTCGGCGTATCAGCTGATCACCGCCAGGCTGCCTTCGAAGCTTGTGAGTACATCCTCAATCAGACCAAAGCACGTGTTCCAATTTGGAAAAATGAACATTATAAGGATGGGGAGTCTGGCTGGGTTGAGGCCAATCTATAAGCTAAAATGAAACCTTTTGACCACAAAAAATTTGTTAAAGAATTGCCCAAACTACCAGGTGTTTACCAGATGTTTGATGGCAATAATGAAGTCATATATGTGGGCAAAGCCCGGGTATTAAAAAACCGCGTTGGTAGTTACTTTACTGGTCAGGCCAAAGACAACAAAACCATGGCCCTGGTCGCTGCCATTAAAGACATGAGTTTTCACATCACCCGTTCTGAGGCTGAAGCGCTGTTGTTAGAAAACCAATTGATAAAAAAACACAATCCCAGATACAACGTACTGTTAAAAGACGGTAAGAGTTATCCTTATATTTACTGTTCAGTGGGTGTTGATGAGTTTCCACTGTTAGAATTCAGGCGGGGTAAAAAACAGAACAAGGGACGTTTTTTTGGGCCATTCCCAAGTGCGGCATACGTCCGAAATTCGCTACATTTCTTACAAAAAGTATTCAAAGTTAGGCAGTGTAACAACAGCACATTTAACAACCGATCAAGACCCTGCTTACAACATCAAATCAATCGTTGTACGGCCCCTTGCGTTGGTTATGTCACTCAAGAAGAATACCAACAACAACTCAAATACACCTTTGATTTTATCGAAGGTAAATCCAATCAAGTGGTTGATTCATTGATGGCAAGAATGGAACAAGCAGCAGAACAACAAGATTACGAACAAGCGGCCAGTTTTCGCGACCAAATCAAAGCCATAAGGATGATTCAATCCAAGCAAACTGTCGAACTGCAGCCTGATGATAATTTTGATATGGTTGTTGCTGGCCAACAAGGCAACATGTACATCGCGACAGTGGGCACCGTCCGCAACGGTCAATTCATGGGTTATCGCAATCACTTTCCAGCCACGCCCAAGGGCACGTCTATCAATGAGTTCTTGTATGCTTTCATAGGTTTGTTTTATGACAACCAAATAACTGCTGATGCCATTTTATGTAACACAGAACCCAGCAATAAAAGCGAATTGGCAGACATCTTATCGAGCATCAAAGGCAAAAAAGTTTTCATCACAGCAAAACCCAAGGGCAACAAACTTAAATTGCTCAAACAAGCTGAAGAAAACATGCGAAATGCCCTCATCATCAAGGCCAACAAATACCAAACTTGGCAAAATAAATGGGCATTGTGGCAAAAGGAATTGGGCTTCAAAGACGAACCGAAAAGAATTGAATGTTTTGATATCAGTCACCAAATGGGTGAACACACACGTGCCTCTTGCGTGGTTTTTGACGACCAAGGCGCCGTTAAAAAAATGTACCGACAGTACATCATGGAAAACATCACAGCAGCCGATGATTATGCAGCAATGCGGCAGGTCATTGAAAAACGCTTGGCCTCAATCAAAAAACGAAAACTCGGCTTTCCTGATGCTTTTGTCATTGATGGTGGTAAAGGACAAGTCAATCAAGCCATAGCGATACTTGAAGAACATGCGATCACTTCGATAAGGGTCATAGGGGTAACTAAAGATGACAACCGCACTGCTGGTGAAGAACGCATATATCTACCTGAGTCGAAGACCTTTATCAAACCAGAAAGCCATGGTTTGTTGTCATTGATGATTCAATTCATCCGTGATGAAGCGCATCGTTTTGCCATTAAATCACACCGCAAGGCCTACAAGAAATCTCGCACAACCTCAACCTTAGAGGACATTCCTGGCATCGGTGAAAAACGCCGCAACCAACTTTTGAAACATTTTGGTGGTTTACAAGGTTTGAACAAAGCAAGTTTGGAAGACATCACTAAAGTCGAAGGCATCAGTGAAACAATGGCCAAAACCATTTATGATTTTTTACATCAAAAAGCAACTCAATAAAGAACCTAACACGACCATATAATGCTCGAAGGAGCCGCAAACATAAACACCAGCCCAATAAACCAGATGACTTATCAGGCTGACTAAAAAGAATTTATTCGCTACAAGTCATGCCATCAATCGCAGTCAATCGAGTCAAAGGCATACTACCTGCTGAGTAGTCCACACCCTCGGCAGGTGCCCAACTGAACATCGCGGTGTTACAACCATCGAACTCAATTTGTAAAGTACCCCACAAAGTTGAGTTCACATCAGCTGTATTGAATTCTGGTGGAAACAGACCCAGTTCAGAGATGGTGACATCAACGGTAGCTACACTGCCATCATACTCGCCAGCACCAACCAACCAAATCTGATTACCTAATTGATCAAAAACATACCAAACCAATAAAATTCGATTCCCTGGCAACACCTCTATTGTTAAACCATGGCCAGACTGATCTGGGTTGTACCACATGCCTGAGTGTGCCGGCACAACAGAGAAACCAGTATCTGGCTCAATGCCTACCAAATCTACCAATGTTGCTAAGTGCGCTTTAACCACACCCGCCCCTTGGACTTTGTCCAGATGGATAGGCAAATCAGTGGTTGTATGATAATGCTCATAGTCCATTACAATGGGTATGGTTGATGAAATTGAAGGGATTTTCGCCGCAGAGAAACTTTTGAAATCAGTACAGCAAGCATTAGGATTTATATACCAATCAATATCAGTGTATAAATTACCATTGGCGGCAAGAATTTCTGCGTATTGAACGTATTCAGCCTTGTCTGTTCCGGCATTCATCCAACTGACAGTGTTGGCTCTGGATGCAATCATATCCATGTTTTGCATGAATTTCACTTTACCTAAATCACCCGCTTCACCTAATACTGTAACCACATCTGCACTGCCCCACAAGCCACGTTCTTCGGCATTGAAACAAACAAACAAAATAGAAGATTCCGTATCGTAATTACTGATGACGTTCGCAATTTCTAATACACCAGCACAACCAGAGGCGTTGTCTTCAGCACCTGGTGACGGCCGGTTCCAATTAAAATCTTCATTCCTAGAATCTAAGTGCGCACCGACGACATACCAGTCATCTGGTTTAGTTACGCCTTGCTTAAAAGCTAACACATTAAAACCGATATGATTATGTGGATCAATTCTATAAGTGTTTAAACCTAAATCATTGAATCGCCCTTCTAGCCATTCGCCAGCACCTACCATGCCCATTTCAGTTAAGCGATCATGCGAGGCCAAAATCTCAAGTTGTGAAAAATAACGGTTTTCATCAACCTGATTCAACATGGCAGCCAAAGTATCCGATTGTTGTGATTTTGTGATGTTGCGATTATCAAATTGATAACTCAGTACAGTATTTTTTTTAAATGCTCGAAATTCATTGTGGCTGACCAACTTCACTTTATCGCTGAAACCTGCAGCTGCCACTAATTGGTGACCACCACCTCTGAAGATTGGCTCTACTTTGGCATGTATGTCATGGCTATTTTTGACAGCGTTCTCATGTTTGGTGTCATCCGGGTCACTACTTGAACAATGCCCATTGCTTTTGAACATCAGATCTGACAAGTCAACGCTTTTCGTAGTTGCTAGTACCTGTGTATAAGAGGGCATGGTTTCAGTTGAGTCATTGAAACTAACGATCATTTTATCGCCCATCTCAACCCACCAATCAACTTTGGGGTGTGATTTGATTGCGGTGACTTTTTCAGCACCTATTTTATTGATTTCAAGCAATGAAATATCGGTGACTTCTGCCCAAATGTTGAAACTCAACGTCAAACAAAAGATAACAACAGCCAGAATTATTTTATGCATAATTTTTCCTTATTAAATGATAAATACAGTTACATTGCTTAACATTTCTGAAATCATTGCGCTGAACTGGTTCCATCTAAACTGCTTAAACTGCAGTCGATTAATTAAGTCTAGGGCGATTCATTTGAATCCTATCTGAGCACATGGTCAAATAGGTATAAGTAGTTTACCCAGACACTCAATATATTATTGATTCACATCCACCCGCCGCAGGTAATTCAGCAAATCAATTCGTGTGATTAAGCCCAAAAATTGGTTGTTGTCTTTGACTATAGCCACTTTACCATCATCAAATATTGGCATCAGTTTTTCCAGTGGTGTGTCGATGCTCAAAAATTCCAGGTTACTGGTCATGGCAGACTCAACCGTATCATCAAAAGCATCGGCATTTTCAAAAACTTTCATCAACACATCGGACTCATCGATGATGCCAACAATCACATCGCCGTCCATCACCGGCATTTGCGATACATCGTACAGCTTCATGCGCTGATACACGGTCGCCAAGTTTTCACTGGGACGCATAACGATGGTGTCGTTGGATTGATACGGTCTGGAAATTAAATCACGCAAATCTCCATGCTGTTCAGTTTGGATATAACCGTTGTCCATCATCCAATAGTCATTGTACATTTTAGACAAGTATTTGTTGCCGGTGTCACAAACGAAGACCACCACATTCTTGGGCTCTGTGGCTTCCTGACAATAATTCAAGGCAGATTGGATCAGGGTACCGGTGGATGAACCTCCCAAAATGCCTTCTTTGCACAGCAGTTCCCTGCCCGCTGCAAAACTCTCAGCATCACTGATGGCATAAGCTTTGGTTACATGAGAAAAATCACTGATACTGGGCAAAAAGTCTTCTCCAATACCCTCCACTTTCCAGCTACCACTGTCCTCACTGAGGTTGCCTTCATTGATGTATTCAGCCAATATACTACCAACCGGGTCTGCCAAAATCAGTTCTGTCTCAGGATGGTGCTCCTTCACGTACTGACTTAAGCCCGTGACCGTACCACTTGAACCCACACCGAACACAATGGCATCCACATCACCATCTAGTTGTTCAAAGATTTCAGGCGCGGTGGTTTGATAATGGGCCTTGGGGTTGTTGGGGTTAGCAAATTGATTGATAAAATAGGCACCTGGGGTTTGTTCAGCAATGGTGGCAGCCAAATCCTGGTAGTATTGTGGGTGTCCTTTGGCCACATCTGAACGCGTCAGCACAATTTCAGCACCCATGGCCTTCAAATTAAAGATTTTCTCTTTACTCATTTTATCTGGAATAACCAGAATCAGCTTGTAGCCTTTCTGAGCAGCAACCAAAGCCAAGCCAATGCCTGTGTTTCCTGCAGTGCCCTCAACCAAGGTATCTCCTGGTTTGATGTGCCCTGCTTTCTCAGCTTCATCGATCATCGACATGCCGATGCGGTCCTTGATTGAACCACCTGGATTCATGTTCTCAAGCTTGAGGTATAAATGACACAGGCCGGTGTCTAAATGATTGACTTTGACCATAGGGGTGCGACCAATGAGGTCCAGCACGGAATTAACTACTTGCATATATGTCCCACGATAATTGTGATTTTAGATAAGGTTATGAGCCTTACTGATTCAAAATAATGATATCTACCCGGCGATTTTTGGCTTTGCCTGCTTCGGTGTTGTTATCTGCCACAGGTAAAGATTCGCCCATACCGATGGCTTCTATCCTTGATGAATTGATACCATAATCCACCAACAGTGACTTGACCGCATCTGCCCTTTGCTGTGATAGATTGAGATTAAAAGCATCACTGCCAGATGAGTCTGTGTGACCTTCGATGCGAATGTTGCGCTCTGGATATCCATCAATGAAATCCAAAACTTTGGTAAAATTATCCACTGCACCTTGTTTGATGTTGGCCGATGCTGAGTCAAATACAAAGTCACCCAAAGTCATGACCAACCCATCTACCGTCTCTCTGGCAGCCAAAGATTCCAGTTGTCGTCTCAAAGCATCAATTTCTTCAAAAGCCAAATCAGCCTCTTGTTTGGCCAAGTCTGCCACTTTTTTCTGCGCTTGCGCATATTCTTGTGCTGCAGCCAATTCTGCTTGTGTCAATTCCTTTTCACTGGCTATTTGATCTGCTAATTCTAAAGCCCGTTGTTTTTCAAGCCTTTCTCGCTCTATTTCCTCCGCCCTTAAACTCAACTGCAATTGAGCACGATCGGCTTCTAACCTGGCCACAGCTGCTTCAGTTTTAAGGGTCTCGATATTCAGCTCGTTGAGCTTTTTATCTTCCGTGCTGAGTTGTTCATCCAGATATTCAGACTCAGCCACCATGCGGGCTTTGATCAATGAATTTCTGGCCATGTATACAGCATGTTCCTTAACTTTTCCGCGTTGATTGTAAAGTGCCTCTATGGCGGTTTTGGCTGTCGATTTTTCGCCTTTGGCATAAGGTTTGTACTTCTCATCAGTGATGAAATTATCAAACTCAATGCGCAATGCTTCTAGTTCGAGGTTCTTCTTAGCAGCCATAGTTGGCTGAATCAAACTGAAAAAAATCACCACAAAAAATATTATTCTCATTGTAAGCGCTCCTGCAATTCCAGTAAGTAGACTTGTGCGGCTGAAACTTGATCACGTTTATCTAACAGTTCATTATTTTTGCGATTCAAAGTTGCTCTGAGTTTGGCAACCTCAATATCGGCATATATTTGAGCGGTGTATTGTGCCTCTAATTTTCGCTTGCGGTCGGCTTTGGCCTTTTTCGCCAGTTGTAACTTTTCTTTGATGAATTTTATTTCCAAAGGTGCCGCATCTGCCACAGGTGAGTTAACCACAGCTGCCACATCACTCTCTAATTTAAAGAATGAATCATCGTCAATTTTTGTCCCACCAGGTGAACCACAACCAGAAAGAAGGGTCAAAAGCAGCAATTGGCAGGCTAAAACCAGTGTTTTTGTTGGTTCTGTCCTTATATTTCGCTTTATCAGTTTGTTTAAAGCCTTTGATTTAACTATAATTTGATTCATCATAAATTTATTACACAACCATTAATGACAATGCTTTGCCGATTCAGTTTTTATTTTTTTGTTGCCGCAGTCTTTTTATTTTCAGTCAGTGACACTTTTGCCGCCAAAAACTTAAAAGTCTATAAGCATGTTGATAAAGATGGAATTATACACTATTCATCTAAAAAGCCTGCCGGTAAATCCTATTCAATCATGAATGTCAGATGCCCTGAATGTTCGGCTTGGCGAAACGCCGTCAATTGGCAGACCACACCATTAATTTTAGGCAAATTTACTCAAGAAATTTATACCGCAGCAGAAAAACATGATTTGAATCCAGCTTTATTGAAAGCCGTCATTCATGCTGAATCGGCATTTAAACCACAAGCCGTTTCCTCTGCTGGCGCCCAAGGACTGATGCAATTGATGCCACTGACCCAAAAAACCTATCAAGTAACTAATCCTTATAACCCAGCACAGAACATCAATGGTGGCGCTGCTTATTTGCGTCATTTAAAGAATACCTACAGCACCATGGATGTATATTTAGCGGCCTACAATTCGGGTGAAACCGCGGTTGAAAGGTATGGTCGAACCATTCCACCTTTTCCTGAAACCCAAGAATACGTGCGGCGGGTCAAAATTTTATATGCCCGCTACCAACGCAACCTCAGTGCCGCCAACAATCCAAACACCCAACCCTATATCGGCGCAAGCAGCCGTTAATATTTGAACTTGTCTGAAATACCCACCGGAAACGCATTCCGATTAAGTGGTACACAACTGTGTTTGGTTATTGGCGCGCCAATGATTTGGCTGGTTCTATGGCTAGCTCTGTTGGGCATGTATCCCTTAGATAGCACTGTGACACCCAATCTTTTGATTCATGGCAGCTCCCTGTTGCTGGTTGTTTTGTTAGTTAAAAAATTCACCAACCAGATCAAAAATCCGCTGCTTCTAAAAGCGCCAGACTGGACTTGGGTACTTATTGCTGTTGCTGTAGCTGTCTTGTATTGGGGATTCGATCATTGGATGATGCATGAACTTTGGCAAATAGATTCCAGTGTTGCAATCAAAACTTGGCAAAGCAACAACATGGACTACCTGCCGCTGAGTGTATTGATCAGTACAGTTTTGTTAGCGCCGGCTTTTGAAGAAATACTGTTCAGAGGAGTTGTGTTTAACCAGCTCAATATGCGTCTTAATTCCGTTATTGCCGCATCGTTTTCCGCCGGCTTTTTTGCTTTGATACATTGGAGTTGGCCAGCATTCATCAGCCTTTTTTTTGCTGGACTGCTCTATGCCTGGTTGTTGGCTCGTGCCAAAAGCTTGTGGATCCCCATGCTGGCACATGTGGTTCATAACTTAATGACTTATTTGGTTTTTATTGGTCAATGAAGCGGCCTTCTTTTCGCTTCTTTTCTGGCTAAAGAAGTCACTGATAATCTCTCCACACGCTGCAGCTAACACACCTCCGGTGGCATTGATTATGTGGTTATTGAAAGGTTTAAGCAGATGCGATTCAACACTCTCTATCACCCCAGTTTTAGTATCACTGGCACCATAAACCAACCTTTTCAATCGAGCATGAACACAAGCGCCAGCGCACATGCTACAAGGTTCAAGGGTAACAAATAACTCACAATCGATTAATCGGTAATTGCCAATTGCTTTTGCGGCTTGACGCAAGGCCAATACTTCTGCGTGAGCTGTAGGATCATTCAAAGTAATGACTTGGTTGTGAGCTCGGGCAATGATCTGATTGTCATGAACCACCACTGCACCCACAGGCACCTCATCCGCTTGCGCAGCGGCTTTCGCTTGTGCCAATGCAGCAAGCATGAACTGTTCATCACTTTGAGGGTTGCTTATTCCCATTCAATGGTGGCAGGCGGCTTACTTGAAACATCATAAACCACTCGAGAAACCTTATCTATCTCATTGATAATCCTGCGTGATACTAAATCAATGAATTCATACGGTAAATGCGCCCATCGCGCGGTCATGAAATCAATGGTTTCCACCGCTCGTAATGCAATCACGTATTCATATCGACGAGCGTCACCGACAACCCCTACTGATTTAACTGGTAAAAACACCGCGAATGCCTGACTGGTTTTGTCATAGAGGTTATGATTCCGCAGTTCTTCAATAAATATGTGATCAGCGCGGGCCAAAACATCGGCGTATTCTGCTTTAACCTCACCCAGGATGCGTACGCCCAAACCTGGTCCTGGGAACGGGTGGCGATAAACCATTTCAGGTGCCAAACCTAAATTGACTCCCAATTTACGCACTTCATCTTTAAATAAGTCTTTCAAGGGCTCGATCAGCTTTAATGCCAAGTCTGCTGGCAGGCCACCCACATTATGATGCGATTTAATGACGTGTGCTTTGCCTGTGCTGGACGCTGCTGATTCGATTACATCTGGGTAAATGGTACCCTGTGCCAGCCATTGAATGTCATCCAGTTCTTTGGCTTGCTGTTCAAAAATACGGATAAATAGTTCACCAATAATTTTACGCTTTTTCTCAGGATCTGATTCACCTGCCAAGGCCTTGAAGTACATGTCTTGGGCGTTAACACGGATAACATTGATGTCCATTTTATCAGCCATGGTTTGCATCACCTGATCTCCTTCTTCAAAACGCAGCAAACCGGTATCAACAAACACACAAACCAACTGCTTGCCTATGGCTTTGTGTAACAAAGCAGCCACTACAGATGAATCCACTCCTCCAGACAGTCCCAGCAAGACTTTTTCATCGCCAACTAATTGTTTGATGTTTTCTACATGAGTATCAATGATGTTATCGGTTTTCCACAGATTTTCACAGCCACAAATGGCATGAACAAACTGGGATAAAATTTCACGACCATCAGCGGTATGCTCCACTTCTGGGTGAAATTGTACGCCATAAATCGGCAACTCCTGGTGCTGACAGGCAGCAAAAGGTGTCGATGAAGTATGCGCAATGGGATGGAATGAATCAGCCAAAGACTTGACCTTATCACCATGACTCATCCACACATCCATGGTTGTTTTATTGACTTGTGAAAACAAGTCAGACGATCCAGTTACATTGACTTGAGCATAGCCGAACTCTTTGTCTTCTGAGCCCTCAACCACCCCACCATAGTATTGGTTCAAAAGTTGCATGCCGTAGCAGATTCCCAAAACGGGGACACCCAATTCAATCACCACCTCATTCAATGTCGGGGCATTTTCCATATGCACTGATTCGGGACCACCGGAAAGAATGATGCCTTCAGGGTCAAAGGCTTTAATGTCAGCAGTGGCTGCGTCCCAGGCGTATATTTCACAGTAAACATCCAGTTCCCTGACGCGACGGGCAATCAATTGGGTGTACTGCGAACCATAGTCTAAAATCAGTATTTTGCTTTGCTTGATATCCATCATATGTCCTGTGAGTTATGTTCTGGTGCGGTAATTGGGTGCTTCTTTGGTGATGTGAACATCATGCACATGCGATTCTTTGACACCCGAATTAGTGATTCTGACCATTTGCGGTTTGGTTTTCATTTCTTCGATGTTCTTACAACCCACATAGCCCATTGAGGCACGCAAACCACCCATCAATTGATGTACCACTGGTGCCAAAGCACCTTTGAACGCCACGCGACCTTCAATACCTTCAGGGACTAATTTTTCGGCATCCACTTCATCTTGAAAATAACGGTCTTTAGAGCCTTTATCCATAGCGCCCAAAGAACCCATTCCGCGGTATGATTTGAAGGTTCTGCCTTGATACAGTTCAACTTCTCCAGGAGATTCTTCAGTACCAGCAAACATACCTCCCATCATGATAGTAGATGCACCAGCAACAACAGCTTTAGCCAAATCACCTGAATACCTGACACCGCCATCAGCAATCAAAGGTACATCTGTTCCCGCCAGTGCTTTGGCCACGTCATCAATGGCCGAGATTTGTGGCACACCCACACCAGCTACAATTCTGGTGGTACAAATTGAACCAGGGCCAACACCCACTTTGACCGCATCCACACCGGCCTCTACCAGCGCCAGAGCCGCTTTACCAGTAGTGATGTTGCCAGCAATAATGTCCACATCAGGGTATTGTTGTTTGATGGTCCTGACACGATCTATAACACCTTTTGAATGTCCATGCGCCGTATCAACCACCAACACATCAACTCCAGCTTTGACCAGCGCATCAACACGAGCCACTGAGTCGCCGCCTGGACCTACCGCAGCAGCCACCCTTAATTGTTCACTTTCATCTTTAACAGCCAAAGGAAAATCTTGAGATTTTTGAATGTCTTTGACTGTGATCAGGCCCTTGAGTTGAAAAGCATCATTGACCACCAAAACCTTTTCAATGCGGTTTTCATGAAAAAGTTTCAGCACTTCTTTGGCCTCAGCATCTTCACCAACAGTCACCAAATCATTTTTTCGGGTCATGATATTTTTCACCGGATCATCTAAGACGGTCTCAAAACGCATGTCGCGACTGGTCACTATACCAACCAATTCATCACCATCTACCACAGGCACACCGGAAATGCGGTGTTTGCGTGTGATATCCAATACTTCACGGATGGTGGTCATGGGATTGACTGTGATAGGATCTTTGATGACACCTGATTCGAATTTTTTAACCTTAATGACCTCAGCACATTGTTCTTCAATGCTCATGTTTTTATGAATCACGCCAATGCCACCCAGTTGTGCCATGGCGATGGCCAAACGGGCTTCAGTCACTGTGTCCATAGCGGCTGACACCACAGGGATATTAAGTTTGATGTTGCGAGTAAGTTGGGTAGACAGATCAACATCTTTGGGAAGAATGTCTGAATAATCAGGAACCAACAATACATCATCGAAGGTTAAGGCATCGTATAACAGTCTCATGGCGGCCACCTTTGGTCTAAAAAATTAGCGGCGTATTCTAACACACTATCACTGTTGAAAGCACAATACTGGACCGCAAAGCAATAACATATAATTGATTAATTTTTTAAAGGTAATGTACTGATCATGACAGCCTGATTATGTGATGTGTTTTGTACACTTGCCTTAATGCCAGCGAAGTTATAAGCTGATCTAAAATTTACATCTAACTGCAAACAACACCCGCTACCAAACTATAACTTTGAACCCATGAACACACAACCAGGACAAACAACACAAAATGCTTTCTCACCCTCAGCCCTTAATCAAATATTGAAAAAGCACTTGAATGAACAGTTTGGTAGCTTTTGGCTCACTGGTGAGATTTTTGAACTCTACCAATCTCCCGCTGGCCACAAATATTTCACCTTAAAAGACAGCCAATCTGGCATCAAATGTGTGATGTTCAAACAAAAACAAAACACACCTCTGGCCAAGGGCTCGCAAGTAATCATCTTGGGAAATTTATCTTTATATACACCTAAGGGCGATTTACAAGTCAATGTTTTGCGCATCATGGATGCCGGCAAAGGCGATTTAGCACAACAATTTATGTTGCTGAAACAAAAACTGCAACAAGCCGGTTTGTTTGAACAAAAAAACAAACAACAACTACCATCAATGATTGGCTCATTGGCTATCGTCACCTCACCTAAAGGTGCTGCACTACAAGACATCCTTAATATAATCAAATCACAAAACCCTTTGATTGAAATTACACTTTATCCCACCCCAGTTCAGGGCGAGGATGCCGCCCCAAAAATCAACCATGCGCTGAGGGTCGCAGATGAGGCAAACCACGATGCCATATTATTGACCAGAGGTGGTGGTTCAAAAGAAGACTTGTGGACTTTTAACGATGAATTCTTAGCCCACCAAATCGCACAACTTGAAACACCGGTAATCAGTGCCGTGGGGCATGAAACAGATGAATCCATCAGCGACTTGGTGGCGGATGTCACTTGCATCACACCCAGTGCGGCAGCGCAACTCATCAGCGGTGATTTCAGACAGTCTAAACACCTTCTGACACAACAAAAACAACTGCTTTCCCTACTCGTTCAGGATAAATTGCGCCTGTTTCAACAACAAGTGGACAGCAGGGGCCATGCCATTGAAAAACGTCATCCAAGCAATCTATTGAAACAACAAGAAGCAGCATTAGGCACGGCCGAACAAAAACTCAATAACAGTTTCAGTAGCAAGTGGCTGGCTTTGAAAAACAATTACCAACATCTGCATACTGCCCTGATTAATAATGAACCTGATTTAATTATCCAACATCAACGCCTGAAGCAATTTCGACAACAGCTCTCTAACAACATCAAATCACAGCTCAGTGACAGCCACCAAGCATTGCAACTGTCGATCAACGATTTGAATCATCAAAACCCATTGAATGTGCTGGCCAGAGGGTTCAGCATCACCTCACGCAAACAAGATAACAAAGTCATAACCGACATATCTCAAGTGAAAGATGGGGATGAGGTAGTAACTCAGTTAAAATCTGGTAGAATAAGCGCCAAAATTTTTGAACGTTTAGAAAAATGAATACTCTAATCGCTCAAATTACCAATTAACGAGGATATTTTACCTATGACAACACAATCAAAATCAGTATTATTACCATTTTTAGTCGTTGCAGCCATCATTTTTGTGGCGGCTCTGGTGTGGAAAATGGTTGGTTCTGATGAACCAGTAACCAGCACAACTGAGGTGGCAGTAACTGAAGCCAAACCTGCGGTGAAAGCGACAACTAACAACAACCCGCAACCAGTTATTGAAGTTGTTGATTATGATGAACCAGCGCCGCTGATTGAACCGGTTACCCTAACTGAAGAAGAGCAGCAAGCCATCAGAGAACAAACCAGTGCCAACATGGGTTTCGGCATGAGATTCCCAACGGTAGAGAGAGCCATAGAGGGCTTGAAAGTTTTGCGCGAAAATGGCAATGATGATGTGGCAGAAAAATTAATTGTTTATATCAACACTCAATTTCCCAACGAATCCATCCCAGCTGATTTAATTGACTAAAAAAGTCATCACCCAAACCAACACCAATGAAGAAGTCATCAAGAAAAGCTTATTCATTGGTGTTTGTGCCCACATTGAATGTCCGCAAGACTTCCAATCTTTCCTAGAACAACACCAAGACCTTAATGCCACGCATAATTGCTGGGCTTATCGTGTGGGTGATGAATACCGCTTCAATGATGATGGAGAACCTTCAGGTACTGCAGGCAAGCCCATTTTGGCTGCCATTGAGGGCGCTGGATTCGATTACACGGCGGCACTGGTCATTCGCCATTATGGCGGCATCAAACTCGGTACCGGTGGGCTGGCCAGAGCCTATGGCGGCACCATCGCGAAAAACTTGCAAAACGCTGCACACAAGACTTTTGTTCCAACCACTTCATTACAGGTTGAAGTGCCTTTTGAATCCAGTCAGTTGTTATTTAAATACGTGGCGGAATTTAACGCCAAGGTCAGCACGCAAAAATTCAATGAATCAGGTCTGGTAGCTGTGATTGAATTGGCCGTCATTGAATTAAATAAATTTCGAGTAACACTCACTGATGCCAGCAAAGGACAGGCGCGTTTTATTGGAGTTGAGTGAATTAAGCACTGATTTCAAGGCCATCAAAGCTGGCAACAACAAAGGCAATAAATACCAAGCATGGGCAAAGCAGACCATTACCAGCCACAGTAAAATGCTCAAAAATATAACTTTAACCATGGTTTGACTTGCTTTAACAAAAAATCCCAGCGGTGAAAATAGCAGCACATTAAAATTCCAAGCCAAAGCAGCATGTGGGGTCAAAAACCACAACAACAACATAACCAAACCTATCAGGGCGTGCCATTTAAACCAAGCATTGGCAAACATCCGCTTGGTCTGTGGCAAAAACAGCAGCACAGTCCAAAATATCACATAGGCAATCATTAACCAATGACTTCTGAACAGCAAATAAACAGTATTTTCAGCCTTCGTGGCAGTTATTGACTGATTGGCACGTACTTTATCAGGCATCAATTCCAAAATACTTTTCTCGAGAAAAACTGGAAAAGCCATCAACTCCCAATCAGTTCTGTCATCGTAAGCCATCCAACCATAGCCTACAGCCAAACCAAAATTCATCCAACCTTGCTTTTTGGCTGGAAACGACTGTTTATAATAGTTACTTTGTGCATCAGATGCGGCTTCAGCAGCCAGCTGGCCTTGCCAGACTTGATCAAGGATGTCGCGAATTTTGGTGGCACAATTATTTAAAAAATAATCATACTGATAGGACCTGTTCTCAGGTAAGTTGTGCCACTTTAAATAACTCTCTAGCTGTTCTACTTCAGCTTCAGTCATGATCAAATCAATGATGCTGAAGTCCCGTTGTTGTCTTTGGGCTAAACGAAATTCCGTGTTGATGTCACTTAATCCCACCTCATACTGCATTTGATTGGAGATAAACTCAGTGAAAATGTCATCATCAAAGCTGAAGTACCCAAAACCATAAACATCATCACCAACAGCAATGGCCGTGTGACCAAATGCCGACCAATAAGCTGCTCCAGGACCGATAGTGATTAACTTGACTGATTTTGCATGAGCCATTTGACCAGCAGCCAACAAAATCAAACAAAGAAGTATGCGCCAATCAGTTTTCAATTGATCAGCTCAAATCCACTTCAACAAACTCTATTCTTCGCTTATCAGCTTTGATAACCTTGAAATTCAAATCAGCGACTTCGATCAGCTCTCCGGTTTCAGGTAAGCGGCCGGCTTCACTGGCAACCAAACCACCGATGGTATCAAACTCAGCATCATCAAAACCAAAATTAAATCGTTCATTGAACTCTGTGATGGTGGTCAATGCATTGATGCGATAAAGCTGCTCACTGACATGCATGATGTAAGGGTCTTCACGATCATCGTACTCATCATCAATTTCACCAACTATCTCTTCCAAAATATCTTCAATGGTAACCAGGCCAGCAACACCGCCGTATTCATCAATGATGATGGCCATGTGGTTGCGTGAAGTTCTGAATTCATTCAATAAGATATTGACCTGTTTTGACTCGGGAATCACCACCGCAGGCCTGATAAAATCTCTTAAGTTAAAGTCTTTCTCAGTTTTCACAAATGACTTCAAAACATCTTTGGCCAATAAGATACCTTCCAATTCATCTTTATCCTCACCAACCACTGGAAAACGCGAGTGGCCCGATTCAACGATGATGGGTAAAACATCTTCAATGCTGGATGTCAGAGGAATCACTACCATTTGTGCCCGAGGCACCATCACTTGACGGACTTGTAATTCAGATACTTTCAGTGCACCTTTCATCATGTTCAAGGCATCGGCATCAAGTAAATGGTTGTTGTATGCTTCTTGCAGGATGTGCAACAGATCGTCGCGATTTTGTGGTTCATCCGTAAATATGTTGGCTAATTTGCTGAGCCAAGACTTCTGATTATCCGCATCAGAATCTTTCCTACTCTGGTCTTCTGTCATTAAGGTTTTTTAATACACCTTGAATTGTTTAACATGAGCTAAGTTTAATGCCTGCCGTTGAACTTGTCCAATATAAAAGGATTGATTTATATTCACTGATTGGATAACAAATAAATCAAACCTGCCGCCAAAGCCACAGCCAAAACAGCACCTATGATTTTAAACATGCTATAAGGCCGTTCACCATGTGCTTTGCCGTTTTGTCCATTGATGACATACCTATAGGTTTTCCCTTTGTAGCTGAATGCTGAAATCCACATGGGAGCCAACAAAAGTTTAAAGCCCACTTGTTGGTAGATAGAATCTATGTGGTGGATCCGCTGGTGATCACCGCCAATGTCACGCCGCACTGTTGTTCTGATGGTCCTGTGCATGACCTCCTTGGCCATATTAAAGGCCTCTGGCAAGCCTATTTGATAGAGTTCAGATCGGAACCCACTGAGGTATTTGTTGTTGTATTCTTGGGTTTTATACAAATCCCATTCTGATAAGAAATTTTGAAACTTGACCGGCAATGATTGTGTGCCCATGGTCATGACATCATCAAAACTATTATGTACTTTACCCGACCTGTTTCGCCACCTGATTTTTACCACTGTTTGTCTTTTCATGACAGTTCTGCCGTTGACCTTGGTTGGCACGCGGATGGTGGTGGTGTAATTATCGCCACGTTGTCCGGAATAAGTGCTGTAAACTTGTGCATCAAATGCCCACATCGGCATGTAGGAACCTAGGATGGATTGGGCTTGGATGGCTTTTCTTTTCAATGACGAAGGTGCAAACCACAAGCCGCCCAACCATTGACTGAAAGCTGTTTCAGCTTGGTGCTGATGAATTTCGAAAGGTATTACGCCATCCGGTTCCAACTTCCTCGATAAAGCAACAGGCACCACCACATTCAGGTCACAATAAGGACATTCTTCCGCATGCACATTGGTTGGCAACATGAATTGTGCACCACAATTCTCACACTTCAGTTCATGATTGACGTTTTGTGGGTCAAAGTAATCAATTTGACTGATTGCCGACTTATAATCATGGGCCAAATACATGTCCAGCGGTGAAGCCTCAATCGGATCAACTTCACCACAGCTTACGCACCTCAGTGAGTGCAAGCCAATGGCATAATCCAAGTCTGAACCACACTGGTTACACTTGAAGTGTGTGTAGGAAATCATTGAATTTTATCAGCTTTACTCAGGTAAATCCGGTGGCATGCTATCCAGGTGACGCTGTACCTCAATCAAAGCAGTGGCATCGACCCAATCATCTAAACCAGCTGTCCACATCAAGGTTTCTCCGTTGATTTCAGCGTTCAATATGCGTGATGCCACTTCTGGCAAAGTCATCGGACCGACTCGTTTGCCATCAAGCACAGCAAAATATTGCTTCACCTCTTTGACTGATTCGGGCATCGGTGGCGGTTTGAGTGGGTCGGTATCATCACCTTTGGCCAGAGCTTGTCCAAATGACTGCGCCATACCAAAACCCATACCCATAGCCATACCACCACCGGCAGCTCCACTTTCGTTATTGGCTGCATCGCGCATTGATTGTGCTTGTTGGTAACGGGTAAATCGATTCAAGTCACCCACAGCAATTGAACTGGCTCGTTCATCCAAAGCTTTTTCAACTGACTCAGGTACCGAAACGTTCTCAACCAGCATGGTTTCAAGAGACAAACCATAAGCAGCAAACATCGGTTGAATCTGCGCTGTCAAGAATTGGCCCAAATCATCATAGTTGGCTGCGATATCAAGAATTGGGATTCCTGATTCGCTGATTACTTTGGCAAATCCTGTGACCACCAAGTTTTTCAACTGGCCGACAATTTCCTCCAGCACAAAATGCCCATCAGTACCAACTATTTCACTGATCATTTTATGTGGGTCATTGATTCTGAATGCATAACTACCGAAGGCCCGCACCCGGATAACACCGAATTCACGGTCACGCAAAATCAATGGATTACGCAAACCCCATTTCATGTCAGTAAACACTTTGGTGTTGAAAAAATATACTTCAGCCTTGAAAGGGCTTTCAAACCCATGTTTCCAACCTTGCAGTGAGGACAAAATGGGTACGTTGGCGGTGCTCAGCTCATACAAACCAGGTTCAAATACATCTGCCACTTCGCCTTCATTGACCAACACAGCAGTTTGTCCTTCTCGAACGGTCAACATTGCACCATTCTTTATTTCGTTGCCATAGCGAGGAAAACGGTACACCATGGTATGTTGCGTATGATCTGTCCATTCAATGACATCAACCAATTCGCCAAAAATTTTATCCCAAATGCTCATTCACTTTGTCCTGTTGAATAAAAACAATTATTATAGCTTATTTAATTTCAGATTCATTGTGAAAAAAGTAACCATAGAAACTCATAAGGAACACCTTGCCCCCTACTTTAAAAGCCTTAACGAAGAGTGGTTAAAACGTTTTTTTGTGATTGAACCCATTGATCAAAAGGTGCTGTCCCAACCAACAAAACTAATCAACGAAGGAGGACAGATTCTTTATGCCAGCATTGACGGAATGGTGGTTGGTTGCGTCGCATTAAAACACCATGGCCAAGGCACATTTGAATTGACTAAGATGGCGGTGACACAATCCCACCAAGCCCATGGCATTGGCACGCAACTGATGCAATCATGTATTGATTACTATCAAACCATAAATGGTAAAAAACTCTATTTAGAGTCACATTCGTCGCTGAAGCCAGCCATAAAACTGTACCAAAGGTTTGGATTTGTGGCCATGCCGACACCCTTTGAATCTGACTACCAAAGAAGTGATTTTTACATGGAATATATAAAATGAAACTTACATCAATCTATTTGTTTCTTTTTATAAGCTTTTAAATCAGCCTCAAGAACATGACTGGCTATTTTAATCAAGTCATATTCAGTAATTACTCCAACTAACTTGCCATTTTCAACAACTGGTAAACAACTGATGCGTTTTTCACGCATGATCTGTATGGCTTCAACGGTGGTTGTTTTGGGCTCAGCAAAGATGGGATTGTCATTCATGATCTCTCTGATTGCTGTGCCGTGTTTGTAATCATCGCCATCAACAATTTTCTTGATTATTGAACGATTAGACACCAAGCCCACAAGTTCACCTTCATCGTTCTCTACCGGGACATGCCTAACCCTTTTCCAGTCCATGATGCTGGCCGCCAAATCCATTGAATCATCGGGTCTCACCGTCAACAGTTTGGTGACCATAAACTGACCCACCAATAAATACCCGGCACGCCAATCTGTGCGGTGTTCAGCTTGAGCCAATGGCCACTCATGTATGGGTGTATCTATCGCTTGCTGATCATGCATTTCAGCCACAATGGCTCTGACTTTCTCATCAGGGTGCAAGTCTTTGTTCATTTCAGTGATGGATTTAATGGCCCATTTTGCACCAGTTTGTTTGCTGTCTACCCGTTGCTCAATGGTAGTTAGATAATGTTCTATGTCATCTTTATCAATGCCTGATGACTTCAATCCAGCTTCAGCAATTGGCAATAACTCATTTTTAATTAGATCAGTCGCTGAAATACTCTCGCCATTGATCCAGGTAAAATGACATTCCAGACCAGTTCGACAGGCTTGTAAAAAATTATTTCTGGCATGCGAAAAACGCAACACCTCAGTGATGTCTTTGACTTTGTCTCCCATGCCAGACATCAAACCAAAATAAAACGCTGAGTTGGCCACTTCATCAATCACTGAAGGTCCGGAGGGCAATACCCTATTCTCAATACGCAAATGAGGGATGTTATCTTTGACACCATAACATGGACGGTTCCATCGATAGACCGTGCCATTATGTAACATCAAAGCTTTCAATTTCGGCATCAGGCCAGCATTGACCATGCCCACTGGGTCTTCTTCAAAATCGGAGGTCAAGACCACTGAGAACCTTGAAATATCATCTCTGAATACATCGACAATACTCTCTATCCACTCATTACCAAAATGAACCCTGGGTTGGGTGCCTCGATTTTGATGGGCGGTTGAGCGTGTATCGATTGAGTTTTGAAACACCGCAATTCGAGACTCATGCCATAACCTTAAATGGTGAATCAAGCCTGAATTAACAGCCACCGCCATCAGCGGCGCTGTGACTGCTTGAGACATGTTGTACATATTGACAAACTCATTTCCACTGACCTGAAAATGAACTTGAAAACTGGTGTTCATGGCTTCCAATAAAAAATTATCATGGGTTACAGATAATTCATCCACACCTCGAATATCTAACCTGAAATCAGAACCACGAATTTCTTTCAATCGGTCATTCAGTTCGTAGTAACGGTCTACTGGGGTGATGCTGTCCATGGTCAAATGCATTTGTCTGAGCGTGGGTAATATACCAGCCAAAATGATTTTTGAATCGTGATGATTGGCATGTTTGTGCGCAATAGACAGGACTTCTTTGATTTCCTCTTCCATTTCATGTAAACATTTGCCTTTGAACCTTCTTGGCGTCAGGTTGGCTTCGATGTTAAACAAAGCAATTTCATTGGTGAAGCGTTCATCACCAATGTCGTTAAGTAAATCTAACGCGGTTAAATTGGGACTGTAATCATTGTCGGTGATAAACATTTCTTGTTCTGCACCTATGCGCCTGGCACCTGACTCTATCAAGCCTTTTTCAATCATCAGTTCAAGTGCTTTCAAGTCATTTAAGACGGCACGCGTAAAGAGTCGCTTGGTCTCGTTATCACCACCTCTTGAAATATTTTGTTCACCCATTTATCGCGCTCCTTTATCACTCATCAATACAACTTATATATCCAAGTCAACATACCTGTCAACATGGCCCAAACAATTATTGTTAACGGCACACCTACTTTAACAAAGTCAGCAAATTTATAACCACCGGCGTTCATCACCAATAAATTGGTCTGATAAGCCATAGGCGTGGCATAACTGAGGTTGGCACCAAACAACACCGCCAACACAAATGGTTCAACTGGCATGCCCAAACTTTGGGCTATACTGACTGAAATTGGTGTGCCAATCACAGCCGCTGCATTATTTGATATCACATTGGTCATTATGGCCATCGAGAACATCAATATGCCTAACACCACCCCAGGTGCAAAACCATCGGTACTGGCCACGAATAAATTGGCCAAATAATCGGCACCACCAGTGGCCATCAATGCGGCCCCCAAAGCCAGTGAGGCCACGATAATAAATATCACTTGGGCACTCAAAGCATGAGTCGCATCACGCCAGCGCAAACAGCCGGTAGCAATCAAGACAAAACAACCAATGATGGCACTGATTGATATCGGCATCACATTAAAAGCCGCCAAGCCAACCACTCCAGCCATTACAGCCAAAGCCAATGGTGCTTTTTTGGTGTGTGGCAATTCCTCACCACCATCCAATACCAACAATGAACCCGCGCGTTTCACTTCTTGAATGGCTTCATGGGTACCTTGCACCAACAACACATCACCCGGTCTGAAAATCACATCATCCATGCCCTTGGCAGTTGCGGCTGTCTCCTTACCTTGAGAATGAACTGCCAATAGGGTCAATCCGTATTTACTGGTCAATCTAGAATCACCAACCCGCACTCGATCCAACAACGAACCTGAAGTGATGACCAGCTCTGCAATAGATTGGTCACCGGCTGACAATGGGTGAGATTCATCCACTTGATGATCACCAGTGAACAGTGAGCCACCCAACTCAATTTCATACTCACGCAGATTATCAGCCGTGTCTGAAACGATCAGGCGATCATTGGCTTTGATGATTACATCAGGTAACGTGGCAATAGATAAAGAGTCACCTCTGACAATCCTTTGTATATTAATTTTTCCATCGACTTTATTGCGAATTTCAGCCAATGTTTTGCCGTCGGCAAAAGCGCCTTCATCGACTTTAATTTCAGCAGAGAACACCCTAGGAGAAGTGTCTTTCAAAGGTGGTGTACGATCGGGTAATATCAATGGTGCGATTAACCACAAATACAAAATGGCTACCACCGCCGCAATAGAAACTGGAAAAACAAAATCAAACATACCAAATTCAGGCACACCTAATCCTTCAGCCACCTTAACCACCAATAGATTGGTTGATGTGCCTATGGTGGTTGCCATGCCACCCAACAACGTTGCCAATCCCATAGGCATCAATGTGCCGGCAGTTGATTGTCCGGTTCGCAGTGAAACACTGATTAAAACTGGCAGTAATAAAACCACTATCGGCGTGTTGTTCACAAACGCGCTTAATATTGCGCCGGTAATCAAGGTCAACAGCAAGGACAAGGATGGGCTCACCTTCCAAATTTTTGCTAAATACCGACCGATGGGCTCCATCGCGCCGGTTCTGACCAAAGCTTGACCAGCCACCATCAGCGCGCACACAGCAATCAATGCCTCATTCCCAAAACCCAGAAAAAATGTTTTAATTGGGAATACACTGCCATCTGTTTGTTGGTAAGGGAATATATGAAACCCCAACACCAAGGCACAAATAACAAACAAACTGGATGTTTGCAGCGGTATCCTGTCGTTAGCGAACAATATCAGTGCCAACAAGGTCAATAATAAGACTGCCAAGGCATGTGGCTGCAATGAGTTAGCCAAAAGTTCAGATTCCATATACACTTCATATAAATAGGAATTTATAGTCTATCAAATTGGTAGAAAAAAAACTGAAAAACATTTATCATGAATTGGAATTCACTTGGTTTACACAACTCTTGAGGTATTTTGTTATAAATTTGATGATTTCACGATTTTAGCAAACACCATAAGTCAGATCATTGCGACGAAATCGTCTGTAAATCGAGAAAAAAGAACGCAGATTTTTAGTGGGGATTAGGAATAACACAGCCAAATGAATAGGTGTTGTTCTGTCATGTCTCCTGACAATTAAATTAACCATTAGGAGTGCTATGACAATTGCAAGACCTTGGCTAGACCAATACAAACCCGGTGTTCCGGCCGAAGTGGGACCATTACCTTACGATTCTGTGGCTGAGATGTTAATGGATTCATGTAAGAAATTTGCTGATAATGATGCCTTTGTGAACTTTGGCAAGGCAATGACCTACCGCGAATTGGATCAACACAGTAAGCATTTAGCAGCTTATTTACAATCTAAATTCAACACCGGTGACTCAATTGCCATCATGATGCCCAATGTTTTACAGTATCCGATTGCGGTGATGGGTATTTTAAGAGCAGGCATGGTCGTTACAAATGTCAATCCACTGTATACACCCAGAGAACTCAAACACCAATTGAATGATGCCGAAGCCAAAGCCATCATTGTGATCGAAAACACGGCTTGCACATTGGCTGAAGTCGTTAAAGAAACGGGGGTTGAACAAGTCATCACAGCCACCATTGGCGAAATGATTGGTGGACTGAAAGGCACCATCATGGACTTCATGATTAAACGAGTCAAAAAAATGGTACCACCTTTCGATTTACCTGGATCAGTTACTTTCAAATCAGTACTTAAAGCGGGTCAATCACTGCCATACAAAGATGTCAAAAGGGAATTAGAAGACATCGCCTTTTTGCAATATACCGGAGGCACAACTGGCGTATCTAAAGGTGCTATGTTGACCAATAAAAACATGGTCTCAAACGTGACCCAAACCAGACATTGGATTTCCAGTGAAATTGATCAAGGCCAAGAAATAATCATCACTGCGTTGCCCCTTTACCACATATTCGCATTGACGGCTAACTGCCTGACATTCTGTTTATATGGTGCCAAGAACATTTTAATCACCAATCCAAGAGACATGCCCGGCTTTGTTAAAGAACTGGCCAGCCAAAAGTTCACAGTTCTGACAGGTGTGAACACACTTTTCAACGGCTTGTTGAACACGCCAGGGTTTGCGGACATCGATTTTTCAAGCTTTAAATTTGCATTAGGTGGTGGTATGGCCGTGCAGAAAAGCACAGCAACTCAATGGAAAGAAGTTACAGGTGTGACCTTGGCGGAGGCATATGGCTTAACCGAGACTTCACCAGCTGCCTGTATGAATGTGGTACCTATGGAAGCCTATAATGGCACCATTGGATTACCCATCCCAGGCACAGATTGTCAAATTCAAGATGACGATGGCAATCCTTTACCAGTTGGCGAACCAGGTGAGCTTTGCATCCGAGGGCCGCAAGTCATGTTGGGATACTTAAAGCGCCCTGAAGAAACCGCCAAAACCATCGTAGATGGCTGGTTGAAAACAGGTGATGTTGCAGTTATGGACGAGAAAGGCTACTTTAAAATTGTTGATCGCAAGAAAAACATGATTTTGGTTTCTGGTTTTAACGTATTCCCGAACGAAATTGAAGATGCGGCCTGCTTACATGATGACATTGTTGAATGTGCAGCCATTGGCATTCCAGATGAAAAATCTGGCGAAATTGTTAAATTGTTCGTGGTTAAAAGCAACGATTCACTGAACGAAAAAGATGTGATTGCACACTGTCGAGAAAACTTAACTGGCTACAAAGTACCTAAGCTGATTGAGTTCCGTGACGAATTGCCTAAATCAAATGTCGGCAAAATTCTTCATAAAGACCTCAGAGAGTCGTGAATTTCTGGTGTGCACTTAACCACAAAGTGCACACCTATCACTTTAAATCCTTATAATACAGCCCTGTTTTAAAGTCAGATCCTGAACACCTAAAAAATTATGAAAGCATTGGTAAAAGCAAAGCCGGAAGAAGGCATATGGATGGAAGATGTCAACTCACCTGATATGGGTCACAATGACGTTTTAATCAAAGTGGAAAAAACTGCCATTTGCGGCACTGATCTGCACATCTACAAATGGGATGAATGGTCACAAAAAACCATCAAGCCTCCCTTGGTTATTGGACACGAATTTGTTGGTGAAATCGTTGATAAAGGCACCGAAGTCAAAGGTTATGAAATAGGTCAAAGGGTCAGTGCAGAAGGTCACATTGTTTGTGGCGTTTGCAGAAACTGTCGTGCCGGAACACCGCACCTATGTCCTAATACCCAAGGCATAGGCGTTAATCGCAATGGAGCATTCGCCGAATACATTACCATGCCAGTGCAAAATTTATGGCCAGTACCTGATAAAATCCCTTCCAACTTGGCGGCATTTTTCGATCCCTTTGGCAATGCAGCACACTGTGCCCTTGAATACGATATGGTAGGCGAAGACGTACTGATCACAGGCGCAGGCCCCATTGGCATCATCGCCACTGGCATCTGCAAGCACGTTGGCGCCAGAAATGTTGTTATTACTGACGTCAATGATTACCGGTTGCAATTGGCGAAGCAAATGGGAGCCACCCGTTGTGTCAATGTGATGAATGAAAAATTAGATGATGTGATGTCAGAGATGAACATCACAGGGTTTGATTTGGGCATGGAAATGTCAGGCAACCCAACGGCATTTAACGACATGCTTGAAAACATGTACAACGGTGGTAAAGTCACGCTGCTTGGTATGTTACCTGACAGCACACAAATCAACTGGGACAACATCATATTCAAAGGACTATCAGTCAAAGGTGTAACTGGCAGAAAAATGTATGAGACATGGTACAAAATGACTCAAATGTTATTGACTGGCTTCCCTTTGGATATCGCATTGACACATGAAATCCACATAGACGACTTCCAAACAGGATTTGACTTAATGGCATCTGGCCAATGTGGCAAAGTGGTCTGTTCGTGGAATTGAGATTAGCATGAAAAATTATAAAAATATTCTGGACGAAATCAAAGCCGACGGGCTTTACAAAAATGAACGTGTCATTACCAGTCCACAAGCAGCACACATTAAACTACCTGGTGGCAAAAAAGTCATCAATTTCTGTGCCAATAACTACCTCGGTCTAGCCGATCACCCAGAAATCATCAAAGCCGCAAAAGATGCATTAGATTCCCATGGATTTGGCATGGCTTCAGTGCGTTTTATTTGTGGCACCCAAGATTTACACAAACAATTAGAGCAGAAAATCAGTGACTATTTCGGCACCGATGACACCATCCTATACACCTCTTGCTTTGATGCCAATGGCGGATTGTTTGAAACCATTTTAGATCAAGAAGATGCAGTGATCAGTGATGAATTGAATCATGCCTCAATCATTGATGGCGTGCGCTTGTGCAAGGCCCAGAGACATCGCTATAAAAATAACAACATGCAAGAACTTGAGCAAGCACTGCAAGCCACTCAAGACTGTAAGCAACGATTGATTGTTACTGATGGCGTATTCAGTATGGATGGCACCATTGCTGATTTGAAATCAATCACGGACTTAGCAGATAAATATGATGCCATGCTAGTAGTTGATGATTCACATGCAACGGGCTTTATTGGAAAAACCGGCCGCGGTTCAGCAGAATTGGCAGGAGTTCAAGACAAAGTAGATTTGTTCACTTCCACTCTTGGTAAAGCATTGGGCGGCGGTTCAGGTGGCTTCACTACTGGCAAGCAAGAAATCATTGATTTACTTAGGCAGCGCTCACGCCCTTATCTATTCTCGAATACTTTACCTCCGCCTTTGGTTGCAGCCAGTAACAAGGTATTTGATATGATTTTTAATGCCACAGACTTGCGTGACAAATTGGCAGAAAATACCCAGTATTTCCGTGAGAAAATTGTTCAATTAGGGTTTGAAGTTTCTGGAGAAACTCATCCCATAACGCCCATTATGTTGGGTGATGCCAATCTGGCCAAAGACATGGCAGACAGATTATTGGAGCTGGGCATCTATTGTATTGGTTTCAGTTTCCCGGTGGTGCCCAAAGGCAAAGCCAGGATCAGACTACAAATATCTGCGGCACATTCGCGACAAGATTTGGATGATGCCCTTAAAGCTTTTGCTCAAGTACACAAAGAATTTTTATCCTAAAAAAAAGGCGGTGATTCAACTCAATCACCGCCTGATTCAATCCAAATATAAAGTGTTACTCAAAACCTGACTTAAAGATCACTTCCTGAGCGGTAAAATTCATACTGACATGGTTTTCGTATCCAGGAAATACATAACTGATGTTAGAGTTACCCATAATCTCTTGTAAGATGGTTGAAAACACACGTCTGAAATCAACCACAGGAGCAATGTCTTCACCTCCAAACAATTCATCGTTAGCTAAACCAATGAATTGACCGTATGAATAGCCACCGTTAATTTTTCCACCAATCAAAAACATAACATTTCCAGAACCATGATCAGTACCACTGTTACCTTGACCATTTTGTCGTGCACGTCTACCAAATTCACTGTGAACCACAATTGTTACTTGATCGCCTAGACCAGAAGCCTTTAAGTCCTGCCACAAAGCCCTGACTGATTCAGACATGTTATCAACTTTGCCATAGAAACTACCACCACCGCCATCACCTTGGCCGTTGTGGGTATCCCATCCTCCCAAATCAGCAGTTGCAACATTGATGTCTAAATCTTCTTTGACTAGCTGCGCAATCAACGACAATTGTCGACCAAAAGTGCTGTCTGGATAGTTGGCACCGCCTGCTGGGGTGTAATTATCTAAGTCTAAGGCTGAAATGATGCCCAAGGTATCCATGGCACTGCCCACTGACTGATCCAGTGCACTGTTGCCCTGGTACATTTCTCCAATGGCGCTGGCATGACTTTCAGCAAAATCCCCAGAATTCGGGTTGTAGCCGCCCACTTGATCAACTGTTAAGGCATTATAGTAAGCCTGAAGACTGATGGGATTTGAGCCGTTCGACACCAATACAGGGATGATTTCAGAACCGGTAATATGTGGGGTTGAGTTCAAATGCCTGGTCAGCCAGCCGTCAGAGGTTGAAATATTACTTGGGGTTCCCAACTCACGTAATTTCATCGCATCGAAGTGACTTCGACTTGTATTTTCTTGTGGTAAACCAGTACCATGTATGATGGCTAAGTCACCGCCCAAATACATGTCTCTTAAGCCACTGGCTGCAGGGTGAAAGCCCATCGCCTCTCCAATATCTAAAACCCTATTGGTACCAGTTAATGGCACTTGAATATCTGGCCTGAGTTGTTCATAAAAATTTCTGTTTGGACCTGAAAAGGGTGGCACCACATTCAAACCATCCATCCCTCCACGCATAAATAAATCTATGATGATGGGTTGATTGCTTGGTGATGAGCCACCGGCACGAGCTACTTTTATTCCTGATAAAGCACCTACCGCAGCACTTGACTGTAAGAAGGCTCTTCTATTCATTTTTTTCATTATTCTTCTCCAGTTATCGTTGCATAAAGTAAGGTGAAGCGAGCAGCAGGCTCAAAGTGCCTCGAAGCCTTTCGTGCCAGCGATAAGGCCATGAATTTTCTTCCAAATCCTCTCTGGGAATGGCTTTGTCTCTGGGCCAGCTAGGGTATGACTCATCAGAGGGTCTTTGTCTCAAAAAGTTAACTGCTGATTCGAATACCGGATCACCGCTCCAGCCTTGAACTGGTGTGGTGTTAAGGATTCTTTGCATCCACCAAGCAACCACATTTTCAGGTGACATATCTTCAGGGTTAGCAGTAAAATTATTTAACGTAGTGACCCGTACAGGTGTGATGTAAGTACCTGAGTTACTTCTATCAATCAGCCAATCAACCGTTTTCCAAGTTTGTATCAAAGCCGTTGAACTCATCCAATAGCTGGATTTAGTGGGATAACCATCAGGCGCTTGCCATTCGAACGGATAATGCCCCGTATCATCCATGCGATACTCCAAATTATTGCTGTTATCATCATCTGGCTTGACAGTGAAGTTGGTTCTCAAGGCGCGCATCGCAGAGACTACAGTATCAAATGGTCGTTTCAACTTGGCTTGCCAATTAGCAGGGTTGCTGAATTCAGGGTGATTAAACAATGCTACAAACACCTGTTTAAGCTGATCTGCAGCATTGCGGTTCTCATAGAAAACATCAGCCACATCATCTATCAGTGATTGTGGTGGATTATCTGAAATAAAGAATCTGGCTAATTTGCCTGCAATATGCTTCGCGGTGCCTGGGTGTCTGGCAAGCAATGCCAAAACATTGTCACCATCTGTCTGCCCTTGGTTGGCAGGAATATTGATTTGGCCGCCGGTCAAAACAGATTTTTGAAACCTGTCATGGCGCTCATCATCGTACATGAAAAAGCCAGTGTCACCGTTGCTGCTGGAATCATTGACACGCCAGCCAGTTAAACAACGGGTTGCCTCGTAGACATCATTATCGACATAATATTCTTGAATCATGCCATCACTGGGCCACGGACCTCCCCTCTCTGGCACTGAAATCATAGGCACTTCATCTTGTTCAGCCAGACCGAAATAATTCTCCACACCTAAAGTGTGTAACTCAATCAACTCTCTGGCGTAATTCTCATTGGGTTCAGATACTGAATTGTTGTAATTATCTAAGTAATATAGCATGGCTGGATGTCGAGCCGTAGCTGTAAGGAACGATTGGAAATTACCCAGCATGTGTGTTCTGATTACGTCCCTGTCCCAGCTGGTCATGGTTGACCGAGCATAGAAGCTTCTGCCATTCAGACTGAAATGATCATGCCAGAAATCAGCAATTCGTTCTTGTAAAGGAAATAAGGTATAGGTGGCGCGTAAAAATTTAAGGCGTTCCATTTCATATATAGGCCGGGATGAACTTCTTAAACCTGAACCTGAATTGACGTGGTGATCTTGCCACATCTGACCGAGACCTTTATTCAATGTCACGTAATTACCAGCTTGATTGATTCTGTTGTCAAGATTGGTATCATTACCACCTGCCAACTGTTGGTCAACAAAGTTGGCCAGTCGCTCTGAATCAGAGCTACCTAATGCCGCCCATCTGACCTGATCAAATATACCAGGAGTAATACCATATCCCAGCCTAGAATATACCACGTGAGAAAAGTATTGATTTGGCAGATTGGCTGCTTTAATGGCAGCAGTTAACTTGTTTTTATATTTGAACTTTGTAGCATTGAATGTGTTTGTTTTTGCGCTTGTACCGGTCAATGGCAAAGCGGCTAATAATGCAGAAGCTGCACCACCAGCGACTAACTGCCTTCTGTGTATTTTTTTGATTTTCATTAGAACCCAACTTTTATGATTATGGATAACATTTTAAGATCAATCAGCTGGTTAATTGTGACAATGTTCGCAAATCAACAGCTATAAAGCCTTTGAACTGCCATTTTTTAACGAAAATTTAATGAAAATCAATGCGCCACATGAGACCTCATCAATAAGTGTGACTTTTACAAAGTAATTCAATCAAGCTCTAGGGTTTGTATTCATTGCCACTGCTTTTAAACTTCAAAATTCCATGAATCACTAAATTCAGCCATGCCAGAATAATCAGGCTGCCGCCCACAGGTGTAATCCACGAAAAGTTGGTTTTGCCGACGAAAACCAACAGATACAGGCCGCCACAAAAGCCCAGAACACCTAAAGTCAATGACCAAGCAGCATACCTAACCCAGGGACCGTGATGCAACTGAGTGCCAACCCCAAACAACAACAAAGCATGCACCAGTTGATAAATAAAAGCATGTTGAAACAAAGCCGCTTCCCGGCTTCCAAGAACCAAACCAAATGCATGGGTGCCCAAAGCACCTAAAATGACAGCAGTCAAACCATAGACTGCTGCCACAACCATAAATAATGCAGACCTATTCAAGCGGTAACCCGCTTGATTCTGGAGACTGGCTGACACCAGTAGCCCCCACTGATGGTGAAGGTTCGATGAATTCTGTCAAACTGCGATTCAAAGAAGTGAATTTATATTCGGCAATTTTCATCATCCAATTCTGATATTGTGGGTAAGCATCTGAATGTATGGTAACAAAATATTCTTCATCACCTTGGTAAACTTGCAACTTAATAATATCACCATTACTCAGGACATATTCCGCCGACATCATTTCATTCAATTCATCGGTATCTTTGACCAGAGCATCATCCACGATGAATCGACTGAGTGAAGCACTCAATTGCTCCAAGTAGGCATTGGCTTTGAGCTGGTACCCTTCAGGCATATTTTCTATTTGCCATTCACCAGTTGCTGCTTCTCGAAGCACAGATATTGAATCTTCAGTGTGTGGTGTCAGTTTAACTGCTTGTATATCACTGGCATCGACATCAAGAACGGTTTTCAATTGCCATGAATCTGTATTAAACCTCACTGGCTTGAGGCCACTGACAGTGTAAGTTTGATCTTCATCAACTCGCCTGACAAAGACATGGCCGGCAGCAGTTGTTTTGCCAATATTTAAAGCCAAAATCTGTTCATCTCCGGCAGATATTTTTACCACCAAATCTTGGGCTGATAATTCTAACAATTCATGGTTCTCTGGATTGGCAGTTTTCGCTTCCACAATGACCGCTCGACTGATGCCTTGTAATAATTCATACAAGGGCTCCACAGTGGCGTAAAAACCATCATTGAGAACCCATCCATCAGCACCTTTAGCTAAATTAATTGTTTCTCCAGCTTTGCTCAACGACACTTGATCAACCACACTGAGCTGACTCAAATCAGCTTGCCAATCAGGCACCAACGGTTGTTCAACTTGTCCGCCAGAGGGGTCTTTTTGACTGAGCCAATAAGCCAAACCAGTCAAAACAATCAACAACCCTAATAGACCTTTCATGTGATTAAACATAGGCTCGCTCCTTCCGCTTTGATTTTCTCCAGGACAAAAACACAATGACCAATGTCAATAGCATAGGCACTAGGGCAATATTGATGAATTTCAACTCAGTACCCAGTTCCTCTATGTCTTTATTTAAATTTCGTTTCACTTCACGCAGTGATTTGCGCACTTCCAACTTACGTTGTTTGAACTTAGCTATTTCTTGCTGCTGTTCTTGACTGATTATTAACTGATTTTCTTGCCCTTTGATGCTTTGTAGCTCATTGAGCTTGGATTCAGTTTCACGCAGTTGTTGCATCAACTGGTTTTCAGTCTCACGGTACTTTTGTTCACTGCGGCGTTGAATTTCTAGAACCTTATCAAAAGGTCGATTAGAAGTCCCTCTGGCACGAACTTGAATCAAATCGGCACTGCCTGTCATGTTATCAATTAAGTTATTGATTAAAGTACCGTTATCTGCGAAATTTGAATATATTTGGCGACCAAAAAAGTTTTGAGCACGGACCCACATGCGGTCAAATAACACATCAACATCGGCGAAAATGACCACGTTGGCCTGATCGACTCTGGTTATCAATTCAGTTTCACCCTCAATGCCAGATGGAAATGCCGTATCCAAGCCACCATTCACGCGTGCAGCAATGACATGGGATTGATCATCTGGATTGAAGTTCTGAAACAAGGCATTAGGGTTAAACAACAAAGACATGGCATCATTGGCTGTCAACATCGACTGGGTTGAGCTGGTCAAAATAGGTAATAATTTATCACCTTCAGCAGTCAGCGCACCAGCCAAAGCGGTATTCAAAGAAGTCAAATCAGAAGTCACTATGTCAGATTGATTAAAGCTACTTTGATTCCATGAATTGATCCCCAAATGCCTGATGGTTTGGCCTTGACCCGATTGAATAGACACTGCTTGTTGATTGTCTAAAATCACTTGGTTTTTATCAAAGCCAATCCCCCAAGCAGCAAACAAAACTGCTAAATCTGATGATCGGTCTGCTTGAATTTGCGCCATTGGATTCTGCGGGTCAGCCGGTATTTCTTCAGCCTGTGCCATGGGATCAACAAACGCCAGCAAACGACCGCCATTCATAACGAACTGATCAATGGCAAACAGCGTGCCTTCGGTTAAGTTTTTCGGATGAACCACCAACAGTAAATCCACGTCATCAAATGTGGTTGCAGTGGTTTCTATTGGCACAATTTCATACATCTCCCTGAGCTGTTCAAATATGATCTGTCCGGGTATTTGGCCTGCTTGAGGATCAAAAGAGCCCAACAAAGGTAAATCACTCATGACACCAACTTTGCGTTTCGCTGGGTTATTCAAATTGTAAATCAACTGAGCCACATCATATTCCAAGAAGGCTTCACGGTCGGGTTGTAAAAAAGGAATGATTTCAACGTCATCCAAAGCGTTGGTCGCTGCGATGCCAAAGAAAACATTTTCCCCCCCCTCACCCACAGGCAAGGGTTGCAAACCATATTGTGAAGCTTGGTCTTCCTCTTCCGAGAAGCTCACAGGATCTACCATGGTAATTTTCAATTTGCCAGACCCATATCGTGCCAACTCTTGTAAAAAATCTACCACACGACGGTGGTATGTCCGCAGCAAAGGAATATTTTCTGTCGCCTGGTCAGAGTAAAACAATCGCAAATGAATTTTCTCATCAATGTTTTGTAGGATGTTAATGCTTCCCTCATTCAGAGTGAACAAATCATTTTCAGTTAAATCAACCCTGAGTTTAGAGAATATGCCGCTTTGATTGATGATCACAGAAACCAATAAAAAGATCACTGCCAATATCAACAACTGTACTTTATGTGTTTGATTTTTCATGATTTAATCAGCCTTTTTCATGTCAATTATTAAGGAAGTCGCATACAGCCACAATGCGATGGTCATACCAAAATAGGTGATATCCCCCAAGTCCAAAACACCCTTGGTAATTGAGTCAAAATGAGTCAAGAAACTGGTAGAAGCTATGGCATCTACAATCACTTGTGGCATGAACACTTTGAAAAAGTTCAAAACCATAGGAAAGCCAGATAATAAAAACAAAAAACAAACCACCACACTGAGGATGAACGCTATGACTTGATTTTTAGTCGCCGCAGAAATACAGCTACCAATGGCCAAGAAACCACCGGCAAGTAATAAACTGCCCATGTAACTGGCCACAATCAATCCATTATCTGGGTTGCCTAAATAATTGATTGATATAACCATTGGAAAAGTCAACAACAGTGCTATGCCGATAAAAATCCATGCTGCAAAAAATTTACCCAGCACCCAATCCATTTTCCTCACCGGTAGCGTCATCAGCAGTTCGATGTTACCACTGTTACGTTCCTCGGACCACAACCGCATGGCCACCGCTGGGACTAAAAACAAATACAGCCAGGGATGGAAATTAAAAAACGGAATCAAATCAGCTTGCCCTCGTTCATACAAGTTACCAAAATAAAAACCAAAAACACCGCTCATGATTAAAAATATCACAATGAATACATATGCAATTGGGGTAGCAAAATAACTTTGCAGTTCTCGTTTCATGATTGAACTGATCGCACTCATTTCAACACCTCCCGCTCACCAACTGTCTGGGTGATGTTTCTGAACACTTCATCAAGTCGACCAGCTTCCATTTTTAAACTCTTTACTTGTATGGCTTCTTTACGAAGGAAGTCACTGATTTCATCAAAGATAAACAAACCTTGTGTTGGAAATACCGTTGTCTCTTTTAATCTGGCATCATAATCGACATCTAACACACAATTCATATTCTTGATTTTATTCAACAAGCCAGTATCTAAATCTGACACAAAACTCACGGCATGGTGATAACGAGACATTTTCTCCATTTCACTTGGCGAGTTATCTGCCACTATCTCCCCGCCTGCAATGATGATCGCTCGATCACAGACTGCGTGAACTTCTTCTAAAATATGTGTTGATAAAATAATGGTTTTATCTTTTGACATGTTGGTGATGAGCGCACGCACTTGGTGTTTTTGATTGGGATCAAGGCCATCGGTGGGCTCATCCATGATCAAAACTTCTGGGTCATGAATGATGGCTTGAGCCAAACCAACCCGTCTTTTGAAACCTTTAGATAAGGTTTCAATTTTTTGGTAAAACACCTTTTCCAAATTCACCCGCTGAACCACAGAATCCACAGATGATTTAAGCAAGTTGGCTTTGATGTTCCTCAGGTTAGCAACGAAATGTAGGAATTGTCCTACCTCCATTTCACCATAACTGGGGGCGCCTTCAGGCAAGTAACCAATCTTTTGTTTAACAGCTATTGGATCTTGTTTGATGTCAGTACCACAAACTTTTATGTGACCTGCTGTGGGTTCTAGAAAACCTGTCACCATTTTCATGGTGGTTGATTTCCCCGCTCCATTAGGGCCCAAAAAGCCCAAAACTTGGCCTTTATTTGCAGTAAATGACAAATCATTGACTGCAGTAAAATGACCAAATTTTTTAGTTAAATTCAAACATTCAATCATGTCTTTCCGTCTCATCTCTATTGATAAACAAACAGCAACAACAATACATAATAAAATGAATTAAGCTGCGCACGCATTGTGACCACCCATTACAATGAGCGACCGATTAAACCATGAGAATGTTGGAGGCTAACGAACTAAATTTCAAGTCATTTTTTTAATCAATCTGAACTACGATGCCATTAAGCCATTCTCGGGTGATTAGTGGACCAATATTCAATATTCATTGACTTACCACAAGACCTTGTCTATCATCGCTTAGCTGTTTTGAACATTGATTATTAAAGGATGCTGAGGGGCTTCATCTGATTTCATTGCCATAAAACCAAATCCAACCATGTTCAACAACCCCTTACCAGGGCTTCCCTGTTAGTTGGGTTGACTATCAGCTGAAATTTCACGACACACAACAAAGACTTGTAATCAATAAAGATGATAAATATTCTTGACCAATTACCGACTGGTATTCTGGATGTTGATGCTAAAGATTTACATCAATTTTTAGACAATCACACTTTGGTTCGTATCAATGGACGCATCGAACGGCCATTGTTTGTCTCTATACTGCAGCATGGAGATGAGACCACGGGCTGGGATGCCATGAAAGCATTGATAAAAAACCATAAATCTCAACTACCAAGAAGCATTTATTTATTGTTCGGTAATGTTGAAGCTGCTGCTAAAAACTTACGCCAACTGGACGACCAGCCCGACTTTAATCGCTGCTGGCCTGGTTTACACCGACAAAAAAACGCCACAGCAGAAAAAATGGCTTTCATCACTGACATGATGGCGGGAATTAAACCTTTCGCCAGTATTGATATCCATAATAATTCAGGACGGAACCCACATTATGCAGGCATCAATTCCCTCAATGGTGAGTTTGTAAATTTGGCATCATTATTTTCTGAAACGATCATTCACTTCACCAGCCCAGATGGCATCCAGTCTGGCGCCTTTGCTCAGTTTTGCCCATCAGTTACCATTGAATGTGGCATGTCAGGAACGGCTGATGGCATAGAACAAACACATACTTTTTTAGAGAACCTAATTCAACTTTCTTCCTTAAAAACCATACCTGGTGTTGCGGAACACCAACAAGTTTTGAATATTTTTTCAACCGTAAAAATCAAACCAGAAGTCAGTATTGGCATAGCCGGTGAAACTGTTGATGAGGTTGATTTCTTAATCAATGATGATCTCGACTACCTCAATTTTCATTTGATTGAGGCAGGCACTGTGTTTGGCAAAACCAACAACAAGCAAGTACCCATGCCGTTCACCGTGACTGATCAAATAGGACATGACATCACTGACCGGTATTTCGAACAAACAGAAAATGAAATCAGGCTCAAACAAAAAGTGGTGCCAGCGATGATCACTCAAAGCATCCACGCCATAAGGCTTGATTGTTTGTGCTATTTTATGCATCCACTGAGCCATTAACTTTAACCAAAATAATCAATTAAACATGAATCTATCAGATACCAAAGCAATCATATCAGGTGGCGCATCAGGCCTCGGGTTTGCCTGTGCCGAACACATTGTCAATCATGGTGGTCAAGTCACCTTGATCGACATCAATCAACAAGCTGGCGATGAGGCAGTCGCTAATTTGGGTAAAGAACATGCCCACTTTGTTAAAGCTGATGTCAGCAACGAAGCCGAAATTAAAACCGCATGTGACGCCGCAAAGGCATTCTCTGACGGTTTAAATGTGGTTATTAATTGTGCTGGTGTTTTGGCAGGTGGTCGGGTATTGGGCCGTGAAGAGCCTATGGCCTTAAGCCATTTCAACAAGGCCATCCAGGTCAACTTAGTTGGCAGTTTTAATTTATCGAAAGCCGCGGCTTTTTTGATGCAACATAACGATGCAGATCAAGATGGGCAAAGGGGTGTGATCATCAACACCGCATCGGTTGCTGCCTATGAAGGCCAAATTGGCCAAGCAGCCTATTCTGCCAGTAAGGGTGGCATTGTCGGTATGACTTTGCCTATGGCGCGTGAATTAACTCGTTTTGGCATACGAGTCATGACCATTGCACCTGGGGTGTTTTTGACCCCAATGGTGGCTGGCCTACCAGATGAAATCAAAGCCGCTTTGGGTGCTTCAGTGCCTTTCCCATCGAGACTGGGTGAGCCATCTGAATTTGCTCGTATGGCAGAGCATATCATCGAGAATACATACTTAAATGGTTCAACCATCAGATTAGATGGTGCAGTCAGGTTAGAACCCAAATAAATAAGTAAACAATCAAATAAAAAAACCAGCTAAAAAGCTGGTTTTTTTAATCCCCTTTATTTTTGCTTGGGCCCACCCAAGCCTGGTCCTAATTCCCAAGCGTCAGCATCAATGGTTTCTTTATAAGCATGCCAAGTGGCATGTCCCACCAGCGGCAATAAAACAATGAATCCCAAATAAAAAGTTAAAATTCCTATCACCACCAGAACCACAATCAATAAACCCCAAACCAGCATGGTCAATTTATTTTTCAACACGGCATTGATGGATGTTACTACCGCGGTTACTGTATCCACTTTGCGGTCCATCAGCATGGGAATAGAAAAAGCCCCCACACAAAAAATAATTCCTGCAAATATCGCCCCAACAGCACTGCCAACACTCAAAAACATCACCCAGTCTTCAAATTGCATGGAACTGGGAAAGAAAATGTGCAGCATGCTCGCTGCCCTGGCCCATATTAAAAACACAATCAAAAACATGAATGATAAAACCATCTCATTCCCGAGGTTTTTTTGCCCTTCCCGCAAACACCTAAAAAACTGAGGCTCAACCTGATTACTGATTTGTCGACTGAGTGAATACAAGCCAATGGCAATGATTGGCCCCAAAAAGAAAAAACCAGCGGTGATTGCAATGGCCAACACAATTGAATGTGCTTGATAGGCCACCCACGTAATAAAAACGCTGATCAACATCATAATTACACCATAAGCCAAGCTTATCTTTGGTACTTGCACCAAGTCCTTCCAACCTTTTTTCAACCAAACAAAAGGGGCCGTTGTTGGTACTTTACGACATGGAGCAACAATCGGTTGAACATACTCACTGCTGGCTTGTGGTTCATTGGAAGTGCTGTGATTATTTGCTTCAGACATGCCTTAGATTGAATTCAATTACCAAATAAAATAACACAAATCCAGCAACAGCTTTTCAACCATTAAGCCGTAATTTGATTTAAATCAAACTTTTACAGGATTGAATTTAACTATAAATGCCTCAATCAAAACTATTGAGGAAAATCACATCACTCTCAGTAATGATTATGGCGCCATCATTACGGACCAAACGATAAAACTCTTGTGAAGACTGGTTACCTCTCGCACCAGAGAGCACATAGGCTAAAACATAGACTTCACCAACTGGCTCTGTTGGTGGAATCCAAAACAATGTTCTTGAGCCCACATTACCATGGCTGCTGGTATGGGTGGCTGCCATCATGGCGCTGCCACCACAGTCCCTCACTTCAGTTTCATCATCAAAGTTAAAAGTACCGACTTTCTGGCCTTTGCCATCGACCACTGAGATCACAATACCAGTATAAGTGGCTTGATTGCCTGCACCCGTTGCGGTCAGGGTGATCTCGACGTGTTCAAAAACGTTATATTCGGAAACATTCGATGACAATACATAGCCTCCGGTATTTTGATTTCTGGTTCTGGATTGCATGCCAGTGATGGTTGAAAAATTGGCAACCACATCACAGGTACCAGCACCACTAGCGAATGCGCTTGATTCTGAATTCAAAACCCAACAACCCACGACAATCAGTAAAATTTTTATTTGTGTTTTCATACTACCCTCTTTTTAAAGTGTATACATTTTTTAAACATAATAATTCATGCTGGGTAATAATAACAGCATAATAAAACCAACAAATATCTTTCAATTCGAAAACAAATACCGTTAAGCGGAAAATTTAAAGCCCTATTTTCTAACTATTACCACAATTCATCAGCATTCTTGGCCACATGCGGCTATAATCGCGCCTGCTTTTTATCTTCAAAAAAAACACCACATGATCTCTACAGCTAACATCACCATGCAGTTTGGCTCTAAGCCATTATTTGAAAACATTTCTATTAAGTTTGGTAATGGCAACCGCTATGGCCTAATAGGCGCCAACGGTTGTGGTAAATCAACCTTTATGAAAATTCTGACCGGTGAACTGGCACCCTCATCAGGTAATGTCAGTTACGACCCCGATGAGCGCATCGGTGTTTTGGGTCAGGACCAATATGCTTTTGAAGAATTCTCAGTGATTGATACCGTTATCATGGGTCACAAAGAACTGTGGGAAGTCAAAGCAGAACGCGATCGCATATACGCCTTACCAGAAATGTCAGATGAAGAAGGCATGCTGGTGGGTGAATTAGAAAACACCTTTGCTGAAATGGATGGTTATTCTGCTGAAGCCCGTGCCGGCGAATTGTTATTGGGTCTGGAAATTCCTGAAGAACAGCATTTTGGCCCCATGTCTGAGGTAGCACCAGGCTGGAAATTACGTGTATTGCTTGCACAAGCTTTATTTGCTGATCCCGATATTTTACTGTTAGATGAGCCAACAAATAACCTGGACATCAATACCATTCGTTGGTTGGAAGACACCCTGAATGCCAGAAAATCGACCATGATCATCATTTCACATGATCGACACTTTTTAAATTCAGTCTGCACACACATGGCAGACCTTGATTATGGTGAGTTGCGCATGTTCCCAGGCAATTACGATGAATACATGACAGCAGCGACACAAGCCAGAGAAAAACAATATGCAGAAAATGCCAAGAAGAAAGCCCAAATAGCAGAATTACAAAGCTTTGTTTCAAGGTTTTCAGCCAACGCTTCTAAAGCCAAGCAAGCTACATCAAGACAAAAACAATTGGATAAAATCCAATTGGAACACATCAAACCTTCCTCTCGAGTGAACCCTTATATTGTCTTCAAACAAGAGAAAAAATTATTCAGAAATGCAATAAACATCAAAGGCTTAAGCAAGTCTTTTGATAAAAACACTTTGTTTAAAGATGTCGACTTATTATTAGAGGTGGGCGAACGCTTGGCCGTGATAGGTGCCAATGGCATCGGCAAAACCACATTTTTAAACTGCATCACTGATACCATTTCGCCTGATTCCGGTGAAGTCAAATGGTCAGAAAATGTTGACATCGCTTATTTCAAACAAGACAACATGGGTGCTTTCAAACAAGACATCACCGCCTACCAATGGATGGAACAATTCAAAAAGCCCGAAGACGATGAGCAAGCCATACGCTCGGTGATGGGTCGTATGCTGTTCTCAAAAGAAGACTCAGCGAAGAAAGTCAGTGTCTTATCAGGTGGTGAGAAAGGCCGTTTGATGTTTGGCAAATTGATGTTGGAAAAACCCAATGTTATTATTATGGATGAACCCACCAACCACTTAGACATGGAATCTATTGAGTCATTGAATTTGGCCTTGGAAAATTACGATGGCACGCTGATATTTGTCTCACATGATCGCCAATTTGTTTCATCTATCGCTACCCGTGTGATGGAATTACTGCCTCATGAAGTGGTTGATTTCAGGGGCACTTACAGTGATTACTTGGAAAGACAAGGCATTAAAGAAGCTTCATAAATAAACGATATGTATGAATTGATGCTAAAGTAACAACAGCCAAAAAATACAAGTATTTATGGAAATAAAAGTCAACTACCTCGACAACCTGCGCTTAGAAGCTCTATTTGATGACTTCAATGTAGTCTCTGACCAGCCCATCAGATACAAAGGCGATGGATCAGCACCTGGGCCATTTGACTATTTTTTGGCCTCCTCGGCCTTGTGTGCGGCTTATTTTGTTAAGGTTTATTGTAACGCCCGTGACATCCCCACAGATAACATTCGATTGTCACAAAACAACATCGTAGATCCTGAGAATCGATACAATCAAGTCTTCAAAATTCAAGTTGAATTACCAGAGGACATTTCTGATAAAGACCGCAAAGGCATTCTGCGTTCAATTGATCGCTGTACAGTTAAAAAAGTGGTACAAAGCGGTCCGGATTTTCAAGTTGAGCTGGTTGACTCTTTAGCAGATGACACCGATGCCATGCTGATGGTGGATGTAGATCAAGCGAACGAGACTTTTATACTGGGTAAAGACCTCCCTCTAGAACAAACCATAGCGAATATGACCTCACTGCTGGCTGGTTTGGGCATTAAAATCGAGGTGGCCTCATGGCGCAATATTGTACCCAATGTGTGGTCATTGAATATCCGTGATGCCGCATCGCCGATGTGTTTCACCAACGGCAAAGGCGCCAGCAAAGAATCAGCCTTATGCTCTGCTTTGGGCGAGTATATTGAGCGTTTAAGCTGTAATTTCTTTTACAATGACCAGTACTTTGGACCTGAAATTGCTGGCAGCGAATTCGTTCACTACCCCAACGAAAAATGGTTCCCACTCAACGCTGATGACAGCTTACCTGTAGACCTCTTGGATTCACACACGCTGGCTATCTACAATGAAGATGGAGAACTCAAAGGCTCGCATTTAATAGACACCAATTCGGGCATGAAAGAACGCGGTATTTGTTGTATCCCCTATATCAGGCAATCAGATGCTACCACCGTCTACTTTCCCTCGAACTTAATTGAAAACGTGTTCCTCAGTAATGGCATGAGTGCAGGTAACACCCTGCCCGAGGCGGAGGTTCAATGTTTATCTGAAATTTTCGAACGTGCCGTAAAAAAACAAATCATTGAAGAAGAAATTGTGTTACCTGATGTTCCTGAATCAGTGCTTGAGCAATACCCGAGCATTCTGGCAGGCATTAAAGCACTTGAGGCTCAGGGGTTTCCGCTGGTCATCAAAGATGCATCATTAGGCGGTAAGTTTCCAGTGATGTGTGTCACCTTGATGAATCCCAAAACCGGCGGTGTATTTGCTTCGTTTGGCGCACACCCAAGTTTTGAAGTGGCTTTAGAGCGCAGTTTAACGGAATTACTTCAAGGCCGCAGCTTTGAGGGCTTGAATGATGTGCCTCTGCCTACCTTTAACTCATTGGCAGTGCAAGAACCAGAAAATTTTGTCGAACATTTCATTGATTCCACTGGGGTTATTTCGTGGCGTTTTTTCAGTGCCAACAGTGAATACGACTTCAATCATTGGGATTTCAGTGGTTCCACCAAAGTAGAACGTGATTTTTTGCTGAGTTTACTACACGATATGGGTCATGAAGTTTATGTTGCGGTTTTTGACCAATTAGGTGCCAATGCCTGTCGCATTTTGGTACCGGGTTATTCAGAGGTCTATCCTATAGAAGATTTGATTTGGGATAACACCAATAAAGCACTGGATTACCGTGAAGACATATTGAACATCCACCGCCTTGATGACACCAATTTAGTTAATTTGGTTGATCGATTAGAGGACAGCCAACTTGATAACCACACAGAAATCATCACTTTGATTGGGATTGAATTTGATGAGAATACAGTCTGGGGACAATTGACCGTTTTGGAGTTAAAAATTCTGATTTACCTGGCCCTTGGTGAACACGAGGATGCTTTGGATTTGGTTGAAGAGTTTCTGCAATACAACATCAACACACGAGAACGTAATTTGTTTTATCAGGCCATGCAAGCCGTGCTTGAAATTACTTTAGATGAAGATCTGCAATTGGCTGATTTTGAAAACAATCTTACTCGCATGTTTGGCGATGCTGTGATGCGCCGTGTGATTGGCTCAGTTCAGGGCTCAGTGAAGTTCGATGGTTTAACTGAAACCAACATGAACTTAGATGGCTTGGACAAACACCAGCGGTTGTTAGACAGTTACCATAAAATTCACCTAGCCAGGAAAAACAACATCACTGATTGATTCACTGTGAAACCCTTCCAACACAAATTAACGGGGATTCAAAATAACTGTTTCTTTGAGTCTATCAGTTTCACTTGTAAATTAATTTTTCGATGAATTTAGGATTGAATAATTGCCATTCACCGTCCTTTTGAGCCAAACGATCAGCCAAAGCCCACATCACCGCTGGGTGATGCCCATAGCCCATATGGCTACAAACCACTTCGATATTCTGGGTAAACTTGGACTCTTGTTCTAAACAACACTGCCACGCTGTGATGCCATCTGATTTGGAATAAAAAGAGGTACTGGGCACCGGTGGCGGAGTCGGCATGTTCTTAATTAATTTGGGACACATATCAGATAATTTATAACCACTGGTTTTTTCAAAAATCTTGGTGGCATGATTTGCCCTTTGGTTGTTACAAAAAGGTGATCCCATGCTCACCACTTGACGCACCATTTCTGGATGCACTCGGGCCAATTCACGGGCATAAATACCACCCAATGACCACCCAATCACAGTCACTTTTTCTGCGTGCCATTGGTGAATGTCTTGCAATCGCCTGATGATGGCAGGACCACAGGCAGTCAGGGGATCACTGTGACGTCCCATGTTGCGGCCCAATGACCAGCCATAGGCCTTGTAGTTTCGGCTATTGAGAAATGTTCTTAATAGTTTGGTAGAAAAATCAGAGGCCAAAAAGCCAGGTAATACCAACACCGGATGACCGTCACCTTTGGGTGCGGCTTGCAGCCAAGGATAACTCAAAGCAAATGAGCCCGCTTCGAAAAAGGTGCGGACTTCTAAGGCCATTTTGAACAGTGAAGGTCGGTGTAAATGTGAATTGAACGAAGTTGGTAAGGTCATTTTTTTGGACTTTTATTCTTTGGTTTGGCTTTTTTCTTGCTTCTTTTACTTCCTTTTTTAAGCGACAACGCCTGTAAATTTGCCTCTAATTCATTGGCAGATTCACGGATGTACTGAGTAAACAAATCAACATCTGGCATTACATTGGCAGCCACCGTTGGGCTGATTGACAGTGTGCCGTTGTAGCTTAATACTGGCATAATCAAACCCATGCCGTCAAACACTGGTGCCATACCCATATTGGCTAACATTTTATGACCATTCATATACAGCGGTATCTGAGGTCCAGGTACATTGGTAATAATTAGATTAAAAAATGGCCGGTGGTGGTTACTGACATTCATGCGAGTGTACATGCGGGTGGCTGCAGACCCCAATGCAAATGGAATGAATTCGGTATAGTCAATCAGTTGTTTGGCGCCAATAGCATTTTGATAAGCTTTACCTTGGTCCGTGTGCTGATGTACTTTTTGCAGTTGTTTGACCGGATCTGCTTCGGTTGTTGGTAGTTGCACCAGCATGGCTGACACTTGGTTACCCATATCATCCTGTTCTCCTTCAGTTCGGGTAGAAACTGGAATCATGGCTACCAGTGGCTTTTCTGGCAGCGCGTCTTTTTCATGCAGGTAACGACGCAAGGCACCCGTGCATATGGTCAAAACCACGTCATTAAGGGTGGCGCCTTTGGCCCCCACCCTCAAATCTTTGACCCGTTGTAAATCCAACAGCGTACTGTTCCAAAGCCGTTTAGAGGTGACAGGTTGATTCAATATGCTGGGTGGTGCGTTAAGAATAGACCTGGGTATTTCTTTGGATTGAACCCGCGACAACCGCCCTGCTTTCCAAGTGGACTTAGCGGTCTCAAGCAAAAGTCCTGGCAGTTTGAAAGGTCGCTTGATGTAATTCATCGCACTGCGTCTGATCAGCGTGAAGTCACCTGGAAGTGCTTCAGCATCTGGTAAGGGCATGGCTGGAATTTTACGCGGCTTTTCAGTCACATCAAATAACAAGCCCATAATGGCTGCGCCTGACGCACCATCAATGGCGGCATGATGAATTTTACTGATAACAGCAACCGACCCCTTAGGTACCTGAGAAATTTGATCTAAGCCTTCAACAAAAACAAACTCCCACAAAGGCCTATTGCGGTCTAATTTCTGCGCAAAAATACGCGATGCTAATTTACGCAAGGCCTGCCAGTCACCAGGTCTTGGTAGAGCGGTATGGTGCAGATGCATATCAATGTCAAAGTTTGGGTCATCCACCCAATAAGGGTGATCAATGCTCATAGGGACTTGAACCAAACGCTGGAAAAGTCGCGGTGCCAATGGCAGTCGTTCAAGCAAAAAACTTTTGAAGTCCTCAAAAGACAAAGAACCCTCATAAACATTAACACTGCCCACATGCATGGGCTGGGTGTCAGTTTCAAGGTATAAAAAAGATGAATCTAGACCGCTCAGGGGTTGCATAATATTTAGGGTCAAAAACAAACATCATAGCAGAAATTGAGTTAAACTCTCACTGTTGGAAACAGATTCGGGGGAATCAGATGCAAAAGGTCCATGTCACAGTCAATTTTAATCAAGATCTAAAAACCGTGTTCAATGCCATTGTCGATCACCGCAGCTTTTTATCTGGTGGGGGCCTGACATGTCGTTTGACTCAAGATGGGAAACCCCATAAAAATGGCCAAGGAGCCATCCGCAAAATTCGTACCAAAAAATACACCCTAACTGAAAAAATCACCGCTTATGAACACTTGAAAAGCTATGATTATCTGATTACAGACATTGCTCCAAAAGTCAACTTTACCCACCACAATGGCTGGATTGAATTCACACCTGTAGATGATCACATCCGTGTTGATTGGCACTCTCACTTCACTTTCAATACCCCAATTATAGGACGTATGATTGGGTATTTTGTACAACAACAAACCGCAAAAATATTCTTACAACGACTTAATTACGTGCGGAACAACCTGTCGAAAGTCAAACTATGATAATTAAATCTGCTTGGTTCACACTGGGAATTTTCAGTCTGGCCTTGGGTATACTTGGAGTGTTTCTACCATTATTACCAACCACGCCATTTATTCTATTAGCAGCGGCAGCATTTGCAAAATCCTCACCCAGGTTACATGATTGGCTGTTGAATCATCGTAATTTTGGCAAACTAATAAGGAACTGGCAAGACGGCGGTAGGATCGATCGTCGCAGCAAGGTTGTGGCCGTTATTGTTTTGTCTGCTATGCCACCTTTGAGTTATGCCCTGGGTGCGCCTGTTTGGGCCATAGGCGCACAATTGCTGGTATTGATTTTGGTGGCTGTGTTTATTCTGTCACGTCCCTCTTAAAGATTTTAACGCCACCCACCCAGGTTTCTAAAACTTCAGTTTTCCAAATTTCTGCAGGGTCAACTACAAAAATGTCTTGATTAACCACAATAAAATCTGCCTGTTTTCCCACTTCCAATGAACCTGAGAAATCCTCTGCATGCGCTGCAAAGGCCGCATTGATGGTGAAGGATTGCAAAGCTTGTTCTACTGACATGGCTTGATCTTTGTACCAACCACCCGGTGGTTGGTTTTGGTGGTTTTGACGGGTGACAGCTGCGTGTAAACCATGAAAGGGGTTAATTAATTCAACCGGAAAATCTGAACCAGAAGCCACCACCACCCCGGCATCGAATAACTTCTGCCAGGCATAGGCTCCTTTGATTCGCTCACTGCCAACCCGATCTTCAGCCATGTTCATGTCCGAGGTGGCATGTGTGGGCTGCATCGAGGCGATTAGACCATGTTGTTTGAATTTGATGATATCATCCAAGCGTAAAATCTGCGCGTGTTCAACACGGTGTCTTAATTGTGAGGTTTGCATGCCATTTCTGATTAACAAATCAATCACCTCGGTATTGCCTCGGTCACCAATGGCGTGAACATTGGCTTGGAAATCAGCTTTGATCACAGCATCCAGTTTGTTTTGTATTTGTTCTGGCGTTTGCACATAGGCACCTTGCATTTCTGGTTTGTCAGAATAAGGCTCATGCATCATCGCACCATAACTGCCCAATGCACCATCAATCATCAACTTAACTGAACGAATGATGAAATGATTTTCTATGTTCAGTTGACCTTTTGCCAACAGTTTTTCATAGGTTTCAGCACCACTGGCCAACATGGCATAAACTCGAATAGGTAAATTGTTATCAGTCGCTAGATCGGTAAAAATTTCATAACTGTCCTGCCCAATGCCGGCATCATGCACAAAGGTTAAACCAACTGATGCCAAGTCTTTCAGTGCCAAATCCATGGCTTTGCGTTTCATTTCGGTAGAGACATTGGGAATGTGTTTTTTGACCTTGTACATCGCATTATCAATTAAAATGCCAGTTGGCAGACCTTCTGAGTCTTTAAGAATCAAATCATCGCCTTTGGCCGATTCGCGGGTGATACCAGCTATTTCCAGTGCTTTGGAATTAGCCCATCCAGCATGACCATCAACTCGTTCCAACCATATCGGCTTGTCTTTAGAAATTTCATCCAAATCATAACGACTGGGAAAAGCCTTACCTGCCCACAATACCTGATTCCAACCCCGTCCCAGTATCCAAGGATATTCTGGGTTTTTATTGGCGTAGTCACCGGTGGTCTTTATGGTACCTGACAGGCTTTTAATGCCTTGGACATTGACCAATAATTGCGACAAGCCATATTCCAAGATGTGGCCATGGGCATCATGCAGACCAGGTAACACTGCTTTGCCTTGACCATTTATTGTTACGGCGTCTTTGAGGTTATCTGGATTAATCTCTAACAATTGACCCGTATCTGTATCGAATAACAACGCATTAAATTCTTCTAATTGTTGGCCATTGTGGCTGTATGCCTTGATGTTTTTCAGATGAATCACTTCTGCTTGAGTTGAAAGACAGAAAATCAGCGCCAAAAGTGTGGGTATTTTATGCATAGTTACTTCCTCAGATTATTTTTTTGTCACATTCTAACACCTGCTATTGGTTTTTTTCTTATGACATCTACATCTTGTTCACGTCATTGATTTAAAATGATTTATTATTTTGTATATGTGGGAATCAAAAATGAAGGCAACTACCTTTTTAATCACAGCCATCTTCGCAGCATCTAATGTCTATGCAGCGCACCATGCGGACCATTCAGCCTCTCATGCCATTAAAGTCAGCACTTATGCTGAGGGTTTGAATCAACCTTGGGGCATGACATTCTTGCCTGATGGTCGTTTGTTGGTTACCGAAAAACAAGGCAACCTCAGAATAGTTGCTAAAGACGGTAAAGTTTCCCCGCCATTGACTGGTTTGCCAGAAGTCGACACCAATGGTCAAGGCGGCTTGTTGGATGTGGTACTTGACCCTGATTTTGAGAATAACCAAATGGTTTATTTTTCATACGCCAAATCGGCGACAGGTGGACAAGCCAGAACAGCTGTTGGCAAAGGCAAACTGGTCAAAAATGGACTGCAAAATGTTACAAGCATTTGGCAACAAGCACAGCCTTTCAAAGCCGGTTATCACTATGGATCACGTCTGGTATTTGACCGGACCGGGCACTTATTTGTCACCTTAGGTGATCGTGGCAACCGCGATAATGTGCAAGACCTGAGTAATCATTTTGGCAAAGTGGTGCGCATTGACACCGATGGCAAGCCAGCAGCTGACAACCCATACCTTAACAAGCCCAATGTCTTGCCGGACATTTACAGCTCGGGTCACCGCAACATTCAAGGTGCTTTCCTGCATCCGGAGACAGGTGCGCTGTGGGGCAACGAACACGGCCCGCGCGGTGGTGATGAAATTAACTTAATCCAAGCCGGTAATAACTACGGCTGGCCAACCATCACCTTCGGCATCAATTACAGCGGCACACCCATCACCGATAAAACAGCGATGGAGGGCATGCAACAGCCTTTGCATTATTGGGACCCGTCCATCGCCACATCTGGCATGCTCATCTACACAGGTGATGCCTTCCCAAATTGGCAGGGTGATGTCTTCACTGGTGCTTTGAAATTGATGCATTTGAATCGGGTAAAATTTGATGACAACAATAAAGTGGTCACAGAAGAACGTTTATTAAAAGATCAAAATCAACGCATCAGAGCCATCGAACAAGGCCCAGCAGGACACATTTATGTGGCCACCGACAACCCTGAGGGCAAAATCCTCAAAATATCACCAGCCCAGTAATAGTAAATACCTGACAACATGAAACCTGCCACACTGATGATGGTGCTGCTTTTGAGCAGCAGCCATTCCCTACGGGCTCAAACCATCCAAGATGAAGCCTCAGACCAAGACCAAGATGTTGAAAACGTTGCCCGCCAACCTAACCTGGTGGTCAGTGAAAATGTGCCAGATATTCCTGCACCGCTACAAAGTGAGGCTAAAAAAATCAATGCATGGTCAGGCAGTGCATCGATCAATACCGATGAATATTGGCGCAACCAGCGTGCCGCAAACATCAAAGACATCTTAGACTTTGTACCTGGTGTATTTGCCCAACAACGCAACGGTGCCGAAAGCGCCCGCATTTCAATCCGTGGTTCCGGCTTGGGACGTCAGTTCCAAGGTGGTGGTTTGCTGTTATTACAAGATGGTGTGCCATTGAACACAGCAGATGGTTCATTCGACTTTCAGGCAGTTGATCCTTGGCTGATTGATTATGTGACTGTCTTTAGGGGAGGTAATGGCATGGCTTCAGGTGGCAGCACCTTAGGTGGTGTGATTAACCTGGGCACCACCCTACCTGATTTGGCCCAAAACAATGAACTGCGGTTATCTGCAGGCAGCTTCGGTAGCCAACGGGGCATGGTCGCATTCACCACAGGCAACGAAAACCAAGCTTTCAGACTGCGTACAAGTTTACTCAAACAAGATGGTTTCCGGATTCAAAATCAACAAAGAAGCAATCGATTTGATTTACAGCACCTGATTAAAGGTCAATCAAACTGGCAGCACCGCATTGGTCTCTATCACCTGAATACCTACGCCGAATTACCCAGCAGTCTTTCCCAGACATTGATCGATGAGGATCCCAGACAATCAAGAGGCTTCAATATTTTTGGCAATTTCAACCGTGATATGACTTTAACTCGTTTGTCATATCAGCTGGCAAATGAGCACCTAAAGACAACCATATATTGGTCGCAAAAGCGCTTAAACAACCCAGTTTTCACTTACATCAACCGCGACTCCGATGATGCCGGCATCAACCTCAATTACCAACGCGGTAACCACCAGCTTCTACTCACCACCCAGTCCGGTGACCAAGATGAACGGCGACGAGAAAACGAAGCCGGCTTACCTGGAGCCGAACGGCTTACAAGATTCCAACAGGCCCAAACAACCACTGCCGCATACAGTTATCAATTACCAATATTATCAAATACATACAGTGATCAGTTAACATTGGATTTAGGCCTACAAGCGGTATGGGCTGAACGCGAAATCAAAGAAAGTTTTCCTGAAAGCATCACCAGCAATAAAGACTACAGTCAGTTAAATCCTCGTATCGCTGTGCGCTATCAACCGCAAGCCAACAAGCAGTGGTTTACCAGCTTGTCACGCAGTTTTGAAGCACCCACATTCGCTGAACTCAATAACGGCAATCAACCGGGATTTAATAACAGCATCAAAGCCCAATCCGCAGACACCTTCGAGGTTGGAACGCGTGGTTTTACAGAAACTTTTAATTGGGACATGAGCCTGTACTACAGCCGTATAGAAGATGAATTCATTCGTTTTCGATTTCCTGATGGCGCCACCCGCACCACCAATGCCGAACAATCGATACACTGGGGCTTGGAAAGCGCTGTCAGTTGGCGCCTCAATCGAGACATGATTTCATCAGGTGACGAACTGACTCTGAGTAGTAATTATCAATACAACCAATTCAACCTGGATGATGATCCCACATTCAACAACAACCGCATTCCTGGCATACCTGAACACTATGTTTTAACGCGTTTAGAGTATTTACATCCATCAGGTTGGCGCATCAGCCCTAACATTGAATGGGTTCCTTCGGCTTATTATGTTGATTTAGCCAACTCCGTCAAAACCCAAAACTACCTGCTCACAGGTTTAAGCGTGACATACACCCAAACCAATGGGCTGAGCTGGTTTTTTGACGCCAAAAACCTCAATGACCAAACCTATATCAGCACTACCCTGCCCATCCCAGATGCCGGTGGCAGCGATGGCAATTATTTTTACAGTGGCGAAGGCCGGGCCTTTTATGCTGGTTTAACTTGGGCTTTTTAATGCTGCGACTTCAGGCATATCGCTAACGGTTTGACTGTCACTAGATTAGCATCTGAAGACATTTAACTTTTTAGTTATTTTTTCGTTAAAAAATTTATGCAGCTAAATTATTTACCCTTTTTTGTTATCTGCGTCTCATTTATCTAAAGTGTTTATAAAATCACTTAAGCTATAATGTTTGCTTAATCATTCAAAAGGACATGACTTTGAAAACAGAAAATAAATTCCATTTGTTACTTTTATTGACTGCTGTGTTTTTGACACAAAACACCCAAGCTGCGGTGCACATCAGCCAAAACAACCAAGGCCAAGCCATTGTTTTCCCCTATTTTACAGTGGCCAATGATTTGAATACATTATTCAGTATCAGTAATGAACAAAACACCGCCAAAGCAGTCAAAATCAATATCAGAGAAGGCAAAGGCGGCGATGCCATGTATTCTCTTAATCTCTATCTTGGCGCCCAAGATACTTGGACCATGGCCTTAGTTGAAACCGATGGATTCATCAACTTATTGACCGGTGATGAGTCCTGTGTAATCAATTTGGTTGCTCCAGATATTGAAAGTGCAGTTAATTGGGACTGGCAAACCGGCATGGTTGAAGTCATTGAAATGGGCAACTTCTCCATTGAATCAGAACTTTTTTTCCCAAACCCATTCACCAATGACATCACCACCGAAGAAAATTGTCAGAACATCATCAGTGCTTGGACTGATAGTGGTGTATGGACATCTGACAGTTCCGATAATTTGAATCCAGTGTCCGGTGGACTGACCGGCCAGGTTTCGGTGTTTGATGTGGCCAGAGGGTTTACTTTTCAGGTACCATCAGTGACTTTGAATGACTTTTTTCCAAGTGGTTCAATCAATCACTTTGCACCCAACTCTGGTTTGCCTGATTTGAACAGTGGCGATAACATCAGTTCGGTGCTTTACCAAGGGAACTTAATCACAACAGTTTGGCCAACTGGCTATGAAGCAGTCAGCGCCCTGTTGATGAAAACCAGCACCAGTAATGATTTTACCCTTGAGGCTTTCATTGATGCCAAAAGTGAATGGGTGATCAGTTTTCCAACATTGAATTTTCACTTAAACAACAATCTCACCACAGAACCTTTTATGACCAGTGACTTCAACACAGTACTGGAACCGGGCCAATTCTTTTTTTCACAATATACTGGTGTTCCAGTGATTGAACGCAGTGGTTTGTATGATCGCGATGGAAGGTTCTATTTTACGGATTTATCCATTGTAGACCCGCCTCCACCACCTTCATTTACGGCACTGAAATTTGACAGCATGGTTAATACCACTGTAATGATAGGAGTACTACCACCTTTCATTGATGGCGTTCGAACCTTCCCCCCTTCAACCATTTCTGGCGAACCCAGAGACAATGTTTTTCATTACTTTGTGGACACTTCATCCAACCCTAATCTTGATACAGGTAAACGCACCGAAAGAATTCAGTATCAAGTCAATGACCGCGGTATCGACCAACTTTCTCAAGCCACTCAAAATTACCATGGTCTTCCCTTCATTGCTTTTGCCTACAGTCGTTATACAAATGCCAATGCACAACCTGGATTATTAGCCACTTATTCAAGTGCCTTGATGAATCGCAGTGAAAGCAAAATTGATTGACTGTTTAAGATGTGATTTTTAAAAACCTCTGCAGCGATTAAATATTGATTTGTATCTAATCGCTGCGGGCAATTTATAGAAATGCGTTTTTAAAATAATTAAAAACACGTTACTTCAAACCTTTTTATGAACGTGTTCACAGTCCGATTGCAAACGCAGCTTATAATGATTTAATTAATCAACACATGGAATGATCATGCTGGTAAAAAACATATCCTTCATTGGCGTTATATTCACAGCCATGTTTATGATAAATGTTGTTCATGCACAAACAGCTTTCCTTGAACAAAACGGCTTAATCATAATTGAATTAGAGTCATTAACAGATATTCCAAATGGCTGGTCTGAGGAAAGCGTGTTCGATGAAATATCAGGGACCAGTTACCACCGTTATGCTGGTAATAACCAATTCAATAACCCGGGTGTGGACTTGTTTGAAGTGTTGATATTTATCCAAAACCCAGGTACCTATCAATTTCGTTGGCGCAACTTAATTGCAAAGGGCGACTCAAACACCGATGCCAATGATTCTTGGCTCAGAATCATTGCTGATGCTTATTACGGCCAACAAGGCAACGACAGCATTGTTTGTCCCAAAGGCTATGACCCAAACAACAATGACTGCCCAATTAACCTCGATGCCGACGGTGAAGTCACGCCTGAGGGGTCAGGCAGTAACGGCTGGTTTAAAGTCTATCGCAGTGGTTCGGGCTTATGGAAATGGAGCACCCGCACCAGTGACAATGATGCCCATGAGATCTTTGCCCGATTTGATACCAGCGGTTTGTATTTAATCCAAATTTCTGGCCGCTCCCAGAACCATGCCATTGACCGCATGGTTCTGAATGATGTTAATTATAACGGCGATCCAACTGACTTGATTTTGCCCGAGTCAACAACCATCGATGCTGATTTGATTTTTGCTGATGGTTTTAACGGTGAATTCTTTTAATCAATAGCACCTCAAATCATTCTTTTTTGGTGGTTTTTTTTACTGCTTTCTTTTTGCTCGCTGACTTGTTCATCGCAGAACGTTTGGCAGCTTTGCTTTTGACCGTCTGACTTTCAGTTGTGTTTACCGTTCTGGTGGATTTTGAAAGACTGAGGTTCTTGATTTTTTGACTCAGTTCAGTCACCTGCTCCAGTACCTCATTATTGATATTAAGCTTCTTATTCATCGCTACCACAATCGGTACGAACGATGTTTCCAAAGTCTCAGACAGTGAAATCATCGCATCATCAAGACCAGGCAACGGCTCATTTGAGACGTTGACTTGTAAATTCAGTTTCTCTATAGCTTGACTCAATCGATCGCTGACAATTGACAACTGTTGTTCAGTTTGACTTTGAGATGCTTGAGATTGTTGCATCCACTGCCCAGTCAATTCACTCATGTCGGTCTTTAAAGCACCAATTTGACTGGCAATCTTGGTGGCGCCATCGGCCTCATCTCCAGCCAAAGCGTTGCGGATTTTAAATTCTGCTTTGATCGCCTGCCATCTTTCTTCATCTTCAGCATTCAAAGTACCTCTGAGTGCTTTCAATTTAAGTAAGTTTTCCTCAGCCCCAGTGGTCAACAGCTGCGCTTCACCCGCATAATGATCATCTATCAGCTGTTGCAGTTCATGCTGGTCCATCACTGGTACCACTTTCTCAGCCAATTTATTCATGTTTCGGTAACTGCCCTGTAATTTGAAAGGTGGTTCTTGTCGGTACCTGTCATCCATCGCAGCAGATGAAATGTACGCTTGATTGACTTTCAAGATCACTTCTTGGACTGTGAACAAGTGTTTTAAAACAGTAATGATTTCGTTGATTTCACTGCTGGCATAACTGTGAGACAAATCTGATGTAGCCACTTCTTTGCCTTTGGCCATATCCATCAACAGGTATAAGTCATTCATCTCTCGCAGTGCCAGAGGAGCCAGCACCGGATTCGATGTCAATGAGTTTTCAATGTAACTCATAGCAAACACATCCTCTTGTCCACCCAGAATGTCACCTAAGTTATAGACGTCGGCCCGATTGGCCAACATATCAGGAACCCTAAAGACTTCACCTGATTCGGTATACGGATTACCCGCCATGATCACACAGAATTTTTTGCCACGCATGTCATAGGTTTTACTCATGCCGCGCCACACCCCTTCGATTTTACGGGTACCGTCACATAACGAGATGAATTTCTGCAAGAACTCGGCATGGGTGTGCTGGATGTCATCCAAATACAACATCACATTATTCCCCATCTCCAATGCTAAATTAAGCTTTTCAAGCTCTTGTTTGGCTGTTGCATTGGGCGCATTGGCTGGATCCAATGATTTGACATCATGCCCCAATGAAGGACAGTTGATTTTCATAAAATTCAAACCCAAACGGTTCGCTGTGTACTCCATCAAAGTGGTTTTGCCGTAGCCTGGCGGTGATATTAACAGCAACAAACCCATCAAATCACTGCGTTTGTTTTGTCCGGCGGCGCCCATCTGTTTGGCCAAATTATCACCAATGATGGGTAAATAAGACTGATTGATCAATTGGTTACGCACGAACGATGCCAATGGTCTGGCTTTGAAAGTTTCCAGCGCCATTTGTGCACGTTGTTCGTGCATCACGGTTTGTTTCATTTCACGGTATTCTTGGTATTCAGGCACCAGTTGTTGGTGATAATGGCTCAAACGCTCCATGAACTCATCGAACTCAAATTTGAGTGTGCGATTTTTGATGCGACTGTGATCCCCCAATAGATCGTCTACCTGACAAGCCAAATCCAATGCCGAAGCATCGTAAGCCTTGCCCTGTTTTGCCAAAATCAGCACAGTGGCTTCATTGATGAAGCGCAGCATGTCCTGATTTATTTCATTGTCTTTGCGAATCATGCCACTGAGCCAATAACCAATCAATTGCCACTGTTGTTTGGGGTCATCATTGAGCGCATCCAGCTCATTTTTGAAAGCCTTATCCTCTCCCACCGCGGTCAAATGATCATTCAGTTGTTTAACTAAATCTGCCGCATGTTTAGAGACTTGAAATGTTTTGGTCGGTGAATCATCAACGATATGGGCCAAAAGGAATTCAGCGGCCAACAGCATTTGTGCTGCGTTAAAGCGCAAATCATTCTGTAGATAAAAGGCGTCCATCTCCGCTTTGAATTCAACATACAAGTCTTGGCACATAGATCGGTCACCCAAGGTTTTGGCAATTTTATTAGCAGTTTGAGCGCGCTGTGTATAGTGCTTTTGGTTTTTAACACTGCTGTGCAACCAAAAATAGCTAGCCAATGCCCGAGCACTGGGCCCAAACATCATCAAAGGCGCTGTTTGGTATATCTGCAGCAATTGGCTGATGATTTTACTGGCATCATGATCATGGATGCCTTTTTCATAGCCTTCTTGGTAACGCGGGTTGGCATAGGCCTTGACAAAATCAACCAATGCCTCTTCATCCAACGACACCAACTGATCTATGCTGCTGCCTGCTTCACCCTGAATGGCATCTTGAAAAATGTTGTAAGCCAAATACTCGGCTCGGTAAACCGAGTCATTTTCTGAGCTCATTGTTTGTGGCCAAAAGTCCTTGTAATCGTGTAGCTTTTGGTTATTCACAGGCTCATAAAAATCAGTCCCAGACAAATGAAAATACAGGGCATCATTCCTTGGCAAAATGGTCAAATCAAGTGACTGGGTGTTGACGCTGAAACGGTGTTTCCCCAATTTAATGTTCTTGCCACCGTCTTCAAATATGTCCTGCTTGTCCCTCAACGAACGTATGGCCTGCTCTTTGATGGCTTTTAGTCTGGCCTCTGTGTCATCGGCTTTGACACTGTCATCCAAGTCATGCAACTGACCGATCAGCTCCTTGACTTTATGAATCATGGGATCGGAAGAATAATAGGTGTTCAATTGATCACTGTCGGTGAACTTCAAAGAACGCCGCTCTATACTTTTTAACACCCGAGTGGCTGCAGATTGTACATTCTCGGCTTTGCGTTGGCGTTGATCAATCAGACTTTGTTTCTTGTTTTCAAAGGTCTCGTGTAGTTCTTCGCGTTTGGTCAGTATTTGGTCTAAAAAGGCTTCGTTCTCACTGAAGTTAACCTCAAGCTCTTCCAACAACACCATCAAACGCGCCAACTGTTCATCACAACCATCAGGCGTTTCTGCCAGGGCCACCCCACTGGTGATGCTTTGCGAAAGGACTGCCAATTGAGCACCAAACTCAGCCACTGATTCAGTTGCTGACAGCTCCTTGCTGGTCAGCTTAGCATGCGCTTTGGTTTGATTGATCCGAGAGTATACTTGTGAAACTGACTCTAATATGGCGGTTTTCTGCAGCGTATCATCAATTTCTAAACCGTTGATGACCTCTGAGAGTGCATCCAAACCCAAACTCATTTCATCCAATTCGTCCAACAAAGGCTTTAAATCTTTGACTGTTTTAATCTCAGCGGTTTTTTGGTGCACCTCATCGACCACCTGCTCATAATGCAACATGGCTTGTTCATCCGACAGGAACTGAATGGTTCTTTTACCCAGTGCCTCAATTTCATCATCCACTTGCAATGACAAGTCTTCAATCGCACTTAAATCAATATAACGGTACTCGCGCAATGACAACAAGTGGCCTTTTTGTCGTTTTAACTGCAACAAACCATCTACAAATGGTGCTGGCGTATCCCAATTAGCAATTTTGATTTCACGAAGTAATTGTTGTAAGTCATGCTGAGCCTCTTTCAACGCTTTGGCACTTTGTAGATTGATTGATTTGACCTTTTCAAACTCGTCCAACACCAATTCTGATGTTTCACCAATCAAATCCAACTGTTCTGAGAAATCACCCACGGCTGAATTTTCCAGCCAATAATAACCATCCTTCACCCGCTGGATGTTTTTTATCAAATCCTCATAGACTTGAACACTGGGTTGTTGCTCACTGATCAGTTTGGAAATACCATATAGTTCTGAGATGCCTTGGACCAATTCCGCATTTCCAATGGTTGATAATTCACTGTCATCTTTGCTTTGACTGGCACTGTATTCCTCACTGGTATAAGGCGTTTGCCAGATTTGCATGGGGTGTATCCGCGTCGCCTCAGTTGACTCGGCGCGAAAAATAATCATTTTGCCATCATCATATAATGAATAACCGTGACCAAAAATGGGATTTTGTAATTCCTTGCGGATGGTGTTGTAAGAATAAAGCGCCAGTTTTCCTTCCAGCTTTTCATAAAACACATACAGCACATCTTCGCCATTGGGTGCATTCCAGCGCCGTTTGAACAACAAACCATCTACATCTTCAGCAAAGACTTTGGATTCACCACTTTGTAAGTAGTAACCACCAGGGAAAATGATGCCATGATCATTTGGCAACTGCACACAAGCATGTCCCAAGGCATCTATTCGCAAGACCTCATTGTTGCGGGTATTGAACACAAAATAACGCCAATCTTGTTCTTTGTAAGGCAAGATTTTTAATAAAATCAAGGCATGGACTTTGGCATAGTAGATGTCGGCATCTTCCAAAGATTGATTCGGTTCATCAACCGCCTCTTGGTAAATACCCTCACCATCCTCGGTGTTATTCTCGACCTTGATGGTCAAATCACCACCGACGGTTTCAACAAAAACTTCATCCATGATTGATACATGAGGGTGACGGCCTTGAACGAATTGGTCTCGCTCGGCTTTGTGCCACTCAAAATCATAAGCCGGTGGTAATTCAATGTCGCGCTCACCGCGATCATCGATGTATTGCACTTCACCGTTGTTGCCTATGACCCAACGAAATACCCTGATGTCGCCGATTTTTTCGCCAATTTGGAATGCCGCCAAGAGTTTTTGATCGACCACACGCAGCTGAATCAACTCGGCTTTTTTGTAGTAACTGTAGAGCTCTAAAAACTGTTTAACAAAAACCTCGTCAGCCAGGAATGAACCGGCCAATGGTTCCGCTTTGACTTCAAATTTTCCCTCGTTTTCATGCAGCGAATACAGCGCGAAAACGTCCTTTACTTGGGTGGCTTTTTTTAAACCAATAAACACATTGTAGCCAAACAACAATTGTCCATTGATTCGCACCATATCACGTGGTGTGCAATTGTTTTCTGTTCTTACCCTGACCCGATCAACCACTTCAAGTACCGTTTTGCCGAATGTTGATTCACGCAATTGGTTCAAGCCAATGATTTTTTGTTCTAATTGTTTGTTTTGTTCCTCTAGGCGTTTGCGAATGACCTCATATGAGCCGCCACTGGCTACCGCTTGATTGATGGTGCTGTTGTTATCAGCCATGCCTCACTCCAAAATACTGTAATTAAACGTTCCTTGCCAGCAGCAGAGCCAGAATCAACTGGCCCTGCTGGTATGCATCAACTTTAACTTTCGGTGTCTTGCTCATCGTTGCGAGACAATTTCTTGATCATTTGAGTGATGGTGTCTTTATCAAAACTCTTACCGTTACCCAAACTCATGACCTTAGCCACCGCAGCTTGTAAGATGTCGCTTTTACCAATGGCACCATCTACCGCTTTACCCACTGCCAACGAACTCATGAACTTCTCTAAGAAGTCACCATTGCCACCGACAATATCGATATTCGCTTCTTTTAAAGCCTCTGCCAGTACTTTGGCTTGGGTTTCAGCAATACCCGTATTGGCCTCAATCGCTTTCATGTTCTCAACATGCGACATGTCTAAGCCCATGCGAAACTCCTCATGTTCTCTGACCGTCTCATCCATGGTCGCCAGCGCCGCAAACTTCTCTTTCAAACCTCGTGCTTCTGCCGCATAGCGTTCTTCGATGGCTTGTGCTTCAGCCACTTTAATCTTCACTGCGACCATGGCTTGTTGTTCTTCACCTTGAGCATCCGCTTCTTTCACCCGCACATTGGCCATGCCTATATCCTCAGCACCGACCGCCTCTGCTTTGAATTTCTCTGCCATCACAGCCGCTTCTGCCTCACCTTGTTTCTGATGAGCGGCGGCTTTGGCTTCTATGACTTTGGCTTCTGCCAAACCAGTGGCAGCCGCTTCCTCACGCACACCTTCAGCCAATCTGATTTTGGCATCGGCTTCTTTGGCTGCTGATTCACGTGCCGCCTCAGCCAGAGTGATGCGCTCACTGGCACGGTGTTTGGCTGTGGTTTCTTGTGCTTCGGCCGCTTTGATTTCCTTGATTAAATCTTGTTCTGCCAAAGCTTCAGCTGCAATCACCTGAGCTTGTTTGTTGCGTTTGGCTTCTTCCACCACCCGCAGTTCATTGATTTTTTCTTCTTGCTCAGCCACTGTTTTTTCTACCGCTATGCGTTCACGCACCACATCTGCAATGTTTTTCTTTTCAACCTCAAGGTCTTTTTCTTTGTTGATTTCTTGCAGCGCCACTTCACGTTCACGGCCAACAATTTCTAACTGTCTAACCTTAGTGACTTTTTCTTCTTCGATTGCCACCGCACGCATGCGGTTATTGGCCGCCACTTCAACTTCTCGCTGTTTGTTTTCTTCCAGTACCATCAGTTCTTGATCGGTAGCAATCCTGGCTGTTTCTGCTTTCAGGCGTTCTTCACTTTCAATTTTTTCTTTTTCAGCTTCCTCGCGGGCTTTGACCGAAGCAATTTCGCGCATCTGCCTGGCCTCTGCATCGGCTTCAATGCGTTCCAACTCTAAAATTCGCTCCCTGGCTTCAACATCCCTTTTCTTGATTTTGGTTTCCTCTTCACGCTCAAACTCATTGGTGAGGATTTTTTGTTTCGCCGTTAACTCAGTGATTTTACGAATACCCTGGGCATCCAAGATGTTGTTCTCATCCAAAGACGAAATCGGCGTTTGCTCCAAATAGTCAATCGCCGCATCTTCCAACACATAACCATTCAAGTCTTTACCAATGACCATGATGATTTCATCCCTGAAGCGATCACGTTCTTCATACAACTCCTCAAACTCAAGTTTTTTACCCACAGTTTTTAAAGCTTCTGAGAACTTGGCACTGAATAACTCTTCTATGGTGGCTTGTTTAGATGCCCGCTCACAACCAATCGCTTGTGCCACTTTCAGTACGTCTTCTTTGGTTTTATTAACTCGAACAAAGAAGGTTACCTTGATATCCGCCCTGATGTTGTCCTTACAAATCAATCCATCTTGAGCCCGACGATCAATCTCAATGGTCTTGAGTGATATGTTCATGAATTCCTTTTTATGAATAACTGGCCACACGGTGCGACCCGTAAAGGTCACTTCCGGTGTTTCTTTCATGGTGTTCACAATCATGGCCTGACCCTGCTCTACCTTTTGGTAGAACTTCATCACAATCAGGGCCAACCCGATGAGTGCCAACACCACCACCCCAGCATAGGTGGCTATGGCTATTAATAAGTCGCTATTCATTGTTTATTTCTCCTTTATCAGTCTTTGCTATATTGTCCACAACCGAAGTTGTTACTTGTTGTTTCATGGTTTGTGTTTAAGACAGACCATTTATTTTTAATTTAATTCTTCTGCTTTGATGACCCAGTAACTGCCGTCTTCTTCATCGTATGATTTCAGTATGACCAAATCACCTTTGGTGATGTTATCAGACACTTTGGCTCTGACATCAAACAGCATCCCTGCGCCACCATCTTGGTACTCTGCTTGGCCGAAGCTCTCAGTGACAGAGCCCGTTTTAACCAAACACTCACTGCCTATGAAAGAAACCTTGTTTCTGGCCGTGTACGACACAAAAGCACTTTTCAGAGGCCTGATGAATTGTGCCGTGACTGGTATGGCCAAAGCAAAACTGACCAATAACAAAGCCGCACCAACCAACCACTGTAACAGCGCCAAAGGAATCAGTGGCATAACCACTGATGCCAAAATGTAACTGATCAACCAAGCCGAAGCCACCAAAATCGAGACCACCACAGTCACAGGCACACCAGTCAGACCCCATTTCAACATAAAGCCGGTAATCCCTCTGAGACTTTCAGGGTCAAAATCAGGATCTACCGTAGCACCTACATCGGCATCTACATCAAGCTCAATATCTGCGTCAACATCAACATCAAGATCGAAGTCAGCATCAAACATATCAATATCAACCGCACCTAACATCGCCAATAACCAGTAAACAATGATGATTGCCAGTAAAAAGGTAAACACAATCACAGGAAAACTCGTTATGTTTGTTAAAAAAATTTCCATCACAGCTCCTCATCAATATTTTTGACGTGCTCAATCAGTTTTTCTGCAGCTCGCCTTTTGACCTCAACAGGGTCATTGGTTTCTAATTCATACGCTTCGGCTAAAAAAGCCATGTCATCATCAGACAGTGAGATTGATAGACGCAGTCGTTTTGGTTTTCGCGACACACTCAGACCCAGAATTTGTCTGATTCTGTCAGACGGGTTGATGCTTCTGTCTAAAGCTTCTTTTCTGATCACATATTGGATTTTCTCACCCACATCGAAAGCCACCTGGGTGGCCTTCACCGCTTTCTTCTCCTTGGCCCATTTATTCAAGATTTGTTGTTTCTTATCAGTCATGCAGCCAATATTTCCCTGTCAACAATCCCTGTCGACACATCAACTGCATGGTCCTTAGCCTGATAATAAATTTGATTCATGGGTTTCATTCATTCAACTCAAAAATAAGCATTAATAAAAGTTGCAACAGATCATTCCTTGTCAATGATCCTTTTCAACACATCTGCTGCATCTTCCGTGACTTGTTCAGAAACTTCATTCTGATGTTTTTCGGTCAACACTGGCTTGCGCTCATTAACCATTGCATCATCCACTTCATATTGTTCATCAAGGCTTTGCTGTTTTCTGCGTATCCTTTCCAAGGATCGTTTGGCAGATAACATTTTGCTGTCGGCTTGGTTGAAGTTTTTGGTAATGACTTCAGTCGCCTTTTGGATGTCCGCAGTGGTTTGTACCATTGCCACCTGCCGTTCCAGTTCTTTCAATGAACGTTCGGCATTTTCCATTTGTCGAGTCAAATGACCTAAGTGCAGTTCATGTGACTTGAGTATGCCCGCCTCGGCTGCCAGGTCTTGTTCCAGTTCAACCATTTCAGTGGCCAAATCAAAAGCCAATATTTCATCATTTTGACTCAAAGCCTTAATGATGCGCTGCTCATGCTCATCAACTTGCGACTTCATCAACTTAACTTTTCTAGAGCATTGTGATTCTTTGGCCAATGCGTCGCTGATGGCATGTTTGGCACTGCTTAAATTAACTTTGGCCACTTCAATTTGTTTTTCGTATATTTTATTACCAGTTGAATCCATAACCGCTTCACTCAATGCCCTGGAATCATCTCTGATGACTTGAATGATCTTATCTAAGATGTTCATTCCTGCACGTTTCTTATCACCACTCATTTTAAGAAGTCCTCCATGGCCGATACCACATCAACAGCGTTTTCGTTCAACATCACCACCTCTTCCACCACTTTATCTAACTCAGAACTGACCGATAAAGCACCGAAAAGCACATACCGATCGCCTACCCTGGCGTAAGATGACAATGGTATTGAAATGCTGGTATCAAGCATCATTTCTAACATCTCAGTGCGCCTGTCTGCTCTGATTTCATCCTCGGTCCATAAATAGATGATACAAATGATTTGAAATTGAGTTTGCGTAATAAACACCGGAAAACCATCAAACCCATTGATCTCAACCTGTAACACTTCTACTTCCCCAGTGATTCTTTGGCAATCAAAAGTAAAGCCTTCCGTGGTTCTGTGTTGAGATAATTTAATGGCAAAATCCTCTGTGTTCATATCGTTTTTCTCTCCTTCATCTGCTCAATGCATGATGACATAATATGTCACAATGACATAATATGTCAATGTGCATGAAGTCACATATGAACTGTATTTGACATCTAGGCAGGTATGAAAATGAATTAAATAAGGGGCTTATATGATTGTAAAACTTAACAATAAATAAAAAAATTACCCGAAAAGTAAGTGGCTGAAATTAATTTTGATTATTTTCTGGTTCAATTTCATGCAGCGCTGCGCTTGAGTCATCACTGACCTGCTGCATGTGTTCAAGGGTCTGATCAATCAATACTTTGGCTTGTTCTAATTTGGCCGTATCGATTCTGAAGTGCTCGGCATGCTTTTGCTGGCGTTGATTGTTGTTGGCCATCGCCACACCAGCTGCCACATCCAGAGCGGCTGTGGTGGTCATCACCGTTTGGTCAATATCACGGATCAAGCTTTGGTTTTGTTTGATGATCAATTCTACGGTCATCATCGCTTGTCTGGCGATCAAGGATTGTTGTTGTAGGTCGATCAAGCGTTGTTGCACTGGGCCAAGTAATTCATCATCAATGACCGCTAAGTGATGGGCACTGATTGTTAAGGTATCTGCGCTGCGTAGTTTGAGTTGTTGTTCGAAGACAGTCACGAAATCAAAGCTTTGGGTCAGTTTTTGCAAACCCGCCATCAACGCTTCATGATCGCCGTTGAGAATCTGATTGTCGCGCATCAACTGCCGCTTTTCAGCATTTAACTGTTCCACCAATCCAACCATCACTTTGCGTTTTTCCGGGAAATTATCCAACCACATTTGATAAGCTGATTCTCGCCAAGAAAACAACAACAAAAAACGTTCCCTCCAGCTCAATCTGCGTTGAGGAGGTTGCATGTCAGCCACCTGTTGCGAAAGTTGAGCCAGTAACTTTGATACCTTACCACCGGCATCGGTATCTGCCATCAATTGTTGCAAAGGATGAATCAAGCGCTTATTCAACTGCCAATAAGCCGCCTGCTCCTCTGCCCCCAACTCAAATAAGGCATTCCTGACTTGATCAACCAACTGTAAATCATTGAAATCCATCGCCAGCACCCAATCAACCAATTGATCAGCAGCTTTTTCTATGTATGCCTCAGACTCATGACTGATCATTGCATGATCAAGTGTGCTTAATTGTTTAAAAGTTGCCAGTGCAGCCTTCATTAAAGATTAACCATCCTGTTGTTTTTTCCTATTATATACATGTATCATTCAAAGACATAAGCCTCAAATAAACAAGGTTTAATTAATCAAGATTTCTCAGAATAACAATAAACCTACTAAAGCCTATGAAACAATTTCACCTCAGTATCAAAACCCCAGGACGTGGATATTATTTAATCACTGACCAAATCAATCGGTGTGTTGAAGAAGCTCTGGCTGGGCTTGATGTGGGTTTGTTGCATGTATTCTTGCAGCATTCATCGGCCAGTCTGACCATCAACGAAAATGCCGATCCGACGGTACGTGAGGATTTCAAGAACTTTGAGGAAAAGTTGGTACCTAGGAATTTTCCCTATCGGCATAACTATGAGGGTGATGATGACATGCCTGCGCACATAAAATCTTCACTGATGGGCTGTCAATTATCCATACCAATCAGCGGTGGACGTTTGGCACTGGGCACTTGGCAGGGAATTTATTTGTGTGAGCACCGCGATCAACCACATCAAAGAAATATGGTATTAACCATCTATTAAACTGCAACCAGTTGGCTGCAACCAGTTGGCAGAAATCAATTGGGGGATGACACCTGATTTGAGGTGTTTTTATCAGTGCTTCCAGTCTCTAACGTGCTGACGGCATAGCTTGCAGCAATTACCACAATTACCGCAAATACAATGTATCTTTTATAACCTTTGAATTGTCTGATCATATTTGTTTTTTACAGTCTTAAAAAATTAATTAATAATCTCAATAAACATGTTTAAAATAAACCTAGTTTCATGAAGGCATTGTGAATCAATTGTTAACACGGTCTGAACCAACTGGTATCAACGATTGTTACCATTGGCGCATAAAAAGTCTTAAGTTAACAACACTCAAACACAACAACAGAACTTAAATTAGGGATTATGAAGAATAAATCAAGTGTAAAAGTAGGACTTGCTCTTGGCAGTGGCTCTGCCAGAGGCATGTCACACATCGGTGTGATTAAAGCTTTGGAGGCGATGGGCATCAAGGCAGACATTGTGGCGGGTTGTTCTGTGGGCAGTATGGTTGGTGCCAGTTATGCCACCAACAATTTATCCCACTTAGAGGAATGGGCGTTATCAATGAACGAATCAAAGGTTCGTTCTTTCCTCAGCCTCAACTTCAATGCCTCTGGATTCATCAATTCGATGAAGTTAAAGAAGCTTTTTGAACATGCCATTGGCCTTGAATCATTGAAGTTCAAAGACATGGACAGACCGTTTGGCGCAGTGGCAACCGACTTAAGTACCGGCAAAGAGGTTTGGTTGAATGAAGGTTCAGTGCATGATGCTTTGTGGTCATCGATGGCTTTTCCGGGACTTTTTCCCAGTGTCAAACACGGTAACAAGTGGTTGGTTGATGGCGGCTTAGTCAACCCCGTACCCGTCTCTTTGTGTCGCGCCATGGGCGCTGAGAAAGTCATTGCAGTCAATCTCAATGCCGATATCATTAACAGTTACAAAGCCGTCAGCGATGAAGATGAAGAAGATGACTCATTACCTGAGGATCCATTGGCTGATCAGGATGATGCTGGCCTGTGGGACAAAACCAAAGCGGGCTTTGAGAAAGCCGTTAAATTAATCAGTGCCGATGGCAGCAAAGTCAAAGAACCCAAAGGCATCGATGTGATTTCTAATTCCATTCACATCATGTCCTCGCATTTGACCCGCAGCAGATTAGCCGGCGAGCCACCTGATGTGTTATTGCAGCCACGGTTAACAGATGTTGGGCTGTTAGAGCTGCACAAATCAAAAGGGTGTATTGAGGAAGGTAAAAAGAGCGTTGAGCGAATGTCTGAAGAAATTAAATTCAGAATTTTTGGCGAATAATTGAGTTATGTCCGCTGGCAACAAATCAACCATAGAACTACCGATTAATTTGTCACTGGCTTTGGGTGCCTACACCACAAAGATATGGGTAGGATCTGACAAGACGGAGTTAAATGTGCTGCTTGATACGGGCAGCAGCACCCTGGCCATTGATGCCGAAGTTTATCAGGCTGGTGCTGACCAATCTTTACAAGCAACCCAATACGCTCAAAGCGTCGTTTATGGTAAAGGTGGCTGGGCCGGACCGGTGATTCGCACTGAGATAACGCTTGATCACAGCGACCAATATTTACTCAATGATGCGCCCTTGGCCCTGACCAAGAGCGCTACAAAAAATGATTTTCAAAATGCGGATGGTATTTGGGGCTTGGCCTATCACCATTTGAACAAAGCTTATGATGTCAGTTCATCACTTGAGCAAATCATACCACCACAAAAAACTACCCATCCCTGGCCATATACCGAACAAGTAAAGGAAATCGGTGTTCATGGATTCAAGAAATATTTACACCAATTTCCAGAACATGACATCACCCCTACTTTTACTGCCTTCGAAGAAAACAACATCATCAACAACCAATTTGCACTGAGTACCAATCGCTCCATTGTCTACGTACCCCAAGCAGGCATGAGTCAGCATGAAATCGCTGCACATGCAATGAATCGAGGTTTGTTCCAGATTGGTGTGACAGCCACCACACAAGAAAAAATCAGCATGGCAGTGGTGCATGATGCTTATTACAATGCTGATTTAATTGCTGTGCGTGTTGCAGGCTTTGGTGCTTGTAAGGCACCACCGCTAGAGGCTGATAAACTCAATAGTTTTTTCTCTAATGCCATCATAGATTCAGGCTGTAGTTTTTTGGTACTACAAAAACAGCTGTATGAATATGTATTGAATTGTTTTGAAAAACTCAATCCCACATTCAGACCTGCACTTGAGGCAGCACAACAAGCATTCAGTCAAAATAAACCCTATAAAAACAATCAATTGGATCTCAGTCAGTGGCCAATTTTGACCTTTAAATTTGTCGGCACAGATTCTGAATCAATCGAATTAGAGCTACCGCCACAATGTTATTGGCAGGAACACGCCAAAAGTCCTGATAATTGGATGTTTATGTTGATGAACCAAATGCCTCAATGGCCCAATCAAACCATCTGCGGACTGCCACTTATGAACAATTACCAATGTATTTTTGACCGCTCAGATCAGCAAAACGGTAGCATTCACTGGCTAAAGAAAGCTGTTCTAGCGCCAGATAAAAAATAACATTAAGGTCATAACGACAATTAATTGACACCATTCAAATACAATTCATGTTCTTTTAAAACTAACTATAATCGACACGGATGCATAAAAAAATACGCTTCATATTTACCCTTCTGATATCGACACTGATATTTCAGAGCCCAGTTAAAGCCAGTTTTAAACCTACTTGGTGGGGCGCATCAGCTGGACAAATCAATGTGTTCAGAGAAAACCAGTTTAAAAACAATTTCTATGGATTAGAGGTCAGATTTACACCCATCACTCAATGGTCCTTGACCCCTTCCCTGGGGTATCAATGGAGTGACAGTGGTATCAGTTACTTTTACTCGGGATTGAGTTATGACATTGACCTATCAGACCGTTGGACTTTCGATGTACATTCTGGTGTCGGCCTGTATGACGATGGTCAGTTCTTAAATTTGGGGCACACGGTACAATTCCGCTCGGGCATTGAGTTTGATTACCAGCTGACACCAAAACAAAAGCTTGGTATCGTTATCAATCATTTTTCTAACAGCCGTTTATCTGCTGTTAATCCAGGTACTGAGTCAGTTTCATTGATTTATTTGAATAAATTTTGAATACCAGCATCACCCCCCAAACTGCTCCAGCGTGAACTCGTAGCTGCTGTAGTTAGAGAAATCCTCACGTTATGTTATTAATAAATGGCTTATAATGAAGAAAAAAACAATCCCATTGATGTGAATAATATATATAAAATAAAGCACATAAGCATTGATTTCGACGACCACAAATTAACCTCCAATGGCGTCGAAATGAGTATTGACTACAAAGCAATTGAAGTGTTGCGGTTGATGGTTGAACGCGCCAACGAAACCATCACCACAGATGATTTTATGGAACAAATATGGCGGGACAAACCCTCTTCTCCCGAGGTTATTCCTGCGGCCATAGCCCGCTTAAGGAAAGTTTTTAAAAAAGCAGGCATCAGTGATGATTTGATTGTTACGGTGCATAAAGTGGGTTACCGTTTTGAACCGCCTCCTGAGCAGCCCGTCATGACGACCACTCAAAGTAAAAAACACCCAGTCATACAAGGCCTTTTCTTGGTGCTGATTATTGGTGCTTTATTGGGCAGCATGGCGTTGAACATCATGTATTACATGAGCAACCTCCCCGATGACAAAGTAGCAGCAATCAAAGCGGCCAAAATTGCTAAGGAATCTGAGTCTGATGTCACTCAAATATACATCCTTAGACACACCGAAAAAACCGATGATTTTGCTGAAGACCCATTGCTTTCAGAGCGTGGTATTGAGCGCGCAAAGTACTGGAAAAAAGTATTGCAACACATTGAATTTGATCGTGTTTTTACCACAGATTTTAAACGCAACATCATGACCGCTGAGCTTATTGCAGATGCAAGCACCGTGCAACCAGACTTGTATTATCCGATGTCGTTTGATGTGTTGAAATTCATCAACCAAATACGCGGCCAAAAAGTGCTGGTGATTGGCCACAGCAATACCATCCCTGACATGGTTAATCGTTTGATTGATGAAACAAAATACCCACCCATGAGTCATGAAAACTACAACATTTTATATGTTGTCAATATCAACAAAGATGGCGCCACCAGTTCCAGCATGTTGCACATTGAATTACCTTAATAATGCAGCTGTTGTGTTCAAAGACTGTAGAATGTGGTGTAAAAAAGTATCATGCGGTAAATAATAAATACCCAATACACGCTGAAAGTAAAAACCAGCGCCTTAATCAGACTAAGGGTAACATTATTTTGATAAACCCGCCGACTGGCCAAATAGAAATAAACCCCAAAACACGTAAACATCAGCAATGAATAAATCAGTTCAACAGCATACCCACTGGATTGCAAGACTGCTATGAAGGAAGACAAATACAACAACGACTGCAACAGCACATGAGTCATTAGCGCTTGTAGTAATAACATGAAAGCAAACACGTGTGTGGCAAATACCAAACTTGAAACCACTGGATGTGATTGGCTTGGATACAACAAAAACACCACCACTGCAAACATGGGTACCATCAACATCACCAATGTCCGTGCTTGAAACTCGGCCGTATCATTAAATGCTTCAGCAAACTCGCCTGCATCCTGGCCTGTTTGCTTCAAACGATCAGAGACCAATTCTTGCGCCACTTTTTGGTGGATGAAGTTTTCAGCATTCAAATGAGTTTTCAGCGGCGTGGTAAAGGCCGAATAACCAACGAGTCCCGCAATCAGGAAGAATTTGATGCTACAAAATAACAACAGTTGAAAAGGCGTGAGCAGGTGTTTTCTGATGCCTGACAGGTAATGTGTCGATAACACACCAGGCTGGGTCAACAACAACTTAATGGTCTTTAACCACTTGCCATCAATGTCCGTGACTGCTGCGATGGCATGTTTGGCTACTTTTGAAATTGATAAATCATGCTGTGAAAATTGTTTTTCACCACATTGGTGACAAAACTGCCCAATTATCACCTCATCACAACTTGGACAGTTTTGTTGTTCACCCATGGAATTTTATTGTACTTGTTGTTTGGCCACCCAGGCATTGACATTATCCTCTAAAACAGCCATCGGTACAGCGCCACCCAGTAACACCAAGTCATGGAATGCTTTGATATCAAATGACTCACCCAATGCCTTTCTCGCCATGTCTCGCAGTTCAACTATTTTGATCATACCCAGTTTATAACCCAATGCTTGCCCAGGCCAAACCATGTAACGTTCAATTTCCGCGACCACGTCTGAATCAACAGTACCAGTGGTTTCGGCCATGTACTGAATGGCCTCTTCGCGGCTCCATTTTTTGTGGTGTAAACCAGTATCAACCACCAGCCTCACTGCGCGAAACAGCTCAGCCTTCAAACGACCTAAATCACCATACGGGTCACCATCATACATGCCCATTTCTTTGGCCACCAACTCAGAATACAAAGCCCAACCTTCAACGTATGCATTATAAGGAGCAATCCTGCGGACCATAGGTAGACTTTCTTGCGCCAGATTCAAGGCCACTTGCCAATGATGGCCAGGGTTGGCCTCGTGGTATGTCAGGGTTTTTAAATCAAACTTGGCATTGGCTTTGATGTCACGCAAGTTAATCCAATATATACCCGGCTGGGAACCATCAATTTTTGGTGAAGAATACATACCACCGGGTGCTGATGCCTCGCGCGCTTTAGGAAAAGCACGAACCTCAACATCATACGGTGGTTTGGTGCCAAACTGTTCTGGCATGCGCACATTAATTTCTTCTATGTAACCATTCAAATCAGCCAATAACTGATTTCTACCAGCCTCTGAATCTTCATAAAGAAACTGCGGATCATCATTGATCTGCAACATCCGTTCACCAACCGTGCCCTCGGTGTGACCATTGGCTACCAAAATGGCATCCATCTCGGCCGATATGCGGGTCACTTCATCCAAACCCACTTGGTGGATTTGCTCAGGGGTCAAGTCGGTATCACCGAGCATTTTTACCGCATCGGCATAATACGCGTCACCATTGGGTTGTGCCCAGATACCTGATTCATCGGTGGCCTTTTCTAACAATTGTTGCTGGGCTTGAATCATCATGCGGTAACCAGCATAAATGTTATTGGCTATGTGCTCCTCAGCCTCTATCAACATGCGCTGTCTTTCAGTCTCTTCAAGCTCAGTGAGGGCATCGACTTGAGTGGCGAAGGTTTTGTACAAAGGATGCGTTTTAGGCTCCGGTGCAATAAAGGCCTCCAAGCCTGCAATGGTTTTATTGATGATGATTTTAGGGGCAATCCAGCCTGATTCAACATCTGCCGATAGTTTGGCCATCACACCTTGCATGAAGGCATCAAATTCATCCAATCGTTTGAGGTAGTCTTCAGCATCTTTGATGGTACTAATTTTATGGTTGTTAACCATGTAATTGGGTACATCAATCAAGGGGCCATTAATCTGACTGACTATAAAAGGTGTCAAGCCCATCCAAAGGTCTATATAACCGATGGGGAATTTTTCATTCCCAGCAAAATAACGATTCAAGTTCATCATCACTTTTTTGTTGTCTAGATCGACCTGATCAGTAACTTCAAGGTTGGCTAACTGCTGGTTGATTCGTCGCATTTGTGCCCTTAACTTTGCTTCAGCTTCGGGCGAATAATCATCCAAACGATCATTGTAATAACCACCAGCCAGTCGCTGCTCCACACCCAAGACAGTGGCATAGTGTGGCCTGGCCGCAAATAAAGTGATGGCACTGGTTTCGAAATTGGCAGCCAACGGGGTGGTGATTGTCTCATCGGCTTTTTGCACTGCCTCAACCACTTCCAATGCTGCATCAGTTTCAACAGCATTGTCTGGTACAGATTGGTCTTTACAACCAACCAAAAAAACCAAAACTGCCAATGCCAGCGTGTTATTTAATTTCCGCATAAATCATTCAACCCAAAAATAAGATACCCCATCTTACTGACATCGAATTATTTTTTCCATGTTAGATTACAGCTCAATATGCCTGATGGGAACAGCAAGCGAAGATCTAACAGCTCACAATGAACAGCATGCTGAGTTTTAATGACATCACTTTCTGATTTATAATGAATCCCGCCTTTTACCCAGTTAAATATGTCATCATGAGACTAAAACGTACTGCAAACAGCCTTTTCCTTGTTTTTATTGCATTAATGACAGCAGCTTGCCAATCCCCGTCACAAAAAAAACAGACCGATGCTGTCAATATTTTTAATCTAGATGCGCTTTACGCTGACCAGAGCATCATTGGTACCACACCAGTCAAACCAGCCTGGTCCAGTGATGGTGTTCATCTGGCATTTTTATGGAACGATGAAGGATTTACCTTTCGAGACGTTTGGAGCTACTCAACTGTCACTGGAGAAAAACGGCAGCTCACACACAAAGTAGATGAAGCTGCGCTTGAGCAAAAAATTGCTGGTGGTGAAGCTGGCATCAGCGAAGTGGTTTGGCTCAATGCTGCTGAACAACAGTTTCTCTATGTTTTGCATGGCCAACTGTATTCACAAAAAAACAAACAAAACGCCATTCAGCTTGAAACAGATAAAAAAACCATCAGCAATCTGGCCCTTGATCCTCAAGGAAAACAGCTGGCATTCATCAGCGAAGGGTCTCTGTGGCTGCGACCAGTGAATACTGCAGCGCAAAATGCAGCCATTAGCTTGGCATCAGGACTTAACCCCAAAGCCCCAATAGTCAGTTTCAAGTGGGCCAAAGACGGTCAATCACTGGCTTATCAAATCAACGATTACAACCCTTTACCTGAACGAGACATCCATTATTATACCGCCGATGGCGCTATTAAAGATCGTGTCACAAGGGCGTTTCCAGGTGACGAAACTGCTGAGTACCATTTGGGCATGGTCAATGTTGACGGCAATAAAACCACTTTTGAGCGACCCAATGCAAGTGATTATATTTGGCATTATGGTATTTCTGCCGACGGACAATCGGTGTTTATTAACAGTTCTGATTTGTTGATCAAAAACCACACCATTTATGTGTTTGATACCCAAACCGCCAATAGACAGGTGTTTTATCATGAGTACGATCCCAAACACTTGCGACCTGATTGGCAAGTGGCATGGGCGCCAGATGATGAAGGATTAATTATCCTGTCAGACAGAGACGGTTACTTACACCTCTACCATCAAAAAACCGCAGCGCAGCAACCCGTTCAGCTTACCAGTGGAGAATGGGAAATTGCCTCGTTTGCTGTCAGCCAGGTGGATAAAAGGATTTATTTCATAGCCAACAAATCTTACTTATCAGAACGTCAAATTTACAGCGTGGCTCTGACTGATACAGAAATCAAGCGAGTCAGCCCAACCACACCTGGCACCCATGAGTTTTATTTGTCGCCTGCTCAAAACTTCACAGCCACACTTTTTTCCAATGATGCCACACCATTGGAATTGTATGTGATTGATTTGCAAAGTAATGAATCAAAACAAATCACCCACTCACCGTTGCCCGCATTCGACCAATATACTTGGGCTGATATCAGTTACATTGAATTCCCCAGTCATTTAGATGGCACCAACTTGGTGGGCAGACTGAGCTTGCCGGCCGATTACAATCCGACAAAAAAATACCCTTTGATTGTTGGTTCGGTGTATTCTGACAGCGTCAGAAATCAGTACGGAGGGCGCACATCACACCCCACCTGGGGCTTGGATAAGTACCTGGTATCAAAAGGCTACATCATTTTAAACGTCAATGTCAGAGGCAGCTGGGGCCAAGGCAGAAAACACAACCAAGGCCTTCGCTACGGTTATGGCGTTATCGATATAGAAGATTTACACAGTGGCGTAAAATATCTTATATCTGAAGGTATGGTTTCCACTGATCGTGTTGGCATTTGGGGTTCAAGTTATGGTGGCCTGATGACCATGATGTCCTTGTTTAAAAAACCTGGAGTTTATGCCGCAGGCATTGCTGGTGCCCCAGCCACCAACGTTGCACATGCCTACCCAGGTCAGATGTGGGTGATGGGTGAGCCCACCGGCGATGATCAGCCAGACCGGTACCAAAACCAATCACCGCTGTATCACACCGACGGTTTGGTCGACCCTTTGATGATTATTCATGGCAGCAAAGATCCAGTGGTGTTGTACTCCGACACCATAGCAGTGATAGAAAAGCTGATTGAAAAACAACAAATATTTGAGTTGGTCACCCTGCCCGGAACCAGTCATGGTTGGGATGCAGAGGGTAATGATGTTCGGTTGTTTTCATTCAAGAAGATGGTCGAATTCTTTGACCGGCATTTGAAACGCTGAGCCATGATGCTTAGTTCACTTCACCCTGAGATTTATGATGACTGAAACCACCCTACTGATTGTTTGCTCAAATTGCGCCACAAAAAATCGCGTGCCGCAGGCCAAACTTGATCACCAACCCCGTTGTGGCAAATGTGGCGAACAGGTACTTTCCAAACGTCCAATCGCTGCCAACAATCAAAACTTTAATCTTTATGTCAGCAACAATGATTTACCAGTGGTGGTAGATTTCTGGGCTGAGTGGTGCGGCCCGTGTAAACAGTTTGCACCCACTTTTGCGAGCATGGCCGCAGATATGGACAAACTGGCTTGTTTCATAAAGCTCAATACAGAGCACAATCAAAACATTGCTGGCATGTATAACATTCGTTCCATTCCAACTCTAATGATCATTCATCATGGTAAAGAAATCGCACGCGTTTCAGGGGCATTGACCACCACTCAATTGACCGAATGGCTGGTTCAGAATTTACCGGGACTTTAAGGGCATAGAAAAAAGCCAACACATCTCCACATGAATTGTGAGGGCTCATTCTACTTTTGATATTTTCTCACGCTTGATTGCTGGCGTCAGTAAGGCCAGCCTCCCTCTGGTATAAAACCATGCCACCGCAGCGCTGAGTAAGACAATGGTCACTATGGCCCAAAAAATAGCGTACAAACCGTAACCCAACACGTTAATCAGCAGATAAAAGGCGATGATTGGTAACACCATTTGACGCAAAATACCAATAACCAGCGGAAATAAGGGCTGTTTCACAGCCTGTAGCAGCGCGTTGGAACAGAACAACATCATGTAACCAAAAAACGCAAACGCATCAGCCCGCAGGTAGTAAACCCCAACACCGATGATTTCTTGGTTATCGGTGAACTGGGTCATCATCAAAGGTGATAAGAAAATCATGGTGGGAATAAAGACAATTGAAATCAATAAGGCCACTTTCAATGACTTGGCATAGATTTCTCTGACCCTTTCAATGTTGCCAGCACCGTAATTCTGACCGACCAAAGCCATCACCGAAGCATTTAAACCCAGTGCTGGCATCAACAACAACTGCTCAATGCGGATGCCCACAGAATAACCAGCAACCGGAAAATCACCAAATTGCGAGATAAAGTATATGGTGATAAAACCACCAATGATGATGGTCAGCATGTTCATGCTGGCCGGCATGATTTGTGCCATTAATTGGCGCCAATGCTCAAAATTATAGGCTGGTTTGGACCATACCCCAGCTTCAATCATCAACACCTTCCATAAATACAAAGATGAGCCCATTTTTATGATTAAGGTTGACCATGCCAAACCAGCCGCACCTAAGTCAAAAACGAAAATAAACAATGGGTTCAACAGCCAATTGGCAAAGAACCCAACCACCAACACATTCCTGTAACTGGTGGTGTTGCCATGCGCAATCAAAGCGCCAGCAAAACAGCTGGTCAAATTAAAGAACACATTGCCCCACAGAATCACTGAGGTGTATTCCCATGCCACCGTAACAATTTGAGCATCATCACTGAGAAAGCTCAACAGGTCTTGGGCGAACAATAAGCCCAAGATCAAAATAAGCAATGATAAAAACCAAGTGATGCCATGAGAACAATTCAACCACTCGATCACTTGTTTCTTGTTCTTACTGCCCAAATCTGCAGCCACCATGGCTGAAGTGCCGCTTTGCAGACCCATACCCAAGGCCAAAAACAAGGCAAAAACGATACTGGCAATAGAAAGTCCAGACAATGCAATGTCCGAAATTTGACCAGCAAACCAGTTATCAGTGAGGTTATAAAGGGTGTTGAAGACCATGCCTAAGGCGGCAGGAATTCCTATGCGAATCATGTGCTTATAGACAGAACCTCGGGTTAAGTCTTTATCTGCTGCTGTGGTGACTTTCATCTACATCTGGATAAGAAGGTGAATAGATTGTAGCAGAATGTTCAGATCAGCAAGAATATTTGCTGCTACTTGTTTGGTGCAGCATCAAACAATAAAAATTAAGCGGCCACATGATGCGAAAGGCTGTGAATCAGCCCTTCGCTTAAAAGTACATGTTCAGAAACGCCAGTTGGCTGTTAAGCGTGCATTCAAAGGTGCGGCCACAGTGGCTTGGTGGGTACTGTGGGCATTGGGAAAGTACAATTCATCAGTAAGGTTTTCAATGTTCAGTTGCAAGCTCAGCATTTCAGAAACATCGTAATAAGCAGCTGCATCAATGCGAGTGAAACTTGGCAGTATTGCCGTGTTGCTGTTATTGATAAAACTCTCATCTTGGTAATTGATACCCAAGCCCAAACCAAATTGGTCAGTGATGCGGAAATTATTCCACAATGAAAACATATTTTCAGGCAACTCCCTGGGTCGTAACCCGATTGCACCTGTTCGATTGACCTGCTCTCCATCCAAGTAACTGTAGCCAGCTGAAATGAACCACATGTCATTGATTTCACCTTTCAACTGAATTTCAAAACCATTGATTTGTGAATCGATCACATCTAAGGTTTCTGGGTCACTATCAGCCACTTGAGGTGAGGATTGTTCAATTTCAAAAACAGCAGCAGTCAAACTCAAACCTTGATTGAAATCCCATTTAAAACCCACTTCTTGGTTGGTGAAGATATTGGGGTCTAACTGGTTGTTATCACCGTTGATGTTGGCAAACTGTTCACCGCTTCTGGGCAAAAAAGTCTCACTGTAACTGGCATATAAGGACATGTTTTCTTGCGGCTTAAATATCAAACCCAAACGCGGCGAGACTTCATCGTCTTCGCGACTGCGAACCTCGTCACTGATTACATTAAACACATCGATATCAAAACTATCAAAACGGGCACCCAGCACCACATCCAAATAATCAGTTAATTGAATTTCATTTTGTAAATACGCTGAAAAGACTTCAATGTCAACACGGGTGTCGTCATTCAAATCAACGGTAAAGTCATTGCTGGTAGGATTGCCTGCAGCATTGATTCCTATGCCTCCTCTCAGGTTCAATGGACGATTAACTAAAAACACCTCATTATCATCAAGGGTAGTATCCCAAAATGAGTTAAAACGGAACTGATCTGATGAAGTATCAATGAATTCAATACCACCGACCAAGGTGTGCATTACATCACCGGTATAAAACTCACCAATCAGATTACCCGAAAGAATCATGTTCTGGCGTTTGGTGACGTCTAAATAACCATCCAGAGTCACTGCATTAGGGCTGTTGGCTTGATCATAAGCTGATACGTAAAAGTTTTGATAGAGTTTGTCGTAGTCACCATAAAAGGCACTGAAGTTACCCTTGAGGCTGCTAGAGAACTGGTGTTGGAGAGTAGCTCTGAATAAGTGCGCTTCTAATTCTGATGTGTTCAACGCTGGATCTGCAAACACAATATTCTCAAATGCTTCGACTGGTCGTCCATTGGTACCCGTTGGGATACCGCGATCAATGAAACGCTGGTGGTCTATGTATTCATAGGACAAGTCTAAGGTAGAAAAATCTGATAACAAGAACTTGGCTGTAGGATTGAAGCCCAAACGTTCACCGTCGTAAAAGTCCCTGTGGTTATCTAGATTCTCGTACATGGCGTTGATGCGAAAAGCAACATGGTCTTGACCAGAAAAGTTACTGTCCAACCAAAAATCAAAAGCACCAAAAGTATCAACACTGGTTTGTAAGTTGGTAAAATCATCACCAACAACACCTTGTTTAGTCACTCGGTTTAAAATACCACCCGTACCACCTCGACCAAACAGCAACGCATTCGGTCCGCGCAATATTTCAACTTGCTCCAGGTTGTACAGCGGTCGGTAATACTGTACATCATCTCGCACACCATCAATAAAAAAATCAGCCGTAGAGCGCACGCCACGGAAAACCACTGAATCACGGTGTCCCTCACCTTGTGAGTTGTTAACACCTGGGGTGTAATCAATGATTTCACTGATGCTGGTGAAGCCACGTTGTGAAATTTCATCAGCTGTAGTGATGGACAGGCTCTGTGGCACATCAATGATTGGCGTGGGTGATTTCAGTGCATTCACTTGGTCAGAGTAAAGAAAATTTCCAACCACCACTAGGTTATCTAAATCAGCTGCATCAGTTTCTGATTGGTTCATCTCCTTGTGTGTAACATCTGAGTCAACTTCATTTTCTGGTGTTTCAGCCATCAGTACAGGTGATGCTGCAGAAATTAACAAGATCAAGGCCAAGTTCCATTTTGTATTTAAGAGTTGTTTCATATTTAAAGTATTTAATATTGAAAAGATGGGCGCATTTTATTCTTAATGAGAATCATTGTCAATTGCAAATAGTTCTCATTAACGTGTTATTTTTATTATAAAACCAATCATTAAAAGCTAATTAATTGGTTTTTTAAATAACCTTTCCGTTCATCCAGAATAATAACCACTCATACAATATAAGCCTGATGATTGAAATAAATCAGTATCATGAATTCATTCAAATCACATCGGAGATTAATATGAAAAACAAAGCAATCATTGGTTTATTTTTGGTTTTATTGATATCAATCTATACTGACTTGCAAGCCAGTGAATTTGATTTCAAAGTTAAAGTTCATGGTCAAGGGCAACCCATGTTACTTATCCCAGGACTGAGCAATGACATGGCAGTTTAGGATTCAAGGCTGGCGTGGAAAGAGTTGATTCACCTGTTACAAATCCACCCACAGATTAAAGTCATGGCAGAGGCTGCCTCAGGGCCTCATGCAATCAAACAGCTGCAAGAACATGCCATAGATGTGATGTTTTTGGACATACAAATGCCGGGCACGGATGGTTTTGAACTGTTGCAACAGCTCGAAGACATACCGCAAGTGGTGTTTGTCACTGCTTATGATGAGTATGCCATCAGGGCATTCGAGCACAATGCCCTGGACTACCTACAAAAACCGATAGAACCGAATGACTTAAACCGCGCCATTACACGCATCAAAGTACCTGATACGCAAGCGCAACAAAAATCAATGCTGACCCAAGGAGATTCAGTATTTGTTATAGATGATGATGCCTGTTGGTTCGTTGATGTGGCTGAAATTCGATTGTTTGAGGTGGATGGCAACTACACCACAATTTATTTTGAGAACAATCAACCGATGCTGTCAAAAACCCTCAATCATTTGGCTGCTCGCTTGGACCCAGAGCTGTTTTTCAGGGCCAATCTCAATCAATTGATCAACCTCAAACACATCGATAAAGTAGAACCTTGGGTACAAGGCATACGGGTCAAACTCAGTGGCAGTGAAGCAGTTGAATTATCGCGTCGCCAAACTCAGAAATTCAAAGAATTGATGAGTTTATGATGACTTGGCTGGATGCAAGTCCAATGCCATAAAGACATTATTGGGGTCTTGTACATAATCCCCAAAGGGTTGGCAGTAACTGAAACCAAATTTAAGGTACAAAGACCTGGCCGGCTTAAAGTATGCCATCGAACCCGTTTCTAGCTTCAAGTGCTTATAACCACGGTTTTTTGCCTCAGCAATAACGTGTTGTAGTAATTTTTTTCCCACGCCTTTTTTGGTGTGACTTGGTGCCGTTTTCATTGACTTGATTTCACCCAATTGATCACTCCAATGCTTCAAGGCCACACAACCCAGTAACTCATCAGCATGCCACAATGACCAAAAACTGATGTTATCTTGTTGCAAAGCTTTGACATCAAGCACATGTCGACTTTCAGGTGGCGAATGATCAGCCATGCGATCTTGGTGCTCTTGAAGTAGTTGTATGACTTTCAAACCAGTCACATCATCACGCTTAATTTCCATGAATCAACAATCAATCAAAGCCATTCTCAAAAATCAAATCACAACTGATTTCACCACAAAATTCATAGGCGCCAATATCCACGGCACCACTTGGAATCCTGCTTTGGGTGGCTTGGTGTTTGAGGTACTCATACGCAAGCGCATACTCAGGCAGCAATTCAGGTAATACAGCCATGCCCTGATTGATTAATTCACTGTCACTTAATGGACCGAACGCCAAGTTATTTAAATCGATGAACCCTGGATCGGAACCTGTAATCACATTGCCCAAGTCATTGATGCTGCCATTGGGCGAACAGTGGCAGTCTTGCCAACCCGTTTTGAACCAATTATGCTGGATGTTCATCATCCCGTTGCCGTCTATCAAAGCCTGATTGCTCCCTGCTGCAGTGCCATAATACACATTATTGAACACGTGAGCAGTCTCATCATTGGTGGATAAGCGCATCAATGTGGTGTTGCCACTGCGACTTGAGAATACGGTGTTGTTGTAGAAATATAAATCACCTTTGCGGTAATCACTGGTGGTACCACTGTCACCACCATAATGAACCATTTGCGAATTACCCTCTCCTTCTGATTCAATCAACACATTGCCATACACATGGGTGGTGGCATAGCTGGGATGATTGACCAGCACACTGGAATCCTCAGCATCAACCAAATCCAATTGGCGGTTACCGTCTTTGATCCAATTGTTTCGAACAACCAAGCCAGCAGAGCGGTCTTTCAGGTTATTGCCCAAAGCACCGGTTCTTAAAGGACCAAAGCGGTTGCCCTCATAAATGATGCCAATGGCGGCGGTGTAGGTGTTATGCTCAAAAATTCGACCTTCAATGCCGTTGTCGTATATGTGATTGTTTTGAATCAATATGTCTTGGGTCTGACCACCATTGGCACCGACAAATATGCCGTTGCCTGAGTCTCTGATGGTGTTATTGCGAATGGTGATGTGTTGCCCTATTTCGACATAGACACTGGCTGCATTGTTGCTGTAAGTTTCACTGCCACCTCCATCGTTGGTGAATTGAAATGGCGGCCTGGCGGAGCGTAAATCCAAATTTTCAATGATGATGTGTTCGGGAATGGCGTTACTGGGGGTATTGGAACCACCGATTTTAATTAAACCACGGCGTTCGTTCCAGAAGTTAACCCCTGGGACAGTGGTGGCCGCATTGCCATCTATCACTGGCTGTTGGCCTTGTGGTCCATTCACACCAATCACTTGGATGGGGTTTTCTTCAGTGCCCACTGCATTGATCACCCATTTTTCATTGTAGGGTGTGGCACGCCAATGAATGAACACCCGATCACCGGCTTGTAAATTTGCCCAAGGAACATCACCGATAGCAGCAAGAGGTTGCTCTGGCCCGACGCGATAATCAATTGCGTGGCAAACACCGAACAACTGCAAAGCCATCAGAGCCAGTATTGTTTTTAATCGTTTTAGCATAATGGATTAACAGTCAACAACCTTACATCATACGTCATTAACTTTTTATAAATTGTTAACCAGAACACATATTAACCCCGATAAAGTGTGTCAGTTAAAGATTAAAAATAAATGCTGTTTTGATGCATAAAATAGTTGTATCAAAACCACAAATAACGGTATAAATACGATGTGCCATGACGACTAAAAACGTCATCATAAACTGGATTGTTATTAATTAGAGGTTTTTTAAAATGATTTATCCATCTGAATTTGGTGATGACCCGATGTTTCCACAAACTTCGGATTTTAACATTGAGTTTAAAAATCACATCGCAGGCCAGGGTGTGGTTTGCTTGAGAGATTTTAAACAAGGAACAGTAATGGCTCATTTGGCGGGAGTGGTAGTAAATTCAATGCGTGAACACTCTTTTCAAATTGGTAAAAACAAGCATTTGAATGATGAATACTTCACAGGATTCTTTTTGCATTCATGTGACCCAAATACAGCCATCAATACCAAAGCACACACAGCTACAGCAATCAAAGACATCAAAATTGGCGACTATATCACCATTGATTACAGTGCCACAGAAGACTACTTGTTTCGTCAATTCAAATGTAATTGTGGGGCAAAAAAATGCCGTGGCGTGATAGCTGGAAAAAAAGAAATTCCGCGTTCTTTTTTATCAGTCACTGGTTACTATGAAGATGATTCAGATGACTATTAAATGGCTCAATCGAGGTTTTAATGGCATGCCTTCAGCCGATATAACAAGATTTCTCATAACCCGCATTAGGTCATTCTGAGCCTTTAGACTTAATGGGACTTCTTGACGTATTCAGTCAAGATCACAATGCGCTGTGATTCGACTTTACCTTCAATCTGACCAGGATTATCAGGCACCAGGCCGATGTTTCTGACAGCAGTGCCCTGTTTGGCAGTGAAACCGCCACCTTTAACTTTGAGGTCTTTAACCAAGGTGACCGTATCACCCGCCTCGAGCTTGGCACCGTGACAATCGGTATGCAGCACTACCTCTACACCCTCTCCTGTGGCTTTGGCCCACTTCAATTGCTCACCCTCTAAATACATCATGTCCAATAAATCACGCGGCCAGCCTTCAGCGGAAAGTCGTGTCAACATGCGCCAAGCCAATACTTTAACGGCTGGCACTTCACTCCACATGCTGTCATTCAAACAACGCCAGTGATTGGGTTCTGTTAAATCCTTGTCATTGATTTGACTGCGACAGGTGGCACATAAATAAGCACAAGATTCCACATCAATTTGCTCAATTGGTTCGACTTGAAAGACCGCTAAATCATTGCTTGATTGACACAGTTCACATTGCTCTTTTGATCGTTGTTTTAATTTATCTTCAATATTCATGCGCGAATTGTAACCGAATCATGATTTTGTTAACAGCTGCTGAAATTTATCAGTGACAATTGAATCCAAGCTTGGCACAATAAATATCATTCAAAACACACCAAATATTCTTATGCCACATCACATCTTATTGACCCTGTTGCTGTTTTGCAGCACCCTCATGGCCGAAGAAAAACAGGATGCCCCGAAAGACATAAGCGGTTTCACTGAAAAGATGGTCAAAAAGTCCGGCTTCATTGATTTTTACTGGGATGAAAACAAAGGAAAGATATACCTAGAAATAGACCAATTCAATCAAGATTTATTGTATGCCTACTTTTTACAATCCGGCTTAGGTTCCAATGATGTTGGTTTGGATCGTGGACAAATCGGCGGTTATGCATTGGTACAATTTAAAAGGCTGGGCAACAAAGTCATGATGATTGAGCCGAATCAAGCCTACCGAGCTTTCTCCGACAACCCAGCTGAACGCCAAGCCGTGGCCGATGGTTTCGCCCAGTCGGTGCTGTGGGGCGGTGAAGTGGTGGCCAGCAGCAGTGATGCGGTGTTGGTTGATTGGACTGCTTTTCTAACCAGAGACTCACAAGGCATCTCCGAACGCCTAGAGACCATGAAAGAAGGTCAGTTCAAACTGGATGAAGCCAGATCAGCCATTGTGATTGAAAGCAGCAAAAACTTTCCTCAGAATACTGAATTGTCAGCCATGATTACGCTTGAAGGTAAAAAACCTGGCCGCCATGTGCGTTCAGTAACACCTGCTGGCAACATCATCAGTTTAAAAACCCACCACTCTCTGATACAACTACCAGAAGAACCCTACCAACCTCGCGCCTTTGATCCCCGTTCCGGAGCCATACCCATCAGCTTCAAAGATTATGCTGCGCCTTTGAGTGAATCAATGAATAAACAATGGGTGATACGCCATCGTTTAGAGAAACAGGACCCAACGGCTGCAATCAGCGACGCCGTTGAACCGATTGTTTATTATTTGGACCCGGGTACACCAGAACCAGTCAGATCGGCATTGTTAGAAGGCGCCAAATGGTGGCAAGCAGCCTTTGAAGCTGCCGGTTATTCAAATGCTTATCGGGTTGAACTGTTGCCTGAAGGGGCAGATCCATTGGACATCAGATACAACACCATTCAATGGGTGCACCGGTCCACTCGAGGCTGGTCATATGGCGCCAGTATCGTTGATCCACGCAGTGGTGAAATCCTCAAAGGTCATGTGACCTTAGGTTCCTTGCGGGTCAGACAGGACATGCTGATTGCTCAAGGTTTGTTATCACCTTATGACGGTGAAAAAAATACGCAACAACTTGAACAAGACATCGAACAAATGGCTTTGGCTCGATTACGCCAGTTATCAGCCCATGAAGTGGGTCACACCATCGGTTTGATTCATAATTTTTATGCCAGCAGTAAAGATCGCGCCTCGGTGATGGATTATCCACACCCATTGGTCAAACTGAATGAATCTGGTGAAATCGACTTGAATCAGGCCTATGACGTTGGCATTGGGGATTGGGACAAAGTATCCTTGGCCTATATATATCAAGACTTCGGTAATCAAGATGAAACTGCAGGCTTGAATCAATTGTTACAACAAGCCAAACGCGATGGCCATGTGTTTATCGCCGATCGAGATGCCCGCGCCGCGGGTGGTTCACACCCCTACTCACACCTTTGGGACAATGGCAAAGATGCCGCACAAAGCCTATTGGATGTACTACAAATCAGATCCACTGCGTTGTCAAATTTTGGCTTAGATACCATTCAACCAGGTCAGACCGTGGCCAGTTTGGAAAAATACTTGGTCCCCATCTACTTGTTTCACCGCTACCAAACAGAAGCTGCAGTGAAATTAATCGCTGGTGTTGATTACCGCTATGCCATCAAAGGTGAAGAACAAGTCGCAGCCACCATAGTGGATGCAGCCACTCAACAGAAAGCTTTGAGCGCGGTGTTAAAAACCTTGGATGTAAAGACCTTGGCTTTGCCCCAGGAGTTGTTGCCTTTGTTACTGCCTCCGGTTGAGGGCAGTTATCGCGATCGTGAACATTTCAAACACCGCACAGGGCTTAACTTCGATGCCTTGGGAGTAGCAGAAACCGCTGCCCAAAACACCCTCAAGTTCTTATTGAACCCCCAACGCATCAACCGCCTGATTGAGCACCATGCTCGGGACCAAAACATGCCGTCATTGAATACTGTTTTGGAACAATTGTGGCAAAGTACCTGGCAGAGAAAACATAAAAATGATTACCACCTAGCGGTTCAACAAGGTATCAATTGGACCACGTTAGAACAGTTGATGCATGCGACAACCGCAGAGGAATTGTCGCCACTGGCACGCAGCCAAATGATTTCCTTCTTACAACAAAAACAAAAATCATTGGCTAAAAAACGCAGTCACAAAGCATTCAATGGTTACGCAGCAAAAACCATTGGCCAATTCATCAAAAACCCAAAGAAAACCACCACACAATCTATCAAACCCATGCCACCAGGCTCTCCCATTGGTATGAACTGATAAGATATAAAATGAACGAAAAAACGCACCTATTGGTGCGTTTTTGAGTGATATTGGTTATTTAAATTAAGCTGTGAGTGCTTTTTCAATGTGTTTCTTGATGTCAGCTGGCTTGGTAGTTGGCGCAAATCGTTTGATGGGCTGACCGTCTTTACCAATCAAGAACTTGGTGAAGTTCCACTTGATGTTTTTGCCCAAAGTGCCTGGCAATTCATCCTTGAGGTACTCAAAAACAGGGTGCGTGTCTTTACCATTGACATCTATCTTGCCAAACATGGGGAATTCGACACCATAGTTTATTTCACAAAACTCACTGATTTGATCGGCATTGCCCGGTTCTTGCTTACCAAATTGATTGCACGGAAAACCTAAGATTTCCAATCCTTGGCTGTGGTACTCAGCATAAAGTTCCTGTAAGCCGGTGTATTGTGGCGTGAGGCCACATTTGCTGGCGGTATTAACCACCAACACAACCTTGCCTTTGTAGGCATCTAAAGCTTGTTCTTTGCCATTTAAAGTGACGGCTTTGAAGTCATAAAATTTAGTCATGGTTAGCTCTTATAAAAATGATGTGTTTAATATAGTATTAATTTAATGAAATTAAAGTGAAGTCATTGCTGCTGTTTAAATCTCATAGGTCATGAGAAAGGACTTGAATTTTATAATCACTGCATTTAGCCTTAACTGATTTAAATACAGGATTAAGTATGCCGTTGATAAACCCACTTGATCAATTTGCTAACCCTGAGGTTGAGCGATTGGTGAAATTTTTTAATGAAACGTTGGGCTTTTGCCCAAATAGTGTCTTGACCATGCAACGGCGTCCAGCCATTGCTGAAGCATTTGTAAACCTCAACATGGCAGTCATGGCCAATGAGGGTCGAGTTACGGCTGAACAGAAGCGATTAGTCGGTTACTTAACCAGCGCCCAAACTGGCTGCCGTTATTGTCAAGCGCACACCATCCTAGCCGCTGAGCGCTATGGTGGCTCGCAACAAAGATTGGATAACATCTGGGAATTCAGAGAAAGTGATTTATACACAGAAGCTGAGAAAGCCATGTTTGAATTTGCTTTGGCCGCTTCCAGTGTGCCCAATGCGGTGGACCAGAAGATTGAAACAGAATTGAAAAAGCACTGGGATGATGGTGAAGTGGTGGAGATTCTGGGTGTGGTTGCTTTGTTTGGCTACCTCAATCGCTGGAACGATTCCATGGGTACTTCACTAGAATCTGGTGCTGAAGCAGCTGGCATGAAATATTTCGGTGATAAAGGCTGGGACAAAGGCAAGCACCAATAAATCATGAGCCAGCAATCAAACAATCACCAACATCATCACGGGCATGAACACGACCACCACCATGACCACAGTGTAGCAGTGAACCCTGATAATAAAACTTATGTGATGTGGGCCATGGTGCTCACTTTTGGTTTTATGTTTGCTGAAGTCATTGGTGGCATCATCTCAGGATCTTTGGCGCTGTTAGCAGATGCTGGTCACATGCTCAGTGATGGCGTGGCTTTGTTGTTATCTTGGTTGGCCTTTAAGTTCAGCGAACGTGAAACCAGTGAGTCACACACCTTTGGTTGGCACCGTTTTCAAATATTGGCAGCTTTTGTTAATGGTTTGAGCTTGATGCTGATTGCTGTTTGGATTGTGTTTGAAGCCATCACACGATTTTTATCGCCCGTAACCGTAATGGCCACACCCATGTTGGTCATTGCAACGCTGGGCTTGGTGGTTAATTTGGTGGTGTTTAAAATCCTCAGCAGTGGTGATCAAGAGAACCTTAATTTAAAATCAGCCATGATTCATGTCATCGGCGACCTACTCGGTTCTGTGGCTGCCATACTGGCCGCTTTGTTGATTATGTTTTTTGGCTGGCATATATCCGATCCGTTGCTGTCAATTTTGGTTGCGGTACTGATCGTACGATCTGGCTGGATTGTGGTCAAAAAATCTGCGCATATATTAATTGAAGGCACCCCAAGCCATGTCGATGAGACTGCAATTAAACAACAATTAATTAATCACATCGAATCTGTGACCGATGTACACCATATCCACGCTTGGTCTTTGACCAATGAAATAAATTTAATCACATTACACATACAAGTGGATGAAGTACTTTACGAAGAAGATGTATTGAGGCAGGCCAAGGACTACTTGGAAGAACACTTTAATATGCAGCATGTCACCATCCAAATAGAACATCTGACTTGCCCTGATCAGGCGTGCTTGGATTAAGCGTGATGAATGGTGGGCCTGGAAGGACTCGAACCTTCGACCAATGGATTATGAGTCCACTGCTCTAACCAACTGAGCTACAGGCCCTGAACAATTGAGCTGCGAATTATAACTGATGATTTTTACAACTGCATCTTTTTATTTGATGATAATGGCTGTTGCAGTAAATTGCTGTATAGGTGATATATCTTATCGATGTTTTGATCCAGCTCTGCCAAGCTGTAGCGGTTGCTTATGACATCTGTGGCAAATTGCAGCCGCTGTCGTCGAGATGGTTGGGATGCCAAAATTTTTTCAGCCAATTCAATTGACACTTGATCTCGTTTTTGCATCCTTTGAATTTGTATTTCAGGGGTCACATCAACCACCAATATGCGGTCAAAATCTGGATAGTTTAAACCTGCTTGGTAAAGAGGAATCACCCACACTTCAATGCATTTCGTGTTCTCAGCGGATTGTTGGATGAACGCTTCCCTGATCAATGGATGAAGTATTTGGTTCAGCTTTTTGAGCTTTTCATCGTCATTAAAAACGATGCGTTTCAATTGTTTTCGGTTCAGTGCACCCGCTTCAGTCAATATCGATTCACCAAATTCTTTAACCACTTGTGACAGCCCAACAGAACCTATTGCCACCACCTCTCGAGCTAAAACATCAGCATCTATGACACACGCGCCTTTCTCAGCAAACTCATCAGATACATAGGTTTTACCGGATGCTATCCCCCCGGTCAGACAGATGATTAATTTGTTTTTCACAAAGCAGGAAACAGCATGTTCAGTATTTCTTCACTGAATAAATAACTGACTAAGATACCTATGGATAGATATGGGCCGAAGGGAATTTTATTTTGGTAGTTATTCATCAGTTTTTGTACCACAGCGATCAGTAAGCCGCTGATGGAAGCGATAAATAAAACCACAATCAATGCCTCAGCTCCAAGCCAAGCACCGCCAGCAGCGAGTAATTTAAAGTCACCATAGCCCATGCCTTCTTTACCTGTGGCTAATTTGAACAGATGAAACACAGTCCATAATGACAAATAACCAATCAGAGCGCCCACAATCGCCGCTGAAGGTGTGATGGTGAATTCAAATAAACTAAAAAACAAACCCAGCCACAACAGTGACAAGCTGAGTTGATCTGGAATCAAAAAAGTATCAATATCAATCCAAGTGATGACCAGTAACATCCAAATCAATAAGCAGGCTGAAACAAAAGCCAGCGTCACGCCATATTGATAAGCAGCAAACCCAATCAAGAGCGCGCTCATCAATTCAACTAAAGGGTATCTGAATGGTATCTTTTTATGACAAAAACCACATTTTCCACGCAACAACAAATAACTGATAACGGGTATGTTGTGCCAAGCTTTTAATTGAGTTTTACATTGTGGGCAATGAGATCTTGTGAAGGCTATGCCCGGTGGCTTCGACTCTTTGAGTTCGGTTTCGGTAAAATCAGCATAATCCTGTTTCCAAGCATATTCCAAAACAGGTGGTAGCCGCAAAATAACCACGTTCAAAAAGCTACCCACAAGCAAACCCACTGTCACAGCCAAAGCCATAAAAGCCATAGGGTATGCGCTTAAAACGCCAATAAACTCGGTCATTTTAGAATACAGATGCCATTTTAAAGATAGGTAGGTACATGGCCACAACCATCACACCAACCAGTCCGCCCACCAATACCATAATGATTGGCTCAAGCAAACTACTCAATGCATCAACCGCATTGGAAACCTCTTGTTCGTAATAATCAGCCACTTTACCTAACATCGCATCTAAGTTACCTGACTCTTCACCAATGGCAGCCATTTGAACCACCATATGTGGGAATAGTTGTGTTTGACTCATGGCCAATTGTAATTGGTGACCTGTTGACACGTCGTCTTTGATGTGTAGCACTGCGTCTCTGAACACCACGTTACCCACTGCACCTGAGACTGTATCTAGACCTTCTACCAATGGAACACCTGCGGCGAATGTGGTTGATAATGTGCGGGCAAAACGGGCCACAGCAGCATCGAACAATATACCCCCAACAATTGGTATTTTAAGTGACAGTCGATCCAGCGCATGGGCGAATTTAAGTGACCTTCGTTTTAACTGAATGAAACCAAATACGGTGCCACCTAAAACCAGTAGTACCATAAACCAATATTCTTGCATGGTTTTCGAAGCACCAACCACCATTAAGGTCAGTCCTGGTAAGTCAGCACCAAATCCTTTGAACATGTCCTGGAACTGCGGCACCACTTTGACCAACAATAATATCGTCACACCAATAGCCACGAACAAAACAGCTGATGGGTAGAACATGGCTTTCTTGATTTTGCCTTTAATTTCTTCGGTTTTCTCTTTATAGGTGGCGATGGTATCCAGTAATTCATCTAACACACCAGCCTTTTCACCGGCGTTAACCAAATTACAGTAAAGCTCATCAAAGTACAGCGGGTGTCTGCTCAGAGATTCAGCCAGGGATGAACCCGATTGAATTTCGGTTTTGACCTCATTAATGAGTTTTGCCATTCTGGGGTTGGACTGACCGCCTTCGATGATTTCAAAAGCCTGTACCATCGGTACACCTGATTCCATCATAGTTGCCAGCTGTCTACTGAATAAGGAGATGTCTTGTGCCTTGATGGCCTTACCACCTGAAAACAATGATTTCTTTTTCTTATATATTTTTTTGACTTTAATGCCTTGCCTACGCAATTCATTTTTTGCCAGGGTGGTTGACTTGGCCTGTTGGATGCCTTTGAGTTTTTTACCAATCTTATCTACACCAACCCACTCGTAGTTTTGTAATTCTTCTATTTTCTGTGCTTTTGCCATAATTTTTTAATCCACTGTCACACGGTTGGCTTCAACCAAGCCCGTGATACCGTTTTTAACCTTTAATAAAGCTGATTTTCTTAAGTTAGCAATACCGTCTTTGGTGGCTTGCTCTGCTATTTCGATTGAGTTACCACCACCCAAAATAATTTTCTTGATGTTATCCGTTATGGGCATTACTTCGTATATACCCACTCGCCCTTTGTAGCCTTCATTACATTTACTGCAACCAACTGGGTCGTAAATGGTGGCATCAACCAAATCCTCATCTGTAAAGCCAGCTTCTAACAAAGCTTCCCTCGGAAATTCAGTTGGTTTTTTACAATCACACAGTCGACGTGCCAACCTTTGCGCAATGATCAATGACACCGCTGAGACGACATTAAAAGGCGCCACACCCATATTCACCAGTCGGCTGACCGTTTCAGGTGCGTTGTTGGTGTGTAAGGTAGATAAAACCATGTGACCTGTTTGTGCTGCTTTGATGGCTATTTCTGCGGTTTCTAAATCTCGAATCTCACCGACCATGATGATGTCTGGATCCTGACGCAAAAATGACCTCAAGGCAGCCGAGAAGGTCATGCCTTGTTTGGCATTTTGTTGAACTTGGTTGATGCCATCCACTCTAATCTCAACCGGATCTTCGGCCGTTGATATGTTTCTGCCTTCGGTGTTAAGAATGTTAAGAGCAGTATACAGTGATACCGTTTTACCACTACCTGTTGGACCTGTAACCAACACCATGCCATAAGGTTTGACGATGGCATCCATGAACAGTTGCTTCTGTTCGTCCTCATAGCCCAACTTATCAATACCCATTTTCGCTGCGGAAGCATCCAACACCCGCATCACGATTTTTTCCCCAAACAAAGTAGGACAAGTACTCAATCGAAAATCAATGGAATTATTCTTAGATAGATTCAACTTCACACGACCATCTTGCGGCACCCGCTTCTCAGCGATATCCAACTTCGACATTACTTTCAAACGAGAGGCAATTTTGGTTGTCATGTTCTTGGGAGGCTTTATCATGGTTTTCAGCATGCCGTCTATGCGGTAGCGTACTCGGTATGTTTTCTCATACGGCTCAAAGTGAATATCAGAGGCTCCACGTTTAATCGCGTCTAACAAAACCTTATTTACCAGCTTAACCGCCGGAGAGTCAGCCAAATCCTCAGTGGCATCACTGGTTTGTTCTTCTTGTTCATCCTCATACTCGATGTTTTCCAGTCCTTCGTCACCCAAATCATCCATCACACTGTTGGCTTCTTTCAGTGCTTCTTCAATCGCTGTTTGTAAACTGTTTTGGTTAACCAGCACTGGCTCCACGCCGAGGTTGGTATGAAACCTGACTTCTTCAATGGCCTTTACATTGGTAGGGTCAGAAATTCCGATAAAGACTTTTTTCCCTCGCAGGAACAGTGGCAAGACCTGATGTTTTTCAATCAAATTTTCTGATACCAGCCCTTTGGGCAACAATGACATGTCTATTGCATTGACATCAAGGATAGGAACACCATACTCGTTGGATGCAGCATCGCATAAATCCGCAGCATCAACCATATTGTTGTCAATAAGGTAAGTGAACAAAGGAATTTTCTGCTTGCGCGCCGTTTCATTGGCTTCAGCCGCAGCCTCCATTTCAATTTTACCGTTTTGCACCAAACGCCTCAGGGCGCCAGTTACCATTGTTTTTGTTCCAATATTGCTCATATTTAGCGTTAAGTTACCTATTAGCCTACTTTTAATACAATACTTTACCTGAAAATATCAATTGATTACAACTATTTAGCATCATCATTTTAAGGAATTTGCAAAACCTCCAATCGAAATCATTTTTATAGCCACTTATCAACGAACAACAGGCTTAAGGTTTGTGTGAGCCTTCATTTTTTAACGGTTTTAATCATTCCATGCATGAATCAAATTTGTACCCACCAACTGTAGCCAGGAAAAACCGCTTACATTCAATAAAACACTGTCCTTATTTTTCATCTCAGATATTATTTTATCTGCGACCACAATCACAAATCACAAAACTCATGGAAAAACTTGTGTCATAACGATCAAACTTGGAAAGCATTATTTTTTAATCAGCCTTAATAACAAATAAATTCACACAAAAGTACTGCCAATTCAGCTAAAATAGCGCGCGAATTTTATCTAATAATCAAACAGGAATCCTTTATTATGAATTTTCATGAATATCAGGCAAAAGACTTATTTGCCAAGTACAACATTCCCGTTCCCAACGGCAAAGTAGCCAGAACCCCAGAAGAAGCAGTTGCTGCAGCGCAAGCACTTGGCTGTGACATGTGGGTGGTAAAAGCCCAAGTACATGCTGGTGGACGCGGCAAAGCGGGCGGCGTTAAATTGGCCAAAACTCTTGAGGAAGTAAAACAGTATGCCACCGATATGATTGGCATGAAAATTCAAACTTATCAAACCGGCGGTTTGGCTTTACCAGTCAACGAGGTTTTGATCACAGAAGCGGCTGACATTGAACAAGAAATTTATTTAAGTTTGTTGGTGGACCGTGCCAACAAATGTTTGTCTTTTGTCGCCTCAGCTGAAGGTGGTGTTGAGATTGAAGAAGTGGCTCGCACCAACCCAGAAAAAATTCATACCTTACATGTAGACAACACCGAAGGCTTGTTTCCTTATGCCTGTCGTAAAATTGGCTTTGCCATGGGCATGAACTCCAAACAAGTCAGACAATTGACTCATATCATGATGCAAATGCACGCCATGTTCCATGATTTGGACTTAGACCTGATTGAAATCAATCCTTTAATTATTGATGACAAAAAAGATGTGGTTGCATTGGATGCAAAAATCAATTCAGATGACAATGCCAGTTTCAGACACAAGGATTTGGCAGCCATGCGTGACATCACACAAGAAGATGCCGCAGAAGCCAAAGCCCACGAACATGAACTGAATTACATCAAATTAGATGGCAACATCGCTTGTATGGTTAACGGTGCCGGCTTGGCCATGGCAACCATGGACGTGATTAAGTTGAAAGGCGGTGAGCCAGCAAACTTTTTGGACGTTGGTGGCGGCGCGACAGCTGAACGTGTGGCCATTGCATTCAAAATCATTTTGTCTGATCCAAATGTAGAATCAATACTGGTTAATATTTTTGGTGGCATTGTGCGCTGTGATTTGATTGCCAATGGCATCATTTCAGCCATCAAAGAAGTGGGCGTTGAAGTGCCCATTGTGGTTCGTTTAGAAGGTACCAATGTGGAAGCTGGTAAGAAAATCTTAGACGAAAGTGGACTGGCTGTGATTTCAGCTGATAATTTAGATGATGCTGCCAACAAAGCAGTTGCAGCGGTAGGAGCATAATCATGAGTGTATTAGTTAATAAAGACACCCGTTTATTGGTACAAGGATTCACTGGTTCTCAAGGCACCTTCCACAGTGAACAAGCCATCGACTACGGCACCAACCTGGTTGGCGGCGTTACTCCGGGCAAAGGCGGTGAAAGCCACTTAGATCGTCCTGTTTTCAATACTGTCGCTGATGGTGTCAACGATACAGGTGCCAATGCATCGGTTATTTTTGTACCACCACCGTTTGCTGCCGACGCTATTTTGGAAGCCGTTGATGCGGGCATCAAATTGATTGTTACCATCACTGAAGGCATTCCTGTATTGGACATGATGAAAGTCAGAACTGTGCTTGATGCCAACCCAGATGTTGTTATGATTGGACCTAACTGTCCTGGTGTCATTACTCCGGGTGAATGTAAAATTGGCATCATGCCAGCAGCCATTCATCAACCCGGTCGCATTGGGATTGTCTCAAGATCAGGCACTTTGACTTATGAAGCTGTGCACCAAACCACGTCAGTTGGCCTAGGTCAATCAACATGTATTGGTATTGGCGGTGATCCTATTCAAGGCACCAACTTCATTGATTGTCTGAGAATGTTCCAAAATGACGACCAAACAGATGGCATCATCATGGTTGGTGAAATTGGTGGTTCAGCCGAGGAAGAAGCTGCTGAATTCATCAAGAACAACGTCACCAAACCTGTGGTTTCATACATCGCTGGTGTCAGTGCCCCAGAGGGCAAGCGCATGGGTCATGCTGGTGCGATTGTTGCTGGCGGTAAAGGCACAGCACAAGCCAAATATGAGGCTTTAGAAGCTGCCGGTGTTAAAACCGTTAAATCACCTACTTTCCTCGGTGAAAGCATCAAAGAAATGTTGTAACCTCATCTGAGATACAAGATTCAGCATCATGGCTGGTGACCTCGAGTCGCCGGCCATTTTTTTTGCTATCCAATAAAGCCACTACACTGGCGACTATATTTTTTAATTAAGTATTTTTTGTGATATATTAATTAAGCAATCAATCAGTCTTGGAGATCACATGAAAAACTTACCTTTATTTCTCTTCACCTTATTACTGTTCTTCATCGCATCTGCACAAGCCGAACAGAAAGCCACAATGGGTGATTATGAACTGCATTACAACACCTTCCCCTCTACATTTTTATCCAAAGAAATCGCTACCACTTATCAAATTGTGCGCTCAAAAAATCGTGGCATTGTCAGTATTTCAATACTGAACACACAGATTAAACCGCCCAAGGCGCTTGAAGCTGATGTGGAGGTGCTGGCGAAAAACCTGCTGAATCAGAAAAAAGACATCAGGTTGATTAAAATCACCGAACAAAATGAAGCTGTCTATTATTTAGGCACCTTTGCGATGAATAACCAGGAAGATGTTAATTTCGAGATCAACGCCACACCAATGGGCTCTGAGGACACCATCAGCGTCAAGTTTTCACGTGAATTTTTTACTGACTAAAACATTGATTTACAATGAAATTTTTTTTAAAACTGACAGCCATTTTCTTAATGATCAATATGAGTCAAGCAGACAACAGCATCACCATTTATTCAGGTAACCACCAAGGACACCTGAACCCAAACCAGTTGCAGAATGTGGCCAATATACCCGGCTATGCCATGGTCAAACAAAGCAAAAACGCGGCTTTTAAAAAGGGCATGTTCACGCTGGCTTTCGATGATGTGGCTGAACACATTGACCCTACCACTGTGAGCTTCAGTACGCCAGATAATCCTGATGCTGCTCAGGTTTTAGAACAAAACTTTCAATTCGACTTGGTCGGCACTGAAAAATTGCTACAAAAATACCTCGACCAAGTAATTTCAGTCAATCACGATCAAGGCAGCGATAGCATTGATTCTGAAGGCAAATTACTCAGCACCCAAGGAGGCATCACCTTACAACAACAATCAGGCAACATAATTACCATCAAAGCATGGAACCACATCAGCTTTCCTGATTTACCTGGTGGCCTGTTAACCAAACCAACCCTGGTATGGCTGTTGAATTCAAACTCCAACAAAGAAGAATTAATTGTACTGACCTACCAAACCCAAGGCATGACATGGTGGGCTGACTACAACATCACCCTGTCAGGTGATACCGCTGCATGCGAACTGGACATTTCATCATGGGTTTCTTTGGTAAACAAATCGGGTGCCAGTTTCAACCAAACACAGTTGAAGCTGGTAGCTGGTGACGTCAATCGCACAGAAAACAATCAATCACCTCGAATGATGATGCGAGATACCATGGTAAAAGCCAGCAGCAATGAGTTCACCGAAGAATCGTTGTTTGAATACCATTTATATAAACTACCAAGAAAGGTAGATTTGCCCAACAACTCAACCAAACAAATTCAGTTGCTGAACCAAACCAATGGCATCAAGTGTAATCGAAACCTCAATTTCAATGCCACTGGACAGCACCGAATCAATTACCGCAGACCCATAACTGACGCCAACTACTTTGCTGTGACTGAGGCCAAAGTAGAAGCCACACTGAGTTTTGAAAACTCTCTGGCCAATCAATTGGGCTTGCCATTACCTGCTGGTCGTGTACGTGTCAATATGGCCGATTTAAGTGATGGCAGCCTGGAATTTATTGGCGAGGACAGCATCGAACACACGCCGAAAAATGACACCATCAAATTGAAACTGGGAAATGCTTTTGATGTCAAAGCAAAACGCACTCAAAAAGATTATGAGCTTTTTAAAAACAGCGCAACAGAACAAATTGAAATATCCATAAGTAATCAAAAAGACAGCGCTGCCACCATCACAGTTACAGAGACCTTGCACCGTTGGTCGAACTGGCAAATAACCCAACATGATGAGGAATATAAAAAACTCAACGCCTCTACCATACAGTTCGAAGTCAAAGTACCAGCCGAAACCACCCAAACCATCAATTACACGGTACTATACCAATGGCCTGAGTAGTCGAAGCAATCACTGGAAACAGCCTTTTTCAACAATTACGGGCAGTCAAGACATGTGATGTGAACAGATTCACAAATATAACAAACTTAAGGTGTTAAATTATAGTTTGAGATAAACGGCCAATAAAATGGACAGAAAAAACACCAAAAACATTGTCAACATCAAAGCAAAGTCAGCCAATGAAATCAACCAAGGCGCCATTTTGCCAAAAGTCCATAAAGTATTTATCCAGGGCTTAAAACCCACCATCAGAGACTACTACGATAAATTAGACGATTCGTTGTTTGATATGGCTGAAAAGGCTGAAAACAATGAACTACAAACGCATTATTTTGAAGCGATGCGTGAGGTCAGAAAAAAGAAAGACTTGATGGTTCGAAAATTTTCTGAAAACGTACAAGCTGTATTCAAAGAGTTCAAGAAAGGCAATTTTAATTATTTCGAAGAAGGCACCACGGCTGATTCAGAGTCGGAATTGGATGGTCTGTCTTTGGTTGATGAAAAGGAGCTTGACCAAAAACTAGCTGCCACCAACCTCACTGATAAAGCCAATACCTTTTTACACCAACACCTGTTTGCATTAGAAAAACGCTTTGCATTACTGGCTGGTGGCAGTGAAGTAAAAATGAATCAAGTGCCTGTTTCACCTGCTGTAATCGTCAGTTCATTTGCCAATACCTTCAATCACTTAAACATTGATGACACCGTATACATCATCATGCTAAAACTGTTTGAGCGAAGTCTGATACAAAACTTAGTTATACCCTATCAAGACATCAATAACTTATTGATTAATGAGGGCATTTTACCTAATTTAAAATTCAGAATATCAAGACAAACTGGCAGCAGCGGCCCAGCACCGCAAGCAGACGGTCCTCTCAGTCAAGAAGAACTGGTTGAACAAATGGTGCCCGCTGAACCGATGCCATCATCTGTACCTGTGACTGATAATCAATACCAAGCCATAGCACAGGCCATGGCACAAAGACACGCCAATATGTCAAATGCAGGCCAGCATTACCCTGCTTTTGATACATCGATAGTTGATAATGCACTGAACATTTTACAAGTAGAGGCCTTGAACAGCCTCAACACCAGAGACATTTCGCTCAGTCCAACTGAAATAAAAAATGCCTTATTGGCCAGACTCAAAGACTTGGATGAAGACGGCGAAAAAAAGCAAGTCAATCAACAAGATGAAGACACCATTGATTTGGTTGGCATGTTGTTTCAGTTTTTGGTCGATGATCGCAATTTACCTGACAGGATACAGGCTTTATTGGCAAAACTTCAAATTCCTTATCTTCACTTGGCATTGAAAGATCGCAAATTATTCGCCAACAAAGAAAACAATGCCAGGAAATTACTTGATATCATCGCCAAGGCGTCCATTGGTTGGAATGAAGAAGACGACAAACGTGGCAAGTTCATCAATAAAATTGAGTCGATTGTACAGAGTATTCTCGAGACAGACCACGATGAAATGGACTTCCCCAGTTTGATTGAAGACTTCCAAGAGTTTGAGGCCAAAAATAACAAACGCAGCCAAGCCATAGAGAAAAGAACCTCCGAAAAAGCCTTGGGACAAGAACGTATCCTAAAAGCAAAACAAATTACCGCAGAAATCCTAGAGTCGAAAATGCAGCGACATACCCTGCCTAAGATTGTTACGGAATTATTGTTAACGCCCTGGGCCAATGTCCTGATTTTGGCGCATTTGCGGCACCAAGATGAACCTGAAAAAATTGATGGCTTCATCAAAATGGTTGATAAGTTGATTTTCGTCGCGGTAAAAAACAAAAAGAAAATGGCCACCACCGCCCAAATTAGTCATGTCATTGACCAACTCAGTCACGGCTTGCGTTTGGTGGCATTTGATGAGCACAGCATCAAGGAGAAATCTCTAGAGCTGTACCAGATCCTACTTGACATCAACGGTATCAAGGAATCCGATCAGGCCGACGAACATGAATATGTTAAGCCCAAAGAAGCTTTTAATACCGAAACTAATGATGTAGAAGAAACACCTGAAATCGTTCACTTTATAGCACAAAAGAAATTCAACAGCTTGAACAAAGAAGTCGAGCACAATGATGATGAATACTACCAACAAGCCAAAAAAATGCAAACTGGTGAATGGGTTGAGTTCATGGCTGATGATGAAGACAGCGAAAACATCCGAGCCAAATTGTCTTGGGTTTCCCCAATCAGTCAAAAACTGTTATTCGTCAATGCCCGTGGAGTCAAAGTAACCGATAAAACTCTGGATGAATTGGCCCATGATTTAAGACAGAAACAAGCCGTGGTGCTACAGCAAATACCGCTGTTTGACCGCGCCATGAGTGCGATTGCAAAACAGGTTTCTGATGCGGATGAAAAAACAACAGAACAGAACGTCGACAATCAGCCACAGAACTGAGTTTAAGAGCTACAAACTGGCTTCAAAAGTATTTTGCATCAAAGTGGCAACGGTCATCGGTCCAATGCCGCCTGGTACCGGAGATATGTAACTGGCTAGTTTGGATGCCACCGCAAAATCAACATCGCCACACAAGCCACCCTCGGCTTTGCGATTGATACCGATATCGATCACCACTGCACCTTTTTTGATCCAGCTGGCATCCACAATATTGGGATTACCCACCGCGACACACAGCACATCGGCTTGGGCCACATGATGGGCCAGATCTTTAGTAAAACGGTGACATATGGTGACTGTTGCGCCAGCAAATAGCATTTCTAACATCAATGGCCTGCCGACAATATTAGAAGCCCCAACAATCACACAATGCATGCCTTTGGGATCTAAATCATAATGATGCAATAAGGTCATCACTCCGCGTGGCGTACAAGGCCTCAATCCTGGCTGACGTAAGGCCAAATGACCGACATTACTGGCATGGAATCCATCGACATCTTTATCAGGGTGAATGCGGTTGGTGACTTCTGTTTCATTGATGTGTTCTGGTAACGGTAATTGCACCAATATCCCATCAATGTCATCGTCTTGATTCAATTCATCAATCAAAGCATACAGTGCTTTGGCTGAAGTTTGTCTGGGCAGGTTATGGGTGATGGAACGTATACCAGTTTTTTCACAGGCTTTGATTTTATTTTTGACATAAACATGCGATGCCTCATCATTACCAACCAAAACAACAGCCAAGCCTGGCGCCTGCAAACCTGCATCAACTCGCTGCGTAATGCGCGCAGCGATCTCATCCAGAACCAATTGTGATACTTTTTTGCCGTCTAATATTTGTGGTTTGTTCATGATTGACCTGTATGCTGTGAACAGCGCTTTGAATTCGCGGGGTATTTTAACACTTTAAACTGCTGATGAAGCAAATCATAACTGAGCATTTTTTGTGACAGCGGTGAACCCATATGGGTCAACAATTTAATGGCTTCAGTTACCTGTATCATAGCAGCCACACCTGGTATAGGACCCAATATACCCTCGTCATTACAATCGCCCAATGTAGCTGCAGACAGCTCTTGAAACAAACACCTGAAACATGGCAGCGTTTGATCTCCAGAAAAAACCCCAACCTGAACATGAAAGGCCGAAACAGCAGCAAATACCCAAGGTGTAGAAAGTTGCAAGCAGGTATCATTGATGATGAATCTCGTATCGATGTTGTCAGTGCCATCTATCACTAAATCCACACCTGAAATTAAAGTTTCAGCGTTGTTTGATGACAGACGTAAATTTACCGCATCAACCAATGTGGTCGAGTTAAGTGCCTGTAAATTGTGCTTAGCAGCTGTGACTTTAGATTCGCCAACCTCTGACTCTTTGAATAAAACCTGTCTGTGTAAATTATGCAAGGCCACCTCATCATCATCAACCAAAGTGACATGCCCTACTCCAGCCGCTACCAAATAAGTCGCAGCAGGGCCGCCTAGGCCACCAGCACCGACCACCAAAACATGGGCTCCTTTGAGCTTTGATTGGCCTTGAGAACCAAAGCCTGAAAGTTTAAGCTGTCTGTCATAACGATCAACCTCTTCTAAGGTCTCTGGGGGTTTGATTATCAGCTGGGCATTTTTCCAAGCTTCAAAACCACCTGAGACCGAGATAAAAGGCCTGCCCAACTCAGCTACCAGTTCACTGGATTTAATGCCTTTGTGGCACATCAAATAAATCTGCGCGTTGGATTTTCTTAATAAATCCGCTTTTGCTTGTAAATCCTCAACTTGCATTAAAGTGGCGCCTTCAACAATTCCTTTGGACCAGCTTTCATGCCCCCTGATATCAATCAGTAAGTGGCCCTTTTGTTTGATTAACTCTGCCAGGTTATTAACCGCTGTATCGAATACGCTCATGATGAATGCAATAAAAAGAAAGGTTGAATCATCACCGCATCGCCCTCAGTCAAGTTTTGTGCCATTTCATCAAGCAGTAAAAAACAGTTGGCTTCAGCCAATGATTCAATCCGACTTGATTGTTGCTCACCACAAACTTTAACTTGAATTTGACCAGCTGCATCAACATCATAAAATGCCCGCAAATATTCACGCCTGCTGTGCGATTTGCGCCAATCATGCACGATGTGAGCTGTCCAAACAGGTGGTTCTATCGGTTGTTGGGTAATTTGCTTGATGGCTGATAAGACATACTGACAAACTGCAGTGTAAGCAGAAACGGGGTTACCAGGTAAACCGAAAAACAAACTCGACCCAAGCTGACCACATAACAAAGGAAAACCAGGTTTAACCAAGACTTTATGAAATGCCACTTCGCCTAACTCGCCCAGTAGACTTGGAATCCAATCTTTATCGCCCATTGAAACCCCACCAACACTGATGATTAGATCAAAACTCATGTGCTTGATTTGTTCCAAACGTTTGGATAAGTCCTGCTTATCATCTCCGATTAAACGCAACAACTCAACCTCACACCCCATGGACTGTAACAGATCAGATAACATGGATGAGTTGGCATCATAGATCTGACCGACATGCAGGGCTTGTCCTGGTGGCACCAATTCATCACCATTCATCATCAATGCAACACGCGGCTGTTGCATCACTTGGACCGCAGTGATGCCCAGTGATGAAATCAAGCCCAAATGGGCTGCGGTGAGTAATTGATGGGCTTTAATGACAACTTGGTGTTTCCTCAAGTCTGAGCCTTTGGTTCTGAAGTAGCGAAATTTATCAGGCAGTTGTTCAAAGTGCAGTTGATTGTGATTAACTTCGGACTGTTCTTTGATCACTATGGCATCAGCATCTGTTGGCATGACCGCACCGGTCATCACCGGAATGGCTTTATCACCACAACTGATGGTGTTTTCTAATGCGGCTGCATGAATCGGTTCGCCGAGTGGCACAACATACCCACTACAACTTGAACCAGCGGCTCTTTTGATGCGGTTGGTATTGATGGCATAGCCGTCCATACGACTACAATCATTGGCAGGGACATCATGGGGGGCCAACAAGTCCTCATACAAGAATCGACCAGCAGCGATGGGTACTCGAACCACCTCGTGCGAAAGTGAACGTTTGGATGCCAATTCGTTGATTATTTGAATGGCTTGGTTATGCGTAATGGCTACAGGATAAGACATTCATCCTATTTTAGCCGAAATTATTTTTTCGGGTGCTGGTGTTTCGGCATGTTGTGGGCTTTTTTACGGCCAGAGTCATACTTCTTCACTTTACCGGCTTTTTCTTTGTAGGGGTTTTTACCATCTCTGAACTGCATGATGATGGGCACCCCTTTTAGATCGAATGATTTACGAAAAGTATTTTCCAAATACCGCTTATAAGACTCTGGCAACTTGGTGGTGCGTTTACCGTGAACTACGATACGCATGGGGTGGTTACCACCTGAATGAGCAAACTTAAGTTGCGAGCTCAACCCCTGAACCAGCGGTGGTTGATGTGCTTTGTAGGCTTCATTGAGCACATTGGTTAATTTGTTGGCAGAGAGCTCAAGATCAGCCCGTTCCATCAACAAATCCACCCGTTCCATCAAAATTCGCAAGCCAGAACCATGCAAAGCTGAAATGTACAACAGTGGCACCCATTCAAAAGCTTGCATCTTTAAATTAATTTTTTCTTTGACGTAATCGCGGTGTTCTTCAGACAGATTGTCCCATTTATTGATCACCAAAATAACTGGTTTGGCATGATAAACCGCTAAGCCAAGTAAGTGCAAATCCTGATCAGTGATGCCTTCGGTGGCATCCATCATGATCACGCAGATGTGGGCCAGCTTGATTGACTCAATGGTTTTGAGGATACTGAATTTCTCTATGCCCTCGCCTATCTTTGATTTTCTTCTGACCCCAGCGGTATCAATCAAAGTATAGGCCATGTCGTCCCATACCAAAGGCAAGCTGATGCTGTCTCTGGTGGTTCCTGGCATGTCATACGCCAATACCCGGTCCTCACGCAACAAACGATTGACTAAGGTCGACTTACCCACGTTGGGTCTGCCAATGATCGCCACCCTCGGGCCATGATCATCGATGACTTCGGTTTCGAATTGTTGTTCGTTGGCTTTGAAAAAATCATTGATTTCTTGTCTCAGCTCAGTCAAACCTTTGCGGTGTGCAGAACTGACTGCCATCATTTCCACAATACCCAGTTGATAAAATTCTGACATGGCCACTTCATTGATTTGGCCTTCTGCCTTGTTGGCCAACAAAAGTATCGGTTTTTGCGCACCACGAATGCGCTCTAAGATGCGCTCATCATCACCCACCAAACCATCTCTGGCACTGACCACAAAAAGAATCAAATGGGCATCATCAATGGCTTGCATGATTTGTTGGTCCATCAACTCAGTTAATTCACCTTCATCACCCAACATACCACCGGTATCAATCAAAGTGCTTTCAAAGTCGGGCAATTCCATTTCGCCATATTGGCGATCACGGGTTAAACCCGGCATATCAGCAACCAGTGCATCACGGGTGTTGGTTAAAGCGTTGAATAAAGTTGACTTGCCTACATTAGGACGACCAACAATGGCGATGATAGGAGTCATTGGATTCAGGTTTTGGCGTTACTTACTGTACTGCATGGCCACAACTGTGCCATCATGGTTGTAAGTGTAAATCACATCACCGACCACAACTGGCGCATGATAAAACCTATCATCCCCCACTCGCACGCGGTTTATCACTTCGCCCGTCACCCCATCTAGGATGTGAACGTAGCCTTCAAAATCACCAACCAGTAAATCACCCAAGTAAAAGCTTGGTTTGGTCAGTTCACGATTCAACAAAGCGTCTTGTGACCAACCTTTAGAACCGTCGGTACGATTCAATTGGTGCACAACAGATTGGTTGTCAGTTAAGAACAAAGAGCGCCTGGAAACAGTGACTCCTGTAACCGAACCAATGTTCTGGCTCCACAAGGCACGACCTGACTCGGTCGCCACTGACATGGTTTTATCAGCCGCACTGGATAAATACAAATCGGTGGCTATCACCCCGATATCTCCATCTATGTCTGCAATGCGATCAATTTCTGTTTTGCCTTGTGAGTTGATGACATTTTGCTGCCACAACACCGAACCATCCATGATATTCAATGCCGCCACACGGCCATTATCAAAACCTACGTAAACCCGACCACCCTTGGCAATCGGTGTGCTGTTGCCACGCAACGTTAGATTAGGTATGTTGGTATCAAAACTCCATTCCCTTTGACCGGTTTGGATGGAGAAACCGTAAATCCTGCCATCTTGAGTTCGCACCACCACTTTGTTGCGATCAATCACTGGCGGACTCAGTACTTCTGATGTCACATTGGTGCGCCAAATTTCAGTACCAGTATCAATATCCAAAGCAACCACTTGGCCTTCTGGGCCACCCAGTACCAAAATGGTATCACCCACTCCAGGGCCTGCGCTGATTTCTGCAGCAATATTAGTTTGCCAATTAGTCACACCGGTTTTTGCATCAAGGCTGTAAACTTCACCCTGTTGCGTTGCCAATAACAAAGCGCCGTTCTTTTCCGCAGGTATCAGTTTATAACCGTAAGCACGCTCAGATGATTCAAGATTCAGTTTCCATAAAGTTTTGATGGAACCCGTTTCAGGCAGATCTACCAGCTCGTTGGGTTTAACTTCATCTTTTTTATTGCTACATGCCACCAGTAAAAGCAGCAATAAATAAATGGGAAATCGTTTCATGAATACCTCGTTTTTGGATTAACGCTGTTGTTTAATTACAATCAGTTAATTGACTTGATGTCAGCCAGCTTCATTTCGACAATTTGTTTGCCAGAATAGCCTTCGCCTTCATTCAATGCCAATTGATATGAATCTTGTGCCTTGCTGATATCGCCTTCGGCAGCATAAATGTCACCCATGACTTCTTCAACAATGGTCTGATAAGCAGCCGATTGTACCAAACCCAATTCTGCTTTGGCAGCACTGTAGTCACCTTCTGCAACCAACAAACGCGCCAAACGCAAACGCGCCATTTCAGCTATGGGTTTATCAGGCTTGGTAGCAATTAAAGCCTGGTACTGAGCCTTAGCCGAACCCAAGTCTTTCGCTTCAACAAACTTCTTAGCCGCTTTCATGCGAGCTTCAATGGTGTACACGTTGGCACCAAACTCTGCTTCGTAACCGTCTATCAGGGCGTCCACATTAGTCAATTCACTGGCATCAATTTCGGCCGCTAATTGAACATATTCGGTGGCCGCCTCGGTGCTCTTAGAAACTTGAGAGTCCTGCCATTTACCATAGCCCCACAAACCGCCAATGCCAAGACCAATTCCAGCAACAATGGTTAACCAGTTGTTACCCAGCCATTCCTTGACCATTTGTTCTTGTTCATAATCATCGTATTCTTCAAAAGCCATATTCTTATTCCAATGGATGTCGTTTTTATAAAGCGGGTTATTTTACATGATGGTTTGTAAAATTTCATCAATGCCAAGCTGCCCGCTGTCGATTAATTGCCATTATGTTTGTGGCAAAAAAAAACCGCCCAATTAAATTGAAGCGGTTTTTCATATTTGGCTCCCCGGGACGGGCTTGAACCGCCGACCTAGTGATTAACAGTCACCCGCTCTACCAGCTGAGCTACCGGGGAAAATTGGTACGCTTGTTTTCACAAGAAGATGCGCATTTTACCGCCTTCAGCATAACTGTCAAGAATAAAATGTGGCTGTTTGCAAATTATTTAATTTTTTTATTAACTGCGCTTAAAAATCCACGCAAAATATCCATCTCATGTTTTTCAATACGCAAGCGATTGAACATCATCCTCAACTTTTCTTCCAAGGACACTTGGTTTTGCGTTTGAATAAAATCAACATCTTGCATCACAGTAAACAAATGCTGATAAAAACTGGCCATTTTAGCCGCATCAGCAAACGGCACACCTTCAACATCATTAGCCTTGTCAATTGTCTCAGCCGACAGCGCCAAGCATTGTTTTCTGATTTCATAAGCTGCGACTTGTACCGCAGCTGCCAAGTTCAGCGATGAATACACTGGATTGGCAGGGAATTTAACCAGATAATGACAGCGTTGCATTTCCTCATTGGTCATGCCATAGCGCTCTTTCCCAAATAACAAAGCCACTTGTTGTGAAATTGCCGCATCCAGCATGATTTCGACCGCATCAGCCAAATCGATCACTGGTATGTCCATACCTCGATTGCGGGCACTGGTACCAAACACCAATGTACAAGGTGCAATGGCTTCATCTAACGTATTGTGAACCGCCGCATTGTAGAGTACATCATCGGCACCGGATGCGCGCGCAGTGGCCTCTGCACTAGGGTAATCATCGGGGCCAATCAAGTGCAGTTGATCAAGGCCCATGACCTTCATAGCCCGAGCAGCAGCACCGATGTTACCCGCATGTGAGGTGTTGATCAGGGCAAATCTGATGTTTTGTAATCTTTCCATCAAGGAATCTCTGACATAAATAACAAAGTTTTGGTATCATACGCGGTTCTGATAATAACATCAACGCACAGGCACCGCCTGGACGCACAACGGATCAAATACACATGTCACCAGAACTCAACATTGCCCAAAATGCCGCATTGAAAGCCGCCAACTCGATTGAACAACTGATGTTCAAAAACGAACTGTTATCGGTCAATAAAAAACTCAACAACGGTTTTGTCGATCAAGCAATTAAAGTCAGTCTGAATGACATCTTTTTCACCATCAAACGCGCATACCCCGATGATGAAATCCAATCTGACCAACAAACCCTGTCAGATAACACCAATCCTGAACGGGTCTGGCTGATTAACCCTTTGAGCGGAGTGACTAATTTTTTGCATGACATCCCGCATTGTGCCATCACCATTATTTTCATTGAAAACGGTAAAACCAAGGAAGCCCTGGTCTACAACCCAATCAATGATGACAAGTACATGGCAACGAAAGGCAAAGGCGCTTTTTTGAACCAACACCGTTTGCGCATCAGTAACCACAATGAACCCAGTGAGTCTCTGATGGCCACCAATTACGCCGACAACAAAAACCAATTCGGCGCCCAGTCCAATGCGCTGCGCACCATAGGTAAACAAACCGCAGAGGCACGCGTGATGGGCTGTCCCGCTTTGGATTTGGCCATGGTGGCGGCCGGTAAAATCAATGGCTATTGGCAAAGCGATATGAGTGCATCAGAAATGCTGGGAGGCATTTTGTTGGTAGAGGAAGCGGGTGGCCAATGCATGGATTTCTCAACCAAGCGTAATTTCAACGAATCGAAACAAGTCATTGCGGGTAACTTAAAACTAACGGCCTGGTTATCAACCCAGTTAAAAACCATTTATCAGGCTTGAATAACTAACTAAACCAGTCATAAACGCCCAATAAGCAATACCCAAAAGAATTAGTCCAATACTTTTTCAGGCGAACGGGCAAACCACATCACATGGGTACATGTCTTACACACCATCACGGTGGCACTTTTATTGGCCCAATCTAAGTTCAAGAAGGTCAAGCCCGCGGTGTTCATCTGTGCCTGACCCTCATCAAAATGCTTGCCGCCACAGTGTACGCAGTTGACTGCCATGCCATTGATTACATAACTATCTGCACTGACTGCTTTTGCAGCGCCTTTGAAGCCTCTTTTTAAAGTTTTAAAAAACGACATTTAATCTCCTGAATGTTTTCTGTATGGTAACAGCATCAACAGTGAATAGAAAATCTTCAAGACGAACTTGTCACTTGAAATACAAAAATTGGATGAATTAATTCACCCTGCTTTATAGACACAATTATGCCTTTAAAAGGTGTCGCGCCTACCGCCAAACAAGGGTATTTCCTCCTACCTTCACAGTCGCAACGAAGCAGCACCGCCCTGGACACAATAAAAAAAGGCGTTGCACCTTCATCAAGTACAACGCCTCTGGGTTTGTGATCGGAACTCCGTTAAACAGCTTGCGCCAAGCCCGATTCACAAATGCAGGTTACAGATTCAAAGCCAAGCCCTCTAAACCATCAATATCGATATCGAAATTTCCTGAAATGTCTTTTAAATTAGCCACATCTATCTCACCATCCATGCGAATAAAAACGAATTCATCACCAGGCTCATAAACCATGATGGATAAATCACTCAAGCGGGTGCCATCGACTTTTGCCATGATGCTGACTCGCTCATCACCATCAGCCACTTTGACAATTTCCTCAACCCCATTTCTCGATAGGTTGCGCTTCATGTCTTTCATCCAATCACCCAAGTCTAAATCATTGACCTGTTCGGTCAATTCATAAACCGAGATGGATAAATCACTCAAACCTGATAACACAGCCTGCGCCTCAGGCTCGTCTTTGGTGAACATATTGGCCAGACCTAACATACCTGGCCCCAAAGTGATTTTAACGTTGGCCTCAACACCTAAAATTTCCTCCAACTCATCGAAGTCATTGGCCCAGACTACAGAAGCGCTCATTGCCATCAGTAAAACCATCAATAATTTTTTCATAACTACCTCATTTAATTTAAAAATCAGAATCCGCCATGGATTTATAGTTTTAAGACGAAGTGTTGATGACTTTGTTACAAAATCATTAAATAATATTTCCATCAAATAAATATCAGACACAAAAAAAGCCCGACCAGCGGGCTTTTTCGATGGATAAAGCACTTCTTTATGGAATATGGTCCAAATTGGCGCCCTCTTTCTCAATTGGGATTAAATCTTCGCGACTGATTCCCAAAGCCAAAGTGGTGGTACTGGCCACGAATATCGACGAGTAAGTACCTATCACCACACCCACGATCAAGGCAAATGCAAAACCATTGATCAATGCGCCACCCAAGAAATACAGGGCAAACAACACCAACATGGTAGTGAATGAGGTAATCACCGTACGCGATAAGGTTTGGCTGATGGAGCGGTTAATCACCTCTTCTGTGGTCGCTTTGCGGCCTTTTCTGAAGTTTTCACGAATCCGGTCAAACACCACGATGGTGTCATTCAAGGAGTACCCTATCACCGCCAATAAAGCTGCCAGAACGGTCAGATCAAATTCTACCTGCCAGATGGAAAATACACCTGCTGTGATGATCACATCGTGCACCAAAGCTGCAATGGCTCCGAGGGAAAAACGCCACTCAAAACGAATGGTGACATAAATCAGAATACCAATGATGGCATACAACAAAGCCAATGAGCCTTGTTCAACCAGTTCTTCTCCCACTTGTGAGCCGACAAAATCGACTTTGACCAGTTGCGCTGAAGCGTCGGTTTTTTGCATTTCTTCCAACATCCTGTTGCTGAGTTTGTCATCATCCAGCGGTTCACCGGTCTCAGCATCGAATTGTGGTGGCACCGTGATTTCAATATCTTGGCTGGTACCAAAGTTCTTGACCACCAACTTGTCATAACCGGCAGCTTCTAATTGTTCTCGTACATCACCGACCGAAGCGGCTGAGTCAAAATTGACCACCATCACCGTACCACCAGTGAAATCCAGACCGAAGTTCAAGCCCCTGGTAATCAGGGAACCAAATGAAATCAATATCAGTATCATGGAAATGACCAGTGCCCCACGTCGATGCCCCATGAAGTCGTACTTGATGTTTTGTAATATATTCATGTCAGGCTCCTTATATCGCAATCGATTGCAAGCGTTTCTTGCGACCATAGATTAAATTAACAATGGCTCTTGAAACCACAATGGCCGTGAACATCGATGTCATGATACCAATACTCAAGGTCACAGCGAAACCTTTGATGGGTCCAGTACCAAATGCAAACAGCACAACCGCCGCAATCAGCGTGGTGACGTTGGCATCAGCAATGGTCGAGAAAGCCTTGTCATAACCGGATTTGATACTGCCTTGAACCGTATTACCCTCACGCAGTTCTTCCTTAATCCGCTCAAAAATCAACACATTGGCATCCACCGCCATACCGACGGTTAAGACGATACCAGCGATGCCTGGTAAAGTAAGCGTAGCTCCGAATAAAGACAAGCAGGCCACCATCAAGACCACATTGATGGTCAATGCGATGTTAGCAATCAACCCAAACATGCGGTAGTAAAACAACATAAACACCAGCACCATGGCCAAACCAATTTGTACTGACATCACACCGCGATCAATATTTTCTTGACCCAATGAAGGACCAATGGTCCGTTCTTCAACAATCTGTACCGGTGCCGCCAAAGCACCAGCTCGCAATAACAATGCCAACTCAGAAGCCGCCTTTTGTGTGCCCAAACCGGTGGTTTGGAAGCGGTTGGAGAAGATGCCATTGATGCGGGCATTACTGATAACTTCTTCCTTCACTCGATACTGCATTTCACCAGTAACCTCATCTTTTTTGAGGGGTATTCGTTCTTTCAGAACCACGCCCATCAGGTTACCCACGTTGTTTTTGGTGAACTCTAGCATGCGGGCTGCCCCCATGCTGTTCAGTTGGACCGATACCGCAGGGGAGCCTGATTGTTGATCAAAAGTGGCTTGCGCATCAATCAGTTGATTACCGGTAGCAATCACTCGGTTTTTCAACAACACAGGAACGCCTTTCTCATAATACAATGTTGAACCAACCGGAGCGCGTCCCGTTTGTGCGGCCAGTTGGGCGTTGTTTTCCATGTCAGTGGGACGGTATTCCAAGGTGGCTGTCGCATCAAGGATGTTTTTCGCCGCGGTGGTGTCTTGTACGCCAGGCAGTTGCACCACAATACGCTCTAAACCTTGGCGTTGAATGATAGGCTCTGCCACGCCAATTTCATTGACCCTCGATCGCAGGGTGGAGAGGTTTTGAGTCAGTGCGTTTTCTTTGATTGCGTTCAAAGACTGCTCGGTCAATAAACCTTTCAAATCAAAACTATCACCACTTACTTCAGTGCTGATGGTCAACTCAGTGAATTCTTCTTCAATCAAATCAACGGCTTTGTCCAAATCTGCCTGCGTTCTGAAACCCACTGTGAGTTCATTGTCCTTCCACAAGATTTTTCTTTTAGGGATTTTTTGTTTGACCAAAGTCGCTGTGACATCTGATCTGATCTGCCTTTTCTTATTGGCCGTGGCGTCTTTCATATCCACTTCCAATAAGAAATGGACACCGCCACGTAAATCAAGACCCAGATTCATGGCACTGCCGCCTAAATCTGCCAACCAGTCTGGCACGTTGGGTTTCAAATTCATCGCGGTATCAAAGCCGCCTAATTTTTCTTTCAATAAATCCTGCGCTTTGCGCTGTGCATCCAGGTCGCTGAATTTCACCACCGCTGAATCACCATCGATGACCACCCTATCGTGTTCCAAACCAGCGTCGGTAATGAGGGTCTCAATGCGTTCCAAGGTGTTTTCAGTAACCGCGACGTCATCCTTTGCAGAGACTTGTACCACTGGACTTTGACCGTAGATATTTGGCAGGGCATATAAGGCGCCCATGCATATCACCGCCAGAATCAGCAAGTATTTCCATAATGGATATCGATTCATGTTGTTCTCTTTTTAGTTATTATTTTGGCTGATTCACACCAGCCTGATTATGATTGAATATACAATATTTATTTGAGGGACTTGATGGTGCCTTTAGGTAAAACCTTGGCCACCGCACTCTTTTGCACATGAATTTCGGTACCAGCAGCAATCTCAACTTTGATAAAAGCATCATCCACAGCCACAATCGCACCCAAAGTGCCGCCATTGGTGATGACTTCATCGCCAACCGCTAGATTACTCACCAATTCGTTGTGAGCTTTCATGCGTTTTTGTTGTGGACGGATCAACATGAAATACATGATGACAAAGAAAATACCAATAAAAATAAATGAGCCCATTGGGTTGGCAGCTTGGCCTCCAGATTGAGCCATGGCATCTGATATAAAAAAATTCATCTTATAGTCCTATTTCTAATAAAATAAAAGCGCGGTATTATACCCCACAGTCCTCGAGATATAGGAATGAAATGATTAAAAGTCAAGAGCACAATGCATCAAGCACCTCAAGCCTGATAAATATCACGGGCGGTTGTCACTGTGGTGCCGTTCGCTTTTCGGCTCAAGTGCCACAAGATACCGTAGTTTTGGCCTGTAACTGTTCCATTTGTGCCATGACTGGTTTCCAACATCTGATTGTAAAGCACCAAGCATTTAATTTAAGCCAAGGCGAAGACAAACTCAGCAGTTACCGCTTTCATACCCAACAAGCCAACCATCTGTTTTGTTCGGTTTGTGGCATAAAATCATTTTATCAACCACGGTCTCATCCAGATTGCTGGAGCATCAACATCAACTGTATCGATAAGCAGGCAAACATCAATTGGACCATTGAGCCTTTCGATGGTCAAAACTGGCAACAAGCCAAAGGGGGGTTAACACATGATTAATATTCAAACGGATCGACTTAACATCAAACCAACACACAAAAACTGTTGGTCCATCTTCGACCAACAGGATGACACATTGATTGGCAAGTTGTTTTTTCGCAACCACTGGTTCAACATCATCCTTAAACCCCAATCACTGCGCTTAGGGGTAGCCACTGAGGCCAGTTATGGGCTAATGAAAGCCATCAACAGTGAAAAATACATGGCCAAATCATCAATCCCACACGCCCAACAGTTCCTTAAGGAGCTTGGTTTTGAGCCCAAAAACAAACACTTTGAAGTGACCATTGAACAGCTACAACAGCCTGATTTGTATCAATCTTTGAACCACAAACTGGGCATCGACACCGAACAATTAAACAACCCAAAATACCACACCACAGCGCAGTTGGTTGACAGCGATGTTGACTGTTTCCAAAGGCCCACAAAGCTTCACCCAAAAGCCAATCAGGCATGGCAAAGCATGAAACAATCTGCCAATAAAGACGGTGTGAATTTACAACTGGTTTCCGCTTTCAGGTCAATGGGCTACCAAGCCGGCATCATCCAAATGAAAATCGACCAAGGACAAATCCTGCAAGAAATTCTTCAAACCAATGCCGCACCGGGACACAGCCAACACCACACCGGCTGCGCCATTGACATCACCTCAGATGACTTCGAACCGCTGAGCGAATCATTTGAAAACAGCCCCGCCTTTGACTGGCTACAAAATCATGCGGCTGATCATGGCTTCACCATGAGCTACCCCAGAGACAACGACCAAGGCATCATTTACGAGCCTTGGCATTGGTGTTATGCCATCAGGTAAATAACTTCTTTGACATTAAATTCATAAAACATGACCATAATTAATTGCATGAAATTTCCCCTACCCCAGGTCAATTAACCTCAAAGAACTATCAGGAATGAATCATGAGCGAAGAAAAACAGTATGAACCGCCCAAAGTGTGGCAATGGAACAAAGACAGTGGCGGTAAATTTGCCAACATCAACCGCCCCATTGCCGGTGCAACCCACGAACAACAACTAAAACAAGGCCAGCACCCTTTTCAATTGTATTCACTGGCCACGCCCAACGGCGTTAAGGTCACGGTGATGTTCGAGGAATTGTTGGAAGCTGGCATTCATAAGGCCGAGTACGATGCTTATTTGATTGACATCAGTGAAGGCGATCAGTTTGGCAGTGATTTTGTGGCCATCAACCCCAATTCAAAAATCCCCGCACTGCTGGATGTCAGTGGTGATGAGCCTGTGCGGGTGTTCGAATCCGGCGCGATCTTGTTGCACTTGGCCGAAAAGTTTAATGCCTTTCTACCAGAGGACCCCAACAAGCGCACCCAATGCCTGAACTGGCTGTTCTGGCAAATGGGCAGTGCACCCTATTTAGGTGGTGGTTTTGGTCATTTTTACGCCTATGCACCGATGAAAATTGAATACTGTATTGATCGCTTCACCATGGAGGTCAAACGTCAGTTGGATGTATTGGACCAGCATTTGGCGGATAATGAGTACATGTGTGGTGATGAATACAGCATCGCTGACATCGCCATTTGGCCTTGGTATGGCGCATTGGTTTTAGGGCAATTGTATGACGCCGCAGTATTCATTCAGGCCGATAGCTACACCCATGTGGTGCGTTGGGCAGAAAATATCAACCAGCGCCCTGCGGTCAAAAGAGGCACCATGGTCAATCGCGCCTGGGGCGAGAAATCCCAGCAATTACATGAACGCCATGACGCTGCAGATTTCCATAACAAAACCCAAGACAAGTTGGCAGAAAGCTAAAAAAACAAAACCGCAAATGAAAAGCCTTTGATTGGACATCAAGTCAATCAAAGGCCTCCAGGCACAACAAATACAGCACTTAACCGGCTGCTTTTTGTTTCTCTTTCAAACGTTTTTTCTCAGCTTTCAGGGCTTTTTTCTTCTCTTTCCTTTTGTGTTTGAGAATCATGAAGTGCAGTTCATCTTTATAGAACAAACGTTTTTTCTTCAAGCCTTCAACATAATCATCGGCATGGTTTTCAATGCCCTGTTGAATGCGGGTCAACTCATGCGCTAACTCATCGTATTCATCGAAAAAGCGAGCGAAATGGTTGTTGTTCATTTTTAAGTGTCTGATTTCAGACTCGTACTCGGGAAATTCGTGGTGTAAATCGTGTTTTTCGCCAAACATTTGTTGCTCCATTGTTTATTTAAATGATGTAAACAATATAACAACAAATCACACCCGGAAATTTGACCGATATCAAGTCAGTCAGCTAAGGGTGAAAATGGGGCCAATAAATTGCTGCTCGGACTGTTTAGATTTTTTGCAGCAGTTAAACAAAAAAAGCCCAAAAAGGGCTTTTTTGACTGTTATAAATTTAGCGATATCAGTATTTTACGGAACAACCATAAGGTGGTGTGGAAGTGACGGCTATGTCACTGCCTTCGGCCATCGCAGTTAAGGTTGCTGTGACGTAATTGGTGGCACCTTCTAAAGATTTTGGATTGAATGAAGGTTTGTCATCTATCGCACCATCGTATTGAATCATGCCGTTGGCATCGATGATGAACATTTCAGGGGTGGTTTTGGCATCGTACAAACGCCCTACCGTACCGTCATAATCAAGCAGACGCGCGGTGGCTTTGGCACCATGTTTTTTAATGATGGCATTGGCCTCCTCTGCCGAAGTATGACCCTGCTTGCCTGGCGCAGATGACAAGATGGTTAACCAGATGACCCCGTCTGCTGTGGCATCGGCTTGCAGCTGTTGCATGTTGCCACTTTCATAGTGTTTTTTAACATAAGGGCATTCATGGTTGGTCCACTCCAGCACCACTGTTTTGCCTCTGAAGTCTGACAATGAGTGACTGGTGCCGTTGGTATCTACCAAGGTGAAATCTGGTGCCATCACACCGGCTTTACTGGCCCACAAAGGTAAACTAATCACCATCAAGACCAAGCCGCTCAATAAAAGATTTTTGTTTTGTTTTAACATGTCCGAATCACTCCGATTTATTGGCCACATAACTTTCAATGATGGCCGGGGTTAAGATTTGTGGTAACACCTGTGGTTCAGGTCGTTGACCAGTTGTTGTATCCTTGGCGCCATAAAATACATAGATAGGAACGCCATTCCTTTGGTATTTTTCAAGATACTGCGTGATTTCTGCATCAAAATCCGTCCAATCTCCCTTTAAATATTGAATTTTTTCATCCATAAAGAGCTTTTTGGTCGTCTCGGTATTCAATGCGACTTGTTCATTGACCTGACAAGTGATGCACCAAGCTGCTGTCATATTGACAAAAACCGCCTCATCCTTTTCCATCACTGCGGCATATCTGTCATTGTTAAAGGCTTGCCAGTTGGGTGCTTCTGCCGCATTTGATTGGGCTTGATAGACTGCATAAAACGGCCACAACGCCAACAACAAGAAGACCCAACCACTCCAACGAACCCTGCCGCTTAAGCGCAACAACCAAATACCCAAAGCCAAGGTTACCAAGCCCATCAACACCACCAACACCCCATAGCTATCAGCCTGAAAACTCAATACCCAAACCAGCCAAGCGACTGTTGCCAGCATCGGGAAAGCCAAGAATTCTTTGAACTTCATCATCCAAGCACCCGGTTGTGGCAACCATGAGCGGGTTACCGGGAAGCTGGCTAAAAGCAAATACGGCATGGCCAAACCAAAGCCCAATGCCAAGAACACACTGATTGAAACATAGACAGGTTGTACCAAAGCATAACCAATGGCCACGCCCATAAAAGGTGCGGTACATGGAGTGGCCACCAAAGTAGCCAATACACCGGTGTAAAAAGAACCAGAGAGGCCTTGTTGATTGGCCAGTTTTGAGCCCACATTGGTCAAGCCCGTACCGAATTCAAAAAATCCAGCCAGATTCAATGCCACCAGGGTTAATAAATAAATCAAAAACATCACAAACAGCGGACTCTGTAACTGAAAACCCCAACCAATTTGGGCACCAAACGTTTTCAACCCAATCAACACCAAGGCAATAATCAGAAAACTGACTAAAATACCAATCGTGTATGCCCAACCGTGCAGCTTCGCCTGGCGCGCTGATTCATCTTGCATGTGCACCAAATTCATGGCTTTCAAGGCCAGTACCGGAAACACACACGGCATCACATTCAACACCAAACCACCCAGCACCGCCAACAACAAGACATATAAAAACGAGGTGTTGTTATCTAACGCATTGAATGCCTGGTATGTGGCTTGCAGTTCAATGCCGTTGCGCTGGCCGCTGGGGTCCTTATAAGTAATCACCACAGCACTGTTGGTAATTTCATTCACTGCTATATCGCCTGTTGATTGGCGAATTTTCCATTGGTTCGGTGTCAGTGATGTCTCTGCTTTGGCAGAATTATTAACCATGCCGCGTTCGGTAAAAAACAGCTCAACCGCACTCATTTGGTCCAATGGCAACAGGCTTGCTGCCACATCCACAGTCAACACAACATCACTGCCATCCAGCGTATAGTTAGTTGACCAGCTTTGTGGCACCGGCAGTTTCAGTTGTGCCTGACTGATGGTTTCAGGCTGTGGCGTTTGATCACTATTCAAAACCAAAGTCGCTTGGTGAAATTCAGGCAAACATATTTCCTCACACACCAACAAACTGATATCAGCCAGTAGCTCAAACGGGCCATCAGGAATGTTATCTGGCAAGGTCATTTCCTGCAATAAAACAACCTGATTCTCATAACCATAATTGGTCAAGGGACCAAACGGAATTTTGTGTGGGATCGGCCACTGAATCGGCGTGGTATTTAAGCCTTCGAGCCCCGACCAATAAACTTCGGTAGCCTCTCCTGAATCACCCGGATTAAGCCAATAAACATGCCACTTAGGAGCGATATTTTGAACCATCCCTACCGTGATGCGATCACCGCCGGAAACTGCGGTTTGATCAGCAACCATTTCGATTTGCACATACTTTTGTTCTGCTTGACTGGCTGACATCACCAAAGCCAACAAAACAAACCACACCGTATTAATCATGTTCTCTCTCATTAAGTAGTTTTTGTAATCAATCTGAACCCTTTAATCAATGCTTTCAATGGCTTGTTTTACCACCGGCGCTAAATCATTGAACAAAGAATTGGCCGCATAATCAATACCCATCTCAATCAAATGCACCCCGCCCTGCTCAACACATGCCCCAATACAATCGCCCAAAGCGCTGACATCATCAATGCGGTGACCTTTGGCACCAAAACTGTCCGCCATCGCAGCGAAATCAGGGTTTCCAAAATCAAGCCCGTAATCATCGAAACCATCCATCTCTTGTTTCCACCTGATCATACCAAACTGATCATCGCGCAAGATCAACACCACCAAATTCAAATTCAACCTGACCGCGGTTTCAAAATCCTGACCACCCATCACAAAACCACCGTCACCACAGACCGCCAGCACCGGCCGCTCGGGATAAACCAGCTGGCAGGCTATTGCCGCGGGTAAGCCGGCGCCCATGGTCGCCAGGGCGTTATCAAGTAACAATGAATTTTCAATGTGCGCGCGGTAATGGCGTGTGAACCATATTTTATACATACCATTGTCTAAAGTAACCATGGCATCACTGGGCAGCGCCTGACGCACTTGTTGGATGATTTGTACCGGATGCGCCGATGTCATCAGAGCCACTTCGTGATCATCGAAGGCTTGTTTGATGGTTGTAAAAGGGCTTTCATCTAGCGGCTTGAGTTGTGTTCCCAAGACCTGAATGGTGTGTGCCATATCACCAATCAAAGCCCAATCAGGAAAATAGGTGTCATTCAAAGCCGGCTTGGTGGTGCTGATGTGAATCAACTCTTGGTGCTTGCCACAGGCCATAAGCGGTGGCTTTTCTGATTCATTGTGCCCCACCATAATCAACAAATCAGCCGCAGCCGCCATCTCATGCACAAAATCATCTGATGACAAGGCTGTGGTACCCATGTATTGATCGATGCGTTCATCCACCGCCCCTTTGCCCATCTGGGTCGTAGCGAATGGCATGTTGGTGGTTTGAACCAAGTTTTTTAATTGTGCTGCCACCTCGGTCTCTTGTGCGTGCTGACCCAAAATCAACAGCGGCTTGTTCGCTGCATTGATGCGCTCAACCACATCATTGATGGCTTTATCATCGGCCAACTGATTGGGGTTAAACTGGTAACTCTTCAGATCTGAAAATGCATCGCTCACCGTTTCATGAGCAATGTCTTCAGCCAGTTCTAAATGCACCGGACCTGGGGTGTGATCAGTGGCTGTGTTTAACAGGTGATAAACCACAGATGGCGTTGAGTCGGCTTTCATCAAGCGCTGGCTCATCAAGGTCACCGGCTGCATCGCCTCAACCACATCCAGCATTTGAAAATTACCCTGCTTGATTTGTCTGACCGGTTTTTGGCCACTGACTACCAACAAAGGCATTTGGCCCAGATAAGCATAAGCCACGCCGTTAATCGCATTCAAGGCACCTGGGCCCAAGGTGGTTAAACTGACACCCGGCACACCTGTGAGGCGGCCCATGTTAGCAGCCATGATGGTGGCACTTTGTTCATGTCGACATGGAATGAAAGTGATAGCAGAATCTTTCAAAGCAGCCAACAAATCCAAAGTCTCTTCCCCTGGCACACCAAATACATGGGTGACATCAAAAGCCTCTAAAGACCGAATCAAAACCTGCGCAGCATTTGACATAAGCATCCTTTTATTCAAAAACCATCATTTTGACAAATCCCGCGTCAATATTATGTCCTCAACAGCACCATGCAGTTTAACTTTGATTCATTCAGGCAGCATGGCATAAAGATTCTGTTTAGGTCAAAAAAACAACGTTCATTGGTAGTGCATATTGTGGTGTTGGATCAGCAGAAAAGAGCTCAGGTATGGTTTGAAAGCAGCATAATTTAATCTTAACAAACTCAACCAACACCACCCTATCTCATTGATTTAATTGATATACATTCCATTTGCACCATTTTGTTCCAGTTCTTTGCTTAACTTTTTCATGCATCCATCATTTAATCAAAGCCTGCTCAACAAATTTGTTGAGCGTTAAAACTAACTATCAGATCAAAGAGGAAAATTATGAGTAAAACTAAATTATTTTTAATGGCCTTTGCCATGACTTTATCGTTCGCTACGTTCACTGCTGATGCAGCTTGTACAGGTTGTACACCCATTGGCATCGGTGTTGGACCAGATGATGACATCATCGAATTTGGCTCTTTCAGCGCCACAGTAAGATGGGTCAACCCACACGAAGGTCCTGATGGCCGCTACTACACATACAGTTATTTGACACTGACTGGCACTACCATGGCTTACTGCCAACAACAAGTGAGTGCAGTTATGGGTAATGGAAACGTTTCTGTAGTTTCCCCCTGTCAAGCTGATTGAAGGTATAGAAACTCAGGAATAAAAAAGGCCGCCCTGAGGGTGGCCTTTTTTGATTGGTGGAGACGGCGGACAACGAACTAAAGCGGTAACCATATGATTTATATAATATTGATTTAAATACAATTTTATAGCACCCCCATATCTACCCTTTTATTAACTGTTTATAAAGTAAAGCTGCCTTAATAGAATCTTCAATATCATAAATATAAGAGTTTCCAGATTGAGCAATTTCTTGCTTTAAAAGATTAATGTATGAGGGAGAGTCAATTTCATCTAGTAGATGATAATTTGATTCAAGATAATATTCAAAATTTTCTTTTTCTTCCAAATTATTAAATAGTATAAATAAGTCATTGGCCGCAGTTTCAACAAAATCAAATTTCCCAAATGTAACCTGATTTAAATAAGCACCCTTAAAAGATGATAAGTCGTAATAAAAAACTCGTATTTGATTTGATCCAGCATAAACTGTAAATTTATCAGGATCAGGAAGGGTTATTCTTGTTTCATCAACTAAGACATAATTAATTTGGTTTAATACTGTTGAATGAAATTTAAATTCTACTTGTCCAATTCTGCTATTTGAGTTGGTATAACAAAATCTATAAATTTGATCATTATCTGATGCTGTGCCACTGTATTTCAGTTGATATTCTGCATGAACTCTATGATATGCCCATTCATGATTATTAAAATCACGTTCCCAATCGTCAAATTCATTCAAAAGCTGATTAAATTTCTTTAAGGGCTCTTCATCAATACCAAGTCTTTCTCTCCACATTTTTTCAAGTAAATATTCATCGGCACTTCTATCAATTGGGGTATTGGTATCTAACACTCGGCTATAAGTATGATAAGGCTTAACGACTTTAGGTTTTCCAACACCTATTATTTTTTTATTACAGCTAAACTCTTCAGTTAAATAGTATGGTTTAAACTTTGTGTCAAATATTTTTAATACCTCAATTGTTTTTCCCTCTATATCAAAAGTATAAAGCTGAATATCTGGTCTCCTTTCACTTACAAACTTCTTATCCCTTAAAAAGTTTATATAGTCTATTTGTTTTCTTCTATTTGGAATGTGGTCTACGCCTTTTATTTCACAACCGGATTCTGGATCAGTCACACCGAATATTAAATATTTATCTTTCATACATACTGAATTAGCTAAGCATAAAATATCATGTAACAATTCCGCCTTATTTACATGAGGTTCAGACTTGAAATCCCAGTATTCGCCTTCTCTTTTTGATTCAATTAATTTTTCGATATCATCAATCATAATTATATGAAATCAATACTATCAATCTCTTTCATCAAACGATCAGTTTCAGTTAACGCCACAATTATTTTTTGGTAATATAGGATGTCATCATAGCTCAAATTTCGACCTTGACGGTCTTTGAGCCATTTCTGGGCTGGTTGGTAACCACCAATATAAAAGTTCCAAGCCAGTTCGGGTACGTCATCGAAATACTGTTCATCGTTAATCCATACTTTGCCCAAACTCCTGTCGTCTTTATTAGGTTCAAAGCCGATGCTTTTTTGGGTCATTTTGCGGCTGACCAAGTGATCGCCCTCAATCGGATAGGTGGTGATGTAGTTTTCACTGTCAGGACTTTTAATCAAATGCAACAAACGAATCTGACAACCGAGTTTAACCAACTGCCAGAAAGTGCTGGCGTCTTTGGGGTACGGTACACGTGGAAAGTCGATTTTGAGGAATTCTTTATATTTATCGCGGTAACTGGGTGAGTGTAACACCGCATAAATATAATCCAAAAGATTCAAGGGTGTAAAAAAATTTCGATAAGCATCAGTAACTTCAGAGCTATCAGCCAAATATGTATTGCCTACTTCAGGTTCTTCTGACAGGAATTCAAGCTTCAGGTTTTTTGCAATGGTTTTGACCATTTCTGAATTCAAATTAGGAATTCTTTCAGCATTTATAAAGTTATTTTGGCTTTCTGGATAAATATACAATGGAAAGAAATACGGAGTGCCCTTACTACTCATGAATGTTCTATCCAATATGAGCCCCCTTGTAATTAAACAATAGCTAAAATCGTTTAACTTAAATTCATAATGCCTCATTGAAACTAGTGAATAATTATCTCCTTTGAGAAGGTTTTTTGCAGTTGAATACCTGCTCCTCTTTAAGGCTTCATTGTCATAATATAACCATCTATTATCAAATGGTTTGTAAGTAAATTTTAGGACTTTTTCTTCGTTATAAACTGAAGTTTTAAACTTTGCTAAACTCCACCCAGCTGTATCAGTTAATCTATATTTCAATCTGATTTCACTTTCAATTTTAGATTCAATTACTTCCTTAATTCTCATCTGTAGCTTAGATTTTTCAAAGTCAGTTACTAATTGATCTTTACCTGTTTGAACTCCGCTATTGCTTTGTAAATAGAGTTCATTTATTGAAAAGTAAGACTCGTAAATTTGCTTGTTTTCAATATCTTTTGGAATGAAAAAGTAGAATGGTTTTTCATTACTTAAAATTGTCCAATCGATATCGGTTATGTTTTTAGAGGATAAAAAAGTGTATTTATTATACCTTTTACCATATAAGTCAGAATGATATACTTTGGCTAAAGGTTTGTTTTTAATAACTCCACTTTTTACCAGGATGTTAATCGAAACACCTTGCATAATATCAAATATATTTTGATCTGGAGACCCGTCTGGGCAAGTCTCTTGCCTTTTGGAATCCCCGTGAAGATTCAAGATATAAATTTTATCGAAGCTTTCTAGTAAACTTTTTCTCATTTGACGGTGTGTAATGCCTTCAATAAAACTATTATTGGTGATATAAGCTAATACGCCAAAACCATTTTTATCAATAAAGTGTTGCCCATACCGTATAAATTTAATGTAATCATCGTCTAAGTTAATTTTTTTTTCATTTAAATTCTTCTTATAATCGGCTATTAGATTTTGAATCCAGTCATTTTTATTTGAACTACTTACAGCATATGGCGGGTTACCAATCACGCACATCACTGGCGTGTCATTTTTAATATTGTTGGCGGCTCGAGATTCTTCACTTAACCATTGTGAGAAAAAAATGTCATTTGTGTCTGGATGGTATTCTTCTAAAGAGTTGGTCAGATAAACGTTTAGCCTTTGGTTTTTTTGCGCTTTATATTCAGTTTCTTTCAGCAATAAATCTAGTTTTAGATGTGCCATGGCATAGGAAGCCATCAACAGTTCAAAACCGTTTAATCTTGGAATGAGATGTTCATCAACATATTGAGACCAAACACCTTGTATGGCTTTGAATTTCTTTTCGTGAATGAATTTCACTACGGCAGCTAAGAACGTGCCTGTACCTGTAGCAGGGTCTAAAATTTGAACTTTGTGAACTTCTTTATCAACAAGCTTGGTACTGGCTTTAGATTGTTTGCTAGTTGTGGGTACTTCAACTTTAATTGTGGTTTTAGAAGTGTCAGCCAAGCCATCTTTTAAATCAAATTCTGTTTTTAAGATATCATCCACCGCACGCACAATAAAATCTACCACTGGCTCAGGCGTGTACCAGACACCACGCGCTTTTCGCAGTTTCGGGTCATAAGCGGCCAAAAAAGTTTCATAAAAGTGAATAATAGGGTCTTGGGTTTTGGTGCTTTTACCAAAGTTTTTAAGTAAAGCACCGACATTGGTGGCTCTGAAAACTTCGGCTAAATTATCAACAATCTTTTTAATACGGTCATCAATATTCGGCCCAGCTATTTCACTAAATAAACGCTTTAAAAAAGGGTTGGATTTCGGGATTAATTCAGCGGCTTCTTGGCGACTAAAATTATCTAATGTTTCATCATGTAAACGTGCTGCAAACATGCCATAAGCGACGGTTTGTGCATAGATGTCAGCAAATCCTTTGGGCTTTAAATCATGAATCAACATGTCTTTAAATGTCTTGTACTGGCTGATTAACCAAGTGTCTTCAGTCGATAACTGCTCTTCTTTTTCATCATGTGTGACTGCTAGCTCAATGACATTTTGTAATAGCTTTGCTTTACCTGCCATCATTTCAGCCAGTTTTTTAGATGACTTAATTGATTGGGTGATAAAGGTACAGAAATCTTCAATCAGGTTTTCAAAATGTCTGAACTGATCTGGTTTGGTTATGATTAATCCATCCACTATTTCAGCCAGTCTGATTTCATGTACCAATTCACCTTCTTGAAAAAACTGAAACCACAAATAATCTGTAATAATCAGATTATCTAAAGCGTTTTTATAACGAGTGAATTGTTCTTTATAGCTTTTACTGTTTAAATCTTTATTGATGTCTTTGGCTTCAATAAAACCAATTGGGATATCACGTTTAGTGATGACAAAATCTGGATTGCCACAATCTGTGACTTTGGAAGGTTCATTGGTCAATTCAACACTGGGTACAATTGATCTGATTAATCGCTCTAGGTCTGAGCGGTAGGTATGTTCGCCTGAAATGCCAGAATTGAAACGTTTGGTGACTGATTCTAAATATTCTTGTAAGTCCATGATCCCTTTTATGATTTTTGTATTTATTTTCACATAACATCATAAAGCAATCAGTTACAAATGAGAACTACTCTTCAAGTCTGGCTTTAATATTTCTGATCGACTCCCTTAATTGTTCATCAGTCATTGAATCATAGTCAGTGTCATCAAAGTTAGTTCTCAGCTCCACCACAGTGATTTCATTATCTTTTTTAACTTCTTTCTTTTCAGTATAACCGTGATTATTGATGAGCATCAACTTAGTCAACATGGGGTTGATTTGGCAGGACAAGCCTCTGTTTAAGAGTGTTCTGTGCTGTTTTGTCTTGAGGCGCTCTAAAGCGTGTAAAAACTCTTTGTTTTCTGGCTTCTGAGACCAATTGTAGACTGTCTTTTTACAAACCCCGACAACATCACTAAATCCTTCAACAGTGGGTATCACGTCGCCGTGTGTTTCATATTCGCCCATGTAATCAATCAGCTGTTGCGTTGTTTGTTCGTTGTACTTGGTTTTTCTGGCCATTCTCTCACTCTAAAATACTAATAAATCTATCTATATACATACTTGCTCTTTGGTGAAGTTTGGAGTTTTAGGCATAGGGGGATCATCCTGAAGCTGAATTATATTCATATCAAGTGATCCACTATGCCATCAACATTAATCAACTTGCCCTTCGGAGCCAGCTCATCGTCTCAGGCGGTTGATGTCACATCGTTAATAATTAACCATGTCTCTATGCATCAACCTCAACCGCTACTTATGACAGATAGAGCATTCTGCCAGCGTACAGGCTTCGGTCTTTCGAGGTGCCTTTTGGCTGTGTACGCATCCCCCAGTAACCATACTTCATAAACGCTGTCGTTATTTAACCCGACCATTCACAAAGGTTTAATTCAGGGAACCAATAATTATCAATCGTTTTTAATGGCTGTCTTGTTTCCGAGCCTCTAACCATTCATTCACATCTTCCAAACTCCAAGCCGACACACGCACACTCAGCTTAATCGGCGCAGGGAAGCGACCTTCTTTGATCATTGAATAAATGGTGGACTTAGAGAAAGGAAGGTATTCCTTCAAGTCATTCCATCTGATGTATTTAACTAACTGGTTCATATTTCATCCGAATTAAACGGGGTTGAACTCAATCAAACACTGAATTCATAAACCCTTTTTACAGGTGATGAAAATAGGAACACAATGGGATAAATGAATTAATTGGAATTAATTAGAATTAATTGATAAGTAGTTGTATTGATTGGGTTTTATTGAGTTTAAAACTTGATAGGATATTTTGAATTATTGAGTTTCCTATTGGGGATTTCCTACTCAAGTAGGGCTAAAATGCTCAACGAGAGACACAAAACACCACCAACTCGGCAGATTTTTCCCGAACACCTTGGTTTGGATGGTTCTGAAAGCGTTTATAAATTTCCTTACCATCGATGATAGTGTTTTTTAGTTTTTCATCATTCTGAGCAGCATGAGTACATAAGTTGACAAAATGAATCAAATCAAAAAGCAAAGGACTCTTACCAACATAAAAACTTGAGACATCCACATTTTCAATGATGTAATGAACGCATTTCACGGCATATGGTGTGGATGAATATACTGTATATTGATGCCAGGGTCTGGCATATAGAAAATCATTAATAGCATCTTCTCTGGCATCTAAGAATTCATCTTTTTCGTTAATCAGATTAGTTAAGTATTCTGGTGAATCTGTGGCTTGTCCGTATGCATGTTCTACTTTATCCCATGGGAATTGATTAAAAAAATGTTTGGCTTTAATTAAGGATTCTTTTTTTGCAGCTTTAAATTGCCCACGCCAATAAATGGTTGAAACAAAAAATAATAAAAGAATGAACGTGTGTGCCGAGAATACAAATACAACACCGCCTTCACCAAATAAGTGTTTCAACAAATACATACATCCTATAGCCAATAATGGCATTGTGAAAATGCTATGTATAATGCTTCTTCCTCTTTGAACCTGACTGGGTGACATTACATTTTCAAACTCTTCTTGATAGTTTGGTAAAAATGTAGGAATTATCCACGTAATCAGGATTGTGACTATAGTTATAACTTCCATGCTTTAGTTTGTTTTTTTGTTGTCAGAGTATGAGACATATTGCTGTTTGTTAAAAAACTTATCAACTAAATCTTTTGTTGCGTCTTGCTTAAAGTCTTTTGGGTTTGACTTACCCAGCTTCATCCACAAAGAATGCCTATCAGGCCAATCACTTTCTCTCATGTCCTTGCAACCATCTGTGACTGCATAATCATATTGTTTTTTCAAAAACTCTAACAATGCCATTTCACGCCTTTCATGTGTGTTTAACTTCTTATCTTCTTCCTTGATTGGAAAACCTTTGATGGTGTTGTAAAGCACATCATTTGTGGCATGTTCTGGAAAGACTTTAGAATTAGGGTCATTCATGACTGAGAAGATGTGACCAATGGATTGAACTTTGTGATCAGTTACTGAGAAGCCCTTGTTTATCAAAGTATTTCTTAAACCTTCATAAGCTACAAAACTTACCAGTACACCAAAATAATTATCTTCTTTCCCATCTTCTATTGCTTTGAGAAAGTCTTTCATAAATCCTTCATCGTAGGGCAATCTTTCTGGTGTGAACATGACAAGCTCCTCACTCATGATAGCCGGAACAAATTGGTATGTGTTTTCGAACAACCTTTCGTGAAATTTGATGTGATAGTCTTCTGAATCTTTGAGATGCGCAGTCTCAGCGGTGGTTAAATGAATCATGGCCAAACCAAAAGGAATGTAATCCCAATACTGCTTTTTCATAAAGCCTTCATTACTAAGGTCAAAGACTTCTCTGAATGCTTTGATGATGTCTAGCTGTTGCTGAGTGATTGTTTGTTCAGTCATATCTATTAACCTCACAAATTCCAAAACCATCGTAAATCACATTATCATCTAATTTTCGTTGGTTCTTTAGGTCGCATTTCGCCGTTATTTTTAATGGTGAATAACCTATACCCTGAGCAGTCCAGCCATTGTAGTATTTATCTTCATGTTTAATACAAAATCCCCACGTCTCCAAGGGATCACCGAATACGATAAAAAATCTAAAATCTTTATTCCCCTTGAAATAAAACTTACCATCTTTGTCTGTTTTCGTTGAAAATTTAGATTCGCCACAATGGTTTTTACCCTTTATCTTGTGAAGATGAACTTCAGCACCTACAACAGGTATTTGATTGAAAGTAACAATTCCATTCGCTTCTGGGATAACTTGTCTTGTATGGGGTGCAGGCATGGCTACACACCCAGAAATTGTTATTACAATAAACAAGCCAAAAAAATTCCTGTATAGATTCATGATTTCTTCCTAGCGGCTTGGTTTCTTTCACCAATCGGCACAATTTTATTAACATCCGAATCAACCAAGTCAGCCCACTGCTGAAGCATATCGGCGCGGTCAATGAGGTATTCGGCGCGGTTATAGGCGGCTCTGACTTTGTTAGTTGGTACGTGCGCCAATGAGCGTTCTATCCAGTCAGAATTAAAGTTCATTTCATTTAATATAGTCGAGGCTGTAGCTCTTAGGCCGTGAATGGTGGTCTTTTCCGCCATGTTGATTTTCTTTATTACGCTGAGCATGGCATTTTCTGACATCGGTTGTTTATGGGGTTTGTGATAGCTGGCAAAGATAAAAGGATATGCGCCGTTCATTTCGTACAAATTTTTTAAAACTGACATGGCTTGTCTTGATAACGGCACAACATGATTTCTAGAGGCTTTCATGCGTTCTTCAGGAATTTCCCACAGACCATCATCCCAGTTGATTTCATCCCAAGTGGCGAACCTGACTTCACTGGTTCGTGCCATGGTGTACATAACAAACTTAATAGCTAAAACGATTGTGCGGTCACTGGTGCAGTTATCAAGGGCTTCCATAAACTCAGGTATATCTTTACGCTCTAAAGCCCTATAATTGGCTTTCTTGTGGCTGGTGAATGCGCCTTGTAAGTCAATGGCTGGGTTGTATGAAGCGCGACCTGTGATGATGGCGTATTTAAAAACCGCTTCACAGCGTTGTCGCACCTTGTTTACGATGACCAATGCGCCACGGCTTTCAATACGGCGCAATACCTTTAACAATAATGGTGAATTAATATCATCCATTTTGTGTTTACCAATGTGAGGGAAAATATCGCGTTCTAATGAATGCAAAACCTCTTTGGCGTGTTTTTCAGTCCATTCCGGTGATTTCTTTTTGTGCCATTCTCTGGCAATTGATTCAAATTGATATTCTTTTTCTTTGAGCTTTAGTTTTTGGGCTTGCTTTTCTGCTGAAGGGTCTTTGCCTTGATGCAATAATCGCATGGCTTCAAGGTGTTTCATTTTGGCATCTGCCAAACTCACCACAGGGTATTTACCCATAGATAAAGATTTTTCACTGCCTTCAAAGCGATATTTATAACGCCACAGTTTTGAACCTTTAGCAGTGAGCAATAAAAACAAGCCATCACCGATGGTATATTTTTTCTGTTTACCGTTCTTCTCAGGCTTAAGGTTGCGGATAAATACATCCGTGATTTTCTTAGGTCTTTTTGATGTCATTTTAAAAAATACCCCCAAGGATAGAAAAAATACCCCAATAATACCCCCAGATTCAGCGGATGTTATTGGACTGCAAAAGACATTATTATACCACGGATGTGGTTAAGATGATGATATATGGTGGTTTATTGGAAGTTAGAATACGTCCTTGTACTCTGGATTGGTGGAGACGGCGGGAATCGAACCCGCGTCCGCAAGTCCTCTGCTTGAGGCTCTACATGCTTAGTTTTGGCTTTTAATCTTATGTCGGAAGCTCCGCCAATCAGGATTTACCGACACCAGTTCAGATTTAGTTTAACCCAGTGCGTCTAAACAGCACACTGAGCGATCTTGCTGGTTATGACGGACAGTTCACGAACGCAAGAAATCGCGAGTGCCCGTTAGCATTTATGCTGCTAAAGCGTAGTTATCGTCGTTTGCAACTATAACTTTGACATTGAGTTTTACGAGGTATGTGTCTCCCTCGGCATGCACCTACAAGTTTCGTCACCCACGTCGAAGCCAGGTCGTCCCCTTGTATGATTGATAGTAATATGGTGTCGATGACGCCAATATCAAGTTTGGGTATTGTAGCACCCTATTGACCCTTCACAAGTAAATATAAATGTAATCGGTTGAATCTACTCTTAGTATCAAGCAATGAACTACAGGCCCAGCCGTGAGAACAAGCGGTGTTTATAGGCGCTGGACAGTTTCACTTTCTTGCCATCAGTCAGAATGATGTGCTGGCTGTTTTCATCAATGGTTTTCAGTTCTTTAACAGCAGCCAATCTGACAATGGCTGAACGATGCACACGACAGAAATCAGAATCAGCCAAGCGGTTTTCAAGATGACTCAATGAAACCCTGTGTAAGTCCATACCTTCGGCATGATGAACCTCGGCGTAATTACCGCATGATTTGAACAGATAAACGTTTTCAACTGAGATGATTTTGATGGATCCAACCGCCCGAATCACCAACTTTTCAATGGGGCCCTCTGATTGCAGTTGTTGTTTCTGCCAATGTTGTAATTGTTCATTGGGTTGACTTAACTGCGATTCCAAACGCATGATGGTTTGTGCAAAACGTTCGTCATCGAATGGTTTAAGCAAGTAATCCACGGCAGATAATTCAAACGCATTGACCGCATACTCATCAAAAGCAGTAATAAATACCACCAGCGGTGCATGCTTCAGCGCCATGATCTCTTGTGCCAACATCAGACCATTCTTGCCTGGCATTTGTACATCTAAAAAAATCACATCTGGCTGAGTTGATTCAATCACTTTGAATAATTCTCGACCACTGTGCAATTCGGCCACCACCTGCCATCGACTGTGCTCTTGTAGAGCAGCACGAATATTAATCCTTGCTAAGGCCTCGTCATCAACAATCAATGCTTTAATTTCAGTCATCATCATGCGCTTTGAGCGGCAACTCAACAGTGGCTTGGTAGCTGTTAGCTTGAGATAATTGTTTTACTTCACTGTTTGTTCCAAACAACAGCGCCAACCTGGCTTTGAGGTTTTTCAGTGCCACGCCCAGGCCTTCTGAAGTATTGGCTTGGCTTGATGGGTTCACACTGTTTGTCACTTCGATCCTTAGCTGATTATTCGAAGATGTAATTACGACATCAACCACCAACTTATCTTTCTGTTCATCCATGCCATGCACAATCGCATTTTCAACCAGAGTATGTAATACAAAGGGTGGGCATTGCATGACTTTTAAGTCATCACTACAGGTTAATTTAAATACAAACTGTTCGCCGATGCGCATTTGTTGAAGTGCGACATAGTTTTTTATGAAGTCCAGTTCTGCTGCCAAAACCGTTAAATTTTTTTGACTGGCGTTGACAGCATACCGCAACAAATCACCCAACCTCGCAATGGCTTGAATCACCTGCTTTTTATCAGCCACTCGAGTGAGCCCTGATATGGCATTGAGACAATTGAACAAAAAGTGAGGGCTGAGTTGGGTCTGCAGTGCCAACATCTTCACTTCAACCTGCTCTCTTGCTAGTTCACTGGCTTGTAACGTCAACTGTTTAGAGCGCTGCTGAAAGATAATACCTGCACAAACAATAAAAACCAAAATATACAACAGCACATTAAAAAAGACATAAACGTATTGGATGCTGTCAAAAATATGCAACAAATGAGGCAGTTCCCTGCCCTCTATCAGCGCAATCACCAGACGATCTAACAAGGTAATCAAAGGAATACTTGTCAAAAGACCCGCAATAAAAACCAAGGCACTATATAAAACCCTGCCAGCGTTGATTGGCTGCCGCAAAAAACGATACAAAACTGCAGTCACCAAGGCCCAGCCGGCATAGACCAAAGCCGTGGTAGTCACCACAGCCAGATCAAGTTTGAAACCGGTGTTGAAGCGCAGAGCGTCTAAATACAAGCTGAACAGGTACAGCGCACCCACCAACAGCCAAAATAACAACAACCATGCATAACTACTGCGCTTCATTAATTCCTATTCTTTCCTCTCATCAACTGTGCTCGAGATTACACAAATTAACCCATTCAAGCAAGCTGCGAATTGAACATCACTCCAAACCTGACGTTCAGCCCACCAAACCAGACATCCATCACATGGCAGTTGAGGCATACATTCAGGTTGAACATACTGTTTGTACTTCAAACAACAAACCAAGAGGTCTTATGAAAATCACATCTGTTTATCAAAACTTTATCACCACTGTGCTTTGCAGTGTTTTGCTGCTGGGTTGTGCAACCCAACTCAAAGCCCAACCTGAGCGCTTAGAGCGCACCTTACCATTGGCATTTTTAAATTTTGATGCGCTGTTAGGCACCGAAGATGGGACTGTTTTTGCTGCCGAAGGCTTCAATGGCAGTCGAATCTTCGAAATCAAACCCGATGGCAGTACCACTGTGTATGCAGAGGGTTTGAGCGGTCCCATTGACATGGCTCAGGACTTAGCTGGCAATTTATTTGTCACCAACTTCCTCAGTGCCAGTGTCTCAAAAGTCACTCCAGATGGCGTGGTCACTGCTTTTGCTGAAACCCTGCCGTTCCCTGCTGGCATTGTGATTGATTCAGCTGGAAATTTGTTTGTGTCCCAGTATGGCCCAACTGATCCAGTGACCGGGTTAGGTACGGGCAATGCAGTTGAAAAAATAACCCCATCTGGTGACGTAACTCTGTTCTCACAAGGTGATCTATTGGCAGCGCCCGTTGGCATCACTTTGGATGATGAAGGACAGCTGTATACAGCCAATTTACATAACGGTCGCATTGTTACTTTTGATGAAAATGGTCAACAAAGTTTTGTCGCCAGACCCACACCACCAGAAGCTTTCTTTGCTATAGGTCACCTTGATTATGCTGAAGGACGTTTATATGCCACGGGTATTCAAACCCAGGCCCTCTATAAAATAAACCCTGCCAATGGCCGCTTCAGAACCAAGGACATCAGTGATCGTGTCACTTTCCCTAATGGCATAACCTATGACCCCAGCAATCAAGCCATGTTGGTGGCACCAGGTTTTTCCAGTGTGGCTGGCTTAACACGTTACCCAGTCAGACCCAGGCCTGCCCAGTGAGATAACTATGTTCAATGAGATAACTAATTAATCACAATCAAAAAGAACACATCAATTAATTTGTTGTGTTCTTTTTGATTAATCATACATCCACATGCATGAGCGGACTTATGCTGTGATCTGACGATTCATTAATCAACTCTCTGAATTCATAATTGGTCAATTGAAAATTTTATGAACCATTTAAGGCGCTGTAATGTCGAATTTTGTACAAGGTCATCATTATCAGCCTATAAACATGGGTGTTGGTTACCGCAAATGATAAGAAAACACTAAAAAGAGGAGAAAATCGTGCGAAAAATAATTTTACTTTCTGTTTTGTTTCTGATGTTTGGATGTGCAACATCCCAGAAATCTGAACCCGAGTTAAAACCCACCACCACAAAAAACCTGCCGCAACAGCTGAGCCAAGAAGAAGCATTAGCTGCTTTTGCCAAACTCTATGGCTTTGCCAGGTATTTTCATCCTACCCATGAAGCGATGGAAGTTGATTGGGATAAATTTCTTATTTATGGCGTTGAGCAGATAAAAATGAGTGACACCACTGAATTGGTAAAAACCTTGAATCAAATTTTTGAACCGATTGCTGATGGTATGATTGTTTATCACAACCACCTTAAACCAAACATTCAAGTTCCCCAACCAATGCCCAATCAGCAACTTAAAATGTGGCAGCACCTTGGGCTGGGTGATGACAGTTTGGCACATTATGCCAGTAACCGGCTGGGTGACATTCCAGAAACCCATAACAACGCCATCTTCACTTATCTGGCTGGAGACAACTTCAAAGGGAAATACTACAAACTGACAGCCAAAGTAAAAGTAGAAAACACTGGACCAAAACTGGGTGGCAGGTTGATTTTATCTGCATATGATGGCAGAGGAACTGAAGTCACCAATGATTATAAAAATTTACCTTTGATTGATGATTTTGGCTGGCGCACCCAACGAGTGACTGGCAAACTCGGCCAATCCACAGCCTACATCATGCTGGGCGCTGAATTAATTGGACCGGGGCAAATATGGACTGATGATTATGAAATGCAACTATCAACTGATGGTGAATCATGGGAACAAGTAAAGATTCCAAACCATCAATTCGATCAAAGTGACAACGAATTACCAGCAGCTAAATGGCGTTCGATGAATGAAGATTTTTACAGCTATGAGGTCATCAATGATGCAGGGAATAATGTCATGAAAATAACTGCAAAAGGCCAACCAATTGCAGGACAGGTATTACCCCTAGAGAAATACCAATACACCACCAAAGAATTGGCACTCAATGAGCATCTATCAGTCCACTTACCGATTACTGTCTGGGAAGGCCCAGAGAACTACATCAGTGCCTCATTCATCAAACTACAAGAAATTTTATCTGCCATAGACACCCCCAACTTATCGGCCGACAGTGAAATTGTTCGACTGGCCAATGTCATTAAATTGTGGAATGTGATTCAACATTACTACCCTTATTTTGATGTGGTGGATACCAATTGGGAAGATTTGTTGATACCAGCGCTTAAACAAGCCAGTTACGACCAAAGTCCTAACCAGCATTACCTGGCTTTGGCGCAGGTCATGGCGCAAACCAAAGACGGTCATGGCATTATTTACTTCAGGTCAGAGCCTGTTTTTACCGGAGTACCATTGAAAGTGCTTATGATAGAGGATCAACTGGTAGTGGTAGGCAGCCAGATTGACAATATCTTTAAGGGTGATGTAATCACAGTAGTGAACGGCATGGATGTCAAAGACTATGTTGCCGATCAAATGACTTATGTGGCTGGTTCTCCACATTTGACTGAATTAAGGACCCTGAACCAATTTGGATATGGTGTTGCTGGCACAACAATCGATTTGCAATTGAAACGAGGACCAATTGAATTCAACCACACACATACCAGAGATGGAGTCGATGCCAGCACAACCAACATGTTTCACAACCGTCTAGATTATTATGATTTTCCTGACATCGAAGAACTCAAACCAGGCATTTTTTATGTCAATCTCGCCACCACCACAAAACAAGATTTCAAAGACCATAAAACCAAACTTGCACAAGCCAAAGGCATTGTTTTTGATAAAAGATGGGATGGCAAACAACCTAAAAGCCAGATAACCCTATCAGCAATAAGAGATTTACTGCCGCACCTCATAACCGCTGAAGTCTCCTCTCCCACCTGGCTGACCCCCGTGTATACACAACCCAACCAAGCTGCAATGCAATTCAAAGAGAGCAGCTGGAATATCAGCCCAGCCGAACCCTATTTCACGGGTAAAAAGGTGTTTATCAACACCCCAGCAGTAGTCAGTCAAGGCGAAACCTTCACTTCTTTCATTGACCATTATGAGTTGGGTGAATTAGTTGGCGAAAACACAGCAGGTTGCAATGGCAACGCAAATTTCATCAATTTATTCGGTGGCTACAGGGCCATGTTCACTGGCATGAAAGTGATCAAACATGATCAATCCCAATTACATTTGATTGGATTTGAACCAGACCACCCAGTCAAAAGAACCCTATCTGGCATCATAAATAAAGAAGATGAACTGCTGAATAAAGCATTGGCAGTGTTAGAAAACGACCATTGAATCACATAGATAAGAACTGCTCCAGCCCTGCTTTCACAGGGCTGGGGCAGTGTCAAGTAATCACATGGTCAGTTGAATGACCATTCTCTTGACAGTTCATAAGGACTGAACAGTGCTATTTGCCATTGTCCATCGACTTGCACCAGCAGATAGACTGAGGCTGTTTTGTAAACTTCTTTGCCTTCAGCATCAATGGCATAACCCACATTATTGGCCAACACCTTATGCTGAGAAAGTACTTTCAAACTGACGTTTTTCCACTTCAATTTAATGGCTCCTTTTTGTTCTAGCATGCTGACAAACCCATCAAAAACACGGGTCATTTGTGCTTTATCTTTGGGTTGAAAAGGCGGTGTATTGGGTGGCGTCATCAGAAAGGGTTGGTGGATCAATGCACTCATTGAAGCAATGAATGCTGGCGCTTTTTCAGGGTGTCCAAAGCGCTGGTTGTAAGTGTCTAAATAAGCCTCAAAGAACACCTCCACTGCTGCTTTTATTTGTTGATCTGTCTTGGTTTCTTGAGCTGCCACATGGGTCATTGAACATGCCAAAAACAACAGCATCAAAGCTTTGCCACTGGTCTTCTTAAGTTTGATTAATAGTTTCATGGTTTTCTCCTTTTTAGTTAGGGTTTAATGGCTTCAGTTGGTTTGATTGATGGGTGTTGGTGGGTTTGAACTGCTTCGTCAGTGGTTTGGGTGAAGGCATACATTCGGCCTAGTTTCAGGCCAACGAATGCCCAACAAGCAGCGATTCCGGCACCTATAAAGGACATGCCCATCAAGCCCAAACCAATACCATCGGACAGCACGGCAAATAAACTGCCACTGACTGCATCGCCGCCACGATAGACCACCACATCAATCACTGGCTTGGCTTTGAAACGTTCATCTGGTGTCACTTGGGTGAATAACATTTCACGAGCGGGACGTGTCACAGCGTAATTACCTACCCTGCGACCCGTTTGTAATGCCAACAAAACCACCACTGCAGGTACAATCGCTAAAATCAGAAATCCCATCACCACGAGCAGCGGTAAGCTGGCCAAAGTAAATCCCATACCCAGACGCTGAACCATGCGGCTGGTGATGGCGAAAGCAAAGACAAAAGTCAATACGTTAACCAACCAGTCGATACCGCCCAAAATTTGGGCACGTTCAGACCGACTGAAAACTGCCAACATGTTTTTTTGTTGAAAATACACAAAAGAGTTGATGAATACGTACAACAAAATAAACAGGGCGATTGCTAATAAATACGGGTTCTTAACCACGTCGCGAAAGCCTGACCACCACTGCGCTTGCATCACCAAATGATTGGCCGACTGTTTTTGGGCAGCTTTGTGCTGCGTATGTTGGTAGCGTGTTAAGTAAAGAATAATTGGAATCACCGCCAACAAACCCACAGCTGCCACCAACATCAGTTTTGACAAGCCCAGTGTCTCTGCAAACAATGTCGGAACAGCGGGGCCAACAATCGCCCCTGCACTGGCGCCTGCACCAATAAAAGCAAACAACCGCTTACCTTGATTCTTACTGAATGTTTCACTCATAAAACTCCAGAAAACCGATAAATTCAATAAACTGAATGCAGTGACCCAAAGGTAAAAACCTTTTTCAACCCAAGTTGGTTCGGTGCTGTGGGTAGTGACCACATAAAACAGTAAGAACGACACGGCGAACAAGCCGTAAACCACAGGAACCACATATTTAAAACGCACTTTACTGATAAAAAAACAATACAGCAGCACGATACCAGTGCTCAGAAAAAACTGAATGTTCCATAAAAAACTCACTTCGGTATCACTCCAGTCACTGGCCATGGCATCTCTCACTGGCCTGAGAACAAAGTAGACCGCCATCAACAAAAACACCATGGCAAATGAAGCATAAGCTGCTTTCTGTTCTTCTGCTTTCATCAGCGTGATCGACTCAATCAATCCTTTCAGCGATTTCATTGAGCTGCCAACAACGATTTCAAGTACGCCACCAAATCTTCATCGCTCATGCGAAATCGTTGTCCTTGATTCATTTTGACTAATTTTTGTATTGTGCGTTTGATGGTCATATCAGCCTCAGCTTGATTTGGGGTGACTAAGTAACGAAATTGGGGCTTTTCGCTGATCATGAAATCCAGCACAGCATCAGCCACCGGCTGTGGTTCATGGTGGTGTGATCGGTCGGCTTGGGTGAATGTTGCAAAACGCTCTATTTCTTCACGGTACAAGGTTTGCTGACCGCCCTCATCAATCTTTTTGAGGCGTGCTGCCATGTTTTTCATGATGTCAGATTTAAAATTACCCGGTTCAATAATGCTCACCGCAACATTGAACTTTTTCATTTCATCGGCCAAGGCTTCAGCGTATGCCTCCACCGCAAATTTAGACATGCCATAGGGACCAAACAACCGCCCCGAGAACAAGCCAGCAACCGAACCAATGGTACTGATGCGGCCTTGGCTTTTTATAATCAGTGGGGCAAATGCTTTGGTCACACGATAAGGACCCATCACATTGACGTCCATGATGAATGCCATGTCACGTTCACTGACCTCAATCAAAGGATCAAATAAAAACACACCCGCATTATTCACCAAGCCATAAAGGCCCCGCCCCGCTGCTTCAATCTCTTTGACTGCAGCATCTATCTCACTTTGAATGGTCACATCAAGACGAATACCTTGCATGTTTTCTATCGCACTCAATGCCGCGATGTCTTTGGCTTTTCTGGCACCTGCATAAACATAAAATCCTTCATCAGCTAAGGTCATTGCGATTTGTTTACCAATGCCAGAGCTGGCACCAGTGACCAACACAGCACGTCCAGCGCCAATCGCCTGGCCTTTGTGGGACTCCATATCCAATGCACATACGTCATTGAAAATAACAGAGAAACTCAGCATGACAATTAATAAAGTATTACGAATGAGTGGATGGATCATCTTTGACTCCTGAAGTTTAAAAAGTGATCCCAGCATAAGAGCCTTATTCGGTGGATTGATTGTTAATAGACCAACCCATATTTTTCAGTCATGAACCCCATAGATGCCACATTATCGGGATTCATCGACGCCACATTGGTGTTCGTCTACTATTGGGCTGTGTTGATTGATTTCTGTTCAAGACAAAGCCATTAATCAGCTATACTTGTGCTTAAGCTAATCACCCATAATTTCAATCAGTGCTGAAAAAAATCAACCGAAAAGTCAGTCTGCAACTCGCCTTTTGGACGGTCGTGTTCATGATTAACCTCGGTTATGACTGGCATCGATTTGCTTCATTAAGAGAAGCCTTGGAAGTGGGCGGCCTGAAAACACTGACGCAGTGGTTGGTTGCTTTTTTTGCCATTCAAGTTTTGGTTCCCAAGTTTTTACACCACAAGCGCCACCTGGCCTTTGGCTTATCGTTGCTGTTGTTGGCTTTATTGATGTCACAGTTTTACATTGCAGTCAGTTACCTGTACTTGGAACCAACCTACCCTTTGACTTATGGTGCTTTTTACAACAACAACCTGGCTGATTATTCGTTGATAGAACGCCTCGGTTTTTCCGATATGATCAGATACATTGTTATTTCAAAAATACCCACTTTACTGTTTCCAGCTGTGGTGTTGATAGCAGTAAATTTTTATGAAGAGCAACAACGGTTATTGGCTTACAAAGAACAAAAACAAGCGGCCGAATTGCAAGCCCTAAAAACCCAACTCAACCCACATTTTATTTTCAACACACTGAATAACATTTATTCCCTGGCCATCAGTGGCTCGACCCATACAGCTGAAGCAGTGGCAAAGCTTTCGGGTATTTTTGATTACGTGCTATATCGATGTAATGAGCGATTTGTCTCATTGGATGCTGAGGTTGAAATGATTGAAAACTACGTTGCATTGGAAGCGCTGCGTTATGGTGATCGCCTCAACACAAACATAGATAACCAAATTAAAAAGCCCACTCAAGTGGCTCCATTGTTGTACTTGACATTGGTTGAAAATGCTTTCAAGCACGGAGTAACACAAGAATTAAATCAAGCCAGGATCAATATCACCATAAAAAACAACAAACAAGGTGCTGTGGTATTTACCGTCGAAAACACCAAACCGATAAACAACCCGAACAATGATTCACATCAACCCATAGGTTTGGCTAATTTAAAACGCCAACTTAAATTGATCTACCCAGACCAACATCAGCTGAATATAGTTGAAACAGTGGATACTTATGCGGTTGAATTGGTGATAGGCAGTGAACTGGCCAGCGAGGAATCATGAGCATAAAATGTTTGATCGTTGATGATGAAAAACTGGGACGAGAACTGATAGCCACTCACCTGAAACAATTACCAGAATGTGAATTAATCGGCAGCTGTGCCAGTGCCATCGAAGCCAGTCAGTTTTTGCAAGAAAACAGCATTGATTTGATTTTTTTAGATATTGAGATGCCGGTCTTAAAAGGCACTGACTTTTACCAAGGTTTGAGTCATAAACCCGCGGTTATATTCACCACAGCCTACCGCCAATATGCCGTTGACGGCTTTGAGTTAGAAGCGGTCGATTATTTACTTAAACCCATTACTTTTGCCCGTTTTTTCAAAGCCATGGAAAGGTTCAAAAAAACACTTTACCAATCAGTTCCAACCAGCATTGACACAACCGCTTCAAAACATATTTTTATCAGAGCAAACCGCAAACAAATAAAACTGCAGCTGGACGACATAACCCACATCCAAGCATTAAAGGATTACTTACAAATTCATACCACCAACGGCACCCACATCACCAAAGACACCATGAAGTCCTTTCTACAATCATTACCGCCTGAGTTTCTCCAAATACACAGGTCTTACATCGTCAATAAAAACCACGTCACTGCTTTTACCTCACATGATGTTGAATTAAACAAAATAGAGATCCCTATTGGTGAAACATTTCAAAACCACATCAAAACGCAATTACAATAACTCAATAGTTACACCTACAAACACAACGCAATAAAACCTAAACTCAACAAATATTAATCAAATTAATTATGTACTTGTCGTCTGTTATTAAAGCTTTCCTTGAGGTCCTCAATGGCCATATAAAAGCACGGCACGATGATCAATATGATGGCGCTGGCAACCACGATACCAAAGCCCAATGCGATGGCCATGGGTATCAGTTGGGCGGCTTGCATTGAGCGTTCGAAGATGATTGGGGTGAGGCCGCCGAAGGTGGTTAAAGTGGTTAAGGCAATCGGTCTGAAGCGCCTGATACTGGCCTCACGAATGGCATCAATGGCAGGCATTGTACTGCGGCGTTTGTTGGCATAATCGACCATGATCAAGGAGCCATTGACCACCACGCCTGAAAGCGCCACTGCCCCCATCAAACTCACCAAGGATAAATCATAACCGAGCATCAAATGACCGATGACCACACCTATCGCACCAAATGGTATTGCGATCATCACGATCAAGGGTTGTGAGTAACTGCGAAAGGCAATCGCCAGTAAAGCATATATCACGAACATCGCCATGGAAAAGCCACTCCACAAAACTTGTGTGGCTTCGCTCATTTGGGCATCACTGCCTCGGAAACTCCAAGTCAGACCGGGAATTTCGGCGCGTATTTGCGGCAAAACTTCTTCTTTCATCGCAGCAGAGATGCGACTCAAAGCATTTTTCGGCTCCACATCCATACCCACGTTTATCACCCTGAGGCCGTTGCGCCGACTCAATGAACTGAACGCCTCACCCAATTCAACATCAGCCACGTCATTCAATGGCACTTCAAGACCCGTTGGGGTTCGAATGACCAGGTTTTCAAGCGTATCGAACTGTTGTCTCTCAGCCAGCGGTAATTTAACCCGCACTTCGATTTCGTTGGTGCCGCGCAATTGTCGCAAGGCCACTGCACCAAAGAATGCATGCCGCACTTGGCGACCGATGTCATCAGCGGTCAGACCCAGTAAGTGGGCCTGCTCTCTGAGGGTGAAATTGAATTGTTGTTTGCCTTTGTTGTAGTTGTCGTTGATGTTGCGGGTGGCACTGAATGTGGCCATCGCCTCTTTGAACTTTTCGTTGGCCAGCACCAATTGCTCGGGATCATTGTGCGACAAATCAACACTGATGTCATCGCGCCAGCCGCCTGGGCCGCGCTCTGCTTCAAACACAATCTGATCGACACCGGGTAAATCACCGATTTCCTGGCTCCAAAGCTCAATCAATTCCGCAGCTGATACCTCACGTTCATCCGGCGGTAACATCACTATCTCTACATCGATGAAGCTTTTACCACGGACATTGGTTTTGACCCCTTCAGCCGCTTCATATAAATTATGTTCCTCAAACATGCGGGATGTCGAATCGGTGATCACTTGTGCCAGCTCTGCTGCTTGTTCGCGGGTGGTTCCCACCGGCAAACGCACCCCAGCCTCAATCTCATCGGCGGCCACACGCGGCATATTAATGAAGCCCATGTGACCACTGCTGCCGTAAGCACCTGCCACAATTAACAACGAAACAGCCAAGCTGATGGTGATATAACGGTGTCGCAGGGCACGGTCAATGAATGGACCATAACTGTCTTTGATCCAACGACTGAAGCCATTGGCCACCTTTTGTTGTCTGACGTGAACGGCTTGACCCAAGCGACTGTTGGTGCTGGTGTGATGCGCCAAATGCGCTGGCAAGATAAACAAAGCCTCAAACAAAGACAACAACAACACGATGATAACCACCACCGGGAAGGGCCACCAGAAATTGCCGGTGGTTCCTGGAATAAATAAAATCGGGATGAATGCCACAATGGTGGTCAAAATGGTAAATGTCACCGGTATGGCGACATCGCGGGTACCCAATATCGCTGCATCAAGCGGCGGATGCCCTTGTTGTCGGTATTCGTGGATGTTTTCGCCCACCACAATGGCATCATCCACGACAATCCCCAGCACCACCAAAAAGGCAAACATAGAGATCATGTTGATACTGATGTCCGCAAATGGAATGAACAAAATACCACCAACAAACGAGATGGTCATACCCATCATGATCCAAAACGCCAGCTTGTATTCTAAAAATATACTCAAGATACCCAACACAATAATGACTGCAAGCGCACCATTGGTCAGTAATAAATTAAGCCGGTCTTTGAAGTTTTCGGCGTCGTTGCTGTCAATCCGATACTTGACCCCATCTGGTAAGGTCCTGTCCAGTTCCGCTAACACCCGCTCGACTGCGGCAGCCACTTCAAGCGGTGATTGTTCACCGACCCGATACACGCTGAGTTCTACTGAGGGTTCGCGGTTGAATTGTGAATGAAAACCAGCCTCTTCAAAACCGTCTGTGACCGTGGCAATGTCAGCCAAAGTTATCATTGCACCATTGGCACCAGCCACAATTGGAATTTGACTGAATTCATCGGCCCATTGTTTGCGCTCATTCAAACGCAACAGTACCTCACCACTGCTGGTCTCAATCGAACCAGCCGGTACATCGCGACCTGAAGCTTCGATTTGTGCCGCCACTTGACCCAGAGTCAGTTCATAGCGCCGCAACTGTGCCTGGCTGATCTCAACATGGGTCACATAATCAGGCATGTTACCCAGTTCCACTTGGGTGATTTCAGGCTCTGCCAATAAACGGTCACGCAACTGCTCAATCAACTGCCGCAAACGCCACACATCGATGTCACCATAAAGCCCGACATCCATCACTTCTTGTGACCGAGCACGGATACTGACCTCCGGATCCTCGGCATCATCAGGGAAGGTGCGAATGCGGTTCACGGCCTGATCAACTTCCTGGAAGACTTTCATGCGATCGGTACCTGCAACCAGTTCAAGGCTGACCGATCCAGAACCTTCGCGCGCCGTGGCACTTAACTCCTCAATGCCTTGCACCGAGCGCACGGCATCTTCAACCGGCTGTAAGATACCCTGCTCCACTTCGGCTGGTGATGAGCCTGGGTAGGCCACTTGGATATCAATGATGTCCATTTCAAATTCGGGAAAGACTTCCTTTTTCACCTCATAAGCCATATACAAACCACCGGCCAACAACATGATCATGACTAAATTGGCCGCAATTGAATTACCTGCCATCCAGGCTATTGGACCTGCTTTCACTGCCTCTTTGTTGGTTTGACTTGCTTTGTTTGGCTCTATTGGTTTGTTTGTGCTGTCGTTCATGGCCATACCCTCAAGGCTGGTTCAATCGCAGTGCAGCACCTTCAGCCACCCGTGACAAATCAGTAATGACCATTTGTTTACCGACAAAATCATCATTGCGCGCGTAGACATGTTGGTTATCACGGTAAATGACATCCAGCTCTTTGATATGCAGCTTTTTATCAATCATCAACCACAAAGTGTCTTTTTTTCTTACATACTCACGCTCGATTCGAGCCACGTTCTGTAACTCTTTGGCTGGAATATGGACCAAAACATAAGCGCCCAAGGTCAGTGCGGGTATATCATCATCGGTCAGTGCCAAAGGGTCATCAACAACAATCAAAACCCTTGGCATGCGGGTAGCGGCATCCACTTCTCCCACAACGCTGAGCAGCTCACCCATGCGGTATTGGTCTTTGGGCCAAGCCAAGTCATCAACCACCTTCACGGCAGGAGCGTTTTGCTGACTGTCAATCCAAGCCAGTTGGTTCACCCCAACTGTGGCCTCTACCCAAAAGGTCTCAACCCCAATCAGTTCAGCCAGGTCATCACCGCTGTTTACTTGTGAGCCGATGTTGACCGAGGTGCTTAAAATCTGAGCCGAGAAAGGGGCTTTGATTTCAGTGCGCTGTAAATTTAATTCAGCCTGAGTCAATGCAGCCTGCGCCGATTGTACCCGTGCTTGGGCATTGGCCAATTGTGGCTTCCTCAGTATCAGAGATTTTTGGGTTTCATCAACAGCACGATTGAGGCGATCAAAATCTCTTTTGGCGGCCATTTGTTCGCCCATCTCAATCTGCAAGTCAGCTCTGGCTTGAGCCAGTTCACTCATCGCCTGTTGTTTTTGTGTTTCATAGTCGGCTGCATCGATTTGCAGGATCATTTCATCTTGTTGGATGATTTGACCAGGAATAAATTGTGTCGAGGTTTTAATTACTGCACCGTTGACCCGTGCTTGCAGGTCAATTTCTTTGGCTGCCATCACTGTACCCATGGCAGTGATGATGGGTTTAAAATCACCCACTGCAACCGCTTCAGTCTGAACCAACATGGCGGTTCTGTTGGTGGCGCCTTCACGCTGTGCTTCAGGTTCGGTGCTGAATATCAGCAGTGAGAATAACAAAGCTGCTGCTATGATCAGCACACTGATGGCTATGGTTTTACCGGTTGAAAATCCTTCGGTTTTATTGGCACTCATGATTTACCCTGTTTTTGTTGTGGTGATTGCAGTAAAACAAGTCATTGATTCAACTTGCTTTACTGATTTTTTAATACCTGTTCAGATGGTAGGTGATGCGCTTTAAAAATGGCGTGAAAATCAGTCAATCATCATATATATCACCCGGCACCAAGCGCAATGCCGTATTGGGTTTTGGCATGTTGTTATCGCCCCAAGTATTTCTGAATGGATTGGCATGCCATTTGCCTGCCAATGTCGAGAGTTCATTGATGCGGCTGATCAGTTGTTCTAATTCGGCTTGATTACTGGGTGAATAACTGTTGGCGATGAGTTCTTTGTTATTGAATCCCGCGACATAACGGGCCAAATACTCACTGAGGTTCTCTGAACTGTCATTGGTCAAAAACTCCTCATATATGAAGCTGAACTCTTTCTCAAATGCCGCATATGCACTGAGCAAACGGCGCCAACGGTGTTCATCAAAGTTGAATTTCTCAATGATTTCCTCCGCAGCCAAACCGCCCAATTCCGATAACATCATCACCTGTTCTTCATTCATGGCCAGATTCAAGCCACCCTCATCTGCTTTCAAGGCGATGCTGACCACCCGATCACGGTAGCCAGGTAATTTGGTTTGGGCTTTGTCTTGCCAGTTCTGCGCCGCAGCGAACACCGCACCGAGGAAAGAAAACAAACCACCAATGGGATTAATCGGCACCGAAATCCCCTCATTGGCCTGGGTCGGCAAAAACACCCGGTTCTGCCCTGGCTGTCCAACCAATGCATCCTCGTCGTGACGGTCCTCGTGGAACTCGTTCAGTGAAATACCAAAAGTGGGTCGCAGTGGAAAAATGTCATCAAACAAGTGAATGGGAAAGTTACTTGAAATGCCACCGTCACTGAACCAACACAACCGGGGTTTGGCCAGTGCTTCGCGGCTGAGTTTACGCCGCGACCAATCGGCTTGATAAATGGGAAAGGCAGCCAACAACACCGGAAAACTCAAGCTCATGCGCACTGCCAACAACACTGGCATGTCACCACCCACCGGCAAACGCACCAAATCATCATTATTTTCAATGGTTTGCGGATTATTTTTGTTGTGATGATTAATCAGATAATTAACCACATTTTCAGGCAGTAAAGTCTTTAAATCAGTTAACTTGGCGTAACATGCGGTACTGAAAGGCAAGGCCACCGACTGCTGAGTTGAAACGTTGGTAGTGATGACTTTCAGCTTGATTTGGGCTTTATTGAGGTGCTCAAAAGTCAATGGCACTGAGGGCAACTGATCGTTCTCAAGTCGACCTGCCACCTGCTCCAGCCATTGATTCAACCAATCTGTCAGTCCAAGCACACCATTGTTTTGTGTGGTCATGCCGGAGCAAAGACCGTACTCTGTTGCTGTGATCGTTTGGGGTAATCGATAAAACTTTCGAATCTTGAAAAAATTTCTGATTAAAAATTTCAGTAAACTGGGTTTTTTACTTTGCACCAATTTCATTAATGCTGAAAAAACCTTTTTATGTTCAGGATAAGGCTGAAATAAGCTCATCAAGTCACTGCCAATTTGGGCTGGCAATTTATTTTCTAACAGCTCAAAACCAGCCTCACTCCGCCCCACTTGTCTGCGGTACTCAGCCGCACCAGCAAAAGCAGCCGCAATGGCACCAGCAGAAGTACCACCTATGTTCCTGAATCGAAATTTTTTAGCCAGAACGGCCACTGCCTTGGGGTAAACGATACCACTGGAGATTCCCCCTTTCATGACCAAGTCACATTGTTTCATTATCTGCCCTCTGTTTTATTAATTATTTCAGGTGTGTCCAATAGCAAAGATTGATTAACCCGTCAGTGCAGTATAGTTTCAAAGTTCATGACGTTTCTGTGAATTTGACACCACTTTCAGACGACACAAACTTGTTACAGAGAAAAGTATTTCTAGGTTTTGGCAAATTTTTTCTTTAAATAATTACTGGTGAGGTGTTTACTGATGTCCATGGGCTCACATTGTGTTTTGCCTGATTCAACCGGAATCGCGCCAATCCTTTGTGCTACTTTGAGCGCTGCTTGATTCAGTTTCAGATTCCTCTTCCCGATGCCCATCAGTGCGCCACCCATAGATAAATGAACAGACTGATCTTCGTTGTCATAAGTCTCATCTATGTGTCTGATATATTTCATAAAATAATCATCATCAGGTGCACTTTTCTTGGTCGATTTAGACAGTTCATAAATAAAACCATAAGCACAGCGACGCTTCACTGAATCATCACTTTTCACCCACTCATCGGCCACTTCATCAATAAAATTTACTTTAGCAACAGGCGCACCACAGGCTGAAAAGACGTGTACCATCATGCCATAATCCAGGTCTTTTACTTGTGCCTCCATTTGCTCGCGGGTGATCTTTTTCGGCTCATCAATCAACACCCCCAGTACCTTCATGTCGTAACAGTCACTGTTCCACAATTGCAATGCCAGTTCATGGTTTTTACCCACCTCCTTGGCCAATTTTCGTAACACCGTTAAACCTATCCCAAAACTTTTATATTCCGAGTCTTGTTCCATCTCAATCCAGTTCTTAATACCACGTTCATTTTGGTGCGCTTGTAGTAACTTCAACACATCTGCTTGCTTCATCACGTTCACCTGTTTCATTTATTCTTATGATTAGCTTAAACCAAGTAGGTTGTTATTTCGATTAAAGGTATGACTATATCATATCAAGTGGATTGTCTTGGCCACTGCAGCCTGTTATCCTGAAACCTGAATCAGGCAAAACACATTCATTTAACATGGCAAAACCCAATAAAAAAGGCCCCACCGCGACTATCGATGTTTATTGTAGCCAATGTAAAACACAACTATTCAAATACCGCAAAGGTGGCAAAGGCGCATTGGTTAAATGTTTTAAGGAGCGCATCAGCAAAGATTTCACTGAAACGCCGTGTACCTGCCCCGGCTGTGATCAATCTTTTGCTCGTGACACACTGGTCAGAGGCACGCCTGCCTATAAAATCATGGGTGGAAAAGTGTTTTTTAAATAAACTTAATTCATTATTCTGAACGTAATAAGCATGCTGTCTGCCGTTTGCCGTGGTTCCCTCAAATCATCCTAGTATTAACTTCAAATTCAAAAATATTTTTCTTCAAACTGCACCTTGAAGGTATATAATCATTGGTACTTAAAAACGGGGATCTCAAATGAAAAAGAAAAATTCATGGCCCAATCGTGCCGCCTTAAGTGGCGCCATATTGGGTGTATTAGGCTCTGCGCAAGCGGCCACAATCGATGTAGATGGACCATGTAGTCTGATTGATGCCATCCAAGCGGCCAACACCGATGCGGCAGTTGGCAGTTGTACCGCCGGTTCTGGCGATGACATCATCAATGTGGTCACCACTGACTCTGGGATTAACATCACCACCCAATTCGGCCCATCCAGTTATGACTCGGGTTATGTCGGATTACCAGTGATCAGCTCAAACATCACCATTGAAGGCAACGGGCTGACCTTATCAGCCAATGGTGCCAGTGATGCATTTCGCATGTTAGAAGTTGATTCAGGTGGTGATTTGACCCTGCGTGATACCACCGTAACCGGTGTCGATAATGGCTCAGGTACCGGTAGTGGCTTGCTGAGTTACGGCGGCAGAGTTACTATTGAGAACAGCACCTTTGCTTTGAATAATGGTGCTGTCTTTATGGCCAACAGTTACGGCAATGTCATCAGTAACAGCATCATCCGCCACAACAGAAACAGCAGTGGTTTTGCTGCGGGCTTACAAGGGGTTTTCGCTGGCATTGACATATCAAACACCAGTATCGTTGATAACACCCATGATTACAGTGGTTTTATCCGTGGCGGTTTTTTAATAGCTGGTGGTGTGGGTTTACTCCAATCCGATGTTTCAATCAGTGACAGTACCATCAGTGGCAACAGAAGCATCTATGGCGCTGGATTTTTTGTGGTTGATGATAACCCCATTCCATTACCATCTAAAATCAATCGGTTTGATGACAGCCCCATGCGTGGCATCATCCTCAGTGATTTAACCTTAACCAACAGCACCATCACTGACAACACTTCGTATTTAGCAGCTGGTATTTTGGATGTCACTGATTATGGTACCATCACTTTACAAGGCACCATAGTTGCGGGTAACAACGGTTATACCAACAACGGTATTCCCAATATATACTCAACAGGTGACAGCACTTTTAATCTCGGTAACTACAACATCATTGGTGATAATGGCTCAACTGGCTCTTTAAACATTACTTTAGGGGCCGGCGACCAGTCTTTTGCCAACGACACCAAAGATAACCTGTATCCATTGACCCTCAGCCAAGGCCAGTTGATGCACCCATTGAAAGAAGGCTCTGTGGCCATCGATGGCAATGACATCAGCTGTTTTGGCTCCATCAATGACCAAGAAGGCAAAGGCCGTGGCATTGACGGTGATGACAATGGTTCGTTTATCTGTGACATCGGTTCATTTGAGCACTCATTACCAATTATTGCTGACGGCTCACCTTGTACGTTTGATGATGCGGTGGCATCGGCTGAAAACGACACCAGCGTCAATGGTTGTCGCCCCGGTAATGGTCATGACATCATCCAGCTACCTGAAAGCAGCACAGTGACTTTTTCAAATTTCGTTGATAACTATGCCGCTGGAGTTTATTACGCATTCGGTAGCCCCGCCATCAATTCAGCGGTCACAATAGAAGCCAATGACAGTACTTTTGAGCGTGATGCAGCAGCAACAGAAGATTTTGATTTGTTGTTGGTGGCTGAGGGTGGTCAATTGAACTTGATTAATGCGAATGTCACCGGTGCTAATGGAGGATTAGGGGCTGTATCGAGCTGGTTTGGCGGCAACTTGAACATCATTGATTCAAATGTTTCATATAACCAAAGTGCAGGCATATTTGATATTGCATCAATCAACTCATCTGTGGTTAATACCACCGTAGCTAACAACACGCCCATAGGGCCCTACAGTGCAGGCTATGCTTTCAGTCCGCTCAGCACCTTGCAAAGTGTCGGCTTTGAACTGAGCAACTCAACCATCAGCAGCAACATTGGTGGTACGGGTGGCGGTGTTGATTTCAGGAATGTGACCTTGGCCAGCATGCAGAACTCAACCATATCTGGCAACACTTCAGTCTATGCGGGCGGTTTAATCATCACACCCAATTACAATAATTTTCAGGTAGCAGATATTGATAGTGCCACCATCACCAATAATGCAGGTGCATTTGTGGGAGGCATTTTGGGTAACGCATCCTCAGCCGAAGGTAACATTGAGCTTTCACACAGCATTGTCTCAGGTAACCAAGTCACTCCACCAGCACCACGGAATTTATCACCAAGCACCTTGAGTGCAGAACAACACCCACTGCTGTCACAGAACTTGGTGGGTCAGGTGAACAACCCAACATTAGGTGGTCCAACAACACCCACTGAAATTGGATCAAACGGTTCTTATTTCGAAGTGGACAGTTTCAACATCATCGGCCAAAACGGCGATCCAGGCACATACAATGTCACACCGGGTTATTCTGACATCGTACCAGCCGGTGCCACCAGCACGGTCATCTCCACTAATTTGGCAGATAACGGCGGTGATACCCTGACGCACCTGCCTGTTGATGATGGTGTTGCTGTTGATGGCGGTGCATCAAACTGTGAACTGATTGAAGACCAGAGGGGCTTTATCAGGCCGTGGGATGGTGATAATGATGGAGGTGACAACTGTGACATTGGTGCCGTTGAATTTGGTTCAATTTCATCCAGTGACATCATTTTCAAAGATGGCTTTGATCCATTGATTATCATCCGGAGAACGCCAACTGATAATTAACTGTTAACACCAGTCGTTCACAGCGATAATTGTTAACCAAAGAAATAACCAGCAGGTAAAAATCTGCTGGTTTTTTTGACCTAGAAATATGGAATTGCATTAATTATAATCAAAACTTATTGATCTGAAATTTCACCAAAGATTACAGCACAAGTAGAGTCTGGCTGGAACGCGCAACGCCCAGCAACCTCATCAAAAGGATCTTGATCGTGCAGCATGTTTAAATAGTATGATTTACCAGGCTCAATCACACAATAAGTATCAGTTGGATCATCTGGATAGGTAGAAACACGCACTTGTGGAAACTGAACAGGCACGAGCACCCGATTACAAACCGCTGTTTCGGTGAAATCACCCGGACATTCACTGATCGATAAACTCACCCAAAAAGGAGAATTATAATTTGAAGGCGTTGGGTAAAACTGTAATTTTCTTCTGAAATTCACTTGATCAGTAAACAGATCAGCAATTTCCACATGCTGATTGATAGTGAAGTTGGCTACTACGTTGGTGCTGGTACTTTCACCAAAAGGAAAACCATCATTGATCTCAGTGTAAGTCAATCTCAATGGAGGCTGACTGATTAGAGGTGGTGATGGCACCGTTGCACAGTCGACAGATGTCTGCGTTACATTTGAGAGAACTACTTGCTCCGATTGTAAATTAAAAACCAAGCTACTCTCATCGGAAAAGTCGTAATTCAAATCAGTCATAAAGGTCATTAAAACAACAATATAATCCAACATCATTCAAACCCTCCTTTAAAAATAAGCTCTGCCAATTCAGCACCTTCACAAATGATGTCATGATTGGAAGTCTCAGTTATTAAATGCACCTCGTTACCCACTTTTTTCACTTCGTGAGGAAAAGTAACATCTAATTGAAAAACTGTCATACCGACATACAAAAAAGGAGCATCTGTATTGATGTCCTCGCCTGAGAGTGTGGTACAAACGCCCAAATTAACACCGTCAGAAAAATCAATAAAGTTTGTTCCAAATGTAACCATCATTTGTTTTGAAACTGGATATTTGTAACGGTCAATGACCAGATAGTGATCATTACTGCATGTGGCTGTGCCATCTACTATTAAGTCTACCACCGAAGTATCAATCACATCAAAATCAAACTGACATTGGGTGGTTGAATAGGTAAAAGGTAAAACCAGAGGCAGTTCACGTGATGCACCTTCTGATTCGTTGATTTCAATGTTCCATTGTGCAATTGACTGTTGACTCATGGCGATCAACAGCGCCATGCAAATTTTTTTTACTGGGTGATACATTTTCATCTGGTCCTCCTTCCAGCTTATTTTAGTACATTAAGTTAGACTATACAGATGATACTATTTTAAATCACAATACTTCACTCTTTAAGATCAAAAATTATTCCTTTTGTTAAGACTTGAATTCATCCTACTTATCCACTGACACTGGTATAATCATTCCTATAAAATAACACACACAAAATTGCTTACAGGGCAAGCCATGAATAAAAAAAAACCATTAGAAATCAGAGACAAAACCATCTTTGATGGCATCATCGTCAAATACATTTTAAAGTTTATTTTTAAAATTTGGTTCAAACTCACGGGTTGGAAAGCCATCGAATCAGGTCACCAAGGTGCGGGTATAACCATCGCAGCACCACACACTTCTAACTGGGACGTTGTTTACGCCATGGGTGCAGCCATTTTATTGGACATCAAAATCTACTTTTCCATCAAGGAAAGCTGGTGTCGCATTCCGGTGATTGGGCGGTTGATGATGTGGATGGGCGCCATCCCCATCACCAGAAAAGCCGGAAGCCAAGGACAGATTGGTAAAATCACACGATTTGTTGATAAGCACAAACAAGATCGCATCTTTTTCTTATTCACTGCTGAGGGCACCCGCGGTAAAGTAGAAAAATGGAAAACTGGTTTTTACCATTTGGCCGAGGGCACAGATTTACCTATCTTTTTGGCCAAAGTGGACTTTCGCACCAAAGAATCTGGTGTATTCCACACTTACCACCTGACCGGTAACAAAGAAGACGACATCCGCTCAATCCAAGAATCCTACAAAAAAGTCCGCGCCAAATTCCCAGAATTACAATACCCTGAATACACCGGCCCCATGCCTGAGTTATCAGACATGGAAGCGCGGATATTGAGGACCGTTTATTCAGCCAAGGGCGTGGCCACACGGCTGGAGATTGCAGCCAAACTCAAAGCCCAACAACTTTCAACAGCCATGCTCGAATTTCTGGTAGAAAAAGGTGTACTTGAGAAAACCGGCAGCGACAATGCAGAACCTGAATACAAACTGACATTCGCTGGTAAAGGTTGCTTGTTACATCTCTATCCGGCTTTGAATCAAGAACCAGCTGCGAGTTAATTATTTAAGTATTAGCATGAAATCGCAGCGCGCTCATTGGGTATGTTTGAAGGCATCCAAAAACCCATGCTCAGAGATGCCCTCAAAACACATTTCTGGATTCAGTAAATGAGCTGTATCGGGATTAACCCTGAGTTCGTTTTCATAAATCAAACTGGCATGGTGTTTTAACGCAGCCCACTCACCGGCTTCAATACCCACATCTAATGCAACAAGAAACAGCTGATAACTGCCATCGATAAGCTGCGGTATATCTATTTTTTTTGTCAAGCAGCCACGAGTATCTTTAAGCTTGTCTTGTTTATTTTGTACTGCTTTGGCTAGTGCTGACGCCCCTTGTGCCAAATGAACTTTCTCAGCCACTGCCAAAGCTATCATCTGACTGAGGTAACTGTCACCAGTTTCATAAAATATTTTGGCAGCATCTAAGCACTGGGCTTTTAACTCTTTGTATTGCTCACATGCTTGCAAAAAAGGCCTGATAGAAGGTAAGGGTCGCTGCCATGACAAAGACAATTTAGCCACCACCGACAAGTAATCCGCTAAATTGTCTCGCATATACTGGTTCTCCGCTTTTGTTGGTTTAGCTGTACCAAAGAAATAATCAATATAATCATTGAGAAAGTATTCAATGCCTTCCTCAGAATGCGGATTCCTCAGCATATAATTCTCCAGTTCTTGATGTAGTTTTTTGGAATCGTAAGTCGAAAACTGAACAGAATTGGCTTTGGCCATTTGATTAATAAGATAAAACACATCTGCTTCATTGCCATCATTCATGGCATATTGTAATGGCGCCAAATATACCACAGCATCATCAGGGTATAGCGCCATTTGTTTGGCCATGATTTTATCAGCATCACAATCTAAACTGCCTTTTTCACGGCTACATACCTCCAACAAGTATTTGAGTGTGGTCAGCGAAGGATTAGACAATTGAGCCAATTTTTCTGATGTCTTATACATTAATTTGAGCGTTTTCTTGTCATGAATGAGGGCATCGTAATTATAGTCCCAGTAGGTGAGCCCAACCGCCTGTAGTTCCGGATCACTTTTATTCATTAGCTCCAGATAAAACTGATCCTCATTTGCTACATATGTGAATGCTAATTCGGGTGGCTCCCAATCATCTTGAGCTGACGCATTGAAGCAAAACAATATTAATAATACGACAGCTACCTTGGAATGAAACATTGGCATGATCTTAAATCTCCTTATTTATTTTTCATCTTATGAATTTAAAAGAATAATACACCCCTGTCTGATTTTGAATTAAAAAAGTGATTAATTGATATCAAAACCATCAGAAAAAATCATGTCACTGTCGTTAAGCAGCACGGTCAATGTCGCATTCACCTCATCTGCGCCAGTATTACTCCATCTGATCTTTTGTGAGCTGGAAGGGTCTAATCTGGGTGAAATCAATCTAAGAACCTGAGTATCAGCAGCTGTGGCTGGTAGGATTATGTTTACTTCGCTTGCTGGGGCTAAGGTAGATAGATCTCCAGCACATCCTTGCTCAGTACATACCTGAATTTGATAAGGACTATAAGCTGCCCCGGTATTCTCAATAGTTACAGTAATCTGATTTGAGTTGAGCCTGCTGGCAGCTGTAGCTGTGAATTTATACCCCATCATTTGTGAGGCATTTAGCAGTGAATTGGCACTGATGTTATCGTTGGTGAAGGCGGGTGAGCCGAGCATGTAATTCAAGCCGATGCGAATGGCTTGATCATTTAATGACTCACCATTGCCACAGTCGAATGGCGCCTGTGCCCACGTGCCCGTACTGTTGCAGCCAGTCCAATAGGCCTCACCGCCCCAACCGTGTTGTCTGTGCAACAAAAGCTGTGCTGCTGGTGTGGGGTCTTGTCGCCAATTGTTCACACTGTTGTGGTCGTTGATGAGTAAACTGTCATCAAAAAAACCAAAGCGCCAATCATCTAATGATTCATCACCTTGGCTGAAAAAACCATGTGCCTGTGCTGCATCCAAAGACAGCGAAGTTTGTATGTCAGCTGAAGTGGCACCAAAACCAGTGATGTAATGAGTGATCATGGTTTTTTGCAATTCATATGATGGGAAATTAGCTGATGTATATGCGGCACCATCCAAGTGGTGTTCACCCCACAAGCCAGCCAGACCCATTTGCACATAGGCGATGCGTTGATCATTGCTGTATCGCAATGCAAATCCATCAATAAATTTCAAGACACAGGCCTGAACCGAGGCATCACTCCATTCTGGGTTATCGAATAGGGATCCCTCATAAAAGAAGTCATTAACAATCATATCAGCTGGCGCATAACTCTCTTGCCCATAACCAGGCCCAAACAGAATGGGACGCAAGATAGCCTGATGCCCACGCGCATCAACTCGAGTTAAAAATTCATCAACCACAGTCCAATCAAAATCGCCGGAACATAAGGGCAGCACTTCACTCATACCAATAAAATCCCACTCCATGGCCAACACCGCTTGGTTTTGAGTCGTTTCCCAAGCCACCCCTCCAGTGAATGGGTTGATGTAACCATGATCCTCAAACGTCAGCACACCATCACCAGCTTTTAACGCAATGGTTGTAATTAACAAAAAAATCATTAAGGCCTGTTTCATACGTGCGTAGTATTGGTATCTAAGAACAATCAAAGCTTAGCATGAAGCTGCCATGAAATCATTGGCCTGCCTCACAACTTCATTGCTCCAAATCAAATTCATCGGCATCCAGAAAGGCTGGAAAATCACGCTTGAACTGCTCCAGTGCAGAAAAATCCAACTCACTACGGATCACTGCTTGGCTGTCATCCTCAGCACTGACCAAAGGTTCACCGACATAATCAAGCACACAGCTGCCGCCTGAATGTGCCACACCCAAACCATCTTCACCGACGCGATTAACGCCCACCACATACACTTGATTTTCCATCGCACGGGCTTTAAGTAAAATGTCCCAGACATGGCGCCTGGCCGCTGGCCAGTTGGCCACATTGACCATCAAATCATAATCCTGACGGTTCCTCGACCACACCGGAAAACGCAAGTCATAACACACCTGCGGAAGAATCCGTATACCCTTGATTTCAAATACTTTTCGCATCCTGCCCTGAACCACATAATCACCCTCATTACCGAGCCTGAACAAATGCCTTTTGTCATAGTAGGCCACCGAACCATCCGGTGAAACCCAGTAAAAACGGTTGGCTTTTTTATCACCTTGGCGCACGAAAACCGTACCGGCAACCACACAGCGATGCTGTTTGGCCTGCGCTTGCATCCAGCTCAAATCGGCACCACCATCTTGCGCCTCACTGACGCTGACATCCTGTAAACAGAAACCAGTCGAAAAAGTCTCAGGCAACAATAACAAATCAACCGCTCCATGGGTTGAAAGATGATCGTTGACTAAAGCCTCAAGTGCAGTGAAATTTGCCGGCTTATCCAGCCACTTGATGTCGTATTGGACAGCAGCTATATTCAGAGTTGACACAGGATTTCTGCCGCTTGTAATAAGGTTTCATCGTTTTTCGCAAAACACAAACGCACCACCTTGTGTTTTTGGTGATACTCATCCAAAACATCCGCTTGATAAAACGGGCTCAATGGAATCACCGCCACCCCAACCTCTTTGGTTAACCAATGACTGAACTCAACATCATTCATGTCAGAAACGGCAGAATAATCCAACAACAAAAAATAGGTGCCTTTGGACGGCAACACCTCAAACCGCGAAGGTTTCAAAGCAGCGACCAACACATCTCTTTTCTGTTGGTAAAAATCACTGAGCTCATCAATGTGCTGTGGATGGGCTTTAAGCATCTCGGTAATCGCAAACTGAGCCGGCGTGAAAGTGCAAAAAGTCGCGTACTGATGGATCTTTCTGAATTCATCAGTCAAGCCCTCAGGCGCCACACAATAGCCCATCTTCCAGCCGGTACAATGAAAAGTCTTACCGAAACTGGCGACCACAAAAGCCCGCTCAAACAATTCAGGGTATGCCAACACACTTTCATGGCGTTCGCCATCAAAAGTCATGTGCTCATAAACCTCGTCACTGATCACATACAAATCATGCGCCAGCACCAGCCTCTGAAGTGCTTTCATATCAGCAGATGACAGCAGTGTACCCGTTGGGTTATGCGGTGAATTAATCACAATCGCTCGGGTTTTATCATTAATAACAGCAGTAACCTGCCCCCAATCAATGGCATAATCTGGAGCATTCATAGCGATGTGACGACAGCGACCACCAGCCAATTCAACCCCAGGCTCATAAGCATCATAAGCCGGATCAAACACAATCACCTCATCACCAGGCCTGACCAAGGTCTGAATCGCCACCATCAAAGCCTCTGTGGCACCGGATGTGACTGTGATGGTTTTCAATGGGTCCAATCGGCGCGCTTCATCTTTGATGTAACAGCGTTGTACCAGCTCGCCAATCTGCTGCAGAAACTCGGGCAGTCCAGATGATGGACAATACTGATTCTTGCCCTCACTGATGGCCTCATTGATGGCATTTTTTAAATAGGCCGGCGTATCAAACTCGGGGAAGCCTTGGGACAGATTAATGGCTTGGTGCTGGCTCGCCATCAACGACATTTCAGTAAAAATACTGGCCCCCAAATGAGGTAATTTAGAATCAAAAGATGTGGTCACATTGTTTTCCTGAATAGCAAGCAAACAGTATAACTTTTTTAACCGAGATTATTAATAGCCGCCATAAAAAACGCCAGTGAAACTTACTTGGCTGTTCTTGTTAAACAAGATATTTAATGATGAGTGGTACTTTTCTTAATTTTGAAATTTTCTTTATGAGGTGAGTAAAAATTCATGAAACCATAAGTAACCAGTAAAATTATCATACACAGAATGAACCCCACATCCAATGTCACAGGAACTGTCTGGCCACGCAATACAAATGCAACTTCATTGTTACTGAAATCAGGGTCATTGGTCCACGGTCCCAACCGCCAAAGCATTTCGAGATAACCTGTCTGCGAAAATGTAACTGGAATTCGACAAGTTATGGTCTCATTCACTGCCAGTGTCCCAATGTAGCTGTGTGCCTGCCAAAATCTGATATTAACTAATCAAGAACTAATCAAGGACAGGCATCCCTTTCAACAAATTCTTACACGCTCATCAGAGTTTTGCCACAGATAATTTCATGCAAGACCTACAAAATAGTTTTTTTAAATGGAGTTTTGTATGACTGTAGCAAGGAATCAACAAATAAGTGTTGAAGAAACGCCTTATTATCACGTGGTGTCTAGGTGCGTTCGCAGAGCGTTTTTATGCGGTGAAGATAAGGTATCAGGCAAGTCGTTTGAACACCGCCGACAGTGGCTCATTGATCGAATTAAACAGGTCACATCTGTATTCGCTATTGATGTGTGTTCATATGCCATCATGAACAATCATTTTCACATTGTTCTGAAGGTTAATTCAACTGAAGAATGGAACGCCACTCAAATCCTTATGACTTGGTGTTCGTTATACTCACTACCTGTGCTTTGTGACCGCTATCTGAAGGGTGAAATTAACACCGAAGCTGAAATCAGGCGAGTAAAGGAATATGTGGCTGAATACCGTTTTAGATTGATGTCTGTATCTTGGTATATGAAGTCGATCAATGAGTATGTCGCCAGAATGGCCAATGAAGAAGATAAATGTACTGGACACTTCTGGGAATCTCGCTTCAAGAGCCAAGCCCTGCTTGATGAACGCGCCCTTTTGACTTGTATGGCTTACGTAGACTTAAACCCTATAAGAGCAGCTATGGCTAAAGATTTGAAAGGTTCTGAGTTCACATCAATTAAAGAGCGGATTGGGAATAATCACACATGGTTATCTGGTTTCGGCAAAAGTGATGCTGATCTGCCCTTTTATCTTTCCAGCTACATCGATTTAGTAGATGAAACAGGTCGTTGCTTAAGAGGAGATAAGCGAGGCTTTATATCATCTAAAACAGCCAAAGCCATTGATGAAATTGGCATCAACCCTGAAAGCTGGTTAGATGAATTAAAAGGATTTAAATCCATTGGGTTTAGTGCTGTTGGAACAACCGAACAGCTCAAAGAATTTTCAGTGAAAACCAATCGCAAATGGACGCTTGGAATCAAGCTCAAACCAGCATTAGAATAGCTCAATAATCATCAAAAATTAATCAGCAGATCATGTCTGCAACCATCCAACTCGGTTGAAAAACAAAAAAACCCACCCAAACCACTCAAAAAACAACCCTCATTAAAATCATGGTCTCATTGCTATGAAATACCACTTCAAACCAATCAATTATTAAACTCTTAAACCTTTGAAAACTTAGTTTTTTTATCTTTAAGCAGTGTGTGTCCTTGATTACTTGTTGGACTCAGACGCCTTATATCCATTGGTTTTTCGGCTGTAGAAACCGCTGATCAGCTCAAAGAAAACGCTAAGAAAACCAAGCGCAAATGGACGCTTGGAATTAAGTTAACGCCTGTTTTAAAGTAGCTTACCAGCACCACAAAGTCCTTTAGCAAATTCTGTCTGCAACCGTCCAACTCAGTTGAAAATCATCTAAACACCCTAAAATCACTAATCCAATCAAGCCAGCTCAAAACGCATTCAATTAACGCCCCAAACAATCAATTTTAAGCACTGAAAACCCTGAAAAGATTCAGCTTGATCTCTTTAATCAATGACTGTCCTTGATTAGTTGTTATTAAATAAATTATGGTTATGAGTGCAACATTACATTTTTTATCAATCAATAAGGGGTTCTGCAAAAGAACCCCCAAATATAGGTATTTTGAATATTTTATTTAGTATTACTAGTTGCGAGTGCAATATAAAGGGCCATTATTATTAGAATTGCTATTCTGGACATCAACACCATTATTGAGTGAGTCTAAAACAACATTCACTCCAGAACAATTTGAAGTACCGCCTATATTATTTCCAATCATTGTGTTGTTTTTAATTACTATGTTGTAAGGAGCTTTTCCTTGACCTGCACCACCTATCGCACCACTGTGGTCGTCGATGACCATTGCTCCGAATCTTTTGTTTGAGATAATATTGTTATCAACTATTCCATCGTGTGAACCATTTACTATATCTACGCCCCACTCTGAACCACCGTTAATCTGATTGTTCTTGATCTCAAAATCCCAACAGCTATTTAGATAAAACCCGGCACCTCCAGAATCAATTGATACTGAATTTTGTACAACGTAGTTGAATGATCTGTAACAAGCTATTGAACCACGTCCAAAAATCCCGTCATTCTGACCATTTACGATCACACCATCAATCAATACATCGTTGCTATCATTTGTCCATGTTGACTCTTTGACAGATGTTAAAAAACCACTGAAGTTAAATTCTAAGTTTTTAAGTTCGATAAATGATCCAAGTTTTACCCCTACACCTCTGGTTTCATATAAATTGTTAAAAACAATGTTGTCCAAATTGACGTTAGTTGAGTTGTAAACCAAAACTGTAAAAGTAAATGGTATTTGGTTTGAGTCGAATGTTAGATTGGTAACAGAGACATTATCCTTACCATTCATAACCATCATTCTTGTATGGTTAAATCCGTTAAGAGCTTTAATAACAACATCATTTGGCGTAGCTCCAATTCCGATCAAGTGTTGGTTATCTTTAAGTTTTAATTTATTTTGAATATTGTAAGTTCCTGGACTTAAGCAAATATCAGTAGATGTAGCACTGAGATTAGCATCTAGAATAGTTTGTATGTCCTGGCTTTGATCGATCGTTACATCACAATTTTGAGAAATAACTGTATCTTGTGCCTGTACAAAGATTGTTGCAAGAATTGCTGAGTTAGGGTCATTGTTGATATGGACGTTAAACGTATTTCCTGCAACTTTTGCGTAATTAAATGTTTTATTGGGACCTGGGCTACATGAAAAAGGATTGCTATTACCAGCTACATAAACACAAGCATTAGGTGCATTAGTTGCTGTCCAGCCTATGGTGGTACTACAGTAAGTTTGCCCGGTTTGTACTGTACATGCAGGTGATGGAGCAGTAATCGTGGCGGATGGAGCAGCTGCTGCTTGCGCTTGTACAAAAACTGTTGCAAGAATTGTTGAGTTAGGGTCATTGTCGACATGTACATTAAACGTACTACCTGCAACTTTAGCATAATTAAATGTTTTATTGGGACCTGGGATGCATGAAAAAGGATTGCTATTACCAGCTACATAAACACAAGCATTAGGTGCATTAGTTGCTGTCCAGCCTATGGTTGTACTACAGTAAGTTTGCCCGGTTTGTACTGTACATGCAGGTGATGGAGCAGTAATCGTGGCGGATGGAGCAGCTGCTGCTTGCGCTTGTACAAAGACTGTTGCAAGAATTGCTGAGTTAGGGTCATTGTCGACATGAACGTTAAACGTATTTCCTGCAATTTTTGCGTAATTATATGTTTTATTGGGCCCAGGAACGCATGAGAAGTAATTACTATTACCAGCTATATATACACAAGCATCTGGTGCATTAGTAGCAGTCCAGCTTATGGTTGTACTGCAATAAGTTTGCCCGGTTTGAACAGTGCAAGCAGGAGTTGGTGCAGTGATAGTTGCAGTTTGTGAATTAGCAAAATGGCTAAAAAGTAAACAAATTATTATCAAATAAGTTTTTTTCATTATATTTTCCTTTTTTTATTGATAGAAACAGTTTTGATCTAACTCAAGTAAGTTTATAGCTTTTATTTAAATTCTAACCTTCAACTGTTTAAAGTTTCGTTCAATACAAAGTAAGATATACTTTAAAAGAGCTAGATCCGTAGTGTAGTGGTCAAGTAATTTTGGCCACGGTTTTAGATTCAAGCCAATACTTTCGTTCTGACTCATTAGGTGTCAAACCATCATTATGTGCATGAGGTCTGACGTTGCAATAATATCCAACTATGTTGTTGATTACTGATTGTTTTGCTGCCATCATAGAAGCATAACCTATTGATGACATCCATTCTGATTTAAAACTCCTGAAGTATCGCTCCATGGGACTATTGTCCCAACAATTTCCTCGTCTGCTCATACTTCGAAAACTAATCTGGGACAAAACTAATCTGGGACAGGCACCACATTCAACAAATACTTACACGCTCATAAAACATTTGCCACAGATAATTTCCTGCTAGACCTACAAAATAGTGTTTTTAAATGGAGTTTTGTATGACTGTAGCAAGGAATCAACTAGAATGCCTAAATTCAATGAAACTATTTTTTCAAATGAATAGAAGAAGACTTTTTACCTAAGCCTTCTTCACTTAAAAAAATTTTAGAAGCCTTCTGATGAATAATTGTTATATATCAAAGGCAGTGGATGCGAATAATATACAGGGGCTCTTGCAAGAGGCCATTGAAGCAAATAGTACGGTGTAACACCAGATTCATTTATTGCCTGTTGCAGCTCTAAAGCAGTTTCTAGATCATTGTAAAAAACTTCTCCTATTATAATTCCACTTAAATTTGGGAAAGTATTCGCAATATTTAAGTATTTACAATAAGCAGACCTAGAAGAGTTTGTACAGTTAGTGTCATTCCCGCTATCATAAATATGAAAATCCATATATGTAGGCATGGTTGTTCCATATATATTGTTAAGTACGCTAGCTTTTGAAAAGATTTGTCCAACATTTGAAATAGAGAATGAGTACCCAACTGTTCTGGAATTGCCGTAAAGACCAATGTACTTATCCCAAACGACTTTTAGATAATTTTCCCACCTTGCTTGATATAGCAATATTTCACTTGAGGGCATAGTTGTATCACACGGAGATGGGCTTGATGGATAACCACAACTTGCCCATGTGAAAGTATCTGAAGTTGGTATTCTCTCGTTACCTAAATCAATCTTATAATTGATACCGCTTTGATTTACATAATTTATTACCTCTTTAAGAACTCTCCAGTTTTCTGTCCATAATGGTATCAATCCTCCTTTTCCAACAGTTCCTGGTTTTACTGATACACCATCAAAGGTTGCTAAGATATCTTGCTCACACTGTAAATAATAATTTTTCCAAACTGGTGGTGCATTACAACCTTGCGGCTTCATTGAAATCAGTACTTCATCAAAGTTACTGTTTTTAATGTCAATTAGGTAGTTTTTAAAATTATTTAAATATAGAGGATCAATATGATAATAGTTACCTTGCTTATTTTGTTTTCTTGATGAGTCAATTTGTGTCCCTGATGCTCCTTGATCTATGTATCTACTATGAAAAAAACTTACTCTTAATCTTCTTTGACCATTTTGGTACATTGATTGCAGCATGTTTTGAACATTTGATCTAACAGAACCTGTATGGTAATTTTTAATAATGCCAAATGGAAAGAGTGGTCTAATTGGATCAGACCCAACTCCTGTAGTCGAACCATGGCTATACCAGTTGAAATTAGACCCCCCTGGCAGCAAGCTAAATGGTTCATTAGATGTGTTTGCATACACTTGTTTTTCAGCCAAGATTTGAGATGTATTGTCAAATTTATTTAAGCGGACATATAAAGTTACTGGAGTCAAAGAAGTCCAGATGAAATTTTTAGTTCCTTGAGTTCCGGTCCAATAATTAGGATTGTTATCAATAAATATCCCAGCATTAGGAGCATTAGTTGCGCTCCAAGTGATGGGTGTCGTGCAAGAACTGGCTCCAGGATTCAATGTACATCCTGGGTCATTAAAAGTTAGTGTTGCAGATGGCGTTACAGCTTGTTGAGCATACACTTGTTTTTGAGCCAAGATTTGAGATGTATTGTCAAATTTATTTAAGCGGACATATAAAGTTGCTGGAGTCAAAGAAGTCCAGATGAAATTTTTAGTTCCTTGAGTTCCGGTCCAGTAATTAGGGTTGTTATCAATAAATATCCCAGCATTAGGAGCATTAGATGCGCTCCAGGTGATGGGTGTTGTACAAGTACTGGCTCCAGGATTCAATG
>NZ_JASJNC010000005.1 GCF_030065545.1 Marinicella marina
ATTGAGATCGTTGGTATTCGTGACACCACCACCACTACTTGTACTGGTGTAGAGATGTTCCGTAAGTTGTTGGATTCAGGTGAAGCCGGCGATAATGTGGGTGTTTTGTTGCGTGGAACGAAAAGAGATGAAGTTGAGCGTGGACAAGTACTAGCAAAACCGGGTACAATCACGCCCCACACAAAATTCGAAGCTGAAGTTTATGTGTTGAGTAAAGATGAAGGTGGTCGTCATACACCATTCTTCAAAGGTTACCGTCCACAGTTTTACTTCAGAACAACAGACGTGACTGGAGCTTGTGAGTTACCTGAAGGTGTAGAAATGGTTATGCCTGGTGACAACATCAAGATGGTTGTTGAGTTGATTGCACCGATTGCGATGGATGAAGGTTTACGCTTCGCTATTCGTGAAGGTGGCCGTACAGTAGGTGCGGGTGTAGTAGCAAAAATTATTGAATAATTAAGTAGTAGTTAAATTTTTTGGGCAGTGGCGAAAAGCCACTGCTTTTAATTAGAGGCAAATTAACATGGCTGGTCAAAAAATCAGAATAAGACTTAAAGCGTTCGATCATAAATTAATTGATCAATCAGCTGGCAGAATCGTCGATACGGCAAAAAGAACTGGCGCACAAGTGCGCGGTCCCATTCCTTTACCAACTAAGAAGGAGCGTTACACTGTATTGATTTCTCCACACGTAAACAAAGACGCAAGGGATCAATATGAGATTCGTACTCATAAACGATTGGTAGATATTGTAGACCCCAACGATAAAACAGTTGATGCATTGATGAAACTGGACTTATCAGCGGGCGTAGATGTTCAAATTCAATTGAACTAAGGAGTTGAAGATGTCATTAGGTATTATTGGAAAAAAAGTAGGCATGACACGCGTTTTCAACGACAAAGGCGAGTCAGTACCAGTCACTGTTATCAACGTTGAGCCGAATGTCGTGGCTCAAGTCAAAACAGCAGCAACCGACGGTTACAATGCCATTCAGGTCACCACTGGAAATCGCAAGGCTTCAAAAGTCAATGCGCCAGCAGCTGGTCACTATAAGAAAGCAGGCGTTGAAGCCGGTTCAATCACTCGTGAATTCAGAACAGATCAAGAATTCAAAGCAGGTGATACTTTAGAAATCAACATGTTTGAAGACGGTCAAAAAGTCCGTGTTACAGGTACTTCTAAAGGTAAAGGTTTTCAAGGCGTTATCAAACGTTATAACTTCCACATGCAAGACGCCACACACGGTAACTCACTGTCACACAGGGCCCCTGGTTCGATTGGACAGTGTCAAACACCGGGTCGCGTTTTCAAAGGTAAGAAAATGTCAGGTCACATGGGTGATGAGCGCGTAACTACCAAAAATTTGGAAGTAGTAAGGGTTGATCAAGAAAATAATTTGATATTGGTCAAAGGTGCAGTACCTGGTGCTAAAACCAGTACAGTCATCGTTAGGCCTTTGGCTTAATCAGATAGCGGAGAAATATTGTGGAATTGACAGTATCAGGAAAAAAACAAAAAGTCGAAGTTTCAGACGCAGTGTTTGATAGAGACTACTCTGAAGCCTTGGTTCACCAAGTTGTGACTTCATACATGGCCACTGGTCGTGCTGGCACAAAAGCGCAGAAGAATCGCTCGGCAGTGAGTGGTGGTGGCGCCAAACCTTGGAAACAGAAAGGAACAGGTCGTGCCAGAGCAGGTACTTCACGCAGCCCGATTTGGGTTGGCGGTGGTAAAACTTTTGCAGCACAGCCAAGAGACTTTACTAAAAAGGTCAACACCAAAATGTATCGTGCTGCGATGCAAACCATTCTGTCTGAGCTGAACCGCACAGACCGTTTAGTAGTGGTTGCTGATTTGGATACCAAAAACGGCAAAACCAAAGAAGCCATTGAGATGTTGAATAAGCATGGTGTAACCAAAGGATGTTTGGTTGCTGCAGAGCCTTCAGAAAATTTAATGCGTTCAACCAGTAACTTACCTTACGTGTTCGTCACCAATGCACACGGCTTAGACCCTGTTTCATTGGTATACGCTGACAAAGTGGTAATGACAGTTGATGCAGTGAAACAAGTAGAGGAGTGGTTGTCATGAGTTTAAACAATCTATACACAACTATTTTGGCCCCGGTGATTTCAGAGAAATCTAACCGCGTTGGTGAATTGGCCAATCAATATGTTTTTAAAGTTGCCAAAACGGCGAACAAAGCAGAAATTAAAACAGCCATTGAAAAGCTTTTCAAAGTAAATGTCGAAAATGTTTCTGTGATGAATGTGAAAGGTAAAACCAAAAGCTTCAGAATGAAACCAGGCAAAAGACCAGATTGGAAAAAAGCATACGTGCGCATCCAGGCTGACCAAATGATTGATTTCGGTACCAAAGCTGAGTAACTAGGAGAATTATCATGGCATTAACAGTACATAAACCAACTTCTCCAGGTCAACGCGGTAAAGTCACAGTTAAAAGAACTGGTCTTTACAAAGGCAGACCTGAGGCCAGCTTGACTGAAAAGAAATCAAAAACTGGCGGTAGAAATAATTACGGTCGCATCACCACTCGTCACAGAGGCGGTGGGCACAAACAGAAATACAGAATCATTGACTTTAAACGCAACAAAGATGATATCGAAGCAACTGTAGATCGTATTGAATACGATCCTAACAGAAGCGCGTACATTGCTTTGTTGAAATATGTCGATGGTGAAAAAAGATATATCATTGCACCAAAAGACTTAGAGCCAGGCATGAAAGTCATGTCAGGTACTTCGGTTGCGATCAAAGTGGGTAACACTTTACCGTTGGATAATATTCCAGTCGGTACTGTTGTTCACAATGTTGAGATGAAACCTGGTAAAGGCGGGCAGATTGCTCGCGCTGCTGGTACATCAGCTCGACTGGTTGCGAAAGAAGGCGTATACGCTACTTTGCGTTTACGTTCTGGTGAAATGAGAAAAATACCAGCCAAATGTCGTGCGACATTAGGCACGGTATCAAAAAGTGAGCATAACCTTGAGAAAATCGGTAAAGCCGGTGCCACTCGTTGGAGAGGCATCAGACCAACGGTTCGAGGTGTTGCCATGAATCCAGTTGACCACCCGCATGGCGGTGGTGAAGGAAGGACCTCTGGTGGTCGTCACCCTGTAACTCCATGGGGTGTGCCTACCAAAGGACATAAAACGCGTAAGAACAAACGTACTGATAAGTTCATTGTTCGTCGCAGAAACAAAAAATAAGGTAGTTATATATGCCAAGATCACTCAAAAAAGGCCCCTTTGTTGACATCTCATTGATGAAAGCAGTTGATAAGGCCGTAAAAGAGAACAGCAAGCGACCAATCAAAACATGGTCAAGAAGATCTATGATTCTTCCTGATATGGTTGGTTTAACGTTGGCTGTTCATAATGGTAAACAACACATCCCAGTATTGATTTCTGAAGAAATGGTTGGTCACAAGTTAGGTGAGTTTTCACCGACCAGAACTTTCAGATCTCACGTTGCTGACAAGAAGGCGAGGTAATTATGGAAATTGTAGCTAAATTAAAAAGAGCCAACATTTCTGCCCAAAAAGTTCGTCTGGTCGCTGATCAAATCAGAGGCATGAATGTTGAGCAAGCTGAACAGTTGTTGACTTTTAGTCCTAAGAAAGCCGCGCACATCGTTAAGAAAGCGTTGATGTCAGCCGTGGCCAATGCCGAGCACAACAATGGCATGGATGTTGATGAGTTATTCGTCAGCACCATCTATGTTGATGAAGGCCCGACTCTGAAAAGAGGACGCGCCAGAGCCAAAGGCAGAGGCACACGTATTTTAAAAAGAACCAGCCACATCACTGTGAAAGTGGCTGAAGCATCGTAAAGGCAGAATTATGGGTCAAAAAGTACATCCAATAGGTATCAGATTAGGCATTTCAAAACAGCATAATTCAAAATGGTACGCAGAAAAAGATCAATTTGCTGATCAATTGGTTAAAGACATTAAAGTCAGAGAATATTTGCACAAGCACTTAAAGCATGCATCTATCAGCAAAATTGAAATTGAAAGACCGGCAAAAAATGCCCGCATCACCATTCACACTGCCAGACCTGGTATTGTGATTGGTAAAAAAGGTGAAGACATTGAAAAGTTGAAGAACACTTTATCTAAGATGATGGGTTTGCCAACACACGTCAGTGTCAATGAAATCAGAAAGCCTGAATTAGACGCGCGTTTGGTGGCCGAAGGTATCGCTTCACAATTGGAGCGAAGAATCATGTTCAGACGTGCCATGAAACGTGCAGTTTCAAGTGCCATGAGATTAGGCGCATTGGGTATTCGTGTGGCTGTTGCCGGACGTTTAAACGGTGCAGAGATTGCTCGCACAGAATGGTATCGCGAAGGACAAGTTCCGTTGCATACATTGCGTGCTGACATTGATTATTCAACTGCGAAAGCCTACACCACATATGGTGTGATTGGCATCAAGGTTTGGATTTATAAAGGTGAAGTATTCGATTTAGAAAACTACACTGCTGAATCTGATAAGAAAACCAGCAAAAAAGGTCGGGGTAAAAAATAATGTTACAGCCGAAAAGAACTAAATACAGAAAACAACAGAAAGGCCGCAACCGCGGGTTAGCACATGGTGGTAACAAAGTGAGTTTCGGTGATTTTGGATTGAAAGCAACCACTCGTGGTTTGTTGACTGCGCGTCAAATTGAAGCAGGTCGTCGAGCTATTACCAGGCACGTAAAACGTGGCGGTAAATTGTGGATTCGCGTGTTCCCTGATAAGCCTATCACAGCCAAGCCAATTGAGGTAAGGATGGGTAAAGGTAAAGGTAACATCGATCATTGGGCAGCTGCCATTAAACCAGGTCGTGTGATCTATGAAATCCAAGGGGTTTCTGAAGAAATGGCCAGAGCAGCTTTTGAAAAGGCAGGTGCAAAATTTCCTGTACAAACAACATTCGTTAAACGCGTGGTGATGTGATGCAAGCTAAAGAATTAAGAAACAAAGACCTTGCTGAGTTGCAGGAAGAGTTAAATAAATTATTACAACAGCAATTTGATTTGCGAATGGCTCGTGGTAATGGTCAATTAACTAAATTACATTTGATGCGTGATGTTCGCAGAAACATTGCTCGTGTCAGAACTGTTATGAACCAAGTGAAAGGATAATGTCATGACTACAGAAACTAAAGTACAAAGAACCAAAAGCGGTGTGGTCACCAGTGACAAAATGAATCAGACTGTGACTGTGATGATTGAAAGAAAAATCAAACATCCGTTGTATGGTAAATACATCAAAAAGTCTACCAAGATTCATGCACATGATCCTGATAACAAGTGTCAACAAGGCGACGTGGTAAAAATCGTCGAATGTCGACCCATTTCTAAGACCAAGTCTTGGAAAGTGGTCGAGATTGTTGAAACCAACAAATAAGAGGTACTGACAATGATACAAATGCAAAGTAGATTAGCAGCAGCCGATAACTCAGGAGCCAAAGAAGTCCAGTGTATTAAAGTACTGGGTGGTTCCAAGCGTCGTTATGCTGGTATCGGAGACATCATTAAAGTCTCTGTCAAACAAGCCATACCTCGTGGCAAGGTTAAAAAAGGCGAAGTATACAACGCTGTTATTGTAAGAACGAGAAAAGGTGTCAGAAGATCTGATGGTTCTTTGATTCGTTTTGATGGTAATGCAGTGGTTATGCTGAATTCAAAACTGGAACCTATCGGAACCCGTATTTTTGGCCCTGTGACTCGTGAATTAAGAGCTGGTAAGTTCATGAAGATTATTTCATTGGCTCCAGAAGTATTATAAGGAAACGACTATGCAAAGAATTAAACAAGGTGACGAAGTAATCGTTATTGCTGGACGCTCAAAAGGTCAACGCGGCAATGTACTGAAAGTAATGCAGGACGGTCGTTTGTTGGTCAACAACGTGAATACAGTTAAGAAACATGTTAAGCCCAACCCTCAGATTGAGGAAAAAGGCGGCATCAAGACACAAGAAGCACCGATTGATGCTTCCAATGTCATGCTGTATAACCCTGCCTCTGGTAAAGGTGAACGAGTTGGTTTTAAAGTAGAAAACGGTCGCAAGATTCGTGTCTTTAAATCCAATGGCGAAGCAGTAGACGCTTGAGAGAATTATTATGGCTAGATTAGAAAAATATTATAAAGACGAAGTGGTTCCAAAGCTGATGGAAACTGGAAAGTTTGCCAACGTTATGGACGTGCCGAAAATCACAAAAATTACCTTAAACATGGGTGTTGGTGAAGCAGTTGGAAACAAGAAAATCCTTCAACATGCTACCTCAGACATGGCGCAAATTGCTGGTCAAAAACCAGTGATTACCAAAGCCAAGAAATCTGTTGCGGGTTTTAAAATCCGTGAAGAATGGCCGATTGGTTGTAAGGTAACTCTCAGACGCAAGAAAATGTATGAGTTTTTAGACCGTTTGGTGAATGTTTCATTACCACGTGTAAGAGATTTCCGCGGTTTGAATCCTAAATCATTTGATGGCCGTGGTAATTACTCCATGGGTGTTAAAGAACAAATCATTTTCCCTGAAATTGAATACGATAAAATCGACGAATTGCGTGGTTTGGATATTTGTATCACAACCACAGCTAAAAGTGACGAGGAAGCTCGCATGTTGTTGGATCAATTCGATTTCCCATTCAAAGGTAGGTAATAGATATGGCTAAAGAATCAATGGTCCAAAGAGACCTGAAAAGAAAAAGAATTGTAGAAAAATACGCCGAAAAGCGTGCTGCTATCAAAAAAATCATTGCCGATCCAAATACTACATTTGAAGAGATGATGGAAGCTCAAGAAGCCTTGCAGAAGTTGCCGAGAAATGCCTCGCCTTCAAGAATGCGCAAACGTTGTCAGATTTCGGGTAGACCTCGAGGTTATTACAATAAGTTTGGTTTGAGTAAAACAAAATTCCGTGAAGCTGCCATGCGTGGTGACATTCCTGGCTTGAAAAAAGCCAGCTGGTAAAGAGAGTAAAGATTATGAGTTTAAGTGATCCAATTTCAGACATGATTTGTAGCATTAAAAATGCACAAGCGGTCAACAAAGAAAGTACTGTCACACCTGCTTCTAAAGTTAAGAAAGGTATTTTGTCAGTATTACAACAGGAAGGTTACATCCGATCTTTTGAAGTGATTGAAAAGGATTCACATCCTTTTATTAAAATCAACATCAAGTATTACAGGAATCAACCTGTGATTGAGATGATCAAAAGAGTCAGTAAACCTGGTTTAAGACAATACCGTGGTAAAGATGATTTACCGCGTGTTGATGCCGGTTTCGGTACAGCCATTGTCTCAACATCTCAAGGCATCATGACCGATAAGTCAGCTCGCGCTGCACAAATCGGTGGCGAATTGCTTTGCGTCGTTAAGTAATCGGGAGAGCAACATGTCAAGAATTGCAAAACAACCCATCGCTTTAGATTCAAAGGTTAAATTTGAAGTTAAAGACAATGTGGTAACAGTAAAAGGCCCTAAAGGTGAGTTATCTATGAACTTACATGAGTCTGTTACTGTAGAACAAAATGACGGTGAATTAAACGTGTCAGCCAGTGATGAAATGATTTACATGGCAGGTACCATGCGTTCATTAATCAATAACATGGTTGAAGGTGTTACCAATGGCTTTAATAAAAAGCTGCAATTGGTCGGCGTTGGTTACCGTGTGGCTATGAAAGGTAAAGACTTGGATTTAAACTTAGGTTTTTCCCATCCTGTCATCTATCCAGCACGTGAAGGCATCACTTTTGAAACCCCTACACAAACTGAGATTGTTGTTAATGGTGTGGACAAACAAGTTGTTGGACAAGTTGCAGCTGAAATCAGAGCAATCAGACCACCTGAGCCTTACAAAGGTAAAGGTGTTAAGTATGCTGATGAAAGGTTGTACAGAAAAGAGGCTAAGAAAGCGTAACGCTTCTTTGAGAATACTATGCATAAGAAAAATACACAAAGAATTAAGAAAGCAACCAGAACCAGAGCAAAATTGCGTGAATTGGGTGTACCTGCTTTGTCAGTACATAAAACCAGTCAGCATTTATATGCACAAATTTTTTCAGGTGACGGTAAATCAACTTTGGCTGCAGTTTCAACCAAAGAAAAAGGTTTGATTGCTGACGGTGCCTCTCGCACCAACATCGACGCTGCAAAAGCCGTTGGTAAAGCAATTGCTGAAAAAGCCAAAAAAGCAGGTATAGAATCTGTTGGGTTTGATAGATCAGGTTATATCTATCATGGAAAAATCAAAGCTTTGGCTGACGCTGCGCGTGAAGCTGGTTTGAAATTCTGATAATGAATAAGAGAAGTAATATGGCAGATAAAGATCAAGGCGATAACTTATTAGAGCGTTTAGTTACAGTTAATCGTGTGGCTAAAGTAGTCAAAGGTGGTAGACAATTCGGTTTTGCAGCACTGACTGTGGTTGGTGACGGTAAAGGCAAAATTGGATTCGGATACGGCAAAGCAAAAGAAGTTCCTGTGGCAATTCAAAAAGCCATGGATCAAGCGCGTCGTAACACCACTGATGTTAACCTGAAAGGCAACACTTTGTGGCATGCGACCAAAGCAAAACACTCTGGTTCACGCGTTTACATGCAACCTGCATCTGAAGGTACTGGCGTAATTGCTGGTGGTGCGATGCGTGCGGTATTCGATGTGGTCGGTGTGGAGAACGTTTTGGCGAAATCACAAGGTTCTAACAACCCAATTAATTTGGTCAGAGCAACCATCAAAGGTTTGCAACAAATGACTTCACCTGAAAGTATTGCTGCTAAGCGTGGCAAGACTCCTGAAGAGGTAATGGAAAATCATGGCTAAAGCAAAGAAAGTTGGTCAAGTTAAAGTGACACAAATCAAAAGTACCAACAAATCATTGGCCAATCATAAGGCCTGTGTCAGAGGTTTAGGTATCAGAAAGATGCACCAATCACGTGTGGTTGATGCAACTCCTGAAAACCTGGGAATGATTAATGCAGCTATTCACTTGTTAAAAGTGGAAGAAGTTAAATAAGCATAGGTGAATACTATGAAATTAAATTCAATTAAACCTGCAGATGGCGCCACCAAAGCCGGCAAAAGAGTTGGCCGTGGTATCGGATCTGGTTCAGGAAAGACATGTGGTCGTGGCCACAAAGGTCAAAAATCACGTTCAGGTGGTTTTCATAAAGTGGGATTTGAAGGTGGACAATTGCCTATCTTTAAAAGATTGCCTAAATTCGGTTTTACATCACAAATTGCTGACTCGCGTGCAGAGTTGTGTTTGTACCACTTGAACGCAATCAATGCCACTGACATTGATGTGGCCTACCTGATTGAAAACGGTCTGGTTAAAAGAGGTGTTACCAAAGTTAAAGTGATAAACACAGGCAGCATCGAAAAAGCTGTTAACTTGAAAGGATTACACGTGACTAAGGGTGCTCAAGCAGCCATTGAAAAAGCAGGCGGAAAAGTAGAATAATATGTCAAGCAGGCAAGAACAAGTAGAGAAACTACTCGGAAATAAGAAGGGCTTAAGCGAACTTAAAAGCCGAATTTTATTTGTCATTGGTGCTTTGATTATTTACCGAATGGGTACATTTCTACCTGTTCCTGGGGTCAACCCACAAGCAATGACTGCTTTGTTGGATCAAAACTCAGGCGGCTTACTTGACATGTTTAACATGTTCTCAGGTGGTGCTTTGGGTCGTTACTCTATATTTGCATTGGGTGTGATGCCGTACATCACAGCATCCATCATCATGCAAATCTTGGGTCACACTGTTCCAGCGCTTCGTGAATTGAAGAAAGAAGGTGAAACGGGTCGTCGCAAGACCACTCAGTACACCCGCTACTTCACCATTATCTTAGCTGTGGTTCAGTCATTCAGTATCACTTCAGCCTTACAAGGCTTTAATGCTGCTGGTGGTGTACCAGTTGTGCCAAATCCAGGTTTCGGCTTCTTATTCACTGCGACAGTTTCGTTAACTGGCGGTACCATGTTTCTGATGTGGTTGGGTGAACAAATCACTGAGCGTGGTATTGGTAATGGTATTTCATTGATTATTTTCGCTGGTATTGTGGTGGGTTTGCCCAGTGCAATTGTATCGGTTTTCCAACTGGTAGGTGAAGGACAACTCAATGCCATGTGGGCGCTGTTGTTATTGGTATTGGCTTTGGCCTTGACCGCATTCATTGTATTTGTTGAGCGTGGTCAAAGACGCATCACCATGCAGTTTGCACGTCGAGGCGGCAGACAAGCTACTCAAGCACAAACTTCATACTTACCATTGAAAGTTAATATGTCTGGTGTGATTCCAGTTATTTTCGCCTCATCACTGGTTCTTTTTCCTGGCACCATAGCCAGTTTCTTAGGACAAAGTGAAGGTTTTGAATGGTTGACTGATTTGTCACAACAACTGCAGCCTGGAAATACCTTGTACATGATTTTCTTTGGTGTGTTGATTGTGGGGTTCGCATTCTTCTATACGGCATTAACATTCAATGCCGATGAAACAGCGGATAACCTCAAGCGTCAAAGTGCTGTGATTCCAGGAATCAGACCAGGTAAACAAACTTCAGCTTATTTAGATGGGGTATTAACTCGTGTAACATTCTGGGGTGCTTTGTACCTGTTGGGTGTGAGTTTATTGCCTGATTTCATCAGAACATTTGTTGAAGTGCCATTCGCTATCGGTGGAACAGGTTTGCTGATTGTAGTTGTTGTTGCTATGGATTTCATGGCGCAATTACAAAACCACTTGGTATCACAACAGTACGATTCAGTGCTGAAGAAAAGTAATATTAAGAATTACCGTCGATCGAATAAGATTCGTCGGTAAAAATACACATCAATACAAGCGTGCCATTGTTTGAAAAAATGATGGCATTGCTGTTTTTATTGATATATAATTTGCGCCCTTTCGTTGGGATACCCTGATAAATATACATTTGTTAGGCATCTCTGAGGGGCAAAGATGAAAGGTGATTCACCTTTTTTTTGTAATATAAAAAGTAAATGTTCAATCGCATTGATTGAGCGGCTGCTTTTTTGAGGATTCAGGAGTAAAAAATGGCTCGTATTGCGGGTGTAAATATACCAGTGCATAAGCATGCTTGGATTGGCCTGACCAGTATTTATGGTATTGGCCGTACCAGAGCATATGAAATATGCGAAAGTGCAGGCGTTGATCCAGCTCACAAAGTTGGGCAGTTGGATGAAGACGCATTAGATAAGCTTCGTGCAGAAGTGGCAAAATTTGATGTTGAAGGTGATCTCCGCAGAGAAATCGCTATGGACATCAAAAGATTAATGGATTTGGGCTGTTATCGCGGTTTGAGACACAGAAGAGGTTTACCTGTTCGTGGCCAAAAGACTAAAAATAACGCACGTACCAGAAAAGGTCCGAAAAAACCAATTAAACGTTAATTGATCCATTGAATATCATTAGCGATATCAGATTAGAGAATTGTAATGGCAAGACCACAAAAAACTAAAAAGAAAAATAAAAGAACTGTTGTTGACGGCATCGCACACGTACATGCGTCTTTCAACAATACCATCATCACGATCACTGACAGACAAGGTAATGGTTTGTCGTGGGCAACGGCTGGTGGGTCTGGATTTAGAGGTTCAAGAAAAAGTACCCCATTTGCTGCACAGGTAGCTGCTGATAGAGCAGGCCAGGTAGCTAAGGAATACGGTATGAAAAACATTGAAGTTCGAATTAAAGGTCCAGGTCCAGGCAGAGAATCATCTGTTAGAGCATTAAACGCCTTAGGTTTTCGTGTAACTAACATCATTGATATTACACCAATTCCTCACAATGGTTGTAGACCACCGAAAAAACGTAGGGTGTAAGGAGATATAAAATGGCAAGATATTTAGGTCCAAAATGTAAATTAGCACGTCGTGAAGGCGTCGATTTAATGACTAAAAGTCCAGCTCGTGCAATGGAGACCAAGTGTAAACTTGATGTGGCTCCTGGTCAGCACGGTTTAGCTGGCAAAAGAAACAAACCTTCTGATTACGCTTTGCAGTTGCGCGAAAAACAAAAAGTTCGCAGAACTTATGGTGTTTTAGAGAAGCAGTTCGTTAACTACTACAAAAAAGCAGCCAAGCAAAAGGGCGCTACAGGTGAAAACTTGTTGAAATTGCTGGAATCACGTTTAGATAACGTGGTTTACCGCATGGGTTTTGCAGTAACCAGAAATGAAGCACGTCAATTGGTGAGTCACAAATCTATTTTGGTTAATGGTTCTGTTTGTAACATTCCTTCATACCAAGTTAAAGCAGGTGACGAAGTTGAAGTGCGTGAAAAGTCTAAAAAACAATTACGTATCAAACAGGCATTAGAGTTATGGGGCGAGATGAATTTATTCGCTGATTGGGTTACAGTCGATGCAGGTAAAATGGCAGGTCAGTTCAAAGCTGTTCCAAGCCGTGAAGATTTACCAGCAGACATCAACGAAAATCTGATTGTAGAGCTTTACTCTAAATAATAAACCCTAACCAGAGAGATATAACATGTCTGATATATTAGCTAAATTACTTCGCCCACGTGTGGTTGAAGTAGATGAACGCTCTGATTACAGCGCTAAAATAATCATTGAACCTCTTGAAAGGGGTTTTGGACATACACTGGGTAATGCATTCCGTCGAATCTTGTTGTCTTCAATTCCTGGCTGTGCCGTGACTGAAGTCAATATTGATGATGTACAACACGAATTTTCAACCCTTGAAGGGGTGCGAGAAGACGTGGTTGAAATTCTTTTGAATTTGAAAACATTGTCATTCATGATGCCAGATCGTGATGAAGCTGAGTTGTCAATCAGTGCCAAAGGTGGCACAGTAACAGCTGCCGATATTCAATTACCTGATGGTGTTGAAGTGGCCAATCCAGAGCAAGTCATTTGTAATTTGGATAAAACGGCTTCAATCAACATGCGCATGACGGTTGAGAAAGGTGTTGGTTATGAACCTTCTACCAATCGCATGAATCCAGAAGAGTCACGTCCCATTGGACAATTGGTACTCGATGCCAGTTTTTGTCCGGTTAAACGTGTGGCTTATGATGTTGAAAACGCTCGTTTGAACCAAAAAACTAATTTGGATAAACTGATTTTGGACATCGAAACCGATGGTTCAATATCAGCTGAAGATGCGGTACGTACTGCAGCCAGAATTTTGGTTGAGCAAATGGCTATATTCATTGACTTCAAGATTGAAACCACTGTTGAAGAAACTGAAGAAGTCGAAAAATTAAATCCTATTTTATTGAAACCGATTGACGAATTAGAATTAACCGTTCGTTCAGCAAACTGCTTGAAAGCAGAGAATATTCAATACATAGGTGATTTGATTCAAAGAACTGAAGTTGAGCTGTTGAAGACGCCTAACTTAGGTAAAAAATCATTGAATGAAATCAAAGGTGTACTTTCAGAGATGGGATTGACTCTGGGTGTGCGTTTAGAAAATTGGCCTCCAGCAGCGATTCGTACTGCTGAGCGTCTTATCGGATAAGGGGCAATATCATGCGTCATAGAAAATCAGGTAGAAAACTAAATAGAACTTCATCACACAGAAAAGCGATGTTTAAAAACATGTCGGTATCTCTGTTTGACCATGAATTGATCAAAACAACTGTTCCAAAAGCAAAAGAATTGCGTAAAGTGGCTGAAAAATTAATCACTTTGGCTAAAGTTGATTCTGTAGCGAACAGACGTTTGGCCTTTTCTCGTCTCAGAGACAAAGAAATCGTTAATAAATTATTCACCGAGTTAGGCCCTCGTTATGTAGAGCGTCCAGGTGGGTACTTACGAATCTTAAAGTGTGGTTTCCGAACTGGAGACAACGCGCCTATGGCTTACGTTGAATTGGTTGATCGTCCAATCAAGTCAGCTGCTGTAGAGGTTACTGAAGATTCAGAATAAAAACTTTTATAAAGTTTCTAAAACCCGGCTATATGCCGGGTTTTTTTTTGTTAAAAAACAAATTATTTTACGAATAAATGGTGTATTGCATGGTCTATATTTGTTAATCTATCCATTTTTATCAACTAAAATAGCAGATGTTCGATGAATAAATACCAGCAAAAAGCCCAAATCGCTTATATGATTGTTTTGGCATTGATGTTGATCCCACTCTTTGGGTCTTTATTGCCTGATCCAATCGGTTCTCATGCTGCGATATATATGCCACCGTTTAGCTTGACTGGATTCATTTTGGTGGTCATAGTCTATGTCATATTACTGAGTGTTATTGCTTTTGGTCAGCCATACAGATTCTTCACTCTGATGCCTGCTATCGGCTGTGCTTCTTTACTCATCTATGCGTTACATGTCGAATATGTGGATTTCCTCATGCCGTGTAACTTGTGCATCTTGCAACGTGTGGTATTCGTAGTGATTGGTGTCTTATATTTATTGGCCAGCTTAAAACCGGCAAAACACATTGGTAGGTTGATATCGGGTGTATTGATTTTGCTGGCCAGTGGGGTTGGAATCGGGATCGCAGGTCGACACGTTTGGTTACAAAATTTACCGCCTGAATTGGTGCCTGACTGTGGCCCAAGTTTACAAATGATGCTCGAGGATTCAAGCATCTGGCATGCTGTCTCATCTGTGCTGTCAGCCTCTGGTAGTTGTGCTGAAATAAAATGGGAGCATTGGGGCTTGAGTATGCCTACATGGACTTTGATTTGTTTCATTATCATTTTTATATACACAGTACTTTGGATGATTGTTAAAGTACAACCTACACAACAACAATAAATACCCACTAATTATGAAAACTTTAAACAGAACAGAACAACATCAGCCTTGGAATTTAGAAAGCTGGAAAAATAAAGCGATCAGACAACAAGCCACTTACCCTGATCAACAACACTTGAATCAGACCTTAGATAAGTTGGCATCTTTGCCGCCCTTAGTCACTTCATGGGAAATCAAACGATTAAAGAAATACCTGGCTGAAGTTTCACGCGGTGAACGCTTTTTGGTTCAAGGCGGTGATTGTGCTGAGAGTTTTGCTGATTGTAATTCATCGATTATCTCAAATCGCCTCAAAGTATTGATACAAATGAGCCTGGTGTTAATCCATGGTTGTCAAATCCCTGTGGTTAGGGTGGGGCGCTTTGCTGGCCAATACGCCAAGCCCAGGTCGGCCGATTTAGAAACCCGTGATGGAGTGAGTTTACCTTCTTTTCGTGGTGATATAGTCAACCAGAATGAATTCACTGAAGCAGCCCGCATTCCTAATCCTGATAAAATGCTAGAGGCTTATCATCACTCTGCCATGACCATGAATTTTATTCGTGCATTGGTTGCAGGTGGTTTTGCTGACATCAGACACCCTGAGTACTGGAACATTGATTGGGTCAAGCATTCAAAGAGTGCTGAAAAATTCAGTAATTTAGTGGCTCAAATTAAAGAATCGGTTAACTTTGCTGAGGTATTGGTTGGCACCAAGGTGCATAACCTTTCCAGTGTCGAATTCTTTTCAGCACATGAAGCGCTGCACTTGCACTTTGAACAAGCGATGACACGCACTGTGCCCAGAGCAGAGGGTTACTTTAACTTAGGCGCGCATTTTCCTTGGATTGGCCTCAGAACCAATCAAATTGACAGCGCCCATGTAGAATTGATGCGTGGCATCGAAAATCCAGTAGGGGTAAAAATTGGTACCGAAACCGATGACGATCATTTGATTGATTTGTGTCGCACTTTGAACCCAGATAATGAGCCTGGCAAAGTCACCCTGATACACCGTTTTGGTGCTAAGAACATTGAGGATAACCTGCCTCGTTTGATTGCAACGGCCAAAAAAGCTGATTTGGATGTGATTTGGTGTGCTGATCCGATGCATGGTAACACCGAAGCCACTTCTAATGGCTACAAAACCCGCCGTTTTGAAAACATCAGCAAAGAAATCGAGCTGTCATTTAAAGTTCATAAAGAAAACGGTTCACACCTTGGCGGTGTTCATTTAGAACTGACCGGTGAGAATGTCACTGAATGTCTGGGTGGTGCACGTTCACTACAAGAAGCCGATTTGAGTAAAGCCTATACCACACAGGTGGATCCAAGGTTGAACTACGAACAAGCCTTAGAACTGGCTTTTTCTATCAAGGATTTTTATCACCAATAACAATTTCGTAAAAAGCGTATCATGATGAAGCCATACTTTTGTATGGCTTTTTCTTTGAAAAAATACAATGAAAAATTATTATTGTTGGAAATATAAATAACAGATGCTTTTTCAGATGAAAGTGAGTGGTATCGGACTTAGCGCGGGCTGTTGGAGATACGTTCGACGCATCTGAGGCGCCCTCAGAATGTCGTTTTTTACTTCAAAGCATTGAAAGCATCTAACTGTTCTTGAGTGGCCGCTTTTTGGTATTTCTCTTTCCACTCTTTGGGGTCCATTTTGTAGACCACTTTCTTAGCTGCATCAAGGTCTAAGTCTTCGCCCAATTCTTGGGCTTCAGCCGCCATCCATTTGGATAAGCAGTTGCGGCAAAACTTAGCGAGGATCATCAAGTCGATGTTCTGTACTTCTTTGTGGTTATCTAAATGGTCAATCAGGCGGTCTAAGACGCGGGCTTTGATGAGGGTTTCATTGTCGAATGTTTTATCACCTTGGTTGTCTTTATTCATGGTTTGAATCATTGTCTTGTGTTGTGAGGCCATATAGTAACATCAGTTTGATTATTCTGTTATCTGATTTAATGACTTCACTGAGATGATGCTGAGAAGGTGTTAAACTGTCATTTTTGAAATTCAATTGATTGATATGATTACAGTTCATCACTTAAATAACTCCCGCTCACAACGCATCCTTTGGTTACTCGAAGAATTGGGTGTGGATTATGAAATCAAGCGCTATGAGCGAGATGCTGAAACTCAATTGGCACCGAAAGAATTACAAGACGTACACCCTTTGGGCAAATCGCCAGTGGTTACTGACGGTGATCAGGTTTTGGCTGAGTCAGGTGCTATCATTGATTATTTGGGATACAAATACGGCGATGGCAAGTGGGTGCCGCGGCGCAACAGCAAAAAGTATCAACCTTATGTCTATTGGTCACATTATGCCGAGGGCTCTTTGATGTCACCACTGCTACTTAAATTGGTGTTTGATAAGGTCAAAGAAAGTCCTATGCCATTTTTTGTCAAACCGATCGCCAAAGCCATTGCCAATAAAGTGATGTCTTCGTTCGTCACGCCGAATATCATCAGGCATTTCAAATACGTGGAAGCGCACTTGGCTGAAAATACTTATTTTGCGGGCAAGGACATCACGGGTGCAGACATACAAATGTCATTTCCCTTGGAAGCCAGTGTAGCCAAAGGCGCCATCACTGAACAGTCGCACCCAAACATTTATCGATATGTGCGGGCGTTTCAAGACCGTCCGGCCTACCAACGCGCTTTGGAGCAGGGTGGTGAATATGATTATGTCGACTGATGGTGGTTTGCTTCTTGGCTTTCTTGTAAACTAGTCAACCTTTAAGCGTCATCAGGTTAAACAATCATGACTCAATGTCTCTCGAAACAAGCTTTTGAGCAGTTAGCTGCGGAAAAACACAACCGCATTCCACTGTATCGTTGTATCTCTGCAGATTTAGACACGCCGCTCAGTGCTTGGCTTAAACTGGCTAATGGTGAGCACACCTTTTTACTTGAGTCAGTTGAGGGTGGTGCACGTTGGGGGCGTTATTCAATCATTGGACTTTCAGCAGATTTTAGGTTTCAAGTACACGGCAATCGATTTCAAGAGTTTTCATTCGATACTTTGGTTGATGAATATGAAGTTGATGATGTGTTACAACAGATTGAGGACATCAAAGCCCGTTACAGTGTGCCTGAGATAGATGAACTGCCAGGCTTCAATGGTGGCCTGGTTGGTTATTTGGGTTATGAGATTATTGAACAAATTGAACACAAGCTCAAAGGACTGGCACCAGAGGATCGGCTACACATTCCAGATGTCAACATGATGCTGGCCGAGGAGTTGGCGGTGTTTGATAATTTGGCTGGTAAAGTGTGGTTGATTGTGCATGTCGATCCGAATGAAGAGCTGGCTTATGAGAAGGGCAAAAAGCGTCTTGATAATCTAACCCATCGTTTGCGTTCAGGCAGTACTGGTTATGCCGAGATGATTAATCAGAACAGCATTGATTCCACGGATTTCAAAACTGGCTTCACACGGGATGAGTTCGATGTGGCCATAGCCAAATGTAAAGACTATATTGAGTCGGGTGACATCATGCAGGTGGTGTTATCACAGCGCATTTCAACTCAGTTCAATGCCAGGCCACTGGACGTGTATCGCGCATTGCGGGCATCCAACCCATCACCCTATATGTACTTTATGGATTTTGGTGACTATCAAGTGGTTGGTTCATCGCCTGAAGTATTGGTCAGACGGGTGGGTGAGGAAGTCACCTTAAGGCCCATTGCTGGTACCCGCCCTCGCGGCAAAACGCCAGCAGAGGATAGGGCCTATGAAGTTGATTTGTTGAATGATCCAAAAGAGATTGCTGAGCATTTGATGTTGATCGATTTGGGCCGCAATGATGTCGGTCGCATTGCTGAAATTGGCACAGTTGAGCTGAAGGATAAGATGATCATCGAGCACTATTCTCACGTGATGCACATTGTTTCAGAAATCAGAGGCCAACTACAAGCCGGTAAATCCAATGCCGATATCATCAAAGCTGTATTCCCAGCGGGCACTTTATCAGGTGCTGCCAAGGTCCGAGCTATGGAAGTGATTGCTGAACTGGAGAAGGTCAAACGCAATGTATACGCCGGTGCCGTAGGTTATTGGGGCTGGCACGGTGACATGGACATGGCGATTGCCATCAGAACAGCAGTGATTAAAGACCAACAATTGCATGTCCAGGCCGGCGCCGGTATTGTGGCTGACAGCACCGCTGAAAATGAATGGCAAGAAATTATGAATAAATCCAAAGCCGTTTTTCGTGCGGTTGAGCAAGCAGCCAAAGGATTTTGACCTAAGCAAATAAAACATCCGCTTTTTTTGGCATTATTTATGGCCGCATATCGCCATGTATTTGCTGTTCAACTGTGGTTTTACTGGTCTTGTTCATCCGGTCACTTGATTCATGTACGAAACAGGCTCAATATATTTGTTCATTATTGAATTGTATTTATCCTCGTTTTAACCTATATTTACAACCGTCTCTGACTCAGATGGCCATTCAAATGGCCAAATATCTATTGTCTACTGAGATTAAAAAAACTATTAAAAATCAATATATTTAGAGGGTAAATTATGAAAAAACCATCCATTCGGAACGGGTTATACTCGGCGCTGTGCCTGAGTTTAGCCGGTGTTGTAACTACACCAACTGCCTTGGCCCAAGATGACTCTGTGGAAGAGTTGGGAAAAGTGCAGGTCACGGGTTCCAGAATCAGACAGTCACAGATTGAAGGCATTGAAGCCACCCAAACACTCAGTCGTGAAGACATTGATCGAGCAGGCTTAACCTCAGTGGGTGACATCCTTCAACAGCTGACCCAATCAGGCTCAGCCTTGAACACCCGTTTCAACTCCAGCGGTAACTTCGGCTTTCCTGCCAATGGTGGCGGTGTGGGTGCAGGTGCCACCCAAGTTGATATGCGTCATCTGGATCCAGGTCGGGTCTTGGTACTGGTTGATGGCTTGCGTTGGGTCGCGGGCAGTTCAGGTTCAGGTGTCAGTAATGCCGTTGATTTGAACACCATTCCTGTGGGCATCATTGAACGCGTTGAAATCCTTAAAGATGGTGCTTCAGCCATTTATGGTGCTGATGCCATTGCCGGTGTGGTGAACATCATAACCAAGAAAAGCCAACAAGGTGTCGAGCTGCGTGCTTATGCCGGTGCTTTTGATGAGGGTGATGGAGAAACAGGTAGTTTTGAGGCCACTTTTGGTGCTGATACCGACAAAATAAGCATGTTGGTGAATGTCGGTTACACCGATCAAAAAGAAGTCTCTGCTGCTGATCGTTTTTTGTCACGCTTTCCGGTGCCTTTCACAGGTGTTACGCGTGGTAGTTCGGGTACACCGCAAGGCCGATTCTTGTTGAATGACATCAATGGTACTACAATTGATTGTACGCTGAATGCGGGTGTGGTCGGTCCAATCAACTATGACCCCAACTCACCTTGTAATGGTGATGATTACAACACTTGGGATGATGGTGACCGTTTTAACTTTTCACCGTTTAATTATTATGTCACGCCATCTAAACGGGCCAACATATTCGCTCAAGTCAATGTCGAGTTAACCCCGGATGTGACTTGGAACGTTAAAGGTGCTTATAACAACCGCAAATCAACCAATCAAGCCGCACCCGAGCCAATATTTATTGGACCGTTTGCAGAGGCTGGCGCCATTGCTGATAACATTGTCATATCTTCCACCAACCCATACAACCCATTTGGTGTTGATGTGTTTGGTGATGGTTTTGGTTTCATTGGTCGCCGACCTCTTGAGGCTGGGCCGCGGGTGTTCAATCAAAATGTGGATACCACTTATTTGTCTTCTACTTTGGAGGGCTCATTCACAGCCGCTGATCGCAATTGGTTTTGGGATGTCAGTGGGGTATATGGCAAAAATGAAGCCTCTCAACGCAAAACCGGCGCATTGAATATTGCACGGATTGCTACGGCTTTGGGCCCTGTCGATGTGTGTAACAACACCCCAGGCTGTGTGCCATTGAATATATTTGGTGGACAAGGCAATGGAGAAGGTACCATTACATCCGATATGCTCAACTACATATCTTTCATTCAATCAGATAACTCAGAACAAGAGCTGACAGATTTTTCTGCAAATATCAGTGGTGACTTGTTTGAGTTGCCAGCAGGTCCTTTGTCGGTGGCAGTGGGTTATGAGTATCGCAAAAAGTCAGGCTTCTTCCAACCTGATCCGATTGTGGTTGCGGGTGAAAGTAATGGCGTGCCAGCCAGCCCAACGGCCGGTGAATTCAGTGTTGATGAATTTTATGCTGAATTTTTGGTTCCCGTTTTGGCTGACCGCCAATTCGCTGAAAAACTGGATTTTTCATTGGCTTTTAGAAGCTCTGATTACAGCACTTCAGGCTCTGATACCACCGGTAAGTTTGGTTTTCAATACATGCCAACTTCGAGTTTGTTGATTCGTGGTACTTTTGCGGAAGGTTTACGTGCCCCCTCAATTGGTGAGTTGTTTGGCAGCCAAGCCAGGTTTGATGCACAACTCAATGACCCGTGTAACTCAGTTGAGAGACCAGACCCTAACAACCCAGGCCAAACTATACTGGTCGCACCGGATTCGCCGGGCTGTGCTGGTGTTCCTGATGGTTATCGACAACTCAACCCACAAATCTCAACCATAACTGGTGGTAACCCAAACTTAAAACCAGAAGAGGCTGAGACCTTCACTTTGGGTTTTGTTTACTCGCCCCAATGGGCAGAAGATACTGCTTGGGCTAACTCACTTGATTTTGAAGTGACCTATTATGACATTGAAATCGAGGGCGCGATTCAAGCTGTTGATGCTCAATTCATTTTGGATCAATGTGCCGCCGATGCTGGTAGTCCACTGTGTGATAATTTCAGCCGTGATTCATTTGGTAATGTTCAGGACTTCAGTAACCAATTGACCAACATTGGTTTGATTGAAACCTCTGGTGTTGATTTCAATGTTGATTGGACTTCGCCACAATATAACTGGGGTTTTATTCAAGCTCAATGGAACAATTCATTTGTTAATGAGTTTACCGAGGATGGCAGGGACTTAGATGGTATAGAGTTCAGTGATTCAGGTATCCCTGACTGGAATTCTAACCTATTTACCACTGTGAACTATGGTGATTGGAAATTCATCTGGGGTACTCGTTACATCAACAGGTTGACAGAAACTTGTGCTGGTTTCTTGATTGGTCAAGGTCTGTGTTCAGATGAAGCAGCTGGAACCAATAAGTTAGGTGGCACCACCTACCATGACTTGCAGGTGATTTTCCCTGAGTGGAATAACATCCAATTTGAAGCAGGTGTCAATAACATAACTGACAAACGACCACCGACCTGTTTCAGCTGTTCACTGAACGGTTACGACCCTTCTAATTACGATGGTGAAGGGCAATTTGGCTATGTCAGGGCCACGGTTGATTTCTGAATCAATTAACTGTCCCACAATGGTATGAAAATAAACGGTCTCTTGGAGGCCGTTTTTCATTTAATCGCATACAAAAGTTATGTACAATGCCTGATTTGACCGGATTCAGCCGATGTTGTTGATGTTAGATAACTATGATTCTTTTACCTATAATTTGGTCCAGTATTTTGGTGAATTGGATTGTGAAGTAAAAGTTTTTCGCAACGATGAAATCACTGTAGCTGAAGCATTGGCGCTGAAGCCGAAACATGTGGTTATTTCACCTGGACCAAGAAACCCAGACAAAGCCGGTATCTCAATGCAACTGATTGAAGCTTGTGCGGGGAAAATTCCTTTACTTGGCGTGTGTCTGGGTCACCAATCCATCGGACAAATATTTGGTGGAGAAGTGATTCGGGCCAAAACCATCATGCACGGTAAAATCTCTGCCGTACACCATAACAACAACGATGTATTCACGGGTTTGGATAACCCTTTCAATGCCACCCGATACCATTCACTGGTGGTTGCTAAGGACAGTTTACCTGATTGTTTAGAAATCACTGCCTGGACTGAAACAGAGGGTGGTGAATTTGATGAAATCATGGGTTTCAGACACAAAGAATACGCCATCAGTGGTGTGCAATTCCATCCTGAGAGCATTTTGACCGAATTCGGACATCAGATGCTGCAAAACTTTTTAGACCAAAAATAATCATGAATAAAACACCCATACAAAATGCGCTGGACCTGTTAGGCGAGCGTCAAGAATTACCCGCTGGAACTATGCATGCTGTGATGAATCAAATCATGGATGGCGAAGCCACACCAGCCCAAATTGGCGGACTACTGATGGCATTGAAACTCAATGGCGAAACCACAGCACAAATCACTGAAGCAGCAACCGTGATGCGCCAAAGGGCGATCAAAGTTGAAGTCGATAAAACCCACTTGATAGATACCTGTGGCACCGGTGGTGATGGCGTTGGTATATTTAATGTCTCAACGGCAGTTGCTTTCATAGCGGCCAGTGCCGGCTGTCGCGTGGCCAAACATGGTAACCGCTCGGTCTCTTCATCTACTGGCTCTGCGGATGTGCTGGAGGCAGCTGGCTTTAACTTGAGTTTGAATGCGCAGCAAGTGGCTGAATGCATCAATCAATTCAATATTGGCTTTTTGTTTGCGCCGGCACACCACGGTGCCACCAAATATGCAGTGGGTCCTCGAAAGGAACTGGCTGTGCGCACCATGTTTAATTTGTTGGGACCATTGACTAACCCGGCTGATACACCCTTTCAGGTGATGGGTATTTTTGACAAAAGGTGGGTGACTACCGCCGCAGAAGTGCTCAAAGAACTGGGTTCAAAACATGTGATGGTGGTGCATTCAGCCGATGGCATGGATGAAATTTCGTTGGCGGCGCCTACCCATGTAGCAGAATTAAAAGATGGACAAATCACTGAATATGACATCAATCCAGAGCAGTTTGGTCTCAAACTACAACCGGTCGATTCACTGGTGGTGGCTGAGGCCAATGAAAGTTTGGCTTTGATCAAACAAGCCTTAACCGGTCATCCAGGCCCTGCAGCTGATATTTTGGCTTTGAATGCCGGTGCTGCCATTTATGTCGCTGGTCAAGCAGAGGATATGATCCGTGGCGTGAAAAAAGCACAACAAATCATGCAGGCTGGAACGGCTTGGCAATTACTGCAGGATTTATCTACTTACACCCAAAAGCAGGTCCTGGCATGAGTAACATCCTTGATCAAATCATCGCCACCAAACACGACGAGGTGGCAGCGGGGAAGACGCAACAAAGTATCAGCGATTTTCGCAAAGCCATAGAGAAGCAAACATCATGCAGGGGCTTTTACCATGCGATAGAGAATCAATTGATCAAAGGTGAAACTGCGGTAATTGCAGAGGTGAAAAAAGCCTCGCCTTCCAAAGGCATCATCAGGGCTGATTTTGATCCTGTGGCCATCGCACAATCCTATTTAAAAGGTGGCGCCACCTGTTTATCGGTGTTGACAGACCAACAATACTTCAAAGGCTCCAATGACTATTTACTTGCTGTTAGGCAGGAAGTGGGCTTGCCGGTGTTGCGCAAGGATTTTATGGTTGACGCTTGGCAAATTTATCAGTCCCGCGCTTTGGGTGCAGATTGTGTGCTGTTGATAGTTGCTTGTTTGGATGATGAGAAACTGCATGAGTTGCATGACTTGGCCATTGATCTTGGCATGGATGTGCTTGTCGAGGTGCACGATGAGGTTGAAATGCAGCGTGCTTTGAACACGCCAGCCAGGCTGATTGGTATCAACAACAGAAACTTAAAAACATTTGAAACCAGTTTAACCACCAGTGAAGCTTTGGTCCAGATGGTTGATGAGGACCGCATCGTGGTCAGTGAGAGTGGTATCCATTTTAGCCCCGACATCGAATTCCTTCAGCAGCATGATATAAACACTTATTTAATCGGCGAATCGTTCATGCGACATGCCGATCCAGGTATCCAATTAAAGCGCTTGATGAATGGTGAAGTTAGTCCATGAAAATTGGCATCATCGCTGCCATGCACCAAGAGTGTGAGTTTTTCAGGCAGCTGATACAAGCGCCCGTTCACAGCCGTTATTTAGATATCAAGATAACCCATGGTCAATATGCTGGTCACCCAGTGTGTTTGTTAGAATCAGGCATTGGTAAAGTCAATGCCACGATAGCAGCTGAATGGGTCATCAGGGAATTTGCCGCTGATTTAATCATTAATACCGGTTCAGCTGGCGGCATCAAAGCCGGTGTGGCTGTGGGTGACTTTGTTTTTGCTGAAAAGGTGTGCCACCATGATGTGGATGTCAGCCCGATAGGTTTTAAATTTGGTGAGTTGCCTCGATTACCGGTTTATTACCCGATTAAAAAGAAATGGCTTGAACGCTTGGATCAATTGGCCAACCTATTAGGCGACAAGCACCACATTGGAACCATCGCCACAGGCGAGTCTTTCATTTATCAAAACCCACAAGTTGATCTGATCAAACAGCGTTTTCCTGAAGTGTTGGCTTGTGAAATGGAAGCAGCAGCCGTGGCTCAAGTGTGTCACTTGCATGAAATCGATTACATGGTCATTCGCAATTTATCTGATATCGCTGGTCAAGACGCTCAAATAAATTTCAATCAATACATCCAGCAAGCCGGGCAAAAGTCCACAGAACTGGTTTTAGCCTTAATCGATTCAATCAGTTAAGGTTAGCTTTCTCGTACAACTCTTTGTAACGTTCTACGTAGTAGATGTCCAACTGAGAAACGGCACCTTGGGTGCGTTGTTGACAGTAGCCATTCTTAGTGCAGCGCCACCGTTCTGAGCCAGCAGCCGTGGTGATATCGAACAAGTAATCGAAACTCAAATCAGCCAAGGCATCATCGGCCTCTGTGCGTTCGAAGAACATGGCCGAAAATTCTTTCAGTTCATCTGGGTTTTTGGTATCAATCACCGTGGTAAACCGTTCATCAAAAGCTTTGAAATGGGTCAGTTTTGGATAATCTGAGCCACAAGCACTGAGTAATGAAATGATTAGCAGCAAGGCGGCAATTTTGAATGGTTTTCTTTTTGAGGGTTTTTTTTCTTTGGACATAACACACCTAAATTATAATTATGATTTAAGCTGACGGGTCAAGTCATGACACCCAAAGTTCAGAATGTGACATGTGGCCCCCCAGCAAACACGCATAACTAATATAACATATTCATTACAGCTGCACAATTCTGTACTCTTTCTCTGTGAAAATACTGGCTTGTAGTTTGAATTCAATTAAATCACAATAGAGGCATGAATAAAGTGACAAGATTTGCCACCAATTTGAAAAATTTCTGTTTTGAGGTGATGCGGCGTTATCGCGACGATGAGACATCCCTGGCTGCCAGTTCGCTGGCATACACGGCATTGCTCTCAATGGTGCCATTCATGTCGGTATTGGTGACGGTGTTCTCAGCGATGCCACTATTTGAAGACGCTTCACAACAACTGCAAGATTTTATTTTTGAAAACTTTGTACCGACCACCGGTGCCACCATCCAACAATATATTCTGGGCTTTGTGGATAAAGCCCGTGGTTTAACGGTGACCATGTTTCTGGCGGTGTTTGTGACCTCCATTCTGATGATGAATACCATGGAGAAGGCTTTGAATCGTATTTTTGATTCCACATCAACCAGACGAATCAGAACCAAGCTGACCATGTATTGGGCTGTTCTGACCATGGGTCCACTGCTTGTGGGTGGCGGCATTGCCTTGTCATCGGTGCTGTTTGAGAACTCAGCCTTTGCGCCAGTAAAAAACTTCATCGTAAGTGCATTACCAGTGATGGCTTCTATGTTGGCGTTTTTCTTGATTTATTTGATAGTGCCTAACCGCAAAGTGAAATGGAAGCATGCATTGATGGGTGCCATATTTGCCGCGGTTTGTTTTGAGCTGGCCAAGAAAGGCTTTGCTTTGTATGTGACATCAATCCCAAGTTACCAAAAAGTTTATGGTGCTTTGGCCACCATTCCTTTGTTTTTGATATGGATGTTTTTATCTTGGAACATCATCCTTTTAGGTGGCACCATCACATCCACATTGGAAACCTCGCGCTGGCGTTTACACGTACAAAAATACAACAGCAACCAGCGCCTGTTGGTGGTGATGGAAATACTTAATATATTGCGTCGGGCTAATTTTGCAGGGAAAACTGTCAGCTATGCCGAGTTAAGCGGTCTGTTGTATTTCGTACCAGATAATGAATTGAACCAACAGCTTGAATGGTTGACTGAACGTCACTATATCACCACCAGTAACTCAGGTGATTACTTGTTGCGGCATGATTTAAACACTTTGGACTTTAAAACCCTGTACCGCAATGGCCATTTTAAAATCCCAGTGAAAGCCGCTACTAACTTCAGTCAGTATCAGCCTTTGTTGGACCAATACTGGCAACCCGTGGAGTCAATGTTGAAGCATTCCATTGACGAAGTATTTGAATTAATTGATAACAACACAGATGATGATAAATAAAAGCCTCACTTTGACCCTAATGAGTTTGCTGTTGGTGGCATGTTCTGACCAAGCTACTGACAACTCTCCAGTAGAACCAGTCAAACCCAGCGAACAAACCACAGCCACTGTAGCACCCGAAACGGCTGCTGTGGCAGAGCAAGCTGAAAATGATAACGGTATTGTTGCGCCGCTTGAATTCAACCTCACCGACTTAGATGGCAACACAATCAAAGCTTCAGACTATCGCGGCAAGTGGTTGGTGATTAATTACTGGGCGACTTGGTGTGCGCCTTGTCGTGATGAGATGCCTGAGTTGGTACAATTCCAAAAGGAAAATGCCGACACCGTGCAAGTGGTGGGCATTGCGTTTGAAGATGCCACCATTGACAAGTTAAAAAGTTTCGCCAAAGACTTTAATATCAATTATCCGCTGTTAACCATCGATGTCTACAACCCGCCTGAATTTGCTCAAGAGGGCGGCTTGGGTTTGCCCACTACGATCGTTTATAACGCGACTGGCATGCGTCATAAAAAACACATGGGGCCGATTGATGCCGAAGGGCTGTTAGAAATGGTGCAATAACAGCATTCACTGCTTCTCAACCAAGTGGCATCGCTTGGGATTGTGGTTCAGGAGTTTGAATCAACTGATGACAAGATGAATAAAACTCAAGCTGTCGTAAAATCAATCAGATTGCCTTTTCTTATTCTGACACCTGTTTGTGTTTTTCTGGGCTCAAGCTTGGCATTCGCTGAACAAGCGAACTTAGATTCATGGCGGTTGTTTTTTGTTCTGCTTGGGGCCATGTCTGCTCACATCAGTGTGAACACCTTGAATGAATACTTTGATTTCAGATCCGGGCTGGATCTGCAAACTCATCGAACTCCATTCAGTGGCGGCAGTGGAGGCATCCCAAGCAACCCCAAATCCCATAAGATGGTTTTGTTAGTGGGTGTGTTTGCTTTAATGGTCAGTGCCTTTGTCGGCGTGTTTTTTGTCTGGCAGATCGGTGCAAAGATGCTATTTATTGGTCTGCCAGGGCTGATCTTAATAGTTGCATACACAGAGTGGATTAACCGGCGGCCTTGGTTGTGTTTGATTGCGCCTGGTTTGGGTTTTGGCTTACTCATGGTCTCAGGTACCTATGTGGTTTTGGCTGAAAATTTTATCAGCATTCCTTGGTTGGCGGCTTTGGTACCGTTTTTTCTGATTAATAATTTATTGTTACTCAATCAATACCCTGACATCGAGGCTGATGCCGCCATAGGGCGAAAAAACTTGCCCATCTGGTTTGGCATTGCTTTCAGTAATTGGATCTATGCCTTATACATTTTGTTAACAGCCGCTGTTATCTTGATTGGCGTTCATACTGAACAATTCTCCAGCTTGGCTTGGTTGGTGCTGCTGCCCTTGTTGCTGGCTATTTATGCCTGGTTTGGTGCTCGCAAACACAGAGAACAGATTGGTAAACATCCCCAGTATTTAGCGGCCAACACCTTATGCGCCATCACTGCCCCTTTGTTATTAGGTGTTTCATTCATTGGGTTTGCTGGGCAATGACTTGAATGAGGTACATGGTTAATAACAGGATGCGGTGCTGATGGAGGGCGAAATTGCGTATTTAAGGCCATTCGTTCATTATTCGTCGCATTTCTTGCTGCCGTTTTTATTGGCACGTTTGCTGTGGCCTAAACATTGGCTGAAAGCCGGCTTAATCATGCTGGCGACCCTGTTGATTGATGTTGATCACCTACTGGCTGACCCGATTTTCGACCCCAATCGATGCAGTATAGGTTTTCATCCACTGCACACCCATTGGGCAGGACTTTTTTATTTGAGCTTACTGGCCATACCCTCATGGCGATGGCGAGCCGTGGGTTTGGGCTGTTTGTGGCATTTGATCACAGATTTCAACGATTGTTTGTTGGGTGGTATGTGGCTGTGGCCTTAAGGCAAGGCTGTTTCGCCCAGTAAGAAGCGGTGTGATAGAATCAATATCAATGATAATAAAATAAGGGGGTTTTATGTCTTCAACTGATATTTCAGATGCTCAGTTAATGCCAACTGTAAAGCAACGTTTTGATATTCTTGATGCACTGAGGGGCTTTGCGCTGTTTGGTATTTGTTTGGCCAATATTGCTGTGTTCAGCGGCTGGGTTACGGTTCCCGCTGCAGTGAAAGAAAACATCGCTTATGCTGATTATTATGATTTTTTTATTGCCATGGCGATAGATGGGCGTTTTTACACCATCTTCAGTTTCCTCTTTGGTATGGGTTTTGCCCTACAGCTGGAACGATTGACCCAAGCCACTGGCAAAACCAGCATTTATCTGCGCCGCTTATTTTTCCTGTTACTGATTGGTCTGGGCCATATCTTTTTGCTTTGGTCGGGTGATATTTTGGCCTTGTATGCCGTGATGGGTTTTTGTTTGTTTTTGTTGCGGGGTTTGAAGGACAGAGCTGTTTTGGTGCTTGCTATGTTGTTGTTGCTGTTGCCGATGCTGGGTTATGCGCTGTTTTGGCAGTTAGGACTTGATCCTGATGCAGGTTTTTATGAACGCAGCAGCAGGGCGTTGGGAGGCGATGGCTCATTACCCTATTTCTTTCAAGGTTTTGCATTGAACCAAAGCACCACTACATGGAGCGTTTTTTATGACACCCAAATGGGGCTGTCTCATTTCCGCGTGGGCTACCTGATAGAAAGTTGGCGCATTCCAAAAGTCTTGGGCATCATGCTGATAGGCATGTGGGCCGGACGACAGCTTATGCAAGGACAGTTGGTTGAAAACACTGGGCTACAGAAACGCACGCTCATTATAGGCATGATTGTTGGTATTCCAGCAAGTATCTGGTTATGGAGCCTCGGTGGTTTAAGTATTTTTAGTGCGCACAGCATGACTGGCTTTTTGTCTGTGTTGGCTTATACCTTGGGAGTTTTCCCAATGGCATTTGCTTACGTGGCTGCTTTTGCCTTACTGTGGCACAAAGCACCGCAAGTTCTTAGCGTGTTTGCTGCCCCGGGCCGCATGGCCTTAACTAACTATCTGAGCCAAACCATCATTTGTATTGTCATCTTCTATGGTCTTGGTTTTGGGTTGGGAATTAAATATGCACCATTTATATTGATTGCTATCACATTGACCATCATTGCTTTGCAAACAGTCTTTTCAAAATGGTGGCTGAATCGATTCAAGTTTGGCCCAGCCGAATGGGTTTGGCGGTGTTTAACCTATGGTAAAAGGTTGCCGATCAGTCGATAATTATTTGAATTGATTTAAATTTGTAGGGTGGGCTCTGCCCACCAAAAAGATGTCTGATGATTGTGATGGCTGAAATTATTTCAATTTAAGATCTAAGCAGATTTAATAGTCATGTAGGATGGGTTCTGCCCATCATCGAATAGCCTATCAAGCTATAAATGAGCAAGTTGAGCATCCTTTTATTGAGAAACTGAAAACTCCAACTCTGTTTAAAGTTCATCGTCATGATGGGCGGAGCCCATCCTACAATACTTCTTTCATGTAGGTGTTAATCAACCAGCCGATCCAAAGCCCACTCAATATGCTCTTTAACCAGATCACTGGCTGAATCTAATTTATCCTCCAATGCCTGAATGATTTCATCTGTCGCTTCTGCATTGCCCAGTCCCACGGCCAGGTTCCTTTGCCAGGCTTCATATCCAATTCTTCTAATGGGTGAGCCTTCGGTTTTAGATAAAAACTCGGTTTCGCTCCAGTTGAACAGTTCCAATAACTCGATGTCATCCAATTGGTGTCTGGGTTGGAAATCTTGTTCTTTGGTGTTGTGGGTGAACTTGTTCCATGGGCAGACCACTTGGCAGTCATCACAGCCATAAATGCGGTTACCCATGGCAGCACGAAACTCAAGCGGTATGGGGCCTTTGTTTTCGATGGTGAGGTAGGAAATGCAACGCTTGGCATCGACTTGAAAAGGTGCCACGATGGCATCAGTGGGGCAGTCTTGGATGCACTGGGTGCATGAGCCGCAGTGGAAACTTTGTTTGCTATCTGGTTCCAATGGTAAATCGGTGTAAATTTCTCCGAGGAAAAAATAAGAGCCGGTTTTTGAGTTGAGTAAGTTGCTGTGTTTACCAATCCAGCCCAAACCGGCTTTTTCAGCTATGGCCTTTTCCATCACCGGCGCCGAATCGGTGAACACCCGGTGACCAAACTCACCAATTTCAGCAGTGATTTTTTGCGCCAGTTTTTTTAATTTGTTGCGGATGACTTTGTGGTAATCACGACCCAGGGCATAGCGTGAGATGGCGGCTTTGTTGTGTTGTTCAGTCAGCTTTTCATAGGGTTTTAGGCCAGCTGGCATGTAATCCAGGCGCACTGAAATGATGCTTAAGGTGTCAGGCACCAGCGCTTCAGGGCGGTATCGTTTTTCACCGTGCCGCGCCATGTAGGACATGTCGCCGTGGTATTGTTTTTTCAGCCAATCATTCAAATGTTGGCCGGCTTCAGATAAGTTGATGTCACTGATGCCTGCTTGTTGAAACCCCAGTTTAATGGCCCAATTTTTTATTTGTTTTTTGAGCTTCGAGTAATCAAGGTTCTGTTGCATGCCACCAGCTGTTAAAATGATTCTATGAAGTGAACATTATAGACCACAATGCGGGTATCGAAGACCATGATTAAACTATACAGAAACGACAAAACCAAACAAATTGATCAACTGGCAGCAGATTATTTGGGCGTTAACTCCTTTGAGTTGATGCAACTGGCTGGCGCTGCGGTGTATGCACACCTCAAAGACGACCCGCATGTGCTGGTTATCACTGGCCCGGGGAATAACGGCGGTGATGGTTTTGTGGTGGCGGAACTGGCGCGGCAGCAAGGCCAAGTGGTTCACGTGTTGGCGCTGCATCCACCTGAGAAACTCACCGGTGATGCGCGTCAAGCGGCCAAACTCTACCAAGGTGAGGTGTTGACTATGGCCGATGCAGAGCGCATCAAGCAGCTGAGTTTTGATGTGATTGTTGATGCCATTTTTGGAACTGGTTTAACTCGAACTGTGGGCGGTACTTATGCCGATGTGATTCAATGGGTTAACCAGCAGTCCTGTTCCAAGCTTGCGATTGATATACCCAGTGGTTTGAATGGCAGCAGTGGTCAAATCGAAGGGGTGGCGGTGCGGGCTGACAAGACCGTTGCCATTCTGGCCAATAACACCGGTCTTTACACCCAGGATGGCAGCGACTGTTGTGGTGAGGTTTGTTTCGAGTCGTTGCATGTGCCTGAGGCGGCGTATCAAACAGTGCTTCACAGTGGCGAGTTGTTGCATGAAAATGCATTGAAAGCATTGACTAACAGGGCCAACAACAGCCACAAAGGCGACTTTGGACATGTTTTGACGGCGGGCGGGCAAGCCGGCATGTTAGGGGCAGTTTTATTGGCCGGTCGCGCGGTGTTAAAAGCAGGTGCTGGTTCTACCACGGTCATCACTGATGCATCACACGCCCATATGCTGCCCCTGCATGCACCTGAATTGATGAGTGTGGCTTATGACAGCGTCGCTTGTGTTGGTGGTCTGGCGCCAGAGCAAATCAATCGAGCATCGGTGCTGTTGTGTGGCATGGGTTTGGGTCAGTCTCAATGGTCAAAACAACTGTTCAAAAGCTGTTTGCAGTCCAAGTTAGCTTTGGTGTTGGATGCCGATGGCTTGAACTTGTTGGCCCAAGCTGCCAGTGTGCCAAAACAATTGGCTGTGATAACACCGCATCCTGGCGAGGCAGCGAACTTGTTGCAATGTTCAACCCAAGACATCCAAAACAACCGCTGGCAAGCAGTGCAGGACTTGGCCAAAAAATACCAGTGTGTGGCGGTGCTGAAAGGTTCAGGCACCTTGATTGCAGATGGTGAAGCCACTTGGTGTTGTCCTTATGGCAATGCCAATCTGGCCACAGCTGGATCGGGTGACGTGCTGGCGGGTATGGTGGCCGGGTTGATGGCCCAGGGCTACGAGGCCAAGCAAGCAGCACGACTGGCGGTGTTGTGGCATGCCATTGGTGGCGGGCGCAGTGTTTATGGCATGACTTTAACCGCTTCTGAACTGTTGAATTCTTTGCACTTGGTCATAAATAGTGAAACATGAAAAATACCACTGTTCATGAAGTCAAGAACCTGTCGCAGTTACGAGATGTGGCCACAGCATTCAAGTCATCCCTAAAGCCAGGCGCTGTGATTTATTTAGCCGGTGATTTGGGTGCTGGTAAAACCACATTCACACAAAACCTGTTAGCCGCTTGTGGTGTTAAGGAGCACGTAAAAAGCCCCACTTATAATTTGTATGAAACATACCAAGGCAGTGATTTGGGCTTTGTTCATATGGACTTGTATCGTTTAACCGACCCGGAAGAGCTTTATTTTTTGGGCATTGAGGACTTGATTGATGGTCAGCAAGTGTTACTGGTTGAGTGGCCTGATAAAGGTGCAGGCGTGATGCCAAAGGCAGATTGGATGCTGTTGTTTGAAGCACAAAATCTTAACCGAACCTTAACAATAACATCAGAAAAATAGCCTATCTTGTTGATTTTGTGTAAAAAAGCTTGATAAGACTGGCGCTTTTCAATAAAATTCAAGGGAATCTTGTTTTGAGTGTCATGAAAAAATCTATCCTAACAGCCTTAGTTTTATTGTTTTGTAGCCAAGTTTTGGCCACAAACATCGAGGGCATGCGGGTGTGGACCGGCCCAGATCACACCCGAGCTGTGTTTGATTTGAGTGAGCAGGCTGACTATAAATTATTTGAATTACAAAATCCGCCCAGGGTGGTGATTGATTTGGATGATTCTAAATTGACCTCGTCATTGGCCATAAAAAACAATAAGGACATTAAAAAGGTCAGATTCAGCACCGATAAAAATCGCGTGCGCATTGTGCTGGATTTACAGGATGATTTGAAATCCAAAAGTTTTTTGCTGAAACCCACGGGTAAATACGGTCATCGCTTGGTGGTGGATTTACGCAATGAGGTGAAGGCACCGATTAAAACGCTGGCAGAAGTGACCAAGCCCAATCGCGATGTGATTGTGGCGATTGATGCTGGGCACGGTGGCGAAGATCCAGGAGCCATTGGTCCTTCTGGGGTGTATGAAAAGCATGTGGTGTTGAATATTGCCAATGAATTGGCGAAGAAAATTGATGCGCAAAAAGGCATGCAAGCCTTCGTGGTGCGCACCGGAGATTATTACCTCAAGCACCGCAAGCGCTTTGAAAAAGCCCGCCAGAAAGGTGCCGATTTGTTTGTTTCGATTCACGCCGATGCCTTCCACAGTCCAAAAGTGAATGGTGCCAGTGTCTATATCTTGAACCAACGTGGCGCATCCTCTGAGGCAGCCAAGTGGTTGGCTGCCTCTGAAAACAAATCTGACCAAATCGGCGGCGTGGTGATTGAAGACAAGAAAGATGTGTTGTCACAGGTTTTGTACGACCTCTCTCAAAACGCGGCGCTGGAAGAAAGCCACAAAGCTGCCAAGGCGGTCAAAGCTTCATTGAAACATGAAATAAAGCTACACGGCCAAGGTTTTGGTCAAGCCAACTTTCTGGTGTTGAAGTCGCCTGATGTGCCTTCTATGTTGGTAGAAACCGGATACATCAGTAACCCCGGTGATGAACGCAAACTACAAGACCCGAAACATGTCGATAAGTTGACCCGTCAAATCACCCAAGGGATTCGCAACTATTTTTACCAAAGTCCACCGCCCAATACCTGGATAGCAGCACAGGCCGGTAACAGAAAGGCGCAAAAGCACATCGTTCAAACCGGCGATACTTTAAGTGAAATTGCTACCAGAAACGGTATTTCCATGTCTGAATTGAAATCCATCAACAACAAATCAAGTAACCGATTGATGGTTGGTGAAGTGCTTTACTTACCCAACTGATATTCATGCCACTGTTTCACATGCCTTGTTTGGCCAGTGTCTGGTGGATTTGATTGATTTGCATCACAGCTGCTGAACCATACCAAGGGATTAACTCCATTTTCAGTCGGCCGGCCTTGATGGCTGGGTCTGTTTTTGTTAACTCTGCTGCTTCCTCAACTGTCGTGACATTAAAAATATAAATGCCTTGCATGCCTTGCTCATTGGCGGCAAAAGGACCGGCCAAGACCAAATCACCATTTTCAGCCATGCGACCGATGTTCGCCATGTGGGCTTTTTGTAATTCAGCGGCCTCCTGCTTTGATTGATTACGATTTGGGCCGGCTTTTAAAAATGCCATGACATACATTTTCATGCCGTATTCATCGGCACCTAACTCAGTGGCTAATTGTTCATTGAATGCGGGTGAAGAATTGGTGTTTTTTTCTGCAGCGACGTTGGTAGTTAGACCCAATAAAGCCATGCTGCTGATGATCAATGCTCGATGTATCATGATGTTTCCTGGTGTAAATAAAAGCATACATTATCACAGACTGTTGCTTTGTTTAACTCACGAAGCGTCTTTTACTTTGTCACTGGGTTTCAAGTGCCATCTTATCAACCATAAACCATGACTTTTGTGGCATGTAATTGCATGCACATTGGTATAAATTACGCTATCCCATGACAACCTCAGAATGATTCACATTGTTTTGATAAGTTTTGTGGTGGAATGTTTATTATTTTTGATAAGAGGAAAACCTATGCGATTTAAGAACGCGGTTCGATGCTTGACGGCTATGCTGGTCATGTCATTGTCATTCAATGCTTTGGCAAAATTACCCAAGGGCATTGAGAAAGTCACTGAAGTTGAGGGTATCACAGAATACCGCATGGACAACGGTTTACAAATTTTGTTGTTTCCAGATCAATCTCAAGAAACCCAAACAGTGAACATCACCTATCATGTCGGTTCAAAACATGAAAACTACGGTGAAACTGGGATGGCTCACTTGTTGGAGCACTTGGTATTCAAGGGCACACCAACCCATCCAAATATCACCAAAGAACTGACTGACCGTGGCGCTGAGCCAAATGGCACCACTTGGACCGATCGAACCAATTACTTTGAAACCTTGGCCGCCTCGGATGATAATTTAGAATGGGCCATCGGTTTAGAAGCAGATCGCATGATCAACTCTTTCATTTCGAAAGAAGACTTGGATTCTGAAATGACTGTGGTACGGAACGAACTTGAGAATGGCGACAACAACCCCATCAGGGTGTTGTTACAACGCATGGGTTCGATTGCATATGATTGGCATAATTATGGTAAAAGTACCATTGGTGCCCGTGCTGATTTGGAAAATGTAGACATTTCTAACCTGCAAGCTTTTTACCGCAAGTATTACCAACCAGACAACGCCACTTTGATTGTGGCCGGTAAAATTGATGTGGATAAAACCCTCGCTTTAATTGATAAACACTTTGGTCCGATTCCAAAGCCAGAGCGGGTCTTGCCTGAATTATATACTGAAGAGCCGATTCAAGACGGCGAGCGTTCAGTAACGGTGCGCCGCGCTGGTGATGTTCAAGTGGTCGGTGTGATGTACAAAGCACCTGCTGGCTCGGATGAAATGTTTCCAGCGGTAAATGTGTTGTCGCAAGTCATGGCACACCCAACCACAGGTCGTTTGAATGAAAAGGTGGTTAAGAAAGGTTTGGCAGCCGGTTCATTCGGTTTCAATTTCCAATGGGCAGAGCCAGGCGTGATGAATTACATGATACAAGTGGCCAAAGACAAAGACCTTATGGCAGCAAAAGACGCCTTCTTAGAAACTTTAGAAAATGTCGATGAGAATCCAGTGACAGAAGCTGAGGTAAAAGCAGCAAAAGCCAACTTGATTAAACAGTTTGAACTGTCATTCAACTCATCAGAAGGTATTGCTCTGGCACTCAGTGAATGGGTTGGAATGGGTGACTGGCGTTTGATGTTCCGAAACCGCGATTTAACCGAAGCTGTGACAGTTGAACAAGTTCAACAAGCAGCCGAAGAATACATGGTCAATGATAACCGCACTTTGGGTCTGTTCATTCCTGAAACTGATTTTGATCGTGCTGATTCGATTAAAAGGTATTCAGTGGCTGAAGTCAAAGCCAAAGTGGCCGACTACCAAGGCCGCGAAGCAGTGGCACAAGGTGAAGATTTTGATCCTTCCTTTGAAAACATCGATGCCCGCACAAAGCGCGTTGAGTTACCTAATAACGCTGAATTGGTTCATGTTAACAAGGAAACCCGTGGTGATTCTGTGGTGATGAATATGCGCCTTGATTTAGGTAATGAAGAGGCTTTATATAACAAATCAACATTGGGTTTATTGGCGGCTCGGATGTTGGACCGCGGTACTGAGAATTTGAATCGCAATGAGTTGAAAGCAAAATTCGATGAACTCAAAGCCAATGTCGGTGTTTCAGGTTCTGCAACAGGTGCTAACATCAGTGTCAGAACCACTCGTGAGAACTTGCCGGCGGTGATTGAGTTGCTTGATGAAGTATTGAAAAAGCCAGCTTTTGATGCCGAAGAACTAGAGGTATTGAAGCAAGAGATTATTGTCGGTCTGGAGCAACAAAAACAACAGCCTACCACTCAAGTTTTCAGAACTTTGGGTCAACATTTGGACCCTTATGAGCCAGGTCACCCAAGGTACCAAATGGACATCGATGATCAAATAGCCGAAATCAAGGCAGCCAAATTGAAAGACATCAAAGCGTTCCATAAAAAGTTCTATGGTGGTCAAGATGCCGACATCAGTATTGTTGGCGATTTTGACGAAGATGTGGTTACAGCTGAAGTTGAGTCGGTATTGAAAGGCTGGGAAAGTGATGTTGAATACCAGCGTGTGCCAGCGTCTTATGCGGTGGTAGACAGCATCAACCGTTTCATCGACACGCCGGATAAATCTGGCGCTGCTTTCGGTGCCATGATGCGCATGCCAATCAGTGATGACCACCCTGATTATCCTGCCTTGTTTATGGCCAACCAAATGTTTGGTGGTGGTTTCATCAGCAGCCGTTTGGCCAATCGTTTGCGTCAGCAAGATGGTTTAAGTTACGGTGCTGGATCTTTCTTTAATGCTTCATCACAAGACGAAGTGGCTACTTTTGGTGCTTATGCCATATGTGCACCAGAGAACTTAGTCAGGGTTGAGCAAGGCTTTAAAGAAGAATTGCAGAAAGTATTGGATGAGGGTTTCACTCAGCAAGAGTTGGACGATGCGCGCAACGGTGTGTTACAAAATAACCGCATAGATCGCGCCAAAGACAACCGTTTGGCGAGTCAATTGGCCAGTTATATTGATTTGGACCGCACCCAAGAGTGGAACAAGAATTATGAACAAGCCATCCAAGACTTGACCATTTTACAGGTCAATATGGCGTTCAATAAATACGTCGATATGGACAGTTTTTCTATCATCACCGCCGGTGATGCTGCGAAAGCCAAAGGCGAATAATTCTATTTACATAAAATGACTCAGGCCGAACATAGAGTTCGGCCTTTTTTGTGCCCGTGAGTTTTTTGTTACAATCGCTTGTTTTAATAAGAGGGATTGGTATGCATTCAAGCAAAATAATGTGGCTGTTGTTGTTAGTGAGTCATTTTACGCAGGCTCACCAAGCAGATGGTTCGTTGTACAGTGACGATTTTTTAAAGCAAACAAAAGCATTGCGTGATAGGGCGCTGGATGATGATTTGGCTTACCGCATCACTGAATCGTTAACCACCGAGGTGGGGGCCAGGTTGGCTGGTAGCCCAGGCGATGCCAAAGCTGTGGCTTGGGCGCAAGAAAAGTTCAAAGAATTAGGCTTCGATCGAGTGGTTATTGAACCGGTGAAGTTGACGCGCTGGACTCGTGGCGAGGAAACTGCCGCAGTCATTGCGCCTTACCCACATCAATTGGCGGTTACTGCACTGGGTCGCACATTGCCGACGCCTGAATCAGGTCTGACCGGAGAACTCATCCATTTCAATACATTGGCAGAATTAGAAGCTGCAGAGCCCTCTGAGGTAAAAGGCAAGATCACCTTTATCAGTAACCGCATGGAGCGTCATCAAGACGGTTCTGGGTATGGTAAGGCGGTGGGTGCCAGAAGCAAAACGGCTCAGGTCACAGCTGCCAAGGGCGGCATCGCTGCCATCATTCGCTCCATAGGTACAGATGATAACCGCACACCGCACACTGGTGCTGCTCAATATGATGAGGCCATAGCTTCGGTGCCAGCAGGTGCGGTATCAAATCCAGATGCCGATTTGTTGGTTAACATGCTCAAGCGTGACCAGCCGGTGGTTCTTAACTTAAAATTAACCTCACATTGGGACGGTGAATACACCTCGCATAATGTGATTGGTGACATGCTTGGCACTTCACAAAAAGAACAGTTCATAGTGATCGGTTGTCATTTAGATTCTTGGGATTTAGGTACTGGGGCCATCGATGATGCATCAGGCTGTGGTATCACTATGGCTGCGGCTAAGTTGATCAATGAGCACATCGGGCCATTGAAAAAGACCATCAGGGTGGTATTATGGGCCAATGAAGAATATGGTTTGTCAGGCGCTAAGGCTTATCATCAGGCTCAAAAAAACAATTTAACCAATCATATTTTGGGTGGAGAGTCAGATTTTGGTGCCGGTGAAATCTATGCGCTGGGAACCCGCGTGGCGGCAGAGTCGATGCCTATAATCAATCAAATGATGACATTGCTCAGGCCTTTAGGTATTAAATACAGCAACAACCAAAGCAGCTCAGGTGCTGACCTGATTCCTCTGCGTCAAGCCGGTATGGCTGTTTTCAGTTTGCGTCAAGACGGGACGGATTATTTTGATTACCATCACACTGCCAATGACACCCTAGATAAAATTGATCCAAAGGCACTGGCACAAAACGTGGCAGCTTGGGTTGTGGTCACTGCTATGGCAGCTAACACCGAACATGATTTTGGTTTTGGCTTAAAAGAATAAATAAAAAAAGCCTGGGATTAACCAGGCTTTTTTGCTTTACTTCAGGCCCTTTGGCTTCAGGCCTGTTGCCTCCTCAATGCTTTGAGCCCAACGGTACCCAGTAACAGGGTCAACATCAGCATGAACCAAAAGCCCAAGGTTGGAACCCTTGCGACCATGCCAAATACTTGGGTCACTTCAACATCGGTATCAAAATCAGGTCCAGTTTCATCAGACACTGCTTGACCAGTATTGTTGATCACTTGATTGTTGACATCTTGTTGAGTAACGACATAAGTACCCACCAATGTACAGTCTTCTCCAACCAGTAACACGGCACAAGTGGTAGAACTTGGTGTGATTATGTTGTCCTGCACAAGCACATTGTTCAAGGTTACGTTACCTGTATTAGTGGCCACAACAGTGTAAGTCAATGTATCGCCCAGTGTTACATCACCAGAAGCGTCTTCGTCGGCATTGCTACTGAGTGTTTTATCGATGGTTAAAGCGGGAGCTGGGTTTAAATCGACTGTGATGTCATCATCAACCGGTGGTGTTTCATCAGAATCAGCACTGCCTGTGTTATTGATTTCACCATTGTCTAAATCAGACTGCTGCACCACATATGTCCCCATTAAGACACAGGTTTGACCTGGGTTCAGAGTAGGGCAGGTATTGCTGTTAGGTGTGATAAGACTGTCTGTAACCACCACATTATTCAGTACAGAATTACCCGTATTGGTGGCTGTAATGGTAAAAGTCAGGGTGTCATTTAAACTGATGGTACCCGATGCATCTTCATCCGCATTGGCGGTGAATGATTTACTGACTGTTAAATCTGGCTCTGCGATGACTGGAGTAACTACAGTATCTGAATCAGGACCGGTTTCATCAGAGTCGCCTGTACCAATGTTAGTAACACTGCCGGTCAAAACATCAGCAGCAGTCACTTGGTAAGTACCTATCAGAGTACATGTGGCTCCCAGCGCAACATTGGCACAAGGTGTTGTACCGCCAGTTGGGGTAATCAGGTTGTCAGTCACAACCACATTAGACAGTGGAATGTTACCGGTGTTGGTGACGGTGATGGTATACGTTAAAGTATCGCCTTCGGTGACGGTGGTGCTGGTATCTTCATCGACATTGCTGGTCAAGGCTTTGTCAGTAGACAAGGCAGGTGAGCCAACAATCGGCGTGATCAAGGTGTCATCATCAGGTCCGGTTTCATCAGAATCCCCTGTACCCACATTGGTGATGGTGCCAGTGGTGACATCACCCGCAGTGACTTGGTACGTGCCCACCAGAGTACAAGTGGCACCGACCGCAACGCTGGCACAAGGAGTGGTGCCGCCGGTTGGGGTAATCAGGTTATCAGTCACTACCACATTGCTTAAAGGTATGTTGCCTGAGTTGGTTACCGTGATGGTATAGGTCAGGGTATCACCTTCTGTGATGGTGGTGCTGGCATCCTCATCGGCATTACTGGTTAAGGCTTTGCTGGTGGTGAGACCAGGGGTGCCGACCACTGGTGTGATTTCAGTGTCATCAACAGGGCCGGTTTCATCAGAATCCCCTGTACCCACATTGGTGATGGTGCCGGTGGTGACATCACCCGCCGTGACTTGATAGGTACCCACTAAGCTACAAGTGCCACCGACTGCCACACTGGCACAAGGTGTTGTACCGCCAGTTGGGGTAATCAGGTTGTCAGTCACAACCACATTAGACAGTGGAATGTTACCGGTGTTGGTGACGGTGATGGTATACGTTAAAGTATCGCCTTCGGTGACGGTGGTGCTGGTATCTTCATCGGCATTGCTGGTCAAGGCTTTGTCAGTAGACAAGGCAGGTGAGCCAACAATCGGCGTGATCAAGGTGTCATCATCAGGTCCGGTTTCATCAGAATCCCCTGTACCCACATTAGTAATGGTGCCAGTGGTAACATCGCCCGCAGTGACTTGGTACGTGCCCACCAGAGTACAAGTGGCGCCGACCGCAACGCTGGCACAAGGAGTGGTGCCGCCGGTTGGGGTGATCAGGTTATCAGTCACTACCACATTGCTTAAAGGTATGTTACCTGAGTTGGTTACCGTGATGGTATAGGTCAGGGTATCACCTTCTGTGATGGTGGTGCTGGTATCCTCATCGGCATTACTGGTTAAGGCTTTGCTGGTGGTGAGACCTGGAGTCCCCACTACTGTGACTATTTCGGTATCATCAACCGGAGGAGTTTCATCAGAATCGCCGGTGCCGGTGTTGGTGATGCTGCCTGTGGTGACATCGCCAGCAGTAACCACGTAGGTTCCTGTTAACACACAAGTGGCACCCACAGCTACGGTGGGGCAGGTGTTGCTGTTGGGAGTGATCAGGCTGTCGGTGACCACCACATTGGTCAATGGGATATTACCCGTATTGGTCACGGTGACGGTGTATGTCAGGGTATCACCTTCAGTGACGGTGGTGCTGGTATCTTCATCGGCATTACCAGTCAAGGCTTTGACTGTGTTCAGTGCCGGTGAACCATTCACCGGAGTGATGACGGTGTCATCATCTGGCGGTGTTTCATTGGAGTTACCGGTGCCGGTGTTGGTGATGCTGCCAGTGGTAACATCGCCTGCAGTGACCACATAGGTTCCTGTTAACACACAAGTGGCACCCACGGCTACGGTTGGGCAGGTGTTGCTGTTGGGCGTGATCAGGCTGTCGGTGACCACCACATTGGTCAGTGGTACGTTACCGGTGTTGGTGACGGTGACAGTGTATGTCAGGGTGTCACCTTCGGTTACTGTGGTGCTGCCGTCTTCATCGGCATTACCAGTCAAGGCTTTGACTGTACTCAGCGCAGGTGAACCAACCACTGGAGTGATTTCTACATCATCAACCGGTGGTGTTTCATTGGAGTTACCGGTGCCGGTGTTGGTGATGCTGCCAGTGGTAACATCGCCAGCAGTAACCACGTAGGTTCCTGTTAACACACAAGTGGCACCCACGGCTACGGTTGGGCAGGTGTTGCTGTTGGGCGTGATCAAGCTGTCAGTGACCACCACATTGGTCAGTGGTACGTTACCGGTGTTGGTGACGGTGACGGTGTATGTCAGGGTATCACCTTCAGTTACTGTGGTGCTGCCGTCTTCATCGGCATTACCAGTCAAGGCTTTGACTGTACTCAGTGCAGGTGAACCAACCACTGGAGTGATTTCCACATCATCAACCGGTGGTGTTTCATTGGAGTTACCGGTGCCGGTGTTGGTGATGCTACCGGTAGTGACGTCACCTGCGGTGACCACATAGGTACCAGTCAACACACAAGTGGCGCCGACGGCTACGGTGGGGCAGGTGTTGCTGTTGGGTGTTATCAAGTTGTCAGTAACCACCACATTGGTCAAAGGAAAATCACCTGTGTTAGTGACGGTGACAGTAAAGGTCAGGGTATCGCCTTCGGTGACGCTGCTGCTGCCATCTTCATCGGCATTACCAGTCAAGGCTTTGACCGTGCTTAATGAATTAATGGCTCGACATACAGGCAAATTCGTTACAGCAGTAGTGATTTCATTGGGCTGCCCTGAACCACCGATAGTGGCACCGTTGGCAAGAAACTCTGTGACTGCACTGGACTGACTGATGCCGTTGGCCCCGCCCAGGGCGGTTCTGCTGGGAGTGCCGGTAGTGATAGAAATGACACCGCCGCCACCGCCGCCGCCAGGGCCTTCATTTTCATTGCCAATCGGTAACTGATCGCCGCCTTTACCGCCGTTGGCTTGCAGCGTTAAGCTGGCTGCAACCGAGTTGGCTGAAACCAAGATGGTACCGCCGGCACCACCGCCACCAGGAGCGTCGTTGTTACCGCCGCCGGCTGTATTTAAACCGGCTTGGCCGTTACTACGGATGCTGCCATTGCCGCTTAAAGTGTCAGTGATGATATATACCAAGCCGCCACCGATACCGCCGGCACCAGCTTGGCTGTTGTTACCGTCACCGGCACCACCGCCGCCACCAAAAAACAGACGTCCAACGCCGTCAAATGGGACTGGACGACCACCAAGTCCGCCTCTCTCGCGGCGACTGTTGCCGCCCCAGGCAGCATTGCCTGGTGGTACTGTTAATGCGTTCTGATTGGAGCTGCCATATGTGTAACCACCTCTGCCACCGCCTGATGAAGTTGTTGAGGCATTTAAATTAGGGTTGGGATCTAAGTCCCAAGCTGTGCTCCATCCAGCTGGTGTTGTGTCAGGATTACCTTGGCCAAACCAAGCCAAGCCGTTGTTGCCGTTGGCACCGCCACCACCGCCACCGTTATGGGCATTACCGCCACCACCACCATTGGCTGGTGCGCCGCGACCAAATCTGCCGCCATTGGCATTGTAAACTGCTTGGAAGCCTAAAATACTCTCACCTTTTTCAGCACCATTTTCGGGTGCGGCCCCTCTGAACAAGGGCACATCAGTGCCAGCTCCGGTGGTCTGATTCTCAATCACACCACCTCTGAAGCCGCGAGATGAAGCATTAATCACACCGTTCAAAGCAAGTGTGCTGTTGACATCAATGGCGACCACACCACCGTTGGTGCCATTCCAAGCATTGGTGACGATTGAGCCAGCTGCTGTGACGGTCAAATTTTCAAACTGTGGTACTCGTATGACTTGAGTTAAACCAATGTCATAGCTATAAATCAAACTGTTGCCATTACATAACAGCCCATTGTCGGCAACCACGATGTCGTTGCCACTGACTGAAATGACTTCATAAAGTTCATAACGACCTGAGTTACCCAAATTAAATGCGCCATATGTGGCGGTATTAGAATTGTCGCTGTAAGTGGCTCCTTGGGCTTGATACAACATAATCAAATCGCCAGGTGACAAATTGGTGTCGGTATAGATTGTGCCACTGACATCATTCAGATTATTGATGTTGTTGACAGATAAGGTAACGCCACCAGCCGTATTTACTGCCGTTAAATTGGCAAAATAATTGACTGTGGTTGGGACTGATGCGGTGAAATCACCGTCTTTCCCTTTGATCGCCAAAACATTGAAGGCTGTTAACAACAGCAAAAACGCACACACTTTTTTCATTTTTAATTCTCTCAGGTTTAGTTTTATTTTTTGTTATGAGCTTCCCCGCAGATATTATAAATAATTAATTTGTGATTTGTGGGGATCTTTGTCACTTTTGGCGCTTAAGTTGACACTGTTTTACAAAAAAACAGGTGTTTAATCTGTGTTGTTGAAAAGTGCTGCAGAGTGACTTTTGCCATGCGACATTTTGTGACACATTTGATACAATCTTGTGTATTATTTTTTGAGGAGAAAGCGTATGTCAGAGAAGATATCTATGACTAAATTCATACCATTGATATTTATCATTGTGCTGTTGTTAATAGGTTCCAGGTTTTGGGTCAGCGTACCTGCTGGTCATGTGGCCGTGGCGACTTTGTTTGGAGAAGTTCAGACGGTCACTTATAAGGAAGGTTTGAACATTCCTGTGAATCCTTTGTTGAAGTTTCACCTGTTCGATGTGCGGGAAAAAACCCACAAAGAAACCGCTCAGGTGCCTTCACAAGATCAGTTACAAACCAAAATCGATGTTTCAGTTCAGTACCGTTTGAATGGTGATATGGCCAATAACATATTGAAAGACACCGGTAACATCGACAGTATGATTACCGTGCAGTTGGTGCCCAAGTTGCGTTCCTTGTTGCGTGAACAAGGTAAGTCAATCAAACGTGCTGAAGACTTTTTTCTAGAAGAAACCCAAGAACAACTGCAAACTGGCTTGACTGTCGGACTGTCTGAATATTTGGAGCCTAAGGGTATTAATGTTTCGGCTGTTTTGATTCGCGATATATCCTTGCCACCATTCATTACCCGCGCGATTGAGGCGAAGAAAGAGCGTGAACAAGAAGTTGAAAAACAAAAAGCTGAATTAGAGCGCTACAAGACCGAACAACAACAGCTCATTGCCCAAGCAGAAGCACAAAAGCAAGCAGCGGCTCAACAAGCAGAAAAACGCCGTTTATTGGCTGACGCTCAGGCTTATGAAATTGAGAAGATCAATGAAGCCATTGGTAGTAACCCCAACTATGTCAAACTACAAGCACTGGAAGCTTTGAAGAGTATTTCAAAGGATCCGGCTTCAAAAATCTATTTCATTGACAGTGATTCGCCACAACCCTTGCCACTGATGCACATGTCAGAGGATAAATAAAAACCACTCCATCAGCGGGCAATGACCTTGCCCGCTGCTTATACAGAATACATGCCATGCAAACATTTGAATCCAAAGCTTTGGAACAGGATTACCTTAAGATTGTTCGTTTCAGCTGGTTATTGACCACGCTATTGATGGCCTCTGGTCCAACCATTTTATTCAGTGCCATCTTCGAGTTGAAATGGTACTTCAGTGTTATAACTTATCTGGCCAGTTATTTACTGCTGTATGGATTGATTCATTGGTACACCATTCACTGGTTCAAGGCATATCGTTATAGTTTGAATGAGGCGGGATTAAAAATTCATAAAGGGGTGTTTTGGCAACAGCAAAACATGGTGCCACGCAACCGCGTACAACATGTTGACATCACCACTGGACCGCTTGAACGGCGCTATGATTTGGGTAAATTAGTGGTACACACAGCTGGCACCCGCAATGCCACCATAACCCTTCCTGGCTTAATGCATCAGCATGCCGCAGACCTGCGCCAAGAGTTAATCAACACCAACTCTTCAGAAGATACGGTTTGAGCATGGACCTGAAAACTGCAGGGTATCGGTTACATAATGTATCACCTTTGTTCTTATTCATAGAGGCGATTAAGAAAAGTGTGCTACCTTTGTTGATTGGCATCGTTGGTACCAGTGGTGATAAACAAGATTTTATCATCATAGCCATAGCGGCTTTTGCTTCGGTTGTTACCATTATTCAGTTTTGGTTTTATCACTATTGGTTAGAAGATGATCGCTTGGTGGTGAAAGAGGGTATTTTATTCAAATCCCTGAGACAAGTGCCTTACGAGCGCATCCAAAACGTCAATGTTGAGAAGAATGTGTTACACCGGTTGTTGAACGTAGCAACCTTACAAATAGAGTCTGCCTCAGGAGTCAAGCCAGAAGCGGTCATCAGGGTTATTTCAAATGACCAGGTCTCCTATATCCAACGCATCATTAAGCAGCGTGGCCAGGTGCCAGTTGAAGGTGTTGAGGATGAATCAGCACTGGAAGAAGAACTTGATTCTGACCCATCTGTTTTGTACCAAATGAACAACCAAGATGTGACCACTTATGGCTTTATATCGCACAAAGCCTTGGTGCCGATTGGGATTGTGGGTTCTATTTTGTCGCAGAATGACTTCTATCGCGCAAAATTCATTAATTTCATGCAAAAATTTGTTGGTGACTTGCACGTTGAGCGGTGGGAGTTGGCCCAATGGGTGATATACAGTTTGGGTTTTTCATTGTTGATGTTGGTGACCATTTGGCTGTCCTCGATTGCATTGGCCTTTTTAAAACTTTACCAATTCAAATTATCACATGTTGATAAAAACTTGAATGCAGAGATGGGTTTGTTAACCAAAATCACGGCCAACATTCCAGTTAAACGCATCCAGCTGATAAAAATCAAGCATTCCCCTTTGCATCGGTATTTCAAACGCGTCAGCATCAAAATGGAAACGGCAGGCGGCGTCACGGAACAAAGTGGCATTCTGATGAACTGGATTGCTCCGTTGATTTCACGATCCAAAGCACAAAACTTGGTCAGTCAAATTCAACCAGAAGTTGATTGGAATGACATTAATTGGCAACCATTAGAGGCGCGCGCTTGGAAGCGGGTGTTCAAAAGGGTGATGTTTTTTCTGTTACTGGCCACCACACCCTTGATTTATTTTTATCACCAATGGGGGTTGTTATTGTTGCTGTTAACCCCGTTGGTTTATATTTATGCCAAAGCCTATGTGAATAAAGCAGGCTATGCCATCAATGCGGAAATCATTGCTTATCGCCATGGCGTCATGTTCCATACGCTGAGTGTGGTTAAAACCGCTAAGATTCAAAACATATCATACATGCAAACACCTTTTGATCGCCGCAATGGCATGGCCAGGTTCACTGTGGATACGGCAGGTTCAAACCCTGTGGTACAAGACATCAACGTACACTACCTTGATACAGCGAAAGTTAAGGCTTTGATGGGCGAGTTATCAGAACGTGTCAGTCGGGCTAAATTTGTCTGGTAGCCATTGAGAACCCAATCGACTGGGCTTGATTGAGTTCTTGGTATCCAGCAGAGGTTATATTCTGCTGGATGTGGAATTTATCGGTGATTGAGGATGGTTTTAAAAAGGTAAATCTAAATTTTCATCGACCGCCAGTAACTGGGTTCTGAATTCTTCTTGGATGCGCTCCAATGTCTCTTCATTATCAGCATCAAACCTGATGACCAAACAGGGTGTGGTGTTAGAACATCGAACCAAGCCCCAGCCTTGTGCAAAATCAGCACGAATACCATCTATGGTAGTGATTTTGGCATCAGGAAAGGTCGCTTTATCGACAAAATCTTCCATGAACTTATAATGCTCACCTTCTTTCATGTGAACTTTGAGTTCTGGTGTGTTGACACTGTTGGGCAGGGTTAAGAATACTTCTTCTGGTGTATCTTCCTCTTGATCAAGTATCTCTAATAATCTGGCAGCGGCATAGATGCCATCATCAAAACCAAACCAACGTTCATTGAAGAAAAAGTGACCGCTCATTTCACCGGCCAAAGCGGCATTGGTCTCTTTTAACTTGGCTTTCATGAACGAGTGTCCTGTTTTCCACATGATGGGCATACCGCCATGTTTGACGATAGACTTAGGTAGGTGGCCAGTACACTTAACATCAAAAATAATGCTGGAGCCGGGTTGGCGACTCAATACATCTTTGGCAAACAACATCAACAACCTGTCGGGGTTGATGATTTCACCAGTTTTAGTAACCACACCCAGCCGATCACCGTCACCATCAAAAGCGATACCGATATCAGCATCTACCGATTTCAGTGTGCTGATTAAATCCTGTAGGTTTTCTGGTACACTTGGGTCTGGGTGATGATTAGGAAAGGTGCCATCCACTTCACAATGCAATGGAATGACATTACAGCCGATTTCTTCTAATACTTCTGGACCAATTATGCCGGGTATGCCGTTGCCACAATCAACCACCACAGTGGGTTCATTCTCTAGTTGAATCTCAGAGCTGATGTAGTCAATGTAATCATCGGCGATATCCAGCTCTTGCACTGTGCCTTCACCATTGATGAGGTCTCCGCTAGCAATCATGTCGTATAAATTGGTGATGAGCTTACCCGCTAAAGTTTCACCATCAAGCATGATCTTTAAGCCGTTGTAATTGGCTGGGTTGTGGCTGCCAGTCAACATCACCCCTGAACCAGTTTCCAGGTGATGGGTAGAAAAGTAGAGTACCCCAGTAGGTACGGCACCGATATTGATCACATCACAACCACTTTTACTGATGCCTTTGATCAGCGCTTCCAATAAGCTTGGCCCCGAAATGCGACCATCTCTGGCTACCACAATGGACTTCCTGCCTCTGTTGAGGTTTTCAGAACCAATGGCATGACCGATTTTCTCAACTGCATCGGTGGTTAAAGTCTCGTCAACTATGCCCCTTATATCATAGGCTTTGAAGATTGATTTATCAGGTAAGGCATCTTTGTCTACCAGTTGTGAAGCTTTTTTACCGCCAGTCTCTGCAGACTGATTATCAGTGATTTGTGGTGCTTTGTCTGATTTTTGTACATTGGATGAATGCACATAAACATGCTCTTCTTCTTTTAAGCTCTTGGCATGTTTCAATTCTTCAATTCTTTGTTGTCTTTTGATGTAAGTCAGTACAGTCAAAATCAAACCTGCCAGAAAGGCCACCGCACTGCTAAAGAAACTTAACTTGAACAACCCTGAATAAGAATTCTCTACGGCATAATTGACATAGAAGTTTGAATTAGGTACACGAGTTTGTTGGTTGCTTTTGGTCGAGTTGGGATCTAATGTGCCCCACTTTTGTAAGACCACATTGCTCCATGTGCCTGATTTTTGCACCAATGTTAATTCACTGTTGTCAAACTCTAAATACTGTGGTTTAACAATCACATCAACGGGGTAACTGACCACCACGTAAGCGGTCTCGGGTTTTTGTATGTAAACGTAATTAAGGTATTGGTCATCTTGACCATAAAGGTGAATTTCAGGTAATTGCTCTTGTTGTGTTTCACTGGTGAGTTTGAGCATGTCAAGGGTGGCGAAATTGATGCCGGGAAATGCTGTTTCTGGAACTATTTTATCGACTGGCTCAGTGACACGAACCACGCGAAGGGTGTTGGGAACCTGACTCTCGATTAACTCAACAATGTTGTTTGCATCTGGGTTAGCGGCAACTATTTCACCCGCCAGTGCACCGACTTCTTGAGTCCGCTGTTCGACCGACCGAGCCAACTCCTCGCTTTGCTGTTTCAAGTCAGACAACGCATAAGATTCCATGATGTTGTTTTTCAGAATATAACCGAACAGCAAAGTGGCGAGCGTTGAAAACACAAAAAGTGGCGTCCACAACATTTCATCACCCAGTTTGAACTGGTCTTTTTTGGCTTTTTCAGCCGCCTCTTTTTGATTATTTTCCTCAGATGGCTTTTCATCTTTGGAAGTTTTCTTGTTATTTATTTTGTTTAATAATTCTTTAAAATCCATTATTTAATTCCGGTGTGTCCAAAACCACCTTCGCCGCGATCTGAAACATTAAAATCCTCCACCAAATTATAAGACACTTGAGTCACTGGAACAAAAACCAGTTGTGCCAATCTGGCACCACGTTCCATGGTGAAGGGATGCGGTGAGCGATTCCAACACGAAACATAAAGTTGTCCTTGGTAATCTGAGTCAATTAGACCCACTAAATTACCCAATACTATACCATGTTTATGCCCCATCCCGGAACGCGGTAGAATCACAGCTGCCAACTGAGGGTCTTTGATGTGTATGGCAATGCCTGTTGGAATCAGTTCCGTAGCGCCTGATTGAATCACTGAATCTGAACTCAGGTTGGCCCTTAGGTCCATGCCAGCAGCACCACCAGTGCCGTACTCAGGCAAACCAAACTCAGCCACAAAAGCAGCATCCATAATTTTTAAGTCAATTGATTTCATCTGGCCCCAATCTTTTTTAATGGTAAATTTTAAACCAGCTTAATTAAAATCTCCAATGTTATGCTTTCCTACATCAAAGTAGGAATTATTTGATGGTCTCAGTGCGAATGAATTATCTAGAATAACCATTATTTGTCACATATATTAATGAATTTTTTAGTTGATAAACACACCATGCCAAGAGAGAAACTCGTAGAACTGGGTGCTGAGGCCCTATCAGATGCGGAATTGTTGGCTATTTTTCTGCGGGTTGGTGTTCGCGGTAAAAGCGCTATTGAGTTAGCAGCTGAGATGCTGACTCACTTTGGCAGTGTGTCAGAAATTCTTAAAGCTGAGTTACATGATTTTTCTGAACTCAAAGGATTGGGCTTGGCCAAATATGCACAATTACAAGCTGCCAGTGAGTTGGTCAAACGCACCATCAACCAGGGCTTCGATGGCCAAACATGTTTCAGTGAACCTGAGGTGGTAGATCGGTTTTTAAGGGCTAACTTTGTTTGTAAAGGGCACGAGAGTTTTGCTGCATTGTTCCTTAACAGTAAAAATCATTTGTTAAAATTCGAGTTTTTATTCAATGGCAGCATCAACTCAGCCCAAGTATATCCCAGAACAGTGGCTCAGTATTGTTTGCGTTACAACGCAGCAGCCGTTATTTTTGCTCACAACCACCCTTCAGGTGATACCACACCCAGCGCTTCAGACATTAATTTAACCCAACAACTTAAAACAACCTTGGCACTGATAGATGTCAAAGTTTTGGATCATTTCGTGGTCGGTCACAACCAAACCTTTTCGATGGCAGTCAATCAAATGATATGAATTAAGGTGATTATTTGATATGCTATGAGTCAATGAATCATTAACACGATGGATGTTTTTTCAAAATAGATTAAATCCAGTTGCCCGGGCTGAAAAATACATAGAAAAAGGTAATTATAAAAAAGCCATGAAGATTTTGGCTTCTACCTTTAAAAAATACCCCAATAGCCTTGATTTAGCTCGGTTGCGTTTCGAGTACGGGAAATACATCCCCTTCGACGACTACCACCATCAAGCAGCCATAGATTATTTCACGTTACAGATGCAATTTGATGTTTCCGGTGAGAAAATTCACAGTGATTTCGTCAAATACATGACGACTACCCAAGGGCGTATTCAACTAGATGATGAAACTTTGGTCAAACTTTCTGTGGTTTTTGCGGCCAATGGCTTTGAAAACAATGCCGTTTACATCATCAATTCAATGATCAGAAAAGAATGTGAATTACCTGGGTTTGTCGATGCTTTGGTGGCCATCATAAATTACCTTGAAGAGAAGGGCGCTGATAAGAAAACTGCCAGCTATAAAAATTACCTAAAATGGCACTACCCCGACCATGAAATGACCGAGTACATTTTAAGTAAAAAAAGTTAAACCCATCTCATCCTATAGCACTGTCAATAAGCCTTAATTCAAGGCTGTTTCAATCTATTCTGATCAAGCAACATCAACCCATTGGTTAACAAACTGCTAGCAATCAAGACACAGAATTGTTCGGTTGGTTATTTAGATTGAATACACTTTGCTGTTGGTTTTTTGGCCAATGAATGACTTGATTCGTTTTAGCATCTGCTCAACATCCAGCCCAGCTTCTTGTAACAACTCCTCACGCGTGCCGTGATCCTGGAAGCTGTCAGGCAGGCCCAGGTTAAGCACTGAAGCTGTGATATTCATTTCATGCAAAGCTTCATTCACAGCGCTGCCTGCGCCACCCTGAATGACATTGTCCTCGATGGTCACAATGTGATTATGGGTACGTGCTAATTTTTCAATCATTGATTTGTCAAGCGGTTTGATAAAACGCATATTGACCAAACTGGCATCTAATTCTTGTGCCACGGCCCGTGCTTCAGTTAACAAGGCACCAAAACTCAGTATTGCAACATTTTTATCGCCCTTTCTGACTTGGTCCGCCTTGCCAATCGGTAAGGTTTGCATTTTTGGTAGGATTGCAGCACCTGGCCCTTTGCCTCTCGGATATCGAACAGCTGCGGGCCCATTGTGTTGGTGGCCAGTATAGAGCATTTGGCGACATTCATTTTCGTCAGAAGGAGCCATCAATACCATGTTTGGCACGCAGCGCAAGTATGAAATGTCTAAGTTACCGGCGTGGGTGGCACCATCAGGGCCCACAACACCACTGCGGTCAATGGCAAAAAGTACGTTTAAATTTTGTATGGCTACATCGTGAACCAGTTGGTCATAGGCGCGTTGTAAAAATGTTGAGTAAATAGCAACCACCGGTTTAATGCCTTCACATGCCATGCCGGCAGCCAGGGTCACCGCATGCTGTTCAGCAATGCCCACATCAAAATACCTTTTGGGGAACAGTTGTGAAAATTCAACCAAACCAGAACCTTCGCGCATGGCTGGGGTGATGGCTACCAGTTGATTATCGATGCGAGCCATGTCACACAGCCATTGACCGAAAACTTCAGTGTAGGTTGGTGTGGAGGGTTTGGCTTTGTTTTGGATGCCTTCGGCAGGATTAAATTTTCCGACTGCATGGTACTTAATCGGATCTTCTTCTGCGGGCTTGTAGCCTTTGCCTTTCTTAGTGATGATATGTAAAAGTTTGGGGCCTTTGATTTCTTTGGCCACTTCGAGTTTCTCTACCAGCTGGCCTACATCGTGACCATCTATCGGTCCCAAATGATGAAAGCCCAATTCTTCAAACAGGGTATTAGGTACAAACATGCCTTTGGTGTGCTCCTCCCATCTGGACATGAACTTCCATAACCAGGAGCCACGACGCATGATGCGTTTGGATTTTTCACGCATGCGGTTGTAGGTTCTGCCGCTGACTATTTTTATCAGCATCCTGGATAATGCGCCTACATTGGGTGAAATTGACATTTCGTTTTCATTCAAAACCACCAACATATTGGTGTCCAATTCACCGCCGTGATTCAATGCTTCGTATGCCATTCCAGCAGTCATGGCGCCATCGCCAATCACCGCCACCACATCACGTTCTGTGCCTGCAATTTGGCTGCCTAAAGACATCCCCAGAGCGGCACCGATAGAAGTCGATGAATGTCCTACGCCAAAGGTGTCATATTCGCTCTCAGTGCGTTTGGGGAAGGGGGCCAAACCGGCTTTTTGTTTGATGGTTGTGAGTTGTTCTTTGCGGCCCGTCAATATTTTATGGGGATAGGCTTGGTGGCCAACGTCCCAAACTATCCTGTCGTGGGGTGTATTAAAAACGTAGTGCAATGCCACGGTCAGCTCTACAGTACCCAAGCCAGAACCAAAATGGCCGCCGCATTTAGCAATTTCATCGATCAGAAACTCACGCACTTCATCGGCGGCTTGAGGTAATTGATTCTTGTTCAATTTTCTTAAATCAGCCGGGATGTTTATGTTATCGAGTAATGGGTATTGTTTATTCATGGTTTCAACCGTTTGGGCTTTTCAGTGTGCTTTGCCTTGTTTGGCGACAGCCTCCATGGCTGCGTTCAAAGCATCTTGGTCACCCAAGTAGTAGCTTTTGATTGGTTTTAAATCATCATCTAATTCATACACCAATGGCACACCTGTTGGGATATTAAGTTTTAATATTTCTTCTTCAGATACATCATCCAAATATTGTACCAATGAACGCAGCGAATTGCCGTGAGCAGCAATGATTAATCGCTTACCGGCTTTTAGGTCAGGCACAATGTGTTCATGCCAATAGGGCAACACGCGTTCGACAGTGTCTTTTAGGCACTCACCCAGTGGGATTTGACTTTTGTCCAAGTCTTTATAGCGTCTGTCAGATGCAATGTTGCGCTCGTCATTCCAGTCTAGTTTTGGCGGCGGGGTGGCATAGCTGCGGCGCCAAATGTGTACCTGCTCATCCCCGTATTTAGCTGCGGTTTCGGCTTTGTTCAGGCCTTGGAGGGCACCATAATGGCGTTCATTCAAACGCCAGCTGCGTTTAACCGGCAACCAACTCTGGTCCATCACATCAGCAGCGATGTTATATGTCTTGATGGCTCGCTTCAGCACAGATGTATAGGCTTGGTCAAACTCAAAGCCAGCATCCATCAATAAACGGCCAGCTGATTCTGCTTGGGCAATGCCATTTTCAGTTAAATCAACATCTTTCCAACCAGTAAAACGGTTGGCAAGGTTCCATTCACTCTCGCCGTGTCTGAGCAACACCAATTTAATCATAAGCTTATCAGGTAATAAATACTGTCAATTATACCATGCTTGTCTATATTTTCTTACCAGCAAGTCAGAATTATGCGACTGAAAAGCGGTTGTATTGAACCTAGAATGTTATTTTAATTATTCAGTGACAGGGCTTTGAATATGAATCAAATTGAATTAAAAAAAGTGATGAAGGAAATCGAGTTAATCATCAATCAACTCGCCGAATGCCAATATTGTAAACAAGGCATTGATTATGAGAGTAAAAAACTGTTGAGTGATTTGTTTAAACTAAAAATAGAGCAGGCTTGTCGGATCAAAAAAGCCAGTTAATCATCGGTAAAGACACGGCCAAAAAAATCAAAGTCATGAGACTACCCACTTTAATGAAATCACCCACACTGTAGCCGCCTGGTCCCATAATCAGGGCAGATACTTGGTGGGTTGGTAAGATGAAGGCATTAGAAGTTGAAATCGCCACTATCAAGGCATAAACCACTGGATTGCCGCCGGTTTCCAGCGCAATATTAATGGCCAAAGGCACCAACAACACAGTGGCACCTACATTTGACATAACCAGTGAGAATAAGGTTGCCAGTACAGCAATCGCCAGTTGGTAGATGATTTGTGGTACGTTACCCAAATGGTAAATCACATTTTGAGCAATCCACGCAGCGGCTCCAGTATGCTCCATGGCATAGCCCAAGGGAATCAAACAAGCCAACAGAAAAACTGTTTTCCAGCTCACAGCACGATAAGCCTCATCCATATTGAGCACACCAAATACCACCATGCCTATGGCGCCAGTGAGTAATGACAATGAGAGCTTTAAGTCGGTAAATATGACTAAGAAAATACTGAGAGAGAAAAACAGCAAGGCAAAAGGAATTTTTTGTGGCCTTTGTGGTTCCGCAGGCACATCACTGACCAGCGCCACATTTCTTGAGCGCCCCAAGCCCATTTGATCGGTCCAGCGTCCATGGATGATAAACGTGTCACCCAACTGCAGTTCTAGGTCATACATGGCCTCGCCGGTGTAAATTCGATTGTTTCTGGAAACAGCTAAGATGGTGATGGCATATTCTTTTCTGAAATGAAATTCAGATAACTTAACACCCAAGTAGCGAGAGCCAGGTACCACCACTGCCTCAGATGTGCCCGAGATTGATGGGTTGAAGTCCAGCTTGAAGTGCTTCAGTTTAGGCAGCGTAGTTAAATTAAACTCTTCCGCAAAATCTTCGATTTGTTGTTTGCTGCCCATGACGCCCAACACTGCACCATTCCAAATGAAGCGGGTTCTGGGAGGCGAGATGGTTGATTCATTTTCACTGAACAAAGCGACAATGTTGGGAATATGAGGGTCAAACTCCAGCTCATAGATCATCTTACCAACCAGCGGAGAGTCTTTATTAACGATCATTTCAGTGATGGTCTTATCAATGCCGTAATTGTCACGGAAGTAGGAGTCAGATTTGTGGTTATTGACGTGGTTGACCGCTTTGTCTTTGGGTAATAGAAATCGTCCAATCAGTAAAAAATACAACACCCCACTGGTCAACAAAGCCAGTCCTATTGGGGTGGTCGAAAACAAATCAAAAGATGGCATGGTCTCAGCGCCTGGCGGCAGTGAGCGGTTGGAAGTTTCAATCAAATCATTGAGTAAAATCAGTGGTGATGATCCTACCATGGTGACGGTGCCGCCTAAAATGGCACAAAAACCCATGGGCATCAATAGGCGTGAAATGGGTAATTCAGCAGCGCTGGAAATTTTACTCATGACCGGTAAAAACAACGCGGTCGCGCCAACATTCTGCATGAAGCCAGATATGCCACCAACTGTGGTAGAAACAATCGGCATCACGGTTGTTTCAGTCTTGCCACCAATTTTGAGGATCACATTGGCCACGGCGGTCATGACCCCAGTGCGATCAAGTCCAGCACCCAGAATCATCACCGCAATAATAGCGATTACCGCATTAGAAGCGAAGCCATCAAATAAATGCGTGTCTGGCACCAAGCCGGATAAGCCCAACATAACCAATATCAGTAATGCCGCCACATCAATCCTGATAACCTCAGTAACAAACATTAAAATGGTATAGGCCAATATGGCAAATACCATCAACATCTCATTAGTGAGTGGCAGCATTTCCATTATTTTTTGGTCATGATGAGGTCATAGGAGCCGTGTTCTAATTTTTGCCCACGTCGTTCGAACTTGGTGACGGGTCGCCATTCGGGCCTGCTGGCAAAGCCGTTGTTGCTTTCTTGGTTTTTAAGCCAAGTATTGGCTGCCAGTAATTCTTGAACCTCTAAGGCATAAGGGTGCCAGTCCGAAGCATAGTGGAGGCGTCCACCTGTTTGTAGTTTGGTTTGGATTAAGTCAAGGAATTCTTGGTTCATGATGCGTCTTTTGTGGTGGCGTTTTTTGTGCCACGGATCGGGAAAGTACACATGAATCGCAGCCAATGATTCATCGGCGATGAATAAGTTGAGCATATCTACGGCATCGTTGCGAATGATGCGTACGTTTGTTAACCCCAGCTCTTTGATGACCATCAACAAGTGTCCCACACCAGGCAAGTGCACTTCGATACCGAGAAAATTAATCTCGGGGTGTTGTTGTGCGGCATGAATGATGGATTCACCGTTGCCAAAACCAATGTCTAACCACACGGGGTTGTTGTTGCCGTAAAGTTTTTCAAAATCAATGGTTTGATCTGGGTCAAAGGCATAGATGGGCATCAGTTCTTCGACTGCTTTTTTTTGCCCTGTGGTCATTTTCCCTTTGCGCAAAACAAAGCTGCGAATTTGTCTGTCGGTTGGTTCGAATTTCATGCTTGGCCATTGATCTCAATGCTGCTATTTTACCGAAAATCAGGCCATGATGACCACCACTTTGTTAATCAGCCTTCAGATTATCGGGCTGGGTACCAATGTTTGGTATTTCTCAACGGGGCCCTCAGCAGTGAAATCAGTGAGCTTCAGTGTGTTCAAGTCAAGCACATGGTCGTGGGGGTAGGGGTTTTTATCGTAATAAGTTTGCTCGCCACATTTGATGATTTGTATCAGTTTGGCCTCTACCAATTGTGCAATGACAGCCTCTGCGTCTTGTGTCCAGGGTGTTTGTTGTTGCGAAAAAAGCAATAGCGTGTCATGGCAAGGATGTTGTGGTGTCATTCTGATAAACAACAGCATGTCAGCCATTTCATTGTGTCCGGCCAGGTCTATGGCTTCAAGGTCTTGAATGATTTGGAATTGATGCAGGCAACGCTGATGATGAAAACTCGCTTGCATCAACGCATATTGGGCCAATTGTTTTTCTATGATGAACGATTGGCTGGAAGTGCAACGGGCCAGGTTTTGTTGTAACTGCATGAACAGGTGTTTGGCCATGGGGCCCATCCAACTTCTGAAATTACGGGCTTTGTCGGTGTGGTTAAGTTGTAAGCAAAACTCATGGGTGTTTTGGAAGTTACAGTCAATATGTAGTGTCCAGGTCATGATAATACATTGTTGAAAAATTAATCTTAAATATAAATGATAATCATTCGCATTACAAATAAAACTTTGAAATATTTTGACTTGATATGCAGATTCAGAGAAAATAGCAAGCTATTGCGCAACATGTTACCTAAATTGACAAAGAACAACAAAAAATATCAATTAAATGAATCTTTTATTGGCAAACAAGCCGATGACTTGGGGCAATTAATCAGTGAACAAATCAGGCCACTGTATGACTCTTTGGGCATAGTGGTGCCGGTAAAATCTTGTTCAATCATCCATGCGCTAAACGAGGTTAAACAAGCCTCGGTCACAGAAATTGCGCGGTCATTGAAGCAGTCACATCAATTGGTTAAACAGAAACTGCCGAGGTTACAAAAACTGGGCTTAATCACCGCCAGTTCTGACCCAAGTGACAAGCGTAAAACAGATTATCAACTGACTTCGATGGGTCAAGACCAGGCGTTGTTGTTGAAACAACATTCCTTAGCAGCAGTTTACGAACAATTATCTCAAGAAGTTGGGGCAGACCTGTTTAAGGTGCTGACGGCCGCCATTGACGGCTTAAAAAACAAAGATTTAATGACCCGATTCAAACAACAACTACCTAATCATAGAAACAGCGAGACAACACATGAATGATCGAATCATCAAAGCACCGACAGGCACTGAACTTAATACCCAATCATGGCTCATTGAGGCGCCATTGAGGATGTTGATGAATAATTTAGACCCTGATGTGGCAGAGCGCCCGGAAGATTTAGTGGTTTATGGCGGCATTGGTAAAGCAGCTCGAAACTGGGCTTGTTTTGATGGCATGGTGGATGCGCTTAAAAGGCTGAATGAAGACGAAACTTTGCTGGTTCAGTCGGGTAAACCAGTGGGTGTATTTAAGACCCACATTGATGCGCCCAGGGTGTTGATTGCTAATTCAAATTTGGTGCCTAAATGGGCCAATTGGGACCATTTCAACGAACTGGATAAAAAGGGTTTGATGATGTACGGTCAAATGACCGCAGGATCATGGATTTATATTGGCTCGCAAGGCATTGTGCAAGGCACTTATGAAACCTTTGTAGAGGCTGGTCGCCAACACTTCAGTGGTGATACCAATGGCAAGTGGATCCTTACTGGTGGTTTGGGTGGCATGGGTGGTGCGCAGCCCTTGGCAGCCACCATGGCGGGCTATTGTATGATTGCGGTGGAGTGCGATGAAACCCGAATTGATTTCAGGATGAAAACGGGCTATGTCGATAAAAAAGCACAATCTATCGATGAAGCAATGAAACTGCTGAATGAAGCATTAGAATCAGGCCAGGCGATATCGATTGGCTTACTGGGTAATGCCGCAGATGTTTTTGCGCAAATGTATAAAAACGGCGTGCGCCCTGACTTGGTGACTGACCAAACCTCAGCACATGATCCAGTCAATGGCTACTTGCCGCAAGGATGGAACGTCAGTCAATGGCGCCAAGAAGCCAAAACCAACCCAAAAAGAGTGGCTGCTGCTGCCAGAAAATCAATGGCAGTGCAGGTTCAGGCGATGCTCGATTTTCATGCATTGGGCATACCCACAGTTGATTATGGTAACAACATCCGCCAAGAGGCCTTTGATGAAGGGTTGGAAAATGCTTTTGATTTCCCAGGGTTTGTACCAGCGTATGTCAGACCTTTGTTCTGTCGTGGTGTGGGGCCATTTCGCTGGGCTGCCTTATCTGGTGATCCTGAAGACATCTATAAAACTGATGCCAAAGTCAAAGAGCTGATACCTGATGACCCTCATTTGCATAATTGGTTAGACATGGCTCGTGAACGCATACACTTTCAAGGACTGCCTGCGCGCATTTGTTGGGTCGGATTGGGCTTGCGACACAAATTGGGTTTGGCTTTTAACGAAATGGTTAAAACAGGTGAGCTCAAGGCACCAGTGGTGATTGGTCGTGATCACTTGGACTCAGGCTCCGTGGCTTCTCCCAACCGCGAGACAGAAAGCATGCTGGATGGCTCAGATGCCGTTTCGGATTGGCCGCTACTGAATGCCATGTTAAATGTAGCTGGTGGGGCCACTTGGGTGTCACTGCACCATGGTGGCGGAGTGGGCATGGGCTACTCTCAACATTCAGGTGTGGTGATTTGTTGTGACGGCACCGATGCTGCTGCTAAACGAATCGAAAGGGTGTTATGGAATGACCCTGCCACTGGCGTCATGCGTCATGCCGATGCCGGTTATGACATCGCCAAAACATGTGCCAAGGAACATGCATTGAATTTACCGATGATCAATAAGACATGGGAGCAGCAATCATGATTTTTACCATCAGCAATAAGGGCTTTACTCTGCAAGAGCTGCGCGAAATTTGGCAAAATCCGGTCGAGATCAAGGTCGATGACCACATGATGCAAGGCGTGATTCGCTCGCGCCAGACCATTGAACAGGTGGCGGCATCGGATGAGACTGTGTACGGCGTCAACACAGGTTTTGGGCTGTTGGCCAATGTACAAATAGCCAAAGATGAGTTAGACACCTTACAACGAAATTTAGTGATTTCTCATGCCACTGGGGTTGGAAAGCCGATTGATATTGGCACCACCCGATTGATTATGGCACTGAAAGCCATGAGTCTTGCTCAAGGATATTCTGGCATTCACCCGAACACGCTGAAACTTTTAACAGACATGATCAAACACGAGATTTATCCGATCATTCCGGAGAAAGGTTCGGTTGGTGCCTCTGGTGACTTGGCTCCATTGGCGCATTTATCGGCTGCCATGATTGGTATGGGTGAGGTTTATTTTCAAGGTGGTGTGGTTGCTGCCATGGATGCATTGAATGCAGTGGGTTTATCGCCGATAAAATTGGGCCCCAAAGAGGGTTTGGCATTGTTGAACGGTACCCAGGTTTCGACCGCCTTGGCATTGAAAGGTTTGTTTCTTACTGAGAACTGCTTCTCCGCTGCGATTTTATCTGGTGCCTTATCGGTGGATGCAGCGAAAGGCTCCTTGTCGCCTTTTGATGAGCGCATTCACCAGGCCAGAAGGCAGGTGGGTCAAATACAAGTGGCGCGGGCCATACGTGGGTTGCTGAAAGACAGTGAAATCGTGGTATCACATGAGGATTGTGATCGGGTACAGGACCCATATTGTCTGCGTTGTCAGCCACAGGTGATGGGTGCGGTGTTAGATACCATCAATTATGTCGCTGATAAACTATTAATAGAAGCCAACGCTGCCACTGATAATCCATTGGTTTTTGCAGAACAAGGAGATGTCTTATCGGGTGGTAACTTTCATGCCGAACCAGTGGCACTGGTGGCAGATTTCTTGGGCATTGGTTTGACCGACATGACCAACATGTCTGAGCGCCGCATGGCGATGCTGATTGACCCGGCCTTGAGTCGCTTACCGGCCTTTTTGGTGCCTGATTCAGGGGTCAATTCTGGTTTTATGATTGCGCATGTGACAGCGGCGGCTTTGGCCTCAGAAAATAAAACCCTGGCTCATCCGGCCAGTGTTGATACCATTCCCACATCAGCCAATCAAGAAGATCACGTCAGTATGGCCACTTTTGCTGGAAGGAAGTTAACCGATATGGCAGAAAATTCTGCTGCGGTTATCGGTATAGAAATGATGGGTGCTTGTCAAAGTATTGATTTTCATCGAGATTTAAAAACTTCAGAGGCACTTTTTGCGGTGTATCAAAAAGTCAGAGAGGACGTGGCTTTCTTGGACAAAGACCGGATGTTTGCACCGGACATCAACCACATGCAGCAGTTGGTTTTATCAGGTGCATTGAATCAATTTATGCCGGCTTTATGTCCCTCTTTGAGTTAAGACAAGAGACATCGCCCTTGGTGATCAGTGTGCCGCACGATGGTGCTCAAATACCCGACGATATTGCAGCACTGATGAATCCGGCGGTGATGGGCTCAACTGACCGAGATTTATTGATCAACGAGGTGTTTGAATTTGAGGGGTTTAAATATTCAAAAATCAAAGCCAACTATGCACGCCATGTGATTGATTTGAATCGTCCGGCCAGTGGTGAGGCTTTGTATCATAACCAAGCAGAAACCGAGCTATGTCCTACCAGTACATTTGATTTTCAACCGATTTACAAACCAGGGCTTGAGCCTGATACTGAAGCTGTCAAATACCGCATAGAAAATTACTGGCAGCCTTATCATAACCAGTTAAAAAAGTTGATTGATCAAGCCCAACAGGCCTATGGTTTTTGTTTGTTGCTTGATGCGCACAGCATTGATGATGAAGTGCCGAGGTTTTTTGATGGTCGCTTGCCAGACATCAATGTGGGTTCCAACGCAGGCAACTCTTGTGGCGCAGCCATTGAGTCGCTTTTGATGCATCAATTGGCGACCCAAGAACATTACAGTTACATCAATAATGGCCGATTCAAGGGTGGTTTTATCACTCGCCATTACGGCCAACCAGAAAGAGGTGTGCATGCCATTCAGTTGGAGCATGCCAAAAGTGCCTACCTGCATAAGAGCCAGTTCAGTGGTAATAAAACCCACAAATTACGTCAATTCTGGCAAGATTTGATAGCGGTGCTGTTAAAAAGCCTGAATTAATGTTAACTACATAGCAAAAAGCAGAAAGTGGTGTAACAATGCATGCAAAAGCATTTAGAATGTTTAACCAATGAAATTAAAGACATTCTGGTGAAAACAATGAACACATTAAAATCAATGCTGTGCTTATCGACCCTCATTTTAATGACTGCAGCGATGGCTGCTGAGGATTCAGTTGAAGGTGTTTTGATCTTTGAGTATGGGGACACTTTTGATGCCACCCAAGCCCCGCATCAAAACTTTTACTTACAAACTGAAAAAGCAATCATCAAACTGGATGCCAGCGCGGCTTTCAAATCACGCCTGCCGATTGACGCTTGGTCTGGTAAACGTGTTTCTGTTAAATTCAAAAACCAATTGGCCACAAATCTGGGTCGTTCAATCCAAGCCATTGAATTGATAGAAGGAGAGGCTATGCGTGGCGGTGGTATTTCAGGGCCACAAAAATGGGTGTCTTTTTTATGCAAGTTCAATGATGTTGCTACTGAGCCGGAAAACGAAGCGTATTTTGATAATATGTATGCCAACACGCCAGCTGGTTTAGACCATTACTGGCGTGAAGTTTCCTATAACAACGCCAATGTGGCCGGGTCGGTGGCTTTTGATTGGGTGGACTTGCCCGGTACCCACACCAGTTATGTTCCCACTCCTGGCTCGGGAACAGATGCTGATTTGAACTTGTTGTTTGATGACTGCACCGACACAGCCATCAGTACCTATGGAGGTTTGGATATCAATGATGATTTTGTTGGCATCAATATGATGTTCAATGAATCATTGGATTGCTGTGCTTGGGGTGGTGGGCGTTACACTTCACTGGATGGCGGCCCATCGAAATTGTGGCGTGTGACCTGGAATCCACCTTGGGCTTTCAGAAGTATTGGGGTGATTGCGCATGAAATGGGACATGGTTTTGGTTTACCTCACGCCAATAATTCTGACGGTGACAGCAATCCCTATGACAGCCCATGGGATGTGATGAGTTCAGCCACAGGCTATGCTGTGAATGATGGGGTGTATGGCAGATTGGGCAAGCACATCAATATGGAATTCAAACAGCGACTTGAATGGGTGACTGATGGTGATGGCTTTATCGCTGATGAGAATACCGACAATGAGGAGGTTTTTATTAATTATTCATCGCGCCCCACTACCATGGTCAATGGTGTCAGATTTGCGCGCATACCGGCCAGCAATAATACCTATTACATGGTTGAGGTGCGCAAAGCAGAGGGTAACTATGAATCCAACATCGTAGATACCGCCGTCATCATTCATAATGTGGCGAATTGTAGATCAGAGCCACCTTGGGTGGTTGATGGTGATACGCCTGCAGCTGACTATGCCGATACTGAAGGCGTGTTGTGGCGCACTGGGGAAGTTTTCGTGGATCCAATTGATGATTTCAGCGTGACCATTTTGAATGAATTCGAAAACGGTTTTACTGTCAATTTGTCGGCTTCACAAGATTTAATCAATCGCAGCACTTTTGAAAACACTGGATGCCTTTAAACCAAGCGTAGCATCATGAAAATGCGACGATAAAAGTGAATGCAACATCACGACTATATATTCACTGAACTTATATGATCTATTTGTTATAATCCGCGCCAGAAATTAAGCCATGAACCATCACAGTTTATGGCTTTCACTTATTTGGAGCGGACATGACTAAACAAACCATCATTTATACCATCACTGATGAGGCGCCGGCGTTGGCGACTTATTCTTTTTTGCCAATTGTACAAAAATTTGCTGCGCAAGCTGAGGTTGAGGTTGAAACCAAGGACATTTCACTGGCCAGTCGCGTGTTGGCACAATTTTCAGATCGCCTGAGTGCTGATCAACAGCACCAAGATGCCTTGGCTGAGTTAGGAGAATTGGCCAAGACGCCAGAGGCCAACATCATCAAGCTGCCCAATATTTCTGCTTCAGTGCCCCAGCTCAATGCGGCCATCAAAGAATTACAGGAGAAAGGCTACGACATTCCTGATTACCCCGAAGAGGCTGAAACAGCTGAGCAAAAAGACATCCAAAGCAGGTATGCCAAAGTTTTGGGCAGTGCGGTTAATCCAGTTTTACGCGAAGGTAATTCAGACCGCAGAGTGGCTGCGGCAGTCAAAGCCTATGCCAAACAAAACCCACACCGCTTGGGCGAGATTTCAGCTGATTCCAAAACCCATGTGGCACATATGGATGCCAATGACTTTTATGGCAGCGAGCAGTCATATGTCATGCCAGCAGCGGATGAGGTGCGAATTGAGCACGTTGATGAAGCTGGAGAAGTGACAGTGATGAAATCTGGTTTGCAGATGCAGGCCAAAGAGGTTATTGACTCATCACGAATGAGCAAGGCGGCACTGCGCAAGTTTTTCAGTAAAGAAATTAAAGAAGCCAAAAAATCAGGGGTTTTACTCTCGTTACATTTAAAAGCCACCATGATGAAAGTGTCAGATCCCATCATGTTCGGTCATGCCGTTGAAGTATATTATGAGGATGTATTTAAAAAACATGCTGACTTATTTGCTGAATTAGGCGTGGAAGTAGACAACGGTATTGGTAATGTTTACAACAAAATTCAGGACTTGCCAAAAGCCAAACAAGCTGAAATTGAGGCAGACATTGCTGCTGTGTATGAGTCTCAACCTGCTTTAGCCATGGTTGACTCAGACAAAGGCATCACCAATCTGCATGTGCCCAATAATGTAATCATTGATGCATCCATGCCAGCGGCAATTAAGTCATCGGCCAAAATGTGGAATGCCGATGGCCAGTTGCAAGACACCAAAGCCATCATTCCAGATCGTTCTTATGCCGGCATTTATCAAGAAATCATCGAGTACTGCCAAGAGCATGGTGCTTTTGATGTGGTGACCATGGGCAATGTCTGTAATGTCGGCCTGATGGCGCAAAAAGCCGAAGAGTATGGTTCGCACGACAAGACTTTTGAAATCGAAAAGGCCGGTATGATGCGTGTGGTTAATTCATCAGGTGAAATCCTGATGCAACATGATGTTGAGGTGGGCGACATTTGGCGTGCTTGTCAAACCAAAGACTTACCGATTCGTGATTGGGTTAAGTTGGCTGTGACACGTGCCAGAAACACCGGTGATGCGGCCATTTTCTGGTTGGATGAAAACCGTGCACATGACCGAAACTTGATTGAGAAAGTCGAGACCTATCTGGCCGATCATGACACCACTGATTTAGAAATAAAGATCATGAACCCCAGAGCAGCGATGCGTTACACTTGTGAGCGGGTCACCGCTGGTCTCAATACCATTTCGGTCACTGGTAATGTGTTGCGTGATTACTTAACTGACCTGTTTCCTATTTTGGAATTAGGAACCAGCGCCAAAATGTTATCTATTGTGCCTTTGTTGGCCGGCGGCGGTTTATTTGAGACTGGGGCCGGCGGATCTGCACCGAAACATGTGCAGCAGTTTGTCGAAGAAGGGCATTTGCGTTGGGATTCTTTGGGAGAGTTTTTGGCTTTGGCGGTTTCTCTAGAAGACATTGCTGAAAAGACCAACAACACCCAAGCCAAGATATTGGCTGAGGCTTTGGATGATGCCAACGAAAGGTATTTGTCACACAACAAATCACCTTCGAGAAAAGTCAATGAGTTGGATAACAGGGGTTCGCAATATTACTTGGCTAAGTACTGGGCCAAAGCGCTTTCCAGACAAGATGATGATGCGGCTCTGAAAGCTAAATTCACTGAAGTTTTCAATTTGTTGCAAGGCAATGAAGCCAGTATTCTTGATGAGTTATTGGCAGCGCAAGGTGCTGCTGTTGAGATTGGTGGTTATTATGAGCCAAACGATCAAATGGCTGAGGCCGCCATGCGTCCCAGCGATACTTTGAATAACATCATTAATTCATTGTAATAAGATATTGACCACCGCCCTAAATTGATTGGGTTTGGGGTGGTGGTTGTTTTTATTGGCACTCAAACCCGTCATTGGCCAAAGCTGTTTGATTCTTATCGCCATGTTTGACAGCATACATCGCCAAGTCCGCTGCTTTGATACTTTCCCTCAAGTCATCTGTACTGCGATGTGTTGCTATGCCAGCAGAGAAGCCCATCATCTGATTCAGTTTTCCGCTGTTATTTTTGATGTCGATTTTTTGGTAGGCAGATCTGAGCTGGTCGATGATGACATGGGCTTTTTCAACGTCTGTATCGGGTAGTGCTAACAAAAATTCCTCGCCACCAATGCGTCCGCAAAGTTGAGGTGGTTGAATCATTTGCTGACACAAAGCGCCCATTTTTTCTAACACACAATCGCCGGCGTCATGTCCCAAAACATCATTGATGGTTTTAAAATTATCCAGATCAATCATAACAATCAACATCTGTTCATTTGGGTGTAAAGACAGGCTCATCGTATTGAGGCACTTAAGTGTATACGAACGGTTGGGTAATTTTGTCAACGAATCAAAATTGGCCAACTGGTACAATTTACGTTTTTGTTGTTTGTTTTGAATATAAGTCACACTTAAAATCAGCACGATGATAGCTGCAGTGATTAAGCTTATCAATAATATTTGTTTGGCTTGAGTTTCCTTCAGCAGCAATAGTTTTTGGTTGGCATTTTCCTGTGCCAACAACAGATTGGTTTGCTCTTTTTTTTGTAATTCAAACTGAGTTCTTAATTGGTGCAGTGCTTGGGTGCTTTGTGAAGAAAGTAAGCGCTGTCTATCACGACCAATCTGCAAGAGTTTTTCATAGGCTTGTTGGTGTAATCCTTTTGCCGCCATCAGTCGGGTTTCTAATTCAGTCAAGGCGAGTGCTTGGATGGGCATTCTTTCATGGTTCAGATATTCTTGAGCCTTTTGGTGATATTCATAGGCATCATTGATGTTATTTTGTTTAAGTTTCAACACACTCATGGTCTTATGTGTATCAAACAACATCAACTTGTTTTCACTTTCAATAAATAACTTGATGGCCTCACTCAACATATCATTTGCCACTTCAAAATCTTGTTTTTCGATGTAAAGCGGTGCCAATTCTTTTAAGGCGTACGCCACGCCTTGTTGGTCATTTATGGCTCTGGAAATGGACAAAGCTTCATCCAATTGAGTTGTGCCCAAATCAACGTTTCCTATATTTTTATTGGCGCGACCGAGTCCATAAAGGCCTATGGACAGTTCCAGTGGATTTTTTAGTTGGCGGTGGTAGTCAACTGATTCTTCGAAAAACGGGATGGCAAGATCATATTCTCTGCGGTACTCATAAACCAAGGCCACGCTGCTGGCAATCGCACTGCGGGTGTTGGCAGTGCCTGTTTCGGGTGCGGTGTTGTAGGCTTGCATGAAGGCATTCAAAGCATCGACGTAATTGCCCAGGGTATTTTCTATGTAGCCCAGGCCCAGCAATGCGTCAATATAAAGGATTTCATCATTTTTTTTGGCCCAAGCAACAACTTGTTTGACCAGAGGTAGTGCTTCTTTGGCCATGCCGCTGATTTCCATCGCTTGAGATTTGACCATTAATATTTGGTGATACAGCCATTGTGGTTCTTTAGCTGTTATGTGGCTCATTGCTGTGTTGGCTGACTCCAAGGCTTTGGTGGGGTAAACCAAACTGATATAGGCGCGGCTGAGGGTGTTGAAGTGTATGGCTTTGATAATCGGCGGTTCATTGGCAACATCCTTTGCCAGCAGCTGAGCCAGAGCAGTTTGTGGTTGGTTGCTGATTAACTGATCTAAGCGTTGGTAATCATCGGGTATAACTTGACTTACTGCTGCATTTTGAGCAAAGGATTGGCTGGTCAGCAACAACAGCACCACCATGTATGTGCTGAGGAGGGGTATTAAGGTTGCCTGAAGTTTGCTCATCAACAAGGATTGTAACTTATCAACGCACCAGCAACAACTGACATTGCTGAGCCTTGACTGTTGTTGAGAGCCTTTGGGGCTGATTGTTGTTTGTTGATAAAAAAGTGCGTTTTGATGACTGAATTGGCATAAAATCCCAGCGTTTTTTGCTGGCTATTGTATTGTTGTTGTAGTGGCTTGCTTGAACGCTTGATTTGACCGGATCTGCTTCCTTCACCGCTTTTTAACTCCTCAACATGTAGCCATATAAATCAATAACTTACGGCGACTTATTAATGTAAAATGTTTTATAAGTTGTTGATACTACTCACTTTTTTACATTTGTAACTTGACTTGCATGGGATTTCGACATAAAGTGCATATTTGTGGAGTAAAGTAGTATTTTTGTGGGATATTGTAGTGTTTTACGGTGAAATTGCGTTAAATTTAGATGTAAAAGGCCGGTTGGCGATACCTTCTATGTATCGTGAACCGATCAGTGACGTCTGCGATAACCGTTTGGTATTGACCTACAATGCCTATGAGAACGACTCACTTTGGTTGTACCCGCAACACGAATGGGAACAGGTTCGTGATGCTGTGATGGCTTTGAGTACGTTCGACCCAATGCATCGGGCTTTACAGCGCCGACTGGTGGGTAGTGCTTACCATGTTGTTCCAGACAAAGGCTCACGTATTTTATTGCCCATCACTTTGCGTCAAGTAGCATCAATGGAAAAGCGTGTGGTGATGCTGGGTTTGGGAAGCAAGTTTGAAATCTGGAATGAGGATGCGCTGCAAAAGACCCGTCACGAGGTCCCAGCCATGAATGGCGAGGTTTCAGATGCCATGAAATCATTGGTGTTGTGATGGAACAAGCTTTGCACCAGACTGTTCTACTTAATCAAGCAGTAGAAGCCCTCGCTGTGAAATCTGATGGTCATTACATTGATGCCACATTCGGAAGAGGTGGTCACAGCAGATTGATTCTCGAACGACTAGGTCCTGACGGTACATTAACTGTGGTTGATTGTGATCCTGAGGCCATTGAGTTTGCCAAGCGTTTACAGCAAGCAGATCCAAGGGTCAGTGTTGAAGTGGGTTTTTTTGAAACCGTTATGCAGGATTTACTAGAAGAGGGTGCGCACTTTGATGGTGTGCTATTTGACTTTGGTGTTTCCTCGCCGCAACTCGATCAGGCTGAACGTGGTTTCAGCTTTCAGCAGGATGGCCCATTGGATATGCGCATGAACAATGCGGCAGGGTTGAGCGCTGCACAATGGCTTAATTCGGCCACTGCTGATGAAATGAAACGGGTGTTTTGGCGATATGCTGAAGAAAAAAATGCCGGACGCATCGCCAGAAAAATTGTTGAGGCCAGGGAAGAGAAGCCCTTAGCGACCACATTTGACTTGGTTGATGTGGTGAAAACTGTCAACAAACCCAACTACAAAATCAAAAAGCATCCAGCAACCCGAGTGTTTCAAGCCGTCAGAATTTTCATCAACGATGAGTTAGGGCAGGTTGAACGGGTTTTGCCGGTTGCATTGAAGCTTCTTAATAAAAGTGGGCGCTTGGTGGTGATTAGCTTCCATTCGTTAGAAGATCGACTGGTGAAACGTTTCATGCGTGATGCATCGCAGCCACCAAAGGTTGACAGGCGCATGCCAGTCATTCCAGATGATGCCAAACAGCCTGAGCTTAAATTAATTACCAAGCCCATTAAGGCGGTTGACCATGATGAGAATGTGAGGGCACGAAGTGCCATCATGAGGGTGGCAGAAAAACTATGAATTGGCACAGTGGCATAACCGTGGTTTTGGCAGTGATACTGATTGCTGTTTTGGTTAATTATGTTTTTTTCCAGAACGAGACGCGCAAATTGTTTGCTGCTTCTCAAGCCATTGAAAAAGAAAAGCTAGAGTTGAACTCTGAATTTGCCAGGTTGCAGTTAGAGAAATCCACGTTGGTGGCGAATAACCGCATTGAGCAGGTTGCCAGAGATCAATTGAACATGAAATTGCCAGAAGATGAACAGGTTTTGGTCATAGTGCGATGAAAAAATCACAACACAGACAAGTAAACATCAGTTTCAGGATTGCCATTGTTATGGCTTTTTTACTGTGCTGTTTTGTGGTGGTGGTTGTCCGGGCTTTTTCAATCCAGGTCAAAGGTGCTGAGTTCTATCAAACACAAGGTGAAAAGCGGCATGTGCGAGAAGTTGAAATACCCGTATCACGTGGTTCAATCTATGATCGCAATGGTGAGCCATTGGCTTTAAGTACAGCAATGGTCTCGGTCGGTATTGTGCCTGGACAGTTGTTGGATCAATTCAGCAAGGTTGATCAACTGGCTGAAGTATTGGAATTGGATGCCGATGAGTTGAAACAGGTCATCACATCGCGCAAAGACCGCCAGTTTTTATTCATCAAGCGACGCATAACGCCGATGTTGGCCGATCAGGTTAAGGCTTTGAATATGAAAGGTGTTGAGTTCAGAACAGAGTTCAAACGTTTTTACCCCACCGGCGAAATATTAGCCAATGTTGTGGGATTTACCGACGTAGAGGATATTGGGCAAGAAGGTTTGGAAAGAACGTATGACAATTGGCTCAGCGGCACTTCAGGTAAAAAAACTGTGGTTAAGGATTTGCTGGGTCAAGTAGTTGCTGACATTGATGTGGATGAGTTAGAACCAGCGAAGCCAGGTAAAGACTTACATTTAAGTTTGGACCGCAGGTTGCAATATGCTGCCTACTTAGAATTGAAGAAGGCGGTATACAAACACCAGGCTACATCTGGCTCTGCAGTGGTTTTGGATGTGAAAACAGGTGAAATTTTGGCCATGGTCAACCAACCCTCATTCAATCCAAACGGTAACAAAGAAAGCACCGATGGACTGAGAAATCGTTCGGTTACGGATATTTACGAGCCCGGTTCTGTGATGAAGCCTTTTGCCGTGGTAGCGGCATTGGAGAGTGCTGAATACACGCCGCAATCAGTAGTGAATACGTCGCCAGGGGAATACAAAATTGATGGCTTTGTGATTCATGATTTCCGTGATTACGGTGAATTGAGCTTGGTTGATATTTTAGTTAAATCAAGCAACATCGGTGTGGCCAAATTGGTTTTGGGGTTGGGTAAAGAGCACCTGTGGGATGTGTACCAAAGATTTGGTTTTGGTCAGTCATCTGGCAGTGGCTTCATGGGAGAGTCTGCGGGTTATTTGCCTCACTTTGAGCGTTGGCGAACCGCTGATCATGCGGCGTTGTCGCGTGGTTATAACTTGTCAGTAACCACTTTACAGTTGGCGTCGGCTTATTCTGTTTTTGCTAACAAGGGACGCTACCGCGCACCCACCTTTATAAAAGGCAACATCAATGAGGATAAAGCCATCATTGATCCCATGATAGCCACCCAGTTGACAGACATGTTGTCGCATGTGGTCATGGACAATGAAGGGCACAAAGCATTTATCCCTAATTATTCTGTGGCTGGTAAAACGGGCACTGCGAGGATTGCTGAAAAAGGCGGTTACTCTGATAACTACATGTCATCCTTTGTTGGGTTCTCGCCAGTTTCATCACCACGTTTGGTGGTCGCTGTGAGTATCAATAACCCCCAAGGTGAGGATTACTATGGTGGGCTGGTGGCAGCACCGGTATTTACTGAAATCATGAAAACTGGCCTGCGGTTGTTGAATGTGCCTGCAGACCAGGTAACCAGAACATGGGTCAATGTACAAGACGATGGGTTGGAGGCTGATGATGCAGAATGATCTGACCCCCAAAAACTTACAATGGTTGTTAAAGGAATTACATCAGCTGTCAGCAGATTTTCCCAAAGAACAAGCATTTGATGCAGCTTTCAATCAAGACATTGAAAATTTATCTTTGGACAGCCGTAAAATCAAACAGGGTGATGTGTTTGTGGCATTGTCTGGTTTTAATGTACATGGAATGGATTATGCCTACCAGGCAGAGCGTGCAGGTGCCATTGCGATTCTCACAGAACCACCCAAAGCTGGCCGAGCCAAATACGTAGGCCGTCAGAAGCCATTACAGGTTCCAGTGATTGAATGTGCTGATTTGAGTGAGATTCTGGGTGATTTAAGTTGTGCTTTTTATGACCATCCCAGTCAATCATTGAAAATCACTGCCATCACTGGCACCAACGGCAAAACATCAACGGCATGGCTGATGATGCATGCGCTGGAACAGTTGGGTGTCAAAACTGGATACATAGGTACCCTCGGTGTAGGTGACACTGAACAGCTTAAGTCGTCTCAGAACACCACACCTTCGGCCATCGCCATTCAGAAAAATTTGGCATCGATGCTTCAATCTGGCTATAAGCATGTGTGCATTGAAGTTTCCTCACATGCTTTGGATCAAAATCGTTTCAATGGTACCGATGTGGATACGGCAATTTTCACTAATTTGAGTCGTGATCATTTGGATTACCACCAAACACTGGCGGCTTATGAAGCGGCTAAGTTGAAATTGTTCACGACGTTCAGTCCGCGCCTCAGTATCATCAATGCAGATGATGCCACTGCCGAATCCTGGCTGCAGACGAAAGTGATAACAGGTCAGGCCTTGACTTATGGTATCGATAATCCAGCAGCTGATTTTATTGCCAAAGAGGTGCATTTGTTACCTGCAGGTATTGCTTTTGAGTTAATCGCCAAAGAGCAAAGAATCAGCTATGAAACCGCCTTGTTAGGGCGTTTCAATGTACACAATACGTTGGCGGTGTTGGCGGCTTTGAGCCAAGACTTTAAGCTAGAAGCTACACGCAATGTGGTCAAAACGTTACAACCTGTACCGGGCAGAATGAATCGCATTGATGACCCACGCAATGGTTCTATCATGGTGGTTGATTATGCCCATACCCCAGATGCATTAAAACAGGTGCTAATGGCTTTGCGAATGCACACAGACGGACAGTTGTGGTGTGTGTTTGGTTGTGGTGGCAACCGCGACAAAGGCAAACGACCGATGATGGGTGCGATTGCAGAGCAACTGGCTGATAAAGTGATTTTAACTGATGACAACCCGCGTTTTGAATCATCCGCACAAATCATCGCCGACATTGAAAGTGGCATGCAAAACAAACCGCATGTGATCAATGACCGTGAACAAGCCATTGCTTATGTGTTAGATCAAGCGAACAAAGGAGACATCATATTATTGGCCGGTAAAGGTCATGAGTCTACCCAAGAAATCAATGGTCACCTGTTGCCATTCAATGACATGAATAAAATCAAGATACTGATGCAGGAGGCCACATGATACAAATGAACTTGCATCAAATTTCAGCCGTAGTGGGCGGTAACATGGTTGGTAAAGAGGCGCGGATTCAGGGTGTTACCACTGATTCGAGAGGCGACTGCCAAGGCAAATTATTTGTCGCTTTGAAAGGTGAGTTTTTTGACGGTGAAGCTTATTGTCAACAGGCAGTGGATAAAGGTGCGGCAGCGGTCTTGGTCGCTAATGCTGTTGAGGTTGATGTACCACAATTAATTGTTAAAGACACTTTGGTGGCATTACAAGCCATGTCCACTGCATGGGTGATGCAAACCGGTGTTAAAGTCATCGGAATCACCGGTTCAAACGGTAAAACCACAGTGAAAAACATGTTGCATGCTGTGCTCAGCCAGAAATACCAATGTTATGCCACCGCAGGTAACTTCAACAATGAAATTGGCGTGCCTTTGTCGCTGTTGTCAATCAGTACAGATGATCAAGTGGCAGTGATTGAAATGGGTGCAGCAAAAATTGGTGATGTGGCAGCACTGACTGAAATCATCAAGCCTGACATTGCCATCATCACTAACATTGGTGATGCCCATGTGGGACGCTTTGGTGGTGTCGATAACATCGCAAAAGGCAAGGCTGAGATTTACCAAGCTTTGGACCAAAATGGCAAAGGTGTGGTCAATGCCGATTGTGCCTACGCTGATGATTTTAAGGAAAAAATAAGAGGTAGCATCATTACCTTTGGACAAAGTTCTGATGCCGATTTCAGGTTGGTTGAAACCACTGATGGTTATCAAGTATTAACCAGGCGTGGTGAAAGTATCGATATGAATTTGCCACTGTTGGGTTTACATAACTTCATGAATGCCACCGCAGTATTGGCAATTGGTTTGTCTATGCGATTAACGGTGACAGAAGTTTTATCCGGTTTGCGCGAATTTCAAGGCGAATCAGGGCGGCTTGAAGTGCACGATACTGAAAAAGGAATGAGAGTGATAGATGACAGCTACAACGCCAATCCAACCTCGGTCAAAGCGGCCATCGACGTATTGATACAAGAAAAACAACCCACAACATTGGTGCTGGGTGACATGCTTGAACTTGGTGAGGAGGCCCAACAGTTACATTCAGAAGTGGGTCATTATGCTGCTAAAGCGGGAGTTAACTTGTTGTTGGCGGTTGGAGAGTATGCCCCTGATGTTCAATCAGGTTGTACCCATCAGCAGGGGCAGTGCCAAGTTTATCAAAATGTCACGGATTTATTGTCTGACATAGAACAAAAAATACCCGCAGAAGGTACCGTTTTGGTCAAGGGCTCGAGAAGCATGCGCCTGGAACGTGTGGTAAAAAAAATAGTAGGAGGTGAAGCATGATTTATTGGTTAACCCAACACTTCAGTGAAACGGTTTCGGGTCTGAACTTGTTCGGATATTTAACCTTCAGATCCATCATGGCCGCCTTGAGTGCCTTGTTGTTGTCATTGTTCTTGGGCCCTTGGTTCATCAAGACCTTGCAGATTAAACAGATTGGTCAACAAGTGCGTAGCTTAGGTCCAGAGTCTCATTTAAGTAAACAAGGTACGCCCACCATGGGTGGTGCCATGATACTGGCCATCATCATCATAACCACTTTGTTGTGGGCTGATTTAAGCAACCAATATGTATGGGTGGCTTTGTTTGTGCTGTTTGGTTTTGGCGCCATTGGTTGGGTTGATGATTATAAAAAAATTCACTTAAAAAGTTCGGACGGACTATCTGCGAAGTGGAAATATAGCATGCAATCCTTGGTTGGCATCGTTGCGGTTTTGTATTTGTATGAGTACGGGCACAGCAGCATCCACGAACAAATTGTTATACCGGCCATCAGTAATTACAACTGGTCACTGGGCTGGTTAGCCATACCTTTGGGTTATTTCGTTATTGTTGGCTCGAGTAATGCGGTGAATTTAACTGACGGTTTGGATGGTTTGGCCATCATGCCTACCGTATTGGTTGGTTCTGCTCTGGGCGTGTTTGCGTATGTTTCAGGCAATGCGGTGATATCGGATTACCTGTTATTGCCATTTATACCAGGAACGGGTGAGTTAACGATCTTTTGTGCGGCCATAGCTGGTTCTGGCTTGGGCTTTTTGTGGTTCAACACTTACCCAGCACAGGTATTTATGGGTGATGTCGGTGCACTGGCCTTGGGTGCTGCTTTGGGCTTGGTCGCTTTCATTACCCGACAAGAATTGGTGTTCTTTATCATGGCAGGCATATTCGTGTTAGAGACTGTGTCAGTCATTTTACAAGTGGCCTCGTTCAAATTAACCGGTAAACGCATATTCAGAATGGCGCCGATTCACCATCACTTTGAATTGAAAGGTTGGGCTGAACCAAAAGTCATCGTGCGTTTTTGGATCATATCTATCATTTTGGTATTGATTGGTTTGGCTACTTTAAAAATCAGATAAACAATGACAACAAAGCAAAATAAAAAAGTTAACGCAAACTGGTACATCGTTGGTATCGATGTCTGGCTGGGTGTGGCTTTTGTTATGTTGCTTGCCATCGGTGCCGTTATGGTGGCTTCGTCGTCAATTGCTGTGGCTGAGAATTCAGCCAACGATCCTTTCTATTACTTCAAACGCCACATCTTGTTTATTGGTTTGGGTGGCTTAGTTGGGGTGTTGGTGATGAATATTTCATCGGGTTGGATGAACCGATTAAGCCGCCCAGCCTTGATTTTAGGTATATTGGCTTTGGTTTTGGTGTTGATACCAGGCATAGGTGTTGAGGTTAATGGTGCCCGTCGTTGGATCAATTTGGGCATTTCAAGATTCCAAGTGGTTGAAGCCATCAAATTGGCCTTAATCATGTCACTGGCCAGTTACATTGTTAAACACAAAAAAGGCATTCAAAACTCCATGGTAGGGGTGTTGAAACCATTGTTAGTGGTGGTCGTGATTGCTGGGTTGTTATTGGTCCAACCTGATTTTGGCTCGGCCGTGTTGTTATTGATCATCACTTTGATCATGGTTTATATTGCAGGAGCACGATACCGAGATTTGACCTTGTTAGGTATGTTAGCTGGCTCGGCCATGATGGTGATTGCTTGGGCAGAGCCATACCGGGTCAAACGACTGGTTAATTTTGTTGACCCTTGGCAAGATCCATTCAATGCCGGCTTTCAATTGGTGCAGGCGCTGATTGCTGTCGGGCGAGGCGAGGTCACTGGTGTTGGCATTGGTTCGAGCATTCAAAAGTTGTTTTACTTGCCAGAAGCACATACTGACTTCATATTTGCGGTTTATGCTGAAGAAATGGGCTTTTTGGGTGTCTTGTTGCTGATTGGTCTGTTTCTGCTGTTGATCTACCGTATTTTTAAAATAGCCCGTGATGCTTTTGATCAGGGTAACGATTACGCTGGCTTTATTTGCACAGGAATTGCTGTGTGGTTGGCTTTACAGGCGTTCTTAAGTATGGGTGTCAATCTGGGTATGTTACCTACCAAAGGATTGACTTTACCATTTATCTCATCAGGCGGCAGTGCCATCATGATGAATATCATCGCGCTGAGTGTGGTTTTTCGTATTTCATATGAAAACCGCAAAGTTAACTTTCGCAGTCATCAAAAGGAGGCAGTGGCATGAATTTTGCAATCATGGCAGGTGGAACCGGTGGACACATATTCCCTGGTATTGCAGTGGCTAAATCATTACAAAAGAAAGGCCACAAAATATATTGGTTGGGCGCACAAGGTGGCATGGAAGAGCGCATAGTACGTCAGCATGGCATCCACATGACTTTATTGCCAATCAAGCCTTTGCGTGGTAAAGGCATCGTTGGTCTGATGACCATGCCTTTTAGGTTATTAAAGGGAATTTGGATGGCGCGTGGCTTTTTCAAGAAAAACAACATTGATGCTGCTATCAGTATGGGCGGTTATGTGGCTGCACCTGGCGGTTTTGCCACCAGTTTATGTGCCACTAAGTTGATTGTGCATGAACAGAACAGTGTGTTTGGAATGACCAATAAGGCACTGGCCAGACGAGCCAATTTGGTGATGACTGGTTTTGACTTGGGTGGTCAATTTGAATCACAGTGGGTGGGTAACCCAGTACGTGAGAGCATTGAAAAAATAGTTAAACATTCGAATCGGGTCAAGCCAGTGAATGTTTTGGTGCTTGGCGGTTCATTGGGCGCACAAAGTCTTAATAACATGGTGCCATCGGTATTGTCAGAGTGGATAGACAGCGAAGCGGTGAAAATTAAGCACCAATGCGGCCGCAACAAGAAAAATGCCACGGAAGCGGCATACGGCCAATTGGCTGAGCACGTTGATTTACACGAATTTATTCATAACATGGCAGCTGCCTACCAATGGGCTGATATTTGTATTTGCCGGGCTGGTGCGTTGACGGTTGCTGAAATAACGACGGTAGGAATTCCTACTATATTTGTGCCATACCCACATGCCGTGGATGATCACCAAATGGAAAATGCGCTGAGTTTGGTGCACAAAGATGCCGCTATGATGTGGCAAGAAAAGCAACCGCAATCAGAGTTTTTAGCCGCATTCAAAAAACTGATGGAAGCTGAAGTCAGGTTGGCTATGCGGGCCAACCTAGCCAAAGTAAGAAAAAATCAAGTCTCTGAACACATCGCTGAACTTTGTGAGCAGGTGGTGGCAGCATGAGTTATTTGAATCCTGAACATAAGTTTGCCAGCCGCATGCAAAGAATTCATTTGATAGGCATTGGTGGTTCAGGCATGTCGGGCATTGCAGAAGTTTTACATAACCTTGATTTCAAAGTCAGTGGGTCGGACATCAATCAAGGAAAAGTAACCACTCGTTTGCAAAACATGGGCATCAAGGTGCTGTTTGGCCACGATGCGGCGCATGTTGAATTGGCCGATGTGGTAGTTTACTCTTCTGCAATCAAAAACGAAAATCATGAGCTGAAAGCTGCCAGAGCAGCCCAAATACCAGTCCTCACTCGTGCTGAAATGTTGGCTGAGTTGATGCGCTTCAAAGTGGGTATTGCGGTGGCTGGAACGCATGGTAAAACCACAACCACTTCATTGGTAGCAAGTATTTTAACTGAAGCGGGATTGGACCCTACCTTTGTCATCGGTGGTTTATTAACTGCAGCAGGTACCAATGCTGGTTTGGGTACAGGCGAATACCTGGTGGCAGAAGCTGATGAGTCTGATGGCTCATTTCAGTTACTTCAGCCAGTGATGGCGATTGTTACCAACATTGATGAAGATCATATGGAAACGTTTGATAATGACTTAGAGCAGCTCAAACAATCGTTTTCTACATTTTTACATCGCGTGCCCTTTTATGGTGTCACTGTTTTGTGTGTTGATGACGACGCTGTGTTCCAACTTTCCCAAGAGGTTTCCAGACACCAAATCACTTATGGTTTGGATGCTCGGGCACAAGTCAGGGCGCTGAACGTCAAACAACAGCGTCAGCACATGTCTTTTGATGTCAGTATCAATGACAACATGGTGATGCAAAATGTGGTTTTAAATCTTCCTGGTACTCACAACGTATTGAATGCTCTGGCAGCCATTGCCATTGGCATTGAACTGGACATAGATTTAGCAGCGATGAAAAAGGCCTTGGCCGAATTCAACGGTGTCGGTAGGCGTTTTAACCTATATCCTGATTACAAAATTGGTGATAAGTGTGTCACCTTGATAGATGACTATGCGCATCACCCAACAGAGCTGGCAGCGGCCATTGAAGCGTGTCGTTCTGGTTGGCAGGAACGCCGCTTGGTGATGGTATTTCAACCACACCGTTACAGCAGGACGCGGGACTTGTATGATGATTTTGCTGATGTATTAGACGGCGTTGATTTGTTGATACTCAGTGAAGTTTATGCGGCGGGAGAATCCGTAATTTCAGGTGCCACTGCCAATGATTTGTGTCGCAGCATACGTAACCGTGGCAAGTTAGACCCTGTTTTTGTGCAGGACATTCATGCGGTGCCTGAGGCGCTTTCTCATGTGGTTCAAGAAGGCGATGTGGTCGTCATGTGTGGTGCCGGTAACATTGGTGCATTGATTCAAAACATGGTTAATCAAACTACAGGTGAGAAAGATGCGTAGTTTGAATGTGATGTTGTTACAAGGCGGTCAATCGGCAGAACGTGAAGTGTCGCTGAATTCAGGTGCTGCGGTGCACCAAGCACTGCTTGCTCTGGGCCACCAGGTCACAGTGGTTGATGGCTTTTCAGCGCTGAAAAAGCAACAAGCAGAAGTTGATGTGGTCTTCAACATGTTACATGGTGCAGATGGAGAAGACGGGCAATTAGCAGCTTGGTTGAATTTAGAGGGTTATGTATCAACCTGTTGTGATTTTGCAGCCACCAGCGTGACTTGGCATAAAGACCAAGCCAAAGCCATAGTGGCTGAAGCTGGGTTGCTGACGCCAAAAGCCCAGTTATTAAAACATCACGATGATTTAAAAATTGTTGGTGACGGTCCATGGATCGTTAAGCCTGCAACCGAAGGCTCCAGCGTGGGACTATACAAAGCCAACGATGCCCAAGCATTAAAACAAGCCGTTAATGAGGCTTTCCACACAGCAGATGAGTTGTTAGTAGAGGCATTTATTGATGGTGTCGAATGTACTGTCGGTATTGTCGGTAATGATGTGTTACCTGTGGTCAGCATCAATCCAGCCAGTGAATTGTACGATTACCACGCCAAATACATGAGTCAATCGACTGAATACCATTGTCCAGCAGACTTTTCATTAGAATGGCAAGAAGCGTTGCAACAAGATGCCAAATTGGCCTATGAGACATTAAAAATCAAAGGCTGGTGCCGAGTCGACTTCATCATAGATAATCAGGGACGCCGTTGGTTTTTGGAGGTGAATACCACACCAGGCATGACCAATAACAGTTTATTGCCAAAAGCAGCTGCGGTTCATGGCTGGTCATTTGTTGATTTGGTTGCACGTATCCTGGCAACAGCTTATGTCAGTGAAGGAGCAGCTGATGAGTAAAACCATGCAATTAACCTTTATTTTCAGTTTGTTGGTGTTGCTCTTGGTGGTGGCCATGATGAGTGGGCTGATTCAGTCAGATCGCTGGCGCATCACGCAGTTAGAGGTGGCCGCCGAATACAACCGCATCACTCCAGAACAGTTACGCCTGATGGTGGCTAAAACACCAGAACGTTCTTTCTTTCGCTTGGATGCAGAACAAGTGAAGAGCAACATCGAATCAATGCCATGGGTCAGGTACGCGCATGTGGTCAAGCAATGGCCGGAAACTTTGCGCATCACCATCAAAGAGCATCAAGCCATTGCCATTTGGAATGGTAATGATTTGTTAAACCAATCAGGAGAAGTGTTTCAAGTTGATGCAGTTGACCATTTGAATGCATTGCCACGGTTGTATGGATTGAACAAAGATTCAGCTGAGACCTTGGACAACTTCACTCGTTTCAATCAATTGCTGAAACCGGTTGGACATGAAATCAGACAAGCAAGGGTGAATGAAAGGGGTGATTGGCAACTGATTCTACGCAATGGCTTGGAAGTGCTGTTGGGTTCAGAGAAACACGAAGCCAGGATTTTGCTGCTGGCAGAAACATGGGATCAATTGTTGCAGACTGCCAACAGACTGCCTGAGCGAGTTGATTTGCGTTACAGCAACGGTTATGTGGTTCGGTGGCGTGAGCAAGAAGAAGTCACAGATAAAAAAATGAGCTTTGAAACACGAGACGTGGGATAAAAATGGCAAAGAAGCAAGAAACAAGATTACAAGTTGGTTTGGATATTGGAACTTCTAAAGTGGTGGCCATTGTTGGAGAGCTTCACCCTGATGGCTCCATTGAAGTGGTTGGCATCGGTTCATCCCCTTCGCGCGGTTTGAAACGTGGTGTGGTGGTAGACATAGAGTCGACTGTGCAATCCATCAAACGGGCCATTGAGGAAGCTGAATTGATGGCTGGTTGTGAGATTCAATCGGTGTTTGTTGGTATTGCTGGTTCACACATTCGCAGTATCAATTCTGATGGTATCGTGGCAATCAAAGACAAAGAAGTGTCTAAGACCGATGTAGAAAAGGTATTGGATGCTGCCAAGGCTGTGCCCATCCCCAATGACCAAAAAGTATTGCATGTGTTGCCGCAAGAATACGTTATCGATGGGCAAGACGGTATTCGTCATCCCATTGGCATGTCCGGTGTGCGACTAGAGGCAAGGGTGCATCTAATCACTGGTTCTGAGAGTGCGGCACAAAACATCACCAAATGTGTGGCTCGTTGTGGATTGTCAGTTGATCAAATGATTGTTGAACAGTTGGCTTCATCCACTGCTGTTTTAACTGAGGACGAAAAAGAATTGGGTGTGTGCATGGTCGACATCGGTGCTGGCACCACTGACATTGCGGTATTTACCCAAGGTGCTATCAGGCACGTATCAGCCATACCAATAGCTGGTGATCAGGTAACCAATGACATCGCTGTTTCAATGCGCACACCGACACAGCATGCAGAGGACATCAAATTGAAATATGCCTGTGCGCTGAGACAATTGGCTTCAGCAGAGGAAACCATTTCGGTACCCAGCGTGGGAGATCGTCAACCCAGGCGCTTGGCGCGTCAAACGTTGGCCGAAGTGGTAGAACCCAGATACGAAGAATTATTCAGCTTGGTACAAGCTGATTTACAACGCAGTGGTTACATAGATTTGATTGCTGCAGGAATTGTGCTAACCGGAGGCGCTTCCAGAATGGAAGGTGCCGTTGAGTTGGCGGAAGAGATATTTCATGTGCCCGTACGTTTGGGCCTACCAGTCGATGTGGCTGGTTTGAAAGAGGTTGTGAATAACCCAGTTCATGCGACTGGAGTTGGGTTGTTGCAATATGGGGGTAACACAGATTTTGTTACCGACAGTGTCATGGAGTCAGAGGGCTGGCTGCATAAATTTAAAAAATGGTTTTTAGGCGATTATTGAGGGGGTTTGATGAATCCTGTCGTCAATAAAATCAAAAATGAGATTATTTAATAATCGGAGGTATAGAAAATGTTTGAATTAATGGAAACAGAAAACACAGGTGCGATCATCAAGGTTATTGGTGTCGGCGGTGGCGGTGGCAATACTGTACAGCAGATGGTTGACGCTGATATTGAAGGTGTGGAATTTATTTGTGCCAACACCGACATGCAAGCTTTAGAAAAAACCAATTGTAAAAATGTGGTCAGAATTGGTCAAAATGTGACCAAAGGTTTAGGTGCAGGTGCCAATCCAGAAGTGGGGCGCCAAGCAGCTTTAGAGGACACCGAGCGTTTGAAAGAATGTTTGGCAGATACCGATATGGTCTTTATCACAGCTGGCATGGGCGGTGGCACAGGAACTGGTGCGGCACCGGTGATTGCTGCGATTGCCAAAGAGATGGGTATCTTAACGGTGGCTGTGGTCACTAAACCCTTTCCTTTTGAAGGCAAAAGAAGAATGGATGTGGCCAACAAGGGCATCCAAGATTTAGAACAGCATGTGGATTCGTTGATTACCATTCCTAATGCGAAATTGTTGACCCACTTTGGTCGTGATGTGACTTTGTTAAATGCCTTCAAAGCAGCCAATGATGTACTTCAGGGTGCGGTTCAAGGGATTGCAGAACTGATTACTTGTCCTGGATTGGTTAACGTGGATTTTGCTGATGTTAAAACAGTGATGTCTGAAATGGGTATGGCCATGATGGGTTCAGGTGCTGGCAAAGGAGATGACCGCGCTGCTGCAGCTACGGAACTGGCGATGAACTCACCATTATTAGAGGACATTGATATGCACGGTGCCAATGGCGTGCTGGTGAATATCACTGCAGGTATGGACATGACCATCGGTGAATATGAAGAAATTGGTGATTTAATTAAGGAATATGCATCGGATGAGGCCACGGTTGTGGTTGGAACTTCTATTGATATGGATATGAAAGACGAAGTCAGGGTGACAGTGGTTGCTACTGGTTTAAATAAAACGGTCAAACAGAAACAGTTTAAATCAGTTGAGATTGTTCGCAATGCAACCAACAACAGGGTGGAACAGCCCATTCGAGCAACCCGAGAGGAAGGTGAGGCAGAAACAAGCAATCGTGGCAGTAACAGTGCATCCAGCAACGGACAAGCCGTTATTGATCAACTGCGTGATGGTAAAAGTACAGTTGAGAATGATGATTACTTGGATATCCCTACTTTTCTCAGGAACCAACTGGATTAAATGAACTGATTCAGTCGCATCAATAATAACAAAAGCAACCCAATTCACCCAATTGAGGTTGTTAAGAAAGACGTCAGCCTCGCCGGCCACGCCACCTCCAGTGGCCGGCACTTTTTTTCGCCTTGCTGATAATGTCACAGGGTGTGGTAATTTAGTCACAGTCGTTGTAAAAAAACCACAAAAGCCGTTCCATGTCTAAAACAGTGTGATACAATTCACAAAATTTAGTTATATCAATCAGTAAGATTCGCCTATGATTGCACAACAAACGTTAAAAAATACCGTTCGAGCCACCGGAGTAGGAATACATTCCGGTCAAAAAGTTTTCATCACACTTAATCCAGCACCTGTTGATACAGGCATTGTCTTTCGTCGTGTCGATTACAAACGGCCTGTGGCAATTCAAGCCAAGGCTGAGAATGTCGGTGAGACCAGCATGTCCACCACTTTGGTGAAAAATGGCATCAAAATTGGCACTGTAGAGCATTTGATGGCAGCACTGGCAGGAATGAATATTGATAACTGTTTTGTTGATTTGAGTGCCTCTGAGGTACCAGTGATGGATGGTTCTGCTGGGCCGTTTGTGTTTTTGATTCAGTCTGCTGGTATCCAGCAACAAAACGCAGCACGAAAGTTCATCAAAATCAAAAAAGAAATCAAATTCACTGTAGATGATAAGGAAGCTTCCTTATCGCCATATTCTGGTTGTAAATTTTCATTTGATATAGAATTTGATCATCCCGCTTTTGAAGAGCATTGTAATCACGTTGATATCGATTTAAACAGCCAATCTTTCATCAAAGAGATTTCACGCGCCCGAACATTTGGATTCATGCGTGACATTGAAATGTTACGTAATAATAATCTGGGCCTGGGCGGTAGTATGGATAATGCCATAGTGCTGGATGATTACCGCGTGTTGAATAATGATGGTTTGCGTTATGAAGCCGAATTCGTTCGCCATAAACTACTTGATGCCATTGGTGACATCTACCAATTAGGTCATCCCATCATCGGTGCCTACCACGGCCATAAATCAGGTCATTATCTTAATAATGAATTGGCTCGCGCCCTACTGGCTGATGAGTCGGCTTATGAAGTGGTCAGCTTTGAATCAGCCAAAGACAAAGCAGAATCTATGCTACCAGCTGGGTTGTTTGCTTAAAACCAGACCTTTTTTATAAAGCCCTTTTAACCGAATTTTCAGTCCGAGTCCTTGTTCCATTGGATTGGGCTGACATCATCATGATTTAAAACACGTGCTTTGTTTCGCTTGATTTTCATGATAAGGCCACATTCAGGGTCCGGACAAGTGACATGAGAATCGGTTTCTATCCAATCAGCTGGATCATTTTTTCTTTGTTTAACTGGCAGTAATGGGACAGTGGATTGCAATGCATAGAGACAAAAATTGCTGTTATTAGGTAAAGAAATTTTACCTCCTTGCAAATAAAATGTATCTCCTACAGTCATGTCACAAGTGCAATTACCGTTGATTTGTTCTACCACAACCTCGAGGTCGAATAATTCAAATTGATCTTCACGCAATATTTTTTTATCTTCAGTGGTTTTATTTGTCATTGGTTTTGCTTGGGCTTTTTCCAAAGCCGAAAAAAAGCGTTATTGATGCCATAATTAATAAGCCCCATGACATAAAGTTATACAGGCCAACTTCCAGTGGGCCCACTTGAGGTATACCGAACTCTTTGCCAGAAGCAGTCATGTTTGCCATTAAAATGACGGGAATAAAATAAGGTAATATAAAGGGAAATGTACAAGCCATCAAGCTCAGTAAATTGGCTCGTCTTATTTTAGCAACGCCCAATTTTTCTCCAGTTTTATTTGAAAAATCGGTCACCATCAAAATAGCAACAATACTGTGTGTGGTTAAAAGTACAGCTGTACTCATTACTCCGGCAATCCAACTTTCGGCTTGTTTCTTTGTCTTGGCATGTAAAGCCGCAAAATCGACCAAGTTATTCATAATGCCACTGGCCTGTAAGGTAGCTACAAGTCCCATGAGTAGCATGGTGAACACACTTAAGCCAACAGCACGATTGATACCATCTATAACAAAGCTCTTGGCGACAAAATTTTCGAGGTCTAATGAAATGACTTGTTGCAAGCTCAAAAGTCCAGAGGCCAGTCCGACCAGTGTGCCGAATATTAATCCAAACAGTAATCCGTGTAACAAATGCTTACCATTTAAAAACAGGAATATAATGAATGCAGGCACTGTTAACATGATTAAACCTGCAGGTTTACCCGATAACATCATTTCATTTGTGCTCGATTCAGCGTTCAGTAATGTTGAAGTTATTGTATAGCCAACCAATGCCAGAACTGCTGCAGGTAGTACGTATTTGATTCTGCTTTTTACGGTTGCTCCAATTTTTGCTTTTTGACTGAGCGCACTGGCAATGGTTGTATCTGAAATGGGGGCTATGAAATCACCAAAGGCTGCGCCCCCAATAATTGCGCCAGCAAGCGAGGGTAAATGAGCACCTAGAACGCCGCCGGTAGGATAGAGTAATGGGCTACAAATTAATATGGTCGCAAAGCTTGAACCCGTTGATAAGGATACGATACAACAAATAATAAATGTAGCGACCACAAAACCAACTCCATTGAGATTGAGTTGGTTGGAAATCCAAATAAGTGCTTCAACAAAACCAGTCAGCGTCATAAGAATTCCAATAATGGAAGCCAGCATCCAGGCCATAATCATAATCATGACTATTTTTTGTGACATGCCTGCAATAACAACCTCTGAAAAAGCAGTTCGGTCTTTGGCCAGGATGAGTCCTAAACTCATAGCTAATATCAGCACAGGCCAAAACCCTTTTTCATCTGGTGCACCTGATAATGCGATAATAACAACGCCAATAATAAAAATAATGAAAGGAATCAGTGCGCCAAATATTCCGCCGTAGAACTTGAGCGATATGGTTTTGTCTTCTTGCAGGTCTATATTCAAGTGTTTATGACTCGTTTAAGTTGTATTTCATGATAGCGCCATGCTTACCTGTTTTGTCACGCTCCAGTTCATAAAAAGGCCCGTGCGGTCCTTTACTTTGCTTGGTTATCTCAGCAATTGCTTTCAGATCGTCATCATCCAAAGAGAAACCATCTAGGTTTTTTAGACTGTTCAGGTGATTGGTGTTTCGAGCGCCGACAATGACTGATGCCACCATTGGTTTTTGCAGCACATATTTACTGGCAACCTCGGCAATGCCAACATGGTATTTATTGGCAATGGTTTTCACTGTCTTCAGTAGCTCTTGAAATAAATCGTAACCGCCAAATTCATCAATGATCAATCTGTATTTTGTCAACGAACGGTTTTCATGAGGTTGTGTTGGGTCTGATGCACCTAAATAACGGTCACTGAGAAACCCCCCAGCAACAGCGCCATAACATAAATACGGTATGTTGTGTTTTTGCGCCAAAGCAGTCATGTCATTTTCCACGCGCCTGTCCATTAGGGAGTACTGCACTTGGTTGGTGGTGATTTCAACACCAGCATCAATCAATTCTTGAATTCTTTGTGTGTCAAAATTGGTGATACCAATGTATTTTATTTTTCCTTTTTTCTGCAATTCAGATAAGTGTAGGGCTGTATCTATGTATCCTGGAAATTGATAATCCCACCACGCAAACTGAACCAGATCCAATTGTTCAACCTTGAGTCGTTTAAGTGATCGATCAATGATCTTTTCGGTGTCTTTTTTCTTTAAAGTGGCCAATGCAGAATAATCAGGCACATATTTCGTGTGAATTTGAATAGGCGGCAAATCGCCTGCTCGAAATTCATCTCGATACTTTTGTCTGAACTTGCCAATGAGTTCCTCCACACCAGTATAAATATCTGCACAATCAAAAGTTGTGATTCCAGCCTTGACGAATTCGCGCATATCTTCTAGCGCCTTTTTTTCGTCAATTTGCCCATGGCCACCTGCGAGGTGCCAACCACCTTTAATGACTTTTGAAATGGAGTAGCCTGGTCTTATTTCGATGCGTTGCATGGGTTAATTGGGTGCAGTTAAAGCAAAGATTTCGTAAAACTCGTCGATTGGAATGGGTCCTGCTTTCATGATCGTGTCCATGAAAAGTTTTAGCTCGAATTTATTTCCCAGTCGCTTTTGCTCAGCATGCCATAATTTTCTGAATTGGCTGCCTCCGAGAAAGTAGGATGTCAGTTGCATCGGTGAATTCATGATTCTTCCCCAGAGACTCTTGGCAAACTGAGGGGCAAGTAATGATGTTTCCGTTGAAAACTCCATGACTTGCTCTTGGCTCCATCCATTGCAATGTACTTGCATTGAGGTGTATGCCCTATTTGCATTCTCAAGACGTTTACGCAAATGCGCTAAATAGGTCAAGTGATTCTCTTTTTCCCAGCCAGCATCAAGCAGTACTTTTTCTGTGAATGTCGCCCAGCCCTCTATATAAGTGCCGTAGGGAAACAGTAAACGGGTGGGGTGAGCCGTTTCCCGACTTATTTTTAACTGCATGTAGTGACCAGGAAATAACTCATGTATCACAATCATGCGATTGAAAGGTTTATTGAATGATGCCCAGAAGTCAATTTGTTCTTGTTTTGGCAGTGTTTCTGGAATAGAAGGTAAATTCAATGTGGTGATTGGATTCGGGTCAAAAGGTGGCGCACTCGCTACCCAACCAATTCTGGCAGCTGGGCCAGCACTTTCAGGAGCTGTTATGATGCGTAATGTGTTGTTCTTTGGTAACGTCGCTATTTCATTTTTTTCAATGAAGTCAACTGCTGCTTTGGAGAGTTGATGCCAAAACTGAAGATAATCCTCAGCGTTTAAAGGCGCATCCTTTTCCATGTCACCGAGTGCTTTTGCTGTCAGCGCATTGTAATTATCAGGAATGGGTTCATTCGGATAGGTCGCTTTTAAATACGTTTTTGCAACTTCGCCAATCAACCCTCTGACTATTTCAATTTCTTCCAGTGCCATTTTAGCCAGTTCTTCTGGAGTCAATTCGCTGTCTGTGTATAATTTCAATCTTCTGGCATACTCATCGTAACCAATGATTTTCTTCGGTTTTAAGGCATTTGTGCTGAGTTTTCCTGTTGCCAATGTATGAAGTTCGTCCAGACTCTTGATTGCGTTTTGTAATTTTAAGTTGAAGCCTTGGCAATTAAAATTTGAAAATTCGCTTTTGAGTGTTTGCTGTAAATCATTTTGGTAAAACGCCAAAGTCGCACTGAGGTTTGTAATGCCTGTGGTTAAATCATCCTCGGCAACCCTATTGAGGTTGTTTTGTGCCGCTTGACTCAACTTGGTTACTTGCTGCAGGCGTTGACATACCAAATCGAATTTTTCAGGAATAAGTAAATAATCTGCTTTTAATACTGGATCAATGGCACCAGCAATACGTGTTGTGTATAACTGCAGTGAGCTTTGTTGCAATGACAATTTTTTCCACTGGTCTATTTCTGACAGAACTTGAATACGCAACAAACGGGCATCAATGGCATTGATATCGGCATCTGATTTTGAAAGCGCTGATAAAAATTGTTGATTGAATCCAAGCCACTTTTCAATGTTTTGGCTGGAAAAATCTTCAAATTGAAAAATGGAGGCATGAATGCCTTTTGACAGTGATTTTGATGGGTAGAACTTTTTCCATTCATTGATGTATGTTTCATCAAGGCCATGTGACCACGTTGTGGTGCTGAGGAAAAAAAGCAGTGCAAAAAGTATTTTTTTTGAGGGTTTCATTTTAGGTGCGATTTCTATTGTCTTAGCGCGTGGACAAAATAAACCTATCGACTTCAATCTTCCAACTGAGACTGGGCAAAATCTACATCCATGGCTTGTAAGGCATCCAAAGGTTCAATTTCAGCGGCTCGTTCATAATAAGCTGTGGCATCATTCATGCCTTTATCACCTTTGAGCAATAATATGGCATTGCCAGCTTCTATCAAGTTTATGGCATTAGGGACCAGCTCCAGCGATTGTTTGATGTGTTTTTGTGCGGTTTTGGCATTGGCGCCATAAGTCAAACCACCCAATGTCGCACCCACTTTGTCGATGATTTCAGCATGGTACATGGCCAGTGCTAAATGTGCTTCTGCATGATTGGGTTGGTCATCTAATACTTTTGTCAGTAAGTTTTTAACTTTACTGCCTAATCCTTTGGCCAAGGCCTTGGTAACAGAAATAGATTGGGAGTAACGACCCATGGCCAGTGCTGTGGTGAATTGGGCGTTGCTATCACCCTCATCAACATCCTCGCCCAATAAATAAGCTTCTTCAAGTAAAGCCGTACAAACATCTTCGTCTTCACAAATGTAATCAGTGTATGCGACCACCGCACGTTGGACCACAGGTATGCCCTCTGCACCTAAAGTCAAACCCGCTTCAGCAGCTGCAGCATAATGGCCATTATGAAACAGTAGCCATGCAGCGCGAACATCCTCGCTGGGTAGGTCTGCTAAGTCAGCTGCATGTAATTGTGGCCAAACTTCAGTGAGGTCATCATCACTTAAGGTTCTAATGAATTGTGAATCGGTTTTTTCCCAGTCAGTTGTTTTCATGTTTTTTAGCTTGTTTTTGATTTTTTTTAAATAAATTGTGGCTTTAGTGTGTTTACTCTACAACTGATTATTACTATACCCACATCATCAATAAAACACAACTTACATGAGGTGTAACCATGAATACAAAACAAATTAAAGAATCAGCAAAAAATGCAGTATTGGCCGGATTGGGTGTTGTTTCAATCGCACAGAAAGAAGCCACTAAAGTTTATGACCAAACAGCCAAGAAAACCAACAAGTTTTACGACACTTTAGTTAAAGAAGGTAAAACATTAGAGAAGAAGTCAAAAAAATCAGTTGACCAAATCACTAACAAAGCTGAAAGCAGAATCAACAAGTACCGTGAGTTGGCTTCTAAGCAATTCAACAAAATCGAAAACGTTTTCGAATCTAAAGTTGAAGTTGCACTGAACAAGTTGGACATTCCTACTTCTGATGACTTGAATGGTCTGAGCAAACGCGTAGACACGTTGATCAAAGAAATCAAAAAGATTGATAAAAAAGCTGCCTAATTAGCGCTTAATCAATCGCGAGTTTTGAACCTCGTCCCCCAGCAGCAGCCAAGGAAGGTTGCTGTTTTTGTTTGTGCATCATATATAACTAAACCCTGCCATTGAAAATTACCATTCACCCACCCATCCAGAACTGGTTTGCTAGCTGAGTGCAGAGCCCACTTAACAGCAGTAAAGGTTCGTTATTTTAGATGAATTGAATCAGAACAGTGCTTGCTTTGAGACAATCACGCCATTGTTGTCGCTGTAAAGCCAGTTGCCAGATTCGATGGTTTGGCCGGCAAAAGTCACTGCTAGATTTAAATCGCCGAACCCACGCTTCTCAGTTTTGACTGGAATGGTATTCACGGCCTTGACGCCTAGGTCCAAAGCGGCTATTTCATCACAATCTCGAATACAACCATAAATCAGTAGACCAGACCAACCATTTTTCATGGCGTTTTCAGCTATCATATCGCCCAGCAATGCACGGCGTAAAGAGCCGCCGCCATCAACCACCATAACGCGTTGCTTGCCGGGTTCTGCGGCCAATTGTTTGACCAAGGAATTGTCTTCATGGCATTTGATGGTGATGACTTCGCCACAAAAAGCAGTGCGTCCACCATAATTGGTAAAAATAGGATCTAAAACCTTAACTTCATTGGGGTGGTCGTCGCAAAGATCAGGGGTTGAGAAGTTTGACATGTTGGTTCACAAAACCATCATTGTACCTCGCCATAATTATCAGGTACAGGTGGTAAAAAGTAAAAATCATGTCTCAGTGCCATTGGTGCACCCATCACTTGGGTCACAGGAGAGGCCAATTCTCCCTTGAAAAAAAATAAAACCACGCCATAATAACCTTGATTAACATACTGAGTATTTCATGTCTTTACAACTGACCCAACAAGCAGCTGACAGGATCCTGCATTTTTTAACGCTTGATGATGATGCCGTTGGTTTTCGTGTATCAGTTAAGAAAATGGGCTGTTCTGGTTGGGGTTATGACGTGGAATTGGCGCATCAAGTCAAAGGTGATGAAATCACCATGGAAGACAAAGGTGTCACCCTGATCGTGCCACAAAGTGCGCTTGATAAAGTCGAAGGTACGGTGATTGATTATGAAAAACAAGGCATCAATCAAATTTTCGTCTATAAAAACCCCAATGCCACGGGCTCTTGCGGCTGCGGTGAAAGTTTCACCACCAATTGACCATTAACCACAGCTTGATATGGCTTGGCTGATTCTGGGCCTGCCAGCATTGTTGATGATGATGGCTTTGCCATAGTCTGACCCACGGTTGTCACAAAATCTGATGGTTAAATTGGTTCCTGCCGCAAAACCCACCTGATTAAAGCGGATGTGCTGTCGATAGATCGAGGATTTGGCCTCTAAGCCTGCAGTCATGTTGTTTTCATTCAGTAACATCTGATCACCATGATCAAACCTTCTGTTGCGGTTCTTATCAATGAAAACCATCCATCCAAGATGCCATTGGCTGTCACCATCACATTCATTGAAACTGTTTGTGGCACATAAGATGACATGCTGATTAAGGATGATGCTTTGGTTGCGGGCAAAGCTGATAGTTGCTGCCAGTCGGTTGATTTCGCTGGTCATGGATTGCGCTTGTTTGAAGTTAAGGTAATTGGGAACTGCATAAGCACTTAAGATCGAGAGGATACTTAATGTGATGATTAATTCAATGAATGTAAAACCTTTGTTGTGTTGTTGAAACATCAGTAATTCCTTTTATATGAACGGACCTTTGACATTATGGTCAACTGGCGCCGAGTAAACTTCAGTGAAGTTCTTAAATTTTTGTCTATTTTTTCGCACAACATGCGAGCTTCTCCTCAGCTAAAATCAACCATCTCGGTTGATAAGGCTGACGGTGCGCCCTATAATCAAACTTCATAATAACAATCAGGTAAAAAACATGGCAAGAGGTATAAATAAAGTCATTTTAGTCGGTAACCTGGGCAATGACCCAGAGGTGCGATACACCCCCGCAGGCGCGGCGGTCACCACCATATCAATAGCAACCACTGAAAGTTGGAAAGACAAGGAAGGTAACAAACAAGAAAAAACGGAATGGCACCGAGTGGTGTTTTTCAGCCGTTTGGCTGAAATTGCTGGCGAGTACCTGAAAAAAGGCAGCCAGGTTTACATCGAAGGTAAACTGCGAACCAACAAATGGCAGGATCAAAACGGTCAAGACCGCTACACCACTGAAGTGCTGGCCAACGAAATGCAAATGCTCGGTGGTCGTGCCGGTGATTCGAGTCAAGGCGGTTTCGGCGGTGGCGGCATGCCATCAGCACCCAGACCGAATAACAACAACAAGCCACAGCAAAACCAAAATCAACAACCTAATTTTGATGATTTTGATGATGAAATTCCCTTCTGATTTTAATTCAGTATTTGTACATTATTAAAAAAGCCTCAATTAATTTGAGGTTTTTTTGGTTTTGGTGTCATGAATTTTTTTCGTTCAACGTAATTAGATACATCAGAACGGAGAAAATACCATGAAAAATTTAAAAGTCGTAACGTTGATTGTGGGCTTGTTTTTGGCCAGTTGGACGCAGGCTGCCACCTTGTATGTGGGTGTGGGCGCACAATGTAATGCCTCTAATCACTACGATAATTTGGCTTTGGCTTTATTAGAGGCGGCTGTTAACGGTTCTCAAAACGATGAAATCAGGTTGACCAATACAGTCAACTACATCGGTGGTGCCGACGGCGATAATGTGCTGACTGATTTTAACCCAGCCAACCGCGGTGAATTGACCATTGTAGGGGGGTTCGCCAATTGTAACTCAGTTAGCAGCAGCGGAATCACCAGTATCGGTGGCAGTGTTGGAGCGGTTTTTGATCTCATTGGCCAGTCTGTTGTGACTTTACGCAATTTACAATTAACAGGTTCACAAAACCGCGGTTTGGTAGTTCGAGAGGGCTCATCAGTTTTCCTGGAATCCAGTGATGTATCAACCAATGTCGCGGGCATTCGAGTTCTAGGTGGTGGTTATGTCTCGGTTGATGAATTCAGTTCGATTTCAAGTAATGGCGATCTTGATGACATTCCCAAAGGCGGCGGAATTTGGTGTTTTGAGAATAATTCAGTGGTTAACGTGGCTGGTTCTGTGGCTAATAACCAAGCCGTAGAGGGTGGTAACATTCATGTTGAAAGTGGTTGTTCAGTGATTTTAGAAGCTGGTGCTGAAATCAAAGGTGACCGATTTGGTGGCTTTACCTACAGTGCTCAATTTGGCGGTGGCATCATGATCAATGACGGTGGTGAATTATTTGCCGGCGGTGGCATGGAGCGGGTGTTAATCACCGATCACAGGGCTGTTCTTGATGGTGGTGGGATTTATGTTCGTGGCACAGGCAGGGCCACATTAATTAATACCTACATAGCAGGCAATGTTACAGAGCGAGACGGTGCTGGTCTTTTTGCTATTGATGGGGGAACTGTTACCGAGCAAGTCTTAATGGACAGGGCGAATACATGCCCAAACCTAATCAGTTGTTCAGAATTTGAAAATAACACGTTTACAAACAATGTGGTGCACATTGAAAATTCTAAAGTAAGAATCCAACGAACACTGTTTGATCGCAATCAGTATTTTTTTAACACATTTGATTTCAACGGACTGGTCACTGTGATTCAAGGAGGCGTGTTACAAATGAGTCACAGTAACATGATAAATAATGAAGCCCATTTTTTGATTGAAAACTTTTCCAACTCTGAACTTTCACATATTACTGCTGTTGATAACTACACCAATGGTGAGTCTGGCGGGATTGAAGATTCATTTGTGTGGTTTTCAAGTTTAGGCAATCTGCGTTTTGAAAACTCCATATTTCAAGATACTCAGGGTGGCATGAATGCCCCAACCACCTCGCCAAATATTTCTGGTAAATGTAACTTGATTGACAACAGCAATGACTGGCCAGTGGGTTCATTCACCATCGGCACAGCCATGTTCAATAATGTGCCAGGCGGTGATGCCAGACAATTGGCCAGCTCAGATGGGGTGGATATGTGCCAACAAGACACTTTTGCATGGAGCATCGATCGTGACATCGAATATCAAGTTTCCCCAGTCAATGAGGCCACCAACCCCCAAGGCGATCCCGGTGAGTCAGGCGGTTTATATGATGCAGGCTTTGATGAAGTTTATGACAACATAGGCGATGATGAATTTTTGTTGACGGTACAAAAAGAGGGCTCAGGTGAGGGTTTTGTCATCAGTGACCCGTTAGGGATTTCTTGTGGTTCAGATTGTACTGAAGTGGTTTTCAATGGCACCTTGGTAACGCTGAGCGCCACAGCCACAGGCAACAGCGAATTCATTGGCTGGCGCAGTTGTCCTTTAGTCAATGGCAGCAATGAATGCTTGATCAGTGTCACCGAAAGTACCACGGTATTCGCTGAATTTCAGCCAGATGATTTAATCTTTAGTGACAACTTTGAGTGAATAACAACTTAATTTTATGTCAAGGTGCATTGATCAATTGCCATTGAGCTCTTTCAGTCTATTTTGAGTTTTATCGTAGTTGAGGCCATGCACCTTGAGGGTGTCGCTGACTTTTGTAATCAATGCTTTTGCTGCTGATATCTCTTGCATTTCAATCAGTAAAGTTGCACGTTCAAGTTCGGCATTTAAGTAGAGTTCATCAGTTGCGCTGTAGATTGATGACAGGTATTGGGTCCATTGTTCTAAAAATTGTTTAGCGGCCTCATAATCTTGCAAAGCAAAATGGCTTTTACCAATCAAGTAAAGTGATCTGGCATGGTTGTTTTTGTTACCTTCGGTCCAGTTGTTGATGTGATTGAGGTTATGTATCAGTGCCTTTTGATGATCATTGGCCATAAAATACACACGGCCCAAAATACTTTCTGAATGGTTGACTAAGTCTGCATTTTCAGCAAAGTGTTGTTGCATCAAGCTGAAATTTTCGAGCGCATGAGACACCGCTTTTTCATACATACCTGATTGACCGTAAGTCAGAGCCAAGGCCATTTTTGTATACAATGTGGTGCGGCTGGTGAGGCCGTATTGTTGTTTTTCATATGCATAAATTTCCTCCAGAACAGGCAGTGCTTCATGTGGCCGATTGTTGGCATTGAGAATCACTGCCAGATTGGCTTTGGCATCCATCGCCTCTGGATGCAGCGGTGAAAATATTTCAGTTAACATTTCAGCCGCTGCGCTGAGTTGATTGATTGCTGGTTCAGCCGCTCCCAGATAATGGTGAACCACGCCTTGGTTGCTCAATGCTTGGGCCAAGCCCTCACTGCTGTCACCATAGCGTTCACGGTATATGGATTCACTTATTTTTGCACTTGCCAATGCTTCTTTCAATTCACCATCAAGACGTTGAAATACCGATAAGGCGTTGTAGCCCAGTCCCACATACGGATGCGTGTCGCCTAAGATCTTTTTATAAGTTTCGATGTTTTGTGCAGTGAGGTTTTTGGCATCAGCGTAGCGACCAGCGATGTCTAGGTACTGGACCAAATCACTGTTTAGGCCCAAATTAAAAACATTGGTATCAGGCAGTGGATGTGATTGTTTCAATGCTTCAATGATTTTAATTGATTCTTCCGCTTCCCCTTTGAGGTAATACATTTCTGCCAATAGGGTTCGATTTTTTAAATAATGTTCTGAGGTGTCATTCATTTCCTGCAGATGGTCATACAGCGCAAAAGCCTCTTGGTGTTTGCCTGCTTGCGATAATAGATTGATTTTAATGCGTAAAAATTCGGCCTGAAGAATGACACCAAAACCACTGATGTTGGTACGATTTATCAGTTCGTTGACTTGTTCAATTTCACCGGCATGGAAAAGAAATTCAGCCAATCTGACTGTGGCCGATGGTTCATTGGGTTTGAGAGACAAAGCCTGTTCAATCAAAGCCACTGCCTCGGGGTAGAACCCCAACTTACCATGGGCAATGGCCAGTGACTCATACAATTCAAATTTAATTTGATCGTCCATGTCATCATCTTGATTGATTTTGCTGGCGGCAATGCGTAATAACTCTTGACCAGAAATATCAATGCCTTGAGCTGTATTGGGGTCGGTGATGCTGAAGGAATTGAGCATGAATTGTTTCACTGCCTGGGCTTTTTTCGCTTCAAGTTTGATGGCTTTGTTTTGGACACTCAGTGCAATTACTGCAACAAGCAGTGTCAAACTCAAGGCCAAAGATGTGGTGAACAATGCCGTTCGTCGTTCGGCAAAGCGGCGCAAACGATACCACCACGTATCTGGTGTGGCAGTGACTGGTTTTTGTGCCAGCCAATCATTCAAGTCTTCTTCAAAGGCATTCATGCTGCGGTAGCGTGATTCTGGTGCAGTTTTCAATGCTTTTGTGAGGACATTGATTAAATCTTGGTCGGTCAAATGCTGTTGCAGTAAATGCCTGACATGAGATTCATCCTCGGAACATGATTTAAGCATGCGATTGCGCGGAAACGGTAGGCTGGCTGTCAATAACTGCACCGCCACAGCCGCCAGCGAATAGATGTCAGAAGTCACATCGACCCGTTCAGAATTGATTTGTTCGGGTGCTGCGAAAGAGGGTGTCAGCGCCAGAAGGGTGTCCTTGGCTTGGTTGCTTTTATCAGTTTCGGGCGCAATCAATTTAGCGATGCCAAAATCCAGCAATTTGACGTGTCCATTCGGATTAACCATCAGGTTCGAGGGTTTGATGTCTCGATGAATAATCAAATGATTATGGGCATGTTGCAATGCTTGGGCTGCCTGTATGACCAGTTTGATGACGGCTTTGGCTTTGAGTTTGTTTTTGCTCACATATTCATCAATACTCAAACCCTCATCAAGCAGTTCCATGACCAAAAACGCAGCTCCCTCTGGGGTGCTTTGGCCGTGGTGAAAGTCAACGATGTGTGGATGCGAAAGGTCAGCCAAAATGTCTTGTTCTGCTTTGAATTTAGCTAAGATAAGTGGTGATTGATTGGCGATGTTAAAAATTTTTATGGCCACTGGCTTTTGACTTTCGCTGTCAGTCCGTTTGGCCTTAAAAACCAACGACATGCCGCCCGTTCCAATTTGTTGGACCAATTCATAACCACCAAGCTGCATGCCGGCACGCCATTGGTTGTTCATGGATTGATTGAAATGCTGCGCCACCTTCTGATCAAAAAACTCGCTGGACTGTTCGCTGTTGGTAATCAGGCTTTTGACCAGATTGAGTACTTCATGATCCAAATCATCGTAGGTGTTCAGTTGTGACATGGCTTCATCAATGGTCATGTCTGCCAGTGCTTCATAGATTTGATTGGCTTGTTTTAGTTTTTCAAGTTTCATGGTTTTTTTCTATCAGCGTGAGCATCAAGGCTTTGACTTGGGTCCATTGGCGAATGATTTGTCGCTCTGACAAATCAAAAATTTCAGCCAATTCCTTGAAAGTAAAATTGAACAAAACTTTTTGTTGGAACAACTCAGCCAAATGGGGCTTGATTTCAGCCAGCGTATCAATCAAACGATCAATTTCAAGCAAGTCAGTCTCAATATTCGGCATCCCTATGAGTTGAGACAGCTGATCATAATTTAATTGGCCTTGTCTTTTTTGCCGGTTTTTGGCTCTGATTTGATCAATCATGAATCGGCGCATGGCTTTGGCCAGATAATTCAGTAAGTGTCTGCGGTCTTGGTGTTGAATCGATTCTGCTTGCACCAGCTTGATGTAGCATTCATGTGCCAAGACGGTGGCACTGATGGTTTGGTTGTTGTGTAGTTGTGACAGTTGGTGATTGGCAATGGCTTTGATGTCGTTGTATAGCAACTCATAAACTTGATTAATCTGAGCTTTATCATCAGGCTTTAGTTGTTGTAATAAGATTGTTATTTGACCCGTTTGCATACATTGATTGTAACTGAAGTTAAATATTAAGCCCAGTTGTTGCATGCATGGTGCTGTCTGAATGAATAAAAATGTGAAACGACACACGAATGTCTTGTTGACATGCCTTTGTTAATTCTAGAACCTCTGCGTCTGCTCATGGTCTATAGTAAGAACATGGGCTTTGGAGTCACAATATGCTGAAACGCAGGCAATTTAACCTAATTATGAGCCAGTTACCTTGGTTGCTGGCGGCCAATGGCACCCTGACTTCAGTCGATGCCAAAACAATTGATGAACTTCCAAAAATTGGCATGGGAACCTGGATTACCTTTGATCATGATCCTGCCACTGCTGATTTGAATCATTTCAAGGCAATACTCAATGCATTTTTTACTGCTGGAGGCTGCATGATTGACTCATCCCCGATGTATGGTTTTGCTCAAGCGCTATTGGGTAAGGTGTTATCTAAAAGCCAATATGAAGCGTTATTTGCTGCCACCAAAGTCTGGACTCCTGGGAAACAACTGGGTGTTGAACAGATGGAACAATCGATTGCGCTTTGGGGACAAGGTCAAATGGATTTGATGTATGTACACAATCTTTTGGACTGGCAAACTCATTTACCCACTCTTAGGGATTGGCAAGCCGCAGGCCGCATCAAAAATTATGGTGTCACCACCTCTCATGGTAGACGGCACGCTGAGTTGATAAAAATCATGCAGCATGAGCCTTTGGATTATGTGCAGTTTACTTACAACATAATGGATCGAGAAGCAGAACAGTATTTATTACCATTGGCGGCGGAAAAAGGGGTCAAAGCAGTGATTAACAGGCCATTTCAAGGTGGTGGCTTGTTCGCTCGTGTAAGGGGGCATTCATTGCCATCATGGGCCAGTGAAATTGAATGCAAAACATGGGCCCAGTTTTTTCTTAAATTCATTATTTCGCACCCGGCCGTTACTTGTGCGATACCAGCTACCAGTCAGCTTAATCACATGAAAGATAATATGATGGCGTTGAAAGGCGCTTTGCCTGATGCATCAATGAGGGTGAAAATGGTGGCTTATTTTGAGCAAATTTAATGGCTTTTATAGGTGATGAAAATAGCCTTATTTTTGTTGCTTTTGTTTATTTCATTTCTACACGCTGAATGGTAAAATGCTTGTCTTTTAAAACAAACGTTTGAATTATGGCAAATCTACCCGCTCCAATTAAAGACATACAATTCGTCGCTGATGAGGTTCTTGACCTGACCTCTCATTATAAAAAACTAGGCGTTCATGATGACATTGATGCCGAAACTTTCATGACCATTGTTGAGGAAGCTTCTAAGTTCTTGCATGAACATGCAGGCCCTTTGAACCGACAAGCCGACGAACAAGGTTGTCGTCATGAAGGCAACACAGTCACCACCCCAGATGGCTTCAAAGAATTATACAAAGAATTCAAAGAATCAGGCTGGGCATCGCTCGATGGTGATGTTGAGTACGGTGGCCAAGGCTTGAGTTATTGGTTACAGCTCATCCTGGGGGAATTGAATACTTTCTATTGTCCAGGGTGGTCTAACTACCCGGGCTTAACCCATGGTGCCAGGGAGTTGATTCAACATTTTGCATCAACCGAATTAAAAGACAAGTTTTTACATGGTTTGACCACCGGCGAGTGGGCTGGCACCATGTGTTTGACTGAACCACATTGTGGTACTGATTTGGGCTTGGTTAATACTTCTGCCAAACCCAATGATGATGGCTCTTATGCCGTTACAGGAACTAAAATTTTTATCACTTCTGGTGAGCATGACTTGACTGAAAATATCATTCATTTGGTGCTGGCTCGATTACCGGATGCGCCGAAAGGAACCAAAGGCATATCGCTGTTCTTGGTGCCTAAATTTTTATTGAATGAAAACAACCAAGTTGGCGAAAGAAACACCTTGGGTGCTGCCAGCATTGAACACAAGATGGGTTTGAATGGCTCAGCCACTTGTGTGATGAATTTTGATGGTGCCAAAGGTTATCTGATTGGTGAAGGCAATGACGGCTTGAAAATCATGTTCACCATGATGAACGGTGCTCGCTTGAATACCGGTATTCAAGGTCTTTCAGCAACACAGGCTTCTTACGAAAGTGCTTTGATGTATGCCAAGGAGCGTTTACAGATGCGAGCAGCTACAGGTCCTAAATTACCCAACAAGCCCGCTGATCCAATTATTGTTCATCCAGATGTGCGCCGCATGCTTTTGACGCAAAAAGCTTTTGCTGAAGGCAACCGAGCCATGGCTTATTTTGTAGGACAACAAATTGAAATCATCAAACATTCAAAAGATGAAAACGAAGTCAAAAGAGCCGATAAGCTGTTGGCATTTTTGACGCCCATCTTAAAAGCCTTCTTAACTGAGGTGGCTTTGGAAGCAACTGATAATGGCGTGCAGATTTTTGGTGGTCATGGTTACATCCGTGAACACGGCCAAGAACAATGGCACCGTGATGCCAAGATTTTTACCCTTTACGAAGGCACCACAGGTATCCAGGCTTTGGATTTAACCGGCCGTAAAATGCTGATGATGCAACACGGTCAAATTGGTGAAATGGCTGACATCATTCAAGACTTCATCAACAACAACGACACACCTTTGAATGATGAGTTACAAAACTATTTAGACATGTGGCAAGAAGTGACTCAGTTCATCGTGCAGGAAGCGCAGAAAAATCCCAACGAAGTGGGCGCTGCTTCGGTCGACTATTTGATGCTCTCAGGCTATGTAATCCTTGCATATTTTTGGGCGCAATTGCATAATTCAGCTGAGCACAACAAAGGTCAGTTGGGTGCGGAATTCTATAGTGGAAAGCAAAAAACCGCGAAATTTTATTTCGCCAAAATATTGCCAAGATGTCACAGTCTAAAAGCCACTATATTTACCGGCGCTGATCCTTTGATGGATTTTGAAGAATCAGAGTTTTAATGCAAACGATTGGAAAAATATAAAAAACATTTAAAAACAATCATCACATGGGTGCTGCTGGGGCTGTTGTTGCTCTTATGGGGACAGTTTATTCTGTTCCCTAAGCACAAAACAGATGCCATCCAAGCAGTCACGGCACCACCCACTCCACTGATTAATCGGTCGAACTTACCACCGATATCCAGCTACAATATTTTCGGTTCATCGACAGTCACAGAAATACCCTTGGATTTGATGCAAGGCGAATCTTCGCTTAAATTAATTATTACTGGCATTTTTGCCAGCAACAATCCCAGCCAAGGACGTGCTTACATCAAAAATGTTCAAGGTGATGAAAAGAAATTCGCGGTGGGTGATGATGTATTTGGCATGGCTGAACTGGCTGCCATTCATGAAGATTACCTGCTGCTTTCTCGCAATGGTAAAAGAGAAAAGTTGTCCTTGAGTAAAGGCCATGATTTAAGCACCCGAACACCAACAGCCAACTCAACAACAGCCAATGAGAAAGCCCAAGTCAATAACCAATCCTCACAGCGCATAGCCAACCACATCAAATCGGGTTCAGACTGGCAAGATGTTTTGAATCAAAAAAAATATGACCCCAATAAAATTGCGCAAATTGCTAGCAACATTCAAGTGGTCCAAGATGCCAAGGGCAAAGTGGCTGGATTGCGCGTTTCTCAACTTTCAAGCGGTGGTGAGTTAATGAAGCAAGGCTTGCGAGCCAATGATCAAATCGTAGCGGTCAATGGTGTAGATATCTCGTACCAAAATGTGCTGACCATCCAAAAACAATTACAAAGCAGTGCTGATGTCAGCGTGACAGTGATGCGCAATGGGCGTAGAATGAATTTAAACCTTAACTTGTCTGAGTTCCAATAATGAAGAAAATCCGATTATTTTTTGTCTTGATGATTACCGTGCTGATGGTAAACCCTGCAGCTGCTAACGATCACATGCACACTTTGAATTTACAAGACACAGAAATCAGATTATTGGTTGAAACCATCAGTGACATCACTGGTAAAAACTTTGTTATTGATCCCGAAGTTTCAGGCAAGATTACGGTGATTTCAGGCCAGCCGGTATCAGAAGACAAAATTTATGATTTGTTCTTATCTATCCTCAGCGTCAATGGCTTCACCACAGAAACCATCGGTGATACCATTAAAATCATTCCCATTGATAAAAGCAATCCACTCTCTGGCCTGACCAGTGACCATCCTGATCAATTAATGACGAAAATTTTCCGCATCAAGCACATTCCGGTTGATGAGGTGATGAACATGCTTAAGTCCATGAACAACAAAGCCAAACTGATCAGCAATAAAGACTCTAATTTATTGATCGTGTCTGATAAAGCAGGTAATGTTGAAAAAATGGAACAGTTGATTGCTAACATTGATCGCAAATCTGATTCTTCGATTGAGCTGATTCCATTACAGCATGCCAATGCCCAAGATGTGGCCGATACCTTGTCGCAGTTATTGGATTCTACCAACGCCTTGGGTCCACAATCCAAAATCGTTCCCGATACCCGCACCAACGCAGTGATCGTCAACGCCAACCCATCATTGAAAACAAAAATCATGAGTATCATCAGTCGCTTGGATGTGCCACTGGATACCAACACCCAAGCACAGGTGGTGTACCTTAAATATGCCTCAGCGGAAAATTTGGTACCAATATTGGAGCAATTGGCCAAACGCGGCCAAGGTGAAAATACCGACAATGATGTCAGTATTCAAGCCCACAAAGAAACCAATTCTTTGGTCATCAATGCCCCACCAGCCATCTACCGCAACATCCAACAAGCTGTTGAGATGCTGGATATCCGACGTCAGCAAGTGTTGATTGAGGCCATCATCGCAGAAGTGACCGTGGATAATTCAAAAGAACTCGGTGTCGATTGGTTTGCGCCGATTGCTGGTGATTCTGATGATGGCATTGTTGGTGGTTCTTTTACCGGCTCTAACCTACCCAATATAGGTGCTGATGATCCATTGGATGTGTTTGGCAGCTTACTCTCAGGTGGTCTGAATTTAGGCTATTTGAATTTCGGCACTGGCAACAACGGTGAACAGATTTTCAAATTCGGTGGTTTACTGAAAGCCATTGCGACCAACGGCAATAACAATATTTTATCAACGCCTTCGGTGGTCACGTTGAATCATCAAGAAGCCTCGCTGTCTGTTGGCCAAGAAGTACCTTTCGTTACTGGACAATTTTCCAACACAGGTAGTTCGGATCAACAAGGCACGCCCAATCCTTTTACTACCATTCAACGTGAGGATGTGGGTTTGTCATTGACAGTAACGCCCCACATCAATGAAGGTGGTCAGATTGTGGTTGATATTGCTCAAGAAATATCCAGCATCGATGCCACAGCGGTCAACGCGGTCGATTTAATCACCAACAAAAGGACCTTATCGACCTCGGTCATGATACCTGATAATAACATCTTGGTGTTGGGTGGCTTGATTGATGATTCGGTTCAGGAAACCATCCGCAAGGTACCTGTCTTGGGTGATATCCCGTTGATCAAGAACCTATTCAGGACGAAAAAAAGAACCCGCACCAAGCGCAACTTGATGATCTTTATTCATCCTAAGATTATGCACAGCGATGCCCAACAAACCACCATCAGTACAGAACGTTACAATGAAATACGCAGACAACAGTTAGAAGAGGTGTCGCCAGAAAAATTTCGCCGTGAAAAACCAGTACTGCCAGAGATGGAAGAAGCTACTCAAGACTCAGGCAAGCAATAAGACTGATGGGCAATAAAGCAGTCAAGTTACCTTCATACAGTTTCGCGAAGCAACGAGGCGCTACCATTTTACAACAGGCAGCAGATGGACAAATTACGCTGGCTGTATCCAAACAGGCATCACCTGCTGCCATTGCAGAACTACAGCGTCTGAGTGATGTTCCTGTGGCATTGAACTTTTATGATGCCAAAGAATACCAACAAGTCATACAAAAAATTTATCATCACCAGCAGTCGATGACTGACAATGTGGTGGCAGACTTAGATAACTCAGAAGCTGAGTTGTCACAAGTGGCTGAAGCGTTGTCAGAGCCTGAAGATTTACTCGAAAGCAATGATGATGCACCAATCATCAGATTGATTAATGCGCTGTTGGCTGATGCGGTTAAAGTCAATGCCTCAGACATTCACATTGAACCTGGTGAAGATCATTTGTCCATCAGGTACCGGGTTGATGGCGAATTACAAGAAGTTTTGACCCCCGACAGGAGCCTGACCCAGTTGATTGCATCGCGGGTTAAAATCATGTCCAAATTGGACATTGCAGAAAAGCGCTTGCCACAAGATGGTCGCATTTCACTGAAAATTGCTGGGCACCCGATTGACGTTCGGGTATCAACCATACCCGGCGCCTTTGGCGAGCGCATTGTGATGCGTTTGTTGGATAAAAAGGCCGGTCAACTGAGTTTGAAACAGTTGGGTATGAATCAACGGCATTTGATGATGATGCAGGAGCTGGTCAAGTTACCTCATGGCATCATTTTAGTCACAGGCCCAACCGGTTCCGGTAAAACCACCAGTTTATATGCCGCCATTGAGGCAATCAATGAGCGTTCACGTAACATCATGACCATTGAAGATCCGATTGAATATCACCTACAAGGAATCAGTCAGACTCAGGTCAACAGCAAAGTAGATATGTCATTTGCACGTGGCTTAAGGGCCATCCTAAGACAAGACCCGGATGTCATCATGATTGGTGAGATTCGCGATTTGGAAACAGCTGAAATTGCCATACAAGCGAGTTTAACTGGTCACTTGGTGTTCTCAACGTTACACACCAACACCGCGATTGGTGCCATCACTCGGTTGATTGATATGGGTGTGCCACCATTCTTGTTAGCCTCTTCGGTCAAAGCTGTGATTGCCCAACGTCTGGTCAAAAGACTTAACCCAGAAACTCGCCTTGAACAACCAGTGGATGAAGCAATGAGACAAGCATTGCAGCTACCTGATGATGTAACAAGTGTTTATCAAGCCGATGAATCTCTGCCAGTGAATCAAGCTTATGCCGGTCGCATGGGGGTGTTTGAAGTGATCACCATGGATCAGCAGTTAAAAACCATGATTCACCAAAACCAAGCTGAAAATGATATGGCTGCCTATGCGCATAAAACCAATCCCGGGATTGCGGCAGATGCCAAAGAAAAATTAATTGCTGGAGCAACCAGTATAGATGAAATATTGCGAGTCATTCACAGCGGTTGATACTGATGGAAGCCTTTGAGTACATTTCAATTGACCAGCTAGGTAAGCAACAAAAAGGCATTATCCAAGCTGATAATGAAAAACAGGCCAGACATCTGCTGCGCCAGCGGGCATTGACTCCAGTACAGCTTAACCTCGTTATCGAACAAGTCAGCAATACTTCCGATAAAACAGGCAACAACATAAAAACCAAACGCTTGGCCCTGAAGAAAACTGAATTGCCTTTATTGATTCGACAGTTGGCCACTTTGGTACAAGCCGGTCTGCCGTTGGATGATGCATTGAAAACTTTGATTGAACAAAGTGAGACTAAAACATCTGAACGGATACTAACCAGTGTTCATGCCAAGGTGCTTGAAGGTCAATCATTGGCTGCTGCCATGCGTCAGTTTCCTAAGGCCTTTGATGAACTGGTCGCAACCAGTATTGAGGCCGGAGAACAGTCGGGTCAGTTGGAAGCGGTGTTGTTACAGTTGGCTGATTATTTAGAAACACGCGATGAAATGGGCAAGCAGTCCACCTCTGCGTTGATCTATCCATTGGTACTGATAGTAACTGCGGTGGCTGTTGTGGCTGGTTTGATGGTTTATATCGTACCCAAAGTGATACAGGTTTTTGAAAGCAGCCAAGTTCAATTGCCAGCGATGACTCGGGTATTAATCAGTGTCAGCAGTTTTCTTTCCAGTTATGGCATTTACTTGTTGGCTTTTTTGCTGTTGTTGTTCATTGGGTTTTTGCTGCTGCGTCAATACCCGCCTTTTGAGTTGGGCTGGCACCGCTGGTTGTTGCGACTGCCAGGTATCGGTCGTCTCATTCGGGTCGGACAAGCGGCTCGCTTCACCCGAACTTTGGGCATATTAACGCAAAGTGCGGTACCCATCGTGTCTGCATTGTCCTTGTCTCGACAGGTGGTCAATAACCGCATCATAGAACAAGCTTGTGATGAGGTGGCAGCCGCTGTGAGGGAAGGCAGTTCGCTGGCAAAGGCCATGCAAAATACCCAACAGTTTCCACCCCTGAGTGTGAAATTAGTCAGTTCCGGAGAGCAGAGTGGCCAACTCAGTGAAATGTTGGTGAGGGCTGCTGTGGTTCAGGAAAAAGACGTAGAGAATAAATTGAAAACTTTGATTGGTGCCATCCAGCCCTTGGCTATATTATTTGTTGGATTGATGGTATTATTTATTGTGTTGGCTATGCTCTTGCCGATTTTTCAAATCAACACCATCATCCAATAACTGTTTCATAAACCATGATTATAGAGTTCAACCGAGTCAGTAAATCATACGGCAAACACAACAAGGCATTGGCTGACGTGAGTTTTGCAGTTGATGCGGGTGAAATGTTGTTTCTCACTGGTCACTCTGGTGCGGGTAAAACTTCAATACTGAAGCTAATCATGAAAATTGAGGAAATCAGTTATGGACAAGCCCAGGTCAACGGTTTTCAGTTGCGGGGCATCAAAGACCATCAATTGCCGAAGTATCGACAAGGCTTAGGGATGATTTTTCAAGACCACAGGTTGTTGGAAAATCGCACCATATTAGATAATGTTGCGATGTCTTTGTGGATTCGGGGTTACAGCCAAAGTGAGAGTTTGAAACAAGCACGTGTGATCCTACAACAAGTGGGATTGGCAGAGAAGCTGCCTTTTTATCCCAGCCAGTTATCCAGCGGACAACAACAACGGGTGGGCATAGCCCGCGCCATTGTCAGTAAACCAGACATATTACTGGCAGATGAGCCGACCGGAAATTTAGACCCTGATTTGTCTTTGGAGTTAATGGAGTTGTTCATGAAAATCAACGAAGCTGGCACCACAGTGGTCATCGCTTCGCATGATTTGATTTTGATTAAAAGACTGCGCAAACGGGTGTTGATATTGGATTCAGGTCAATTGATTGACGATTATCGGCCGAACCAAAAATGAACCAAATCACCCAGTCTACGCCCGATTCATTTTCACGCTGGTACCGCGGCCATTTGCGAGCAATGAAAGAAGGCTTGAGGATGCCATTGCATGCGCCTTTTTCTAGTTTATTTATGGTGATTACCCTGGCCATATGTTTTTATTTGCCGTTGGTGATGTGGACCCTCTGGCAAAATTTCTCCGAAGTGGAGGCCAAATGGCAAGGCCAAGGCAGTGTGGCTGTGTTCCTCAAACAAGGCTTAGATGCCACCCAAGTTCAGGCCATTAAAAAAGAGTTGGACGACAGGGCTCTGATCAGTGAAGTTGTGGTGGTGGATAATGACACCATCAAAACCAGCTTAACCCAAGACCCACAGCTGAAACAGATCATCGATGTGATTAAGTCACACGAATTGCCAGATCAAATCATGCTCAAACCACACCCCAATGCCACCAGCGAGCAGCTGCAGTCATTGGCGCAAAAGTTACAATTAAACCCCGATGTGGATTACGTCAGTTTTGATACCGACTGGTTCAACCAATTGAAAAGCCTGACCCAAGCTTTTTACTATTTGATGCAAGCCAGTATTGCGGTTTTCTTGGTAATTATTTTGGTGTTTTTGAGCCATTCTATAGGCAGTGAAGTGTCATCACATAAAGCAGAAATTGGATTGAAGAAATTATTGGGTGCCACCGCTGCACAAATCAGGAGAAGATTTTTGTATGGTGGTGTTTATTACGGCATCACTGCGGCATTGGTGGCATTGTTGATGTTAAAAGTCACTTTGTGGTGGATTGAAATTCCCATTCAAAATTTATCACAATCATTCGGTCAGGAAGTGATCATCAAAACCCCTTCGTTTGAACACATGTTGTTGTTCGTTCTAATCGTGGTGTTGGTGACCTGGTTTGGCTCTAGAATCAGCGCATCGAATCATATCCGTGCATTATGATTGACACAAATGATGACATTAGCTGCCACTGAATCAAGCATTGGTGTACAATATTGGTATGAGTGAATCGCAAAAAGTTTTGATAGCCGACTCTTCTAAATTGGCCAGAACACTAACCGAAAAATTAGTAAAAAAAATAGCACCCTTAACCAATGTGATTTCAGTCAGTTCGGTGGATCAAGCCATCTCAAAACTGAAAAAAAATCGTGTTGACTTAATTATTTCAGCTTTGCGTTTACCCGATGACGATGGCACAAAAATTTGTGAGTATGTCAGGGAAAACCATCATTATTTGCCAGTAATCATCGTTTCTGGTGATGTTGATTCCCGTTTGAAAGACAGGCTGCTCAGTACCGATGTCACTGACTATATCGATAAATCCGCAGGACAAAAGGGACTGGAAATATTCTTGCGAGGTTTGTTGCGTCCCGATGATGAAATCAATGGCAAGATACTTTATATTGAAGATTCTGCCGTGGTTGCCCATGCCACCAAAAAATTACTACAAAACCACCATTTAGATATCACCCATAAAGTCAGTGTCACTGATGCCAAAACTGAAATTACCGACAGTCAAATGGCGCTGGATAAGTTTGATTTAGTTTTGACTGATTATTATTTGAAGAATAATGAAACGGCCTTGGAAATACTCGATTATTTTCGCAACGATCTGAAGCTTGATAAGATTGATATGCCGTTTGTTATTATGACCGGTGATGAAAATACTGAGAACCAAAAGCAGATTCTTAATTTGGGTGCCAATGACCTCATTGGTAAACCGGTTAACCAAGAAGCTTTGGTTAAAAAAATAAAATTTCAGGTCAGGTTCACGCAATTCCATCGCAAAAACAACTGATCCTCAATGCAACCTCAGATTGATGCCAGCTGGTTGCAGCATTTGGAAACAGAATTTCAGCAACCTTACATACAAGACTTGAAAGCCTTTTTATTAGAACAGAAACAGGCCGGTAAAGTGATTTTTCCACCCGGTAGTTTGATCTTTAATGCATTGAACAGCACACCACTTGACCAGGTCAAAGTGGTGATCTTAGGGCAAGACCCCTACCATGGACCTGGTCAAGCCCATGGCTTGTCATTTTCAGTACCAGATGAGGTAAAGATTCCGCCATCATTGAGAAACATATTCAAAGAATTAGCTGAGGATTTGGGCGTAATAAATCACACGGGCAACCTACAAAGTTGGGCCAATCAAGGCGTACTTTTACTTAATTCAGTGCTTACAGTTGAACAGGCACAAGCAGGCAGTCATCAGGGCCGAGGCTGGGAAAGATTCACTGATCGCATCATTCACGTCATCAATGAGCAGCGAAAACAGGTGGTTTTCATGCTGTGGGGCAGTTACGCCCAAAAGAAAGGCGCTCACATCGATACCGATCAACACCTGATATTAAAAGCCCCACATCCCTCGCCATTATCTGCCCACCGTGGGTTTTTGGGTTGTCAACATTTCTCAAAATGTAACGAGTTTCTCAAAAGCCAAAAAAAATCACCAATAAATTGGCAAATTTAGTTAATTTCACTTTTTTCTGCTTATCAGGCAGTATTATAATCATTGAGTTAAACAAATGATCCATAGCCCATGAAAACAATCATACCAACAATTATACTGACCATTTTGGCCTTTATTTGTAGCGCTGAATCCAAAGATAACCACAACTACCGAGCAGATGGTGGACAATTAAAATTGTACTTCTTTTATGAGTTGTTGCATGATTTGGGTATTGAGGTCGAAGATGGCATCAAAACCAGGTCGAAAGACTGGAGTTTGAATGAACTCGTCATTCCAGTCAGTCAAGCCGGTGGCTTGGATCTTTATGTGCCAGATGATGGCCTCAAAGGCGTTCCAACTGGTCAGTTGTTGCTGGAAGCGGATTTCAGTTGGCGCAGCGAGGGTGATTTGATCAGTTTCAGAAACTTGACCATTCAACCGGTCAAAAGGGCGCTGAAGGCAGGAGAGTTAACGGCCTTAGAAGTGATCAATGAGGGTGGCGATGTGCTGTTTAATTTAGATCATATACACGCAGGATTTAACAACAACAAATCCATGGTTGAATTCAACAACATGGACTTAAGGATCAGTCAATGGTTGGCTGATAAACTGGGTAAATCATATTTAGGCCAAATGGTGGTTGGTCATGCCCACATGAGCAACCAGGTCAGTATTCCGACCAATTATGTCAAAGACCAAGCATATATATTAGGTGGTTGCACCAGCGGTGGCTGGCCGGATGAAAACAACCCCATTGATGTGCAGTTGATTGCCATGAGTGCACAATATGTCAGGAGCATAGGCAATGACCACGTGGTATTCACACCCAGTGCGACACTTAAAAATGTGGCTGATTCAGATGTGGCATGGTGGCGCAAATTCACAGGCGTGAATCCACCTTATGACAACGACCAACATCCATACTTGTATTGGAGCATGTACCGTGAAATAGACAACCGTTTTGAACAAATTGGCACCTCTGGTTTAAAACATGCCTTTTTTACCGTCAATACTTTCTGTGCCTGCAGCGGTGGGCAAATATTATATCCAACTTGTGAAGACACCTACAGTGTGGGCAACAATGACAGCCCATCACACTTGGGCCCCAAAGCTGAAATAGAGGCCTTCAGTGGCCTGTGGCAGAGCACCGGTTCGTTTTTTGACCAAGTACCTGCTGGCGGTGATGGCAGTCAGGATACCAATTCCAACGGCACCGATGAAAACCGCATGGTGGTGGCAGAAGCTGATTTTGCTGATACCAACCTGGATTATTACATATCATCTTGGTATGTGATCAGAGATGACATTGATATTTATAACTCCATGGGTTATCGCGGTTATCAATTCACGCCAAACGGCAATGCATGGATAACCAATTCCACCACTGCCTTTATCAATGGACCTGCCAGTGATCAGTATGTGACTCCAAACACTTTTGATTTGGCAGCGGGCACGGCATCGCAGCGTTTATTGCAAGCAGGTGAGGGACATTTGACTGTCGCAGTGAAGGTGATTGATTTAAAAGATGGTACTTATCGCTACAATTACATGGTTGAGAACCATGATTATGACCCACAGGTCCAAACCATCACCTTGGTTTTGGCAGACTTGGCATCATTCAGTGATTTCGTGTTCGCGGATACCGATGAATTGGCTGCCAATGATTGGGGGTTCATCCGTGACTCTAATGAACTGATCTTGCAAGCGCCGCCTGAAAATACACTGGATTGGGGTGAGTTGTACAGTTTTTCATTCACCACAAATGCGGCACCTCAAGCAGGTCAGGTTGTATTGACAGGTTCTGAAAATGGCGGTGATGAATTCAGTGCAGATGTTATAACACCTTTATTTACTGATTTGATTTTTGAGAACGGGTTTGAATAACTGAACTGTGTCTGAATCGGTATCGATAAGAATCATGCAGCGCTGCGTTATATCTGTTAGAATACGCACTTTTTATTACTTTAGGAAATTATTTAGTTTTTATGGCGAAAGAAGACGTAATTGAATTGGAAGGTAAAGTCATTGATACCTTACCCAATACCATGTTCAGGGTTGAATTAGAAAACGGTCACATCGTGACTGCTCACATCTCTGGTCGCATGCGCAAACACTACATCAGAATTTTAACTGGTGACACCGTTACCGTTGAACTCACACCTTATGATTTAAGTAAGGGGCGAATCACGTTCCGCAGTAAATAATTTTCTAAAAAAAAAGCCCTTCTCAGGGCTTTTTTTAATGTTCAGTTGATGACTCTTGAGTCGCTGACAGCATCAGTGTATTGGGAACGATATCGAAGCTCAAAGCATCATCCACCACGCTGACTTTGACCAAACCGCCTTGCTTTAACTTACCAAACAAGATGTCATCAACCAATGGTTTCTTGACGTACTGATCAATCGCTCGTTGCATCGGTCTGGCGCCCATTTCTGGGTTATAACCTTTTTCAACCAACCAAATTCTGGCAGCCTGGGTGATACTGAAAGTGATGCCTGGATCTGTCAGTTGTTGTTCAAGTTCAATCATGATTTTATCGACAATCTTCTCGATGTGTTCTTTCTCAAGAGCCTTGAACGGAACGATGGCATCCAGTCTGTTGCGAAATTCTGGGGTGAAATGGCGATTCAATTCAATCATCGCATCGGTACTGCGGTCTTGGGTGAGGAAGCCAAAACTGTTTTGACCAAAGACTGAAGCACCGGCATTGGTGGTCATAACCAACAGCACATTCCTGAAATCGGTTTCGCGACCATTGGAGTCTGTTAATTTGCCGTTGTCCATGACTTGTAACAATATGTTCATGACATCTGGATGGGCTTTTTCTATCTCGTCCAAAAGGACAATGGCATGTGGGGTTTGATGCACTTTATCGGTCAACAGACCTCCTTGTTCATGGCCTACATAACCTGGCGGTGCACCAATCATTTTAGCTACAGTGTGAGGTTCCATGTATTCGGACATATCAAAACGGATAAGTTTTAACCCAAGGTGATGAGACAATTGTTTTACCACCTCTGTTTTGCCTACACCTGTTGGGCCTGCAAATATTAAATTTGCCACTGTGCGGTTGTCCCTGTTCAGCCCAGCTCTGGCCATTTTTATCGCATCAGATAAGATTTCAATGGCTTCATCTTGTCCAAATATGACGTGTTGTAGGTTGCGTTCTATGGACTGCAATTTTTGACCGTCTTCTTGGCTGATGTCATCAACTGGAATTTTGGCAATGGAAGCAACCACGCGTTTGATGTCGCTTGCATTGATTGCATCTTGTTGTAAACCTTGGATTTTTTGCCATGAACCTGCTTCATCGATGGCATCTATGGCCTTATCCGGTAAGAATTTATCGCTGATGTGTTTGGCCGATAATTTAACCGCTGCTTTGATCGCATCGCACTCGTAATTAACCCCATGATAGGATTCAAAATGAGGTTGTAAGCCGGTGAGTATCTCAATCGCTTCATCTTGCGTAGGTTCGTTCACTGTGATTTTCTGAAAACGCCTTGACAGTGCGCGGTCACGATCAAACACAGTCCTCACTTCGTCATGCGTGGTGGCTCCAATACAACGCAGTTTGCCCTGGCTCAAGGCTGGCTTCAGCAGGTTAGATGCGTCCAGTGAGCCGCCGGAAACAGCACCGGCGCCGATGATTGTGTGAATCTCATCAATAAACATGATGGCATGCTCAATACCTTGGATGTACTTAATCACCGCTTTAAGGCGTTTTTCAAAATCGCCACGGTATTTCGTCCCCGCCAATAAGCCGCCTAAATCCAGTGCAAACACATGAGCATCCTGCATCACTTCCGGTACGTTTTTGTTGACCACATTCAAGGCCAGTCCTTCTGCAATGGCGGTTTTACCCACGCCTGGTTCACCAACCAGTAAGGGGTTGTTTTTTGAACGCCGCATTAAAATTTGCACCATCCTTTCCAGTTCAGAAGAACGACCTATCAAGGGGTCAATTTCACCTGCTGCCGCTTTGGCATTGAGGTCTATTAAAAACTCTTTTCCGCTGTCTTTGTTTTCAGTATCTGCTGACTCGTCTTGGTTTTGATCAATGGTGTCTGGCTGCAGCGCATCTTCACTGCTGGCTTCATCACCGTGGGCGATACAACGCACCACGTCAAAACGTGTGATGCCTTGTTTATTCAGCAAATAAACCACATGAGAATCCATCTCATCAAACATCGCAACCAAAACTCGGTCACCGCTGACGCTTTTCAATTCAGCTGATTGGGCTGAGTAAATAGCACGCTGGATGACTCGCCTGAATGCCAATGTGGGTTGTGTTTCTAACTCAGTTTCTGCTGGTAAAATTTTGACGTGTTGACCAATCAGCACTTCTAATTCTTGTTGTAATAACTGTATATCTGCACCGACTGTATTCAATACATGTTTGGCATGTTTGTTGGTCAACAAAGCAAGCATCAAGTGTTCCATGGTTAATAATTCATGGCGCCTTTTGCGGGCATACTTATAAACTTGGTTGATACTTTGGTCTAGGTGAATATCAAGCATCAGACCACCTCCGCGACACACAACAAAGGGTGTTCGTATTCTCTGGCATATTCATTGACTAAAGCAGTTTTGGTTTCAGCCACTTCGTGGGTATAAATGCCACATAAGCCTTGTCCACGGGTGTGCACATGTAGCATGATTTGTGTGGCTTTCTGTTCATCCATATCGAAAAACTTTTGTAACACTTCAATCACGAAGTCCATGGGCGTGTAGTCATCGTTCAAAAGCATGACTTTATACATTTTCGGTTCTTTGAATTCAGTGTCTGTTTGTTCTAGTAACTCAGCACCCAATTCGTGTTTGTTATTTTTATTTGACATAGTTCATTTATTTTATCTCAATGTCTAATATTTGCTTTTATCAGCATATTTCAAGTGGGTTTTGTATTCATTTAATATCATAACTCATAAATCTTTATCAGGGAATGACCTTAAAGCCAGTTTCCTCGTCTGGGCTTTGAATTGACTGTGTGAACAACGCAAAGATTGAGTGTTGCATCACCAGAAAGCCCAAAATATATATGCCTTTAACTGACCTGTTGCATAAAACTCAAAGTAAATATTGACCGAACGGTCAGTCAGTAGTAATATTACCATCATTCAACTGTAAATCAATGCCATCCGCCATGCACAAACAAAAGCCAAAAAAATACTTATGGATACTTTCAACCCTGGTGCCTTTGATGGGCTTGTCAGGGGTCGTTTTGTATGAATTAACTGATCAATCCATCATGTTGGTGGTGCCGTTGTTGTTCATTTATCTGGTGGTGCCGGCATTGGATTTCGTGTTTTCTGCTGATGAAAGCAATCCTTCGGAAGCTGATGTTCCAACTTTAGAAAAAAACAGTTATTACAATTGGATTTTGTATTTGATGCTACCGATTCATTTCCTGGTGTTCACCTCATTGGTGGCATACATGGTCACTGAACCTTTGGCTTGGTGGATGCAAGTGATGCTATTGATGACATTGGGCGTGTTTGGTGGGTTGGCGGTTAATTTAGGCCATGAGTTAGGCCATAAAAAAAGTCGCCTAGATAAAAACTTGGCCAAATTGGCATTGGCCACAGGTGCCTATGGCCACTTCAACATCGAACACAACGCAGGACACCACCGTGATGTCGCCACGCCAGAGGACACCGCCAGTGCCAAAATGGGTGAGAGTATTTATCGTTTTGTATTGCGTGAATTTCCAGGTGGTGTAAAGCGCTCATGGCGGATTGAAACAGCGCGTTTAAAACGCAAAGGTTTACCTTGGTATTCAGCCGACAATCAAATCATCCATTCCTATTTGTTAACGGTGATCATTTATGCTGTGTTGACTTACATTCTTGGGTGGGCAGCTTTGTTGGTGATGCTGCTGCAAGCGCCTTTGGTGTGGTGGCAATTAACCAGTGCTAATTACATCGAGCACTATGGCTTGCTGCGACGGAAATTAGACAATGGCAAGTATGAGAAATGCCAACCCAAACATTCTTGGAATTCAAATCATTTGATTTCTAATTTGTTGTTGTTTCACCTACAAAGACATTCAGATCACCATGCCAACCCATCTAGGCATTATCAAAGTTTACGGCATTTTGAAGAGGCACCACAGCTGCCAACTGGCTACATGGGCATGTTTGTTTTGGCTTACTTTCCACCGTTGTGGTTCAAAGTGATGGATGCCAAGTTGATGAAAATGTATAAAAATGACATGAGTTTGGTGAATAATTAACTAATTAAGCCGTGCAAAGTGAGCTATTTTGTGGTGCTTGCTATATAATCCGCTCACTTTTCTTGCGGCCTCGCATCGTACTATATGTCACAATCAACACCTGTTAACACATTCGAAGAACTGGGTTTATCCAGTCCAATTTTAAAAGCAGTCAAAGAAAATGGTTATGAACAGCCATCGCCTATTCAGTCGGCCAGTATACCGCCCATATTATCTGGCAAAGATGTTTTAGGACAAGCGCAAACTGGTACCGGTAAAACCGCTGCTTTTGCGTTACCCATCTTGTCAAAAATTGACTTAAAAGCCAAACAAGTTCAGGTGTTGGTATTGACTCCTACCCGTGAGTTAGCCATTCAAGTGGCAGAAGCATTTCAAGCTTATGCCAGGCACATCGATGATTTTCATGTGTTACCGATTTATGGTGGTCAAAGTTATACCATCCAATTAAAGCAGCTTAAACGTGGTGTGCAAGTGGTAGTGGGAACACCAGGTAGGGTGATGGATCACATGCGTCGCAAAACATTGAAGCTAGATGGCTTGCAGACATTGGTTTTGGATGAAGCCGATGAAATGTTGCGCATGGGTTTCATAGATGATGTGGATTGGATATTGAGCCACACACCTGATGAACGACAAATTGCGTTGTTTTCAGCCACCATGCCCAAGGAAGTGAAAAAAGTTGCTGTTAACCATTTAAATAACCCGGTTGATATCAAAATCAAAACCCAAACCACCACCGCAAAAAATATCAATCAACGGTTTTGGATGGTCAGTGGCATTAAAAAATTAGAAGCATTGACGCGGGTCCTGGAAATTGAAGAATTTGATGGCGTGTTAATTTTTGTGCGCACCAAAATGGCCACTGAAGAGCTGGCAGAAAAATTACAAGCCAGGGGCTTTTCTGCCGAAGCATTGAATGGCGATATGATACAGAAACAGCGTGAGCGTTTGGTTTCAAAACTGAAGAAAGGCGTGATTGATATACTGATTGGCACCGACGTTGTGGCAAGAGGCTTGGATGTAGAGAGAATCAGTCACGTCATCAACTATGACATTCCATACGATACCGAGTCATATGTTCATCGCATTGGCAGAACGGGTCGAGCAGGGCGTTCAGGTGAGGCCATTTTATTCATCACCAAACGTGAGCAAAGGATGTTGCGTATGATTGAAAAGGCCACCAATCAACCAATCAAACCAATGAACATACCATCAGTTGCTGATATCAATGACAATCGCATGCAACGTTTTAAAAATCAGATCATTGAAACTTTGGCTGCTAAAGATTTGTCTCTTTATAATAACTTGGTGGCTGAGTTACAACAAGAAACCGACTTTGAAAGCAATCAAATAGCAGCAGCATTGGCCTACATGAATCATGGCGATAAAGGTTTGTTCATTACTGAGACCAAAGGTGAAAAGCATGCACGCGCTCAGGGCTCAGACCAGCTGCGTGATGAAAAACGACCGATCAGAAAAAGCGGTTCGGAAATCATTGATACCAAGCCAGTGCCATTGATTACGCATCCTGATGTGGAAATGGAAAGGTATGTATTGAATGCGGGTCGCAATCAGCGTGTCAAACCAACTCATGTGGTTGGAATGATATGTAATGAGGCCGAATTAGACCGAGAGTATGTCGGCCAAATAGAAATATACGATGATGTGACCACTGTTGATTTGCCCGCTGACATGCCAAAAGAGGTTATGGATATTTTGTGGCAGGCTAGATTATGCGGGCGCAAAAGTGAAATCAAACGAGCGCAACAAACAGCCAAAAAGTCATCGCCATCAAGCCGAAAACCTGCCAGCCCTAAACGTCGTCGCAAACCGGTCAATAAAGGTAAAAAGAAAGCCAAATCAAATTCATTTGGAAAAAAGAACAAAGCCAGAGGAAAAAAATATTAACTGATCAATAACCTGATTGTTAATCGACTTTGAAATTTTGTTCTGTTGTCAGAGCTGCTTAAAAAAGTGGCAGTGGCAGCATGTTAGAATAATGTATTCAGTGCTGTGATTGTCAGATTGTGGATAAAATAAAGGTTGGTGTCAGTGCATGTTTGTTGGGTCAAAACGTTAGGTATGACGGTGGACACAAACATGCCCAATGGATGACTGATGCGTTCAGCGAGTGGTTTGATTTTCAGCCTATTTGTCCAGAAGTCGAAGTGGGTTTGGGTGTGCCACGAGAACCCATTAACTTGGTTCAGGTTGAGAACAAAATCAGGGTGAGGGCAGTCAACAATCCGAACCTTGATCATACCCATAAGTTACATCTATTGGCTGATCAATACATTCCCGAACTTGAAACTTTTTGTGGTTATATTTTTATGCAGAAGTCACCCAGCTGTGGTTTGCATAAGGTCAAAGTTTTCTGTGAGGATGGCGAGAACCAGATTGGCGTTGCTGGAGGTGCATTCAGTACCCAGGTGATTAAAAACCATCCCAGCTTGCCTGTGGAAGAAGCGAGCTGTCTTGCTGACAGTGAAGTTCGTGCTCATTTTTTAACTCGTGTGTTTGCCCATTCAGATTGGCAAAAAAATGTACTGATATCACCATCAGTCAAAAGCCTTAAAGATTTTCATCGCCGGTATTGGTTGCTGTTCAAAGCACATTCAGAGCCGCTGTTGCATCAACTGGACCAGTTGTTGGCAGATGCTAATAACAGCAATAACAGTCATCTATTGAATAGCTATGAGGCCATATACAGAGACTGTTTGGCGGCGCGACCACAGCGCAACAATCACGTTGCGGTGATGTGTCACGTGTTGAATGAGCTGGAGCCTCTGTTGCAGGCACAGCAAGTGCTTAATTTAGAGGCCATGATAAACCAATATCAAAATCAGTTGTTCAATAAATCAAAGGTCATTGAAGCACTGCTGGAATGCATAAAAGTATCTACTAAAGAGTCATTGTTAGAACAAAAATATTTCGAACCTTATCCTTCAAAATTGCTTTAAAAATAACTCAATCGCTTTGATTCCAGTGCTTTCGTAATCAAGGATTGTTGTATAATAATACCTGTGTGATTAGAGGGGGCGTGATTCAATTGATGGTCGATGAGTTGGATAAGAATAAGCAGCGGGTGTTTCAAGTCATTTTGATTTTCACTTCTGTTTCTGGTGTAATTTTCGCTGTGATTAATCAAATCAGAGGCCTGTCTTTGTTGGCAGCCATTGAGTTCGTAGTGGCATTGATTTCTTTGTGGCTATTGCTCAAGGTCATTCGCAACCAAAATGAACGAGGCTTCAGACGTCTGGCGTTGATTTATGTGATTATTTTTTTCAGTATCATGATGTTTGCATTCTCTACAGAGGGTGTTTCAATCACCATATTTTCATGGGCGTTGGTGATACCACTGGCATCTTATTTGCTGTTGGGCGTTAAATTAGGCTTCATTATCACAGCTTGCTTTTATACCTTATCAACTTGGATATTTTTCTCTGGATTCAGCGGTCATGAGGTGCTTGAACAGAAAGTGGCTTATGCCAATATTATCATCTGCGCTTTGTTGTTTTGGGGTATATCTCATAGCTATGAAAGAGCCAATCGAAATGCCAAGTTAAAACTAAGAAAACTGGCCATTCATGATCATTTGACTGGTCTGTATAACCGCACAATGATGTATGACTATTTTGACCAAATGTTGAATCAAAATGATACCGCAAAAGAGTCGCTTGCATTGATTCTTTTTGATTTAGATAAATTCAAAGCTGTTAATGATAATCACGGTCATGCAGCGGGTGATGAAGTATTGATTAAGTTTTCTCAACTGATGCAGCAATTCAGCCCTGAGGGCAGTTTTTGTTTTCGCTTGGGCGGTGAGGAATTTGCGTTGTTTATGTTCATTGATGATGACAGTGAAGCCAAAGAAGTGGCAGAGCAAATCAGATCAGCCACGGAAGACATTGCTGTAGACGGTTGTTTTCAGCGAGGGGGTGTTTCTGTCAGTGCTGGTATCGACTTTGTTAGGGCAGAACAGGCTGAAGTCTCCAATATGTTGAAAAAAGCTGATGAAAGGTTGTATGGAGCGAAAGCAGCAGGCAGAAATCGTGTGGCTTTTATAACAGCTACCGAATCAGTTGAAAGCTTTCTTTAGTTTATCAATCACGGGTTCTTTACCAAACCAAATATTGAAGTAATTAACGGCCAAGTCTTGGTTGTTGGTAGAGCCAAGTAATTGACTGTTTCGAAACAAACTGAGTTTTTCCTTGTCTTGGTGAAACAAATCGAAGTATTCGCCAGGTTTGATACCAGTGTAACTGTTATTGAATTTCTTTAAGTCTTCTATCAGTTCTGGGCGTTTTTGTTCCCCCGTCAAATTTTTAACAAAAAAATCTTCTGCACTTTCCTTAAAAAAGTCTGCTTTGACGTCCCTGAAGTAATGAAAGCGTACAATTTTATTGCCTATCTCAAGGATGGGTTGATTGACATCACAATTCTCGGCATACCAACCGATCTCAGCAATTTTGAAAAACAAGCCGTAACGAAGGGTGTAGCTGTTACACCTTTCGAATGAAGTTTGGTTTTTTTCAATTGACTCAGGCAGTGCTTCAACAGCCAGCGTTGAAGTGCTGAAAGTGAGAGTTAGTGCAATAATAAAAAGTTTCATAATAGTAGTTATAACATGGTTTTGACTTTTTTGACAAATCTTCCCATCATTGGTAAGTGTTCAAAAAACGCCTCGGATGAATCCCAAAAGTCTTGGTGAAAAATAACTTTACCCTGTTCGTCGAAACGCAGCTGAGTCATGCCAATGGAGTGTGAAAAAATGTCTTTGCCACTGATAGTGGTATCAATTTTCATCGACCACCTAACAAAATAATCATGTTCGCTGCGAATAACATCGAGAATGTCGACTGTTGTACTGTTTACTTGACCAGCTGATTGTGACATGTAATGAACCAAATCGTCGATGTTCGTGATGATTTTGAAAGTGTCATTGAAATACAGGTCATCAGCATAAACTGCTCTGATATTGTCTTCAGTGGCGCCTTGTTTGTAATCAGCATATATTTGGTTAAAAACCTTTTTGACATCCTGATCGGATGTTGCTGGGGTTTCATTCAATTGCTCAAAATAAAGCGCTGCTGTACGGTTAGGCTTCAATTGTGGCGTTCTGCTGCATGCATACAATGTGAGTGTAGCCAGTAAAACAACGATTAAAACTTTCATGACATTTATAATGTTTATTAATAAAAGTTGCCATAATAGTTTAATATGTGTGTAATCAATGTGAACTGAATACTTGACCGGTTCAGCGGTTCACAATTTTTTCACCAATGCTTGCTACCATGCTGGAATTAAAATAAACGACCCAGAATGAAAAATTTTTTCTCAAAATGGTTCGACAACTCACAAAGCCAAGTCGAATTGTTAGCCGATTCAGATGACATAGATTGGACTCGAATCATTCCCTTTATAGCCATACACCTTGCTTGTTTGTTTGTGTTTTATGTAGGCTTTTCATGGGTGGCGCTGTTGGTATGTGTTTTGTCATATGTCATCAGGATGTTTGCCATCACTGCCTTTTACCACCGCTATTTTTCGCACAAATCATTCAAAACATCACGTATCGTGCAAGGCCTGTTTGCCGTTATTGGTGCGACCGCAACTCAGCGTGGGCCCATCTGGTGGGCTGCACATCACCGTCACCACCACATCCATGCCGATGGCGAAAAGGATACCCATTCGCCCAGAAATGGGTTTTGGCACAGTCATTTAAAATGGTTTTTGATGAAGAAAAACTTTGCCACCAAATCACAGTATGTCAAAGACTTAGAGAAGTTTCCAGAACTGCGGTTTATTGACCGTTTTGATATCTTATTCCCAATCATATATGCCACTGGCCTGTTTATGTTAGGGAGTTATTTGGCCAAGTCACATCCGGAGCTGGGAAGCAGTGCTGGACAAATGTTGATTTGGGGTTATTTCATATCAACTGTTTTGCTGTCACACATCACATACTGCATCAATTCATTGGCACATATTTTTGGTTTCAGAACTTATGAGACTCAGGACGACAGCCGCAATAATTTCATTTTGGCTATTTTTACTTTGGGTGAGGGTTGGCATAACAACCACCATTGTAATCCTGGTTCAGTCAAACAGGGCTTTACGTGGTGGCAATTAGACTTCAGCTACTACATATTGTGGGTAATGAACAAGCTGGGTTTGGTCTGGGACATGAAAGCACCCAATCCAACCTTATTGGCCAAGAAACAAATCAGAGCTGATTCATGAAGGTTGCGATTATTGGTGGAGGGGTGAGTGGATTGATGGCTGCTGATGGCCTCAATGGTCATTGTGACTATACTTTGTTCGAAGCGGCCGACTACTTAGGTGGACACGCCAACACTCAAACTGTCAGTGTCGATGGTCAAACCATCAAAGTGGATACTGGCTTCATTGTATTTAACCAAGACGTCTACACCAACTTTTGTCGAGTTATCGATAAGTATGGCGTCGAATCAATTAAATCTGACATGAGTTTTGCGGTTGCCAATCGCGAGAGTGGCCTGGAATACAATGCAACCAGCTTAAGGACTTTATTTTGCCAAAAACGAAATTTGTTTAATCCAAAATTTTACCGCATGATTTGGGACATAAAACGTTTTTATACTGCAGCTGAAGGTTTGCTCAATACCTCATCGGATGTCAGTGTGTACGAGTATTTGGTTGAAAATAATTACAGTGACTATTTTATCAATGAGCACATCATACCAATGGTCAGTGCATTGTGGTCGGGCGATTTTAATTCGGTCAAAGATTACCCCTTGGTTTACATGCTGCAGTTTATGAAAAACCATCAAATGCTGCAAATCAATCAAAGGCCGGAATGGCGAACCATCAAAGGCGGATCTGAGCAATACGTAAAAGCGATTGCCGAAAACATGCAAGGACAACATGTTACAGGTGTAGCAGTTGATAAAGTCAGCAGAAAAGCTAATCAAGTTACCGTTCACGCAGCGGGTACTGAACAGATATTTGATGCGGTTGTTTTTGCAACTCACACCGATACAGTTTTAAAGATTCTAGAGGGACCCACCGAACAGGAACGTCAGTCAATGGCAGCCATTGAATACGTAGAGAATCAAATGGACTTACACACAGATGCCAGTTTATTACCAACCAACAAACATGCCTGGGCGAGCTGGAGTGTTAACAAGCACAGGGAGCCAAAAGCGGCATGTACAGTTAATTATTACATGAATTTATTGCAATCACTGCCATGTAAAACCCCCGTGATTGTCAGTCTTAATCAAAGCGAGTACATCAAGTCAGAAAAAAAACTGTTAAACAAAACCTACCACCACCCAGTTTACAACCGAAAAACTTTAACAGCACAACAAAGCATCAGTCAAATACAAGGCAATAACAACAGTTATTACTGTGGCGCTTATTTGGGTTGGGGATTTCATGAAGATGGCGCAAGAAGCGGTGTTGAAGTGGCTGATTTGATTAAGCAATTATGACTAAGCCGGCACCCTCGAACAGTCACTGTCAGGTCTATACAAAATTGTCAAAAGCCGACGGATTTGTGATACATAGCCGCAGAACACCAAAAAATCACCGTTTCAAATACCGCATGTGCTGGTTTTTTTTGGATTTGAAACACCTCGATGATTTAGCAGGCCAGTCCAAACTATTTGCCCACAACAAATGGGGCATCACGGCAATTCATGATAAAGACTACATCAACCCATCATCACAACCAATCATAACCAAGCTCAGTGCTTTTATAAAACAAAAGACAGGCAAGGATTATGAAGGTGATGCTTGGCTTTTTACCCATCCTAGGTTTCTGGGTTACGGCTTTAATTCTGTCAATTTTTATTTTTGTTACCAAGACCGACAGTTACTTTATATTGTATCTGAGATTAACAACACGCCTTGGGGTGAAAAACACTTGTATCTGCACGATTTTTTGGATCATAAAACCATTTTGGATGCTGCAGATAATCACCATGTTTTTGAATTTGATAAACAGTTTCACATTTCACCCTTTGTGCCAATGGATGTGCATTATTGTTGGAAGTTTAGGGTGGAAAAAGAGCATTTATCAATTAAGATGTCTTTGAATAAAAATGACGTGAATGTTATGAATGTGGTTTTAGACACTAATATCACACCCATTATGGAAAATGAGGTGAATAGGGTGGTATTTAGTAGGCCGTTTCAATGTTGGAAAATGTCCCTAGGTATTTATTGGCAAGCCTTCAAACTGTGGATTAAAAAAGTACCCATTTTTGACCATCCAGCCACCAAGAAACCTGAAAAATAACAGATGAGCCAGTGTTCATCGGAGAAAGAAATGATGAACCAAGTCGACACCATAACCAGCAAATCCGCTAACAAAATCAACGCGAAAACAGGTATTGTGAAATCTTTCATTAAAAAACAAGTCCTTAAACAATTAAAGTCCTTATCTCATGCACAGCTGACCATTACTGAAAACGGCCGCGATATGGTTTTTGGCGATGCAGCATCAGACTGTCATGCGCAGATCCAGCTAAACAACCAAAACTTTTACTCTGAAGTGGCTTTTCAAGGCAGCATTGGTGCTGCGGAATCATACATAGCCGGCGATTGGGATTGTCCTGATTTGACCAAATTGATTCAAGTTTTTGTTCGCAACCGTGATCTATTAGATGACATGGAAGGTGGCAGTGCCAAATTCAAAAACGCTTTATTAAAAATAGGCCACTTTTTTAATAAGAATACCCTTGAAGGTAGTCGTAAAAACATCGCTGGTCATTATGATCTGGGTAATGATTTGTTCGAGCAATTTTTAGATTCGCGCATGATGTACTCATCGGCAATATATGCAAGACCAGATGAAGAATTGGAAATAGCCAGTGAGAGGAAGCTCCGGGTGATTTGCGAAAAGTTGGACTTACAGGCAAGTGATCATTTGGTTGAGATTGGTACCGGTTGGGGAGGTTTTGCTATTTATGCAGCACAAAATTATGGCTGTAAAGTGACCACCACAACCATTTCTAACGAACAACATGCTTATGCAGCGGCCAAGATCAAGGCTTTGGGCCTGGAAAACAAAATCACACTGTTGAAAAAAGATTACCGTTTACTTGAAGGTGAATTTGATAAATTGGTATCCATTGAGATGATTGAAGCGGTGGGCCATCATTATCTTGAAACCTACCTTAAGAAATGCGCACAATTACTCAAGCCCGAGGGTTTGGGGTTGATACAGGCGATTACCATTGAAGATCATCGTTACGAACAGGCGCTTCATGCCGTAGATTTCATAAAAAAATATATTTTTCCGGGCAGTTTCATTCCGTCTGTAGGGGCCATCTTATCGGCCAATGCCAACAGCACCGACATGAAACTGGTCAATGCCGAGGACTTCGGTGAAAGTTATGCTTACACCCTGCGAGACTGGCAACATAAATTTAATCAAAATGTGGCACAGATTGAAGCGGCTGGATACGCTGATGATTTCCAGCGCATGTGGCGATTTTACCTCAGTTATTGCGAAGGTGGCTTCATTGAGCGTGCCATCAGCGATGTTCACTTGGTTTTTGCCAAACCAATGAACCGCAGATCCTCTATTCAGGCGTTTTCATAATGACTTTGATTAATGTCATTTTATTGAATGTTCTCTGGTTCACCTGCGTGCTGGGTGCAGCCAATGATTTGTTGTGGCCTGGTTTTGTGGTTTTATTGGTGTTGATTGGAATTAATATCTATAAAAAATCGTTGAATAAAATTGATGTTAAGATTGTTTTATTCAGTATCATCTTTGGCCTCGTCATCGATGGGATATTACACGCAAGGGGTATGGTTAATTACGAATTGAAAATACTAGATGCGGCATTCCTGCCACCCATATGGATTATGATTTTATGGGTGGGTTTTGGAGCGACGGTAAGAACCGGCATGCAATGGCTGCTTAATCACCCCAAAATAGGCGCCATGTTCATGTTAATTGGTGCGCCGTTGAGTTATGTATCAGCGGCAAAATTAGGTGCCGCGCAAATTCCAGTGCTGTGGCATGCCATGTCATTTATTGGTATCAGCTGGCTGGTATATTTTGTTTTTATTGTCTGGTTCACCCAGCAGGATAAGGATTCTTCTGATGCAATTGTTTAATCACCCTGTTTTCTATGGTTTTTTGTTGTGTGTGACCATACAACTGATCGCTTGGTACCAACAAAAAAGAACCAGCAATGCTGACAGCGTGGATATCGCTTGGACATTTGGTATTCTTATTTGTGCTGTCACCTATGTGTTGTTGGTCGATGCGCCTTTGAACAACGTCATCATGGTCATGATTTTCCCGCTGACCTGGTACGGGCGATTGCTGTATCATTTGCTGTTGCGCTACGATGTTAACCACGAAGACAGCCGCTACCAAAACTTACGCGAGCATTGGTCTGAGCACACGCAGCTGAAATTCCTCACGTTTTTTCAATTCCAAGCCATGCTCTCAGTGATATTCTCACTGACAGCCTACTGGGTTTTGACCTCGCCAGAGGTGTCATCGACGCAAATGGTATTTGCTGCACTGTTAGGTTTGAGTGCTTTGGTCGGAGTGAGCATTTCAGATCACCAACTACACAAATTTAAAAAGAACAACGACTCCAGCCAAGTTTGTGACATTGGCCTGTGGCGTTATTCAAGACACCCAAATTACTTTTTCGAATGGCTGCACTGGTTTGTCTACCCCATTTTGCTGTGGCACTCTGAGTATTTTTGGTGGTCATTCTTAGTGGTTGCTGTGATGCTGCTGTTTTTACTGAAGCTCACTGGCATTCCCTTCTCGGAACAACAGGCTCTAAAAAAACGGGGTCAAGCCTATCGTGACTACATGGAAAAAACCAGTCCATTCATTCCCTGGATACCTAAACAATGATTAAAACACTGATTAATATGATTGAACGGGGCTATTTACCCGATTCACTGGTTCGTGCAGGCATCAGAAAGCTATGCCGACAGCGCCTGATAGAGGAAAAAGCCAATGATGTTGAATTGGCCAGCCAGCGATATACGGATTTCTTAGAGGAGCTCAAACAATCACCTTTGGCCATTGATACAGACAAAGCCAATGAACAACATTACGAGGTGGACGCTGATTTTTACCACCATGCCTTGGGTGCCAGACGTAAATATTCATCTTGTTATTATCACGGCAATGAGTCATTGGATGAAGCCGAAGAAAACATGTTGGCACTGTATTTAGAGCGCGGTCAATTCACCGATGGTCAAGACATCCTCGAGTTAGGTTGTGGCTGGGGCTCAATCACCCTTTACATGGCTGAAAAATTGCCGCAGTCAAAAATAATTGGGGTTTCTAATTCTAACTCACAACGTCGATACATCATGGCAAAAGCCAAAGAAAAAGGTTTCGATAATGTTGAAATCATCACTTGTGATATCAACGAGTTGAGTTTGGAACAAAAATTTGACCGGGTTATTTCTATCGAAATGTTTGAACATGTCAGAAACTACCAAAACCTCTTCAATAACATTTCAGGCTGGTTAAAAGATGAAGGGAAATTGTTTGTACACGTATTTTGTCACAGGTATCTGATGTATCCATTCATTGCAGAGGGTGACGATAATTGGATGGCCAAATATTTCTTCAGTGGTGGGCAGATGCCTGCAGCTGATACATTTCTGAATTTTCAACAACACTTGAAAATTGAACAGCGCTGGATCAATTCTGGACAACATTACGAAAAAACATCCAACCATTGGTTAGCAAACATGGATAAAAATAAGCAAAAAATCATGCCTATTTTTGAACGTGTCTATGGGTCAGATGCCAAACTTTGGTTCCAGCGGTGGCGTATTTTCTTTATGTCCTGCGCTGAATTGTTTGGGTACGATGAAGGGCGTGAGTGGCTTGTTGCCCACTATCTGTTTAATAAAAGTCAATGAGCACCCCGATTCCTAAAACAACCAAACGCAGTAAGCCTGCCAAAGGCACCATGCACAGGCGTTTAAATAAAGTTTTTTTTGTGCAGTTGGTGTTTATCAGCATTGCCACAGTGGGTGGTGTCATCGGTGCGGCAAAAGTGGTTGAAGACGTTCTGATTAAAGAGGCCTTGATTGGCGAGGCTAAATTCTTTTGGGAACACCGCAATAAGTATGAAGATTTTCCGCTGCCGAAAACCATGAACCTCACTGGTTACCTGGTTTATGACGATGATTATTCCATGGTGCCGGAAGTTTTAACAGAAGTGACTGAACAATACCAACGGATTGATTTGAATGAAAAAAGACCGATTGTTTATATCACGGAAAAAAACAATCAAAAATTATTTCTGATCTTTGAAGAAGCACAGGTTTCCAAACTGGCTTTGTACTTTGGCATAACACCTTTAATCATTGTGTTATTAATTGTCTATGTGCCTGCCTTTGTGTCTTATTTGTTTTCGAAAAGGGCATTTTCTCCGGTACTTAAGCTGGTTGATCGATTGGAAAAGGCCAACATTTCAAAATCAGGTCTGGATGATCTTAAATTTGACGACATCAAAAAAATGGGACATGTGGATGTCAACACCCTAATTGATAGTTTTGATGCGTTTTCTCATCGCATATCGACCATGATCACCCGTGAACGTAATTTTTCAAGGTATGCATCACACGAGCTGCGAACACCTTTGACTGTGTTACGGGGGTCGATGGACTTGTTGCGAAAACAAAATTTGCCAGAAAAAAGTCAAAGGTTAATCAACCGCATGCAGCCAATGATTGAAGAGATGCAGGCATTGATTGAAGCCTTGCTGATGCTTTCAAGAGATGAGGTGATAGAAATTTCTGATCATCCGATTTTGGTTAATGACATCTTGAAAACCACGGTTGAAGACACCATTAGAATGTTTGAGCCACGAAGTATTCAACTGTCTTGGCAACCAACACATTTGGTTCAGGCTTACCTTTCCGAACAGCTGTTTGCGATTGTGGTCAGCAACTTGGTCAGGAATGCATGTATTTATTCACAAGACCCTGCCACTTTATCGGTTAAAATTGAAGGTGCAAACATCATCATTGAAGATCAGGGCAAAGGCATGAATCAAGAACAGTTGAACCGCATCATGGAACCGTTTTATCGGGTTGATGAGCACGGTGCTGAAAAAGGTTTTGGTTTGGGCTTATCAATTGTCGATATGATTTGTAGACAATGTGGATGGACAATCAAATTTGAGAGTGAGCTTGGCCATGGCACCAAGGCCATATTAACCTTAGACAACGCAGAAATTTTAGCAAGTAACGAACAGTAGAAAAACCATGACCAGTAAAAATGTATTAATTGTAGAAGATCACACGGCTTTGGCTGAAACCATCGCAGACCACCTTGAAATGGCCGAGTTTACTGTCGACTTTGCCGCAGATGGCATCACCGGCTTGCATTTGGCAGTTACCAATCCTTATGATGCGATTATCTTAGATGTGATGCTGCCAGGCATGGATGGTTTTGATATTTGTGAAAAAATACGCAAAGAAGCCAAATCGGATGTGCCTATCATTATGTTAACAGCCAGAGACCAGATTGGTGACAAGTTGAAAGGTTTTGATAATGGTGCTGATGACTACCTAGCCAAACCATTCAACCCCGACGAGTTGATTGCACGTCTTGAATCCATGATCAGGCGCCACAGAGGAGAATTCGATAGTAAAGCATTGAAGGTGGGGGATCTGGTGTTTGACTTGGGTACCATGGAAGTAACACGAGATAAGCAAAAGCTCAAAGTTTCACCCACAGGGTTGCAAATTTTAAAGATATTGATGAAAAAATCACCTGAAATCGTGACAAAAGACCAACTGGCACAACAATTATGGGGTGATTTGATTCCTGATTCAGATGTGTTGAGAAGTCATCTCTACATCTTGCGAAAAACCATTGATAAGCCTTTCGAAACTCAGCTGTTGCATACCATTCCTGGTGTTGGCCTTAAAATATCTGAAGCTTAAAAGCATTTAAGCCAAGGTTTGAGGGTTGGGTAATTCCGTTTGCTGATCCAATTGGCGTAAAGCTTGGAATAATTTTTTGCGTTTGACACTGTCTTCTGGTTTTTTCATGTGGGCCCTGACATGTTGGCGCAGATGTCCCAACTGTTCGTGATCAAAATGTTGATACAGAAAGTCAAACAAAGGTTTGTCATCAACACCCATTTGCTCGATCCACAAATTAATCACTGCATCACGGATTTGGTAATGTCCATCAAGATTTTCAATCTGCATGATTTGTGTTCTGATGGCCTCATGATCGGCTTTTAATAACAGTTTGGCCATGTATTGAAAATGTCGTTTTCTGGCAATGTGACTGGTGATCCGCTTAGATTCAATGATGGCATCGGTGAAAGCAGAGGGCAAATCAATTTGCTTGAGTTTATTTTTTGGCATGGCGGTGATTTCTTTGGCCAGTTGTTGCAAGTCATGCACCACTTGTTTCTTTTGAGTTTTACTCAATACTTCTTCTTCGACATCATAGGGGTGTGGTTGTTGGTCTTTGTTGCTCATGGAATCACTCAATTTAATAGCAGCGTATATCTTAACAAAATCATAAGTAAGGCTGTTGTAAAACCTGTTTTCAGTTGATTGATAAGGCTTGATGATTTTGACAAAATTGTCAGTAAATCAAGTAAAATGGCTGCTCCAAAATAACATGCCTGGAATAATAAATATGTCTGTAACATTGATTGAACAAGTCTTAACTGAGCTGAAGAAGCAAGGAGCAACAGAAGCAGAGGTGGTTTACTCAGAGGGCTCTGGTGTGTCAATAAGTTGTCGTGAGGGTGAGGTTGATACCATTGAGAACAACGTCGACAAATCAATGATCATAACGGCTTATAAAAACCAAGCCAAAGGCTCAGCCTCGACCGCAGTGGTCGACGATGAGAATGTACAATTGACGATTCAGAAGGCACTGACGATTGCTGGGTTGACTGAAGCCGATGAGGCGGCAGGTCTGGCTGATAAAAGCTTATTGGCGACTGATTTTAAAGACCTGGGTACTTATTTTGACAATGAGGTTGAAGGTGAAGCGCTGGTTGATATGGCATTGGCAGCCCATCAAGGTGCAATCGACTATGCACAATCTGTCGGTCAATCCATCACCATAGATGAGGCCAATGTGCAACTCGGAGAAGGCCACAGCATTTATGCCAACAGCAATGACTTTCTGGGTGAAAAGCATGGCAGCAATGCCTCAGCCAGTGTGGTTGGTATTGCTGAGAAAGATGGCATGATGGAGCGTGAATACTGGTGGGATGCCGAGCGTGATTTATCTCGGTTTCCTGCACTTGAGGACATCGGTCAGATTGCTGCACAAAGAACGCTTGAGCGGCTTGGATCAAGAAAAATAAAATCTTGTAAAGCACCGGTATTATTTGATCCAGCGATGGCCAAGTCGCTGATTGGTCATATGCTCTCAGCCATCAGTGGCAGTGCTTTGTACCAGGAAGCCAGTTTCCTTAAAAACGATTTGAATGAACAAATTCTGCCAGAATGGTTGAGTCTGTTTGAAGATCCGTTTGTTCTGGGCGGATTTGCCAGTCGCAACTTCGATAGCAATGGTGTGCAGACCAAACAAAGATTAATCATAGAGTCCGGTACATTAACCGGTTTTTTACTCTCAGTTTATTCAGCCAGAAGGTTGGGGTTGGAAACCACCGGTAATGCAGGTGGCGCGCACAACATCATGGTGCAAAGTAACAACGAATTTGATGATAACTTAATCAAAACCATGGACCGTGGCTTATTTGTAACCTCAATGATGGGCCAGGGTGTGAATGCAGTAACCGGCGACTACTCTCGCGGTGCCTCAGGTTTCTGGGTTGAAAACGGTGAAATTCAGTTTCCAGTCAGTGAATTAACCATAGCTGGTAACCTCAAAGACATGTTCAGTAATTTAGCAGGGGTTGGCGCTGATTTTGATTTGCGCAGTAAAATCCATACAGGTTCTTGGTTGATTGAAGAAATGACCATAGCAGGTGATTGATGTCAGTGCAGCCTGAGCAAAATTCAAAAAAAGGGTTTTTATTCAAATCCTGGCATTTTAATCAACAATCAGGTCAATTGACTTGTCACTACTTTGACGCGCAATTTGGTGACTTTACTGAAACTTTTACCTTTGCAAATATCGATCAGGCGCGTTATTTAAAACAGCAAAAAAACATCGATGCGGCCATCGATTGTTTGTTTTGGATGGCAGGGGTCAGTTACTACAAAACCGCTCTGGCCAAATCCATTTCTTTTCAGCACAAAGCACCCACTAAACAACAGGCGCAATGGTTAACAGCAACCTGGCAAGCTGGTTTGGCTGAATTGGGTCATGAAAACAACTTAGGCTGGTTGGATTGGGTGAAGATTGAGGGTCACTCGCCAGCACCCATGCCAGAACCTTGCGAGCTGCGCCAAAGATCGTTGGTAGCCATTGGTGGTGGCAAAGATTCATTGGTCTGCATAGAGGCCATCAAGCAGTTGCAAGAGGAGGCCTGTTTGTTTCTCGTGGGCCAATCAGAATTTATTATGTCTGTGGCTGAAAAAACCAACCTTCCATTAATATCAATCCAGCGCCAAGTTGATAAAAAATTGGCACAAGTCAACCAACAGGGCGCTTACAACGGACACATTCCAATCACTGCCATCAATGCCTGTGTGGCGGTTGTAGCGGCTTTGTTGTACGACTTTGACAGTGTGGTGTTTTCTAATGAACGTTCCGCTGATGTGGGTAACTTACAAACTGACAGCGGCCAGTGGATCAACCACCAATATTCCAAGTCATTGGCTTATGAACGCAACTGGCAGTTAATCATTCATACTCATATCACTGAGGCTTTGGATTGTTTTTCATTGTTGCGGCCCTTTTCAGAACTGGCTATCATCAAGCGTTTTGCGTCAGCAGAAAAATACTTTGCTTACTTTTCTAGTTGTAACCGTAACTTTCACCTCACAGGCAGTCAAAACACCAGCCACCATTGGTGTGGTGTGTGTCCGAAGTGCGCTTTTGTTTTTCTGTGCCTGGCACCCTTTATTACAAGGCAGCAACTGCTTGATATATTCAAACAAAATCTATTTGATAACCAAGCACTCGATGTGCTGTTCGACTCTTTGTTGGGAATCGAGGGTATCAAACCTTTTGAATGTGTGGGAGAACAACAAGAATGTCGATTGGCTGTTATGCTATTGACTCAACATGCTGATTGGCAAAACCACCCAAAAATCATCGCTTGGAGCAGGGTCTTACCACCAACCACTGAGCAGGATAAAATGTCAATAATGCAGCCAAGTAATGACCATAACATACCAGCGAAACGAAATTTCAGTCAGGCCATTCAATATGAAGCTTGAGACACTGAAAAATAAAACCACAGCCATTTGGGGATTTGGCATCGAGGGCAAGGCCACCTTGGCGTATTTGTTGGCACGGTGTCCGAATATGGAGATTGCTGTGTTGTGTGGCGCAGATGAGGTGCCTGATGAGCACACAAAGGGTGTTAGCTTCATCACTGTGCCAGTCTCAGTTGAGGTTTTGAATCAATTTGAGGTGGTGGTAAAATCACCCGGTATCAGCCCTTACCAAGCGCCTGCAAAGCAGGCCAAATGCCAGCTCATCAGCAGTGCTGCACTGTGGTTTGATAATGAGAAATCCGGGCAAGTCATAGCCATCACTGGCACCAAAGGAAAAAGCACCACAGCCGCCATGTTAACCGCCGTTTTAGAGGCGATGGATTTCAAGGTGGTGTTGGCGGGAAATTTTGGTTTGCCATTGATTCAGTGTACCGGGAGTTTCGATTACGTGGTGTTAGAAACATCCAGTTATCAGGCCTATGATGGCAGCATCAAGGCTGATATTGGGGTGTTGTTGAATTTGTATTCAGAACATTTGAATTGGCATTTAACTGAGCAACAATACCACCACGATAAATGGCGGCTACTGCGTCAAAGTAAACGCGTTTTGCTCAATGCTGCCGATGAGAACAGCACCAAAATGCTACAGATTGAACCACTGCGAAAGCGGCCTGATTATTATGGCAATCAGCATGGATTTTATGAGCTCAATGGCGTATTGATGTACCAAGACAAGGCCTTGGTTTCAGCCTATGGGTGGCAACTTAAAGGCCAGCATAATTTACACAATGCAGCAGCTGTCTGTGCCATTGTATTGATGTTGGGTCTGGACATTAAAATGGCCATCAACGCCATCAAACAATTTCAACCATTGCCTCATAGATTACAACTCGTGGCTGAGTCTAACGGTGTTAAATTCATCAATGACAGCATTTCATCGACGCCACATTCAACCTTTGCAGCCATGGGCACAGTCGATCCGTCGCGAACTATTTTATTGGTTGGTGGCTTTGACCGAGGGGTGGATTGGCAGTGGTGGGTAGAGGCGATTGAGGTGCATCCTCCTAAAATGATTATTTGCAGTGGGGAAAACAGCAAAAAAATACATCAACTTGTCTTGAATCAGCAGATAAAAACACAATGTATTAAGCAACCAAATCTCAAACAGGCGGTCGAATATGCCAAAGACCAAGCAAAACCAGGGGATACAGTGTTACTCTCTCCTGGAGCGCCGAGTTTCGATGCATTTGACGATTACCAACAACGAGGTCAGAAGTTTAGCCAATGGATACAACAATGAAAAACATACTGCTGGTAATGTTGCTGGCAGCCGCAGCAGCCACAGCTGAGCAAGCCACTGAAGTGGTTGATGACAGTGAGGTAACAGTGATTCCTGATTCGTTGTTGCAGCAAGTTGAGTCAGGCCATGCGGAAAGTGCTTTTTTCATTGGTTCGGCATTTGCACAAGGTACCATGGGCATTGATCAAAACCTCGAAAAAGCCCAAGAGTGGTTTCTTAAATCTGCTGAAATGGGCTACGTCCACGGCATGTTTGAAACAGCCCAATTGTTATTCAGAGATAAAGTCTACGACGAAGCCAAAACCTGGTTCACCAAAGCAGCTGGAGCGGGCCATGGTGAGTCCATGTATCGACTTTCGTTGTTTAATTTATATGAAATAAACGGTGAAACATTCAATTGTGATGCAGCTTATGAATTGTTAGACAAGGCTCAAAGTAGGGATGTCAAACCAGCATTCAACGACCATGCTTGGATGTTATCCACTTTGCCTGATAAAGCTTGTCGCAATGGACAAAAAGCATGGAAGGTTTATGCTGAACTACAAAATTTGTATGCCCCAAGTGAGCCCATACCATGGGCATACCTGGACACCAAAGCCGCGGTGTTGGCAGAAATTTCTGACTTCAATGAGGCCATTGAAGTGCAATCGTGGATTGTAGAAGATTTTTGTGATGTTGACTTCCCCAAAACTGATGAAGCATTCAAACAGTCTTTACAGCAATTGCTTTTGAGCTATGAAGCCAAAGATGACCGCCTTTGTTATGGAGCCATCCAACGTTTACAAAGTTATGTTGACAGAAAACCTTGGCGTGAAGCCCCAGAATTTATTACGGAATAACATGGAAATCGATCCAACAAATAACCAATCACTGGAGTCATCTCGTACTCGTTTTGCCGAACAAATGGCACCCATCAGTTTCCAAGAACTACAGAAACATTTTGCCAAGGGTATTCTCATTAAGGTCACAGAAAACATGGATTTATTGGATGTCGCTGTGGCCATTCACCAAGATAATGCGGAACAAATTCAAAACTGGATGGAAAACGGTTCATTAGAGCGAGCACATGATGAACATGCTAAGGATTGGATAGCTCGGCGCAGTGTGCTGATGGCTGTGACTGTTGCGCCATGGGTTCTGGTACAAGACTTAATTGATGATATTGAAGTGAGGAATTGATATGGAGCAGATTTTAAATATGGTTATGGCGGGTGCATTGGGATTGATTATTGGTGCATTATTTATGTATTTTGCCAGTAAAAAAACTTCATCAGAGCAATCAGTCAAAGCGGTTCAGGAAAAATTAGACAGTTATCAAAGCGAAGTAGAAGATCATTTTGCTAAGACCGCTGATCTGATAGACAACCTGACCGAAAGTTACAAAGAAGTCTTTAATCATTTATCAGACTCGGCCGAAAAATTATTGACTGAGGAACAAATTCAAAACCAACTGATCAATCGCCGCTCTCGTGAGGTGACTATCAAATATTTGAAAGGCTCAGATACAGACGAGAATAAAGACCCAACTGAATAATCAGACAGTTGGGTTTCATTTATCGATTATTCAATCATTTCAAAAGAATTTCGCTGCGGTTCTTTTCCACAGTTTTCAAGCCGATGCCTTTGACTTCTGTCAGTTGCTCAACTGTTTTAAAAGGCCCGTTCTGGGTTCTGTAAGCCACAATGGCAGTGGCCTTTGACAAGCCAATGCCTTTGAGTTCCTCGGCAATTTGTGCAGCGTCTGCTTTGTTGACGTTGACGGCGGCCATGGCAGATTGTGCGAATAAAAACACAGCGATTAATAAAGCTTTTAAATAGTTCATTTTTTTCTCCTTATGATTAATTTAAATAAGTGACCTAAATCAATTTCTGATCACTTGCTGTCCATGTTAAGTACGCCAGCACATTGTACCAATCATCAGTTTCTGAGTACTGTGTCAATTATTTGGTAGAGATTGACAATAAATGCGACACATTGGTAGGAATTTATTGATGGGGTGCTATATAATGAAAAGATAATATTAAATATTCACTTTCCACTCACATGTCATACAAATTAATTCTTAAATACTTGGTGCTGCTACTTGCCAGTGTCCAAGTTCATGCAGGCAGTCAAATTGATTTCACGCCACATGGCACACAACCAGGTCTTAACTTTTCATTAGAACCCTCTTCGAACTGTCAAGGATGCCACAAAGGAGGCAATGTAGCAGATGACAGTATTAATATGCCTAACAGAACATGGATGGGGTCAATGAAAGCCCATGCTACCCGCGACCCGTTATTTTGGGCTGCACTAGATGTAGCCAATAATGACCTTCCTGGTGTGGGTGATTTTTGCCTGCGGTGCCATACTCCAGATGGTTGGTTCAGAGGCAATGTTAAGCCAACTAAAGCCAGCCAATCCTTTATAGATGGGCCTAATGGATGTGAATTAACAGGTAACTATATACTGCCTGAAAGTAAGCTGAATGATTATGGTGGAGTAAGTTGTCATTATTGTCACAGAATTGAGCCGATAGGCCCCGGTGGTGAAGCCGGTTTTTTACAAAATGGTGACAATTGGATTGATGATGTGGCTTGTGAATCAGGCGGATTCGGTCCTTGCAGAAACGGACCATACAACGAACAGGATTATATGGATGGTGGCTCAACTCCACCCCATGCATGGGAAGGGTCCAATCATATTCAGTCTTCTGAATTTTGCGGGTCGTGTCATGATATTTCTTCCCCTGAAATTTTACAAAATGGAATGTTGAGTATTGCCAGAAAATTTTGGAACGATGGTGTCGAAACAGACTTGCCTATGCCTATTGAGAGAACTTACAGTGAATGGAAGAACTCTTTATTTGCTGATCTCATTTACAGAGACAGTATGGAAGTTGGGTTATCAGATGAGTTTCCTCTATTATTGGAAGGAGAAACTTGTCAAAGTTGTCACATGCCACAATCAGAGAGTGAGGCTGCAAGGGCTTGTATTTTTGATGCTTTAGATGTTGATGGGAATGGTCGCAGGAAAGGTAATCTGCGCACACATCAGTTTGCTGGTGCCAATACTTGGATTCCTCAAGTTATTAAAACAATATACGGCGATCAACTTGAATCAATCAATGAAGGTATAAAAGAGTCGCTGGATTTATCCACCGACTATGCCTTAAATAAGCTTCAAAATGAAAGTGCATTGATTGAAGCTACACTCACCAATCAAACCTCAGATGAGCTAAATATCAATGTTAAAGTAACTAACCTATCGGGTCATAAATTACCCACCAGTTATGCAGAAGGTCGCAGGATGTGGCTGCATATTGTGGCAAAAGATGGTGCCAATAATGCTTTTTGGGAAAGCGGTGCGTATGATGAAAACACTGGTATTTTAACAGAAGATACACAGTTGAAAGTTTATGAAGCTCTACAAGGTATTTGGAATCCTGACCCTGATGGAAATTCAAGCACAGAAGATGGTAATTGTGAAGTAAGTGATGAAAATGGAGACAAGATGTTTCATTTTGTCTTGAATAATTGTGTAGCTAAAGATAACAGGATTCCACCATTAGGGTTTAGAGCTGCTGATAACATTGAGATGAAGCCAGTGGGGATTATATACACTCCTCGACCAGGCCACCCAGGCCAAGTGGTGAATTTTGATGTAACCAATTATCAAATTCCGGTCACCGGTGTTACTGGACCGTTCGTAATTGAAGCAACCTTAAAGTATCAAACTGCGAGCAAGGATTATATTGACTTTTTAGCGCGTGAGGCAACCGTCAATAATTTTGCAACAGAGAATGAGATGTGTGACAGAGATTGGGATATTGGTCCTGCCAATCAAAGTAGGGGGGCATTTATGAAGGAATTATGGGAAGAAAATGGACGTTCCGCTCCGGTTGATATGGTGATGGATTTTTTACAGGTGAATGAATGAAGTATATATACATTCTATTGTTAACGTCTTTAACTTTTAATCCAGCACTCGCATTGGAAATATTGCCTTTTTACGAATCCGATTTGCCACCTTGGGCGATTGCGATAAAAAAAAATGAATCAGGCGAGTTTCTTGAGGTAACGACAAATCAATGGCATGACAAGGTGATGACTGATGAGGGGGAAAAAAGGTTCATCTATCGACAAGGTCATGATTATATTAAAAGACAGGGTTTCTTGCGGACATACACTCACGACGAACAACTGGTCAATGAAGTGTATGATGTTGAAAATGACGCCAGTGTTATCAGAGAAGAAATATTCATTGCATTCGAGTTGTTTAAGATGCATCCAGAAATCAGGAAATTATTGATTGATGAAGGCCAGCCCATTATTTTGAACGGTGGTTTTAATTATCTGGATAAAGAGCCAACACAGCCTTGCTATTTTGGGAATAGATGCGTCCATGTGATGGCATCATCTGCAAACACAGCTATGGTTGCGCATGCAGTGGTAAGGTTATCTGATAAAAGCATACCTTATCCACATTTTGATACTGATAAGGCTACTGAACAGGGCATTAAAAACAGAATAAAAAAAGTTTTAAAGCGGAAAATACAATGAAAACAATAATACATAATGCAGTGGTTGCATTTTTCATGCTGTCCTACACGTTTTTTGTTCAAGCTGGATCTCCTAACTGTGATGGTTTTGGCGAAAATTATGTAGGCTGGCCTACACTGGAGCCTGTGTGGGAAATGTGCTATTTATCACCAGAAAACAGTTCAGCATCAAGGGGGTCGAGTTTAGAAGTCAGGAACGTGCATTTGAATGGATTTTTGGTCTTGGAACGAGCACATATACCTATGTTGTTTGCTAATTATAGTAGTGGCACTTGCTACCGAGATTGGAAAGATACTTCGTCCAATTTTTTACGAGCTGATGCCATTGAAAATCCTACAAGGCCTGCAATCACAACATGCGATATTTCAGTGGATGAAGATCTTCCTGTCGGTAACTGTCCTTTTCAGGATGTCAGTCCTGGGGGCAGCGGCACGGTAGGAAATGCAAATGACTGTACTTCTCAGGTACAAGTTGAGAAATACGATGACCGAATGGTGATAACAACTAATCATTCTGCTGATTGGTATAAATACTCTGCAAGATATGTTTTTCATGAAGATGGTCGTATAGAACCTAGGTTTGGTTTTGGCAACAGCGATGGTACATTCAGTGGCACAACCCATTGGCACCATGCTTATTGGCGATTTAACTTTGATATTGAAGGTGGTGATAATGACCTGGTATACATTGTTGATCAAAATGGAGAAAATTTACAAACCACTGAGTTTACAGATTTAAGGGAAATTACCAGTGGAAAAGCCAATGATCCTAATACCTTTGATGATGAAGTTACATGGTTGGTTAAGGACAGTGTTAGTGGTCGTGGATATCGAATGGTACCTGGTTTTGACGGTGATTCCCAGTTGGGTTTTATCGATGATTACAGCGTTCCTGCTGATCCCAGCCTGGATAATTACCACGAAGTAGACGTGATGGTTTCACGATACAAGCTGATCAACGGTAGCTTAACAGAATACTCAGATACACCAGGTCAGAATAGTTTGGGTAACTGTTCTATGGATGAAACAAGAATAGTCGATAATGAGACACTGGTCAATGAAGACCCTGTGTTGTGGTACCGCGCAGCTGTGAATGACATTGCTAATCAAGGTATGTTATGTAAAACAGCAGGTCCTACATTGTATCCAGTGGGTGACTGGGGTATTGATCAAGCACCGGTTGCGGTCGCAGATGCCGCTCAAGTTGAGGAAAACAGCGTTGATAACGTACTTGACCTGTTGTCCAATGACACTGACACGGATGGTGGAGAACAGTTCATTGCATCAGTGACTCAGCCAGTAAATGGAGCGGTGGTCATTGGTGTTGATGGTGCCGATGTCAGTTACACTCCAGACGTTGATTACTGTAATGATGGCAGCCCAACTGATGATTTCAATTATACTTTGAACGGTGGTTCATCAGCCACAGCCGCGGTTACCGTAACTTGTTTCATCGATTTGGATTTAATTTTTGAGGATGGTTTCGAATAACCAAGAACCTAATCCTATTAAATGTATAAAAAAAGGCCCGTTTGTAGGGCCTTTTTTTATTGGGTTATACTATTGATTTGTTGCGGAAGGTTGAAACGATGGAAGCAGGTTTAGAAAAACAAACAGGTCATTCACTTGCTCATTGGGTTGATGTGGTGAAAAAATCTGGTATTGAAAAGCACAAAGCCGTGATTGATTTCCTTAAAAGTGAGCACGGTTTTACTTATGGCTTTGCCAACTTTGTGGCGCACAAAGCCAATGAGTCAGATGCTGCTTCGCAGGATGCAAGTGATTTGGTTGTCGCTCAATACCAAGGCAAGGAGTCTTTGAGACCAATCTTTGATCAACTACATAAGAAAATTTTGGCTTTGGGTGAGGATGTGACTGTCACACCGAAAAAAACCACTGTCAGTTTTATTCGAAAGTTTCAGTTTGTCTTAGTGAAACCGGCAACCAAGAAAAGAATCGATTTGGGGTTAAAGCTTAACAACAAGAAAATCACAGATCGTTTAGAGGCATCAGGGCCATTTGGAAGCATGTGCACGCACCGAGTTCAAATCACCAGTTTGAAAGATGTGGATGATGAACTGCTGGGCTGGATCAAAGCGGCTTATGAACAATCGGTTTAATTGGTAATTGTTTTCAGGCCACAGACAATTGGCCGGAACATATCTCAGCATCTTTAAACATGCTTTCATCAGCAAATTGGTATCCGTTTTTGCCATTTTTCTTAACCTCATACAAGGCCCTGTCAGCAATGTTTATCAATGCTTTGATGCCATACTTATCATCCTTGTGGTTGAAAGCAATGCCAATAGAAACCCCCAGTTTGCTGTTGGCTTGTTGATCGTTTAATTGAGCTGAAATGACTTCAACTTGTTGGATGATGTCTTGGCAGAGGAATTGTATGTACGCTTCATCGGTGTCATAAAAAAGTAACACAAATTCATCACCACCAAAACGCGCAACCATGTCCAATGGCCGTTTACAGTGTGACTGTAGCACATGGGCCACATGTGTCAGCACCTGGTCGCCTTGCTCATGCCCCATGACATCATTGATTTGTTTGAAATAATCCAAATCAACCAACAAAATGGCGAAAGATTTAGATTCACGCTTGGCGCTGTCATGAATGTATGAAGATTTTTCAAAAAAGTACCGGCGATTGCTGAGTTTGGTTAAGTTGTCGGTGTTGGCTTGTTGATTCATTTGTTTGATTAATTTGAAATTTTGTACCAACATCTTGGTGCTGATCATGTTCATGAATAAACAACATGCTGAGAAAGCCAAATAAAAAACAGTTATCGATAATACCTCTTCTTGTGCTAAGCCCGCTGCAGAATATGAGTAAGTGGCATACAGAATTATGGCAGCTGAGGATGTGATTGAATACAGCAAGGGCATGGATAAAATAATCCCTGCATAATATAAGATGATTACCAAACCTACTTTCGGGAAATAACTGTTATTTTCAAAAGCTGCTACTAAAATTTCAGCATGACCCACGCCGACTGTGGTTACTGCGACAGCCAATAATCCATTGACCAAGTGCTTATGTTTGGGGGTGCACAATTGAAAAAATGACAACGATATCATCAACAGGATTGGAATGATCTGAAAGGTGACTCTGATTAACAATACGGTTCTGAGCAATTCCCCAGAAAATCGTTGGGTGTCCAAATAAATGAAACATAGCAGACAAAACATAGCAAAATACAATGCCAATTGTCGAATATGATATATTTGGTTCAGGAAATAACCTGACTCGATTTCAGCCTTCATCCCACACACTTATGTTACACACTCCAGTTAACATAGCATATATTGATGGTGAGCAGGCTTTATATTAGCTGTGTTTGATATTTAGGACTTTTGGGTACATTTGGTGATCGGTTGTAGATTCAACAAGCACCAGCGCAAATGAGATCAGAGGGTGGGGGTTATAGTAGGATGTGGTGGACACGACTGGGATTGAACCAGTGACCCCTTCGATGTCAACGAAGTGCTCTCCCGCTGAGCTACGCGTCCACAATGGTATGTTTTACTTGAGACAAACAAAGACCTGAAAAGGACTTTGTTCATCAAAGAGCGCGTATTCTATCAAAACTCAGAAGACAATAGCAATGATTAAGACTCTAAATAAATGGTTTCTTTATCACGCATGATTTCAACTTCAAATGATTCGCCAGACTTGAATGATGACATGATTCTGACCACATCCTTTGGTGAGTTGACGTCCTCACCATTGATGGCTTGAATCACATCGCCGTCTTTGAGCCCCAGTTTATTGTCAGCATCAACCTCGAGCACCAAAACGCCTTTATCGGTGCCAAAATATTTGCCCAAGTTTTCAGTGATGGTTGAAAAATGGTGATTTTTCCCCAGCCATTGATTCATTTTGCTGCCGGAGAAAAAGTAGGCATCGGCATCGGCTGTGGTTACCACGTGTATTTCGCGATTTCCTAAACCTTCAATCAGTTTATCCAAATGCTCAACGTCCACATTCAAGCCTGCAAATAGGCCATCCATGTCACCGGAACTGAAAGTGAATTCTTGGCCGGAAGAGGACAGCCAATTTTTATTGCCATTTAAGGTCATGAGTACATCGGGCGAGTCAATCACTCGAGCGGTGATGCCCAAAACCAATTCATTGCCATTGCGCAAGACTTGCACATCGCTGACCGCGCCTTCTTGGTGGTCATTGGCGATGAATTCAGTTAAACCCAAACCGTCTTTGGCGGTACTCTGGCCATCGATGGCAGTGATCAGGTCGCCTGACAACAAGCCCGCTTCATCAGCACCGCTGCCGGGCACCACAGAGACCACTTCCCAGCCACTGTCCTTGACGTTGGCCATAAAACCCAATCGTGGTTTGTTGCTATCAACCTGGGTGAATTTTCGATCCAATTTAATGACTTTGCGGTGCACCTCAGCATCGCCAGCTTCAATGCCATGAGCCCTCATTAAGTCATCAATCAACACATTGATGTCTTGTCCCGCTGTGAGATCAAAAGATTCTTCAATGACTTCTACCTCACCATTGCGGTCTTTTCTGATGATGACTTTGGCTTGCCCGTCTAATAAGTCCACGGACACATCATCATTTTTTTGCAGCCACACCATGTCTTTGTTGCCTTCATGGACCATTTTAATGATTTCTTTGTGGTGTTTTTCGCCTTGATGTTCAATGCCATGTTCTGCCAAGAGTTCATCGACCAAAGCGTCAATGTCTGCGTTTTTATCTGCCACGAATGTATCTTCAATGGTTTGGGTTTCTCCATCAACGACTCGAAGGATGGTGATTTTGCCCTCGCCATTGTCAATGTTGACATTGACATTCACTTGGTCATCGGCTGCCTCAGCAAAAGCCATTGAACATAAGCCAAACAGGCTGGTTAGTAGTGCGGTTTTAAATTTCATGTTTTCACCTTTTTATTGGTTTAAATTACTTGTTGGTTGACTGGTGACTGCATTTTTCTCTGCAAAGCCACCAAGTCATCGAGGATTTCAAGCTTGGCATGCATCAGCTCGAGTTTGTGGTTGGGGTCATCAGTTTGCGCAATGTTCTGATTCAATTGATCCAACCAGTTTTCCATGGAAATCATTTTCTCTAAAATATGTGAACCAGGGGAGGAGTGCTGAATCACAGCACCTCGAACCACTGATTCAATCTGAGTTATTTTCGTGTTCAGCAGTGCCAGTTGTTGAAACTGCTCACTGTGGTTTAATTCTGTTGTTAGCTTGGGTAATTGGCTCAACAAAATCACCGCAAATATAGCTGCGGCAACTGCTGGAATGCGAAAGCTTCGGCGTCTTTTTTGACTGTGTACCTGGTCCATGATGGCGTCAAACCCATCTCTGGCGGGTAACATTTGTGGCTGTTCTTGCAGCCATTGAGACAGGTGTTTATCAGTGTTGTTGTTCATGTTTTTTCTCTTGGTTTTGCAACCATTTGCTGAGCAATTGTTTGCTTCTGGCCAATTGTGATTTAGAAAAGCTGGTTGACATTTCATATACCTCAGCAATTTCTTTGTGGGTCAACCCTTCCACCTCATACAGCCACAACACCGACCTAGAAAGTGGTGGCAGTTTAGCTAATAAAATATTCAAATCATGTTGGTAATTGTAGGCAATTTGATCGTTTTCAGTTGCCAGGGCTTGAGCATCCAAAGTAAGTTGGTGGTGGTTTTTTTTGATTTCATTCAAGCATTGATTGATGACAATCTTCCGCAACCAAAACCCAAATGCCACTTGACCAGACCATTGAGAAATTTTTTGGAATGCCAGAACAAAACTGTTCTGCATGGCATCTTGAGCATCGTCTTTATTTTGTAGCATGCGGTATGCCAAGTTGTATACCGATGATGAAAACTGATCATATACTTGACGACAAGCAGCCTGTCGGCCTTTTGATACCTGGGCCTTGGTGATGTCATCTATGGTCTGATTAAAATAGCTCAAAATTTCATTTTTTGTTTTCAATATACCCTATAAGACTGTCTCAGCGCCTAAAGGGTCGCATATTCATAAAAACTTTTTGAAATTTTTCATAAATCGTTGGGTATCAAATGATGCTGCACGTTGTTCACAGGCGGGCCGCATGACCAATGCCTGATTGCGGTCGAACTGTTTGACATGCTCAGTCAGAGATGTTTTGAGGTTATTGTTGTCTATGTGAAAACCGGTCTCTCCATGGATAACAGATTCCAATAAGCCGCCATGATCGGAACAAAGAACGGCTTTACCTGCTGACATGGACTCAACTGGCGACATACCGAAATCTTCATCCTCGGGAATATAAATGGTGGCCAGACATTCGCCTAATAACTTCAATAAGTTAGCTTCGGTGAGCCAGCCAGTGAATACAATGTTGTCATGCCCGGCTGCAGCTTGTTTGAGTTCGGCAGTCATTTCACCACCAGAGGCAACCACCAGCTTCTTATCTGGCATGGCCTTGAATGCCTCAATGATGACATCAATGCGTTTCAGTGAGTCGTGTCTGGCCAGTGACAAAAAGTAATCGCCATCGCTGCGCCATTTGAATGATTGGGTTTCACAGGGTGGGTAAATGACTGTTGACTCAATACCCAAATGTTTTTTGATGCGGTTTTGTACGTATTTGGAATTAGTCAACACATGATCCATCTGCGAGACGGCCTGTTCGTACTGTGGTCGAAACCAATTAATCAATGCCTTGAACAAGGGTTTTTTAATTATGTTCAGCTGGCTTTGGTAATAGCTTTTTTTGTCATAAACGAAACGTGGTGGGGTATGACAATAAAATATATTTCGTGACTCTAGGTGGTGTTTAACCGCCAGCGGGGCCGCAACGCCGCTGTATATCACATTTTGATGATTGTTTTGAGGTGGGTGGTTTTTAAAGGCCCGTGCCAAACGCCATGTTTTGATGCCGTTGATGTTACCCAGGGCGTTCAAGTCAGTGATTTTGCCTGGCAATTGATCTAGTTGAAAAGTATGTTGGCCGATGTGGCCGGTCAGCAAGTCAGCTTGCAACTGTTCGCATAGTATTGAAACCAAACGTTCACCACCACCTTTGATTTGAAACAAATCATGGATAACAAGGGTGTTGTTTTGCTTGGCTGATTTTGGCATTGGCTTTTAAAAAAGTGAAAAAAAACACCATAAATTGGTGCGCTTGATATATAACTTGCTGACTATTTTAAAACATTAATCTTGTCATGAAGACACTTATTGTGATTCCAGCTTTCAATGAAGCAATCAATCTGGCTCGCTTGTTACCAGATTTGGTTGCAACTGTATCGTATGATGTGGTCATTATCAACGATGCCAGCACCGATGACACAGCTCGGGTTGTTAAAGCACACGACGTCGACTGTTTTACTTTACCAATCCAGTTAGGCGCCTGGGGAGCCACACAAACAGGCATTCGATATGCCGCCAAAGCGGGTTATTCTGAAGTCATCACCATGGATGCAGATGGGCAGCACTTACCGGTTGAGTTGAATGCTTTGATGCAAGTGTATCGCAACACCAATGCCAATGTGGTTATTGGGACTTTTCCTTCGCGCTTGAGCCGGCTTAAGAAATTGGCATGGAAATTCTTTAAAATGCTGACACACATTAAAATAGAAGACCTTACATCTGGCTTCCGACTCTATGACAAACAAGCCATTGAAGTACTGTCATCCAAACAGGCCAGCATGCTGGATTATCAGGATGTTGGTGTGTTGTTGTTACTTTTGCGTGCGGGTTTAACTATTAATGAAGTTCCTGTTAAAATGGAGGATCGAAATGATGGTAAATCACGTGTATTCAGTTCCTGGCTGGTGGTTTTGAAGTACATGGTGCAAACCACCACATTATGTGTTGCAAACATAGGCAAAAGACCAACCCAATGACAAACTTAACTATCCTAATTATAGGTTCTATTCTCTCAATCAGTATTCTTTACCTGGTGCGCAAAGGCAAAATGCATGGACCATATGCCACCTGGTGGCTGTTGGTTGCTTTATCTGCCATTGTTTTATCTATTTTTCCGCAAATCATAGATTGGGTTGCGGCGCGTTTAGGTATCACCTATCCACCCACACTGTTGTTGGTGCTTTCAGTCAGTATGATTTTAATCAGAATGCTCACCATGGATATGGCATTGACCAGAAAAGAAAGAAAAATCAGGCGGTTGACCCAAAAAATGGCCATATTAGAAGCAGCCATTAATCAACCTGAAACCACCAATGAAAAACCTGCAGACTCCGTTGAGCCCATCCAAAAAAGCCAAATTGGTTAATGAAGATTCTTCACATAGGTAAGTTCTATCCACCTTTTCATGGTGGCATGGAAAATTATTTATGTGATTTGGCAGAAGCCCAAGTGTCGCAGGGCAATGAGGTCACTGTATGGGTCCACAACCATGACTGGTCTTGGGTTAAATCCAAAACCACAACCACTGAGCTCAATGGTGTTCGTGTGATTCGCCAAAGTACCCTCAAACCCTTTTTATTTACCCCAATCATGCTCGGCTTCAGGCGTCAATTGAAACACCTGATGGCCACTGATAAGCCTGACATCATCCACCTCCATTGGCCGAACCCCAGTTTGTTTTTTTTATTAAGCCACAAGTTGGTTAAAAGCATACCTTGGTTGATGAGTTGGCACTCAGATATGGTGACTGAGCACAGCCGCTGGTTGATGCGTTGTATTTACCGTTGTATCAAACCCCTGGAAAATAGTCTGATTAATGAAACTGATCGGATTTTGGTTTCAACCCAAGCTTACGCCAACCACTCGTCTCAGTTGGCTAAGAATAAGAAGAAAACCGAAGTGCTGCCATTGGGTATTGATGTCAGTAAAATCCAAGCTTTGCATGCCAAACCTGCCAAAGAGCGGTGGCCTGAGAATAAATTCCGTTTATTCCACTTGGGGCGCCTGACTTTTTATAAAAACCAAGCCATGTTGGTAGATGCCATGTCGTTATTGAACGATGCACACCTGCTGATAGCTGGTTCAGGCCAGTTGGCCAGCCAATTGGCAGATCAAATAAAAACCGTTGAAGCAGACAATGTTGAGTTGCTCGGCTCTCAATCATGGCAGCAAGTACATGAACTGTATGCAGGCTGTGATGTTTTTTGTATGGCTTCAAATGATCGAGCTGAATCATTTGGGGTGGTCTTACTCGAGGCCATGTTACATGAAAAAATTATTTTGGTGCCTGATACCCAAGGCTCAGGCATGCAGCACTTGGCTGAAAAATACCCCAAAGGATTTGTTTATCAAGCCAATAACCCAGCTGACTTTTTAGACAAAATTAAATTCATTCAAACAAATTTTGATGAAATCAGTCAAAAGCCACATGATTTTGATTACCACATAGATCAAGTGGCAGAACAAATTCAAAACCAATACCACCATTTAATTTCCGGAGAATTAAGATGAAAAAACCAATGAAATCGATGCTTGTTGTTTTAACCCTCTTGGCATTGACAGCCTGTCAGACAGAGACTGAACATGTCGATTCACAGGCGCCGGAGCAAACAGCGGCTGTACAAGAGCCAGACCCGGTGGCTTATCAACAAGACCCAGTTAAGCCAGCAGTTAAAAAAGCCCATGCCGAGCTGCTTAATAAATATGCCACTTTCAGGTTGTCCAGCGATGTTTCACACCTATCTGGTGAACAACAAAAAATATTGGCTATTTTGATTGAAGCTGCCAAGATCATGGATGAATTATTTTGGCTGCAAAGTTATGGTCCCAAGCAACCTTTTTTAGCCGGCATAGAAAACCAACGTTTGCGTAAATTTGCTGAAATTAATTATGGGCCTTGGGACCGTTTGGATGGTGACAAAGCATTCATTCCAGGGGTTGAAGATAAATACATCGGCGCAAACTTTTACCCCAAAGATTTAGACAAAGCTGCGTTTGAAGCCAATGCCACTGCAGCGATGAAAGGACTTTATACCATGGTTGAACGTGATGTTGATGGTAACTTGGTGGCAGTGCCTTACCATGAAAAATATAATGAACAATTGGCTGCAGCAGCTGATTTGTTGTTGCGTGCCTCTGAATTGGCCGAAGATGAAGGCTTCAAAAATTATTTAAAACTGCGGGCTGCAGCTTTAACCAGCGATGACTTCAGGGCATCTGATTTGGCCTGGATGGATATGAAAACCAACAAAATTGAGGTGGTCATTGGTCCCATTGAGAATTATGAAGATCAATTGTTTGGTTACAAAACAGCCTATGAGGCTTATGTTTTGATTAAGGATTTGGCTTGGAGTGAACGCTTGTCTAAGTTCGCCGCTTTTTTGCCACAGTTACAGGCCGAACTGCCAGTGGCAGAACAATTCAAACAAGAAACGCCAGGCACTGACTCAGATTTGAATGCCTATGATGCCATTTATTATGCCGGCCATTCCAATGCCGGTAGCAAAACCATCGCCATCAACTTACCCAATGATGAAAGCGTGCAATTAGAGAAAGGCACGCGCCGTTTACAATTGAAAAATGTCATGCAAGCCAAGTTTGAAAAAATATTGGTGCCAATCGCTGAACAGCTGGTAACCCCGGAACAAAGAAAGCATGTCACTTTCAATGCTTTCTTTGCCAACACCATGTTCCATGAGGTGGCACATGGTTTGGGTATCAAAAACACCATCAACGATCAAGGCCCGGTGAGAACTGCTTTGAAAGAACTGGCCTCACCCATGGAAGAAGGTAAAGCCGACATATTGGGGCTGTATATGGTTGAAAAATTGCATCAAATGGGTGAGTTAGAAGAAGGCGAAATCATGGATTATTACACCACATTCATGGCAGGTATTTTCCGTTCAGTGCGTTTTGGTTCAAGTTCAGCACACGGTGTTGCCAATTTACTCAGGTTCAATTACTTTGCAGAACAAGGTGCATTCAGTTTCGATGAGTCCAGCGGTCATTATGCGGTCAATGCTGAAAAGATGTCTGCAGCCATTGCCAGCTTATCAGAGAAGATATTGACCCATCAGGGCATGGGTGACTATGCCGCGGTGAAGGCGTGGTTTGATGAAAAAGGTCATATCAATGATCAGTTAGCCAGGTCACTGAAGAAAATTAATCAAGCCGGAATTCCGGTTGATGTGGTTTTTGAACAAGGCCTGAAATACCTCAAGTAGTCCAAAATCACCACCAGCAGCGCCTCAAGGCGTTGCTGGTGTCTCACTCCCATTTTTACCTTGCCAGCCGGTCAACATCTTAAATAACAGAAAAACATAACAAGGGGTCAACTGCAGAATGACCCTGTTAACTGCAGTAAAATCCACAGCCCATTTACTGGCCTCGGTAAAATAAAACAAAAATAAGAAACTCAAAATGGCCGATACAAAAAACACATGCACCACTCGTTCAGCCGTGCTGTGACTGTTGATGAGGTATGAGCATATCAAGAAGGGTAAGCCCAACCAAATCAGCGACCAGTTGTTCTGCCAAAAGAAACCGCTCATCAATAAATCAGTTACATCAGTGAATGAAAGTTCTGAGTCAATCAGGGTGAAAACAGTAAGGCCCTCACTGCTGAGTTTGAACTGTCCAAACGGCGTGTCAATGTTGATGCCAAACAATACGATGATCAACAGCAAACCCACGGCGAAAACCCCTAAAGCTATTCTGCTGGTTTTGTTTTTGTATAAATAAAGCAGGGCGTGCGACAGTAAGAGCAAAATCAACCAAACCCAACCTTCCAGCTTAAACATGGGTAATAAGGTCAAATAACCTACCAGAGTAATGAGCGCGCCCTTGGTTTTGAATTTGTAACAGTCCAGATAAGCAATCATTGCCATGGCCAAAATCATCCCAATCCAAATATCGGCATAACCAATGATCATCAAGTGGTTGCTGATTAAGGGCGTGGTATAGAGCACCAAAACCAAAAATACTTGCATGAATAGTGAGCCTTCCCAGTCCCTGATGCGATTGGCCAACAATAAGGTGGTTGCGGTAAAAGCAAATAAATACAAAACATGAATGGCGCTGAAGGCATTGGTTGTGGCCAGTTTAGCGGTAAAAAACAACAGCGATAAACCATCTGGGTAGTTGGCAGATTGGTTGTAAAGCAGGTTTTGCCCATTGATCCAGTTTTCCCATGTTTCAATTGGGCTCGATAAACCATGATAAAACCATTGGTCCGCTTTGCCTTCCCATACGGCCCAGGAGTCCCAAGCCATATTGGGTAAGGAGTGACTGGCTATGAATATCAAAATGGAACAACTGATGGTCAAAGCCGTAACAATCAAAGTGGGTGGATCTGGTCGTTCAATCTTGAACGGCAGTTTCAAACCGCCAATAAGCACCACCATGCAGCTGATGAGAGCCATGAGTAACAGCAGCATTGTTATGGCCTGGTTGGATAGCGTAAAGAACTGCACGAAATTGAGCATCAGGATCAACACCAAGATGCCCTGGAAGAAAGCGTGTATGACGAAATCAATGTCTAACTGTAATGGTTGTTTGTGCTGAGCCAGCAATGAGAAGCCAAATCTGAATGCGCATCCCAGCATCAACAGAAAAAACACCAAACACAAGCCGATGAAAAAACTCATAATGGCCTCATCACACAGAAACTTGGGTCGACGTAGACTTTGTTTAAACCTTTGGCCAGTATCGTATCGGCTTGTTCGCAAATGGCGTGTGATTGATTGAGGAAAACCAAAGTGGTTGACTGTTGCTGCAATTGCTCAGGTAAATCATTGAAATGGCTTCTGATACTGGTGTTGAATTCATTCAAGTGTGTGACCAGCCGTTGGTTGGTAAAGTCATTGCTGCCAACGATGATGATTTTTTGTTCAATTTCAGGAAATATATTGATTGTGGCCAATGCTGATTTGAGCTGTTGGGCCAATTCGAAGGTGGTTTGATCTGTTTTATTTAAAAAAGCAGAATTGCTTGGAAACAAGTCTTGAATTTGCTGCTGCTGATTGGCGCGGTTATTTAGGTGAAACACAGCCGGTATCAACCAAGCCACCATTAAACTATACATCAAATGCTTCTTGGCTGGCCTGATCAGGATGAAAATCAGCAATGAGGCCAAGAGCCACATGGATATTCTTTTGATCAATGACTCATAGACTTGGTTGTCGATGGACGTGTAGCCATTGATGGCACTGAAGCTCAGTGGGTTGAATGCCAGCCAACTGTTTAGGTTTAAGCGAAAAGCAGTGAAATTTGACTGGTGGTCTAACAACATCCTTTTGAATTTAATCTCATCTTGAAAGCTGTGCTCGGTGCCAAATGTTTGGTCTTGGATGATGTTAACTCTTAAGTTTTTAATGGCTTGTTTTTCAGATGTATTGAAATCAATGGCTGTGTGCGAATGGTTGTTCAACTGTAAAGGGACCTCGTGCGACTGTGCACTGGTTTCCCAGCTTAGCGTGGCCCTGGTATCCGCTTTGTATGTCAAACCTTCAATGCTGAAAAGGTTGTATTGAGTTAAGTCTTGGTTCAGGTTGTCTGTATCAAAGCCAATTTGTAGCTCTCCAACTACCAAGGCTGAATAGGCATCTTTTTCGCGGTATAAAAATTTAGGTTCAACCTTGATGTGATTGGTCAGGTTCAATGGTTCAACGCCAGCAGTTTCATTGCGGTCGAAACTCAGGGTCAGAGACAGCAGTAATAACAGCGCTACTATCAGCCAATATAATGACGCCTTATTTAACACCCTGTTGTATCTCCATTTTCAAATCGCATGCTGCAGTATTATAATCTATTTGTGGTTATCAACAAGATGACTGTTTGAATTCATTATGTTATGTGTGAAGGCAAATTAATGATATGATGCTCTGATGATTCGAGCTTACAGGGTAAACTTTTGGTGGGGGTAAAAGTGTGACGCACTGCATTAATTCAATCATTCTCGTTGATATTTCTTTGGCATTGCAGCTACAATCTTTTGGTTGTACCAAGTAAACCACATGTATTTAGTTCTTGAAAACACCAAACAAACCTTTGAGTTTCCTGCCAACAGAGAGCTGGTGCTGGGTAATGATGCTGATTGTGATGTGCAAATCAATCACCCCAAAATTTGGGGCAGGCACTTCTCAATTGCGCATAAAAGTTACGGCTGTGTTCTCAATGTTTTCAATGAAAGCGTTAAAGTTAATGATACTGAAATTGGTGAAACCTGCCTGTTAGATACCGGTGACCTGATCACCATAGATGATTTGGGTTTTCGATTGCTCGATGATGGTTATATTCCTAAAGATTCCCAGTTAAATCACACCAATGCATCCATACACAAACCTGCCAATGTTTCATCAGTGTTTGGAATCAGGAGTTATGCAACAGATGATACGGGTCTATTCATCATAGATAACTTCCACCATCCAGATGGATGGCATGTGATCAGAGAAGACAATGAATTGCACCTGTTAGACAGTAAAAATATTACTTTACTGAATGGCATGAGGATTGCCCAAGCTCGATTGAGCAATGGAGATATCATTTCGAATGATGATTACAAATTTAAGGTGGAGTTGCCGGGCACTTCAGGTTTTTCAAAGTTCAGTCCATCCCATCCACGCAATGTGCAGCTCAGTGAGTCATTCACAGCAGCCAATGACAAAGGTCAAAAACCTTCTGCAAAATCAAAACAAGCCTTTCTTAAAAATAATTTGTGGTGGATGACTTTGTTGGTAGGTTTAGCGGTGTTGGTTTTGGTTATCATGAATAACCCGAGTGGTTAATTTTAAGCTAAAATAACCAGGCTTCAGCCCAGCCCAAAGGCGCATTTGCTAGGTATTGAGAAGAATTGACAAATCTAAACAGATTTAGGTTGACCGACAGATTTAATTTAAGTAAAATCCCCGCTCTTTTTAAGAACAACCAAATTGGAGTAGTTTCATGCACGCAGTTGTAGCTACAGGTGGCAAACAGTACAGAATCAAAGAAGGCGACGTCATTAAAGTTGAGTCGTTGAAAGTTGAAGCCGGTGATAAAATAGAATTAGACCAGGTTTTGATGGTTTCAGATGGTGAAAACATCGAAATCGGCAAACCCTTATTAGAAGGCAAAAGCGTATCAGCTGAAGTGTTGTCAAACGGCCGCCACAAAAAAGTAAGAATCATTAAATTCAAAAGACGTAAGCACCACATGAAACAAATGGGTCATCGTCAGAATTTTACTGAATTGAAAATCACTAAAATCGGATAAGAGGTAAAACGTCATGGCTCATAAGAAAGCAGCAGGTAGTACTAATAACGGTCGCGATTCAAATCCTAATTATTTAGGCGTCAAAATGTATGGTGGTCAACAAGCATTGGCTGGTAATATTTTGGTTCGTCAACGCGGAACAAAGTTTCACGCAGGTGATAACGTTGGCATGGGTAAAGACCACACGCTTTTTGCATTGAAAGATGGCGTGGTTAAATTTGTCAAGAAAGGCAAAAATTACCGTCAGTACGTTACTGTAGAAGCACAAAATTAAACAAACATTCTTGTTTGTGAAGAGAAAGCTCACTTTATGGTGGGCTTTTTTTATTGTCATCATTTATAGTCAATACCATGAAATTCGTCGATGAAGTTAAGATAACAGTTAAGGCCGGAAATGGTGGCAGTGGATCTGCCAGTTTCAGACGAGAGAAATTTGTCGCCTTTGGAGGACCTGATGGCGGTGATGGTGGTCACGGAGGTAACATCATTCTCGAGGGTGACCAAGGGCTGAACACCTTGGTTGATTTTCGTCACAAGCGCCGTTTCGACGCGCAGAATGGTGAATCCGGTAAAGGCCGCCAGATGTATGGCAAAGGTGGCAACGATTTAATCATAAAAGTTCCTACTGGTACCGAGGTTTATGATTTAGAAACTGATCAGAAGCTTGGTGACATCACCACCCACCAGCAACAACTGGTAATCGCCCAAGGCGGTAAAGGTGGGTTAGGTAACATGCACTTCAAAAGTTCGGTTAACCGTGCGCCCAAACAATTCACTTCGGGAGAACAGGGTGAGCTGCGAGAGATCAAACTTGAGTTGAAAGTGCTGGCAGATGTAGGGTTATTGGGTTTTCCAAATGCTGGTAAGTCAACATTTGTGAATGCGATTTCCAAAGCACGCCCTAAAATTGCAGGTTATCCTTTCACCACACTTTATCCAGCTTTGGGAGTGGTGCCAGTGGATGCAGATACCAGTTTCGTGGTGGCTGATATTCCAGGTATCATCGAGGGAGCGGCTGAAGGTGCTGGATTAGGCATTCAGTTTTTAAAACACTTGCAAAGAACAGGGTTGTTGTTGCATTTGATAGAGCTCCCAGCTTTTGAGGGCATGTCAGATCCAGTAGAACAGTTCCATCAATTATCAGAAGAATTGGTTAAATTTTCAGAACACTTGAGAGAAAAGCAACGTTGGTTGGTGTTTACCAAGGCTGATGTAACCACTGCAGCAGATGCTGAGGAACTGGCGGCAGCTTATGCCAAAGCAATCGGTTGGCAAGGGAAGTATTATTTGATTTCATCAATCAATAAGACTGGTCTGAAAGAATTAATCAATGACATTGCTGCACACTTGTTTTCAGAGCAAGATGAGTGGCTTAAACCTTAACTTGTTTAAAAGTTTCTGCTTCCTCAAACAGCCATTGTCTGATCATTTGTAACTTATGGTCATCCTCCGTGTGCTCAGGGTAAACCAAATAATAAGACATTTTACCTTTCAATTTGATGTCAAAAGGTGCCACCAACAAGCCGCGAGCAATGTCATCCTGCACCAACGGTGTTCTACCTAAAGAGAAGCCTTGGTGGTTCTCTACTGCCTCCAGCATGGTTACCATGTGGCTGAATCTAGTGCCACGTAACTTGGGCTTGGCTTCTATGTGAGCGGCTTCAAACCAATCATGCCAATCCTCAGTGGTAAAATCTTCGTGACATAAATTGGCATCCAATAACATTTCTGGCGTCAGATCACCTTGGAATGAATCAAATAAATTTTTTGAGCAAATTGGGAACACCTCTTCTTCCAAGAAAAGCTCGCTTTTAAGGCCTGGGTAGTTGGGGTTGGCGGAATACCTGATGGCAATATCACAGTCATCTTTCTTAAAATCAGTGAGCCACTCAAAAGCAGAAATTCTGACATCCAGTGTTTTGTGGTGCTGCTGAAACTTCCAGATTCTCTTGGACAGCCATTTGGTTGCAAAAGAGGGCAAGACGGAAATGTTTAAGGTGCCAGAGGTGTCTCGGTCTTTCAGTTGTCTGGTGGCATTTTCCAGACTTTGTAAGGTGTTGCGGATGGTGATGAGGTAGAGTCTGCCCTCAAAAGTGAGTTTCAATGATCGATTGAAGCGCTCAAATAATTGTACCCCCACCAAAGCCTCTAAGTTTTTGATTTGGTGGCTTACTGCAGCTTGTGTGACATGCAACTCTTGTGCTGCTTGGGTGAAGCTTAATAGGCGTGCCGAGGCCTCAAAGGCTTTGATGGCTCTGAGTGGTGGGATGTTTTTGTATTTGTTTGCCATAATCTTTTCGGATTAGTATAACTTATCCGAAGCATTAAAACAATTAGCTTGTCATCACCACTTTCCTAAGTAAAATAACGCTCTAACTTGTTATTCAAACGATTGTTTAATTTTGATTTAAGTTAATTAAAATTATTTGAACTTTCTTAATAACAGGTGTTCAAAGTAACAAAGCAGATACATTTTAACTCCATTTGCTTTCACGTTATGTTCATCTTTGATGGATATAATAGGATTTAACAATTTTCATTGTTCCCCGAAATCGCAAGATTTCACGCATGTTTCTTTAACATGCAAATATAGCTGAGGTTTTCCTCCCTCTTCCTCAGCAATACACTTAAGGCGTCAGTTTGACGCCTTTTTTTTTGGCTTTTTTCTTTCTTGTGCCACTTTAGTGGGCAGTTTAGCTTAAGATGGTTAACGTGTGTTTTTAACTGTCTTAGTAAATGAGACCAGATACTGTGTGCAATTGCTGTAATATTCGAATAATAAATAGAGTCATCACGCCTTGATCAGTTTATATTAAATAGTTTTATTATTGGTTACCGCTGTGGTATTCACAGTCTATGACTTGTTGTATCTTGAGCCCATACTCGATATTAGGGTATTTAATTTGGTAATTGAGATGTCATTTGCAGTGATGAGTTTGACCTTGTTTTTATCTATTGACTCGCTGAAGGGTAAAACATTTTATTATTTTCTCAGTGCAGGGTTTTATTTGATATATTTATCCATGCTGGTTGATGGCTTGGATCAGTTGCATTTGCATAATGAGTTCTACACTGCGGTTTGGGAAAAAACCACTTTATTGTTTGGTTTCACTTTTGTTTTTATTGGGGTCAAAAACTGGATCGTTGATCATGCCAAATTAAACAAGGAGCTGGAATTACAAGCCATTACTGATGAATTAACTGGTTTGTATAATCGCCGTGGTATCCTGAAAAAATTTGAAATTTTGAATGAATTAGCCATACAACGCCATAAGACTTTGTCTTTCATCATTACCGATTTGGATGATTTCAAAATATATAATGACGCCATGGGACACCTTAGTGGTGATGAATTCCTTGCTGAATTGGGAAATACGTTGTATCAAATGGTTGGCGATGATCAGGTTATTGGTCGCTGGGGTGGTGAAGAATTTGCTGTGGGAATGCTCGGTAGTGACCTCAATGAAGCGCTCTTATTTGCCGAACAAATAAGGGCTGCGGTGGTTAATATCCCCATACCTGATGCCATCGATAAGCAGTCTGTGACAGCCAGTTTGGGTGTGGCTCAAAAAATGCCTCAAGAACCCTTCATGCTGGCCTTAAAACGAGCGGATCGGTCATTGTATGTGGCGAAACAGAAAGGTAAAAACCAATCCATTGCGAATTGACCGTTGTTGCTTCTATAATGTTTGTTTTTTCTAACAGGACAGGTCATTGAATCAGTTTATTGAAATCTATGAAAATGCATTAGACAGAGATTTTTGTGAGCGCTGCATCAAAAAGTTCGGCAGCAGTGCAGAACAGCACAAAGGCCAAACAGGGCATGGCGTTGATCCCATCAAAAAAAACAGCACAGACATCACCATTACCCAATCACAACAGTGGCAGGAAGAAGTCGCTCACCTGCAAGGGGTTGTTCTGGGTGGTTTGATACAATACGTCAGAAAATATCCTTTTGCTTTGGTCGGTTCTATTGCCTTGCAGGTGCAAACACCAGATGGTGTGGAGCAAATTTCATATGTTGATATTCCAAAACTGAATGATGAATCACTGGCCCGGTTGATACAAACGGTGTTTCGTCTGGGTTCTATTAACATTCAAAAATATGATCAAAATGAAGGCGGTTATTTTTACTACCATTCAGAGATTTATCCGCATCCCAGTGATCCTCAGAATGACGCTTTGCATCGAAAGTTGTTGTGGATGTTCTATTTGAATGACGTTGATGAGGGCGGTGAAACAGAATTTTTTCACCAAAAAGTTGTGGCAAAACCTAAGCTAGGCAGCTTGGTTATTGCTCCCGCTGGTTTCACCCACACCCACAGAGGCAATATGCCAGTGTCCAATGACAAATATATTTTCACCTCCTGGGTGTTGTATCAGCGCTCAGAACACTTGTATGGCGAGCACGGTGGCCAGTGACAACCTCAATCAGGTGAAATAATTGCCATAAAGAGTTGCAGTTTGATACTGGATGGGTATAATTTCCACTCTTTTTAAACCAGCGGTAAATTATGAAAGTTTTATCATCTTTGAAATCAGCCAAGACTCGTTCAAGAGACTGCAAAGTGGTTCGCCGCCGTGGTAAAGTTTTTGTGATTTGTAAATCAAATCCAAAATTGAAAGCACGTCAAAGATAAACCGCTTAAAACTGAATCATTAAAATGCCCTCATATGAGGGCATTTTTTTTGTCTACTTAACAATACCTGACTGATTTTAAATTACATCAACATCAAACAAACGGCTTGACGATCTTCACTCAGCAGCACATTAAAAGTTCTGGCTGCAGCTTGATTGGTTAATACCTCCAAGCCAATATTTTTTTCAATCAATGGTGTCAGCATATCTGGATCAGGAAAGTCAATTTGCGAACCAGTAGCCAAGATGATTACCTCAGGTTCGAATTGACACAATTGTTCAATGGTAGATGCTTCTAACTCTGTCACCGTTTTAACATCTATTGCAGTGACTTCACCGTTGGACGGAATGATGATGCTGTTGGTGTGTTCAATCTGACCAATGATGCAAGCGTTGTCGGCAACAGATTGAATCAGGTTGCGATGATTGGTGCGGTTTTCTGATAAATCCATGGTGCTTTATTTGGGTAATTCGTAGACAGGTTTTTTAGGATTGGCTCGAAACAGAGTTAAGGTTTGGCCAATCGCTTGTATTTTATGTGCGCCAGTTGCTGCCAAGATGTCTTTGATGTGTTGTTGGCGGGTTTCTCGATCAGTGCGCAGTTTGACTTTGATCAGCTCGTGTTGATTCAAGCAAATATCTAATTCGTTAAGGATGTTTTCAGTGATTCCTTTGTCTGCGATGGTTACCACAGGCTTGGTGTCATGACCGATGCCTCGAAGAAATTTTTGGGCATTCTTACTGAGGTTTTTATTGTGGGATTTATTTACAGCTTTGTTTGACATTCAATGATAAAATTTTAAATAAGCACCATTTTACCAGTTAAACAGGCACCTTAACACCACAGCAGCACATTTATGGCAAATCAATATGGCAAGAAGTAAAAGTTCGAATAGTTGGCTCAAAGAACATTTTGATGATGAATTTGTGAAGAAGTCGCAGGATTCAGGCTATCGCGCACGTTCCGCATTTAAGTTAGAAGAAATCATCGATAAATATAATGTACTTGATGGTATCAGTGCGGTGGTTGATTTGGGGGCGGCGCCGGGTGGTTGGTGTCAGGTCATACAAAAAAAATCACCCAGTACTGAGTTCATCATTGGGTTGGATTTATTACCGATTGAGCCGATTGATGGCGTTGAATTTATTCAGGGAGATTTTACTTCGGATGAAGTTTATGAGGTGCTTTTACAGCGCCTTGGGAGTCGAAAAATAGACCTTGTTTTATCTGACATGGCCCCCAACTTAAGTGGTATGAATGCCATGGACCAACCACGTTGTATGTTGTTGGCCGAAATGGCTTTGGAGTTTTGTCAACAAGCACTGCAACCTGGTGGCGCTCATGTTGTCAAACTTTTTCAGGGCGAAGGTTTTGATCAACACATTCAAAACATGCGTCAATTATTTAACAAAGTAGTGATATACAAACCCAAATCATCGCGCCCACGATCAAGAGAAGTTTTTGCGGTGGCCACCGGGTTCAAGTAATAGCAGAGGCTGATTTTGAATAACATAGCTAAGAATATATTATTATGGGTCGTTGTACTGATGGTGCTGATGAGCGTTTTCGGTAGCATGGTTCAACCACCACAAAAACAAGGCGAAGTCGTCTATTCGCAATTTATCAATATGGTTCAAGGCGGCCAGATTGAATCGGTGGTTATCGACCCCGAAACATCGGTACACCGTAAAATCACTGCCACCACCACTGGCGGAGAGACCTTAACTGTACAGGCGGGTGATGACCCACATCTTGAGGACGACTTACTGCTGAATAATGTCACTTATTCAGTCAAAGCACCTACCAAAGAAAGTTTTGGCTGGCGCATGTTTGAAATTGTCTTTCCGATACTGCTGTTCATTGGCCTGTTTTTCCTGATTATGCGCCAAATGCAAGGCGGTGGCGGTAAAGGTGGCGCCATGAGTTTTGGTCGCTCGAAAGCCAAACTGATGACAGAGGAGCAAAATAAAGTAACCTTCGCTGATATGGCTGGTGCCGAGGAGGCCAAGGAAGAAGTCTCTGAAGTGGTTGATTTTTTGCGTGACCCCACTAAATTCCAGAAATTAGGCGGTCATATACCGCGTGGTATCTTGATGGTAGGATCACCGGGTACAGGTAAAACATTATTAGCCAGAGCCATTGCTGGTGAGGCTAAAGTACCGTTTTTTACCATTTCGGGTTCTGACTTTGTAGAAATGTTCGTAGGTGTCGGCGCCTCTCGTGTGCGTGACATGTTTGAACAAGCCAAAAAGAATTCACCCTGCATCATTTTTATCGATGAAATCGATGCTGTCGGTCGCCAACGTGGAGCTGGCTTGGGTGGTGGACACGACGAACGCGAACAAACCTTGAATCAGTTATTGGTTGAAATGGATGGATTTGAGGGCAATGAAGGCGTGATTGTCATTGCAGCAACCAACCGTCCCGATGTGTTAGATCCAGCCTTGTTGAGACCGGGCCGATTTGACCGTCAAGTGGTGGTGCCATTGCCTGATATTCTGGGCCGTGAAGCGATATTGAAAGTGCACATGAAAAAAGTACCATTGGCAGATGATGTCATACCCTCATTAATAGCGCGAGGCACTCCAGGATTTTCCGGTGCAGATTTGGCCAATCTAGTCAATGAAGCTGCCTTGTTCGCAGCGCGCCAAAACAAAACAGAAATCAACATGGAGATGTTCGATAAAGCCCGCGATAAAATCATGATGGGTGCCGAACGTAAATCGATGGTGATGAAAGATGAAGAAAAAAGAAACACCGCTTATCATGAAGCAGGTCATGCCATTGTGGGTCTGAAAGTACCTGAACATGATCCGGTTTATAAAGTCACCATCATCCCACGTGGTAGGGCGTTGGGTGTGACCATGTTTTTACCTGAAGAAGACCGGTATTCTTACAGCAAAACAGCGCTTGAAAGTCAAATTGCCAGTTTGTATGGTGGGCGCATTGCGGAAGAAATTATCGGTGGTCCCGAGTCGGTGACCACGGGTGCTTCAAATGACATTGAGCGAGCCACTGAAATTGCCAAAAACATGGTGACCAAGTGGGGTTTATCTGACATGGGTCCCTTGTCTTATTCTGAGGACGAAGGTGAGGTGTTCTTGGGCCGTCAAGTGACTCAACATAAGAACATGTCGGATACCACGGCGGAAAAAATCGATAAAGAAATCAGACAAATCATCGACCGCAATTATGACAAAGCTGAAACTATACTCAAAGAAAACATGAATATATTGCATTTGATGGCAGATGCTTTGATGAAGTATGAGACCATCGATGCCAAACAAATTGCTGAAATCATGCAGGGCAATGAGCCCACACCTCCTGAAGGTTGGGATATTGACATGCCTGAAGATGATAACGATGACAAACCAAAAGGCAAAAGTTCAGGTGAGGGAGAAACCACCATCGGCGGGCCTGCTGAACAAGTCTGAAACGGCTGATTATGAAAGATTTTAAAGTGATGGGGGTCCTGAATGTGACCCCCGATTCATTTTCTGACGGTGGAGATTTCAACCAAATTGATGCTGCCATGGCACAAGTTGAGCGCATGGTTGAGGCACAAGCTGACATCATTGATGTCGGAGGCGAATCCACCAGGCCAGGTGCAACCACCGTTTCAGTGGATGAGGAAATTGCTCGGGTTGTTCCAGTGATTAAGGCCATTCGGCAAAAATATCCCCAAATAACCATTTCAATCGACTCCAGTAAAGCTGAAGTGATGGAAGCTGCCATCATGGCAGGTGCCAATTTCATCAATGATGTTAATGCATTGGAAGCTGATGGTGCCATTGAAGTGGCTGTTAAGCATGATGTGAAGGTTTGTTTGATGCACAAAAAAGGCACGCCCAAAGACATGCAAGATAACCCTGAATACGATGATGTTGTGCAACAGGTACTGGATTATTTTGATGAGCGGATAGAGACATGTTTGTCATGGGGCATGGACGCCGATAACATCATTTTGGACCCAGGCATCGGTTTTGGAAAAAAACTAGAACATAATTTACAATTAATCAAACACACCTCAACCTTGAAACAAATGGGTTTTCCAGTTTTGCTTGGGGTGTCAAGAAAATCGATGTTTGGTGAATTATTGGATCGTCCGGTTGATCAGCGATTGGCCGGTTCCTTAGCGGTGGTTCAGTTTGCTTACCTGCAAGGCGCTGATTATTTTCGGGTTCATGATGTCGCTGAAACCGTAGATGTTTTGCAAGTGTCGCAGTCGTTATTACAGCAGCAGGACGATACAGCAGAGGAGGTGTGAGGTGAGTAAACAGTATTTTGGAACCGACGGTATACGCGGCAAAGTGGGCGGTGAATTGATCACTGCTGAATTTGCCTTGCGACTGGGTTATGCTGCGGGAAAAGTCTTGGGTGAGTCGATGCCCAATAAAACCATTGTGATTGGTAAAGACACCCGCGTCTCAGGATACATGTTGGAATCGGCCTTGGAGGCTGGGCTGTCTTCAGCGGGTGTCAACATCATCTTATTTGGGCCAATGCCCACTCCGGCGGTGGCTTGGTTGACTAAAACCTTACACGCCAGTGCTGGCATTGTGATCAGCGCATCGCATAATCCCTATTACGACAATGGCATCAAGTTTTTTAATCAAAATGGCAACAAACTCAATGACGAACAAGAGCTGGCCATAGAAGCTTTGTTGGACCAACCCATGAGCATGGTTGAGTCAGCTGAACTGGGCAAAGCCAAACGCCTTACTGATGTGGCGGGGCGCTACATTGAGTTTTGTAAAAGGGCTGCCAATCGCCAATTACTGGCAGGTAAAAAGATTGTTTTGGATTGCGCCAATGGTGCCACTTACCACATTGCGCCCCAGGTGTTCCAAGAACTCGGCGCAGACATCACTGTCATAGCCAACCAACCCAATGGCTTTAACATCAATCAAGATTGCGGCTCGACTGAGGTATCAGTGCTCAGTGAGAAAGTGTTAGAAACCAAAGCCGATCTCGGCATCGCGCTCGATGGCGATGGTGACCGGGTGGTTATGGTTGATCACACCGGTAACGAGGTCAATGGTGATCAGTTGATCTTCATGGTGGCCAAGCATTTACAGCAGAAAAACCAACTCAAAGGCGGGGTGGTTGGCACCTTGATGTCAAACCAAGGCATGGAGGCTGGTTTGAAACAACTGGGCATTGCCTTTGAACGTGCTGATGTCGGTGACCGTTATGTGCATCAAAAACTGACCAAAAGAAAGTGGATTTTAGGCGGTGAGTCTTCTGGACATATATTGAACCTGGATTTGGCTGGCACCGGTGATGGCATCATCAGTGCTTTGATGGTGTTGGAAGTGATCATGGAATCTGGCAAATCACTGAAAGACTTGGCAGCAGAAATGGAACTGTTTCCACAGGTTATGATCAATGTGATGAATGAAAACCCCAAGCAATTGAGCCGAAACATCAAGCTCATAGAAGCAGCAAATTTGGTTGATGAGTCCATGGGCGATGATGGCCGGGTGTTGATCAGGGCCTCAGGTACAGAACCCAAATTACGCGTGATGGTCGAAGCCAAAGATGCTGATGCCGCCAAGCGACAAGCCCAAAACTTAGCAAAACTGGCTGAAACTCTGGGCGCCAATTAATAAATTTACCCACAATAATTACCCATAAAAACTGAGAAAAAACCATGAAAAATATTTTGATTTTGTTATTCATAATGTTTAATTTCAGCGCCTATGCTGAACAGCAAACAAGACCCGCTGAAACCAGTATCGAGTTTCCCACAACCAGTGACTTGTGGTTGCGGGCTGCACCGCCTTCAGCGAGGATGTTAGCAGCCTATGTCTCGATTGATAACCAAACCGATCAAGCACTGACCCTGGTGGGCGCTTATGCACCGGATTTTGGTATGACTGAAATTCATAAAACCATCGAAGTGGATGGCATGCTTAAAATGCGTGAACAAGAATCCATTGCACTGCCACAACAGTCACAAATCACCATGCAACCAGGTGGTTTACATATCATGTTAATGATGCCGAAAACATCATTCAAAGAAGGCGATGAGGCTCGGATTTGTTTGATTTATCAGGATGAAGCGGGTAATGAGCATGTGCAACACCTGGATTTTCCGGTAAAGAAAAAATAGCAAGATTTAGGCTCTCATGAAAAAAGCTGATTTTAATTTCGAGTTGCCCAGTGAATTGATAGCCCAACAACCGCTGGCTCAACGCAGCCGCTCGCGTTTATTGAAGCTGGATAAACAAAGTGGTCAAACCACTGATTTGATGTTCACTGATATCCTGAATGAACTGAATGATAATGACCTGCTGGTATTCAACAACACCAAGGTGATTCCAGCGCGGTTATTGGCACAAAAAGCCACTGGTGGTAAGGTTGAAGTGTTCATTGAACGTGTGCTCAATTCCGGTCAAGCCAAAGCCATGCTCAAAACCAATAAAGCGGTTAAGTTAGGCACTGAAATTTACTTTGATGAGGTGCCCAAGCTGGTTGTGACTGCCAGGCAAGGCATGTTTTATCTGGTTGAGACAGTGGGCGACATGGCACTGAGTGAGTTGATGGAAAGCCATGGGCACATGCCGCTTCCACCTTACATTTCCAGGGCCGCTGATGAGACTGATGACGAACGTTATCAAACCGTTTATGCTGATGATAATGAGGCAGGCGCTGTGGCAGCACCCACCGCAGGTCTGCATTTTGATGATGAACTTTTGGCCGAGATTCAAGCCAAGGGGGTTCAATCTGCTTTTGTCACCTTGCATGTCGGTGCGGGTACCTTTCAGCCGGTTAAGACCGATGACATCGAAGCCCACCAAATGCACAAAGAATGGCTCAAAGTCGATCAGTCTGTTTGCACAGCTGTGCAAAAAACCCAAGCCAAAGGCGGCCGGGTGATTGCTGTGGGTACTACGGCGGTGCGTTGTTTAGAGACAGCCACTGTAGATGGTGTTATCCAGCCATTTGAGGGTGATACAGAAATATTTATTTATCCAGGTTATGACTTCAAAACCATTGATGGTTTGATCACCAATTTTCACCTGCCAGAATCCACTTTAGTCATGCTGGTCTCGGCCATGGCGGGACGTGAAAACATCCTCAATGCCTACCAACACGCTGTCGATGAGCATTATCGTTTTTTCAGCTACGGCGATGCCATGTTGATTGTTTAAGGATCTTATACAGCAGGCCTCATCATAAAGTGTCATTCTGAGCGCAATCGTGGTACTCAGTTAACGGCCTATTCTTTGAAAAAAGTCATTCTATCGTTCACTGAGCTGAACCGAAGTGCGAATGAAAATACCTAAGTAATTATTTTTTTAACCCATATTTTCAATAATTTTGATGTTATTGTCTTTGAATTACGCTTTATAGACTACGAGTCAAATAAATGTGCAATTCACCATGATTAAAGAACCAAAACATTCACTAAAACAATTCAAAAGAAACCTATTGTGCAGCGCCATATCGATCTGCCTTCCATTAAGCATTCAAGCGGCTGATTTTCCGGTGACTGTATCGAATGATGATGGCACTGGAAATACAGTTGGTACTTTAAGCCACGCCATCAGAGAAGCCAACGTCACACTTGGTATCGAACATAACATCATCTTACAAACTGATGTGACTGTTCAAGGTGTTATGAAGCGCTTAATCGACTCAAATGTTACCATTCAGAGTGATGGCACGCGAAGAACCATAGACGGTAACAGTCAATTCAGACCCTTGTTTGTTAAATCTGGTAATGTCACCATTCAAGGTGTAGATATCATTAACGGATATGCGAGCGGTGGTGATGGTCTAGGTGGTGGAGCGGGCATGGGCGGTAGCCTATTTGTTTACGATGGCAATGTGACACTTAATGAAACCGTCTTTTCTGGTTCAATAGCAAAAGGTGGCTTGTCCGATAACAGCCTTTCAGGCGGCGGTGGCATGTTTGGCCAAGCAGAGAATGGGGGTGGCGGTCTGTTTGCCTCCGCAGCAGGTGGTTATGGTGGAACTGGTGGATATTATAGCGGCTTTGGTCATGGCGGTGATACTGCTGAGAACGGCCAAGGTGGTTATTTTGGTGGCGGTGGTGGTTTAGGGTTTAGTGGCGCAGCAGGCCCAGGTGGTTTTGGCGGTGGTGGTGCTTTAGGTATTGAATTAACTTTTCCAGGTCCAGTGATAACAAATACCTATGGAGCAGGTGGGTTTGGCGGGGGAAGCATTGACGACCCTGGCTACGGCGCATCAGCCAACGGTGCCGGTATGGGTGGTGCCGTGTTCATACGCAGTGGAAATATTGACATAAAAAACAGTAGCTTTGAATACAGTGAAACCACAGCATCTTCAGGAGCCAGGGGTTTAGGTGGCGGAATATTCGTCATGCACACAATGACCAACAGCAACGGCAATAACCAAGGCATGCCAGCACAACTCGCAACTGTAACAGGATGTGGCAATGAATTTTTTGCTAATATTGCCTCAGGCGCATCTGGCGTTCCTGGTGATAACAATGATATTTTCGATGTAGGTGGCTTGGCTGAAGATTTAACCCAGCTTTGCCCACAGGAACAAAATTTAATAGTGACTGTCGCTGAAGATGATGGCACCGGATCGACAGAGAACACCCTCAGTTGGGCCATCAAAGAATCTAATGCCCTATCAGGTGATGACACCATCACATTGGCCACCGATGTGACTATAACTGGTGTGATGAAACGCTTGATTGACTCCAATGTAACCATCCAAAGTGATGACACCCGAAGAAGCATCAGTGGTAACGGACAATACAGACCTTTGTTCGTTAAATCAGGCACTGTATCCATTCAAGGTGTGGACATGATTAACGGCTATGCCAAAGGTGGTGATGGCTATTCCGGTGGTGCTGGCATGGGTGGTGGTTTATTTATTTATGATGGTGTCGTTACGATTGCAGACACCCATTTCAGTTATTCCTCTGCCATCGGTGGATCAGGAGAAGTTTACTTAGGTGGCGGTGGTGGTATGTTTGGTCATGGAGATGCCGCTGGCGGTGGACTGTTTGCCTCAGCAGCTGGCTCATACAATGGAGATGGCGGATATTATGGCGCTTTTGGTCGTGGTGGTAACCTTGACGGTGGCAATGGTCAGTTTGGTGGAGGGGGTGGTGTATCTTATATAGGTTCCGGTGGTAATGGTGGTTTTGGTGGCGGTGGTGGTGATAAAAGTGCGCTCTCCGGCGATGTGGGAAGTGGCGGTTTTGGCGGAGGCAGTGAAGATAACCCTGGTTTTGGCGCCACTGATGACGGTGCCGGCATGGGCGGCGCTGTTTTTATCAGAAGTGGTCAGGTAACCATCAAAGGTTCAAGTTTTAGCAACAATGCAGCCGATGGTGGTCAGGCAGCTGGATTTGGGGGCGCTATTTTTGTTGTACACACGACAAGTAACAGCAACTCAAATAACCAAGGTATGCCTGCTAATCTTGCAGATGTAGAGATTTGCGATGTTCAATTCAGCAACAATTTGGCCTCAACATCAGCAGGCACATCGAATAACAACAATGATTGGTTCGATCAGGGTGGTCAAATATCTTTAACTGAATGTCCGATATTCAAAAGTGGTTTTGAGTGACTTTTAGAAAATTAAATCAGTTTTTAAGGGTCACTTGGGCACCGCTCAGTCAGCGTATCGCCCACTGAAGACTTCCAGTTCGCTCAACACAAACTGAGCCAAAAAGCTTTTAAACTATATGGAAAGCTAAAATTATCTCAAAATCTAAGGTGAGGATAGAGTAACTATTTCGTGTGCTTTATGAGTTTCTTCGGCTCACTGCATTCGAATCAGGCTTTATGTGCTTCGCACAAATCTCTTTATTTATATGGACTCGCCTTGAGCTCGCTCAGAATGACCATTGAGAATTTAACGCAACTTGCCGGAGTGTGCCACACTTCTAAACAGGGTGTTGGTCAACATCAATTGCAACCCATCCATGAAAGCCCGCAATGTGGGTTCTTGGGTGTAAGCGATGACCATGCCTTTACCGCTGGGTTGGTGAATCAGAAACGGTTTGTAAGCCAGTTGTTGGCGGTTTTCTTGCCACAGGTAACCACTGGCTAAGAGTTCATCGGCTGCTTTGAACCATGCCATATTCTTACCTTGGTCCAGCTTGATGGGCGTCAGAATGCGATCACCGGTGACCATACCAATCACCTCAGGCTTGATACCAGCGGTCAACCAATGGTCTTGATCCACCGCCACACGTGCCAACACACCAGCGACTGAATCAGGTGGGCTATCTGTTGCCTTGATGGCATCCATGTAGGTTGCTTTGGAGGGGATGATTTGACCCTCGGTGGTGCTTTCAGTTTCATCAATGGGTTGGTCGTTTGAGAGGTCATTTGGTTCATCTTCATATGCCAGTTCTTTTTGTACGGCCAGCCAACCGGTTGATGGTTCCAGGGCGAAATCAGTGGCAGCGCCCAGTGTGATCAGCACGCCGCCTTGTTCAACCCAGCTGGAAATTTTTTCAATAGCGGGTTCTGCAAGGTGGCTTTGGTAATTGCCTGATGGCAGGATCAGCACGTCGTATCGAGATAATTGTGCTTGTATTAAATGTTGGGTTCTGATGGCTGTGACAGGGTATTGTAATTGTTGTTCAATCACAAAGCGGGTGTTACCGGCACTTAAGCTGCTGGTGGGTTCATCCCATGCCATGGCAATGCGAGGCACCGGCATTTCGACCACTTGGGTGCTGCCAAAATTAGGGCCTTTGGTGACCCAGCTGCTGTCCACACCATCCACAATCGCACCTGTTTCTTTGGCCAACGTTTGTATATGTGCTGCTAATTCATCTGTGTTTTGTTTCACTTCAATGATTAAGGTTCCAGCAGGGTATTTTTTACCTCCAAGGGTAAATGACATATCAGATGATTTCATTTTCAGACCTTTTCGTAAACCTTGGGTCAGAAAGCGCCCAGCGGCCATGTCATTCCAAGGCACCAAATAAGCCACCTCAGGTTCAGGGTTATTGATGATGGCGGGCATCCAGCCACTGGCATTGAAAGCCATCAGGTCTTTGCTTTTGATGGAACCACAGCGGGTCACATCCAAATTGAACATCAGTGGCAAAGACCAAGCGGTTAAATCATATATTTCGTCATTAAGGTTGCGGGCGCGACGCGCTTCTTGGGTTTTAATGAAAGCCTCATCCATGTCGATTTGTTGACGCAACATGACTTCGACCATGCGGCCTTTGGGTTGGGCTGGATCCACCACGAAACTGCCAGATTTGAGGTTGTTACCACAAGCCTTTATGTCTTGTTTGAGTTGTTTGACTTCAATGCCATGGGCATCCAACAGTTGTGCCAGCTTGTGGGCGCCAGCGCGGTCTTTTTGTGCGGGAATAATAAAGGCCTGGCTTTTCTTTCCAGCAGCGATAGCGCTGACTTGGTACTGGTAAAAGTCTTTTAGCAGTTTCTCGCGGTTGGCTGCAGTGGCTTCAATGGTCGAGATTGATGCGATGAAATGTTTTTGTACCGAATCGGCATACGTGTAGCGCTCGCCGTTGCGTTTGATAAATACCTCGCCACGGGCAGAACCCACTTCATATGTAGAGGCTGAAGCGCCATAAAAGGTTGGCCAAGAGTCTCCATATCCCGGATAGAACGCATCGAAAATTTCGCGGGTGAAATAGTCATAACCCATGGCATCAAAATGCTTGGCGTGGTTTTTACCGATCAAGGCCATGTTGTCTATTTGCTCAGCAGTCATCAATGGATTCAAGGGTTGAGCTGCTGGGGCAAAATAATACGACATATCGCCGCCCATCTCGTGCAAATCAATCACCACCAATGGCAAGTAGCGATTCATATCAAAGATGCGCCCTTGGGTTTCGGGTTGGGTCATGGCCAACCAATCTCGATTCATATCGAACAGGTAGTGGTTGCTGCGACCTCGGGGCCATGGTTCGTTCTGCTCGGCGCTGTAACGATCACCACTGTGTTCCAATCCAACGGTGGCGTAATAGCGGCTGGTGAACCGCTCACGCCCATCTGGATTCTGTAATGGGTCAATGAACACCAAGGCATTGGCCAGTATGTTTTGCGTCATTGGCTGATCTTTGCTGGCCAATAAATGATAGGCCGTCATCATGGCGGCATCGGTGCTGCTGATTTCATTGCCATGTACGCCGTAACCCAGCCACACGGCTGCCGGCATGTTGTTGATTAACTGATCGGCTGCCGCTCGATCAGTGACTCTGGGGTCTGCCAGTTTTTGAATGTTTTGTTCAAACTCATCCAGTGCCGCGATGTTTTCAGCAGAGCCAATCACCGCATACATCAGGTCTCGCCCTTGCCAAGTTTGGCTGTATTTAACCAGTTTGATGTGTTCAGGTGCACTGCGCTTTAGGGCTTTGAAATAGTCCATCATGTCAGCGTGGTTGGTGATTCTTTGACCGGCAGCATAATCCAAAGCATCAACATGCCTGGGGATGTTTTCATCGTAAGTCATCTCAGGCCAATACATGTTGGTGGCATGCGCAGGGCAGGTGATTAACAGTATGAGGGTGGTCAGTGTGAGCAGCATTTTGTAGATAAACATGAAAAGCATCTGATGTTAAAGAAGCTGTTCAGTATAACTTAAAATCAGGGGAAAATAATCAGGCAAAGAAAAAGCCAACCCTGATGGGGTTGGCTTTGGTTAATGACCGCTCAATATGCAGAGGTATCAAACGAAAGGTTTGTTGTCCTTGGCATGTTCAACCAATAAGTCTGCCGGTGTGAAGCGGTTACCGTGTTTTGCTTCCAGTGCTTGCAGCGTTGCCAGGATATCTGCGGCACCAGTGGCATCAATGTAACTGAAGGGTCCACCGGTAAAAGGAGGGAAGCCTAAGCCCAGAATGGCGGCTAAATCACCGTCTTTGGCGTGGAATAAAATGCCTTCTTGCAAACACAACACACATTCATTGACGAACACCAAACCAATTCGATTCTGTATTTCAGTCTTATCCATTTCTTTGCGCTCTTCGCCACCAAAGAATTGGTAAATGTTGGTGTTAACGGTTTTGCGACCTTTTTTCGGGTAGCTGTAAAAGCCTTTACCGACTTTGCGACCGAATAACTTGGCATCAGCTAATTTTTGCACGGTGTCATCTTGTTCAACACCCCGGGCCACAAACATGTCACCCAAAGCACCGCGAGCGATGTGTGCCCCGACATCAATACCTACCTCATCCATCAAAGCCAAAGGACCAACAGGGAAACCCCAATCTTTCATCGCCGCATCAACGTCTTCAATCTTGGCGCCATCATGCAACACCTTGATGGCCTCGTGGGTCAGTGCTGATAATACGCGGGTGGTGTAGAAACCTGGGCCGTCTTTGACCGCCACCACCGTTTTACCTTGTTTGATGCCAACATTGGTGGCCATTTGGCGCGCTCGTTTGGAAGTTTTGTCAGTAACAATCAACTCCAACAAGGGCATTTTGGGTACTGGAGAGAAGTAATGCATGCCCACCACGTTTTGTGGGTTGGCTGCTTTTTCTGCAATGTTAGCCAGTGGCAGTGATGATGTATTGGTGGCAAAGACCGTAGATTTTTTACAGCGCGCCTCAACGTCAGCGAGGATTTTTTGTTTCAGGCCAATGTCTTCGAACACTGCCTCAATGATGAGATCAGAGTGATTCAGGTCATTGTCATCGGTGGTGGTTTTGATTTTCGACATCAAGCGATCTCGTTCAACCCGGCCCATGGCTTTTTTCTTCACCATTTGACTGAAATCTGACCAAATGGTTTTCAACGCACTGGCCAAGCCTTCTTCAGAGATGTCTTTGAGGATGACATCATAGCCATTCTTGATTGAAACTTCGGTGATACCGGCACCCATAAAACCAGCGCCAATCATAGACAGGGTATCCACGTTCTCGGTTTTGTTGTTGTTTTTCAGCTTTTTGTTTTCTTGCATGGCCAAGAACAAGCCAATCAAACTTTTTGAAGCTTGGGTGGCGTGTAATTCACCAAAACCAATGGCCTCAGCTTCAAGTCCTGCTGCCATGCCGTGTTCTAAACCAGTTTCAACACAATCCAGAATCTTTAATGGCGCCGGGTAATTACCACGGGTTTTGCGCATCACTGTTTCGCGGGCTTTTTTCAATACGAAATTACGCCCAGCAGATGTTTTCAAGGCTTTGTCCACCAAGCCCACTTTCTTGGCTTTGCGTTTGATCGGGTTGGCGGCCACTTTCAAAGCCGCTTGATACAGACCTTCTTTGTGTACCAGTGAATCAACCAAGCCTGATTTCTTGGCGCTGTGAGGGTAGATGTTTTTACCAGTTAACAAGGCATCTAAGCCATAACGGAGGTTAGTTAATCTGATCAATCTTTGGGTACCGCCGCCGCCAGGCAAAAGGCCTAATTTCATTTCAGGTAAACCAAAAACGGTTTTTTTGTCGGTGGTGGCCACGCGGTAATGACAAGCCATGGCGACTTCCAAACCACCGCCCAAGCAAGCACCGTTGATGGCAGCGATGACTGGTTTTTTTAATTTTGACAGGCGTGTGAGGATTTTGTTGCCCTCGCGAGAAAGGTTCTCAACTTCTTTTGAATCTTCAATGGCCATCAAATCCTTAATGTCAGCACCCGCTATAAAGCAGTTGTCTTTTTTCGAGATAAGTACTGCGGCTTTGATGTCGCTGTCGTTTTCTATTTTGTCCAACAGTCCGCTGAAATCATCCAGCATTTTGACTGACAAAGTATTGACTTCGGCGCCAGCTTGATCCATCCAGATGGTGGCGATTTCGTTGTCTTTGGTGAGTTTAAAATTTGCCATAACCTTATCCTATTTTCTTCAGAAGAATTGCTGAACCCAAGCCGCCTGCCGCACAGGCGCTGATCAGGGCGTACTTGCCTTTGCTCTCAATCAACCGTCTGGTGGCTGAGGTCAGCAGCCGCGAACCGGTGGCACCGAAGGGGTGTCCCAGTGACAGCGAACCGCCTTGTAAGTTGACTCGATCCATGGGAATCTCACCAAACGCACCATCCAGCCCTAAGCTTTCTTTGCAGAAAGTCTCGTCTTGTAATGCTGCCAGATTAGCCAGTACCTGACCAGCAAAAGCCTCATGAATTTCATACACATCAATGTCATCAATGCTCAATCCAGCTTCATTCAGTAATTTCGGCATGGTGTAAGCGGGGCCCAATAACAATTCACCCTGTGGATTTTGGCCAGAGAACACATAACCTTCAATCACCACTTGGGGTTTCAATTTGCGGCTTTTGGCTTCATCTACATCCATCAACAGACTGACTGCAGCGCCATCGGTGATGGGTGAAGCGTTACCGGCTGTGATGGTGCCGTGTGGGCGCACAAAGGCAGGCCTTAATTTACCCAGTTTATCCATCGAGGAGTTGGCGTAGAACGTATCGTCTTCGGTAATCACCTCAAACTTGGGTGGGATGGACAAGCTGCACACTTCATCTTTGAATACACCAGCTTCCCAAGCTTTGGCTGCCAGGTTGTGTGAGCGCAAAGCAAATTCATCTTGTTGTTCACGACTGACACCAAATTTGGCTGCCAATTGATCGGCATCTGCGCCCATGGTCAGACCAGTAGAAAATTCCGCAATCGCTGGCGCTTCAGGTGCCAATGAGTTGAATTTGAAATCTTTGAAGACTTGCCAGAAGCCTTTGAAACCTTTGGCTTTTTGTGCCTGTAATAAGGTTTTCTTCAATTTATGCGTGATTCTGACCGGTGCATCGGATGATGACTCGACACCACCGGCGATGGCCACTTTGGCCGCGCCAGACTGAATGGCGTTGGCGGTGTTGGTGATGGCGACATTGGCCGAAATACAAGCCATGGTCACCGAGTAAGCTGGCGTGTCCAGATTCAAGCCTGCACCTATCATCGCTTCTCTGGCAATGTTCGAGGTCGACGCATTTTGAATCACACTGCCCATGGTCACCAGGTCACAGTCATCTTGTAAAAAAGGATGGCGGTGTTTGAGGTTATTGATGGCTTCGCGAGCCAAGTCATAAGCTTTCAGGTCCATGGCTTTGCCACCTGGCGCTTTCATGAACGGCGTTCTTAATCCGTCAATCACAGCGACTTTGGAGTCTTTGAATATCATAAATAGTTCTGGCTAATATTAGAATTGAATTATTTTCACCATACGCATGCGTATTGTCAAGTGAAATACCACTCTCTTATATCTATAGCCAAATCAAGTGGTTTCAATGCTGAAAGGGGTTTGAGGTGTTATTAAGCTGGCCGCTCTTTATAATCCGTGGACTGATAATCATGTGATTGTTCTGGCGAATAGTAGTAAATCGCGATGGATTTTCTGATGCGACCCTCAGGACAACGCAAGGGTTCCGGGTGTCCGTGGTAGGAAGTGCTGGTGGAATTAAAAATGACCATGCGGTTGATGATGGGTTCGACGCTGCGCACACATTCAGACATGTTGTGGTCCCATAACTCCAAGTTACCGCCGTAGGATGCCTCCCAATCATCATTTAAATACAGCAGGAGGTTCACTTTGCGGGTGAAGTGAGTTTGTGGGTGGGAGTTGAAATCCGCATGCACTTCTAAGCTGCCGCCAGGTAATACGGCATGTAAGCCGCCACCTTCCATGTACGGATCAGGCACCAAGCATTGTATGCCAGTGAGTTCTTGCAGAAAATTAATGAACGGCTGCGAGTTCAATTCGTAAATCAAATGACGGGTGAAATAGGGAATCATGAAATCATTGGTGGTGGTGTTTTTATTCCACTCCAATGGGTGTCTGAAAGTCATCCAATTTTCTTGTTGGTCGGGCGGAATGAATTCCTTGTTAACCTTATTAATGATGGCAGGGTTAAAAAAATCATCCAAGACTATGTGGGGAAAAGGCTCTGCAGTGGTGTACTGGCTGTGCCACTGGTTTTTGTTGGCTTCCATTTTCTCTAATGGCATCATGGAATTGTTGCCGCGGATGTAGCGCCAAACTTTAAAGTCGTTGATCAGTCTCATGGTTAATCATTGCGTCAATTGAAGCGGCTATTCTAATTGAGTTTGGGCTTTGATACCAATTGATAAAAGTCAATATTAAATGGAATAAGACTATTCAGCGGTCATGCTATGAAGTGGATAGCTTGGTTGATTTCTTGACTGATGCTTGGCAATTCAACTAACATGTCTGACAAAATTTTAACAATTAAGGTGAGGCAGGTATGATGAGTAATGTTTGGGTAGATATATTGGCACGATGGGGCCACGGGTTGTTTGGTATCACGTGGATTGGCATGTTGTATTATTTTAACTTTGTCCAAGGTGAGTATTTTAAGGAGGCATCGAAAGAGGCCTTACCTGATGTCAAAGCCAAATTAGCCACGCGTGCTTTGTGGTGGTTCCGTTGGGGAGCGATGATGACGTTCATCACTGGCGTGGTGCTGTTAGGTGGCTTGGCTGCAGCGGTTAATGCCTGGATTTTATTGGGTGCCTTAATGGGTACTTTCATGTTCTTGAATGTGTGGTTGATCATCTGGCCCAACCAAAAAGTGGTGTTGGGACTGAAATCGGGTGATGTGGCTTCAAGTGCGGGTAAAGCCGGCTTGGCTTCAAGAACCAATGTGTTGTTCTCTGCGCCGATGCTGTTTTGCATGTTTGCATCGAAACACGGTGCAGCAGTGTCGACTGGCATGATTCCATTGAAAACCAGTGGTTTAACCACTGGCTTGATTGCGGCTTTGGCTTTGACTGTGATACTTGAGTTGAACGCTTTGTTCGGCAAAATGGGCCCCATGGCCAGTGTCAAAGGCGTGATTCATTTGTCATTGGCTTTAACGGCTGCATTGGTCGCTATGGTGGTTTATCTCTGATTCAATTGGCTGGCTTCAATATGTCAGTCAATAAGTAAGTATCACAATTCGCATAAATTCAATGTTCGATACATTGGATTTATGCGCCCTTGAATTTCAAAAAAATACCTCAATATCTCACGAATTCCTTAACCTTGGGGCGCTTTTATAGTATGATGCGCGCTCTTTATGGCCTATAAAGATTTTAAGAGACTTTTGTCTGATTTGTTGAACGTAATAAATGGCATGAAAAAACCATTTTATTCAGCAACTTAGCCAAAGGTCTTTTTATCAAAAACTGGGCCAATTTTTTAACTTTACCTGATTGGGTAAATGACGCAAGAAGAATGACATGACAGATTTAGCAAAATACAGAAATATTGGTATCTTTGCTCACGTGGATGCTGGAAAAACCACAACCACCGAGCGAATCCTTAAGTTAACCGGTAAAATCCACAAGTTGGGTGAGGTTCACGATGGTGAGTCAACCATGGATTTCATGGATCAAGAAGCAGAGCGTGGTATTACCATTCAGTCTGCTGCGACCACATGTTTCTGGAAAGACCACCGTTTCAACATCATTGATACCCCTGGACACGTTGATTTCACTGTTGAAGTTTACCGTTCATTGAAAGTATTGGATGGTGGTGTCGGTGTATTCTGTGGCTCTGGTGGTGTAGAGCCTCAATCAGAGACTAACTGGCGTTATGCCAATGAATCTGAAGTGGCACGAATCATTTTCGTCAACAAACTAGATCGTATGGGTGCTGATTTCTACAGGGTTGTTAAGCAAACAAAAGACGTTCTGGGTGCAACACCTTTGGTTATGACGTTACCGATAGGTATTGAGGATGATTTTGTTGGTGTGGTTGACGTGTTATCCAAGAAAGCTTACGTTTGGGATGATTCAGGTCAGCCTGAGAATTTTGAAGTTCAAGACGTGCCAGCTGATATGGTAGACAAAGTTGAGGAATACTACGAGCAATTAGTTGAAACTGCCGTGGAACAAGACGATGACCTGATGATGGCTTACATGGAAGGTGAAGAAGTTTCTATGGATGACATCAAGCGTTGTATCCGCAAAGGTACCCGTGACTTGGCATTCTTCCCAACTTACTGTGGTTCAGCATTTAAAAACAAAGGCATGCAATTAATCTTGGATGCTGTTGTTGATTACTTGCCGAGCCCAGTAGAAGTTGATCCACAAGATTTAACCGATCCTGAAACTGGTGAGCCCACTGGCGAAAAAGCCATCGTTTCTATTGATGAGCCATTCCGTGCTTTGGCCTTTAAAATCATGGATGACCGTTTTGGTGCTTTGACCTTTATTCGAGTTTACTCCGGTAAAATCAACAAAGGTGATACGGTATTGAATTCAGCCACGGGTAAAACCGAAAGGATTGGTCGTATGGTTGAAATGCATGCCGATGACCGCAACGAATTAGAATCTGCACAAGCCGGTGATATTTTGGCTGTGGTTGGAATGAAAAACGTACAAACTGGTCATACCTTGTGTGATCAGAAGCACGAATGTACTTTGGAACCAATGATTTTCCCTGATCCAGTGATCTCGATTGCTGTGGCACCTAAAGACAAAGGCGGTTCTGAAAAAATGGGTAACGCACTGGGTAAAATGGTTGCAGAGGATCCATCTTTCCAAGTTGAAACTGATGAAGATTCAGGTGAGACCATTTTGAAAGGCATGGGTGAATTGCACTTGGACATCAAAGTTGATATTTTGATGCGTACTTTCGGTGTTGAGCTGGAAGTAGGTGCGCCTCAGGTGGCCTATCGTGAATCTATCACCAGTAAGGTGGAAGATTCCTACACCCACAAGAAACAATCAGGTGGTTCAGGTCAGTTTGGTAAAATTGATTACACCATTGAGCCAGGTGAAGTGGGTTCAGGCTATGAGTTTGAATCAACAGTTACAGGTGGTAATGTACCTAAGGAATACTGGTCTGCGATTGAGAAAGGTTTTCACATGATGATGGAAGAAGGCCCACTGGCCGGTTATCCATTACAAGACCTGAAATTCACTTTAGAAGACGGTGCTTATCACGCGGTTGATTCATCAACCATGGCGTTTGAAGCAGCTGCCAAAGGTGCTTACAGACAATCTGTGAAGAAATGTTCACCACAAATCATGGAGCCCATCATGAAAGTTGACGTGTTCACGCCAGACGATCACGTGGGTGATGTGATTGGTGATTTGAACAGACGCCGAGGCATGATCAAGTCGCAAGACCCAACTGCCACAGCAGTTCGCATCAAAGCCGATGTGCCATTGTCAGAAATGTTTGGTTACATTGGTTCATTGCGTACCATGACTTCTGGACGTGGTCAGTTCTCTATGGAGTTCTCGCACTACAGTGCTTGTCCAAACAACATTTCAGAAGAAGTGATTGCAGCGGCCAAAGCCAGAAAAGAAGCTTAATTAGCTGCTTTAAAAAACCGAAGAAAAGGCTGCCCATTGGGCGGCCTTTTTTTTGGATATAAAAAAACGAATGTGATTGAGTCTTGGTGTTGAATTTTATTGGTTTGATTTTTTGATTTACACTCACGGAATGCAGCCACTAAGTGTTTTAGGTGTAGTTAACTGTTCTGTGATTCATGATTCAGCAACCATTCTTTCCGTCGCAGTCCGCCAGCATAACCAGTCAGGGTGCCGTTGGCTCCTATGACGCGATGGCATGGAACGATGATTGAGATGGGGTTTTTACCATTGGCAGCTCCAACAGCACGAACCGCTTTGGGATTATTAATCCGCTCAGCAATGTCGGCATACGAGGCAACCTCTCCATAGGGGATGGTATGTAGGGCTTTCCATACTTGCGTTTGGAAATCAGTGCCACAATCAGGCAACAGAGGTAAATCAAACGTTTGTCGTTGACCTAAAAAGTATTGTTGTAATTGCTGCTTACAAGACGCAGTCATCTGATTGGATTGCGGCTTATGTTCTTGAGTATCAATGAAATAAACACTGCTGAGGCCATGTTCAGTCGCTGAAATTTCTATTGTGCCTATCGCAGTGCTTAAGTATTCGGTGTAAATCATAATTGGTTCCACAATTGAAAAGTCAGGTAACTGCGCCAAGGTGCTACCGCTGCTGCATCAAAGGTTTTTTTGGGGCATTGTTCTATCGCCCTGATGACTCCCAAATCACTGCCTAAAAAAATGTCTGGGTCATTCAGACCTCGCATTTTGGCATAATTGACGGTCCAAGGACCAATGCCTTTTATCGCCAGCCATGAATCCGGATCTTCTGCCTCAGTTGAGGTTAGAAAATGTTCAGCCAAAGATTTAAGTGATTGTTTTCTTGCCGCTGGCATGCGGAAAAAACCAAGGGTACTGTCGCAGATGGATTGAGGTGTTGGAAAAAAACATTTTTGGTCATTGTGTTTTCCCAGTTCAGCCACCAGCTGTGACACCAGGTTTTTGGCTGCTTGTACCGATACTTGTTGTCCTAAGATGGCACGCACGCCGGCTTCAAAAACAGACCAAATACCAGGAAGCCTTAGTCCATGTTTCAAGGGGAAACCTTGCGGTAACTGTGCAGCCAGGTGTGATTCTACAGTCGATATGTCGGTATCTAGGTCCAGTATGCGGCGAATTTTTTGAATCACTGCTCGCAGTTGGCTCAAATCAGTCAAGCTGATTTTAACTGCAAAAGCATTTTTATCAGCCAGGTGAGTGGCCAAAAAAGAGCCTGATACGCCGTTAATTTGAAAACTCCTGCCATAACTGTCTTTGCTGATTTGTTCCAGTGATGCAATGGCACGAGTTTCAAGAAATTGTTGCATACTGGGCCAATCAAAAGGTGGTCTGTAGCTTAATTTCAAAGACAAATCATTGGCAGGCTGAGGTGCTTCATTGTTTCTCACCTGGCTGGGGGACAGTGATATGGCTTTGAGAAAACAGTCGTTGAAACGTCGCACGCTGTTGAAACCACAACTCAAGGCAATGTCCTTGATGGGGAGCCTGGTTTGGTGCAGTAGTTGTTTTGCCGTCAGGCATTGATGATACAAAGCATAAGCTTTGGGTGCTGTGCCTATGTGCTTAACAAACAGTTTTCTCAAATACCTGTCACTGACACCTAAATAATCAGCAAAATCAGTCAATGATTGATGGTCCAAGGCACCGGCTTCAATCTGTCTAATCGCCCGATTAAGCAAAGCTTGATTACCGAGCCATGCCGCAGAATGTGGTGCGCTGTCAGGTCGACAACGCAAACAGGGTCGATAACCAGCTTGTGCTGCTTGGTGGGCATGCATGAAGTACTCGACATTTTCTTCTTTGGGCGGTGTCGCTGGGCAAATACTGCGACAGTATATGCCTGTGGTTTTTACCGCGGTAAAGAATTGACCGTCAAACCTGGCATCTCTGGACAGTCTGGCTTTGTGACAAACGGCAGCTGATAACAATGGATATATAATCTGATGAAAAACCATATTCTAGTGCTTATGAATTAACAAGCCAGCCATTTTCGGAACTTTAGCAAAATAGTTCATAAATTCCGTTACTTTTATCACGCAAGTGCGTTTTCGTGCATAAGATGGTAATGATAGCTATTTATTGAATCACAATTGGGCGGGAGTTGAATTATTTTTAACGACAATCAAATCATGTTACAAGTCAAAGCAGGTGAAGTGCAGATGCTGGGTTTGTTGTATGAGCGGCACAAAAAAGCGCTGTTTGGTTTTTACTACAAAATGACTCGATCAACCCAATTAAGTGAGGATTTGGTACAAACGGTATTTATCAAAATACTTAAATCAAAACACACCTTCGTGGGTGATGGCAAATTCATTACATGGATGTTTCATATTGCCAGGAATGCCTTGCATGATCATTACCGGAAAAACAAACATGCTCACATGCATGTGGTGGAAGACCAAGTCAATGAATTGGTCTCAGATGAAAATTTAGCGGCACAACATGAAGCTGATGAAAACATCGAACGCTTATTTACAGCGATTGATTTACTGGCCACTGAGAAAAAAGAGTTATTAATCATGAGTCGATTTGAACAATTAAAATACAAAGAAATAGGTGAAATTCTGGGTTGTTCTGAGGGTGCAGTGAAAATGAAAATTCGCCGCACATTGATTGAATTAAGGGACAGTTACCAAAAACTGCAAACTGGAGATGAACATGTCGCCTAATGACGACCAACACCAGCCCCAGTCAGATTGGGTTATGGATTATTTGAATGGTGAATTAGACCACAGTCAAAGCAGGACTTTCAAAGAAATTTTGGCAGCTGACCCTGATTTGAAAAAAGAGGTTGAAGCGTTGCAACAGGTGATGCAGCAATTAACCCGCGCTGAACAACTTGACCAAGCCGAACCGTCAACTGACATGGATAAAAATTTTTATCAGATGTTGAATGCTGAAGTTAAGTTATCAAAACAAACAAAGACAACAACCATACAACGTTTATCGCAGTTGTTCTCACTGCCGGTTTTGCGGCGTTTTGGTATGGCTTTTGGGTTCGTGGCCTTTGGCGTTTTTGTTGGGCACTATTGGCATTTACTCAACCAACAAACAACCTTGCAAGCCCAGCAAGTAGCGATGAAAGACCAACAAATTCAAGCGCTGACTGTGTTGTCATTATTGGACATGCCTTCTGCCAATAAACGCATGTTGGCAGTGAGTCTGGCCAACACCACGAATCAACCTGATGCGGTGGTGGTCGATGCTTTATTAAACACCTTAAGACAAGATCAAAACATCAACGTACGCTTAGAGGCTTTGGATGTGTTGGCACAACTCAGTGGTCAAGACAAAGTCCGTCAAGGCCTGATTCAGGCAATAGCTTACCAACAATCACCCATGCTACAGATTGCCATAGCAAACTTGATGTTGCAGTTGAATGAAAAACAAGCCATTGAACCATTACAAAACCTACTTAAACAGCCTGATTTGATGCAACCAGTAAGAACGCAATTGGAAACCACGGTCGAAGGTTTGATTTGATCAATATTTTGGAGATGAACATGCAAAAAATTAAAAGTACTTTACTGCTGTTATTTTTGGCGTTATCTGCCCATGCAGCCAATCAAGTGACTGACAGTGAAAACATTACCAAGCAATTTAAATTTTCGTCGCAATCGACAGCTAATTTGATCAGGGTATTCAACGTCTATGGTTCAATTGATGTGGCTGGTCATGACGGCGATGAGATTGAGGTAGAGGCATACAAAGAGGTACGTGCCTCGGACGCCAAAACCCTGGCTGAGGGTAAGGATGAGATTAATCTGGCTTTTGTTGAAAAAGGCCATGAACTTTGGGTTTACCTGGAATCACCCTTCACTTACATCGATGAGGACAGCGGCAAAATTTGGCACAGCGATACCTGTTGGCGTCACGACGATTGTTCAAAGAAGGTGGCTCGTAAACACTATCGATACCATATGGACATCAAGATTAAAGTGCCACACCAGACCAATATAGCCCTTTCAACCATCAACGACGGTGACATCTCAGTCAGTGGTATTGCGGCGCAGGAAATCAAAGTTAATAACATCAATGGTGCGATTGATATGGTTGATGTGGCTGGGGCCGAAACTCATGTCAATGCCATCAATAAAGACATCAACATTGCTTATGCTAACAATCCCACAGCTGATTCTAGTTACGAGTCAATTAACGGTGACATCAATATATCTTATGCTGATGAACCGGACGCTGAAGTGGTTTATCAGACCCTGCATGGTGACATGTACACCAGCTATCAGGTGGCCTTTTTACCACCAGCCATAGCTCACAAACGCAAACAAAAAGAGAATGGCATTCGCTATCAACTCAATGCCAACAGCCGATTAAAGCTGGGTCAAGGCGGACCCGAATACCGTTTCAAAACCCTTAATGGCGACATCAAATTACAATAATACCCGGAGATATTGAATGAATATTAAGACAAAAAAACTATTTTTACATGGCAGCTTTATGTTGTTTGTAACAGGTCTGGCTTGGGCCCAAAAAGAAGATGTATTCACTGAAGAAATCGTCATTCCTTTGAGTCAACCGGATGCCATAGGCACCTTGGAAGTTAATCAAATTTATGGTGGTATGACAATCACTGGTTACGAAGGTAGAGAGGTGATTATTGTGGCGCAACAAAAAAAGATGCAAACCACACAAACCATGAAAAACGGTTTAAGAAGAATCAATAACAGCTCATTGGCCTTACAAGCAGAGGAGAGCAACAATTACATTGAGGTCGAATCACATAATTACAGTGGTGGTAAAAACCAATCAATGAACCTTGAAATTAAAGTGCCGCATGAATTCAACCTTAAATTGAACAGCATCAATGACGGCGCCATTACAATCAGCCAAGTTTCTGGAGATATGGAGGTGAGTAATGTGAATGATGACATCACCTTGAATCAAGTTTCAGGCTCAGCCGTGATTGACAGCGTCAATGGCGAAATCAAAGCCACATTCGATGCCATCACAGCAGGCAGTCTGATGGCTTTCACCAGTTTCAATGGCGATGTCGATTTAAGCCTACCGGCTGCAGTGAAAGCAGACTTTAAAATGCGCACCATGCAAGGTGAAATATTCACTGGTTTTGATATAGATTTTGACACTTCTGCACCAGTGGTTGATAAAGAAACATCTGGCAAGTCTTATAAAGTGAAATTAGAAAAATGGGTGACAGGAACCGCCAACGGTGGCGGCACCGAAATTATTTTAAAAAGTCACATGGGGGATTTGATTCTTCGCTCGCAAGATTGATTGCCACGATTATTTTTCAATAAAAAGCGGCCATCTGTTGATGAGCCGTTTTTTTATGGCAGTGAAGAAAAGTTTCATCTGGCGTACTGTATAATCATGGCGGTTTTCTTTTGACACTTGGAATGTATATGTACAAATTAATTATTTTCGCCATGATGACTTTTGGTCCATTCGCAATGGCAAATCCTGGTTATTTTCGTTCTGCTGACTTGCATGATAATCAATTGGTGTTTACCGCTGAAGGTGACTTGTGGTTAACTGACCTCAATCAAGGTATGGCTAAAAGATTAACCACGCATGCAGCAGAAGAAAAAGGTGCGGCGTTTTCAGCAGATGGATCGATGATTGCATATGCAGCTAATTATGAGGGCGCAACAGAAGTTTATGTGATTCCAAGTAAAGGTGGCGTGGCCAAAAGAGTCAGTTTTGAGCATGCCAGAGTCGCTGTTCAAGGCTGGACCCCTGAGGGCGAAGTTTTGTACAGCAGTAACTCACGTTTGGGTGTGCCGGGCAGCTGGTCACTACTGAAGGTTAACCCAGTTACTTTGCAGACCCAACAGCTGCCCTTGGCAGATGCCATTGAGGGCACTGTGGATGAGTCAGGTGAAAACTTATATTTTGTGCGTTTTGGGCTGCAAGTTTCTACCGACAATGTGCGCTCTTATCGTGGTGGCGCGCAAGGTAAGTTGTGGCATTATGTGCTGGGTTCTGAGCAGGAAGCAACGCAGTTATTGCCTGAGCACTCAGGCTCAATCAGAGCGCCTATGGTAGCTGCTGGACAAATATATTTCATCAGTGATGCCAGTGGCACTGATAACATTTGGATGCTTTCAGCCGCCGATGGTTCTGCCAAACAATTGACATCGTTCGATGACTTTGAAGTCAGAGATGCTCAATTGTCAGGTGATCAAATTGTTTTTCAACACGGTGCAGACATCAAACGTTTGTCATTGAAATCAGGTGAGGTTGATGCGATACAAATTGATTTGGTGTCTGATTACCCACACATCAGAAGTCACTGGGAAAATAAACCTTTGAAGTTCCTGAACAGTGCCAAATTGGCAGCCAACGACAAAAAAGTTGTTTTGACTGCGCGTGGACGGGTGGCTGTGGCTGGTATCAACGAGTCAAGATTGGTAGAAGTTGACACGGGCGATAAGAACCGATCAAGGTCTGCCATTTTGAGCAAAGACGGTCAGTCAGTTTATGCCATCAGTGACCGCAGTGGCGAGTATGAAATTTGGCGTTTTGCTGCCGATGGCAGTGATGATGCCGAACAGTTAACCGATGATGGAGAGGCTTTGAGGTGGCGTTTGAATTTATCACCTGATGGTCAATGGATTGCGCATGATGACAATCAAGGGCGGTTGTTTTTGCTTGATTTGTCCAGTGGTAAGAACAAAGAAATTCTCAGTAACAATGTGGGTTTAGGTCCTTTTGCGGACATCGCTTGGTCACCTGATAGTGCCTATTTAGCGGTCACCAGAAATCACGTTGATGATCTCAGGCGTCGGGTCATGTTGTATGCTGTTAAATCAGGTCAATCACAGGTATTAACTTCAGATAAATACGAATCTTACGCACCAACCTTCAGTCATGATGGTGATTGGCTGTACTTTCTGTCTGACAGGAATTTTGTTGCCTCTCCGGGCAACCCTTGGGGCGACAGAAACACTGGCAGTAACTTTGATCGTCGCACTGAGGTCTTTGCATATGCTTTGAACAGCGACGCCAATTTTCCTTTTCAAGTGCCAGATGAGTTACAAGCCGCCAAGCAAAGTGACAGCAAAGATGACAATGAAGAAAAGGGTGTGAAAACTGAGGTTGAGTGGAAGAACTTAACTCAACGTTTGTGGCAAGTACCCATTGAGTCTGGTAACTACGGTCAATTGGCGGTCAATGATAAGCTGATGTTCATCAGCGACCGGGTTAATGAACCCAATCAGAAACCAATGATAAAGAGCTTGAAATTAGAACATGGTGCCAAGCCAGAGCAATTCACTGGCGGTGTTGTTGGTTTTGAGCTCAGCCAAGATGGAAAAAATATACTGGTATTCAAAGAAGGTGCTGACAATGCCAATATGTTCATTGTTCCCGCTGCAGCCAAGTTTCCTAAAGAAACCAAAGGCACGCAGTTAGTCACCCAATCATGGCAATTGTTGATTGAACCCCAAGATGAATGGCAGCAGATGTTTCTCGATACATGGCTGATGCACCGCGACTCTTTCTTTGACGAGACCATGCGTGGTTTGGATTGGGTTGCCATCAAGCACAAATATGAACCCCTATTGAGTCGGGTAACAGACCGGTACGAATTAAATGATGTCTTTGCCCAAATGATTGGAGAATTGAACGTTCTGCACTCACAAGTTCGCGGTGGTGATGTTGCAATCGATGCAGACAGCCCAAAGGCGGCTTCATTGGGGGCCGTCTTAAAAGCCCATGATAAAGGGGTTGTGATTTCACGGATTTATCAACACGACCCAGAATTACCAGGTATGGCTGCACCGTTGGCCAAACCAGGCGTCGATGCGCAAAATGGCGACATCATCATCGCGGTCAATGGTCAGCCTGTAGACCAGCCAGCTACCTTGAATCAGCACATACGCAATCAAGTGGGTAAGCAAGTATTACTGCAGCTTAAGCGGGGCAAAAAGACCCACAAAACAGTGGTGGTTCCAGTGTCAACTAGGGATGATGCACGTCTGCGTTATCAGCATTGGGTGAGTAGTCGTAAACAGGCTGTTCAGCAGTCTGATGCTGCAATTGGCTACTTACATTTGCAAGCCATGGGGGCTAATGATTTTGCTAATTTTGCACGTGAGTTCTATGCTCATTTTGACAAAAAAGCCTTGATTATTGATGTCAGACGTAACCGTGGTGGCAACATAGACAGCATGATTTTAGAGAAATTGCTGAGAAAAAATTGGGCCTTTTGGCAAACAACCCGAGGGGTGAAATTTGGCAACATGCAACAAACATTTAATGGTCACTTGGTGGTTTTGGCAGACCAGTTCACCTATTCAGATGGTGAAACTTTTACTGCAGGCATCAAGGCGATGGAGTTGGGTACGGTCATTGGCAAACAAACCGCTGGTGCCGGAGTTTGGCTCAGTGGCCGCAACAGGGTGGTAGATAATGGTATCTCAAGGGTGGCTGAATACCCTGTTTATGATACTGATGGTCACTGGGTGGTAGAAGGGCGGGGCGTTTCGCCACACATAGAAGTGGATAATATGCCATACGCCACTTTCAAAGGCAAAGATGCACAACTTGAAAGGGCGATCAGTTATTTACAACAAAAGCTTAAAGATGAGCCTATTGTGGTTCCTGAAGCTCAACCATTTCCAGCTCGTGATGTACCGGCAAGAGACGTAAATTAATGAAAAAAAAGGCCATCATTGTCAGTGATGGCCTTGGTTTTACTTACTGGTTTGGTGTAACCAGCGACTGATGCGTCGGCACCAGTTGTTTTTGTGGTTTAAATTTCGATAAGAAGGAAAGGGTCTAAAAGCTTCCAAACCATCATCTCGATGGGGGTGAGAATTGTTATATTCAGCATTCATAATTTACCTCGCGGTTTTGTTGCTATGATTCATTATAAGGATTAAATTAGAGTAAACCACCCAATTAAAAATTATTTTTTTAATTGTATTTACTATCAATATCAATGACATGCATGCCTTTAAATCGTTCTGGATGCTGTTGATAGTCACCCACCACATCTCTGATGTGTATGGCTTTAATCTGCTTGGGCTGTGATGTTTTTATTTGTTGGTAGATTTCTGGGTCATGTTCTCCTGAATCACCAACCAAAATAAATTCACGGCCAGGGAAATGCGCCAGTATGTTACTGATTTGGCGTGTTTTTTGATCAATGCTCGCCTCTGAACCTTTGCTGATTAATTGCCATAAATCATGGTAGCTTTCTGACTCGAATGGATTAAGACGTACGTTTTTCATGTGAATACTGCCACTGGGAAAGCCAACGCCCTGACTGAATAAAAATTCAGCCAATGGCTCAAACATCTGCCAAGGTCCGCCGGATACATAATGAAATGCCGTGTCGGCGCCAAAACCATGATAAAAATCTAACATGCCGGGTGCAGCAACAAAATCTTTAAAGAAAGTATTCATTAAAACCACAGCTTGACCCGCTGAAATGTCAGTTATTTTTATGGTGTCATCTATATCAGAAATCACCGAAGTGCCTGTTGGGTTTATTAATCTGAGTTGGCCTTTTCCCACATGATCATCAGAAACGGCGTTGAAAGTAAGCCAGCCATTTTTAGCATTTTTTGCTTCGAGCAGTTCATCAGCACGTTCTGCGGTTAAAGTTAATGTGCCGTGCTGTAAGCCATTGAAGTCAGTTCTGACGCCGCCACTGGTGTCTTTGATGTGGTATCGATGTTGTTTGGGATCATGATCAAACTGGAATTCAACTTTTTCGAATGACTCATTGTCTGCAACGAAGTTTTCTGCCCGTAGCATGAACATTTGTAACTGTTCCTGATTGAGTTTGTGTAATCCAGCCTTGTCTCGAATAAGTTTGCTGGCTTGGTTTGCTAAAATCTTACGTAAACCGGTGGCAGCCTCTCTGACCCAGATCCGCATTGGGATATGCCATACACCATTAACTAAATACCCATAAGTTGGATAAAATGTTACCTGTTCATTGGCTGTGTTTCTTTTATTCATCAGTTCAAATCCAGTTCTGGGATAACAAAAAAATCAAGGTGAAATCACAGTGTTATATGCGCGTGAGTTAGGCAATTTGTTCATAGCAGTTAATTGAAATCATGTTGCGAAAAGCTTATCCAGAGCTTTTGCTTACTGGTTAACTGTCTGATAGTTTATGAATAAACTTGTAAGGCGTTTTGTTGTTTTCTTTTTGTCACCAAACAGCCAACGATAAATATCAACACTGCCAGCAACAATTTTGAGAAAAACTCAATGGTGGGTACTTGTGCTGGTAGCGGGATTGGCCCCAAACTGAATGTGTTTGCTTGACTCGCTAACACTGTATTATCTGCTGCCAGAATTAAACTCCATTCTACGGTGTGCTGTTCATCACCAACCAGACCAATTGTATATTCACCCTCACATGTGACGCTGGACATGGCAGGTATTTGATCGATTGTTATGTACTGAAAATAACCGTCAGTCCAAGCCGGCCATGGCGAATATGCACCTGTGCCCCAAAGACAAATGTCAGTTATTTGCGGTTCAGATGGATTATCGACTGCAACACGAGGTGAGGTATTTAGGTTGGTGTAGTAATTAAATGACTTATTGAGCCTGACACCAATGTCTTGGTTGGTTGAGTTGGTGACAGTGATGCGCATCGTACCTTGTTGTTCTGTAGTGACCGTACCGTCTTCAGCACCGACATAAAGCACTTCCAAATTGATGTTGTTTTGCGCCAAAACATTACAAGAGATGAACAGAATCAGCAGTGTATAGAAAGTTTTCATAATCCATTGAAAGTGTAAATAAGCTATTATGGTAATGGATTATGGTATGAATGACAAGTTTGTCATGATGATGGTGCCGAGGGCGAGAATCGAACTCGCACTTCCGAAGAAACCGGATTTTGAATCCGGCGCGTCTACCAATTCCGCCACCCCGGCACAGGCGGTAAAGTATATAAGATTTTGATTTAATGGCAAGTGATTTTTTAAGGAAATTTTTGCAGCGGTTGCGTTGAAATCTGATTCATGAGTTATTGGTATGAATGGAATGAGTTAAATTTTCATTCAAGGCAGAGAAGAGGGGGGATTTTTCGTTTCAAAATCAATTGAAATGATTTGAAAAAAAGATTTTTGTCCGCAGTTTAATAACAGACTAAATAAAAACAATAAACAGGAGTAAAACATGCAAATACAGGTTAATACTGACCACCATGTTAAAGGCGGTGACTTATTGAGACAGCACGTAGAGAGTCTTTTAAATGATTCTCTTAATAGTTTCAAAGACCAAGTCACGCGTGTTGAAGTATTTATCTCAGATGAAAACAGCCACAAAGGCGGTGATGATGATTTGAGGTGTACGATGGAAGCCAGGATCAGGGGGCTGAAACCGATTGCAGTAACGCACCATGCAGAGAATATCAACGTGGCCATTGATGGGGCTGCTGATCGAATCACCAGGTCGGTCAGAAAAACAGTTGAAAAAAGGCGTGATGGTTAAGGAACATTAAATGGCATAAAAAAGGCCAGCATCAGCTGGCCTTTTTATATTTTTATTGTGATTCGATTAACCCAGCAACGAGCGTAGCATCCAAGCGTTTTTCTCATGGAACTCCATACGCTGTGTCAGCAAGTCTCCACTGACTTCGTCGGTTTCAATGGCGTCTGTCTGCAACAATTCCCTGGCATGTCTGATGATGACCTCATGGGAATCAAGTAGGTTCTTCACCATCTCATCAGCACCTGGTACTTCAGTCTCTTCTTTGATGGCCGTTAGCTTTGAAAACGCGTGGTATGAACCGGGTGCAAATTCACCCAAAGCTCTAATCCGTTCTGCAATCACGTCTACGGCTGCTGCCAGTTCGGTGTACTGTTCTTCAAACAAAGCATGTAATGAAGTGAACATAGGACCGGTCACATTCCAATGGTAGTTATGTGTCTTCAGGTATAAGGTGTATGAATCTGCCAGTAACCTGCTGAGTCCATCTACAATTACAGTGCGGTCTGATGAATCAATTCCTGTATTTATACTCATAATAATCTGTCCTAATTTTTAAAGTATGGTTATGATAACTGACTGTTGCTGGCTTGTAAATTTGAGTTTATTGATGGCAACAATCGATAAAATCGAATGATTAATTATTTAACGATAAATCATTTAAATGAAAGTGTTTTAGCCACCCTGAAGCCAAGTCTTGGGTCGGTAAAATCTGTGGCTGCTTTGAGCCTGTGGTGAATCTGGTACTCTTCATTGGCACTGCCCCAGCTACCACCTCTGATGACACGGTTTTCACAACCACGGTTAACCCAAGCTGAGCCGTCTCCAGGAGCCCTGATGTAAGAATCATGCCAACAATCGTCAACCCATTCCATGACATTGCCACTGAGGTCATTTAAACCCAGCATGTTGGCAACAAATGAACCCACCGGTGCAGGTCCCCAGTAACCATCTGCATATTCTTTGAAACCCTCTCTCCAGCGAATACGACTTTTCTTGAATTTATCTTTGGCTCCTGAAAAATTACCCCAAACCTGAACCGGTTCAGCATCACCCCAAGGGTACAAAGCATTTTCTCCATCAGCCAAAACATATTCAAATTCACTTTCAGATATCAGTCGATAAGGTTCTCCAGTACTTTGTGCCAGCCAGTCAGCATAAGCTTTGGCATCTTGCCAAGAAACATGAATCACAGGAAGATAATCCTCAGCATATTTGCCAAGGTAATCATGCCGCCAGTTGATGTTGAACTTTTGCTTGAAGCGTCCGGTTCTCTCATCGTAAATTTTGGCACGATTTCTGAGTTCTGCTGTGGTGGTATATCCGGTGGTTTCAATGAAAGTTCGGAAATCGGCCACGGTCACTTCATTTTTAGCTACCGCGAAACCATAATCAATTTCTACTAAATGTCGTGGACGCTGGTGTTTAGGTCCGGTTTGTGAGCCCATGTAGAACTCTGCTGTTGGTAACACCACCATAGTGGGACCGGCATTGCCATTGGCCAATAAATCGTTGAATTCCTCAGCCAAATCGAAGGGGCCATAGGTTTGGGTTTTCTGCAGTAGTTGCTGGTAATTGTTAAGCTGAGAAGGTGGTATATCCAAAGCGATTAGTGCGTCAATCATGTCATTGGCTCTGGCTAAATTTATATTTTGTATGGCGTTATAAAACTGTTGATCGAGGTAGGCAAAGCGGTTTTGTTTTTGCGACTGCAGTTCATCTATGGTGGCCATGGTGATGTCATGAGATGAGTCTAACTCACGCATAATCTCAATCTGTTGCTCAGCGATCAAAAAGTCCAGTTCCTGCGCTGCCCTCAATGCCCTAGCTTGTAATTCCAACAGTATTTGTTCTTTGATTGTTGTTATGGGCTGATAATTGGCATCAATATTGGTGGCCTTGATGGTGGTGTTTACAGCGTCTTTGCGGTCTTGCTCGTAGAGTTTGCCAGCCAATAAATATGCTTCGGCTTCAGTGGTTAATCTTTCGAGTGTGTTGATGATGCTGATTTGGTTGATATAATTGGTAATGTTGTTATCATTTTCATCAATGGATTTAAGTCTGGCTGTCAGTGCGGTGAGCTTGGTGGCATCATAATTTTCTATGGCCAGTTCGGCTTCTGAGTATAGGGCAGCATGGATGGTGGTTAGTAGTTCTTCAATCTTGGGGTCTTCTACCCCCATGGCTTTGGCGTTGATGAGGTAGACCAGTGCGTTTTGATTTTCAGGAAAAAAATCATGACCTTGCTCATGGGCCAATTGAGCCAGCTCTAACAGGTCCTCCAAAGTGAGGTTGTCTAACTCATAATCACCTTTGTTACCTAGCCAGTCAGGTATTTCGACTTGGTCTAAAACCGCTGGAGGTAATGTCGTTTGTTCGGGTTCAGTTGCGACCATCAAATCCACTTGGCCTGATTCATTGTTGGTTGATTGGGCTGGTGTGGCTGTGAATATTTGCTCGTTTGTTCTGAGGTAATACAAAGCAAAAATCAGCACCATGCCTAACAGCAACATACTGATCTCTTTGATGCTCATCAGTCGCATTGATCTCTGCTGGTATTACAGATTCTGAAATCCCTTGTCACTGCCAAACCTGTTGCCTGCTGATTGAGGTATTCAGTCAACAATCTTTTTACCTCAGCGCCATTGGCATCGCAGCTGACTTGCATGGACTCATTGATCATGCTGTAACCATCATGGTCGGTATGATCTGAAATCAGGTAATAGGGAACCACGGCGCGAATAGTGGTTTTCGTAGGCTCATCACCGCAGCGTTCGTTTTTTAAGTGTATGTGACTTGCTGTGGTGGTCTCCGGATCATGAATGTATGCCATGCCTGCGATTTGTAACCAATGCCCATTTGCAGTCCAACTGGAAATGCTGTGGTTGATGATTTGAGGCAACAGCTGGCGATCAAACTCAATCAAGCGCAAATCACTGGAATAAGGAAACATTTCCTCCAAATGTTTGACTGTGATGTCGCTGTGAGCCGGCAGGTTCTGGTTGAGGCGAATTGAACCTGAATTAAGCAAGGCAATATCTGCATCGCATTGGGCAAAAGCCTGCAATGATAAATCGGCCAATGCATTGCCCAGGTTGGTTTCAAACCGCCTGATTTCAGTTTCTTCAGCCATCAGTTTAACTTTTGTGTGGCCTAATTTTCGTTCCAAACAGTCATCGGTTTGATTCAATTGGCGGCAATAAGCCACGTCATTTTCATCTTCCAATACTTGCGTCAATTGTGCTGTGGCTGTGTCTTTGGGAAAACTGTGGTCAAGGCTGATGATTTGAGGGGTAACACTGGTTGTGGATGAGTCAAGTGTAATTTCAGCTACCACTGCTGATGCGGCATCGGCATCGGCTTTTAAAATCCAATTGTTATTGACTTGTTCAATTTGGGCATAGTGTTCATGACCCCCGAAGATGATGTCTGGTCGATACTTTGCTGGTAAATTCATCAAGGCGCGATCATCCTGCAGCCAATGGTGGGTGAGCGCTATGACAAAGTCTGCACCAGCAGCTCTCAATTGTGGCACGTATGCTTTGGCGGTTGTCTCATAATCAGTGAAAGACTCAATGTAATCCGGATGGACGATGTCTGTGGTAAAAGAGAAAAGACCAACGGTTTTATCGCCAACTGGGAAAAGCAATTGTTTGAGGTTGTTTTCGGCTTCAAGCGCGTCTTTTTTCCAGGTGATGTTGCTGTCAAGCCAATTGAATTCAGCTTGGCTCAGTAATTCATTCATCAATGGCACATGCTCCATACGACCCTTATCGAATTCATGATTTCCCCAGGTAACCACCATATTGTCATCAAACTCACCCAAGGCGCCGTCCATCATATTCAAGGATGTAATCATGGCTCGGCCGTCGTCTTGTTTGCTGATAAAGGATGGATGCAGAAAATCTCCAGCATGCAAGAATAAAACATGTTGGTATTTTTCTTCGATTTTTTTGCGCAATTCGCGCACCCGTGCCAAACCGCCAGTATCACCATTATCAATACCATTGATGCGGTATACATCATTGATTGATATCACCGCTAATTTTGTCACTTCTGCACTGTTGGTTTTTAATGAGCTCGGTTTTTTAGTTGCATGTTGGCAGGCAGAGCATACAATGAGGATTGTTGAGTAAATAATAATTCGAAAATTCATGACTCAAATTTTATCAAATTTTACTTGGATTGATGACATTGATGATGCACTAAATTTAGCCCAATCATTGGAAGCTGATTGTGACTATGCCATTGATACTGAATTCGAGCGCAGCCGAACCTTTTATTTGAATCCGGCGTTGTTACAAATTAAGGTCAAAAACCAAGTTTACTTGGTTGATATTGCCATCCCTGAAATTGCTGATATGGTTCTGCAACCAGCCAAAGGATTGGTGCTGCATTCTGGTTCTGAGGATTTGGAGCTTTACCATCAGGTAACCGGTACCAAGCCCAGCCGAGTGTTTGATACCCAAGTGGCTGCTGCATTGAGTGGTTATGATTTGCACACTTCTTATTTGAATTTGGTGCAAGACATCATGGGTGTTACATTGGATAAAGGCATGAGCCGCTCTGATTGGTTGGCTCGGCCGCTGTCTGATGCACAATTAAGCTATGCTGTTGAGGACATTGCCTATTTAGATGAATTCAAATCAGTCTTAACTGAAAAATTCATGGGAAAAGGGCTGGGTGACTTGTTTGGTGTGTTGATGCAACAAATGATTGATCAACTTGATACCGATCATCATGCAGAAAAGCTGTTCCAAAAATCAGTGAAGTCAGAACGTTTGAATCATCAGGAAGCGATTAAATTGTGGTTGATACTGCATTGGCGTGATGACCTTGCAAAAGCACGAAACAAACCCAGAAACTGGATTTTAAAACCGAATCAAATCATTGACATTATCCGCAAGGTGCATAATTTCGGCGACTTATTCAAATTAGGTCTGCACCCTAAATTTGTCAAATACAACGGCGAAAGCCTGATGAAAGCGATGCATGATGATCAGCACCCCTGCCTGGCTGATCTACCAAAGAATATCAAATTAAGCGCCCAACAAGGCAGCCACTTGAGTGCAATGAAGCAGCGCCTCAAGCAAGTGTCTGAGCGTTATTCGATTGAACCGGCAATCATCATAAACACGGCTGGTTTGAAAAAACTGGCGTTTGAGGGTAAGGAATTAAGTGATTTGGCTACTTGGCGTGCCATCAACTGACTGAGTCAGTTATTCGATCGGATTATCTTCCCCACCTGGACAAGGTTTGAAGGCGCATTGTTTTTTAGGGTCGCGACCGACGTAGCTGCCATCCGCGCATCGTTTGGCATCCTGAGGACAATACACGATTTCTTTACTGTCTGACAAGGCAGACTCACATGGATGGAACTCACAATTGTTGGCGGGATCTCTGCCAACGCCGCTACCGTCCGGACACACTTTTAAGTCCTTGGTACATGCTTTTAGTTGGGGTGTTTTTCCCTCGAGTTCGTCATCATCCCCGGGGCATGCTTTGAACTCACAGAAATTACTTTGGTCACGCTCAGCAAAACTGCCATCAGGACATTGTTTCACATCGTCCGGACAGGCACTGACTTCTGTTGATTCAGGGCAAACAAAGAACTCACATTGATTGTTGATATCGCGGCCTACGGTTTGTCCATCAGGACAAATTTTTAGGTCTTTGCTGCATGGTCTGGTAGAGGGATCCTCCTTGGTGGTCGCAGAAACTGGCTCATTGCTGGTGTTTTGACAGCCCATCAATAACATCAGGGTGGTGACCAGAAAAGCTGTTTTCATAACTGTTTTTCCCAGAACATGGCTGCGCCGTTCTTATCGTCAAGTTGGTATTGTCTGAAACCGTACTGTTCATAAGCCGCTTGCGCAATTGAATTGCCATCAAGTACTTCTAGAGTGAGCTTACAACAGCCGCGTTGGTTGGCAATGAACTCTACTTGGTCGAACATCTTACGACTCACGCCCATGCGCCGGTATTCACTGGCCACCACCACATCATGGATGTTGATCAAGGGGCGGCAAGCAAAGGTAGAAAATCCTTCAAAACAATTGGTCAGTCCCGCTGGTTGGCCATCGACATAAGCAATCAAGCTGAACGCATCAGCGCGTTTGGCCAATTCGGGAACCAGGTTTTGTGTGGTATAATCACTTAAAGCTACGCCACCGCCCATGGGGTCGGTGGCGTAACAATCGAGTAACTCAATCATGTGTTTGGCATGTTGAGGGTTGTGGTAATCGACTTGAACGATTTGGGTGCTCAAATCATCACTCGCGAAGTTTGGCAAGCAAGCGCAACAACTCGATGTACAACCAAACAATGGTTACCATCAAACCAAAAGCGCCGTACCACTCAAAGTGTTTTGGCATGTTACTTTCTGAACCACGTTCAATGAAGTCGAAATCCAGTACCAAGTTCAAAGCAGCCACTGCACAAATAACCACACTCATACCAATGCTGAACAAGCTGGCATTTTCAGTCTGGAAATAGCTGATTTGTGCGCCAAAACCAAAAGAAGCCACCAAGCTGATTAAATAAAATACAGCAATACCCAGTGTGGCGAAAACAATGACTTTCTTGAAAGTCTCAGTGACCTTAATCAAACCAGTGCGGTAGCAAAATAACATAGAGAACATCACTGCCATGGTCAAACCCACGGCTTGCATCACCAAACCAGGATACCTGGCTTCAAACATGGCTGATAGGGCGCCAACAAACAATCCCTGGAGGCCGGCATAGATCATTGAGCCAACAGGTGCAAAATTCGGTTTAAAGGCGACCACCAGACCAACCACGATGCCACCAAACATACCAGTCAGCATCAAGGTGCGACCCAAACCTGGGTCATTCAGCATGGTTTGCCATGCCCAAGCACCGACAGCCAAAACAATCATCAACAATATACCTGTTTTGTTGATGGTGCCGTTGACAGTCATGCGTTGTGAGTCATCAACGATAAATTCATCTACTGGGCCCAAGCTGACGGCTTGTTGGTCCATCTTAGCCATGGCTGGGTTAGATGATTTAAGATTATTTAGATTCATGGGTTATACCTCAAATGTAAGATTTATTTCTAATTATTATAGCAATTCTAAACCACTATTCACAAGCAATAAGTAAGCACTTTGGGTGCAAATTTCAAGAGGTTTACATAAATATTAAATCACTGTTAATTTGGGCTTAATAAACTATTTTTAAACAACAATAAAAGCAATGTGTCAATTGATTGAAGCTATGAGTATCAACTGACATGCTTTTCGGACTCGGTTTCTCTCAGCCTGCGCATTTATAGCCAACAAAAGATGTTTTTGTGTTTACAACCAACCCTTTTGATGGGCGATTCTGGCTGCTTCTACGCGGTTTTTGGCGTTCAATTTACTACAGGCAGATGAAAGGTAATTTCTAATAGTACCTGAGGTCAGGTGGAGTGTTTTTGCTATTTGTTCAGTACTTTTACCTTCTTTGGCTAAGCGCAGGGCTTTGATTTCCTTGTCTGTGAGTGGGTCTTGTTTCATCCAGGCGTCTTGTAATAATTCGGGCGCAATGACTTTGCCACCGTTGGCAACCTTTCTGATGGCCGCCAGAAGTTCATCACTGGGTGAATCTTTGAGCAAATAACCTTTAACGCCAGCATCCATAGCTCGGCGCAGGTACCCAGCTCGAGAAAACGTGGTTAAAATAATGACATTAATCTCAGGTTTTTGTTTTTGTATGGCTTGTGCTAATTCAATACCAGTCATATGCGGCATTTCTATGTCAGTTAAAACCAAATCAACTGCATCATTGTTCTCATCCATAATGTAATCCAGTGCCTCTTTGCCATTGGCTGCTTGGTGAACAACATGCACATCTGTTTCCAAGTTAAGTAAAGTCGCCAAAGTCGATAACAGCAGGGCTTGGTCCTCTGCTATTAACAGCCTAATCATTATTGCTTGCCTCAGTCAGTGGAATGGTTACGGTAATAGATGTTTGTTTAATGGAGTCTATCTCCAATGTGCCTGAAAAATTTTTCACACGTTCTTCAATCCCTTTGAGCCCGAAACCTTTCTTTTCATTGCTTTGAATGAAACCAACGCCATCATCAACCACAGTTAAAATCACCGCCTGTTCACTTTGAGTGATTTTTGCGGACACTTGACTGGCATGCGCGTGCTTTAGTATGTTGGTCACCAGTTCTTTTAATATGATAGCGAGTTCTTTGTTAATCTGATTTGACATTTCAATGTCGTCGAATTGATAGGCAAAATGAATTTCATTGCTTTCCAAAACATATTTAGCATGTGCCAATTCGGTATTTAAGTCACTGGTTCTGTATCCGGTGACCACTTCACGCACTTGTTTTAATGCATCACGTGAGATCTGTTCCAATTCAGAAATTTCATGGCGTGCTTTGTCTTTGTTTTTGTTGATCAACTTGCCTGCGAGTTCAGCTTTCAAAGTAATCACTGAGAATGTGTGCCCAATCAAATCATGTAAATCTCTGGCGATGCGTTCCCGCTCAGAGGTTCTGGCCAAATCACGTACTTCCTGTTGAGAGAGCATCAGCGCTTGGTTTTTTAGAGTAATGTCATGTTCATAAATATTGATGCCACCAATTAACAAGGTAAACAGTGCAGCAGGTACATAATAAAAAGGCGAAAAGTTAAATGTGATGGTTAAGGCCAGTATCCAAACTATTATAACCAGTAAACCCATAAAAGCTTTTTTGGTGCTACCTAAGCGACAACAAAATGCCCCCGCATAGACAAAAAACACACTGGCACCTGGTGTAATTAAGGTCATGAATGAACCAATGATTAAGATACCCAGGATGTTCCACTTGATTTGTCTACTTGAAACCCAGTGGCTGTGAAAATAAATAACCAAAAAAGCAACGGTACCGATGGCGGCATAGATGTAACCATTCGGATAACGTTGGAAGAACACCAAGCTGGTAAAGAAGATTGAGAGGTAGATTAAGTAAACATAAGGCGCATAATGAAATCTTCCAATATCAGGCAGTAAAAATCGATCTATCTTTTTTAAAGTGTTTATCATTTTTTATGAACTTTATTTTAACTCAATATTATCAATCATGAATTCATATTCACCGAGTTCTTGAGAAATAACGAACGAAATATTACTGACTTCGGTTAGATCAGCTGCTTTGAATTGTGATAATTCAACAACATGATTCTGCCATTCTTTTGATAATTTGATCATATGCGTTACGGGCTGAAAACTGCCTTTTTCGAATAACAACAAGGCCAGTTCTTGCTTTGCATCAATGGATTTAGCGTCAAAAGTTAATTGTTTAATCTGACTGAAGTTAACAGCTTGTGTTGGGTCTTGAGACAGCATGTAGCTGAAGCCACTCCAGCGATACATAAAACCCTTCAGGATTTCGCCCTTCACATGTAAGTAGCTATCTTCGCTGTTTTCATGAGATTTTTGGTTTAACTCAACGGTCGATTTGCCACCGGCCATTTGATCTGTGGATTCAATGATGCCTTGACCAATTTGCGTCTCAGTTAGGCTGGCATTGAAGTCACTAACCAGGCCTGGTTGGATGATTGAGTTGTTGTTAACAGTGTTAGCCAAGGTGGTTCTTTTATGACTGCTGCCATTTTTCCAAATTTTAGCGATGTTTTGGGTATGGGTGATGTCATCAAATGGATTGTTATTCAACAACACCATTGAAGCCATGGCGCCTGTTTTTAAAGTGCCACGTAATCCCACGTCAAAGTGTTCTGAAACAGCACCTGTGGCACTGTGTAATACTTGTTGCTCAGTCATCCCTGCTTTGACCAAAAACATCAACTCGCCATGCAGGGTGGCGCCGTGGGTGGTTCCTGGGTTAGGTGCATCGCTACCTGCTAAAATACTCACACCCGCTTTAGCGAGTAATGAAACACTTTCCATGGCATTTCTAAAGCCTTGTTCGGGGATGCCAAAGGCTGGAAATTTGGCGTCGAGTTGTTGTTTCTGTTGTTTGCTTAAAAAACGGCTTAGGTTTTGGTTTTGTAGTAATTCATCAGCATTGGAAAGCTGTACTGCTGAGGCCAATACTGACAATGTAGGAACAACAAATGCATTGTTATTCAACATGCTTTGGATGAATTCATCATCAACCACCGAGTCCATAAAACTGTGAACAATACCATCTGCACCGGCATTGATGACTTCCTTGGCTGATATCAGGTTATCCACATGAACCACCAACATGCGATTATTCTTGTGTGCGCTTTCAACCAGTTCAACCATGACTTCATAACTGACAGATGGGAAGTGTTTTCTGTCTGCCAGCTCAGAGTTGTATACGGCTTTAATGAAATCGGCACCATCGTTTATGCGCTCAACCACAAAACCTTCCACTTCATCCACATGGTTGAGAACAGGAATATCAAAACCAAACTGGGTACCATGACCATTGGTGGTTGTGGCTAATATGGTGGCGCTGAATAAATCGGCATGATTGGTGTTAGTAACTGAATCGCGGTTTTCAAAATGATCTTGGGCGAATGCAGGCATGGTGAACATATCCAATTCTGTGGTCACACCAAAATTCAAAGCATCCTCAAGCGCTTCACCATAAGCATGGGTATGGGCATCTATTAACCCGGGTATAAGGGTTTTGCCTTGGGCATCTAGAACTGGAAAATTGTTTTTGTTTTCAATGTTAACAGCAATGTTCGCTATTTTATTGTTTTCAATCAATACATCGGTCTCTTCAAAAACTTTAAACCCATCAAACAAGCGAACTTTACTGATGATAAAGTTCTGATCGAATGATTGGCTGTTTTCATCAACTTGTTCATTCGAGTCAGTGGGTTCAATAGATTCATTCGGCTCAGGAAGCAGGAAGAACAAACCAGTTATTACTGCTGTGATAATCAGGACTTTAGTTTTCATTATGATTTATCCTTTTTGTAATAAGCTTTCATTGCCAATAAGATGAAAACAATGGAATATGCAGCCAGTACACCCAAGTGTAGGTAAATGCTGTCACCTACATCCATATCAATCACTTTCAAAGCCACTTGAGCCAAATGATAAGGTGGTAATAAATTCGCCAGTGATTGCATCATTTCAGGAAATAAAGTAATTGGCAGCCATAAACCAGATAAGAAACCCAGTGGTAAATAGATCAGGTTAACGGTGGCTGGCGCAGCACTGGATTTCAAACTCAAGCCCAAATACATACCGATGGCACAGAAGGGTAATGAACCAATGATTAATATCAACGCAATCAACAACCACTGACTCCTGTAAAGTTGCACGTCAGCAAAGACTGCAGCCATAAAATACAGCAGACAGATAATCACAAATGAAAAAATAAAGGTTAATGCCACCCGTGCAAAAATATAAGCAGAAGCGGGCATGGGGGAAACTTCTTTTAAATTAAACCAGCCTTGACCACGTTCTACTGCGATGCCCACTCCAAACGAAAACAAAGCTGGACCAATCACACCAAACACGCCATAAGTGACCATTAAGTAGGTCGGCATGGCAGGTGACATGGAAAACACAATGCCAAAGAAGGTGTAAAACATAATGGGGAAAAGCAGGGTAGGGATGCTGAATCCTGGCGTTCTGATTAAACGCATGAATTCAGTTTTCGCCTCTAAGATATATATTTTCAAAAGATTTGGCTTTTCAGATAGGGTTTTTGTGTTCATAGTTCTTCTCCTGCTGCATTTGTTTTCATAGGATTGGCTTGATTCAATTGAATAAAAGCATCTTCAAGCGCTGCGCCTGTGACGGTTAAGTCTTGGATGTCATCGCTGACCTGAAACAGCTTCCTAAGGATTTTTGAGCTGTCTTTACTTTGAATTTCGTAGTACTTGCCTGAGCTGGTGATTTTCAGCTTGTCACCTATCGACATTAGTTCAGCCAGTGGTGTTGAAGAAATAAAGCGAATTTTCTTGGTGTTGATGTTGGCCTTGATCTCATCAGGTGTGCCTTGGTGAATGATCTTGCCTTGGTTCAACATGATAATGCGGTCGGATAATTGATCCGCCTCTTCCAAATAATGTGTGGTGAGAATCACGCTGGTGCCGTTGGCTTTGAGTTCATTGATGGTGTGCCACAATGATTTTCTGGTTTCGATGTCCATGCCGACACTGGGCTCATCTAAAAACAACAACTTGGGGTTACCACAAATGGCTAAGGCGAACAGTAAGCGCTGTTTCTGTCCACCAGATAAAGTTTTACTGTACTGGTCTTCAATGCCAGCTAATCCAGCCAAATCAATGATTTTTTGATACGCAAAAGGATTGGCATAATAACTCATGAACAGTTCGATGTGCTCTTTCACTGTCGACATGTCAGGCAAGCCAGATAATTGCAGCATCGCACCGCACTGTCTTTTCAGTTCTATGCTACCGGGTTTCAAGCCGAAGATGGAAACCTCACCCGTGGTTAAAGCCATGCGACCCAGCATGAGGTTAATCAACGTGGTTTTACCCGCGCCATTGGGCCCTAAAATGCCCAAGACCTCTCCTGAACGAATGTCTAAAGAGACTTGATCTAAGGCCAAATTTTCATCAAATTTCTTGGAAACTTGATGAATTTGAGCGATGTGTTCGTGCTGCATAATGAATCCTATTGGTTGCTATAGGTTCATTATGGTAATTTTGTAGGGGTTATTGAATTGAGGAATGTCACTAATGTTTTGTGACATTTGTCATTTTGTGTCGGGAATTAAACTTAAGGTATTTCTGAGCTACGTACTTATTCTTATTCAAAATGCACTTCTGATTTTAGAAATCTCATATTTCAACAGATTGTTTGATGAAAGTTCTTCATCAGAAAGTTGATTAAGATTAATAATATTCATTTCAGGAGTTCGGTCTTTATTAATGTATTTGTCCAATTTTCGGATAGCAGATAGCGGGATATCATATTCACTTAAAGCAGCTATATTGGGGTGTAAAAATCCGTTTTCTATACTACTCGAAATGAAAGAGTAGTTCCCATATTTTAAATTGTTCTTTTTAAAAACATACTCTTGCAAATTAGAAACTACATTTAACCATTTAGGTAGCTTGTAATCAAACCAATGGCGAGTAATATGTAAGATAGAATAAGTTGCAGTATCAATTCTCTTTTGTCTATCTGGAATCTTTTCCGTCCAAAAGGAATCATTAATGTATGTGTTTATGACTGCTCCTATTGATTTTAAATTTATATATGAAAACGCAAAACTAGCTAACCACCGAGCAGATAATCTACCAATACCTTCAATATAAGTTTTATCACCTGGTCCTGCTAGGGTATCCCAACATAATTCAATAATGGTGCTAAGATTGTCAAAACTCTTTGGAAGGGAAGACCAAGCTAACTCCTTGTTGTAGTATGGTAGATTTGATTCCAATTTCTTTACTATAGCTAATTGGGCATCAATTGATATGCCTGTATTCAATTTAACGACATCCTTTAAATCATCTGGAAGACTATTAAACTCCTCAAGTCTAGGCTTAGCTTTTTCTTCAATTTCTTCATCTTCTAGGCCTATCAATATTTCTAAAGGTGCTTCTTCTTGGTTGAATAGTGGAATATCAATAAATAATTCCATTTGTTCTGGTTGGTCTTCAAAGCGAATTACATTTCCAACAAAGTGCTCTTTCATGCGTCCCGACCTTCCCGCAATATTTTTATAATCAAAGAAATCAATTGGTTTGGGACCTTTTTTCTTATCGAATAAAACCACATTCTTCGCAGATGTGTTTACTCCTTCAATGAGAGTTGACGTGCAAAACAACCACCTAATTGACCCATTGTTAAAGTAGTCAACTATCGTGCTACCCAAATGCCTAGGGACTGCACCGTGATGAAAGCCGATTCCAAATTCAAGAGCATCATTTAATGACCACTTACCATTGATATTCTCTTTTACCCATTCAATAACGTCATTGTTTTCTTCAACATATGGGTTGTTAACCTTAATAACATTTTCTTTTAGGAATTGTAAAAATTCTAAAGCGAGGTTTGTTGTTCTGTTTGGTGCTGAGCAGTAAACGATTGTTTGTTCATTCTGGGAAATGAGGTAATTGAAAAGGTTTAGCTTTTTAAGTTCCTTCTTTTCTTTTACCTTTAGTTTACCTTCTACTATGTTGCTCGTTTCATCAACTGCAACAGTTGCAAACTCGGTTGGAAACCAAGTAAGTTCAAACTTATTTTTGAAGTTAACAGGGATATTTTTAATCATCGGCCCCAATAAGTAGAACTTGTTCGTAAACTTTAGAAGTCTGTGAAATGCTTGATTTAGAGCTATTGCTCTATCATCGTCTCTATCAATACTAAGCTTGTAGAACTCATCAATTACAAAAAACTCTATTGAGGGAAATTTATCATATTCAACGACTCTTTCACCTGTAAAAAGGAAAATGTTTCCTTTCTCATCATCAGGTTCTTGGCTTGTTGAAACAACAACTTTGTATGAGTCCTTATATTTCAATAATTTTTTTCTTGTTTCATCTAGTAATGCAAGGGTGGGTTGTATAACAACAATTTGCTTATACAATTTGCTTGCGATTAACTCTTCTATTAGTAGACTTTTCCCAAAACTGGTTGGTGCACTTACGACAAGTGATCTTTTGCTTTGAAGTTCTACTGATAGTTGTTGTTGTTCTTCGTGCAGATATACTCCATCCAAAAAGGGTGACTTATGGTATTCAAATCTTAATAAACCACTCTTTGATAAGTATTTTGGCTTCACATATGGATATAATCCTGCAGACTCAGTAATATCGTTCCATATAGGTTTTGTATGTTCAGGTAAGAAATCCCAACTATCATGTATTCTAATGACTAAGTCCCTACCTTCAATTTCGTTGTTACGTAAAAGGAATGAGCAATATTTCGATAAATCGAAACTATCTTCAGTTGATATTTCTGTGTTCTGGGAGAGAAAATCAACGGCTTGGGTATAAGATTCAAAACTCATATTCTTTGCATTGATTTTAATCTTTTATCTAGTTCGCTATTTAAAGCATCTTTATCTGGGACTGGTAAGAGAAGCAAAATAATTTCTACATCTGATTCTGGCTTACCATTATTGAATCTAGTACATAAGTCATTACATTCATTAACAAAGTCATCAAAGTACTCCTTAGTGTTATCATTATGATTTTTAAATAATTCACTGTTGTAGGTGCAAACCATGGGAATTACAATGTTTGAAAATATTTTATCTAGCCTTTGGTGTTTGTCCATTAGCTGACGCCAATGTTCGATTTCAGGTACTGAACTAGGCAATTTTCTGGAAATAAGATTAAACTCCTTCCTAATGTAGTCTTCGTTTACATGTTTTGTGATGTCACCTAATAATTCTCTAATACCACTTTTACCTGTTTTGTATAATTTGGATTCTCCTAACCACAACTTTTTCTCATCTCCATTTATTGTAATTTGAACTCCATCAAATCCATGGGCTGGAACATTGTGAGAGTCCTTAAAATACATTTTGGAGATTAGAGGGATAGTATTATGAAAGTCTCTTAGAAGTAAGTGTAAGATAAGTTCCCCAAACTCTCCTCTAGTTTGATACTTCTCAGTTAGGTAGACTGTTTCTGCAGCTTCTTTTAATCTCTCGATAATTTCGGTTAATGGAATATTCTCACCGCAATGATAACCAAGAGAAAATTCAGGAATGACATTTCTGATAATGTCAACAAGAGGGGCGAATCGAAATTCATTTTTATCAAACCCTACATGATAAGCCCTAATACCTATATCTGATATTTGTTCATCAATTACTAGGTCACTTTTGAATGGTCTTGTCATTTGATATTTTGTATTGTAATTTCCGTGTCCTTTTATTATAAACATTAACATAATAGTATACACAACTGCATAGTTAAAGGCTATATATTATGTATTCTTATGTACATGAGGGTGTTGTAATAATTACTAATTAGTATCATCTAAATATTTAAATAAATTGAATTATGCTCGTTCCCAAGCTCCAGCTTGGTAATGCATAGAGGTTTAAAACAAAGTAATAATTTCAATTTAAATTAGAAACTAATTTATGATTATTTTCCATAATGTAGTATCCCTAAGGGTTCCCAGACAGGAGCTTGGGAACCAGAAAGAAATCATTTCAATTGGATGATTTTCTAAACTAAAGATCCTTCTGCCTAGGTTCCTGCTCTCACGGCCTACGGCATTCCAATATCGCTTCTTGTGCTTCGCCCAAATCGCAATATTTCAATCGCCTGGCCTTCCGGCTCGACTGGAATGACGTGTGTTTTTAAGTTTTATTCAACAAGATGTCATCCCGAGCGTAGCGGAGCGCAGTCGAAGGATACCCAAAGGGCAGACCCTCTCCCGAAGAGTAGAGTGTACTTATTTAGAATGAGAGAACCAGTGTTAGGAGATCCTTCGGTTCCACTGTGGCTCCACTCAGGATGACAAGTTAGTTTTGGTTATGTTTGAGCTTTGAATGCATGAGCTTTGATTAGGGGTAATCGCTCATTCCCTCAAAGCTCCCAGTATTAATCAATCATACATGTTCTTGGCAACTGGCTATTTGTGATTCAATATTTCTATGGTTTTATCAATCCATTCATAGGGTTTAATGGTTTTGTCAAAATAGTAATCAGGTTGAATGCCTTTTCCGTCGATGGTCATTTCAGGGATTCTGTGACTTTTTGACAGTCCATACCACAATTTAAATTCTTTTGATGGTGATTCAACATGGTACATATTTGAAATATCTAATACACCTGCTGTAGTGGTTCCAAAAAGTTTTACTTTTGTACTTTGTTTGGCTTCTAAGAGAAATTGTTCAGTCGTACTGCCAGAATAATTATTGATCAAAATGGCAACATTCTTTGGATTGGGATAGACATTTTTAAGCGTATCAATATTGACAATACTTTCTTTTAAGTCAACAAATTCTCCGATGTGCTTGTTTAATTTATGTAAACTTTCTTTTGCCCATTTTTTATCATCATCTGACCAATCTGGATCATTCATGTAATCAACCATTCGTTGATTGTTTAATTCTGTTGATAAAAAGGCTACACCCACTTTTCTTATTGGGTTTGTATAGAAATAAGGCTTTATTTTTTCATAACTGGTATCTGCGCCACCACCGTTATTTCTGACATCTATGATGAGATTCTTGCTACTCTTTATCAGGTCATCATTGTTGGCTAATAAACTATCAATTATCTTTTTATTGGAATAATTAAATGATGGAATTTTCAATAACACGGTATCATCAGATACTTTTTCAATATAAGGTTTTTGGGCATACATTAAGTTGTAGTATCGATCAATGTTTTCATCAATTTTTTGTTCAGGTAAAACCCTTTTAAGAAGAATAAAGCCTGAACCCGCACGCAGATAAGTTTTGCCCCATAATTCAACAATTTCGAAATCTTCTACTGAATGGTCGCTCATAAAGTATTTCATACTGTACTTGCCTTCATTTGATTTAAAAATTTCAAGTTTGACTTGGTTTTCTTGCCAGTTGGGACTGGTAGATTTGACGATAAAGCCAATATATTCTCTGTTTGGGTTTTTATCGTCTTTTACGATGCCAATGGTGTAAGGCTCTGAAAACCAAACGCCTTCAAAACCTGGGTTGTTTCCAAGCTTTTTTATGTAGTTGTCAAAATCTTTTTTATCTACTTTAAATTGTTCAGTATTTTTATATTTTTCTATTTTTTCTTTATCCGATGCTCCAGTTGGTTCAGATGTATTCTGATTTTGGGCAATTAACTGAACATTGAGATGACCCGTTCTAAAAAATTCTGTCCAGTCATTGAGTAATGTATGGCATTCATTTAAACCCGATATTTGCGACGCTTTTTCAGTGTAAAGTTTATTATGTGCTGCATAAGAATTTTCTCCTTTGATGTCAATGATATATTGAAATCCTGCATCATTTTTTTCAAATGTTTCCGTGAGCCATTTGAGGTTTGAAGAACAGTCAAATGTTTTTGAAAATGCTTGTGTTGAAGTGAGTAGGGCGAGTGTGATTATTAGATTATTATTCATTTTTGATGATTACCTTAGATTTATTTTTTATTAAATATAAATGAATCTTCAAAGATAAAATTGTAAAAAACCTGCAATCATATTTTAAACACTTACAAAAACTTTGTTATCAATAGAAATTAATTTTGATTTAATTTCTTTTGGTGTTACTTCGCACATAAATTTTGTTTCTCTTATAAAGTGTGATTGGTCTGAATAACCATTGATGTAAGCAATTTGAGCCAATGAAATCTCTGGATTAGAAATAACGGATTGGATGGCATTTCTGATTTTTAAAATCCTGATATATTGTTTAGGGGTAATTCCGAAATGATCAAGGAACAGTTTATACATTTGCCGTTCACTGCATTTTATGTGTGACAGCAATTCTTTTACAGTCAATAAGGCTTGCTTTTGGTGGATAAATTCAATAGCTAATTTTAAATTGTCTTGAGCAAAAGGCTTGAGTTTAGTAATGAGAAAATCTTCGATAATCAAAGCGCGTTTGGTTAAGTTTGATTCTTCAAAAACATGCCTTAATAGACTCAAATCATTATAAGAAAATAGGGTAGTTGAAAAATCATTATCTATGATTTGAGGCATACTTGGTATGTCAAAGAAATGAAAATAGCCACTTGGATGGAAATCTATACAAATTTCATCCCATTTTTGGGTTATTTGAAATTCACGAGGTGTGTTGTACAGCCCAGTTGTGTAAGCAAAGATGGTATCTTGACTGGGTTGACTACTGAATGTTTTTCCTTTTTGAATCAATCCATTACCATTTGAAATGCCTAAACAAATATTGGTATTTGGATATGACTTTACTGAGGTTTGAGCATCACAGTCATTTTGATTAAACAATATAAATTGAACATATGGTTTAAGTATGTTCGATTTTATATTGTGTACTTTTGATTTCATTGACTGATTTTTAATTCTTTTGTAACTGTTTCGCCCCATCAACGTTATTAAGGTAAATGCTGGTTAATTAACTTCTTTGGTTTATATAGCTTTTGGCTTGGGTCATGATGTTAACGAAAGCAGCTTGGTTGTCTTGGTGCACCATTTGGATGATTCTTTGTACAGCATCGGACAGGGCATTGAGCGTGGTGGGGCTGTAATGATTCAGTTTTTGAATCTCAAAATATAAATTGGGATTTTCAGCTGAAACATTACTGGCGATACCTAGTTGGGCATCGAAAGTGGTGCTTGAGAGTTTGGCCAAAGCTTCAGCAGCTTCACCAGACTCTGATAACACCGTCATGAAGGCGATGTTAATGACATGGGATAAACCAAGCACATAGGCAATGAGGCGGTCATGATCTTCAAACTTCATGTCAATCCGTTCTGCCATGGTCGGTTGAAACAATTGTTTGACTTGATTGACTGCCTCTTCATTGCCCATATCGATAAAGATGACATGCTTGCCTGACATCAGCTGTATGTCAGGCCCAAACATGGGGTGAATAGAAACCACCCGACAGCCCGAATCTGCCAACTGTCTGAGTGGCAATCGCAAAGGACTTTTGATTGAAGAGATGTCTAACACTATGCCACTGGGTTTAAATGGTATCAGCTCACGCAATATGTCGGCACTCTTTTGGATCGGTGTGGCCACGATGATGTAATCGTGATCTAACTCAATACTAGCAAGATCAGCAATGAAATTCTCTTGGTGGGGTAGTGGTTCCATGTCGTTGATATGAACATCGAAGTTTTGTGAGGCCAAAAACTGTGCAAACCATTGGCCCATCTTGCCGTTACCACCAATGATCAGGGCAGATTTGTTGGCGCCATAATTAGATTCTTTGACTTTTTGAATTTCCTGCTTACTTAACGAAGTTTCAATCACCAATTCAAAAATATGCTGGGCTATTTCAGGATCCAATCCTTTTAATTTGGCGTGGTTTTTGATTTTATCAATAACTTGCTTTTCGCGTTGATAATCTCTGGTCGGTGAATTTGTGCTCAACTTCACATTTCCAATTTGTTCGACGTTAAACTGACGTTCAGCGATGAGGGTTATAATCTGTTCATCAATTTCATCTAGTTTTCTGCGTAGTTGGTCAAGTTTTTTATTATCCATGATTGATTGTGAGCAAAAATAAGAGTAGATTGTTACAATATATGTAAGAATTATCAATTAAATATTTTATCTGGGAGAAGAGAAATGAAAAAGTTACTTTTTTTAATGACAACATTGATGTTTGTCGGCAGTGCAATTGCCAAAGATCGAGCGGTGGTGGCCGTTTTGGATTTCACTAACGAGACCAGAGCCCATTGGTGGCAAACTGATGTGGGTCGTGAGTTAGGCGGCATGTTGGCCAATGAATTGGTTTCAACCGGCGCTTTTAAAGTGGTTGAGAGAAATAAATTAGACAGTGTTTTGGGTGAGCAAGATTTGGGTGCTTCAGGACGTGTCTCAAAAGCTTCAGCAGCTAAAATGGGTCAAGTGACTGGTGCACAGTACCTCATCACTGGTAATGTGGCTGCTTACGATGAAAACACCAAGGGTACCGGCGGTGGTATCGGTTTCAAAGGTATTTCAATCGGTGGCAAAAGTTCTAAAGCTTATTTGGCGATTGATTTGCGTGTGGTGAATGCCACCACGGGCGAAGTTGAGTACGTCAGAACTGTTGAAGGTCATTCTAAAGGTGGTGGCATGAGTTTAGGTTTTTCTCGCAGTGGCTTTGGTGGTTCATTGGGTGGTCATAAAAAGACCCCAGCTGGTAAAGCGATCCGTGCAGCTTTGATTGAAGCAACTGATTACTTGGCATGCGTGATGTACGACCAAGACAGTTGTATGAAGGAATACCGCGATAAAGAAAGAGAGCGTCGTAAAAAATCTAAATCAGCGTTGTCTTTAGATTAATCATTATTCAAGTAATGCAATAAGAAAGGCCGGGTTTTACCCGGCCTTTTTTTGTTTCAATGATAAGGTTCTTAATTATCAGTTGTCTTCAAATAAAGATCCAGCTACCCAATCAAATTGGCCGCTGGCTGTTCTGAAAGCACCACCACTTACAGTAGAGGAGACGCCACTGGTGGAATTACTTGAACCACCGCTGATTGTTGAATATTGTCCGTTGGCATAATTATTGTCACCGCCGCTAACTGTAGAAAATGCAGTATCCGCAACATTAAACTCTCCACCTGTAATACTTGCAGCTGTTGAGTCAAGTGTAATCAATGCGTTTGCGCCACCATTAATGATGGCATATGCGCCCGCATTGGAGTTAGTTTGGCCAGTTGTGATTGTTGTGTAAAGCCCACCGCTGGTTATGTTTTGAAAGCCAGTTAGAATGACATTGTGAGCTGTGTTTAATATATTAGAATTACCGCCTATGGTGCCACCAAAGCTGGTATAAGAGTTGCCTTTTCCGGTGATGATGTTATGTGATCCTGTGTAAACATTACTTAATATGGTGCCTCCAGCATCAGTACATTGTCCCAAACCAAAAATACCAGGTGTTGAACAAAACAATCTGGGTGAAGTTGCATCTTCGTTATATCCAACTATTAAATTACCCAAACCATTGGTCGCGCCTTCTGTATCACCACTGCCATCATTGATTTGCACATTAATTCCTTCAAAAACTGCTGCATTCAGTCCTTTATAAAAACCAAGTGATAAATATCCATCCAATGTAAGCACTGAATTGGAATTAATGGTATCGACATTGTTTTCTATATCATTGAGGCTCGCAACCAATTCTGAATTCTCATTGATTAGAAAATTAGTTGTTGATTCAAGTTGAGTGATGTTGTTTTGTTGAGCCAAAACAGTTTGTTGTAATGTCGAAATTGCATTGTTTGCATCAGCTAGATCGTTTTGTAAGGTGCCGACTAGGGTAATTAAGTCATCTAGCCTGGTATCGTTATCGTCAACAGCCGTTTCTATGGCTTGAAAGTTTTCATTCACTTGATCTGCACTCGCAGGTGTATTTGGAGTAAATGTATGAGGTATTTCCACATCAGAGGCCACAGTTAACTGACTTATTAAGAACAGATTGATTAGTATTATGGTTTTCTTATTCATTCCAGGCTCCTTCGTTCCAATTCATCACATCCCACTGCCATGCTGTATCAGAACAATTGATTAAAGTTTGATTAGCCCCACCGATGGGTAGAATGCCGTTGTTATTGATTAAGCGGCAACTTTGTTGGTTGGGGTTGTTAGGTAATTGAGTGGTTTCAATCAACCAGTTCTGTCCTATGTTTACATAAGATTCAAATAGGTATGAACCATTTTGATTGATTGTAATAAACTCAGATATTTGATTTGAGGTTAATAACAAAGTTAAACCATTGTTGGTAATACCATTAGCTGTGATTGTTATTAATCCATTCTCTTCAAAATTTGACTTGTAAAGTAAGTCATTGCTCAATGCATTTTGAAAAACATGCAATGCAAAGACGACGGTAACGATTCTTAATGCTTTCATATATGGTAGGTTATTGTTGCAGTAATATATAAAGCGTAATTCAATGCATTTCACATCATTAATTTTTGAAAAATTTTCTTAAAGCAAAAAAAAAGACCGGATATTCCGGCCTTTTTTTTGGTCAAAATTTTGTGCGAAAATAATTATGATGCTGGTGGTAAGATAACAGTATCAATAACGTGTATCACACCATTGCTTGTGTAGATGTCAGTTTTAACAACATTGCTGTTGCCGTTTAATACAACACCACCATCTTTTACCATGATATCAACTTTGCTGCCTTGTACAGTGGCTGCTTCAGTTAAGTTAACAACATCTTTGGCTTTTACTTTGCCTGATACCACGTGGTAAGTCAAAATAGCGACCAATTGGTCTTTGTTTTCTGGCTTCAACAAGCTTTCCAAAGTACCTTCTGGTAATTTTGCGAATGCTTCATCAGTTGGTGCAAATACAGTGAATGGACCGTCGCCTTTCAAAGTGTCTACCAAACCAGCAGCTTTAACTGCTGCTACCAATGTGTTGAAAGAACCAGCTGCTACAGCTGTGTCTACGATGTCTTTGCTTTTCTCTTTCTTGCCGTAGTTACCGCCAGCGATTGCGCCGAAAGCAAATACTGTTAATACAGCGAAAGTGACTAACTTTGAAGTTTTATTTAAAATGTTCATATATATTCTCATTAATATTTGTGGATAAAAAGTCGTTACGTCCGTCGCTCTGTTGAACGTTGAGCACTATAGTAAGCAGGGTATCGTCGTTTATGTGTGATGAAAACCAGATGATGGGTTCACAAGTAATTCACGAGATGAAAGTAGATTGGATGTTTTAAGAATTCAATAAACACCATGTTATTACTTATACTTATGGCCATGACCAACAATTCAGACACGCCTGCATTACAAGTCTTCAAATTCAACCAATTGCAAGACAACCAACACATGATTGTCAACGACAGTGTGATGGGTGGACGCTCTGACAGTGAAATGGCAATGCAGAATGACGCGGCACTTTATACCGGTAAAGTCTCACTGGAAAACAATGGCGGTTTTGCCTCTGTACGGATGATTTGGCCATTTGAATTGGCAGACACAAAAGATCAACCGAAAGTCGTTCGATTGAATGTCAAAGGTGATGGCAAGAGCTACCAGCTGAGACTCAGGACCAATCGAGGCTTCGATGGCGCAGCATACAGTTATCAATTTGATACCATCAAAGACCAGCAACAAACCATTTACATACCTGTTGATCAATTTATACCGACTTTTCGTGGTCGGGTGTTGCGTGACATGCCAAAGTTGAAGTTCAGTGATGTGCGCCAGATGGGTGTTTTGATTGCTGATTATCAAACCGGTGATTTTGCCATAGAGCTGCACTACATCACGCTGCAATAAACAGCATTTAAAAGCTCAACGCATAAAAAAAGCCGCTGTTGCGGCTTTTTTTATTGATCATCAGTGACAATCAATTGGCTTTGTGAATCGCGCGTTTGTCTACATTCATGGCTGCCTCAAACACTGCCTCTGAGAGGGTTGGGTGAGCATGCACAATGCGAGCCAAATCTTCAGCACAACCTTTGAATTCCATGGTTACGACGCATTCTTGCAATAAATCAGCCGCATTGGCTGCGTAAATGTGCGCTCCCAGTAATTCATCAGTTTCTGCATCGGCTATCAGTTTTACCATACCGGTTGGTTCATTCATGGCCAAGGCGCGACCGTTGGCAGCAAAAGGAAAGGTGCCAATTTTGTATTCGACGCCAGCTTCTTTTAACTGTTCTTCGGTTTTACCCACCCAAGCAATTTCTGGTTCTGTATAGATTACCCATGGGATGGTGTTGAAGTCGATGTGACCATGTTGTCCGGCAATGCGTTCAACCACGGCTGAACCTTCCTCAGAGCCTTTGTGTGCCAACATCGGACCTCTGACGGCATCACCACAGGCCCATACACCAGGCACTGATGTGCGACATTCATCATCAACATCAATTTGACCACGTTCAGTTAACTCAACACCACAATCATCACTCAACAAACCGGAAGTTTCGGCTTTGCGGCCAACAGCAACCAGTAGCTTGTCATAAGTTTCAGTGGTTTTTTCGCCGTTCTTCTCATAGACCACTTCAACTTTGCCGTTTTTGACGGTGGCTGATTTGACGAATGTAGATAAATGAATGTCTAAGCCTTGTTTCTTGAATTCTCTGGCGGCCATCTTGGCGATGGTCTGGTCACAAGCGGCTAAGAAAGTATCCATGGCCTCAAAAACAGTGACCTGAGAACCCAAACGGCCCCAAACACTGCCCAGTTCCAATCCAATCACGCCAGCACCAATCACACCAAGTTTCTCAGGTACTTGTTCTACATCCAAGCCACCGGCATTGTCGAGTATGTATTCATTGTCTATTTCTACATTTGGGATGCTGATGGGGACAGAGCCACTGGCCAGAATGATGTGCTCACCTTGGACAATTTCTGTGCCCTCATCATTGCTGATTTCTACTTGTTTATCCTTCAGTAATTTGCCACTGCCTGGTTTGTAGTTGACTTTATTGGCCTTAAATAATTGAGCAATACCGCCAGTTAATTGCTTAACAATCTTGTCTTTGCGACCAATCATGGTTGGCACATCGATGGCTGCATTTTCAAATGAAATGCCATGTACGTCATAATGCTTGGTCATTTGCTCGTAATGCTTAGATGAATCAAGCAAAGCTTTTGAAGGGATACAACCTATATTTAAACAGGTACCACCCAGTGAGTACTTGCCGTTTTTGCCTTTGAATCGATCGATACACAAGGTGTTGAAGCCATGTTGAGCGGCTCTGATTGCGGCCACGTAACCAGCTGGACCGCCGCCAATCACTATCACATCATATTTTTCTGTCATCATTTGCTCCTTACAAGTTCAACAGCATGCGCGCTGGATCTTCTAACATGTTTTTCAAGACTACCAAGAACTGCACGGCGTCTTTACCATCAATGATGCGGTGATCATAAGTCAGAGCCAAATACATCATGGGTCTGACCACAATCTCACCGTCCACCACTACAGGTCGTTCTTTGATGGTGTGCATGCCCAGGATAGCGCTTTGTGGCATGTTCAATATGGGGGTTGACATCAATGAGCCAAAAGTACCACCATTGGTGATGGTGAAGGTTCCACCAGTGAGGTCATCCATGGTTAATTTACCGGCATTACCAGCCACAGCAAAGTCACGAATTGCGCCATCAATGTCAGCCAAACCCATGGCGTCGGTGTTTTTCAAAACAGGTACAACCAGACCACGTTCAGTGGCCACAGCAATACCAATGTTCTGTTGGCGGTGGTAGACAATGTCTTCGCCTTCAACAGATGCGTTGATGATGGGGAATTGTTTCAAAGCTTCGGTGGCTGCTTTGACGAAGAAACTCATCAAACCCAGCTTGATGCCATGTTTGTTAATGAATTCTTCTTTGTATTTTTTGCGGATATCCATCACTGCTTTTAAGTCCACTTCATTGAATGAAGTGAGCATCGCAGCGGTGGATTGGGCTTCAACCATGCGATCTGCAATCTTCATGCGCAAACGACTCATTGGAACACGCTCTTCCATCGGCGTGTTGGCGACGTTTTGTACGTCTGGTTTGGTGATGCGTCCACCACGGCCTGAACCAGAGACTTGTGAGGCGTCGATGTTGTTTTCATGCATCATCTTACGCGCAGCGGGTCCAGCTGAACCGGTGTCTACATCACCCTTACTGCTGCTGGCTTCACTGCTGCTGGCTTTTGATGAGGTACCCATGTCAGCATTTTCTTTGGCGCCAGTGGGCGCTTTTGGGGCCACGGATTCTTCGGCTTTTTCTTCAGGAATTTCGCCTTCTTTAACCACACCCAATACTTGATTGGCCTCGACCACATCGCCGGATTCAACAGCAATCGACTCCAACACACCATCGGCTGGTGCGGGTACTTCTAAAACCACTTTATCAGTTTCTAAATCAACCAGGTTCTCGTCTCTCTTAACGAAATCGCCTGGTTTTTTGTACCAAGTGGCAACCGTAGCATCGGTTACTGATTCAGGTAAAACGGGCACTTTGACATCAATGCTCATACTTTTATTACTCCGCGTCTATGGCCGAACCATGTTTTCCATGGATGGCATCTTTAACTAATTGTTGTTGTTCTTTGATATGTACTTTCAATGCGCCTACAGCTGGAGACGGTGACCCTTTGCGGCCAGCGTAATACAGTGGAAAGCGATCGGCAATGCAATGTTGTAAATGGTGCCTGATTTGGAACCAGGCACCTTGGTTGATCGGTTCTTCTTGACACCAAATCACTTCTTTGACGTTGGCGTATCGATCTAATTGTTTGGTCAGCGCTCGGCGAGGGAACGGATACAACTGTTCCACACGGGCCAGCGCCACCGTGGTGTTTTCTTCTTTGGTCAGTTGTTCCAGCAAGTCATAATAAACTTTACCAGAACACAAGACGATGCGTTTGACGTCTTTGTCTTTCAGGCGGCGATCTGGAATCACTGTTTGAAATTGACCTTCAGTTAGCTGTTCTTTGGTTGAGGTGGCTAACTTATGGCGCAATAAACTTTTGGGGGTCATCACAATCAGGGGCTTACGTGCTTTACGCAACATTTGGCGTCTGATCATATGAAAGGTTTGGGCGGGTGTTGATGGCATGCAGACTTGCATGTTGTTGACCGCGCATAACTGTAAAAATCGTTCTAGTCGAGCCGAAGAGTGTTCTGGGCCTTGGCCTTCAAAACCGTGTGGTAAAAACATCACCAAGCCACTCAAACGACCCCACTTGGCCTCGCCTGAGGAAATGAATTGGTCTATGACCACTTGGGCACCATTGACGAAATCACCAAACTGGGCCTCCCAAATCACCAAGGCTCTGGGTTCAGTGGTGGCATAGCCGTATTCAAATGCCAGAACTGCCTCTTCAGAGAGCACTGAGTTGATGATGTCAATTTTGTTTTTATCTGTCTCTAGCTGCGTTAAGGGGGTGAAGTTTTCATTTTGTTGTACATTGTGAACCACAGCGTGGCGGTGAAAAAATGTACCGCGTTGTGAGTCTTGGCCGTCAATGCGGATTTGAAAACCTTCATCCAAAATGCTGGCATAGGCCATGGTTTCAGCAAAACCCCAATCCATGGGCACCTCACCATTGAGCATTTTGATTCGATCTTGATTGATTTTATTGACCCTTGGGTGCGGTTTTAAATCTTCCGGTAATTCGGTGATGACTTCACCGTATTGTTTGAAACGCTCCTCTGAAATGGTGGTTTTGACCTTTTCGGTTAAATCACCATTGAGGTAAGGTGTCCAGTCAACGGCATATTTGTCGTTGTTGTGAGTTGGACCAAATTCTACAATGTCTTCTTTGTTGTCCAAACGATCACGGTATTCATCACTCAATTGTTTGGCATAAGCCGCTTCAATAACCCCAGATTCAGTCAAACGATTGGCGTAAATCTCTCGCGGAGATTTGTGCGCTTTGATCAGTTTGTACATGTGAGGTTGAGTGGCTGAAGGTTCATCGGCTTCGTTGTGACCGTGTTTGCGATAACAAACCAAGTCAATGACCACATCCATGCCGAACTTTTGGCGGTAGTCAGCAGCTACTTGGGTGGCAAAGACCACCGCTTCAGGGTCATCGCCATTGACGTGGAAAATCGGCGCTTGTACCATTTTTGCTACTTCAGTACAGTACATGTCTGCTTTCTTATCCAAAGCATGAGTGGTGGTGAAACCAATTTGGTTATTGACGATGACGTGAACTGTGCCACCAATGTCATAACCTTCGACCATGGCCATATTAAATAATTCCATGTTGACGCCTTGGCCTTCAAAGGCGGCATCACCATGAATCAAAACCGGTACCACCACATTTTTCTTCTCATCATCACGACGAACTTGTCTGGCCCGAACAGAGCCAATCACCACTGGGTTGATGATTTCTAAATGCGATGGATTGAAGGCCATAGCCAAATGCACGTCACCACCCGGTGTCGGTACGTCAGATGAATAGCCTTTGTGGTATTTAACATCGCCAGAATTAACGTTATCCAATTCGTCGGCTTTGACACCATCAAACTCATCAAATAATTCAGCTGGAGATTTACCCAGTATATTGACCAACATATTGAGGCGGCCCCGGTGGGCCATGCCAATCACCAATTCCTTGGTTTTTTGGGCGCCTAAGTGTTGAATCAGAAAGGCCATTTGAGGAATCAATGCATCCCCACCTTCCAGTGAAAAGCGTTTTTGTCCGACATATTTGGTATGTAAATAGCGCTCCATGCCCTCTGCTTGGGTCAAACATTCGAGCATTTTTTTCTTGTCATCATCAGAGAACGGAAATTCACCGGCTGGTTTCTCAAGACGTTGTTGTAACCATTCACGTTTCTCAATGTCAGTGATGTGCATGTATTCAATGCCGATGTGCTGACAGTAGATGTTATTCAGTTGTTTGATGATGTCCTTCAATGGCATTTCATCAGGAGCCACCAGTGATCCGGTCGCGAAGCTGGTATTTAAGTCAGCTTCAGACAGGCCATGAAAGCCCAGCTCTAAATCAGGTGTGGCGGGTCTTTTTGAGTATTTGATGGGGTCGAGGTCGGCTTTTTGATGGCCGCGCAAACGGTATGAGTTAATCAATCGCAGCACAGCAGCTTGTTTTTGCGCGTGCGCCGCATCTCCGCTGGTTGAACCAGCACCGGCAGGTAAACGGCCAGCCATTTCGAATTTCTCGATAATGGGTAAATGTCTGGTGTCCGGCTCATCTTGGTCAAACTCTTTGAACAGTGCTTGTAACTCAGGCGTTACGGCTTGTGGATCCTCTAAATAGAGGTCGTAATATTGTTCCAACCACGCCGAATTGGTGCCAAAAAATGCGGCTGATTGTTGTTTTTCTTTAATCCAGCTTCCCAAGGGATATCTCTGTGTTATTGATTGAAAACGCGTATTATACCTGAACCATTGCAGGGTAAAAGGCCATAGACTGATAAAGCGTAAAAAATCAGACCAAAGCATTACTTATTCATGGCGATATTGAGTGAAATACTTAAATATCAAGGGTTTTATTGTTCATTCTGCTTGAAACAATTCATTTGAATTGATGCTGATTCTCAGTGCTGCTATTTTTACTCACCTATTTATTTAATTCATTTAACTATTGTCAACGATCATTATTCAGCTTCACCTTTGATTGCTTTTGAGTTATTGGTGGCAGACAACTAAAAGCCGACATAAATAAATGATGATTGAGGCACATAAAAGCACCTTTCAATGTGATGTGTTATCAAAGTGAAAGGTGCAAACAACTGAAGGTGTGTATATGCCCATTAAAAAAAATCAGGTTTTAACGTCGCATGTACATCATTCCTGGATCACCTGTTTTACACAAAAATCTGGCTTGGTGCTCTTGTATCAGTGACATGGCCCAGTGTGCTTCATTGAAACTGGCATACCTTGATGGTCTTTGGCTGCCAGTTCCAGTGGGAACTTCTGGGTTAGGAAAATATATGTAGTCAACACTTTCGTCACTATTGCTGATCCACCAACCACGTGGCGTTTCGTTGAATACCAGTGAATCTGGGTCTATTGAGCGACAAGTTTCATTGTTGGTTCGGCCTGTGGGTATATTGCTATCAACCAGCAGATAGCTGAAGTTTGCATCAGGCCGATTGATAAAACATGACTGATCAATACCATATCTGCGTATGGCTCGTGCGGCGATATTAGCCGCAGTTTCATCATTGTTAAAATCGAATAGATAGTGGTTGCCGCTTTCAGTTCTTTGGTAGACTTTCATGCGTCCATTTATTTCACCCACACGAGTTCCAGACCTACTAACGTCAACACAATCAACACGATTCAATTGTTCATTGATCCAAAGTGCTATGTCAGGCAGTGGTCTGTTATTGTTGGTATTGAAGCCACCGCGAAAAAATGTCATTACATGCCGGCCTTCGCCTTGGGTGATGCCGACAAGTCTTAACTTGGCACCATCTTGCCAATACAATGGTCCGCCAGAATCACCGGGAATAATCCGTGCGCCACTTGTTGAGCGGACCCTCATCTTAGATGGGTTGGGTCCAAAATCTGTCTCAGGCCAACTGCTAAACACGAAGTCCCCCCTTGTTTGTCTGATTCTAGGAATGGTGCCACCGGCAGTACCACCCCATCCAGCGACGCGGAGTATTTTTCCCTGGAAAAATTCTCTGATTTCATCTTAGTTGATTGTGGGTCCATTTGTGGTGATGACATCGGCTGGAATGGCTTCAGAGTTTGGCACCGGATCAGCCAGTCTAAACATGATAATGTCGGTATTTCCCGTAATGTTGTATTGACTGATTGCGTAGGTAGTTCCGGCTAGACTGTCATTTGAACCAATTCTGGCAACCAGGTTGGCAGTTGCTGGAAAGTTATACCAATCACCAGGCGTTTCCCAGTCATTTAAACTGAATGGTGCAGCTGATCCTACTGGTCTTGGACGAGGTGATGGATCCCAACAATGTCCGGCTGATAAAATAATGGTGGGTGAAATCAGCACTGCACTACATGCTAAATTGCCATTTGTCCTTTCCAGGCGTACAGTGGCATTACGCTGTCTCGAATTGATGTCATTGATGCCGCCAGTTAATCTTGCAGAGGTACTTCCAATGTCATTTGAGAGGTTTGTTAATTGCCATGATTGGTCATTTGATGAGCCATTACAGGTGTATGATGTGACAGGTGCTCCTTCAAAATTATGACGTCCTCGATGAATATTTAAACATCTATTGGTGCTTTTGTTTTTTAATTGAACGCTATGGTCATTGTTTTTAACCACCTGCCAAAATTGGTCTGGGGTGTTGGCACAGTTTGCTATTGAGACCTTACCTCCCTCTTTATTCTCTCTGCCTTTGTGAATATTAAGGCAGCGCCGAGTACTGATGTTTTTTAATTGAATCCAATCGTCTTCAATTTCTATGACTGCCCAATTTTGATCATTGGTAGTGGTGCAAGAGTAAACTGAGACAGCTCCGCCATGTCGGTTTTCATTGCCGGCGTGAACATTCAAACAACGTTCTACAGATTGGTTCTTAAGTTTTATTATCACTTCAGCATGACTGAAACTGATAACAGAATTAAAGACGAATAAAAAGCCAGTTAATGATTTCAGAATACTGGGTTTAATTGCTCTTTTGATTTTCATATTGAACTCCTTTTTTTTTAGTTTCATCCTATAAATACGTTAGCGCATGAAAAATTATGACATTTAAATACAAATCATATTTTTAAAAACAGAGATAAAAGTAGTCTGCATTTTTTTAAAGACTTTCAGACAATATTGGCAGCAGGGAGCAATTGGTGGTTTCTATCGTTATGAGAAAAGGCAGAGATTCATATTTCTTGTTTTTTATGGGGTCATTTGAAATGATTTTTTACCACGCATTTGCTGTGTTTTAACAAGAAAAAGGTTAGAATCTTCCCTTCAAAATTCAACCAGCAATGATCTTAAAAATGAATACAAAATACCGCAAAAAACTACCAGGAACAGATTTAGACTACTTTGATACCCGAGCAGCGGTGGAAGAGATTGCTGCTGGGGCATTTGATGAGTTGCCATTCACGTCAAAAGTATTGGCTGAAAATTTAGTCAGGCGCTGTCCGCCTGAAAACCTTGAAGCAAGTTTAAGTCAGATCATTGAACGTCGTCGTGATTTGGATTTTCCTTGGTTTCCGGCGCGTGTGGTATGCCATGATATTTTGGGTCAAACAGCATTTGTTGATTTAGCGGGCTTACGTGATGCCATTGCCGAGAAGGGCGGTGATCCGGCGCAGATAAATCCAGTGGTGCCGACGCAATTAATTGTGGATCATTCACTGGCCGTGGAGCATGCTGGTTTTGAAAAAGATGCTTTTGAAAAAAACCGAGCGATAGAAGATCGCCGGAACGCCGATCGATTCAGGTTCATTAATTGGTGTAAAACCGCCTTCAAAAATGTCAACGTTGTGCCTCCTGGTAATGGCATCATGCACCAAATTAACTTAGAGCGCATGTCACCGGTGATTCAAGCCCGTGATGGTGTGGCTTTTCCAGATACCCTGGTGGGTACTGATTCACATACTCCGATGGTCGACGCTTTGGGGGTGATCGCAGTGGGAGTGGGTGGTTTAGAAGCTGAATCGGTGATGCTGGGTCGCGCATCCTATATGCGCTTGCCAGATATCATTGGGGTTGAAATGGTGGGTAAACCACAAGCGGGCATCACCAGTACCGATATTGTGTTGGCTGTGACTGAATTTTTACGCAATGAGAAAGTGGTCTCTTCCTACTTGGAGTTTTATGGCGAAGGCGCAGATGCTTTGACTTTGGGCGATCGAGCAACCATTTCTAACATGACACCTGAGTTCGGTGCCACGGCTGCGATGTTTTTCATTGACCAACAAACCATTGATTACTTAACTTTAACCGGACGTGACGCAGCACAAGTCAAGCTGGTTGAAACTTACGCCAAACAGACTGGGTTGTGGGCCGATCAGATGACAGGCGCCAAATATGAACGGGTTTTGACCTTCGATTTGGCTGCTGTGGGTCGTAATATCGCTGGTCCTTCAAATCCGCACGCCAAAGTGGCTGTCACTGACCTGGCTGCCAAAGGCCTGACCGGCGATTACAGCAGTGAGGATGGCTTGATGCCAGATGGTGCTTGTATTATTGCAGCGATTACCAGTTGTACCAACACCTCAAATCCCAAGAATATGATTGCTGCCGGTTTGATTGCGCGCAATTTAAATAAACTGGGTTTGACCCGTAAGCCTTGGGTCAAAACCTCCTTGGCACCGGGTTCAAAAGCCGTGACATTGTATTTAGAAGAGTCTGGTTTGTTACCAGAACTGGAACAATTAGGTTTTGGTGTGGTTGGTTATGCCTGCACATCCTGCAACGGCATGAGTGGTGCTTTAGACCCTAAAATCAAGCAGGAAATTGAAGACAGAAACTTATATTCTACAGCGGTGCTTTCAGGCAATCGCAACTTCGATGGCCGCATTCACCCCCATGCTGATCAAGCCTTTCTGGCTTCACCGCCATTGGTGGTGGCCTACGCCATTGCGGGCTCGATTCGTTTTGATATTGAAAAAGATGTGTTGGGTATTGACCAAGATGGCAATGAAATTCGCCTGAAAGATGTTTGGCCGACTGATGAAGAAGTCAATGCAGTGATCAAAGCGAGCGTTAAGCCGGAGCACTTCAGCCAGGTTTATGAACCGATGTTCAACGTACAAGAAATGCTCAATAAGAAAACCAATCCATTGTATGACTGGGACGTGAAATCAACTTACATTCAGCGACCACCTTATTGGGAAGGGGCATTGGCCAAAGAACGTACCATGAAAGGCATGCGACCCTTGGCTGTGTTAGGTGATAACATCACCACCGATCATTTATCACCTTCTAATGCAATTCAGTTATCCAGTGCCGCTGGTGCTTATTTAGCGAAAATGGGCGTGCCAGAGGAAGATTTTAATTCCTACGCCACCCACCGCGGTGATCACTTAACTGCCCAAAGAGCAACCTTTGCTAACCCCAAATTACTTAATGAAATGGTGCTTGATGAGCATGGTGAGATCAAACAAGGCTCACTGGCACGTTTAGAGCCAGAGGGTACTGAAATGCGCATGTGGGAAACCATTGAAACTTACATGCAACGAGAACAACCTTTGATCATCATTGCGGGTGCTGATTATGGCCAAGGCTCATCAAGGGACTGGGCGGCCAAAGGTGTGCGCTTGGCGGGTGTTGAAGTGATTGTGGCTGAGGGCTTTGAGCGCATCCACCGCACCAATCTGATTGGTATGGGCGTGCTGCCGTTGGAGTTCACCGGTGGAGAAACCCGTAAGACATACCAAATCGACGGCACTGAAACCTATGAGGTGCAAGGTGATATTGCGCCCGGAGCTGATATGCAAGTGATTATGACCCGTAAAAACGGTGAGCAAGCGACCATTCCGGTTAAGTCCAGATTGGATACGGCTGAAGAGGTTTTGATTTATGAAGCCGGCGGCGTGTTGCAGCGCTTTGCCAATGATTTTTTGGCTGGTAGTTAACGGTCGATTTAAAAGCAACATAAAAGCATGAAATCAAATAGGCTGGTGAAAAGCTTGATGAGGGTGATTGTGGCTGTCCTGATCAGCTTGATGGTGGTTATTTACATGGTTGTGAGACCTACATTTTTCACCAGCCAAAAGCAGCAAGTTGAGATAAGTGTTAATGCGCTGGAATTAGAAAAACATGTAAAGCATATTTCAGAAAATTTATCACCACGAAGCTATCAAAACTCAGACAACTTATCTGACACTGTTAATTACATCCAAGGACAAATGAAACTTCACACCACAGACGTTGAAATACAAAATTATGTGGTAAACCAAGTTGAGTATAAAAACGTGATAGCCAGATTTGGACCAATTACTGATGATTTGATAGTGGTGGGAGCACATTATGATGTCATGGGAGAATACCCTGGCGCCGATGACAATGCCAGTGGGGTGGCTGGACTGTTTGAATTAGCCAGATTACTAAGCCAAAGCGATTTGAATAAAAGTATTGAGTTAGTTGCCTATACATTGGAAGAACCTCCTTTCTTTGCCAGTACAGATATGGGTAGTTACATACATGCTGAATCTGTTAAAAGCAGAAATGTACTGTTGATGATTTCATTAGAGATGATTGGTTATTTCACTGATAAAAAAGCATCTCAGGATTATCCATTATCTGTGATGAAGCTTTTTTACCCTTCCAAGGGGAACTACATTTCCGTCGTCGATCAAGTTTTTTCAAATGCTGCCAGCCAACTCAAGCAGTCTTTAAATAACTACACGGATTTACCAGCGTACTCAATCAACGCGCCAACGGCAGTCCAAGGCATTGATTTTTCAGATCACAGGAATTATTGGCAGTTTGGATTTCCTGCAGTGATGGTTACAGATACTTCGTTCTATCGTAACAAATATTACCACACAGCTGAGGACACCTTCGAAAAGTTAGATTATGAAGCCATGGCTAAAGTGGTGTTTGGCGTTTATAAGCATGTGGTCTCGTTGTGAATAATAGTTAACAATCCATAACTGGCTTAAAGAACCATAACAAATGGCTCATCATATATTTAACGCAAATAAAAAAGCCGGTACAAGACCGGCTTTTTTATGCTTAAACTGTTGTGCGCTTTTATTGCGGCACTACGTTGTTAGCACAAGGACCTTTTTGGCCTTCGCCAACTTCAAACTCTACAGCTTGACCGTCATTTAAAGTAGCGAAACCGCCACCACTTTGGATTGCTGTGTGGTGAACAAATAAATCTTTGCCACCGTCTTCTGGAGTGATAAAACCAAAACCTTTATCAGGGTTGAACCACTTTACTGTACCTTTACTCATAATATATATTTCTACTTTGTTTGGTGAAAAATAAATAAACCAATGACCCAATTCACCGTTTGGGCATCAGCACTTATAGTTAAATCAAGAACATGGTTATATAAAATGAATTAGACAACGATTTGGTTTTGAACAGAAGTGATTATTTAATGGAAGGTTTTACTTTCGAATTGAATAAGTTTTGTATTCTTAACCCGCAAAAACAAAACGTTATGTTTTGAATTACGCCAGATTTGAGTGCATTGTACAAGATTATGCTGAACAATGTATGAATGATGGGTTATTTTAATCCAATAAAGCCAAATTAAATCGTTTTATGTTCGAGTTTCAGTGAAGTCAGGGCTTTTTCAACAAAATTAAGCGGACAATAATCAGTAAGCTATATAATACCCAGCCATTATTTAGTTTGTTCCTTCACCTTAAATTTTAAAATCTGCTATGAACCTCAAACCACAAATTCAAATTCCTGCCACTTACATGCGCGGCGGCACCTCAAAAGGAGTCTTTTTTAACTTAACTGATTTGCCTGAGCGCGCACAGGTGCCTGGTGATTATCGTGATCAGTTGTTGTTGCGTGTCATTGGTAGCCCTGACCCATACGGCAAACAAACCGATGGCATGGGTGGTGCAACATCCAGCACCAGTAAGACTGTGATTCTATCGAAAAGTGATGAACCTGGACATGATGTGGATTATTTGTTTGGTCAAGTGGCCATTGATAAAGCTTTTGTGGACTGGAGCGGCAACTGCGGCAACTTAACCGCAGCAGTGGGTTCATTCGCTATCAGCAATGGTCTGGTCGATGCTTCCCGAGTTCCAGATAATGGCACCGCAGTGGTGCGAATCTGGCAAGCCAACATCAAGAAAACCATCGTTGCGCACGTACCAATGACTGCTGGCCAAGTACAGGAAACTGGTGATTTTGAATTAGATGGTGTTACTTTCCCAGCAGCGGAAGTGAAAATTGATTTTGTTGATCCGGTGGGTGATGCAGCCATGTTTCCAACAGGTAAATTAATTGATGAACTACAAGTGCCCGGGGTTGGAGGATTGATGGTAACTATGATTGCTGCAGGCATTCCAACCATTTTTCTCAATGCGGCAGACATTGGGTTCAAAGGTACTGAACTACAAGGTGACATCAACAGCAATACTGAGACCTTACAATTATTTGAACTGATACGTGCTTATGGTGCGGTAAAAATGGGTCTGATTGATTCAGTCGATGAAGCAAGTGGTAGGCAACACACACCTAAAGTAGCGATGGTGGCGCCATCACAGTCATACACGTCATCCAGTGGCAAAGCGATTGCTGCTGGTGATATCGATTTGAATGTTCGGGCCATGTCGATGGGTTTATTACACCATGCCATGATGGGTACGGCAGCAGTGGCGATTGCTTCAGCTGCAGCCATTCCAGGTACATTGGTCAATTTAGCAGCTGGTGGTGGTGACAGGAACTCGGTACGCTTTGGTCATCCTTCTGGCACCTTAAAAGTGGGTGCTGCAGTTGACCAAGTTAACGGTGAATGGAAAGCGCAAAAAGTCAGTATGAGTCGCTCAGCCAGGCGGTTGATGAAGGGTGAGGTGTTTGTGCCGGGCGATGCGCTGCCTGCTTAGGTTGGGCCAGTTGTTAGGTTGGTCCATTAATTAAGCTGAGATTGCGATGCGATTTCTGCCTTCGTGTTTGGCTTGGTACAACAATTGATCGGCACGATCCAGGCAACTTAATATGGTTTCTTCAGTTCGCAGTTGAGCCACCCCAAAGCTACAGGTCAAGGCTTTGCCATGTTTGAATATGTGATTTTTTAAATGGTTTTGGATGCGCAAGCAGAGTTTCTCAGCGTCTTTGAGTTTCGCTGGTTGTTTAACGATTACAAATTCTTCACCGCCCCAACGACAAACAATTTCTTGGTTTTGGCAACACAGTTTCAGGACCTGGGCAAATTCTCGCAGCACCTCATCACCTACCACATGGCCATGGGCATCGTTGATGGCTTTGAACCAATCCAAGTCTAAAAATATCAGGCACAAAGATTGGTTGTTGTCTTTGAAATCATCATTCGATATCAATTGGTTGAAATAATGGCGGTTATAAAGTTGGGTCAAACCATCTTTTTGGCTGATTTTTTGTAGGTTGGCATTGGATTTAAGTAATTGTTTTTGTAAATCACTGAGTTGATGGTTTTTGGTGGTCAACACCGTGTTATAGCGTTTGATACTGAAATACCTGACCAAGACCAGTAAAAATAAAACCAATGCGCCTATTCCCAACTGCCACATTAATTTGTAGTTGGTGCTGTCTATTACTTTGACATTGTTCCATTTGTTATATATCTCAAAGTGTTGCTGCCGGTCCATGTTGGCCAGCGCGTTATCAATACTATTGAGCAAGGCTTGATTCCCTATTGCCACACCCATTCGCAGGTCGTCATCTGGGCCACCCCAGCCAGCGATTTTTAATTCAGTTAAGCCTAAGGTTTGGATGTGGTTGTTGACTGAATGAACTGACCCAACAAATAAATCAACTTCACCATTTTCAACCGCCATCAAACCATCCAATTCACTTTCATAGGCCACTGTGTTTATTTGGGGATAGTTATTGGCGATGTATTCAGTGATGCGGTAACCCGCTGTTACTCCTAAAGTGCGCTCACCAATGCTTTCAAAGCTTTGCATGAAAGGTTGTTCGGTATCAGAGACCAGAAAGTTCGGCGATGAAAAATAAACTTGAGTGAAGTCTAAAAACGCATCACGCTCATTGGTTTGGTTCAACATCGGTAGCAAGCTACATCGGCCTTGCTTCAAGTATTCTACCGATTGCTGCCAGTTTTTGGTTTCAATCAATTCAAATTGATATGGGGTGGTTTCATTGAGGTAGGAGATGTAGTCAGCTGATAAGCCAATGTGTTGGCTGTCTTCAATCGCTTCGTAGGGCAACCAGTTAGGGTCGATACAATAGGGCACACGAATCTGAGCCAAAGCAGTTGTCATTACACAACTGACACACCCAAGAAGCACACTTATTCTTATCCACTTAGGGTTGTTCAAAAAAAAACCCAAGCATTTTCACACTACACATACCGTCAGCATATATCGATATGAAAGATTTTGGTTGGTTTGGTATCGTATTAGGCTGAAAAATAAGCTAAAAAGTCGGGTGAACCCTAAGTTATTGCCTAGAGATCATAAAAAGTACAAAATTTTGTCAATTTAATTTGTACGTCATTCTTTCGGCTTACAATGTCATCAAACTAAAACATACTGAGCTTTATGGAAATCATTATTATTTCGCTGGTGGCACTGGCAGCCTCACTTTTAACCTTGTTTTCAGGCTTTGGCTTAGGTACCTTACTGATGCCGGTGGTGGCTGTGTTTTTCCCATTGGAAATTGCTATTGGTATGACGGCCATTGTGCACTTGACCAATAATTTATTCAAAGTGGCCATTCTCGGCAAACATGCGGTCAAACAAGTGCTTATCCGTTTTGGTGTCCCTGCTGTACTGGCGGCATTTATTGGTGCTTGGGTATTGGGTTTGTTAGCAGATGGCAGCACCCCCATCAATTATCAGTTGATGGATCATCAGTTACAAACCACCTGGCTTAATGTGGTTGTGGGTGGTTTGATTTTAATCTTTGTGTTTTTGGAATTTTCCAAAACTTTTGCGGCAATCAAATTAGGGCCTAAATTCCTCCCTTTGGGGGGCAGTATCAGTGGTTTTTTTGGTGGACTATCAGGCCATCAAGGGGCTTTTCGCAGCATGTTTTTACTCAAAGCAGGTTTGACCAAAGAACAATTCATTGCCACTGGAGTGATGGTGGCGGTGATGGTCGACGTGGCTCGTCTAAGCATCTATGGCAAGGATTTGGCTGAGAATTACCAAGCAATAGACTGGGCTTTGGTCATCGCGGCCAGCTTGTCGGCCTTTGTTGGTGCCTATGTGGGGAAGAAAGTGTTACAAAAAATCACCATCAAAACTGTGCATTTGTTGGTTTCATTGTTGCTGGTGGTAGTCGCTGTTGGTTTGATGCTGGGTTTGATTTAATCTACCTGTTTCGATTTTGTGAATATTGGCACATGTTTAATTGATGGGTGTTGTGATAACTTATCAATCAAGTTATTCATACCCACAAGACATCAATCAGTTTTGACAGAACAACACAATTATGGCCTAAGTGGGTATACTTTATAAGATACACAATGGTATTTTTTGGCTCAGCAAAGCCCATTTATTGTCTGTGCCAATTGTACGGTAATGAATCTTGAACTATGGAGGGATTAATGATGAACGATAAATTTGATTTTATAAAAAGACCGGTTAGCTTTTTTCTATTGCTTACGGGTATCCTGGTGAATGTCTGTCTGGCTTCGGTCAATGATGAGCAAACCAAAGTCGACCCTATGTCTTCATTGGATGATTTTGAAAATCCAAATCGTCCACTTAATGAAAATGACATATGGAATCTTGACTTTTATCGTTATTTACTTGAACAGAACGACATCAATCTGGCAATCAAAGGCCTGGCGCATTTGAACAGTGCATATGCCACCCTGGTAGAAATGAAATCAGGTAAAAAAATTCTATCAGATTAAAATACTTTGGCCCTTATTGAACGGGCTTTGTTCAGTCCAGAAACCAATTTTGGTAGTTTGTTGATGATACAGTCCATTTGTTTAAACTTGAACTCATGTGATCCTGCGATCATTCAGCAACAGCTGGAGTCAAAGCATTCGGATAACCTCACGACCTTTCTGGTGCCTTTGCGCGACGCTGTCACTGCTGATGATTTTGAACTGGTGATTGCAATACTGGAAGCCATGAGTCAGGCTGACAAAAGTCAATTGATGCATGCCTTCAATCTTGGGTATGAACCTATGGTCGATGCCTATCTGAAACAACATCCGATGCCGGAAGTAGACTATGCTGAACTTGAGGAGTTGGGTGTTGATTGGCAAGAAGTGAGTGCTCATGAATTGAGCTTATCTCATCTGTTGATGAGCGATAAATTTTTATCAATGATTTATAACTCACCTGTTGCTCCCATTTATAGAAGCTGTGAATGGTCTGAGAAAACCCATACCTTGTGTCTGAAAATTGCTGATATCATGATCAACAAAAGTGATAACTTATTATCAATGCACGTGGGCTACGAATTGAAGAAAAAAATATATGAATGGCAAGACAATCAGCCCGCTCTGGCTCAATCAAACGAAGAAAAAGAATCTTTTTTCAACTACATAAATTGCATTGGAAAAATGCAAAGCCAAAATAACAGTCTAGATTACATCACCGATACGACTGCAGTGCGTCTGTTTTATGAAGGCACGGATGAATTGCGTTACCTCGAAGAGATTGCCTTGTATTTGTATGACAAATGGCAGCAACAAGGTGTGCCAAATTTACAAGACCCAAGAACTTGTGGTTTGCGATTTATCAAGGAATAATTACCAACGCTTGCGCGGCTGGAATGATTTTTGTTTATCAGCTTCGTGGGTTTGGTTATAGGCTTTGATCTTGCTGTTTTTACCGAAGATGGTGCGCAGTTGGTACCAAGTTTCACGCATCAGTGCAGTGCCTTTACCGCCGCGCCAGCTTTTGTTATAAAGATTTTTAACTCCGGCCAAGGCATCGGGTGATTGTTGTAGCAGCTCTGTCACCATGCTCTGGGCCATGGCCATTGGGTCATCGGTGACGTGAGTGATTAAGCCAGCTTGTTGGGCTTTTTTTGCGCTTAACAGTTCTGAAGTCCAGGTCAGTTCTTTGGCCACATCAATGCGGCAATGCTGTCGCAAGGCCAGTAAACCTCCCATATCAGGTATCAGCCCCCACCTGCCTTCCATGATCGATAATGAGGCCTCAGGATGCGCAATCCGAATGTCGGCACCCAGGGCAATATGCAAACCACCGCCCCAACAACGACCTTGGATTACGGTGATTACTGGCACCGGTATTCTTTGCCATTCTGTTGATACTTTTTGTGCCAAATTAGAACGCCATGGGTTGAGTTTGAGTAGCAGTTTTAATGGTCCACTGGTGGTTTTCATCATGGACTTCACATCCAGGCCTGAACAAAAGTTGTCACCTTCGCCAGTCACTATGACGGCTCTGATAGAACGGTCTTTGCGCAGCTGCTTAATGGTTTGGTTGATGGCTTTGAACATCGCAAAATCCAAGGCATTCATTTTATTCGGGCGATTGAGGCTGACATAAGCAACTTGATTCTTGAGGGTGGTTTTAATGCGCTGCGATGAGTTCATGATCCCATGGATTAGTTTAAAATGCTCACCTTAACTGAAACCAAGCCAATAGTCCAATCACATCTTTGGTGCTGAAACAGTACATTATTGTTTTTTGCTTTTGGCATCGTAAAGAGAGGAATCAGCACGGTTGAATAATGATTTAAGTGTCTCATCTGCATCTAATTCAGCCAAACCAAAACTGGCTGAGAGTTGGGTTTCTTCAACCTTTAAAGCAGTGATTGCACGGCTTAATTTATCAACCAAAAGCTGGGTATCTGCCAAGTTCAGGTCAGGGAATAACAGCACAAACTCATCGCCACCCAAACGGGCAATGACATCGTTCCGGCGCAGCACTTTTTGCACCGCATGGGAGACATTGATCAAGCACTCGTCACCCGCTGTGTGACCATATTTGTCATTGATGCTTTTGAAGCGGTCCAAGTCCAGAATCACCAGAGTCAAAGGATGAGAGTTTTCATGACTCTGAGCAATTTCAAGTTCAGCCCTTTGTTGGAAGTAATGCCTGGATGAAGCACCGGTTAAGGCATCGGTGAAGGCCAGTTTTTCCAACGCCTGTTTATCTGCGGTGAGCTGTGGTACAGCAATGCCAAACAGGGCATTGGCAGCTATCACAGTGATGGCAAACTGATAAACCATGACGTGATCCATCAAACCAAAGAAATGCACCAAAACCACAATCAGCACACTGGAAATGGCCAACGAGACCACGTTGAATTTGGGGCTTTCAGTACAGGCTATCCACATGTGCGTCACGGCCAAGAAGAAAATAGCAAATGAACTTTCAAAAGAGCCGGTTAAATGGGCCAATAACATGGTGAAAATAATCAAAACCACATTCAGCCCAGTTTTATTTACTAAGGTCTGTAGAGAGCCCCATGCTGATTTCATGAAACGGCTGTAATCAATCTGTGGCCGAGGTAAAAGCTTAACCAACCAGCCTGTGAATAGAGGCGCCAATACAACGATGCCGGCCATATCGCCAATCCAGAAGGGCAACAAAGTTTTGCTCACTTCATCACGTGGCATTAAATCAGTTACCACCAAAGATGACAGCACCAGCAGTGTGCAAATCAGTGAGGCGAGGCCAGCAATCAATAGAAAAGTGACTATCAATTTCGGTGTGTTGGTGGTTTTTTGAGAAATTCTGACCACCATCTTGGCGCCAACCCAATAGGGCAAAATATGTGCCAGGCCAAATAAAAAACCTGCCCACAGGGATTCAGCTAGGCTCAAAGGCAGTTGATAATAATGAATCTGTAAGATGGATGAAACGATGGCAGCCGCCATGATGGGAATGAAAGCGCGCAGTCCAATCACCAGCATACAAGCAAAAGTAAAACCCGCTGCTGGAAACCACACACTGGCATGTTCGGTGTATTCGACTAATACACCTATCTCCCATACTGCCAGCCAAATCAAAAATAACACCACAGACTGCAAGACAAATGATGTTTTGATCAGTTTCAGCGACAGCTCAATTATTTTATCCAATGATGCATTCCTCTCAGTTCGCACAACAAAACTTGTTGTGAGTGCTTAGCGTTATTTTTCCTCATAACTTCAATAACAAAGGTTCAACTGAATGATGAATCTGGCTGTTTCCTGAGCCACCACATTTGACTGATGAGCATCACCAAGAAAATCACTGTGATGATTAAAAATGTTTGGTGCAGTAGTGGATCTTTGAGTGAGCTGACCCAAGGCGAGTCCAGCGGAAAGCGAATCATAATTTCAGTTGTGGTGGGCAGCAAGTGAAATAAAATGGTGGCTGAATAACACAAAGCAACAAAATATTTATTCAAGCCTCTGAGGGGTTGGTATTTTTCGGCCAACATACCGACCACCACAGCCAGTATAGTTAAAATGCCCAAACCATGGGCTACATTGAAGCCACCGTGATTAAAAATGGTCAATGAAAAAGCAGCCGTCAATAAAGTGGCCAACAAATAAATTTTACCCAATTGGGGTTGCCAGCTGATGCGCTTGTTTTGCCACAACAAAATGAAGCCGGCAATCAAGGCGATGATGCCAAAAATGGTGTGAATCCAACCGGTTAAAGTCAGCGTCATGATTTTTCCTCCTTTTGGGTTTCAGTAGATAATACTTCAAAACTGACCCCAGTGTGTTGGTTCAGGCGTTCAATCAATGCTTTACCCATGAGTGTGGCCGGGGTCCAGAACCCGCCCTTGACCGTTGGTTTGACGTCTTGTGCCATACACAAAGCGGCTTGTCCAATGATTTGGGCGGTTGAACCATAACCGGGGTCGCGATCACCGTAAACTTTGGTGATGATTTGTTGTTGTGTATCGGTGGTGCCAACAAAGCGAAAGTCATAAAAGCCTTTTAACTGGGCTTTGGGACTGGGTCCTTCGCCGGGTTTGGGTAAAAAGAATTTTTGCATCAAAGCCCTTATTGGACCGAGGCTAGCGCCCAGATAAAATGACATCAAACCCCAATGTATACTACGTGCTTTGGCTTTGGCTTTCCAGCCTCGGCCGGTTAAAACACCTTCGTTGTATTTAAAATCAGTACCATAAGCATGTTGGCTTAAGGCATTAGAGCGATGCACGATGCGGGTATTAATACCTGCCATGAAAAATGGACCATACCAAGCATTGAAAGTGTCATCATAATAAATACCGTCTTTTTGTTGCCTGGTTTTGAAGCCATGGTTTTCTGGACACAGTGCATACGGATTAACCAGCACTTTTTTAACGGCAGGGTCTGTGCGAACCAATTTGGCAATGTTCAATGCAGTGGCTATGGTGCCACCTGAAGCGCTACCACGCATGTTCTTGATGCGTAATTTCACATTTGGACAGTGTTCACCAAAGGCAGCCTTGGCGGCTTGTTGTAGATGGAACACCCCCAAATCTGATGGAATGGAATCAAAACCAGTACAATGGACGATGCGTGAACCGGATGTTTGGGCTTGGCTTTCGTATTTATCCAACATTTTTTTGATCCAATGGGCCTCGCCGGTTAAATCACAGTAGTCGGTGCCGGTTTCGACACAGGCTTTCACTACCGGTTCACCATATAAATCATAGGGACCTACCGTGGTCAGAATCACTTTGGTTTGATTACACATGGCTATCAATCCTGCTGAGTCATTGGCGTCAACCACAAGCAACGGTAAATGTGCGCCTGCCTCGCCCAATTCAGCTTGTAGTGTGGTGAGCTTTTCTTTAGATCGGCCGGCCAGTGCCCATGTGAATGATTCATTTTTAGCGTGTTCGCAGAGGTATTGGCAGATGATTTTGCCAACAAAACTGGTGGCGCCAAAGACGATGATGTCGTAGTTTGGGTTTTTCATAATTGATCGTTGGTTGAGATAGGGATAGGATACCACAGCCAGATAATGACGTGATGAGGTCAGGTATGAAAGCCAGACACTGGGTCAGTGCCTGGCTGATATCAATGTTTATACTTTATTCAAAATTTGCTTTGATGTAATTGTTCAACAAGCGGATACCAAAAGAGGTTGAGCCGGGTGAAGCTTTGCTTGGAGTGGCGTCATCGCGATAGGCAACACCGGCTATATCAAAGTGTACCCAAGGTGTGGTTTCACGCACGAAAGTGCCCAAGAACGCGGCCCCGGCACTGGCTCCTGGTGCATCTGGACCAGAGTTCATCACATCAGCAACTGTGTGCTCTATGGCTTTGAAGTGGTTGTCGTTCAAAGGCAGTTGCCACACTTGGTCACCGCTGGCTTTACCCGCAGTTATAAAGTCTGACACCAGTTCATCGTGGCGAGTGAACATGGCGGCATAGTCTTTACCTGTGGCGCGACTGGCTGAACCGGTTAAGGTGGCCAAGTTAATCAATAATTTTGGATCATACGTCACATCGGCATAGTAGTTACCATCAGCCAGTACCAAACGGCCTTCGGCATCAGTCGATCTGATAGATATGGTTTTGCCTGACATCGAAGTGACCACATCACCGGGTCTTTGGGCATTGCCACCTGGCATGTTTTCAGCCAAAGCCGCAACAGCTACCACATTGACTTTGGCATCACGCCCGGCCAATGCATACAACGTTCCCATAACACTGGCAGCTCCTGACATATCAAATTTCATGTTCCACATGTTGGTTGGATTTTTCAAACTGATACCGCCGGTATCAAATGTAATGCCTTTGCCGACCAATAAAATGGGTGCTTCATCTGAATTGCCGTTCATGAATTCAACCACCATCATGCGGGGTGGGCGCTTACTGCCTCTTCCCACACCGTAAATGGCACCCATGTTTTGTTTGATCATGTCTTTCTCATCCAACACTTTGATTTTGATGTTTTTCATGCCATCAAAATGTGATTCCCAGCGTTCAACGAAACTTTGTGGGAAGATGACGTTAGCTGGTTCGTTGGCCACATTGCGTGCATGCCATATGGCGTTGGCTACAGAACTTAATTCAGTTTTATAAAAATGCTCTGCTGCAGCTGCTTGCTGGGTAATTAAGGTCAGTTTGGTTTGCTGCTTGTGACGTTCTTCATCGGTGTAATACTTATCGAAATAGTAGGCACCCAGTTTGGCGCCAAATGCCAAGTTGGCAGTTATTTCGCTGTCATTGACATCAAAGGCCATGGCAGGAGCGGTTTTGAATGTGGTAACAGCTGTTTGAACCGCATTGCCGCCTAAGTTTTGCCAGTCCAAATGAGTTAACTTGTCAGCTTTGTCACCCAAGCCAACCAAAAGAATCTGTGCCAGCCCAGATCCTTTCGGTGCTGTTATCAACTGCGTTGAGTCTTTTTTTGCCTCGAATTCAGTGGCTTTTATGGCGTGATTGATCCCGCCATTGGTGCTTTTGTCCAGCGTTGAGCCATATTGCCCCAGGCTGCCATCGGCATAAACACCCAGCAGCAAATTTCCTGACACAGGCAATGACTCGCTGAATTCAACTGCGGTAGGTAAGCTGTCTTTGTGGTTGTGGGCCTGGGCCAGATTCAGGCTCAATGAGGTTAGTACGATGAGTGACCAAATTTTCATGTGTTTTATTTTCCTGTGGTTTTAAAAGAAATCGATTGTGGTTGAATGGATCAACAAAAACAGCAGATTACTATAGGTTCAAAGGTGTGAAAATCAGGTTGATTTTTCTGCTGTTTTGAGCTTTTTAGCAGGGCATTTGTTACAAATGTTCTTGGGCAGTGTAATAACCACCATTGGTGGCTTCAGATGCCATGAGTTTAACAAAAACCGCTGCGATGTCTTCGGGTGCGGCGAGTTGGCCTTTTTGATGCAACTCATTCCACATGTCGACCATCGGGAAATCTTGCTGGTCTTGGGCCCTGATTTCAACTTGCATACCAGTATCCATAACACCTGGGTTAATGGTCATACAGCTTATGGGATGTTCACAGGCCTTTTGTTCAGTTGCTGTGGTATCAATGAAACGTTCAAAAAATGCTTTACTCGCTGAATACATCGCCAATCCTGGTATGTCCCGTCGGGCAGCACCTGAGGATACATAAACAATTGTTTTGCGGGCAGAATGGTCCTGAAAGTTCAGGATGAAAGCCCGTAACAGGTACATGGTGGCTGTGACATTGATGGTGAGGTGCTGAGCCACTTCACCGCTTTGAGTTTTAGTCAGTGAGCCAAATGGTTTGAGTACAGCCGTATTGACGATGAGGTTGATCTCTTTGATGTCTGGACGAGATGCAGCTTGTTTGAATGTGGCCTCAAATATTTGATTGGCATCATCTGCTTTGGCAAAATCACACGCGATGTGATGCTCTCCTTCGCCGGTTCTAGAGAAGTCAAATACTTCATGTCCTTTGGTTTCAAAAGCGTTAGTTAAAGCAGCTCCAAGGCCTTTTGAACCGCCTGCGATGAAAGTCAGTGCTTGGGTGGTCATCAAATCAATTCCAAATTAATAGCACGGCCTATTATATGCGAATTTAACCCTGAGATTGAAGCCATGGGTTGTTCTTGATACAGCTATCTACATTACCAGTTGAGGCTGGTCAAAAAATGTCATATGGTGTTTTTTTAGACGGTTTTTTAGCCACAGACCCAAGCAGTGGCTTTATTTACGCTTAATCGACCCTTATTTCTAAGAGTTTTATTGACTTCATTGAATACAACCATAAAATCCGTTTTTATTTGAATTCAGATCACCATGAGAACAACCATCCTAATCATGTCTTTGCTCAGCGGTGCTGCCTTAGCTCAAAACAGCACACAGCAGAACAATGATCAAGCTGTTGAAGATAAGCCGCCAGTTACCGAACAAAAAAAGCGCCCGAGTTGGTCACAAGGCTTGCCTGAGCGTCAAAATGCACCATCTGCGGGCAGTTTGTTGAGCAAACCCAAAGCCGTCATCGATGACACACCTGAACAACAAGCGATCAGGCCTGAATTAGAAGTACCAGAAATCGATCTGGGCTTTAAGCCCAAGCCTGCCAGTGAATTCAACGTGGAGCCAGTTTCAGTTGATTTGTCACTGAGCCGCGAAGAAATGCGCGAAACCTTTTATGAAAGTGAGAAAAATGAACCTGAGGTTGAAGTTGTTGACAGCGCATTACTGGCCCAATACAAATGGCAAGTAATTAAGGTGACAGAAGTTGAAGTGCCGAGTGATTTTGATGCTTCAAAGGCGTTGAATTTAAATATACACATCAATCCAAAGGGTGAAGTAGTTAAAGTGGTCAGCGAAGATTCAGGCGTATCTTCAAGAGCCATGCGTGTGATTGAGAAAAGCATTAAAAATTGGCGTTTTGAGCCACCAGCTGATTTAGGTATCGCTGCAAATATCAATAAATCTTTCAACATCGACATACAAGCAGACTGAATTCATCAGGCTGCTTCAATTATCTCGAACATATACAATGAAACCGAATCAGTGTGTGGCTGAAAATCAAACGGAATGATTGATGATTTGATCGATACAGTTAAATACCCCACGGTCTGAAAGTAAGTTCATGTGATTGATGTTTTTAAAAATCAATTGGTGTTGTTGTGGAAAATTAATCTCATGTTCTGGGTTTTTATGATGACCCAAGGCTGAATGCACAGTCACCAAGCCATCACCAATCCATTTTTTATGTAGTATGTTTGCATCATTTTGGGCATTGCTGGCAGCAAAGGCATAGCATTTGATTTGTTTGGGTAATTGAATGATTTGGTGGTCTTTTGTGACTGTACCATGGCGCAAGTTTTTGATGCCATGGCTGCGGGTATGACCCAGTTTAGCAAAGGGTGCACTGTAGGGATTGATGCTGATGAGGTAATCTATCAAATTACCGGTTTTTTCTAACACAGCACCTTGGTGTGGGGTGCCCAAAAAAATGACTTTATTGATCTTGTTAAGCCACTCCTCAGCCGCCATTGAGGCTACATGCATGGCACTTCGCAACACCAAACCTCCCATACTATGACACAGTACATCAATGCTTTTATCATCAGTTAAGGCTTGTACAAATTCAGCCATCATGGCTGCCAATTGATGACCGTTTTGATACACTGCCAAGCCGCTGTTGTATCTGAGATAGATGGTGGTGATGTTATGCTCAGCAGCCAGTGCTTGACCGTGATTGTGGCCTTGGCGACTCCACTGTAGGTCATTCATACATAAACCATGTATCAAAAACAATACTTTGCCTGGTGTTCGATTACAGCATTCAGCAGCTTGCTGCGGTGTTAATTGCTGCCCTCGGTGATGCCAACTCATGTCCATTGCCAGTGGATTATCGGTTTGCTCTAAATGGTCGCCTATCACCCCATTCATGATCGAAAGCCAGTTGGTTCTTTTCTTATCATCCACCTTGAAGGGCAGCATGGGGGCAAAAGTTTGTAAGGCTAAATTGACGCCATGGGTGCTCAGTTGGGTGGTTTTGCGAATGCTTTGGTAGATTAAACCTGTCAAGCCTGTGGTTTTATTTAAATCGCCTTGGTTTAATAACCCGCCCAATGAATAGATCCTTTGGTGCATGGACTCAACCAAATCAACCACACCAGTGATGCCATCCTTACTGAGCTGGTTCAAGCCAACTAAATCACGTTGTAATTGGGTGTTTTTGATAAAGATGCTCGGAACAAAACAACATCATAACCTGTTTGTTAGCTTGGGTGCGGGTTCAAGCTGGAATTATCGCCTGCATCTCACTTAGTGTTGTGATCATTTCAAGGTCTTCAACTGGCTTATTTGAACTGATTTCAATTTCATCGATTTGGAAGCTGGTTTGGTTGCAAATCAATTGGGCAGTGTAAGGTGTGGTACGAAACACTTCGCCATTGACCATCAAAGAGGCTTCAGAGGCATCGATAAGGTGGTAGGCAAAAACAGCAAAAGGGCTTTTTTGCCACACTTTATTTGCGTTGTTTGCGGTTGTGTTTACAGCGTATTCAGTTTCCTCGAACAATCGATAGCTGGTAACGACTTGGCCAAATAATTTGGCTAGATTTTCTTCTTGCATTTGGCTGATGGCAAGCAGCTGGCTTCTCAAATAGTTTATTTCATGCTGACCGATTGAGGCATCTGAATTTGGCTGTTTGACACCATCAGTGAAACGGGCGTCGGCACTGGTTTGTTGGCTATATAGTTCGATGAAAGATGACAGCAGTTCAGCCTCAGAAGGGGCCCTCAAGCCAATAGAACAGGTCACACAATCATCAGATGTGGAAACACCATGGTGAGCAATTTCTGGCGGCAAATAAAGTACATCGCCTGGATGCAGTTCATGGTTGTGCTGTGGTTGAAAGTTTTTGATTACTGCGATTTCGCTGTCTTCATCCAGCTCAATTTTGGCCAAAGGCTGATCATCATATGACCATCGGCGGGTGCCTTGTACCTGAAGCAAGAAAACATCGTAGTGATCGGTGTGGGCACCGACTGAGGCGCCGGAGGGTGCATAAGACATCATCAAATCATCAAAGCGCCAATTTTTAATGAAGGGAAACCACTGCATGATTTGAGCGGCTTGTGGGTGCCATTTCTCAATGTCTGAGACCAGCAATGTGGGTTGGTGGGGTTGCAGTGAATCCCAAGCTTCGGGTTCATCGTATACCGCTTGGTAGCTGTTACCATCGGTTGAAAAAATGATTCTGGACTGAACGCCTTCTTGCTCAGCCAGCGTGAATAGTTCTGTCACGCTGGGTAAGCAACTCAGATTTATTTGTGTCTTTTGGAATAAAAAAGGCGTACGCTGCCAGTGAGTTTTAAAAAACTCAACAGCTGAGATGTTTTGACCATCAAAGACGTTTGGCTTGTTCTTTGGCATTGCCGAGGTAGTTGGCTGGGGTCATTTGCATCAGCCGTTCTTTGGCCGCTTCAGGAATTTCCAAGGTTTGGATGAATGCTTGCATTTGTTGTTGATCAACCTTCTGACCGCGGGTCAGTTCTTTGAGCTTTTCATATGGGTTTTCAACACCATAACGCCGCATAACAGTTTGAATCGGTTCAGCCAACAACTCCCAGTTGTTATCCAAATCATGCATCAACATGTCTTGATTGATGGCCAGCTTACCCAATCCTTTTTGCAATGATGCCCAGGCAATCGCGCAGTGACCAAAAGCCGATCCAAGCGCGCGCAAGACAGTCGAATCAGTCAGATCTCTTTGCCACCTTGAAACTGGCAGTTTTTCAGCCAGGTGATTCAGTGTGGCGTTTGAAAGGCCCAAATTGCCTTCGGCATTTTCAAAATCAATGGGGTTCACTTTGTGTGGCATGGTGGATGAACCAATTTCTCCTGCCACAGTTTTTTGGGTGAAATAACCATTGGCAATGTAGCCCCAAATGTCTCTGGCTAAATCTAATTGGATAGTATTCAAACGAATCATGTTGTGACACAACTCGGCAACAAAGTCATGCGGTTCAATTTGCGTGGTGAATGGGTGAAAAGTCAGCCCCAATTCGCTGATGAAAGATGCAGAAATTTTTGGCCAATTCAACTCTGGGTAAGCGCTGTAATGCGCATTGAAGTTACCTACAGCGCCATTGAGCTTACCAAATAAAGTGATTTCACTCAGTTGTTTCAATTGGTATTTTAAGCGGAATACCACATTGGCCATTTCTTTACCCATGGTGGTGGGTGAAGCCGGTTGGCCATGCGTTTTGGCCATCATCGGCACTTCGGCATAGTTCATGGCCATTTCAGTGAGTTGATTGATGATGCCTTGTATGGTTGGAATGAAAACGTTGTCTCTGGCAGTTTTTAGCATCAAGGCATAGCTTAGGTTGTTGATGTCCTCAGAGGTGCAGGCAAAGTGTACGAACTCTTTGACTTCATTGAGTTTTTCATGGGCGCCGAGTTGGTCTTTGATGTAATACTCAACGGCTTTGACATCATGGTTGGTGGTGGCCTCTATGTCTTTGACTTTCTGGGCTTCGTCTGGAGTGAAATTGTCATATATTGACATCACCCAATCGATGTCTTTTTGACTGAGTTCTTTGACCTCGTCGACTCCATCGGTTTGGCTCAGGTGAACCAGCCATTTAAGTTCAACCAATAAACGGTTCTTAATCAGTCCATATTCACTGAAGATGTGGCCGAATTGTTTGGTTTTGCTGTGATAACGCCCATCTACAGAGGTAATGGCGGTTAATTCTGAAAGTTGCATGCTGTCAGTCTGCTATTGAAAGCGTGAATTATAAGGGCTGCAAGGACTTAAAACAATTGACTAGCGGGGTTAGTTTTAAACTAAAGAAAACGGGACTTAATCATAGACCAAGCCCCGCTGTGGATGGTGGCATAAAGGGGGAAGGCGCCACCAACCATGCGCGACATTGTACTCCTTTATTGAGTTCGTTTCAAATAATCGTTAACAACAGCTGATAAAATACTTGGGGCCAGCCTGATTTTATAGTCTGGATTGACGTATTGAAACTGAATCACACCGTCTTTTCCAACCACAAATGTGGCCGGTGCTGGTAGTAAATGGTGGTCATAGCCAGAGGCCTTTTCCAGATCAATGCCCCACTGCTTGTATTTTTCTACGGTGGCTGCTTCAACTTTGAATGCGATTTTGAATGCTTTGGCAATTTCCATGCTGGCATCAGACAACAATTGATGGGTGGTGTTGGTGCTGAGGTCAGCCTTTAGTTGTTGATCTTTCAAGCTTTCTAACAGAAAACTGGGTTGGTCAGGGCTGATGAAAAATACATCAAAGCCTTGCTCGTTCAATTCTTTTTCAAGCAGTCGCATTTCGCCCAGATGGGCATTACAGTATGGGCACCAGCCGCCGCGGTAAAATGTCAGTACAAAAGGTTTGTTCAAATTATCAGCATCAAATTCAACCAAATCACCGTTGGGTGTTTTGGCGCTGAAGCTAGGAATACTCATTCCGGGCAGCAGGGGAGTGACATCCTCCGCCCGATCAAAATAGTCTTTGGCATTGATGGCCATGCTCAAACTGAGGCCAAGTAGTAGGGTGGCAATTGCTTTCATTTTATTTTCCTAGTAGTCAATAGAGATTGAGGAGATGACCTTGTGGTCAGAAATTTCTGACAAAAAAATATAGTTTACTGCAATTAAGTGGGTGCTATTGAATCAAATAACCATCTATGTAATGATTGCAAATTGATTTAAAGTCGAATTAATTTATGAAAATTAGCAGTCATTTTGATGGCGGCCGCATTGAAGTGGTCAAAGCCGAAGAATTCCAAGACATTCAATTAAAAATTGATCATGATTCACATTCTGAATTTCGTCAGTGGTTCCATTTTCGGGTCCAAGGTGTGAAAAACCAAGATTGCGTTATGACTTTTTTAAATGCATCGGAAACTTCATATGTAGAAGGGTGGAAAGACTATGATGTGTGTGCGTCAACTGATCGCCAAGAATGGTTTCGTCTGCCAACTGAGTTCGATGGTAAGCAATTAACGGTCGAATTCAACACCGACACCGATGACATTTATTTTGCCTATTTTGCGCCATATTCATTTGAAAGACACTTGAATTTGTTGGCGTTTGCTCAGCAATCAAACTTGTGTAGTCTGCAGAATCTGGGTCAAACCCTCGATGGCCGAGATTTTGATATGTTGATCATTGAAGATGAAGATGTTGATCTGGCTGACAAGTTAAATGTTTGGATGATTGCCAGGCAACATCCGGGTGAAACCATGGCAGAATGGTTTGTTGAGGGCTTTTTGGAGTCTTTATTAGATCAAGACAACCCCACATCAAGACAGTTGCTGCAAAAATGCCGGTTTCATGTGGTACCTAACATGAATCCAGATGGCGCTTATCGTGGTAACCTGCGAACCAATGCTTCGGGGGCTAATTTAAACAGAGAATGGATGGAACCCTCGATGGCAGCCAGCCCAGAAGTTTATTTGGTCAGAGAACAAATGCACCAGCGTGGACTTGATATGTTTTTGGACATTCATGGCGATGAGGCCATACCTTATAACTTTGTTGCCGGTTGTGAAGGAAATCCAAATTATGATGCGCGTTTGAAATTATTCGAGGACACATTCAAAGCTGCTTGGCATGCTGCCAGCCCGGATTTTCAGGACGTACATAAATACGATGATGATGAGCCAGGTAAAGGTGATTTACGCATCGCCACCAATTACATCGGACAGACGTTCAACACCTTGGCCTATACGGTGGAAATGCCTTTCAAAGACAACCATGATTTACCTGATGAAGCATATGGTTGGTCGCCTGAACGCTGCAAAAAATTCGGTGAAGATGTCATCATCGCGATCAACAACACCGTGCCGACCTTGCTCGAAAACAAGTGACACCGACTGAGTTCTTATATGCCAATAACTGGCTGATAGCCCTGACAGTTGCTGTTGGGGTTATTGCTTGGGCTGTGTTGATTCTACAAGCGTTGTTCAGCGACAAAAGAATTGCATTGGTGGGTGTATTTGGTAGTTTGTTGTTCAGTTTTACTTTTATGTTTCCCGCCATCATACCGCTGATTATTAAATCAGTCGCAACGTCGTTGTGTTTGTTGTTTTTTGCTTGGTTTTTGGTTAAAAATTTCAAAAAACCAGTGATCTATATCGCAGCCATTGGCGTGATTTTGAGTGCTTACTCAGGCTGGTGGTTGTATGAAAATTACCAAGCGTTGCTTTGATGGACTCGATTCAAACAGCGATGGCCTGATTGCGGCCGTTGTTCTTGGCATCGTACATCGCCAAATCAGCTCGTTTTAAGGTGGCACTGAAACTTGATTCATTGATTTTTCTTTGAGCCACACCAATGGATGCTGTGGTATGAAAGGTTTTTTTGCCATAACTGTGTTCATGCTTTTGAATGGCCAGAAGCATTCTTTCTGCCAGTTGCCTGGCTTGTTTGAGGTCTGAATTCGGTAACAGCACAAAAAACTCTTCACCGCCGAAACGACCAACAAGGTCTTCCGCTGCCAACAAACTGCGAATTAATTGCGCGGTATCAATCAATACTTGATCACCTGCGGCATGGCCATACTGGTCATTGATACTTTTGAATTTATCCAAATCAATCAACATAACAGAAATGTTTTGATTGTGCTTTTGAGCTTCTTTGAATAAAGCCCTGGCCTTGATTTCAATGGCATGGCGGTTATATATTCTGGTCAAGCTGTCGATTGATGCCATCCGAGTCAATTCATGGTAGGCCTTTTCTTGGTGCATGAACATAAAACCAAAGGTAGCAATAACCGGACCCACCACTGCCATTAATATGGTTAAAAAATCTGCCGTCGATACTGCATTGAAATCCCAGGCGGTTTTGTGTGAGACAAAGTATTCCAGAGCCCTGAACAGCATAACTGCGATAAATGTACAGTTGATGCTGAATAAAATGATTTTGGCAGAAGTGGGCTGTTTTATGATGAGTTTTATCATCGGTTGGGCTTGTGAACATACAATAACTGTTAAGCAAGCAATGGTTATCAAGATGGTCATGGTGGGACTTTGAATCACAAAGTTGCCGGCCAAAATCATCAGCATGCTGATCATGGTGAGTGTTTGTAATAATTTAAGGCTGTTGGTTTTAAGGAATAAACTCACTGCATAAGTCATGAAACTGATGCCAAGGACAATTCCGAAATCACCAATAAAATTCACTGCCAGGGATTTTTCTTGATACAAACTGCTGTAAACAGCATAAGAAATAGACAAATAAAACAGGCCAAACGACCAGTGCCTCATGCTTTGAGCGGCAATGGTCGGGAACTGCCTGGCGGTGATCAAAATCAGGATGGCCATGATGGCATTGATGGATAGGCCTAAAATCATGGCCGTCATCATGTCTATGGATCCCATTCAGCCCTCTACAGCAGCAGTTAAACAGTCAACAGAAAAGTAATTTATTATACGCACCAGAACATCATAACGACTGTGGCAGTGGCTTGACAAGAAGTTTTTGCAGGGTTGATGGCGATAAGTGCTTGATTCGTTTGTGCTATTTGTGGCACAGCAGCTTAAAATGATGGCATCAAATATGGCAATCCTTTTGATCGCTTTAGGCTTATGGTTTAACGTAATTCAAAGGGTTGACTGGTTTGCCATTTTTGCGAATTTCAAAATGCAGGTTATTGACATTGGTGCCACTGGAACCCAATTCAGCAATTACTTGTCCGCGCGTCACGCTCATGCCTTCTTTGACCTTGAGGGTCTTGTTATGTCCATAGGCACTGAGGAAAGCATCATTGTGTTTGATGATGATTAATTCACCATAACCCAGCAGTCCATTGCCGCTGTAAACAACCACACCTGCCTCTGCTGCTTTCACCGGTTGTCCTGACTGACCTCCAATGGATATGCCTTTGCGCGCGGGATTGCTGGCCAAAAAAGTGGTGCGAATTTTACCATTGGTTGGCCACAACCATTTGAGGTTGCTGTTGTTGGGCGTTTTCACCACCATCGGCTTTTTAGCCGGTGGTCTTTGTGTGGTTGGCGTTGTTGGTACAGTTTTGGCTTGTGCTTCTGGTTTACTGGCTGGTTTATTGGCTTGTTTATTAGTTGGTTTTGGTTGGTTGTTTGTGGCTTTATTTGTATTTTTATTTGTGGCTTCATTTCTTGCCACAATGGGCTTGTTGCTGACGATGGGCTTGGTTTCAACCGTGGTGTTTTTACTGGGGCTGAAAACCACTTTATCCGGTTCGCCAGTTAATTTGAGGATTTGGTTGGGATAGATTCTGTAGGGCGGTTTGATGTTGTTGATGGCAGCTAATTGCTTGTAGTCTTTTTGGTATCGAAAACCAATGGAGTATAAGGAATCGCCTTTGACTACCTTGTGGGTTTTTTGTTGCTGATCTTTTTTGCTGTGCCGAGCATAGGATTTGGTGTGACTTCGATGTGGCTTGGTGCCCACTTCATCTACCTTGGCTGGTCTTCGGGGGGCACAAGCCACCAAGCACAGTATAATCAGCAAAATAATGGCCTTGCGCATCACCTGACAACACCTTCTAACAATGGCACAAAAATCACCTCACCCAACATTTCTTTCTTATATCCATGTGATTCTTTGACAATGGCAATGAGTTTTTGTTGCTTTTTATTGCCAACGGGGAGAATCATTTTGCCACCCACTTCCAATTGATCCAATAATTCATACGGGACCTTTTCTGGCGCGGCAGTAACGATGATGATGTCAAACAATGCCTCAGAAGGCCAACCTTCAAAGCCATCTCCGGTTTTACAGCGGATGTTGCGGTAGCCCAGTTTGATGAATCGGCGCCGTGCGATGCGGGTCAGCTTATCGATTCGTTCAATACTGAAAACCTGGTCAACCAGTTGACCCAGTACAGCGGCCTGGTAGCCCGAGCCAGTACCAAGCTCTAAGATCTTGACAGGATTATGGTGTTTGATTACCTCCTCAGTCATGCGAGCAACAACGAATGGTTGCGAAATGGTTTGGCCGTATTTAATCGGCAAAGCATCATCTTCATAGGCACGATGTGCCAGTGCTTCATCAACAAATAAATGCCTAGGAACTTGCGCCATGGCCATCAACACACGCTCATCACCAATCCCACGTAAGCGCAAACGATCTATCATGCGCTGGCGGGTTCGGTCAGAGGTCATGCCTATGCCATGTGGGTTCATATGTTTTTAGCCCAATCGTCCAGCTCGCTGATGAAAGCGTGTTTGGTCATATCAGTTTGAATGGGGGAGATAGAGACGTAACCATTTTTGACGGCGTGAAAGTCAGTGCCCTCACCGGCATCGGCTTCAGGCCCAGCAGGACCAATCCAATACATTTTGAATCCTCGAGGATCACGTGTTGGTATGGCGTTTTCAGCTTTGTGGCGGTAACCCAAACGAGTCACTTTCATGCCTTTGATTTCATCAATCGGTAAATTGGGCACGTTAACATTCAAGATGGTGTCTTGAGGTAACGGGTGTTTGATCACGTGCTGGATGATTTTGTTGAGGAAATGAGTGACCGTGTAATAATCACGTTTGCGGCGATTTTCCTTAACTGAATCTAGCACAATCGACGCTGCTATGGCGGGCAGTCCTAAATAGCGCCCCTCAATGGCGGCAGCCACAGTGCCTGAATAGAGTACATCATCACCTAAATTAGCAGCATTATTGATGCCGGAAATAACCATATCAGGTTCTTCATCTAACACACCAGTCACTGCCAAATGCACACAGTCAGTTGGTGTGCCATAAACGCTGAAGGTGTCATCGGTGACTTTCTCAACCCGAATGGGACGATCCAAAGTCAATGAGTTACTGGCTCCTGAGCGATCGCGGTTGGGGGCAAAAACCACAACATCACCCAAGTCTTTGAGCATTTCAGCCAATATTTTTATACCTTTGGCATGCACGCCATCATCGTTGCTGACCAGAAATTTCATGAAATAAGGAGTTTAAAGTAAGTGCTCATTATAATCAGTTGGATGGTTAAAAATAAACAGTCCAAATAACAAAATATAACAATTTAAACCACGTATTCCATGACTTTTAATGTTTGAAAGGGTGTCTTCTGCTATGACATAAAATAATCTAAGATTTATTTCTGATTTAAATTAAGTCAAGTTTAATCATAATTGTTGCTCGATGTAAAAATATTTGACACTAAGTTCATGTCGTGCATAATATACACCATGTCAAAAATATTATACATTAATAAATTATGAAAAATTTAACCTTTCAAGAAAAAACTCTTTGGATCAGTTTGTTTGCAGTGATATTTGTTTATGGACTCTATTATTTAAACGTCTTACCTGCTGTCGATGGGAATATGGAGACTCCTCATATCTGGCAATACTTTAAATACATAGGGCTGCTCATCCTCGTCATTGTCATTGGTGTTGTGGCCATTGCAATCAAAGACAGAAATGAACTTGTAGATGAAAGACAAAAACTGATTGAAATGAAAGCCGACAGGGTCAGCGCCTATCTATTACATTCGGGGATTCTGGTTGCGATAGTAGTGGCTATGTTTGTACCAGGTAATTATTGGTTTATACATACTATAACAGTGGTTGGCGTGCTCACTGATGTGGTCAATAAAATACAACAACTACTTGCATATAAAAGGGGTTACTAATGGGGAAGTCTCCAAATATTAGTAATCAAATCAGGTCTTTGCGATTTCACCATGAAGAAATGACTCAACAACAATTAGCAGATTTAGTTGGGGTAACCCGACAGACAATAAACGCCATTGAACACAATAAGTACTCTCCATCTTTAGAGGTGGCATTTAAGATTGCTGTTGCATTTAATAAGCCTCTAACTGAGGTATTCCAATATGAAGCGCACTGATAAACAGTTTCTGATGATTGTTATTGTCTTTTTTATTATCAACATACTATTACAATAAAATGTTTGTGTAATGAAAACTGGAAGAAGGTGTATATGTGATTAAAGTCAATATGATTAAGTTATCTCAACGGTTATAATAACAAATTGTCAATCAGCCAGTAATTCAATGAACCAAAACCAATTTGATCAAGTGGTCGCATTTCTTCAATCATTACAAGATAACATTTGCCAACAATTAGAGTCAGTTGAGCATGGTGAAAAATTCAAAGAAGATGCTTGGCAACATGATGCGGGTGGCGGTGGACGTACTCGGGTGCTCACCGGTGAGGTATTTGAACAAGCAGGGGTTAACTTTTCACATGTGGTGGGTAAACAGCTGCCAGCAGCTGCTACGGCCAAGAGGCCAGAAATGGCAGGACAAGGGTTTGAGGCCTCAGGCGTTTCTTTGGTGGTTCATCCGGATAATCCGTTTATTCCTACATCACACGCCAATGTCCGCGTATTCAGAACCGTACCAAAAGCCGACGAGCCAGCGCATTGGTGGTTCGGTGGTGGTTTTGATTTGACGCCTTTTTATCCATTTGAAGAAGACATCAAGCATTGGCATCAAGTGGCCTATGATGTGTGTAAACCATTCGGCAGTGATGTATATAAAAAATACAAAAAATGGTGTGATGAGTATTTTTATTTGAAACACCGTGGTGAAACCAGAGGCGTGGGTGGTTTGTTCTTTGATGATTTGAACGAATGGGGGTTTGAGCAGTCTTTTGCATTCATGCAAGCGGTTGGTAAGGCTTATTGTGATGCTTACCTGCCGATTGTCAAAAAACACCACCACTCGGTGTTTGATGATGAGCACAAGCAGTTTCAGAAATACCGCCGCGGAAGGTATGTTGAATTTAACTTGGTTTATGACCGAGGCACACTGTTTGGGCTGCAATCAGGTGGGCGCACTGAATCGATTTTGATGTCCTTACCACCTGAAGTTTCCTACCGTTACAACTACCAGCCCGAACCAGGCACCCAAGAAGCGCGACTGGCTGAATTCTTGAAGCCACAAGACTGGCTGGGTATTGAATAACTGAATGAAATACCGCCAGTTGAGTGGTGCCGATTTAAGGCTGTCTTTAGTGGGCATGGGTTGTGCCAGTTTTTGGGGCAAAAGCAATTTCTCAGAAAAACACGCCATTGAAGTGTTTGCGGCAGCTGCAGCTTCGGGTATAAATTATTATGATACCGGTTCCAGCTATTCAGGCGGTCACGCCGAACAGCGTTTGGGCCGCGCCTTACATGCACACCCTGACGGCAAAGATGCTGTTATAAGCAGCAAAGCGGGCACCCGAATTGGACGCTGGGGTAAACTATATAATGATTTCTCACCGGCATGGATCAGACAATCTTGTGAAAATTCATTGCGTCACCTGCAAATCGATCACATACCGATTTTTTTCTTGCATGGGCCTAATCCAGAAGATTTCACTGCGGCGTTGTTTGAGGAATTAGAACAATTACAAAAAGCCGGTAAAATTGGTTTGATAGGCGTCAATGCTTTCGCTGAGCCTAGCTTACAGTCGTGTTTTGATTTTCCACAGATTCAATGCATCATGTTGGACTTCAATATTTACCAACCACAGCGGTGTGAAATGATCAAACAATTCAAGGCAGCGGGTAAAAATGTGTTCGTGGCTGGTGCGCTGGCCGGTGCAATTTATGATGACAGATTTTGGCGCTTTCAAGGGCGCAAAAGCCTGTGGTATTGGCTGCGAGCCTGGAAAAATAACCCACAACTGAAAGCCATGAAAAAACAAATGAAGTTTCTGAATGATTCGCCAAATTTGACTGCCACACAATTGGCTTTGGCTTATGTCCTTAACAACCCTGATTTAAGTACTGCTTTGGTAGGTAGTACCCGAGTGGAGCATATGCAAGAATTACTTCAAGCGGTAGATGTTCAGCTTGAGCCAGCCTTGATCAAACGCATCGAGTCACAAGCCCAACAGTTGGGCTTGTGATGGTGCGTTGCATTTTATAAAGGACAAACAAACTCATTCACAACCGGTCTGGTGATTGGCTCAATACCATATTCATCTGATCCATATGCACTGTCAATGGCCGTGTATTTAAATGTTCCTGTGGTGCATTCTAGAGTGACTTCAATGCGACCCCATTCAGCGAGTTGAATATCATTGGTATTGAAGTCTGCACCGAAGGGTGTGCCTTGACCCACCTCAAAAACTTGGTCAAATGTGAAGTTGATCCCAGTGGTGGTTTGGCTGATCACACCATCAGAACCAATGAACCATTTCTGATTGCCATTGAAATCATAGGAATACCAGAGAATTACGGCTTTGCCGGTGATGGTTTCTTGGATGTGAAAACCTTCACCATCCCGCTCAGGATTGAACCAAGAACCAGCCACACTGGCGGCATTGAGTACTTCAGTGGGGGTAACATCACTTTGTTCCGATGGTGAAATTAAGCCGGCTGGCAAAGTGATTGGCACCAAGTCGGTGCGTAGTTTTTGACCATTTGCAGTGGTGTACTTCATTTTGCCATTTTGTACCCAGAAAGTTTGGTTGTTAGGCCCGGCAACCAAAGTGGCAGCTTCAAAGATCATTTCCAATGAGCCCTCGGTATTAAAAAACACCTCATCAATGTCAAATTCTGGACCAAAAACACCGCCTGAGGTTGACAGCAGTTGTGGAATATTGACGGCATTTTGTGCCATTAAAGGACTGGTTCCCAGCAGCCACTTGTCATTGCCATCGGCATCAAAGGTATACCATTGAACCAAGACATTGTCATCGCCCAGTGATTCAAAATTAAAGCCTTCGCCATCTCGTGAAGGGTCATACAAAAGCGCTGTTTGTGGCTTTTGTAGGCGTTGATTGAGGCCCGACTGTCCACTGACAGTCAGTTTAAGGGTACGGTCAAACCCACCTATGATAGAAGCGTTGCCATTGCTGTCTTCGTAGTTCTGCCATTGGCCATTGCGCCAAGTCACAATGGTGGCAGGGTTGGCATCAATATTTTGTCCAATCATATCAGTGGTGATGATTTCCCAATCAACAGTTGCATCATCAGCAGCTACTAGTTCAGCAGGCAATTCGAACTCAACGACATAAGTATCATCCTTGTATTTGCTGTAAGATTCCCATGAGTCAGTTTTTTCATCAAGCCAACGACCATTGCTGAAATTTACGTTTATGCTTTGATCACCCGTTTTAACTCTAATGATTGGGTTTAAAGGATTGGATTGACCTTGTAATACTTGTAATTGGCCTTGATCACCGCGATCTCGCATGGGCTTATCAAACTTCAGCATCAATGCATAATTTTTATCACTGAGGATTTGGCTAAATTGATGTTGGTACAGGACCCGTTCCTCAGCTGAGGTCACATCCCATTCGGCATCATAGATAATGGCATTATTTTCAATGTCAATGATGCGGTATTGAATGATTGATGGCGGACCTGCTTGGCCATACCAAATCACCATGAAAGTTTCCGCCAATTGCTCTCTGACCCTTCTGATTTCTGATTCAGGTAAAATAAAACCGTCTGCGCCGGTGTTACCAAAACCACCGTAATCGGCACCAAAACCTGGTAAATCTGGATGGGCATCAAGGTTGAATCGATTACTTGGTTCAATTTCTAATGTCCAAGAAGGGATTTCATAAATGCTGGCAAAATAATCAGCGGTGGTCCCAATCCCGGTGCCAGGGGGGTCTGGTAAATCGACATAATTTTTGCCAGCTGGGAAAGCTCTGTGAAAATTCGTGAAGTCATTCAAAAGCCTGGTTTGTAAGGTGTTTCTGTTTTGATTGAAAGTCAGTTTGCTGAAATGCACTTGTGAAAAAGAATGGATGTCGGTGTAAACCCTCAGTTGATCAAACTCAACCAAACTCGCGGCATTGAGGCGAGCCAAGGTTTCTGGTTCAGAGTCAACGGAACTGCCGTGGTAAATTTGACTGGTTACATCAAAAGATGATTCATTGGTGGTGGCCCAAAAAGGCGCGTTGTTTCGATTTAAATCCACCCCCAACAAATGATCATTTTCAGTGGTCATTACTTCATCGACATCACGCATGTTTTTCCTGCGCATGCGGCCGTCTCTGGGCCCCGTGTTGTTGGCAAACCAGCTTTCTGCGGGATAGCGTTGGGTTTGTAAAAAACCATCGACATTGTTCACAGGGATGGTGATGATGGTGGCGTTTTCTAACAGGTACTGATAGAACGACTGGTCCTGGCTGTTGGCATCAAATGCTTCCATGATACCGGTGACTGTTTCTGGTGTTTGCCATTCACGTGCATGGATGCCACCATTGGCCATCATGGCGCCTTCTTTAACACCGTATGGAGTCAGGTCATCCTCATCGCTAAGAACATAAGCCCAGATGTCGCGGTTATAAATACTTTGGCCCACCACTTGACCGGTGATGTAATCATTGTTTAAAGCCATTGACTGGTGCTTGGCAAATAGGCCGTTATAACTTCTGAAGCCATCAAATGGCTCGGTTGTATCTACCGGTATGGGAACTGGATAACCCAAGCCCAAGGTGCTGTTTTGCTCGGTCCAAGGCAGGATGCTTTGAGCCATAGAATGGCTGCTCCATGTGCCAATAAAGAGCGCAGCAATGACTTTGAGGTGGTTTATTCTGGCTGATGATTTCATGGTTTACCTCCAGCTGATTTACCCTCAAAAGTTTGCAACCACTTGGCTGCTGCGGTGTCCTTTTCGAGCTGTGTGGTGAGCTCCTCTAAAGCCACTTCAGCAGCCTGTGTTGGGTTTAATTTTAATGCCAACAGCAGGTGATTTTTTTCTCTGGAATCATCTGACGTCATAAAACGCTGTTTTAATGCTGTGGGTAATGTCATGCTGTTTGACTGACTTAAAGCAAACGCAGCACTCGCTGCAGTGACGGGGTCATTCAGTTGTTCTGTTAAAAAACGTTCGACCCTGGAATCGTTGCTGAATTGGCTCAACAATGAAGTGCTGAATTTGCGGTCCTTTCCTGTTTGGGCTTTGGTCATTAGCAACGATTTGGCGGTACTTGGCGGCCAATGTACCAAAATTTGACGCAGGGTCATTTCTCTGACCTTCACCAGCTCAGAGGCAAGTGCTTTTTCAATCAAATCTGAACGATCAGCAACAAAACCGACATAACTGATCAGTGAATCTAGCGCACCGTTGGCGTCTTTTGAATGCAGCAGAAAAGTCGCTAACCGTTGTAATGATTGGCTGCACATCGCTCCAATGCTGTCCTTTATACCGAGCCATTGGGGCTGGCGCAATTTGATGTTTTGCTTGAGGATCTCGCTGATTTCCTTGGTGGCTTGAGGTAAATTGTTTTCAAACAGTTGATTGAAGTGTTGTTCGGTGCGGTAAGTCGTCCAAATGTTTTCTGTGCCATGGGCTTTGCTGTTGAGGTTAAAAACGGCAACTGGCAAGTGGCCTTCATGAGCGGCACGCAAAGCAATGGTTGGGTAATGCTTCATGCGGTTAACAAAGTTTTGAAAAAAATCTTGGGGTGGCTGCTGTGATATTTCAGTCAATAGATTATACAGGTGAAATTCGCGCTGCAATGGCGTGATGTTGGCCTTTAATAAGAGTTCATCTATCACCCGGTCTGGGTTTTTTGCAGTGAAGTAGTCGCTGATAAGGCTGGCTGAATTCTGGTGGTTTTTGTGGTTGCTGTAAAGCGCTTGAATCTCTGTGTCATCATAAATGACAGCAGAGGCCAAAGTGCTGTGAATCAATGCCCAAATAAGAAAGGTTGTTTTCATGTCAGTGTCCTTGGTAGTACTGATAAATATATTAAACGATGTGTTTCGTATAATCAATCTCACAGCAGCGCTTATATCAGCTGTTTTTTCTTGGTTCTGCAACCATGGAGTCCCACATTTATCCTCAAGCAATGTTAAAATCGATGTTTTCTTAAACTAATTTTTTTATGACACAATCCATGGATTTTGAAACCATTTCAATGGGTGAATATGCCGAAAGGTCGTACTTGGATTATTCCATGTATGTGGTATTGGACCGGGCATTGCCTTTTGTCGGTGATGGCCTGAAGCCGGTGCAGAGACGCATCGTTTATGCCATGAGTGAACTGGGGCTATCGAACCAATCCAAACATAAAAAATCAGCCAGAACCATTGGTGATGTGATTGGTAAGTTTCACCCCCATGGTGACTCTGCTTGTTATGAAGCCATGGTGTTGATGGCACAATCCTTTTCTTACCGTTATCCGTTGGTGGATGGCCAAGGAAATTTTGGTTCACCAGATGACCCCAAGTCATTTGCAGCGATGCGTTACACCGAATCCAGATTAACGCCATATGCCAAAACGCTGTTATCAGAGCTGCCTCATGGCACGGTTGAGTGGGGGCCTAATTTTGATGGTACTATGGAAGAACCACTGTGGCTGCCAGCCCGCTTACCCAATGTTTTGCTTAATGGGGCCTCGGGTATCGCGGTGGGTATGGCCACTGATGTTCCACCTCATAACTTAACGGAAGTAACACAAGCCACGCTGCATTTGTTGGATAACCCCAGTGCTGAGGTGGTGGATTTGTGTGAATTCATCAAAGCACCTGATTACCCCACACATGCCGAAATCATCACGCCAAAAGCCGATATCATAAAAATGTACGAAACTGGACATGGTGGTATCAGGATGCGGGCTGTGTATGAGCGCGATGGCAATGACATCATTGTCACTGCTTTACCTCACCAAGCATCGGGCAGTAAAATTCTGGATCAAATAGCGACTCAGATGCGCAGTAAAAAATTACCCATGGTCAATGATTTGCGCGATGAGTCTGATCATGAAAACCCAGTCAGGTTAGTGATTACGGCACGCTCCAATCGGATTGATTTTGATGCTTTGATGTTGCATCTATTTGCCACCACTGATTTAGAGAAGACCTACAAAGCCAACTTCAATGTGATTGGCTTGGATCGCAGACCTCAAGTGAAAGACCTGAAGATGATCCTCAAAGAATGGTTGCGCTTCAGAACCGAAACGGTGCGCAGGCGCTTGCAATATCGCTTGGATAAAGTGGATGCTCGCTTACATATTCTGGAGGGTTTATTGATCGCCTATCTGGATCTGGATGAGGTGATCCGTATCATTCGGGAGGAAGATGAGCCCAAAGCAGAATTGATTAAAGCGTTTAAGCTATCTGAAATTCAAGCCGATGCCATATTGGATACCCGTTTACGTAATTTAGCGCGCTTGGAAGAGATGAAAATTCGCACGGAGCAAATCGAATTACAAGCGGAAAAAGATGAGATTGAGGGTATCTTGATGTCTCGAGCCAGGATGAAAACCCTGATTCGCAATGAATTAAAAGCCGATATGGAACAATACGGCGATGAGCGAAAAACACAGTTGGCTGAACGTGATGCGGCGCAGGTGTTTGATGAAACCAAACTGGTTCCCAGCGAACCCAATACCATCATCCTTTCAGCCGCTGGTTGGGTCAGGGCAGCCAAAGGTCATGACATAGATCCCAGCAGCTTGAACTACAAAGCGGGAGACGAGTATTTAGACCATGCACTGGGTCGCAGTAATTTAACCTCTGTGTTCCTGTCATCAGATGGCCGGGCATTCAGTTTGCCGACCCACACCTTACCCTCGGCCAGGGGGCAAGGGGAGCCGTTAACGACCAAGTTTAATTTCAAAAACAACTTGTTACCCATAGCAGTGACATGCCAGTTGCCTAATGCGAGGTTGTTGATGTGCTCTGATGCCGGTTACGGCTATCATGGGGTGATGGAAAATTTGTACAGCAAGATGAAAGCCGGTAAGCACGTTTTGAGTGTACCCAAAGGTTTCAGTGCAATGAAACCTACCTGGATTGAAAAATTACCTGATGCGCATGTGGTTTGTATCACCACGGCCGGTTATATGTTGGTATTCCCTTTAGAGGAGTTGCCTGAACTGGCCAAAGGCAAAGGCAACAAGTTGATAAATATACCGGCCAAACGATTGAAGTCAGGTGAGGAGAAATTAGCCGCCACCTTGGCCATCACACCTGAGGATTCATTCTTGGTGCATGCCGGTGCCCGTTACATCCGGTTCAAATGGAAGGACTTGGTAAATTATGTCGGTTCACGAGCCAAACGTGGCTTGATGTTGCCTCAAGGCTTCCGCAACGTAGATCGGGTTGAGCTTGAAAACGATTAAGTACATAAGTTGTTGGTTCATGCTTGGGCTTTTAACCCCAGTCCTGGCCAGTGTGCCCAGTCTGAATCAATGCCCAGAAGTTATTTTCACCAATGGCATAGACAGCCGCTCAGTTCCTTCAAATGGAACAGGTGGTGTTTATCCGGGTGCAGGCAGTCGCACCATAAACAGCAACAATACCTACTATTATTATGTACCCAGCGGTTACCAAGTAAACCAAGCCATGCCTCTTTTGGTGGTTTGGCATGGGGCAGCCGGTGCTGGTAATGCAGGCTTCGCCGCCGCAGACATGCGTGATTTCTGGCAAGCTGCCGCTGAGCAAAATAATTTCATTGTGGTGGCTCAGGCAGCCACCGGTGCCTCTGGTGGGTGGATTCCGAACACCGATGCAGCGCGTTTGGTTGACATCATCAATGACGTCGATGCTCGCTATAACATTGAAACCAGCCGCAAATACATCTGGGGATTTTCTGCCGGTGGTTTTGTGGCGCATGCCATTGCTTTAAATAATGCCGATTATTTTGCTGCCTACGCCGTCAGTGGCGCCCATTTGGGTTATGCCATCAGTGCCGGCTACCCACCAAGTGCTGCCAGCCGTCAATTACCCGTGTTCATTTCAGTGGGGCAATCTGACAGTCATTTCCCTGCCGCACAAAATGATTTGAATTTGTTTGCTGCCAGTGCTTGGCAACTCAATCAAAACCTGTGGTTCGATGCTTTTGTTGGTGGACATGAGTTGTTACTCGATTTACCTGAAAAGGCATGGTATAAAATTTGTAACAGTGTAAACTCAAATTAAGATGAAACAAAAAATATTAAAAGTGGGCTGGAAGGAATATGCAGCACTGCCAGCATTGGGAATCGATCGCATTCATGTCAAAATTGACACTGGCGCTAAAACCAGCGCCATCCATGCGGTAAAACATCGACTGTTTAAAAAAGGCCAACAACATTGGGTTCGTGTTCATTTGGCCCCCTACCAAGATGATGATGACACCATTGTGATTTGTGAACTACCAGTCAAAGACCAAAGGACTGTGACCAGCTCTAACGGCCACCAAAGCGAACGTGTGGTAGTAGAAACCCAGTTTGTCATAGGAGGCGTGGAACGTACCATTGAATTGACCTTGTCATTCAGAGACACCATGAAATTCAGGATGTTATTGGGCAGACAAGCGATGAAAGACATGGCTGTTATTCCCTCCGAATCACACCTGACAACCAAACAAAAACCGAGAAAAAAACAATGAAAATAGCTATATTATCAAGAAACTCCAAACTGTATTCGACCAGACGTTTGGTTGAAGCGGCCACCGACCGGGGCCATGAAGTGCGGGTGCTTGATCATTTGCGGTGTTATATGAACATTTCATCCAGTAACCCAACCTTACACTACCGCGGTGAGGATTTGCCCTTGTATGATGCGGTGATTCCAAGAATTGGTGCGTCTGTGACTTTCTACGGTACTGCGGTTTTACGCCAGCTGGAAATGATGGGCGTTTATCCGGTCAATGAAAGTGTGGCCATCTCCCGTTCCAGAGACAAGTTGCGTTCATTGCAATTACTATCCAGAAAGGGCATCGGCATGCCGGTTACTGGTTTTGCCAATTCACCCGATGACATCCAAGATTTGATAAAAATGGTTGGTGGCGCGCCATTGGTAATAAAGTTGTTGGAAGGCACACAGGGTATTGGTGTGGTCTTGGCTGAGACCAGAAAGGCGGCCGAATCGGTGATTGAAGCTTTTTTAGGACTGAACGCCAATATCATGGTACAAGAATTCATCAAAGAAGCCGGTGGTGCTGACATCCGTTGTTTTGTGATCGGTAATAAAGTGGTGGCAGCCATGAAACGCCAGGGTGCAGAAGGCGAATTTCGTTCTAATTTACACCGTGGCGGCTCAGCCACGTTAGTCAAATTGACGCCAGATGAACGCAAAACTGCGGTTAAAGCGGCACAAATCATGGGCTTGAATGTCGCCGGCGTTGATATTTTGCGTTCTAACCGTGGCCCAGTGGTGATGGAAGTTAATTCATCCCCCGGTCTAGAGGGTATTGAAAAAGCCACAGGCAAAGATGTTGCAGGACTGATCATTGAATTCATTGCAAAAACAGCCAAACCACATCGCACCCGTACCAAAGGCAAAGGTTGAAACCAGTCATAACGAGACAGAAGCTGCCACCCATTGGTCAGTTACTGAGGCACAGCTTAAAGACCCTCAGGCGCCAAACTCCCAGTGAGTTCTGGCAAGGCGCAACCGCCGTCTCGCAGCACTATAAAGCAACTGTTGATGCGGCTAGGTTACAAAAATACAAACACATGTTCAATGGTCTGTTGGCCGAAGTGCCACTGAATTACTACTATTTATTGGCACAGCGTGCTCATTTGCATGTTTGCACCCAGAAAAACTACCCTTATCCGGTACTTGGTATGGTGCACTGCAGCAACGAAATCAGCTGTTATCAAACGCCTGAAAGTGATCTACCACTGGACCTTGATGTCTCTGTCATCGGCAGTGAAATTGACCAGCGCAACAACATCAGGTTGACTTTTAAAGTGGATTTTTTGCAGCAAGGTCAGTTATTGGTTTGTTGCATGAGTGAATATTTGATCAAAGCCCAAGGTTTGAATGGAGGTGGTGTAGGTGTCAAAGCCAAATCCAGTGCTAATCACAACATGCCAAGCGTTGATAAAATCAGCGCAACACAACAATACAAAGCCAATATGGGCATCAAATATGCCCGTGTTTCTGGCGATTTTAACCCCATTCATTTGTATCGATTCAGCGCCAAATTATTTGGCTTTAAACGACCTATACTACATGGCATGTGCCTTGCCGCTTGTGCTCAAGAATTCATCGAAATGAACTTTGGCAATCCAGTGGTCTCGATGAACATTGCTTTCATGCGCCCAGTTTTTTTGCCCTCAGCAGTTAAAATTGTCGCTGACAGTGAACAGGGTGTGTTGCAATTCAAATCGCATATCGGCAATAAAACCCATGCGCAAGTGCGGTTTACTGCGGTTTAGCTTGCGTGGCATGATCGTGGCATTTTAAAACCTCTCTGATCACGCCGGTGGCATAAGCACCAGGTTTCAAGTTAAAACTCAAGCGCAAAGCATCATCTTGCCATTGGTGCGAAAAATGCTGCGGCACCACGCGCACTGATCTGCGGTCTTGTTTGACCCGGTGGGCTGCAAAGCCCTTAAGAAAACTTGGGTGCTGCTGCGCAATTTGTTGTTCCAGTGCTGCGCATTCACCGCTGCTCTGCACGGCATCTTCGCCCCATAATGCGGCGCTGATATGGATATCGAGTGCAGCCAATCTGTCGTTAATTTCAGTTGTCGAGGCCGCTGATGCAGGGAACCATGAATGACTGCCATCCAGTTGCATGATGTCACCATCAATGCTTCGATCCCAAATGCCTTGTTTGATTCTGACTGCTACCATCAGATTAAACAGGTGACTGCGAGCAGCTGAAATCAGGATGCCTCTTTTGTTGCGGTTGTTGACTCTGATGCGTTCTTCAAACCAATCTTCTGCTTGTTGGATGTTGCCCATGTGATGACCAAACCTTTGGGGGCCAAAATAGTTAGGAACGCCTGATTGTTGAATGGCGGTGATGTTCTTTTCAATCTGAGCCCGGTCACCGCTGATGTCTCGAATCAAAATTTTGAATGCATTGAAAGATAACTGGCCCCGTTTGATTTTGCTCTGATGATAATGATGTTCAAGGATTTCGATGCCAGTCGCTAGTTTGGCTGTGATGTCATCGATTGCTTTGATTTTGGGCAGTTGGACACTGAACCATTGTTGGGTGATGGCATGGCGGTCTTTCAGCCCGGCAAAGCCGACTTGTCGAGCCGGTACTTTGCAGGCACTGGCCAGTTGGGTCGCCACCCAAGCGGTGTTGCAATTGCGCTTTTCTACTTTAAACCACAGGTGTTCTCCTGCACCAGTAAAAGACATGTCATGGTGCTCGGTAACCATGAAGTCTTGCGGCTCAACCTTGAGCTTGCCTTGTGCCTTGATGGGGTTGATGGTGGGAAATAGTTGGTCAAATTCGAGTGTCATGGTTTGTTGCTGTATTTTCTCAGTCCGATCAGTACCCCGCCACTGAAAAACATCGCCAAGGAATAAATCGCCGCGGGTATGGCCAGGTCAGCTTGGTGTAGGATCGTGGTCGCAATTAAAATCGCTAGGGTGCCGTTTTGGATACCAATTTCAACAGTGATGGTGGTGGCTTGTTGGCTGTTTAAGCCAGCTACTTTGCTGACCAAGTAACCACTGAACATGCTCACCAAGTTCAAAGTGAATACAGTCAAACCTGTATCAATCAAACCGGCCTTGACCGCAGTTGATTGTTGAATGATGATGGCGACCACTAAAAAAGCCAGAAACAACCCGGAAAAGGCATTAACCTTACGTTCTTGCCGTATCGCAAACTGTGGTAGTTTATGCCTGATCAGCATACCCAAACTCACCGGTAACAAGGTAATTACAATCAGGGTGATGATGGTTTTAAGCACTGGCAGTTGGATCACAGTCTCGGTGGAGAGGAAATGTTCTAGGCTTAAGCTGATGATCAGTGGAATGGTGATCACCGTGAGCAGACTGCTACAGGCGGTGAGGCTGATTGATAAGGCCGTGTCGCCGCGCGCCAGGTGACTGATTAAGTTTGAACTGGTACCACCGGGGCAAGCAGCAATGATCATGACCCCCACAGCCACCATTGGCGACACATTGAGTAGGCTGATCAAGGCCAAAGCCATCAATGGCAGCATAATGATTTGGCCAAATAACCCCAGAATCATTGCTTTGGGGTAGCGGACCACTTGTTTGAAATCATTTGGCACCAGCGACATGCCCATGCCCAGCATGATGATGAATAATGAAACCGGCAGTAAGATGTCCGTTAAATAGCTGTTTTCCATGGATTAATTAGGCTTTGAAAGAATCATCAAGCATTTCTATCATTTGGTACAAAGGTTGGAAACTGCCCCAAACCACCAAATTTGAACCAATGAACTCACGGGTTTTTTTTGCCACTTGTTCAGGTATCAGCTGTTTGTTTGGGAGTTGTTCAACCAACAGTTGGTTCTCGCATGCTCGCTCTAACTGCACAAATAATGAAACCGCACTGTCAACGTCTTTGCCGACGGTTAACAAACCATGGTTCTGCAGAATGACCGCAACGTCATCAGGGTTCATGGCAGCCACAATGGCCTGGCCTTCTGATTGTTCATGTACCACGCCAGAAAAATGTGAAAACACACTGTGTGCCTGGTAAAACAAACAGGCATCTTGGGTCAGTGGTTCTAACAGGCGGCCTTGGGTTGACCAGGCTTTGCCGTATTTTGAATGCGCATGGGCCACGGCGTTGATTTCAGGTTTGGCTTGGTGAATGGCAGCATGAATCATAAACGCAGCGGTGTTAACCAAGGCTTGTCCTTCAACGATCTCTCCTGCGTGATTCATGCGCACCAGATCACTGGCTTTGAGCTGCGCGAAATGAATGCCCAATGGGTTAACCCAAAAGGTTTCAGGATCCAAGCTGTCTCTGGCTGTGATGTGACCGGCCAAGCCGTCGTCAAAACCATAATAGGCAAATAACCTGAATGCCGCAGCCAAACGGGTTTTTATGAATGTTTGTTCAGCTGCTGGATCATCAAATTGGGGTGGTCCAAATTGTGCTTTTGCGGCCTCAGTACCAATGGCACCTTGGTTGATGGCTGATTCTTGAGAACTCATGCTGGGTGGTTAGCTATGGGTGAATTTTTAGCATATACCGGATGCCCAATCAAATCCATAAATTATTTCAAAAGGGCAAAATCTTCAACACTAAAATGTGACAGAAATGTCACTATTCTGTCATAATGATTGACTATCATGGCGACTTTACCAGAAAAATCCGCTTCTATGCAAAACAACATACTGATTGTGGAAGATGACATGGCCATCAGAGAAATGATGGCATTCTCATTGCGTCGAGAAGGCTTTGACACGTTCAAAGCAGCATCTGGGCATGAAGCTTTGGAACAGTTGAACCAGGTCAACCCTGATTTAATTGTCATTGATTGGGGTTTGCCTGACATGAGTGGCATAGATTTGATTGATATGATCAGACGCGATGAAGTGATCAGAGAGGTGCCCATCATCATGTTGACTGCGCGGGCTGAGGAGTCTGATAAGGTCAAGGGATTGGAGCGCGGTGCGGATGATTACCTGACGAAGCCAGCCTCGATGCTTGAGTTGATGGCGCGGATCAGGGCGCATTTGCGCCGTTCACATGGTTTTGAAGCCAGTCATCAAATTGAATACAAAGGCATCGTGATGGATGCTGATGCCCACGAGATTACCATTGATGGAGAAAACTTGAGTTTAAGTCTGACTGAATTCAAGTTGCTTAAACTGTTTCTGCAAAATCCCAACAAGTTATTGGCCAGAGAACACATCTTAAATCACATTTGGGGTCGCAACACTTTTGTTGAAGACCGCACGGTGGATGTACACATCCTGCGCTTGCGTAAAGCTTTGAAAAAGCACAACAAGGAAAAATGGGTACAAACAGTACGCGGTGTTGGTTATAAGTTGGTCAGCCAATAACTGTTGTTGGCATCAGTCTAACTCAATTGTTTGAATCTGCTCCCAAGGGTAATATTTGTATTGGTTGTTACTCAACAATAACAGGCCATTGTTATTGAAGGTCACGCTGTTGTGGTTCAAGGCCAAGGTTTTGACCCCAGAATCTAGCACCAACTCAACTAAATTATTTTCATTTTTCGATAACTTGTTGACGTTATAAAAAGGAATCAATCGGGTGTTGCCGCCAATCTCAGACTCCAATATTTCTGCACCAGATTGTTGGTTCATATCATAAGTGATTGCTTGGGCCGTGATGTTTGTACCGTCTTTCAATTGTACCCTTCCAGACAGCGGTTGGCTGGCTTGGGCGTAATCAGCAAACTCATGCCACTTGACGTCAACTGGGCCGATGGTTAGTTTCTCGAATTGGCGCCAGCTGACCTCAACACGACCCAATTCTGGGTTGTCTATCCAAATGCCACGGTTGCCACGGTTGACATCATTGGTGCCGTCAATAACTAATTCTTCACCATCTTTTAAAACCACTCGAGAGGCATCACCTTGAGCAGTTTTTTCAATGACCTTGATGTCAGCAAATTTGATTTCATATTCTTTGTTATCGGCGTTACCGTCTAATTCTTCGTCGGTCATTCGTTCGTCTTTGTCCCACATGATGCGACCGGCGAAGGTACCAATGCTTGACTCCACTGTGCCGTAGATGCCATCACCGAATGTTTTGGCATCATCTGGTGCAGCGCTAAAAACAATGTGCTTTATGTCATCAAAGTCATGCGTGCTGGTCTCGCCTTCGGTGGTTTTGACCAGAATGTCATCACTGGTATCGTTGTTGTTATCATCGGTGCTGATGGTGCTGCCATCGTGCAGCGATAAAACCACTTCACTGCCATCAATATCAATGCGCTTTATGGCGCCAAAATTAACCGAAAATTCGGGTGGGTCAATTTCTTTACCAAAAAACGATTTAAAAGTGATTTGTAAATCTCCAATGTTGGCTTGGGGGCCGGGTTGGTGGTCAAGCAGGGCGTCCTTTTCATCTTCAGATAAATGTTCAAAGCCGACAGTTTGGGATTTGTAACCATTAAAGATGTCACTGAGAAAAGCTTCTTGCTTATCCCAGCGTAAGGTGCCGGTTTTGGTTTCGCCATTGGTCAGAGTCACTGTACCAAACAGCACTGGCTCAGGGTTTTGATTCACCATCACTTGGCCAGTCATTAAAGCTGTTGATAACAGTAAGGTTTTAAATTTATTCATAGGTTCTGTGCTGATTAACTATTAAATATTATGTCGCAAGTTCAACGAAATTGCATGTATCTAAAGTACCAAATATTCAGGGTGTATCACTTTTAAGCTGCTGCCACTTTTTATCACGCCAATGATAAATCAAAAAACTGGTTGGGCCCAGCAGTGCATAGGTGAATCCAGTATAAGGCACGTGTTCATCAGCCACCCAGCCAGGTAACAGGAAGGCCAACACACAAACCAGCATGATGTCCAAGCGCATGAACAATTCGGTTTTTGCACTGAAAGTTTCCTCAGCTGATAACTTGAGTGGTGCCTTGCGTCTGATGGCATGGGCGTAAAAACCCATGAAGATAAAACCAATCATAAAGAAACCCGCGGCAAAGTACTGAAACAGCCAGCGCAGTTCATCGAAGGTTTGGAGAGAGAACTCACTGGGTAAATAACCATCAGTCAGCCATGAAAACAGGCCTTGAAACATCATTTTCAAGGGATATATAAAGATCAGAACCACCACCACTAAGGTCGCTGATAACAGCACCGTTATGCCATCGTCCAAACCAAATTTACGGCTCCATTTGTTGTGCGCGTGCCAAATAAAAATAATTTGCATCACACTGAGCACAAAACCTGGGATCAGTTTTGAGATGTCTAGTAACTCTGGCACGCTGCTGGGAATCTGGTCAATCGAAATCACCAACATGGTCACGGCAAAAGCAAAAGCCGCATCAACAAACACCTCGATGCGGGTCATTTCTACACCCCGCATGCGGAAATTATCTTCTACCGGGCATTGCGCCAGGAATTCATCACTCAGTGGCTGCATCTATCTAATTCGTGTTAAATCGAACAAATCATATCACAGCAAAATACTCAAGGGGCTCACAGCATGCCTTTGAGAAAAGCGCCGGTGTGTGAGGTTTTGTGTTTGGCTATTTTCTCAGGCGTGCCCGTGGCGATGATTTTACCGCCACCGTTACCACCTTCTGGCCCCAGATCAATGATCCAATCGGCCGTTTTGATCACATCCAGGTTGTGCTCAATCACCATAATGGTGTTGCCGTTGTCACGCAAGCGATGCAGCACTTTAAGCAGTTGTTTGATGTCAGCAAAATGCAAACCAGTGGTTGGTTCATCCAGGATGTAAACGGTTTTGCCGGTATCACGTTTGGACAGTTCTTTGGCCAGTTTAACCCTTTGCGCTTCGCCACCAGAGAGGGTGGTGGCATTTTGGCCCAAGGTGATGTAACTCAAGCCCACATCCAGCAGTGTTTGTAATTTTGTGGCGATGGTTGGGATGGCAGAGAAAAATGGCAGCGCATCTTCAACCGTCATGTTCAACACTTCATAGATGTTTTTGCCCTTGTATTGGATGTCCAAAGTCTCGCGGTTGTAGCGTTTGCCTTTACAGGTGTCACAAGTCACATAAACATCAGGCAGAAAGTGCATTTCTACTTTGATCACACCATCACCTTGACAGGCTTCACAGCGACCGCCTTTGACATTGAAGCTGAATCGACCGGGTTTATAACCACGGGTTCTGGCTTCAGGGGTGTTAGAGAACAAATCTCGAATCGGTCCAAACAACTGGGTATAAGTGGCAGGGTTTGAACGGGGCGTGCGGCCGATGGGTTTTTGATCAATATCCACCACTTTATCGAACAAATCGATGTTTTCAAACTTGTCGAATGGTTGGGCCTGATGTGAGGCGCGGTTCAAATGATTCGCCAGCACCTTATAAACGGTCTCATTGATCAAAGTGGATTTACCAGAACCGGAAACACCGGTGATACAAGTCAGTAAGCCGGCTGGGATTTCTACGTTGACATTTTTCAGGTTATTACCCGAAGCGCCTTTGAGTTTAAATAACTTTTTCTTATCAACTGGGTGGCGTTTTTTTGGCACTTCAATTTTCAAAGCGCCCGTCAGGTACTGACCAGTGATTGAATCTGGGTTGTCACAGATCTCTTGGGGTGTGCCCTCTGCCACGATGTAACCGCCATGTACACCAGCGCCGGGTCCTATATCGACCACATGATCGGCCATGCGCACTGCATCTTCATCGTGTTCAACCACAATCACGGTGTTGCCTAAGTTTTTCAGGTTAACCAAGGTTTTTAATAGTTTTTCATTGTCCCTTTGGTGGAGGCCGATGGAAGGCTCATCTAGCACGTACATCACACCGACCAAACCAGCACCAATTTGCGAAGCCAAGCGAATGCGCTGTGCTTCACCCCCCGAGAGTGAATCGGCTTTGCGGTCCACCGTTAAGTAGTTCAACCCCACGTTGACCAAAAAGCTCAATCGTTCACGGATTTCTTTGATGATTTTTTCCGCGATTTGGGCCTTTTGGCCTTCGAGCTGAAGGCTTTCAAAATGATCCAAAGCACCGGCAATTGACATGGCATTGATTTGTGGCAGTGGTACGTCATTGATAAATACATTTCGCGCCGCTCGGTTCAGTCGTTGACCTTCGCAGGAAGGACAAGGTTTCTTGCTGATGTATTTGTTCAGTTCCTCACGCACCATGGATGATTCGGTTTCTTGGTAGCGCCTTTTCATGTTGTTGGCGATGCCCTCAAACGGGTGGTTGCGCTCGTATTGCCCTTTGTCACTGTAATAAGTGAACTTGATGTTTTTATCACCGCTGCCGAAAAACAACACGTCTTTGGTCTTTTGCGGTAGTTCTTTTAAAGGTGTGTTGACATCAAATTTGTAGGCTTTGGCCACCGCTTGTAGCAGTTGAAAATACCAACCATTGCGTTTGTCCCAGCCACGCACAGCGCCATCAGCCATGGATAAATCTTCATTCATGATGATGCGCTCAGGATCAAAATACTGACTCATGCCCAAGCCGTCACACTCAGAACAAGCACCATTGGGTGAATTAAAGGAGAACAAACGTGGTTCCAGTTCACTCAAAGAATAATTACACACTGGACAGGAAAACAGCGAACTGAACAGTAGTTCAATGGGCTCCTCATCCTCACTCTCGTCAAAGGATACCACTTGTGCCAAGCCCTCAGATAAGGCCAATGCAGTCTCAAATGATTCAGCCAAGCGCTGGGTGATGCCGGCTTTGACTTTGAATCGGTCCACCACCGCCTCGATGCTGTGTTTTTGTTTTGGGTTCAGCTTCGGCAGGTCATCGATGTTGTAAATTTTTGCATCTATGCGCACCCGCACAAAACCAGAACCACGCAGTTGTTCCAGTAACAACAGGTGCTCGCCTTTGCGGTTACGCACCACCGGTGCCAATAACATCAGCTTCCGGCCTTCTTCCAAAGCCAATACCTTATCGACCATCTCTGATACTTCTTGCGCTTCCAGTGAAATGTGGTGGTCTGGACAACGTGGCGTGCCGATGCGTGCATACAACAAGCGCAGGTAATCATAAATTTCGGTGATGGTGCCGACCGTTGAACGTGGGTTGTGTGAGGTGGATTTTTGTTCGATTGAAATCGCTGGTGACAAACCCTCAATATGATCCAAGTCAGGCTTGTCCATCATTGACAGAAACTGCCTGGCATAAGCCGATAAAGACTCTACATAGCGGCGCTGGCCCTCAGCGTAAATGGTATCAAAAGCCAAGGATGACTTACCTGAACCAGACAGGCCAGTGATGACGATGAATTGGTCTCTTGGCAGGTCAATGTTAATGTCTTTGAGGTTGTGGGTTCTCACCCCTCTGAGTGAAATAGATTTCATTTGTTAGGCGATAATCAAACCCATCATTGTAACCAAAAAGCGTGATGATTATGTGGGTAAAGTCAGAAAGATTGTAGGCCTGTGCCGCAGCCCAATCGGTTAAGTCGATAAACAGGCATGCACCTTGAAAATCTTGACAGCCCTTAAGGTATAATCATGCCTTTTGGTGGAAAACAATGAGTCAAAGAACCCTGATTCTCATCGCCACAGCGATTTTAGCCTTGGCCCTTTACACCGCTGGTTTCAAGACCGGTACCTTTGTGCTATTCGGTTTGGCCGTGTTGGCCGAATTGTATTTCTGGTTTAAGCTGTTGGGCGAGCGGAAAAAGGATGACAGTGATAATTAAGTCAAGTAGGGTGGGCTCTGCCCACCAATTAGTTTGAAGACTTGTCATACATTTTTGATTGGCGGAGCCCATCCTACATTCTTTATTCGAATTTTGGCAATGACAATGGACACCAGCGCATGCTGGGGATTCAAGCAAGTAAAGTGAGAGCAATTAATTTATGAACCACCAACAATCACAACAAGACATGCGCAGCGCCTATGCCAGCGGTGCAACCGGTGCTTTGGCTTCGGGTCTGATTTGGACATTGGCTGGAGTTGTTGGCTTATTGATCTCAGAAAAAGCCAGCATGCTCGCCTTGTTTTTTGGTGGGATGATGATTTTCCCCTTATCTGTACTGCTCTCCAAGCTGCTCAAACGCAGCGGTAAACATGACCCAAACAATGACCTGCGCCACCTGGCGTTTGAGGGATTGGGTATTTTATTCGCCGGCTTGTTCATTGCTTTTGTGGTGGCCCAATACAACAGTCTGCTGTTTTTTCCCATTATGCTGTTGATCATCGGTGCCAGGTACCTGACGTTTCAGAGCATTTATGGCTTAAAGATCTATTGGTTGTTGGGTGGCTTACTGATGCTGGCGGGTTTTATGCTGACCATCTTTTCATTGTCATTCATCGCTGGTGCTTTTATCGGTGGCGGCATAGAGATCGTGTTTTCATGGCTGATTTATGTCCAAGGGCGCAAGGCGGACTGAGCCCATCGTGCAGATGAATGGTTATATAAATGCATAAATATTAAGGATTTGCGGATATCAATGCATTCGTGCCCGTATATCCGAAAATGCCCTGTTATTGATGCACACAATAAAGTCCTACCGTCTGAAAAATCAATGACTTATAATAAATTGCTTCAAATAACGTGCATTAATAACAGGAAAATCAGATGGTATCAGGCATTAATGTGTTAATAATAAATTGTTAAGTGCTAGAGTGAATGAAGATACTCTCGAAACTAAAACTGATTTCTTCGGTAATCCTCTTATGCTGTATATTTTTGCCAATAGCAAAATGTAGTAAAGCTGTCGAAGAAGGTTATAAAGGTGAGCCGCCAACTTTCGATATTTATGTATACGGTCAAGAATTAAACGAAGAATCAATAATTCCAGTTCTATCGTGGTCATTGCCATTAATATTTTCTGTTCTTGCTTTAAGGTATGGCAATAGTGTTTTTGTAAGCTTGCTGCAAGTTTCGGCAGGGTGCGCAGCAGTCTATTCAGGTTTTTGGATATTTATTTGGTCTAAAAGTCTTTTATGGCCGGCATACTTAGCTTTAATATCTATGGCTGTATATTGTGCCAGTGCAGCTATAGCAAGCTTTGTTCATATTAAACAATGGCACTTAACAAAAAGCTCAAAGGCGACGCCAAAAAGTGGCGCGCTTTAGCTTGGCGTTACTCGTAAATAATGAAAAATATAGGAAAACTTATTTGTGCTCTTGACTCTGCAGCAGGTTACTTTGATTCTCGTGGCTTTTCACATTGGGCCAGTGAAGCGCGTCATTCAATAAAGTTAATCGAGTCTGGCGATCAGACTGTTATTGAAAAGCTATATTTGAAGTACGCGCCTACATGCGAGGTGGAGGAGCTATTTATTACTGAATACGAAATAGAAGATGAAGCAGAAGTTGTTGCTTTAAATCAAACACTGGCCGAAGTAATTAATGATACGTTTAAGGCGATAGAGCATGTTGGTAGTGAGAACTTCTAACAAAAAAATCAAATCAGGTGGGCTTTGCCCACCAATTAGTTTAAAGACTTGTTATATACCTCTGATGGGCGTAGCTCATCCTGGCACGTTCTTTCCGTGTTCTCACGTCGGAGCGAGAGTGAATGATTTAAATCAAGTGAACATGCTATCAATTGGAAAAATGACCATCGACACATGACAATTCGAACTGTCAGCCCTATGATAATTATCTATATACAGGAGGTTTAAATGATATATTTCAGCTTAGCGGCAGTCTTACTCTTCATCACTTACAGGGATTATGCCAATGACGAAACAGACACCATATTTCTGATTGATTGGTGGCTTTGGTGCGATGTCAGTAAACATGACACACCTTTACTTTACTGGGCTTGTATTGGCGCGCAATTGGTTGCCGTTTTTGGTTTATTTATTTGTGGGTTTAAGAGCATATAAATGCCATTAAGCCAATTGTGAACTCAAGTAGGGTGGGCTCTGCCCACCAATGAGTTTAAAGACTTGTCAAACATCTCTGATGGGCGGAGCCCATCCTACAAGGCTTGATTTTGAGTTGCTGCTGAAACATTTCTTTCTTTGGCTAAATGGCTTAGAAATATTTCAATCTCTACTTTTCCCATTTCTTGTGGGTGTCTTTTGCCATGAAAAACAATATATTTCTTTATCCAATAAATGTAAGTTAATTCTGTATTTTCACTGTAATGTAAAAATTTTATTTTTAATGCAACACGATCTAATAATTTCATAAAATGCACGTTTACCCGGTAATCAGCGTAAATTAATGCATTCGTGCAAATATATCCGCCCATAACTGGATATATGT
>NZ_JASJNC010000006.1 GCF_030065545.1 Marinicella marina
CCATTTCTTGTGGGTGTCTTTTGCCATGAAAAACAATATATTTCTTTATCCAATAAATGTAAGTTAATTCTGTATTTTCACTGTAATGTAAAAATTTTATTTTTAATGCAACACGATCTAATAATTTCATAAAATGCACGTTTACCCGGTAATCAGCGTAAATTAATGCATTCGTGCAAATATATCCGCCCATAACTGGATATATGTGCATACATTAAATCCCTACTTTGTAAGAAATCAATGACTTATGCTAAAATTCATGATTTCTAAGTGCATTAAAATACGCAAATATCGCGTTATACAGCATTAATGCACATATATTAAATTGTTATGCAATACGGGAGAGTGCGTTGAAATTAATACTTTCATTTCTATTGTTTATTGTTTCAAGTTCAACTTACGCAATAGGTTCAAGGGAAATCACCAGAGAAAACATTAATGAATTTGGTGCTAATTTGGAAATAAAGTATGTAAAGTTTAATGAGTGCTTTGATGTTTTGGCCTCTTTTTCAAGCAAGATAACTTTTAAGGAACTAGGCCAGCGAGAGATTTGGGGAGCTTCATATGAAAGAACTAATAGTAATCTGGGGTGGCAATTAGCTTCTAAAGGCACCCGAATTAAGGTGCCACTCATTGGGAAAGATGATCATCATGATCTTGGCTCTGTTTGTTTAAATCAGCAAGATCTCGAATCTGGCTACATTACAGTTGTCTATGGAGGCCCTCAAGGTTCTCCCCCTATGGTTCTAGTGTTCAAACTAAATGAATATAAGCAGTAAAATGCATAACAAAAGTGTCATGCCGAAGCCAAACCTTCGCTCCGTTTCGCCCCTGGCCTGCGGCCATTATAGGGGCTACACTGCGCTCCCGGTTTGGCTCGGCATACACTGGCGTTAGGGCACCACATAGAAAATGAAAGACATTAACGAGACAATCCACGAAGCCCTATGGAGTGACCACGACAGCGAAGCTGAGTTTCCAAATCAAACTCCGCTACTCGCACACTATACATCTATCACCAACTTTGACTGCATAGTTAATGGTGATGAGCTGTGGTTTTCTAACCCGCTGAATATGAACGATTCAGATGAGCTGATTTTTGGAATGAGTCAGGGCTCTGCTGAGTTTAAAAAGAACGAGGCCTTGATCAGAGCTTGCGGAAGCGAAACGGTGTTTGCTCGGTTAATGGATATATTTGATTATCACTTTAACCACTTCGATAAAAATCATGTTCTTGATACTTATATTTCGTGTTTTTCTCAGCATAGTGATGATGATTTCGATGGGTCTCTATCTATGTGGAGAGGGTACGGTGCTGACGGGAACGGGATTTCATTTGTTATAGATACAAAAAAAATAGAGCCTAATGAAGAATCACCAATAATTCTCGCGCCGGTAAACTATGCCACGAATGAAGACCGTATTTCATGGATAAATCAACGAATAAACCAGCTGGCAGATTTGCTGAATGATATCGAAAAGTCGGAAGAAGTTCTAAATTCCATAGCATGGAATTGGATTGAAAGACTTAAAGTATTTTCACTATTTACAAAACACAGAGGGTTTCAAGAAGAAAAGGAATGGAGGTTTGTATATCTTAGTGATCGAGATTCTAAGGCACACTATCCTCCAATGTTCGGCTACCATATATCGAATAAGGGGGTTGAACCAAAATTAAAATTGAAGCTAGGTCAAATACCCAGTAGTAATGTACCTCTCACACTTGAATCATTGATTGATAGGGTTATTTTGGGCCCTACTGCATCCTCTGTGCTTTCCATGAGATCTTTGGCTAGAATGCTAGAAATTAAGGGTAAGCATGGGTTAATCGAGAAAGTGCATGCATCATCAATCCCATACCGGCCCTAACAATGCAAATTCAACGGACGGCAAAAAGCACCGCCGCTGATTTGCGGCGTTATGTTTTTAAGGAAGGGCCAAGTTGGAACTACTACCTTTACTCTTAAGATTTTTTGTTTTTATCTATTGTGTTAGACACTTACTAGATAATTGTAAGCCTAGAAAAACAGCACTTATTTATGCCTCTGTATACACAGTTATCAGCGTTTTATATACGGCATTTGTAGGTTCAATTTCTGCGTCTTCTTTTGTAATAATTACCGTAGGCTTCGTTTTCGATTTCTTATATTCGTATCTATGGTTTTGGTTAATGCATCGTTACAAAGTAAACAAACCTGCTTTCTATTCAATAATTGTTATTGGCATAATCATTAGCTCAGTACTCAAATTCTGGACGGTTAGTCTGCAGTAAATGTACAAAGTAAATAAACACACAAAAACGCTCTCCGCAATATTTGCGGGTGGGCTTAACGTTATGTTTCAAAAAGGATTTTTGCACGGCATGTATGCAGTCATATTTAGAGCAGAAATAAAAGAACTGGATTCGCAGTATTCAGCAATGGCTGAACGCATGAGGAATTTGGCTATAGATGAATATGGTTGTACGGAGTTTACAGCGTGCACAGAAGGAAATTATGAAATAGCAATTTCTTATTGGCCATCTCAAGAGCATATTAAAGCTTGGCATAGTAATCCTGAGCATCAAGAAGCTCAGAAGTTGGGTAAAGAGAAATGGTATAAATCCTATCAGGTACAAGTTACGAAGGTACTTAGGTAATATGCATCATAAACATAACAATTTGATCCAGTTGACGCAGCGGTCTACGCTCCTTTTTGTGCATTCTCTGCGCTCATTGTTGCACAAAAACTCACTACAACCGCTGCGCAACTGAGCAAGGCGTTAGCTGAAGAAATAAATGAATGAACATCAATACTCTATTAAACATTTCAACCTGATGGTTGAATTAGCCTCTAAAATGGCCTCTATTCCAGCTTTAATTTTAGAGCACAGTTATACCTATGAAGCTTTTGGTTCTTGGTGGCTTACTTTAAAAAGATCAGGTAAAACTTTTCGTCTTGTATTCGATGGTAGAGATAACCGTTTATCCATAGAAGAAAGTGCAATAAACTGGCAAGAAAAAGCATCTAAGCAGCTATCCTCAAATAATGATGTTTTGGTTTTAGATACATGTTTTTCTTTAATTACAGGTTACACCTAACAATTCATTGCAGTAGACTAGCGGTAAAAGTGCCCGCAACGGCTTTCCCGTCCATATAGGGGAAGCTGAATCCTAACGTCAAAAAAATTCACCTCAACCTTGAGGATACCCCAACACCGCAATCGCCTGACCAATCTCCTTTAAAATCTCTGGATCATCGATGGTGGCGGGGATGGTGTGTTCGGTGCCGTTGGCCATGGCGCGGATGGTGCCGCGGAGGATTTTGCCGGAGCGGGTTTTCGGCAGGCGTTTGACCACTGCGACTTGTTTGAAGGCAGCCACTGGACCAATTTTTTGGCGCACGGCTTGGATCAGTTCATATGACAAGTCAGCTTGGCTGATGTCGGTGCCGTCTTTGGTCACCACCAAGCCCAAGGGCACTTCGCCTTTCAAAGCACAATTCACCCCCAAAACCGCACATTCTGCAACGGCCTCATGGGCGGCCAACACTTCTTCCATGGCGCCGGTGGAGAGGCGGTGGCCAGCGACATTGATGACATCATCGATGCGACTCATGATGTACAAATAATCATCCTCGTCTTTGTAACCGGCATCGCCGGTGAGGTAATAACCCTCAAAGGCCGAGAGGTAGGAGGCGACAAAACGTTCATCGTCCTGCCACAGGGTGGGCAGGGTGCCGGGTGGTAGGGGCAGTTTAATCACGATGTTACCCATTTCACCTGCAGCGACTTCCTGGCCTTTTGAATCAACCACTTGCACTTTATAGCCTGGTACGGCCTTGGTCGGTGAGCCTGGCTTCACCGGAAAAGCTTCAATACCCAGACAGTTGGCCGCAATCGCCCAACCGGTTTCGGTTTGCCACCAGTGGTCAATCACCGGCACTTGGAGTTGTTGTTGGGCCCATTCAAGGGTGTCAGGGTCGCAACGCTCACCGGCCAAGAACAAGGCTTTGAAATGGCTCAAATCATGTTGGTGCAGCAGCGCAGCTTCAGGGTCTTCTTTGCGGATGGCACGAAAGGCGGTCGGGGCAGTGAACAGGGTTTTGACTTTATGTTCAGCAATGACCCGCCAAAAAGCGCCGGCATCAGGGGTACCAACGGGTTTGCCTTCGTAGATCAGGGTGGTAGAGCCGTTGATCAGGGGTGCATAACAAATGTAGGAGTGACCGACCACCCAACCAACATCAGAGGCGGCCCAAAACACTTCTCCGGGCTTAATGTCATAGATGTTTTGCATGCTCCATTGCATCGCCACAGCATGTCCACCGTTGTCGCGCACCACGCCTTTGGGTTGGCCGGTGGTGCCAGAGGTGTACAATATATACAAAGGATCAGTGGCCGCCACCGGCACACAGGGCGAGGGCATGGCCGATTCCATGGCGGTTACCCAGTCCACGTCTCGACCTGGTTGTAGACCGGCAGTGGCTTGGGGACGCTGTAAAATCAGGCAGTGTCTGGGTTGGTGCGTGGCGATCGCAATGGCTTGATCTAACAGTGGTTTATAGGGAATCACTTTGGCCACTTCGATGCCACAAGAGGCGGATAAAATCGCTTTGGGTTTGGCATCATCAATGCGGGTGGCCAATTCTTTGGCAGCAAAACCACCGAACACCACCGAATGAATGGCGCCGATGCGAGCACAGGCCAGCATGGCGAATATGGCTTCAGGCACCATTGGCATGTAAATGATCACGCGATCGCCTTGAAAGACACCCAAGTCATGCAATACCCCGGCCAAGCGCGAGACTTGGTCTAAGAGTTGTTTGTAGCTGTAGGTGGTTTTTACGCCAGTGACTGGGCTGTCATAGATCACTGCTGCTTGCTCACCGCGGCCTTGTTCGACGTGCCGATCAACGGCGTTGTAACAGGTGTTGAGCTCACCGCCGGTAAACCAGCGGTAGAATGGTTTGTTGCTGTCGTCCAGGACCTGCTGCCAGGGTTTATCCCAGTGAATGTGTTGGGCTGCATCGGCCCAAAATGCTGTTGGGTGGTTGGCGGCTTGTTGAAAAGTGGTGCGGTAGTTGTTACTCATGAGCGCGAAAAGTGTCTGATACATTCATTATGAATGATGTTTTAGCAGCAGGCCATTAGACTTTAGGCGCAGTGATTTATTGCTTGATTCACGGTTTTTTGATGGATCAAACTTTATTCTACCTCAGAGAAACAAAGGTATAAGACCATGAACACATCAGAATTATCCACAGATAATAATCAAGAAACCAACCAAGAAACGAAGCAAGCCAACCCAGAGAAAAGGCATCAAGTCCTCAACTCGGCATTGGTCATTGTGACCATGACACTGGTATTTGGTGCCTTGAGTTATGCTTTGATCCAAATCAACAACGCCGTCTTTCAGTTGTCGGTTTCAGAAAGCCTGTGGTGTGGTTTAGCCATGGCCCTGGCCACCGGTTTTTATTTGATACAACGAGCCAGAAAGCAAACTGATAACAAGCTGAAAAGTTGAAAAACAAGGTGCCTGTGTGACACAAGCACCTTAAAAGAAGGTCGTTTATTTGCCTTTAAACTCAGCTTGTCGTTTTTCCAAGAAAGCTGAAGTGCCTTCGTTTTTATCCTCAGAGGCACAGCATATGCCGAAAGCTTTCACTTCATAATCCAAAGCATCAGGCAGGGCGCATTCGAGCCCTTTATTAATGGCATCAATGGTCATGCTGATGGCAATTGGAGCGGACTGAGCCAGTTGTTGTGCCACTTTTTCTACCGAAGGCATCAATTCACCTTGTGATACCACCCAGTTGGCCAAGCCAATTTGTTCGGCTTTGTGGGCTGAAACCATGTCGCCCAACAAGTTCATTTCCATTGATTTACCTTTGCCAACCAAACGCGTCAGTCTTTGGGTGCCACCAAACCCAGGAATCACACCCAGTTTGATCTCTGGCTGACCGAATTTGGCGTTGTCTGAGGCGATTCTCAAATGACAAGCCATGGCCAATTCACAACCACCGCCCAAAGCAAATCCATTGACCGCTGCAATCACTGGTTTGCCGCAGTTTTCAATGTTGTTGAATACCGATTGACCATAGCTGGCAAACTTCATGCCGGTCATGGCATCTGTGGTGGCCAGTTCTGATATATCGGCACCTGCAACAAAAGCTTTTTCACCGGCACCGGTGATGATGATCACGGCAGTCTCATCATCGTCTTTGGCGTGGTCGATGATGGCATTGAGTTCTTTCAAGGTGGCTTGATTCAGGGCGTTGAGTTTATCGGGTCGATTGATGGTGATGGTAAGGACTTTGTTGTTCAATTCAGATAATACGTTGGTCATGATTCAGGTGTCGGTTTAAGGAGTGGAAATTATAGCAACAAAACCCAACTGGTCTCAATCTATTAGGATAACGTTAAATCAATCAAATTGACGGCCAATCAGGGTGTTTTTTTGAACTTATTAATGCCTTGCGTGTCTTGTTTAACTCCGTATGCTGGCGTACAATACGCCGCTGCAAAGCGACTTGGTTGATTCGATCTGAGATTTTCAGGTGTACAAGCGCTATTTTTTTGGCAGTTGTGATTCGACTTATTGAGATGGACACTGACTGCTCACAAAACACTTAAATTTGTTAAGAGGTTACGAATGAAGAAATTATTTACATTGATGTTTTTGGCAACAGCTGTAACTGCCATGGCACAAAACCAACAAGAAGTTCCTAAAAGTGCCGACATTCAATTTGATAAAGCGGCTGCTTCCTATGCCATCGGTTACCGCATGGGTTTACAAGCTGCCGGTCGTGAAGGCAGTGAGTTTGAGTTAGACATCGAACAAGCAGTGAAAGGTTTGAGAGAGGCGGCCACCAAACAGGAGCCTTCAATCACTCGTGAAGCCATGAGCGAAGCTTACGGTAAATACCAACAAAAACTTCAGTTATTCCAACGCGAAGAATACCTTGAATTGGCCGATAAGAACCAAAAACGCAGTGATGAATTCTTGGCGCAAAACCGCAGCAAAACCGGCATCAAAGAATTGGCCTCTGGCATCCAGTACCGCGTCATTGAATCGGGCAGCGGCAGAAACGCCACCTTGGATGACACTGTACAAGTTCACTACAGCGGCAAATTGATTGGTACTGAAGTGTTCGATAACTACCAAGAGTTTGACAGTACTTATAAAAACGGTCAACCTGTCGATATGGATATGACTAAAATCGGTTTGGCTGGTTGGAGAGAAATTGTACCCATGATGAAAAAAGGTGACAAATGGCAAGTATTCCTGCCACCTGAAATGGGCTATGGCGTTCAAGGACAAGGTCCGATCGGTCCTAATGAAGTTTTGGTTTTTGATGTGCATTTACTTGAAATCAAATAAGCCTTAACCCAGCATATAATGAAAGAGGCAAGTTAAAGACTTGCCTTTTTTAGTTTGTAGCCATGCAGAAATTCACTCAACAAATCAAACCACACCTCAATCAAAATCTGATTGATGAAGATTTGTGGTTGGGTGCATCGGGTGACATGGAGCGGGCTGCTGCGGTGTTTTTTCCGTTTTACTGGAAACATGAAGAGCCTTGGGTGTTGTTGACCAAACGCAATGAACAACTCAAGCACCATTCAGGTCAAGTCAGCTTTCCTGGTGGTGCACATGAACCACAAGATAAAAACATCAAGCACACGGCCTTGCGAGAAACCTTTGAAGAAATTGGTGTGGCACGTCAGCACATTGAGCTGTGGGGTTTTTTGGATGGATTGCCTTCTATCAGTGGCTTTCACGTCACACCCTTTGTCGGTGAAATCAAAGACGTGAGTGAATTGGTGATTGATCACAATGAGGTGGATAAAGCTTTTGGTGTGCCTTTTAGTTTTTTCCAAGACCATAAAAACCGTACCAAACACCATGTGAAGACCCCTTGGGGCAAAAAACATTATTATGTTTTTGAATATAAAAAAGACGTGATTTGGGGTTTAACAGCCCAAATCATTGTACAATTAGTAGACAGAATGAACGAAGAAAACTATGAGCGGTAAAGTATTTATCAGAACCCACGGCTGTCAGATGAATGAGTATGATTCTGACAAAATGCAAGACGTACTTTTGAAGTCACACGGCTTGAGCATCACCGATGTTGAAGAAGAGGCCGATGTGATTTTAATCAACACCTGTTCGATTCGTGAGAAAGCCCAAGAAAAAGTGTTCTCACAGCTGGGCCGCTGGCGCAAAATCAAAGAAAATAACCCTGATGTGATCATTGGTGTGGGCGGTTGTGTGGCCTCACAAGAAGGTGATGCCATCATCAAACGCGCGCCATATGTGGATTTGGTGTTCGGTCCACAGACCATCCACCGTTTGCCTGAATTACTGAACGCCAGAAACGAGCAACAACAACCTCAGGTGGACATCTCGTTTCCAGAAATTGAAAAATTTGATAACTTACCCGAACCTCGAAAAGAGGGCCCTTCGGCCTTTGTGTCAATCATGGAAGGGTGCAGTAAGTACTGTTCTTTCTGTGTGGTGCCCTACACCCGTGGTGAGGAAGTGTCACGTCCAATGGATGGCATTTTGGCTGAGATCATGAAACTGGCCGAACAAGGCGTCAAAGAAGTCAACCTATTGGGCCAAAACGTCAATGCCTACCGCGGCTTATCGCACGAGGGTGAGGTTGTTGACTTGGCTTTGTTGATTCATTATGTGGCGGCGATTGATGGCATTGAGCGCATCCGCTTCACCACTTCACACCCGGTAGAATTCACTGACGGTTTAATCGAAGCTTACCGCGATGTGCCAGAATTGGCGAATTACCTGCATCTACCGGTGCAGAGTGGTTCAGATCGCATTTTATCGATGATGAAGCGTGGCCACACCGCACTGGAATACAAACAAACCATACGTAAATTACGTGAGGTCAGACCCGACATCAGCTTGTCATCAGATTTTATTGTTGGTTTTCCTGGTGAAACGAAAAAAGATTTCGAAGACACCATGAAGTTAATCACTGACATTGGTTTTGATCAGTGTTTCAGCTTCATTTACTCGGCACGTCCAGGCACACCGGCTTCATCCATGCCTGACTTGGTCTCGATGGATGAGAAAAAAGCCCGTCTACAACATTTACAAAGTACCATCAATGACATGGCGGCAAAAATCAGCCAAGATATGGTGGGCAGCACGCAGAAAATTCTGGTTGAGGGCACATCAAAGTGGTCAGATGAAGAACTTTCTGGTAAAACAGAGAACAACCGGGTGGTCAATTTTGCTGGCCCCCAAAGATTGATCGGTGAAATGGTCGACGTGGTCATCACCGAAGCATTAAGAAACTCTTTAAGAGGTCGCGTACTGATTGATGAAAAATGAAGCCAAGGCAGAAACAATGAACGCAACAGGAAAAGCAGCAGTTCGTAACATGGAATTTACCGATGTCAACAACGGCAGTCTGGTTAACCTCTATGGACAACAAGACATTCACCTTAAATTACTGGCAGAACATACCGAGACTGACATCCATGCCCGCGGCCATAATTTTCAAATCAAAGGTGAAGAGGGTAACGTCAATCAGGCCGCAAAAATGCTGCATCTGCTGGTCAAAGAGGCACGCAAAGAAGCCCTGAATCCTGAGATTGTACATGTCATCTTGGCCGGTAATGCCAGCAAACCTGACTACGAACCGCAAGAAGTTGCAATCAAAACCAAAGCCGGTGTCATCACCGGGCGTTCTGATAACCAAAAAGAATACCTGCACAATATCGTCACCCATGACATTAATTTCGGTATTGGTCCAGCGGGAACAGGTAAAACCTATTTGGCGGTGGCTTGTGCTGTTGAAGCGTTTTTGACTGATCGAGTCAGGCGTTTGGTGTTGGTCAGACCTGCTGTGGAAGCGGGTGAACGTTTGGGTTTCCTTCCAGGTGATTTAAGTGAGAAGGTAGATCCTTATCTGCGTCCTTTGTACGATGCCTTGTATGACATGTTAGGGCACAACAAAGTCGAAAAGATGCTGGAAAAAAACGAAATTGAAGTGGCACCTTTGGCATTCATGCGCGGCCGGACGTTGAATGATGCTTATGTGATTTTAGATGAAGCTCAGAACACCACGGTTGAACAAATGAAGATGTTTTTGACTCGTACTGGCTTTAATACTACGGTGGTGGTCACAGGTGACATCACGCAGATTGATTTACGTCCCGGCGAAAAATCTGGTTTGAAACATGCCATGGAAATCTTGCAAGACATCAAAGGCATCAGTTTCAGTTGGTTCAAATCAAAAGACGTGGTCAGACATAACTTGGTGCAGAAAATTGTTGATGCTTATGACAAGCAAAAGCCCAAATCTCAGTCTTAATCATCGTGCTGAACCAGCGGACTGAATGATCCAAATTGAGCTGATCAACGAAGGCCAATTAAATGCCCCCGCAGCAGCCGAATTCGAGCAATGGCTGGCGCCACTTTCAGCGAAACTACAAGCCACAGGTGAAGTCTGTATCAAAATCATTGATGCCGATGAAAGCCAGTACTTGAATCAAACCTACCGTGGTAAAGACCGGCCTACCAATGTGCTTTCTTTCCCCTCAGAAATTCCAGACTTTGTCGACTCCGATCACTTGGGAGACTTGGCCATCTGTATGCCGATTGTCACAACTGAAGCAGAACAACAAAACAAACCTCTGAAACACCATTGGGCGCACATGATGATCCATGGCGTACTGCATTTATTGGGTTATGACCACATTGAAGAAGATGAGGCCGATGAGATGGAAGCGCTGGAGGTTGAGATATTGGCACATTTGGAGATTCCTAACCCCTATCAATAACTGAAGCTTAAGAGGTTTATCAAAATATGTCTCATCCCAAAAAAGACAACCACCCGGAAACGGATAGGGTGAGGCTTCTTGAGCCCAGTTTTTCACTGTATCTATGGGTGGGTGTGGTGGTGTTTATGGTTTGGGTGATTTTAATAGCAACTGTCATTCCATCTGGGTATGTCATTCCTGTTGTCATTGTTTTATCGGTAGCGCCCTCGGTAGCCGTCAAGCCAGTGGCACATTTGATTGCTAAAATTGCTGAGCAGAAAAAAGCCCGTCCTGGACTTTGGTTTAAAGCAGATGCAGAAAGGGAAAAAAGGCGTTATGGGCCCTTACGTGCACATCGTTTGTTTGGTCACAAAATTGGTACTAAGAAAAAGTGGACAGATAAGCCAAAATAAACTTTTGAACTTGTAACTATGCTCCTGCAAGGAAATGCATGGCTTAAAACTTAGTTAACACAACCTAATGACGGCATCTAGATTGCTTTTAATGAACATTGATCGGTGGTGATGAGCTAGCAAGATCATGTTATTGAACCCATGGAAAAATCTGCTGCTACAATACCCCATTATTCAATTCATTTTAAGCCATGCGCGGAAATCCCATACCTGAATCTAACGAAGCCGAAAACTGGGGCGTCTTGAAGCGATTGGTACCTTACCTCACTGAATTCAAATGGCGGGTTATTCTGGCTTTGTTGTTCCTGGTGGGGGCGAAATTAGCCACCACGGGCATGCCCTTTATGGTCAAAGGCATTGTTGATCAATTAGGTGCAAAAGAAAACACCGACACCAGTGCGTGGTTATTGGCCCCGGTGGGCTTGGTTTTCGTCTATGGTGCGTTGCGTTTTGCCAATGTGCTGTTTGGAGAAATTCGAGATACTTTATTTGGCCGGGTGACTGAAAGGGCCATGCGTCGGGTCGCGCATGAAGTGTTTGTGCATTTGCATCAATTGGATTTGGCTTATCATTTGAACCGCAAAACAGGTGCCGTTTCGCGCGACATTGAGCGCGGTGTCAGTGGTATCAGCTTTTTACTGCGATTTATGGTGTTCAGTATCTTACCGGCCTTGATAGAAATCCTGTTGGTGGTGGGAATTTTGTTGTTTCAGTATGGCTGGTCTTTCGGCTTGACCACTTTTGTTGCAATTGTTGTTTATATCTTTTACTCAATGAAAGTCACCAATTGGCGGCGGGCTTTTCTCAGGGAAGCCAACACCGCAGATTCAGCCAGTTCCTCTCGTGCGATTGACAGCCTGCTGAATTATGAGACGGTCAAGTACTACACCAACGAAAGTTTTGAGGCCGATCGCTATGATGTCAATCTGCAGCAATTAGAGCAAGCCAAACGAAAGAACCGCTTGTCACTATTTGTGCTCAATGGTGGCCAAGCCTTGATCATCAGTCTATCAATGACAGCCATGATGCTGCTGGCGGTGTTGGGCGTGCAAGATGGACAGATGAGTGTCGGTGATTTTGTCCTGGTCAATGCCTTTATGATGCAATTATTCATACCGCTGGGTTCACTCGGTTTTGTTTATCGTGAAATTAAGACTTCAATGATTAACATCGAGCAACTGTTCAATATCTTGGATGTCCCGCCTCAAATCACCGATGTACCGGATGCTGCAGCATTGCAGATTAGCTCGGGTCAAATAACATTCAGTGATGTGTCGTTCCATTACCGCCAAGATCGCGAAATCATCAGCAAGCTGAACTTGAACATTGAAGCAGGACAAACTGTGGCCGTGGTTGGTCCCAGTGGCTCAGGAAAGTCGACATTGGTCAAATTGTTGTTTCGTTTTTATGACCCGACTTCAGGGGCCATCAGTATTGATGATCAGAACCTCAAGGCGGTGACTCAAAATTCGTTACGCAAAGCGATTGGTATTGTGCCGCAAGAAACGGTACTGTTTAATGACTCTATTTGGGAGAACATCCGTTACGGCTGTCCTGAAGCCAGTGATGAGGCCGTAGAGAAAGCCATCAGCATGGCGTACTTGGATGATTTTATCAAGCAACTGCCTGATGGCACTGAGACCCAAGTCGGTGAACGCGGTTTGAAGTTATCAGGTGGTGAGAAACAACGCGTGGCCATTGCCAGAACTATTCTGAAAAAACCACCTATCATGGTCTTTGATGAGGCCACTTCATCGCTGGATAGCCACGCTGAAAGGATGATATTGGATGCCATTTCCGAACTCTCCAAAAACACCACCAGCTTAGTCATAGCACACCGATTATCGACCGTTGTTAACGCCGATAAAATCTGCGTGTTGGTGCAAGGCGCATTGGCAGAACAGGGCACCCATCAAGAGCTGCTCAAACTCGGTGGTGTTTATGCCAGTTTGTGGGCAGCACAACAAGAGGAAGAGGACACAAGCTTTTAAAACCGCTGCTGCCAGAACACTTGGTTTTTTTCTTTGTGGGTAATTAAGGTGATACAATTTGTCATCAATTCTTTAAACATTTTGGGTGTTTTTTAATGGACTTTTTGGCGGATTTTTTATTGCGTTTATTGGCTCAATTCCAGTCTCCGACTTTGGGTTTTTTGATTGGTGGTATGTTGTTGGTGGCTTGCGGCAGCAAATTAACCATTCCAGATGCCATTTATAAGTTCATCGTTTTTATGCTGTTGATGAAGATCGGTCTGAAAGGTGGCATGGAAATCAGAGACGCCAATCTGGCTGAGATGTTTCTACCAGCTGTGATTACCATCGTCATTGGGGTGGTCATTGTGTTGCTGGGCATTTTGTTCTTCTCATTCATATCGAGCATCAAAAAAGAGGATGGTTACGCCACGGCTGGCTTGTTCGGTGCCGTCAGTGCTTCCACTTTTGCCGCGGCCATGGTGTTGTTGGAAGAGGAGGCGATTGCTTATGAGGCTTGGGTGCCCGCTTTGTATCCTTTCATGGACATACCGGCCTTGGTTTTGGCCATTGTTTTGGCCAATGTTTACATGAAAAAACAGCAGCAAGGCAACACAACTGAAGTGAATGTTTGGGGCATCATCAAAGAAAGTTTACAAGGCTCGGCGTTATCGGCTTTGATATTAGGCTTGGCGCTGGGACTTTTCACCACCCCAGATAAAGTGTTTGGTAGTTTCTATGAACCGCTGTTTCGTGGTTTCTTATCGATCTTGATGCTGATTATGGGCATGGAGGCTTATGCCAGAATCCATGAACTGAAGCGGGTTGCACAGTGGTATGCCGTGTATGCCTTTTTTGCGCCCATAATACATGGTTTGTTGGCTTTTGGATTGGGCACACTGGCACATTACTGGGTGGGTTTCAGTCCAGGTGGTGTGGTGTTGTTGGCGGTTATGGCTGCATCCAGTTCAGACATTTCAGGGCCGCCGACCTTACGCAGTGGCATTCCATCGGCCAATCCATCAGCTTACATTGGTGCATCCACCAGTGTCGGTACACCAGTGGCAATCGCAGTATGTATTCCATTATTTATCGTGATGGCTCAAACAATTTTCGAGGTTTAATTCAATCATGACTCTACATGTAGCAGAAAAGGTGGTTATCATCACCGAAAAAATAATCGCCAAAGGCGTTTGTCAGATCATTGATGGGTGTGGTGCAACTGGATACACCATCGTGCCCGCTGGCGGCAAGGGCAGTCGCAACATGAGATCCACCACCGAACGTGCTTCTGTGGTGGATGATTTTGCTAACATCAAAATAGAAATCATTGTCAATGATTACGCCATGGCTGAGGCCATCATGGATCAAGTCAAAGATAAATACTTCAATAACTATTCAGGCATCACTTACTTAGAAGACATTAAGATATTGCGTCCTGAAAAGTTCTCATAAAGTGGGTGGTTTGAAAGATGTCAGCTGAAATTAATGTCATAGGCCTGAACTTGGTGGTGATGCTGTTATCCTATTTCTGGATATACCCCAAATTTTGTGGTGCAGACATCAAAAAAATCATCAACAATGACTTGATTGCCACCGCTTTGGTGCTGATGGTGGTTGGGTCGGTTTATTGGGGATCTGGTGTCGAATTCAGTTTGTTGTTTTTATCTGTAAACTGGTTTTGGTTTACACTTACTACCTATTTGTTATTGGAATTGCCTTTTATGCTTTGGTATTTCAATAAATATGATGTTTGGTCTGACTTAGATAATTAGGAGGTTTTAAAATGGATACAACTTTTTTAGCAGGTGTCAGCAATGAGTTTTATGCAGGTTGGGGCACATTGGCATTGATCAACTGTGTGTTGGCTCAAGGTAAAAATCGCAGCGGCTTGTTGTGGTTGGTGCTTTCTTTGTTTATTGGACCCTTTGTGACACTGATTTTGGCATTTTTATCCAAGCCAAGTCACAAATAACTGCCATAAATTTCAAGCATCAACCAGTCCCTGAAGGTCTGTTTCTTAGGCAGGCGATGCAGCCCTTGAAAAGTACCAACAAAGCAATAACTTACTGTGTTTATTTGTTCTGGTGAAGGATGTCAGCTAGAATGAGGCTCTCTGACAGCAGATCTATGAATTAAGGAATGATTATAGTACCCACTGAAAAGCGCTTTGATTGGCAAAATGCACCGCTTGTGCTGTTTGCCATCGTGGTTATCAATGTTTTGGTTTTTTATGTTTACCAAACCGGCGATACCGATCATTTTGAAGAAGCCGTTAATCTGTATGTTTCAGATGGTATTTATGACAATGAGAAACAGCTTTATGAGGATTTCTTAGTCGCCAATGAATCACTGGAAGCATTGAACTTATTTCGCGAAGTTCAAGCCCACCCACAACCCACTTATGCGGCATTTATAATCCTCCAAGACCAAGCATTTTATGAGCACATGCTGGCCAACGCAGCCGAATTTTTTGCCGCAGATTATTACGTTTATTGGGAGTACCAAAGGCAATACATCCATGACATGATGTTTGAGGTCAGTTACCAAAAACACGGGCTGGTTGCAAAAGACATCAAAATAACATCACTGATAACCCATCAGTTTTTGCATGGCGGTACCATGCACCTGCTGGGTAACATGTTTTTTCTGATTATTTGTGGCTTTGCGGTTGAAGCCAGTTTAGGACATAAAAAGTTTTTGTTGTTCTACTTACTCACAGGCATTGGTGCTGGTCTCGCTCAAGCTGTTATGGATCTGGACAGCGATGTGCCGTTGATAGGTGCATCTGGCGCCGTGTCAGGTGTCATGGCGATGTATTTAGGTATATTCCGATTGAAGAAAATAGAGTTCTTTTATTGGTTCTTCGTTTTTGTGGGCTACTTTCGGGCACCGGCACTGTTTATTTTGCCGTTTTACATTGGCAATGAACTGTATTCCATGTGGTCTATGCCAGAAACCAACGTGGCTTTTATGGCCCATGTGGGTGGCTTTGTGACCGGTGCCATTTTGATTGGTTTATTGGTCTGGTTAAAACCAGAAACTTTAAACCAACAATATATTGATGAGGACCAGGCCGCCAACCCGGAACAGGTCAGTCTCAATCAAATTTATCAAAGCCTAGAAAAATACCAGTTTGATAAAGCGCTCAAACAGGTTAACCAACACATTTCAGATTATGGCCCTGATTTCAATTTGAAAGTATTGAAGTACAAACTGCTGCAAGTGACAAAGCCCGAAATGGCTGCTGAATACTTCAGTTCATTGGTGAGCACAATCAAGCCCAATCACCAACAATTAGCCAAGATAGAAAAGATGTGGCAGGCATTGTCAAAAGATGAGCGGGTGATTGATGCCGAAGCACAATATAAGTTGGCATGGAACTTCATTACTGTCCCTGACTACATTGATGAGGCCATCAAAATCTTCCAACAAATGTACCAGGCAGATAACAAGCATCCTGCTTTGAATGTGTTGGCGAAAAAAATAGCTTTTGCTTATAAACGGCTGGAGAATCGGGCTGAAACTGATAAATACATGGCCTTAGCCCAGGAGCTCAGTTGATGGATCAGACTTGTAAATACCACCCGTTAGAAACCAGCACGTATTACTGCCCTGACTGTGAAACTAACTGTTGTGACCATTGTGTTGACGATTCCAGGTACAACCCAGTGCCGCGTTGTTTCCAGTGTAATCATGAACTTGAAGCCAGTGGGCCTGGTAACATTGAACCTTTTTGGCGCCGATTGCAGCAAAGTTTTAAGTACCCACTAGCAACCCAATCATTGGTGTTTATTTTGGGGCTTTCGGTGTTGTGCTCAATTGCGCTGTATTTGCCTTTTGCTTTAGTCATATACTTGGCGTTGTTTGGCTCAGGCTTTAAATATTGTTTGAGTTGTTTGAGCCACACGGCTGATGGTTACATGACCCCACCAGAAATCACAGAAGCTTATGTCGGTGGTTTCAAAAAGATGTTGGTGTTGATTTTAATGGTGTTTATCACCAGCACAGTGACTTATGCCGTGGATAAATACCTGGGTGCCGCCTTAGGTGGGGTGGTGGCCTTGCTGGTGACACTGTCGTTTCCTGCCATCATCATCAATTATGCCATCAGCGACAACATGTTTGAATCATTGAGCCCAGCTAATATATTGAATTTGATGAATTCAATCGGATTACCTTATGGCCTGATTCTGGCTTTTATATTGATCATGTCCGGTTCAATTGCAGTGGTTTACCAGCTGGTTGCTTGGGTACCCTCAAGTCTGGATTCAGTTTTTTTGTATGCGGTGACCTTTTATTATTTGATTGTGCTGCACCATTTGATGGGCTACATGGTGTTTCAATACCAAAGTGCATTGGGTTACAGTGCTCGGTTGCAAGGTGAATCAAACAAAAGACGTGGCTCTCATCAAATAGCCATGGCCAAGATTTCGGCATTAATCAAAGAGGGAGAGTTCAATGCTGCCAACATCATATTCAAAGAACAAGTGAGTCTGAACAATGATCAGTTGGCTTTGAACATGCAGTATTTTGACTATTTGTTAGCGACCAGAAATGCCGATGAATTGGCCACATTTGTACCTAATTATTTTTTGCAATTGGAAAAGCAGGGCAGGTCTGATCTTATCAGTCGCAGTTACAAGCGTTTGTTACATAAACTCCCTGATTTTGAGTTGATCGATCCTGCGTTGAAACTGTTGATCTCACAAGCCAGTTTTGATCAAAATGATGCTAAAACAGTGATTAAGTTGTTACATGGCATACACAAGAAGCACCCCGAATTTACTGCTATGATTCCAGCTTTAACCCTTTTGATTGATGCTTTAGGGGAATTTCCTCAATACAACAAACACGCCCAGGCCTATAGAAAAATGATTCATCGCATGAATAAAGTTGATTCAAATCAATAGAATTGAATTGCATCTTTGGCATAATAGAAAACTGTTTAATGATTTTGATTTGATTAAGTTTTCTATGAAAAAACCCAACCACCAAGTATGGATAAAGTTCTTGTTGCTGTGTTCGATTTTATTCGCCTACTTTTTTTACCTGAGTTACCAGTATGATTTTTTGACAGGTGGAGTGGCTGCGCTGATTACGTGGAGCTTTTTTGTTTTGTGTACACCAATCGCTGATGCAGGTTTTATGCTGGACTTCCCAATTAGGCTGTTATTTGGTGTGCGTATGATTTGGTCTGAAGTTGTGGTCTGGGTGATTGCCATAGCAATCAATTTATTGGCATTGAGTTATTTCAGTCAGTATTACCAAACCACTTTTGTCACTCAAACCATGCAGGTTATATTAACCACACCGAACCCATATTGGTTGGTTATCTTGCTTTCCGCATTAGGCACATTCTTATCGATTCGTTTTGGTGATGAGTTGATGGATGTTTTGCATCATAAAGAAAGGAAGTTTTACCTCAGCAACCATTTCAAGCATGAAGTGATTTTATTTGTTTTCTTTTTGGTCGTTATATTCGGTTATTACAAAATCATTTCGAGTTTGGGGATTGAAGTGGCTTAAAAAAACAAGTTGCTTCAGTCTTATATATGACCCTCAAATGTGGGGTTAAAGGCAGTCCAATTGGGTGCACGACCGTGCCAATTGGGCTTCTATTTAATTGATTTCCAAAACATCCATGCAGTGAGACCAGCTGTGATGATGGCCGAGTTGGGGCTCCAGGCCACCCAAGTGCTTGATTGGTCCAGGCTGTACAGCAAGGCGGTTGTGATCAAACCACCGACAGTTAACAAGGTGTAGCGGTTCTTCTTGGTTTCCTGCATCTGGGCTTGATGTTCCAGCTGTTGTTCGATTTTGATGTGTCTGGGCAATGGTTTAACTTGCAGACTCAACAACTGATGCACCAACATCGGTGTTTCTGCTGCTTGTTCGATCCACTTGGGTAGATTTTCTTTCAGTTTTTCCAAAGAGTGTTCAGGGCCATAATGTGTTTTCATGATGTCACGCAAAATGGGCTCTGACAGTTGCCATATATCCAATTGAGGATAGAGCTGTCGACCTAAACCTTCGATGTTTAGTAAAGTCTTCTGCAGTAAAATCAATTCTGGTTGGACAATTAACTTGAAACGTTTGGCCATTTGAAATGTTTTTAGCATCACTTCACCGAATGAAATTTCTTCAATCGGTCTGGACATGTACGGCTCACAAATAGTACGCGTGGCTGACTCTAAATCCTCTAGGTTGGTGTCTGCAGGAACCCAGCCTGACTCAATGTGTAACTCAGCCACGCGCCGGTAATCTTCTTTGAAGAAAGCCATGAAATTATTCGCTAAGTCAACACGATGACCTTTAGGTAAAGAGCCACAAATCCCAAAATCCAAAAGCAGGATTTGAGGGTCCTCAGGGTTTTCCTTACTGATAAAAATGTTACCTGGGTGCATGTCGGCATGAAAGAAATTATCCCGAAAAACTTGGGTATAAAAGATTTTAATGCCTTTCTCTGCCAGCTTTTCAAAGTTAATGCCCGCGGCTTTCAGTCCCGCAAAATCTTTGATTGAAATACCAAAAATGCGTTCCTGCACCATCACTTTCTCTTTGCAAAAGTCCCAATAAATATTGGGGATGTATAAATCTTTTGAGTCTTTGAAGTTTTTCTTTAATACCGAAGCATTGGCCGCTTCACGTTGTAAATCTAATTCATCGTAAATGGTTTTTTCAAACTCTGCGACTATTTCAGTGGGGTCTACCTGCACGCCTGGGTTTAAATTATTTTTTGCGAAAGAGGCCAGTGCTTGCATCAGAGTCACATCACGTTTGATGCGTTTACCAATACCTGGCCGCAATACCTTGATGACCACTTCATCGCCATTTTTTAATTGGGCAGCATGAACCTGCGCAATTGATGCTGATGCCAGCGCTGTTTCATCTACAGAGGCGAATTGGTCCCTGATTTCAGCAGGCAGTTGCTCTTGAACCACTGCCTTGGCTTCATCCCACGATATCGGTTCGACATCATCCTGAAGTTTTTCCAATGCTTGGGCTATTTCAACTGGGATCAAATCAGGCCGGGTTGAGAGGGTTTGGCCCAACTTGATGAAGATTGGGCCCAATGATTCAAGTGCCCCTCTGACGCGTTGTCCTTGGCTCATGTGCTTCAAACCTTTGACCCCAAAGGGTGAGAGCAGGTTGATGACAGCAAAAAAGTTGATGCCTCTGGCTGGCATCAGTCCGCTGATTCGGTAGGCGGCCAATGTGTGGGCAATTTTTAAAAGCCGGAATAGTTTCATGGGTTGTCTGTTTGGGTTATTTGTTTTATTTTTCTTTCAATCCGATCGGTATCGGCGCGCAAGTCATCGACGTTGTCCAAAAAAGCTTCCATTTCTCTGGGTGAAACCAATTCACGGTTTTCTTCAAGCAAATATTCCTTGCTGCTGGTTTGGAATGAATTGATTAAGTTGCTGCCCGCGGATTTGATGCTTTTTATGAATTGGTTGACGTGGTAGCCGGGTACCTCGCCCAATAAATCACACCAAGCCTCCTCCCAATCAGGTTCAAGCTGCTTTAAAAAGTCAGCCATGAATTGTCCGGTGGTGGCATCGCCGTTGATACTGACACCATCCAGTCCAGGAATGTGTTGGTTGGTACTCATGGCGAATAGCGCAGTGGGTTTGCCACTGATGGTGGTGTCTACTTCTATCGAGGTATCGGTTTCAACACTTAAAGTATCTTCATGGATACAGACCACCACTGATTGATTAATCGGTTGGATGGTGATTTTGACCTTCTTGTCAGCATGGTGGGTCAGTTTTTTGCTGGATTTCTGGTCGTACTTAAGTAGTTTTTGGATGGCATTTGAGAGTAATTTAGCCAACATCGTTGAGCCACTTTTTAGTTGCTGGTTGTCCGTTTCATTCATAATTTGTAGCCTTTGTGAATGGCCACGATGCCACCACTCAAGTTCTCATAGGAACACATCTCTAAACCTGCTGCTTCAAACATTTGCTGTAAGGTCTCTTGGTCAGGGTGTTGCTCAATCGATTCCACCAGGTATTGGTACGAATCACGGTCACCGGTGACCATGTGACCTATTTCTGGCAGCAGTTTGAATGAGTATACGTTGTAGAGCTTTTTCAATAGGGCGTTGTTGACTTTTGAGAACTCTAAAACCATGGCTTTGCCACTGGGCTTCAGTACCCGGTACATCTCGTTCAAGGCCTGTTGTTTGTTGGTCACATTCCTTAAACCAAACGCCATGGTGATGGCGTCGATGGAATTGTCTTCAAAAGGCAATTTCTCAGCATTCATTTGGATGCATTCAAAGCGGCCATAAAAGCCGGCGTCAATCATGCGATCTTGACCGACATCCAGCATGGCTTGGTTGATGTCGCCGATGATGACTTTACCAGTTTTACCAATTTGCGGCATCATCAGTTTGGCCACATCACCCGTACCTCCGGCTAAATCCAGTACCAAGTCACCTTCATGGATGCCGCTGCTGCCAACGAAATGGCGTTTCCACAAGCGGTGAATGCCACCGGACATCAAATCGTTCATCAGGTCGTATTTGCTGGCCACAGAGGTAAACACTTTACCTACTAAATTTTCTTTTTCATCGGCAGCCACTTGTTTGAAACCGAAGTGGGTGGTTTTATCATTCATCGGCTTTATCCTCTTGCTTTTCAAACAGTTTTCTTTTTAAGCGAATCAAGGCGGAGATATCTTCATCGCCATGCCCCATTGCCATCAGTTGTGCATACGCCTCAATGCTGTCATTGATCAAAGGTAACGTTGCGCCGGACTCCTGCACGGCGGACTGACAGATTTTTAAGTCTTTGTGGAGTAAACTGAGCTTAAAACCCACATTGAATTCATCGTTGACCATGGTATTACCTCGGTTTTCTAAAAACCAGTTACCCGCGGCGCCAGCGCTGAGAACCTCGATGGTTTTTTTCATATCCAAATTACAATTTTCTGCCATGGCCAAGGCAGAGCAAACTGCTTGAGCGACACCAGCTACCATCACTTGGTTGACTGCTTTGGTGGCTTGGCCTTGGCCGACTCGGCCCATGTGAGTGATTTGACTGCCTATGGCTGCAAAAACATCAGACGCCCTTTTGTACTGTTCACGGTCTGCACCGACCATGATTGACAACGAGCCTTTCTTAGCGCCTTCCACGCCGCCTGATACGGGGGCATCAATGAAACTGATGCCTTGTGAAGCCAAATCGTCTGATAAAGTTCTGGCGGTGTTGGGGCTGACCGTTGAACAATCAATCACCACAGCACCTGGTTGCAGGTGATCGATGAAACCATGTACCACTTGTTTTAAATCATCGTCTGCAGCCACGCAAGTCAGCACACAGTCGGCTTGAGAAAACAGTTCTTCATCGTCCTCAAACTCGGGTAAATCCAGCTCATTACTGATCGCAATGGCTTTGCCTTCTGTGCGATTTTTTACGCCAATGAGTAATTCATTGTCTTTGAGGTTTCTGGCCATCGGACGGCCCATGGCGCCTAAGCCATACACCACCACTTTATTGAGTTTGTTTTCGCTCATTTTCAGTTTTATCTTGGGTTCAATGGTGCAGCATTATAACCGATTGGTGTGAGGGTAAAATCAACAGAAGTAACTTTTCAAAGCACTGAACGTTTATTCACCAGAATTGGGTTTAACCATTGTGGATTTATTGTGCGGTGTTGCTTGACTAATTGTTAAGACAACCCATGTATAATCTCGATAATATATTATTCAGGAGTAGGTTTTAATGAAAAGAACAATCGTTTCAATGTTCGCAGTTGCGATGTTGGTGGCTTGTGCCCCGAATAAACAGCTGAAACAAAATGAGTCAGCTGCGGTTGATTCAGTAAAAAGTGAAGACTCAAGGGTGTTTACCCAAGATTATGACATGCGTGAGTTGGATAATGGCCTGAAAGTCATTGTGGTAAAAACCGATTATCCAGGTGTGGTGTCTTTGCAAATTCCGGTACAAACAGGGTCGCGAAATGAAGTTGAGCCTGGCAAGTCTGGTTTTGCGCACTTTTTTGAGCACATGATGTTTCGCGGCACAGAGAATTTCTCGCAAGAACAATACGGTGCCATGTTAAAAGAAGTGGGGGCTGACCAAAATGCTTACACCACCGATGATTACACCAACTACCATGTGACATTCATCAATGAAGACTTGGAACGCATGTTGATGTTAGAGGCCGATCGTTTTCAAAATTTAAAGTATTCAGAGGCTCAATTCAGAACAGAGGCTTTGGCAGTCAAAGGTGAATACCTGAAAAACAGCGCCAATCCTTTCAGTAAAATGTTTGAGACAGTCAGAAAGAACGCCTACTCAGAGCACACTTACCGTCACACCACCATGGGCTTCATTGAAGACATTGAAGATATGCCCAACCAATTGGAATACTCGTATGAGTTTTTTGATCGTTGGTACCGCCCTGAAAAAGCCGCCGTGATTGTGGTGGGTGATGTTGATGTTGAAAACACCCATGCTTTGGTTGAAAAGTACTTTGGCCCATGGGAGCGGGGTAATTATGAAGTGGAGATTCCTGTTGAACCAGCGGCTGAAGGGACTCAGTACCATCACATTGAGTGGGAATCACAAACCTTACCCATGCTGGGAATGGTTTTTCGAGGACCTGCTGCCGATCCTAATCAAATAGACAAATCAGCTTTGGACATGTTGGGGCAAATCTATTTCGGCCAAAATTCAGATGTTTACCAGGATTTGGTGGTCAATCGCCAATTGGCTGATGCTTTGTTTTTCTACTCACCAGATCGAAAAGATCCGGGCTTAATCTACATTTTGGCACGCTTGACCAGTGCGGATAATTATCCTGCTGTCAAACAAGCCATGCTGGATACGATTGTCGCCGCCCGCACTGAAACGGCTGATGAAATGCAACTGAATGACATCAAGTCAGCTGCCAGATACAGTTTTGCTAATTCACTGGATAACTCTGAGGCCATTGGTGACATGTTGGCATCAGTGGTGCAATACAACAGAGATCCAGAGCACATCAATAAACAATACGCGCAACTGGATGCGGTTACCGCAGCAGATGTGAAACAAATTGCTAATAAGTACTTGGTTGATGATGGTCGCACAATGGTGACTTTAGCTCAAGCGGAAGCTGTTGATGGCATTGATAATGATTTCCTTTTGGCAGAACTTGTGAACGCTGCCAAACAACCTAAAGAGGCGCGTTACCAAATCACAGACATGTCGAATTCCAGTGACATTGTTGATGTGAATTTTTTATTCAATACAGGCCCAGCACAAGATCCAATAGGTAAAAAAGGTTTGGCAGCATTGACGGCTTCTATGTTAACCAACGGCGGTTCAGCCAGTAAATCAATCAAAGAAATTCAGAAAGCCATGCTACCAATGGCCGCCTACTTCAACTCTCAGGTCGATAAAGAAATGGTTTCTTTGAGTGGTCGGGTGCACCGCGAGAAAGCCGATGTTTGGTTGGATTTGGTGCTGGACAGTCTTTTAAAACCTGGCTTCCGTGAAGATGATTTCAAGCGTTTGAAAACACAGTTAATCAATTCAATTCAAACCGACTTAAAACAGAATAATGACGAAGAGTTGGGTAAGGAAGTCCTGTACCAAAAACTCTACCCGGGACACCCCTATGAGTCTTTGAACTCAGGTCATGTCAGTGATTTGGAAAGCATTACGTTGGATGATGTAAAAATGTTTTATCAACAGCAGTTGACTCAGGATAATTTAAATGTGGGAATCACAGGTAATTTATCGGCTGAGTTAAAACAAATGATGTTGGATCGCATCACCACTGAATTGAACGTCAAAGGCACCGAGAAAGTGGCCATTGATGCGGCACCAGAATTCACCGATCGTCATGTAACAATCGTTGAGAAACAAACCATGCCAACAGCTGTTTCATTTGGATTCCCGATTGAAGTCAACCGCTCGCACCCAGACTGGGTGGCACTCTGGCTGGTGCGTTCGTTCTTGGGTGAGCACAGAAATTCCAATTCATTTTTGTACCAAAGAATCCGTGAAGCTCGGGGTATGAATTACGGCGACTATGCATACATTGAATATTTCCCCAGAGGCATGTTCAGAACCCAGCCCAATGCCAATCTGGGTCGTTCAGAACAAATTTTCCAAGTCTGGCTGAGACCACTGCGCAACAACACAGACGCTCATTTTGCTACCAGAACAGCCATGTACGAGCTGGAGAAGTTGATTGAGAATGGTATGAGTGAAGAGCAATTCACTGCCACCAAAGCATTCTTAAGTAAGTATGCTGGGTTATTACTGAAAGGTCAGGATCGGGTGTTAGGTTATCAGATGGATGCAGATTTTTATGGCACCACTGACTTTGTCACTCTGGTCAAAGAGGGCTTGGACAAGCTGACAGTTGATGGTGTTAATCAAGTCATCAAGAAACACCTGCAGACTGATGACATCCAATTTGTATTCATTACCAGTGACGGCACTGACATGAAAAACAGATTGGTTAACGACACCACTTCAGCCATGACTTACAACTCTGAAAAGCCAGCTGAGTTATTGGCAGAGGATGAAGTGATTCAGGATTATCCGTTGAAGATTGAATCAGAAAATGTAGACATCGTACCAATAGATGACGTATTTAAGTAATTGATTTAACTTGAAGTGTAAGAAATAGCCAAGGCCTCAAACCTTGGCTTTTTTTATGTGAATCGCTTATTACTGTGGATCAGCGGTGATGTACAGTTCAACCCGGCGGTTTTGAGCTCGCCCATATTCGGTGTTGTTATCAGCGATGGGCTGTGACTCACCCAATCCCAAAGGGGACAGGCGGTTTCCGGGAACACCTTGAGCAGCCAAATAATCAGCAACACTGTAGGCGCGCTGATAAGATAGTTCGCGGTTGTATTCATCTTTACCAACTGAATCAGTGTGACCAATCACATCCAAGACCGTGTCCTTATATTTATACAGCACTTTAGCAACAGCATTAAGACTGGGGTAAAAGCTGCTTTTGATGTTGTATTCAGCAGTGTTGAAAGTGATGTTGCTCGGCATAATGAGTTGAATTTGGTCACCATCTCTGCGCACCTGCACTCCGGTGCCTTGTAGTTCACGACGTAATTCGGCCTCTTGGTGATCCATGTAGGCACCCACCCCTGCACCAATGGCGGCACAACCTGCAGCTGCATTACGGGCACTCTTAGAGTCTCTGGTAGCGCCTATCAGGCCGCACACAATGGCACCTGCAGCGCCGTATTTGACACTTTTACGTACTTTTTGGTCACCGGTATAGGGATCATTGGTGTAACAGCCTGTCAGTAAGATAATGGCAATAAATATCGTTGTTGTTTTCATTGAATAATTGTCATGTTTTTTTAAGTGTGCTCATAATAACTAGGTTTGGCTTAATAATTCGTGAACGAATCGTTGTTTTTGGGGAACATAAAAAAAGGGGTCAATGACCCCTTTTTTATTACTTGTGGCTGAAATTATTCTTTTTCATCATGGTGCATCGACAGTGATTTGTCATGCCTGTAGATGCCGTAACTTGAACCACTGAAAGAACCGTTAAAATTTTTGAACATTTCTTTGACTTTTTTCTCTTTCATGTGACTCATGGCAAACTGGTAGAAGTTTTCTTCCATCGGTGCCATGTCAGCAAAGTTTTTAAATGGTGTGGCCAGCATCACCCTGTGATCGCCACCAACTGGATAGCTCCATGACCAGCTTCTTGGCCAATCATTCTCTTTCGCTAGGGTGCTCATTTGTTTGATGGCATCTGATGCCTGACCACCTTTGCCTGGTTTAATATTCCAGTATGTGACGCCGACATAATTGGCCTCAACACCTTCACCCCAATTGCTGTTGTCCATATCAACTTCGCCAAAGTTATGCATGTATTTTTCAACATGAGGGTGAACATTTTCGTTGAAATGGTTGCCTAGGGTTTCGTTGGACCATTTGCGGTAACTGTCTTGCTCAGCCCATGGTTGGCAGCATGACCTGACAATGTAGCGATTCAGTGAATCACCAGTAACCGGCCTGTATGTGTCCCAATGACGTGTGTCGCCGTTGTCGTGGCGAAATTTAAGGTGTGCCTTCAGCGCTTCCTCAAATTTAGCCTCATGACCGGCTTTTGGAATCATGGTCCAAGCATCTGAGATGACTTGAGGTGGTTTGTCCTCTGCTACACACAAAGCAGGAACAGTTAATAATAAGAACAGAATTGAATAAACTTTATTCATTGATTTTCCCCTATATTTTTTGCCAGTCAGAACTCATCTTTCTGATCAGCTGTTTTAGGGTTGACGTTGTTAACATCATAGTACATAAATTCATGATTGTCTATGTTGTTGATTTTACTGTTAAATTATTGGGTGTGTTTGATTTTGCAGAATACATCAAAATTTCGTACAGTGTAAATTTCTAAAATGTGTGATTTATTGCTGCTCATTATTATGAACAAATTTGCCTTAATTATTTTGCTTGGTTGTTGGTTCGTTCAGCCAGTATCGGCCATCTTTATGGCAGTTTTTTGAAAAACTTGACTTGCCTCTTATCCCCAAAGTCGATCAACCCTCATCCAGTCGAATGACTCCGCGTGTTTTGGCTTCAACGGCTGCCACTCAAAGGTATAGTATGAATACCTATCACTGGGCAATGTTATGGGTGAGCAAACATTTCCGCTGTTGTTATATATTTGTGGTTTAAATGAAGAACTCGCTGCCATGGTGTCGATTGCTGGTGATGGCAGGGCCGCTTTCAATGCCGCAGGATGTGCACTTGGTACGGTGCCATTATGGGCTTTTCATGGTGATGCCGATGGTGTGGTAGGAATGAATGGACCCGCACCCCAATCAATCAGATATTGGCTTGGGATGCATCGGATCCTGATGATGTCAGTATGGTGATATATCCTGGTGTGGGTCATGATTCATGGACCAGGACCTACAATGGCAGTGCTGATTTTGATGTCTATCAGTAGTTACTGACTGACAAATAAAAGCTGATAACCTGTTTGTTCTTAAAAATGAATGCTGAAAACTGTGAGGTTATGGTTGTTACATTTGTTTGGAGCTGATTCTGGGTTGGACTTTGAGGTTCATCAATTTTCTTATTTCGTAAATCATCACCCCTTGGGTGTAGTTCAGAAAGTAGTATTTTTGAAACGTGTCTTCATCTTCTTCAAGTGTCGACTGGTATTTCTGTTGGTGCGCTGCTCTGGCTAACCCAGTCCACTCGGTGGCATCAATCTGAGAGTGGGGGTCATTGAAATTCAAGGTTCTGATAGATTCAGGCGCCAAAGCAAAATCTATGTCCAGTGGATAGCGCAATGCGAACTCACCCGTGTCTGTTAACAACACTTGTAATTGACAATAAGGGTTAAATCCATGGTATTCGCCGTCGCTGTTGGCTGCTTTTAAAAACACCAAAAAGCGTTCGCCTTCACCGTCACGGTCTGGATAATAACAAACGTGATCGTCAAAACCTTTACTGCTGACAATCAAAAGCTCGTTGCGTTGTGTACCCTTGTATGGCACCAACACGTTCAAAAAGGCTTGTCCTTTGGTATTGATATCACGGGTTTGTTCGTAATCAACATTAATCACTTGTGCCACAGCGACCACATCAGCCCATTCGGCTGCAGCCGCGAATGACTCGAACTTAATCGGCTGGATGTCTTGGTAATCAAAACTGAAGTCTCGGTTAGCCTCTGGCAATAAATCACTTTTGGTCGATTGACCCGAAGCTGATATAGCAATTATGAACATCACCATGAACAGTAGGTATTTAATACGCGTTATGTTTTTCATGTACTTTCAGACCACATTTTTACTTGGAAATTCCATTTAATGAAGCAATTTTTTCACCCAGCTTAACAGCTGAACCAGCTTGCAGGCCAGTTTCAAATGTAACGGTATTTTTGGGAAATAAAAGAACCACTGTTGAACCCATGTTAAAACGGCCCATTTCTTCGCCTTTTTTATACTGACTTTGCCCTTGCACCAAAAGATCGGTCACTTGGGAAGCATACGGCGGTGTAATAACTCCATTACTGACGGTCTCAATGCTCGAGACCAAAATGGCGCCTACATAGACATAAGCCACATGTCCAATGGGGGTGTGCAAATGATTGATTAACCGTTCATTGCGAGCGAATAACCGTGGAATTTTCTGCGTGGTCCAGTCAGCCACACTGAATAAGCGCCCGGGTACATGGCGCATACTTTTGAGGTCACAATTTAAAGGTGCATGGAGGCGGTGGTAATCTTTGGGTGACAGATAGATGGTCATGAATTGGCCATCAATAAAATCTTCCGTCATTTCTGTGGCCAACAAGTCGCTGATGCTGTAATGGTGTCCTTTGGCTTGAAATATGGCGTCATGTTCAATCGCGCCCATCTGTGATATGACGCCATCAACGGGTGACACCAAACTGTCTTTGCTCTCATCGATTGGACGTGTGCCGTCTTTCAGTGCTCGGGTGAAAAAAGCATTGAAGTGTTCATAATCGTCATAGTTTTTTGATGCTGCTTCATCCAAATTGATGTTGAATTTGTTGATCATGAGATTCAAGGTCATGTTTTTTATCGGCTTGAATCGAATGCGCATCAAATAATACATCAGCCTGGATAACAACCGATGCGGCAAGATGTATTGAAAAACCAAGGCCAATTGCTTCATGCTGACTCCATTAATAAAGCCAAATCATGGGTGATTTCGTTGATGTCATGCGGTGCGGTAAAAATCCCAATGCGCTCGCCTTTTTCATCTAAAATAAAAAGGGCCGATGCATGATCAACATCATAAATTAAATCACCGGGTTGATGCTCAGCCACTTTATAAGCCACACCAATTTGTGAGGCAATTGATAGGATGTTTGGCGCATCTCCAGTTAAGGCATAAAACTCAGGATTGAAAAAATTGATGTAATCATTCAGTAGTTCTGGGGTATCACGATCGGGGTCAACCGAAATGAACACAAACCTTGGGCTTTCGATGTTTTGCTCGGTTAAGCTTTTATCTATTTTTTGCATGTCCAATAAAGTGGTGGGGCAGATGTCAGGGCAATTGGCAAAGCCAAAGAACAACACTGAAAAGTCACCCTTGAAATCTTCCGCTTGCCATGGCTGGTTTTTGTGGCTAACAAGCTCAAAGCCTGAGAAGGATTTTCCTTGAGGAAATAGCTTCAATGCTTTGAAAGGTAATTCATGGATGCTACCTGCATCATTTTGCTGACAACCAGAAAGCAAGCCACCCGTGATCAGCAACAACATAAGACCAGTGATATTTTTTAACATAATCATTAATTTGGGGATTGACCTAAATGACAAAAACAGGCATTGTATAACTTTTTTTGTGAAGGCGAAATAAGTGAGCACAACACTCAGGGAATTATTTGACCAATCAGTGGGTTTTTTATCGAGCAGGAATTTATATTATGGTCATGGTGTAGAGACTGCAGAGGATGAAGTTCTGCTGTTATTGATGTTCGTTTTGGACATGGATTATGCCACATTCAACACCCAACCTGACTATGAAGTACATCCCGAACAAAAACTACAGGCCGAGAACCTGTTGAGAAAAAGGGTTGAACAGCGCATACCGATGGCATATGTGGTTGGTTTTTCTGTGTTTGCTGGTTTGCGTTTCAAGGTTGATCACCGTGTCCTCATACCACGTTCGCCTTTCGCTGAATTGATTGACTTGGGATTCAATCCCTGGATAGGGTTTGAGACAGCAACCACCGTACTTGATTTATGCACTGGGTCAGGCTGTATCGGATTGGCCATTGCTCATTACTTCGAACAAGCACAAGTTGATGTCTCTGACATCAGCAGTGATGCCTTGGAGTTGGCCAAGACCAACAAAAGACTGCTGGGTCTGGGGGCCAATGTCAGTGTGATTGAGTCTGATTTGTTTGCTGAGATTTCAGGTCAATACGATTTGATTGTCAGTAACCCACCGTATGTTGATGAAGAGGAGTTTGCAGCGTTACCGGATGAATACACTTATGAACCGAAACAAGCCTTGGTGAGTGATCGTTCAGGCATGGAAATTCCAGTGAAAATTCTATTCGAAGCGCCCAACCATTTGAGTGAACAAGGCTTTTTGTTTTTGGAAGTGGGATACAATGATGAGGTGCTGGAGGATTTTTTTCCTGACATCTCATTCGAATGGGTTCATTTAAGCATGGGTGGCCAAGGAATATGTGTTTTTAGCCGCGAGGATTTGTTAAAGTACAACCCTTTGTTTAAATCGTTTCTTCAAGACAATGTCACATAATACATTTGGTAAAATCCTTCGTTTCACTTCTTTTGGAGAGTCCCATGGCAGCACCATTGGCTGCGTCCTTGACGGTTTTCCGCCAGGTATGTCAATCACGGCCGAAGAAATCAAAAGCCAATTGGTTCGCCGTGCCAGTGGCCAGTCTCGGCACACTTCACAACGCAAAGAGAAAGACGATGTGCAAATCGTCTCAGGCGTGTTTGAGGGTGTCACCACAGGGCACCCAATTGCTTTGATCATTGAAAACACCGATGCCAGGAGTAAGGATTACACCAACATCGCCAAACAAATTCGTCCGGGACATGCTGATTACAGTTACTGGAAAAAGTATGGCGTGCGTGATTATCGCGGCGGTGGACGTTCATCCGCCCGTGAGACCACCATGCGTGTGGCGGCAGGTGCTTTGGCACGCAAATGGTTATTCGATAATTACAACATCACCATCACTGCTTGGTTGGCCCAATTGGGTGATATTGAACTGGAAGCAGGTGATTTATCCCGAATTGATGAAAGTCCGTTTTTTACTGGCGTCATTGAGCGGGTGCCAGAGTTAGATGCTTACATGGATGCTTTACGAAAATCTGGTGATTCAGTTGGTGCCAGAATCAATGCCAAGGCGGTTAATGTGCCGGCCGGTTTGGGAGAACCTGTTTATGGCAAGCTGGATGCTGAGTTGGCATTGGCGATGATGAGCATCAACGCCACCAAAGGGGTCGAGATTGGTGCTGGTTTTGATGCGGTTGCGCAAAATGGCACAGTGCATCGAGATGAAATCATTGATGATGAATTCACCAGCAATCATGCCGGTGGAATTTTAGCAGGTGTTTCAACCGGTCAAGACGTGACTTTGAGTGTGGCTTTTAAACCCACCTCTTCATTAAGGATACCAGGAAAAAGTATCGACATTGATGGCAATGCCATTGAAGTGGTCACCAAAGGCAGACATGATCCATGTGTTGGTATCCGTGCCACACCCATAGTTGAAGCCATGATGGCCTTGGTGTTGATGGACCATATCATGCGGCATAATGCCCAAACCCAATCTGAAAAAATAGCAAAATAATATGACTAAAAAATACAATGTAGCCGTCGTTGGGGCCACCGGTGCGGTGGGCAAAACAATGCTGGAGATTCTGCAAGAAAGGCAATTTCCAATAGCAAACCTTTACCCTTTGGCCAGTGAAAAAAGTGCTGGTGAATTGATTGATTTCAATAATAAGCAGGTGCGTGTGGGTAATTTAGCCGAATTTGATTTCAAACAAGCAGATTTGGCTTTGTTTTCTGCTGGTGGCAGTGTTTCGGCACATTATGCGCCGATTGCAGCCAATGCCAAATGTGTAGTGATTGATAATACCTCTTACTTTCGCAATGAAGAGGATGTGCCATTGGTGGTGACTGAAGTTAATGCCAATGCCATCGAGTCGTATCAAAACACCTACATCATTGCCAATCCGAATTGTTCCACCATGCAGATGTTGGTGGCGTTGGCTCCCATTCATAGTAAGGTCGGTATCGAGCGAATCAATGTGGCCACTTATCAGTCGGTATCAGGTGCTGGTAACAAAGGCATTGATGAATTATCAGAACAGACCAGATCTATATTGAATTTCAAGCCGCTGAAAACCCAAGCCTTTTCCCAGCAAATCGCTTTCAATGTGATTCCACAAATTGATCAATTTCAAGACAATGGTTACACCCGAGAAGAAATGAAAATGGTTTGGGAAACTCAAAAGATTCTTGGTGACAGGAGCATTCAAGTCAATCCAACATGTGTTCGTGTACCAGTTTTTTATGGTCATGCAGAGGCAGTACATATTGAGACACGCGAAAAGATAACCGCAGATGAAGTGAAGCATTTGATGCAGAATGCCCCAGGTGTTGAGTTGCTCGATGATCCAGCTTCGTTGGGATTTCCAACTCCAGCAGTTCACAGTGCGGGCAATGATGCTGTGTATGTGGGTCGAATTCGTGAAGACATTTCCTATGAAAACGGCATCAATCTATGGATTGTGTCAGATAATATCCGCAAAGGTGCGGCCTTAAATAGCGTGCAAATTGCTGAGGAATTAATAAAAATACTGGATAAAAGAGTAAGTTAGCACACTTTTTTTAGATAAATTCTTGGATTTTTATTGTAGAATTAGTTACCATCAATAACGATATCCTTATAAAACAGAGAAGCATTGGGTAAATTATGAAGCAAAAATTGATTTTATTGGCCTTGGTTATAGGCTTAACCATCGTCTCACAGTCATCATTGTCGCTTGGAATGGGCAAAATACAGGTGTATTCTGCCTTAAACGAACCACTGAGATCTAGCATAGACTTGATCACCAATGCCGAAGAAGAGCTGGGTGAACTTCAAGTCCAATTGGCCAGCAGTGCAGACTACCAGAAAGTTGGATTAGATAAATCGTTTGTGCCAGCAAATATCATGGTTGCTTTCGATGAGGAAAATCCCTATCAAATCAATGTGACTTCCAATGGTCCTGTCACTGAACCCATTGTGAGTTTGCTGTTAGATGTGAATTGGAGTAACGGCCGAATTTTACGAGAATTTACCATATTGCTCGATCCACCGGTATATGAGTCGAGTAACGTCACCGCTGCATTGAATAATGATGTTGTGGTTGAACCCATAGTTGAATCGGAAGTCATTGAGCCTGTGGCTGAAGAAGAGGCGACTCCTGCTGAAGAAATTGCAACAGAGACTGTCACCTATACCAATGAAGATGTGGCTGAATATGAGCGCCCATCTGAGCAAGTCACAACAACTGAAATGTTGGCTACAACCAACCCCGATTCAATAACGGTTCAAACCGGTGATACCTTATGGAGCATAGCCAATAACAATAAGGCCGGGGATTTAACCACCCATCAAATGGTTATGGCTATTTACAACGCCAACCCCAGTGCTTTCATCGACAACAACATCAACCAATTAATCAAGGGCAGCGAATTGAACTTGCCCGATGCGGATGATGCCAGAAACATTGCCTATTCTGAGGCACTGGAGCAGGTCAAGTCACACAACCAGTCATGGGCACCATCGAGCCAAGACTATAGTTCCATTCAAACTGAAACAGCAACACAAGACAGTTATCAAGAGCCTGCCTCAAGCTTAGACTATGGCGTGCAATTATCAGGCAGTGACGCTGGTGATTCCGACAATGGTCAAAGCAATGCAGATGAAACTTCTGCTGAAGCTGCGATGGCAGCTGAAGAGGACTTGTTGACCACTGAATCAGAAAACAGTGAATTGAAAGAGCGTATTTCAGAGCTGGAAGAAATTGTTGATCAACAACAGGAAGTTTTAGAAATTGCAGATGATGGCTTGGCCAATTTGGAAAACCAATTGGAGCAAGCAGGTGAAGAAGTTGACGAAAATATAAATGATAACTTAACCGTTGATAATGGTTCTGATGCAGCTGCCACAGCCGATGATGTTTGGGATACAGTTAATGATGACTCAGCCACCGAGGGTGAATTGAGTTTGGCAGTTGATGGTATCGATGATACCGCAGCTGAGCCAAACATTGAGGCCGATGATGCAGAGCAAGCCAGCACTGACAAACCAGTGACATCTTCCTCAATTCCTGTGGTAAAACGCAAACCAGAACCTTCGTTTGTTGAAAAAGCCATGGGCTTTGTCATGGACAACCTGATGTGGTTATTGATTGGTCTGGTGGCATTAATTGCGCTCTTGTTTGTACCAAAAATGTTGGGTGGCTCTGGCGACGATGAGGAAGAAGGAGGAAGTTTCCTTGATGACATCAAAGGCCGTGATAAACCAGAATCTGATGGCAGTGAAGATTCAGCTGACACTAAAATGAATCAACCGTTGATGGATGATACCAACCAAGCCGATGAATTTGAGTCAGATGAAGATGATGTTTTGGCAGAATTGGACAGCAGTATTGACTTCGATGGGGATGATGGTGACACAAGCGATGAGGGTGACGAGTTCTCCAGTGACCTTGATGAAGAGATAGAAACAACCAAGGTTAAAGAAGATGATGGCTTTGATTTGGACGGCTTTTTGAATGACGATGATGACTTTGACAGTAACATGTCTGACACAGTTGATCATTCTGAAACTTTGGCTGGTGTGAACTTTGATGATGACGAGGACGCCAAAGTGGATGACGCTGAGGTCGAGTCTATGACAGAAGATCCTTCAGATGATGAAGCTGAGGACGATGCGGTTGAAGTCAAAGCAGATGACTTAGATGATTTTGATTTGGATGATTTTGAACTTGATGAAGCAGAAACCAATGATGCTGATGAAGACTCAACAGATGAAGCCGATGAAGTTTTGGCTGATTTAGAAAATGAGTTGGATGACATCATGTCTGACGGAGAAGATGATTCTAAAGACTCAAGTGATGAAGATGCAGATGATTTCAGTTTTGATGATGAAGCCTTTGATTTTGATTTAGACGAGGAACTGGAAGAATTAGAGCAAGCAGATGACATCGAAACCAGTTTGGCAGATGAGGCTGTTGAAGCAGTCGCAGATGCTGTGAACGATACTTCAGAAGCAGCAGAAGATGAATTTAACAATATGCTGGATATTTCTGAAGAAGACAGTCAAGATAGTTTTGAGGATGATGATATGGAGTCTGGAGTGGATGATGAAATTGACCTGGGTCTAGAAGATCTGATGGAAGACGCTGATGCCATCAGCACCAAATTAGATTTAGCCAAAGCCTACATAGAGATGGGTGATGCAGAAGGTGCTAAGAATTTGTTAGACGAAGTTTTTGCAGAGGGCAGTGAAGAACAGATTGCAGAAGCCAAAAACTTAATGGATAACATGTGATGCAATGCAAGCGTTAAATTGAATGAAGCATTGACGACATTCATTTATAATAAGCCGGATTTTTTAATTCGGCTTTTTTTATGCGCATAGCCTTTGGTGTTGAATATGATGGCCAACCTTTTTATGGCTTTCAAACTCAGAAACAAGAACCCACTGTTCAGTCATGTTTAGAAAAAGCAGTCAGCAAGGTGGCAAACCATCCAGTCAGGGTCATCTGTGCTGGACGCACCGACACTGGTGTCAGTGCCACCCAACAAATCATCCATTTTGAAACCACGGCAGTTCGCACTCCCAGACAATGGGTGCTGGGTGTCAACACCGCCATCCATGAGGGCGTATCGGTACTTTGGGCAAAACAGGTTGATGATACATTCCACGCTCGGTTTTCTGCCACCAGTCGCAGTTACCAATACCGTATTTTATGCCGCAAAGTGCGTCCGGCCATTAATCGTCATCAACTGACTTGGGTGTTGCCACCGCTGGATCATAAAAAAATGCATGAAGCCGCTCAGTATTTACTTGGTGAACATGATTTCAATGCCTTCCGTTCCAGTAAATGTCAGGCCAATAATCCAGTGAGAACCATGCATGAAGCGCGTGTTTATCAGGTTGGGGATCATATCATTTGTGAATTCAGGGCCAACGCTTTTTTGCACCATATGATCAGAAATATTGTTGGCACATTGCTTAAAGTAGGTAAAGCAGAGCGGCCTGTACAATGGGTTGAAGAGGTGTTGCTAGGTAAGGATCGCACCAAAGCAGGGATGACTGCACCACCTAATGGACTGATGTTTACTGGTGTCACGTATCCCCATTCCTATAGAGTCCCTCCAAATGAAACAGATTAAAGTTAAATTCTGTGGCTTAAAAAAGCACCATGAACTTCATTGGGCAGCAGAATCGGGTGCTGATGCAGTCGGTTTTGTATTGGTTGAAAAAAGTCCTCGTTATGTTGATATGGAGTTGGCCAAAGAACTTATTGATGCCGCCAAAAAAATGCAATTAATCACAGTGGTCTTATTTGCTGATCACCCAGCAGAATATGTCAATAAAGTGATTGATTCTTGTTATCCAGATGTCTTACAGTTTCATGGTTTTGAGACGGCTGGGTTTTGTGAGCAGTTCAAACACCGTTATTGGAAGGCCATACCCATGCTCAGCACAGCTGATTATCTCAGCTATTTTGACCAATACCCCAACGCCGAAGCTTTTTTGTTGGATACTTTTGGTAAACAGCAGTCGGGAGGTTCTGGACACGCTTTCGAGTGGTTCCAATTTCCTGAACAACACAAAGAAAAAATGATTTTAGCTGGTGGTTTACATGAAAACAACGTCGCCGATGCGATACTCTCAACTGGTGCCGAATTTATTGATATCAGCAGTGGAATTGAAGAAATGAAAGGCGTAAAATCGGCCAATAAAATGATGTCTTTTATGCAACAAGTAAAAGCCATTGAAATAACATAAAAAACCACAATCATTATTAACATTAACAGAACTCACAGACCTATGACCATAAAATACTCAGAATACCCAGATAGCAAAGGCCATTTTGGCCAATTTGGCGGCGTGTTTGCCAGTGAAACACTGATGCACTGTTTAGAGGAGCTCAACCAAGCCTATGCCCGTTTAAAACATGATCCTGAGTTTTTGGCTCAGTTCAATCAAGATTTGGCTGATTATGTGGGACGCCCGTCTCCTTTGTATTTGGCCGAACGTTTAACCAAACATTCCGGTGGTGCCAATATATGGCTCAAACGTGAAGACTTAAACCACACTGGGGCGCATAAGATTAACAACACCGTAGGGCAGATTTTGCTGGCCAAGGCGATGGGCAAGAAACGCATCATTGCTGAAACCGGTGCTGGACAGCATGGTGTTGCCACGGCAACAGTTTGTGCCCGTATGGGCTTGGAATGTGTGGTTTACATGGGCGAAGTTGATATCGAACGCCAAGCCATCAACGTTTATCGGATGAAACTGATGGGTGCCGAGGTTCGCAGTGTCGATTCAGGCTCCAAAACATTGAAGGATGCATTGAACGAAGCGATGCGTGATTGGGTGACCAACGTAGATGATACTTTTTATATCATAGGCACCGTGGCTGGACCTGATCCTTATCCGCAAATGGTTAGGGACTTCAATTCAGTCATCGGTAAAGAAACCAAGAAGCAATTTGCTGAAAAAGTTGGCGGCCTACCAGATGCTTTGGTGGCTTGTGTGGGCGGTGGTTCAAACGCCATTGGTTTATTTCACCCCTTTTTAGATGATGAGTCAGTCGCTATTTATGGCGTTGAGGCTGGTGGATTGGGGCCTGAAACCAAAGAGCACGCTGCATCTATCACCGCAGGTAAAGTGGGTGTGTTGCATGGCAACCGCACTTATGTCATGTCAGATAGCCAAGGACAAATCATAGAAACTCATTCTGTATCAGCGGGTTTGGATTATCCAGGCGTTGGTCCTGAGCATGCTTTCCTCAATGAAACAGGTCGAGCCAAGTACGTTACTATAAACGATGATGAAGCTTTGAAGGGTTTTCATGATTTAACCAGAATTGAGGGTATTCTGCCAGCATTAGAAACCGCGCATGCTGTGGCCTATGCGCAAAAGTTAGCTGCAACCATGCAACCCGGTCAAAATATCATCGTGAATTTATCTGGACGTGGCGACAAAGACGTCCACACCATTGCTGCAATTGAAGGGGTGATGGTATGAGCCGTTTGTTACAGACATTCAGAGATTTGGATAATAAAAAAGCGCTGATCCCTTTTGTGACTGCTGGCTATCCACATCCTCACTTGACAGTTGATATCATGCACGAGTTGGTACGCCAAGGCGCCGACGTGATTGAACTGGGAATGCCTTTTTCAGACCCTATGGCCGATGGACCAGTGATTCAAAAATCATCTGAATCAGCCATTAAACAAGGCATAGGTATTGAAAAAACCATAGATTTGGTCAAACAATTCCGCCAACAAAACAACAGCACGCCAGTGGTGTTGATGGGTTACCTCAATCCAGTGGAATGTATGGGCCACGATCATTTTGTCTCAGCAGCCAAATCAGCGGGTGTTGATGCGCTTTTATTGGTTGATAGTCCACCTGAAGAGTCTTCAGATATCCTGCAGCAATTGAAAACCAATCAGTTAGAGCAAATATTTTTAATCGCTCCAACCACCACTGAAAAGCGCATGACGATGATTTGTGAACATGCCTCAGGTTTTGTTTATTACGTTGCTTTGAAGGGCGTTACAGGTTCCGCTGACTTGGATGCTGATTCAGTTAATGCAGACATCAAAAAGATCAAACAACACACGGATTTACCTGTAGCTGTGGGCTTTGGTGTCAAAGACGCGGCATCTGCTGTTGCGGTGGCAGAAGTGGCAGATGCGGTGGTGATAGGCAGCGCGTTGGTCTCTGCTTTAGGTGATTGTGATGATGCTGCAACTGCAGCTAAAGTCATTGCTGATTTCATCAAACCTATCAGAACGGCATTAGATTCGTTATAATCAACGGCCAAATTAGAAAAACTTTGTGGGGTTTCAATGAGCTGGTTCCAAAAAATAATGTCATCGCGTATTCGCACCGAAGGCGGTAACAAGAAAAAGAACATACCGGAAGGTTTGTGGGGAAAGTGCAAATCTTGTGAGGCTGTTTTGTACCAACCAGAATCATTAAAACAAGGTAAGGTTTGCCCCAAATGTGGCCACCATGATTCTCTGTCAGGTCGTGATCGAATTGAGTTTTTTCTTGATGATGCGCCAATAGAAGAAATTGCAGCCAACGTCAAGCCAGAAGACCCATTAAAGTTCAAAGACAGTAAGAAATACAAAGACCGCATTGTGGCCACGCAAAAAAGCACTGGCGAAAATGACGCTTTGGTGGCGGTAAAAGGCCAGCTTAAGGGGCGTGATGTGGTAGTCACAGCCTTTGATTTTAAATACATGGGTGGATCCATGGGATCAGTGGTGGGTGAGAAATTTGTCCGTGCCGCACATCTGGCCCTGGAACAAGGTTTGCCTTTGATAAATTTTGCAGCATCTGGTGGCGCCAGAATGCAAGAGTCTCTGTTTTCGCTGATGCAAATGTCGAAAACTGCTGCGGCCCTTAAACGCATGAAAATGGCGGGTTTGCCATATATTTCGGTGTTAACTAACCCAACCACAGGTGGCGTATCGGCTTCGTTGGCGATGTTGGGTGACATCAACATTGCAGAGCCCAATGCCTTGATTTGTTTTGCTGGACCTCGGGTGATTGAACAAACTGTTCGTGAGACCCTCCCAGAGGGTTTCCAACGCAGTGAGTTTTTATTAGAAAAAGGGGCAATTGATATGATAGTGACTCGCCATGATTTGAGCGATCGCATTGCTCAGATACTGGATTTATTGAAGCCATTGCCTCAAGCAGCTGTTCTGACCGATGAATCAGCCGTTGAACCAGATGAAATCATTGTGGCCGATGACCACCCCAAAGGGACAGAATAAAACGTCTGCGAAATCAGCCCTAGCAATCAAACTAGACGAGCTGAATCAATATAAGATTGATTTGGGCCTGGACCGTTTGCAGCTGGTCATTGAGCAATTAGCCATAGCCTCTGAGCTACCACAAATCATCACTGTGGGGGGTACCAATGGCAAAGGTTCTACTGTTGCCGCAATCTGCTCCTTACTGAAAACCCAGAACAAAACATACGGTGCTTTCACTTCTCCACACTTGTTTAAATTCAATGAGCGCATTGAGGTCAATGATACCCTGGCAACAGATGATGAAATCCTCAAAGCATTCAACACAATAGATGAGGCCAAGGGAACCATCAATTTATCTTATTTCGAGTATGCTTTTTTAGCTGCTCTGTTGGTGTTTATTGAGCATCGAGTGGAAGTGATGGTGCTTGAAGTTGGGCTGGGTGGCAGACTGGACGCCACCAACGTTCTGGATGCCGACGCTTGCGTTATCACCACTGTGGACTTAGACCACACACAATGGTTGGGTGATACCATCGAGGCCATTGCCATGGAGAAGGCCGGTATCATGCGTGCTGAAAAGCCGATTATTTTTGGTGCAAGTAACACCCCAACAGCGATCATTGAACAAGCCGAAAGCATTGGAGCCAGACTCTATCAACAGGGTATTGATTATCAGCTGGCAATGACAGATGTGGGTTTTGATTATGTTCAGTCTGACCGGCGTTTTACTGGTCTAAATAAACCCCAGTTGTTGGGTGATTACCAAATCCAAAATTTTGCCTCGGCTTTGACTGTATTGATCACTTTGGGTTATGAGTTCAATACCAAGCAGTTGAACCATGCGCTGTCATCATGGCATATCAATGGCAGACTGCAAATCATGAACAATAAGCCACTGGTGGTGGCTGACGTGGCGCATAACCGACAATCTGCGCAACAATTGGCCAAATATTTACATGATCATCCCGTTGCGGGACAGACCCGGGCTGTTTTTTCAGTATTGGCTGATAAAAACTTGGCATCATGGCTGGGTGAGTTGGTAGGTGAATTCAGTCATTGGTTGATTTTTCCATTAAACAACCAAAGAGCCATGCCAATCGATGAATTGAAGATTACTCTAGCAGATGATGTGGGGGTGTTGTCACAGTTTGAAGATGGTGAAACGGCACTGCAGGCAGCCAAGTCGCTGTCAGATGTCAATGATAGGATTGTCGTATTTGGTTCTTTCCACGTTCTGGAGGAAGTTTTTTCCAGCGACCTGTAACTGGCAGATGAATTAACTTTGTCCCTGATTCCATAATAAGAGCTCTGCTCGAACCATGATTCCAACCCTGTTGTGGTTTTATTGACCGGAAATAAAAAAACCGCTGACTTTACAGACAGCGGTTTTGTAAACACAGATCTTCAACTCAAAAATCAGTTACAGCTACCGTATGTGATGACATCATTGTAGTTGATTTGATCAATATAAAAGCCTTCCTCTTCATAACCGGGATCAGTTGAAAAGCTCCATCTGATTAATACCGACTCGCCTGAGTATGCTGATAAGTCATGAGCAAATGGATCGAAGCCTGAAGAAGCGCCACCAAAGGCGCCTTGGGAGGCTGGGTAGCCACAGGCGTTGATGGGTGGGTTCAATGTTTCGCTGAAGTCACTGGGGTAACCGCCGACAGGTGGTAAGTCACTCCAGTTGTTGCCGCCATCAGTTGATATTTCAACCACCACACCATCCCATTCTGCCTCAATCTGGTACCAAGCTTGGTAATCAATACTGGGTGAGCCAGAGGCGGGTATTTCAATCAATGGTGAAACCATACGCGCGCAGGTGTTTGATGTATAAGTTGATGCGCCTTCAAAGGTGCTGCGATAACTCAGTGTGCCATTGCTGGCACGGTCATTGGATACCGACCAAGTGCCTGATAAGTTCATTAGTAAGCTGTTATCAACATCGTCGCTGAAAGTGCCAACACTGCCGGTTGGTGTTCCCAGTGCGGTTGCAGCCAGTTCTGGCGATAAATCAGCAGCGTTGCCGTTGTTGACTGCCTCAATGCGATAGAAGTAGGGCACATCGGCATCCGCTGATGAGTCACTGTAACTGGTGGCATTGGTAACAGTGTCAAGTAAGCTGGTGGCATCAGCCACAAAATTATGATTTGTGGAGCGATAGATGTTGTAGCTGACATCAGAGACGGTCGGACAATTGCTCACAGCACTGGGCCAAGTGAGTCCAATGCTGCAACTGGCATTGACATTGTTGTCTATGGCTGATGCGTTGGCGTTGAATGCTGGAGGCAGCAGACAGGCCTGATCAGATGTGATATCAACACAGTTAGAGTAGGGACTGACAAAACCGCTGTTTACGGCACGAACTTGATAGGCGTACTCGTAACCACCGGTGGTCTCACTGTCGATAAATGCAGTTCCTATTTCGCTGCCAATGTAACGCATGGTTCCTGGCTCCATCGAAGCACAGGTGCCGTTACTGCGATAGATTTCATAACTGCTGGCATTGTTGAGGCTGTCCCAATTCAAGCCGATTCCAGTGGTGCCCAGGTCCGTGGCAATCAGGTTTGTTGGCAGGTCTGAATCAAACCCGTTGCTGAAAATTAAATCAGCCGCATTCAACTCTGGCGTATCTAAATCACCCGAAACCACCAATGCAAATCCTTGTTGATCAGAACCTAAGGTGCCATCACCTGGGATGTTGGTGGCATCCACTGTGATTTGATAAGCACCTCCAGTGGGGCTGGTGAAACGCACTTGCTCGACATTGTTGATGGCATCAGCAGAGCCGCCTGTGGTTGATTCTGAGCCACTGAAGCGATTACCTAGATAGGTGCCATCTGGTGTGGTCACACTCAAGTCCAGGTTGTTAACCAAGGTCACGCCTGAACCCGTTGGACCAGATAAATCATACCAAGCCAATGTGGCTCGAAATTCCTCGCCAGGATTTACCACAACCTCAAAATCGAGACTGTCACCCGTGTTTAAACCACTGTCATGGGTTACATCCCAGAACCTAAAGAATCTCTGATCACCGGCAAAATGCAAGGTGTTTTCTAACCAAACTTTACCCCAACCGGCTCGGTTGGAGAAAAAGCCAACATCGGTGTTGGTTCCGTTGAGTAGCATGGCTTTCATCAATTGACCGCTGGGAGTGTAGCTGTCATTGCTGTTTTTGATGCCAGTTGGATAAAAACCATCCGTAAAATATTGGCGTAATAAGGCTGTAGCACCTGCGGTAATGGGTGTGGCCATTGAGGTGCCGCTGGTGGAACGTCGAGAGGGTGCATCTATGGCGTTTGAATTATTGCTGTCGCCAGCTGCCGAACCAATTGAAGTTCCTGTGGCAGAAATGTCTGGTTTTAAGCGACCATCATCTGTGGGTCCGCCATTTGAATAACTGGCCACGGCGTCGCTGTCACCATGGTTCAAAGCGCCAACAGTTAAGCCGTTCTTTGAGTTGCCAGGTGAGCTGGTGGTACCACTGAATCCATCATCATTGCCTGCCGCAAACAGGATAATCATGTTATCCAAATCACGCAATGAGTCATCCAGGTTTTTATCAGATGAGACGTATTCACCAAAAGTTGAGGCACCGTAGCTGTTGGAATGGATTTTGGCCCCAGCATCATAAGCTTGTTGCCACATCGGCGATGATCCAGAACCGGTTAAACCAGCATTGCTACCTATGTCTTGGAATAATATTTGTGCATTGGGTGCCATACCATCATCATTGTCATAACCAGAGGAGGTGGGGGATGAGGTGCTTGGCGCCGGAGATTCACAGCTGCCAACACAGTCCTCTCTGTCTCCAGCAACTGAACCAGCAACGTGGGTGCCATGATAGGTGCCGTTGTCATAGGCGGTGGCGCCTGGCATGGTCCAATATGCGATGACTTTGTTGTTGGGGTATAAGGTGCCTAACAAGGGTGGAAACACACCTTCGGCATCGGTGATTGCGGTATTGACGCCACTGCCGTTATCATAATTAACAAACCAATCTTCATTCCGGTCTAATCCAGAATCAGCCACACCAACAATTTGGCCTGTGCCGAAAATGCCTTGATCGAATATAGGTGTATTTGTCGGTCGATACAGGCTGCCTGAACCGCCAGAGGGGCCTGCCGCTTGCACCGCAGAGACGGCCTCGGTGTTGAGGAATTTTTCAGCACGATAAATATTGATCCATTGAATGCCCTCAGCAGCTGCCAGTACATCAAGTGCCTGATTCAATTCAGTGGCTGCAACATCAAGTGCAATTTCGCCGCTGTTATCAGGGGCATTGGTGTTAATGAAGCTGGCATTGGGCAGTGATTTTCTGACCAAATTTTTTAATTGACTGGCATCGTAATCTTTGAACGCCCTGACCGTAATAGGGTAACTGCTGAGTGCTACTCTTTGGTTTTGCCACAGGTTGGGAGACACTTTATAGCCGGATTGGTAGGCGCCGTACCAGCGGATGTTGCTGTTGTTGTTGAGTTTTGTTGAATCAGCTTGACTCCAATTAACCACATAAGCATTGTTTGAGAATGATTGTAGCACTGTAAAGCCATTCTGTTGTAACCAGCTCGTGTCACTCTTGCCTGATTCAAATTGCACAATGCCGTAATGAGCTGAAGCCTTGTTGTTGATGCCGTTGGCTGCAAAACTCAGTGCTTGCTCTTTCGGGTCAAAGATGCCGGTAGCTAAGATCAGTGCATTGCTGTTGACGGCCTGTTTAATTTCATTGACTTCAGGTTGAGCGGAACTGAGTACCTGCTGGTTGGCGTAGGCGCAACTTAGTGAGCCTATCATCAGTGCTGCCACCAATGGTTTTAGGGTAAGTTTTTGTTTCATGTTTCCTCTTTTTTTATATAATTATTTGGTGATGAAACTTGTTTTAGTTTCAATCAAATGGCGCTCCACACAAGCACCTCTTACTTGGCTAATTTAAGCCAAGTTTCTACAACGGTGTCTGGGTTCAATGACACGCTTTCTATGCCATGTTCCATTAACCATTGGGCTAAATCTGGGTGATCTGATGGGCCTTGGCCGCAGATGCCTATGTATTTGCCGCGTTTTTTACAAGCTGTGATGGCCATCGCCAGCATTTTTTTCACCGCCGGGTCTCTTTCGTCAAAAAGATCAGCAATGATGCCGGAGTCTCGGTCCAGTCCCAGGGTTAGCTGTGTCATGTCGTTTGAACCAATAGAGAATCCATCAAAGATATCTAAGAATTCATCTGCCATCAAAGCATTGGATGGCAGTTCACACATCATGATGATTTTCAGGTCATTCTCACCTTGTTTCAGGCCATTTTTTGCCATCAGGTCAATCACGCCTTGGCCTTCTGCCAAAGTCCTGACAAAAGGCACCATGGCCCAAACATTGGTCAGTCCCATCTCATCTCGGATGTACTTCAGTGCTTCGCATTCCATTTCAAAACAGTCAACAAATGAGTCATCCAAATAGCGAGATGCACCACGGAATCCCAGCATGGGATTTTCTTCATGAGGTTCGTATTGTTTGCCGCCAATGAGGTTGGCATATTCGTTGGATTTAAAGTCAGACAGCCTGACTATCACTGGTTCTGGGCTGAAGGCAGCAGCCAAAGTTGAAATGCCTTCTGCCAAGCGTTTAACAAAATACTCCCGCGGAGAAGCATAAGCGGCAATCATCGGATCAGTGATGGCAGTCACCGCCTCAGGTTGTTGGTCGTAATTTAATAACACTTTGGGGTGAATACCTATCATGCGATTGATGATGAATTCGAGACGCGCCAAGCCGATACCAAAATGCGGCAGGTTTTGGAAATCAAACGCGCGATCTGGGTTGCCCACATTCATCATGATTTTCAATGGCGCCTCAGGCATGTTTTCTAAATCTGTGGTGTGGATATCAAAACCCAATTTTCCATCATAAACATAGCCGGTATCGCCTTCACAACATGATACGGTCACTTCTTGGTCGTGTGAGATTGTGCTGGTCGCATCGCCACAACCAACAATTGCTGGAATACCTAATTCACGTGCAATGATGGCAGCGTGACATGTTCTGCCGCCACGGTTGGTAACTATGGCAGCGGCTTTTTTCATGATCGGTTCCCAGTCAGGATCAGTCATGTCGGTAACCAGTACATCACCGCTGTTGATTTGATCCATTTGGGCGATGCTTTTGATGACTTTGGCGGTGCCTTGGCCTACTTTTTGTCCGATGCTGCGGCCTTCGCATACCACGGCGCCCTTGTTTTTCAGCGCATAACGTTCAATTTTCTGTCCTTGGTTTTCTCTGGATTTAACCGTTTCAGGCCTGGCTTGTACAATATATAACTCACCAGTGAGGCCGTCTTTGGCCCATTCGATGTCCATTGGACGACCATAATGTTGCTCGATGATCATGGCCTGTTTGGCTAATTGTTGAACTTCATCATCATTGATGGAAAATCGGGTGCTGCGATCACTTTCAATGTTTTGGGTTTGTACGCCTGATTCGCCATAAGTCATTTCAATCGCTTTTGAACCCAAGTTTCTGCGCAGTACCGCGGGTCTATCGGCTTTCAATGCAGGTTTGTAAACGTAAAATTCATCAGGGTTTACAGCACCTTGTACTACCATTTCACCCAGACCGTAAGATGAGGTGATGAACACCACATCATTGAAACCAGATTCGGTGTCCATGGTGAACATCACGCCACTGGCAGCAATGTCTGACCTGACCATCTGTTGAATTCCAGCTGATAGATAAACATCATCGTGTTCGAAACCATGATGAACTCGGTAGGATATGGCTCGATCGTTGTACAAAGAGGCGAAAACTTCATGGGCTTTGCTGAGGATTTCATCGGCGCCATGCACATTAAGAAAGGTTTCTTGTTGTCCAGCAAAAGAGGCATCAGGTAAATCTTCTGCGGTTGCTGAGGACCTTACAGCAACAGTAAAGTCATCACCTAAGTCGCCTTTCATTTCATCATAAGCAGTTCTCACCGCTGCTTCCAGTGGTGCTTGAAAAGGAGTTTCCAAGACCCAGTTTCTGATTTTTTCACCACTGCTCCGTAAATCATCAATGTTATCTGTATCAAGATTTTTTAATTCCTTACTGATCCTTTCGTTCAATCCAGAGGTTTGTAAAAACTCTTTGAAGGCATAAGCAGTGGTGGCAAAACCACCGGGAACTTTTACACCCAAGGCATTGAGGTGTGTGATCATTTCTCCCAATGAGGCATTTTTTCCGCCCACTTGGTCTAAGTCTTGCATGGTCAACTGGTCAAGTTTGATGATGTAATCTGACATGGATTTCCTAAGAATCGACAAAAGTGTTATATTCTATCGTCAACAGGCGGCTGCATAAACCGCAAAATCTGATTAATTATAAAAAATAACGTAAAAGTGGTTCCTTAATGAGTGAAGAAAAAAAATGTGCAATTTTCTATGTGTCTGACGGCACCGCCATCACGGCTGAAACTGTTGGTCGTTCTTTGATCAGTCAATTTAAAGGCATCGAGTTCGTTGAAAAACGTTTGGCTTTCATCAATGATGAGGCGGGGGCGCAAATTGCTGCTGATATCATCGCTAAAACACCAACAGACTTTCAGCCTTTGGTCATTAACACCGTGGTGGATATTAAATTACGTAAAATCATTCATTCGGCAGGTGGGTTAAAGTTAGACCCTTTTAATCGATTGCTCAGGCGGATTGAAAAAAACCTCAACATCAAAAGTGATCCTGGTGTAGGTCGCGCCCATGGCATGGTAGACAGTGCCTCTTATAATGACCGCATTGAAGCAACCAACTTTGCACTGTCTCATGACGATGGTGTGAACCTGAACTTGCACCAAGCTGATTTAATACTGTTGGGCGTATCAAGAAGCGGTAAAACGCCGACGTGCTTGTATTTGGCTTTGCACTATGGGCTCAAAGCAGCCAATTATCCCATCACCGATGAGGATTTAGAGCGCATGCGATTACCTGATGATGTGATTCAACACAAAGAAAAATTGTTTGGTTTGACCATTGATCCCTTTCGCTTATCGCAAATTCGCAGTGAACGCAGGCCCAACTCCAGGTATGCTGAATTGCGCAAGTGTCAAATGGAAGTCAGCGACGCTGAACTCATCTACCACCGCAATCAAATTCCATTTTTAAGTACAACACATACCTCAATTGAAGAAATTTCAGGTAAGATAATGATAGCTTTAGATTTAAATAAAAGACTTTATTAAATGTTGCTCACTGAACAATACTTAACCCATAGACAATACATCAGTCGACACAACATATCGCTGATGCAGTTACATGAGTTCAACCACAAATTGTTGAATCATTTATTGCCAGCACAATTAAGTGAGGCCAGCACTTATGTATCCAATGTTGATGACAAGCCAACGCTACAAGTTACCATCAGAGAACGTTTCAAGTTCACCACTGAACTGTCTATGTGTATGGTTTTTGACCAAGCAGTTTCCGATGCTTTGGTGATCAGGATCTACCACGATGCCCAGCTGGCTGAGCTGATTTATTCCAATGAATTTGAAAAGCAATACCGCCAAATGGGTGGGCAAGTGGATATAAAAAACCAGGCCAGCTTGCGCTTCAGTCAAAATTGTTTCCTCAATAAATGGTTGATATACCTGTTGCAAAATGGCTTCTGTCAATCAAATTGGGTAAAAACAGAATAGACACCAATAAAAATTAAATATACACAGCAAAAATAACAAAAAAAGAGAGAAAACCATGAAGCCTACTGACACTACTAAACCAGAGTATTTTCATAAAGTGGTTGATTGTCAATACGCCTGTCCGGCACACACACCTGTACCTGAATACATACGCTTAATTGCTGCCGGCAGGTATGATGATGCCTATATGATTAATTGGCAGTCCAATGTTTTTCCTGGTGTGTTGGGTCGAACTTGCGATCGACCTTGTGAACCAGCTTGTCGACGGGGGCGGATCGAAGAGGAGCCAGTGGCGATTTGTCGTTTGAAGCGGGTTGCTGCTGATAACAAATCTGACATCACACATAGGTTGCCAGCCATTCCAAAAGAAAAAAATGGTAAACGGGTGGCTCTTATCGGTGGTGGTCCGGCCTCATTGACAGTGGCCAGAGATTTGATGCCATTGGGCTACAGCATAGATTTGTATGATGACCAAAACAAGGGGGGTGGTTTTATGCGCTCTCAAATTCCATCTTTTCGTTTGCCAGAAGCAGTGCTTGATGAAGAAGTTAACTACATCTTGGATATGGGTGTGGTGACCCACTTTAATCAAGAAGTAACCAGTATGGCTGCTGTGTTGAGCAAACAATATGATGCAGTTTTTGTTGGCACTGGTGCACCCAGAGGCAGAGACCTGCCTGACCTGCCGGGCAGAAACTCAGGTGATGCCAATATTCATATTGGCATTGATTGGTTGGCCAGTGTGGCATTTGAACACATCGATAAAATTGGTAAGAAAGTGTTGGTACTTGGCGGCGGTAATACTGCGATGGATTGTTGCCGCACAGCGATTCGTTTAGGCGGTGAAGATGTGCGGGTGGTGGTTCGCAGTCCAAAGTCTGATATGAAAGCATCCCCATGGGAAATTGAAGATGCTGAACATGAAGACATCCCGATGTATGAAAACCACAACCCCAAAGCTTTTGTGACCGAAAATGGTCGATTGGTTGGCATGGTATTTGAACGTGTTGAGCCGGTTTTTGATGAACAGGGCAAAAGATCACTGGTGCCGACTGGTGAAGAGGTGATGATGCCATGTGACGATGTGTTGATGGCCATTGGTCAGTTGAATTCTTTTCCGTGGATTGAGCGCAACTTGGGCATTGAATTCAATGACTGGGATATGCCAGAGGTTGATAAAACCACATTTCAGACTTCATTGCCGCATGTTTTTATTGGAGGTGATGCTGCTTGGGGCCCTGAGAATGTCATCACAGCGGTGGCACATGGTCATCAGGCTGCCATTTCCATACACCACTATTGTCACGGCAAGTCGACCACAGATAGGCCTGCCCCCGAAGTTAACTTAACCAGTCAGAAGATGGGTTTTCATGACTGGTTGTATGATGCTCACATATCAGACGATCAGAGGCATGTTGTGGCCTTGATTGATAAACAAAAAGCAGTGGGTGATCGCAAGCTGGAGGTAGAAAAAGGTTTTGATTTATCTCAGGGCTACGAAGAAGCCATGCGTTGCCTGAATTGTGACGTGCAAACGGTGTTTGAAACTGATCGTTGTATCGAGTGTGATGCCTGTGAGGATATCTGTCCGGTGGATTGCATCAACTTCACTGACAATGCACCTGAGGATCTTTTGCGTGAGCAACTTAAGGTAAAGGCAACGAATAAAGACCAGGACCTTTATGTTTCTGATGAATTGAAAACCAAAAGGGTGATGGTCAAAGATGAAAATGTCTGTTTGCATTGTGGGCTTTGTGCTGAGCGCTGTCCGACTGGCGCATGGGACATGCAAAAGTTTTTATTACATGAAGCCACAGCTGGTAAGTAAAGGAGAGTCATGAATGAATGAAGTCAATACAATCAAAGCGACCAATGACTTTGTGATCAGGTTTGCCAATGTCAATGGGTCAGGTTCGGCTTCAGCCAACAACCTGTTCAGTAAGGCAGTTTTTCGTTTGGGTGTACCAGTTTCATCCAAAAACATATTTCCATCTAATATTCAGGGTTTGCCAACATGGTTCGAGGTGAGAATCAATGAGCAAGGCTACTTAGGGCGCCGCGGTGGCTATGACTTCATCGTCGCCGTTAATGGCCAGACCATGCTTAAGGATTACCATGATTTGTTACCGGGAGGTTATTTTTTTTATGACTCCTCGAAGCGACTGCCAGATACTTTCACGCGAGATGATGTAATTGAAATCGGCATTCCACTGACTGCTATTTGTAATGCCAACTACACTGAACCGAGGCTTAGGCAGATATTTAAAAACATCATTTATGTGGGCGCCTTGGCTTACCTTTTTGATATGGATTTCACGGTTTTTGAAGACTCTATCAAATCGCAATTTGCCAAGAAAGAAAAGCTCATCGCCCCTAACATACAAGCTTTGAGGTTGGGTTATGATTATGCGCAGCAACACTTCAGTAACAGTTGTGGCTTGAATATCCACAGGCGTGATTTGAACGGTGAACAAATACTGTTAGAGGGTAATGCGGCTGCTGGTTTAGGCGCGGTATATGCCGGAGCCACTGTTGCCGGATGGTATCCCATTACGCCTTCAACATCAGTGGTGGAAGCATTTGAAAAGTATTGTCATGCTTATCGGGTCGACGCCGAATCAGGAAAAAATAAATTCGCCATTGTGCAGGCCGAAGACGAACTGGCAGCCATTGGTATCGTTATTGGCGCCAGTTGGAATGGTGCCAGGGCATTTACAGCCACTTCTGGCCCGGGCGTTTCATTAATGAGTGAGTTTTTAGGCTTGGCTTATTTTTCTGAAATTCCGGTTATGTTGATGGACATACAGCGAACAGGTCCTTCTACCGGTATGCCCACCAGGACTCAGCAGTCAGATATTTTATCTGCCGCGTATGCCTCACATGGGGATACTAAGAATGTGTTGTTATTTCCGGCTAATCCCAAAGAGTGCTTTGAATTAACCGTGGCTGGTTTTGATTTGGCAGAACGGTTACAAACGCCAGTTATATTAATGAGTGATTTGGACCTGGGGATGAACGTCCATCAGTGTGATCCAATCACTTGGGACGATGACCAGGTTTATGACCGTGGCAAGGTGCTCAACGAAAAGCAGTTGGATGAAATGGCTGAAAAGTGGGGCCGATATTTAGACGTGGATGGCGATGGTGTCCCTTATCGAACCATTCCAGGCACTCACCCTGTTAAAGGCGCTTATTTCACCCGTGGTTCATCACATGATGAATACGCAGCTTACACCGAAGACGGCGAAGTTTATGCCAGAGGCATGCAGCGGCTGCTGGTCAAATGGAATACGGCCAAAAAACTCGTACCAAAGGCGCAAATCGATGGTGAAGGTAAGAGCATAGGCGTCATTTATTATGGCACCAGTGATTATGCCACGCAGGAGGCAATGGATATTTTGCGAGTTGACCAAGACATTGATTCTATGCGCATTAAGGCTTTCCCGTTTGGCGCTGAGGTGGCAAAGTTTGTCCGCAAGCATGATGTTATTTTTGTGATAGAGCAGAACAGAGATGCTCAAATGAAGACATTGTTAGTTAATGAACTGGCGGTTTCACCTAATAAGTTTGTGGAAGTCTTGAACATTGATGGTATGCCAATCACTGCGGCGTTTTTGGTTGGTGAAATTCGGCATCGCCTCGAACAATCCACAACCTCTATCAAACAACAGGAGGCATGACATGACTTTTGTACGACCCAATTTTAGACACCCCGAAAACCACACCAATCAGCGCGGCTACTCAATTAAAAATTACGAAGGGGCTTTATCGACCCTTTGCGCTGGCTGTGGTCACGATTCAATCAGTGCATCAATCATAAAATCCTGTTTTGATTTGAATTTAGAGCCACATAAGATTGCTAAAATTTCGGGAATAGGCTGCTCCTCCAAGACCCCAACATACTTCTTGGGCAAGGCACATGGGTTTAACTCTGTTCATGGGCGCATGCCTTCAGTTACCACAGGTGCTAACTTGGCCAATCGAGATTTACTATACATTGGTGTTTCTGGTGACGGTGACACGGCATCAATTGGTATGGGGCAATTTGCCCACGTGGTGAGAAGAAATCTAAATATGGTTTATATTGTTATGAACAATGGGTGCTATGGCCTGACAAAGGGCCAAGATTCAGCCACTGCTGATAAGGGTTCTGCCAGTAAAAAAGGTGTGCCTAGCGTGTTTGACTCAATTGATTTGTGTCAACTTGCCTTGCAGTTGGGTGCGGGTTATGTTGCCAGAAGTTTTTCTGGTGACAAAAAACAACTGACACCATTGATTAAGGCAGCAATAAAACACCAGGGTTTTGCTTTCATTGATGTGGTTTCGCCTTGTGTGACTTTCAATAACACGCCAACATCGACCAAAGGTTATGAATGGGTTCGTGATCATCTGGAAGCAACAGGAACAGTCGATTTTATTCCCTCAAAATCAGAAATCACGGTGGATTATCCTGAAGGCACCACCCGCAAGCTTGCTTTACATGATGGCAGTGAGTTGTTGCTGCACAAAAATGCTCATGATTATGATTTAAGCAGTCTCAAAGCTGCCATGGATCGGATTGAATCAACCAAGGAATTAGATAAAATTTTAACAGGGTTGATTTACCATAATCAATCAGTGCAAGATACCCATGAACTGATTCAAACAGTTGAACAACCATTGAATGAACTCTCACAACAACAGCTGTGTCCAGGATCCAAGGTTTTGGAAAAACTGAACGCCAGCTTAAGGTAGAACACCATTGGATAAACATTATTATTACCAGAACTCAGTGCAATGCGTTGAAGCTGAAATTGATTTCGTCGAAAGTACATACCAGTTGATTAAAGGCCATCCGGCACGAAGCTTGCGAGAGGATTTTTGTGGAACCGCTCAAACAGCTTGTGAGTGGGTGCAGCGGCATCCAAGTAACACGGCCATTGGCGTTGATTTAGATCCTTTGGTATTACAGTGGGGCGAAAATAACAACTTGGCTGCGTTGGCGCCTGATCAACTGCAACGCATAGAATTATTGAATGATGATGTGATAACAGCATCAACCCAACAACTGGACGTGGTATTGGCGATGAATTTCAGTTATTTTATTTTTATGCAACGCAGTCAAATGATTGCTTATTTTTCCAGTGTACTTGAGGCCCTGAACACGGATGGTGTGCTTTTTCTGGACGCATTTGGTGGTTATGAGGCAGCCAAAGAGTTGCGTGAGGAACGTGAGTGTGATGGCTTCATCTATATCTGGGAACAAGCCAGTTTTAATCCCATAAATTCACAAATGCAATGCTACATCCATTTTGTTCTGGATGATGGAACCAGAATGGACAAGGCTTTTGATTATTATTGGCGGTTGTGGACCTTACCTGAAATCACCGAAATGCTGATTGAGGCGGGATTCAGTTCGGCAGAGGTTTATTGGGAAGGCACCGACGCTGAAACCGGTGAAGGTGATGGAATATACTCAAAATCAGAAGTAGGTACGGCTGATGCAGGCTGGGTATGCTATGTTGTGGCTGAAAAGTAAGGAGTTATTCAGAAAGTTTTTTGATGTCGTCTCTTAACAGCTCTTTTTCTTCAATGTTGAGCTCAATCGTGCGTTTTAAACTGGCAAAGCTGTCCATATCGATTTGCGTCCATTCTGCGCCAAAAACAGCTTCATTGGCATGCACCACTTGAATGTTCATTATGATGGCTGGTGAGTTCTCTAAGGGAATGCTCAAGCGGTACAAGTCACCTGGGTTTGCTTTGTGATTGTCTGGGTTCTCCAGCAACACCCCTTTTAAGGAAATATCTAAGATTTGGGCGTTGTGGGCTTCCATACCTGAATACAAAGTAACTTCCTTACGCCAGGGTATTCGAGTATACCGGCGCCGCTCTTCTGTGTGGTTTTTTTTCATACGGTAGATTTTACCCACGTTCGCTCTCAGTACAAGTAAACATTTCAGGCTATTGAGCCTACCTCATGATCAGAAGTGAAACTGTGACTCAGTACAACATTTTGGTTAATAAATCAGCCAGTCCCTCATAATCTGCCATGTCAACCTCTACAAAGCCATCGGCATTCAGCTCAATCAAGATATCAAAAGACTCATCGTCATCACCAATAGACAGCAAGGCATTGCGAACAATTTCTCTGATACCTGGATCCACAGTTGAGGATGCAGTGAATGTCATGCCAGGAATTTTTTCACTTTCTTTCAAAGATAAAAAGTTTGGGTACAGTTCGAACAGTGAATTCGGAATGATGGCAGCGTTGGCTGATTGTGCAAATACCTGTTCTATGACATCTTCCCATGAAAGCGCAGTTACAATTTTGTTGGGTTGCAGAAATAAATCAGTAAACCATTGGTCAAAATAAATTGAACCCATATTTGGGTTTGGCAGAGTCACAACTCCTTCACCAACCAAGAATTCACCAATGTCTTGTCCCTCAGCTGGCTCAAAGTTAGAGATTAGATGGAAACTGGCATCTTGTTCGAATCGAGCCAATGGCACATAGTTTTTTTCCTGCACTCGGTAGGCAGCTATGTGGGATGCATCCAAAGTGAAGTCAGGTTCCTCGTTTCTGGCCGAACGCCAGTAAAAGTAATAATTGTCGGATATGACTAAATCGATTGTTAATCCAGTTTTTTTCTCCAGCCATTCTTGTAAGGGTTGGAAAACCAATTCAGCTTGATCTTTGGGATAAATGGCCTCGACAGCTAATGTGAAATTTTGCCCCAATGATGTTTGTGCTGAAAGCAAGAAAAATAACAGCCATACCAGTTTTTTTAGTTTCATGTTTTATGTCCCACCATAAATTATTTAATCTACTATAGATAATAACATGGCAACATGGCTAAGTACATACGCTGATGACTGATTATAAGATTATCCAATTTCACACAATGTGGTTGGAAGTGACTGATTAACTGCACTAAATATCGTCAATTTGCTGGTGCAATAACCTGTGTCAACCAATCATCACCAAGCCTGATAGAAGGCGCACAAACTTCTACTTTTTTAGCAAACCCGGTTAAATCTGCCATTTGTCCGTTCACGACATCGCTTGGATTTTTATGACTTACGGCAATCATTCTTTTTTTAACTTTGCCAAGGAAGTGAAGCCTGGCAACGATTTCCTGTCCAGGGTAACAGCCTTTATTAAAATCTATGACTCCAATCTGGTCGAGGTTAAGATGCTGAGGTATGAACATTTCACTGGTTTCTTTGGTTATCCAAGGCAGGCCGACATCAAACATGTGCAGCCAAAATTGATCATGGTTGGGTGTGATTTGGGTTGATGTTTCTGCTTCGATAATATCGACGCCATAATCATTTGTTAAGTTTTGTGTCAAAACCAGTTGTGCTGTTGATTGATTGATGTTTACGTCCATTCGAAACTTGCGCATTTGCACGTATTGCAAAAAAGTGTCACTTAAATCTGAATTTATCGCGACATAGGTTGTTTTCTCAGTGTTTTTCAGAAAGAAGCTGAATATGATTCTGCCTTTAGGGTTGCAAATAGCTGTGTAAACAACTGCTTCATTCTTGTCGTTGAGCTCACTGACTACTTGGTTGTTTAAGAAAGCCATGACATCCTTGCCACTTAATTCAAGAACGTCAATGTGGTTATTGTTATTTTCAGACATAAGTTTGGTGTTTAATTGGTGTTAGTTAGGTGTTATAATTTGGATTATTAAATTTGTACAGCTTTGACGTGAAATTCAAGTACATGTTGCTATCATCCTCGCTTGAAAATAGACAGCAAAATACCATATAAATAATTAATTACCCACTGAAGACTGAGGATATATGAATCAAATCAAAGAAGACAACAAAAAGCCACAAAAAAACAAAGATGATGCAAAAACCGCTGAAAAAAAGAAAGAATACGGCGGGCGCAAAGATGGTTTGGACCCCACTCGTTATGGAGATTGGGAGAAGAACGGCAGATGCATCGATTTCTGACTATCACAACCTCAAAAAAAACAGGATTATAAATGAATAACACACAAAGGCCATTATCGCCTCACTTGCAGGTATACAAACCTCAGCTGACGTCAATGCTGTCCATATTACATCGCATCACTGGATTGCTGTTGTCCTTGGGTATGCTGGTTTTTATTTACTGGTTGTTCCAACTGGTCAATAACCCAGTTCAAGCAGACGCCATTATTGGTTTTTTCAAATCTGGTTTTGGTCAGTTTCTGACTTTTGCATGGGTTTTTACTTTCTTTTATCATTTGTGTAATGGCATCAGGCATTTGTTTTGGGATATTGGCAAGGGCATCTCGATTCCAGCAGTTTATCGCTCTGGATACTTGGTGTTATTCATGGCGGTTGTTTTGACAGCCTTGATTTTTTTACTGGCCAGATAGGAGATAAAAGATGAGTTACGAAACTGATTTAGGTAAGGTGAAAGGATTGGGTTCATCAAAACACGGCTTTGGTCATTGGTGGATGCAAAGGATGTCTGCGATATTGCTTGTTCCCACTGGCCTGTACGTGTTATTCAGTCTGGCACAGCTAGATGTTTTTAATGCGGCCGCAGTGGTTGCATGGCTTAGCAGTCCGCTCAATGCAGCCATCACATTATTATTTGCTGTGACAGGTAGTTACCACGGCGCTCTGGGTATTCAGGTGGTGTTAGAAGATTATGTCCACAACCACGCCATTAACCTGATATTACAATATTTGACCAAAATTCTTATGATTGTGATGATTATGGCAACTGTTTACGCCATAGCCTCAATCTTATTAGGATAATTACATGAATGATAAATACAAAATAACAGAACATAAATTCGATGCAATTGTAGTGGGTGCTGGCGGTGCTGGTCTCAGGGCTACAATGGGTCTTGCAACCAAGGGCTTATCAACTGCTTGTATCTCAAAAGTTTTTCCAACCCGCTCACACACGGTGGCAGCTCAAGGCGGCATGTCGGCTTCATTAGGTAACATGGGTGAGGACGATTGGCGTTGGCACATGTATGACACCATCAAAGGATCTGACTGGCTGGGCGATCAAGACGCGATTGAATACATGTGTCGCGAAGCAGTGCCATCAGTGATTGAATTGGAACACTATGGCGTGCCTTTTTCACGCACTGAAGAAGGTAAAATTTATCAACGTCCTTTCGGTGGCATGACCACCAACTACGGCGAAGGTACCGCACAAAGAACCTGTGCTGCGGCTGACCGTACCGGTCATGCCATCTTGCATACTCTTTATCAACAGTCGCTTAAGCACGATGCTTCTTTTTTCATTGAATACTTTGCCATTGACTTGGTGATGGAAGACGGTGAATGCAAAGGTGTGTTGGCTTGGAATTTAGCTGATGGCACGCTGCACTTATTCCGTGGTCATGCGGTTATTTTAGCAACTGGTGGATACGGTAGGGCCTATTTCTCAGCCACCTCTGCGCATACGTGTACAGGCGATGGCAATGCCATGGTGCTGCGTGCGGGTTTACCACTGCAAGATATGGAGTTTGTTCAGTTTCATCCAACAGGTATTTATGGCGCTGGTTGCCTCATCACCGAGGGCGTCAGGGGAGAGGGCGGTTTCTTGACTAACTCCAAAGGCGAGCGCTTCATGGAAAGGTATGCACCCAATGCCAAAGATTTGGCTTCAAGAGATGTCGTATCAAGATCAATGACCATTGAGATCAGAGAAGGCAGAGGAGTTGGCGAAGAGGGTGATCATATTCATTTGAATCTGCAACATTTAGGCGCAGATGTTATCAACAAACGTTTGCCGGGCATTGCTGAATCAGCTGAAATTTTCGCTGGTGTGGACGTGGCCAAGGAGCCCATTCCAGTGTTGCCCACTGTGCACTACAACATGGGGGGTATCCCAACAAATTACCATGGCGAAGTGGTGAATAAAGTGGGTGATGATCCAGACCAAGTTGTTCCTGGGTTGTTTGCCATTGGTGAGGCAGCTTGTGTGTCAGTTCATGGTGCCAACCGATTGGGTTCAAATTCGTTACTTGACTTGATTGTATTTGGCAGAGCGGTAGCTAATCGTTGTGCAGAAATCATCAAGCCCAACACCAATCACAGAGAGTTGTCAGCAGGGGTTCTGGATAAGTCTTTGGATAACTTAGACAAAACCAGACATGCAGATGGTGACGTCAGAACTGCTGATTTGCGCTTGGAGATGCAAAAAATCATGCAAAGCAATGCAGCTGTTTTTAGGTCTGGAGAGGTATTGCAAGAAGGTTGTGACAAAATCACGGCTACTGCTGCCAAAATGGATAATCTTAAAGTCGCAGACAAATCAATGATTTGGAATACAGATTTAGTGGAAACCTTGGAATTGCAAAATTTGATGTTGCAAGCCAAAGCAACCATTTTCTCCGCCGCCAATCGGAAAGAATCCAGAGGCGCCCATGCCCGAGAAGATTTTCCTGAAAGGAATGATGAAGAGTGGATGAAACACACCTTGTCTTATATCAATGAGCAGGGTGAAGTGACTTTTGAGTACAGACCAGTCCACATGAATACTTTGACTGACGAGTGTGAAGTTATTCCACCCAAACAGCGCGTTTACTGAGAAATAATATGGCAGAATTTAGATTACCCAAAAATTCAAAAGTACAAAAAGGCAACCACCACAAAGCAAATGGTTCGGCTTCAAACACCACCACATTTAAAATATATAGGTGGTCGCCAGATGATTCGGAAAATCCGAGAACCGACACTTACGAAGTTGATTTAGACAGCTGTGGTCCAATGGTATTAGATGCCCTGATTAAAATCAAAGACGAAATTGATTCTACGGTCACATTCAGGCGGTCGTGCAGAGAGGGCATTTGTGGTTCCTGTGCGATGAATATCAACGGCACAAATACACTGGCATGTACCACTTCAATCAAACAATTCAAAGGTAAAGACATTGCCATTTATCCTTTGCCCCATATGGAAGTGATCAAAGATTTGGTGCCTGATTTAACGCACTTCTATGCACAGTACGCATCAATAAAGCCGTGGATGCAGACCGATTCAGTACCATTGCCGGATAAAGAGCGTTTACAATCAATTGAAGACCGTGAAAAACTTGATGGATTGTATGAGTGCATTTTGTGTGCATGTTGTCAAACTTCTTGTCCCAGTTATTGGTGGAATGGTGACCGTTATTTAGGACCTGCAGTGTTGCTTCAATCTTATCGCTGGTTGGCTGATTCTCGTGATGAATATACTGGTGAAAGACTGGAGGATTTAGAAGATCCGTTTAAAGTCTACCGCTGTCACACCATCATGAATTGTGCTAACACATGTCCCAAAGGTTTAAACCCTGGTAAAGCGATTGGCGAGATTAAGAAAATGATAGCCAAGAGGCATGCCTTATAATGTCTGATGATTCAGTCAATCATTTGACTGAAGGGTATTTTAAATGGCGATGCCGCCGTGGCATGAAAGAGCTTGATTTTATTCTTAATCGGTTCGTTGATGCTGAATATACGGTGCTTACAGCTGTAGATTTGACCTTGTTTGACCAGCTGTTGGACGAGGAAGATATGTTGCTTTGGTATTGGCTCAGTGGTAAGCAAAAACCTCAAAACGAGCATCGTGACTATGCAAATTTGGTGGAGCGAATATGTGCAGCCGGTTATCATAAATAAAACTCAATTGATTCAGCCCATTTCGATGGTGGTTGTGGTGACATTTATTTTTATTGCGTCGCTCATACCAGTTGTTTCAATCAGCCAATCACATGCGTTTGTTTTTGTTTTGTTGATTGTGACTTTGGTTTGGTATTTGAAAAGTCTTGTTAATGATGAGTACGGCTACATTAATGTTTCAGAAAATGGCGTTTATTTGCATCAAGTCAATTCTGAGATTCAGCAAAATCAACCAATCCAGTTATTGATAATTGCGTGCTGGCAACTGCCGTGGGTACTGTTTGTAAAATTCAAGCAGCATAACGCTTCGAAAGTTTTATATTTGTGTTTTTCCCGTAACAAAATTGGTGCAGAAAATTATTCAATGCTAATCGCAACATTTGTCCAGCAAAATCAACAGGAATCGTGTCATGAATAATCGTTTATCAGTCAATGTTGGCGGTGTAACCGTTGGCGAGGATCAACCAGGTAAAAGACATGTTGTGATTCAGTCTATGACCAACACCGATACAGCAGACGCCAAAGGTACTGCGCAACAGATATATGAGTTGCACCAAGCGGGTTCTGAACTGGTTCGCATTACGGTAAACAATGAAGAGTCAGCTGCGGCAGTACCTGAAATCATAGACAGGCTGCGTGCGGCCTATTGCCATGTTCCAGTGATTGGTGATTTTCATTACAACGGTCACCGCTTGTTGAACGATTATCCTCAATGTGCAGAAAAGTTGGCAAAATATAGGATCAACCCAGGGAACGTTGGTTTTGGCAAAAAAAGAGATCAGCAATTTGAATCCATCATCGCAGTGGCTAAAGATTTGGACAAACCAGTGAGAATAGGTGGTAATTGGGGTAGTTTAGACCAAAAGCTGATGGCAAAAATGATGGATGAGAACGCCAAGGCTCAACAACCATTATCCAGTGGCGCTTTGATTGAAAAGGCGTTGATAGACTCTGTGCTCAATAGTGCAGAGCAAGCCGAATCATTCGGCTTGGGCGCTGATAAAATAATCGTTAGCTGTAAAGTCAGCGGCGTGCAGTCATTGGTGAGGATTTATCAGGAGTTGTATCGCTCATGTCAGTACGCGCTGCATTTAGGTTTGACAGAAGCTGGTATGGGTAATAAGGGTATAGTGGCTTCAACAGCAGCTTTGTCAATTTTGCTGCAACAAGGCATAGGTGACACCATCAGGGTTTCATTGACGCCAGAACCTAACCAGGCCAGAACTGCTGAAGTCAAAGTGGCCCAACAAATATTGCAAAGTTTAGAGTTACAATCTTTTAAACCAGAAGTTACGGCTTGTCCTGGTTGTGGCAGAACCACCAGTGAGTTTTTTCAGGTTTTGGCCAAACAAGTAACCGAGCATATGGATGCCAAAATGCCTGAATGGCGCGTCTCCCATCCCGGTGTAAAAGAGATGAACGTGGCAGTTATGGGCTGTATTGTTAATGGTCCTGGTGAATCTAAACATGCTGACATAGGTATCTCATTACCTGGCACCGGTGAGGCGCCATCTGCCCCCATCTTCATTAAAGGCGAGAAAACTCACACTTTAAGGGGTGATGACATCGCCCAACAATTTATCAAAATATTGGATGATTTTGTAACCACTAATTACTGATCTTGCTCCCACTTGCTGGTTTTGTTTGTGGTTTAAATCATTATTATTTTCTTAATAACAACTTAATAGCGGATTGTGAAACAGCTCTAACTTGCGCAGATAAGGTGAGTAGATGTGGACAATTATGGCTGTTTGCTTAAAACCACTCAAGACACAATAAAATTCAAATATATCTTGATTATTCAGTGATTTAAAGGTTATTCTTGCATTGTCTTCTTAAAAAAAGTAAAGTATTGACATAATTTGTGATTAGAGACACAGAAATAACTATATTTAATGATGTTTAATGGTCGCAAGTAGTTTTTGCAATTAATAAAGAGAGAAATGTTTTGCAGTTGTTAGGTCGTAAAAAAGTTCAATTAATTGGGGTTGATGTCAGTTCATCTGCAGTCAAAATATTACAACTTTCTGGTAGTTTGGATAACATGAAAGTTGAAAGGTATGCGGTTGAACCCTTATCTGTCAATGCAGTTGTCGATAATAACATTGCCGAAGTTGACCTGGTGTCAGCTGCGATCAGTAAGGCAGTGAATAAAGCAGGCATTAAAGTCAAAGGCGCCGCAACAGCCATATCTGGCTCAGCAGTCATTACTAAAATCATCCAAATGCCCAGTGAGCTGTCTGAAGATGAGCTGGAAGTTCAGCTTGAAATGGATGCCACTCAATATATCCCGTATCCCATTGATGAAGTGAGTTTGGATTTCTGCGTCTTAGGGCCAGTAGAGGGTAATGAGGAAGTAAATAATGTACTGATTGCCAGTTCTCGTTCTGAAAATGTTGATGTATTCATTGAAGCTTTTGAAGGAGCCGGACTTGATTTGAAAGTGGTTGATGTTGAAGCGTTCGCCATTGAGCGGTGTTTTAATTTGGTGCGAAAACAATACGACATCAATGATGAAGAAGTAGTGGCTTTGTTTGATATTGGTGCCAACACAATGACCATGCATGCCATGCACAAACGCACAGGTATATACAGCCGTGAACAATCTTTTGGTGGCAAACAACTGACTGAAGAAATTATGCAGCGGTACGGACTTTCTTATGAAGAGGCCGGATTGGCCAAGAGGCAGGGTGGTTTGCCTGAAAGTTATGAGTCAGAAGTATTGCAGTCCTTTAAAGACACTTTGGTACAACAAGTCAGCAGAGCGCTACAGTTTTTCTTTTCAGCAACAGAGTTTGGAAATGTTGACCGGATATTGTTGGGTGGTGGTTGTGCTGCTATACCCGAAATAGATGTTTTGGTTGAAGACCAAGTTGGTGTGCCTACTGAAGTAATTAATCCAGTCGAAAATTTCCGAACGTCATCTAAAGTCAGTGCAGATGCACTTGAGGCAGATGCGCCAGCAATGATGTCGGTGGTTGGATTAGCAATGAGGAATTTTGATTAAGATGGCTAAGATTAATTTATTACCGTGGCGTGAAGAAAGACGCCAACAACAAACCAACGAGTATTTCATAATGTTGGGCTTGGCTGCAGGTTTAGCACTGTTGCTGTTTGGCTTAGCATATTACTACTTTGATCAGTCAATTAAGTTTCAAAATAAAAGAAACGCATACATGACAGGTGAAATCACTAAATTAGATAAACAAATAGAAGAGATTAAACAGCTTGAGAAACAAAAAGCTGGTTTGATTGCCAGGCAGCAAGTTATCGAAGAATTACAAGCCAACAGAACTCAAATGGTTCATTTATTTGATGAGTTGGTTCAGACTATTCCTAATGGTGTTTTTCTTGAGAAAATCACACAGCAGGGCACCTCTATTTCGATGGAGGGATATTCTCAGTCACACTCAAGGGTTTCAGATTATATGCGCAGGCTAGATGAATCTGAATGGTTTAATAAGATCGAGTTAGATTACATCAAAGCAGACGATACGTTGGGTACGCATGAACAAAAGTTCAAACTCAGTGTTAAGTTGGTGAACCCTAACAGAAAGAAAGACGATGATGTAGATGAGGAAGAAGTCTCATGAGTTTTATTGATGAAATACAAAGCTTAGATACTGAAAACCCTGGGGGATGGCCCGGTTCAGTAAAAATAGCCTCATTGGTTTTTTTAGTTGTATTGATTTTATTCGGTGGCTATTGGTTTTTTGTGAAAGACATGCAAGCAAGTCTGGAAACTCTAAAGAAGAAAGAAACCGAACTTAAGAATACATACTCTTTTAAATATCAAAAGGCAGCTCAACTAGACGCTTATAAAGAGCAACTTGAAGAAATGCAAATAATTTTGCAGTCTATGTTAAGACAGTTACCATCTAAAAATGAAATGTCCGATTTAATTGTTGATGTTTCTCAAACAGCACTAGCAAGTGGCATCGAGAACGAATTGTTTGAGCCCGGTGCAGAGTCAATAAAAGACTTTTACGCGGAGAAACCAATCAGTTTAAGAATGAAAGGTAATTACCATGAATTTGGAGACTTTGTCAGTGGTGTTGCATCACTGCCCAGAGTAGTTATTCTTACCATGCATGATATTTCCTTGAAACCCATTGGCGACTCAATTCAGGGCGGTCGATTGTTGCTTGAGGGAACGGCAAGAACTTATCGCTACTTGGATGATGAAGAGATGGATGAACAAGCTTTGCCTGCAGGGGGTGCTCAATGATTAAAAACATAAGCATTCTTTTATTTGTTTTTCTTGTCGGCTGTAACAATGACGTCAATGATTTGAATGAATTCATTGAGCAGCAAAAAAACAGGCCAGTTAAGCCCATAGATCCTCTGCCGCAGATCAGGCCGCAAGAGGTTTTTGAGTACAATGCAACCACAATGCGTGATCCATTTTCTAATGACCTAGAGGTGGCAGCGGAAGAAAACCAGGTTAATTTGCAAGTCAGTGAAGGTGGCGAAGGGCCAGACTTAAGCCGACGAAAAGAATATTTAGAATCATACCCTTTAGACAGTCTATTAATGGTTGGAACTTACCAGCAAGACGAGAGCTATTGGGCTTTGGTTGTTGATCCAGAGGGTGTCATTCACAGGGTTTCTGAAGGTAACTATTTAGGACACAATTATGGTGTGGTGACAACAATATATGAAAATGAAGTTCTGTTGCAAGAATGGATTAATGATGGCTTAGGCGCATGGCGTGAACGTGATGCTTCAATGGCTTTGAAAGAAGAGTGAATGAGAGTGAATTTATGAAAATGAAGAGTTTATTAATTAGTGCGATTAACAAAAAGAGTGTTTTAGCGGCTCTGTTTTGTGTTGTTGCTACTGGTCAATCATTAGCCAATTCATCTATTGATGACATTTCAGTTCGTACCGGCGAGATGGGTGCCGTTGTGATTGATTTTAAATTCAGCGGTGATGCTGTTGCTCCTGAAGTTTTTTCAACCAATTTGCCACCCAGGTTGGCGCTAGATTTTTCACAAACTGAAAACTCAACCAACAAGCGCAACATGGCCATTGGAACAGGCAGTGCTAAAGGTCTAAGGGTTGTTTCAAGCAATGATAAAACTCGTGTGGTAATAGATTTGCTCAATCAGGTGCAACACGAAGTGACTGCAGCAGGGAATACTGTTTCAGTGAGCATCATGAATGCAAACAGACAAGCACGATTAACAGCTTCAAAAGACACCACAATAGATATGGTTGACTTTAGAAGAGGTAAAGATGGTGAAGGTATTATTCAGTTGGGTTTGTCTAGTTCGGATGCAGTCATCAACTATTCTGAATCTTTAGGAAAAATCAGTGTTGAAATTGCCAATGCACAGCTTGAAGAGAATATGGGTAAGAAACTTGATGTCATTGATTTTGCCACTCCTGTCACTTTTGTTGATGTCAGACAAAAAGGCACTGATGTGAAAGTCGAAATTGATATCAATGGGCCTTACGAAAAGGTTGTGTATCAAACTGGACAACAATACACCATAGAAATTAAAGAACAGCAAGAAGATTTGGTTAATGCCTCAAAGCTGCTTGATGATGAACCCGTTTATTCAGGCAATAAGGTTTCATTCAACTTTCAGGATATTCCAGTCAGGTCAGTCATTCAATTGATTGCTGATGCTTCTCAGTTAAATATTGTAGTTGCTGATAATGTAGATGGTAATGTTACCTTGAGGTTAAACGAAGTACCTTGGGATCAAGCACTGGATATAGTCTTACAAAGCAAACAACTTGATCAACGTCGCAGAGGCGATGTTATATGGGTTGCACCTGCAGCAGAAATCGCTAAGCGTGAAGAAGAAGCGCTTGAAGCCATAAGCAAAAAACAGGAGTTAGAACCTTTAGATAATATCTTTTTACAAGTTAACTATGCCAAAGCAGAAGATTTAGCGATGTTAATCAATGGTGATTCTGGTGGAGAGTCTTCAAGTGGTGGTAATTCACTGCTATCTGACAGAGGCTCTGTTACTTTTGATGAAAGAACAAACACTTTATTAGTCACTGATGTGCCAGATAGATTATTGGTTATACAAGATCTGGTTGAAACTTTAGACCGTTCTGTGCAACAAGTCCAAATAGAATCACGAATTGTAGTAGCTACTGAGCGATTTGGTGATGAACTGGGCGTGCGCTTCGGAGTGACTGGATCACACGAAGATAAATACGGTAATATCATCAGTACCGGTGGTAGTGCAGCTGCAGTTGATAGAATGAACAATGCTGCTCTAAACCGCAGATATACTTCGCCCAGTGGCTCTGGTCTGCCCACAGTAACACCTGACTCTCAGCTCGAAGCTCCAATAGCAGGTCCACCTTTGGGTGAACGATTAAATGTTAATTTGCCAACAGCAGCTACTAATGCTGGTCGATGGGCCGCAAGTATACTTGCTGCTGACTTTTTATTAGATCTTGAATTATCTGCGCTAGAAACAGAAGACAGAGGAGAAGTGATTTCATCTCCAAGAGTCATTACTGCCAATCAATCACAAGCGGTAATTAAACAAGGTGTACAAATTCCTTTTGAACAGGCGACTTCAAGTGGTGCAACATCAATTTCATTCAAAGATGCTGTATTGGCATTGAACGTTGTTCCCTTAATCACACCTGACGATAGGATCGATTTAACATTAAAGGTTGATCAAGATGCTATTGGTGAAGAAGTTTCTACTTCATTGGGTGGCAGCGTTCCATCAATTGATACCAGATCTGTCGAGACTAGGGTATTAGTAAATAATGGTCAAACAGTTGTTCTTGGTGGTATTTACGAACAGGTCAGAAGAACCACAAAATCAAAGGTTCCTTTTTTGGGTGACATTCCTGGTGTTGGGAATTTATTCAGAAACAGGTCAATTCAAGATGAAAAAGCTGAGTTATTGATATTTGTAACTCCTACTATAATTAAAGAAAGTTTATAAGGTTGAAGGTTTAACATGAATAAATTTACAAAACATATTGTTGTATCCGTTTTATTTGCCCTGGTTTTATCTGCCTGTGGTGGAAGCAGTGACAGTGGTGGTACATCACCAGGACCTGCAGTATCTAATTTAAAGATTACCTTCACTCCTGTGGATGCTAATATACCTGCCAATAACAATAATTTTCCTGTTTCAGGTAATTCTCCATTTTTAACACAACTCACTGTTAATGTAACATTTGATAATGGAACAGCCATACCAGATGGAACGAATATTCAATTAACTACGTCCAATGTAGCGGTTGCTCCTATTTCACGATTGGATGATCCTGAAACTACTGAAATCAACGAATTCACAACCTTATTCGGTACAGTTGGTGATGAATCCAGCGGTGGTAATGCAACATTTTTTATTCACGGCCAGTCACCTGGTACTGTAACTTTAACTGCTTCTGCAGTTGATCCTCAGACGAACAGAACTTCAAGTGCAAGATTCAATTACACTGTTGTAGAAGGTCCAGATGTGTTTGATCGATTAACATTGGTGCCTGAAGCCACTACTTTACCTGCAAATATATTTAATCTATCTCCTGCTGAAGCATTCGGCACTGTTTATATGACAGAAGTTGAAATCAGTTTTAGAGATCCTTTAGGTAATTTTGTAAATCCTGCATCTAACGACGGTGAAGAAGCATCTGTTGGCGTTGCAATTAATCCTTTGTCAGTCGCAGCATTTTCAACTTTGGATGATCCAGAAACTGATGATGTCAACGAAATATTCGTATTACTAGGCCAAGGCCCAGTTGACATGGTCGCAGGTAAAGGGAAGGTATTTGTTTGGGCAGCAAATCCCGGCGTTGTTACTTTGACTGCCAACGCATTAGATCCGTTTACGGGTGAGATTATTTCGCAGCAGCTTGATATTGTTGTTGATGCAGGTACTGATCCAGGGTTGCCAAACTCTATTTCATTGACAGGTACAGGTGCAAGTTATGTCAATGGATCTGGTGGTAACCAGTCACAAACTTTACAAGCATTTGTTGATTCTTCAACTGATGTTCCAGTTAATGATCCAAATGGTTTTAATAACGTCATTGCAACACTGGCTACTGATGCGCAAAACAGTGGTGAACGTTTAACCGGTGTTAATGCCCAAGGCTTGAATGTTCAGGGCCAATCTATCAGCATTAAGTCTAATAATGGTGTTGCCTCATTCCAATTGCTCAGTGGTAACAATCCCAATACAGCTATTGTTACGGTAACTACTGACAGAGCTGATAACAATGTTGATAACGGCTTACAAGATCCAATAACAGCCCAAAATAACTTTGTTATCAGTGACGGTGTATTGTTTGGTCTTGATATAACTTCACCAGAAATTAATGGCTTATTTATCAATAGGGTTGATGATGGTGTTGTGAATGAAGATGGTATAGGTAATTTAGATGGTAGTTACTCAATCACCATCAGTGCAATTGGTACTGACAAAGGTGGTAACCCAGCTTTACCACAAACCATACAGTTTGGTTTGATAGACAGTCCGGTCATTGGATTTCCCAATGATGGTCCTGGCACATTTGTGAACTCAGGCAATGATGGTAATCCTCAAGAAGGTGGTAACAGTTTCTTATCAGCCTCTGGTGATTTCATCAATGGTACTGCTGAAGTTCAGCCTGGAGACACATTATTGGTCTTCGGTGAAGAAATACTAAGGAATGAAGATTTAGAAAGTGCGGTGACTGTTCAGTCGATCCTGTCTGATACTTCATTGAATATAGCTGAACAATTTAACCGCAATGATTTGTCAGGTGCGGTCATCAATGATGGAGATATTTTCCCTTACATGATTGGTCGTGCTGTTGATGGTAACATCAATGCAACAGCCACCATTGATGAAAATGGTGTGGCATCAACTCAAGTGAATTATCCGGTATCTAAATTAGGTAAAATTGCTGGAATATACGCCAAGGGTCAAGGATCAAATGGCCGAGCGGTTACAGATGTTGAGATGATTCTGTACCCAGGAGCCGGTTCTGTGGGTTCATCTGATTTGGCGCCAATTATTACTGTTGCACCAAGTTTAATTCCAGCCAATATAGAAACACCAGTTCAAGTCTGTGTGTATGATGCTGCCAGAAGCCCGATCCAAGGTGCTGATGTTCAATGGGGGTTTGTTGGTGGTTCTGGTATTGGAATCATTGATGGTATCAGTGGAACAGGCATCATGCAAAACAGAACAGGTTCTGATGGTTGTGCTGTTGGTATAGCGCAAGCCAGTGGAGTGACTGCTGTTGACGATCAAACAGGCTTCATCTTTAACGTGGGTTCGATATCATGTTTAGATGAAGATAATACTGATGTTTGCATCCGAATAGCCAGTCCTGGAAGTATATTCCTGAATGCATCACCCAGTAATTTCAGTACCAGTGGTACATTTAATATTCTGTTGACATTATTTGGTGGCAACGGTCAAGGCATATCTAATGTGCCATTATTTGGCTCATGTACTTCAAGTGGTGGTTCAATTGATATCATTGGAAGCATTCCATTAACTGATGAAAATGGACAAGCAGTGGCTCAGGTCACAGCAGTATTAGATGGTTTTAATGATTTCAGTACAGGTTCTTGTGAATTCACAACTGGTGAGGGTTCTCCTGTTGCAACTGTTGATTTCACAGGAAGAGATTTATGTACTTTAGGCGTATCACCGAATCCTTTGTGTGGGCCCTAAATTTCAATAATTTTGTAAGTTTCAAAAAGCCTATCACATGATAGGCTTTTTTTTTGGTGACTAAAAGCACATGAATCTTCACGTCTTATGGATAAAATAACACCATTATAAAAAATTGAGCGTTATGAGAATTATAATTACATTAGGTGTTTTGATGTTGTTGGTAGGCTGTCAAAGAAATAATCCTACCAACAATGAAGATAAAAATTCAAAGGAAGAAAAAGATAAGATTATCATCAATGTTGAAACTTCTGAGTCCTATTTAGGAGAAGCCAAAGCCACATTTAAATCCACCGCGGTACTAGCCGCAGACAAAGCAGCAATGGTTACTACTAAAACTGCCGGTATAATCCTTGATATCAAAGTTGAAGAAGGAGATTCAGTGGAAAAGGGTGATTTGTTGATGGTGCTGGAGTCTGACGAACAAAGATTGGCACTTAAATCAGCAACGGCTAATTATGAAAAGAGTCTCAACAACTTACAAAGAGCAGAACAGTTGGTCGAAAAAGGGTTGACTAATAAAGAACAAATTGACAACCTAAAATTTGAGACAAAATCATTAAAAGCCAGTATGGATCAAGCAAAAATGAATTTGTCCTTTACTCAAATTCGCGCACCTTTTGATGGATTGGTCACCCAAAGACTGATTAAAATTGGCAATTTAATTCAAGCTGCGACCGCAGTATTTGAAGTGGTCGACTTTAATTCCCTGCAAGCAAAGATTGACGTGCCTGAACACCAATGGCATATCATGAAGTCTGGTTTAAAAGTTGAGTTTGATTTCGATGCCATACCCGATCAGTTAATTACTGGCGAAATAATCAGAGTCAGTCCTATTATTGATTCTAATTCAGGCACATTTGAGGTTACGGTTGCTGTTGATAATTCGGCAGGGATATTGAGACCTGGATTGTTCGCTAAGGCCAATATTGTTTTTGATGAGCGCAATGATGTGGTCTTAGTTAATAAGGATGCAATCATCAGAGAGGATGATTCGTCTTACATTTATATCGTTGAGAATGAAAACCAAGTGAAAAAACAAGCCGTTGAGTTAGGCTATGAAATGCCTGATGTTTATGAAATTAAGTCTGGACTTTCTCCCCAGCAGCAGGTGGTAACAACGGGTAAAAATAACTTAACCCCTGATGTAGAAATCAATGTGGTTAATTACGAACAAGATATCAGTTTATGATTGAATCAGTCACTCGCTTTGCTACCAATCGCAGGGTAACAGTTGCCATGCTGGCAATTGGTTTTGTTCTTTTTGGTTTTATTGCCATGAGTAAAATGCCTGTTACTTTGCTGCCTAACCTAGAATATCCGACATTAACCATCAGAACTGAATACGACAACACAGGTCCTGAAGAAATGGAGTTATTAATCACCAAACCGCTTGAAGAAAGCGTCGGTGTGGTTAAAGGTTTAAACAAAATTTATTCTACATCAACAACTGGCCGTTCTGATGTGAAGCTACAGTTCAACTGGGACGCTGACATGAAACAGGCTGCCTATGATGTGAGAGACCGCATGGATGCTGTGCAGTTGCCATTAGATGTCGATTCACCCATTCTGTTGCGATTTAACCCGTCTACAGATCCCATATTGCAGCTGTCATTGAGCTTAGACGGTTCAGGTACTCCAGAAGAGTTAAAGCGCCTCAGGACTTTTGCTGATAATGATTTAAAAAAGAAACTTGATCCTGTGGCAGGCGTGGCTGCGGTCAAAATCAGTGGTGGCTATGAGAAAGAAATTGAAATACTACCAGACCAATTCAAATTATCTCAATTGGGATTGAGTATTTCAGATATATCAGCGCGATTACGCCAAGATAATATCAATCTATCAGGTGGCGCTATCAAACAAGGCAGTAAAATGTTTTTGGTCAGAACTGTTAACCAATTTGAAAATATTGCAGCCATCAAAGAGTTAATCATTTCTAATGCCAATGATCGCATCATAAAAATCAAAGATGTGGCAGAGGTGAAATTGGGTCACAAGGACAGGAAGTCTATCAACCGACTGAATGGAAAAGAGGCCATTGAGATTGCTATTTACAAAGAGGGTGATGGCAACACCGTTGAGGTGGCCAATGCAGTTGAAGATAGACTCAAAGTAATCAGGGATGGTTTGCCTGAAGGTGCCAGCATTGAGGTGATTGATGATCAATCTGCTTTTATTGAGGATGCCATTGATAATGTTATCAGCGCAGCAATGATTGGTGGCATATTGGCGGTACTTATCATTTATTTGTTTTTGAAAGATGCCTTAGCCACTGCCATCATTGCTGTTTTAATTCCCATCTCAGTGATAACAGGATTTTTCTTCATGTACAGAGCGGGTGTGAGTTTCAATATCATGTCACTTGGCGGTATTGCACTGGCTGTTGGTCTGTTGGTTGATAATGGCATTGTGGTGTTGGAAAACATTGCCTCGAAATTGAAGTTAAAAAGTAATTCAATCGCTGCCATTCGCGAGGGCACTGCAGAGGTAGGTGGGGCGATTACGGCATCTACTTTGACCACCATCGCGGTATTTTTGCCTTTGGTTTTTGTTGAAGGGATTTCTGGTCAATTATTCAGAGACCAAGCATTGACAGTGACTTTTACTTTAATAGTTTCATTGGTTTTTGCTTTAATAATGATTCCCATGCTTTCAAGCTTGAAACACCGTAAAGGTGGTTATAGCGCTGACAGGGGTGAGGGTGATTATCAACCCAGAACCAAAATAGGCAGTAAAGTACAGGCTGGTAGAAAGCGTTTCTTCAACGTATTTCTTGATGTTTTTATTTACCTCTTGGTGTTTCCTTTTGCGCTGATTGCAAAAGTATTGAAATTCATCTTGGCGGTTCCAGCAGCTGTAGTCAATTCATTGTTCAATGCCCTGGCAGCTATTTACCGCAAAGCGCTCCCTTGGGCACTGAATAACCGCCTGATTGTGATGTTGTTGGCGACAGCTTGTTTTGCTTCAGGTTTGTGGGTTTTGCCCAAACTAGGGGTAGAATTGATTCCAGACATGGATGCGAACACCGTAAAGATAAACTTCAAATTACCTGAAGGTGAAACCTTGGAGTCAACTGATGCTTTCTTCAAAAAAATCAGTAAAGAAGTAGAAGGCTTTGAATCAGTCACATTGGTTTATGGTTACAGTGGGGAAGGTAATTTATTGGATACTTCTGCTTTATCTGGTGGTGAGAACACCGGCCAAATTACCTTGAAGCTAAAGTCCACAGCGGATAAACAACGGGTTCAATCGCAGGTACTTGAAAGCATTAATGCCACACCAGGCTTGCAGAGCGAGCTGAAAGCAGGACAGTTCTTTGATTTGGCCAAACCTATTGAAGTCGAGTTCATCGGCAATGACTTGGAACTGTTAAAGGAGAACGCGCAAAAATTTGCCAAAGCACTGAAACAGAAATCTTATTTAATCAATATTGATGATGGAGTAGAGGTAGGCAATCCAGAAGTGCAGTTGTACTTCGACCATGAAAAAATTTCAGCTTTAGGAATGAATGTTTCTGTTGTGGCCAATACCGTGGTTGATAAGGTGTTGGGTAAAGTTGAAACAACAGTCAATTGGCAAGACCAGAAGATGGATTTAAGGGTCAGGGCCACTGAGACCCAAAGGGATTCGATAGAGGACATCAGAAACCTCATCATCAACCCCGAAAGTGACGCTTCGATTCGATTGAGTGATGTGGCAGAGGTGCGTGTGGCTGAAGGGCCAGGGTTTATTTTACGCAGGAACCAAGACAGAACGGTTGTGGTGTCTGCAGATGTCAGCGGCGCGGCATTGGGCGATGCGGTTCAACAGGTCCGAAAATTACTCAATGAATCAGACATTCATCCATTGGTGATGACCAAGGTAACAGGTCAAAACGAAGATTTAGAGTCATCCAATCAATCGATGATTTTTGCATTATCACTGGCGGTTTTCCTGGTTTATATGATTTTGGCATCACAATTTGAATCTTTCATACACCCTTTTGTGATCCTTTTTTCTGTGCCGTTGGCTTTCATTGGAGCCGTGTGGGCGCTGTACATCAGTGGCACCAGTATTTCAGTGGTGGTGTTTATCGGTCTGATCATGCTGGCAGGAATCGTGGTTAACAACGCCATTGTTTTGATTGATATCATTAAGCAATCGATTGATAAGGGCGTGTCAAAAACCCAAGCCATTATCGAGGCGGGTCAATCCAGAATCCGCCCCATCATCATGACCACAATGACTACGGTGTTGGGCTTGTTACCCATGGTGATAACCTTTGGTTCGTCAACCGCAGGTACCGAAATCAGGGCACCCATGGCCATTACGGTGATAGGTGGTTTATTGGTTTCAACTTTATTGACGTTGATTGTGATTCCAGTGATGTTTTCATTGTTGACCAGAGAGCAGCAAAACCTAAGTACAGAGGATTGAACATGAAACAGGCACACGAAGTCAGTAGCGAAGCAACCGGCATAGCAAAATTAGCCAGTTTTTCATTGGCCAGACCAGTCACCATCAGCATGATGTTTTTGTCACTGGTAACCTTTGGCTTAATTTCCTCTCGATTACTGCCGCTGGAAAGTTGGCCAGAGATCAAACTGCCATTTTTGATTGTAGTGGTACCTTATGACGCAGGAACGCCACAAGAAGTTGAGAGAAACATCACCCGGCCAGTGGAGGAGGTCTTGGCTACGATTGGCGATGTGGTGCAAATGAACTCAAACTCAACCACCAATTCCAGCACTGTTTTTATGCTGTTCAATTTAGATGTTGATATCGATGAGAAGATCATGCTGGTCAACGAACAATTGGATTTGATTCGCGGTGATCTGCCCTCAGATGTTCGGCAAATTTTTGTGCGAAAGGAGGAGCCTGGTAACGAGTCGATGATGAACATCAGGTTAATTGGCGAGCGTAACTTAGAAGGCGCCTACGATGTCCTTAATCAATACTTGGTTAAACCCGTTCAGCGCATACCAGGTGTTGCCAGGGTTGAGCTGGAAGGTATTGAACCACTGGAAATCAGCATCAAGTTGGATAATCAACGGATGAAACGATATGGTGTGGGGTTCAATGAACTACAAAGCAAATTGAGCAACCTGAATTTCAGTATTCGATCCGGTAACATGATCACTGACAATGAAGTGATTCGAATCACCCCGAAATCTCAAGCCAATGACATCGATGCTTATAAAAACTTGGTTCTGAATGACCGCAACGTGCGACTCAAAGACATTGCTACCATCGAACTGGTAAATGGTGAAAGAGATTATGCCAGACACCTCAACAAAAAATATTCAGTTGGGCTTGAAATATTCAAAGAATCAACCGCCAATTTAGTCGAAGTGGGTGAAGAAGTCTTAAATACCATAGAAGCCATCAGCCAATCAAAACAAATGAGTGGCATTGAAATGGTTTTTCTGGATAACCAAGCCGAAGGTGTGACCAATTCTCTCAGAGATGTTATTACCGCTGGTATCACCGGCTCTATATTGTCTTTGTTTGTGTTGTACGTTTTTTTAAGGAACCTGCCCATGACATTGATTATTTCGATGTCAATTCCAATTTCAATCATCATCACTCTAGGCGTTCTTTATTTTACTGGTATCAGCCTGAATAACCTTTCTCTGATGGGCCTGATGCTAGCCGTTGGGATGTTGGTAGACAATTCCGTGGTAATTACTGAGAGTGTTTACACCCAACAAAAACTCGACCCAGAGAATCCGCGGGATGCCTTGATTAAAGGCGTAAAGTTGGTGATCAAACCGGTCATAGCAGGTACCTTGACAACCATTTGTGTGTTTTTACCAGTGATTGTGGGTGATGGTAATTTATTGGCTATATTTTTGACCCATGTGGCTGTGGCCATCATTGCTTCTTTGGTGATCTCATTGATGTTATCAATTTCTGTGGTTCCCATGGCAATCAGTTTATTTGTGAAAAAACAACACAGTAAAACAGGTGGACTTGAGCTGCGGTTGTTGCAGCGATTGGGACGTATTAAGAAGCGCTACAAGTTTGTGGGGTTGGTATTATTCTATGGATTGGCATATAAGTTGTCTCAACAATTGAACATGCCAGCAGAAAATTTCACGGTCTTTGCTTATGTTTCTTTGTTTTTCTTATTCAGTCTGTTTTTGGTGAAAAATTACCAACGCATGTTGACCTTTTTCATGCGTCATCGTTGGCTGACATTTGGCAGTGCTTTGAGTTTGATTTTGGTTTGTTTGGGGTTTTATTTTTCAATGAAACAAGACGACGGCACAGGTCAATCGGTGAGTCGAAGTTTTTGGATGCCTTACCATGTCAACGGCAATTACACCTTAGATCGCATGAAAAAAGATGTGGATCGAGTCGAAGACTATTTGTATGCCAATAAGGAGCGCCTTGAAATAGACTCGGTATACACTTACTACAATGAAAATGGCAACGCCACTTCAATGATTACTTTGATTGATGAGGCTGATGCGACCAAAACAGTGGCGCAAGTGAAGCAAGAAATTTTAGCTGATATGCCAGACATTACAGTCGGTAAACCTTCATTTCAGTGGCGCAGTAATTTGGGTTCTCAAGGCATCAAGCTGTATTTACAGGGTGAGTCGGCACAGTTCATGCGTGATGAATTATTGGATGAAGTGATGTTTATTTTACGTAATGTTGAGAATGTCACCAATGTGCAAGTTGAACAAAGGAACAACCGCGAAGAATTACAGGTCAACGTAAACCGAGAAAGGGCCTTGAATTTGGGCTTGAACCCAACTCAAGTCGCTCAGTCTGTGTCTATTGCCATGCGCGGTATGAACCTGCGTGAATATGTCTCTGAGCAAGGTGAGATTCCAGTTAAAATGCGTTTTTATCAAAAAGGTGAATTTGAAATTGAACAATTGCGAAATTTACCGATAAAAAATGCCGACGGTGTTTCTGTGCCATTGAATAATGTTGCGGAAATTGTAACTACAAGTTCGCCACAACGGCTGTTCAGGCTGGGCCGACAGAACTCGATACAGATTGATTTAGATGTCGCAGATGACAGCAATGTCAAAGAAGTGCGAGAAAAAATCACACAAGCCCTGGCTCAAGTCAACATGCCCACCGGTTACTCATGGACGTTTAATTTAGAAGGCGGTGGCGCCAACATTTCCTTGGTGGATTTGGTGATGCCTTTTTTCATCGCCTTACTGATCATATTCATGGTCATGGCGGCCATGTTTGAGTCGTTGCTGTTTCCAATTTGTGTCTACACCACCATATTGTTCTCTATTCTTGGTATTTTCCTGTTTTTTGCCATCACAGGCACCACATTCAATATCATGGCAGGTATTGGGGCGATGATTTTAGTTGGTGTGGTAGTGAACAATGGCATTGTCTTGATTGACCACATCAATAATTTAAGAAAAGAGGGCATGAGTCGTTTTGATGCTGTGGTACAAGGCGGTCTTGACCGCATCCGCCCGGTGTTGATGACCGTTTCAACCACAGTTGTTGGTCTACTGCCTTTGAGTGTCAGTGTCTCAGCTGTCGGTGGTGGTAACGGTCCAAGTTATTTCCCAATGGCACGCGCCATCATAGGTGGCTTGACATTCTCAACCATCATTTCATTGATTCTACTGCCTTGTATTTACTGTTGGTTGGATGATCTGCGCTTATGGGGTCAAGAGCGTTTCAGACGCATCAAACAAAAAAGATTGGCCAGTTTACAACAAACATAATTTTTCGATTGAAAAAATCGATGGTAACAATTTGATTTTTCTAACGCAGAATTGACATGTAAAGCTTAAAATGTGTGTTTTATTTAATTATTCAGGAGATATAAATGGGCGTATTAGTAGGAAGAAAAGCACCAAACCTTAAAGGTGCAGCAGTATTAGGCAACGGTGAAATTGTTGAAGATTACAATTTCAAACGAGATACCGGCGACAAAATCAAAGTCGTGTTTTTCTACCCATTGGATTTTACCTTCGTTTGTCCTTCAGAATTAATCGCTTTTGACAAGCGTATGGCTGAGTTTGAGAAGCGTGGTGTGGAGGTGGTTGCTGTCTCTATCGATTCACAATTCACGCACAATGCATGGCGCAACACACCGATTAATCAAGGTGGTATTGGCCCAGTCAAATACACCATGTTTGCTGATGTGACTCACAAAGCATGCAAAAAGTATGATGTAGAGACCCCAGATGGTGCCGTGGCTTTCCGTGCTTCGTTTTTGATTGATAAGGATAACGTGGTACGTCATCAAGTGGTCAATGACCTGCCGTTAGGTAGAAACGTAGACGAAATGTTGCGTATGGTAGATGCTTTGATTTTCCATGAAGAACATGGTGAAGTTTGCCCAGCTGGTTGGCAAGACGGTGACAAAGGCATGAATGCATCACCTGACGGTGTGGCAGAGTACCTGTCAACTGAATCAGATAAACTGTAAGAAATGACGCTTACCTACAAAAAGCTGTAGTCAATGACCCATTACAGTGAATCAAACGGCCTGCTGGTGAAAGCCAACAGGCCGTTTTTTTTCAGACGGACCCTGGCTTGATAACCTGGCAAGATATCCAGCAATGTTATCAGCGCACCTTACGTGAACTGCAGGCGTTGGTGCCAACTGATAAGTGGCAAACACAACCACAACTGATTCAATTGACCCAGCACAAAACCAAATATGGTATGGCAGACATCAAGGGTGTGGTATACATCAATCAGGCGTTTATTGGCAGCGAGGCTGATGGGCTATTAGATGTGACCATCAGGCATGAATTGGCCCACCTGTGTGTTGGCATTGATCAAGGCCACAACGCCCATTTCAAATCATGCGCTAGGTTGTTCAAAGCCAATTTTGGCCAACATTTGAAAACTCAAACCCAAGCGATTAATGAAGCCATTGGATTCAAATACAAGTTATTCGCCCGCTTAGAAAACCAACAAGAGATTTTATTCAAAACGGTTCATCGCAAACATGCGAAATACCTGAATTACAAACCTAAGTTTTTCAGTTACTTGACCATCAAAGGGCAAAAAGTTCTAAGTTTCAGATATGAATAACTGAAAAAAATGTATGATAATGAAGTTCAATCACTCAGGATTTCAGATGATAAAACTGTTGTTATTAATCACTATCACCAACACTGTTATGTTCTTATCTGCTTGTCAAAGCAGAGTAAATGCTGTTAAGGCAACAGCAAATAGTGCACCCACACCAACTGCCATAGTTGCCGCAGCTTCAGCAGATGAGTGGCGTTTACTTGATGTGGAAAATACCCTCTACATGAAACTGTCTGCAGGTGGCACAGTGGTCATAGAACTGTTGCCAGCATTGGCGCCAGAGCATGTCAAAAATACCAAGGCATTGGTCAGACAAGGTGTTTTTGATGGCACTCATTTTTATCGGGTGATTGATGGCTTTGTGGCCCAAGGTGGGCCGCTGTATGAATCTACAGATGATTTGCCCCAATTAAAAGCCGGTGATTACAGTGTAGTGAGTGAATTAACTTCAGATTACGACATGGGTGAAGCATACCTCAGGTTCGACACGAATGATGGTTATGCTGATGAGACTGGTTTTTATCGATCATTCGCAGTGGGCCGTGATTTGAGCAGTAATGAAAGTTGGCTGTTGCACTGCTATGGCGCACTGGGGATGGGCAGGGGCAATAATTTAGATTCTGGAGGGACTGCTTTGTATGTGGTCAACGGGCCTGCACAACGCTACCTAGATCGCAATGTCACCGTCTTTGGGCGAGTCATTGATGGTATGGAGCACATTCAGCATTTAAAACGTGGACAGAACCTCAGTGGGTCTGTTGATTTAACCGGATTAAATGGCATTGAAAGTCTTCAGGTGGCAGCTGACATACCTGTGAGTGAGCGCAAGATGATTGAGGTGATGCGGAGTGATTCAACGAGTTTTAAGCAATTGTTGGCGGCCAGGAAAAACCGCACAGGTGATTGGTTTGTCCATCAGGCTGACTACATGGATGCTTGTGGCGTACCTATTCCAACCCGTCTTCAACCGTTAGAGTGAGGCAGAAACATTTGGAATTGTTCGCTGTTAATTAATTCAGCACCCATGCTGGCTAAATGTGGGTTGTGAATTTGGCAGTCTAACAATTCTATACCATTATTTAGCATGTGCTGACACAGGCCGTACATGGCATATTTTGAGCCGTTGCTTGCCAGGGAGAACATCGACTCTCCACAATAAACGCGGTCTAATGTGACGCCATACATGCCACCAACCAATTGTTGATTGATTTCCACTTCAATACAAAAAGCATGACCTGCGGCAAACAAAGCCTCATATGCTGTGACCATCTCTGGATGAATCCAGGTGCCATTATCACTGCGTGGTACCTCTGCGCACAGTTGAATGACGGCTGAAAAATTGCGGTTCATATAAAATTTCGGCTGGGTGCGCTTGATGGCTTTTTTGAGGCTTTTACTGACATGTAATTTATCTGGATACAATACCATTCGTTGCCATGGGCTCCACCAGAGGATAGGCTCCCCTTGTGCATACCAGGGAAAAATGCCTTTGCGATAGGCAGTCACCAACCTGTCAGTAGATAAATCACCACCATAACACAATAGGCCATCGGGCTCTTTGCAAGCATTATTCGTGGCTGGAAATTCAGCACCACCGTCGATGCATGGGAGTATCATTGGCGATTGTGAATGATGAGTGTGCTGATGATTAAATCAGCACACTCGGTACGCGTGTTATGCTTTTTCTTGTGCATCCAAATAACGTTCTGCATCCAGAGCAGCCATACAGCCTGAACCTGCTGATGTGATGGCTTGGCGATAGATATGATCCATCACATCACCTGAAGCAAAGACGCCTTCGACTGATGTTTGGGTGGCGTTGCCTTGTTGGCCAGACTCAACCGTGATGTAACCATGTTCCATCTCAAGTTGACCTTCAAAGATTTGTGTGTTGGGTTTGTGACCAATGGCGATAAAAACACCTTGGACCTCTAAATTTTTGGTGGTTTCGTCTTTAACGTTTTTAACCCGCAATGCATTCACACCTGCATCATCCCCCAAAACTTCATCAACCACGTGATCCCAAACCAACTCAACGTTACCGTTTTTGGCTTTTTCAAACAACCGATCTTGCAGGATTTTCTCTGAACGCAATTCATCGCGGCGGTGAACCAAATACACCTTGGATGCTATGTTAGAGAGGTATAAGGCTTCCTCGACAGCAGTGTTTCCACCACCGACCACGGCCACAGGCTGATCGCGATAGAAAAAACCGTCACATGTGGCACAAGCTGAAACGCCTTTGCCTTTGAATGCTTCCTCAGACTCAAGGCCCAAATACATGGCACTGGCTCCAGTTGCAATGATCAGTGAGTCACAAGTGTATTGAGCTTGATCGCCATTCAAAGTGAATGGGCGTTGTTTTAAGTCAACGCTGTTGATGTAGTCAAAAACCACGCTTGTATCAAATTTTTCAGCGTGTTGTAACATACGGGCCATTAACTCAGGACCTTGTAAATCACCTGGGTCACCTGGCCAATTTTCGACTTCAGTGGTGGTCATCAGCTGGCCACCTTGTTCCAAGCCTGTGATGATGACAGGGTTTAAGTTAGCTCGGGCTGCATAAACAGCTGCAGAGTAACCGGCCGGGCCTGAGCCGACAATGATGAGTTTGTGGTGTTCTTGTTTCATCTAATAATTCCATCAATACAACAAAACAAGCATGATAAACCTTGTTAACAGCTTTGTAAATTAGAATAAATAAGTCATAACGATTGGTTTTCTAGATGGCTGCCAAGTAACATTCGCTGCAGCACATGGCCACGATGATTCAGAAGGCTAGCAGACCGTGAAATTGAAGGGTCATGAGCCGCCAATCTCTTGTATATCGAAGCGGTTGTTTAACTATGCGCTGATGCCAATATTAATTTACTCAATGGCAACAATAAATCGTTTGTTCTCGGTGCTTTTATTAAGATAAAATAGGCGCTCTTTGGCGCACTGATTGTTGGTGCGATGAATGACCATTGGGTAGGTTGTGTTGAGACCGAATGATTGAGGTAGTAATGAAAATTTATTAATCTCAATTCGTTCTTTTGAATCAACTTAAACCCCAGGTTAAATCAAGGCATGAATTCATTCATGTTATTTCAATGGTTGAATATCAGCTGATGATTCAATCACTAAGTGAGCTTTTGTGGGGACGCATAAAGATGAAAATAGGTATTCCAAAAGAAACCAAAACACTCGAAGGTAGAGTGGCATTGGTTCCAGCTGCTGCTGCTGATTTAGTCAGGGCAGGCAATGAAGTTTATATCCAGTCAAGTGCCGGATTGATGAGCGGCTTTTCAGACGATGATTACATCCGTGCTGGGGCTAAAATTGAGCCTGATGCCGAGAGTCTCTATGGCGTTGCTGAAATGATTGTTAAAGTCAAAGAACCGATTGCTGGTGATTTACAATATTTGCGAGAGGATCATTTATTGTTTTGTTACCTGCATTTAGCTGCTGAACCGGCATTGACCCAGTCATTGTTGGATATTGGTTTAACAGGTGTGGCTTTTGAAACGGTTGAAGAGGCCGATGGTTCACTGCCTTTGTTAGCACCGATGAGTATCATTGCTGGGAAAATTGCAACACAGGTTGGTACCACCACCTTACATCACCCAATGGGTGGTAAAGGTTTGTTATTGGGCGGTCTGCCATCAACAGAGCGCGGTAAGGTCGTGGTTTTGGGTGGCGGCGCAGCTGGTGGTAATTCAGCGGCGCTGGCTGCCGCCAGTGGTGCCAATGTGGTGGTCTTCGATAAACGCCAAGATCGTTTGGCAGAAATGATGGCTATGGGTTCTAATGTCACCGCACTGTATCCTTATCAGGAATTGGTGGCAGCAGAAATTTCCAATGCGGATTTGGTGATTGGTGCGGTATTGGTCACTGGTGCCAAGGCGCCGCATGTTATTACCGAAGAGATGGTCAAAGGCATGGAACCAGGTTCAGTGATCGCCGATATTTCAGTTGATCAAGGCGGCTGTGTGGCCACCACCAGACCAACCACCTGGGCCGATCCCACATTTGTAGAACATGGTGTGGTTCACTTTTCAGTGACTAACATGCCTGGTGCGGTTCCAAGAACATCCACTCATGCCATTTCTGCAGCCATTTTGCCGTATGTACAAAGACTCACCCACATCGATTGGGCTGCGGTTCCATCACTGCAAAAAGGCATCAACGTGCAAGGTGGCCAGATTGTTCACCCAGCGCTGTTGGATTCATAAAGCAATTGAAAATAGCCGCAAGGATGAATTGAATAATAAGGCATTAGGGCTTATCCTAATGCCTTATTCTCATTGCACATTCAAAAGCCATTGAATCAAGTTTCTAAACAAGTCAAAAATCGCATCAAAGAAAGCATGGTTTTTATTATCGTGCCTGTCGCTGCCTATTTTTTACTTTCTTTGATAACCTATCACCCGCAAGATCCAGGCTCTTTTGCTACCTCAGATGTGACGCACGTCAACAACTTGGGTGGCGTAACTGGCGCTTACATCGCTGATTTCTTATTGCACTTTCTGGGTTATTTTGCTTATTTTATTCCCCTTGGCTTGTTGTACGTGGCTTGGCGATTATTTCATGGTAAAGATGAAGATGATGAAAGTTGGTTAGACACCACCATCAAGTTTTTGGGCTTCGTGGCTACTTTGTTAACTGGGTGTGGCTTGTCACATTTACATGCCGATACGGGTGGCATGCCTTTTTCTGGCGGTGGCATCATTGGTGATGTGGTTGGCAGCTCTGTCTATGCTGGCTTTGGTGGCATTGGCGCCACCTTGATTTTATCAGCCACTTTTCTGGCAGGCATCACCTTGTTTACTGGGCTTTCCTGGATTGGATTGGCAGATAAAGTGGGTCAATTGACGATCAAATTCATTCATTGGTTAAAGCTTAAATACGAACACTTTAAGGATTGGCGTGCCGGCAAAAAAGCCCGCGAGGAGCGAGAGGAAGTTCGTAAAATTGATCAGAAAATTCAACAACAACGCGAGCCGATAGTGATTGAGCAGTTTGAGCCGGAAGTCAAGGAAAGTAAGCGCTCAAACAAAGAGAAACAGATGAATTTGTTTCATTCTTTACCGGCTGGAAAACTGCCTCCGCTGTCATTACTTGACAACCCCCAAGATCAAGTCTTCGGGTACACCAATGAAGAATTAGAAGTGCTTTCGCGACAGCTTGAATTGAAGTTAGCTGATTACAAGGTGAAGGCCGAAGTGGTTGGAGTGTATCCTGGACCTGTGGTCACCCGTTTTGAGGTGAACCCTTCGGCAGGCATCAAGGCCAGTAAGATTGTTGGGTTGGCCAAAGATTTGGCTCGTGGTTTATCCATTACCAGTGTTCGTATTGTGGATGTAATACCTGGCAAACCCTACATTGGTATCGAAATTCCCAATGCCAGCCGTGAAATTGTTTATTTAAGTGAAATCCTGCGATCAGTCAGTTTTGATAAGTCCAAGTCACCATTGACTTTGGCCATGGGTAAAAGCATTGGTGGCAATCCAGTGATTGCTGACATTGCTAAAATGCCTCACTTGTTGGTAGCAGGCACCACCGGTTCAGGTAAGTCAGTGGCAGTCAACTCTATGATTATTTCATTGCTGTACAAAGCCAGCCCTGAACAAGTAAAAATGATTATGGTCGACCCGAAGATGCTTGAATTATCAATTTATGAAGGCATTCCGCATCTGCTGGCACCGGTGGTTACAGACATGAAGGAAGCGGCCAATGCGTTACGTTGGTGTGTGGCTGAAATGGAACGACGATATAAATTAATGGCAGCCATGGGTGTGAGGAACTTGGCTGGCTTCAATAAAAAAATACAAAAAGCCTTGGATGCCGGTGAACCGATCATGGATCCCTTTTGGGATGAAGCCACAGCACCTTTTGGTTCAGAACAAGAAGCGCTGAAACCGATGCCATTCATTGTGGTTATCATCGATGAATTTGCCGATATGATGATGATTGTGGGGAAAAAAGTAGAGGAGCTGATTGCCCGTTTGGCGCAGAAAGCCCGCGCTGCTGGGGTGCATTTGGTGTTGGCCACGCAAAGGCCATCTGTAGATGTCATAACCGGACTGATCAAAGCCAATATCCCTACACGAATGGCATTCCAAGTTTCCTCGCGCATTGATTCGCGAACCATTTTGGATCAAGGCGGTGCTGAAATGTTGTTGGGACATGGTGATATGCTCTATCTGCCACCAGGCAAAGCCCAGCCAGAACGTGTACATGGTGCCTTTGTTGATGACCATGAGGTGCACTCTGTGGTTAATTACCTGACCAGCCATTATGAGGCGGATTACCAAGAGGGCATTTTAGACAATGTTCAATTAACCGATGATGGCCAAATGCTGAGTGAAACCGGTTTGCCTGAGGCTCCAGAATCAGACGTTGATGAGTTGTATGACAAAGCCGTTTTTGTGGTTACTGAGAGTCGCAAAGCCTCGATCTCATATGTCCAGAGGCGCCTTCGAGTGGGTTATAACCGTGCTGCCACCATCGTTGAGCAGTTAGAAGCCAATGGTGTGGTTTCAGCACCAGCACACAATGGTGCCAGAGAGGTTTTGGCACCACCGCCACCTTCAGTAGAGTGATGAAAATGATGAGAATTTCAATTCAGTTTGTACTGCTTTTTCTGTTCAGCTTGCCGTTGTATGCACAGTCTGATCAATTCAAACCTGGCCCCGTTATCAAAGACCACGGCATGATTGCTGCGGTACCTGGAATGGTTGAGGTAGCCTCAGATAGTGTGTTTAAAATCAGTTTTGATTTGGCGCAAAAAGCACAGTGGGGCGGTATCAATAGGGGCTTGGATACGGCGGCACGCTTTATTAACATGCACGTGGCTAACGGGATTGATGAGAATAACATCAAGCTGGCCTTGGTGATACATGGTGGTGCAGTAAAAGACATGGTCAAAAACAACACCTACCGTCAGTTAAATGACAATGAAAAACAAGCCAGCAACAGCAATGCAGGGTTAATTAAAACTTTACAAGAACATGGTGTTAAGTTGACCGTTTGTGGTCAGAGTGCGGTTTATTATGGCATCAAAGCTGAAGACTTACTGCCTGGTGTCACCTTGTCGTTATCAGCGATGACAGCCCATGCACTGTTACAAAGTGAAGGCTATACATTGAACCCATTTTAATCCAATGGCTGAATCAGCCACAGAGTGATCGGAGCACCAATGAACATACCTAAGTTTGAAGATTTTCAAAACAACCTCAACAGCAAGTGTCGCATTGAGTTTTCTGAGGATTGCCACCAAGAGTGTGAAATCACTGAAGTGAATCAATCAGCAGCCAATGATCAGTTTTCAGTGATATTCTCACAAGCAAACCCACAAATACAGCCTCAGGGTGTGTATCGCGTCAAGCATGAAGCACTGGGTACCTTAGACATTTTTATGGTGCCAGTTTCTGGTGATGATGAGGCGGTTAATTATGAGGCGGTTTTTACCTGAGCACGGTTGCTTCACTCAGTTGGTTTTGGGTGCCATTCTAAATATTGATAAACCCCTTTGTCCTCCATTTGTTTGAATCCATGACGAACATACCACTGATAGGCTGGATTGAAATTTTCAACATGAATAACAATCTTTTTTTGCGTCAATTGGGCTTCATCAATCAGTTCTTTTAACAGCTGTGTACCTAATCCGTTTCCTCGGTGGTTGCTCAGTATTGAGACATCAATCAAACAAATCGACACATCGTCTCGATCTAGGTAAATTCTGCCAATGGCTTCATCATTAAGTTTGATGACAAGTTTCTCTGCCTTGGGATAATGTTTTAGGTAGTGGTCATGTTGTGCCAGAAATTGTTGCTGCAAGAAATCCTTGCGCTGTTGGTCAGTCCAAGGCGCTTGTAAAACTTCTTGCCAGCGGGTGCTGCGATACAAATCAGATAAAAAGCCCATGTCATCTTCTGACACAGGCTTGAATTGAACTTGAGTTGTTATGTGTTTGGTTTGGCCATTAAACGCCAGCCAAGCATCAGCCATAAGTGCGCCAATTGAAATTTGCTTGTAATTGTTGTGGTGAAACCGGTTTCATGTGAATTTGATGCTTTTTACCAGCTTCATCAATTAAATGATAGATTTTTTCATCCAATTGCTCGGGAGGATTATTTACCTCAAAAGTGAGGATGAATTGTTTATCATCTGGCTTGATGGTGGCATGATCGCGGCTTTTCAAAACCAAGTTCAAACCATCATCTGAGCGCATTTTCATGCCTTTTTGATACTTTTCACAACGGTTTTTTGTTTTCGCTACCAGCGGCCCTACGGCCAATGAAACGCCAACTGTACCTATGGCTGCTTGGGTGAAATTTCTTCTGTTCATATCAACTCCTGGAAGGGTACAGGCCCACCAATGCAATGATGTAATTGATTGCAATGTATGGCTGCATGTTGTTGTGAGGTTGGCTGCCGCCTTGAGGTCCTATCGCATCTGTTGACATAGCAACTAAACCACCGCCGTCGTTATAAATTTCTTTGTTGGCCAAGAACTGCTCGTCTGGATTGGTTTCCATACCTTCGTTGTCATTTTCAACCACCACAGTGTGGTTGTGTTGTGGTATTTGTGCTTCGGTGAGGGTGACTTCGGTAACACCGCCTCGCTCACCCAAGCGCCGATCAGTCAAGCCTGGCCCCCGGCCTGGGTGCATGGCAGCCCGGCCTTGTAAATCTGGCAGTGCCGTGGTGGTCCTGCCATCGCCACCATAAATGGTGCCAATCAAAGAGAATAAAGCCGTGTTCTGGGCTATGGGTAACAACTGGCCGTTGCAAAATGCCCAGCCTCTGGGAGCGAAGTTACCAGCGAAAATTCTTATTTCTGCTATAAATGGTTCTGACATGTGCTATCTCCTTACTGTCTGGACGGGTAAATACCAACCAATGCAATGATGTAATTGATACATAAAAATGGCATGATGTTGGTGTGACTTTGCGAACCACCGGTGTTTGATAGGCTGCTGCTGTTCATTTGACTTGGGTTATCTAGCTCATCGGTGTAGATGTCCTCACTCGATTCAGCCAGCTTATTACCTAATGGGTTGGCGTTATCACCACCCGTTGTTGTGGCGTTGATGGCATGTCGGTGAGAAGGCAGCTGATTGACTGTTAGGGTAACGTTTTCGGCACCGGCTTTTGCACCCAATCGACGGTTGCTGAGTCCTGGCCCTTGACCGGCGTGCAGGGACAACCTGCCCCGCATATCGGGTAAACCGAATGTGGTTCTTCCATCACCACCATAGATGGTGCCTAGTAAACTGAATAAAGCATCATTTTGAGAAACTGCCAATAGCTGACCGTCACAAAACGCCCAACCTCGAGGTGCAAAGTTTCCCGCAAACATCCTGATTTCTCCAACAAATGGTTCTGACATATTACGCTCCTAATTTCTTGATGGGAAAAGACCCTGTAAAGCAATACAATAATTCACTGCAATAAAAGGTTGCATGTTTTCATGGGCCTGGCCGCCGCCTGCATTACTCATCGAAGCAGCACCCAACGCAGCATTGGCTGTGGTGTTAGAGTAATTTTCATCGGGGGATTGTGCCAGGTAATTGCCAGCGCCTTCTGCTTCAACGGCATCATCGCTGCTGCCTGTCAAGTTGTGTTGGTGCTGTGGCATCTCGCTGGTATTGAGGGTATGGGTCTCTTCGCCTGACTTTGAACCTTGACTGTACCCCGGCCCGACATGAACCGGTGCTCTGCCACGAATGTCTGGTAGTGCAAATGAAGTTCTGCCATCGCCGCCATAGACGGTACCCAGCAGAGAGTAAAGTGATTGGTTTTGGTTGATGGGCAGGATCTGTCCATCACAAAAAGCCCAGCCCCTCGGGGCAAAGTTAAAACCAACCATGCGAATTTCAGCCAAAAATGGTTCTGACATCGAAATACTCCTGTAGTTGTTGGCAATCAGCCAGTCTTTAAATAAATGTAGGGAGAAATGGCATCGAGTTGGCACTAAGAATGTAATACTCAATGTTGAACCCCCCATCAACATCACAAAATATTATGACTGAATTTTTATTAAATGTCCAGCCTTGTACAAAAGTTAAGTATAATTAGAAGATGAGGTGCTGCTACAAAGCCGCAATAAATAAAATTATTTAGCTCAAATTCAGTTTGATTGAGTAAAATGATTGATTTGAAGTTCATGATTCATATGAAACAAATAATTATTTTGTTGGTGCTGATGACTCAATCAGTGGCAGCACAAAACTCAGGCAACAAAGTCTCTGAAGCAGAACAAAAGCATGTTGATAGAAACACCAATCCTCAAGCTATCCTGGCTGAGCTCAGAGCCGACTTATCAGGTTTACAGGCTGAATTCACCCAGTATGAGCTGTTAGAAAACAACCAAAAATCTGACATCAATACAGGACAGGTTTATATGCAAAGCCCGGCCCAGTTCCGTTGGCAATATCAACAGCCGGTTGAACAGTTGATAGTTGCTGATGGCGAAAATGTTTGGATTTATGATGAAGACTTGGAACAAGTGACGGTAAAAATCCAAGACAATCAGCTCAACCCTATTTATGTCATCATCAATGATGAAATGTCTCAACAGCACTACGAATTAAAGCATGAATCACACAACGATGGCACTGACTGGGTCTCATTAACACCGAAACAACCCAATGATGAAGTGAAAACGGTTTGGTTGGCCGTGGCTGATAATTTAGTTAAGCAAATCAAGGTAGAAAATCAATTTGAACAAACCATGGTCTTCGAGTTCAATGACATCAAAAGAAACCCTGAATTTACTGAAGGTTTGTTTCAGTTTGTGCCGCCTGAAGGGGTGGATGTGATCAGGGCCATGAATCAGAACCCAACCGAGTAGTCAGTTTGGTCAAAACCATCCAGCACCAACCTTTGGCAGATGTGCTGCGGCCACAGACCTTGGATCAAGTGGTTGGTCAGCAACACTTGATTGGTGAAGGCAAGCCGTTGTCTTTATTGGTGCAAAATCGCCACATGCATGCGATGGTGTTTTGGGGCCCTCCAGGTACTGGTAAAACCACTTTAGCCAGAATACTCAGCCGCACCATAGATGCCAATTTAATTAATTTATCGGCGGTTTTATCTGGAGTAAAAGACATCAGGGATGCCATCAAAAAAGCGGAAGAGGCACTACCACAGAGTACCCTGCTGTTCGTTGATGAAATCCATCGATTTAACAAATCCCAACAAGACGCCTTTTTGCCCCATCTGGAAAGTGGTTTAATCACCTTGATTGGCGCCACCACAGAAAACCCATCTTTCGCCCTGAATAATGCCCTGTTGTCACGGTTGAAGGTCTACATCCTTAAAAGTTTAGATGACGAGGCTTTGATCAAATTACTCAACCAGGGTATCAAACAAGCCAAGTTAAAACTGCTGATGTCAGAACAACAACAAATGGCCTTGGTGAGGGCGGCTGATGGTGATGGTCGCAAGCTGCTGAGTTTGTTGGAAATATTGACTGATTATGTGACCGAAAACGTTGTAAAAGACGCTGATATTGAACTGGTTACAGTCGGTCAAACCAGGCGATTTGATAAAGGTGGTGATGAATTTTACGAACAAATATCAGCCTTACACAAATGCGTTCGATCATCTAACCCTGATGCGGCTTTGTATTGGTTGGCCCGCATGTTGGATGGTGGCTGTGATCCTTATTACCTGGCGCGCAGGATCCTGCGCATGGCCACTGAGGATATTGGTAACGCCGATCCCAGGGCCTTGAGTTTGTGTTTGGATGCATGGCAAACTTATGAGCGTTTGGGTTATCCAGAGGGTGATTTGGCCTTGGCCCAAGCCGTGACTTACTTGGCCAGCTGCCCGAAAAGCAATGCCGTTTACAGTGCTTTTAAATCGGCCCAAGCAGATGCGCAAAGACGCGGCACATTGCCGGTTCCCATGCACCTGCGCAATGCGCCGACCGCATTGATGAAATCAACAGGTTATGGCAAAGGTTACCAATACGATCATGATGCCGCCGGTGGTGTTGCTTATTCGCAAACAGGATTTCCAGATGCCATGGGTGAACAAGTTTATTACCAGCCAGCGGCACAAGGCTTAGAGATAAAAATTGCGGAAAAATTACAGCACATCCGCAATGAACGCCAACGGGCGCAAACCAAACAATCTGCCACCGACAGCCAGGAGCAATCATCATGATGGCCTTATTGGCTGTTGCTTTGGGTGGTGCGTTGGGCGCATCAATGCGCTATGGCGTCAATCAATTAACCACTCAAGTATTGAGTTTGCCTTTGTTTTGGGCCACTTTGTTGGTGAATGTTGTGGGTTGTTTTCTGATGGGTAAAGCTTTTGCCTTTTTCAGTAACCATGCGGCCATCAGCGAGCCATTGCGGCTGTTTGTCAGTGTTGGTTTTTTAGGTGCCTTGACCACATGGTCGACATTTTCAATGGAAACGGTTTTGATGATTCAGAATGATGAAATCATCAAAGCAATTTCCTACACCGTCATCACCACATTCTTTTGTTTTTTGGCCTTTTGGCTGGGAGTAAGAACTTGAATAGAATAGTTATTTTCATCGCCATGATAAGCATGGTTATGGTAGCACAAGGCCAAGATGCAGAACCAGCAGAGACACAACTTCCTGGTCACGAAATACTGTTGTTTGATATTGAACAAAATGCCCATGGCGTTTTGGCTTTATCCGTTGGTAAAAACATCACTGGGCGAATTGGCTACGACAATCAACCCAAATTTTCAGACCTGGGTGGCTTGTTGTACTACACCCGCGCAGTTAGCAGCGGTGATGGCATACAGATGGACATTTACCAATACGATGTTGCCACCGGCCAAACCCAAGCCTACATGATAACCACACGCAGTGAGTATTCTGCCACGCCGATGCGCAACAGCCCCCATTTAAGTGTGGTACAAGTAGATGAGGTAGGTGATCAGTACGTGGTCATTTTGAATCAATCAGCTGCTGCGGATCAACAGTTCCGTCGCACCAGCGATTTGAAACAAGTGGGGTACTTTAATTGGACGGCTGATGGTGGTTTGTGGAGTTTTGTCTTGAATGATTCGGACGGTGGTGATTTGTACTTACAGAAAAAAGGGGCGCAAGCCGCCAAACTCACTGCCAACATTGGTAGGGCATTGGTGACAGACAGCGCTGGCATGGACTTATATTATGTGGATAAAAACACCCAACCTTGGCGCATACACAAGCGCAACAGCGCCGGTTTGTTTGAAGATGTGATGCCATTGCCAATGGGCGTTGAAGATTTTACATTAGACAGTGCTGGTCGTTTTTGGGCCGGTCGTGGTAACACCCTGTATGTCAGTACCGATCAAAAGCGTTGGTTTATCATTGCTGAGTTTGATCAGCCTGAATTGCATCAAATCACACGCTTGACCACCAACCCGCAAGCCGATAAGATTGCGGTTGTTTTTGCTGAAAAAATCACCGAGTAAAATTTGATACACGCGCTCGTAGCTCAGTAGGATAGAGCGGTTGCCTCCTAAGCAATAGGTCGGGGGTTCGATTCCCTCCGAGCGCGCCAATTCCATCAATTCATCTGTCAAACAATGGCGCCACAATAAAACACTGAAATAAAGTTGCTACGTGAACAGATTGAACATAAAAAAAGCAGGATTAAAACCCTGCTTTTTCTTTGAAGCTGTTTTGTGACTATTTCAAATCAAAACGGTCCAGATTCATGACTTTGTCCCAAGCTGCAATAAAGTCTTGGGTGAATTTATCTTGCGCATCATCTTGTGCATACACTTCAGCAATACCACGCAAAATTGAGTTCGAGCCAAATACCAGATCAGCCCGGGTGCCAGTGAATTTCACCTCACCCGTTTCGCGGTTCTGTCCTGCAAAAATCTCTTTGTCCTCATCAGTGGCATGCCACTCGTTGCTCATGTCCAGTATATTGACAAAAAAATCATTACTCAGTTTTCCGACTTGATTGGTTAAGACGCCATGGTTTGAATCTGCCGCATTGGCACCGAGTACCCGCAAGCCTCCGACCAGTACTGTCATCTCAGGTGCGGTTAACCCCAGCAATTGTGCTTTATCCACCAACAGCGTTTCAGTTGATCTGGGGTCGCGGGTGTTTTTGTAGTTCCGAAAACCATCAAAAGTAGGCTCTAAAACTTCAAATGCTTCCACATCTGTTTGTTCCTGGGTCGCATCTGTGCGGCCAGGTGAGAAGGGCACTTGGGCACCACTGGCTTGTTCAATGGCCGCACAACCACCCAGCACAATCAAATCAGCCAAGGAGGCGTTGATGGCAGTTTCTGCTTGTATTTTTTCCAACTGAGCCACCACTTCTGGAACCCCTGATGAAACATTGATCTCCCAATTTTTCTGCGGTGCTAAATTGATGCGAGCACCATTGGCACCACCACGCAAGTCAGAGCCGCGGAAAGTTGAGGCGGAAGCCCATGCTGTATTGACCAATTGAGGGACGGTCAGTCCACTGTCCAGAATATGTGCTTTAAGTGTAGCAACCTCTGCGTCTGTTAATACAGGGCCCTCATGCTTAGGCACAGGATCTTGCCAAATCAATTCTTCTGAAGGCACTTCCTCGCCCAAGTAATTATCAATGGGCCCCATATCACGGTGAGTCAGCTTGAACCAAGCCTTGGCATAGGCATCAGCGAATTCTTCAGGGTTTTGATGAAAGTGCTTGGAGATTTTGGCGTATTCTGGATCCAATTTCAGCGCCATATCAGCAGTGGTCATCATCAATGGTTCGGTGCGCGACGGATCGTGAGCTGCTTTGGGTTGAGCGGCTTGCGATTCTGCGGTTGGGTTCCAGACCACTTTACCTGTGGGCGTTTTCACTTGTTCCCAATCGTAATTCAGTAAAGCTTCGAAATAACCCATGTCCCACTGGGTGGGGTTCACAGTCCAAGCACCCTCAAAACCACTGGTGGTGGTGTCGCCGCCCTTGCCTGAGCCATGGCTGTTGGTCCATCCAAAGCCCATTTCTTCCATTTCAGCACCTTCAGGTTCTGGTCCTAACTTTTCCTCAAGTCCAGCACCATGACCTTTACCAAAGGTATGTCCGCCTGCCACCAATGCAACCGTCTCATAATCATTCATCGCCATGCGAGCAAATGTATCACGCACATCGAAAGCTGATTTCAAAGGGTCGGGGTTACCATTGGGGCCCTCTGGGTTAACATATATTAAGCCCATTTGAACCGCACCCAGTGGATCGGCCAATTGGCGTTCGCCACTGTAACGTTGGTCATCCAGCCATTCAGTTTCAGGGCCCCAATAAATATCCTCTTCAGGTTCAAACACATCAGCGCGACCGCCACCGAAACCAAAGGTTTTAAAGCCCATAGATTCCATGGCCACATTGCCTGCCAACACCATTAAATCAGCCCATGAAATGTTGTTGCCGTATTTTTGTTTGATTGGCCAGAGTAAGCGGCGGGCTTTGTCGAGGTTGCCATTATCTGGCCAGCTGTTCAAAGGTGCAAAGCGTTGTGATCCGGAACGGGCACCGCCACGACCGTCATAGGTTCTGTAGGTGCCCGCACTGTGCCATGCCATTCTGATAAACAAGCCACCATAATGGCCATAGTCTGCAGGCCACCAATCTTGGGAGTCGGTCATTAAATCAGTTAAATCTTTTTTCAACGCTTTTAAATCAAGCTGTTTAAAAGCCTCTGCATAATCAAACGATTCGCCCAAGGGCCCAACTTGTGGTGCATTTTGGTTCAATATCTTTAAGTTTAATTGATTGGGCCACCAGTGTTGGTTGGCGGTGCTGCCAGTGGCTACTGCTTTGTTGGCGCCGTGCATGACGGGGCATTTACCTTGTTCGGACATGTTTGATTCCTCATTAATTAGTTAATGAGGTTAATATAGCCGATAAAGAATGATTGGTAAAATAGGATTATTGGGTTGCAACGATATGAAAAATAGATGATCATGGTTTTTCTGTTGATGACCAACTGACCACACCTGATTGGTTTCAGGCTATAAACATCTGCAAAACACCTTGTGGTTTGGTGTTTACATTTGGCTGTTGAGGCATGTCGTTGGGTTAGTCATCCCTTTATGCCCTTGCGCAGAAAATTTTTGGTAACGGTATTCAGCCATTGCAATCAATCGGCTGTACTCGTCATTGGCCTGTTGTTGAATCTTGTGGTATTGAGAATCGAAGTAGTCATCCATAAAATATTCAGCTTTGGCCAGGTCTTGCAAGCATTCATAACTGGCCCTGAATTGATCGTTCATTTTGTTGGCAGCAGCCACACCTTGGTTGTCACCTTGGACTTCATAAGTCGCAATCAATAAGCTGTGCCCCAGTGCCTTGTCTATCATTGAGTTACTTTTTTGAATCATAATTTGAGCAATTTTGCTGCATTGGTCCACTTTGATTCGATTGGATTTACAATAATTCAAGACCGGTCGATAGGGCGGAAACTCATTCAAGAATCCGAAAGAATATTTGACATAATGCGGCATGTAAGCGGGCATGAGTTGAGGCAGTTGGGTTTTGGCCGCCGGTGATAAACCTGATAACTGCTGGTAATCTCTGATCATGCTTTCGATGAACGATTCAGGCACTGGGTTGTTGGCCATGAATTGGTCTATCATTTGATTCATTTCTGGGGTGATGAACAACACGGTGTGGCTGAATTGGCTGTTGGCCATTAAAGCGATTAACTTGGCCATGGCTTGTTGGTTGTTGGCCTCACTGGCCAGGGCAAAAGACTGTAAGTAGGATTGCAAGTTTTCACTATCGAGTTGCAAGCGCTTTTCAATCAAGACATTGGCATGACAGTAGTCTTTCAACTTTTCATTGAAGCACAATCCTGACAGGATGTTCATGGCCTCTGGTGTCAAGTTGTCCTGGGTAAGCAATAAGTTAAGCGCATCAGCAATTGGCTGGTAACTGAGGTTTTGCAGTTTATCTTGTGCGGATTCATCTTGATTAATATTGACTATGAGGCTGGCGTTTTGCGCTGAAGATAATCGCGCAGCCAAGGTCATGGCAATGGCAAATGAATCATCGGACGCCACCAAATAACGATACAACTCATTGACCCATTGGCTGTAATCTTTGGCAGCGGCTAATTGGTCTTGGTCTTTGGGGCCAAACACCACTCCCATGTCATTTTTCAAAGCAGGGTTGTTGCTGTCATCTGAGAGGCTCTCATCGGCGTTGGCACTCAAAGCGCTCAAGCCAAACAAGCCAAGTGCCATTATTATTGTGTGTTTTTGCATGGGCTTATTTACGATCCGGTTTTTAAAAACTCTTTGGCCTGGGCCAGAGTGGCAGCGGTGATGGTTTGGCCACCTGACATGCGGGCCAACTCTTCAATTCGCTGTGATTCTGTTAAATGGCTGATTTTTGAGGTGGTGTATTCACCTTGGGTGGATTTGCTGACCAATAAGTGGTCGTGGGCATGTCCTGCCACTTGGGGCAGGTGAGTGACTGCGAAAACCTGGTTATGGGCACTTAATTGTTGCATGATGTGACCCACTTTCTCTGCGGTCCCGCCGCCGATTCCGGTGTCCACCTCATCAAACACAAAGGCTTGGTGCTGCTGCTTTTGTTGGGTACAAACCTCAATAGCCAGAGAAATTCTTGATAATTCACCGCCTGATGCGGTTTTATTCAGTGGTTGTGGTGATTGGCCTTTGTTGGCAGCAATCATGAATTCGACGTGGTTGATCCCTGAAGCGCTGGGTTTGGTGTCTTTTTTGTGGCTGACTTGTATGCTGAAATCCGCCTCAGGCAAGCCCAAATCACGAATCATGCCAGTGATGTCTTGGGCCAGTTTGGTGGCTGCTTGTTGGCGTTGTTTCGAGAGTTTCTCAGCAACCTCCTGGTAATGTTCAGAAGCGCTGATGATTTGTTGTTCCAACTTTTGTTGGTTGCTGGCCAAATCAGCATGGGTATTTAATGTGCTGGCTAAATCTTGATGGTGTTGATAGAGCAATTCAGGCATCACTTTTTGTTTGCGAGCGATGTGAGTGATTTGGTCCAGTCGCTGTTCGATCTGCGTTAAATGAGCTGGGTCACTGTCGATGCCTTCAGCCACAGCTTTTAATTCCAATTGAGCCTCATTGGTGTTGATTAAAGCTTCATCGAGCATTTTAATGATGTCGCTGAAATCATGCCCTTTGGCTTGTTGTAACTGGTTGATCACCAGTCCCAACTGTGCCTCCACACTGCCATCGGTTTCGCTGATGCTGTTCAAAGAGGCGTCTATGGTGGTGATTAACTCTTGCGCATGTGAGGCGGTCTTCAGGGCCTCATGCAATTCATCGTATTCTTTTTCTTGAAGGGCCAGTTGTTCTAACTCATCGTATTGATACTGTAACAGCTGCGCTTGTTCATGGCTCATCGAGCCGGCCGCTAACAGCTGCTGTTTTTGTTGTTCCAGTTCGTGCACTTGTTTAACTGCTTCTTGCACCTGTTTCAGTAACAAGGGATGATCGGCGGATTGATCGAGGATTTGCAGCTGATTGTGGTTATTGAGTAATCTGATTTGGTCATGCTGACCATGGATTTGTACCAAGAACTGACTCAGTTCTTTCACCATGCCAGAGGGGGTTGGCTTACCGTTGATCCATTGTTTGCTGCGACCTTGTTTATTGGTGGTTCTGCGAATGATCAGTTCGCCATCTTCATTGGGCATCAGGTCTTGTTGTTTTAACCAGGATGAGGCAGGGGGATTTTGTGTCACATCAAAAGCCGCAATGATCTCGGCCTGTTCCGCAAACGGCCCTATGGCTTGGGTATCAGCACGGTTGCCCAAGGCCAGCGACAGGGCGCCAATGATGATTGATTTACCTGCGCCGGTTTCGCCCGTAAAGACAGACATTCTGGGGTGAAAGTCAATTTCCAATTGGTCAATCAAAACGAAATTTTCAATGTACAGCGATTGCAGCATATTCCACTATTATTAGTTGTTTAAATTTACTTCAGATGCCTTGAATTGTTATGTGACACCTCCATATCACTGCCATTATAAAACAACTACAAGTGATTATGACTGAGGAAAATGTAAATCAAGAGGTAGATTCTGAATTAAACCAAGAAGAAATCGCAGAAAATGATGCCACCATTGAAAATGATGGACTTGATGCCGATGAAGAAATCATTGCTGAATTGGATGACAATGAATTGTCTGCACTGGAACAGATGCAAAGAAAAATAGAAGATTTGGAAGCACAGTTGGCTGAAAAGGACGAAATCATTGGCAGTAAAGAAGATGAAGTGTTGCGCGTGGCGGCTGAGGCACAAAACTTGCAGCGCCGGTTGCAAAGAGATTTGGACAACACCCGAAAGTTTTCAAACGACAAAATCATCAAAGCGATGATTCCAGTGATGGACAGTTTTGATAAAGCTTTGGAAGTGATTGATGATGAGTCTTGTGAAGTCACCACAGAAGCCATGATTGAGGGCACCCAAAACACGCAAAAAATCTTTGCCAAGGTGCTGGCCGATAACGGCATTGAAATCGTTGACCCAGTGGGTGAGGCGTTCGACCCAGAGTTACATGAAGCCATGTCTATGGTGCCATCACCTGAGCATGAAAAAAACACCATCATTAATGTCTTTCAGAAAGGTTATTTATTGCATGGGCGCGTGATTCGTGCCGCCATGGTGGTGGTTGCTGCGTAGCTTGAAAAATATTTTAAAGACCATAGATAGTGGTCATCATTTAAGAACAAATTTTTAGAGGTTAAAAAAATGTCAAAAGTAATCGGAATAGATTTAGGAACAACTAATTCCTGCGTCGCTATTATGGAAGGCAATGACATCAAAGTTATTGAAAATTCTGAAGGCGACAGAACCACACCTTCAATCGTGGCTTTCACTGAAGAAGGTAAAACATTGGTTGGACAATCAGCTAAAAGACAAGCTGTGACCAACCCAGAGAATACATTATTCGCCATCAAGCGTCTGATTGGTCGTAAGGTCAACGAAGACGTGGTGAAAAAAGACAAAGACATCGTGCCATACAAAATCATCGGCGCCGATAACGGCGACGCTTGGGTTGAAGTGCGCGGTAAAAAAATGGCGCCACAAGAAGTCTCGGCGCGTATTTTAGAGAAAATGAAACAAACGGCTGAAGACTACTTGGGTCAAGACGTGACTCAAGCGGTTATTACAGTACCTGCTTATTTCAACGACTCACAACGCCAAGCCACCAAAGATGCTGGTAAAATTGCTGGTTTGGATGTCAAGCGCATCATCAACGAGCCAACGGCTGCCGCATTGGCCTATGGTATGGATAAAAAAGGTGGTGATCGCACCATCGCTGTCTATGACTTAGGTGGTGGTACATTCGATATCTCAATCATTGAGATTGCTGATATTGATGGCGAACAACAGTTTGAAGTGTTGGCCACCAACGGTGATACCTTCTTGGGCGGTGAAGATTTCGATAACCGCGTGATGGATTACTTGGTTGATGAGTTCAAGAAAGACCAAGGTGTCGATCTGAAAAATGATCCATTGGCTTTACAGCGCTTGAAAGAAGCCGCTGAGAAAGCCAAAATTGAATTATCAACTTTGGATCAAACTGAAGTGAACTTGCCTTACATCACAGCTGATGCCTCAGGTCCTAAACACATGAACGTGAAAATCACCCGTTCTAAGTTGGAATCTTTGGTAGAAGACTTAGTGAAACGCACTGTTGCCCCTTGTGAAACCGCAATCAAAGACGCCGGTGTGTCATTGAGCGAAATCTCTGACGTAATCTTGGTCGGTGGTCAGACGCGTATGCCAGCGGTACAAACCATTGTTGAACAAACTTTCGGTAAGAAACCACGTAAAGACGTGAACCCAGATGAGGCTGTGGCCATGGGTGCAGCAGTTCAAGGTGGCGTATTATCTGGGGATGTGAAAGACGTGTTGTTGCTTGATGTAACTCCTTTGTCATTGGGTATCGAAACTTTGGGTGGTGTGATGACCAAGTTGATTGAGAAAAACACCACGATTCCAACCAAGGCATCACAGGTATTCTCAACCGCAGAGGACAACCAGTCAGCAGTAACGGTTCATGTCTTACAAGGTGAGCGTGAAGTGGCACATGCCAACAAATCATTGGGTCAGTTCAACTTAGAAGGTATTTCAGCAGCGCCACGTGGCATGCCACAAATTGAAGTAACCTTTGATATTGATGCCAACGGTATCATCCATGTTTCGGCCAAAGACAAAGCCACAGGTAAAGAGCAACGCATTGAAATCAAAGCGGGTTCAGGTTTGTCGGATGAAGAAATTGAAAACATGATCAAAGATGCTGAGTTGAACGCTGATAAAGACAAAGAGTTCAAAGAATTGTCACAAGCCAGAAACGGTGCAGATGCGATGACTCATTCAGCCAAGCAAATGCTGGAAGAGCACAAAGAAATCATTGATGAAGGCGAGAAATCAGCCATCGAATCAGCGATTGAAGCGCTTGAAACAGCGGCCAAAGGCGATGACAAAGCAGCGATTGAAGCAGCCACTGAAGCACTGCAAACAGCCACCCAGCCAGTGATGCAAAAAGTCGCACAAGCGGCTCAAGCACAACAAGGCGGTGAAGCTGGTGCTGATGCTGAAGCCTCATCAGGTAACGACGATGATGTGGTTGATGCTGAGTTTGAAGAAGTCAACGACGAAGAGAAGAAGTAATCGCAGCGAGAGCGCGATTCATTGGATAAGTTATCAGCTGGTAGCGTTAAAAACGGCCAGTTGATGACCTATCAATCTAAATACCGTCTTAGGCCTACAGCCTCAGGCGGTATTTCATTAACAAGAGGTTGAAAAAAGCCTCTATAAATAACATATAAAAAGAGTTATGGCACAGAAAGACTTATACGAAATATTGGGTATCCAAAAATCAGCCACCAAGGCTGAAATCAAGAAAGCATTCAAACGCACCGCGATGAAGTACCATCCCGATCGGAATGCCGATGATCCCACTGCGCAAGATAAATTCAAAGAAGCGCAAATGGCGTATGAAATTTTAAAAGATGAAACCAAGCGCCAAACCTATGACCAATATGGATTTGACGCGGTCAGCGGCCAAGGCGGTGGTCAAGGTGGCTTTGGCGGCGGTGGTTTCCAGGGCGATGTCGGTGATATTTTTGGTGACATTTTCAGTGACATCTTCGGTGGCGGTGGCCGTCGCGGAGGTGGTGGTCGTTCTGCTGGGCCACAGCGTGGACGCGATGTACAAATCGAAATGACAGTTGAGCTGGAAGAAGCCATCAATGGCGTCAACAAAGAAATCAACATCCCAACTATGGTTTCATGTGATCCCTGTAAAGGCACGGGCTCAAAAGACGGCGAAACCAAAACCTGCCAAACTTGTAACGGCATCGGTCAGGTGCGCATGCAACAAGGCATGTTCTCAGTACAACAGGCCTGTCCAGACTGTCAGGGTCAAGGCACCATCATCAGTAACCCTTGCGGCAACTGTGGTGGCCAAGGCAGACGCCAAGAATCGAAAAAACTCAATGTGAAGATTCCAGCTGGCGTCGACCAAGGTGATCGCATTCGATTATCTGGTAAAGGCGAGGCGGGACCGAAAGGTGGACCCGCTGGTGATTTGTACGTTGATATCCGCGTGTTGCCACATGATATTTTTGTGCGTGAGGGTGATTCACTGTTTTGTGAGATGCCGATTGACTTCACCACAGCTTGCTTGGGTGGCGAGATCAAAGTGCCGACCCTGTCAGGTGAAGTGAAATTAAAAGTACCGGCAGAAACCCAATCGGGTAAACAGTTCCGTTTGCGCGGAAAAGGTGTGAAATCAGTGCGTTCACACAGCACTGGTGACTTGTACTGTAAGGTCAATGTCGAAACACCAGTTAACCTGTCATCTGAGCAGAAAGACTTATTAGAAAAATTCGCCCAGACTGTAAAAGATGCCGGCGATAAAAACAACCCCAAACGCAAAGGCTGGTTTGATAATGTGAAATCGTTTTTGGATCGCATGACGGGTTAAAGTAACAGCATGAACACACCCATCAAAGTCATTATCTCAGGCGTATCAGGCCGCATTGGACGCCGTTTACTGAAATTGGTATTGGCCGATAAAAACTTTCAGCTGGTGGCTGGCTTGGTCTCACCCGGCAGCCGCCACTTGGGTCGAGATTTAGGTGATTTGATTCAAAGTAACGCCACCGGCATTCAAGCGATTGAATCCTTGGCCGAGGTGAAAGCCGATGTGGTGATTGATTTCGCCCAGCCTGAGGGCTTTGATGAGCTGGTGGATTACTGTGTGTTACAGCAGACTGCCTTGATCAGCGGCACCACTGGCCTGAATCAAGACAGTTTTGACCGCATAGGACAGGCTGCAAAGTACATCCCCATCATGTGGACATCTAATTTTTCACTGAACATCCAGATCATGAAAAATTTACTGCAAATGGTCAAACAAGTGAACCCCAAAGCCCAGTTCAGCATTACTGAAACCCACCACATCCATAAAAAAGACATGCCATCAGGCACTGCCATTTCGCTGGCACAAGCCGTCGATGCCCAAAGTAACATGACCAAAACCGACACCGCTTCATTCAAACTCGGGGACGTCGACATCCACGCCATTCGGCAGGGTGAAGTTCCTGGTACTCACGAAGTTACCGTCAAATTGGCCGATGAAACCTTCATCTTCAAACACGAAGCCCACGACCCCACTATCTTCGCCCAAGGCGCCCTCGGTGCGGCCAAATGGATCACTGGCAAACCCGTTGGTTTTTATGATTTGAATGCGGTATTGATGGGTTGATTAAATTTCAATATCTGCTGTTTTATTTGTTCTTATATCAAAACAATATTTTATTAACCGCCCTAAATCTTTGCAGCTAGATTGATTTCATAACAAGCCATACATTCACCATAACTTCATCTGATATTCACTGAGATTGGTTCATTATTTATCACTTTAAATCATTGTAACCCACCTGAATGAATACCCAGAAAAAGACCCCATACATACAAAAAAAAGCACAAGCTGCGATACGCAATACCTTCATAGCGGATGCTTTAGCCATGCCAGTGCATTGGTATTATCGGGTGGCTGATATTTATAAAGCCTTCCCAGATGGTGTTAATAAGTTTGTTGCGGCACCCGCCAACCATCCCTCGTCCATAATGAACCTGCACTCCACCAATCACGGAGGAAGAAAAGGCAGTGCGAAAGCAAACAAGCAGATAGTGGGAGAAGTCATCCTAAAGGGCAAGGCCAGGTATTGGAACCAAGCCAACGTACATTACCACCATGGCATGCCTGCAGGAGAGAATACCCTGAATGCTTATACTGTATTGTGGCTGTTGCAGTCGATCATCAATAACGGTGGTGCTTATGATGAAGCTGAATTTTTACAGCTTTATATCAACAACATGACAGCAAATTCTCCGCAACATCCTGATACTTATGCTGAATCATATCACCGTGGCTTCTTTGCCAATTACGCCGCTGGTAAATCGCCCAATGCTTGTGGCGCAGTGACACATGACACAGCTTCAGTGGGTGGATTGGTGAGGATAGGGCCTTTCGCTTTGTTGTTGCTGCATCAGGGGCGTGACGTTGATGAGGTCAAGAAGCTCAGTACCGAACACTTGCTACTGACGCACCCGGATGAAAACCTGAAGCGCGTCTGTAGCCGTTATGTGGATTTGATTGCGGCCTTGTACCACAATGATGATGTGGACGCGGTTGAGCGGATTTTATATGAGGCCTTCAAAACCAACACCTCCCTGAAGATCCAACCAGAGCAGGTCAGCCGTTTAGCCGATGAGTATGTGGTGGGGCAGGTTTATTCAACCGCTTGTTACATCAGCGACTCGTGGCCGGCCGTGCTGTATTTGGCGTTGAAATACCACCGTGACCCAAAGGCGGCTTTAATCAGTAATGTGAACGTGGGTGGTGACAATGTTCACCGTGGCAGTGTTTTGGGCTTTATTTTGGGGGTGGCGAATCCTGTGGATTTAGGTGACACATACGGCGTGCTTTTGAATCAAAAGCGCATCAATCAAAGCGTTGAGCAATTGTTCTCAATCAATCAAACGAACTGATAAACACCACATCGGGTGATGTGCCTGTGACTGATAATCTTTCGAATAATAAGGCGCCCAATGGCACGCCATTATCTAAAGGCGCTGTGGTGATTCGAGAGATTGGTTCGGCCGGACTGGTGATCTGATTACTGCTGGTATAGGTGGTGCCACTGTCTGTGCCTGAATCATAAGGCTGTAAATCATATATGGCTTCCTCTACCCAAACCTCGTTGTCCAATAAATCAATGCCATGGACGCCGACGAACCAATCTGGACTGGGTGCAATCATGGAAACCAAGCTGACTTGTGCATGTGAGTAACTGACATTGAATTCAATGTTTGTCATTCCTGTGGTACCTAAATCTGACTCAATCAAGTAATTTTCAGCGAAACCATTGTTGATATGGCTGATGACTTCGCTACGAAGTGTGCCGACAAAACCAAATTCAGCAACGTCTTTGATTCCTGCAGTTGCCAATTCGTCAGGAGACCAAATTTGAATTTGGGAGTCATGAGTGGCCCCAACCCAAGTTGAAAAATGTGCACCAATTGGGAAATCTGTGGGGTGGGATTCGCTGCTCCACTCGCTGATGAAGGTGACCCTGTATGTGGCGGCATATTCTTGTGCTACAACATTTTGAATCAGCAGTAAAAACAGTGTCAAGATAATGGTTTTGGTTAGCATTTAATTCACTCAAATCAGATTAAGTACAATCATAGGACATGAGCACGAGGAAAATCCTCACAAAAGAATCACAAAAATTTATTCGTTAGCTATAAATTTCTTGGGCGGCCTGAAACACCAATGCATGCCTTTTAGCCAGTGCAGGGGTGTCCTTGTCGTATCCGCCACCGATGACTGTGGCGACTGGCAGGTTGTGTTGTTTCAGTGTTGAAAGGACCAACCGTTCACGAGCCAGGATGCCATCGGTGCTGATATTCAAATAGCCCAAGCCGTCATTGGCATAGATGTCAACACCGGCATCATAAAACACCAGATCGGGTTGTGATAACTGAATGGCCTGATACAGGGTTTCTTCGACCACGATTAGGTACTCAGCATCATTCATCCCTTTGGGTAGGCCGACGTCTAAATCGCTGGTGGCTTTGTGGTGTGGAAAATTTTTCTCACAATGAATCGAGCAGGTAAAGATGTGTTCATCATCAGACAGTATAGATGCGGTACCATCGCCTTGGTGTACATCACAATCAAAGATGAGTATGCGCTTGGCCTTGTTTTGGGCAATCAATGATTTGGCGGCCACTGCCAAATCATTAAAAATACAATAACCGCGACCGTGGTCATAATTGGCATGGTGGGTGCCACCGGCGAGGTGACAGGCAATGCCGTGGTTCAAGGCAATGGATCCAGTCATCAAAGTGCCGTTGGGTGAAATCATCGATCTTTTGACCAAAGGTTCGCTCCAAGGCAGGCCCATCTTGCGCAATTCTTTGGTGCTCAGGAGGTTATTTTCAAAGCGGTTGATGTAATCGTCATCATGCGCCAATGCCAGCACCTCAGCTTTGACTCTACCTGGTCTGAATACGTTGTTGTTTTTGATCACACCTTGTGCATCCAGGCACTGGTATAGGTGATGAAACTTGCTCATCGGGAAGCGGTGATTGGCAGGGAAGCTGTACGAATAAAACGGACTGTACACCAATGGAATAGACGTCATTGGGTGATGTCTATTGTTGTAGTTTTACGGTGTAGGTTTCACCGTTGAATTCGATCACGAAACCGTCTTTGATTTTATTGCGGCGACGGGTTTCCACTGCGCCGTTGACTTTGACCAGTCCTTCATCGATAACGATCTTGGCTTCGCCACCGGTGCCAACCAGTCCTTCAAATTTAAGAATTTTATAAAGCTCAACGGGCTCTTTGTTGATGATGATGATTTGGCTCATGGCATGTCGTATTGTTTCAGTAAATCGTAATCGATAATGATGTCTTCCTCTTTGATGGAAAAATCACCGGTTTTCATTTCTTTGATGTATCGCTCTAAGGCAGTGATACCGACCGGAAAGGCCAGCTCGTCCCATGGGATGTGTTCGGGTGCAAAAAACTTCGCCTCCGAGGTTTCTGCGCCTGCACCGTAATGATTATGGGCTAATTGACCGCGGAAATAGACATGAACTTGATTGCGCTGAATGATGTTATAGACCCCAAACAAGGTCACATTTTTTAAATCAGCCAGCACTTCTTCTTTCACTTCTCGGATGGCGCCAGTGCGTGTGGCCTCACCGTTTTCCATAAAGCCTGCTGGCACGTTCCAACAGCCTTTGCGAGGCTCGATGGTGCGTTTACCCAGTAATATTTTGCCTTCATGTTCAACGATACAGGCATTAACTATTTTAGGATTTTCATATTGGATGAAATCACAGCTTTGGCATTTGGCGCGCGGCTTGTCGTCGCCCTCAGGGATTCGGTACTTGACCGAATGGCCGCATTGGTTACAAAATTTAATACTCATGGGGCTATTCTACCTCAACCCCAGTACTTCATACTGTCAACGATGCGTAAATAAGATTGGTATCTGTTTTCACGGATGGTTTTGTCCTTGACTGCCTGCATGATGGCACATTGTGGCTCATGGATGTGGGTGCAGTTACTGAATTTGCACATGCCTAAATGTTGTTGAAATTCGCGAAAGCCACTGGCCACTTGATGAGCGCTCATGTCCCACAGGCCATATTCCCAGACGCCGGGGGAGTCAATGATGTTGGCATTCAGCCCTTGATCGTAATACATCTGTGTGACGCTGGTGGTGTGTGCGCCTTTGCCAGTTTTATCTGATAATTTACCGGTTTTCAGTTCAATACCGGGCATCATCACCCGCGTGATCGATGATTTCCCCACACCCGATTGGCCCACTATCACTGTGGTTTTATCTTTTAACAGCGGTTTGATGCAGTTAATTGATGCGGTATCGTGTTTGCTGGTTTTAAAAACTTGATAACCCAGCTGTTCGTATTGGTTGATGAGGTTAATGAAAACCTGTGAATCGATGTCTGATTTGTTGAACACCAAGATCGGCTCAATGCCTTCGTGTTCGGCGGTGACTAAATAGCGATTCAAGATGTCACGGGTGGGTTCTGGTTTGACGGCCATGACAATCATGATCTGGTCGACGTTGGCAGCGATGTGTTGTTTGCGACCTTTGTTATCGGCCCGACTGAAGGTGTTGAACCTCTTACTGATTTTGTTGATGATGGATTCCGCTTTGTTCTCAGTGACTTCAACCAAGTCACCACAAATCGGCTTCAGTTTGCGGGCAAAAAACGCATGAGATTTTTCATGGGTTTCATTGTTCAAAAGTGTCGCGGTGGTTTTTTGGGTGGATGCCACGCGGTATAATTCTGTCATGCTGCTATGGTAACTTAAATAGTGCTTTTATCCAACAATGCACTGAATCAGCGGTTAAAATATAGACCAAACATTATTAATTACATCAAGGGACATCTGTATGAGCAACAAAACCAATTTAATTTGGATTGACTTAGAAATGACTGGCTTGGACCCAATCAAAGACCGCATCATTGAAATTGCCACCATTGTGACTAACCAAGAATTAGAAGTCATAGCTGAGGGGCCTGAACTGGCGGTGCATCAGGATGAGAAGATTTTATTGGCTATGGATGAATGGAACACCGAACACCACACAGATTCTGGTTTGTGGGATAGGGTATTGGCTTCGGATATTTCGGTGCGTGATGCCGAGAGATTAACCATTGAGTTTTTGCAGGAACATGTTGATATTCATGCGTCGCCCATGTGTGGTAACAGTATCTGTCAGGACCGCAGGTTTTTAGCCAAATCAATGCCTAAACTGGAAAATTATTTTCATTACCGCCAAATTGATGTCAGCTCAATCAAAGAACTGATCAAACGCTGGAACCCAAAATTATTGGATGGTTTTACCAAGACAGGTCAGCACTTGGCTTTGGCTGATGTACAAGAATCTATTAAGGAATTACAGTATTACCGCCAATTCATGGGTGAAATCAGCGGACAAAAAAAACCACCAGGCCTGACTGAGTTTTAACCGGCTGGTGGTTTTTAGGTTTTTGTAGAAACAGTTTAAGAAAGGTGGTTATTTAAAACATCTTTCAGTGCTTTCTCAGTAACTGGCTTAACCAAATATTCTTTGGCGCCCTGACGCAATCCCCAAACACGATCTGTTTCCAATTTTTTAGTGGTAACGATAATGATGGGTATGTGAGCCGTGCGTTCGTCCTTTGAAATTTTTCTGGTGGCTTGGAAACCATTTAAGTCAGGCATGACCACATCCATCAAAATCAAATCAGGCAACTGTTCTCTGGCTATTTGGATACCTTCCTTGCCATCTTCAGTCAGCAATGTTTCATGACCCAGTTTTTCAACAATCTTTTGCATGCCATACAATTGAGAAGGTGAATCATCAATAATTAATATTCTTGCCATAATTTTTCAATCTTTTTAACTGTTTAATATCTTAATGAATAATCCGGTTAAATGCAAAAAAATGTGCCATTTGTCTGGTAATGGCAGCGGAATTCAACATTGGTATTAAAAATAACGTCCCATCAACAAATTTTGTCACTAAATATTTGGCTCATGGATTAACTCAATCCAATTTCTTTCAGTCTTTGATTGAGGAAGTCACGTGCCGTGATGTCAGGGTACTTAGCACCTTGGCCTTCACACGATGGGATGCAACTGAGCACCGCATCTGGGTGGGGGTGACAGAAAAACGGCATTGAGTATCGATCAGATGTGTCATCACTGGGGTTAACTACACGGTGAGTGGTGGCTGGAATCACTTCGTTGGCAATGCGCGATAACATGTCACCTGAATCAACTACGATTTGGCCAGGGGTACTGTCCACAGCCAGCCATTGTCCGTCACGATCAAGCAGTTCCAAACCACTGTCCGTGGCGCCCACCAAAAGCGTGATTAGGTTGATGTCTTCATGGGCTGCAGCGCGAACCGAGCCGGGTAACTCAAAGTCTTTCATCGGCGGGTAGTGAATGGCCCTTAAGATTGAATTACCATCATGCGTTAGTTTTTCAAAATAATCTTTCGGTACATCCAAGGCGGTGGCTAATGAGCGAAACATCACCAAAGCCGTTTGGTCAAGCTGTTCATAAAGCGCATAGGTTTTTTGTTTGAAACCTGGTATTTCATTGGGCCATAAGTTATTCGGGTATTCTTTGGCCAAATGATGGTCAGAATTGACTTCACGGCCCACATGCCAGAATTCTTTTAAGTCTGGGTTGGTGCTGTTTTTGGCGTGTTCTTGTAGGCGTGGTACGTAGCCGCGTTTGCCGCCGTCGTGGATGTTGTAATTTTGTTTGGTGGCCAACGGCAACTGAAAGAAAGACTTGAACACTGCATAACATTCATCAACCAATGCAAAATCAAACTGATAAGGATTCAAAACGATAAACCCATAGTCTTTGAGACCAGCAAAAAAATTATCAACAAATCTTTGTTTTTCTAAATCGGTACCAGCGATGTAATCTTCAAGGTTTAGTTCTGGTACTTGGCGGGTGTTTGTCGTCATCTTATTCCTCAAGTGTTAGTTTGATGTTTGTTGAGTCTTGATCACCTACAACCAAATCACTGTTGATGTCATCTGCGCTCGGTGTGGCATTACCAGATAAGCTGAGTTTGGCGGAGAATTCAACTTGTTCGAAGTCACTCAGTTTGCGTGCTGGATTCAAGTTTTGGCGATCGCTCAGGCGCACCGATAGTGGCCAATTGAATGGTTGGGTGATGGGGGTGGCTGCTATGGGCATGGGCATGCCATTGAGTTCTTTGGCATAAACAAATATTCTAGCAGTTGGCGGTAAATCAATTTGTTTTACTGCTTCATCGGCATCAATAACCACCAGATAATTAAGTGATTGGGCACTGATCAGTTCATCCAAAGGCTGTTTATCTAATGCAGCACGTGCTTGGTTGATCTGAGTGGTGATGGTTTGGCGGATGTTAGGGCTCTCAACCTGTTCTAACAGCTCTGACCAAATGGCTTCCGCTTGGGCGTACTCAAGTTTTTCATAAAGCACAATGCCCTGCAACCACATGGCTTTTTGGTGCGAGGGGTTGATGCTGATGGCTTGTTCCAAGAAAGGTTCGGGTTCACCCAAAAAACTACCGGTGTTGTTTTTGAAGGCAATGGCTTCAGCCAATTCGGTCAATATGTGGGCGTTGTTGGGTTCTATTTCATTGGCTTTGCGGTAGGCTCCCACCGCATTTTCGTAACGTTGTAGTTGCATCATGGCAATGCCGTAAAGCATTTGACCCTCTAAATCATTGGGATTTTCTGCTAATTTGCTCTCGAGCTGAGCGATGGCTGTGGCCAAATCGGGCGGCTCTTGTTGGTTGTTTTGTAAATCAGCAACAGAAATTCGTTCATCCAGAGGAATGGTTTGGAACCAGATGTAATCGATGGCAAAAGTTGCCGGTGCAATCATCAAAGCCATCCACAGAGTGGTGGATAAGCCTTTTTGGCTGGCTTTGCTTTGTTGTTCCAGTGATTTCAGTGCGTTGGCATATTTCACCTGTTCCTCAGACTCGGCGGAATTAAGCTGTTGTAGCAACCATTTCTTTTCTGCTTTGGTATCGGTTTTTTTGTACCACCAGTAAAACAGCAACAAGCTGAACAGGGTGATGCCCAAATAAATTAAAAATTCAGTCATGTTGTTTTCTCCTGATGTTAAGGAACAACACCAATGAGCCAATCAGAAAAACCACCAAGGGTGAAAACCACAAGAAGGCTGTGCCCAGATTCATGGGTGGATTGTAGGTCACGAAATCACCGTATCGTTCAATCATGTATTGTTTGATGGTTTCGGCATCTTGACCTGCCATCACAAACTCTGCCACCTGGTCTTTTAAATCTTTGGCCAGACCAGCTTCTGAGTCAGCCAGATTTTGGTTTTGACAAACCAAACAACGCAAGTCCTTGGCCAATTGTTGGTACAGTGCTTCTTGTTCAGGTGTTTCAAAGTCATACACCTCGATGGCCCATACAGGAGTAGCAATGAGCATGAGCAGTAGGCTGATTTTTTTGATCATAAAGACACCTCTTCAATCAAGGGCAACAATTCATCACGGATGATTTGTGAAGTTAAAACCCCAGCAATTTTATAGCGAATGATGCCTTGGGCATCGATTAAAAATGTTTCCGGCGCACCATACACACCCAAGTTAATGGCTGTGTCACCCTCGTAATCAACCAAAACTTCATGGTATGGGTCGCCCCATTTTTGTAACCAAGCTTTGGCATCCTGTTCCTCATCTTTCCAGTTTAAGCCAACCACTTTAATTTTTCCGGTATTGGCCAGTGCAGCAACCAAAGGATGTTCCACCTGGCAACTGGGACACCAACTGCCAAAAACATTCAGTAACCAAGGTTCACCGATGAAATCAGCTTGGGTGAGGGTTTCTTTTGAATATAAAGTCTGGTGCTCAAATTCAGGCACCGGTTTACCAATCAAAGGCGAAGGCAGTACTTCTGAGTGGTTGCCCATGTTGATGTAAAGCAAAGCAATCAGACTGAAAAATACAGCCAATGGAATCAGTGCAATCAATGCTTTCTTCATGATATTTCTAGCCTCTCTTGCATCACTTGGTTGACTTGTTGATGTTCTTGTCTTTTGCTGCGTTTAGAGAACAAAGCAATCACCGCTCCAGCCATCATCATCAGGGCACCGAACCACATCCAACGAATCATGGGTTTGATGTAAATCCGCACGGCCCAGCCGCCGTCATCGGTGATTTGTTCGCCCATCGAAACGTAAATGTCGCGCATCACCATGGGGTAGATATCGGCTTCGGTCATGGGCTGTTGTTGTTTCGGGTAAAAGCGTTTTTGCGGGTTCAATTCAACAATCTCTTGACCGTTTTGACTGACCAGAATTGAGCCTTGTTGTGCTTGGTAATTCTCTATTTTGACTTGTTTGACGCCATTGAAAGTGAAGTCATAGCCGGCCACTTGGGTGGTTTGGCCAGGCATCAATAAAACGTCTTTCTCAATGTCTTTGTGCTCGGTCATAGACATCGCGAAAAGAAACAATCCAACGCCCAAATGAGCCACGGTCATACCAACAAAGCCGGCATTGAGTTTGCCTGGGAATTTGACCACTTGGGCAATCGAGGTGGAAACAATCCATAAACCACCAAACACACCGGCCGTGGCGCGAACATTCATACCGCCAACCAGCCAGTAGGTAACCACTGTTAATGCCGCTGCAATGAAGAAGTGGGGCATCAGCTGTCTCACTGCCGCACTGAATTGATCTTTGTGCCATTTCATTTGTGCACCCAACGGCAACAACACGGCCATGGGTATCATCAGTAAGAAGAACATCAAACCAAAATACGGTTCACCGACTGAAATTTTCTTACCGAAGGCTTCGAAAATCATCGGGAACAGGGTGCCCAGCAAAATGGTAAAAGTCGACGTGATGAAGATCACTGAATTGGCCAGCAACATGGTTTCTCTGGATTCCAGATTAATGGCATCTTTAGAGCGCAACTGATTCACGCGCAGGGCATACAAAGTCAGCGCACCACCGGCATAAATGCCCAATAACACCAGGATAAAGATACCACGGAAAGGGTCAGCGGCAAAGGAGTGCACGGAAGTGATGCTGCCGGAACGAACCAAGAAGGTGCCTAATACACATAAACTGAAGGCGATGATGGCCAACAGCACAGTCCACCCTCGAAATGCATTCTTTCGTTCACTGACGGCTTGGACATGAATCAAAGCAGTACCAGCCAGCCAAGGCAGGAAAGATGCGTTTTCTACTGGGTCCCAGAACCACCATCCGCCCCAGCCCAGCTCATAATAGGCCCACCAACTGCCCAGTACGATACCAATGGTCAGAAAGGCCCAAGCGATGTTGGTCCAGCGTCTTGACCAGCGTATCCATTTTTCATCAATTTGGCCACCAATCAAGGCCGAAACAGCCAACGCAAAAGCAACCGATAAACCCACATAACCAAAATACAACAAGGGCGGATGAATGATCATGCCAAAGTCTTGTAACAAAGGGTTTAAGTCACGCCCATCCAGTGGCGCTGGGTTGGTGATTTCAAAGGGGTTTGATGCAAACAACACAAATGCGATGAAACCAGTGGCGATGATGCCGAGCACCGATAACACCCTAGAAACTTGGCTCAAGGTCAATGAACGCGAGTATTTAGCCACAGCCGCAATCCACAGTGCTTGTACTGTAACCCACATCAAGACTGAACCTTCGTGTGCGCCCCATGTGGCAGTGATGCGATAGCGCAGCGGCAATTCTAGACTGGAGTGTTGCCACACGTAGGTGACTGAAAAGTCTTGCATCACAAACAAGCTGACTAATATCAAGAAACAAGCCAGGGTGATAGCGAACAACAAATACGACAACGGTCGGGCGGTGCGCATCATGCTGTCATTGTTTTTGAAATACCCTGCCATCGGCACCAGCATCAGAACGGTGGCGACCACAAAAGAGAGAATCAATAAGAACTGTCCAATAGATGCCAACATGATTATTCAGACTCCTCTTGTTTGTAATTGCCGTAGTTTGATTGTTGTTTCTTGGCAGCCTCTAGGGCATCTGCCACCTCAGGCGGCATGTAGTTTTCATCGTGTTTGGCCAGTACTTCTTCAGCCACAAATAAATCATCGTTGCGCATTTTGCCGATGGTCACCACACCTTGGCCTTCTCTGAACAAATCAGGCAATATGCCTTCAAATTCAACTTTCACTTCCTCAGCAAAATCGGTTACCACAAATTGTACTTTCAAGCTATTTGGGATGCGGCTCATGCTGCCATCCTTGACCATGCCGCCGAGTCTGAAGTTGCGGTTTTCAGGGTAATCCTGTGCTGCCACTTCAGTTGGGCTTTTAAAGAACATGATGTTGTCTCTGAAAGCGGTCAAGAATATGGCCACTGCCACTGAGACGCCTAAAGCAACCATCAGCACCAATATCAATCTTTTCTTGCGGGTGGGGGTCATTGTTTTCTCCGAATTTTAGCTTTTATTTGTTTGATCACTTGTTTTTGGCTACTTTTGGCGGTGCTTAAATCTAGCACCAAAGCCACCACAAATACGCCTATGGATCCCCACACGAAAAAGTCGTACTTGCCCATATCAAATAATTCCATCATGGTTTTGCTCCTGATTTTTTACTCACCGCTTGTGCCACCCATTGTTTCTTGGCTTCTGTTTTCAGCAGGTAGGTATGGGCGCGGGTCAGCATGGAATAGATGTAATAAAATTTTGTTGCCAATGCCATCACCAACAGTGGTCTGAGCATGTCCCACGAGTGGATGCCCTCGGAGCCACCGGTTAAAGTGATGGAGGATGTTTGGTGGATGCTGGTCCACCAATACACTGAATAGCGAATGATCGGTAGATTAACCAAACCTATGATGGCCACCAAAGCTGCCAAACGCGCTGCTTTGCGGGGATCTTCTTCATAGGCTGCATACATGCCAGCCACACCAATGTATAAAAACAACAGAATCAGTTGTGAGGTCATGCGCGCATCCCAGTCCCAGTAGGTACCCCACATGGGTTTGCCCCACAGCATGCCAGTGAGTAAGGTGACGGCTGTGAATAGGGCGCCGATTGGTACACTGGCCATCATCACCGCTTCAGCCACTTTCATGCGCCAGACAAAGGTAATGATGCCACAAATACCTATGATGGCATAAATGAACATGCTCATCCAGGCAGCGGGAACATGCACAAAAATGATGCGGTAAGAATCTCCTTGTTGGTAATCTTTCGGGGCAAAAAATAAACCTTCAATCAAGCCGTAAGCTGTCAAGCCCAAGGCCAACAACAACATCGGCATCAACCAATGCTGGGTGATGCGGTAAAAGCTCGGTGGAGAGCCCATTTCATGATAAAACTTAACAATGCGATTCATTTTATGTTTTCACTATTCAAGGTTAATTTTAATGGCAGCCGCAGCTGCCAATGGCGCCAAAGTCAAACACAGCACCAATGACCCACTGAGTAACATCAGGTGGGTTGAAGCTGAATTGCTCAAAGCAGTTTCCAACACCGCACCTGCGCCAAAAATCAGTACGGGTGCCAACAATGGCATAATCAATACACTCAACAACATACCACCGCTTTTGATGTTCATTATCAGCGCCGAGCCAACCGTGCCTAACAGGCTGAATATGGGGGTTGCAATGGTCAATGACAACAGCAAAACAGCATATGCATGTGTTGGTAAATGCAATAACATGCCAATTACTGGTGCAAATAAAATGACCGGTATGCCTGTGGTGCACCAGTGCGCAGCAGCTTTACTGATCACAGCCAGCGGTAAATTCATTCCTGAGAGCGCATAAACAGCTAAACTGCCATCTTCATAATCGTCCTTGAAGATGTTCTCTAAAGTAATTAGGGTGCTGAGCAGTGCCAATATCCAAACCACTGCTGGCGCGATTTTAGTCAAAGTTGCAGCACCTGCGCCTAAGCCCAACGGGAACATAGTGACGATCAATAATTGAAAAACCAGTGGTTGGTAAACATTGGCTTTGCGTCGCCATGCCACCAAGACGTCTCTTTTGAACAAAGCCCAAAATGGCATCATGATATTGCCTCTTCCGGTTCGCAGAGGGTGACATGGTGGTCAGCCAGTTGGTGAATCTTTTTTTGATCATGCGCGGTGAGTAATACTGCCCCATCATGGTCGATGTGGTATTTGATGGTCTGATACAGCCATTCACAACCGGCTTGATCTAAGTTAACAAAGGGTTCATCGAGCAGCCAATAGGTTTTTTTTAACAACAACAAACGTCCCAGTGCCAAGCGTTTTTTTTGTCCAGCCGACAAATCACTGGCAAAATGGTAATCGTAACCAGACAAACCGACTTGGTCCAACACTTGCTCAATCTCTTGGTTTGTGGCTTGGATTTGATTGATGTGACAAACGAAACGCAAATTTTCCTCGCAGGTTAAGTTGCCTTTGTTGCCCAGTTTGTGACCTAAATAATGACTGTGATACAACCACTGTTCATCAACATCAGCATCATTGAATTGGATGCTGCCTTCAGCCAAAAGCCCCAGACCCGCTATGGCTTCCATCAAGGTGGTTTTGCCGGAGCCATTGGGTCCTGCTACTACGGCCAGTTCACCCGGTCGCAGATGCAAAGATATCGGTGCAAACAAAGGCTCGCCTGAACGCTGGCACTGAACATGCTTGACTTGTAAGTTGAGTGTGGTCAAAGGGTTAGGTTAGGACAGTTTGATTATGTCCTTAATTTTATTAAAAATGGCGTTGAAAGTAAACAATAACAGGCATTTTGCTGGGTCTTTCAGTGCATTTCATTGACCTGAATCAAGTGGTGAGTTCAGTGCAGCCCGAGGCAGGTGTTGCAGTGATGGAATTCTTTGTATTAAACTCAAGCAAAGAATAAGGAGAACATAGCATGTATCAAGGTTCTTGCCTTTGTGGCGCCATTAAATTCAGCATTGAAGGATCGTTAGGTCGGGCAGACGCATGTCACTGTGTTCAATGCCGGAAATGGACCGGTCACTTTTTGCCCAGTGTAGAGGTCAAGCGCTCAGCATTGGTGATGCAATCGAAGGCCACACTGAAGTGGTACCATTCGTCTGAGAAAGTCAGGCGTGGTTTCTGTGGTCAATGTGGTTCCTCATTATTTTTTGATCCAACTGATCAAGTCAAACATGACTGGTTGGGCGTGGCCATGGGTGCTTTTGATAGTGATACAAAAAAACAGTTAGAGTTACATATTTTTGTTGCTGAGAAGGGCAGTTATTATGAAATCAACGACGGAGTGCCACAGAATGAGCACTGAATTCAACAAGGTGGTGGTTTTAACCGGTGCTGGCACTTCGGCTGAGAGTGGCTTATCGACTTTTCGCGATAATGATGGCTTGTGGGAAAACCATCGGGTGGAAGATGTGGCCACACCTGAGGCTTTTGACCGCGACCCAGAATTGGTGCAACGCTTTTATAACATGCGCAGGGCCTCGTTGAAAACAGTCAGTCCTAATCCAGCGCATATGGCTTTGGCGACAGCGGAAAATCATTTCAAGTCGTTTTTGCTGGTCACACAAAATGTGGATGACTTGCACGAAAGGGCTGGCAGTAAACAGCTGTTACACATGCATGGCGAACTGTTGAAAAAGCGCTGTGTTCAATGTCATCAGATACACCCAATTACCGGTGATTTGGATGCGGAGGATGTTTGTGAGTCATGTCAGTCAAAGGGTTCATTGCGACCTCATATCGTGTGGTTTGGCGAAATGCCGCTGTACATGGACACCATCATGAGCGCTTTGATGCAGTGTGATTTATTTGTTTCAATCGGAACTTCTGGTTCAGTCTATCCGGCAGCTGGCTTTGTTGAAGTGGCCAATCAGTCAGGTGCCCATACGGTCGAGCTTAATCTAGAGCCCAGTGATCAAAATAACCAATTCAAACAGTCCATTCATGGTCCAGCCAGTGAAATAGTGCCGGCATTCTTTGCGCCATTCATGTAATTAAAATAAATTAATGACGTTAATACCAATTGCCACACTGTTTCACAATATATTAAACCATTGAATGTTAAATTAGTGCTTTGAATTAAAACGTGTTGAAGTGATGAAAAAATTGATTAAATGGATATTTGGGGTGGCTGCTGTGTTGGTGGGATTGGTGGTGCTGGCCATCATTATTTTGCCTATGGTGTTTGACCCGAATCAACACAAACCTCAGATACAACAAGCAATTGCGACTCAATTGGGTCGAGACGTCGAGCTCAACGGCGAGATTGAATGGTCGGTATTCCCTTCAATTGCGATTAACCTCAATCAAGTCACTGTCAAAAATGCTGCAGGTTTTCGCGGTGAGACTTTGGCTGAAGTGGAGCGCATTGCGGTCGGAGTGCAGTTGTTGCCTTTGTTGAAAAAACAAATCAAAGTGGGCCAAGTTGAGCTGCAACAACCCAAAATCAACTTACAAATGGCTCAATCGGGTAACAGCAACTGGCAATCCATTATCGATCACATGGGCAGCGGTCAAGATGCTACAGAGACATCAGGCTCGAGCGCAGACCTTGAAGTTAGGGGCATCGCCATCACCGACGGTGAATTAAACTACAAGGATGCCAGTGCTGGAATGGAGATCAGATTGACGGCATTGAACTTTGCAAGCGACTCAATCAAAAGCAACCAGTCCACACCGATGTCAATCGAAACCAAGATTGAAATGCCTGCCAATGATTTATCAGGCCAATTAAATGCGCAATGGCTGGCCAGCGGGTTGGGAGAGGGCAGTGGTATGGTGTTGGTATTCAGTGATTTGAGTTTCAACGGCTCACAGTCATCGTTGCCATTGGAATTCGAAGTATCGCCTCAAACCACCTTGGATTTAGCCCAAGACACGCTGCTGGCTGAGCAAATAAAGCTGGAATTGGGTGCCATGAAACTGACCACCAACCTCAACGGTAAACAATTAAGCACCAATATGAATCTGAATGGTCAACTCAATGTGGCTGAATTCTCAATGGCTGAATTGCTCAATGAGATGGGTACGTCACTCGATAACCAAGCGGACAATGCGGTTTCTGGAACAGCCAATTGGTCATTGCAAGGCGATCGATTAAAGCTCAATGGTATGGACTTCAAGTTAGATGATTCGGTCATTGCAGGAGACATAGATTTGAACCAACTCAGTCAGTTACGCGGTCAATTCAACCTCAGCATTGACCAATTGAATTTAGATCAGTACTTGCCCGCCGACAGCAGTGATGGCAGCTCATCAGCACCTGAAAGTGATGATTTCGATTTAGGACGCTTGTCAGGTCAAATCAAGATGCAGCAATTAACGGCTGCTGGCGTGAACCTCAACGACATCACTTTGAACATAACAACCAATGGAAAAAACCTCACGGTAGAGCCGTTGAAAGCCGGTTTTTACCAGGGTCTGATTCAGACTGAACTGAAATTGATGCCTGATCAACCCACAGGCAAATTACAAGTCACCCACAGCATGCAAGATTTTCAAGCAGGTAACTTGCTCACCGACCTGATTGGGACTGATTATTTAACTGGGTTAGGCCAATTGAATGCGGATGTAAAAATTGACCAACCTTTCAGTGCTGAGCCATTGAAAACTGCCAATGGCCGCGTCTCATACCGCCTTACCGATGGTGATATTGTTGGTATAGATGTGTTTCAAATCATACAGCAGAGTTTGAGTTTGTTGAATAAAGCCGAAGCAGCAGCGAATAATGAGGAATTGAAAACGGCTTTTGGTTTGATGGAGATAGATGCCAACATCAACAATGGCGTTTTGAAAACCAACAAGTTGCGTTTGAACTCTCCTTATTTTGATGTCAAAGGTGAAGTGGAGATTGACCTGGCTGCGCAAACCATCAATGGTCGCATCAGTCCCATGTTAACCAACATCCCTGAAGGGGTGTTGGATGCCCGTTTTGAAAAACTGATTGATACCAGAATACCTGTGAGTCTGAAAGGCAACTTATTAGAGCCCTCCATCAATATTGATGTTGCGGCATTGATTCTGGCCACGCAGAAAGCCAAAATCGATGAAAAGAAAGATGAGCTGAAAGAAGACTTATTTGATGCTTTGTTAGGCAAAGACAAGGACAAGGACAAAGATAACAGCAAAAAAGCCAACTCCGAAATGACAGAGAAAGAACGCAAGCGGGCTGAAAAAGATCAGATGAAGAGGGATTTGTTGCAGGGCTTGTTTGAATCATCAAAGAAAAAAGACAAGACTGTTGAAAAGGAAGATGATGGCGGTGGAAATTGATGTTGTCTAAGACGCCAGCCACAACAAAATATTGACACAATCTTTATCCTGACTGGTTTAACCTATCGTGTTTTAAACAAGGATTGAAAGCATGAAAGTATTGTTTGTTTTAACTTCACATGATGATTTGGGTGAAACCGGCGAAAAGACTGGTTTTTGGTTGGAAGAGTTTGCTGCGCCTTATTATGTGATGAAAGATGCAGGCGCTGAAGTTACTTTGTCATCACCTGCAGGCGGCCAGCCCCCCAAAGACCCCAAAAGTGCCATGACAGATGCGCAAACTGATGCCACGCACCGCTTCAATGGCGACAGCACAGCACAACAAGAGCTCGCTCACACCATGAAGTTAAGCGAAGTGAATGCAGCTGATTATGATGCCATCTTTTATCCTGGTGGGCATGGTCCTTTGTGGGACTTACACAATGATGAAAACTCCATCAAACTGATTGAGCAGTTTGCAGCAGCAGGCAAGCCCGTGGCCTCAGTCTGTCATGCACCTGCCGTTTTGCTGAAAGCCAAAAAAGCAAATGGTGAAGCTTTGGTCGCCGGCAAGCGTGTCACTGGTTTCAGTAACACCGAAGAAGATGCAGTGGGCTTGAGCAATGTGGTGCCTTATATGTTGGAAGATGAATTGAAGGCCGCTGGTGGCCACTATGAAAAAGTCGATGACTGGCAAGAGTTAGCCATCACCGATGGTTTGTTAATAACAGGTCAAAATCCAGGATCCTCAGCAGCTGTTGCATACAACTTACTTGATTTGTTGAAGTAATAAGATACCCTCAAAACTTGCGAGCCAGTTTACTCTGGCTTGCAACCAATTAAGCCATTCTGAAGAACTTAATCAGTTGATGTGACGTCTCTTCCCGGGTAAGATAATTGTCAATTAATCATACCAATTAAAGGGAGATATGTATGTCGGCTGTTAAACTCATGGTGTTGTACCCACAACCCAAAAATGTTGCTCAATTCGAACAGGATTACCAAGCTCATATTGCCTTGCTGCATGAGCAGATGGATATTCCCACCAGTGACAAACCTTACTCAGTCACCAAGATGATGGCTGGCCCAGCAGGGACTGCACCTTTTTATCAAATGTTCAGCATGCCATTTCCGGATATTGAAACCCTCAAAGCAGTACTCAGTTCCGATGCCATGCAAGTTGTTGCAGCCGATGCTTCTCGTATTTCCTCGGGTGGCGAGCCAGTTGTTTTGATTGGTAAGGATAATTGACCTCAAACCACCCAACTTCGTTCTCTAATTCACACACTTTTCTCATATAGGATTTCTTATGTCATTTTCATACTTCAGACCATTGGTTATGGTGCTTTTTAGTAGCGCTTTGATCACCACATCGGTCACAGCCACTCGCTTAATGACCCAACCAGCCATCAGCGAAAAACACATTGCTTTTATTTATGCCAATGATTTATGGGTTGCTAACAGAGACGGTTCTCAGCCCAGGCGTTTGACTGTTAACCCAGGTCAAGAAAGTTATCCGGTGTTTTCACCTGATGGTTCAATGCTGGCCTTTGAGGGTCAGTATGATGGCAATGATGATGTATTTGTGGTTGCGGTCACTGGCGGTGTGCCTAAACGCCTGACTTGGCACCCCTATGCTGATGCGGTGGTTGATTTCACGCCAGACGGTTCAGCCGTGTTGATTGGTTCCAGAAGATTTTCTCACACCAATCGATTCTCACAACTGCATACTGTTCCAGTAAACGGTGGTCCAGTTAAAACATTGCCGATTCCTACGGCATTTTATGCTTCATACAACGACGATGGTTCTCAATTGGCTTACACCCCGAATCGATCAGCCTTCAGGCAATGGAAAAACTACCGTGGCGGCACTCAGTCGAGGATTTGGTTGTACGATCAGGAAACCCATGAAGTAGAGGAAATAGCCAAACCAGCGACTGGTGCCAATGACAGCAGCCCCAAATGGTCGGGTGATGTGGTTTATTTCCGCAGTGACCGCCATGGTGAATTCAATTTATTTGAGTTCAACACCCTAACCAAAAGCATCAAACAATTGACTGATTTTGATGACTTTCCCGTGATGGAATTGGATGTGTATGCTGATACGGTCATTTTCGAACAAGCAGGCTTGCTCCACACATTAAACAGCAAGACGGGTGCCATCGAGACACTTAAAATAGATATCAAAACAGATTTACCGGAACTCAGGACACGTTATATCAGCGGCAAAGAGTATGTCCGCAGCGCGGCCATATCTCCCAGTGGCACACGGGTTGTTGTGGATTTCAGGGGTGAAGTGGTGACTGTGCCAGTAGATAAAGGCGACCCAAACAACCTCACCAACTCACCGGGTGCGCATGAAAACCAGCCACAATGGTCACCTGATGGACGATACGTTGCTTACTTCTCCAACACGACGGGTGAATATCAGCTGCATGTACATGATTTGAAACAACAATCAATCAACGCCATCGAACTCGATGGTGCTGGTTTTTACGCCCACATTAAATGGTCGCCAGACAGTAAAAAAGTCAGTTTTGTTGATAACGGCAGAAGCCTTTATGTGACTGATGTGACCACCAAAAAGACCGAAAAAGTAGCCTCTGATTATTTGTACATTCCTGGTGTTTATCGAAATCTGGTGGGTGATTGGTCGCCTGATTCTAACTGGCTGAGTTATACCTTGATTTCTGAGAATAATTTTGAGAACGCCTTTGTTTATTCATTGCAACAAAAACGCTCTTACCCCTTATCTAATGGCTTGTCGAATTTAACTGAACCCAAATTCGATCCCAATGGTCAATATTTATATATGCTGGCATCGACCGATGCAGGCCCACTGCAAAACTGGTTTGATCAATCCACGTTGGACATGAACAGCACCAATTTAATCTATCTGGTGACGCTACAAGATGAAGTTGAATCGCCATTCAAAAGACAAAATGACCAACAGGAAATCATCCAAAAGGACGAAAAAAACGCTGACAAGAAAGATTCAGATGATGAAGATAAAAACACAAAATCAGTCGAAATTGATTTCAAAGGTTTGAACCAGCGAATCGTCGATGTACCCTTAAAAGCATCTGAATACAGTAACTTACGGGTTGGTGAATCGGGTGTCTTGTATTATTTGAAGCCCAATAACGAAGGCGAGCCCAGTATTCACAAATACGATATTTCAGCACAAAAAGAAGAAGTTTTATTGGCAGCAGATGCGTTTGAACTTGCCGCCGATAACAACCATGTGCTGTACTTGAGCAAGGGTGCTTGGGGTACGATCGATCTGAGCAAAGACCCGAAAAAAGGCACACCGTTGAATGTTGATGCGGTCACCGTTCAATCGGTGCCGAAAATGGAGTGGCAAAATATTTTCGATGAAGCTTGGCAAGTCAACAGAGACTATTTTTATGACCCCGGTATGCACGGTGCCGATTGGTCAGCGATGAAGTCTAAATACCAACCATTTTTGGCTGACTTGACCTCTAAGAATGACTTGTATCGGGTGATGCAATGGATGTTCAGCGAATTGGCGGTGGGTCACCATCGTTTCAACAGCATGGGCGATTCATTCCACCAATCCAAATCCATCAAAGGCGGCTTATTGGGCGCTGATTATGAGCAGGTAAATGGCCGCTACCGTATCAAAACCATCTACGGTGGCTTAAATTGGAATCCCGGACTGCGTTCACCACTGACCGAACCTGGGGTGCAAGTTTCAGAAGGTGATTATATTTTGGCGGTGAATGGCCAGGAAGTCACCGCGGCAGACAACTTGTTTCGGTTTTTTGAAAACACAGCAGAGCAAGTAGTCAGCTTGAAAGTCGCTGATAATGCCAAAGGCAAAAACAGCCGCACGGTCACAGTCACACCGGTAGATTCTGAATACGCTCTTCGCAATAGGGCATGGGTTGAGGGTAACATCGAAAAAGTCGATGCGGCCACAAATGGTCAAGTGGCTTATGTTTATGTGCCTAACACAGCACAAGCAGGCCATGAATACTTCAAACGTTATTTCTATCCGCAAGTACATAAAAAAGCCATTATTGTTGATGAGCGATACAATGGCGGTGGCTTTTTGGCCGACTACGTGATTGACTTGCTTGAGCCGAAAGTGGATGCCTATTGGAATTTCCGTTATGGCAATGACTTGAAAGCACCGAGTGCTTCTATCCAAGGACCCAAAGTGATGCTGGCTGATGAAAATGCCGGTTCTGGTGGTGATTACCTGCCTTATTTATTCCGTCGCAATAACTTGGGTACCATTGTCGGCAAAACCACATGGGGCGGCTTGGTTGGCGTACTGGGGTATCCACAGTTCATTGATGGTGGATCGGTCAGCGCACCGAATGTGGCATTTTATAATGAACAAGGGTTTGGAATTGAAAATGAGGGCGTCGCGCCAGATATCGAAGTCGAACAATGGCCTAAAGCAGTGATTAGTGGTGGCGATCCACAATTAGACAAGGCGATTGAAATCATCCAACAGCAGTTGGAAGATTACACACCAAAAGTCATTGAGCGTCCAGCTTATCCAGATCGTCACGGTTTGTTCAGGGACAATTAATGGTTTTTAACTGTTAATCTTCAAATTAATTATTTTGAGCACTGAGTTACAGAAACTCAGTGCACTTTTATATGAAAATACCCCATGGGCTGTGCGAGTAGGTGCGCCTTAATTGAATCTAATTAAAAAATAAAAGTCAGTGAGTTTATGTATAAATTGAGAATGTATTTCTGGTGTGTGTTGTTAATTTCTTCAACTGCCAAAGCCACCATAAAATTACCTATTGAACTGACTTCGTGGACCATCCACCCAACTGTCGCCACCATCAAGTTACCCATTGGTTCAGAGATCAAGCAAATTTCAGGTCTTTATTTGCGTATTCATAACCTCAAATTTGCTAATCAATTGTCTGTCCGACTCAACGAGGGTGGCTGGCATCATGTTAATAACGATACTGTTGAAGTGTTTGAAAACGAAGCCTTGCAAGATGGCATCGGCGGAATCAATGCCACCATCCGTCTCATTGCCAATGCTTTGAACGATGATTTTGTGTCTGGAGGTGAAAATCATTTGCACATTCGTCTGAATGGTACCAACGGCGAGACCAGTGCGATACGGATGATTGCATTAAACGTGATGGCTGCTGATGGTTCGATGTTACTGGAAGAAGCTGACTTTCTTCAAGATGATCCCAGTTCATGGCAACCCATACTCAACGACCCAATCAGTTTATCTGCTGGTGAAGAATTATGGCATTCAGCCAATTTATACAACAACCCAATCACCAAGCGAACTTTGAAAGCCAAGTGCAGCTCTTGTCATTTTGAAGATGGCAGTGACCTCAAGTACTTTAACTACTCTGACCAATCCATCATCACCAGGGCGCAGTTTCACGGTCTGAGTTATGCCGATGGTGTGCGTATTGCCTCGTACATCAGAGCCTTAGAAACTCCGGCGCCAGGTCGTCCATGGAATCCGCCGTTTCAGCCTGGGCCGGGCTTAGACCCTTTACCAACTGATACAGATCAAATCAAACAACAAAAAGCCGATCACTGGATGGCTGGTGCCGGTTTGCACTGGGCTTTGGATGATGAAGCCCAAGTGATGGCGCATATGTTTCCTGATGGTGTGACTTGGGGCAATATGTCTGCTTTGTATGACCGCAATAAAGTTTTGAGTCTGAGGGTATTGCCAGTGGCCCAACAAATGCCTGACTGGAATATGTGGTTACCCAAAGCTGCCCCTGAAGACATATGGCCAGATGCCAGTGATTACGAGGTACCATGGACACTGTTCAACGTGGTGGCTGATGCGCTTGCAAATGAGGGGCCAGCAGCGCTGGCAGCATCGGCTCAGTTACAAAATTTATTTGGCAGGTTCAATTGGGATTTAGATGGATGGCATGGAGACATACGTGGCGGCGCAGGCCCAGAATCTGAAGTGGGATTAAGACGCAATCCAGAATTTTCTCGAGAAACTCATATCCAGGCATTACAGCGATGGAAGTCAATCAAAATATATGATTTGGTGCGAAAATATGGATTGGAAGACATTCATGATGATGAGTCGGTTTGGCATCAGCGTGGTGACACTGAGTTTACCAATGAGTTGTTGGCGATTCCAGGTAATAGGCCACGAGCCAATATTTGGGCATTGGCACCACACATCATAAGTAATAACATACGCCATTTTGAAGGACAATGGGATCGAACTGGTACCATGGAATCAAACCAATGGTATCACCTGGCATCATTGGTCACTTCAGGACATCGCGTCCAAGCCAATCAAAATGTACCGATGGACTGGAACTATATATTTGAACATTACGAACGGGCTTACCAACGCACCGGAAGTTACAACTCAGTGACCCGAGTGGCTACTTTAGCCAAAGTATTACAAGCGCGAGACACCGGCGCTGGTATGACTCGAGATGGCTACGTGGCGCATGCGATGCAATTAAACAAACGTTTTTCTTATGATGATTATGACCGCCGTTCATTCAGTTATTTGGATACCCTGAGTCCCGATATGTGGCGCATGTCATTTGAGGCCTACCTGCATGAGTGGTTGGATATGCACGAATCGTATGCTGTGAATGACGAAGCCGCTATCCCCAGAGATGATTTAAGCCAGTACTATTACGAAACCAGTCAGACAGTCCCTGAGCCTGGTGTGGGCTTCTCTGGTTTTCATGGCCCCAGAGAAAAACAGCACATCAATAATTTCTATCGCTTGTTACCGCTGTTACAACAACAGGGCATTGATGAACTGACTTTAACGGATTTGGCCAATTGGTTTAATCGCATGTGGCCTTATGATGCCAATCGTTGGGGCAGTGTGCCTTCTTGGCATGAACTGATCACATCGGTGAGTTTATTGGCGGAAAATTTTGAGAATAATTCAATTTTTTCTGGCCTGACTCCGGTTCCCATCAAAGATTCAAATGGGGTGAACTTAACAGCTGTACCTAAAAATGGTGGTAGTTACTATGTGGGACACCGATATATTGGTGGTGGTACACCAACCATGACAGCTGCTTTATCTGGTGACATCAGTGGTTTAAGCGCATTTAAAATCAGAGCAAGGGTGGCCTTTGTTAAGTCAGGTGGGGGTGAGGGCATGCCTGATTTGCGTCTGGGTTTCATCAGCAATGCAGAATCCAGAGTTTCAAGCGCGCTACCAATTAATCTGGGTATTTTGGCTGAAAAATTCCAAACCATTGAGGTCATTTTTGAACCCAATAATTCTAGCACGGCATTACAAGAAGTTTTTATCAGAGCTTTGAACCTCAACAATGTGCAAGGGGATCTCTATGTTGATAATGTGGTGGTGATACCAGTGGTGAATGAAGCCAATGACACCCAAGCACCACCTGTCCCACAATTAAATGTCCGCGATGACATCTTGGCTCGACCCGATCGGCCTTTCGTGCGCATGTATTGGAACAGTCTGGATGAGGCTGACTTGTTGGGTTATCGTTTGTATCGAAGAGATGCCACAGCGGCAGCTTCAGCGCGAAAATTACTAGGCAATGGCGTTGTGGTTAAATCGCTCAATGCCATCAATGATGAATCGGTTGTGCCAGGTGTGACTTATATTTATGAAGTCACGTCTGTTGATGAATCGGGGAACGAATCCAATTTTTCAAATGAAGTGACTGTCACCTTGCCAGACATCACCGCCACACACATACCGGCGGAGATTTGGGCCATTAATGGTATCAACCAAATTGAAGTGGGTGGTTTTGGTGTACCAGATATTGATTTGCAAGGTTTTGAGTTGTATCGGCGCAGCGCCAACTCTGGTGCTGAATTTGAATTGATTCAAACAGCAGTAAACAACAGCGACACCCTGTATTTCAGTGACGCAGCCGTTCAACTGGGACAGTCTTATGAATACTACATCAAAGCAATTGATAGAAACGGGCTCAGTGCATCAACTGCTCCGATAAGCTTGTTGCATGAAAAACCCCATTTACAGGCGACAGAATTTATTCATGTGACCTTTGAGAATGCCAAGACCAATCATTATGACGTCCATGTGGTTTTAACCGAAGCATTGGCTCAAAATATTGAAATACAACTAGAGGTAGACGGTAGAGCCTTGCCAACTGTTTATGCTTTCACGGCAGCAGGCGGGAATCAGTTTACTTTGCCCGCAGTTTATCTGACTGAGGGTCCAAGGGCCTTAACCTTGGTTGTTTTGAGTGGTGAAATGCAGATTGAATCAATTAATTATGCATTGAATCAAGACTACATATTCGCCAATGGATTTGAAAAATAGCAATTCAGATCAACAATCTAGCTCACTGTGCAGCCAATGCTTAACGGCCTGAAAAGGGTATTTTTCCAGCGCCCCAAAGTTTGGCAGGGATCTGACTTTAAGCCGCGTAAAAATGGGTGTGTGGATGCCACAAAGGAATTTGGTGGCGTTGTGGGTGGACATGGCAGATGCCATGGTGGTTTTGCAAGCATGCAGCAATGAGTCACAATCCATGGTGTTCAGTTCAGGTAATTGTTGATTGCTTTGAAAACAGACAGCGCCATTTTCACAAACTGAACAATGGCCACAATTATTAGGCGCGTTTTGATCGCCGAAGTAATTCGCCATTTGTTTACTCAGGCATTGATCAGATTCAAACATCGCTATCATGTTGTGTATGCGGTTGATTTCATTGTGTTCTTTGTTTAAAAACAGTTGGTATAACTTTTGCGTTAATGGCGTCACATCGAAATTTTCACTGGTCACATCAAAACGCTCAACGGCCAGTTTGGCTTGTAGCTCCAAGTGACCTTGATCTTCCAGCCACTCCAAAGCAGTAAGGATCCTGCTGCGATTGATCCTGTTGCCACCTGTAGTGTCATTGTCCAATATGCCTTGTATATCAACATAGGTCCATGTTTTCTTGACCACACAGTTGTCGAACAGGGCTTGGATGAATGCTTTTCTCTCACCTTGAAACAGGTTAATGATTTGTTCGGTGTTGTCGATGCTTTTAAAAGCGTATTCTTCAAAATAAGTGAATTTGGGCGTGATGATGCCTTCAAGCTCTAAATAAACCAACAGGGTTTTTAATGGCAATGGTCGAATGTTTAATTCATTGGATAAACTGGTGAGTTTGGTCTCCCAGAAGCTTTCATGGCTGTTTTGACTTTGGCAGTTTTTTATTTGTTCTAATAGATTGGCTATGGCCGCTTCTTCCGGTGTGTCGCCATATACAAAGTTCTCTTGTACTTGCAGGTTTTCATTGTTGGCAAGGATGGTGCATCTGGACGGCAGCCCATCTCGCCCAGCGCGGCCAATTTCCTGTGCGTAGTTTTCAATTGATTTGGGTAAGTCATAATGAAACACTTGGCGGACATTGGTTTTATCTATGCCCATACCAAAAGCGATGGTGGCGACGATACAATTGATCTCTCCACCCATGAATTGGTTTTGAATGTGTTCACGTTCGTCGGCTTTCATGCCCGCATGATAATGTTGTGCGGGCAGTTGGTTTTGGTGCAAAAACTCAGCCACTTCCTCTGCGGTTTTTTGTAGAGTGACATAAACAATACTTGGCTTATTGGTGGTTTTTGTTAAATCCTCTAGCAGTGTTGCTGAGCGTTTATTGGCCGCTGTGGGTTTCATAACCAACTTTAAGTTACTGCGATAAAATCCAGTGATAACAACATCATCGGTAGCAATGTTAAATTTATTTCGCATGTCCTGAATGACTTGTGGGGTTGCGGTTGCCGTCAGAAGCAGCGTTTGTTTGATGTTGAATTGCTTTTGGTACTGTGGCAGTTTGAGGTAATCAGGTCTGAAGTTATGGCCCCATTCAGAAATGCAATGCGCCTCATCAATTACCATCAGTGAAATGTTCATTTGTTGAAGTTGGGCACGGAAACGTTCGTTTTTAAATCGCTCAACAGAAATCATCAAAACCTTAAGGCTGCCAGACTTGGCTTGTTGTAACACCTGGTTGTATTCACTGCGCTCCAGGGTTGAGTCCAAACGTGCGGCTTTGATCCGATGCGATAACAGAAAATCCAGCTGGTCTTTCATCAGCGACAACAATGGCGAGACCACCAAGGTCAAATTGGGCAATTGAGTCGCGGTTAATTGGTAGCACAAAGACTTGCCTGAGCCAGTGGGAAAAATGGCACTGGCAGAGCGGCCACTCAATAATTTCTCGATCACCTCACGCTGACCGGTTTTGAATCCATCAAAGCCAAATTGTTGTTTGAGTAAAGCGATCAAGTCCATATTAAGTAATCCTTTGTGTGTGATTTACAATGGTGCTCATTGTGCCACATGACCACATCAAGTCCAGTCCATATTTTCTGATGGTTTGTGGGAAAAAATAGCCGTTTAATTTCGTTCCCAAGCTCCAGCATAGCCAAGTAGGATGGGCTCTGCCCATCGAAATGCCATCTAACAGCGTCAAAGTTTAAAAATTTAGCAGCACTGTTTTTTTTAAAACTTAAAATAAATAATCAGTTTGCTGTTCATGATTTTGTTGTCAAATCATCAAAATGATGGGCGGAGCCCATCCTACAATACTAACCGTATATTTCCTGATAATGATGCATTCAAAATATTACTTCAAACTGAGAAAACAATGACTTACAATGAATTCCATAAAAAAAGCGTGCACGAATTTAAGCCTATATCTTGATAGAAGGCAATGAGGCACTATTAATAAATGTTATTGACCCATGAAACTTATCAGGTATTTTTTACTTATATTTACAATCGTTCCCTTTTCAGTGAATGCTCAGAGAATAGAAACTGAGTTTTTCTCTATAGACCTTCCAGAGGAACTACACGTTGAAAATGATAATTTAAGAAGAATAATTGCATCTGGCCCAAGTATGAAACCATTTGTAGTTATCGAATACGGAAAGGGTATAACCGAACAGTATCAATCTATTTCTGAGGATACAAGTGAGATGTTAGAAGAACTCGGTTATGAATTATTAGAAAGTAATTGTGGTACTGATTGCGTTAGTTTAACTGGTAATGCCGTTGAGGAAATAGATGAAGGGAGCATATTTGTGTATATTTACATGGCTAAGTCTAAAAAAATAAGCTTCGTTATAGTTATAGGTTCTCCAACTGCCATTGATAGCGGAAAGCTTGAGATTACAAATATCGCTAATCAAATTTTATTAGGTAAATAACAATATTTTGAAGCGGACAAAAATAAAAAGCCAAGTAGGATGGGCTTTGCCCATCGAAATGCCATCTAACAGCGTCAAAGTTTAAAAATTTAGCAGCACTGTTTTTTTTAAAACTTAAAATAAATAATCAGTTTGCTGTTCATGACTTTGTTGTTAAATCATCAAAATGATGGGTGGAGCCCATCTTACGGTACTTAAAAATGGATCCCCGGGTCAAGCCCGAGGATGACGGTTTTGGATTAGCTATGTTAAGATTTATTTATGTTTGATACATATTCAAAAAACCGCTTCTTTGATCCGTTCAATCTCATCCCTTAAGTCTGCGGCTTTTTCAAACTCCAGGTCGGCAGCGTGCTGTTTCATTTGTTTTTCTAGCTTCTTCAGCAAGGTGCCCAATTCTTTGGCTTTTTTACCGGCATAGGCACCGCCGCCTTCAGCGACTTTAACCAGCTGTTTGCGGTCTTCCTGGTCGTAGGCATCTTGTAAATCATGAATCTTACGCACCACCGATTTCGGTGTGATGCCGTGTTCGGTGTTGTGGTCGATTTGTTTTTGGCGTCTTCTTTCAGTTTCGCCAATGGCTATTTCCATGGCGTTGGTGATTTTGTCGCCGTATAAAATGGCTTTACCGTTGAGGTTCCGACTGGCCCGACCTATGGTTTGTATCAATGAGCTGGTAGAGCGTAAGAAGCCTTGTTTGTCGGCATCTAAGATGGCCACCAAGGACACCTCAGGCATGTCTAAGCCCTCACGCAGCAGGTTAATACCCACCAATACATCAAATACGCCTTTGCGCAGATCACGGATGATTTCAACCCGTTCTACGGTATCAATTTCAGAGTGTAAGTACCGGACCTTGATGCCTTTATCAGCCAAATAATCGGTCAAATCTTCACTCATGCGCTTGGTGAGAGTGGTGACCAATACCCGCTCTTGTAGCTTCACTCTTTTATTGATTTCTGAGAGTAGGTCATCTACCTGAGTAGCCACTGGCCGCACTTCGATGGTGGGATCAATCAAACCCGTGGGTCTGACGATTTGTTCCACCACTTGGGCTTGGTGTTCGGCTTCGTATTTACTTGGTGTGGCAGAGACAAAAACCATGCGAGGAGTGCGCTGTTCCCATTCTTCAAATTTAAGTGGTCGGTTATCTAAAGCACAGGGCAGACGAAAGCCGAATCGCACCAGGTTTTCCTTACGCGATCGATCACCTTTGTACATCGCACCAATTTGGGGGATGGAAACGTGTGATTCATCCACTACCAGCAGCGCATCGCTGGGTAAATAGTCGAACAAACACGGCGGTGGATGTCCCGGTGGTAAACCGGTGAGGTGTCTGGAGTAGTTCTCGATGCCATTGCAGTAGCCCAATTCTTGCATCATTTCCAAATCATACATGGTGCGTTGTTCAAGGCGTTGTGCTTCGACCAAGCGGTTGTCGTCATATAGGACTTTCAAACGGTCCTTGAGCTCTTCACGGATGTTATTGATGGCGTTGAGTATGCGTTCTCTGGGTGTGGCGTAGTGTGAAGTGGGGAAGATATTAATTTGAGCCTCTTCACTGATTTTTTTACCGGTCAATGGATCAAAGTAACTCAATGATTCAATTTCATCATCGAACATCTCGATGCGCACCGCGGCTTTCTCTGAATCTGCTGGAAACACATCAATCACCTCACCACGTACACGAAATGTACTGCGTTCTAGCACAATGTCATTGCGGGTGTACTGTAATTCAGCCAGGCGTCGCAGCAAGGTTCTTTGGTCAATGCGTTCACCAACATTCAAAGAAACCAGCATTTGTAAGTAGGACTGTGGATCACCCAAACCATAAATGGCTGATACTGTTGCCACAATGATGACGTCTTGTCTTTCCATCAAAGATTTGGTCGCAGAGAGGCGCATTTGTTCGATGTATTCATTGATCGATGCGTCTTTTTCTATGTACAAGTCAGTGGCAGGTACATAAGCCTCAGGCTGGTAGTAATCATAATAGGAAACAAAATATTCCACCGCATTGTTAGGGAAAAATTCTTTGAACTCTGAATACAATTGGGCTGCCAGGGTTTTGTTGTGGGCCATGATCATGGTGGTTTTTTGTACCTTGTTGATCATGTGAGCGATGGTGAATGTTTTACCTGAACCAGTCACACCGAGTAGGGTTTGTGCTTTCAAGCCATCTTCAAATCCCTGTGATAATTTTTCAATCGCTTGGGGTTGGTCTCCTGCGGGCGTGAACGGGCTTTGTATGTCAAATGGCTTGGCTGACTTTTTGATTTGTAAATTGACTGTTTCCATGGGCGGTAATGATAACTTAATTAAGATAAATTTGTGTGAATCAGCCGCAGCCATGCCATTGGTCACGTTTTGGGCTTGTTGTCTTGACTATGTAATTATTTACATAGTAAACTATATAATTACTGATATAGGTGATGGTGCTTCGTTGAAACCATCAGCGCATGAACACTGATTGAGTTGAATCCATGAAAAACACAGCAAGCAATAGAACATTCATTTATATTACTTTATTAATTATTTTGGCTGTTTTTTTGTGGTTGGGGTGGACAACTTATGACTTCATCAAACCAGATGTTTCACAGCCAGAAATAAGGGCGTCAATACGTGATCACATCAGGTCAGGTTTGCAGACAGCAGTGCAGGTGGGTTTACCTGTTTTGATAATTGTTTATTGCATTAAGAGGTTTTTGGACAAGTAGCGACAAGGGTGCTTGTGGGTATTAATTTTTTAAATAATGAGGTGGGTGATGGATTGGATACATGATATTTTTAGGAACATACATGTGGCAGGTGGTTTTATTGGTTTGTTTTTATATTGGATACCGATACTGAGTAAAAAAGGCAGTCCTTTGCATAAAAAAGTGGGGTTGTTTTGGGTTTGGTTGGCCAGGGTGGTTTTGATTACGGCTTTTTTGGGTGTGTTGTTGTATGTGCCCAAGCTGATTGCGGCGGATAAGTACTTGTTTACTCACCCTAATAGCTACGCATTCATCATGTTTCTGGGTTACTTATCAGTGGTGACCTATGTGGTGACGGTCTTTGCGGTATCGGTGCTGAAATACAAAGCCGATGCCACGCAATTGGCCACGCCTTTTATGCAGTCGATGGCCTACATCAGTATATTATTGAGTGTGTGGATTATTTTTTACGCCTTGGCTTACCAACCCGATGCAAAAATCGTTTTACTGGCATTGAGTCCTGTGGGCTTGAGCACCGGTTGGGGCATGCTGCAATACATGAAAGGCAAGCACACCAGCAAACGGGCTTGGTTGTATGAACACCTCGGCTCGATGATTGGTGCGGGTATTGCTTTTCACACCGCCTTCGCGGTATTCGGAATGACCCGTTTATTCGACATTGGGTTGAACGGTTGGGTGGCGGTGATACCGTGGATTCTGCCAGCAGCAATTGGGATTCCAGCCTCAATCATTTGGCGCCGTCATTACCAGAAAAAATTCAATGAAATACCGGCATAGGAGGATCGTTTGAGTTTAAGACACATCCTGCTGGGTATACTGCAACAACCCAAAAGCGGTTATGACATCAAGAAAATGTTTGATCAGGTGTTCAATAACTTCTGGGGCGCTGAATTGTCGCAAATATATCCCCAATTGCGCAAATTAACCGATGCCAACATGCTAACAGTGCAGGAGGAGCCCTCAGACAAAGGCCCCAATAAAAAAATTTACCACACCACCCCAGCTGGAAAAGAAGAACTGGTGCAGTGGTTATTATCTGGCCCAGTGACCAACACCGAGAAGCTGGCTTATTTGGCCCAAACCTATTTCTTGGGCAGTTTAGATAATAATCAACAGCGCTTGGAGTTTCTGGAAGACCTGTTAGAGCACCTGAAAATATGGCACCAAACATTGCTCGATGTGCAACAAGACATGAGGCAACATTTTCCTGATTATCCTCACGGTTTACCCGATGAGGAGTTTTACCCCAATCTGACCTTGATGCTGGGGGTCAAGAAAGTGGGTGCCAAAGTTGAATGGGCTCAGGAATCGATTGAGTTACTTAAAGCACGTATGTAACGGATAAAATCATCGTTTTGTTGGAAAAAAGGTTGCGATATGATTTCAACCTTTTAAGATAGGCCTTTTTTATCATTAAGCCTTTGATATGAGTGATTTTGTAGCCAATTTAGTTAAGCGAGTCAAACCTTCTGCAACCATAGCTGTGAGCATGAAAGCTGCCGAATTAAAACGGGCCGGCAAAGACGTCATAGGTTTGGGTGCTGGTGAACCGGATTTTGATACGCCTGATCATATCAAAGCGGCTGCGATTGAGGCCATAAACAACGGCCAAACCAAATACACCGCGGTGGATGGCACGCCTGAGTTGAAACAAGCCATCTCAGATAAGTTACTGCGTGAAAATCATGTTGCCTATCAGGCCAACGAAATCATCGTTTCTTGTGGTGCCAAACACAGTATTTCAAACTTACTCAGTGCGGTGATTAACCCCGGTGATGAAGTCATCATCCCAACACCTTATTGGGTTTCATACCCTGACATGACTTTACTGGCAGGTGGTGAATCGGTGATTGTGGAGACCAACAGTGACAACGATTTTAAACTCACTCCAAGCCAGTTGGCGAAGGCCATCACCAGCAAGACCCGCCTGGTGATGTTGAATTCACCCAGCAACCCAACCGGTAAAGCTTACACCCCAGATGAACTGCAAGCATTGGGTGAAGTCATAGCTGAAAACCCACACGTATTGGTCGCCACCGATGACATTTATGAACACATTTACTGGGGGCATGAGCCGTTGGCTAATATGGTTGCCTTGATCCCAGAATTAAGGGATCGGACCATCATCATCAATGGGGTTTCAAAGGCTTATGCCATGACTGGATGGCGCATTGGTTATGCCGCTGGTCCAGAGGCGATTATTACCGCTATGCGTAAAATCCAATCACAAAGCACATCAAACCCTTGCTCTATTTCACAGGCTGCCGCTGCGGCTGCATTGAATGGCCCACAAGATTGTCTGGTAACCATGCAAAAGGCCTTTAAACAACGCCATGATTATTTGGTCAAGGCATTGAATGAACTGCCGGGCATGACTTGTGGTGCGGGTAATGGTGCTTTTTATGCTTTTCCTGATGTCACTGCGGTAGTGGCGCAGTTAGATGGGGTCAATGATGATGTGGCATTGGCCACGTGGTTGTTAGAAGAGGCAGGTGTCGCCGTGGTACCAGGCACACCATTTGGTGCCCCCGGGTTTGTGCGTTTGTCCTTTGCCACCTCAATTGATGTGTTGCAATCGGCTGTGGCGCGAATGGACGCTGCTTTGCGGCCGCATTTTGAATGATGATGGATTGTCAGTGAGTCCAGCAAGCATCAGACTGATACAGCCCAAAGACAACCAAGCGGTCAAGCAATTGGTTTTGGATACTTTGCGTGAATTTGGATTGCATGGCGCTGGGTTTGCTGGTGTTGATGCTGAACTCGATGACATGTACCAAGCCTACGACAATGAATTCAGTGCATATTATGTGATTGAGACTGACGGCCAAGTACAAGGTGTGGGTGGTTTTGCTCCATTGGAGGGCGCGGCAGCAGCGGGCATTGCTGAACTCAGAAAAATGTACTTATCACCGGTATTAAGGGGCCAGGGGATGGGGCAGAGGTTGATTGAGCTGTGCATCGCTGACGCCACCGACAAGGGTTTTAAAAAAATGTATTTAGAAACCGTGCCAGCCATGGAAGCAGCCCAAGCACTTTATCAAAAAAATGGTTTTGAATACCTGAGTGAAAGGTTGGGCGATACCGGTCACCACAACTGCCACGTGTGTATGGCAAAAACACTGCATGGTTAAGGCTTTTTTACTGTTGTTCATCACTTGGGCTTTGACTGCTTGTCAAAACCCTGATGTTGCAAAACAAAGACTGCTAAAACCCGATCAACAAAACTTTCAAGCAGCCCATCAACTGTCAACTCAGCTGCCAACTCAATTACCAAAAGCAGTGGCAAACAATGCCGTGGCTTACCTTCAGGTTGATGGCCAGGATCAATTTTATAGTTTCAATGGTTTGTTGGCAGGAAAAACCCACCAAGACATCACCAATCAAGCTTGGGTCTGGCGCCATGGTGAATGGCAGGCATTGAGTGTGCCGTCAGCACAGCCACGTGTTTTAGCAGCCACAGCAGTATCGGCAGCCGGAGCAGTTTATTTGATGGGTGGTTATACCGTGGCAGCGGATCACAGCGAAAAATCAGTACCCAATGTGTGGCGCATTGATGCAGTAACAGACCAATGGCTGGCCTTGCCGCCCATGCCTACGCCGGTAGATGACACCGTGGCCTTGGTCTATCAGGACAGATTCATCTATTTAATCAGCGGTTGGCATGATGTGGCCAACGTTGAATTGGTTCAGGTTTTTGACACCCAAAGCCAAACTTGGCAGCAGGCTACACCACTGCCGTTACCGCCGGTGTTCGGTCATGCCGGTGGCATTGTTGATAATAAGATATTGGTGTGTGATGGGGTGAAATTGGTTGTGGCTGGAGAACAACGAAATTTCCTGCCATCACCAGCATGTGCCGTGGGCACCATCGATGCCAATGATCATCATTTGATTGATTGGCAAGTGATTGAGCATCACAGTGGTGTGGCGCATTACCGCATGGCTGCATCAAGTCACAAAAAGTCACAAATCCACTTCTTTGGTGGCAGTAACAATCCGTATAATTATGATGGCATCGGCTACAATGGCCAGCCATCAAAAGCCAGTAACGTGCTCAGAATCTATGATTTCAATCAACAGCAATGGACATTAAGTGATTCTGATTTTGCCGCTTCAATGGATCACCGAGCAGCACTGAGTACATGGTATGGGCTGGTTATCATGGGCGGCATGAAAGATCCGCAACAGGTAACCAACGAGATAAAATACCTAAAATAATAAAACACAAAAAGAGAGCAATAAACAGATGATTTTAAAATTGAAACAACAAACCTCACTGATGATTTTGATGTTGGTTTTTGCTGTCAGCACCTTTGCTGGGGCACAGCCTGTCACGCCAAATAAACTGCCCAAGGGAAGTGGGCCTTGGATTGTACTGGCACACTATCAAGACAAACAAGCTGTTTTGGGCCTCAAACCTTACTATGACCTATGGAAAATTGATGAGAAGAACAAAACTGTTTTGATGGCAGTTGAAAACGTCGCCGACTTTCAAGAGTTGGCAGAGGCCGGTTTTTCGTTGGTTTTACATGAAGCATTGATGCGCCAACAACAGCAGCTTAAAAATAAAAGCTTGATGGGCTTAAAAACCATTGATGGTTTTGCTTGTTATCGCACGGTTACCGAAACTTTTGCGGCTATGGATCAAATGCTTTTGGACTACCCTGGCTTGGTTACTTTGGTTGATATAGGCGATTCATGGGAAAAAACCCAAAATGCCAGCCAAGGCCATGACATGCAAGTGGTTAAAATCACCAATTCGGCTATCACCACCGCCGATAAACCCATTCTTTATGCCATGGGTTCAATCCATTCACGTGAGTACCCACCGGCAGAACTGGTCACGCGATTCGCTGAGTACCTATTGAGTGAATACGGCGACGACGCAGATGTTACTTGGCTGGTCGATCACCATGAGATTCATCTGTTGTTACAGGGCAACCCAGATGGTCGCATCGTTTCTGAAGGTGAGGCCACAGCTTTTCAGCGCAAAAACTACAACGCCAATCATTGTGAAGGCGGCGGTGGTTTCGGCGACATGCAGGGTGTTGATATGAACAGGAACTTTGAGTTTCTGTGGAATCAAGGAACCGGTTCAAGTGGTAATGATTGTTCATCGGCTTTCCGTGGTGATACCGCTGCCAGTGAACCTGAAACACAGGCCATCAATAATTACATCCAAACTTTATTTCCTGATGACCGGCCTGATGATTTGGTCACGGCTGCACCATTGACTAAACCAGGTGTTTACCTGGATATCCACAATGTGGCTGAACTGACTTTATTTCCATGGGGTTATGCTGACAATGCGGGGCAATCACCTAACCACGTTCAATTACAAACATTGGCCAGGAAGATGTCATTTTTCACTGGTTACAGACCTGAACAGTCAAACGCTTCTTTGGGTGGTGCTGACGGCGCTTCAGACGACAATGCATATGGTACTTTGGGTGTTGCTGCCTATACCATTGAGCTTGGAGAAGGCGGCTTTTACTCTTCTTGCAGCTCATTTGATAATACCATCTGGCCGGACAATCGCCCCGCCATGATTTATGCAGCCAAAGCGGCTCGCATGCCCTACGTGATGGCTTCAGGCCCAGATGTGATTAACTTACCGCCACAGCCGATCAAAGTCTCATCGGGGCAAACATTTAATGTTTCAGGAACGGCCACTGATTTACAGTTCAATAACTCAAATGGTCTTGAATCAACGCAAAACATCAGTGGTATCAAAGCTTACCTGGGCACCCCGTCGTGGTCAAATGGTGCCACAGCGGTTGATATGGTTGCCAGTGATGGTGTTTTCGATAGCAAAACCGAGGCATTCAATGGCGTTTTAGATTCCAGTGGTTTGAGTGAAGGTCGCCACATCGTGTGGTTTGAAGCCACTGACTCAGCCGGAGTCACTGGTGTTCCTCATGCAGTTTTTGTTGATGTCTTAGACCCGGGTAACATCGCTACTTTGTCAGGAACTGTCACCGATGGCGACACCAGTGCAGCGATTGAAGCGGCAACTGTCAGTTATGATGGCATCACAGTGATGACTGATGCCAGTGGGTCTTATAGCATTCAAACGGCAGCTACCACCAGTGATTTGTCCGTCAGCAAATTAGGTTACCTCAATACAACTTTGAACGATGTAGCAACCATTGGTGGTCAAACCACAACTCAGGATGTGCAACTGACTCTCAGTTGTGATGTTGAATTATTGAACACAGATGTCGAAAGCTATAACAGCATCGCTGATGCTGAGGTCGCCGGTTGGTCGCGAGTGACGGGAGCAGGTAACAACGACTGGGACGTTGTCAACGGTGATGATCAGACCACGGGAAACAGCAAATCCTTTGTGGCGGCTGATGTGGCCACGGTCTCAGATAAAAGCTTGGTCACACCAGAATTGGCAGTCGTGGCAGATACCGAATTGGTGTTCTGGCACAAACATGATTTTGAATCGAACAACGACAATTACGATGGTGGGGTGCTCGAAATTACCACCAACAATGGCTCTAGCTGGACTGATTTAGGTCAATTCATAACCCAAAATGGCTACAATGGCACGCTCAATGGTGGCTTCAGTCAACCCTTGGGTGCGGTGCCAGCTTTTGTTGGTAACTTGGGCACTTTTACTGAAGTTAAGGTCGATTTATCTGCCTTTGCTGGTCAAAATGCCAAAGTCAGATGGCGCCTGGGTACCGATAACTCAACCAGCGCAGGGGATTGGAAAATAGATGACATCAGTGTGTTGGCTCCTAGGAGCTGCAAAGGCCCAGATGATCTCATTTTTGCTGATGGTTTTGATGGTTCTGATTGAAACAGGAAAACTAATGAATCATCGGTTTAATTTTTATTGCCTTTTGTTGGTTTTTAGCACCATTGCTGTTGCTGAGACCGAGCGTTTGAGTGACTTTGAGGTGTTCAAAGTCAACTCGCCTGAAGAAATTGAACCTTCGGGTTTACACATAAAGGACGGTGTTTTGTATACGGTTTGTGATGATGCCAATAACATCTATCGATTGTCTTTCAAACAAGATTCTTTGGTGGATGCGGTGGTTGATCAAAAGTTAGATGTGACTCAACTGGCAGCCATGAATTTGGATTTAGAGGGCATTACCGCAGTGGGAGATGATTTCTTTGTGGTGAGTGAAACCCATCATAAGTTGGTGCGTGTTGTCGGTGATGAAATCAAGTGGGTGCCAGAATTAGGTGGTGTTTATGCCAAAGCCCATGAAGCAGGTCTTTTCCAAGTTTATAATGCCGGTTTGGAAGCCGCTACCTACTTAGGCAACCAGACATTCCTGTTGGCAGTTGAGCGGGAGCCGAGGGGGTTGATTGAAGTCACTTTTGACCAACAGTACACTCACATTATTAAACAAACCAATCAACGCTTTGCTGAAGACATCAACGATCCAAGCGCTGCAAGACAACCCGATCTAACAGGGTTGTTCAGTTTTGGTGGCAAGATTTTTGGCCTGCATCGTAATGCTTATTTGATTCAAGAAATAAGCAAAGGTGCTGATGGGCTGTACCAAACAGGCAAAGCTTGGAGTTATGAACACATCGTTCGAGATGCAAAATACGCTTACCAAGACATGCAATTTGGTCATGCTGAGGGTTTGGCTATGGATGATGACTATTTTTACCTCATCATCGATAACAACAAGAACCCAAACGCCAAAAACCCCAACGACAAGCGGCCTTTGTTAATCAGAGCCAAACGCGACTGATTGCACCACAACAACATTATCTGACTGGATAAATGGTTTAGGAATTTGGTTCTCAGGCCTGTTATCAAGCGCGAATTCTGGCTGTTTTAATAAATCATTGCTGATACTTTGAACCTGCCAAACAAACGGCTTATTCTCTGATGTTTCGAGTGTGATTCTGATGTTTTTCTTGCCATTGAAATAATACCTCAACATGCGATTACCCGCACCTATCACCAAGGGTTCAGTCAATACTGCCTTGCGCCCATCAATGCTAATGGTGGTAATAGTTATGTCTTGTTGAGGATATATTTCAATGATGTCGGTGTTGTTATTGGCTTGTATGTCAACCAATAATTCAGCGCTGTTGGGCCTGAGCAAAGGCTTGGTAACAGTCACGGTTGTTGGCATTAATTCTATGGTCTCAACGGCTCGTGACAACTGCCTCACTGGTTTTCTGTAGTGCTGTCGAAATGCCAAGGTTTCCTGGTTGTTCAAGCGCTGTTCAAAAAGGCCTTGATGCCACTCAGATTGATGGCGATCATAGTGAAAATAATAAGCTTGTTGTTTGTCGGCGTCATACAGATATGACAAGCTGGTAGGGTGAGGTTGTGTGCTTGTCATGCTGGGGTTTTTATTTAAGTGGTAAGCCAGTGCGAGCGCAGCAAGCAGCAACAATATAAGCAGCAGTGAGATGCGTTTGACTGGGCTGATTACAGGCCATGACAGAGACAATACCCAGGTCAAAATCACTGCGGTGATGGGCAAGGCTGACAGGCCCAGCGCAATCGGTAAATTAACCAATAAGGTACCGGCCAGTATGAAGTTTACCACCGCTACAATCGGCGCCAGTTGTTCGGCCCACTTTTCTCGATGAACTTGAAACAGCAACAATATTGTGGCAGTTAACACGGGCAGTAACAGGAGTCCGCTGCCGGGCAGGTAATAAACCACAGGAATAAGCAATAACAAAGAAACAGCAATGCTGATAAACGAGCCTGAAAGCGCCTTACTGCGACCCAGTACAGTCATAGCAATAAGACATGAACCAATCAAAGACACAGCCATAATAAGGTGTCCTTGGTAGGAAAACCCTTGAAGGATGTCTTTAGATGCAGGATCCACAGCGGCAACCAACAGCAACAAAAGCCAGCACCCCAAGTATGCCAAGCCAGCAGCAGACAGCAGCCAAATGAAAGCCATCAGTAAATGTTTGGCCGGCAACAGCTGTTTTTTTCTGGCCTGCATAAACAACAAAAAAGTCACAAGGCCAATGAAGCCAACAATAAGCCAATTCAGCCAAGTTGGATAGGCGATGATACCTACATTAGGTAGGCTGAAGTAGACCAATGATTCAGCGGATTTCATGTCACTTAAATCCGCTTGGGCAAAGTGCCTCAACAAAGCCAAGGTTTGGATGCTTTGATGCGCGAGGGTGTTTAATGATAAGCGACTCAGTGTATCCAGTTGGGTGTGATAGTTGAAATGATCGTCAATAAAAGCCAGATTAAATCCATTGATTTGACCGATTTGATTGAAAGGCGTGAGGTCGGTGTCATTCGGTAGCATTTTATAGATTTCATAGGTCAACGAAGTGGTCACCGGCATCGGCACTGCCGCTGCTTGAAAAGCTTCAATCATGGCGCGGTTACCACCCACCGTTTCAGGCCACATCATGCCTGGCCCGCTTGAACCCCTGGCTTCAAGATTGATGATTAAACCAACATCATGGTTATTCAATTGTTCATTGATAAAAGCGTGCGCGCCTAACAGACCGATTTCTTCGGCATCAGTAAACACCACGAGTAGGTTGTTCTTGGGTTTTGCTTGGGTTTTGATGAAAGCGTTGATGGTTTCCAGTATCACCGCGACACCAGAGGCATCATCCCCAGCGCCAGTACCAGAGTAAACAGCGGCGTCATAATGCGCCAATAACAACAGGTCTTTGGCGTCTGGATCACTGCCCGGGTATTTTGCAATGATATTTCTGATTGGTGCGGCGTTGCGACTTTTGGGGTTGAAAGCCACTGATTTTTGTCTCGACACTTGAAAACCCATGGCATTGAGTTTTCTGACCAAATACCGCTGGGTGTCATCATGGTAATACTGACCCACACCGCGCGGGCCGCGGGTCATATATTCTATATGTTCAAGGGTGTTTTCTAAAAACAGTCCATCGTAAAACAAATCTGGTGGGGTGTTGGAAGGGTAGCTCAGTTGATAGCCTCCCCAACAGATGAGGGTGAACAAAATGGTATAGAGAATGTTTTTCAGCATGGACCAATTGAATCAAAAAAAGCACCATGACTTTAACACATATTTTGCCGATGGTTTGTTTCGTCCATCAGGTTTTTCAACTTGCCTTGATCAGCTTCTGACAATCACAGCGCCCAATTGATTGAGTTTTTCTTCAATGGCTTCGTAACCGCGATCAATGTAGTGGATGTCGTGCACAGTGGTTTGCCCTGTTGCCGCCAGTCCGGCGAGCACCAGCGAGGCAGATGCCCTGAGGTCTGTAGCAGTGACTGGAGCGCCACTGAGTGTGTCCACGCCTTTGATCATGGCTTGGTTTCCTTCTACTTGAATGTTGGCGCCCATGCGATTGAGTTCCTCAACATGCATGAAGCGGTTTTCGAACAAAGTTTCGGTGATGTGACTGGTACCATCAGCGATGGCATTCAAGGCACAAAATTGGGCTTGCATGTCAGTTGGGAAAGCCGGATGTGGCGCGGTGCGGATGTCCACAGGTGTCGGCCTTTTGCCGTGCATGTTCAATGTTACACTGTCTGCGGTGGTGGTTATTTCTGCACCCGCTTCAACCAATTTAGCGAAGACAGCGTCTAAGTCATCGTTACAACTGTTGTTGATGGTTATGGAACCGCCGGTGATGGCTGCGGCCACCAGGAAAGTGCCAATTTCGATGCGGTCGGGCATCACTGAATATGTCGTACCTTGCAGTTGGTCTTTGCCCTGCACATAAATCTTGGAGGTCCCTTCACCCGTTATCTCAGCACCCATGGCTTTGAGGTATTTGGCCAAATCTACCACTTCTGGCTCAATCGCAGCGTTTTCGATCAAGGTTTCGCCTTTGGCCAGTGTGGCTGCTATCAAAATGTTCTCAGTACCTGTGACGGTAACTTTTTCCATCATGATTCGGTTGCCTTTGAGTCGCTCACAATTGGCTAATATATAGCCATCCTGTACTTCGATTTTGGCGCCCATGGCTTGTAGCCCTTTGATGTGTAAGTCCACGGGGCGTGCACCAATTTGACAACCACCCGGTAAAGAAACCTTAGCACGGCCATAACGAGCCACCAGTGGGCCCAAGGCAAGAATTGAAGCGCGCATGGTTTTAACCGTCTCATAGGGCGCTGTTTGGTTGTTGATTGTGTCGGTGTTGATGGTGATGTCAGCGTGGTGGTCAACCGTTAATTTTGCCCCTAATTGTGCCAATAATTCATTCATTGTAGTGACATCATGCAAATGAGGGACATGCTTGATGTGTGACTCACCTTGGCCCACTATGGTGGCTGCCAAAATCGGTAACACGGCATTTTTTGCGCCTGAGGCTGCAATGGTTCCTTGAATGGTTTGACCGCCAGTTATGGTGATTTGGTTCATGCTGATATCCTATTGAAATTATTGCGAAAGTTGCGCGTATTCTGTGGGGGTGTAAGCTTTTATGCTCAAGGCATGAATGTCTGCTATCATGTGTTCACCCAAAGCATTATAAATCATTCGGTGGCGTTTGATTTTCATCATGCCTTCAAAAGCTTGGGCCACAACGATGGCTTCATAATGGCGTTGATCCTCACCGTAAACTTCAAGGTGCTGACAGTCTATATGTGTCGATAGTAATTTTTTAACTTCGTTTGGGTGCATCAATGGTAATTGTTTGTTTGTTGAGGGCGCATGATATTGTAAAATAGTACGTTTATAAAGAGATTGCGATTAAATAATTGCATTCATTGCCCATTTACTGGAAAAAACTAACATATGATTGAATCATTGAGTTTTCTGATACTCGGCCTGGTCATGCTTATTTATGCCGCCGATAAATTTGTTTTAGGTGCCGCGTCAACTGCTAAACACATGGGTGTTTCTACCATGTTGGTGGGTTTGATTATTGTTGGCTTTGGTACCTCAGCCCCTGAAATGGTGGTTTCGGCCATCGCATCATTCAAAGGCAACTCAGGTTTGGCTTTGGGCAATGCTGTGGGTTCAAACATCACCAACATCGCCTTGGTTTTGGGTGTTGGCCTGATGATCGTGCCAATGAGCATCAAATCCCAAACCATCAAAAGAGAAATGCCGATATTGTTGTTGGTGACTTTGTTGGTACTGTTTTTGTTGATTGACTTAAAGTTGACATTTGTCGATGGCGTGATCTTAATCACTGGCATGTTCGTGGTGACTGGGTTTTTACTTTATATTGGTATAAAAACTGATAAAGATGAGTTCAGTGATGAATTAGAAGCTGAATTTGATTTGGATATCGATTTAAAGAAAGCCATCCTGTTTTTGATTTTTGGTATCATCATGTTACCGGTGGCCTCACAACTGATGGTCAAAGGTGCTACGGATATCGCATTGATTTTTGGTGTTTCTGACATGGTGATTGGATTAACTATTGTGGCCTTGGGTACTTCTTTACCTGAATTGGCGGCGACAGTGGCCAGTGCCATGAAAAAAGAACATGATTTGGCCATTGGTAACATTGTTGGTTCCAATATGTTTAATTTATTGGGTGTGATTGGAATATCGGGTTTGATTCGCGAGTATGAATTCACCGCCCATTTCATTAAGTATGATTATTTTTACATGCTGATGTTGACCGTGTTTCTGTTTCTGGCATCGGTTTATTTTGTTTTAAAAGACCGGTTTATTTCGCGCATCATTGGCGTCATCTTATTGGTGATGTATGTCAGTTACATGATTTGGTTGTACCTGAGTGAAGGCATATGACAACTTACGATAGCAAACAAATACTGCAGCAAGCACAGTCGGTCTTTGCGATTGAGTTGGCTGGAATCAAAGCCATTGAAGCAAACTTGGGTGCCGACTTTGTGGCTGCTGTCAACGCCATCATGACCTGTCGTGGGCATGTGGTGGTAATAGGTATGGGCAAATCAGGCCACATTGGCAATAAAATATCTGCCACTTTGGCCTCAACTGGTACCCCGGCTTTTTTTGTGCATCCAGGTGAAGCCAGTCACGGTGACTTGGGTATGATAACCGCTGGTGATGTGGTCTTGGCGATTTCAAATTCAGGTGAGACAGAAGAAGTACTGACCATTTTGCCGGTGATCAAACGAATGGGCGCCAAGTTGATTTCCATGACGGGGAATGTCAATTCATCATTGGCAAAAAATGCCGATATACACTTAGAAATCTCAGTGCCGGAGGAAGCTTGTCCCTTGGGTTTAGCACCCACTGCAAGTACCACCGCAACCTTGGTGATGGGTGATGCATTGGCAGTGACGTTGCTGGAGCTGCGTGGCTTCACCAAAGAAGATTTTGCCAGGTCGCATCCCGCGGGTTCATTGGGCAAGAAACTGTTGTTGGGCATCAAAGATGTGATGCGAACCGGTGCGGATATGCCAACTGTGACACAGCAAGCTACATTCAGCGAGGCACTGGTTGAGATGAACCTCAAGGGCTTAGGAATGACGGCAGTGGTGGATGACAAAGGTGCCGTGATTGGCGTGTTTACCGATGGTGATTTACGCCGTACCATCAATCAATTTGATCGTGACAAAGAGCGCCCCATAGCTGAGTTGGCTACCAAAAACCCAGTAATGATCAGAGCCAATAAAATGGCTGTAGAGGCGGCCCAAATAATGGAGCAGCATAAAATCCATGCTTTATTGGTGGTTGATGCATCGGATCAATTGGTAGGTGCATTGAATATTCATGATTTACTTAGGGCAGGAGTGGTTTGATGGATTACAGTGATATACACATAGCAAAGGCAAAAAAAATCAAGCTGGTCATTTTTGATGTGGATGGGGTGCTGACTGATGGCGGCCTGTACTTTACGGATGATGGTCGAGAAATTAAAAAATTCAACGTCAAAGATGGCATGGGCATCTCTATTTTGGTGAAAAAAGGCATTGAAGTAGCTGTTATCACCGGTCGCAGTTCTGTGATTGTGGCAGAAAGAATGAAATCTTTGGGCGTTAATCATGTCTATCAAGGCAGGATGAACAAACTAGAAACCTATGAAAACCTGAAAGTTGCGATGAACATCACCGATGAGGAAGTGGCGTTTGTTGGCGATGACATCATTGATTTACCCATCATGCAGCGTTGTTCCTTGTCAGTGGCTGTGGCTGATGCGCACCAGGATGTGATTAAGCAAGCAGCACTGGTTTTGGATAAGTGTGGCGGAATGGGAGCAGCCAGAGACGTGTGTGACCTGATTATGGACGCCCAAGGCTTGTATCATGATTTCACTGAAGGTCATCAATGATTGAATTTGCTCGAATAAAACAATTGCTGCTGTTTGGACTATTAGCAGTTGTTACTTTTGCTGTTTATGATAATTTCTTTGCTGACAAAGAAAGCCCATTGTTTCAGCCCTTTACCAAAGGTTACTCGTTACAACAGGTGGTTATAGAAACCTCTGATGAACAAGGTCAAATAGTTACCACCATCAAATCACCTGCGGTTATTCACTATGCTGACAGTAAGAAGACCTTGATCCGACAACCCAATATCACTTTGCATGAAAATGATGGGGATTGGGTGTTTCAATCAGCAGTGGGTGAGATCAACCCCAACCAAACAGAAATTTATTTTCCAGAACAGGTTTTTCTTGAGCTCAATGAGTCTGACATTAATGCCAATGAAATGACCATTGAAACCAGCCAACTGCTGGTTAACCTGAACGATAAAGTGGGTAAAACAGCTGCTTTAATCAACATGAAACAATTGGGCGCAGCCATGAAGGGGAAGGGTGCAGTGGTCGACTTTAATCGACAGGAAATTGAAATATTAAGTGAGATGTATGCAGAATTTAAAAATTAAAACAGCCGGCATGTTGTTGCTATGTGCCTTACCTGTGATGGCGCTGGACAGTGACCGTACGGCTAAAATAGTGATTGAAGGACCAGGCTGCTTAACCAAATTAAAGGACAGCCAGACTGAATGTAAAAAAGGCTTGAAGATTGTTCAAGGCAGTTTGTTGATTGAGTCAACCTATGGTTTGATTAACCACAAAGACCAAGGCATCGGAAACGTTTTGATGAGGGGTGAACAAGTCTACATGGAACAAATGATGGAAGACGGCGATAAAATGGTGATCAAAGCCAATGAAATGGACTATCGCAAAAGCGAAGACAAAGTTTATTTAGTTGGCAATGTCAGCATCAAAAGCTCAATTGGCGTCACCACTGGTGAGAACATTGAATTTGATTTGAAAACACAAGAAATCATTTCAACGGGTGAAGGTGAGCAACAGTTCAGAATGGAAATAGACCAAAACAATGATTGAAGCGATTGATATTGCTAAAACTTATCAGAAAAGGACTGTGATTCAATCTGTTTCTTTTCAGGTTAACCAAGGCGAAGTGGTTGGTTTACTGGGCCCCAATGGTGCGGGCAAAACCACTTGCTTTTATATGGTTGTGGGCTTGATTGGGGTTGATCAAGGACAGATTAATATCGATGGTTTTGATGCCACCAAATATGGCATGCATGAAAGAGCTAAATTAGGCTTGGGATACTTACCGCAGGAAGCTTCTGTATTTCGAAAATTATCAGTCAAAGACAACGTCATGGCGGTTTTAGAATTACGCAAAGACCTCAGTGTCGAGCAACGCAAAAACCGCTGCCTTGAGTTACTCGAAGAATTAAATGTAGAGCATGTTAAAAATCAATTGGGTGTCAGTCTTTCTGGTGGCGAACGGCGACGGGTTGAGATTGCACGTTGTTTGGCTCTTGAGCCGAAATACATTCTACTGGATGAACCTTTTGCTGGAGTTGATCCAGTTTCAGTGATTGATATTCAAAAGATTGTGCAGCACTTAAAAAGCAAGAAAATAGGGGTTTTAATCACCGACCACAATGTCAGAGAAACACTTGGAATCTGTGACAGGGCCTATATCCTCAATGATGGCAAAATGTTAACAGAGGGCAAGCCTGAACAAATTATTTCAAATGCAGACGTAAAAAAAGTCTATCTGGGCCAAGATTTTTCTATGTAATGGTAAATCGAGCACAGGCTTCTTGTAATTTGTGACGCTGTTGGTTATATTAATCTAACGGGAGAACAATGAAAATAATAAACTTTTTTGCCTTTACCAATCTTACAGTTAACAAGTCTTTCTCTCGCGTCAGTATAATTTCTTTTAAAAAACTTTTTTACACATACAATGTTTTTTCCCTATTTGCCGCAGAGGCACATCTCAAAAACCTGAGATACGATGGTTTTTGCAGTGCTGTCTTAATGCGCGATAAATGTTCTAATCACTTGAGCCACAGGTTCAAAAAATGAGGATAACCATATGCAATTAACTATCACAGGTCATCAATTAGAGGTTACAGATCCAATCAAAGATTACATTGATACTAAATTTGAACGAATCAAACGGCATTTTGATCAAGTATTGAATGTTCATGTTATCATCAGTGTAGAAAAAGTCAGACACAAATCAGAAGCCACGATGCATATCGGTGGTAAAGATTTTTTTGCTGAATCAACAGAGGATCACTTATATAAATCAATAGACTTGTTGGTTGATAAATTGGACAAGCAAATCCGCAGGCACAAAGATAAAATAACTGATCATCACCGCGGTGAAGCCATTAAAATGAATCAAGCTGGTTACTGATTACACCAGTCTAATTGAAATGAGGGCTTAGCTTGTTAAAGAGTTAAGCCTTTTTTAATGATAATAAATGAAAATAATTGATATTTTAGAAGAAGATAAAATGATTTTAAATCATCATTTTATCAGTAAAAAACGGTTGTTTGAGACTATGGCTAATTTGTTGAGTGATGACAGTGCAGAGGCTTTACGCATCTACCACAGTATCGTTAATCGTGAAAAATTAGGCAATACCTCTTTGGGCAACGGAGTGGCGCTACCACATGGGAAATGCCTGGCAGCCAATGAAATCAGGGCCTGTGTCATAAGAATGGCACAAGCTGCTGACTATGAAGCAGTTGATGACATTCCAGTGCATGTGGTAGTTGGGATTGCGTTTCCCTATGAAACCAATGAAATGCACCAGGTTTTGATGAAAGAAACTGCGTTTCTTTTTCGCCAGCATCGTCTGTACAAAAACATGTTATTGGCAGAGAATAAAAAACAAATGACAGAAGAAATTTTGAAAGGTTTTCAGCTATGCAACAACTGGTCATAATAACGGGTCTGTCAGGCGCAGGTAAGACAGTGGTACTGAGGTCGTTAGAGGATATGGAGTTTTATTGTGTTGATAATTTACCCATCAACATGCTCGAGCAATTGGCAGAAAATGTCATTGCCGACAAAGAGTTTTATCCAAAAGTGGCTGTTGGTATTGATATAAGAAGCAAGAATCAAGATTTAGTGGCATTCAAAGACCTTATAAAAAGTATTGACCAAAGCCAAATTATCATAAAAATTATCTTTTTATCGGCAGATAAGAATACCGTACTTAAAAGGTATTCGGAAACCCGCAGGAGGCACCCATTATCGACTGATCAACACAACTTCAGTTTAACTGAAGCCATCAAGCTAGAAAGTGATTTAATGGAGGAAATTAAGCAAGAAGCTGATTTGATTATCGACACCACACAACTCAAAGCGCAACAACTGAAACAGCAAATTTGGCAGATCATGAGTGAACGCAATGATGACGTTGCTGTGATCATAAAATCTTTTGCTTTCAAAAGAGGTGTACCTTTTGATGCTGATTTTGTATTTGATGCACGTTGTTTGCCGAATCCCTATTGGCAAGCTGAATTACGCTCATTGACTGGTCTAGATGAAGCGGTTCAAGATTATTTGGCAACAGAAGATGTAGTGAATGAATATTTAGATGATCTGAGTTATTTTGCCAAGAAATGGATTAAAAAATTTGAAGCCAACGACCGCAGTTACATTACCATAGCAATTGGTTGCACCGGCGGGCAGCATCGGTCGGTCTATTTGGTTGAAGCTCTACACAAATATTTAGAAAAAAAATCAATCAAGAACATGAAGCAACATCGTGAACTTAACTGACATCAACCCTTTCATAAAACACAAAATCAAAACTAAAATCCGGATTTTCTGAAGATACTGGATTGTTGGTTACCCGAGTTTTATGCCATTGGTTCCAGTCAATATCTGGAAAATATGTGTCACCATCAAAAGTCGCATTGATGTGAGTGATAATCATGTGGGTGGCATGGGGCATTAAAAGCTCATAAATCTTAGCTCCTCCGATTATCATCACCTCATCCAATTCTTGTTGTTTGAGTAAATCTAGGTCATTAATGGTTTCAAAACCCTTGCGCTCAAATGAAGGGTTTCTGGTAAGTACTAAATTTTTTCTATTAGGTAAGGCAAAAGGCAGTGATTCGCAAGTTTTACGACCCATCAATATGGTTTTATCAGTGGTTTGTCGCTTGAAGAATTGTAAATCTGCCGACAGTCGCCATGGCAGGTCATTGTTAGCACCTATCAGTTGGTTGGTGTCCATGGCAGCGATTAAAGTGACCTTCATACCGCCACTTTGCCTTTGATGTGAGGGTGAGCTTGGTAATTAATCAGTTCAAAGTCTTCGAATTTGAAAGCAAACAGGTCTTTTACATTTGGGTTTATTTTCATTTCAGGCAAAGGATAAGGCGTTCTGTTTAGTTGGGTTTTGATTTGTTCAAGGTGGTTGCTATAAATATGTGCATCACCAAAGGTGTGAATGAACTCACCTGGCTCAAGATCACACACTTGTGCCATCATCATGGTCAATAAAGCATAAGAAGCAATGTTAAATGGCACGCCCAAGAAGACATCCGCACTTCTTTGGTAAAGCTGACATGAGAGCTTGTTATCCGCAACGTAAAACTGAAACAGGCAGTGACAAGGGGGTAGGGCCATGTGATCAACATCAGCCACATTCCAAGCGCTGACAATGTGTCGTCTGGAATCTGGATTGTTTTTGATTTGTTTTATGAGGTTTTTTATTTGATCGACTGTATCACCATTGGGTGTTGGCCATGATCGCCATTGGTGTCCATATACGGGGCCCAAGTCACCTTTTTCATCAGCCCATTCATCCCATATTTTTACGCCATTATCTTGTAAGTATTTGATGTTGGTATCACCTGCGATAAACCACAACAACTCATGGATGATGGATTTCAAGTGCAGCTTCTTTGTGGTCAGTACTGGGAAGCCTTGTTTTAGATCAAATCGCATTTGGTAACCGAAAACACTGGTGGTTCCGGTGCCAGTTCGGTCTGATTTGATGCTGCCATTGTCTAGGATATGTTGTGCAAAGTCTAGGTACTGTTGCATTAAAAAAGCCTTGTTATAAATTGTTTATTATAACAAGGCTTGGTTTTATTTTAAGCTTGAATTGTTGCGTTTATGAAGCTGTTAAAAGTTTCTTCACAATGTTTCTGCTGTGGAATGCATTAATCAGTTCATCAACATCAACGCTTAATGCGTCAGCTTTCAATGCGCCGATGATACAAGGCCTGTCTTTGTTAGAAAATACTGCTTTTTTTGACAAATCCATGAATTTTGGTTTTTCAAGAGATTTCCCTTGAGCATCTTTAACCAAAAGTACTTCAGGCTTGAGTCGCTTGGTCTTGTTATGTGACAACACGACGCCGACTGAACCATCAGATAACTCTACTGTCGAGCCTGCTGGATACAAACCAATGGCTTGAATAAACTCATCGACTAGTTTAGCGCTGAAGAGTTTATTGCGTTGTTTAAACAACCACTCCATCGCATGCGATGAAGTATAAACTGCGCCGTAAGGTTTTTTGCTGGTCATTGCGTCGAATGTATCTACGATTCCGGCAATTTGTCCAAAGGCTGGTATTTCATCACCAACCAGACCATATGGATAACCACTGCCATCAAATCTTTCATGATGCGTTTCAGCTATTGTTAGGATGTTATGGTCCAGTGAGTTGTCCTTAGCTAAAATTTCAACGCCAAGCTCTACATGTGACTCGAAAGTCTTTTTCTCTTCGGCGGTTAACTCTTCAGATTTGTTTAATAATTTTCTGCTGAGCTTGGTTTTACCAATGTCAGCCAGTAAGACACCGGTGACAAGAACTTCTAATTCATTTTCTTTGATACCCAAATGACGACCGAACACGGCTGACAATACGGCTGATCTCAGTGAATGTCCATAAACATACTGGCCTTTTTCTTTAAGCTGGGTCAACCAAACCAATGTGTTTGGGTTGCGGATAACAGAATTAACTACTTGCGTGGCTATCTGCTTAGTTTTCTTGATGTTAAGACCCTTTCCAACCCTCAAGTTGAAACTGGTTTCTTCGATTGCACTATCAAGATCCAACATCAATGTTTGTGCAGGACCGAATTCTTTCTTAATGGGCTTAAGGGTGTGTGTGTAATAATCGTGTTTGACTACCAGTGGCTTAATTCGACCACGGTATTTGTTGTCGGTTTTCTTCTTGCGCAGCAGTGGAGAAGGTTTTGAAATTTCTGGCTCGCTTGCCAATGACTTACCTTTTTCAACGTCAATGTAGACGTATTCACAAAAAGCGCGTAAATCATTAATCTCATTTTTGCTGCGGATGTAGAAACCTTGGAATGGAAACGGCGTTTCCAACCATGATCTGTCAAGCTTGCAGACATACATGCCTATTTTCAAGAATTTGACGGATATTTGTTCTTTTTCGATTTTCATGACTACTCAAACGTTAATTTATTATTATGCCCAATCTGAATAATAACACGTTAAATGTCATATAAACAGTGAATGGCGTCACAAAAAATGAAAAATTTGAGTGTTTTTTGAAGTTTTAGAATATTTTTTTGCTGTAGTGTGACAATTTTTGTCACTCACAGTGTTGCACTGTGAACTTTGAGCGCGTTCGACTCGTTGAATTGAACCAAACGCGACCAAGTTTTTTACTTTTTAGGACATTGCCTTGATTTTTGCATTCAAACGGCTTTTGTGACGTGAGATCTTGTTTTTGTGGTACAAACCTTTTCTCGCCACGCCATCAACAACAGGAACCATTTCATTGAAAAGTTCTTGAGCTGTTTTTTTGTCACCGCTTTCAATGGCAGTGATTACTTTTTTGATTGATGTGCGTGCTTTTGAGCGTAAGCTCATGTTATGCTGCCTGTTTTTGACAGCTTGTCTAACGCGTTTTCTTGCAGATGCTGAATTTGCCAAACCTATTTCTCCTTAGTTATACAAGAATTTTAAAAAACGGCGCATTTTCCCACTAATATTATGAATAGTCAACATGGATAGGTTATTAATTCTATGAATTTGATTAAATCAACGGCTACAGTCAGTTTTTTCACCCTGCTATCTAGAATCTCAGGTTTTCTCAGGGATGTGCTGTTCACCCGCTTTTTTGGTGTCAGCCCCATGACTGATGCTTTTGTGGTGGCTTTTAAGATACCAAATTTTATGCGCAGGTTATTCGCTGAGGGGTCTTTTACTTTGGCTTTCATTCCGGTGTTGAACGAAGTCAAAGCCAAACACGATAAAGCCTATTTACAAGCGTTCATCAATCATGTTTTTGGTTGTTTGTTGGCGGTTTTGTTGGTGGTTGTGGGTTTGTTTGAGTTGATTGCACCAGGTGTCATTGCCATTTTTGGTGTGGGCTTTTTGGATGACAAGCCAGTGTTTGATCAGGCCGTTAAAATGCTGCAAATCATGTTGCCGTATTTGTTATTTATTTCATTGGTTTCATTCAGTGCAGGCATCCTCAACAGCTTTGGTAAATTTGCCATTGCTGCAGCCACCCCAATCATGTTGAATGTGGTGTTGATTGGGGTGATGCTAACTGCCAGGGATTACTTCACAATACCAGTTGAAGTGATGGCTTGGGGTGTCTTGCTGGCAGGACTGTCACAATTGTTGATGCAAATTCCTGCTCTGATTCGACTTGGGGTGTTGCCAAAACCAGTGATTAAATTCAACGACCCTGAGGTCAAAAAAGTGATGACTTTGATGGTACCTACATTGATAGGTTCATCTGCTGCGCAAATCAATCTTTTGGTGGACACGGCACTGGCAACTATGTTGCCATTACAAGGCAGTCCGACCTATTTATACTTAACGGATAGGCTGGTGGAATTCCCGTTAGGCTTATTTGGTATTGCTATTTCTACCGTCATATTGCCCAAGCTGTCCGCCTCTTTTGCGGATCTTGATCAAGATGACTACCAAAAAACCCTGCAATGGGCGATGTCATTGGCCATGATCATTGCTTTGCCATCAGCGGTGGGATTGTTTGTATTGGCTGAACCGGTGATCATTACATTATTTGTTTACGGTGAATTTACTGTCCAGAATGCCGCTTTCACCTCATACAGTTTGATGGTATTTATGTTCGGCTTGCCGGCTTTTGTTGCCAACAAAGTGTTATTGCCTGCATTTTATTCACGAAAAGACACCAAAACGCCTGTTAAAATTGCCCTCAAAGCCATGGCCATCAATGTGGTACTTAACTTCGCTTTCGTTGCGTTGCTTTATCATTACAATGTGGTCTCATTGCATGTGGGATTAGCCATGGCAGGGGTCAGTTCTGCTTGGCTACAGTGTTTTTGGTTGTACCGCAAATTGCGCGTCACTGAAGTCATCATTCAACCGCTGGTGACGATTGGCTTTTTGTTCAAAGTCGGATTGGCGTTGTTGTTGATGGTGTTGGCGATCAAAGGAGTTGGCCGGTATATGCCCCAGTGGCAAGAACTAACTGCAATCATGAGGTTTATTAATTTAATGATAATCATATCAGTGGGCGCTTTGACTTATTTCATCGCCATGTGGTCTATGGGTATGCAACGCAAGGTCACATGGAAATAATCAGATACCCACATCACAATCCACTATCGACTAATTCCAGTGTAACCATTGGTAATTTTGATGGTGTGCACGTCGGGCATCAAGCGTTGATTAGAAAAACGATTGAACATGCCAAAGCACATGGAAATCAGTCAGTGGTGGTTTCAATGCAGCCATTGCCGTTGCAGCATTTCAATGGCTTTGATGCCATTGAATTACTGACATCTTTTAGATTAAAGCACAGGCTTTTAAAACAAATGGGTGTTGATGTTTTTTGTAATTTGAACTTCAATGCCGAATTGGCAAGCATGACAGCCACGGCATTTTTCGAAAAAGTTTTGATTCACGGACTGAAAGCGGGTTATGTCGTCATTGGTGATGATTTTAAATTTGGTGCCAATAGGCAGGGTGATTTCAATTTTCTGCAAAATGCCGCTGTGGCAAGTGATGTTTCGGTTGAAAAAATTGCCTCAGTCCTGATACAAGGCCAAAGAGTCAGTTCCACTGCCATCAGACAATTGCTCAATGCCGGTGAATTTGAAGCGGCAAAAAAACTATTGGGTCGAGATTTTAACCTCATAGGGCGGGTTGCACATGGCAAAAAACTAGGGCGTGAGTTGGGTTATCCGACCATTAACCTAGAGCTCAAACAACGCGCATTTCCCTTGTATGGCATATATGTATGTGAAATCAACATCAATGAGCAATGGTATCAAGGGGTTGCATCAGTTGGTTTTAACCCCAGTGTAGGTGGTAACGCCAAGCGTGTTGAAGTTTATGTGCTTGACTTCAAGCAACAAGTATATGGCCAATGTGTTGAAGTTTTGTTTTATAAAAAGCTCAGAAATGAAGTAAAATTTGATACCTTAAACGATTTAATTGCGGGCATCGAAGACGATGTTCATAAAACCAGAAAATATTTTGCCGATTTGCAAGGAGAACCGGTTTGAGTCAAGACTACAAAAAAACACTGAATTTACCCAAAACCAATTTTAAAATGAAGGCGTCATTGGCCACCAAAGAACCACAGTGGATCAAACAATGGAACAAGGATGGTTTGTATGATGCCCTACAAAAGCACCACGAAAACAGTGAGCCTTTTATACTGCATGATGGGCCTCCGTACGCCAATGGTGCGATTCATATTGGTCATGCTGTAAATAAGATATTGAAAGACATCATAGTTAAATCAAAGATGCTTTCGGGTTATCGAGCGCCTTATGTGCCTGGTTGGGATTGCCATGGGTTACCTATTGAAGTCCAAGTTGAGAAAAAAGTCGGCAAAGTGGGCAAAAAAGTCGATGCCAAAACGTTCAGACAGAAATGCCGTGATTACGCGGAGAATCAAGTCAACATACAAAAACAAGATTTCATTCGTTTGGGTGTTCTGGGTGATTGGGAGCGGCCTTATTTGACCAAGTCGTTTGATTACGAAGCGAATATGATACGTGCTTTGGCTGAAATTGCAGCCAATGACCACATTGAAAAAGGTGTCAAACCGGTGAATTGGTGTTTTGACTGTGGCTCTGCCTTGGCTGAGGCTGAAATTGAGTACCAAGACAAGACTTCGCCTGCCATTGATGTGGCTTTTAATTTTGTTGATGGTGAGGCAGTTTCGCAGAAATTTGCGGTACAAAAAGCTTCTAAGTCCATTGCTTTACCAATTTGGACCACCACACCTTGGACCATTCCTGCCAACCAAGCGGTATCATTACACCCAGAACTCAAGTATGCGTTGGTAACAGGTCATCCCACCCATGATTTGGTGATTGCAGCCGAAATGGTTGATGCGGTCATGGCCAGATTGGAAGTGGATGATCATGAGGTTTTGGCAGAGGTGAGTGGTCAAGACTTGGAATTGTTACAATTGAAACATCCGCTGTATGACAAACAAGTACCGGTTATCATGGGTGAACATGTCAATACTGAAGCTGGTACGGGTGCAGTGCATACGGCTCCTGGGCATGGTGTGGATGATTTCAATGTGGGTAAAACCTATGATTTAGAAGTATATAATCCGGTTGATTCCGACGGTGTTTATTTGCCTGATACTGAATTGTTCGCAGGTCAACACGTGTGGCAAGCCAACAAAACAGTGACAGAGGCATTGTCAGAGGCTGGTCAATTACTGCATCATGAGAACATCAGACACAGTTATCCGCATTGTTGGCGTCACAAAACCCCAACAGCTTTCCGCACCACACCACAATGGTTCATCAGCATGGATAAACAAGGCTTGCGCCAAGGTGCATTGGCTGAAATTAAACAAGTTGAATGGATTCCAGAGTGGGGCGAAGAACGCATTTACAAAATGATTGAGAATCGCCCTGAATGGTGTATTTCCAGACAAAGGACTTGGGGTGTGCCCATCACACTGTATGTACACAAACAAAGCGGTGAATTGCACCCTGATACACCGCAAATCATGGCCCAAGTGGCTGATTTGGTTGAACAAAAAGGCTTGGACATCTGGTATGACTTGGATGATGCCGATTTGATTGGCGGCGATGTAGAGGATTATGAAAAAGTAACCGACGTTCTGGATGTGTGGTTTGATTCAGGTGTGACGCATTACTGTGTATTGAAACAAAATCCAGCTTTGCAGGAACCAGCGGACTTGTATTTAGAGGGTTCTGATCAACACCGTGGGTGGTTCCATTCTTCGTTGTTGACAGGAGTTGCTATCAATCAAAGAGCCCCTTATAAACAAGTGTTAACCCATGGTTTTGTGGTCGATAAAGACGGTAAAAAAATGTCTAAATCTATGGGTAACGTGATTTCGCCCAAAGACGTGGTCAACACACTGGGCGCTGATATTTTGCGTTTGTGGGTTTCCTCCGCTGATTACCGTGGTGAAATGACGATTTCTGATGAAATCCTTAACCGGGCTGCCGATGGTTATCGTCGCATCAGAAACACCGCGCGTTTCATGCTGGGTAATTTAAATGAGTTCACTGCCAATGACTTGTTACCACTGGATCAATGTGCAGAAATTGATTTGTGGGCCATAGATAAGGCGCAACAATTGCAGCAAGAAGTGATTCAATACTATGATGCGTATCAATTGCATTTGGTTTATCAAAAAGTGCATCACTTTTGTTCCCAAGACATGGGTGCGTTTTACTTGGATGTTATTAAAGACCGCCTTTATACGTGTCATGAAGAAAGTGCTGCCAGAAAATCAGCGCAGACTGCCATGTTTCATATCTTGAGTGCGCTGCAACGCTTGATTGCGCCGATTCTGACTTTCACGGCGGATGAAATAAGACAATCAAGAAAGCAAGATGAACACATTTTATTTGCACGTTGGTATGAGTTTCCTGAAGTGCCTTTCAATGATCAAGCCAACAAATGGCAACGCATAGCGGGCATCAGGCAAGCGGTCTCTAAACAACTCGAGATTTTAAGGGTGGCCGGCCAAATTGGTTCATCTTTAGATGCCGAAGTAAAACTGTTCCTGCCAGATGATTTGTACCAACAGTTATCAGCCATGAATGCTGAAATGCGTTTCATACTGATTACTTCAGAGGCCATTATTTTACCTTGGGATGAGCGCGGTGACGCTGAGGTGATTGAATTGCCCGAGGTGGGCTCTATTGCTTTGGCAGTGAGTGTGGCCGATGGTGAGAAATGTGAGCGTTGTTGGCACATACGCACGGACGTAGGAATCAATGAAAACCACCCCACTATCTGTGGTAGGTGTGTTGAAAATGTGGATGGACACGGTGAAGTGAGGCATTTCGCTTGAAGCATATGAAACAGTCAGGTTGGGTGTATTTGTGGGTCAGTTTGGTGGTATTTGTACTTGATCAGTTGACTAAATCAATGGCATCAGCTCGATTGGATCTCTACGTGCCAAATAAAGTGACAGAATTTTTTAACCTGACCCTGATGCATAATGAAGGGGTTGCATTTAGTATTTTGGCTGATCAGTCCGGCTGGCAACGTTATTTTATTGCAGTGGTGGCCAGTCTTATTGTGATTTGGTTGTTGTATTGGTTGCGCCAAAATGCCCGCAGTATGAAATTACAAAACACTGCGTTGGTGCTGGTGGTTGGTGGTGCTCTGGGTAATATATATGACCGTATTGTTTTGGGCTATGTGGTTGATTTTATTGAATTACACTATAAGAGTTATTACTGGCCAGCATTTAATTTGGCAGACTCTGCCATTACATTGGGTGCGATTTTATTGATCATAGATACATTTAAAAATAAAGAAAGCAAAGACAATACAGCAGTTGGTGGAAAATCATGAAAATTTTATTAGCTAATCCACGGGGATTTTGTGCTGGTGTTGATCGCGCCATAGATATTGTCAACAGGGCGCTGGACTCATTCGGCGCGCCTATTTATGTTCGTCATGAAGTGGTTCACAACCAGTATGTGGTTGATAAGTTGCGTGATCGTGGTGCGGTGTTTGTAGATGAACTTGAGGAAGTGCCTGATGATCAGATTGTGATTTTTTCAGCACACGGTGTATCAAAAGCAGTGCGCAAAGAAGCTGCAGATCGAAAGCTCAAAGTGTTCGATGCCACTTGTCCGCTGGTGACAAAAGTGCATATAGAAGTATTTCGTTATTGTAAACAAGGTTTTGATTTGATTCTGATTGGCCATCATGGTCACCCTGAAGTTGAGGGTACGTTGGGTCAATGGGATCAATTGAAAGGAACAGGGTCAATCTATTTGGTTGATTCAGTGGCAGAGGCCAATGCCATTGAGGTCAATCAGCCAGAAAAAATTGCCTATGTCACACAAACCACCTTGTCGATGGATGACACCCGTGACATCATCAATGAATTGCGCCAACGTTTTCCCAAGGTTGAGGGTCCAAAACATGATGACATTTGTTATGCCACACAAAACCGTCAGGTTGCTGTCAGGCACTTGGCAGAACAGGCTGATTTGGTGTTGGTGGTGGGCAGTGTTAATAGTTCAAACTCTAATCGCCTGAAGGAATTAGCAGAAAGACAAGGTGTGCCCTCTTATCTAATAGATGGCGCTGCAGATTTACAACAAAATTGGTTCGAGGGTGTCAGCACCATCGGTCTGACGGCAGGTGCCTCTGCACCAGAAAAATTGGTCAGGGATGTGATTGATGCCGTGCAAGCCATATCACCTGATTTGGTGGTGCAAGAGCTCGAAGGAGAGCCTGAAAATATGGTTTTTGCCTTGCCTAAAGAATTGCGATTGGTACAAAAGTAACCGTTTATCACTGAAATTCCACCGCTAATCGGTCAGCTTAAGGCCAAACTTGTGTTTGACCACGACCCCACTTATTATTTAGCGTGATTTAAATCGCAAAGAATGTAAGTGAAAAAATTACACAATAAAAACAGAGGATTTTCTCTCCTTGAATTAATAATCACCTTATTGATTGGTTCAATCCTTTTGGCTTGGGGACTACCTAATTACCGAGATTTCAAAATACGCAAGCAAATCGTTGACGTGGCCAATGAGGTCGTTTACAGCATGACTTTGGCTCGCGCCGAAGCTGTTAGGTATGGAACCGACGTCAGAGTGCGGCCGGTTGGTGGTGATTGGCAAAATGGCTGGACCATCACATCCATCGGTATTGATGGCAATGCCAATGTGTTATTGGCTCAAGAGGCGGCCATTGATGATAATTTGACTTTCGAACAAGTCGGGCCTTTGGCCGGCGACCTGGTTTTTACGCCATTTGGCGGACTTGATGGCCCTGTTGCTGGTCGCTTTGAAATAAAAAACGATACAGTCACTGGCTTTGACAGAGCAGTCAATATCAGTTTAACAGGCTCGAGTAGGGTGGTTGAATTATGAACGCATACAATAAAAAACAGGGTTTTACCTTGCTTGAAGTTTTGGTTGCAGTGTTGGTCTTCTCATTTGGTCTACTGGGCATTGCTGGCATGATGACCATTTCAGTGAAAAACAATCACAACGGTTATTTACGTTCACAAGCCAGTTTCTTGGTAGAAAACATGATGGACAGGATGCGAGCCAATCCCACCGCACTGTGGAACGGCTGGTATGCTGGTCAGGCTGCACCCGGAACCCTCATCTGTGACTTAACCAATCCTTGCGATTTTCAAAACTTAGCCGCTTTCGACATGCAGGAATGGGCCAATTCCATTCAAGTGTCATTGCCCAACGGTATTGGCACTGTGGCTTGTGTAGCTAACAGTGCAATTCCAGCCGGGATTACCACTGCTCAAGCGCCTTCTATTTGGTTTCCGGCGCCGCCCTATGATGGCGTTTGTACCATCACCGTTAACTGGGATGAGTCCAACCGAGAATCGGCAAGAGACCAACAAACTATGACATTGGTAGGACAGCCATGATGACTAATAAATACAGAATAAATAACCAAAAAGGCTTTTCATTGATTGAGTTGATGGTCGCTTTGGTCATAGGCTTGATCATACTTACGGGGATGATATCGCTGTTCACAGCTTCCAGTTCATTGAACCGAGCTCAGACTGGTTTAGCAATATTGCAAGAAAATGGCCGTTATGCCATTTCCAGGTTGAAGATGGACTTTGAATCAGCAGGACGCAAACATTGTGCCACCTTAACCATGCCTAATGAATTCACCACCAAATGGAATCAAGGGTATGAGATGAGTGCATGGCGAGTTTCGAACAATGTGAACTTCACCAACGGTTTACCTGCCCGTGGTCAAATCGAGTTGGATACTTTGGCCGATCCTGATCAACTACCTGATACTGTTGACATATCAGCCTTCAACAGTTATCCACTGGATCCCAGCTTCTTTATTCGAGGTTATGAGTGTGCATCCGGCAGTTGTTTGCCTGCTTTGTCCACACCAGGTACAGACGCTTCTTTTGTGATTCCAGCCATAGGCACTGCCGATGACAGCAGGGCCGACAACACGGACATAGTCACTGTTAGGTACTTGCGTGGCGGTAACCGCGTCACGGCCATTGCAGGTAATAATCTGACATTGGCAGAGATCTCACCTTTCACCACCGGTGACGCAGTGGTTGCTGACTGTAACACCTCTTATGTTACGCCAGCTAATTGGGCTGGCAATGCAGTCAATTCGACCACGCCGTTGCCCGGGTTTAATTTAAATGGTGACACGCGGGTTTATAATCTGGATGAGGAATTGGTCAATGTGACTTACTTTGTAGGAGTCGATCAAGATCCCAGTAATCCATCACGATTAATCAGTTCGCTTTACCGTTCTGAAAATGGTTTGGTACAGCAGTTGGTTGAAGGGGTGGAGCGTTTTGATGTGTTTTATTTGGCACAACTTCAGACCGGTCATGTGGTTCGCATGACTGCCGATGAAGTCCAAAGCATTCAAGGTGGCGGTGATGTTGATGGCAACGGTGCTGTTGATGCCATCCAAGGATGCATCATCCCTCCCAGCATAGATTATTTAGGTGGCAATGTTTCATTGGCCAATGGCGCTGGTTGTTTGTGGCGTTCAATTTACGCTATGGAAGTTCATTTGTTATTGAATACTGTGAATAACAGCGCATCCAATGAAACCGAACCATACATTTATTCCCCCGATGGCATGACGCCACAGACCCCAGGCGCGGCGCTGCCCTCAGGTCTGCCGGCTGAACGCATGTACCGCAGAGAGTTCACCGCCATAGTTCCAGTAAGGAGTTACACGTTATGAGAAATCAATTTTCCCCAATGAACAAGCAACAAGGTGCCGCCTTGGCCATCGGCCTTATTTTGCTGGTTATCATTACTTTGATGGGGTATGCCGGTATGAAAGGCACCATCTTACAAGAAAAAATGGCTGCAGGTCTGCACAACAGAAACCTAGCCAATTCCGGTGCCAACAGCGCCATCCGACAAGGCGAGTTCTTTCTTTATAACTTGGTCGAGGTCACCAACGGTGTCAACGTCAGAGGCACACCGACCGGCGAATTCAATGACCTATACACGTTATTACTTGACCCTGATGATCCCAATTCGGCGAAAAATCCAGTGCTTGAAGATTTCTTTAGACGCAATTGGAACAGTACCGATGGCACCGAACACGAATATGATTTTACCGGTTTGACCGGTAATGCGGGTTTGAAACAAAGACCCCAGTACCTGATTCACGAAGTGGTTTATGGTAATGAGACCAACGATTCTGGAGATGCCGAGGCGCCTGCCAAAGCGGGCAGCCAAAACAAACAAAGGTCATTTATGGTCACCGGTAAAAGCCAGAGTGGTGATGGTAATACCATTTCTTTGGCACAATCCATGTTTACAGTTGTTACTGGTAGCGATGCTACCAATTGATAGAGTATATATTATGAATATAAGTAAAAGTCCCCAATTTCTGATCACTGCTGCTTTTGTTTTTGTGGCAGGTTTTTCAGGCTCCAGTAAGGCATCTTTGCTGCAATTGTCGCATGATCCCTTGTTTCTAGATCAGTCAGTGCCACCAGCGATCGCGGTGACTTTGGATGATTCTGGCAGTATGTTTTGGTCGTTCATGGGTCCATCGGGATCCAATGGTACGGATTTTACCGACCCAACATTGAATACCTTGTATTTCGATCCCAGTATCACTTATTCGCCGCCTTTACGCGCTGATGGTTCACAAATGCCTGATGCCGACCCTGAGAATGCTTGGGTAGATGGCTACCCCAATAACATGAACGATACGGTTGATTTAACCGATGACTACATTGCCATCAGGCGCATCGTATACAACCGTTTTGATAACAACGTACGGATTGGTTTTGTCGATACCCAAGAGAGAGATATTGGTAACATCAATGCTTTGTATCAAAATTTCCATCCTGACTGGGAAGGTGACCGTGCTTATTACAGTGTGCGCAATGCAACCGACACCGGTTGGGACACTGTGTTTCTTTTCGGCGATGATTTAGATAATTTTGCTAACTGGTACTCCTATTATAACTCGCGAGCCAAATTATCCAGAGCTGCCATCAGTCGGGCTTTTTCTGGTTTTGGTCCCGATTTTAAAATTGCGTGGCAAGAATTGAATCGATTGACTACTTACAGTGACTTAAGCAAGTTTGATGGTAACCACCGCAATGACTTTTTTAATTGGTTGTTCAGGGCGCCCACATCAGGCGGCACACCTTTGAGGAACGCTTTTAATCGTGCAGGTGAGTTGTTTGAAGATGACGACAGTTATTTTAACGAAGACTTTAACACCAACCTTTCTTGTCAGCAGAACTTTCACATCGCCATCTCAGACGGTGGTTGGAACGGTGCTTGGGGCGGCGGTACAGTACTTTTAGATGAAAACGGTAACGGCCTACCAGGTGATGATATGGGCCTGTATACCAACTACACCGGTAACGGTGAGCAAGAAATTTACTCAAAAACAGAGGGCCGGACCTCATTGTCAGACATTGCATTTGATGCTTGGGCCAGAGATCTTAACCCAAACCTCAATAATAACGTCAAGCGGTTTAAAAAAGACTACCGCAAAAGCGACGGTACACTGATTGATATGACACCGTTTGATGATGAGTGGGAAAGTCCTGAATTTGTTTGGAACCCAAAAAATGATCCGGCCTACTGGCAGCATTTGGTCACTTATAATGTGGGAATGGGCTTGGAGGCGACAAGGGTACAGGCCTATGAAGCTGGTGACTTTGACGGGGATAACTGCTCCGAGCAACCCACCATCACAGATGCCAAAGAAGCCGTTTATTTGGGTTTAAGAACCGGCGATTGTGGCTGGCCTGATGCCAGTAACGAAAACAGACGAATAGACGATGTGTGGCATTCATCGATTAACAGCAGAGGACAGTTCTTCAGCGCCAACAACCCCAATGAGTTGGTTAATGCCTTGAATAACGTGGTCAATAACATTCTGGAGCGTGTTTCCAGAGGTGCCTCATCGACCATTTCATCAGGTGTGATCACAGACAATACCAGGGCTTACTCGCCTGCTTTTGATTCATCCACTTGGTCGGGTAATTTAATTGCCAGAGAGATCAATGATGATCGAACCTTTGGTGACCCTGTTTGGGATGCCTCGTGTATCCTTACTGGCGGTAATTGTGAGGCCACTGGAGAAACAGTGCCCAAGCAAACCAATCGTAATATCTACACTTACAACCCGTTATCAAAAACCAAAGAACGGTTCGATACCAGTTTAAGCACAGCACTGAAAAGTATCATCGAACTCAACGCAGAAGAGTTAATCACTAATCTGAGCGTTACCACCAATGACATCATTAATTATGTGATTGGTGATCAAGGCTTAGAACAAGCCAATTCTGGTGTGCTCAAAGATCGGGTCAGTGTATTGGCTGACATCGTACACGCCAGCCCTTACATTGTTAGGGGGCCAAGTGCTGGTTATGAAGACTCATTGTGGGCCGAGGGCACAGATGAGCGAGATGCTGCGGATGCTGATAATGGTTATTTGGAATTTCAGATAGCACAAAAAGACCGCAATAACACCGTATATGTAGGATCTAATGGTGGCATGTTACATGCGTTCAATGCTGAAGGTGCAGATGAAGGCAAGGAGCGCTGGGGTTTTATGCCATCTAAAGCATTGAATAACATCCACCGATTACCTGATCCAACCGCTGACCATTGGTCATATGTGGATAACACACCTGTGGTTAGAGACGCATTTATTAATGGCAGTTGGCGCAGTGTTTTGGTTTCAGGCATGCGCTATGGCGGCCAATCTTTCTTCGCCTTGGATGTGACCGATGGTGACAGCACGGAGCCGACTGTATTGTGGGAATTCTCTGATACTGATGATGCTGATATGGGTTTCAGTTATGGTGAAGCAACCATCATTCGAATTTCCAGTACCGGTGAGTGGGTGGCGTTGTTACCTAATGGCTATAATAATTCAGAACAAGACTTTGAATTATTAGCAGATCCACGCAATCGAATCAGTACATCTGGTAATGCCGTGCTTTATGTGGTTCGCCTCAGTGATGGTCAATTGTTAACGAAAATTGATACCGGCGTGGGCAGTGTAGGTACGCCCAATGGTTTAGGCAGTATTGTGGCTGTTGATTCAGAGTTCCAGGTACCACCAGGCGAATCAAACCCAAGGGTCGATTACGGTGCAGATTACGGGTATGCCGGTGATTTGTATGGTAATTTATGGCGCTTCGACTTTTCAGACACAAATTATGCCAATTGGTCAGCCACAAAATTGATCAATGCCAACGGCACCAAAGAACGTCCCATCACTGTTAAACCAAGAGTGATTGCAGTGCCTGATGGTATTCAATCGGCTGAAAACGACGTGATTGTGATGTATGCCACAGGTAAATATTTAGAGCCTTCTGATCGTTCTATAACTCTGCCAGCTGATCAATATGTAGTCGGTGTGATTGATGGTTTGGCTTCTACAGAAATCAGCCAAAATATTGAAACGGGTGATTTTGTTGAGCAGAACTTGACTTTAGCAGGCGGTGGCTTTTTGAGAGACATTACTGCCAATGAAGTCAATCATGCCGTTGACAGCGGTTGGAAAGTCAAATTGATTGAAAATGGTGAACGTGTGTTTAACCCTTTATCTTTAATTGGACGAGAAGCCTTGTTTGTGACTTCTAATATCACTGCTGGTACTGACCCCTGTGAAGCGGGTGGTAGAAGCTGGTTGATGGCGCTTAATCCGCTCACAGGCGGCATCCCAAATGTGGGTGAAATTTTTGAGAACCCTGAAGTTATCATAGACGGTGTACCTCAATCTATATTTGATGATGGCGTAGGTACATTTATTTCGGACTTTGTGATCAGTTCACCGACGTTCACCGAATCACCAGGTGGTGGTACTTTGGACATCAACACAGAGGGTGTGAATCAAGTCATAACTACCTCTATCCAGAAATTTACTTGGCGTCGCAGAAACTGGACTAACTTATTAACTGAATAATTGAGAAATGAATATGAAAAATAGAATCAGTAAAAGTGTATTTTTGTTAATCATGATGTCAACAACCTTGGCGCTTCAAGCCCAAAATGGTGCGTTTGTGACTGAAACCGGTTCAGGTGTGTTGGATGCTGTGGTTACTGCAGATGATTCAGTGGTGTTTAATGGCATCAAATACAAATACGTATTGAATACCAAAGCCAGTACTTTAGCCATCGATGAGTCCGAGCCACAACCCTTGAAGATCAATCAATTAAAGGTTGGTGAAAATTATTATTTTGATAAGATAAGTTTTGATATGAAAAGTGCCAACCCTAAATTTAGGGAGATCACTTTTATAACAGACACAAAACCGATGGAGATAGAATGAGAATGAATAGAGGTTTTACTTTAATTGAGCTTCTGGTGGTCATTGCAATCATTGCCCTACTGGCATCTTTTGCGCTGCCTAGTTATCGACAATATGTGGTTGAAAGCAAACGGGCTGAGGCACATGCTAAACTTTTAGAGGTGGCTGGCATGTATGAAAAATTCTATGCCAACACCAACACCTATCCAACCAATGTAACTGGTGGCGGTTCTGCACTGAGTTTAACCAATGCATTCTTGCGTTGGGATGATTACCGCATTGTGCATCAGGACAGGCCCAACAATGGGTGGCGTTTACAGGCCAATGCGCGTGGTGGTCAAGCCACCAGTGATACGGCATGTACAAGAATCAGAATAGACAATTTAGGTAATAAGACACCGGCTCAGTGCTGGGAATAAAAATAGTTAAAGTTGTCCGGATTTAAGGATGCGTTGTTTTTGACGATTCCAATCCTTTTCTTTAGAAGCTGCGCGCTTGTCGTGCAGCTTTTTGCCTTGTGCCAGTATGACTTTGAGTTTAACTTTGCCTTTGATCCAATAGAGGCTTCTGGCCACCAAGGTTAAACCCTTTCTTTCAACGGCACCAATTAGGTAATTGATTTGATGGCGGTGCAACAACAGCTTTTTCAACCGATTGGGCTCAGCTGTGATGTGAGTTGATGCGGTATTCAGCGGTGTGATGTGGCAGTTGGTCAGATAAATTTCCCCATCTTTGATGAACACATAACTTTCAGCCAAATTAACTTTGCCTTCACGAATAGATTTAACTTCCCAGCCTTGTAATTCAATGCCAGCTTCAAAATCTTCAATAAAATGATATTCATGGGATGCTTTTTTATTGACGACAATGGTATTATCCTTTTTCTTTGTTTTAGCCATTTATCAGTGAATCATTTACCAGAGTCTGAATTTTATGTAATTTCTCTGCAAATTGCACCAAGCAATCAGCCTAAATATGCTCAGTTAGAGGGCCGCCCTAATCATGTCTGAAATCATCAAGTCCGCCATAGTCCCTCATGCCAGTGAGCAAATGCTTAACCTGGTCAATGACGTTGAGCGCTATCCTGAGTTTCTCAAGTGGTGTAAACATGGCTATGTGTCTGAACGTTCTGATCAACAGTACGTGGCAGGAATGAAAATAAAAGTCAGCGGTATCAAAGTGGAATTTGCTACCAAAAATACCATAGAGCGTGACGGTGATTTAACAATTATGTACATGTCATTGGTCTCAGGCCCTTTCAGGCGCATGACTGGTGAATGGCATTTTTTACAGTTTCCTGAGTTTGGCTCTAAAGTTGAGTTGCAATTGCAGTATGAAGTTAAATCCCAGGTGCTGGGACGCATGTTTACCAAGAGTTTTGATCAAATTGCTGGTCATTTAGTCAATGATTTTGTCACCAGGGCAGGGGTTGTTTATGCTTAGTTTAGAAGTGATTTTTGCCACGCCAGAGTCTCAAAAATTGTATTGCATACAGGTTGAAGAGGGAGCCACCATCCAAACATGCATTGAGCAGTCCGATATTTTGTCAGATTATCCAGAGATAGATTTGGCGACCATGAAAGTAGGTATTTTCAGCCAAGTTAAAACCCTTGATTTTGAGGTCAGAGACGGAGACCGTATAGAAATTTACCGCCCGTTGATTGCTGATCCAAAAGCAGTAAGGCGCAAGCGAGCAGAGCAGTTGAAAAAATAATTATTCTACTTCTGTGGTGCCGTCACCTTTATCGGGAAAGTAATTGCCCTCGGTTCTAACCAATTTATTGTCTTCGAAATACAAACTGAATTTTTTCAGTTTTTTAAATTCGCCTTTGCTCTTGGTGGTATTGATGTAATCCCATCTGTCCTGATTAAATGGGTCAGCGATGGTGGGTGTTCCCAGTACGATAGCCACTTGCTGTTTGGTCATACCTGGTTTGATTTCATCGATGTCCTCTTGTTTAAGGATGTTTCCTTGCTGGACCGGAACTTTATAGCATCCAGATAAACTCAGCGACAAAGCAAATATTGCAATTACAACAATTTTCATTCTAATAAGGTGTTTAAAATTGAAGCCAGAATGATACAATAAATTTTATTAAATAACAGTTAATTCTTCAGATGAGTAAAAAAGAAATCAAAGAAGCGGGCCTTAAAGTCACTTTACCGCGCTTACAAATTCTTGAATTTTTAAGTAAAAACAAAGGTAAACACTTCACCGCTGAAGAGTTATACGATGAAATGAAGAGTGCCGACCATGACATTGGACTGGCAACTATATACCGAGTATTAAACCAATTTGAGACTGCTGGATTGGTCAGTAAAAATCAATTTGAAAACACTCAGGCTGTCTATGAACTAGACACTGGTGAGCATCACGATCACATGGTTGATGTTGACAGTGGTAAAGTCATGGAGTTCTATGATGAGGAGTTAGAGCAATTGCAATTGAAGATAGCCGAGCAGCATGGTTTTGAGTTGATTGACCATAAAATGGTCTTGTACGTGAAAAAGAAATAAATGGATATTTACAAAGAGTTTTATTTAGAGTCCGCTCACTGGTTACCCAATGTGCCAGACGGTCACAAATGTGGTAATCTGCATGGCCATTCCTTCAAAGTGATTATCAAAGTGACCGGGGAACCTGATGCCACCACTGGCTGGATCATTGATTTTGCAGAGATAAAAGCAGCCTTTCAACCTATTTATAAGCAATTGGATCACCACTGCCTGAATGAAGTGGCTGGTCTAGAAAATCCAACCAGTGAAAATTTAGCCATTTGGATTTGGCAGAAGCTTAAGCCGGAATTACCACTGTTATCGGAAATAGAAATCTGTGAAACCTGTACCTCCGGTTGCGTTTATCGTGGCTAGACAGAGTAAAATAGCGTGTAATGAATATCATTCAAACCTGGCTTTAATGATAAATATATCCATCGCCCGCTTATTTCTGTAAGCAAAAGCACAGTCAGTCTAAATCTTGTGTTTTTGTAACAAAAACTATTTGACTATGACTGCATAAATGCCGATAATACGCATCCTCTTTGTGGGGCTATAGCTCAGCTGGGAGAGCGCAACACTGGCAGTGTTGAGGTCAGCGGTTCGATCCCGCTTAGCTCCACCAACAAAGAGGCTTTGTTCAGGCAAATAACTTGTTCAAGCAAAGAAAGTGAAATGTCCTTGCGTCCCATTCGTCTAGTGGCCTAGGACTCCGCCCTTTCACGGCGGCAACAGGGGTTCGAGTCCCCTATGGGACGCCATTCATGCTGTTGATCAGAAGCATGAGTCAGGCAAGAGTTACCATGATCAAGTAATGTCCTTTGCGTCCCATTCGTCTAGTGGCCTAGGACTCCGCCCTTTCACGGCGGCAACAGGGGTTCGAGTCCCCTATGGGACGCCATTATCTTTATGCCAAAATTGATCAATCAAGTCAGCAAAGACAGTTTTTTTGCTTCAAGTTTGTCGCTTATTGGCCTCTCTTCCACGCATAATCACACAAAAACATAAGTGCTTCTTTGGCTTCTGATGTGGGCAGCCCTGATAGTTTGTTTTTGGCTTCCTCAGCTTTGATTTGGGCTTGTTTCATGGTGTATTCAATGGCATTTGAATCGGTTACTAAATTCCTGATAACCATAAAGTCAGTCTTATCTGGGTTTTTGATGGCATTGATAATGGCTGATTTTTCACCGTCATTACCGTGTTTGAGCAAGTAAATCAGAGGCAATGTTAATTTGCCCTCGCTGAAATCATCGCCTAAATTTTTTCCCAAAGCTGCATCGTCAGCGGTGTAATCTAATACATCATCAGCAATCTGAAAGGCCGTTCCTAGCAACATGCCAAAATCACCCAGTTGCTTTTGTGAAGCGGCATTTTCGTCAGCAATGACTGCCGCCAATTGGCAAGCTGCTTCAAATAACTTAGCTGTTTTGTTGGCTATGATTTGAAAATAAGCATCCTCTGAAATATTGACGTTGCCCACGTTGAGTAGCTGTTGTACCTCGCCTTCTGATATTTTATTGGTGGCATCTGATAAAATCGACATCACTTGCATGTTGTCGGCTTTGACCATCATCTGGAATGATTTAGAGTATAAGAAGTCACCCACTAAGACACTGGCTGAATTGCCCCAAATTTCATGCGAGGTTTTTTCACCTCTTCGCATTTCTGATTCATCGACCACATCATCATGCAATAAAGTTGCGGTGTGAATCAATTCAATCACGGCTGCTAAATTAATGCCTTGATCGCCTTTGTAGTCAAGTGCTTTGGAAATCAATAGCATCAGCACTGGACGCAACCGTTTGCCGCCATTGCTGATGATGTATTCGGCAATTTGGTTGATCAGTATAACTTCTGAATTCAGTTGTTTGCGCAGGTGGTCATTAACTGCGTTCATACCGACATCGGTTAATTTCATGACATCTTGAATATTAATGTTGCTGTTTTCCATGTGGTGTAAATTCAGGGTCAGTGACCTGCTTAATTATGAGCTGCCATTATATAAGACCTGGTTCAGCATAAACAGATAGCTGATAAAAAAATCTTGGTCAGGTTAATCTATCAATGGTTTTAAAACAGGATTTTTGGTACCATGCGCCCCCATGTCTAAGATGAATGCCCTAGAGAAAAAATCAGCCATTGCGATTGCCTTTATGATTGCTTTGCGCATGTATGGTCTGTTTTTGATTTTACCTGTTTTTTCAGTATATGCCGTTGATATAGATGGTGCAACGCCGCTGTTGGTTGGTTTGGCCATTGGCGTTTATGGCCTGACCCAGGCTTTGTTACAAATACCCATGGGCTTTTTGTCAGATGTTTGGGGCCGCAAGAAAGTCATTGCATTGGGTTTGTGTTTGTTTGCACTGGGTTCGGTTGTGGCGGCTTTGGCAGATGATATTTTTTGGATCATTGTAGGTCGTCTGATCCAAGGGATGGGAGCGATTGCAGCCACGGGTTTGGCTTTAGTGGCAGATGTGTCGCGTCCAGAACAACGCGGTAAAATGATGGCCATAGTTGGTAGCAGCATCGGTTTGTCATTTATGCTGGCATTTATCAGCGGACCTATTTTGGCGGCCCAATTCGGTTTAAGTGGTTTGTTTTGGTTCACAGCATCACTCGCGGTGGCTGCTTTGTTGGTGTTGATTTTTGTGGTTGAAGAGCCGGAAAAATTGGCTGCAAGGGATTACAGTTTCAAAGAGTTGCTGCATTGTATTAAGCTGAAACCACTGATGATGATGGATTTTGGTGTGTTTGCTTTGCATGCCAGTATGACGGCTTTGTTTTTGGTCTTGCCCCTGGTGCTGGTACAAAATTTCAATTTTGAGTTGGCCCACCACTGGCGGCTCTATCTGCCCGTATTGGTGTTATCTATTGGTATCATGGTGCCGCTCATCATTGCTCAAGAGAAGTTGAAAAATCACATGCAAATGATGAGTGCGGCGTTTTTGTTGCTTTCTGGCAGTTTGATGTTATTGAATTTGGTTCATGCCAACTTTTGGTTGCTGGCAGTGTATTTGGTGGCCTATTTTGGTTTATTTAACTATTTAGAAGCTTCAATGCCTTCAGTCATCTCCAAAATAGCGGCAGAGAAATACCGTGGTGCGGCCATGGGGGTTTTTGCCACCAGTGAGTTTATAGGGGCTTTTGTTGGTGGTGCATTGGGTGGCTATTTGCTCAGTTTAAATCGCGATTATGTGTTATCTGCAGCGGCAGGATTGTTACTGGTAGCTGCCTTGTTTGGATTCAAACTGTTCGGCCTGAAACGAGTCAGTAATTAGTCATCATTCGGCGGCGTTATCAATACTTTACTGATGATGTTGTCTGCAGTTGTTTCGATGATGGTCATGCGGTAACCATCAATTGAAACAGCTAAATCCTTAGTCGGTAAGTCTTTCAAATATTCAGTGATCAGGCCATTGATGGTGGTTGCTTCATCAGTGGGTAAATCCCATTGTAAACGGCGATTCAGCGAACGCACTGCTATGCGGCCTTTGACCAGGTATTGGTTGTCGTCTTGTTTGATGATTTTTAGCCCTCGGTCTCCCGGTTCAGAAGTGAATTTACCAACAATTTCCTCCAAAATATCATCAAGAGTTACCAAGCCGACTAAATCTCCATATTCATCCACGACCAAGCCCATGCGCCGTTCTTTGCGTTGGAACTCACTGAGTTGTGCTGACAAACTGGCGGTTTCGGGAACGAAATAAGGTTTTCTTAGGATGCGTTTGAGTTTGGTGATGTCAAGGTTTTGGTTCTTGAGCATGGTCAGAATGGTTCTGATGTGCAAGATGCCAATGACTTGGTCAATGTTATCAACATAAACCGGTAATCGAGTGAGGTAGGTATTAACCAATTGTTTCTCAATGACTTCCCAGTCATCATTGATGTTGATGCCTTGTATTTCATTGCGGGGTACCATCACATCTTCAATGTTCATGTGATCAAGATTCATCACATTGATCATCATTTTTTGGTGAACATCTGGATTGATTAAGTCATTCTCAATGACCAGCGTTTTGAGTTCTTCACGCGACAAGGCTTCTTGCGCAATTTCTTTAGGTACACCCAGTAAACGCAACAATCCATTGGTCATTAAATTGGTGCCCCAAACAATCGGATAGAGCAGTTTCAGCATCGGAGTTAATACGTAGGAGGCCACATAACCTAATTTTTCAGGATTCAATGCTGCATAGGTTTTGGGTGTTACTTCAGAGAAAATCAAGATGGCAAAAGTTAAAATAGCGGTGCCATAGGCGACCCCTTTGTCGCCGGCTATTTTAATTGCAACAATGGTGGTGAGGGCAGTGGCAGCGATATTGATGAAGTTGTTGCCTATCAAGATCAGTCCAATCAATCGATCGGGTTTCTCTAATAACTTTTGCGCCAAAAAAGCACCCTTTTTCTTTTTGGCATCATTTTTCAGCTTGATTCTGTTCAGTGCCATCAAGGCGGTTTCAGAGCTGGAAAAAAATGCCGAGAGCACCAGTAAGACGCCGATGATGATCAGTAAAGTGTTGGTTGGTAGTTCGGAAATCACTCAGTGCCCCATCAGACCAAATAGTCCAAAACCAAGTAACTGCCTACAAAGCCAAGCATCAATAGACTCATGGCTATGAGGTTGAGTTTGATGGCTTTTTTGCCGCGCCATCCCTTGGTGATTCTGCCCACAATCAACACAGCAAATAACACCCAGGCAACCAATGAGAAAATAATCTTATGGCCCATACCGTCAGCCAAGAAGCCTTGTACAAACATCACACCAGTCAGTAGGGCGCAACTGAGAAACAGCCACCCCAAGAAAATAAGTTTGAATAGTTTTTCTTCGTTTTTCAGCAGGCTGTTGATGGTCATGCTTTGGGTGTCAAATACATTTTTCTTCATTTGTTTGATTTGCCAGCCCAAATTGATTGAGATTAAGGATGAAACAAACAACAAAGAATAAGCCAGAATGGATAACAAAATATGCATGTCTATGGCCCAAACATAGGGTTTAGAAATGCTTGGGTGGGGCCAAAAGTAAATCCATGTCAAAATGACCAGAGCAATCACATGCACCATGACCCTAACCCATACCAATCTGAACTGTGCCAGTAGAACTATGATATTTGATAGCCAACTGACTACCAGACAAGCGTTTTGAGCGTTGAAAGACCATTCAGACTCGGATAAAAGTACCTGGCTTGTTATGACCGTTTGGCATAAGCTGGCCAAAATGAAAAATGCGACAGAGACTTGGTACTTCTTGATATTGGCCAAAGCCAATAGGTGGAGCAAGCCTGTGATGGCGAAAAGGTATGTCATATTTGTTAAGAGGCCATATTAATTAAGCCGTCTCATTTATATTTGAAGATAATGACATTATAATAGCAGGTCTTATTTTTTACCAACAGGATAATTGGCATCATGTTCGATAATTTAACAGACAGACTATCTAAGAGTATTCAAAAGATTCGCGGACAAGCAAATCTGTCCGAGGACAACATCAAAGAAGCTTTGCGAGAAGTGCGGGTGGCTTTGTTGGAGGCTGATGTTGCTTTACCTGTGGTGAAGTCATTCATCGAAGATGTCAGAGAACGTGCCCTAGGTACTGAAGTATTGACCAGTTTGAAACCAGCACAAGTGTTGGTCAAAGTGGTGCAAGAAGAATTGGTTAAGGTCTTGGGCGAGGAAACTTCAGGTATCAATTTTAATGCCCAGCCTCCTGTGGTGATTTTGATGGCAGGCCTGCAGGGTGCGGGTAAAACCACCACCACGGGTAAACTGGCAAAGTTTCTGAAAGAACGCGAGAATAAAAAAGTCATGGTGGTTTCGGCAGATGTCTATCGACCTGCAGCCATCGAACAATTGCAGACTGTGGCAGAACAGGTCGGCGTTGAGTGGTTTCCATCATCTGTGATTGATGACCCAGTGACCATTGGGATGACGGCGTTACAAGCTGCTAAGAAAGGTTATTTTGATGTCCTGATCGTGGATACTGCAGGCCGTTTGGCGGTTGATGAAGCGATGATGAAAGAAATCAAGTCATTGCAAAACAGCATCAATCCGACAGAGACATTATTTGTGGTAGATGCCATGACTGGCCAAGATGCTGCCAACACTGCCAAGGCTTTTTCTGATGCTTTGGATTTAACTGGTGTGGTGTTGACCAAAGTAGACGGTGATGCCCGAGGCGGTGCGGCGTTATCTGTCAAAAACATCACTGGTAAGCCAATTAAATTCCAAGGCGTGGGTGAAAAAATGGAGGCTTTGGAGCCTTTTCACCCTGATCGAATTGCATCCAGCATCCTCGGCATGGGTGACGTGCTTTCTTTGGTTGAAGAAGTCGAGCGCAAGGTCGATAAAAAAGAAGCTGAAAAACTGGCGAAAAAAGTAGCCACAGGCAATAAGTTCACACTGGAAGACTTTCAGTCACAACTGCTGCAAATGCAAAACATGGGCGGCATGTCCTCCATGTTGGATAAGTTACCAGGTATGAGCAATTTGCCAGATATGGTTAAAGACCAAGTCAATGACAAGTCAACTGGACGCATGTTGGCGGTGATAAGCTCGATGACATTGAAAGAAAAAAGGTACCCCCAGCTGATCAAAGGTTCCAGAAAGCGCCGTATAGCCAACGGTTCTGGCACCACCATACAGGATGTTTCTAAATTATTGAAACAGTACAATCAAATGCAGAAAATGATGCGTAAATTCAAGGGCAAAGGAATGATGAAAATGATGCAGAAATTAGGTGGTAAATTACCTGGTGGCATGCCATTCTGATTGTATTGTCATGAAGTTTTTGCTGTTGTTATTTGCTTTTTCAATGGCGTCCTCTTTACAGGCCAAAAAAACCAAGCTCTATCACTGTAATCAGGCCGATGGTACAACTGTGATTCAAGACCGAAAGTGTGCAGTTACAGCGTTGCAACAAAAATCACAAGCGACTCGCTCTGAGAGGAAAAAGCCGTTACAAAGGCGGCCAAAGCCGCTGCAACAGCCTCACCAGTCTGTTAAGCCCTCAATGCCCAACAACATCGCGCAAGCACGCAGTCCTTATTTTAGTTTTGGCTGGGCGCGTTTTATACCTGCTAATTGGTCCGTGTATAAACGCCAATCACGCGATCATGAACAGACATGGTGGAGCAGAAAAGTATTGAATTCACCAGCAGAATTCCAAGCCGGGGTGTCATTAAAGGCTTATAAAGACACCATGTCAAACCTGCGCATGGGCGCTTTTGCTCAGGCCTTGTTGCTGTACCACCAAATCAGAGACAATCCAGGCCACCGTTTGTTAGACAGTCAATTCAAAAGCCATGATCGGTTCAAGGTATTCAACATCAAGTACCAACAGCCGAACAATATTTTAACCACCACTGAATATTACATTGATGACCACAACAATGACTTATTTGTCATTACCGCCCAAGCACCCGAAGCCCAATGGTCAGTTCAATGGGGGTTGGCTGAAAAAATCATTAATCAACTCTGATTGTTGTTAATTTATACAGTATTTTTGACGCGTATTTTGCACCCCGGTTGTTAAAGTCTCGTTTTGTTCATAGATTGAACCTCAAGTAGTACTAAATTAGTCCTTTATGTGGTAAAATGCAGTCTATGATAAAGATGTCAAAACTAACTGAATACGGATTTATTGTGATTATGGCCCTGGAAAAATCGCAATCACCGTCCTCAGCTGACTCGGTGTCGCAGCTCACTGGGCTGGAAACGCCCACAGTCAGTAAAGTCATGAAATTATTAAAAAAAGCCGGTTTGCTGAACTCAAAGCTGGGCGCCAATGGTGGCTACTACCTGGTCAAGAAAAAAAGCGACATCTCACTGAATGAAGTGATTATCGCCATGGAAGGAGGGATGTCTTTAACCGAATGTGCAGATGATGATGAGGCATGTCATTTTATGTCTCAGTGTCATATGAGTAGCGGTATGAAGAAGGTCAATCAAATATTATTAGAGGCCCTGCAAAGCGTCAGTGTCAGCGATATTTGGGACGAACAAGATAGAATTAACTTAGAAATTAAATCATGAATCAAAACACAGAAACAAGCAGCGTCGATAACAACGAAGAAAATGCGGTTGTTAAAGCACGTGCCAAACAAAAGTACAAAGAAGGTTTTGTTACTGATATTGAGTCCTTCACCATCCCGCCTGGATTGGATGAGGACACCATTCGGTTGATTTCAGCCAAAAAAGATGAGCCGCAGTGGTTGTTAGACTACCGTTTAGACGCCTTTGAAAAGTGGCAAAAGATGGATCCACCTAATTGGGCTAAATTAAATATACCTGTAATAGATTTTCAGGCCATATCTTATTACTCCTCACCGAATGAACAGGCAAAAAATGCACCTAAATCATTGGATGAAGTTGATCCTAAACTCATCGAAACATATGACAAGTTAGGCGTGCCACTACACGAAAGAGAGCGATTGGCTGGCGTGGCAGTGGATGCGGTGTTTGATTCAGTCTCTGTTGGAACCACTTTCAAAGCTGAACTAGAGAAAGTGGGTGTGATATTTTCATCATTCTCTGAAGCGGTGCATGATCACCCTGAATTGGTCAAAAAATACTTGGGCTCAGTGGTACCATCAAGAGACAATTATTTTGCTGCGCTGAATGCTGCTGTCTTCAGTGACGGCTCTTTTGTTTACATTCCAGAGGGTGTGCGTTGTCCGATGGAGCTTTCTACCTATTTCAGAATCAATGCCATCAACACCGGCCAGTTTGAACGAACTTTGATAGTTGCTGAAGCAGGATCATATGTCAGCTACTTGGAGGGGTGTACAGCGCCGATGCGGGATGAAAACCAACTGCATGCTGCGGTGGTTGAGTTGGTTGCCATGGATGATGCCAAAATCAAATACTCAACTGTGCAAAATTGGTACCCGGGAGACGAAGACGGCAAAGGCGGCATCTACAATTTTGTCACCAAACGCGGTAATTGTCTGGGTAAAAATTCAAAAATTTCATGGACCCAAGTCGAGACAGGTTCGGCCATCACTTGGAAGTACCCCAGCTGTGTATTGCGTGGTGATAATTCCAGCGGTGAGTTTTATTCTGTGGCATTAACCAACAACCACCAACAGGCCGATACCGGAACCAAAATGATACACTTGGGTAAAAACACCAAAAGTACAGTCATTTCAAAAGGCATCTCTGTGGGCAAAAGCCAAAACGCCTACCGCGGTCTGGTTCGTGTGGCCAAAAAAGCCGACAACGCCAGAAATTTTACCCAGTGCGATTCTTTGTTGATTGGTAAGACGTGTGCAGCCCATACTTTTCCTTACACGGAATCTGCCAACATGACAGCCAAGTTAGAGCATGAGGCAACCACCTCAAAAATATCTGAAGACCAACTGAATTACTGTCTACAACGTGGTATCACAGAAGAAGATGCCATCTCATTGATTGTTGATGGGTTTTGTAAAGAAGTATTTAAAGAATTACCTATGGAGTTTGCTGTTGAAGCAAAAGCATTGTTAGACATCTCGTTAGAAGGAGCCATTGGCTGATGTTAAAAATTGATAACGTATACGCCTCTGCTGGCGATAAAGAAATATTGAAAGGTTTGTCACTGGAGGTGAAATCCGGTGAGGTTCACGCCATCATGGGTCCAAATGGTGCAGGTAAAAGCACCTTGGGAAACCTGCTGGCTGGTATGCCTTATGTGCAATCACAGCGTGGTGAAGTTGAGTACATGGGTAAAGACCTGCTTGAACTGGAGCCTGAGGAACGTGCCGCAGAAGGTGTTTTTCTTGCTTTCCAATACCCGGTTGAGATACCCGGCGTGAATAACATGTACTTCTTACGCACGGCATTGAACGCACAGCGCAAATACCGTGGCGAGGAACCGATGGATTCAGCCCAGTTTTTGCGCATGGTGAAACAAAAAATCAAAGACATGAACATGCGTGATGATTTGTTAAAAAGGCCTGTTAATGTGGGTTTTTCAGGTGGTGAGAAAAAACGCAACGAAGTTTTTCAAATGGGTGTTTTAGAGCCCAAGCTGGCAATTCTTGATGAAACTGACTCAGGCTTGGACATTGATGCGTTGAAAATCGTGGCTGATGGTGTCAACCAATTGAGGGCGCCTGACCGGTCCTTCATAATCATTACGCATTACCAGCGTTTATTGGATTACATCAAACCAGATTTTGTACATGTATTGGCAGATGGGAAAATTGTTAAATCAGGCCCGAAAGAATTGGCCTTAGAATTGGAAGAGCAGGGTTATGGCTGGCTTAATAACTGATTGGACAACATTGGCTGATGATCAATTGGTCAATGACAGTAACTTGCCAGACTGGTTGAAAGCCAAAAAACAACAGGCAGTGGCACAATTGAAGACATTGAGCGTACCCAGCAGAAAGCTTGAGTATTGGCGCTACAGCGATGCCAATAGACTTGCTTTGAAAGGGGGCGAAGCATCGCCTTCATCGCTTGAATCACACCCGGTATCTATAGCAAATGATGGGGTTGAGCAAGTGGTGATTAAATTGAATGATAATGGTTTTACCGTTTCAGACAATTGTCCCGGCTCAGTTCGAATCAGTCCAATCAACGCAATTGATGAAAGCCGATGGCTTGATTTGGATATGAATCAAGAAACCGTCGCCAACCTGGCTAATACGGCATGCTTTATGCATGGTGTTTCGGTAGAATGTTCGGCTGCGCTTGAAGTCAATTTGGTGTTTGAGTACGACTACAAATTTGATGAACAATGGCGATACGTGCGCAATCAAATCAATGTCGATACAGGTGCTCAATTCTCGGTAGAAGAGCGTTTCAATTCAGGACAGGTTAATGTGGTTAACGTTTACGATTTGCAACGTGGCAGTGTGGTTAATAGACACCAAATGGCCAATTTATCTGATGCCCAAAATTTGATCAGTTTCAATCAATTTGAGCTCTCTGCCCAGGCACAATTGAACAGCACAAATCAGCATTTAGGCGGCAGCTTACAGCATCACCTACACCGTGTTAACTTCAACGGCAATCAAGCTGTTTTTAAAATGGGCACGGTTAATAAATCAATAAATAACAATAATATAGCTGATTTAGTTGAAGTAAATCATAATAAAAAAAGTAACCAGTCAGATGTCACCCATCGCTCAATAGCTGATGGCGCCTCACAAATTTTCACCAATGCCAAAGCCTTTGTGGCTGTGGGTGCGGATGAATCTGAGATTGAACAAGATTTAAAGAACATTCTGCTCTCACCTGATGCCAAGATTTTCAGTAAACCAGAGCTAGAGGTTTATGCTGATGAGGTGGTTGCTGCGCATGGCTCTACCATTGGTGCTTTAGATGATCAATCGCTGTTTTATCTTCAGTCTCGTGGCATCGATATCAAACAAGCACGTGCCATAATGATTGAATCATTCGAACAGGAGGCTTTACTATGATGCGGCACGAGTTTCCGGGGTTACAACAACAAGTACACGGTAAACCATTGGTGTACTTGGATAATGCCGCCACCGCGCAAAGGCCTCAAGCGGTGCTTGATGCCATCAATAATTACTACCTCAAACACAACGCCAACATTCACCGCGGTGTTCACAGTTTGAGTGAATCAGCGACTGAGTTATACGAACAAGCAAGAAATTCATTGGCACGATTAATCAATGCCCCTTCAGAAAAAGACCTGATTTTTGTCAGGGGTTGTACAGAGGGTGTTAATTTAGTTGCGCAAACTTTTGTCCGAAGCCGAGTCAAAGCCGGTGATGAAATATTGATTTCACACCTAGAGCACCACTCAAATATTGTGCCATGGCAAATCTTGTGCGAACAAACAGGTGCCAAGCTGAAAGTGATTCCCATGAACCAACAAGGCGAGTTGGTTTTGGATGACTTGGATCAACTGCTGAATGAGAGGACCAAGTTCATGTCTGTGGTGCATGTCTCAAATGCGTTGGGTACCATCAACCCTGTTAAAAAGTTGATTGCTGCCGCTCATGCCAAGGATATTCCAGTTTTAATCGACGGTGCGCAAGCCACACCGCACATCAAAGTTGATGTACAAGATTTAGATTGTGACTTTTATACCGTCTCTGGACATAAAATGTATGGGCCAACAGGCTCAGGTATATTGTATGGTAAGTCTGAGCACTTATCAGCCATGCCACCTTATCATGGTGGTGGTGAGATGATCAGTAAAGTCACTTTCGAATCAACGGTTTATAATGCCGTGCCAGCAAAATTCGAAGCGGGAACCCCGAATATTGCCGGTGGCATTGGTTTAGGAGCCGCCGCTGAATTCATGATGACAGTTGGTATGGATAAAATTGCAGAACGAGACCAGGTTTTGAAAGTGTACGCCGAACAAGCGCTGTCTGAAGTACCTGGCTTACGCTTGGTGGGCACGGCGACAAATAAATCCCCAGTGTTCTCTTTTGTTATTGACGGGATTCACGCTCATGACATTGGCACCATCATTGATCACCATGGTGTGGCCATTCGCACAGGGCATCACTGTACCATGCCAATTTTTCAGTTTTATGGCTTGGCCGGTAGCTGTCGTGCTTCGTTGGCATTTTATAACACTGAACAAGAAGTTGATGTTCTGGTAGAATCCCTGCTCAAAGCCAAAGCCATGTTCCAGTGAACATGTTTGAGTAGATGTCGGAATTAAATAAACTTTACAAAAAAGCAGTACTTGCACACAATAAAAACCCACACAATTATGGCAAGCCGGAAACATGGACGCACCATGCCGAGGGCTTGAATGCCATTTGTGGTGATTTGGTTGAAGTTTATTTAACCATTGCTGATGATCGATTGGTTGCAGTGAACTTTGCTGGGGAGAGTTGTGCCATTGCTATGGCATCGGCATCGATGATGACTGAGCTATCAACTGGTTTAACGCTGCAAGACTGGCAAAACAGGTTCAATTTATTCAAACAACTCATGGACCCAAACAACGAGCAAGTGTCATACGATGAACTGGGTGAGGTCAATACCCTCATTACGGTAAAAAAATTTCCCTCTAGAATTAAATCAGCCACCTTATGTTGGTATGCTGTTGATGCTGCCATCAAAGGGCAGTCCAGCACCACCACAGAGTGATCACATCATTATTAATCAATTAAAAAACCAGCCATGAAATCAAACGAACCCAAGATCAGCTTCAGCGACAAAAACTTCACATGGCAAGATGGAAAAAACTGGTTCAATCAAGGTATCATCTTTTTTAAACTGGTGAAGAACATGTGGTACGTCAGCTGTCTGGTTATGGGCGTGTTGTTTTTGTTATTGGCATCTGTGGCATTGCCGCTGGTGGCGGTTTTGGTTATCTTTGCTTCCCCCATGGTCACTGCATTCATTATGAACTGTTGCCAAGCGGTGCGTTTGGGTCAGCCGCTGCAGATCAATATGCTGTGGCAGGATGTGTTCAAACAACTGAATTATTTTTTGTTGTTAGGGCTGTTCTCTGCTTTATTAAGCATGGTAATGCAACAAGTGCATGTCTTGCTATTAAGCGCCTATGAGTTACCTCTTGAGATGACTGAAGAAATGGCTATGAACATGAGTGGCGCAGAGGCACTGCTCAGGGTGCTATTTAACTTGATAACCAACCTCCCGGTTGCCTTGGCCTTGGCCTTTTCACCGGCTTTGATATTATTTAAGCGGGCACATCCCGTGAATGCAATAAAATTCAGTGTATTGGCTGTATTGCGGTCTTGGAAAGCTTTCATCGCTTTGGTATTATTGATTGTTTTGGTGTTTTTTGGTGTATTGATATTAGCCAGTATTGTTGGTTCTGTGGTGCTGATGGTGATGGGCAGTGCTGGCCAATTAGTGGCCAACGTGTTGGTCCTTTTTTTCGTCTTTACAGTGACCGGGATTGGATTGTGCAGCCAATACCAAGCTTTTACCGAACTGTTTGCTGATGATGAGCAAGAGCCAGAGAGTGAAGACACTGAGGTTTATGCTGAAATATAAAAACCAGTGTTCAAAGGTGGTTTGTAATGCATGTGTAAAAAATTGATTTGCTGTTTTGTCATTTGCTTTTTGCCGCTGATTAAAAGAGCGACAAAACAATTGTTTTAAACGGTCATCAAAATGATAGAATCTGCAAGATTAATTTTGATATCACCAGCCTCATGGCGGTTTTAATTACAGAAGGTCAAAGCAGGATAAACGATTTATGACAAAAACCTATCAATCTTCAGACATTGAGGTCTTATCAGGCCTGGATCCGGTCAAAAGACGTCCAGGTATGTACACCGAAACCAATCGTCCCAATCACCTGATTCAAGAGGTGATAGATAACTCTGTGGATGAAGCACTTGAAGGTCATGCCAGTAAAATCAGTGTGGTTTTGCACCAAGATGGTAGCATCGAAGTGGCAGATGATGGTCGCGGGATGCCGGTTGATGTACATGCAGAGCATGGTGTATCAGGCGTGGAATTGATTTTGTGTAAGTTGCACGCTGGTGGTAAGTTTTCGAATAAAAACTACACTTTTTCTGGTGGTCTTCATGGCGTGGGTGTATCGGTGGTTAATGCCTTGAGTCAGCGCTTAGATGTTTGGATAAAACGCGATGGCAAAGAACACCACATTGCCTTTGAACATGGTGAAAAAGTTTCAGAACTTAAAGTGGTCGGTCAAGTAGGGCAGCGCAACACTGGAACCCGCGTACAATTTACCCCAGCCCCTGAGTATTTCGACAGCATCAAGGTGGGGATTAAAAAACTCAAGCATTTACTCAAAGCCAAAGCCGTTCTGTGTTCAGGATTGCGCGTTGATTTTAAAAGTCATTTAGATGACAGCAATGAATCTTGGCAGTTTGAGGATGGGTTACAAGAATATTTGATTGATGAGATTGATGCCGAGGTGATGTTGCCTGCAGCCGGATTTATTGGCGCACAACAAGACGAGGAGTTTGCGGTTGATTGGGCTCTTACTTGGGTACCACAAGGTGAGCTGGTCACTGAAAGTTATGTGAACTTGATTCCAACCGCCCAAGGGGGGACCCATGTGAATGGCCTGCGTACTGGCTTGACTGAGGCCATCAGAGATTTTGCCGACAGCCACAACCTGTTGCCCAGGGGGTTGAAGTTGGCACCGGATGATGTCTGGGATCGGGTCAGCTATGTGCTGTCCACTAAGATGAAAGATCCACAGTTTTCTGGTCAGACTAAAGAGCGCTTATCATCTCGTTCAATCGCCTCGTATGTTTCCAATACCATCAAAGATGCTTTGGTGTTGTGGTTAAGTCAAAATGTGGCTGATGGCGAGCAAATTGCCATGATAGCCATTAATAATGCCCAAAATCGTTTACGCAAAGCCAAACAAGTGGTGCGCAAAAAAGTCACAGCAGGACCTGCGCTGCCGGGTAAGCTTGCTGACTGCAGTTCACAAGATCCGATGTTGGGTGAGTTGTTTTTGGTGGAGGGTGATTCTGCAGGAGGCTCTGCCAAACAAGCTCGCGACCGCGAGTTTCAAGCAATCATGCCGTTGCGCGGTAAAATATTGAATTCATGGGAAGTGGAATCGACTCAAGTCATGGCGTCCCAAGAAGTACATGATTTGGCAGTGGCTATGGGGGTCGACCCCGGTAGCACAGATTTGTCTGGTTTGCGCTATGGGAAAATCATTATTTTAGCTGATGCCGATTCAGATGGTTTGCACATTGCTACGCTGCTGTGTGCCTTGTTTTTGAGGCATTTTGAACCGGTGGTTAGGGCCGGGCACATATTTGTCGCGATGCCACCCTTGTTTCGCATTGATGTGGGTAAGAAAAAGTTTTATGCTGTGGACCAAAGTGAGCGTGACCAAATCCTCAATAAAATTGAGAAAGACAAATTAAAAGGTAAAGTCAGTGTCACGCGCTTTAAAGGTTTGGGTGAAATGAACCCTTCACAACTCAGAGAAAGTGCGATTGCACCAGATACCCGGAGGCTGTTACAACTTTCGGTCTCTGCCGGTGATGATACCCACAGTATCATGGATATGCTGCTGGCCAAGAAAAGAGCCAGTGAAAGGAAATCATGGTTGCAAGAAAAGGGCGACCTGGCTGTTATCTAATTGATATAGTTTGTGTTGCTAATATTCACATGATAAGCTGTCATCATCATTTTAAGAGGGAATCATTTTGACTGAAAACAGTCAATTAAAATCGCAAAACCCAAAAACAAGGATAGTTTTTATGTCTTTGAGTCTCTTGCTGATTGCTATAGTCATTGCAGTCTATGTTCATCGTTCCCAAGATAAGGTGCTTGATCAGATTTTAAAGGGTCAAGCTGAGAGCACCGAAATCAAAGTTGTAAACAGTACTTTAGATTTGTTTTCAGACATCAAAGCAACCAGCGCGCGTTGTACTGCAGAGATGTCGGATAATCAACCCCTTTGGCGGTTAAACGCCAAAGACTTTTTGGCTCGCACCGTGGGTGCAGAATACTTCTGGTTAATTGACTCAGAATATGAAATCGTCTGGTCTGAGCCACGGGATTCTGCCCATCAAAAGCAGATCAATGAGATCATCAGTGATCCCGATATTATCCTGAAGCTGGTACAAACCCGGGAATCAGGTCAAGCCGAAATATCTCAAACTTACAGTTTTAAAGACCAAGTAATAGTTTATATTTTTCAACCGATTGGGGATGCTGACTCGTTCAATGGTTTTTACGTGATTGGTGTGTTGGTTGATAAGTATCTTGATAACATTCTCGGTGACCCAGTTACAGTCGGGCATTACACCAAAGTCTATTCAGGTAAAGACGTGGTATATGCCAATGGTCCTGATTTAGATGATTATTCACAACTCGAATATTTTGAATTAAATATGGACACAGACAGTGACAGCTGGTTGTTTAAAGTTTATCCAACCAACAGCTCATTGGACTTAATTATCTCTCCTATGCCGTATTTCATTGCTTTCGCTGGTGCCATCATTGCGCTGTTGTTTATGCTCACATTGCGTTCTCAACAGAAGGCCAAAAAAGAGTCATTAAAATTAGCCAATGAAATCAGTGAAAAAGAAAAAATTCAATTTGAGTTAGAGTATCTTGCCAACCATGACACTTTAACCCATCTGCCCAATCGTCACTACATCACCAACTTCATCAAAGCCAGGGTAAATTATTCTAAAACTTCAAAACAGCAGTTCACTGTTTTGTTCATTGACTTGGATCACTTCAAAGACATCAACGATACCTTAGGTCACGCGGTGGGTGATGAGATGTTGAAAAAATTGCCTGTACTTTTTAATCGCGTGTTCAGGCATGACGATGTCATTGCTCGCATGGGAGGCGACGAATTCATTGTTTACTTACCCGGAGAGATGAGTGTTTCTGATGTTGAGAAACTGGTTGAAAGGTTTTTGAAGTCTCTAGAATATCCAATTGAGATAGGCGAACATCTGATCAGGTTAACGGGTAGTGTGGGCGTGGCATTTTTTCCACAACATGGTGCCAATGTCACCGAATTACTGTCGCATGCTGATGCCGCACTTTATCGGGCCAAAGACAAAGGACGCAACACATTTGCGATTTATGATTCTGAAATCGAGCAAAAGGCCAAAGACCGCATACAGCTGATATCTAAACTGCATACAGCCCATGAACAAGATGAGTTTGAGATGTATTATCAGCCACGTTATGATCTGGCCAGCAAGCAGATAATAGGTGCAGAGGCGCTGATCAGATGGAACAAGTCCGATGGACAAGTGGAGGAGCCAGCCGGGTTTATTGAATTGTTGGAAGAAACCTCACTGATTATTCCGGTATCATGGAAGATGCTGAGTCGATGTTGTAAGCAGTTTGGAAAATTGTTACAGCATCAACCCAAGCTGTTCATGTCCTTCAATGTCTCTGCCAAACAACTTGAACATCCAGATTTTTTGGTGAATTTACAGAAAGTTTTGAAAAAAACGCAGTTTCCAGCTAAAAATTTAGAGTTGGAGTTGACCGAACAAACTTTGATTCAAAACGTAGAAAACAGCCGCTTCATTTTGGATAGATTAAAAGAAATGGGTATTGCCATTGCCATTGATGATTTCGGTACAGGTTACTCATCGCTTTCTTATTTGAAAAACTTTCAAGTAGATATCTTAAAAATTGATAAGTCTTTCATTCAAGACATAGATTCAGACAAAGATGATTTGGAACTGGTGAAGACCATGATTGCTATGGGTCAAAACCTCAATATCACCACTGTTGCTGAAGGGGTTGAAAATGAGGCGCAAATCGAGCTCCTCAGTGCTGAATCATGTGACCAAGGCCAAGGTTACTATTTCAGAAAAGCCATGAAGTTTTATGACTTTTACCAACTGGCCTCTGAATAGGTGCTCATCAAGCCTGCCAGTTAATCAATTTGTTGCATAATTGACTGCGCCAACCGATTGACATCCTCTGCATTTGTGGCATGTGAGAAAACCAATCTGATGATGTCAGTTGAGCCAGGCCAAACATGAAACTCAAAGCCTTCAATGCGCAATTGTTCAATCACAGTAACTGGTAACTGACAGAATACCTCATTGGCCTCAACTGGATGAATGAATTTTACTTTGGCATTGGTGGTTTGGTGGAAATGTTGTGCCATGTCATTGGCATGTTGCGCCATTTTTAACCACAAGTCATCCTTTAGATAGGCATTGAGTTGGGCACTGACAAAGCGCATTTTGCTGATCAAATGTCCGCTTCTCTTGCGCAGTCTTTTGATTTCTTTGGTCAGGTGTGGGTTGAATACAATCAATGCCTCGGCCATCATCGCGCCGTTTTTAGTGGCACCGAAGGACAACATGTCAATACCAGATTTCCAAGTCATTTCAGCCACATCGCAACCCAGAGAACACAAAGCATTGGCAAAACGTGCACCATCCATATGCAATGTCAGATTGTATTTTTGTTTGATGGCTTTGAGTTGTTCAAGTTCAGCCAGAGAGTAAACGGTTCCAGCTTCACTGCATTGGGTGATACTGATGACGCTGGGTAGTGACTCATGTTCGCCATGAACGCCAGTATGAGACAAGTAGTTATCAAGCGCATTCAAGTCGATTTTGCCATGATCGCCTTTGATAGGAATCAATTTGGCACCACCGGTGAAAAATTCTGGTGCGCCGCATTCATCGGCATTGAGGTGTGCATGTTCATGACATAAGATTGAGCCATAGGGCGGGCAGGCCAAGGTCATGGCAATTGAATTAGCGGCTGTACCGGTTGTCAGGGGTAATACTTCACACCAGCACTGAAACAATTGTTGGCACTGCTCAGTGAAATGATCACTGAATTTATCATAGCCGTAAGATTCTTCAAAACCTGCATTGGCTTCGATGATGGCATTGAGGATTTCTTGGTGTATTGGGGCTTCGTTATCGCTGCGAAAGTTCATGTTGGTATTTTAGTTGGTTTGGTCAATGAATTTAAAAAGGTGCCGTTCCAGTTGCTTTAATTGGGTGTGCGAGCAACAGTATATACCCAAATCTTTGGCCCTGGAAAGCGTGTATTTGTTCAGTGGTTGGTAACTGACTAGCATGGCTTTACCGGAATGCCCGCCGGCCAGTGACTTGATGGTATCCAGTCGATAAATTGCGGTGTTGGCAGCGGATTTGTCAGCTTTGCTGTTACCAAATCGCCGGGTTTTACATTCAATGATGTGCAAGCGATTGTGACATATGGCTGCCACATCGATTTCATTGCGAACTTTACCTTGGTCTCTTACCACGGTCATCCCTTTGGCCAAGTCGGCCAGTTGAGGACGCTGCTTGCGCATGCCATATAGTAAGGCGAAAACATGATTCTCCAGCCAGCCACCATTGCAGTAAAATCGACTGGCATCATCGGTGAATTTGATTTTCTTACCACGTATGGTCAGTTTGCCAGCGGCAGCAAAATGATCCAATAGTTGCTGTAAATGGTGGTTTTTAAAATCGTTTTGTTGCAAGGTATAGCGGTGATTGATATCGGCACTCATCGCCATGTAATTGATGCTACCAATAGCGCGGTCGGCTTGACCGAGTTGTGAAACTATCCACTGGGTTAACTCTCTGGATGCTTTGTCTTCAGGTGAGGTTTGTCCACTGTCAATGATTTGTGTGTTGAAAGATTTCAAGTACTCTTTCAATTTGATTTCATGTGAGAGGTGAATGTCTTTGTGGGTGTGTTTTTCATTCAGCCAATGCAACTCATCGGTGAATTTATCCACCAAAAAAACAGGATAACCGAAATTAGTAAACTGCTCAAAGGCCAATAGCACCAATTTATTGTAGCCGCTGGAGGCGTTAAAAATGATGTCATGTTGTTGATGTGTTTCAATCAACTGAGCAAAATGCTCACGAGCCAACTGGGTATCAAAGTCGATCAGTCCATCTTCACACTTGATGCCGCGGGCCTGTATCGCTGACTTCAGGCCACTGATGTCATCTTGTGGGTGATAAAGCAGGATCACTTTTTCTGCACCTAATGTCAGTGCCGCACTTAAAATGCCTGCATGTTTGGGGTGGAAGATTGCCAAATGAATTTGCATGGCATTATTATATGAAAAAAGCTGTAAGTGTTGTGGTGTTTCTGCGGCTATTGAGTTAAAATTCGCTTTCAATTCGATAACAGTAAAAAGTTGGTTAGCGCCAGCTTTTTTTACGCCTTTAAGAGTTGAGCAAAGTGTCTAAACTACAGCAATTATTATTTCCCCGAAGTCAGCCCAACAGCGCCATTTTGGCCTTAGCGGATGGCAGCATATTTCATGGCATGGCCCTGGGTGCCACCGGTACCACAGTCGCCGAAGTGGTATTCAATACCGCAATGACCGGATACCAAGAAATCTTATCTGACCCATCGTATGCCGATCAGATGGTGACTTTGACTTATCCGCACATTGGTAATACCGGTACCAACCCAGCAGATAACGAATCCAAATCAGTTCATGCCAAAGGTTTGATCATCCGCGATTATCCCGCATTGGCCAGTAATTGGCGCGATCAACAAGATTTGAACGCCTACCTCAAAGAACATGGTGTGGTTGCAATCAGTGACTTAGATACCCGCGCATTAACCAATTTATTGCGCCAAAACGGTTCTCTGAATGGCTGCATCATGAGTGGTGAAGACCTAGATGAGCAACGCGCGATTGAACTGGCTCAAGACTTTGCTGGTTTAGAAGGCAAGGACCTGGCCAAAGAAGTCACTTGTAGGCAACCTTATGAGTGGCAAGAGGGCACATTTAATTTAAAGAAAAATGCCTTCAAGCACCCACAGAGCGATCAGCTGAAAGTGGTTTGTTATGATTTTGGCGTCAAGCACAACATCCTCAGAATATTGAAAGAATTGGGTTGTGATCTGACTGTAGTGCCGGCGCAAACGCCAGCTGAATCCGTGTTGGCGATGAATCCTGATGGGGTGTTTTTATCCAACGGGCCCGGAGATCCAGCGGCCTGTGATTATGCCATTTCAGCTTGCCAACAATTTTTAGCGGAGAAAATGCCACTGTTTGGCATTTGTTTGGGCCATCAAATCTTGGCCCTGGCCCTGGGTGCAAAAACCAGTAAAATGAAATTTGGTCACCATGGCGCCAATCACCCTGTTGAAAACTGCACCGATAAAACGGTCTTAATTACCAGTCAGAATCACAACTTTGCGGTAGCAGAAACGCAATTGCCGGATAGCCTAGAAGTGACGCACCGCTCACTGTTCGACGGCAGTATCCAAGGCGTTAAACACAAAACACTGGCCGCTTATGGTTTTCAAGGTCACCCGGAAGCCAGTCCTGGACCCCATGAGGCCAAGCAGTTGTTTCAACCTTTTATCACCCAAATGAAGGAGCAGGCTCATGGCTAAACGCACAGATATTAAGAGTATTTTGGTGTTGGGTGCTGGACCCATAGTGATAGGACAAGCTTGTGAGTTTGATTATTCTGGCACCCAAGCATGTAAAGCGCTGAAAGACGAAGGTTATCGAGTGATTTTGGTCAACTCCAACCCAGCCACCATCATGACTGACCCAGAAACGGCTGACAGCATCTACATTCAGCCCATCAACTGGCAAACCGTAGCCAAGATCATAGAAATTGAAAAACCTGATGCCTTGCTACCTACCATGGGTGGTCAAACCGCTTTGAACTGTTCATTGGATTTGGTCAGCCAAGGGGTGTTGCAGAAATTCGGCGTCGAGATGATTGGTGCATCCAGAGAAGCCATCGATATGGCAGAGGACCGTGAACAATTTCGCGTGGCCATGGAAGACATCGGGCTGGAATGTGCCAAGTCTTTCATCGTACATGACATGGATGAGGCCAGGATGGCGCAAAAAGACATCGGCTATCCAGTGATTATTCGTCCCTCATTCACCCTCGGTGGCACCGGTGGTGGCATTGCTTATAACTTAGAGGAATTTGAGGAAATCACCGCTGAGGGTTTGAAATTATCGCCCACCACGGAGGTTTTATTGGAAGAATCGCTGTTGGGCTGGAAAGAATACGAAATGGAGGTTGTGCGCGATAAAGCGGATAACTGCATCATCATTTGCTCGATTGAAAATTTAGACCCCATGGGTGTCCACACAGGTGATTCAATCACCGTGGCTCCTGCCCAAACCTTGACCGATAAAGAATACCAAGTGATGCGTGATGCTTCACTGGCTGTATTGCGTAAAATTGGCGTTGAGACCGGTGGTTCCAACGTCCAATTTTCTGTCAACCCAGCTGATGGTCGCTTGATTGTGATTGAGATGAACCCAAGGGTCTCTAGGTCTTCAGCTTTGGCTTCAAAAGCCACTGGCTTTCCCATTGCTAAAGTGGCAGCCAAGCTGGCCATTGGTTATACCTTGGATGAATTACAGAATGAAATCACTGGTGGTGCCACCCCGGCTTCTTTTGAGCCAACCATTGATTACGTGGTGACCAAAATACCGCGTTTCGCTTTTGAGAAATTCAATAACAGCATCGATCGACTCAGTACCCAAATGAAATCTGTTGGTGAAGTGATGGCCATTGGTCGTACTTTCAATGAATCATTACAAAAAGCTTTGCGTGGTTTGGAAACAGGTAAGTCAGGTCTGGATCCGGTGGTCACTGATAAACAAATACAAGCTGGTTTTGATTTAGTCAAAGAAATTCGTGAACCTTCATCGGAAAGGCTGTTTTATGTTGCCGATGGTTTCAGACAAGGTATGAGCAGTGAAGAAATACATCAAATTTCAAGAATTGACCCGTGGTTTTTAAACCAGATTGAACACTTGGTGCAGTTAGAACTGGCTCTTGAAGGATGTCAACTGGGCGACTTAGATGCTGCTCAAATGCGGCAGCTGAAACGTGAGGGTTTTGCAGATGTTAGGTTGGCTGAAATTTTGAATTGCAGTGAGCAGGCTGTGCGTTACTTCCGTCACAGCAACGATATAAAACCGGTATTTAAACGCGTCGACTCATGCGCCGCTGAATTCGAGGCTCCCACCGCTTATTTCTATTCAACTTATGAACAACACTGTGAGGCCAACCCCACAGATAAGGACAAAATCATGATACTTGGTGGTGGACCCAATCGAATCGGCCAAGGCATTGAATTTGATTACTGTTGTGTGCATGCATCGTTGGCTTTGAAAGAAGCGGGGTTTGAAACCATCATGGTTAACTGCAACCCAGAGACAGTATCTACCGATTACGATACCTCAGACCGGCTGTACTTTGAGTCATTGACGCTGGAAGATGTACTGGAAATTGTTCAAGTTGAGCAGCCAAAGGGGGTGATTGTTCAATATGGCGGACAAACCCCGTTGAACCTAGCCAACGCCCTGGAACAAGCAGGTGTACCCATCATTGGTTCATCACCTGAGTGTATCGACAAAGCCGAGGACCGCGAACAGTTCAAAGCCATGCTGGACAAGCTGAACTTGAAGCAACCGCCCAATGGTACAGTCACCTCTGCTGAAGCAGCGATTGCTGTTGCAGAGGATATTGGTTTCCCTTTGGTGGTCAGACCTTCTTATGTTTTGGGTGGAAGAGCGATGGAGGTGGTGCATTCCCAGCAGGAGCTTAAGCGCTACATGAATGAAGCGGTGCAAGTATCCAATGATTCACCGGTGTTACTCGATCGCTTTTTAGATCACGCCATTGAAGTGGATGTTGATGTGATTTGTGATGGTCAAGACTTTATGGTGGGTGGCATCATGGAACACATCGAACAAGCCGGGGTGCACTCGGGTGATTCAGCTTGTTGTATCCCACCTTTTACGCTGTCGCTTGAAACCCAAAAAGAGTTGGCTCGTCAGTGTGAATTAATGGCCAAAGAACTCAATGTGGTGGGTTTAATGAATACCCAATTTGCCATTCAAGGTGAGGACATCTACATTTTGGAGGTCAATCCTCGAGCCTCAAGAACGGTGCCTTTCGTTTCAAAAGCTTCAGGCTTACCGTTGGCTAAAATAGCCGCTTTGTGTATGGCTGGCATTGGTTTAAAAGAGCAGGGTGTGACTGAGCGATTGGATTTGAACCATTATTCAATCAAAGAACCGGTTTTTCCGTTTGTTAAATTCCCTGGTGTTGATCCAATTTTAGGTCCTGAAATGCGCTCAACGGGTGAAGTGATGGGCATTGGTAAGACATTTGGTGCAGCTGTAGCCTCATCAAAACTGGCGGCCAGTGTGGATATGCCCAGAAGTGGTAAGGCTTTTGTCAGTGTCAGAGAGGCTGATAAAGAGAAGTTAATTCCGTTGGCAAAACAGCTTCGAGAGTTGAATTTCGAGTTGGTGGCCACACATGGTACTTGTCAGTTGTTGAGGAATGCTGGTTTGTTTTGTGAAAGTGTGAATAAGGTGATAGAAGGTCGTCCGCACATCGTTGATAAAATAAAATCCAAGGAAATTCATTTCATCATCAACACCACAGAGGGTGCGCAAGCCATTGCTGATTCGGCTTCCATCCGTAAGGAAGCACTGAAGCAAAGCATCAACTACACCACCACCATTGCTGGTGCTGCTGCTACAATTGCTGCTTATGATTATTTAAATCAACAAGAAATATACTCATTGAAAGAGTTACACGAACAATAGGAAAACACCATGAACAGAGATCCAATCACCAAAAAAGGTGCTGAGCAACTGAAAGCTGAACTGAAAAGACTGAAGACCGAAGAGCGTCCTAAGGTCATTGATGCTGTGGCTGAGGCTCGCGCTCATGGTGACCTGAAAGAAAATGCAGAATACCATGCAGCCCGAGAACAACAATCATTCACTGAAGGCCGCATTGCTGAACTAGAAGGCCTGATTGGCAATGCCCAAGTCATTGATGTGACTGAGTTAAATGTGGGTGACAAGGTTGTTTTTGGTGCCACGGTGGTATTGGAAGAAGAAGATTCAGGTGATCATGTGACTTATCAGATTGTGGGTGATGCTGAAGCCGACATTGATGCCGGTAAAATTTCTATCTCATCTCCCATAGCCCGTGCCTTGATTGGTAAAAGTGAAGACGATGAAGTTGAGGTACAAGCCCCAGGTGGTGATAAAATCTACTTCATTGAATCGATTCAATACATTTAATTCTATGAGCAGGTCATGACCCAAGCCAAAGTGGTCAGAAGAACTGTTCCCCAAAACAAGCTGTTAGGTGGTGAACATTTACACCACCTGATACAAAGGATTTATTTGGCCCGAGGTATAGTCGATTTCTCTGAAGTTGATTACCGTCTTAAAAACCTCCAAGCACCCCATGGTTTCAAGGGCATTGATGCCGCTGCTGAACTCATCTACAGCGCCATCAAACAGCAACAGCGCATAGTGATTGTGGGTGACTTTGATGCCGATGGGGCCACTTCCACGGCTTTGGTGATGCGTGCACTGCGCTTGATGGGTGCCCAGTATGTAGACTTTGTGGTGCCCAATCGTTTCGAGTTTGGGTATGGCCTGACCGTTGAACTGGTCGAAGTCCTGGCACAACAGCAGGCTGAGCTGGTGATTACCGTTGATAATGGTATTTCTTCTTTTTATGGTGTGAGTCAAGCCAAATCACTGGGTATGAATGTCATTATCACTGACCACCATTTACCGCCCGAACAATTACCACCAGCTGACGCCATAGTAAACCCGAACTGTGCTGGTGATGAATTTCCGAGTAAATCACTGGCAGGTGTCGGTGTCGCGTTTTATTTGATGACGGCTGTCAAAGCCACCTTGCTTGCTGATAATTGGTTTGAACAGAGGCAACTGAAGCCCCCGAACTTGGTTCAATTTTTAGATTTGGTGGCACTCGGTACAGTGGCTGATTTGGTGCCGTTGGATAAAAATAACCGCATTTTGGTAGATGCTGGGTTACAGCGCATCAAACAACAGCGCTGTTGTCTTGGCATCAATGCCTTGTTTGCTGTGGCTGGTGTGCAGCAGCCCAGTGCTGATGCAGATGCGCTGGCCTTTTACGTGGCCCCAAGACTGAATGCCGCCGGTCGCCTGGAGGACATGAGCATCGGCATCAATTTATTACTGACAGATGATGCCAAAGAGGCCAAGGGCTTGGCGCATGAGCTACAAGCGATTAACCAACAGCGGAAAACCATTCAAGCAGACATGCAACGGTTTGCTGATTCGGTGGTTGATGAATTAAAACAACAAGATGAGTTACCTGAAGCGATTTGTTTGTACCATGAAAACTGGCACCAAGGCGTGGTGGGCTTACTGGCTTCAAAAGTCAAAGAATACACCCACCGACCGGTGATTGCTTTTGCCAAAGAAAGTGCCACATCCAAATGGGTCAAAGGTTCAGCCAGGAGCATAAAGGGATTGCATATTCGTGATGTACTGGTTGATATTGATGCCAACCACCCGGGTTTAATCAAAAAATTTGGAGGCCATGCCATGGCCGCTGGTTTGACTTTGGCATGCGAAAACCTGAACACTTTTAAAAATCTATTCACAGCAATGGTCAATCAACACTTGGACGAATCGAGTTTGGAGCAAACCATTTATTCTGATGGCGCTGTGGATGTGGACGATTTGCGTTTGCGCACCGCTGAACTGATACAAGCAGCTGGCCCTTGGGGTCAGCGCTTTGATCAACCGGTATTTGATGACTGGTTCATTATCAAGAAAAAACAATTGGTTGGTGACAACCACACCAAACTGACACTGCAGACCACTAATTTAGAGAAGCAAATTGCAGCCATTGCTTTTAACAAGCATCCCAATGACTTCAGTCAAGAGGGCAAAAACATCCATGTCTGTTATCAAATGATGGTCAATGAGTTTCGCAACCGACGCAGTTTACAGCTGAAGATAGATCACGTCATTCAATAGTCACCTTTTCAGAGTCTCAATCATTTTCCGCCTTTTGCTGGTTCGCTTGATCCTAAAGCAAACATTATTTATTACTGAATTTTTGTGATTTACGCCACAAATTCTTTAATAAAGAACTTATTTCATTGAAAATTAATGGTTTCAAAGCCAAAATAATCTATAGTTTAATTGCAATTAACTGCCAGCATAGGCATCAAAAGAGAGAAGGGATATGAAAGGGTTAAGGTTATTTTTAACGGTCTTGGGTGTGTTTTTAGGTGTGCAAGCTTGGGCGCAGACGGATTTGTCTATAGTGACCAGTGACACGCTGTACCAATTTTCAGGTGATGGACAAGAAAACTTCATCACTTATGAATTTGATAATTTTGGTCCGAACAGTGCCAGTGGTGGTGTAACCGTGACATTCACCAAAGACATGTTTGTTGACCCCAGTTTTGATTTCAGCAGCGTCAATACCGGAGATTTTAACTGCAATCCAAATGGTGACAGCATGGTTTGTGATTTATTACCGACTAGTTTTGACCCATTCACTCCTGTTTTTATTGATCTCGGTGTTATTATCCAGCCAGGGGATTTCGACTTGGCTCCGGCATTTTCGGTAAACATCAATGATCAAAGTGGGCAAGATTCTGATTTATCCAATAACAGCCTTTTTGTAGATTTAGAATATACGGCCGGTGGTGCCTTAGACTTTCAAGTGACTTTATTGAATCCCACACAGCCCATCCAATACCCAGCGGGAAGCGGCACCCAAACCATGGATTTTGAAATCAGAAACCTGGGACCGTTGGCAGAGGGTGATCAAACTACAGTTACATTTGATATCAGCCCTGATTTAGACCCACAATTTGCCAACCCAGCTTCAGCAACTTCCTCAGATCCTGCATGGAGTTGTTTCGCTGTCACCGGACAAGTGATTTGTGATTACGCAGCAATTTTTGATCCATTCACAGCCAGTGTGATTAATTTAACCATTCCAGTACCAGATAATGTGCCAGTCCCTGCCACCATCAACAATGCGGTGGGCGTAAGTATGTTCAATGTGCTGGGCGACAGTGACCCCAGCAACAATACTTTCCAATACCCGATTGAAATCATCACCGCTGGTTCAGCGGAAATTGAGGTGGTTAAAAGTGTTGTCGGTAACCTCACGCAAATTATTCAAGGTGAGCAGTTGGAATACATCATTGATGTCAACAATACCGGTGCAGGAGTGGCCAGTAATGTCGATATCGTCGATGCCTTACCGGTTGGAGTTACATACCAAAGCCACAGCGAATTGGGTCCCAATTTTACCTGTAGTTTTGCCAATAATACCGTCAGTTGTAATGCGCCCAATTTACCGGTCACTGCCAGTCAAGACGGTGTCAGTATCATTGTCACCGCCGATGGCCCCATTGGTGCAGGTGTGACCAATACAGCCTCCAGTACTTTTTTGGATAGTAACCCATCAGATAACACCTCAGCAGTGTTTTTTAATATCATTGCTCCTGTGGCTGATTTGGACATAACCATGACCACTGATTCAGCCAATTATTTGGTTGGAGATTTAATCACTCATGATCTGACGCTACACAATCCAGTCACATCTAATGCAGCACCTGAAAATGCTGAATTATCTGTGGTTCTGTCACCTGAGTCAGTTTTTGTCAATGCCCAAGAAACTTCCGGCATCGGGTTCAATTGTGTCCATGATGGTTCGCCCGCTGGTGGCGTAGTTACCTGTGATTCTCAAGGCAATGCTTTGCCAATTGGCACCAATACACTGTTTGAAATTACGGCGGTAGCTGATGCGCCAACACCTGCAACTTCCTCTCAAGCTGATGCTTCCATCACCAGTGACTTTGATTCAAATCCAACGAACGACACCGCCTCAGCCTTCTTTTTTATTAACGCCGCGGTCGCTGATTTCAGCATCAATAAAACAGTCAGCGGTACCAATTTCGCCGTCGGTGATACCTTTACTTACGTGCTGACGATTAATAACCCTGTGCCTTCGACAGCCAGCCCGACTGATGTGGAAATATCTGACCAGTTGCCGAACGAACTTTCTTATGACTCATTTATTGTTGGCACAGCATTGGGCACCAATATCAATTGTAACCATGATGGTGCCAACAATGGTGGTTTGTTAACTTGCAACACAGGTGGAGCGCCGTTCCCGCCAGGTGAAACGGTGACCATTGATGTCAATGTGACAGCGGCAGTTGCCAGTAACAACATCAATAACACCGCCACTGCTGAAACGGTTGTTGATGCCGATGGTGTTACCAATAACAACAGCGCCACAGCACCTACGGTGATTGTCACAGGGCCTTCATTAACCACAGTTTCCGCCACAAAAACAGCTCAGGTTGCAGGATTGGCGGTGACACAAGTAGGATACGGACAAAACTTTGAGTATTTGTTAGTGGTTGAAAATACGGGATTCAATGATGCGGTTAATGTGCAAGTCACAGACACATTGCCAGCCGAAGTCAGCTTGGTGAACGTATTATCTAATGGTTGGACTTGTAATGCGGTGCAAGTCAGGGCTGGAGATTTTGGTAATAGTGATGTGGATTGTGTGTTGGATACTGTCTTGGCCGCTGGTGCCACTGCACAAATCGTGGTTGAGGTGGTTGCCACCAACAACACCTCCATCACCTCCATCACCAACCAGATGGAAGTCAACGCCGATAATATTGGGCCGCAAGTGATTGATCAAGTCACTGTTGGGTTGTTAAATCCACAGGCAGCTTTGAACTTGAGCCAGAATCCAAGTCCAGTAGATCCTGAGGGTGATGTTGAGTTTGGACTGTTGATCGAAAATAACGGAACAGTTGATTTGAATGGCTTACAATTGGTGAGTCAGCTGCCAACAGGCTTTACTTACAATGGCTTTATTACCAATGATGGATGGGCTTGTAATGAAAACGCAGGCACACTGACTTGCACCTTAACTGCTACTTTAGCCAGTGCGTCATCGACCAGTCTTAACATTGAGGCCACTGCACCCATCCCTCAGGCCAATCAGACGTATCAACTGAACAGCACGCTATCAGCCAATGAATTACCAGCAGATGTCAATGCCAGTTTAACGGTCGCTTTCAGTACCAGTGATTTTGCTCTGAACATTCAAAGCAACCCAGGTGAAGTACAAGTGGGTACACCATTCAAGCACCTGATTAGTTTAAACAACACCGGCAATTTTGACTTGGTTGATGTTAATTTGGCCTATGCGAACTCAGACAGCGCAACCGTTACTGGATTAGTTGTCCCTGGATTTGTCTGTAATGAAATTTCAAATGCTTATCAATGCAGTAACAGTGACCCATTGGCCACCAATACTTTGGTTCAAGCTGAAGTCACCTTGGTGGCACAACAAGCCGGTTCCTTAGTCAGTGGTAACGTCTCAGTCACCGCAGATGGCATTGGTAAGTCAGTCACCACCACCACTGTGGTGCAATCAGATATTGAAAATGATTTGGCTTTGTCGCAAACAGTATCTGCCACACAAGTTGAAACCAATAACCCTTTTGATATTCAATTAGAAGTTACCAACCTGGGCCAAAACCCACAAAGCGGATTCTCCGTGACAGATGAACTACCACAGGGAGTGGTGTTCCAGCGAGCAGTTGGAACTAATTGGAATTGTGCTGGTACTGCAGTGATTAGTTGTGATTTTTCAGGAACTTTAGAAAGTAATCAAAGCACACAGTTAACCTTTGAGTTGGTGGCGCCAGATTCAGCTGGTTTGATCAGTAATACGGCGACATTGGTAGTCAACAACGATGACAATCCAGCTAATAACAGCAGCACAGCAAACATCAATGTGGCGGTCGGTACCGGTGGTGCAGCACGGGCTGACTTGGCATTGGATGTGATTGTCAGTGGCAATGACGTGTTAAGCACTGATCAATTGGTTTGGACTATCAATATTCAAAATTTTGGTCCTGATACGGCTGAAAATGTGAGTTTATTCAATGCTTTACCCAACGGATTTATTGCTGAATCTGTCGAAGTTAGCAACGGTGCAGAGTGTGTTTTATTGGCTACTTCTTTGCAGTGTGACATTGTCAGCCTGGCATCTGAGGCGTCCAGCACTGTGCGGCTTGAAGGCAGTTTCATGAATGGTTTTGAAGGGGTATTACTGAACACCTTTGAAGTCAGTTCTGATGCCATCGACCCTGATGCCAGCAACAACATCAGTAACAACGAAATAACCGTAACTTCAGTGGAAAACCTGCAAGCCGATTTGGGTTTGGCATTATCTGTCAGTAACCAAGCAGTTCAACAGGGTGATGTGTTTGAGCTGAGTTTCAACGCCATGAATATGGGCCCTGACAGAGCAATCAATGCCCGCATAGAAGGTGGTTTATCGGGATTGGTTGATTCGCTTCAGTTTTTAAATACCAGTGGTTGGGCTTGCCAAGCTTCAGGGAATAATTTTATCTGTTCGTTCCCGGGTGAGTTCACGGTGGGCATGAGCTCAATGATCGATTTAAGGGTCAGTACCCAACAAGTGGTGCAACAGTCACAGCCTCTGGTTTTCAATGCCAACATCTCATCTGATGCAATGGATAGCCAACCTGGCAATAACATCATTGGCTTTACCAATGAGGTGACACGCACCCCAACTGAAGATGAAATATTCAGCCGTTTCCAAACAGCAGTGGGCTCTTCAGCCAGTGAGACTGTGATTCAATCCATCCGCAATGTATCCAGCTATTGTGCGCGCAGTTATTTCAGTGCCATTGAGGGTCTGTGTGAGGAGTTCATTGAAGATGCCACTCCAGAAAATGGCGCAGATATTATCAATGCTATGGAAGAATTAACCCCCAATGAGGTGGCAGCGCAGTCTAACTCGGCTGCTGAAATCATCACCTCACAGTTCCGAAACGTCGGTTCGCGCTTAGCACAATTGCGTGGTGGCGGAGGCTCAGGCTTCAGCGTTGCTGGTCTTAATGCCCGCTACGGCAATGAATCCTTACCACTGGGTATGTTGGCTTATTTGAATCAGTCAGAAGAAGAACAACAAGCAGTCAGCAACATCAATGACTTTGTATCGCCGTGGGGTTTCTTCGTTAATGGCAGTATATCTATGGGTGAACGTGACGCCACCGGCCGTGAACTGGGCTTTGATTTTGATACTTTTGGCCTGACAGCTGGTGTTGATTATCGCTTCAGTGCAACCAAAGTGGCTGGTTTGGCTTTGGGTTACGCTAATTTTGATTCTGAAATTGAGGGTGAAGCTGAGATGCAATCAACTGGCTTTACCTTGACTGGTTATGGCTCTTTCTACCTCAGAGATAATTTCTATGTCGATGGCAGGCTCAGTTACGGTAACCCGGATTTTGAACAAAAACGTCGCATTAATTTCAGTGTTGATGAGATAGTCATTGATCGGGTTGCCAGTGGCGATACCGATGCCGATCAATACTCAGTGGCAATGAGTGCCGGTTATCATTTCAATAAGAACTCCTGGGTCATCACACCCAACGCCTCCATGCGCTATGTAAAAACCACCATCGATGCATTCCAAGAAACTGGTGCAGGTGGCTTTAACTTTGCTTTTGGGGAACAAGAAGTGACCAGCATGGTTTGGTCAGTGGGTGCCAGTGTGTCCAAGGCCATCAGTTTAAAAAATGGCATCATTTCTCCACAATTCGATTTCAATTTCAGTCGTGAAACTGAAAATGACGGTGGTTTGCTTGAAGCCAGGTTCATCGATGCACCTGATGATGAAATCTTTTTCATCGGTACCGACGAGCCAGACCGTACATTCGGTTCAGCCGGTATCGGTTTGGTGTTTATTGGTGCCAATGGCAAACAAGCATACATCAACTATCGCAGTATATTTGGGTTAGATGGATTTACAAGAGGCACCATCAACATCGGTGCCAGATTTGAGTTTTAAAGGTGAAAATATGAAAAACGTTATGATTAAATTACCCGTGGTTTATTTGGCGATGGCATCGCTGGTAATCTCACCATTGGCTATCACACCCGCAGAAGCCAAGCGCTCCAAAAAAGTGACTGAAGTGAAAGAAGGACAGATTACACCCGATCAGCTGTATATTGTTGATTGTTTGTTGCCGCCACAAATTCGACAGTTGGGACAAAACTTCACCTACATCCCGCCACGTAAACCGGCCAAACTAACCGCCAAGGAATGTGCACTGCGCGGTGGTGAATATGTGGCGTATGATGAGTCTAATTTCGTCACAGTGGCCAAGGTGTGGAAAGAACAGGCCGATGGTGGTGATGCCACTGCACAAAATTTCATGGGTGAGTTGTTTGAGCGTGGCATCAATGGCACGCCAGATTATCAGTCAGCGGCACAATGGTACCAACAGGCTGCAGACCAAGGCTTTTCAAAAGCTCAGTTGAATCTGGGTAACCTGTATGAAAAAGGCTTGGGTGTGCCCCAAGATTCAATCAAAGCCATCAATCTCTATCGGCAAGCTGCCGGCGTGGCTGATGAGGCCAAGCTTGAATTGGTGACTGAACAACAACTCAGAGAGCGCCGTGAACAAGAATCCCAGCGCATCAAGTTACAACGAGAAGTCGCTAATTTACGCCATGAATTGGCCGAGGTGAATAATAACTACCAAAAAACCCAAGACTACATCGAAACAGCCAACAAAGAACTGATGCGTCTACAGGCTGAACTCAGAGACAACCAAAACAACACCGCGGTAAAAGAACAAATTGCAGCTTTGGAACAACAAGTCAAAGACCTGACCAGTCAAAACCAAGAGACCAAAGAATTGGCCTCTACTTTGGTGCAAAAAATTGCCGCTGATAACGGTCAAGAAGTGGCGATGGTAAACAATGATTTTGGGGTCAATGTGATCACACCAGATATTCTTTTGACCAGGGGCATCAGAAGCATACCCATTCCTAATGACAAAGACACATCGGTATCGATTCTGGCATCAGTTAATCCACCTTCAGAGGTGGCGGCATTGACTTTTAACTCACAAGACATCATTGAAAAACTCACTGACACAGGTTTGTTCAGTGTTGATGTACCTTTGATTGATAATGATGACACACCGGTCAGTATTGAGGCTGTCAAAAAGGATGGCACCAAATCATCTGAGCGGTTTGTCTTGGTCAGACAAATTCTCGAACAGATTAAACCTCGTTACTTGAGTGATTTGTTCACCAAACGCTTCAAAAAAGATTTGGGCGAATACCATGCCTTGGTGATTGGTAACAACGAATACGCTGATTTAGAAAATTTAGGCACAGCGCTGAATGACGCCAGAGAAGTGGCTGCCGTGCTAAGTAAAACCTACGGCTACAAAACCCAAGTACTTGAAAATGCGACACACTTGGAGATTGTACAGGCATTGGCTGACTACCAACAAGAACTGGGTAAACTGGATAACTTGGTGGTTTACTATGCTGGTCATGGCTTGATTGATAAGCGCCAAAACGGCTACTGGATTCCAACCGACGCCAGCATGAGTGATAAATCAACTTGGATACCGAATAAAGTCATCAGTGAATTCATGTCCAGCATGAACGCCAAACACGTCATGGTAATCGCCGATTCATGCTACTCAGGCACCATGTCAGGCTCAGCAATACGCCCATTTCCTGAGGATGTGGCTGAAAATGATATTTTGTTCACCTCTCGGGTGAAAGCCAGAACCGTGCTGACTTCAGGTGGTTTGCAGCCAGTGCTGGACAGTGGCGGCGATGGTCATTCCATTTTTGCCTCAGCCTTACTGGATGTGCTGAGAGAAAACGATGGGGTGATGGAAGGCTATAGGCTGTATCAAGCCTTGGAACAACAAGTCAAATTGCGCTCCAAATTATCTGGCATTCAACAAATTCCAGAATACACAGCTGTTAAACATGCAGGGCATGAAGGCAGTGAATTTTATTTCTTGCCCGCCAGTATCTAAGTACCAGTTGACCGAGTGAAAATGAGACAGAAGGGCGGCCTGAGGGCCGCTTTTTTGTGTCTAACTATTGCTTCAATCGTCACAAGAGGCCACAATTTGATCGAATTTAACTTTATTGAGGGTTTTCATGCGATTTCTGGCTTCCTCATCTTTGCAATCAAACTCAACCAAGACTGTTTCGTAGAGTTCTTCTGCCAAATCAAAATTACCCATATTAAATTGACCACTGGCAGCACCCAATTTATTTGACATTTCAACTTGTTGCTCGCGTGTCAGAGTGGTTTGATTGATCTCTATGGCCTGTTGTCTATCCATGAACCACATACCTGCCAACACCGTCAGAACGATAACCACACCAGTGATAATGAAGGGCAATGGACTGCTTTTCTTTTTCATCGCAGCCAACTCAGGCATCGGTGCAAAAGAGTGGGTGGTATCAGTGACTGGTTTTAAACGCCGCAAATACTTTTTCAGTTGAGCGACCAGCTGGGTACTGGTCTGAAAGCGGTCATCTGGATTTTTCGCCAGTAATTTATTGAGCAGTGTTTGGTATTTTGCTTTCTCCTCAGGTAAATCTGGTACCGGTTCGTGCACGTGGGCATAGCTGATGGCAAATGTATCGCCGCCATCAAATACTTTTTTACCCATTAACATTTCATACAGCACCACACCCAAGGCATAAATGTCAGAGCGTTCATCGATTTCTTTACCCAATGCACGCTCTGGACTCATGTAGTGCGGGGTGCCAACCACCGCGCCGACACGGGTGAATTCACTGACTGTGTTCTGCGCTTTGGCGATGCCAAAATCAACCAACACGGCTTGGCCATCTTCATGAAACAAAATATTCTCAGGCTTGATGTCACGATGTAGGGTGCCGCGCTTGTGGGCATGTTCCAGTGCTTTGGCCATGTCTAACATGATGTTAAACGCTTCTAATTCGGTGATGCCAGACTCGATTTTTTGCTTTAAATCCCCACCACCAAGAATTTCCATGGCTAAATAGTAGTTTTGTTCAATCACCCCACAAGCAAATACCGTGACGATATTGGGATGAGAAAATTGGGCCACAGTGTCGCCTTCTTTTTGTAGGTCTTCCAGTATTTTCGGATCATTGCCTTGTGGTGTAACGATTTTTATCGCTACTTTTCTTTTGGGTTCCAACTGCTCACCCAAAAAAACCCGTGCCATACCACCGCGTCCAATTTCTTTACCTAAGGTGAAATTGGGGATGTTGATGTTAAATGAATCATCCATTAGCGTAAGAGGGTACTATATTTATTCATGGATTCTATTATAATGAAGGACAGATAAATTAAAACGAAAAAAAATTCTCTATGTTCCATGAAGCCAGCAACAAGAAAGAAGCCATGCGAAAGGTCGATACAGCTTGGCTGCGCATGGAGTCGCCACATAACTTGATGATGATCACTGGTTTGATGTTCTTAGATCAGATGCCCGATTTGGCCGTATTTACCGAGGCTTTAGAGAAAAAGTTTTTAACTTACCGCCGTTTTAAACAGTTGGCTCATCAGTCAGCCAGTGGATCTTATTGGCAAGACGATAAATATTTTGATATGGCAGCCCATGTGCGTCGTGTGGCACTGCCTGGCAAAGCCGACTACACAGAATTACAAGATTATGTCAGTAATTTGGCCTCAACACCCTTGGATAAAAACAAGCCTTTGTGGTCATTTCATATTGTCGAAAACTATGAAAAAGGACCAGTTGTTGTCTCCCGCATCCACCATTGTTATGCCGATGGCATTGCCTTGATACAAGTGCTGTTGTCGATGACCAGTACCAGTCGCGAAAGCAGTTTAGAGTTCAATGGTGATGGCAGTAAAAAAGAAAAGCACCAAAATTTGGGCTTGTTAAAACAAGTCATCAACCCAGCAAAAAAACAATTTGTTCATTCGCTTAAATTGGCAGGTGATGTTTCAGAATTAGGTAAAAAAATTCTACAAGACCCTTCATTGCTCGAAAAAGGGGTTGGTGACACCATTGATATAGCTGAAGAGCTGTTCACCGCATTGACCTTGAGTGATGATCCTGAAACAGTTTATAAATCAGAGTTGTGCACCCGCAAACGGGTGGCATGGGCACAGTCGATTCCATTGCCCGAGGTTAAAGCCATTGCCAAAGCCACCGGAACCACTGTAAATGATGTGCTTATATCAAGTTTGGCCGGAGCTTTGCGAGAATATATGATTGAACGGGGCGACGACCCCAATAAAAAAGTCATTCGCGCCACGGTACCAGTGAATTTAAGGCCGCTGAAGCACGCCAAAGAACTGGGTAACCATTTCGGGCTGGTGTTTTTAAACTTGCCTATATTCGAAGAAAACCCATTACAGCGTTTGGCCTATGTTCACCATGAAATGAACGAATTGAAAAAATCCAAACAAGCATTGATGTCCTTAGGCTTGTTGAGCTTGATTGGTTTGATGCCCCAAGCGGTGCAAACCATGTTGCTGAATCAATTTTCCAAAAAAGCCACAGCGGTACTGACCAATGTACCGGGCCCAGCCGTGCCGTTGTATATTGCTGGTTGTAAGGTCGAAAAGACCATGTTCTGGGTACCCCAAAATGGCACCATTGGCATGGGTATCAGTATTTTATCCTACAACGACCAAGTTGAATTTGGCTTGATTGTGGATAAAAAGTCAGTGCCACAGCCGCATCAAGTGATCGTACGCTTCCCAGAACAGTTTGCGCGCTTGCGTGAATTGATGATGCTGCACCCGTGGGATGGTGAAGTACATGCTGATTTGTTTGATGAATTCATCTGATTGACTTGCTGTAAATAGCACGACTGATACATTGTTATAATCGCTTGTATCAAACTTTTTCAAAGCAGATTGGCCTGATGTGAGTCATCACTTTTGGCACTTAAAAACCCCCTTGTCATAATGCTATCATAAAATGATTCAATACCTATGTGTTTAGATTGATGGTTGCTTTGTTGATTGAATTTTTGTTTTTTGCTTTGATTGAAATTTTTGTATACATCATATTATATTCAACAGGCGCTTTGGTTATCAGGCTATTCAGCTTTAATCGTGCTAAACCCCCCATTCACCCTCAATAAGTCAGTCACTCTTGATGAGGATAACGCTGAATGGTTTTACGCCGGTATCTTCAGTGGTTTGTTGACCTTGATTGTTGTATTGATTTTGTTGACACCTGCAATTAACTTAACCGGATGAATAAACTTTTGAGGAACTGCAATGGTGGCATGCATCACTTCTGGCACTATCGGTAAGTGATTGTTTTCGTTATAATGATTGGTAAGATTCATAGGAGAGTAGACTAATGCGTGGACCCAATTTATTGTTGTTTTTGTTATTGATCATCGGTGCAGCTGCCTTTTGGGGCGTCACCCTGTTCAACCGCCTGGTCAAAAAGCGCAACCATGTCGAGGATGGCTGGAGTGGTATTGATGTGCAATTGAAACTACGTCATGACTTGATTCCAAACCTGGTTAATGTGGTAAAGAAGTACGCTGAACATGAGCAGGACACTTTGCAAAAGGTCATCAACTTGAGAAATGCAGCGCGCGGCCCTCACACCCCAGGCCAACAAAGTCAGGATGAACAAAAACTATCACAGGCCTTGTCTGGTTTAATGGTGCAAGTGGAAGCTTACCCAGATTTGAAAGCCAACACCAACTTCATCGACCTCCAACAACAATTGCAAAAAATTGAAGATGACATTCAGTATGCACGCCGTTACTACAATGGTGCGGTACGAGAATACAACACCGCTGTACAGTCATTTCCATCCAGTATCATCGCCAATAAATACAACTTTCTAGAGGCCGAGTTCTTTGAACTGGATAACCCAAAACACGCTGAAAATCCTGAAGTTAAGTTTTAAACTGATGCAAAGACTGATTTTATTGCTGGTTTTAATGGGCAGCAGCACCTTGCTGCTGGCTGAAGAATACATCAAGCACTACCACAGTGACATTGAGTTAAAAGCCAACGGCGATGTGTATGTCACTGAAACCATCACCGTTAATGTCGAGCACCACAACATCAAGCGCGGCATTTACCGTGATTTCCCAACCATTTATAAAACACCATTGTTGACCAAGTCTACGGTTGATTTTGAGGTGATTTCAGTCACCAGAAACGGTGTGCCAGAGCCACACCACACCGAGCAATTGTCCAATGGTGTGCGGGTATACATTGGCACCCGGTCACAAATGGTTGAACGTGGTGAACAAACCTATCAGATTAAATACCGCACCAATCGCCAAGTGGCCTTCATGGATAGCTATGATCGATTTTATTGGAATGTCACAGGCAATGATTGGCGCTTTCGCATGAATCAAGTCACCGCCCAAGTCAGTTTACCGGATGGCGTTTCAATGGCGATGGTCAACAGTGAGGTTTGGACTGGTTTTGGTGGTGAGAGCAGTGCTGATTTCAACAGTGAAATCAACGACAATGAACTCAAAATCACCAGTACCCAACCATTGGCAGCCTACCAAGGCATGACCTTCAGCTTACAAATTCCGAAAGGACATATCATTGACAACAGCAGCTGGTTGTTGGATTTTCTCAGTGATAACATGATGTGGGTTCTGATGGTGCTGGCATTTTTATCTTTACTGATGTTTTATACCATTGCTTGGAGAGAACATGGCCAGGACCCAGAGCCTGGAGTGATCATGCCGTTGTTTTATCCGCCCAAAGACTTATCACCTGCTGCCATGCGTTTTGTGATGGAGGAACAAAGCAACCACAAAAACCTCACAGCCGCCTTGATTAATTTAGCGGTCAAGGGCTATGTCAAACTGAAAAAAATAGGCTCAGGTTACCTGCTTGAAAAACAAGATACGGCTGGAAAACAACTGGAGTCAATGTCATCGGGTGAGAAAATCATCATGCGTAAGTTGTTGTCTAATCGCAACAGCATCACCATCAACAAAACTTATGACAAAAAAATCAATAAAACCAACAGTGAATTGAAACAACACCTGAAAAAAGAGTTCAAAGCCAAGTGCTTTAAGGACAACACCATGCTGGGGGTCTTCGGTATCATGATCAGTGTGGTGATTTTGATGTTTTATCTGATGCACATGAATATATTTGGCCACCACATATTTTGGGGTATTGGTATTGCTGGCGGGGTTTTGGCTTACGGTCTTTACCAAATATACCACTCCTTTAAGAGTCAATTTAACCTCGGCAACTTGGGCTTTGTTGGATACATGCTATACATCGTTTTCAGTGGCAGTGGTTTAAAAATCAGTGGCGATGTTTTAATACTCGCTGGTTTCTTGGTGGTGATCAACGGTGTATTTATCTGGTTACTCAAATCGCCCACGCCGTTTGGTCGAGAATTGATGGATAAAATCGAGGGTTTTAAACTGTACCTGTCTACAGCTGAACAACACCGCTTGGATATCATGCACCCACCAGAAATGACACCACAAATCTTTGAGAAATATTTGCCTTATGCCATGGCATTGAGTGTGGAGAACCAATGGTCTCAACGATTTGCAAATCATCTCAAAGCATCTGGCTTGGAACAGTCACAGCACGATTACAGCCCCAACTGGTATTCTGGTGGACGTTTTGACTTGTCCAGTTCTTCCAATAACTTCAGTACTTTGAGTACCGGTATGGCATCCACTGTGTCGGCAGCATCTGTACCGCCTTCATCCAGTGGTGGCGGTGGTGGTGGCTTTTCCGGCGGTGGCGGCGGTGGCGGTGGCGGTGGCGGTTGGTAAAATGCTCGTTTGCGCTAGGCTGAGTGTTCTTTAGTCAGTTCATAACAGACTAAAAATTAAAATTTTCACTCATGCCCAACCAGCAATTAATTTACAATGATTGTCTTTAACCCAATGACTGAAAAATGCCCCACATATTCAACCGCCGTGACCTGACTTTCCAACTTTACGAAGTACTTAACTTAGAAAAACTGTGCAACAACAGCTTGTATAGGGATCACCATACTGATGATTTTGAACAACTGATTGATTTGGTTGAGCGCATGGCTGAAGAACTGTTTCAACCGCACGCAGCCAAGGTCGATGCCAATGAGCCGACATTTAAGGAGGGTCAAGTAGAGATCATTCCTGAAGTGAAAAAAGCGTTGGATGCCTTTATTGAGTCGGGTTTGCCAGCAGCCAGTTTCAGTTATAGCGAAGGCGGCATGCAATTACCTTATGCCGTCACTCAGGCCATGGCTTTTATTTTCGCTGCTGCCAATGTTTCCACTTCGGCCTATCCTTTGTTGTCCTTAGGTGTGGCCAATTTACTCAGTGCTTGTGGTTCTGATGAGCAAAAACAAAAATTCTTAAAACCACTGATTGAGGGCCGATATTTTGGCACCATGTGCCTATCCGAAACCCAAGCAGGCTCGTCATTGGCGGACATCAAAACCCAAGCCGTGCCACAATCAGATGGCAGTTATTTAATTACCGGCAATAAGATGTGGATATCCGGCGGCGAACACAATTTAAGTGAAAACATCATCCACATGGTGCTGGCTAAAATCCCTGGTGGCGATGCCGGTGTGAAAGGTATTTCTTTATTCATCGTACCGAAATTCATGGTCGATGATGCAGGTAGTTTAGGTGCTCGCAATGATGTGGTATTAGCCGGATTGAACCACAAGATGGGCTACCGCGGCACCGTTAATACCGTACTGAATTTTGGTGAGAACGAAGGTGCTGTTGGTTATTTGGTGGGTGAGGCTGGAAAAGGCTTGAGTTACATGTTTCACATGATGAACGAGGCTCGAATCGCAGTCGGTTTGGGAGCCACGGCACTGGCTTATACCGGCTATTTACACGCCTTAGATTATGCCACTGACCGCAAACAGGGCAGGCCATTGAATCAAAAAGACCCCAGCAGCCCAATGGTCCCCATCATTGAGCACACCGATGTCAAACGCATGCTGATCCAACAGAAAAGTTATGCCGAAGGTGGTTTGGCCTTGGGTTTGTATTGTGCGCAATTGGTCGACCAACAACGCATCGCCATAAGTGAAGGGCAGATGAAGGCAGCCAAAGCGCATGAACTGTTGTTGGATATACTCACACCTATTGCTAAATCATGGCCATCTGAATATGGCCTCAAAGCGAACGAACAGGCCATCCAGGTACACGGTGGCTATGGCTACACCCGTGATTACCCCGTGGAACGCTTTTACCGTGATAACCGCCTGAACCACATTCATGAAGGCACCAAAGGCATCCAAGGCTTGGACTTGCTCGGTCGCAAAGTCACACAATTTGAAGGTCAATCTACCCAACTACTGATCCAAGCCATTCAGGCCACCCTGGCTGAAGTCAAAGATCCAGCACTACAGCCCATGGCTGCGGACTTAGCCAGTCACTTGCAGTTGATCATTGCCACCACCCAAGGCATGCAAGCACAGATTCCCAATAAAGGCATCGATGCCTACCTGGCCAACGCGTCCCTGTACTTGGATGCCTTTGGTCACGTGGTGGTGGCATGGATGTGGTTGCAACAAGCCCATACAGCTGTCACTGCCATGAGTGAGGCTGTGAATGATACAGATCGCCAGTTTTATCAAGGCAAAATCAAAACCTGCCAATACTTCTTCCGCTATGAGTTACCCAACATCAAACCGGCACTTGAGCTTCTGGCTGAAATGGACACAACATGTATGGATTTTGATTTGGGATTATTTTGAACTGAATCATTGACCCAACTGGCCTGAATGGGCCAGTTGGGTTCTACAGGATCGTTTTTAATCCTCGAAATCATCCGCAAAAATCAAATCGATGATGCCATCGTACCTGACTTCACCAAATAAAGCCGGCTTGGCGCCGCTACAATGTTGTTCAAAAGTAGCAATGAAAGATTCAACATCGCCATTGGTGTTGTATTCAACAGTCAAAATATCGAAACGACCGGTCAAGGTGTTACAACCTCGGCCAGCGCCTGACACACTCAAACCAGGTTCACTGGCATCTTGAAAAGGGAAACGTGTTGCCATTTCATAGGAGCCAACCGCCAGTGGTACTTCGTTCGGTGCCGCAAAGTCTAAAGTCCAATTGTCAGCGCCATTGAAACGGATGGTTACACCATTATCAAAATTCCTATCGGCAGTCAACGTGCCATCAACTAAAAATAATTCTTGGAATTGGCCCTGACCAATATAGTCGCCTTGTTCAGAATCTAAAACCAAGAAAGTATCATTAAAATAATTATCACAGGCATCTCCAATGCCATCTTTGTCTGTGTCATTTTGATCCAAATTTGCGGTACTGATACAGTTATCAATGGTGTTGGCTACGGTGTCATCATCATCATCTGGAACTGGTGGAAAAGTATCACCTGTGATGTTGAATCTGACTTCGCCACTCAGTGCTGGTGCATCAATTGACTCACAATGCTGCACGAAATCAGCAGCAAAGTAAACGACATCATCGTTGCCATCCACCATCACATCCAAAACAGTAAATTCACCGAATGATTGGTTACAACCGCGACCAAAACCAGTGGCGCTCAAGCCCGGAACCCGCGGTGATTGAAATGGAAATCTTGTGGCTCCAGGGTAGGGACCAATGATGAAATCAGCATCTTGTTTCGGTGCAAAGTTCATGGTGAAAGATCCCGGAGGGCCGTTAAAACTGATGGTCACGCCATCATCAAAATTGGTGGATGCAGTGAAAGTACCATCGTTCTCATCAAATTCATACGTTTGACCTTGACCAATATAGTCACCAGGCTCGCTGACCATATCTAAAGATGTTTGTTGGGCAGCTGTTGTCAAAGAGACAAGCAGCATAATCACGCCAACAATGGCAGCTTTTGATTTGTTTGTTTCTAGATGTGTTTGGGTGTTTTCTTTGTAAAAAAACGTGAATTTGTTTTTGATCATATTTGACTCCATGTGTTTTTGGTTGGTGTGCTGATTGACAGCCTCGGTAATCCTTTAAAGTGCAAGACCCATTAAAATTGAATAAATCTGGGTTTGGCACTGATTCGAAAGCTGAATGTAATCTAATTAAACAGTAATTACAATCAGAATAAGAAAAACGGCATGAATAATTCAAAAACCTGAATCATCAGTGGTTAATTATTTGGTAAGTTTTTGTTGAGTCTTTAAGAGTTGGTTGAAGGGATGCATGTCCCTGATTAGTTCACTCAGACTGATGCCAGAGGTAACACCACCTCTTGGACTTACGATGCATTGAGTCGAGTGACCAGCCGAACCTTACCGATGGGCGAATTCGAGTCCTACACCTATGATGCGGTGGGCAATCGAATCAGTAAGACTGACTTTAATGGTGACACCACCACTTATGAGTACAACAACCTGAATCAGTTGGTGTTAACCACCTACAGTGATTTCACCACAGTGGCAAACACTTATACCATCACTGGTCAGATGGAAACAGTCACAGAAGTCAATGGCACCACCAGTTATTCTTACGATAGCCAGGACCGATTGATTCGCATTGATTACCCAACTGGTAACTACATCGAGTACAGCTATGATTTGAATGGTAACAAAACAGAAGTAACAACAGCCAATCAAACCGTAACCAACACCTATGATGAACTGAACCGATTAAAAACTGTTACAGACAGTTCGGGTACCACCACTTATACCTACGATGCGGTGGGTAACCGTGCCTCACAAATCAACGCCAATGGCACCGTGGCAACTTACAGTTACGATGCTTTGAATCGCCTTGAGGACTTGGTGCACACTGACAGCTTAAACGTTGAAATTGCCAGTTATTCCTACGAACTGGGCCCCAATGGCAACCGTCTGAGCCTGACTGAAGGCACCGGCCGCTTGGTTGAGTATGGTTATGATGCACTGTATCGATTAGAAACTGAAACCGTGACCGATGCCATCAATGGCAATCACTTCAGCCAGTGGTCATACGATGCGGTGGGTAATCGTTTACAACAGGACATTGATGGTGTCGTGACCACATACACTTATAACGACAACGATCATTTGCTGACAGAAACCGAAAATGGAATTATTACCAGTTATGTCTATGATGCCAATGGTAATACTTTGACTAAAACTGTTGGTGCTGCACTGGATGCTGAGTATACCTACTCAAAAGACAACCGCATGTTGACGGCCAATACCAATGGCTCAAGCATCAGTTACACCTATGATGCCGGTGGTATCAGGCAGTCACAGACTGTGGATAGCGTCATAACGCATTACTTGGTAGACCCCAACAGGTCATACCACCAAGTACTGGAAGAACAAGATGATCTGTTCTTGCCACAGGTGCTTTACACCTATGGTGATGATTTGATCAATCAGACCAATGACCAAGGTGTGCATACTTTTGGGTATGATGGGTTAGGTTCTACCAGAATCTTGACTGACCAAACTGGCGCTGTGGTTAATAGCTATGGTTACCAAGCTTTTGGTGAGTTGGATTATGAATACGGCTCCGTTGAGAATAACTACCTGTTTACCGGTGAGCAGTATGATAATAATGTGGGTTTTTATTATTTGCGGGCACGATATTATAATCCGGAGATAGGCAGGTTCAGTCAGATGGATGTGTTTCCGGGGATGCAGTTTGAGCCGAAGTCATTACATAAGTATTTGTATACGCACGCGGATCCGGTTAATAATATTGATCCTAGTGGGTATTTCAGTTCTTTGGTTGAAGTAGGTGCATCAGCAGCTGTGGCTGGTATTATTACCGCTTATGCTGTATATACGTATAATAAATTTTTTAACGCAGGAGCTGCCAATTGGGATGATGATGACTGGAGTAGGCCGGGAAGTGATGGATGGTTAATTGTTGTTGCGAGTAGATTAACTAGTTCGCAAATATCGCAAAGAGTGCGGGATCAAATTAATGAAGATGACTCTAGTCAATACGAGTATTTTCATGGCACGGACATAACGACAGCAGTGTACTTGTTGAACAAAGGACCAATATACATTGATACGTCTAATTGTAATTGGGATGCTTCATGTGGAGGGTTTTATCTGGCCGATAACAGAGGTGATGCGGAACATTTTGCAGTATTTACTCAATCAGGTGTAAGGGATGGTGCTGTCGTACAATATACATTTTCGGCATTTGCTAATCAGGTAATTAGAGGAGTTTCTGTTTTTGAACCTATACCTGTAGCAACTAATCAAGGACAGGCATCGATTAAAGAGATCCAGCTGAATCTTTTAAGGGTATTGAGTGCTTAAAAATGATTGTTCAAGGCGTTAATCGAGTGCGTTTTTATGCTGGCTTGATTTGATTGGACTTTTTAGGGTGTTTAGCTGATTTTCGACCGAGCTAGACGGTTGCAGACAGAATCTGCTGATTCGTATTTGATGGTTTTTTAGCTACTCCAGAGCAGGAACAAGTTTAATTCCAAGCGTCCATTTGCGCTTGGTTTTGGCAGAGTATTCCTTGAGTTGTTGAGCAGTTCCTACAGCCGAAAATCCAATGGATTTAAAGCCTTTCAATTCATCTAGCCAATCATCGGGATTTATGCCAATTTGATCGATGGCCTTGGCTGTTTTTTCAGAAATAAAACCATGTTTATCAGCTCGCAAACATCTACCGGTTTCATCGACTAAACTGATGTAGCTAGAAAAATAAAAGGGTAGTTCATTATCACCTTTGCCAAAGCCTGAAAGCCATGTGTTTGAATGCTCAATTCGTTCTTTGATAGATGTATAATTTGAACCCTTTAAATCTTGAGCCATGGCTGCTCTGATAGGATTCAAATCAACGTAACACATGCAGGTTAGCAAAGCGCGCTCATCAAGCAATGCTTGGCTTTTGAACCTACTTTCCCAGAAATGTCCTGTGCATTTATCTTCTTCATTGGCCATCCTGGCGACATACTCATTGATCGACTTCATATACCAAGATACAGACATCAATCTGGAACGGTATTCAGCCACATATTCCTTTACTCGCCTGATTTCAGCTTCGGTGTTGATTTCACCCTTCAGATAGCGGTCACAAAGCACAGGTAGTGAGTATAACGAACACCAAGTCATAAGGACTTGAGTGGCGTTCCATTCTTCAGTTGAATTAACCTTCAGAACAATGTGAAAATGGTTCGACATTATGGCATATGAACATACATCAATTGCAAAGACTGATGTCACCTGTTTGATACGATCAATAAGCCACCCACGGCGGTGCTCGAAAGACTTTCCGGTGACTTTATCCTCACCACAAAGAAAGGCGCGTCGAACGCATCTTGAGACGACATGGTAATAGGGCGTTTCCTCGATACAAATTTGCTGGTTTCGGGCAATAGTCATACAAAATTCCATGTAAAAACTATATTTTCAGCAATTGGTGGCCAATTATCTGTGGCAAAACTCTGATGAGCGTGTAAGAATTTGTTGAAAGGGATGCCTGTCCTTGATTAATTTGGTTGAAAGGGATGCCTGTCCTTGATTAATTTTTAAAGAAATATTTGTAGATGGTATAGCTAATGTATCACAGTCTATTTTCTTAACTTTTCAATATGATGAGATTGAACAAATGGTGATTGATTTATCTAATCGTGCACATGAGTTAGGTGTTAATTTGTCTTTCACAGGTCACTCTCTAGGTGGTGGATTAGCTAGTTTTGCTTCTTTATTAACAGGTAGAGAAGCAACTACGTTTAATGCTGCTGGTCTAGGTTTCTACTATCAAATTCAAACAGGTCTAACTAACCTTGAAAATTCTTATAATCAAGATGAACTTATTAATGCATTATTTGTGCAGGGTGAAGTATTGAGCAGGTTTCAGGACAGCATTCCTGGAATAGCCAATGCAATAGGGAAAAGGACTCAATTAGTTCGTGGTTCTAGTGATTGGTCGTTCAAACAACATGGTATTGGTAATGTTTGCAAATCCTTAGGTAAGGAGTGTAATTATGGAAACTAATATAAAATTGTTACTGGTTTTGGGGTTAATAATATTTTTGAGCTCTTGTTGGTACGATGATGGTTATAGAATTGAAGGCAATAGAGTGTTATACGAAATGCCATGGAACACTGGCCATGGTACAAGAGTTTTTGAAACAGATGCTGAAGCTAAAACCTTTGAAATTTTAGGAGGTAATAATTTACTATGGGCTAAGGATAATAAAAATATTTTTTTAAGAGGGAGGAAACTTGATTTTTTTGATCCAAATACTTTTATATTGCTGAATAAATTATTTGCGAAAGATGACAAAACAGTGTCTTGTGATTATCAGCCAATTGAGGAAGCTGATACGGCTACATTCGAAGTTAAAGATTTTCAAAATTTAAGTGGTAAGAAAGTTCAACTAGGGATTGATAAACATGCTGCATATAAATGCTTCGATGGTGATTATCGATATATGCCTGTTAAATCCATTGAAACATTTGAGCTTCTTTATGATGCCTTCTACAAAGATGAATTTCATGTGTATTGGTGGGGGACAAGGCTTCCGTTGGATGTAAATAACCTTAAGTTACTGGATGGAAGATACATTGCTGATAATGCGCAAGTATATTATACCGATAAACCAGTTGTAGGGGCTGATATAGAATCATTTCAGGTGGTTTCAGAAGATAATGCTAAAGATGAAAAGTATAAATATAAATATGAAAATAGGATGGAATGAATTATTCCTGAAAAACTAATTAGTGCATGCATGAGTTATGATGACCTTGATCGCATGGAATCTAAAACTGAACCTGCCATAGTTTGACGGATACATTTATTAGTAGACAATAGTCTACCAGGAGTATCCAAATGACAAGAAAAAGAAAACCATATAAAACCTTCACCAAGGAGTTCAAACTTGAAGCCATTCGGATGATGGATGAATCAGAACGTCCATCATCGGAAATAGCCACACAGCTAGGAATCAGACGTAATCAGCTATACAAGTGGAAAGAACAGTTGATG
>NZ_JASJNC010000007.1 GCF_030065545.1 Marinicella marina
GCTACCGTAACCGACGCTGCTGGCAATACCAGTAATGCCGATGCCTTCTTTACCTTAGATAACACGCCACCAGCTGTGGCTGTGTGTACTGTCACACCTGATCCAGCCAATGATGGCACCGCCCTGACCGCTACTTGTACTGGCGTTGAAACCGGCGCAACCGTCTCTATCCCAGGTTACGTTTGTGGCGCTGAGGCCGGTAACGAAGTGGTTTGTACCGCAACTGCTGGCCAGAATGGTGTTGATGGCGATGAAGTAGCTACCGTTACTGACGCTGCTGGCAATACCAGTAATGCCGATGCCTTCTTTACCTTGGATAACACCGCACCTGATGCACCGGTTTGTACAGTCAATCCGAATCCAGCCGCAAGTGGCACAGCAATTACAGCCACTTGTACCGGTGTTGAGACTGGCGCCACTGTGAGCATCCCAGGTTATTCCTGTGGCGCAGAGGCCGGTAATGAGGTGGTCTGTACTGCCACTGCTGGTAGCGAACCAGGTCAAGTCAGTGGTGATGCCACAGCAACAATAACCGATTTGGCAGGTAATGCTTCAACAGCTCCAGTAACGTTTACTTTAGATGATACCGCCCCAGTGGCACCGGTTTGTGTTGTTACACCAGACCCTGCCATGACGGGTGATACTGTAACTGCACTGTGTACTGGCGTCGAAACTGATGCAACAGTCACCATACCTGGCTATGTCTGTGGTGTTGAGACAGGCAATGAAGTTACATGTACAGCCACCGTGGGTGTCGATGGTGTGAATGGCGATGAAACTGCAACTGTCGCGGATTTGGCCGGTAACAGTGTCGATACGCCAGTCACATTCACAATCGATGACGAGGCGCCAGAGGCACCAACCATCAACTCACCCAGCAACGGCTCTAACGTTTCTGGCACTGGTGAGGTGGGTGCCACTGTGACTGTTGTGACCGATTCAGGAGCCACCTGTTCTGCTGTGGTTCAGGCTGATTCATCTTGGTCTTGTGACTTATCACCAGAGCCAGTTGATGGTGAGACCGCCACAGCCACTCAAAGGGACGATGCGGGTAATGAATCAGGCCAAGCAACAGCTGTCATTGCGTATGTTCCTGACTTATCAAGCTTCATAACCAATTGTGTGGCCGGGGTCAAACCCAACCAAACACTGCTTTATGAAGTCAGCATCATGAACTCTGGTAATTTCACCATCAATGGTGCTCAAGTGACCACGGCCTTTGGTAACTCATTGAGTGAAAGCGCTTGGGTTTGCCAAAGCCTGGGTGGAGCCAGTTGTGACAATGCCGCTGGCAATGGTGATTTGAATGAGCTGGTAGATTTACCAGCAGGTTCAGGCTTGGTTTATATGTTTGAAACAACAGTAACTGGTACTTTGTTAGATTTCATTGATGTCAATGCCACAGTAATGATGCCTAATGGCATCACAGATGTGAATGGTTTTGATAACTCGAGCTTTGACAGTGACTTAATTTACAACTTCATTTTCAAAGATTCATTTGAGTGTGCTGCACCAGGCACTGTCGAGGAGACCATGAATTTACTTGAGTCATTGTTGCAATGAAGCCACAGTAAATAGCCAAAAAAAAGCCGAGTAATCACTCGGCTTTTTTTGTGTGTAGTTAATTAATCAAGGCGCCAAACGATTGATGTGCCAATGGCCTTCATTAAGCTCATATTTAAATCGGTCGTGTAACCTGTTGGCTCTGCCTTGCCAAAATTCAAAAGATTCTGGCATGATGCGGTAACCACCCCAACTATCAGGCAAAGGAATTTTGCCGTCTTTGAATTTCTCTTTGACTTGATTCATCAATGTTTTTAACACTGTTCGACTGGATATGACCTGACTTTGTTCAGAAATCCATGCACCTAATTGAGAGCCTTTGGGTCTGGAGGTAAAGTACTTGAAAGATTCAGCTTTTGATATTTTTTCAACTTGACCGCTGATTCTGACCTGTCTTTCAAGATCTAGCCAAGGAAATAACAAGGATGCTTGTGGGTTGGCATCAATTTCTTGCGCCTTGGCACTGTTATAATTGGTAAAAAAAACAAAACCCCTTTGATCAAATAATTTCAATAATACGGTTCTTACCTGTGGCATACCATCGGCACGCACCGTGGCAATACTCATGGCATTGACTTCTTTTAATTCAGCCTCCCTGGCCTGTTGAAACCACTTCTCAAATTGAGCAAAAGGGCTGGCAGCCAAATCCTCTCGATTCAAACCAAATTGTGTGTATTCTTTTCTGATTTCACCAATATCCAAAATTCACCTCATTTATTTTTACGCCAAAAGATCACAGCCAACAGCAAAAACACCGCAGGGAGAAATAACAACATGATGCCAGAAAACCACAATACTTCACCCCGTTCATAGTAAAGCTGGGTGCCATTGTTACCAATTGTGGGTAAATCAATTCTGTCATCATACCTGAGTAACCAATCTACCATGCGGTATGACATTTCCAAATTTCCACCGCTGTCAATTTGTGCATTATTAAGAAAATCACTGTCACCCACTACCATCAAGCGCGCGCCATTAAGTTCTTGTGTTGCTGCCAGAGTTTGACCCTGGGTATTCTGCCACAACACCTGACTGCTGGTTGAAAATGGTAAAACACCACTCAAATCCAATGGCCTGTCAAAGTTTCTATTGATGTCATGATTCGGAAAGTTTTTTAACACCAGCTGTCCCTGATGATAAGCATCGGTTCGCATCACATCAAACATCAAAGCCAGTTGAGGCTGTTGTTGGATGGTTTCAGGATCTACCAACCAAAGCAGGCTGATGCCACGCATCACAGTTTGTTCCAACCACGCCATCTGCGCTTCATTCAATGGCTCTTGTGGTGACGCCAGCACCAACAACTTAGTCTGTTTGGGCAACCTTAGTTTGGCATCAAAAGGCAAAACAATTGATTTGTAGTTGGCTTGAGACAAGGCATTGATCCACATATTGAGTCCACTCAATTGATCTTTAGCAAATGATTTACTGCCCTGACCATCTAAAAAAACCAACCAATCATCGTTGTTGTTTTGACTGATACTTTTCAAGCCATTGAAAAAAGCTTCGTATGATAATGTAGCCAATTGGAACTCGCCTTTTTCATTGGCTATGATCATTTCACCTTGTTTGCGGATGTTGTATTGATCCACCAATGCAGCATGCTGATTCATATCAAGGTAATCAACTTCAACATCAGCTAAATGTGTGCTCAGGGGTTGTAAGAAATTTTTCACCAACACCGCTGCAGGAGAATCTGGCAAAGCAAAAACAGTGATTTTAAGTGTTTGCTGAGCGGATAAAACAGTGACAGCCTGAGGTGTTATTAAATCATCGTAGGTAGCAGCATGACGCCAATTGGGAATGTATTTTGCTGCCATCACCATGCTTATCACCCAAAGTAATATCAACAGCAGACGTTTTATCATGATTTTTTTACCGCATTGAGATTCATAACTGCAAGCTTTAGAAATACAGCTGCACCAGCCAAAAAGTACAACAAAGAGCTGACCCCTATTTCACCACTGCATAACCAGCGTAAATGATGAACAGGTGACAACAACAACAACCAATTCAAACCAAAACCCTGGTTATTGGATTCATAGCCAATGAGCCAAAACAGTATAAATACCAGTAAATTCAACAAAACTGCTGTTCCCGTGGATTGTAGTGCGGCAGAAATCATCAATCCTAATGCTGACAACCAAATAACATACAAGGCCATTCCCAACGCAGCACTGAATAACTGCAACAAATTAACATCACCACCATTAATCAATAATAATGCCACAACTAACATCATTAACCACGCAAAAAAAACAATCACCAACTGCGCTTTGAACTTTTGCCAAATCACAGCACCACTGCTGCTGCGGTTAATCAACAAATACCACAGCGTCTGTTGAGCGCGTTCTTGTGCCAGCGATAAACCTGTGGTTAATGCCACTGGCAACATCATTAATTGTGCCAGAGTAATCACAAATGGCTGCCACAAGGTGTCTGTTATATTGGGTGGGTTGGGTAAAGCACTGAAACTGCTCTGTAAGCTCACATACCTATCTAACATTTGCCAAACCAGCCATGAAGATATAAAAGTTATGATGGCCAAAACCAACCAGATTAATGGGCCTCGCCAAATACTTCTCAAGTCTTTTTGTGTGATACTAAATGACATTTGTTGTCTGTTTAATGGTCGATGATTGATTAAAATCTTGCAGTAAATTGCGGTACAGTTCATTGAGGTCTTCACCCTTGTAAGCTGCTGAATACAATACTTGCCCTTGGTGCATCACCACCACCCAATCAGCCATGGCTTGCGCCTCATGGATGATGTGAGTTGCCATCAAAATCACTTTTGACTTTCGCCATTGATTGATTTGTTGTTGAAAAACATCCATCACCGCTGGATCCATGCCATTCATCGGCTCGTCCATGAGTAATAAATCAGCATCAGTGACTGTCAGTTGTGCCAATGACAAGCGTTGCCGATAACCCAATGAGAGGTGTTTGGTTAACTTTTTATGCTGCTCATCTAATTGCCACAAATTGATGGCCTGATTCACTTGATTGGCGCTGGCACCAAACAAATCAGCAACAAAACTCAACTGCTCATTGACGGTTAGCTGAGGGTAAAAGCTCGCTGGTTCTGGCAACAAAAAAACATGCCGCAGGCCTGCAAAATTGATACTCCCGCTGCTTGCTTGACTCAGGCCAGCCAAAACCCTCAATAAACTCGACTTACCAGCACCATTGGCACCGATCAAAGCAGTCAACCCAGGGTTGGGTAGCGATAAGCTGAGGTTTGAGAGAATTTTGTGTTTTGAGCGGTTTAAACAAAGCGCTTTTAATTTCAACTGTTTATCCTCATTTAGGGGCTTATACCATACGTTTGGGTATGCGTTTTTAACTGGCTATTGGAAAACTAATTCATTATAGTAACCAATCCTACGAAAACAAAACAATTATTATGCATGAATTTTTAAACTTCCTCGAAACCGGTTTATTAAACCTGTCTGCATGGCAGTTGGTGCTGTACACCTTAATCGTGGTTCAGATAACTTTATCCGGTGTCAGCTTGTATTTACACCGAGAACAAACCCACCGTGGCATACAAATGCACCCAGTTATACAGCATTTTTACCGCTTTTGGCTGTGGTTCACTACAGGTATGTTGACCAAAGAATGGGTGGCCATTCACCGCAAACACCATGCTTACTGTGAAACTGAGGATGACCCGCACAGTCCACAAATCCATGGCATCAAGAAAGTACTGTTTCATGGCGTTACGTTGTACACAGCGGAAAGAAAAAATACCGAAACCATGGAAAAATATGGCAAAGGAACCCCTGATGACTGGCTTGAGAGAAACATCTACACCCGCTTTCATTATGTCGGTATCGTTTTATTGGCATTCTTGAATGTAGCCTTATTCGGTGTGATTGGTTTGCTGATTTACGCCATACAGATGATTTGGATTCCTTTCTTCGCAGCAGGCGTGATCAATGGCATCGGACATTTTGTTGGTTACCGCAATTACCGCACCGATGACTCTTCTCGAAACATCACCCGATTTGCTTTTTTTGTGTTTGGCGAAGAATTACACAACAACCACCATGCTTTCCCTTCATCCAGTAAGTTTGCCCATAAGAAAGGCGAACATGACATTGGTTGGTATGTGATTTTGGTGTTGAATAAGTTGCGTTTGTGTAAAATCAAGAAAGTGGTACCTGACCTATATGTAGACGAAGGCCATGCAGAAATTGATGGTGAAAATGTCAAAGCCATATTGACGCATAAATTCAACGTATTACAGGTCTATATCAAAGACGTCATCAAACCCTCTTTGACTGATGAGTACCAAAATGCATCCAAATCGTTCAAGAAAAAAATTAAGAAGTACACCCACACATTGTCATTGGACCCGCAGTTCTTAAAAACAGATATCAAGTCCAAATTCAATAACTATTTTCACGACAGTAAATCGCTCAACACCTTGCTTGAGTACAAAGCGGAACTACAAGCCATATGGGACAACAACTCGAAAAGTGTCGAAGAAATGGTTGCTGACTTCAAAGCCTGGTGTGCCAAAGCGGAAGCCAGTGGCAACAAAATGCTGCAAGATTTTGCCGTTTCTTTACAGCGTTATAAGCTACAAGCCTTTGCGCCAAGCCTTTGATAGCTAATAACTGTAGTTCATAACAGGCATAAAAAAACCGGGCAAACACCCGGTTTTTTTTGTATTCAAAGTAATTGATTACTGACAAACAAGCTGTTCAAAATCACTTCTAAAAATATAATCCTGAACATTCACAGTGAAACTGTAAGTGGGTGAAGTGTCATCGCCACTGTTAGCCACACCACCATCATCTTGTAATGCAACGGTCACCTCTGCTGCACCTGCGTTGCCACTGAATGTGTAGCTGACTTGACCGTTGTTATCTATATCGATACTGGATAATACGCCATTGGGATCTGACTGTATACTCACCAACATATCAGAAACTGACTGTGACGCATCTTCATTATCAGGACCGAAGTCAAACTGACATGCCACTGTCTGGTTCGGTGGATTACCGACTTCACTCAGGGCCACAAATACCATGTCTTCAACTGTCATCGATGGTTCGTCGTTCACACAATCTACCGTCACATCAACCGTGGCTTGGGTGCCACCATTCAAATCATAAACAAAGGAATCACTGCCACAGAAGTTATCATTGGGGGTGTAATCCACATTGTTACCGCTTTGCACCGCTGAACCGTTACTGGCTGAACCTACAGCTGTTATATTCAATGGGCCAGCATCGATATCGGTGTCATTACTGGTAACCAAAAGTACATTCAGACCGGAATCTTCATTGATTGTGAAAGCATCATTGACTGCCACTGGGTCATCGTCAATAGGGTTAACAGTGACTGTGACTGAAGCTGAATCCGAGCCGCCTTCGTTATCGATTATTGTGTATTCAAAAGTGGCCTGACCATTGAAATCTGCAGCTGGTGTAAAGGTACAAAAGATACCATCCAGCACCACACTGCCATTGCTGGCATTAAAACAAGATGTCGCTTGCAATATATCTCCATCAACATCTGAATCACCATTAACAACATCCACAGATACTGATGTATCTTCATCCGTATTCGCTGCATCATCTGCTGCCACTGGGTCGTCATTAACTGCATTGACCGTTACTGTCACTGAGGCCGAGGCGGTGCCGCCCTGACCGTCACTGATGGCATAGTCGAATGTACCCTGGCCGTTGAAATCTTGGGCTGGGGTGAATTCACAATTATTGCCGTTGCGATTGACTGAACCGTTACTGGCATTGCTACACGAGGTCACGCTCAGGGTGTCACCGGTGTCTACATCAGAATCACCATTCAATACACTCACCGCAACCAACTCATCTTCATTGGTGCTTGCCGCATCGTTTACGGCCACTGGGTCGTCATTAACTGCAGTGACCGTTACTGTCACTGAGGCCGAGGCGGTGCCGCCCTGACCGTCACTGATGGCATAGTCGAATGTACCCTGGCCGTTGAAATCTTGGGCTGGGGTGAATTCACAATTATTGCCGTTGCGATTGACTGAACCGTTACTGGCATTGCTACATGAGGTCACGCTCAGGGTGTCACCAGCATCCACATCTGAATCACCATTCAATACACTCACCGCGACCAACTCATCTTCATTGGTGCTTGCCGCATCATTCACGGCCACTGGGTCATCATTGACACAATCAACAGTCATATTGACTGTGGCACCAGAACCACCGTTTAGGGTATAAGTAAATGCATCACTGCCACAGTAATCGTCATTGGGGGTGTAATTGATGTTATTACCATTTTGTGCCGCCGTGCCATTACTGGCTGAACCCACAGCTGTGATATTCAAAGGACCACCATCAGGATCAGTGTCATTGTCAGTCACATCAAGTGAAGTGGTTCCGCTGTCCTCGTTAACCGTGTATGAATCAGCGACAGCCGTTGGTGGTGAGTCAGACAATGTGATACTGATGCTGACTTGACTGCTGGTACATTCTTGGGGGCTGCCATCATCACAGGCGTTGTAAGTAAAGGCATCGCTGGCGTTGTTGCCACCGTCATGGGTATAACTGAATGTACCATTGGCATTGAGATTAAAAGCACTGGCCTCTGTTGGACCACTGGTTAATACAGCGGAGATTGTGTCATCGGCATCGGCATCTGAATCATTGTCTAAGACAGAAGTCGCGCCACCAACCAAGGTGGTCACTGTTTGTCCATCATTAACTGCGATGGTCTCAACACCTACTGCTGGCGGTATATTACAAAACTCGCCAAAAGCCGTTTCATACAGGCCATTTTCACTGGTTGCTCCACTGCTGCGGGTAACAGCATGCTTATTATAAACCCAGAAACATTCGTCATTAGGATCGACAGCCACAGCTGAATAATCACCCCAGCGGTTGGTGCCACCGAAGGTGCGGTGGTAAAAATCTGTCCCTGGTCTGATAACTTGCGAACCTCGCATGGTCCCTGCCGCATCAGCTGGCGAACGCATGGCGAAATACGAACCTGGGAAAATGCTTGGCGATGAGGCGGAGAAACCCACACCAATACCGCCATCAGCATTAACCGCTATGGAAGGGAAAAAAGTGAATGTCCCAGCGGCAATATCCTCACCATCAATGATGCCAAAATCATTGGTGACGACGCCACCACCATTGGCATCAAAAACATACCATGAGGCCGAAGTTTCACCGACCTGACTGCCACTCTCGATGGTTGCGGAAGTAAATAATTGACCATCACGCCACACCGCATCCAACGCTCTGGGGTCATTGGTTTGTACCGTCAGTCCTGTGCCTGATTGTGGTGCTGAGGGCAATGCACCTGCTGTGGGTGGTTCTATATCACCCACAAAAATAAAACCTTGGGTGAATGAAACAGCTCCTGTGGGGTTGTCCACTCGCACAAACTGCCAGAATTCATTTGTACCATCTGAGAGACGAGAATAACCCATCAAATAGGTACCCATACCTGCTGGTGGATTACCATAGGTATGAGCCGGTTGTGAAGTCACTTCAAAACCACCACCGGCAAACGGATCAAGCGGACCTATGACTGTGGCACCGCCACCGGCATAAAAGGTGGTTTTATCAATCATCCACATCCTGACACCACCAAAGGTACCGGCATTGCCATAACCAAACATGTTGCCAGTCAGGTAAATCACTTCTTCATCAACGGCAAAGCCTGGGTAATCAAACCAACGATCAGCTCCATTAATAAAAACCTCACTGTTAAAAGCAGTCATGAACCACGCGCCATTAGGATCTGAAGTGGCTGATACCGCAACCAAAACACGTGATGTGTTATCTGGGTCGCCACCGGCTGTGTCTTGCCTTTCTAGGGTGACCACCACAAAGCGATCCTCATATTGGTCATAAAGAACTTTGGGGTCAAAGGTAAAATTAAGTGGTGACACCGGAGCAAAAAATGACTCCAGTGAACGGCTGCTGCCATTGCTACCGTCTTTGTCATAGAATTCGATTGATGTATTGAAGACATTGACCACCTGATTGGGACCGGCTGCCCCATGAGGATCTGCTGGAATAAAGATAAAACCACCGTTGTTGGCGGAATTAGTTAACTGTCCACCGGCACTGATGGATGAGACCAGACTTTTATTCTCATTACCACCCGGTTTTAAGGACCTGTCTTGTAGCTTGTTTTTTTCATCGTCACTGAGCTCCTCATACCTGAAGCCACCCTTGCGAAATTTAGGCGTGGTATCAATCATCGCCGTCAGACTGTCTTGCAGTTCTGGGTTCAGCATTTTATAAGTGGCTTGTGGTGTAACCATCCTACCGGGCACTGCAATGCCATAGGCAGTCCCGCTGGATAAAGCATTGAATGTGGCTGGCATTTCATCAGCGGGTAAAAAACCAATGTCAGGTTTGTTGGTTGTTTCAATAGCTGTTGAAACGTCAATACCCGACTCAGTTATTTCATCTTGAATTGAAAACAGATAAACCACTGGTATCACTACCACTAACAATCCAATCAGTAATTTTATTTTCATCTATACCCCTCGTATTTATCAATTATTTAATATTAAATAGACTATCATCGCAGAAACAGATTTGCACTGGTTTTCAAGCCAACCAAGTATATATTTCAATAAATATACACAAAAAACAGAAAATCAGTTCAAGCTTCAGAGGTGGGACATAAAAAATGGCCCACAATCATGATCCTGAAAGAAAATTCAGATCGCTCCAGCCAATGGTTGACCGGATCAGCTCCTCAGGTTCAGCTTTGCTGGTCAATCATTGTTTTGAATCAAATGAAATACCCGCTAATACCACATCATGGTCAGAGGATGAATACGGATTTATTTGGAACAATGATTCGGGTCTTTCAATGCCTTTGTCCAATGGTTCATTGTTATATCCATATTCATCAACAGACACAGAGTTAATGTGCCATTGGGTTAAGCCAGTTATCAGCTTTTTACCTGCTTCATTAGCCAAGATATAATCCAAAGAACCCACCTGACCACGGTAGCTACTGGTCCAGTTATTTTTACCCAAAAAGTCATCTGCTAAATTCAGGTAGCCCATTACTTTTAACTTTCGCATCGGGTCTTCAAGTTGGTAGGAATTAAAATCGCCCACCACAAAGGTCGCAGCAGCACCTTGTTTGGTTGGATCGGTATCTAACCACCTGGCCAATTGTTCGGCCACTTGTGTTCGGACTGGGTTATAACAACTTTGGCCATCATTTTGATTCATATTCAACCCTTCAGCATCGCGACAGCTTTTTGATTTAAAGTGGACCGTTGCCACATTGAACAAGTTATCCGACCCAGCATTGAATGTTTGTGCCACGATAATGCGATTACGTCGCTCAAGAAACTCAGGCTCACTGTCTTTGTTCAACAAGGCATGTGAACCTTGTGGTTGCACCTTGTTGTTTTGGTAAATCAATCCTACTTTGATGACATCACCACCCAGCGCGCCAGTATCGATGAAACTCCATTGATTAAATCCAGCTGATGTATTCAGTGCTTGAGTCAATGCTTTGATTGACTTGCTGTCGTTGTTTTCTAATTCTTGTAAGCCAACCACCGCAGCATCCGCAGTATTGATGACATGAACCAGTTTAGCCAGTTGCCGTTGGTATTCAGCTTTGTTATCCGCTCCTCTACAGCCAAAGTTTTTGGCTGGGCCGCATTTCTCAGTGCCGTCATCAATCGAGGTGAAAAAGTTTTCAACATTGAAAGCAGCAATTTTTAGTTCACCACCAACTTTGGGTGGCATGGTTTTTGAACTGATCAATGAGTTGCTGAAGACCAATGGTTCAGTCGGTTGTAGCTTGTATTGTCCAAAAGCGTAATGCATGACACCGGTCGTCATTACCTGCTGACCTAACTTAATCGGATTGGCACCATCCAAGGGCAAAGCTGAATGTGACTCTGAAGACTGAGCAAAAGCATATTTCAGCATTGAACCATCATCAATGATCAAGCGATTCAACCGATTTTTAGCAACCACCTCCTCAACTGACTCGCCTGGGAGAACCACCGATGTCGGGTTCATTAATATTTCAGATGAAACCACCAACTCGCCCAAAGCCGCCATTTGGTAATTGTCCGTGATGACTTGGGGTTTTGCCAACGTCACTCGCATCCCCTCCAAGTGTTCAAGATCACCTTTTTCTAAAGGCAGTTCGATTGCAACAGCATTTGGCAGCATTTGTTGCTTGGCACAGACACGAGTGCGTTGTGCGTGTTTCAGCTGAGTCACACCAAATTGTTCTATCACCTCACCATGGGTGATCACCACATCACCGACCTGAAAAGGGATTTGGCGGTTGTTTTCTTGAATGAATAGCCCTTCTGACGTTTGTTGGTTCTGATCCGGTGTTAAATTCTGAATAAAATAACCACCCAATCGATCTTTGCCACGAAAATCACCAGTCACAATGCCCTTGACCCAAACTTTTTGTTGGATAAAGGTGCTGTTTTGTCCATTTCCTTGTATGACATTGATTGGTGTGGTTGGTTGACTGCAGTCAGTTTTTGCAAAACTCATTGGACTGTACAAACAAAATATCAGGGCACTTAAAAATATACGCATTGGGGTCATTGTGGCTAAAAAGTGTGCTTATATTATCATGTGTATTCAGCATATCGCGTCAGAAAAAATAATAAATAATTAACCGCAACTTTACTCACCGCAGGTTTTAAACTGGCTTTTACACTGACTTCAAGTAAGTCAAATTCTCATTCATAAAAAACCCACCTATATTGTTTTTAACTATGAAGTTAACATTTTTTTTAACTAAACATCTGTTATAGTAGCGAATCTTGTAATGGGCAAATTTGCCCTTACGTGTTCACATATCATTAATCGGAGGATAATATTATGAATAAATTGAGAACATTATTATTGAGTACCTTAGTTGTATTTGGTTTAGCCGCTTGTGGCGGAGATGACAGCAAGTCAGATCAAAGCGCCATGGAGAAAGCCAAATCAGAAGTCAATAAAGCTGCTGAAAAAACAGCTGATGTTGCCAATGACATGGCTGATGCTGTCAAAGACGGTGCAGATTCTGCAGCAGAAACTTTGAATGATGGCTTTGAAGCCACCAAAGAAGCCGCCACCGATGCCGCTGAAGCTACCCAAGAAAAAGCCAGCGAAATGGCAGACGGTGCAAAAGCCATGTATGAAGAAGGCAAAGAGGCTGCAGGCGAGATGGCTGAGGAGGCTTCTGAAAAGGCCAAAGACATGTACGAAGAAGGCAAAGAAGCCGCTTCAGATATGGCCAATGATGCAGCAGATAAAACAGCAGAAATGGTTGAAACTGCCAAAGACAAAGCGGGTGAAGCCGTTGAAGCCAGCAAAGAAAAAGCCGGCGAAATGAAAGAAGAAGCTAAGAAAAAAGCCGAAGAAGTGATGGAAGATGATGACGGCGGAAGTTGATTTTCAACTGACTCATGCAAAAAACCGCTTAAGTTAATTAAGCGGTTTTTTTTGTGCTTTAAAATGCCAATAAATGAAGATGAGTTAAAACTTTAATTATTAGATTGTGTCTTAACATACTTTAAGCCACAATATAATTTGTACAGCAAAACTGAGCTATGAACTTACCTTTATTTATTGGACTGAGATACACCAAAGCGAAACGGAAAAACCATTTCATCTCATTTATTTCACTGATATCCATGGCTGGAATTGCTTTGGGTGTGATGACAGTGATCGTAGTGATTTCAGTCATGAACGGTTTTAACAAAGAATTCCAAGAACGCATTTTAAGCACTGTTTCTCATGCCACCATCTCTGCTTTTAAGGGCGACCATTTAAACGATTGGCAAAATGCGCTGGAAATCGTTGAACGCAGTCCTCGTGTTGAGGGCGCGGCACCCTATATCCAAACCGAAGGCATGTTACAAGGTTTTCGCACCGAGGGCGCTTTGATTCAGGGCGTCCTACCTGAGTTTGAACGCACTGTAACTGAGTTCCAAAACTCCATGTCTTACGGCAGCTTTGATGACCTCAAAGACGGTGAATTTAATATCATCTTAGGGACAGATCTTGCTGCCCATTTGGGCGTTGGCCCTGGTGAAACTGTCAATCTGTACGTTCCCGAATTCAGAACCACTGCAGTGGGTGTTACGCCACGATTAAAACGCTTCACTGTGGTGGGTATTTTTGAAGTTGGTATGTATGAATATGATTTCAAACTGGCCCTCATTCATATGGAGGATGCCAGAAAATTACTGAGGATTCCCAAAGGTGCTGCTGAAGGTGTCAGGATTAAAGTAGATGACTTGATGCAGGCACCACAAATTGTGCGTGAACTGGCACCAGACTTGGATGGTTTTTATCGCATCAGAGACTGGACCCAAGAGCATGTGAACTTTTTCAAAGCCACGCGCACAGAGCGCATGGTGATGTTCATCATCTTATCCATGATTGTGGCGGTTGCTGCATTCAATATTTTATCTACACTGGTCATGCTGGTGACAGAAAAACAAGCTGATGTAGCGATTTTGCGTACCTTGGGAATATCAAGCGGTCAAATCATGGGCATATTTATGGTTTCAGGCACTTTAATCGGCCTCATTGGAACCACTTTGGGTACGATTTTCGGCATCATAACCGCCATCAACATCAACAGCATCATCCAAACATTGGAGGGTTGGTTTAATACCGAGTTTTTATCTAAAGACGTTTATTACATCACCGAAATTTCTGCCGATTTACAAACCATGGATGTATTAACCATCATTGGCATTGCATTTGGTCTATCTATATTGGCCACCATCTACCCTGCATGGCGGGCATCTCGAGTTGAACCCGCGGAGGCACTGAGGTATGAATAACAATACCGTTTTAAGTTGTCATGGACTGACTAAATTTTTTGTTGATGGACAACGAAAAATCAGGGTTTTTGAAAACTTGGATTTTTCCGTTGAGAAGGGAGATACCGTTGCCATCATGGGCGCCTCAGGCTCTGGTAAAAGTACCTTGCTGCACTTATTGGGTGGACTAGATACTGCCAATGCTGGAGTTATCAAAATCCAAGGTCAAAGCATCAATGATTTAAGTGCCAAACAACGCGGTCAATTAAGAAACAAACATTTGGGTTTTGTTTATCAATTTCATCATTTGCTGCCTGAATTCTCCGCTTTGGAGAATGTCATGATGCCTTTGTTGATTGGCAAAACCAATAAATCAGAAGCATCTGATCGAGCTGCAGCCATCTTGTCACAAGTGGGGCTGGCAGAACGCTTAAGCCACCGCCCAGCACAATTATCTGGTGGTGAACGCCAACGGGCTGCGATTGCCCGTGCCATGGTGACCCAACCAGCTTGTATTCTGGCTGATGAACCCACCGGAAATCTGGATGAAAAGACCGCTGCCAAAGTAATGGAATTGTTCATCGAATTGAAACAACAATTTAACACCGCCCTGATATTGGTCACACACGACCAAAAAGTGGCAGACTCAATGCAGGAGCGTTATTTACTAACAAAAGGAACTTTGCTCAAATCAAACCCAACTTAACATTCATAAACCCGATTAATGCCACCATGGCATTGATCGGCGCGGCACTGATACTCTGGCTGCCAGCGCTAAGTGCTGTATTATTCAACACCGGCTTGCTGGCTTTTGTTGTGGTGTTATTGTTGCTGCGAAAAATACCTGGCATATCACCGCTGTGTTTTTTATTGGGCGGCTTACTGTACGCCATGTGGCACAGTCAACAGCACCTAGAACAACAGATCAAAACACCACAAAACATCAATCTAACGGTCCACATAAAGTCTTTACCGCGCTATTCTGAACACAAAGTGAGTTTCATTGGGCAGGATGCGCTCCATGGCAGTACCTATTTGTTCAATTGGTACCAACAAGATGAACCCCAGCTCAAGCTTGAGCCAGATCAAACCTACCACATCAAAGCACGCCTTAAGCCACCCCACGGCTTGGTTAATGGAGTTGGCTTTGATTTGGAACAGTGGCTGTTCAGGCACAACATCAGTGGCACCGCCACCATAAACTCGATTCAGGCAGCAGCCCACAGTGATTGGCACTTTTGGGGCTGGTTAAATCAATGGCGTTCGCAATTATCACAACAAATTGATGTTGCCTTTGAAACACCAAAGGTCAGCGCCTTGGTGCATGCCTTATCAATTGGTGATAAGTCACATTTTGATCAACAACAAAAAACATTGTTCCAAAGAACCGGCACCGCACACCTCATCGCCATTTCTGGCTTACACATTGGCATGGTGGCACTGACGGGGTGGTTTTTTGGGGCTTTGTTGTTCAGACTGCGACCCTCTGAGCGTATTAATAAACAACTTTTACAAGTCATATTTGGCATCTTGTTTGCTGCGTTTTACGCGGGTTTGGCTGGCTTAGCTATCTCAACCCAAAGGGCATTGATCATGCTGGTGGTCTTTGGCGCATTCAAAGTTATGCGCCGTCACGCATATGCCTGGGATGTTTGGGCCATGAGTTTGCTGGTAGTAATAGCATTTGACCCACTGCATGTGCTCGACCCAGGTTTTTGGTTATCCTTTGTTGCTGTGGCCATTTTGATTTTCACTTTCTCAGGGGTTTATAAAAACCTGCAGCCAATGATAGGCTTTTTTAAAATACAAACCGTCTTATTAGTGGGCATGTTACCGCTTGGCTTTATTATTTTTCAACGCATTAACCTGCTTGCACCTTTGACCAACTTCCTGATGATTCCGATTATGACATTTGTATTGGTTCCGATGTTGATGGTGTTTTTACTGCTGCTCCAATTAAGTATACCCATACCCAACATAATGACTGATGTTATTAGTTTTAGTGCCAATCAATTCATGGTTTTGTTAGAGTGGTTTGATCAATTCACTTGGCTTTCTGTATCACTTCACATCAATCATTGGTGGCAATATTTGTGGCTGACAGTCGGTGCATTTATATTGATTTTACCGGCTGCTGTACCAGGTCGATTGTTGGGTTTGGTAATGGTTATTGCAGGCCTGCTTCCAACAGATCAGGGTATCAAAGCAAATCATTTTAAGGCACACTTTTTAGATGTCGGACAGGGCCTTTCTGTGGTAGTAAATACCCGTAACCACACCTTGGTCTATGATGTTGGCGCTTCCTATGACAGTGGCTTTAATATGGCCGATGCAGTGCTCCTACCCTACCTCAACAAACTGTCTGTTGACACAGTGGATGCCTTGGTCTTGTCACACCAAGACAACGACCATTCTGGCGCTGCCGAACAATTGAAAAAGCAAATCAAAATCAAACAAGTCTGGGGCACAAAAAACCACCACAAAGCCTGTTTGCGCGATAACAAATGGCAATGGGACGGCATCACATTTGAATTCCTCAGTCCATATAACTTGACACCCTATTTGCGCAACAATTCATCTTGCGTATTAAAAATAAGTAATTCAGATCATGCTTTGTTGTTAACTGGAGACATTGAGAGTCCGGTTGAATTTCGTTTGACAGAAAACAACTTCGAGGCCATCAAAGCCGATGTGCTTTTGATGCCGCATCATGGCAGCAAAACATCATCCACAGCTGCATTTATTCAAGCTGTTGATCCCCAATGGGCCATTAATTCATCAGCCAGATTTAATCCGTTTGGGCATCCAGCAAATGAAGTATTGAGGCGCTATCTTCAAGAAGACATCATAATCAAAGACACCCAACAACATGGCCTGATTACCATATCCACTTTTCCAAAATTGAAGATGCAGTCATATGCCGCAGAAAACCCACGAATCTGGCGCACAAAAAAACCCGAATAAATCGGGTTTTTTTGACATTATTGAAGTAAAAATCAGTCTTGGATAACCAATTCAGTTCTTCTGTTTTTGGCTCTGCCTTCGGCCGTATCATTGGTTGCTATCGGGCTTGACTCACCGTAACCTTTCCAAGTCATGCGATCTGCCGAAACACCTTGCTCAACCAAGTAGTTATAAACCACTTGAGCACGACGCTCTGAGAGGTCCTGATTATAAGCTTCTGAAGCAGTGGAATCGGTATGGCCCGCCACTTCAACAACAATCGAACCATGCTCACCCATGGTGGCAACAGCAGCATCTAAAATAGCAATAGACTCATCTTTCAAAGTGGCTTTATCAAGATCAAAGTAAACGCCTTGTAATTCAATGACCACCTGCACTTCACAACCATCGGCATCAACCACCGCACCGGCTCTGCTGTTTGGACATTTGTCCATGGAATCCTTAACACCATCATTATCGGCATCGCCATCATGACAACCGTAAGCATCAACTGCCATTCCAGCTGGGGTGTTAGGGCAACGATCAGTTTGATCACTGACACCATCGCCATCTGAATCTAATTGTGGTGCAGGCTCAACAATCTCTGGCGCTGCAGCAGCTTTTGCCGCGGCACCCAATGCGATATTCAAGCCCATGCTGAAAACATAATCATCATAGCTGCTGGCGGTACCGGTGTAGTCATCGGTATCCAGGCGGTATTTCACTTCAGACATAAAACCCACTCTGTCTGTAACCATTTTACGCACACCCAAACCCAGGTTGAGCATCATGTCAGATGAATCAATCGCCTGTGCAGCAGCACTGCCGCTGCCATCATGATCCAACCAACCGATTCCGGCACTCAAAAATGGGCGCATGCTTGAACCTTCATTAAAGTGGTAACGTGTTACCAAGCCCAAGCCTGTTTGCGAAACAGAACCCGGAGAAGCATCTAGATCCAAACTGACTTGATCGTATTCAACATCAACTGACCATTTGTCATTGATGAATTTACCCAGCCCCAACCCCAAACCAAAATTAGACTCAAGGTTTTTCTCGCTGTCAGTTGCGTTGAAGTTGACCATTGGTGATAACATCCAGCGATCGTCATACTCTGCTGCCAATGCTGCACCTGCAACACAAGACAACGCCAGACCTAATAAGGTTTTCTTCATAGTTCTCTCCTAACCAAATTGAATTTAATTGGAAATTATAACACACACAACTTATCTGTAATCAGTTTGTAAAAGAGTTTAACAAAATGATCATAATCACATTTTTTTTACCACATCATGCTGTGACTTCAGCCCATATTCTGCTATCATCATTGCCCCTATATCAACCACACTGGGTAGGCAGAATACTCGTCAATATGACAGCATACATCATCATTGTAGTTTTACTTTTGTTTTTGATTGGGCTGACTATTCGCCACATCAAGCTATCCCAAAAGCTCCGTTCATCTGCTGATAAATTGAGCAAGGTAACAGCGCCAATTGATGAACAAAAACCTCAGCCTGAAGACTCTGCCAGAAACAAATACCTGTTAGCCATTTCTCATGAATTAAGGACACCTTTGAATGTCATCATGGGCTACGCTCAAATTCTAGAAAATCAAGCCGTTGAACAAGACCCCAACAAAGAAAAATACACTTTGATGCGTCATAATTGTGAGCACTTGGCTCATTTGATAGAGGGCATACTAGAATTTTCAGCCATTGAATCCGGCAAGCTAAAAGTTCACCAGGAATGGATTGATTTGAGTGAAATGCTGAAACAGTTGAGTTTGATGTTCAGTAACCAAGCCACTAAAAAAGGCCTGGCGTTTACCACCCACTTTGATGAAAAACTACCCAAAACAGTTAAGTCAGACCACAAACGCCTGCAACAAATACTGATCAACCTGCTATCAAATGCGATTAAATTCACTACCAAGGGGCAGATTGATTTTTCCGTCAAATACCGCAACCAAGTGGCCACATTCAGCGTCAAAGACACCGGCTGTGGTATTGATCAATCAGACTTAGAAAAAATATTTATCCCTTTTGAAAGACTGGAACAAGGACAACACAAAACACCCGGTACTGGGCTGGGTTTACCCATCACCCAAATGCTGGCAGAATTATTGGGTGGTGAACTGACCGTTAACAGTGAATTATCCATTGGTTCGGAATTTACTTACAGAATGATGTTAGCGCCACAGACTGCATTCAATCAAATGCCTGAGAGCAACCAAGCTGCGTTAAACAATGAGCCAAGGCTTGCACAAAGGCATGAAATATTGGTGGTAGATGATGAGGCCAGCCACCGACAATTATTAACCGATGTATTAAAGACTTATGATTTTTCAATCACAACAGCAGTTGACGGCGTAGCCGCTAAGAAAAAATTGCTGGAAGTTAATTTCGAATTGGCCATAATTGATGTGGCCATGCCAAACATGAATGGCTGGCAATTGGCCAAATGGATCAATGAGTATCAACCAAAGACAAAAATCATCATGCTTTCGGGCAACCCCAGAGATCAAGAGAAATCACTGGCTGTTCAGTACCATAACTACTTAAGCAAACCGGTTAATATCAATCAATTGATGAGTCAAATCAGTGAAGCATTAAACTTAAACTGGCAAAAACAAACGAACTCTGCCACCACCAATGAGCAACTCAAAACTGTAGGTATTTCTGCCACTGATTATGCTGCTTTACATAACATGATTGCCATTGGTCACATCAACGGCATCGAAAATTATTTGCAAGGTATGCTCGAAGCCAATAGACTGAATGAGCCTCAACACAAACAACTCATAGCACCGGTAAAAAACATGAACTTAACCCAGTTCACCGGTATGATTAAACGACATGACCAGCACTAACCCAATCATACTCGCTGTTGATGACAACACCGACAGCTTAAACCTACTCAACACGGCACTCTCCGCTGAGGGTTACACCGTGCTGGTAGCCAGTAGTGGACAGCAGGCCATTGATGTGTTGCAAAAAGCCACTCCCAACTTGGTTTTACTGGATGCCATGATGCCAGAAATGGATGGCTTTACTGCCTGTAAAATCATCAAACAACAACACCCTGATATACCTGTTATCTTTATGACTGGGCTTAGCGAAACCGAACATGTGGTTAATGGACTTGGCCTAGGCGCCGTTGATTATTTGGTCAAACCGCTGAATCACACAGAATTGGTGGCCAGGGTCAAAGTACATATCAGCAATGCTGAAATCAACAACAACACCAAAGCGGCGCTGGATTCTACTGGACAACATCTGGCTGCTATCAATCAACAAGGCGATGTGATTTGGACCACGGAAAAAGCCCAAGCTTTGGTTGCAGGCTTTAACAGCAAAGTAAAAAGCCATTTATTAAGCTGGCTGGCACAAGCAGAGACAGATCAGCAATTACAAGTGCAACAAGGACAAAACACCCTGGTCATTAGTTACATCCATGCTCAAAACGATGGTTCTCATCTGATCAGAATCAAAGCCCAAAACCTCAAACTCTTGACCCAAACACTGAAACTCAAACTGAAAATCACTCGCCGTGAGGCCGATGTTTTGTACTGGGTAGCACAAGCCAAAACCGACTGGGAGATCGCCCAAATCTTGGGTATCAGCGAACGCACTGTGAATAAGCATTTGGAACAGGTCTACCGCAAACTCAATGTAAACAACCGCACCGCCGCCAGTGGTCTGGCGCTGCAAGCAATCAATTAAAAACATGCATAAAAAACCACACCTTCCCAGTAAAATTTGTCCTGTTTGTCAATTAACTTTCAACTGGCGAAAAAAATGGCAGAAAAGCTGGCCGGATGTTATTTATTGCAGCGAGCGCTGTCGCCGCAATAAAAACAAAGCAACAACCTAACTCAGCACATATGAAGGCCGCACAGATTGTGTTGTCACATCATATTCAGCCCATCGCTTGACAAAATGACCTTTTGGATCGTGGGTTTTTTGTTGTTTTTCAATATTAAAATGCCGTCCACCACGAGGGTCTGCACCGACACCAGCAATGTATTGCCAGTTGCCCCAATTGGAGGCCACATCATAATCTATTAGCTGCTGTTCGAAATATGCCGCGCCCAAACGCCAGTCCACTCCAGCATCATTAATCAAATAACTGGCCGCTATTTGCCGCCCTCGATTGGACATGTATCCGCTTTGATTGAGTTGCCTCATGCAGGCATCAATCAAAGGTACGCCAGTGTGGCCCTTCGACCAATCAATGAATTTTTCGCAAGCCTTTGGTGTCTTCGAAGTCGCAACATCAGAACCTTTAGAATGAAATAAACGGCTGCCTTGTTTCAGTCCATTCCAGTGAAAGAACTCACGCCAGAGCAATTCAAAAAAGATCCAATAAGTTGATTCATTGGCACCACGCTCAGCTTCGTATTGACGCAGTTGCTGCATGATTTGTCGGGGTGATACACAGCCCCATGCCAGCCATGGAGAAAATTTAGTTGAATGTGACCAGCCCATCAGTTCATTCCTGACTTTTTTATAACTACTGGGTAAATCACTGGCCATATATTGATTCAAATGGGCCAAGCCAGCAGTCTCACCACCCTTGAATTGACTGCCCTCTACACTTGCATGTGCAGACAACTCAGACCAGCGATCAATGCATGACCGCTGTGAGTCGGGCCACCTTTGGGGCGTCGCTGAAACAGCTGGCAAATCAGTTTTTTCTACCCGCTTGCGAAATGGGGTGAAGTGCTTAGGTAATTCATTCAAAGTCATGGGCAACTCAGAGAGCACATATAAGCTTTGGTTGTCATGAGTTTTTACCGGGTATTTTTGACTGATGGTCTCAATTGCTTGGCGTTCATAAAAACCTGCTGTGGCACTCACATGGATGGATTTGATGGTGAATTCATCTGCCGCCGCCTCGATGGCATCAACCCAACCTAAGGTGCTGACAGTCAAGTCCATCTGCTGGTTATTCAAATTGTTTTTGAGGTCTGATACAGACGCCATCAGGAATTGCCAACGGGCAGCACCCATGGCTGGACTTTGGTTTCCTGTGCGGTTGAACAAATGCGGTTCCAGAGCATACAAACACAACAATGCGTTGTTGTTCTCATGGGCATCATCAATGGCAGCTTGTAAGGCGCTGTTGTCTGATAGGCGCAAATCATTGGAAAATAAATATAAGGTTATTTCTGGCATATTGGCTGTTTTCACTGTGTCTTCACCGGCAACATAAAATAATGTGGCTATTTGTGCTTGTATTGCGTTGGGCAGTAAGCTCGACTGACGCCCTCAGGCCGCATTTTTAAATGCTTGGTATTGCGACCCGTGACCCTTTTTCGCCACATTCGAAAACTCGAAGCTCGCATGTTCGAGCGCATGAGCTTAATCACTTCAGGCTCTGCAAGGTGGTATTGGCTTTCAATGGCTTCAAAAGGCGTCCGATCTTCCCAAGCCATTTCTATGATTCGAGAAATGTCAGCAGGATTCAGTTTTTTGTATTGTTTGCTCATATTCGCAAGTTGCTAAACTAAAAAGCCAGATTATTAAACTCACAGTGAAATTGGAATGAAGAAAACATGAACAGCGTAAATATAATATGGCCGCATCAACTGTATAAGAAAAACCCTTTGGTTACCTCTGATGCCGATTGCATATTGGTGGAGGTTGATTTATTTTTCACTCAATACAAATTTCACCAACAAAAAATAGCGTTTCACCGAGCATCCATGCAAGCCTATGCAAAACTTATTGAATCCAAAGTCAATTCATTGCGTTATGTTGATGCCTATAAACCAACCAGTCAGGTTGACAAATTGATGGCTCAATTGGCAGATGATGGCATCACCAAAATCAACACCATTGACAGTACCGATGATTGGTTGGAAAGAAAAATTGACGCGGCTTGCAAACAACATGGAATTGAAAGGGCTTGCAGAGACAGTCGTTTATTCCTATCACCTTTAGGGAAAATAAAAGATTTTTTTCGAGAGGATAAAAACACCTATTTTCATCATCAATTTTACCAACAACAACGCAAACGCTTGCATATATTGATGACTGCTGAAAACAAGCCGGTTGGTGGTCAGTGGAGTTTTGATGAGGATAACCGCAAAAAGTACCCCAAAGATAAAACCCCACCTGAAATCAGTTGGCCTGAAGACAATGCAACCTACCAACAAGCCAATGAATATGTGAAAACACATTTCAATGATTATTTGGGTGAGCTTAACACAACAGCTGATTCATCATTCAGGTACCCCATCACCCACGAGGCAGCCGAGGCATGGTTTGATGAGTTTCTGAAAACCAGGTTTCATGCTTTTGGCGACTTTGAGGATGCAATGGTAAAAAAACAACTGATACTGCACCACAGCGTCATCACCCCGATGTTGAACGTGGGTTTGCTCTCGCCTCAGTGGGTGGTAGAAAGGGCTTTGTCTTATGCCGATGCCAATGATGTGCCGCTCAACTCACTGGAAGGCTTTATCAGACAAATCATCGGCTGGCGTGAATTCATGCGCGGACTGTATGAAACCCATGGCAGCACCGAACGTACCACCAATTACTGGAAGTTCAACCGCCCCATCCCCAAAGCTTTTTACACCGGCGAGACCGGTATTGAGCCGATTGATGTCACCATCAAAAAAGTCTTGGAGACCGGTTATTGTCATCACATTGAACGTTTGATGGTGCTGGGCAACTTCATGCTGCTGTGCGAATTTGACCCTGATGGCGTTTACCAGTGGTTCATGGAATTATTCATTGATGCTTACGACTGGGTCATGGTGCCTAATGTGTATGGCATGAGTCAATTTGCTGACGGTGGACTGATGGCGACCAAACCATACATCAGTTCCAGTAATTATGTCTTGAAGATGAGTGATTATCCCGGTGGCAAAAAGTCCGAAGCTTGGCGTTCAATCTGGGACGGCCTGTTTTGGCGCTTCATGCACAAACAACGTGCATTCTTCGAGTCCAACCCACGCATTGGTATGTTACTAAAAACATGGGATCGCATGGATGACGAAAAACAAAAGAAACACCTCAATTGCGCCGAACAATACCTCAGTCAATTAGACAATTAGAGACGTAACTTCGGAAGGCTGGTGATAAGCCTGACCGTCACTCTTGGTTGGTGAGCAAAGCGAATCAGAAAGAGCAAGTCCGAAGTTGCTAGATATGTTCGCCGCACTCGCTTTTTATTTTTGTCGGGAACAAAAATGAATGAAGCCCCAAAGGTATTCTTTTTGCCCTGAAAACAGTGAACAATGCCACAGCTTGTGGTTTGTATCTGAATAAGTATTTCATATTTCTTCAATGAAATTTAATCTTGTTTTCATGATGACGTCATGATTAAAGTTCGCCACAAAGCTATGTTATTCCTCTTAACTTCAATCAAACTGGAATCAACATGAAAAACAAAACTTTTACACAACCCATAAAATTGCTTGCATGTGTTTTGATGTTTCTCAGCGGAATAAGCCAAGCTGCTGAATTCATTGTACAAACAGATTTAGACACAGGAGGTGGCCAAGTGATCAGCGAAATCAGTCCCGATGTATTCACCATTGACACCTTGCGCTCGGCCGTTGAGCAGGCCAACGATGAAAACAATTTTTCTGGCCCTGATTTGATCAGGTTTGATGAAAACATCACCACAACCAATCCAGGTAGCTCCACCGTTATTATCCTCAACTTGGTCGGTGATCAATTCGAATACCAAACCCAAACCAGTGATTCTGCATTGGCCATCGACAGTGCCATAACCATTCAAGGCACACTGCCAGATTCTCAAGTGCCTGCTATCAAGTTAGAAGCCGATGGCTTGCGTCACTTTCAAATCAATCAGGGTGGTAGACTCAGGCTTTATGACTTGACTTTAAGTGATGGTGAAACACCACTGAACAGCTCAGGAAGAGGTGGTGCAGTGGTGGTTGATTCCAACGGCAAATTAGAAACCAAAAACACCGCTTTCAGTTTCAATGATGCAGTCAATGGTGGCGCCCTGGCCTTTCAGTCAGGCGCATTGGACAGCCTGATTCAAAACAGCACTTTTTCCTTCAACCAAGCCAGTGATGATAACCCAGGTACTTCAGACTTGGGCCAAGGTGGGGCCATATTTGCCGACACTGGAACCCATATTGTGACCATTGAGAACACTGTCTTCAGTTTCAATATTGCGGATGCCCACGGTGGCGCCTTATATATGGACCGACCTTTCGAAGTGCTCAGCAGTGAGTTAGACCGTAACCAAGCAGACCGCAATGGTGGTGCGGTGTATGCCAGCGAACAATCAAATTTTACCCTCAGAAATACGCTGTTTTTTGATAACTTATGCCAGTGGAGAGGAGGTGCTCTTTATACCCGCAGTAATACCATGGATGCCAGCCTGATATTTAATTCAACAGTGGCTGAAAATAATGCCGGTTTCGACTTGTTGCGTGAATCATTCGATAACCCATTACGCGGCATATCTTCCGCTGGCGGCGGCATCTACTCATCCATTGGTGATAACTTAATCATGCACAACAGTATTGTCGCTAAAAATCGAGAAGTTGGCGTGCCTGATGACATTTCAGCTGAGCTTTTAGAAAGCAGTAGTTTTAACCTGTTTGGTGTCGATGGGACTGTTTTTGGTGTCAGCGACAACACCAATGGCAACATCATAGGTACGGTTTCTGAACCAATCGATCCTCGCTTAAAAATTAACGTGCTGTTGCAACCCACAGGGCTGCTCTCAGACAGCCCTGCCATCAACAGCGGCAGTAATGCACAAGTCACCATCGCTGGACTGGATACTGACATCAATGGTGTTGACCGCATCATTGGCACAGCAGTTGATCGCGGAGCATTTGAAACTGATGTATTGTTTTACAACGGATTTAACTGAATCGAAATAAAGCTCAGACCAGCCAAAGCAAAGGTGAGTTGCTTCGCCTTTGCTCTGGCCAATCAAGTTCAATAAACAGACGCAAAAAAATCCAGTTATGAGCTGAAAGACTTTTGATCTGTCTCTATCTTGAATTTGTAAACATGTGATTGAATTTTATTAAACAATTCATTACAGCCTATTCCCTACAGCGGCGTAACAGGCTGTTTTTAAATATTTTTCATAAATAAAAAAGATTTAAAAACAAAATTAAGAATCTATTCATTGTTTCATCATGATTTAAGCCAGCGCATTTCATACACTCAAATCACTCTTATAACCGTGAGCTGAACATGTTGAAATTATTTAAAACCATCACCTTTGCACATGCTGTGATTTTGTCATTGACCTGGGCACTGCCCGGCCAAACAGCAACTATTACCATCAACTCATCTGCTTTGATTGCAGCCTCTGCTGATGATGGTTTGTGTACATTAGGTGAGGCAGTTGACGCAGCCAACAACAACACCCCATCGGGTGCAGTGCTGGGTGAATGTGCTGCTGGTGAAGCTCACCCAATCATTGACGTCATCACTTTTGATACCGCCATACTTCCAACCACATTCAACACCGTCACTGAGTTGGTCTTAGCCGAATCTGTCATCATCAACGGCCCCAGCAAGGAACTGGTTACTTTTACTGGTATTGCACAGAACAGGGTTTTTAAAGTGTTTAATAATTTGGCAGACCAAACTTTCATCATAAGAGATGTGTCGTTTGACAGTTCTTCCATTCGCGCCACATCCGAATTCTACGGCGCGGCTATATGGGGACAACATTACAACGGTTCTTCTTTGCGGATCAATCGGGTTAACTTCATAGGCAATAATGCTGAATTAGGCGGTGGCGCATTGGCTTTGTTTGGAGGCTTTGATAATTCCACAGTGATCAATAACAGTTATTTTGCTGATAATTTTGTATATGCAGAAAGCAGCGGTAACGCTGGTGGCGGAGCCATCTTTATTGGTGCCAACCAACAAGTTGATATTAAGAACAGTACTTTTGAGAGGAACACAGCAACAAACCTTCCTGGTTTACAAAACCCACTGGATGATGCTGCCGGCGGTGCCATCTTGATTCGTGCCAATGGCGTGGGCTTTGAATCAGTCGTCAACATTGAACAAAGCACTTTCTCAGACAACATTGCAGACGGTGTAGGTGGCGCTTTGGCCATGGGCGGACCTGGTTATCCCAACGAAATTTCAGAAGTTACAGTGAAACACAGCACGATAGTTTCAAATGAATCAGACTTTAACAGCGATCAAACCGGCAATGATTCCGGTGGCGGCGGCATTTATTCATCTTCTTCCATACCAGTCAATTTGTTTAATACCATCGTCGCTGCCAACAGCGATAATTCTCAAGACCCTGCACCTGATTTGGCTGGCGCCATCATCTCCACTGGTTATAACTTGATAGGTAACAACGAAAGCAGTGCCAATGCCTTCCCTGTTGGACAGCCAAACATCAATGATGATTGGGTCGGTGGAATTCCCATACTCATCATTCCCCTGTTATCGCCACTCGCTGACAATGGCGGCATCACCCCCACTCGCTTACCGCTGAACAACAGCCTGGCGATAGATAACGGTAAATGCAACATCATAGAATCAGATCAACGACAACAACATAACCCAGAAACCAATTTACGAACCATCGATCAACCGGATGTTCCCAATGCGCTCACAGGATGTGACATTGGTGCTGTAGAGCTGGGGACATCGCCAGCCAATGAAGCGCCTAATGCCATTGATGATGATTATGATTTACTTGAGGGTGAAGTTTTACTGCAAACACCTCAATCAGGCTTGCTGGCCAATGACGTTGATGGCGACACTTTGTGGGTCATATCTGCCGGCAGTTTCAACAGCAGCGGTGATGTGGGCGTGGTTGAATTGTTGGCAGATGGTGCCTTTGAATTCACTCCATTCGATACAGATGCCAACGGCCTGACGACATTTGAATACAGCATAAGCGATCGCATCAATGATGCCAGTGCAGTGGTGACTTTAAATATTGAACCGGTCAATGATGCACCCCAATTTGATGTGAACTCAAATGTTTTGGTTGGCACACCGAGCCAATATGTGACCTTATCTTGGGCCAGTAATTTAACCCCTGGCCCAAGCAATGAAAGCGATCAAACATTGGTTTTTGTCACGCAAATCTTATCAGCACCAACAGGCTTCTTTGCTGGTTTTCCAAGTATTGATTCAGCCACCGGTGAAATCAGCTTTGAGTTAGCAGCAGATGCCAGTGGCCAGGCAGAATTATCAATCAGTTTGCGCGACAACGGCGGTACCAGCAACGGTGGCCAAGACACCAGCCCACCGGTGTTATTGACCATAGCTACATCAGACATCATCTTTGCTGATGGTTTTGATACGCAAGCCAACAGGAATATACGATGAAATTCACCACAACAATCTTACTTTTAACGTTATCATCTGGTATCCAAGCAAATGTTTTACATTGGTTATCACAACCCGAATCTACTGCTGGTACTGTTATCAATGGCGACATTGTTAATGCCAAAATATCAGCCAACGGTCGTTATGTCAGTTTCCTGAGTGTTGCCACCAACCTGGTCTTTGATGACACCAATAAATTAGCCGATTTATTTATCAAAGACTTGCAAACAGGCGTTACTACCCTTGTCTCCACCGACAATGAGGGCAACCAGATCACCGATTATGGCATTGATGCATTCAGTGCACCCACTTCTGATGGTCAATGGATTGCATTCAGCTCAAGGTCAGCGCAATTACCAGATGGTGTGGGTTTTTCCAATGAGTCACTGTATGTTAAGAACTTACAAACAGGAGTCGTAAACAACCACAGTGACATCGGCTTACCCACTTACTTTTCAGTGCGTAGTGATGATATTTACCTATCTGATGATGCACAAAACGTTACTTTCACAACTTCTAATTTGATTCACCCAGATGCCGGCTCTGGCGTCCAAATTTATAGAAAAAATTTGATCACCAGCCAGTATGAGTTGATTTCCGTTTCTATAGATGGCATCACCGGTGCCAATGATTTCGTTTTGAATTTTGGCGACGTCAGTGATAACAACCGATACGTGGTCTTTTCAACTGATGATCAAAACATGATAGACGAGATTTTGAATAACAACGGAGACAATGTCTACCTCAGAGACACCCTGAATGGCACCACTACTTTGATTAATCGTACACCCAATGGCGATTCCTCAGCAGCATTTGATTCATCAATCAGCAAAATGAGTGTGAGCAATGCTGGCCAGGTGGTTTTTGTCACCTCTCAAGATGATTTGGTGCCAGGTGATAACAATGGAGTCAAAGACTTGTTTTTATACGATGGTGGTGTAATCAGTCGCATTAACCTGTCCCCACAGGGTAATGAATTGACCGACACAGTGCCTTTTGAACCCACCATCAATGGTGATGGTACAGTGGTGTTCTTCAGGGACAACACCACAGGTCTGATATCACCCTTGGTTGATGACCCCTATTTCGATCAATTCCGTTATGATTTGGACACTGAAGAAATCACACAAATCACAATCGGCCCTAATGATGAACCAGCAAACAATGAGACTTTCAGCAAAGCCAATATTTCTACCAATGGTTCTCGGGTAGTATTTTCATCAAGAGCCACTAACTTAACTACAGCTGCAGTCTCACCATTTCATCAATCACTCTATGCCTTAAACAATAACAGTGGTCAGTTGCTGCACTTGAGCAATGCGGCATATGACCCAATGACCGCTAATAATGGCTCCTATCTACCTTCCATCAGCAGTGATCAAATGTCAGTGGTCTATGCTTCTGACGCCACCAATTTGACTAACGAAGTGGTTCCAGCTGAGAGGAATTTATACCTATTTGACCGTCACACCAACAGCCACCAAATCATTGGTCGCAAAGTGTTCTCCGTCAACCAAATTTCAGCATCAGGGCGTTATGTGGTGTATGCCTCTGAATACTTTCAACCTTCTGGAGAAATAGATTTAAGCTCTGATTATTTGTTTTTATACGATCGCCTTAATGACAGCTACACACAAATCGCGATTGGTTTGTATGCACAAGTCAATAACAATGGCCAAGTGGTATTCGCTACCTATGAGTCATTTGATGTAAACGACCAAAATAACAACAGTGATGTTTATGTTTATTCTCCATTAACCCAAGCAATCACTTTAGTCAGTAAAAACAGCACTGGTGAAGCTGTTGGTGGGTTTTTTCCTGACATCAGTGGCAGCGGCAGCAATGTTTGGATCACATTCAATTCAAACAGCGCAGAATTGGTTCCCGCTGATACCAATGGACTGGGTGATGTATTCATGCAGCGATGGCCCGATGGTTCTATCATCAGAGCATCAGCCACAGTCGCAGGCTTGGAAGCTGATGGTGATTCTTATGCGCCATATATTTCTGAGAATGGCAACCGCGTGGTGTTCAAAAGCACCGCACAAAATCTCACGCCTGAAGATTACACCGAAGCCGATAATGAACAACTCATCATGTACGATCGCATCAGCCAATCGCATTACTTAGTAACGCGTAACGATGATGGCTTACCAGTAGCAACCAACAGTCCACAAATATATTTCTATGCCATTTCTGATTCCGGTCGTTATGTCAGCTACGAATTTGAAGATGGTGGCTCTATTTTTGATGTGGATTTTATAAGCGATGATGACAATCGCAAAGATGTGCTGCTTTATGATGTTGAGAATCAGAGCACCCAAATCATCTCACAATACATCAACGGCAACAACAGTGACGACCCCTCAGAACGCCCAAAAGTGGTTGAAGATTTGAATCAAGACCCACCCTTAGTGGGAGTGGTTTTTGAGTCCAAAGGAGGCGACCTAACCGGCCGAACTGACCACCCTGGCAGGTTCACAGAAATCATCTTATACCAACAAGGCGGTGATGATTTGAACTTGACTGTTGATGTCATCGGACCGGGCTCAATCAGTGGCAATGCGGGTATCAATTGTTTCACCACATGTGAATATGGTTTTGCTTTGGGGGTAAATTTATCATTGGTGGCAACGGCAGATAACGGCATGGTTTTCGATCGATGGGAAGTTGATTTTGGTGATTGTAATGATGACAGCAACCCATGTGCATTGGTCATGGACCGCAACAAAACCATCACAGCGTATTTTTCTGATCCCAATGAAATCATTTTCAGTAATGGCTTTGAATAAGCCATTCAACACAACAGACACCAAGCAGATAAACTCAGTGTGTAGGAGAGAAACCATGAAAGCGCAATTCAATATGACCTTAATTTTTTTATTAATCATTACCAGCTGTAGCTGGGCCAGCGCCCCGCCTAAAGGTGTGAGCTCGGAACAATGGCAAAGCATTCAAAAACAGATAGCGGCATCTAAATACCACCCCCAACCCCTCGAAAATGGGTTTTATACTGCTTTGAATGCAGCTCAAGGCTGGCAGGTCAAACATGCGCCTGATGGCATGACCACCATTAAAAACAAGCACATTCGCATTGGCATGAAATTAAATTCGATTGGTTCACAGCAGATAAATGGCAAACCAGAAATTGAGATTAAAGACAATAATTTGTATTACCACCACAGTCCAACCATCAAGGAATGGTGGGTTAACTCTGCGGATAAAACCGAACAGTGGTTTGGCCTCAAAACTCGACCCATCACCGGCAGTCACGAAATAAAAGTGGGCATCGAAATCGATACCAACACCCAAGTTTCTCAGGAGGACAACCAGTTGGTGTTCACTGCTGAGAACGGCCAAAAAATCAACTATGACAGACTGAAGGTCTGGGATGCCCATGGCACGGTGCTGCCCAGTCGCATGCAATTGGCCGATGGCAGTGACCACTTTAACCTGATCATAGATGACCGCTTGGCCACTTATCCAATCACCATTGATCCGAGTTTTAGCTACGAGCATTACTTGAAGCCAACGGTTATTGATGAGTCTGATTTTTTTGGAACATCAGTGGCCATATCTGGAAATTACATGGTGATTGGCGCACCTTATGAGGACAGTACATCAGGATTAATCAATGGTGACAGCAGCGATAACAGCGCTTCTGCCACAGGTGCGGCCTATATCTTTAGTTTTGATGGTTTCAACTGGGCACAAGAAGCCTATCTAAAAGCCAGTAATGCTGAAGCAGGCGTCTTATTCGGCAATGCTGTAGCCATCTCAGGTTCGACAGTTGTAGTCGGGGCCTACCGAGAAAATGGTGACAGCCACAGCACAGCATCAACACCAAATAGCAATGCAATTCAGGCCGGAGCAGCGTATGTTTTCACCCGCAGCGGAGGAACCTGGGATCAAGCAGCCTACCTAAAGGCCAGTAATGCAGAAAGTTTTGATAATTTTGGTGCAGCCGTTGCTATAGATGGCGGTACCATTGTGGTTGGGAGTATTTATGAAGATGGTGATACCAATAGTACAGCTGAAAATGCTAACAATAATACCACCAGAGCCGGAGCTGTTTACGTTTACAGAGGATTTGGCGAGAATTGGAACCTTGACGCTTACCTCAAGGCCAGCAATGCTGAATCCAATGATTACTTTGGCAATGCAGTTGCTATTAGTGGCAATACCATTGTCGTTGGTGCTATTGAAGAAGATGGTGATGCCAACAGCATGGTTAATGCACCCAACAATGCCGCGACTGAGGCAGGTGCAGCTTACGTATTCACGCGAGATGGATCGATTTGGAGTCAACAAGCTTATTTAAAAGCGCACAATGCCGGAGCTGGAGATGAATTTGGCAACTCGGTTGCGATCGATGATGAAACTGTAGTTGTGGGTGCGCACTTGGAAGATGGCGATGTCAATAGCACCATAAATTCATCCAATAATAATGCCATAGATGCCGGTGCTGTTTACGTCTATATTCGCGAAAAAAACACTTGGACACAGCAAGCCTATACTAAAGCTGAGAATACAGATTCGGAAGATGAATTCGGTTATGCTGTGGACATTGCTGGAAATACGATGATTATTGGAGCACCTGAGGAAGATGGTAATGAATTAAGCACCATGGCATCGCCTAATAATTTTGCACGCGACGCTGGTGTAAGCTATGTGTTTGCTCGAAATGGTTCACAATGGCAACAAAAGCAGTACCTAAAAGCAGCGAGAACTGGTCCTGGTGACAATCTTGGAGAATCGGTTGCGATAAACCTTAATCACATTGTGATTAGCGCTACTTCAGAAGATGGTGATGCCAACAGCACAATCACCTCACCCAATAATGATGCATTAAATGCAGGTGCAGTATATGTCTATGAAGGGAGTTATTTGATTGGCGGTCAATTGATTGGTTTACCTTTTAATGGATCATTAGATTTAGCCCTCAATGGTTCAAATTTATTGACCTTAACCAGTAACGGTGAATATGAGTTTCCAAATGATGTCAGTGGAACCAGTTCATATACGGTGAGTATTTCCAACACACCAGCTGGCTACACCTGTTCCATTGTCAATTCAGCTGGTACATTAAGTTACGATGACATTACCGATGTCGATGTGTTTTGCTCAACCAACTCCTACAGTGTTGGAGGTTCAGTCAGTGGATTGACTGGGACTGGTCTGGTCTTGCGTAATAATGGTATTTTTGACGTAATCATTAACAACAATGGCAATTTTACATTTGCCTCAGAATTAGCCGATGGTACGCCTTATGAAGTGATGGTGTTGACTCAACCAAATGATGGTTCAACCTGCACAGTGAATAATGGTATTGGCATCATTTCTGGCAGTGACACCAGCATCAGTGTGGTTTGTTCAGGCGGCAGCTATGACATCGGTGGCACGGTCAATGGTTTATCCGGAACGTTGGTGCTACAAAACAACGGCGGTGATGACCTAACCCTCACCAACAACGGTGGTTTTACTTTCGATATGCCTATCGACGATGGCAGCGCCTATTCAGTTGATGTCAGTTCACAACCCAACGATCAAATCTGTAACATCAGCAATGGCAGTGGCACTGTATCGGGCGCAGATGTAACGGATGTAGCCGTAGTATGTGTTGATAACACTTTCTTCATTGGCGGCTCAGTCATTGGCTTAAGTGCAGCTGGTTTGGTGCTGCAAAACAACGGCGGCGATGATTTGAACATCATGGCCAATGGTGCTTTTACTTTTGCTGAGCCAATCATCGATGGCAGCACCTACTCGGTTGAGGTCAGTTCACAACCCAACGACCAAATCTGCACCATCAGCAATGGCAGCGGTACTGTATCTGGAGCAGATGTAACGGATGTAGCCGTTGTGTGTGTTGATAACACTTACTTTATTGGTGGCTCAGTCAATGGCTTAAGCGCACCAGGTTTGGTGCTGCAGAATAACGGCGGTGATGACTTGAATATCATGAGCAATGGTGGTTTTGTGTTTGATGAACCCTTAACCAATGGCAGCAATTATGCGGTTAGCATCAGTGCAGAACCGAATGGTCAGGCTTGTTCTGTCAGCAATGGTGCTGGCATAGTTGCTGGTGATGATGTGATTGACGTGATGGTTAGCTGTGCAGACAACACCTATCTGTTAGGTGTTAATGTCAGTGGACTGACTGGTCCAGGGCTGGTCCTACAAAATAACGGCGGCGATAATTTGACCATCACCCAAAATGGCATCACACCATTTGCTACCGAATTATCTGATGGTGACAATTACAACGTTACCATCGCCACACAACCCAATAACCCTGGAAATACTTGTGAAACAGTTGGCGTCAGCAGCGGCGTTATAGCCGGCACCAATAGGTTGGTTATTGTGCAATGCGGCAATGATTTGATATACAACAATGGTTTTGAATGACACCCATGCGCCAAGTATTTGAAGCAGCGGGCTGGCAACCATTTGTTGACCATTGGCCGCCACATTCTGGCTACCACAGAACACACAATGGTTCAGTATGGGAGCTGGATTGGCGGCTGCTGTCCAAGCACCAATACATTGGAGTAAACAGCGAATCGGCTGTTCGCATCCGCCAGTCATCTGGCATGCGACTGGGCTTTCATTGCGTCGTTGAGAAACCAAGCCGCTTATTGATCACGACTGTCTCAAGCGTTACTTTTATCGCCTGGTTGTTTGACAAAATCCTGAAACTCAAAGGATTCAGGCGCAGCAAGAAAACCATTGGCATCAATCGCGTTTATCATCAAGATAGCCAAATGGCTAATAAATTATTAAGTCACTCAGATTTTTTAGTCAGCGCACAACAGTTAAGTAACTGCGACACATTGGTCAGTTGGGAGTTGGAACTGTTACCAGGTCATCTATCCATTAACCTGACTACCAAACCCAATATAAACCCTGATGCTGAGATGCTCTCATGCTTATTTCAAATGGTTTTAAGTTTGCGCCAACAATTGGAAAAGATACCCTGCTTTGAGACCCATTAACTCAGTTCAGTCGAAAAAAAACGCATCCAAAACCGGGGCAAAAAGCCTGAAACAGCTCAATTGGTTCAGGGTGGAATCATGGTATTGACATTTTTGTTGCTGCCGACTTTATTGATTCTGGGCTTGCTCTTTATTCTGAGTTAAAACTTTAAGATTCAGCCAAAAGCACATCCAAGTCAAAACACCACAACACAATGCCATGATCATAGGAACCCAAGTGGACCACAAAATGCCAGTTTTCAATACCGAACTTTGTGGGTTATCTGGATCAAAATAAACCGTCACTGGTTGATCGGCTGTAAAGGGTGATTTAAGTAGCCATACTCTGGCCGAATATTTATCATCAAATCCATCCTTAACTGTTGTTCCTGTGCCTAAAGAATAACGCTCTGAAAAATACAATTCTCCCTGGTAGAAATAGGAATACTTCACTTCAACCACATAATCAATGTAACGCCTGAGGGTATCCCCCGCTTGATTGATGCGGCCAACGACTTTGGATTCAACCACCTTGCCATCAACAGATGGCCAAGTCATGCTCTGGGCAGCAGTAAACAACAACCAAGCCCCAACGACAAAAAACAAAACAGTTAAAGCCCCAAAACCCCAGCCAATTTTTTTCATTCTACTCACCTATACTACTTGTTTATTACTTGCCATAAATATAACAAGCTGTATTAAATAAATGATGAGCAGAACCTGATTTTATCTTGAATTTTTCAATTCAATGCACTTAAATTAATTTTATCCCAGATGCGGCTCAATGCTATAGTGTGATTGAACACAGCCCATTAAACTATGTATTAAAAGGAAGACCTCTACTCGAATGAATTACCACTTTGAGGCGTTCAGATACGACGCCAAACAAAAACAATTAGAGCATGAAGGTATACCCGTTGAATTGACCAAAAAATGTCACGATTTACTGGTGTACCTTTTAGAAAACCCCAGCCAACTGATTGATCGAGACGCTCTGATCGAACATGTGTGGGGTGGTCGCGTGGTAACTCATAACACCATCGATCAATGTATCTTAAAACTACGTAAAGCGCTTAATACAGCACAACCAGGTGATTATATTGAATCCGTTTATGGCCAAGGCATCAGATTTTTGCCAGCCATTGAACAACAACACACAACACAAACTCCATCGAAAAAACAAAAACACAACAAAATATGGCTGTTCTTGCTGTTGATAACTCTGACAATTCCTTTGGGCTATTGGCTGAGTGCTGATAAGGAAACTAACGAAATAGCCTCGTGGCAAAGTTCAAGCACAGCACACAATGCATCTAAATCTGCTGTGCCACAAAAAGCAGCGAAAGATGATTGGTTGCTTGATGGTGGCAGCACTTACTTGGGCTATTTATTGCATTTATACCCGCAGATAGAACTACAAAAGATACAAAGAATCAGAACCACAGATACTCAAAAACCCCGATTAACTATAGATTTGATAGTCGCCAAGCAAACTGATTGGGTGGTTCATATAGATTTGTACCAACAGCCCAACGATGAGGGTAGCATCAATAATTACCATGCTGATTTGAGCCTTTCAAAAAGTGGCATCGAGGTTGAACAAACTCAGTTAATTAGCGCCAGATTATCCATGTTATTCCCGCAAATCGCTGATTGGGTAGCACAACAAGATGGACTGGAGTCGCCACAACAAATCATTGATGCCAATGTATTCACCCAAAATGAATCCGCTTTGCTGAGTTTTTTTCAAGGCTTGACTGAACAAATCAAAGGCAACAGTGAACAGGCTTTGGTTTATTATACGCAAGCCACTGAGGCTGACCCTAGGTTCAAATTGGCTTGGTACGAAACGGCCATAGCCTTGAGAAAACAGGGTGACACCAAAAAAGCCATCAGCGTTCTCAATGCCATCAATAGCAACGACCAGTGGCTGACATTTCGCGTTGCTGTTGCCAAAGGCATTACCCTCAACATACTCGATGAACCTGAAGCCGCAAACCAAGCTTATGAAGCTGCACTTGAGAGCGCCGAGGCCACCAATAACACCGATGGTATGGCCGCCATTTATATCAACCAAGCCATTTTGTACAGTGACATGAATCAATATGATGAAGCTGAACAACGCTTGTTGTTGGCGCTGGATTTACCCGATATGTCTATGCAGCATCGCAGGTATGGGTCTATCATGAACACCTATGCAAAAGTGGCTGCCAACATGAATAATTTACCGCTGGCAATTGAACAATCTAAAGCCGCCATTCAAGCCTATCAACACTCAGGTAATCTGCGTTATGAGATGCTAGCCAAATCACGATTGGCCGGTTGGTTAATTGATGCCAACCAATTTCAAACAGCAGAAAAATTGGTCAAAGAATCTTTATCTTATGCCAAGCAACTCAATAACCCCCGTTCAATCAGCAGTAATCGCAGTAAATTGGCGATGATTTATCAACAAACAGGCAGGTTCAATCTCGCCCTTGAACAATGGCAAGATGTGCTCGAACTTAATACCAAGCTTGACCTCCTGGCTTACAAAATTGATGCCTACCACTGGATGATGAAGCTCCATCTGGCCGACAATAATTTAATCCAAGCCAAAACAGTCATAGACCTGGTTGAGCAAATGACAGCTGAGAACCCTGATGCGAATTGGCAGGTTGAATTGGCATCGCTTAAACTCATGTTGGCCATTCATCAAGAGGATCAAAACCAAGCCACAAAACTATCACAACAGTTACTGCCATCATTCCCTGATAGGATGCTGGTTTATCTGGGTGATTCAGCCAGATTGGCAGGCAATGATTCGGAAGCCGAAAAGCACTATCTGACTGCTGTACAGGCATTTTCACAACCAGTCAAACCGTTGCCATTAAGTGAATCCCTCAATCGCTTGAATGATTTGTACCTCAATTACAAACCACATTTATTGATTGCCAACATTGAACAAACACGGGCACTCGAACCATTTATCTACCCACTTCAAAAATACCAAGCAGTGGCAGCTTTCAATAACGACGATCAGATTAAGGCAATGAGCTTGATGCAAGAACTTAAGTTAAAAGCCGGTGATTATTGGCAAGCAACAGATCAACAGTTATTAACCGCCATGCACAACACACAAGAAGTGCCTTAACACATTATTATGAATATGAATGAAACCAGTATCATCCTCAAACTCAATGGTTTAATCAATTTAATCATTGGCGCTTTACTGGTTTTCATGCCCAGTCAAGTGATTGATTTCCTCAGCACCACCAAGCAAGTGCCTGAGGTAGTGGTTTTATTATTGGGTATGGCTTTGAATTTGATTGGCATGTTGTTACTTTGGTGTGGCAATCGCGACCACCTCAGCCCAAGCTTAATCAAGGCCTTCATATTGCTTGATTTAATCTGGGTCATATTTGTTTTTGCTTTGATTTTCAGTCAAACTTGGATCACTTCAACAGTAGGCACCACCACCACAGGCTTGATAGCCATCGTGGTTGGTAGACTTGGCTGGCTGTTGTGGCATAACCACAAAGCACCAGCGAAAAGTGTGTCTCAATAAGCACCAACTGGCTTGATTTGTCTGTCAGCCAAGATGACATGACTTGCTTGGTTGAATTACTTGGTTAAAACAATCCCAAAATAATTCAAATATGGTATATTTATCAATGATTTGAATAACAAAAAGAGGCATATCAATGAAAGACACAACAGCAGCTTACGGCACAATCACAAAGGTATTACACTGGGGCATGGCCCTGCTGCTATTGTGGCAGTTTCTCAGCGCTGGCGCACGCTACTTTTTTGAGGACACGGCAATTGAGGCGTTTTTCTGGCCGTCGCACAAGCCCTTGGGTGTGGTGTTGTTGGTGTTAATCGTGTTGCGTTTGGTGTGGGCTTTGATGAATCGGAACAACCGACCGCCCTCAGTAGGCATGGCAGCGAAACTGGGACATTTGTCGTTGTATGCTCTGGTTTTACTTACGCCCATTGTGGCATTGATCAGACAGTACGGTTCTGGACGGTCTTTTGAGGTGTTTGGGATTCCAGTTTTTTCAGGTTTTGAAGGCGAACGCATCGAATGGATGATGGATTTGGGTGGTAACTTTCACGGTGAAATGGGCTGGGTGCTTTTGTTGTTTGTCACCGGCCATATTTTCATGGCTTACCACCACCGCAAGAACCCCAACAAAACCGATGTGTTGCCTCGCATGTGGAAAAAATAGCCCAACACATCTTTTAAGTCATCATTAATTGATAAAGACATAGCTGGTGTGGCTGATTTGTTTTCAGTCACAGCCAATAACCATTTTATATAACTTGGCCAGAGTAGCACTTGTCCCTAATGACCATACCCAAAGATTATCAAACAGCCTCAACCACCCTTTTTTAATTATAGCTTGTTCAATGAGAACTATTAACGCTATACTAATATGTATAACTAAAATCAAATCTCATTCATCACCTCATCATGTTCTTTGATCGGGGTGCAACATGTATATAACTGTATAAGGGGGAGTTATGACAACAAAAAGTAATGCACAACAGGGTAATACACCGATAAGCTACGCGATTGAGGCACGCTTCAAAAAGCCGGCTGAAATCAGCTATTCAATACCAGGCTCATTGTTATCAATTTTAAGCCTGCTGTTCATGGCAGTGCTGTCAACACTGATGTATGTGCAATTGACCGAGCCACAACAGGCTTTCTTGCCTTGGCTCAGTGACTTGTTACCATTTTTAAAACCACCAAAGACTGATTCGGCTTTGGCGACTTGGGCTTGGCTGCCATTTGCTTTTACCATTTTCGGTAGTGCGCTGGGCATGATCTTTGAGCTTTGGTTACTGCTCACTGGTCAAGCGTTCCAACAAACCAACACACCTTTTCATCGGTTCATTCGTAACATCAGGTTATTGAACCTTGGGCCAGTGGTGGCTACTATTTTATTTTTCTTCATCTGTATATTGATTACCGATCCAAGCATGCGCCTGGTACTATTATACCTGTCAGGAGCCATAGCTTTTGGTTTGGGCTTTGCTTTGTTTTTTAATGGCGCCCCTGGTTTTGTCTTTATAATGTTGGCTGGCCTACAAGTCACCCAAATCATTTTGGTCTTGACCCACAGCATACCTTTTGGTGGCTCAGCGGTGGCCTATTTATTGGTGGCCCAATCGGTGCTGCAGTTAACGGCTTTACTGATTACCACAGCCACACCATTAAAAAGTACTGGGTTTCATACTTTGAGTACCATTTCGGGTGTTTGTTTGTATGTGGCATTGGTGAAGATAACCAATGCCAGCCCAAACTTTTCACACGATGTGGCAGTGTCCTTGCCACAGTGGTCAGTGCTTTGGTGGGGTTTTATTGTGGTTTGTTTGGCCGCTATGGTGGCCGTAGGCTATGCCTTTCCCAAAGTGTTTCAGGCTTTCAGAACGGTGTTCAGTCATGCCATTTGGACTTTACAGTACTTTGTTTTGGTCAGCGCCAAGCGCTTTCCTAAACCGTTCAACTTGAGTCAAGTTTATAACAACACCAATGACAGACCAGTTGCATCCAGACTGAAACCATATTATCAGGTCCACTCCCAGTACTTAATGAAAGATTTGAGCATCCCTGCCGATGAGGACATTGAGCGCAATGTAACGATTTTCAAAAAACTGCTGAATAAAGCGACGAAAGGCTTTAAGGCCATCGCCATGTTAGACCATGTGATTCCACAGTCTAATGTCAATACACCGCTGGCTGATAAACAAAGGATGGCCATCTGGAGTGATGGCCGTGACTTTTGGCCGAAGTTTTTTTCCAGGAAACTTTTTGGTTACACCCTGCCCGATCGAGGCCATTTTGAAACCACACCTGAACCTGTGATCAAGGCATTTAAGGAGGGCCAATTATTGGCTTACCTGGTTGAATCAGGCGTGGGTTCGCCGTTTTTGACAGCGCGTGAAGGTGGCGGCCTCGAAGTCGACTTCAGTTATCTGGAACACTTTGAAACCAAGGCTGATTTTGAAGCCTACGGTGGCGGGGCCCACTTTGCCATCAACAATGATCTGAAAAAGCTACAGCTAACCGCTGTGGTAGCACCTTCATCAGGCAAAGTCATATCAGCCAATCCACATGACCCAGAATTCAGGGCAGTTGAAGCCCAAGTGCTGGCATCCTTGTATTATGAAGTAATTAGCGGTAAACACTTGGCTGAAATCCACATGACTTATAACTTGGTTGAAGTGACCATGCACAACGCTTTCGATGTCCAAGGCCAATGGCAACACCCGTTCCGCACTTTCATGTATTTACACTTGTTCTCGCATGAGCTGGCCGAGGAAATCACCACCGAGCATTTGGTCCAGGACGGTGCTGTGTTCTCGCAGATTTTTGCCACCACCCACGATGGCATGATTGATCATTTGAATCATACTTATGCCAATTTTGAGTACGGTACCGATGAGAACTTTGAATACAGAAAACAGCTGATGTTGGATGATGACAATGACGTGTTACCCAACTCTGCCATCAATTGGGAACTGAAATACGCCGAGATATGGCACAAATACACCAGCAACTTGATTGACGTCATTTATGCCGATGATGAAGCGGTGGTTAACGATAAGTACCTACAAGATTTTCATGATGGCTTGAATCTGGTGATGCTGAAAGGCTTACCTGAACGTTATGATGACTTTAAAACCAAATCAGGTGTGGCTCGGTTTGCCTCAGACACCATTCATCACCTGGTTATCAGACACCAGGTTTATGGCACCACCGGCATCCGAGCGGCGCTGGATCCCAGAATCAGTAAAACACAGGTACCTAAAGACGGTTCGACCTATGCGGTTGATGACTGGCGTTCTTTGGCTTATGTGGCTTTGGCCACGGGTAAAGCCCGCTTTACTTTGTTGTTGGATGACTTCACTTACTTGCTTGAAGGCGTTGATGAAAAGTTTGCAAAACCCATGCACCAAATCTTTAATCAGTTACAAGAAGATTTGCGCATTTTAGAGGCTGAGTGGAACACCACTGAGGAGGAAAAGACATTCAATTATAATTATTTCAGAGCCGTACCATCGGGTTTACATACTGGCCCGGGCTACTGATTCAATAGTACTTTCTATAACTAAAAAGCCAGCGTATCAGCTGGCTTTTTTTTGTGATTGAACCCAAAGATTAAACAATCTTTTTATTTTTTCTGATACATCCACTCAAACATGGCGCGGTTGGTTATGCCATCGGGGTTGCCTTGGGTATTTTTCGATGCCACATTCCAACACGACAGGTGGGCCAACAAATTGACCTGCCTGGGGGTCAAACCCAAATCAATCGTTTGGTAATTGGGAAAATCATTGAACAGCCAAAACTTCAGCTTCATGCCCAGCCGCACGGTGAATTTTAATTGCTTGCACCACGCTTTGACTGGGTTGTTATAAACCCACAGCATGTTGACTGCGCCAGCTTCAACGGCGTATTTCTGATTGGCCAGAACCTTCAAGCCTGGCTGATAACACAAAGCTGTACCACCGGCTTGTGCAGCTTGCCAAAGTTGCGTCAAGTAGTCATCAAAGTCTTGTTCAAGAAACACTTGGTTCGCTCTGAACACCTCATACCCTGGCTTAAGTGACTTGTGGTTTTTGTAGGGTACATAGCCATGACCTTCGGTGTAGGGTTGGTAGCCGAACAGCGGAGGCACTTGGTCATCCACTTTCACCAAGCCCAAGGCTTTGTCATAACCCAGTGCTACTTCGGTGTTTAAAAACGAGATGATGTTTTGTGTGCCCTGACGCAGCATGCTGGCCACTCCAGAGTTATCCAAATCACCACCATCAGCAAAAGCATATTTTTTGGCTTTGTTTTGTTGTGGTTGATTGACTGGCCAATAATTGTAAACTGGCAACAGGCCATCTAACTCGGCATGTTGGGCACTGATCACTTCGGCATAAAATGAACTGCTGATACCGGCCATGTCATGCAGCGCAAAGTGATGTTTTGGCACAGCCACTGTCTGCAGATCATCACCAGCTGCTTGTTGTTCGGTTGAATTCAAAGCAAATGAATCAACGCCACCGCCTCCAATATCTGGTGATGAAGGGTCTTGAGTTTTAAAATCAGCCATGACACCTGAATAAAATGGCGAAAACATAAATGGCAACAGATTAAAGTCACCTTGAACCTCGTGTGGAATCATGCTGCCTAGAATGATTAAATCGGGCCGGTAGCGATCGGATGGGAAGGTATGAAATTCATCAACAATCATCTCAGGGTTATTGGTTTTGATGTGTTGATTGAACCAATCCTCATCATAGGTGAAGTACTTGGAATCATTCCAGCCGGTGAACAGGCCATAAGGTTTGAACACATGCCTACCGATTAACCTGACCCACAGTTCATGCGCTGGCACGCCATCGGCCAACATATCCAGAGATTCAGCCGTAAATTTCGCCACCCCCAGTCGCCCGGGTATGCGCCCCATGTTATTCGCTGGCAGGTAATCCAATGCGGTATTTTTATCACTGCCGCGGTGCTGATTCCAGGTCAATTCATTGGGTGCCAATGTGGTGACTCCCAACAATTCATCATCACTGATGTGCTCTGGGATGTATGCATACACCGTACTGGCCCAAGCCCCACCAGAAACACCCGAAATCACCGCAGTCTTATCAATCAAACCCAAATGCCGCAAGCCCCTGAGCTGACCCATGGCCGCTGATAAAGCCCTCGATCCACCCCCAGAAAAACAAACCGCAACGGATTCGCCCTGTGGACTGACTGCTGATTTAGTTGCTGATTTGGGCCTTTGATTGGTCAGTTGATTGGTTTTATACGGAAACAGATTTACCGTATAACTGTCTTTAGATGCTGCCATGAATCCCCCATACTGGTTTATTTATTTATCCAATGATTATACATTGATGTAAATGCCCAATGTGATTTTAGGGAAACATTTAGACGTTTTATATACCGTGTCTCGTTCCTCAGTGCGCAGTCCAAACTGACAAACCACCGACATCCTGGGCACTGACACGTGAAATTAACAGAGAATCGTCTGTTTCTGGTTCCTATGCGCCAGGGTGGGAGGCCATAGGCTCAATATCAAGGACTGACTGGAATTCAAAGTCATTACCTGTGAATCATACTAAAAAACTGGGACTTGCTGATCTTAAATATGCATTCCCACGCTGGAGCGTGGGAACGAGAAGAAAATGATGTACAGAGAAATTTTAACTGGGCCGCTTTGAGTGCAGGGTGGGCTGGCTAATAGATACATTCACCCCGCTTGCCAAAATACCTCATCGCCACCATTTAAAATACGGGCCAAAACAAATAGATAATCTGATAAGCGATTGAGGTATTGCATCACCTCGGGTTCGATTTCATGGTTGTTGGCGGCTTGCCAGGCGCCCCGCTCGGCGCGGCGGCAAATACTTCTGGCCAGGTGAGCGGCACTGCCGGCCTGGTTGCCGGCGGGCAGAATGAACTGTTTCAATGGCTCGAGTTGGTCTTGCCAAGTATCGATCCACGCCTCCAGTTGTGTCACATCGCCTTGGGTGATGTTGTTGTCTTTGTATTGGGCCACTTGGGCACCGACATCGAAAAGCTTGTGTTGGATTTTTGACAGTTGTTGGTCAATGTTCTTATCATGGCTCAAAGCACGCATCATACCCAGTTGTGCATTGAGTTCATCGACATCGCCCATGACTGCAAAAAGTTGATCAGTTTTGTTGATTCTTTCGCCGTTGGCTAGGCCACTTTCACCGCCATCGCCGCTGCGGGTGTATATTCTTGTCATATAATCTTTATATTCCTTATTCTTTGGTTGAAAATAGTGAGTTCTTTAGCGTATAGTTCGTCAGAATTTTTTGCAATCTTTAATAGGTTAGATGAAGCAAACAGTATTGAATCAAGCGCACCGTGATGCGGGCGCGAAAATGGTCGATTTTGGTGGCTGGGACATGCCCATTAACTACGGTTCTCAAATCGTAGAACACCATGCCGTCAGACAAAATGTCGGTATGTTTGATGTGTCACACATGACCGTCATCGACATCCAAGGACCAGAGGCCACCGCTTTCCTGTATCAGTTACTGGCCAATGACATCACCAAACTCAACCTCAACCAAGCCCTTTACAGCACCATGCTGAACCATGAGGGTGGTGTGATTGATGACTTAATCACTTACAAACTGGCTGATGATGATTACCGTGTGGTGGTCAATGCGGCAACCCGTGAGAAAGATTTGGCTTGGATTGAGTCACAAATCATCGAATTCGATGCCAACATGATCGAACAGGCTGATACCGCCATGATTGCGGTTCAAGGTCCCAAAGCGATTGAAACATTACAACCCTTGATCACAGTTGATTTAAGTGAAACCAAACGTTTTTATGCCGCCTACAACGATGACATGTTTGTTGGACGAACCGGTTATACCGGCGAGGACGGCGTTGAGATTATCGTTCCCAGTGACCAAGCCGAAGCTTTGTGGCAACAGTTAATCGATGCGGGTGTTCAGCCTTGTGGTTTGGGCGCACGCGATACTTTGCGTTTGGAAGCTGGCATGCATTTGTATGGCCAAGACATGGATGAGCATATCACACCTTTGGAGTGTGGTTTAGGCTGGACGCTGCGTAAAGACAATCAAGCGTTCAATGGTGCCGAAGCTTTGGCTGCCAAGCGAGAGGCTGGCGTTGAGAAAAAATTAATTGGTTTGGTTTTGGAGGGTCGCGGCATCCTGCGACACGACCAAGTATTGGTTGATGACGAGGGCCATGAAGGCATCATCACCAGTGGTGGTTACTCACCATCAACAGAAAAAGCCATTGCGATGGCGGTTGTTGACAAAAAAATGAACCCAGATGCGGTAAAAGTACAAATCAGAAACAAAACACTGCCTTGTCGCGTTGTTAAATTACCTTTTGTCAGAAATGGCAAATCATTAATTGAGGCCTGATTTAGGGGCCAGAAGAAAGAGGATTGAATCATGAGTTATGTACCAGATAATTTAAAATACACCGCCAGTCACGAATGGTTGGAAGATTTAGGTGATGGTAAGTACCGTGTTGGTATCACTGAGTTTGCACAAGAACAATTAGGCGACATTGTATTTGTTGAATTACCCGAAGTTGACGAATCATATGCCCAAGAGGATGAATGTGGCGTGGTTGAATCGGTGAAAACCGCATCTGACATATACTGCCCATTGGTAGGCACCGTAACGGCTGCCAACGATGCGTTGGAGGACACCCCTGAATTGATCAATGATTCACCCTATGATGACGGTTGGATTTTTGAGTTAGAGCTGGGTGAAGATGCTGATTTGGGTTCTTTACTGAGTGCTGAAGATTACCGCAACTCAATTGTTGATGACGAGTAACTCACTGACCTTTTAACTGTTTTTAGTACACACATAAACCACTATGCCTTTTATCCCACACACAGAACAAGAAATCAAAGAAATGCTGGACACCATTGGTGTTGAAAGCATCAACCAATTGTTTGATGAAATCCCACCAGAATTGATTTCGTCTAAATTGGACGAAATCCCTGACAGCATGAGTGAAATGCAAGTCACTCGACACATCAACCAATTGGCCAAGAAAGATGGCACACCGATGTGTTTTGCAGGAGCGGGTGCCTATGAGCACCACATACCCGCAGCCGTTTGGCAGTTGACCACCCGTGGTGAATACTACACTGCATACACCCCTTATCAGCCTGAAGCGGCCCAAGGCACACTGCAAGTGATTTATGAATACCAAAGCATGATGGCTCATTTGACGGGCATGGATGTATCCAATGCGTCTTTGTACGACGGATCCTCGGGTTTGGCAGAGGCTATTTTAATGGCTGTTCGCGCCAACCGCAAAAGCAAAGGTAAGAACATCCTTATCCCAAAAAACATCAACCCAGTCTACATTCAAGTGGTCAATAACATTGTTAAAAACCAGGAAATTAACATCATTGAAATTGATTTTGATGCCAAGACAGGATTGGTCGATCATGATCATTTGAAGTCATTTGTTGATCAAGACATCACTGCAGTGGTGGTACCACAACCCAATTACTTTGGCTTGTATGAGGACGTGCACGGCATGACCAATTGGGCCCATGAGCAAAACGCTCTGGTTATTGGTTTGGTTAATCCCATGTCATTGGCCCTATTATCTGCCCCTGGCAACTGGGGTGAAAAAGGCGCTGACATCTGTTGTGGTGAAGGCCAGTCAATGGGTGTTCCAATGTCATCAGGTGGTCCTTATTATGGTTTTCTGACCTGCAAAGAATCTTTTGTCAGAAACATGCCCGGACGCATCGTCGGCATGACCACTGATTTAGAAGGCAAGGAAGGTTTTGTTTTGACCTACCAAGCCCGTGAGCAGCACATCCGGCGCGCCAAGGCGACCTCAAACATCTGTACCAACCAAGGCCTTATGGTCACTGCATCAACCATTTACATGTCATTATTGGGCTCAACAGGCCTGCGCAATGTGGCAGCCAACTGCATCAACAACACCGACAAACTGAAACAAAAAATCAACGCTACCGATGGTTTAGCGGTGTTGTTTGATGGCGCTGGCTTTCATGAATTTGTGGTTAAGTTAGACCAAGCCAAAGCGGCGGAGGTGATTGAAAAAATGGCAGCAAGAGACATCGTCGCTGGCGTGGACATTTCAAATCACTACCCAGAACTGGGAGAAGTTTTGTTGTTGTGTGTCACTGAAACCAAAACCGACGAGGATTTGGATTATTTCATTGAAAACTTAAAAGCCTGCCTGTGATTTAAAACAAATAATCACACTCTCAAGCCGGTTCCTTGTGACCGGCTTTTTTGATGCTAGAATAAACCCATGATTAAAAGCCTGATTGATAAAATATGCTTCACCTTGGGTGCCATTGTGTTTTTGCAATTGCCGCATTTTATTGAACAATACACCCAGCGCATGGGCGGTTATGCCAGTTCACAAAGCGAGCAGATTAAAGAATACCAAGAAACCGCAGACTTACATTTTGCTGGTGACTTAGAGGCATACATCGAACGTTTGCAACAAAATGCCGACCCAGCTGTTGCCGCATCGGCGCAACAAATCAGCCAACGGGTGGAAAAAACCCAAGACATCCAACGCGAACTGGCAGTGTTTGAAGCCGAACCTTTGTGGTATCAAGTGCCCTATTTCATTACCCACATGCGCCTTGACCTAGTCAATGGCACCGCGAAAAACTTTTCGCCTGGCTTACCAATTAATTTATGGGCCTGGGGATATGGTTTGGTGGGCGGCGTCCTATTCAGTTTGATTTTTAATGGTTTCATGCTCATTCCCAAGAAAATAAGTAAAAAAAAACAACTTTGAAATCGATTTAATCTAAATCTAACAACCCATGTGTTTAAATAATTTCTTCAGACTAATCCAATTACTCTGAAACATTCATTCAATATAAAAAGGGATTAAATCATGAAATGTATATTGTTCGTACTAACACTATTTAGTTTTTATTTACCAACTCAATCTCAAGCCGTTTCTCTGAGTGAAAATCATCAGGGAGAAGTGCTCATATTTCCTTATTACACCGTAAACAACAACTTAAATACACTGTATTATGTGGTCAATTTAACGGCCAATCCTAAAGCCATTAAAGTGAGGTTTGTTGAGGGTGATAATGGGGCTGAGGCGCTTATTTTTAACGTTTACTTAGACCAATTTGATGTTTGGTCAGGTGCGTTGGTGCCAACCACCTCATCAATCATGGGTCATATTGGAGAGCAAAGCGTATTGCACGTCAGTGCTGATCAATCATGCACGCCATTTTTAAATAAGTCTGGTCAAGAATTTTTACCATTTGTGATAGACAACGACCCCAATAACAATGATTTATCAAGAACCACAACTGGTCACATTGAGATTATTGAATTAGGTGTATTAACTAATGAAGAATTCGGCTCTGCCGCCGCTGTATCACATGGCACCAGCGGTGTGCCAGCCAACTGCCAACTTTTGCTAGACGCTTGGTCTAACGGTTATTGGATCAATGACTCCACGACCGATCTTTCCAACCCAAATGGTGGCCTGATGGGTTCAGCATCAGTGGTTGATGTTGCCAATGGTGCTTCCTATGGTTTCAATGCGGTGGCTTTAAATAGTTTCTGGCAAAGTGCAGCGGAACATACAGAACCAGGTAGCATGCTGCCTGATTTATCCAGCGGCACCACAGAATCAAATGTCACAATTAACGGCCAAGTTGTCACTCAAAATTGGCCAAATGGGTATGAAGCCGTTTCAGCGACTTTGATGCAAAGTAAATTGTTCAATGAATACTCCATCGAACCAGACTTTAATGCAGCGACTGAGTGGGTAATTAGCTTCCCAACTAAAAATTTTCATGTCAACGACTTGACGCCCATCCCTCCATTCACTGAAACCTGGAACCAGATTGACGCTTGTGAAGAATTCAGTTACCGAGTTTTTGACAGAGAAACTAACAACAACCAAAACACTATCGGCTCACCACCTCCACAAGGAGCCACCCCCTCTTTGTGCTATCAGACCAATGTGATTCAATTCATCAAAAGTTTCTCAGAGCCTGCCATCAATACTGAAATTTTGGGCGCCATAAATCGACTTTTATTAGAAACAGAGGGATTTGATAACGAATTCAACTCTTTGAGTGGCTGGGCTGAAGTTGATTTCACAGCGAATTCAATGGGAACCTATCAAGGCCTACCAGCGATTGGCTTTCAAGTCCAAAAATTCAGCAACACCACAGTTGATGATTTAATCGCAACTTACAGCAGTTTAAATGGACACAAGGGCATACTTGAGGAGTTATGATTATGACGAAAACTGATAAAACAACAGAGCAAAATAAAAAGATTTTGAGTTTAAAAATGATTTGGCTGGCTGTCATTCTGATACTTGGCCTTAACAACATCCAAGCGGCAAGCGTTGACACCAAGGGAGTTGGAGAAGTTTTGCTCTTTCCTTATTATACGGTAAACAATGACATCAACACTTCATACGCCTTGGTCAATACCAGCAACCAAGCCAAAAGCATAAAAGTCAGATTCCTCGAAGGCGATAACAACATTGAAGTCTTAGTATTCAACGTTTACTTATCGCCTTTTGATGTTTGGGTGGGTACATTATCACCCACCATTTCAACCATTGCTGGTCACATTGGCGAACCCTCTGTTTTACACAGTACTGATGATAATTCATGTGCACCTTACCTCAATAAAGCAGCCCAAGAATTTCTGCCTTTTGCTATAGACAACCAAGACTTACTGAGTGTTTCACAGGGCAATAACAGCATGGAGAGAAGCACAGAAGGACACATAGAGGTCATTGAAATGGGTGTGGTCGTTGGCGATTCTGCAGATGCTATAAGCCATGATGCCAATGGCATACCCAACAATTGCTCACAGTTAGAAGACGCTTGGGGTTCTGGAAAACCTTATTGGAGTATTGATCCAATGCAAGACTTGGAGCCAGCATCTGGTGGTTTGATGGGCAGTGCCACCCTACTCAACATCAATCAAGGCACTGCTGTGTCATATGATGCTTTAGCAATCGATGACTTTTGGGCAACTGATGCAGAAACACACACTGAACCCGGCACTTTAGTGCCAAACTTGGCACAGATTGATACCGAAACGAATGTCATATTCGGTGATCAAACAATCAATTCGAGTTGGCTAAGTGGCCATGAATCAATTTCTGCCCTATTGATGCAAAAAAGTTTGTTCAATCAATATGATTTATTCAGTTTTATCAACGCAAGTACAGAATGGGTTGTTAGTTTCCCAACAAAAATCTTTCACACCAATAATCAAATAATAGGTACCTTTATACCTCCGTTCAGTAGTTCTTGGAACGGGCTAGAGGCTTGTGAAACAGTTTCAACCACAGTTTGGGACAACTCTCAACTCAGCAATGCCCCTGCACCTTTGGATTTATGCCAAGCTGTGAATGTCATAGAGTTCAAAAATCCCAGTGAGCCGGCGAACACCACATCGGCTATATTAGGCTCAACCAACCTAGTGACCAGTAATTCAGTCAACTTAAATCAAGCTGGTCAATCTGGTTGGATGAAACTTGACTTATCTGCCAACAATCAAAGGATGGTTGACGATAATGCCTTCACATATAACGGCTTACCAGCAATGGGCTTTATGGTAAATAGGTACACCAATGCAGGTGCACCGGTAGGCGTTTTGGCTCAATATTCAGGCTTGTATATGCACACAACACAAAAAAGTATTCAACCAGACATCATTTTCAAGAGCACGTTTGAATAGCAGCATAGTTTTTCAGTGAAAAATAAACCAGCCAGTAACCTCGGCTGGTTTATTTGAAAAAAGCCACCCTTCTACAGCACCACCCGAACCTATCCGTTCAGCCACCAACCAACAGTCTTGGTTCTTTGTACAAGTTAAATAGACTCAGATAAAAACAAAAATAACACTTTAAATAGACTGATTAGACTCAATATCACCTAACATGATTCCACTCAGCAAAACGATCAGGTTTTTCTGTAAACTCTGAAGATAACTATGACTGAACTCACTGTTTTAATCATCTTTATTGCCATAGGCTATTATTGGTACAACCAAGTCAATGCCTTGGACGCTTCACGCCTGGCTGGCAAAAAAGTGACCAACCACAAAGGTTGGGCTTTTTTAGATGACTCAATTTCACAAAAGGCCATCAGAATAAAACCACGTTTTGGCAAATTGGCATTGTTGCGGATATTCGAATTTGAGTTTTCTGACATCAACGCCCAACGTTTCAACGGCATCATCACCCACCATGGTGGTGTGGTGACTGAAATAAAGTATTTTCACGCCAATGAAATTGAGACCGTGGCTTTGACACAACAATGATTCTCGGCAGGGTACTCACTTACGGCAAAGGTTTTAGAGCACAAGCCATATGGGCCAGCATTTGTTCTGTGGTAAATAAATTATTTGATATCGCACCTGAAATTCTGATTGGCATTGCGATAGATGTGGTGATTAATCAAGAAGATTCTTTTGTTGCCAATTTAGGCGTGGTCGATCCGAAACATCAGCTTTACCTGTTGGGCTTTTTGACTTTCTTGATCTGGGCTGGCGAATCCATTTTCCAGTATTTATACCTGCGTAATTGGCGTGAGTTGGCACAAAAGATTCAACACCGCTTTCGGGTTGATTGTTATGCCCACATCCAACAAATGGACATGCGTTTTTTTGAGAACCAGTCCACCGGAAGACTCACCTCCATCCTCAATGATGATGTGAACCAACTGGAACGGTTTTTAAACATTGGCGCCAATGACATCCTTCAAGTGGTCACCTCAGTGCTGGCAGTCGGTGCGGTGTTCTTTCTGCTTTCTCCCAAATTGGCGCTGTTGGCATTCACCCCGATACCGGTAATTATCTTTGGCGCTTTTTATTTTCAACGCAAAGCCGAACCTCGCTATGCTGAAGTGCGCGAGAAAGCCGGTGAGATTGCCAGTGCCATCAACACCAACATCGCCGGTGTAGCCACCATAAAAAGTTTCACCAAAGAGCAACACGAAAAACAACGCATTTCAGTCATCAGTGATGAATACGTGCGCGCCAATGAGGCTGCGATTAAAATTTCATCGGCTTTTACCCCGGTCATTCGCATGGCCATACTGACTGGATTTTTAGCCACGTTCATCGTCGGTGGATTGGATACTTTGAATGGTGACCTGGCAGTGGGTGCGTATGGTGTGTTGGTATTCTTAACTCAACGCTTGCTGTGGCCTTTTCGGGACTTGGCCAACACGATGGACTTGTATGAACGCGGCATGGCTTCAGCGAGGCGTATTTTGGGCCTGCTGGATGAACCTATACACATCAAAAACCATGAAGATGCCCAAGACATCAAGCTGCAAGGCTCCATCAGCATCAAGGATTTAACCTTCAGCTATGATGCGCAGTCATCGCCCGCCTTGAAAGACATCAACCTTGAAATAAAAGCGGGACAAACCCATGCTTTTGTTGGTCAAACCGGTTCCGGTAAAAGCACCATCATTAAATTACTGATGCGTTATTACCATGCCCAGCAAGGTCGCATAGAGTTAGACTCAGAGCCTATTTCCAACATCAACATCAGTGCTTTGCGTTCACAAATAGGCCTGGTATCACAAGCCACTTTCCTGTTCAATGCCAGCATTTTCGAAAATATCAAATACGGCAATGAATCAGCCACAGATGAGGCAGTTTTTGAAGCTGCCAAGCAAGCCGAAGCGCACGAATTTATCAACAAACTGGATCAAGGCTACGATACCACTGTCGGCGAGGCTGGGGTGAAATTATCCGGCGGTCAAATCCAAAGGATTGCACTGGCTCGGGCGTTGTTAAAAAACCCACAGATTTTAATTTTGGATGAAGCCACTTCTGCGGTTGATAACGAGACTGAAGCAGCGATTCAAAAGTCTTTGAAAATAATAGCCGAGGGCAGGACCATCATTTTGATTGCTCACCGTTTATCAACGGTGGTGCAAGCTGACCAAATCCATGTACTTGAAGGCGGTTCAATCTGCGAATCTGGAAGCCATGAGGAATTATTGAAAAAGCACGGTCGCTATGCTCAATTGTGGCAGATTCAAACCGGCGGAGGCTGATACACTCACCAATCTCGTTCAGCATAATCTTGCAGGGTAATGGTGCCATCACCATCGATATCGGCATGTTTACCATCTAAGGACTCCAAATATTCAATTTCATGCTGTGGTGCGCCAATTTTCTAAGCCACCCTGACTTGATAACTGATGGCTAACCGCTCTGCTTTGAAGTCTGCCCAATAGCGATCAGGGGTTCTGCTGCCATTCTTAGGTCGGAACTTTTTGTACAGATAGGAGTGGTAAGCATCATGGGCAATTGAGCTGGCGCACCATGACAACGAATAAGAGGCTGTTTTGTTGCTCATTTGATACATGGGCGGTCGGTGCCATGCCACCATACCACTGGAAGACGCCTGAGCAATCACACCGACATGCTTGTTAACGAACTTATAGGATTCACGGTATTTTTCAAACAACAAATCCAAACAGGCCGCAGTTCTGAGTTGAAAAGATTCACTGCCTGTAACCAACATGCGGTGTTTTCTTTGCTGCGCATCGACGTTCATGGTCAGCATCAAAAACACCAGCACAATGGATAATAAAAACTTGCATTCACTGTATTTTTTCATGCTATTTTTTTCGAAAATCTAAATGCCATTAATGCAGGTTTTACCAATCTCTTTTCTTATAATCTTTGAGGGTAATGTGTCCATCACCATCAATATCAGAGTGAGTCCCTTTGATATTGTACAAGTAATTGATTTCATTTTCTGGGGCTCCGATTGCTTTGGCTGTCTGACGCTGATAAGTAATGGCCTTTCCTTCCGCTTTGAATCCCATCCACAATCTGGCTGGTGTTTTGCGTTTGTCTTTTGGTTGATGGTATTGATAGAGGTATGAATGGTAGGCATCGTGAGCCATGCTACTGGCACACCAAGTCAATGAATAAAAAGCTGTTCTGGCACTCATTTCATACCGTGGCGGATCAGCTGTTGCTACCATGCCACTTTTTTTATGCAATTTAATTTCACCCACATATTGTTTAACAAACTGGTACCTTTCTGGCGCTTTTTCGGCCAGTAAATCCAAGCACTTTTCTACTCGCTGGGTGAACCTCACAGTTCCTGTTATCAGCAACCCGTCTTTTTTGGTTTGTTGGTATGCAAATGGATTGAGTTGATTATTCGCCAAACCATGCTGCGTAAACACCAACATCAATGCAAAAATCCATCCTGATTTAATGCCATTCAAAATATTTTTTTTACTCAATTACTGTATACATCAACAAACCGGCTAAGAGCACAAATAACAGCACAGTTAATAGGTCCATGACTTGTTTGAAGGTATTGTTCTGCATAAAACCAGCTGTGAACTTGGCTGTCATGTAGGCCAATCCACCGAAAACAAAGATGGTAACAAAAATAAAGATCAAGCCCAGTATAATTATGCGCAACTGGTAGCCAGGCTCGTCCAATTGGGCAAACTGTGGGAACAAAGCCAAAAAGAACAACAACACTTTGGGGTTGGAAATATTCATGATTACACCACGCAAGTAGTAGGAACCCTGTAGTTTTTTGACTTGATCGGCTGGCGCAGTGCCTATTTTTTCATTGCGGTGAACCCAAGTGAGCCAAGCCAAATACAATAAATAGACAGCCCCAAATAAGGCAATAACATTCATAGCCATTGGACTGGCGCTGATAAAGGCAGAAAAGCCCAATAAGATTAAGGTCGTGTGAACCACCACCCCACTGGCTAGACCCAGCGTCAGTTGTAGGGCTTTGTTGAAGCCTTCTTTCGCGGCTATGGCCACCACCAAGAGGACATCGGGGCCGGGGGTTAATGCCAGAATGACTGCAGTGAAGGCAAAACTCAGGTACAAAGACATCGTCCTGAATCAGTCGGTTGAAGAGTGAACCGTATCAAGTGCCGTAGGTTTCAACTTCGTGCACATGGTCACCCAGCAATTGCCACAAGGCCACCTGTTTTTCTTCAGGAATTGAGATGTAATGCAAGGCTATTTCGCGGTCGTTGATGCGAGTCACCTTGGATGAGACATGCAGATTAAAAACATCATTAACCACAATCTCAAGGATGCAAACTGAGTTGAGTTCAATCTCATTGATGCTTTCGTCCTCAATCGGTTCAATCAAGATACCAGATGCAGAAATATTTTTAACTTGGCAAACGCAAGAACTGCCTCTGAATAACAACAGACAGGACGCATCAACTGCTTTTCTGGCGTATCTAATACCTTGATCTTCACTCATCTTTTTATCACTCGGGTTTCATATATGGAAACAATAATACATCTCGAATCGAAGCAGAGTCTGTGAACAACATCACCAATCGATCAATACCTATGCCTTCTCCAGCTGCCGGTGGCATGCCGTATTCTAAAGCGCGGATGTAATCATCATCGTAGTGCATGGCTTCATCATCGCCAGCTTCTAGATTTTCCACCTGCTGTTTGAAACGCTCAGCTTGGTCTTCAGGGTCATTTAATTCCGAGAAGCCATTGGCAATTTCGTTACCACAAATAAACAATTCAAATCGGTCTGTAATCTCCGGATCATCATCGTTTCTGCGCGACAGCGGTGATATCTCTATAGGATATTCTGTCACAAATGTAGGTTGGATGAGGTTGTGTTCAACGTTCAAATCGAATAACTCAGCCAATAATTCGCCTTTTTGCCACTTTTTGTTGTATGAAATACCTTTGTCATCACAGTACTTTTGCAAAAGTGACAAATTATTACAGTCATCCAGCGACAAATCATCACTGTATTCTGCCACTAACGAAGCCATTGACTGGCGTTTGAATGGCTGCCCAAAATCCAGTTCATTGCCTTGGTAACTGAACTGAGTTGTGCCTTTGACCTGTTCAGCCAATGAACGGAATAACTGTTCAGTCAAATCCATCAAGTCATTGTAATCAGCATATGCCCAGTAAAACTCCATCATGGTGAATTCTGGGTTGTGTTTGGTTGAGACGCCCTCGTTTCTGAAGTTGCGGTTGATTTCAAATACTTTTTCAAAACCACCCACCGTTAATCTTTTCAAGAACAACTCAGGTGCCACCCGCAAATACAATTCTAAATCCAAAGCATTGTGGTGGGTTGTGAAAGGCTTGGCAGTGGCACCGCCTGGAATCATGTGCATCATCGGTGTTTCCACCTCTAAGAAATCAAGGTCTTCCATGAAGCGCCTGATGTGTGAAACCATTTTTGAGCGGACTTTGAACACATCGGCTGATTCATTGTTTACAATCAAATCGACATAACGCTGACGGTAACGAGTTTCTTGGTCAGATAAACCATGAAATTTTTCCGGTAATGGTCGCAATGATTTAGTCACTAAATTCAACTCAGTTACATTGACAGATAATTCATTGGTATTGGTTTTGAAAAGTTTGCCTTTGCCATAAACAATGTCACCCATGTCCCAGGTTTTAAAATCAGTGAAAACCTCTTCGCCAATGCCTTTTAATTGCACAAAAAGTTGAATATCACCTGATACATCTTTCAGTACCGCAAAACCACCTTTACCAAATAACCTTTGGCTCATCATGCGTCCAACAACTGCCACTTCGATGCCTTGTGGATCGAGTTCTTCTTTCTCCATGGCGTCGTATTTGGCATGTAAGTCTGCCGCCAAATGCGAGCGTCTGAACTGGTTAGGGTACGCATTTCGCTGGGTTCTGATGGCGTCTAATTTGCCACGTCTTTCGGCAATGAGTTTGTTGTCTTCTGTCATGATCTTCGGTGTTATTTAATTGCGGTTGATTTTACTTTTCAGTCTGTGATGATTGGGTCACAAAACTTGGGTTACAGCCCTTGTTTTAGGCTCGCTTCAATGAATTTATCTAAATTACCATCCAATACAGATTGGGTATTGGTGTTTTCAACGCCAGTGCGCAAATCCTTAATGCGAGATTGATCCAGAACGTAAGAACGTATTTGACTGCCCCATCCGATGTCAGATTTGGTCTCTTCTAAGGATTGCGATTCCTCACTGCGTTTTTGCATTTCCAACTCATACAACTTGGCTTTGAGCTGTTGCATGGCGGTGGCTTTGTTCTGGTGCTGAGACCGACCATTTTGACACTGCACAACTGTATTGGTGGGAACATGGGTGATACGCACAGCAGATTCGGTTTTGTTGACGTGCTGACCACCGGCACCAGATGAACGGTACACATCAATCCTTAAGTCTGCTGGGTTGATATCAATTTCAAAACTGTCATCTATTTCTGGTGAAACAAAAACAGCAGCGAAACTGGTGTGGCGCTTGTTACTCGAGTCAAAGGGTGACTTACGCACTAAGCGATGCACTCCTATTTCTGTACGCAACCAACCATAGGCATATTCACCATCGACCTTAATGGTGGCTGATTTGATGCCAGCCACATCACCGGCTGAAACTTCAATCAGCTCGCCTTTCCAACCTCTGGATTCAATCCAACGCAGGTACATGCGCAATAACATTTCAGCCCAGTCTTGGGCTTCTGTACCACCAGAACCGGCCTGGATATCGACAAAGGCATTGTTGGCGTCCATGCGCCCTGAAAACATTTTTTGGAATTCTAGTTTTTCAATCTTGCTTTCCAGCTCAGCTATCATCCCCAAAACTTCATCCAAACTATCCTGATCTTCTTCTTCATCAGCCATTTGCAAAAATTCTGAAGCATCAACGATACCAGATTTGAGGTCATCTAAGGTGGATACAATGTGATCCAAAGAGGCACGCTCCTTACTCAGCGCTTGGGCTTTGTCCTGATCATTCCAAATATCAGGGTCTTCCATTTCGAGGTTGACTTCTTCTAGACGTTCTTTCTTGTTTTCGTAGTCAAAGGTACCTCCACAGCGCATCAGTACGCTGTTGGAAGTCATCCAATTGGGCAACTTGTGGTGCAATTTCCATAGTAAATGGTATTCCTGCTAAAAATAATTTGTATTATCGGTGTATGCCCGGATCAGGGCTTGCCTAATAAAAGGTGTTGCTTCGCTGTTGAAGCCAATGCACAGAGCGCACTCAGATCATCGATTCGATGCCGTATTGCTCTCTGCGCATCATGATTGTAAGGTACTGCGATTGTCATTACAATCTTTCCTCATGGTCTTGCGCTACATGACAGACCAAAGTATCAAATTGTTTGCTTCGCGTTAACCTTCTTTGGTGATTTTTTGTTTCAATTCCCAACGTTCTTGCGCATCGATACATAAGGTGGCTATGGGCCTGGCAATCAAACGAGGCAAACCAATCTCTTCATCAGTCTCCTCACAGTAACCATAATCACCGGTCTTGAACCGATCCAATGCCTTATTGATTTTCTTCAACAATTTACGGTAACGATCGCGTGTTCTGAGTTCGAAAGTATTTTCAGTCTCACGAGAGGCACGTTCTGCTTCATCGCTGACATCGCGGGCTTCAGACCTTAAGTTAGCAATGGTTTCATTGGACTCTTTCAATAGGTCTTCTTTCCACTGTAAGATGCGGCGCCTGAAATATTCAAGCTGCTCATCACACATGTATTCTTCTTTATCTGATGGTACGTATCCCTCGGGTAAATCCATGTTTGGAACATAATCCTCAGGCAAATCATTGATGCTTCTTTCCGCCATTTATATCTCCGTTAGTGCGTCGCACTGTTTAAGCGCGTGCTAAAATATGGACTGTTTTAAGTTTTTCAATGGCAATCATAATTTGTGCTGCCAACAACTTAAAATTTAAGGCGAACTTTATACCTGAAACTGACCCAATGAGCAACCATTTTCGATGATTAGAAGCATATTCATTTCAATTCTGAGAGGCTACCAATATTTAATCAGCCCAATGCTCGGTAATCGGTGTCGTTTTTACCCCTCTTGTTCTGAATACATGATTCAAGCAGTGCGGCGTTTTGGTGTGTTTAAGGGGGTTTATTTGGGCCTGAAAAGATTAAGTAGATGCCAACCGATGTGTGAGGGTGGAGTCGACCCAGTACCTGAAGAGTACCCTGGAAAGAAGGCTAAAAAGTCTCAGTGATTCATGGCTCACTTGTCAGTGATTCATGGCTCACTTGTCAGTGATTCATGGCTCACTTGAATGTGAATTCAAAGTCATAGAAATGCACTCCATTCTCAATTTTGATATCCATTTGACCCTGCAGTCCATGTAACTCACCGCTGCCCGAATCTGGAATCACCACCAAAGTTAATTCACTTTTCCCTTGTTGCATGATACCTGAATGCTGCAAAACAAACCCACCTGACTTGCCTACCAAAACACCACTGACTTGTTCAATGGCGACATAACCAGCTGAACCCTCGGTTGCGGTTACAGCACTGAGCATTTCACCTTGGCTGGTGGCATTGAGCTCACCTTGGTAATTTTTGTTCAGTACCATTCGTCCGATTTTGACACCATTGGTGCCAATAAATGAACTGGCTTCAGGCTGCATTTTGACTTCAAAAACCCCACTGATTTTTTTCATTTATCCTCCTGTGGTTATAATACAATGACCTGACTTGAATGTTTTGACATCAATTCTTTAGCCTTACCTTGGTATTGTTGTTCGATTTGTGGGCGTTTCATTTTAAGTGTTGGCGTGAGCATGCCATTTTCTATACCCCACAAGTCTTCGGTAATGAATACGTGACTGATGCGCTCTTGGACTTCTAATGACTGATTTATTTCTGCTAAATGCTCCTCACATAAGGCCACCAGAGCGCTGATATCATCATCGAAACGGGTTTCGAAAGTGGTGATGACCAAAAAGGGTTGAGTGAAACCGTCACCCATTACTATCATGTGTTCCAATCCCAGTGCCGACTGAAACTTTTGTTCAATGGGAGATGGGGCAATGTACTTGCCCTTGGCTGTTTTAAAAATATCTTTTACGCGACCAGTAATGTACAGGAAACCTGATTCATCAATCCGGCCTTGATCGCCGGTATGCAACCAACCCGCTGAGTCAATCACCTCGGCAGTCAGTTCAGGCTGTTTATAGTAGCCAGTCATCATCGCAGGATTGCGCAACAATACCTCGCCTGATGCTGAAATTTGACATTCACAACCATCAATCACACGGCCCACGCTACCAGTTTTGGTGTCACTTTGTTTGGTCATGTGTGACAATCCACAAGTTTCTGACATGCCATAGGCTTCATTTAATTTAACACCCAATTGATCGAACCATTCAAGCACATCCTTATTCACTGCTGCAGCCGCGCATAATGCGTATCTCACATGCTGAAAACCCAGCTTTTTGACCAGCGCTTTTTTCAACAAACCACCCAGCAGCGGTAGTCGCAACAGCGTACCCAATACCTTTGGCCCACCCAGCTTGCTTTCTATGGCTGATTTGATTTTGGTCCAAATTCGCGGCACCCCAAAAAAGATGGTTGGGGCTGCTGTTTTTACATCTTCACTGAACGTTTCCAATGAACGAATGAAAGAGACATGCGCACCGTTAAAGAGGGCACCGAATTCAACTGCCATCCTTTCAGCCACGTGGGCCAAAGGAAGATAGGATACAAAGCGGTCTTGCGGCTTAATAACAATGATGCTTTTGACCAAGCTCATTGAGGCTTGAACTGCACGATAGGGCACCATCACGCCTTTGGGGTCACCAGTGGTGCCTGAGGTATAAATAATACTCATTAAATCATCAGGCTGATGAGTCGCAGCAACATTAATTGGCTTGTTTTCATTGACCAATGTTTGCCAATCAAACATACCTGGGTATGACTGATAAATGGCCATAAGATCAATCTCGGCATCGCCGATGGCGGTTGTAACACTTTTCAGCCCTTCATTCGGCTCAAACATTTTCCCAATGAACACTGCTTTGGCCTCAGAATGTTTGAGGATTTTTCTCATGGTATCTACCGAAGCAGTTGGGTAGATGGGTATCGAAACGTGCCCTGCCATTTGAATCGCCAAATCAGCCAAAATCCAATGGGCACAGTTAAGTGAGACAATGGCAATGTGACTGCCAGGAGGGTATTTGCTCAAATAAGCAGCTACCCGCGAAACCTCATCCAGGGCCTGTGACCAGGTATAGGTAAAAGTTTCAGCACCAATAGGCTGAGTCAAATAGGTGTTATCTGAGCTGGTTTTAGCCCAGTAACGCAATCGATCAATTGGCGTTTTAAATTCTGTTGCACACATATCTTTGATAATAACATATTTATTTGTCAGTCTTGCAAAGGCCGATTATTTTGCTATCAAGTCTTGCGCAGCAGCATAGCCAGAAGCCCAAGCCCATTGAAAGTTATGACCACCTAAGTGGCCTGTCACATCAACAACCTCACCAATAAAATAAAGGTGTGGATGACCAATTAAAGACAGATTTTTAGAGGAAAGATGTTGGGTATCAACACCACCCAAAGTTACTTCTGCGGTGCGATAGCCTTCGGTACCAGAGGGTTTGAGCTGCCAACAACTCAAACTGTTGGCGATTTTTTTGATTTCTTCCTTTGATAGATCCTGTAGGGTTTTTTCTTTAAATTCAGCCAACAGGTATTCGATAAAGGCCACTGCTACTTTATTCGGCCAATATTGACATAGCCATTGCGCCAATTTTTTTTGCGGTGATGATAATTTGTAATTGGTCAAATCCAACGTCACATCGTCCACTTCAGGCATCAGATTAATCTTCAGGGTTTGGCCTAAATCCCAGTAACTTGAAATTTGTAACATGCTAGGCCCAGATAAGCCTCGATGCGTAAACAACATTTGATGTCGAAAACTGGGGGCTTGTGATGTTTCCGGAGAACAGACCTCAACTTCTATTGATGCACCTGATAAGGCACTGAATAACGCTTTGTGTGCGTCAGTAAAAACAAAAGGCACCAAACCCGCTCTTTGGGCCCGAATCTGTAAACCCAAACGTTCAGCCAATTCATAGCCAAAACCAGAGCCGCCCATTTTGGGGATAGACAAACCGCCCGTTGCAATCACCAAATTCTCGGCGCTGAAGGTGCCTTGGCTGGTTTTGACTTGAACCGGTAAATCAAGCGTTGAATCAAGCACTTCAACATCGAGCCGAATGCTTACATGTGCATCCGCACATTCATCCAATAACATGTTCACAATGTCTTTGGATGAACGATCACAAAATAACTGACCCAGCTCTTTTTCATGGTAGGGAATGTCATGCTGGTTGACCATTTCTATAAAATGCCATGGCGTGTAACGTTTCAATGCCGACTTACAGAAATGAGGGTTGGCCGAGAGGAAGTTTTCAGCTGATGTATGGATATTGGTGAAATTACAACGACCACCGCCTGACATGAGGATTTTTTTGCCCGGTTTATTGGATTTTTCTAAAACCAACACCCGCTTACCGCCATGGCCAGCAGTCAAAGCACACAACAAACCAGCAGCACCTGCACCCAGAACAATCACATCATAATGATTGGCTTGATTCATGAACAGCGTATCACCTCAGAATAAGTGCCATTCCCAGACCGGACCATCCTCTGGGTGCTCAACCACATCTATAAAAGTGAAGCCCAGCTTTTGCAAGATGTGGTTGGATGCATTTTTCTCAGGCAATGTCTGTGCCACTATAGTTAACTCCTCATCCGTTTGTATCGCCAAATCTATCAACGCCTGCGCGGTTGCTGTGGCAAAACCTTGGCCTTCTAATTCTGGCACGGTATAGTAGGCAACCTCAACTTGTTGTTGGTGAGGTGCTGATTTAAAAGTACCACCACCAACCACCTCATCATCAACCACTGATACATAAGCAATCCAAGGTGACTGAAAACCAGCTTGGGCATAGTAATCAATCATTTGGCGATTGATTTGTTGAACCATTTCGGGCAACCCTGACAGCTCATCTAAACCTTCGGCTTCGCCCTCAGCGCTGACTGGAATCAATCGTACCGATACCTCATCCATCAATTTCACCAAGCTGGGCTTCAGGCCTTGCAGTTTTGAATGCCGGTAATTGTAAACACCGCTCATTGATTGCAAGCAGCCTGGGAAATTCACCCAAAGGCACTTTGAAGCGATTGGCATTATAAATTTGAGCCACCAAACAAATGTCAGAAATACAGGGGTACATTTCATTCATGAAACTGTATGTCGAGCCTTCAAGCATGGTTTCCAGCGCAGAGAATCCTTCATGAATCCAATGCGCGTACCACAAATCCACCTGTGTTTGGTTCCAGCTCTTTTTAAGCATCTGTAGCACCCTTAAATTATTCAAAGGATGGATGTCAGACACAATCATTTGCGCCATCGCACGGGCTTTGGCTTGTCCTATATGATCAGCAGGCAGGATGGCAATATCAGGATAACTGCTCTCAAGATACTCCATGATTGCCATAGATTGGTTGATGACTTCACCACCTTCAGTCACCAATGCTGGCACCAAACCCTGGGGGTTCAATGCCTTGTATTCTGGCTGATGTTGCTCGCCGCCGTCTTTGACCAAGTGAATCGGCACTGATTCATATGACAAACCCTTCAAGTTCAGTGCAATGCGCACTCGGTATGCAGCTGTGCTGCGCCAATAGGTATAAAGTTTTAACATGGTTGCTTACTCAAAATAAAACTTAGGTCTGGTTTGTTTTTCAGGATAGATTTGATTCATTGTGGCAGCCTCATACAAACGACCATTGAGCATCACATGACTGACTTGGTCAGAATTTCTGATGTCTTGCATTGGGTCTGCATCTAATATCACTAAATCGGCCAATTTGCCTACCTTAATTGAACCCAGCTCATGGTCCATGCCAATGTATTTAGCCCCATCTATGGTGCTGGCTTTGATCACATTCCATGGAGACATACCACCTTGAGCAAACATCCACATCTCCCAATGAGAACCCAAACCCTCACGTTGACCATGTGCGCCCAACAAAACATCAACGCCCTCGTTTTGTAATTCAGTGGCTACGCGGGCATTATTGAAATGGCCATAATCTTCTAAAGGTGCTTTCATGCGGCGTACATTGCCTGGTTGCAAGACATGATCAGGGACATACTGTGTTAACAATGGGTGTTTCCACACTTCAGTGGTGTCATACCAATAACGCTCGCCCCAGATGCCGCCATAACCAACTGTCAAAGTGGGTACATAGGCAGTTTGGGTACCGCTCCATAACTGTTTCACATCATCATAAATCGCTCCCACGGGTATAGAGTGCTCTATACCAGTATGACCATCGATGACCATTGTCATGTTGTGCATAAACAATGAACCACCCTCAGGCACCACCATCAAACCAGTCTGACGTGCTGCTTCCAATACTTGTTGGCGTTGATCCCGACGTGGCTGGTTATAGCTTTTGACCGAAAAAGCGCCTGCTGCCTTCATCCGCTCTAAGTGCCCTATGGCATCATCCAAAGAATCGACCTTGGCAGTGAAGTAATGATTGGCGCCATACAGGATGGTCCCGGTTGAGTAAATTCTTGGCGCTAAGATTTTGTTGGCTTTTTGCATCTCCGATGAAGAGAAAACTGCGGCAGTATTTGCCGATGGATTGTGAGTTGTCGTCACACCAAATGCCAATGTGGCTTGTGCGTTCCAGTTATTTTGTGGGGTGATTTGACCATTTGCATATGGGCCATGCCAATGCACATCGACCAAACCAGGGATTATGGCTTTGCCTTTTAAGTCAATCACTTCTGCATTTTCTGGCGGTGTGATTGATGCCGCAGAGCCAACCGCAGTGATGCGATTGTTGTTAACAATAATGACCCCATCTTCAATCACCAACTGTTCACCATCGACTTGTTCCATGGTGATGATTTTCGCGCCCACCAAAGCCACAGTGCCTTTGGGAATGTCGGTCTCTACATTAAAAGTAATTTGGCTGGACTTAGCTGATGGTTTCGACTCACCTGCTTGGTCTTTATCCCCGACTTTGATTTCCCCACCTAAGAAATCAAATCTATCTGACAGTTTTTGTTGGTATAAAGTGGCACCCATGGCCCAGCTTAATTGGTTGGATGATTGGTTCCAATGAATATAGTCGCCAGCATGTTCAGAGAAGTTTTCCACTGGCAAATTAGTGGCTCCAGAACCGGTACTGATGTGCTTGCCGTTGCGAACGAAAGGAGTAACATAGACTTGGTAGTTCTGCACAAACGCCAGCCATTGCTCATCAGGTGACACTTTGTATTGGGTAATCCACTCACCTTGATAATGGTGCTGTTCCTCGTTACCACTGAGGTCAACCGATTTCAGTTGGGTGGTCACTACTTCGCCACTGCGGCTTTGACCGACAAAGAAAATACGCTGGCTGTCATTGGTGAAAAATGGATTGGCACCACTGTCAGCAATCTTGTTTTGTGTTTTATTGGCCACATTCACCACGAACAAACCGGTGTCATGCGAATACAGCGGCGAGGTCAAATAACCACCAGAAGTGGCCTCAAACACCACGTGTTTGCCGTCTTTTGATATGGCAGGGTTGGTGTAGTGGCCCGGTCTGCTTGAGACCACTTTGGATTTACCGCGTAAATTTGAGACCCTGACTGTGCCCAATTCCTCATCATGCCATGTGGTATAAACTATCTGTTTGCCATCGGCACTGAATTGAGGGAAAAACTCAAAATGTTCTGCTTGTTTGGTCAAGCGTTTGGGTTGACCTTGCATTGCGCCATTTTTCAAACCCACGGTGTAAAGGTGTCCCATCGATTGAAAAACAGCCAAATCACCATCAGGCGACAGTTGTAACCAGCGCAACATTTTAGCCTCGAAAGTGGTCGGCGACACTTCATTTTTCACCGTCACTGCTTGGCGAATTTCTCTCCTGTCATCAACTTGAAATGGTATGTTTTTAACCGTTTTTGATGCCACATCAATGTGGTGGATTTTACCTTTGGCATAAAACACAATACCCTTACCATCCGGCATCCACGCCATACTTGGATATACGCCGTGAATGGCCCAGGTTTCCTGCATGTCACGTTCTAAGCCAGTAAAAATCGGTCTCACCGCTCCACTTTCACGGTCTTGGATGAACAAAGCCGTGTCATTCCTGATGCGCCTGACAAAGGCCAAAGAATCGCCATCAGGTGATGGTGTAGGTCTGACCGCACCACCGGGACCTGAGACCCAAGATTCAATTTCACCAGTGGCCAATTCAATCGCAAAAATTTCATAAATTTGGGTGTTTGAATCCTTCGAATATTCAAAGATCCTGCCCGGCGTAGAATCCCTTGAAAACAGCACATAATTGCCATCTGGGGTGTAAACAGGTTCGCCCAAATCTTTTTGTTCGTTGGGTCGTTTGTTCAGCTGTACGCCTTTGCCGCCACTTTTGTGGTACATCCAGATTTCACCAGCACCCAAAGAACGCATGCCAGTAAAATGTTTACGAGCGACAATATAATTACCATCTGGTGACCAGCTGGGGGCATTGAGCAGCCTGAATTTCTCATCAGTCACCGCTTGTTGATCGGTTCCATCAACTGCCATCGTCCAAATGTTATCACCACCGCCTTGATCGGTGGTAAAAACCAGCCTCGAACCATCAGGTGAAAACTTGGCTTGCATGTCCCAAGCCATTGAGTTGGTAATGTTTTTAGCCTCACCACCACTGATTGGCATGGTATAAATATCACCCAGCATATCAAATACAATCAGCCTGCCATCAGGACTCACATCAAGATTCATCCATGTACCCGTATCGGTTTTGATATCCACGAATGCTTGTTCACCTGGTGGGTTATTAACATCCCACTTGTCTTTGTTTGGTTCAGATGCTTGTGCCACCCAACTCTGTGTCATTAACCATGTGATGCAGAAAAGTATTCTTATCATGTTCAACCCTTTATTTATAAAAACGGGATAATTATACGTTCATTGGTCATCCACTTCGCTTACAATTTGCTGAATTTTTAACTGGCTGCTTTATTCATGTCATTGGGTCTTGGTGAGTTTTTATCATTGTTGTGCGCGCTGTTGTGGGCATTTGCTGTGATTTGTTACCGCAAAGCCGGTGAAAAAATCGATGTCAGCGCAATGAATTTATTTAAAATCAGCTTAACACTGATTTTGATGATACCCACATTGTATTTCACCGATGGTTTGATTCCTCCCTCATTGAGCACTGCCGATTGGTTGTTGTTATTGGTCAGTGGTTTTTTCGGTATCATGCTGGCTGATTTATTTTACCTCAGGGCACTGCAACTCATAGGTGCAGGACTGACCGGTTTGACCGGCAGTTTGTACAGTCCTTTTGTGGTATTTTTGTCCTTCTTTTATTTAGGTGAACGCCTCAATAGTTGGCAAATCATGGGCATGGCCTTGGTCATCATTGGGGTGCTTGTCATCAGCTACCGCAAAAAATCAATGACCATTGAACACCCACCAATCAGAGGCTTCATTTATGCTGCACTGGGGGTTTTTTTTACAGCGCTGGGGATTGTCATCATCAAACCAGTGACCACTGAAATGCCTTTTTTCTGGATCATCACCATCAGGACCCTAGGCGGTATCAGTACCATGGTTATATTCAATTTATTATTGAAAAAAAGTTTAAACCCTTTGGCTGTTATGCACAGTTCTGGCAAGTATTGGTTACTGGCAGGTGCTTTGCTGGGCCAGTACCTCTCGACCATGATTTGGGTGGCCGGGTACAAGTACACCTCTGCATCGGTGGCATCAATTCTTAATGAAACGGCATCCATCTTTATTTTGATTTTAGGTTGGTTGATGCTGAAAGAACAATTGACCACTCGAAAACTGGTCGGCGCTTTTATTTCCGTGTCTGGAGTATTATTGGTCATTCAAATGAGTCAATGATGTTTTTCACTGCTCAGCGATTCAACAATTGTTCACAAAAGCGGTCAATAAGTTCTCAGCGATTCGGTTATAGTTAAATCTATCCTTAAAACTGAACACCAACCTTTCCATGACCACTTTGACTGATTCAAACCGTAAACAGAACGGCTCCAACGGCTCCGTGAAAAATGCCGCAGGCCAGTTGGGAACCATGGTCTATTTCAGAGGCGTCAACAGGGTTCAAATCAATCGCTTCAAAGCCTATTTATTAATCTTCAGCAGTCGTTTACAAAATCATTGGCAAGTCACTGATGACATCAAGTCTGCTCAGATTTTAATTGAATGGAAGCAGCAGAAATCCAGCCAAGAGAAACACTTATCCATGGCGGTGTTGTCAGGTACGGTCAATCAAAGACCTCAAGTTATCAAACGGTTTCCTTTAGATTTTGATGAAGCCCGAATGGTGAATCAGCTGAACCAAGCTTACAAACTATTGCGACGCAGCAACAACACCATCGAAGAGGTCAGCGATGATTATCAAGACATCATGGTATCTGGCCTATTGAATTTACCTCTGAGTCAGGTATGCGAGCAATTTAACAATTTATCGCAGAAAACTGAGTTTTCACCATGTGTTGATCTGTTTTCAGGCAAAAATGATGTTTTCAGAGAAAAGCTGTTATTATTGGTTGATCCAACATCAGCTGATTCCATACAGGCCTATAAGACACTGATCAAGAAAAAGCGACAAGGCGATCTGATTATCAGTGAATTAATCATCGGTGTTATACAGAGTGCTAACCAACATCGCAATGAGGCATTTTTTGATCAGGTATATAACCACTCAGACGCCAATACCCAAGTGACCATGGTTGACTTGAATGATGAATCGAGTTTGGTCAGTGTAGTGACATACCTTTAAGCCATGCTCGCTGCCAATAATCAATATTGACACCTCCTTCACTGGTGGTTTCTTATGATGAAGTTCTGTTCTAATATTAAACTTCATGAAAACCACAAAACCCATCGTATTCATCACCGGCCAAAGTGGTATGGTCGGCACCGCACTGACTGAATTTTTATCAAACAAATACCACGTGCATGGTTTAGAACGCAGCAAGTCATCTGCCAAAAACCCAAGCTGGAACTACCGTCAGTCACTTGAAAAACTGGGCATTGATGCACCAGATATAGTGATTCACTTGGCTGGCGCAGGCATTGCTGACAAACGTTGGAACGCAAATTACAAACAAGTCATCTACGACAGCCGAATCAATGGCACCCAATGGTTGGTTGATGAGGTACTTATCCACGAACAAAAACCAAAACTATTCTTATCTGCCTCTGCCATTGGATTTTATGGACACAGACCCGGGGAAGTGCTGACCGAATCAGCTGAAGCTGGCACAAACTTTGTAGCAAAAATCTCGAAAAATTGGGAAAAAGCCACAACGCCACTGAGCCAAGCTGGCATCAGAACTGTCAACATGCGATTTGGCATGGTTTTGAGTCAAAATGGTGGTGCCTTGAAAGAAATGCTGTTGCCATTCAAATTGGGCCTTGGCGGTCGCATGGGTGATGGCCAACAAAAATACAGCTGGGTCGCCATCGAAGATGTGGTTCATGCCACCCATTTTTTGATCAACAACAGCAACATCGATGGTGTAGTTAATATAACCTCACCCCATGCCGTCTCAAACAGCGAATACACCCGCTATTTGGCCAAAGCCCTGAATCGTCCTGCCTTTTTCCACATGCCAAAACCTGTGGTGCGCTTAGCCTTTGGTGAAGTGGCAGATGAACTGCTGCTGGCAAATGCTGAAGTCAAGCCAGAAAAATTAGTCGCTGCTGGTTACACATTCAAACAACCACAATTGAAGGCATTCTTTGAGGAGATATTGTAATGAATGTACTACTTATAGGCGCAGAGAGAGGTATCGGAGCTGCTATGGCCGCGGCGCTCTCCAAAAACAATGAATATATTATCATAAAAACCAGTCGTTCGTACGGTGAATTAACGCAAGACCAAAATACTCACTGGCAGCTCAGGTGTGACATTGCAGATGCAGATTCAATCAATCAAATGGCCAATGCTTTGATGCAACAATTTGAAAAGCTTGATTGGATAATTAATTGTGCCGGGGTGCTACATAACAATGACTTCATGCCAGAAAAGTCACTCAAAGCAGTCAATTCAAAACAATTGATCGATAGTTACCAAACCAATGCCATAGGCCACTTGTTATTAATCCAAGCATTGGAAAAATTACTGACCACAAAAGCACCAGCTGTGGTAGCTTCCATTTCGGCCAGGATTGGCAGTATCGAAGACAATAAACTGGGGGGCTGGTATGCCTACCGCATGAGCAAAGCTGCTCTGAACATGGGTATCAAAACCTTGGCCATTGAATGGTCTCGAAAAAACCCCCAAGTCAAGTTCATGTTGTTGCACCCAGGCACCACAGACACAGACTTATCGGCACCATTTCAAAGAAACTTACCCAGCGGGCAGCTCCAGACCGCAAAAGAAACTGCCCTAATGCTGCTGGAACAAATCGACCAACACAAAAATCATGATGAAAAACACCCGATATTTATCGATTACAAAGGCAAAAAAATAGCTTGGTGACAACCGACAATTAATCTTCAAATACAATGCCAGCCTGCGATAACATCACTTAAACTTATGAGCCACTGCAGCTTATCGATTACCTTTTAAGTTTGTTTGTGGTGACAAAATTAATCACTTGTGGCTGCTTTTGACGCGGCCAGCAGCAAAAAATAAAAAATACTGACCTTTTCTGGATCAGCAATCAACTGAGATTGCCGAAATTTTACCAAGGTGCTATTATTTTAGTTGTGTGTGAAAACGAAAGGGGATTGTTGCTTGTCTTACAAATCATTACTGTCGCAGTATAAGCCAGGAAAAGCTTGGTTTGTTCTGTCGATGTGTTTTCTATTTACCCTGTTTTCCTCTCAAGTCTCGGCACAACAACTGCCCTATTCTCAACTGACCATTGCAGATGGTTTAGAGGACATGGTCATTATAGATATTGAACAGGATAATGAGGGTTTTTTGTGGTTCACCACCCGCACCGGTGTGAATCGCTTTGATGGCAAACAATTTTGGACCTTTAACCAAGCCTCAGGGCTGCCCCATAATTTAGTCAGAGACTTAATTAAAACCAGCAATGGCAAACTGTGGGCTGGCAGTGAAGCTGGATTGGCTTGGTTTGATGGCACGCGATTTCAAGCGGTCAGTGAAACAATTTGGCCAACAAACGTTCCAATCAGACAATTACAAGAAGCACCCGATGGTACTTTATGGGCGGCTACTTATGGCATGGGACTGGTTCAAATAGAAACTTTTGGTCAGCCAAAAATATTACAGAAATTTGGTACCGAATCGGGTCTATCAACCAACCGCATCCGCAGCTTATTAATAGACCAAGAAGGTGCGATATGGGCCGGCGACTCAGATCAAGTGATGCGATACAAAGACGGGAATCTCCAAGCCATACCATGGTCTGCCGAACCTTCTGAAATCAGAACTTTGTATGAACATGAAGACGGCACCATTTGGGCTGGTACACGCAATGGTGTGACCTATTTTAACGGTACTTCATTTGTTCCGCTCGAATTTGAAGTTGACTTGAGCAACGAAACCATCAACAGCATCATCACCGACTCCGAGCAGAGAATATGGCTCGGTTCTCGTGATTCAGGTGCTTATGAATTTGATCAACATCGACAATCAGTGAGTCATGCCAACATCAACAATGGCCTGCCCGATAACAGCATCAACCGCATTTTTGAAGACAGCGAAAATAATTTATGGTTTGGTACTTATGGTGGTGGTGTGGCCAGACTCAGTGCCACCAATGTGATTAATTGGAAAGCCCAAGAAGCCTTGCCCAACCCCAATATCTACGCCCTGGTAGCAGATCAAGATCAATGCATGTGGGTTGGCACCAATGGTGATGGAGTCAGTCAAATATGCGGCAGTGAAATCAGCAGATTCACCACCGCAGATGGACTGAGCCACAACAAAGTCCTGACTGTAGCCATCGATCCAGAGAACAACCCTTGGCTTGGTACATTACATGGCTTAACTGGCATCATTGAAGGTGAATTCATCACCTACAATACTGAGGACGGTTTAGGTGGTGCTGTGGTATTCCACATCATCAATGCTGCAGATGGTGGTCTTTGGTTAGGTACCAACAATGGTTTGTCTTACTACCACCAAGGCAAGTTCACCACATACAGAACCGAAGATGGCTTACCAGATAATCGCATCAATCGCATGTACCAAAGTAAAGAGGGTGTGCTGTGGGTGGCATCTTCAAATGGCTTGTCGAGATTCCAGCAGGGTCAGTTTCAAAATTGGACGGTCAAAGATGGTTTGGCTGCCAACTTCATCAACGACATTTACGAAGACAGCAGTGGTTTGATTTGGTTAGCAACCAACAATGGACTCAGCACATTCGATGGTGAAAATTTCAATACTTGGACCACCGCTGATGGCCTACCACATAACAATGCGGCCATCATCCTTGAAAGTAAACAAAACAATGAAATGTGGATTGGCACCAGTCGCGGTGTTGCGCTGTTCAACGGAAAGACTTTCTCAGTCATCACTACACGTGAGGGTCTGGTGTTTGATTTGGTTAATCGTGGGGCGGGTTTTCGCGATCGTTTGGGAAATCTGTGGTTTGGAACGGCGCAAGGCATCAGTCGGTTCGCAGCGAATTTTCAACCCGCTGCAGGCTCACCTCCACCGGTTAGAATCCTTTCAGTGCGGAACGACAATGAGGAAATCATTAACCTACCAGGCACCTTCATCAAAGAACAAGACACCAACCTTACCTTTGATTTCACTGCCATCAGTTTCCAACGGGCACCAGACATCAATTACCGTTACAGGCTAAACAGCAAAAATGCCAGCACATGGCGCACGACTCGACTGAACCAGATACAAATCAACTCACTGAATGCAGGCATATATACCTTTCAAGTCAGTGCCAGAGTCGGAGACGGTGAATGGAACCTACGTCCAGCAGAATTCAATTTTGTGGTAACCCCACCCTTTTGGCAGACCATAGAATTTGCCATTTTAGTATTGGCTTGCTTTGCGGCTGCTTGGATTTACCGCACCTGGCGCATTCGCCAGCATGCACTTCATTTGGAAAAAACCGTCAAAGACAGAACCCAACAGCTGGAAGATGTGAACAGTGGTCTAGACTGGCTGGCCAATCACGACAGTTTGACCCGCTTAGCAAACCGACACCAAGTTCAGCATGTTCTTAAATCATTCCAGTCAATAAAAAAAATCACACCCTTGGGCGTGGTGGTCATTGATTTAGACTATTTCAAATCAATCAATGATCAGTTTGGTCATGGTGTTGGGGATGTCACCTTACAATTATTTTCTGCCATGTTAAAAAAGTTGGTTCACCCCAAACACACTGTGGCTCGCTGGGGTGGCGAGGAGTTTTTGATTATATGCTCAAAAATTCAATTAGATGCACTTAAAACATTGACTGAAAATATTTTAGAACAATGCAGAGTACTACACATTCCCGCGGGTTTGAACCAAACAGCGCCATTGAATTGTTCAATCGGCTTTGTTCACTTGAAGCAGTTAGATGCCCAATCAGACATAACCAAACAGCTGGAACAATGCATCCAACTGGCCGATAAAGCCTTGTATTCAGCCAAACACCGAGGACGCAATCAAATATGTGGTTACACTGTAAATTTCCCTATGGGCGAATTGAAACTGAATGACTACATCAGTGATCCTGCAGAGGCCATCAAAAACAAATGGATTATTGAAGTCAATTAGATAATAATTTCAAGACAGTTTAACAGACTGTTATATTCAATCATTATTGATTCATTTAAGCCATCAATAATGATTCAGGCTCAACACAAAGCATCTGCGAAATGGCATTCAGACATGAGAAAGGTATTAAAATCAAATAAATTATCAGGGGTTTGTTACGACATCAGAGGTCCGGTTTTAAAGGCGGCCATCCAGATTGAAGCAGAGGGAGGCAAAGTACTTAAACTGAACATTGGCAATCCCGCTCCTTTCGGTTTCGATGCACCTGATGACATTGTGCGTGACGTGATACACAACATCACCGATGCAGAGGGCTACTGCGACTCCAAAGGCATCTACCCCGCTCGGGTCGCCATCTACCAATACTACCAGCAAAGAAAAATAAAAAACCTCAACATCGATAACATATTCATTGGTAATGGAGTCAGTGAATTGATTGTTATGACCATGCAAGCCTTATTGAATGATGGTGATGAAATGCTCATTCCTGCACCTGATTATCCGCTGTGGACAGCGGCTGTCAATTTATCAGGTGGGAAAGCCGTGCATTATCTGTGTGACGAAATGCAGAATTGGGCACCAGACTTGGCTGATATGGAAGCTAAAATCACTGCAAAAACCAGAGGCATATTACTGATTAACCCAAACAACCCAACTGGTGCGGTTTACACCAAAGAACAATTGTTGGCAGTCATTGAGCTGGCCAAGAAACACCAATTGATAATTTTTAGTGATGAAATTTATGAATTAATCCGCTATGACAACACCCCTTTTATCAACACAGCAGCTTTATCCGATGAGGTGATGTTCGTGACTTTCAATGGCTTATCAAAAACTTATCGTGTTGCAGGCTACCGCACCGGGTGGATGGCAATCTCAGGCAATACGGCCATTGCTCAAGATTACTTGGATGGACTCAACATCCTCTCATCGATGCGTTTGTGCGCCAATGTTCCCACCCAATTTGCCATTCAATCTGCCTTAGGTGGTAAACAATCGATATATGACTTAACCGATGACCAAGGTCGCTTGAATAAACAAAGAATCTTAGCCCATGAAATGATCAATGACATCCCTGGTTTATCTACAACTTTGCCCCAAGGGGCGCTTTACTGCTTCGTTAAAATTGATACAGCACGTTTTGGTATCAATGATGATGAAAAATTTATTCTCGATTTATTGATTGCCAAACACATCTTATTGGTACACGGTTCAGCCTTTAACTGGCCCCAACCTGACCACTTCAGGTTGGTTTTTTTACCGGAAGTCACGGTTTTAGAGGATGCTTTACAGCGACTCAAGGATTTTTTAAATACTTATCAACAGTGAAATTATTTACGCTTTCTGATGGCTTTGCGGTTTTTCTTGCCGCCAGCGCGACTAGAAATTGATTTTTTGCCTGATTTGTGTGTTTTCGATTTGTTCGATTTGGGTTTGGGTTCACTGACCTTTTTCTTCGGTTTACTGACTGTCTTTCGAATGGTGGTCTGCTCTATTTCATCACGCAAAGCCAGCTCATAGCCACGCTGGTAGATTCTTTTGATTTCCTGACCAATCACCCGTTCAATTTTTTGCAGTGCGCGGTTTTCTTCAGGACAGACAAAAGAAATGGCATGACCTAATCGTCCGGCCCTGCCAGTTCGACCAATTCGATGAACATAATCTTCAGGCAAATATGGCAAGTTGTAATTCAGAACATAATCCAATCCCTCGATATCAATACCACGCGCTGCCACTTCAGTTGCGACCAAAACTTGTATTTTTGCTGCTTTGAAATCTTTCAAAGCCCTGCGTCTGGCACCTTGAGTCTTATCGCCGTGACACAAGGCAGCCGGCACATCCTTTTGTTTCAGCCGCATCAACAAACGATCAGCTTGTTTTTTGGTGCTGGTGAAAACCAAAATTTGAAACCAATTATGAACTTCCAGCAACTCCATAAACAAATCAAGTTTCTTTTCTTCATTAACCGGATATAAGACATGTTCCACTGTATCAGCCGTTGCGTTGTTGGCAGAAAGTCTGATTTCATGGTGTTTGTTTAGCACTTGATGTGCCAAATTATTAACTGCTGCGGTGGTGGTCGCAGAAAACAACATCATTTGTTTGCGTTTTGGTGCTTGGCTGTTAATGCCCAGAACTGACTCAACAAAACCCATATCCAACATGCGATCAGCTTCATCCAAAACCAATACTTCCAGTTCAGACAAATCCAAGGCTTGGTCGTGCAACATTGCTACCAAACGTCCTGGGGTCGCAATCAGTACGTCGGCACCCGTTTTGAGTTTTGCTGATTGATCTTTGGTGCCACCAAACACAGCGCGAACATTCAATGCTGTGAACTGCGCATACTGTTGAATTTTATCTTGTAATTGGTCGGCCAATTCACGTGTTGGGGTCAGAATCAAGGCCCTCACATGTCCGGCACTTAATTCTTTAGCTGATTGATGTAATCGATGAATGATTGGCAAGGCAAAAGCAGCTGTCTTGCCGGTTCCGGTTTGTGCATTGACCCACAAATCACGCCCTGATTTGGCCATTGGAATGGTTTCCTCTTGCACAGGGGTCATTTCATCATAACCACATTGCTCAATGGCTCTCAGAATATCCGGTAACAAGCCGGTAGCAGCAAATTTCATAAATTAAATCAATCGTTGTAACAAAGGCGCGAGGTTACCACTAAAAGCTTTAAATATAAACCTCGGCGAGGTGAAACAACATCTTTTTGACAGGTTTTTGATGAGGCTATCCATAACATACCTAGTCTTTATCATTCAAAGGAGATCACATGAGTATTAAAGAAACCCACGATTTTGACAAAGTCAGAGCAATAATCAAGGAGCTTAAAGTGGCCATGCTGGTCACTGCTGATGATGGACTGAGTATGCACGCCAGACCGATGCATACCGCCGATGTAGACGATGAAAATAACATATGGTTTATGACCAATGAAAACTCTGAGAAAGTCAAAGAAATGATCAATGACCACCATGTCAGTTTGACCTACTCATGCCCACAATCCGGTAAGTATTTGTCAGTAACTGGAACGGCTTCATTCAATGACAACCAATCACGCAAAGACGAACTGTTCAATGTGTTCGGTAAAGCATGGTTTCCTAAAGGCGCCGAAGACCCTGAGTTATTATTGATTAAAATCAACCCAGATTGTGCTGAATATTGGGAAACATCTTCCAGCAAATTGGTGCAACTGTTCAGGGTGGTGAAAGCCGTTGCTACTAAATCAACTTATGATGGTGGTGAACACGGCCAGGTCAACAACATCTAACAACCACACTATATAGCCACCTATAGGTGCGACAACTCAAACCCAAAAACCTTGATTCATGAGTCAGTTTCAAGGTTTTTTTGCATGTTCTGCTGATTGATATCAATCTTCTGTTTCTTGGTCTTTTTGCTTTTGTTGTTCTTTTTCCTGTTCTTTGCGCTTTTCATCCTCTTCTATCATTTGCTCAACTTCACCTTTATCATCATTTGAGTCGTTTTGTTGATTGGTGCTGCTTTGACTGGGTTGATTGATGTTCTTCTCACTTGAATCTTTATCATCATTGGTTTGTTCTCGGTGCTCATCAACCTGATTCAATTTCAACACCGACGCGTCTTTGATATGCAGGTCGCGTTGTGGGAATGGAATTTGAATGCCAGCCTCTTTGAAGCTTTGGGCGATTGCAAAATTAAGCTCAGTTTCAACATCCAGGAATTTTTTAATGTCTTTGATCATTACCCGCAACTCAAAATTCAAGCTGCTGTCACCAAATTCTCTGAACAACACCTTATGTAAGTAAGGTTCTCTTTGCATCACTTGATCATGATTCTTGGCCACTTGGTTGAGTAGTTCAAGCACTTGATTAACATCTGAGCCATAGGCCACACCCACCGGCAAGGTAATTCGCCCCACACTGTTGCTTAAGGTCCAATTGGTTACATGGTGAGAAAGTAATTCAGAATTAGGTACCAAAATCTCAGCATTATCGAATGTTCTGATTCTGGTGGCTCTGATCTTAACCTTTTCAATCAAGCCAACCGTGTTACCGACTTCGACCCAATCACCCCGAGTCACTGGCCTTTCAAATAATAAAATCAAACCCGAGACAAAATTACTGACAATGTTTTGCAGTCCAAAACCAATACCCACCGACAGGGCGCCCGCAATGATGGCCAAATTAGAAATATCAAAGCCAGCTACTGTCAAAGCAATGAATACCGCGATGGTGATGCCAATGTACCAAACCAACATCGAAAAGACTTCCCTCGAACTCTTCCTCAATCTGCTTTTGTCAAACCAGCGATTTTGAATGCCACTTTTTACGCCGCTGAGGAACATCACCAGCACCGTCAAAATGATCACCCCAATTAAGATGTTTTTTGGCACCAGCTGGACTGAACCTATCTTGAAACCTTCATTGAAGACAAAAGTAAAGTGTTTGTAGACTTGTTCATTGATTCCAGCCAACCACCCAACAAAAGCCAATCCTATAAAACCAGTTATAAGCGTCACAAATAAGCTGATCCAAAACGGAAAAACAAAATTAGAGTCTTTGAATTTATCGTTGCTCTTAAGTTGTTGTATTTTCTTGGTCAGCAGTATTTTTCGCAGCCAATTGATACTCTTCCAAGACCAATGCACCAGCATGCTACCCACTGTAATCACCAACAAATACTGAGCCCCATTGGCATACGAGAAAACATAAGCCAACACACTGATCAGCGCAAAACCAGCCAGTACCAATGAAAAATACCGATCACGAGCGGCCGCTAACAGTCGATAAAGGTGCCAATTAACAAGTGCGGTCAAAACACCTGTCAGCAACATCAATGGCGTAATCACCACTGCAAATTCACTGAGCCAATTAAACTCAATGCTGTTTTCAATGTTGATGCCATTGACCCCGATGGCCACGAAACCCAACAGCACAGTAGATAACCAGACAAATCGACGCAAAGAAGGCTGCTCATTTACCGATATCTGATTCCTCAATGCCAAAAGAATCAAAGTATCTCTGAGCAACAGGCCGGTGAAAAGAATCAATAAATTGATACCGCCTTGTAACAAGAACAAATAGCCAATAACAGCAACACTTATCGGCACAGCATGAATTCTTAACAGGGTTTTTACCTTGGGTTTGATTCTAATATCTGTCAATTCAGGATTTTTTGCTGGATCAAATGCTGTAATCAAATGACCAAAAGAAAATAAATAAACAACCATACCCAATAACGCAAAAATCCAAAAATATAGATTCAGGGGCAGCAGCTCTTGTAAACCATTCTTAATTCCAGCCAAATCAACGGGCTTACCTAAAAAACTCCAAACAGACTGCTTTTCCGCCAACTTAGCTAACCACTTTTGTTGTCTTTGTTCGATGATGTCTACTCGAATTTCAGTAATTTGACTGGATTTAAGGCGACACGAAATAAGGGCTTTGGTTGCTTGGTTGATTTGTCGATCAACTTCATCACTGGCTATGTCTGCGGGTATCTGTGATGGTTCACTGCCGCCACCTGAGTCAGTGCTCGCATTAAGCTCTTGTATGTTCCTGATTTCAACCAATTGACTGATGTCTTCCTCAGCTCGATTTTCACAACGCTGTAATTTTTTAATCAGTTCTTGGCTGGTTGACTCGAAGCCATTCAACTGCTTGAGGCTTTTCTCAGCCGATTCATACTGGCTTAAAAACTCATTGGCTTGTTGTTTAAGTGCCGGGCTGTTGTAATCGTCTGCCGCAACTGGCATCACCACCAACATTCCCCACAAAATGAAGTTCCTGATTGAAAGAGCTAACACTTGATTCTGGATCCATTTAAAAAAACTGTTTTGATTTTAACCGATTCCTATCAATAACGTGTCAACATGCTCACAACTCACCACCTATTGAAAGTCAATTGAATCATTGACTTTGAGACTAAATCCTTTAATATGCGCGCCACTTATCAGTGAACCAGTGACATGTTTAACTTAATCTCAAAACAAACCGGCTACAGCATCAAAAATGACGTACTTTCAGGATTAACCGTAGCTCTGGCACTGGTTCCTGAAGCGGTGGCTTTCGCTTTTGTGGCAAAAGTTGATCCATTGGTTGGCTTGTATGCAGCTTTTATGGTTGGATTAATCACTTCTGTATTTGGTGGCAGACCCGGGATGATTTCAGGTGCCACTGGCGCCATGGCGGTGGTCATGGTGGCTTTGGTCGCAGAACACGGTGTCCAATACCTGTTTGCTGCGGTGGTGTTGACCGGTGTCTTTCAAATGCTGGCCGGGGTGTTCAAACTGGGTATGTTTATCCGCATGGTTCCCTATCCAGTCATGCTGGGTTTTGTTAATGGTTTAGCGATTGTGATATTTCTGGCGCAACTGGGACAGTTTAAGTTCGTCGATGAGTCCGGTATGCACCAATGGATGCAGGGCAGCACATTGTATTGGATGATTGGCATGGTTGCTTTGACCATGTTCATTATTCACTTTTTACCAAAGATAACCAAAATCATACCCGCTTCACTGGCAGCCATATTGATTGTCACTGGATTGGTTATTGTGCTTGATATTCCTATTCCCAACGTGATTGATTACGTGCGCTCAGAATCAGGCGACCCTGCAGCGACCATAGCTGCTGGATTACCTACTTTTGCTATACCTTCTGTGCCTTTTAATATGGAAACATTTCAAATCATCCTACCTTATGCGCTTATTTTGGCAGCTGTGGGTTTGATTGAATCATTGTTGACCATGACACTGATTGATGAAATCACTGAAACACGTGGACATGGTAATCGCGAATGTCTTGGTCAAGGTTTGGCTAACTTCACCAATGGTTTCTTTGGTGGTATGGGTGGTTGTGCAATGATTGGTCAAAGTATGATTAACATCAAATCGGGTGGCCGTGGACGCTTATCGGGCATCACTGCAGCTGTTGCTTTGTTGTTGTTCATATTGGTGGGTTCATCTTGGATTGAAATGGTACCCTTGGCTGCGCTGGTTGGGTTGATGTTTATGGTGGTGTTGGGCACTTTTGAGTGGGCCAGCTTGCGCATGATAAATAAAGTCCAAAAATCAGAAATATTCATCATTGTATTGGTATCGAGTGTAACTGTGATTGCTGACTTAGCCATTGCGGTGATTATTGGCGTCATTGTCAGCGCCTTGGTGTTTGCTTGGAAAGGTGCCAAACGCATTTACGCCACCAATGAGATTAATGCAGCGGGATCAAAAGTTTACCACCTCAGTGGACCAGTGTTTTTCGGTTCAATCCAAAACTTCCAAGACATCTTTCAACCAAAAACCGATCCAGATGACATCATCGTTGATTTCATGGACGCACGCATCTATGACCACTCAGCCATCGAAGCTTTGGACTCATTGGCAGAGCGGTATGAAAGAAACGGCAAGACCCTGCACTATCGTCATTTAAGCCCAGAATGCAAACAACTGCTCTCAAAGGCCGGTAACCTGGTTGAAGTCAACCTGATTGAAGATCCAGACTATAAAGTAGCAGACAGCCAGTTAGGCTAATTTTAACTGTCATTTAGTATTAGCCATTGATTTTTTCTGATCTTAGTTTTTGGTTTCATAATGCCGGCATAATCGAACCACAGTTCTGTGATTTTCTCTGATTGGTTTTTTGCCAACCTCTGCGTAAGTACGTACGAAATAAACGGTCGAATAGTCAACCCCTTTTTTCAAGAAATTTGTACTTTTTAGCTGTAAAAATCCTTTTTTTTGACCTTTTTTTTGGTTTTTCCCCTAAATTTATTTGTCGAATGTCATGTTTGTGTTATATATTTATGTCATCACTGAATAAAAAATTATAAAAAAGTGGTAACGAAGGATTGATTTTTGATCAATCTAAAACATAAAAAATAGAGGAGAGACATCTAATATGAAAAAGTTAGGTCTTGACGTGCGTTCGTCAAATTTAAATCTAAAAAGCGCAATTTCAAAATCATTGGCTACCATCACTTTGGTCGCATCTTGTCAAATTGCTTTGGCACAAAACATCACTGATCCAACTGTCCATCACATTCAAGGATATTCATCTGTGGCTAAAATACCCAACCAATACATTGTGGTATTAGATGATGCCAAAGTAATGGCAGAGGCTGCATTGAGAGCTGCACCTGGATTCAGTATGGCTGAAGCCAGAGCGGCAGTGGTACGTGATATGGGTATTTCAATGGCCACACAAGCACGTGGCAGCATGGACAAAACCTATTCAACTGCGTTGCATGGTTTTGTGATTAAAACCAGAGCCAGTAAAAAAGTTGCGGCCTTATTAAAAGACCCCAGAGTCAAGCACATTGAAGCCGATCAAAGAGTCAGTGTGGTGGCCACGCAATCTAATGCGACTTGGGGCTTAGATCGTATTGACCAAGCCAACTTACCACTGAACAACACTTACAACTACGATTTCAATGGCACAGGCGTTAACGCCTATGTGATTGATACTGGTGTAAGAATTTCATACAACCAATTTGGTGGACGGGGCCGATCAGGCTATACCGCCATCAATGACGGTAACGGCACCAATGACTGTCAAGGTCATGGTACACACGTCGCCGGAACCATCGGTAGTTCAACATATGGTGTGGCAAAAAATGCCACCATTTATGCAGTACGTGTTTTGGGCTGTGATGGCTCGGGAAGTAACTCAGGTGTCATTGGCGGTGTTGATTGGGTTGCAGCCAATCACGTCAAACCAGCTGTTGCTAACATGAGCTTAGGTGGCGGCGCCAGCTCTGCACTCGATAGTGCCGTTAACTCAGCAGTTTCACAAGGTATCACGATGGTAGTGGCTGCCGGTAACGACAACAGAAATGCTTGTAATTACTCACCAGCCAGAGCAACCAATGCCATGACTGTGGGCTCAACCACCAGTTCTGATGCCAGATCATCATTTTCTAACTACGGTACATGTTTGGACATCTACGCGCCAGGTTCTTCAATCACTTCAACGTGGTCTACCAGTAACAGTGCAACCAATACCATCAGCGGTACATCAATGGCTGCGCCTCACGTAGCGGGTGTTGCGGCATTGTATTTGGATGAATTCCCAGGTGCCAGCCCAGCTCAAGTTGAAGCTGCCATCGAAGGCGCTGCTATTCCAAATAAAGTAACTGATGCCAAAACTGGTTCACCAAACTTACTGTTGAACAATTTCAGTGGCGGTGGTAACCCTGATCCGGACCCAGATCCAGATCCAGTTGGCGGCGAATTAGCCAATGGCACAGCCAAAACTGGCCTGTCAGGCGCAAGTGGTTCACAAACGTTCTTTACCTTACAAGTACCTGCTGGTGCCACAGACTTAAGCTTTGCAACAAGCGGCGGTTCAGGCGACGCTGATATGTATGTAAGATTTGGAAGCGCACCGACTACATCAACTTATGATTGTCGTCCTTACAAAAATGGTAACAACGAAACTTGTGACATTGCAAATGTTCAAGCAGGTACTTACCACGTCATGTTAAGAGGTTACTCAGCGTTCTCAGGCGTGAGCTTGGTAGGTAGTTTCACCCCTCCAGCTGGTGGTGGTGGTGGCGGAGGATCTAATTTCTTCGAGAACACCAACAACGTAACCATATCAAGTGGCGCTCCAAGTACAGTCAGCTCAGTGATCAATGTATCTCGTACAGGTGCATCAGGCACCATCACCATCAAAGCTGACATCAAGCACACTTACCGTGGTGACTTATCAGCTAAGATTTTCGCACCAAATGGCGCCAGTGGCACGGTTCATGCCAGAACCAACACCAGCGACAGCGGCGATAATTTGTTGATAGATGTTGATTTGAATGCTGGAAGCATTGAGTCAAGCGGTCAATGGCGTTTGGAAGTAACTGACCATGCCAACCAAGATGGTGGCTTCATTGATTCTTGGAGCATTGAGTTTCAATAATTAATAAGTAACAATCTTGAAGATTAATTGGGAGGCCATTGGCCTCCCTTTTTTGTGCTCAATTGTTTAGTTTAAAACACCAGCAATGACAGCCTGAGTCCAACGCCTGGGGGTTTCAAGCATGGGGAAATGCCCAGATTTTGGGATGACAGTTAAGGTGCTGTTATTAATTTCCTGATAAAGAACATCAGCCATTTCAATCACTGCCACAGGATCATTTTCCGCCCAAACAATGTGTGTTTTAAGCTTAGTTTCTTGTAAAGCACCAATCCACCTGTGCCAATGCTGCATGCGTTGTTTGATGTATTGTGTGGTCTTAGCGATGACTTTTTTACCATCATTGTGCATCATCATGGCCCAAATAGCATCGATCTCTGATGAACTTAGCTTATTTTCATCATAATATATATTCCTCAAATTACGCGCCAAAACCCGTTTTGATGTAAGCCGTCCAACCAACGGCCCAAGCCAATGGTTCATTAATAATTTTTGAATCAAGCGCAATTGGGCCAGTTCAACATGCATGCTGCCATTGCACAGTACCAATTGTTCGATTTCAATCGGTAGCTGATTAAACATTCCCAGCCTGGCTACCAGTTCAGTAGCTATGCTGGTGCCATAATCATGCGCCAACACAATTGCTTTGGAGACACCGAGCTTTTGCCAAATCAATAAAGCCTGATCAGTTTGCTCAAATAAGGTGTATGAGTATTCAATGGGTTTGTCTGAAAAACCAAAACCCAAATGATCATGGACCACAACACAAAAGTATTGTTCTAACTGTGGAATAACCTTGTGATAGTCATAAGAGCAAGTTGGATAGCCATGTAAGATAACCAGGTACGGTTTATTGTTGTTGCTGTCATAAACAAAATGTTGGTGGCCATTGACTGAAATGAATTGGCCTTTTTCTCGCCATTTAATTGCTTGCATTGAATAATTCCAAACCCATGAATAGCGTTATAATAACTCAATTTTAAGTATATTAGGACGGATGCAACTAGCCATTATCACTTGCAGCAGCTTACCCGAGGGAGTTGCCGATGATCAACCACTCTTTGAATCCTTGCGAGCCATTGGCTTTGATGTTGATATATTGCCTTGGGATTCTGCTGTTGATTGGTCAAAATTTGATGCCGCTTTGATCAGGTCAGTTTGGGACTACCATGAACGCCACAGTGCCTTTAATTGCTGGTTAAAGAAAGTCAGTTCGCTCACTCATCTGATTAACCCCATAAGGACAATCCAATGGAACAGCAACAAAATCTACCTGAGAGAACTTGGCACATCAGGGATACGCACTGCTCCCACAGTCTGGATCAACGAAAACAATCAAAATCACTTCAATGAATTCATCAATGACACATCGGCGGAACAATATTTTTTAAAACCAGTCATTGGCGCAGACTCATCTGGCACATTCAGGTTTGCTGACACCCCAAATGATATACAACAAGCCCAACAACACCTCAAACAGTGGTTGCCGCAGTTTGAGATGATGTTACAACCCTACATGAAAAGTGTAGAAACTTATGGCGAAACCTCTTTGATATATTTTGCTGGTCGCTATTCCCACGCCGTGAGAAAAATACCACAACTCGGCGATTACCGTGTGCAAGATACGTTTGGGGCACAAGATATAACGCACCAACCCAATGAAGATGAGCTGCTGCTGTCTGAACAATGCCTTAGACACATGGCCTCACATAAGCTGCATGCACACTATGCCAGGTTTGACTTTCTAAACGATGAAAAAGGCCAAGCCTGCCTCAATGAGGCTGAACTGATCGAACCTTCCTTGTTTTTTAATCATGGTCCAAATGCGGCCTTTGCTTTGGCAAATGTCATTCAAGATTACCTCTCAACAGGATAAAGTCCAACTGTCAAAAAATGAACAAATCCGTCAAAAGCGTGTGAATTTAATTCACAACCACATTCACCGCTGCTTCACAGAACCGCCGTAAACTGAATTGTGCTATTAATTAAAGTGAAGAGGATCACATGAACAAAATTAAATTTCTTACCCAATTAGGGCTGTTGACTACAGCCACCGTTTCAATGGCTACCCAAGTCAATGTCAATCATTTGGCACCTTTTGCTAACACCCTTGAAGGTACAGCTGTATCAATCAATGTCAATGGTGATGAAGCATTATCAGGTGTGCAGTTTCTGCAATCATCCGGTTATATAGAGCTGGCTGAAACTGGCGTGGCACCTGGCATGACCATGCTGGATGTTTTCGCACCTCCGGGTGGAGACACAGCTGCTATTTCTGCCACTGTTGATTTGGCAGCAGATACATTTTATTCTGTATCTGCCATTGGCGATGGTGTCAACCAACCTTTATCTTTGTTACCCTTGGTTGACGACAACACAGCACCTGCTGATGGTAATTTTAAAATTCGTATCATTCATGCTGCACCCTTTGCGGCTGACATCAATGACACGGCAGCCTCTATACGTCTAGATGATGAGACTGTTGTTGGCGGATTGGACAACGTGCTTTTTGGCCAAAATTCAGGCTACCTTGAATTACCAGCAGGTAATTATGACCTGAATGTTTCAACTGCCGATGGTTCGACTCGCTTGATTGACATTGCACCACTTGATCTTGCCGCAGGTACCATTGTGAATGTATTTGCTACCGGTGATGGCGTCAACCAACCTGTCGGCGCTTATGCTGTCTTTGGTGATGGCACAGCGGCCACTCTGGCTTTGGAAGCTGCAGAACCACCTGCTCCAACACGAGTTAATGTGGCCCACTTGGCCCCATTTGCTGAGGCATTGGATGACACCGCAGTGTCAATTGATGTCAACGGTAACCAAGTTCTTACTGATGTCAAATACAAGCAAGCCTCTGGATATCTAACATTAGCTGACGATGGATCAGCGCCAGGTTCAACTTTGCTGGAAGTTTTCGCGCCCCCAGGCGGTGACACAGCTGCCATCACTGCAGAAGTGGATTTGGCTGCCGAGACAGATTACACGGTTGTGGCCATTGGTGATGGTGCCAACCAACCATTAAGCTTATTGCCTTTGGTCGATGACAACTCAACTCCTGCTGATGGTGCTTTCAAATTAAGAATTGTGCACGCAGCACCTTTTGCTGATACATTGGCAGATACAGCGGTATCTATTCGAACCGATGGTGGTGATGTAGTAGCTGGATTAACAGGTGTAGAGTTTGGTGCAGCAACTGACTACTTAGAGTTGCCAGCAGGTACATACGATTTGAACGTGTCAACACCCGATGGCAGTGCTCGACTGATTGACCTGGCTCCAGTTACCTTAGGTGCTGGTGATGTAGTTACGGTATTTGCAATTGGTGACGGCGCCAACCAAGAATTGGGTTTCTTCGCATTATTTGGTGATGGCAGCAGCGCAGCATTGGCCACAGAGCCGCCATTCACTTCATTGACAGCTGGCTTGAATGGCTCATGGTACAATCCTGCCACTAATGGCCAAGGTTTCTCTATTGAAGTATTTCCTGAGTTAGGCAGCATGTCCATCGCTTGGTATACTTTTGACACCACTTTTGCCGATGGTAATGAAACAGCTGTGGTTGGTGAGCCTAATCACCGTTGGTTAACAGCTCAAGGTCCCTTCGATGGAACCAGAGGTGAGTTGATTGTGTACTTAACTGAAGGTGGCATCTTCAATCAGGACAACGCCGTCAACCTAACAGAAGTGGGTACATTGAATATAGATTTCAACGATTGTAGAACAGCAATGGTTGATTTTACTTTGGATGACAGTGGCTTAACTGGCATGATTCCAATTCAAAGAATCTCTGGTTCAACAGTGGAATTCTGTGAGTCAACATTGGCTGTACCAGCACAATAAATAGTTTTTGGCAACATCTTGAAAAGGCCTCTATTTAAGAGGCCTTTTTTTATGGCAGCACCTTTAAATAAGGTTTTACAACAACCTCAGCATACACCCCAGCCTTGATATAGGGGTCGGCATCGGCCCATTCTTGAGCAGCATGCAATGAATCAAATTCCGCCACAACCAAAGACCCAGTGAATGCCAGTTGCTGTGGATTTTCTTCATCAGTGGCAGGATGGGGTCCGGCAATCAACAATCGCCCTGCATCTTTCAATTCATTCAGTCGAGCCAGATGCTGTTCTCTGACAGGTAGCCTCAAGGGCAGTGAGTCGACAACATCGGTTGCCATAATCGCAAAATACATAGTCTTTGGTTCTCTCAATATCTAATAATAGAAAACTTGATTATAATGACCTTTTGAATGACTGCAATCTAATGACAGGAACCGAACGAAATAAAATAAAAATAGGCATGCAAGTGGCTGTGGTACAAAAACAGCACCAAAGATCTGGCCAATTGACCACAGGAACCATTGCTCGAATTCTGACCAACTCATCCAACCACCCGCATGGCATCAAAGTAAAACTCAGCGACGGGACGGTCGGACGCGTCAAAGAAATTCATGAGTAAACACGTTTTATATTCTTTCAGACGCTGTCCGTATGCCATCAGAGCCAGGATGGCGCTGGCTCAAGCTGAAATCAACTGTGAGTTGAGGGAGCTGATGCTGCGTGACAAACCCAAAGACATGCTGAAGCACTCCCCCAAGGGCACTGTGCCCGTATTCATCACCCAACCGGGTCAAGTCATCGATGAAAGCAAGGATGTCATGCTTTGGGCACTGCAACAAAATGACCCTGATGATTGGTTACATGACTTAGAAATTTCGCTGCAATTGATTGAAAAAATAGACCATGAATTCAAACCCTTGCTCGATCGCTATAAGTATGCAGACAGACACCCGGAAATGACCGATTCAGAGCACAGGGATCTGACTTTACCCCACATCAAGGCGCTTAATGAAAAATTAGAGCGCTCTGAATTTCTCCTCTCAAACCAAATCACTTTAGCAGACATTGCAGTGTTTCCTTTCATCAGACAATATGCCTTCGTCAACAAAAAATGGTTCGACGATCTGCCTTATACCGCCTTAAAAAAATGGTTACAACATTTTCTTGATGCTGAATTGTTCCACAACATCATGCCAAAGTGTCGACTTTACAACGATGGCTTTAGCTACCAATTTCCTGATTATGTTCTTAGCAACATCAAGCACAGCAATCGAGCCCTGTGAATAAGCCATAGCCGATAACAGTTGATCGCAATGTAAAGAGTTGATTATATTGGTTTGCAAAACCATCAATCATCATTAAAATAGCGACCATTCAAAACAATGCGCCTGATTTACGTTCAGGTCAGCAGGAGATCAGCATGTCAAACCAGTCTGGTTCAGAACAAGAACCCATCGTTGTCAGCGCCTTATACCATTTTGTGCGCTTAGAAAATTTTCAAGAATTACACCAACCCTTGTTGGACGTCATGAAACAGAATCAAGTCAAAGGCACCTTATTATTGGCCAATGAAGGCATCAATGGCACCATAGCGGGCAATCAAGCCGGTATCGATGCGGTCAAAGACTTTTTGCGCCAAGATTCACGCTTGGCTCAAGTTGACAGCAAAGAGTCTTACACCGACACCATGCCTTTTTATCGTTCCAAAGTTAAATTGAAGAAAGAAATCGTCACCATGGGTGTCGAAGGCATTGACCCCAATGAAGTTGTTGGTACGTACGTTAAGCCTGAAGAATGGAACGATTTGATATCAGACCCTGAGGTTGTGTTAGTTGATACGCGCAATGACTATGAGTACCAAATAGGTAGTTTTAAAAATGCCATCAACCCCAACACCGAAACTTTCAGAGAGTTTCCTGAGTATGTAAAACAAAACCTCAATCCCAAAAAACACAAAAAAGTGGCGATGTTTTGCACCGGTGGTATTCGCTGTGAAAAATCAACTGCTTATCTGAAAGAACAAGGCTTCGATGAGGTTTACCACTTGCAAGGTGGCATACTCAAATACCTGGAAAAAGTACCCAGTAATGACACCTTGTGGCAAGGTGAATGTTTCGTTTTTGATAACCGCGTGGCTGTTAATCATGATTTAGAAAAAGGCCAATACGATCAGTGTTATGCCTGCCGCTACCCCATCACTGAAGAGGACAAACAATCACCTCATTACCAAAAAGGTGTCAGTTGTCATCATTGTTTTGATAAAACCACAGCAGCACAACGGGCGCAGTTTGCGGAACGCGAAAAACAAATGCAGTTGGCCAAAGCACGAGGTGAGGAACACATTGGCATGTCAGCCAGTGATGCCATAGAAAAGCGCAAACAAGAAAAATTAGCTGCCAAAAACGCCATGCGAAAACAAGCCAAATAATGCTCGCGCTGCTACCTACCATTTGTTTATTTGCCTGTGCTATCAGTATTGCTTTTGAGGCCAAAGGCCAGACTAAATTAACCATCAAATCCAAGTTACTGGCCAGTTTGTCATTTGTGGCTTTTGCTTGGACCTTGGGTGCTTGGCAAAGCAGTTATGGTCAATTAATCTTCATTGGCCTGTTATTCAGCTTGGTTGGCGATGTGATGTTGGCCATGAAAGGGCGCAGTCACTATTTTATATTCGGCATTGGCGCGTTTTTGTTGGCTCACCTGGTTTATACAGCGGCTTTTCTATCAACCGGATTCAACGTCGCACAATTACCATTAATAAGACTTTTGGTAATGGCTTTATTGGTACCCCTTATTATCACGGGCTTGTGGTTGAAACCGCATTTACAGGGTTCACTCAGGGTAGCTGTTCCGGTTTATTTGGCGGCCATAGGCGTAATGCTGATCACAGCCTGGGGCAGCATGGCACCACAAGCTTGGATATGGATCATCTCAGGAGCCAGTTTATTTGCTGTTTCAGATCTATTTGTGGCACGCCAACGCTTCATTAAAGCCGAGATTCGCAATCGCATCATCGGCCTGCCGATGTATTATGTCGCACAGTTGTTATTGGCCTTTTCTGTCAGTTTGGTTTTTTAATTGATCGAATAAAGTATAAAAACGTCCGTTAAAACCAGCCAATCACCGCGATTGAATTGGTAGGCCTCTGACTGAGAAAGTTCAGTCACAATCCGCTGATTAGCTCAAGCACCCTTTGTTGGTTAAACCCTTTAACCACCTCACCTTGAATCAGAAATACCGGCACTCCATGCCCGCCTAGACTTTTCATTTCTTGCTGGGCCTGCGGGGATTTTTCTATATCAAATTCCTTGTACTTGACGCCTTGCATGTTTAACATCACCCTGGCTTTTTTACAATAGCCACACCATGAGGTTGCATACATGATGACCTCTGAGTCATGTTTCTCATTCAGCTCAGCGGCGGCATCAGTCACACCCCACTTTTGGTAAACAAAGAAAGCGATGGCCAATACGATCAGTAATCTCATAAAATTATCCTTAATTTAAATCAATGGCACAGTATACGATAAAGACCATTAAAAAAGCCCGAAAGAGTCGGGCTTATATTAAACAAAATTGATGCCATTGGCTGGTCAGTCAAAGCCATTTCTAAATATCAAATCTCTGAACTCATAGGCACCCACATCACACCCCGGTGGGTTAGCCCCACCCGCTATTGGCCTCGGTGCTCCAGTCTGATCTTCATTTTCAACACATGCAGCATCGTGAAAAAAATCTATAGCAGGACTGCCCAAGACCAAAGCGTGAGTCGGTGTAAGCCCTCCATTGTCCTTAAGATTCAAATCCAGCACCGAGGACAACGCTGCTTCCTGGATGATGCCATCTGAGGTGCCCTGGTCGAAAATGACCCCAAAAGTACCGTCATCTCCATCAAGATCGATTAAGTTGTAACGATTGAGGTTGGTTGAATACACATCGGTGGCGAAGATTTCATTACCCAAATTGCCCGCGGTGTTACCGGATACCAAGGTTCGGCGTAAACTGAGTTCAGAATTTTGATTGAATATACCACCACCATTTTGTCCAGCGCTGTTATTTGCCAAAGTCACTGAAGACAGTGTTAATTCAGCGTTGCCTCCACCAAACGGGTTGTAATAGGACTGCATGTTGATGGCACCACCATTTCGTCCTGCGGTGTTGTTGCTGATGGTGGTATTGATCACATCAACGTCGGCACTGTAATTGTATGTATTGGTGAGGAACATGGCCCCATCGGATGCGTAGCCTAAAGCTGTGTTACCGCTGATAGTTGATCGACTGATCGTCACGTTAGTGCCCAGAAGCGACAATCCAGCCGCGTTTCCACCACCATATCCTCGGTTATAATTACTTTCACTGCGGTTGTTGGTGATCAGGGTGTCATTTATGTACCCATTCGAGTTATATAGTTTAATGGCACCGTTGTCATTATCAGAAAAAGTCGAACGGTTGATGTTGACTGATGCATACTGGCCATAGAGGGCACCGGCTTCAAGGCCTCCCCCAAAGTCTCCTCGCACTGGTTGATTGCCACCACCTTTGGTCATGGTGCAATCATTAAGCGTCAATGAACTGCCATAATCAGCAGTCAACAAAGTAAAACCCGGAGACATTTCATCACGCGTGATGGTTGAATCTTGGCAATTCAAAGTGATCTCTGAATCAACATTGGGTAATGCACTGGTTAAGGTGATGGTTGAACCCGCTGGTAAATTAATTTCATCAGCCCCTGAACCAGCACTACAGTCAATAACCGCTATTTCTTGGTTGGCTGACTCTATCGCATCAGCCAATGTACAGGTCTGATTATCAACGTTGATAACCGCTGCATGGGCTGTGATTTCAAGCAATAAAGCCGAGACCAACGCGGTTTTTTTCAAATGAGATGTTGTTTTGGACTTGTCTTTCCCCTTGTTAATTAATAACAATAAAATTAACAAACTATTATCTTCATTTCAATTGTTACAGATCAGGAGCAGATAATTTCAGAAAAAATCTGTCAAAAACTGTAGCCAATAGGTTTTGCGATCATCCAACCGCAGTCTCGTGAGCAAAATTCGTCACAACCAAGAGCAGTTCATGCAAACATATTTGATGGTTCAAGTGTTGACCTTCAAATCGTTGGCAGCCGCATCAAATAGCTGGATCAAAAACAAGGCTGCTGGCCATGCCCCTCATCTCATCGCAAACCTGATCAACGCAAACCTGATCAATGCGGCAACTGGTCAAAAAAAATCTGCGGTTAGGCTTGGTCATTCTATCAGCTTATTGAACACTGCCCTCAAAACATCATCCCAGTTGGCATCAGGCTGCTGTCTGAACAGCTGTGCCGATGGATACCATGGACTTTCACTCGTATCTGAATGCCACCTCCAATCTGCGTTGCTACATAACAAAATCCATGTTTCTTTACCCAAGGCCGCCGCCAAATGGGCAATCGCGGTATCCACTGAAACCACCAAATCCATTTGATCAACCAAAGCCGCGGTTCTGGCATAACCTGGTAGCTCAGGCTCCAAATCAATCACATTGTGTTTTTTCAGCAATGCCCTTTCATCAGCAGTGATGGGCATTTGTAAGGAATAAAACTGCGCATCCACACCAGCAGTCACGGTGAGTAAATCAGCCAAGTCAATGGAGCGGTTTTGGTTGTTGATGTGGCTGGGTGAGCCACTCCAAGACAGGCCAATTTTACGTTGTCCTTTGAGTTCACTGACCACAGCTTGTTGTGGCACTTTGACGTATTCATCTGGTGCCGGTAGATTCTCCAAAGTGATGTCTAAGTACCTTGGCAAACTCATCAATGGACAATACACATCAAACAAATCGGTACTCAACGCACCCGGTACACGAGATTGACTGACGCCCTCTATTTCAGCCACCAATGGGGCCAAATTTTCTGGTCCAAAATAAATCACTTCTTTACATCTATCAGCCAGTGGTTTTAAAAAGCGCCAAAACATGATGTGATCACCATTGCCCTGCTCAGAATGCACCAAGATCGTTTTGTCGCTGATATCCTCACCTTGCCACTGCGGTTTGTCACATTTAAAAGGCACAAACTGCGGGGTTTGCCAACGCCAATCATATTCAACCCAGCCTTCTTTATAATTTCCTTGTTTAAGCAATAATTTACCGCGGTTGTGGTGTGCCATGGCAAATTGTTGGTCGGTGGCGATTGACTCATCGAACCAGTGCATGGCTTGTTCTGGGTTGTTCTGTTCAGCATAGGCCGTTCCCAAGGCATTCATGGCTTCTGCATTATCTGGCGATATTTCCAGCACCTTTTGTAATTGTATGATGGCATCTGCCCACCTTTTGGCATCTGCCAAACAAACACCGTATTGTTGATTGGTTGCCGGGTGCTTGGGGTGGTCTTTCAATATCGCTTCATACAGTTTCAGTGCTTGATTCAGCTCACCGTTAACATGTGCCCTGGATGCGGCCTCTAGGGGCGCCTGCACAGGATCAACAGCGGCCAAATTATTCAATACAAAATCTGGCAATTCGTAGGAACTGGCAAGGAATGGACTTTGTTGGTCAATAATCGCTGCGAACTTGTGAGGCAATACTTTGACTTCAAAAACTTCTTGTACATTGCCAGTGAACACCAAAAACGCCACTATTTGACCATTACTGGTATCAACCACCCATACCCCACTTTGCCTTTTTTCTACTTTTTTGGTCAATGGCAAACCAGCAAATGTCGAACTCTCACGTATTTGTGACAAACCGATGATGGCATAGCGATCAATGAAATCTAAACCACGGGTAAAACCTGGTAATTCGGCCACCACTTCAGGTGCTTTTCCCAACTCCATTTTCATCAACTGGCCTGAACCGGATGATAAAAACCACAAGGCATTGTTATACCAACGCGGTGAATGGGGCATACACAAACCATCAACCATGACTTCGTTGTTGGTGATGTCCATGATTTGTCCGCCTGAAATTTTATTCTTGCGCCAGCCGCCAGGCTCATCGTAAGCGCCCAACATGCTGACATAACGTGGCACCCCATCTCTGAACCCCAAGCCATTAAGGTGACAGCGGTCCGTCAAATCATATTCAGTGATGAAGGGTGGGCGCCATTCTGGTTTAAAACTGTGGTCATTATCCAATGTAGCCAGGCATGACATCTTGGTGTTGATGAACCATAATTTGTCAAATTTATCATAGCCCATTTCATGGATATCTATCTGACCCGTGATGTGGTGTTTGCGTGGTATGTAACAGGCATCTACTTGTTCGCCTTGACCCACTTTGGGACCCACTGCTGCCAAGTTGCGAAAAGTGGTGATGAATGAAGCGCCACCAATGGTCAATTCATTGGCTCTTCTGGCTACACCCATAGGACGATCAAAAGCCATGAAGTGGGTATTGATACCCTGCCCTTGTGGCCTCACCATCACCACCTGTCCAGCCTGGTAAGTGGTGACTAATAAACTACACTGGCCTAAGGTCAGCAGTTCACGAAAAGAGTCTGTCGATTGGCTTGAGAATGTTTCAGTCATTGGGCTTTAAGTGCGCTGATAAAACAATCATTATGCCATCAATTTACCTAACTTAAAACCTCAAAAGGCTGCACTTCATTGAACCCAAAAAAAAGGGCAACTTGGTCATGCCAAGTTGCCCTTTTGAGTTTTATTAAATCTGCTTTTTATTCGAAGCTGTCAGCAAAAATCAAATCTGAATCCACCAAGCAAGACTCAGGCAAATCATAAGATTCAATTTCGTCACCCAACTGAAAAACACTGCCAGAATCGGCATCAACACCCAAGCCGCGTTTGGCAAAACCCGCCCATATTTCACATTGGTTGGCGCCTTCATTGTTGGTTTCATCTGCCAACAAAATGGCGTCACGACCAGAGACCAAACCGGGGTTACAAGGTTGTAGTTTCAACCCATCCATCATCAGTTGCATGGCGATGTTATTACCCCCTACTCCATTGTACAAGTCGGCATCAAAACCATGCTTTTCAATCAGGTTCCAATACATTTCCCACAACACTTGGGCCCATATTGAGCCAACCAAATGAGGACTGATGCTGCCATCATCTCTGATGGCATCTACCACATCAGCAAAGCTGTGCTGATTGATGGCCTCATCAGTTGAATAAGGGTAAGTTCTGATGCCATTGGGGTTTTGTGTGGCATAAGAACCCATTGGCCTGGCATCCGTGGCACTGTCAGTTGGTGAAGCCGTCATCATCAGGGCGAAAAAGTCACTCCAACCCTCACCCATTTGTTCGGCATTTCCCAAACAACCAGCTTGTGCCGGACCACCTGTGAGGCGATTCGAAATACCATGTCCGTACTCATGAATGATGATGCCGTTATCAAAGTCACTGTCTCGATCGGCACTGACTTTGACCATGTCTGCATCAACCACATTGGCTAATTCAGCGCGGATGGTGTTGCCATCGGCCTGTCCCACCATCAATGCAGGTATGGTGACATTACCGCCTTGCGCACCACCCCCCATACTGATGACACCATCACCGTCGTTGTTTACCACAACCACACCGATGGCACCGGCATTTTCGGCGTTCAAGGCCTTGAGACCAAACTCACAAGCCCCTCGATCAACCAATGCAATGCGGCCCGCAGTGAAACCACTCAAAGCAGTACAAGCATCACTTCCCGTATCAACACCGTCATCAGCCAATTCCACAATACCGTTAAAGGGTGCCGGAGTAATTTCAGCGCCAAAGCTGGCACCGCTGGCGGTGTATGTGCCTGCAATGCTGGCCGGTGAATTAATCACTAAGTCAGCCGAGCCAGTGAAGTAAAACATTTGCATTCTGGGGTTACCACCATCTGGTGGGGTACCAAAGTTGGCATTGTTGGTGCCTGAACCATCTTGCGCATCGGCAATCACCGCATCGCTGGCTGAGCCACCGTTACCATAATTGTTTTCTTGGAAGTTGCCTGCTGGTTCATCAAAACCATACTGATAAGCCAAATCATGAATGATGTTGTTCCAATAAAACAAGTTAACAATGGCCGCATCAAGGTTTTGTTCTTGATTTGGATTCACTGCAGGATTCCATGGCACGCTGAATATCAAGTCACTGCCACCATCCGGTCTGCTACCACCGGTGTTATTGGCATCCAAATCATCTTGTGCAAAAACATTGTTACCACGGGTGTCAGTGAATTCCGCACCCTCGTTACCATCGGTGTCATGCCAACCAAATGGTGAAGCCAATAAATCATGTGGGTCAGTGACTGTCTCCAACACAAAACCGTTATCAGCAGGTGATTCATTGGGATATGGAATCACATCATAACTGGCATGTGCTGACCAATTGTGTTGGCTTAAAACTTCACCGGTGTCGGCATCCAGTCGCATCGACCACCAGTCGTTTTCAGTTTGAATGGACATGTCCCAAGCCAGTTTCAATTGGCCTTGTTGATTAGCTTGATACACCAGCTTCACGGGAATGTTTTGTAGAGAAATGCCATCACCAGCATAGACACTCGCTTGATTTATACCAACGGCTTGCTCCAATTGGTAACTGGGCATCAAACCATTCATACTTAAATATGACGCTGCGGTTAATATGGCTTGATCGGCCGGCATGTCTGGATTCAGGTCATTGGCTTTCTGTGCAGCGTTTTTAATGAAGAAATTGTGTTTATTTAAAACTTCACCTTCGCGGTTTAAGTTGATTTGAATGTCGCCGCCTGCCACTTCAATGCCATTGACGTATTGTCTAAAAACCAAATGGCTGACGCCATTGTGGGCGGTCTGGTATTGACTCAATAGTTTTGAATCAGCAACATCTTTTGCGGCCAAATTCAATTCAGCCAAGGAAGCAGTCAAATGCGATTTTGCCTGAGACAATGCCTGTTGTGGAGAAAGTGTGGGCGAAGCCCACGCGAAAGGGCTCGTAGCAACCATCATGGCCGCTAAAATAGGTTTGCTTTGCATATGTAATCCTCTTGTTTTTTTATTATTGTGGTGTGAGTAAGTACTCAATTCCGGTCACATCATACCGACTTCGCCGGCAGATTTCCACGAAATATTGAACCAAAAGGTACAAATTAATCAGGTGAGGATAAGTTCAAAGCAGCTGCAAGCGCCCGTTTTTCAGAGCGCCTGCACGCATAATCAAAGCGTCAGATTCAGTACTTAACTACTTTTTGTTCAATGGTACCGAACACATTGTGACCGGATTTATCGGTGATTTCGATTTTAACCACATCACCAAAACTCATGAACGGTGTGCTTGGTTTACCGTGTTCAATGACTTCAAGTACGCGCTTCTCGGCCAAACAGGTTGAACCCTTAGAAATATCGTGATTGGCAATGGTGCCCGAACCAATGATGGTGCCGGCAGCCAACGGCCTGGTTTTGGCCGCATGGGCAATAAGTTCAGCAAAACTGAACTGCATATCAACCCCACAATCAGGCTCGCCAAACCACTCACCATTGAGCCATGTGCGCATGGGCAAATGAATTTTTTCATCCTGCCAAGCATCACCCAATTCATCTGGTGTGACAAAAAACGGTGATAAGGCCGTTCGCGGTTTGGACTGCAGGAAGCCAAATCCTTTGGCCAATTCAGCGGGGATTAAATTACGCAATGAAACATCATTCAATATACAGATCAGCTGGATGTACTGCCCTGCATCCTCAGCTGTAACATGCATCGGCACATCTGATGTGATGATGGCGGCTTCGGCCTCAAAGTCTATGCCGTATTCCTCACTGACGACTTCTATGTCTTGATCATGGGCCAAGAAGCCATCACTGACCGCTTGGTACATCAATGGGTCTTCCAGGAAGCTTGGCGGCATATCGGCCCCACGCGCTTTACGAACGCGCTCAACATGAGCAAGGTAGGCGCTGCCATCCAGAAAATGCAGGCCTCTAGGTAAAGGCGCCAAGACATCATCCATGTTCAACTCAAAGGCATCATTCAAGCCACCTTCGTTTAAATGTTGGTAGATGGTGTTGAGCTGTGGAGCCACTTGTTCCCAATTATCCAATGCAGCTTGCATGGTCATGGCTATGTTAGGCACAGTCACTGCATGGGTGCCATCGCGGTTTACAACGGCCAGTTGGCCATCACGGGTTTGGTTATTAATGCTGGTTAGTTTCATTGCTTTATCTCTGTTTGGTTCGCTTTATTTTGTTTCTTTCCAGGAGTTGACATAATCGGGCCATTCGACCTGTTCTGCTGCATCACACACCTCCAATGGATCACGGGTATCAATCATCACCGCGACTTCTTCAGTCATGGCGTTTTTTTGTTTGAACGCGTTGTTCATGGCTTTGGGGTGTGGGCCATGAGTGAAGCCTGTAGGGTGTAATGTCATCATGCCTGGGTGGATGTTATCCCGCGAGAAAAAATTACCCGCATGATAAAAAAGCACTTCATCATAATCATCGTTGTTGTGATAGAAAGGTACTTTTAACGCTTCAGGGTCGGTCTCAAATAACCGCGGCACGAAGGTGCAAATCACAAATCGGTTACCTAAAAAAGTCGTATGTGCCGATGGCGGCACATGAAAACGGTGACTCATGACCGGTGATATATCTCGCCAATTCAACGCCACCGGCATCAAATCACCTTGCCAACCAACCGCATCCAAAGGATTAAACGGGTAGTTGATCGTTGAGATTTTCTGCAATCGTTTGACCTTAACGGTCCAATCATCTGTGCTGTATTGTGTTTTGAAAGCATCATTGATTTCCGGTGTGCGATAAACCGCAGCATCAACAATGGCATTGGGACCGAGCAGGCCTTTATCGGGTAATTGATAATGCCCGTTGGTTGCTTCCACCATTAAGACAGTACACGGATTACTTACTTCCAGGCGCCACATGGTGCCCTTAGGTAGCATCAGGTAGTCACCTTCTTTGATAATCATGTGACCAAAATCACAATACAAATCAGCAGTCCCCTGATGCAAAAATAATAAGTCATCGCCATCGGCATTGCGCACCAAATGGTTCATGCTGGTATCCATTTTCAACAGGCGGATTTTGACATTGTTGTTCTTCATCAGCACATGGGCATCCCAAGGGGTGCCATGGCAAGAGCCAAACAAATTACTGTCAAACGCTCGTGGTCGGATATCACCTTGAAAATCAGTCCAGCCGGTGTGTTTGTTTTGGTGGTAAAAGTGAGTCACCGGGCCAAAAAAGCCCTCTTTTCCCATCTCACGTTCATAGGTGTCCTCAGGAAAACCGATGTGCGCCTGTTTGGCCACTTTGCCTTGTTTCTTATAAAAGTTAAACCACTTGCCATTCATCAGCACTGCTCCTTACAGATAACCACGTCGCTGTTGTTCCAGTTCAATCGAATCAAACAAGGCTTGGAAATTACCTTCACCAAAACCCTCATTGCCTTTGCGTTGAATGATTTCGAAGAAAATAGGACCAATTGCGGTGTTGGTGAAAATTTGCAACAGGATCTGTTTTTGGGTGGCTTCATCGGCATCAATCAAGATGTGATTGCGCTGCATCCGAGGTACGTCTTCTTCATGCTCAGGCACGCGGCGGTCTATGATGCTGAAATATGTCTCTGGCGTGATCATGAATTCCACTCCAGCTGCACGCATCGATTCGACCGATTCATATATATTATCTGTGAACAAAGCGATGTGCTGAATGCCTTCACCTTTGTATTCATCTAAATATTCGTTGATTTGTGATTTCGGGTCTTCCGATTCATTCAAAGGAATCTTGACTGAGCCATTTGGACTGGTCATGGCTTTTGAGACCAGACCAGTTTTCTGCCCTTTGATATCAAAATACCTGATTTCACTGAAATCAAATAAGTTTTCGTAATACTGGCTCCATTTTTCCATGTTGCCAAAATAGACATTGTGCGTAAGGTGATCAATAAAAGTCAGACCAAAACCCGTTGGGGTCTGGTGCATACCGGCAATGTCATCGAAATCTTGTTCCAACATCGCTGCATAACTTTCCTTGTCCAACACATACAAAGCGGCGTCTCCAATACCCTTTATGGCTGGAAAGCTTAAACCATTAGGCACCTCGAGAGGTTCCGAGCCGCCCTTAAGACTGTGTTCCAAGGCAGCTTCTTTGTTGTCGAAAACGATTGAAAATCCGCTGGCGCATGGGCCGTGTGCTTGTCGAAAATCAGCAGCAAATCCAGTTTTGCATTCGTTGATGTAAAAGTCTATTTGTCCTTGTCTGTATAAGGTAATGGGTTTGGATTTGTGCTTTTTAACCGCAGTAAAACCCATTTGTCTGAACAGTTGGTGTAAAGGTGCGGCATCATCGGCTGAATACTCGATAAAGCCAAATCCATTGATGGTTGCTGACATGCTCGTTCCTCAATCTTAGTTAAAAAAAGTTATTCTAACTGTATTTAGTTTCATTTGAAACTATTAATTGTTTCAAATGAAACTATTTTGTGGTTAAAATGAAAGCATGGAACTGAATGATTTCTTACCTTATCAACTCTCCGTGCTCAGTTTGAAAATATCAAAGGGCATTGCCGCACACTACCAAGATCAATTTGGCATCAACATTTCAGAGTGGCGGGTACTGGTCATCCTGTATAAGAACCCTGACATCACCGCCAAAAAGATTGCTCAATTGTCAGAAATGGATAAAGTTCGTATCAGTAGAACTTTAAAAACTCTGGTTGAGAAAGATTACCTCACGCAACAGCCACATCCATTGGATGCACGTGCCAAGAATTATGAATTGAATCAACGGGGTAAGTATTTGATGCGAGCGGTGATACCCGATGCGCTGCGCTATGAAGAGGACCTGATGAGTCAACTCAGCACTGAAGAACGTGAACAGTTACAGCACCTGATTGGGAAGTTCAACCGCATATTGGGTTAAATATTCAAACATCAAAACTAAGCATCACCGCAAGAAGTGATGTTCAGTGCTGCCTAATTTGTGGCTCTTAAAGTGCGTTACCAATAAAGGGAAAAAAACCATAAAATCTTGCATCAAATCATCATAAGCCTCAGCCACTGATGGTAGGTATTGTGTGGCTGTTTCTTTGGCTTTCAAACGCTTTGAGAGTCGTTGATCAATGCGCTGTAGCGAACTTTGGAAATCAGCAAAACTGTTATATTGCCCCAGCAAATTGGTGGCTGACATTTTGGTAACTATGATTTTGGGTTTGTTGGGATATTGTTGCGCCGTTTCATATGCTGCCTGATTAAACTGTAACAAATACTCATCCAAGCTTAGTACTGAAAAATCCTGCCACTTAATAGAGAGAAAATGATCATACAATAAATCAAGTACAACGCCTTTGAGGTGACCTGAATCACCCAATAATGACTTGCTGTGGCGAATTATTGCGTGTGAATCGGTGAATTTATCAATGGCGCGATGCATTTTCATGCCCTGACGCAAGGCCAGACTTGCCTCTGGCCAAGGCCTACCACGCAAAGGATCAGCCAATACATTGCCTAATTGATAATCAATGTCTCGTGTTGATAATAAAGTGTGGGCCAACCAGTTCATGTCTTAATAGAATAAGTCATAAGTTAATTATAACCTCGGTTTCATTTCGATGGACTCAGTATGCCCAATTCTGAACCATCAATCCTTGGCTTCCAACTCATCCCAGCGATCATAGGCAGCTTGCAGCTTTTTTTCTAATGCAGCCAAAGCAGTGGTGGTTTGTTTGATCTTGTCTTCATCTTGCGTGTAAAAATCGGGATCACAGACCTCAGCAGACATAGTTTCAATTTCAGTCTCTAATCCATCAATTTCAGCCGGCAACTGTTCTAATTCATGTTTTTCCTTGAAGGTTAGTTTGTTGGCGGGTGATGTTTTAATCACTTGGGTGGTGACAGTTTGGGCTTTTTTTTCAACAACGGGTTTTTTAACCTCAGGTTTCCTGCGTTGTCGCAAGTAATCTTCATAACCACCGATGTATTCATTGACCTCATATTTCCCTTCAACAGGGTTCTCGAAGACCAAGGTCTGGGTGCAAACATTATCAATAAAATCTCGATCATGACTGATCAGAATCAAAGTGCCTTTGAATTCAAACAACAGGTCCTGAATCAAGTCGAGCGTCTCCATGTCTAAATCATTGGTGGGCTCATCCATTACAATGACATTGGCAGGGCGGGCAAACAGACGTGCCAACAACAAACGTGAACGTTCACCACCGGATAACACACTGGCTGGGCCACGTATTTTTTCGGCACTGAACAGAAAATCTTGCAGGTATGAGATTACGTGCCTCGGTTTACCATTCACCTCAACAAAGTCGGTGCCTAACTGCAAGTTATTCTCTACCGTATCATCATCATTGATACTGGCTTTGAGTTGATCGAAATAAGCTATTTCGAGATTGGTGCCAAGCTTAACCGAGCCCATCTGCGGCTCAATCTCACCCAGTAACAATTGTACCAAGGTGGTTTTACCCACACCGTTGGGACCAATGATACCCACTTTATCACCACGCATGATTTTGGTGGTCAGGCCTTCGACAATGGTTTGGTCGCCGTATTTAAAGCCCAGATTATGAGTCACGATGACTTTTTTACCACTGGCTTCAGCCACATTGATACTGGCTTTGGTTGAACCTGATTGGGTGCGCCGGTTTTTACGCTCCTCACGCAACGCCAACAAATCTTTGACTCGAGACTCTGATCGTGTGCGGCGAGCCTTGATGCCTTGTCTGACCCACACTTCTTCCTGACTGAGCTTCTTATCCAGTCGTTCCCATTCCTTGACTTCCGCATCTAAGCGTTCTTCGCGGCGCTTCAAGTAAGTGTTGTAATCACAGTCGTATTGATAAATTTTTCCGCGATCTAATTCCAAGATGCCATTGGCAATGCTGCGCAAGAACGTCCTGTCGTGGGTCACAAAAACAACCGCACAATGCAGCTTATTGACCATGTCTTGTAGCCACAAAATGCTTTCAATATCCAAGTGGTTGGTCGGCTCATCGAGCAACAGAATATCGGGCATTTGCACCAAGGCCGCAGCCAGGTTAATGCGCCGCCTGACACCGCCTGAGAGTGATTTAATTACATCATCGGCATTGAGTTTTAATTTTGATGTGACTACATCTATTTGTTGTAACAGTTCCCAACCATTATTTTCCTCAATGGTATGTTGGTACTTGGCCATGGCATCAGGGTCTGTTGCGGTTTCATATTGTTCCAGCGCATGCCCTACCTCACCCAATGCATGCAGCAGGAATTGGCGAACGGTAGATTCAGATTCATTGACCGCTGATTGTTTCATCATGGCCACTTTCAGACCGTCCTGACGAATCACTTGACCATCGTCTATGGGTATGTCACCGGCCATGATTTTAAGTAAGGTCGATTTACCTTCACCGTTGCGACCAATCAAAGCCAACTTCTGGCCTTTGTTGATGGTAAGTCCAACCGCATCCAATATAGGATGGGCACCAAAATCAATACTGACTTGATCAAAACTAAGAAGTGACATGAATGAATTAGCTAAAAACTGGGTGACCATTGTAATCAGTTTCGAGTCAACCACAAGCCAGCAAGCATTTAATGTTGATTTTTGTTGAATCAGGTGACCAAATTTGGCACATTAGTTTAACACCATCAATTCAATCGATTCTGAAGGGGCGACAGCTTGAACCCCGTCACATTTTTGATGAATCATCATAAATTTGGCACAAACATGATTGTTAAGCGGCCCTAGAATTGACACATTGATTAAGCGAGCGCACTTTGAAGACTGTTCCAAAATTAAATTTGAATATACCTGACCATACCATATTAGACAAAATTGGCGAAGGTGGCATGTCGGCTGTTTATCTGGGCAGACAAATATCCTTGCAGCGTAAAGTTGCCATCAAGGTACTGAAAAAACTGGTGATGGAGGATAAGTCTTTGGCGGAACGGTTTGTCGATGAAGCAAAAACTGTTGCCTCCTTGGACCACCCACACATCATCAGTATTTACGAGGCGAAAAAATTACCCTCAGGATTGGCATATTTCACCATGCCTTATTTAACTCACGGCGACTTCGGTGAAATCATCTGCACCAACTCAGACCATTTGATTGAGTTACTCTGTCAAATCTGTGATGGCCTTTCACATGCCCACAAACACGGTATCATCCACCGAGATTTAAAACCAGATAACATTTTATTCGATCAATTTGGGCGCATTAAAATTGCTGACTTCGGTATCGCCATTTCTAAGAACACCCAACGCAAAACCAAAGAAACTCAACTGTTGGGCAGTGCTCACTACATGAGCCCTGAACAAATTCAATCCAGAGACATCGATCGCCACAGCGACATTTACAGTTTGGGTTGTATCATTTATGAAAAGCTCACCGGTGATCATGTTTATGAGGCGGGCAATGACTTTTCAATATTGATGTCACACATCAACAAACCCATTCCCACGCTGCCAGATGCTTTACAAGAGTGGCAACCCATCATCGATAAATGCTTGGCCAAAGACCCCGATGAAAGATTCAGTTCGGTTGAATCTCTGAAAGATGCCTTGCTGGCCATCAAATACACCCAGCCAGCGGTGGCAGAAAAACCGATTGAACCGGTACCAACCAAACAACGAAACCAGACAGGCTCCAAGCCACCTTGGTTTTGGCCATCCGTTGCCTCAGTGGGGTTAGTGGTTGTGATGGCCACACTGTTTCTCGTTACCAGAGATGACAACAACATTGATGCAACAGAGAAACTTCAACCAATCACCGCAGTTGAGCCAGTGACCCAAGCCAAAAAACCACAAGATACCCAGCCACTGACACTGGATGTTGGTGTCGTTACTCAGAGCGAAGATGAGGCGGAACTGGTCGATTTGAGCGGTAACATGGATAATGAAACCATCAACGAAATGTCACTTGAAGTCAAACTAGAAGAAGCCCAAAAACTGCTCAGAAGTTACCGCTTAACCAAACCAAAAGGTGAGAATGCCGCTGATAAATTCCAAGCAATCTTATTGGAACAACCTGAGAATCAAGCGGCCAAAAATGGACTCAATAGCGTCGGCAGATATTACTTCAACTTGATTGAAAACAAAATTGAAGAAAATGATTTCGCAGCGGCCACCAAACACATCATTTCATTGGCTCAATATTTGGATGAGTATGATATTGATCGCAATCAATTCAGTCAGTCAGTCAGTGACATCATGACAACCACCAATCGATTGGTTACACAAGCCGTTAAACAACGTCGACCTGAGACAATGGCAGATAACTATCTGAGCATGTCGAAACTGCTGGCAACAAATGATGATAATTTGGAGAAATTAGCCAAAGCCTATCAGAATATACCACAATCAGGTCAAGTCTTTGTTGACCAAATGGGTCACCAATTCGTCTATTTCACCGGCAATACGCCACAGAATGATTTCATGATTGGCAGCAATGAAGTCACCGTAGAACAATTCAAACGCTTTGCTGGAGAACGTTTCACCGAAGATAAATGCAATCATTACGACAAGAAAGTATTCTTCAAGAAAACATGGTTAAAACCACCTTTCGAGCAAGGCAATACCCATCCAGTGGTTTGTATCACTGCAAACAATGCACAAGCATACGCCCAATGGTTATCTGAACAAACTGGTGCAAACTACCGCTTGCCAACGCAACAAGAGTTTGTCTACCTCAGTCAGCGCATGCAACTCAAAAATGACTGTGGAGCGGCCAATTTGGCTGGCCAAGAAACCAATGATGAGCGCAAAGCAACTAAAACCAAATTAAACTGCAAAGACGGCTATGTTTTCACCGCACCCGTCGAAACATTTGGCACCCAACTTAATGTGGCTGATATCAAAGGTAATGTCAGCGAATGGGTGAGTCCATGTAGTGGCCAAAGCGTTTGTGCTATGGGCAGTTCATGGCTTTCAGGCAGTAATGAAAGTCATACCGTAGCGTTATCAGATGACCCCAGCCAAACGTATTCACACGTCGGCTTCAGATTGGTCAAAGTACTTTGAAAGATTAACTGAAGCGTTGAACATTTGGAACCTCTGTCAGCTGGTCCTCTGCCCACAACCGCTGCATCATCTGTGCATCGATGTTACCTCCAGAAAGTATTACCAATACTTTTTTGGGCTGCATTTGCCCTCGCAGCCATTGACACACACCATCCATGGTCATGGCTGAAGTCGGTTCTACGTGCATTTTTAATAGGTGCTGTAGCCATTGTGTCCAATAAGCCATGGGCGCCTCATCCACCACAAAAAAATCATCCAATTGTTTGATGTGAGCAAATGTTTTTTCACCCACTGATAAGGTCATGGCACCATCGGCGAAAGTGTTTGGCGCATCGGCCAATCGTTGTATCTCACCTGAGTGAAAAGAGCGGTAAGCATCATCGCCCGCTGCTGGTTCCACCGCAATGACTTGTGCTTTGGGTTGTAGCGCTCTGGTCGCTACCAAGCTACCCGATATCAAGCCACCACCGCCACAAGGGGCAAAAACGGCATCAATGTCTTGGTTTACTTGCTGCAAGGCTTCCAACGCAGCCGTGCCTTGTCCTGCTATCACTGCATCATCATTGAATGGAGGAATCCAAAACACACCATCCTCTTGCGCTGCTGTTGCAACGGCAGCATCAACTTGCTGTCGTTTGTCTAACAACACCACTTCCGCTCCGTATGACCGGGTGGCTTGAGCTTTGACCTTGGATGCAAAACTGGGCATATAAATGGTAGCGGGGATATTGAATTGGGCGGCAGACCAAGCCACTGCTTGCGCGTGGTTGCCTGAAGAATTAGCCACCACGCGGTTGATTCCAGCGTGCTTCTCACACAAGACTTGTACCGCATTACAGCCACCTCGGGCTTTGAATGCACCAATTTTTTGTAAGCATTCGGCTTTAAAAAATATTTGGTGCCCCAACCAATGATTCAGTTGAGCAGATTGTATGACTGGAGTGTCATTGATGTGCGCGTTGATTCTTTGCTGAGCCGTTTGTATGTCGTTAAAATTAATCATGACTTTTCAAATACAATCAATTGGTTATTGGCTGGCATGGTAATGTCTGAAACCAACTTGAAATTTTGTTGCTGCATCAGTGACTCAATCACGGCAAAATCACGGATGCCACTTTGCGGATCGCGTGCTTTCAACCACTCATTAAAATCAGCATTTGAATCAGCTGTATATTGACCACCGTACTTGAATGGGCCATAAAAAATGACCCGAGCAGCTTCTTTTAGGTGCGCCCCTAAATCCTTGATCAAAAGTACAACCAAAGCCTCGCTGATGATGTGTAACACGTTGGCACTATAGACCACATCATATTGGCCATCAGGCCATTGGCTGTGCCCTATGGCGTATTCTACAGGCGGCAAGGCATTGGTCAAATTTGCATCTGAGAGCCACAAATTAATACCGGCATGTTTTTCAATCAAATCTGCAGTTTGCCATATGATATGTGGCAGTTTAGCAGCGAAATATACCGCATGTTGGCCAGTACCTGTACCAACCTCCAAAATTGACTGACCAGTTGTGGATAACAACTCTCTTAGCTGCTCCAATATCACTGCTTGGTTGCGTTCACAGGCTGGGGAAAATGGTTTTTCTATGACACTCATGTTCAAATTATAGCTGTTTTTGTTGCATCAATTGAAATTGAGACTCTCGGTTTCGCCACAAGGACAGCACCGATAAAAACACCAACAAGGCCCCCAACAACAAAATCCATCTTGAATCAAGGATTGAAATAAAACCACCAACAGTGGCGATGATGACATTGGTGATGCAAAACGTTGAGGTTTGTAAGCCCATCACTTTTCCCTGCCCTAAATGGCCAAAATAATGCGACAGGTAACTGGGTATCATGCCATTGGTCATGGCGATGGTGCCGCCGATGATGGCGAAGATGACAAAGGTTTGTTGGTAACTACCAAATGGCTGAATAAAAAGTAAAACACTCAATACCAGTCCACCAGTCAAAATCGACTTGATTTCACCAAATTTAGCTTGTATCCGGGCCACCAAAGTGCTGCTGACGATGATCATCACCACCGTCAAACACACCGTTGCCAGCGAGATTATTCTGCCATCTGCTTGATAATAATCGACGAACCACACCGGATAAAAGTCATAAAAAGCATTCAGGCCCATGCTGTAGAGAAAATAAAACCAAAAAATGGGCCTGATATCAACATGCTTCAGCAGTGTTAACGAGTTGTTTTGACGAATGGCTTGCCACAAAGGCATGTCATCGATGTCCTCTGCTCGATCCTTGGCAATCAGCACCAGTACCAATATGGTGGCCAACAGCATGCCCAAACCTGCAATCAGAAACACTTCAGCAACTCCATAAACCATCAAAAAACCACCAATCACTGGTCCCAACAACCAACCTGTGTAGGTCGCCGCATACACCATCGATAAGGCTTTGGTACGATCAATGGCGGGGTGTAATTCAGCCGCAATGGCTCGAGCGATGGAAATGTTACCCTCGCACAAACCGGTTAAGAAACGAGCCAAGATAAAATACACGAAAGATTCGGCATAGACTGCCCAAGCAGTGAGTCCATAACCAACCACTGAACCACAAAGGGTAATCAGCAGCACTTTCTTTCTGCCAAAGCCATCAGACAAAGCGTCTATGTAGATGCTACCAATCAGCAGCCCCAGCGGATAAATGGCTAAACTGATGCCCAACAGAACTTTGGGGTGAAAGCCCATGAAATGGGTCAGTTCGTTGGCTGGGTAATCAATGAAATAAGGCGCCAATACGGGATATGGCAGCGCAATACCAATGGTACCCAATAAGCTGACCAACATCACTGTCCACAGAATCAACTTGGGGTGCTTACTCATGCAATCAGCTGTTTGCAGCTACCAACTCATTCTCAACTTCTTTTAAGTCAACCAAATGTTTAAAGTCAGGGTTGGCATCAGTCCATATCGCTTCAACTTCTGTAATAAGTTGTTGTGCTTCATCGATCTGATTCAATCCAATGTGAGACCGAGCCGCAAGCAGTTTGGCTTGGCCCAGCAGTGGGTTTCGCTTCAGCACCACTTCTAAGGTTTCCAGTGCTGCTGCGTATTGACCCATTTGGAATAAAGTGATGGCTTTCTTATGCAGCATATCGTCCAATACATGTATCGTGTTCAAAGTCAGAAATGATTGTTTAGATTCAGTAATGGCCTGATCATGCAATTCAATTGCCTGATCATATTCACCGTTTTGTCTGGCTAGAATAGCCTTGGATAGTTTGATGAATTGATTGTAGACATTGAGATTGATTACTTGAGTGAAGGCCTCAAACTCAGCCAAAGCAGCAGCAGCTTTTTCTGAATCACCTCTCAATTCGTGCACCGTCACTTCAACCATCCCCATCATGCTGTCATAAGGGGGTTTAAGTTCAGATTTAACCGCTTCAATCTTGGCCCAAGTGCCCTCGTAATCTTGTAGATATGCCAAGTAAGTGGCTTCTTTAGCACCGTACATCAATTGAATTTGTAACGGCGGCATATATGACTCACTGAGTTTTTTGGCTTCTGCGACAACCGCCATGGCTTGTTGGACACGTCCTGTTGAGTACAACAACACTTCTTTCTCTGCCAAGACTTGAACTTTAGCAGAATCAGTCGCTGATTTTTCAACCAAACTATCCATGGCTTGCAAGCCGCCATCCACATCGCCTTGATACGCCATCAGTTTAGCCAAACCCAAGTCAGCACTGATTTTATTGAAACTCAACAAACTGGCCTCCTCATAGCTCTGCTTAGCCTTTTCAAGATCACCAAATTGCATATATGTGGCAGCCATTTCTAACCACGGCGACTCCTTATCTGGGTTGGTTTGTTGATACAAATCCAACGCTTTAAGCGCCATTTCCTGATTGTCTTTCAGTCGATAAATTCGAGCCTGATTAACCAAGGCTGTGGCATTGGATTTTTGAATTTCACTGAGTTTGGTATAAACCGCCAAGGCATCGTCCAAGCGATTCCCCACAACGATGTAGTTAGAGCCTAACGATTGCAGCGCATCTGCACTTTCCGGCTCTAGTTTGACCCAGTTTTCTAATACCCTGATGGCTTTATCCAAGTCACCGTCAATGGCGTAATAGTTGGCTTTTACTTTCAATGCAGTTCTGGGGGTGAGTTTATACTCTAATTTCAGTGCCTCATTGCCGGCTTGTTTGGCAGCTTCCACATCACCCATGGCCCGGTAAAAGTCCATCATCAACACATAAGCCTCAGCCAACTGTCCATCATCTGCCAAAGCCGCTTGTAAATGTGCTATGCCTTGTGGAAAATCATTATCTATGGTGATTGAGTTTAAAGAACCAATCACAGACTCAATGGCTGATAAATTACCAGAAATGTACTCTGATAATGGCATTGAAGGTATGATATTTGTAGGTATGTTCGCCTGTTCAAGTATCACGGCAGCCAGTTGTTCAGCCACATCGTCCAACGCAAACAACAAGTCATCATAACTGGCTGTTGTGGTGGTCACTAATGCGCCGGTTAAAACGTCATACAAAGAAACCTCAAAGGTCAATTTTCCATCGTTTTTGGTGATTTGACCATTAATCATCCACTGCGCGTCTTTGTCCTCTGAAATATCCAGATTCAGCGCCAATGGTGCGCCAACGGCCCGCTCAAAACCTTTGCTGGTAATGGCTTGCATCATTGAACTTGAATCATAGGGTGTTTGGATTGAAATGATCGGGTTGCGCATCAGATCTTTGGCCACCATCCACATTGAGCCATAGCTGAGCCAATCCAAAGATTCATCGCCAGTCTTATTTTCCCAGAAAAAACCAGCTACCTTTTGACTCATGCCAGATTTAGCCACCTCGTACTCAACCACCTCACCAGTTTGTACATCAGTTAAGGCCATGATTTCTGTGGCAGCTTCATTGGCTAACTTAAGCTCAGGCTGGGTAGTTAATTCAGTGGGTTTAATGAATGTGGTTACAGCAAAATAGGCCAAGATCAAATTGATGGGTATGAACATGATCTGTTTCTGGGTCCATTTATCTCTGCCTGGCCGGCCATGACCCCAAGCTAATAACGCCACCAATGGCACAAATGCAATCATGATAACGAAAACATAGGAAGAAAACTGAACAGGCACATCAAAACGTTCACTCATCCAATCAGCGATTTCTACAGCCAACCAGACCGAAGCCACATAGACGCCCAATATTTGTGGCAACCTCCGTTCAATAATTTCTGTCAATATACTTTTCTTCTGATTCATGAGTAATCATTTGTTTGCTTTGTGGTAAATTATACTATGACCTTAACCTATATAGTGTACTGAAATGTCTGATAAAAAATTCATTGATTTAGAGACTCGCATCGCCTTTTTAGAGGATGCGGTGGATGATTTAAATAAACTGGCCTACCAACAATCAAAAGAAATTCTACAATACCAAGAAACTTTAAAAACCATGTCTCAGCATGTCAAACAAGTACAAAGCGACATAGAGGAATTCAAACCTCAAAACGAGGTCCCGCCTCACTATTGAGCGGCCACTTAAATCACAGATAAAAAAAAGCCGGTATAAAACCGGCTTTTTTTGTTGTTGCTTGAAAAGTTTTTTAACGTTTCGAGAACTGTACAGAACGACGTGCTTTGCGTAAGCCGACTTTCTTTCTTTCCACTTTTCTGGCATCACGGGTCAAGAAAGAATATTCTTTCAAAGCTGGACGCAGTGTGTCATCTGATTCTAACAATGCACGAGACAAGCCTAAACGAATCGCACCAGCTTGGCCTGTTGTGCCACCGCCAACAACAGTTGCATTGATGTCGAATTGATCAACCAAACCCAATTTCTCTAAAGGTTGAGTTGCAATCATTACACCAGTTTCTCTACTGAAGTACTCATTGATGTCTTTGTCATTGACTATGATTTTACCGGAACCAGGTGTTAAGAATACACGTGCAGATGATGATTTACGTCTGCCAGTTCCATAATATTGTTGAGTTGCCATAATATTCTTATACCTCTAATACTTTTGGTTCTTGTGCTGCATGTGGGTGCTCAGCACCGGCATACACTTTTAATTTGCGGAACATTTGACGACCCAATGAGTTCTTAGGCAACATGCCTTTGACCGCTTTCTCAATCACACGCTCAGGATGCTTATCTAACATGTCTTTCAATGTAATTGTCTTCAAGTTACCCACATAACCTGTGTGGTGTTGGTAAACTTTATCGTTCAATTTATTACCTGTTACCGCTACTTTCTCAGCGTTAACAACGACAATGTAATCACCTGTGTCTACGTGTGGAGTGAATTCTGGTTTGTGCTTACCACGAAGTCTTAAAGCAATTTCCGTAGACATACGACCCAAGGTTTTACCTTCGGCATCAATCAAAAACCACTCACGATTGATTTCTTCTGCTTTTGCACTGAATGTTTTCATAATAATTCTTCTACTTTAATTTGGCTGCTGTTTAATTTAGGCCATGGGTCTGGAATTGTGCCATTTAAATGTGCCTACAGACCACGCCTTTTACAAAGAGCGGGAATGGTACTTAATTACGTCTTTGGATGCAAGTATTTTGTTTATTAATTTATGCTTTTCGAGTGTGTTTGCATGGCATTCAATTCGATATACAGCATCATAACACCAGTGCGTATGTATTCAGTGATTTCCATGAAGTCTAACTCTTCTCCAGTCACCTCTTCACTGTCGTTCTCAATCCGCGCAATTTGTGCCATGTCTTGCAAGAACTCACTACCCTCTTGAGACAGGTTTATTTCAGTCATGCCGGCCGTGCCTAAACCGGCTAAAAAAGTGGCCACCCACTCGGCCAAAACAGCAACCCTGTCAGCCAGAGTGCTTTCTTCTTGAGGTAGTAATAAATCATAACCATAATCATCTTTGGCTAATTTTTCTTTGGCATAGTCAAAGACAGCTGACATAACCATTTTAAAGTTTGTATCCTGAGGGTTTTCTACGCAGTACTCATTCACCATTTGTTGTAGCCAAAACTCAAAGTCAGTGTTGTGATTGACACACAGTGCAGCGCTGGCCTGAGCATGTAATTCTGACGGTGAGGCCAAAACGCCAATGGATTTAAGGTGTTCGGCAAAAGGTTGGTATGGAATCATTTCTTACTTGATGTTCAAATTGTGACGTATTTTATGATATTTTTCATAAACTTGTGTTAATTTTCTGAGATGTTTGTTGACCTTTTGAGGTGAACAAACTATATTTATTCGGGTATTTTATCCCTTTGTGCATGGGTGAAGTACAATCCAAACAACCAATCAAGGCCTAGAAAGCAATGGATGAAATAAGACGTTTAGAAAGAACCACAGAACAAATGATAGATTTGCTCACTAAAATCAAGGCAGAAAATCATGCCCTGAAGAACAAACTAGAAGAGCTGACCAATGAAAAGTCTTTGTTGATGCAAAAAAATGATCAAGCAAAAACCCGTCTTGAGTCCATGATTTCACGCTTGAAAACCCTGGAGCAAACAGCATGAGTCAGTCCAAAGTATCTGTGCGTATTTTAGGCCGTGAATATCAGTTTGCATGTGCCGAGGATGAACGTTCATCCTTGCTGTCTGCCGCTGATCATTTAGATACCACCATGCAAGAGATCAAAAGCAATAACAGCACCATGTCGCCGGATAAAATCACTTTAATGGCTGCCATGAACATTGCCCACGAGTTGATTAAGTCACAATCCAAAAACCAACATTTTGATGTGGAAGTTTTATCCACTGTTAAAAAACTCAACGATAAACTTGAACAAGCCATAGCCAACGACTAAAATTGAGTTAATGGTGTTGACTGCCGTGTTCGAGGTATGCAAGCATATGCCTTGGCCCTAATTAATCTTAACAGGGAATTTTATCAGCTGTCAGTGCGCATGCTCACCTTGCAGTGAGAAGCCTTAGCCAGTTGTTGGATTTCCGCCTTGTACCTTTGGTACCAAGGACGCCAGTATACAACGGCACATGTGGTCAACATCTCCATTCTCTATCATCCCTTTTAAGTCGATGCCAAATCCATTCAATGAATAAATCCACCATAAGGGCTGAACTGCTTAGACAACGAAGACAAATGGATGATGCACTGATTCAAACACACAGTGCGAAAATAATTGCTAATATTTGTGCATCAACGGTTTTCAGAGAAGCATCTCAAATCGCTTTGTATCTGCCAATCAATGGTGAGGTTGATCTGTCTGCATTATTGACTGACTCAAATAAAAACTTCTATTTACCCTCTATTGAAATGCAAACCATGCAGTTTCACCACCACCACAGTCAATTAACCCTAAAACAGCATCGCTTTGGTTGTCTGCAACCCGAATTCAAAGCCGACCATGTCGCACCTGATTTAGAATTGTGTTTGTTGCCACTGGTGGGCTTTGACCAGCAAGGCAATCGCTTGGGTATGGGTGGTGGATACTATGACCGTTATTTCGCTGATAATGAGACCACCATTTTGGCCGGAATCGCCTATCAGTATCAGCAAGTTGAACAATTGCCGACCGATAGCTGGGATGTTAAACTGCAGCACATCTTCACCGAACAAGGACATTTGAAAATATGAGTACTGACCAGCTAAAAATACAAGCAGCGACCGCTGCACTGGAATACATCAAAAAATTCGACTATAAAATTGATTTGGGGGTTGGTACCGGCTCAACAGTGAATGAATTGATAGCACTTTTACCCAGTGTCAGACACCACATCGATGCGGTTGTTTCAAGTTCAGAAGAATCGACCAAACGCCTCGAAGCTTTGGAATTCAATGTCAAAGAATTAAATCAAACTGGCGATTTAACATTATATATAGATGGTGCTGATGAGTGCGATGGCCACAACCGCCTGATCAAAGGTGGCGGTGGTGCCTTAACCCGTGAAAAAATCATAGCGGCATCCAGTCGTCAATTCATCTGCATTGTAGATCAAACTAAAATGGTCGATGTGTTGGGTAAATTTCCTTTGCCTGTAGAGGTCATACCCATGGCCCGCAGTTATGTTGCCAGACAAATGGTCAAACTGGGTGGGCAGCCGATTTACCGTGATGGCTTTGTCACTGACAACGACAACCAAATCATCGATGTTCATAACCTTAAAATCCTCGACCCAGTGAAACTGGAAAGTAAAATCAACCAAATACCTGGCGTCATCACCAATGGATTGTTTGCGTTGCGTAAAGCCGATTTAACACTGGTTGCTCAGAAAAGCGGTGAAATCATCAAACAATAACCCACATAATTCAATGCTTCCATTAGGCTGATTAACGATGACAACAACGAAACGGGCTGAATCAACAGCCCGCTTTTACATCAAGCCAAATTTTAGCCGTGCTCTTTTGCACATTCAGCAGCAACCTTCAATGCATCCCCCCTTACTTTTTCAGAATCACCTGATTGTTGTGCCTCTAACACGGCTGCATAGTCAGTTTTATTGACTTTGCACTCACACAACTTTTGGGTTTTTGCTTGCATGTCTTCTGGCACCCCGGCCACCTCAGCGGCACAAGCCCGCATGGCATCATCTTTCAGTTGGGTTGCGTCTTTGGCAAACGTCATGGAGCTGGATAACATTAAAATAATAATTGTCGTTTTTTTCATTTTTAATTCCTAGTTAAAAGGATGCTCAAAGTAGCATTGCTATTTATGCTGTTTTCATGAACACCATCACAGAACCTAACATAACCGCAGAGATTAACTTATATCTTATTGAATTTTAACGACTTTATAATGAAAATTGAAAAATATTTGATTAAGAATTTGTTAACATTGAACACGCCTTGATTGAAAATCAAAAATGCTGGTTCACTGACAATTTGTTGGCTTAGGGGCAGCCCCTCAAACAAACAACTTATGACTGGGTGTGTTCAATAACCACAAACACAGGCCGTTGATTAACTTCCAGCTTGTTGCAATAACCAGCGTTTGATTGGTGAAACTTGATCCAAGCCATTCATGCCGAAAGCCCTCAGCATTTTAATAGGCGCGCTTTGGGAGACAAATAAGTGATGTAAAGCATGCATGGTTTCTGCTGTTTTGTGTGCTTCGGCTGTTCTGGCTCTTTGGTATTGTCTCAATGCCGTTGAAACTTCATCGAAGTCTCTCAAATTTATTTGGCTGGCTTTTTCGGCCAACAACTCAGCATCGCCAAAACCTAAGTTAACACCTTGGCCAGCCAAAGGATGAATAGTATGCGCTGCATCGCCAACCAAAACCACTCGCCCTTCATGATAAGCACTGGCATAAGACTTACTCAACGGGAATGCCGCTCGCTCACTGATTAACTTAATTTCACCAAAGTGGCGATTGATATGCGCTTGCAAAGCATTGTTGAATTTATCCGTATCGCACCCAAGCCATTGCTCAACTTGAGTCTCTGGTAAAGACCAAACCACCGAGAAAATACCCTCATTCATGGGTAATAGGCCAACTGGGCCGCTTTGATTGAACGCTTGAAGTGCGGTACGCTCAGGCGCGTTTTCTATCGACACATAACAGACCAGACCATGTTGCTTGTATGGCGTAGTCGTAAAGCTGATGTCAGTAGCCGTCCTGACTCGAGACCTGGCACCATCTGCCCCCACCAACAATGCTGCTTGGAGTGCCTCATTGTCATCAAGTTTAACCCTGACTTTGCGTGTGGATTGTTCATAGGATGTCAGGGTCGTGGCAAAAAAAAGTGTTGCATTGGCATGTTCGGTTAATTTTTGCTGTAGAGCAGCCACCGTTTGGTTATTCTCTATCATCGCACCCAACGGTTCACTAGATGGACTTTGAAAAGCAATTTCACCATTCGAATGATTATCCCACACCTGCATGTTATGGTAATAGCCAACGCGATTAGCCTGCATCAGATCCATCACGCCCAATTGCTGTAACAGTTGCAAGTTGTGTTGAGAGATGGCTGAAACCCGTAAGGTTCTGTCAGCCTTGTTGCTGTAAGTGGTTTGACTTCGGCCCTCCATCACAGCCACCTTAATACCGCGCTCAGCCAGCAACAAAGCAGTGAATGCACCAACCATCCCTGCTCCATTGATGATGATGTCATAACTGTTATTCATCGCAAACCACCTGCCGTTTGGTATAACATTTTTTTCAGCGCCAGGTTGGCATTGATGGCGACTAAGCCCAGTGACCTGATGGCATTCACTGTGGGTTCATCAATTTTAAACCAGCTCATTAAATCATCGGTGTAGTTCATGGTTCTGTCTTGGTCAGTATTCGATAAGTCTTGGTATTTTCTCAGAACCTGTGTTGAACCCAAGTCATTATTGTTGTTATTTTGTTCAGCCAATAACTGACTCAATCGATCAATGCCACGCACCGCCAAATTCAATCCTTGAGCAGATACTGGGCTCACTGCATGTGCTGCATTGCCCATCAAAACAACGCGTTGTGCATACTGAGTGGGTACTTTGATTTGAAACAAAGGATAGGCGCTGCGCCGACCCACTTTGAGCATCGCTCCTGCACGAAAACCAAAGCGCTGTTGAGCCAAAGCCAAAAATTCATGATCATCTGCCGCTAAGAGGCTGGCAGCCTTTTCCTCTTGAACAGACCACACAAAACCAAATCGATTTTTGAATGGTAACAACGCCATTGGTCCTTCAGTAGTGAGGCGCTCGTAGGCACGGTTATGATGGCGCTCGTCTGTGGTGATGTTACAGATGATGGCCTGACGTTGGTATGACTTAACCACAGTTGCTAAGTTCAGTTCAGTTCTGATGGCCGATTTCACCCCATCGGCTGCCACCATGAGACTCGCATCAACCTGCAATGATTGCCCTGCGGTAGCAACCTTCATTCTGACATGTGACTCATTTTGCTGAAAAGATTCAAGCTTGGCTGGTTGGTGATGTTTTATCAGCTTATTTTGTTTAACAGCTGCATGTAAGATTTGTGCTAATTTTTTAGCCGCAATAACATGACCTAATTGAGGCACTTTCAATTCATCCTTATCAAAATGCACCACACCAAATTGCCCTTGGTTAGAAACATGCACATGATTGATTTCAGTGGTGTGTTTGGCTATATCAGACCAAAGGCCTATACTGTGCCAGAATTGCTTAGATGCGGGATTGATAACCAATGTACGGTCATCAAAACTTTCTTGCTCAAGATCATCCTCAACACTGGCCTCTAGCAATACCGACTCAATATTATTCTGAGCCAAGGTCAAGGCCAACGCCATCCCCACCATGCCTCCGCCAACGATGGCGACTTGCGTTTTTAATGCTACTTCAGGCATTCCCTTGTTTGGCTAAGTCGCTGCGTTGAACACCAATTTTTTCAAAATAATCAGCACCCACATCAGTCACGTATTCATTGGAAAAACAGGATGAGTCAAAACGATCAATTTTGGGATTACCCTCTTTACAAGCAGCTTCCAAGTCTTCTAAGCTTTGATAAATCAAGCCATCAGCACCCAACAACTCACAAATCTCATCTTCCGTGCGGTTGTGAGCTATCAACTCTTCTGACACAGGCATATCAATGCCATAGACATTGGGGTATCTGACCGGCGGTGCTGCTGAGGCAAAAAATACTTTTTTGGCACCAGCCTCGCGGGCCATTTGAATGATTTGTTTTGAAGTGGTCCCTCGCACAATTGAGTCATCAATCAGCAGCACATTTTTATTTCTGAACTCAAGTTCTACCGCATTCAGTTTGCGCCGCACTGACTTCACCCGCTGTTCTTGTCCAGGCATGATAAAGGTTCTGCCAATGTAGCGGTTTTTGATGAAACCTTCACGGAACTTCAAGCCCAAATCATAGGCCATAGGAATGGCACTGGTGCGTGAGGATTCCGGGATGGGTATGACCACATCAATTTCCTCGTCCGCCCAACGCTCCTTGATTCTCTCCGCCAGTTTCTCGCCCATTCGAAGACGGGCCTTGTACACCGATACATCGTCAATCATGGAATCTGGTCTGGCGAAGTAAACATACTCAAACACACAGGGTGAAAGTTGGGTTTTTTCGGCGCATTGTTTGCGGTGTAGTTGACGGCCATTGGTGATAATTACTGCCTCACCAGGCGCCACGTCACCCAACAATTCAAAATCATGCTGATCCAATGCGATACTCTCAGATGCAACCATATACTCATCTTCAGCGCCAGCTGTTTTGCGGACGCCATAAACCAATGGCCTGATGCCATTCGGATCACGAAATGCCACAATCCCATAACCAGGAATAATCAAAACATTGGCATAGGCACCCTGACAGCGTTTGTGAACGCGGCTCACCGCATGAAAGATAGCATCTGGCGTGATCACTAAGCCTGATGCATTCTGTAATTCATGCGCGAAGACATTGAGCAAGACTTCGGAATCAGATTGGGTATTGATGTGTCGCCTGTCTTCGGCAAACAATTCCCGCTTTAATTGCTCTGCATTGTGCAAATTGCCGTTGTGGGCCAGAGCAATACCAAAAGGTGAATTCACATAAAAAGGCTGCGCCTCCTCAAAATTACTCGAACCTGCAGTTGGGTATCTGACATGTCCAATACCAGACAGGCCTCTGAGCTTCTGTGCGCTTTCCGAGCGAAAAACGTCACTGACCAAGCCATTGTTTTTTACCAGTTCCAGCTTGCCTCCTTCGCAAGTGGCGATGCCAGCAGCATCTTGCCCTCGGTGTTGCAGGATGGTCAAACATTCATAAATCGTTGAGGCCACGTCATGGTTGGCAATCATGCCTACTATTCCACACATTATATTTCTGTATCCGTCTCAGGCTGACTCTCTTCCAGCGCATCATCAGCTGGTTGTTCGCCTTCGGTAGTTGTTGGTTGTTGGTTATTCAATTCCTTCAATGCCGGGTTCAAAGTTTCTTTTAACTGCTCCGGTTGCATGAAAGAGAAATATTCGCCCATATCCTCAGGCATTTGCTCCTTAACCCAATCTGCCAACTTGGCAAATTGAGGTGTTAATTTTGATTCAGTCCACCATGGGTCTTTTGAAAACGGTGTGGCTTGAATGAACAAAACCAGTGCGGTCACCGCAATAATTCCTCTGCCCAAGCCAAAAAACATACCAAAAAAACGATCGGTGGCTCCCAAACCTGTTTTGGTGATCATCTTGCCGACCAAATAATTAATAATACCGCCCACAATCAGTGCAGCCAAAAACAATGCCACAAATGAAATCAAGTGCCTGGCCGATGGCAGCTCTATAAACGCTTCCAACCAACCAGCCCCTCTATCTACAAATGTCCAAGCCAACCAAAAAGCACCGACCCAAATCAACAATGACATCACTTCACGAATCAAACCGCGGAACAAGCTGACGATAACTGACAAGCCCAATATGGCAATGATGGTTAAGTCAAACCAGTTCATTAATTAACCACTTGGCCTATTTCATGGGGTTTTATCAAACCATCAAGTTTAAGCTTTTGTTTGATGCTGACCTGAGTATTTTCAGCGTCTACGCGTTCCATCAATGGACCAATGCGTAGACGGTACAATGTTTTACCTTGGCTGTTGGTGATGCGGTCAACAAACCCAGCAAATCCAGCTGCTTTGACTTTGTTACGCAACTTAATGGCGTTCTCTTGCGCCGAAAAACTGCCCAACTGAACCACCCAACCCATCTGACCTTGGCTGGCCATTTGGCTGACTTCGGCTGCAGATAATTTGATTACTTTGGGAGTGCCGATGTTGAGGTTCAAGCGATTCACAGCAGCCACATATTCATTGCTTTTGTTTTCATCGTTGTAAATTTCTTGTGACCAAACACGATAGAGTTTGAGTCCAGCATTGAATTCCACGATGGCCTTGATGTTTTTCTGTAACAAAGCACTTTTAACTCGCTCTGCATTGGCTTGTTGTGAGAAGCTACCTAATTTGACGCGGTAAACTTGGTTCAAAGCAACAGGCTTTGTAACTGGCTGTACAACGGCTTTAGTAACCGGCTTTGATACTGGCTTTTTCTCCAGCACTGGTTCTGCAGCCACTTCATTTACCACTGTTTCATTATCCACTGTCTCATCAACCTGCTCATCAACCTGAATGGGCTTTTGAGTTGGTTCTGTTTGTCGCTCTGTGGTGATTACACCGTTGTTATTTTCAGCAACTGTTGTTTCGACCACATTGGCTGACTCAGTGGTGACCAGTTGTGGTGCTTGTTCTGTGATCACCAGTTCGGCATCACTTGGCGGCAATTCCTTACTAGAAACCACCGGTTTGTCTAACTCAAATTTCTTAACTTCCAAGTTGTTCTCACCGGCTTCAGGAATCGATATGCTGATGTTTTGATTGCTCTTGTTTTCAACTTCACCATCGAACAACATCGGCACAAAAATAATTGCCAATGCAATGATGACCGAAGCGCCTATTAACCTTTGCTTTAACTCTTGGTCCATTGATTACTTACCTTTATTATCATCGTATACGATCAAAGCTGATGCAGGAATTCAACCAATTCAGCAAACGTGAATTGCTTTTGACCAAAATCTCTGTCATGCAGTGCTTTCAATGAAAACACACCCTGATTCATTTCTTCTTCACCTATTATTATAGCGAACTGCGCCCCTGATTTATCTGCTTTTTTGAATTGTGATTTGAAAGATGCCTGCCCCATATTGACTGTCATCTTTAATTCCGGCAACTCGTTTCTGATTTGTTCACTCATGGCAATGACTTTTGCATCAGGCACTTGCTTATCTCGAATCAGAAAAACTTGTGTTTGTGGTTCGTTCTGCCACAAATCATGATCTAAAATCAATTCAACCAAACGGTCAACGCCCATAGCAAACCCAGTAGCCGCTGTTGGCTTGCCGCCTTGCATTTCGACCAGTCGATCGTAGCGACCGCCAGCACAAATGGTGCCTTGCGCACCTAAATCATCCGTTATCCATTCAAAAACATTGTGGGTGTAATAATCTAAGCCTCGCACCAATTTTGGGTTGATTTCATAAACCAAACCACAGTCATCAAGAATTTCACACAATTGTTGAAAATGCTGTTGCGATGCATCACTGAGGTAATCTTTAATCATCGGCGCATCAGCTATCAATGCCCTCAGCGCTGGATTTTTTGAATCCAGTATACGCAATGGGTTGGTGTGTAGGCGTTTTTTTGCATCCGCATCCAGTATATCGGCATGTTTTTCAAAATAAGCAATCAATACGTCACGATAGGCGGCACGGCATTCAGCGGTACCCAATGTATTGATTTCGAGTCGCACATTTTTGATGCCCAAACGATCCCACATTTTCTTGGTCATCAATAACAACTCCGCATCCACATCCGGTCCATCAAAACCAAACACCTCTACTCCCACTTGAGAAAATTGGCGGTTTCGACCTTTTTGTGGTTTCTCATAACGGAACATCGGGCAGTTGTACCAAAGCTTTTGTGGGTCATTGAAGATCAGACCATTTTGTAACACCGCTCTGACAGTTGATGCAGTGCCCTCCGGGCGCATGCTGATAGATTCACCTTTACGTGTTTCGAAAGTAAACATTTCTTTTTCAACCACATCGGTGACTTCACCAATGGCTGAATGAAACAAAGCGGTTTTTTCTAGGATAGGAAAACGAATTTCTTGATAACCGTATTGGTTCAGGACGGAAGTAACGATATGCTCTAATTTTTGCCACACCCAAACTTGATCTGGGGTGACATCATACATGCCTCTTAGCCTGGTGATTTTACTGCTCAAAATTCAGCCCTTGCAAAAGAGCGTATTTTATACGAGCAAGACCCAGAGTAACAGCACAGATGATATGAATCTGCTTCCACCCAATGGCGTTCAAGAGTTAGGTGGTAAGGGCCACTCAAAATCAGCCACATCTTTGTTGGTATAAGGTACCAAGTCTATGGTCTGGTTATTGATGGATAAGCTTAATTTTTTGGCATTACCCAATCTGAATTTCAAAGGCTCATCGGCGTTGAATTCTCGCAGACCCGGATTCAACAAATCATGAACGACATTTTCACCTTGTTCGGTTTTGATCGAAACCCAAGCTTGTTCCTGTAAGTCCAAACTGATCTGAAAAACACTGCTATCAAGACTTTGATCAACGGCTGCTTGTTGCCCGTTATCACCACTGACTGGTTCTACCAAATCGACACCTTCACTTTCAATTTCATTTCCAACCCCTTCATTCGGCTCACTTACAACCTCAGCTTCAGATGCTACTGGCTCAACTTGCTCAGCGCTGTTTGTGGTGGTTTGCTTAGGGCCAGTTACTTGTGGAATCAACGAAGAATAAGTGATGGTCTCTTCATCAGCATTGCCATCCTGTGAAATGGTAATGTTTTCAATTTGTCTTGAATCTTGCGGTAACGACCATTTGTCCCAAACGAAATAAAAGCTTAAGTAAAGCATGGCCAAAATCGCCGTACCAACGGCATATTTTCCAAAACTGTTCGACTGACGTTTGACTCTGGCCAGTGGGCTTGCCCCCATGGCATTTGAAGACTTGAGTTGGTGGTGCTCAAGGTACTGACTGGGAATTTGAGCCAATATCAGTTCTGGATCAATCTTCAGTGCCTTGCTGTAATTGGTGATGTGTCCACGTAAGAAAGTAGGTGCACCTAATTTTTCAAATTGACCTGATTCAATGGCTGTCACAAAATCCTTACTGACCTTCATCATTCCAGCCACTGAATCGACTGTCAGTTTTTGTTCTTCTCTGGCTCCCTTCAGATTGTCTAATTGAGGTATTTGGGTTGAATTATTCATTGTGTTTGTTATGATTTTTTCAAATTTCTTAGTTGCGCCAAGTATTGATTGGCAGCCTTGTCATTCCCCATTTTTTTTTCAACTTCATAGGCCACTTTCAAGAGTTTTTCATCCAACTCCGTCAGCCCTTCAAGCCTTTGTATAAAAGCCCTGGCTTTCATACTATCACCTTTACCCGCTGAGACTATAACCATGTTGTACAGGGAAATAGGCATATTAGGGTTAGATTCCAACGCATTCCTGAAATGCTTTTCAGCGGCTTCAGCTTCTCCTGCTTTCATGAGGCACACACCTGCGTTTTCATGAACAGTTTCTGGCGTTTTGTAGAAAGGATTAGCCAGTGTTTTTTTGTAATACTCCACTGCCTCAAGGTATTCACCTGTTTGGCACAAGTAAGTACCGTAATTATTCAAAATAACTGGATCATTTGGCGCATGTTTCACTGATAGTTTATAGTGCCTTTCAGCATCCACCTGTGCATTCATGGCTTTGTAGACAGTTGCTATGCCGGAATGAGCAATGGCTAATCTGGGGTTGTGTGACAACGCCCTTTTGAATTTCTCGATGGCCACATCATAATCCTGACGTTCAAAGTAAGCCACCCCCATTTTCACATTCAACATAGCTGGGCTGTTTTGCGGCTCCGCTTGTGAATCATTTTCTTGGTATTTCCTTGGGCCTGAACCAGTCTGGGCACACCCTAAAATGAATACCATTGATAAGTAGATAACCATCAGTCTGATATTCATGCAACCACCCCCAGTGGTATTTTTTTGATTGTGGCAGAACGGCGTGTTCTGTCCATAAAATCACCTGCCAATTGACCGCATGCAGCGTCGATGTCATCGCCGCGGGTTTTTCTGACCGTGGTGATCAAGCCATGCTTCATACAAATCTCTTTGAACCGTTCAATGTTTTGTGGTTTAGATTGTTTGAATGCGGTTCCTGGAAACGGGTTGAATGGAATTAAGTTAATTTTAGTTGGCAATTGTTTCAACAGCTTACCTAAAGCGTGGGCGTGCTCGGGTAAATCATTCATACCATCAATTAAAGTGTATTCAATGGTGATTCTTGCTTTGCGTTTATTCTGTACAAAGTTTTTACAAGAATCCAGTAATGTAGCGATGTTGTATTTTTTATTCAATGGTACCAGTTGATTGCGCAATTCATCGTAAGGTGCATGCAATGAGATGGCCAATGAAACATCGGCATCTTGATTCAGTTGATTAATATAAGGCACCAAACCTGCGGTACTGACTGTCACCCTTTTGTTAGCAAATCCAAAACCAAAGTCATCGCGCATGATATTCAGCGCTGGCAAAACATTTTTATAATTGGCCAAAGGCTCACCCATGCCCATCATAACAATGTTGGTTATCTTTCGATCTTGTGCTGTGTGGCCAAGTTGCTTGGCTGCCACCCATACTTGGGCGATGATTTCAGCGGTCGTCAGATGACGATTGAAGCCTTGGGCGCCGGTGGCACAAAAAGTACAATTAAGCGTACACCCCACTTGCGATGACACACATAAGGTGCCGCGATTTTTTTCTGGAATGTAGACCGTCTCCACAGCATTGACGTCGTCAACTTTTAACAGCCATTTAACAGTGCCGTCTTTAGAAACTTTTTCGCTGATCATGTCGGGCACTTGAGCGATGTAATCATCAGCCAATTGAGCCCGCAATGTTTTACTGAAATTACTGAAAGCAGCAAAGTCCAATTGCTGCTCACTGTAAATCCATTTCATTGCTTGTGATGCACGAAAACGTTGCTCCCCCATTTCAAGGAACAACGCCTCCAGACCTTGACGGTCGTAATCTAATAAATTAATTGGTGCATCTTTCAAAATATTTTTAACTCAGTTCAATTGATGAAAAAAAGTAAGCAATCTCAACCGCAGCAGTTTCTTCAGCATCAGAGCCATGAACCGCATTGGCATCAATGCTCTCAGCAAAATCAGCGCGTATGGTACCAGCCGCAGCTTCTGCAGGATTGGTGGCGCCCATGATGTCACGATTTTTCTTGATGGCTTCATCGCCTTCTAAGACTTGAATCATCACCGGACCTGAAGTCATGAATTCAACCAAGTCCCCGAAAAATGGACGTTCTTTGTGGACCGCATAAAAACCCTCGGCTTCAGCCTGGCTTAACTGTTTCATTTTAGCCGCGACAATTTTCAAGCCTGCATCTTCAAATCTTTGGTAAATTTGGCCAATGACGTTTTTCGCAACTGCATCGGGCTTGATGATTGATAAAGTTCTTTGTTTAGACATTTTTTACTCCAATTGCGCGTATTTATCAAGTTTTTCTTTTAGAATCTGTAATTTACGCGCCAAATTAAAAAAATAATTTAACTTTAAGACAGTTGGTTTAATGCCCATTTTCAAAGCAGCCAACTTCTTACTCAAAAAAAACTTGCGCATTGTATCAACAATAAGCCACATATTAAACCGCAAATGCCTATTAAATAAGGATTTCAACTGGTTTGACACTTTCCAATCCACCACATCAAATGCAATGCCTATTCAATCTTTATGATATGACAGTTTGACCAATGTCTTGTTGCCGTTTTGCGGGTTGTATCACAACTTTTGAAAATAAGTCACATGCGATTTAAACGACCGTTTGAATTGCTATGAGATATGACATCCTTTACAATGCCATAACTGAAAAATTACAGCGGCATTATGACTACCCTTTCAACCAAAGAAAGAATCTTAAACAGCACTGAGCGTCTGATTGCAGAGCATGGGTTTGCGGAACTCTCAATCCGTAAAATCAGCCTCAAAGCACACACCAATCTAGCAGCTATTAATTACCATTTCGGCAACAAAGAACAACTGATTAACCAAGTTTTGGAACGCCGGCTGAACAACCTGTTTGAAGTCAGAATGAAAATGCTGCACGATTTAAATCAAGGCGATGAGAAACTGGCATGTAATTTGGAACAAATCTTACATGCTTTTATTGCTCCCGCACTTTACATGATCAACGATGAGCACCAGGGTGGTAAAGTATTCATGAAAGTACTGGCCAGGGCTTATGCTGAACAAAGTGATTCTTTACACGAATTATTGGCCAAAAGGTACACCCCCATTATCAAAGAATTTGCTGAGGCCATTCATTTGGCGTGTCCGGAATTACCGCGCGCAACCATTTTTTGGCGTTTTCATTTCATCATTGGCGCATTGACGTATGCAATGGGTGATTTTGGCGCCTCGAGCATGGCTAAACAAATGCCAGAGGCTGAATATTTTAATAAATCTGTTGAAGAGTTGATTCAATTTGCGGTGGCATCACTGACTTCTTAAGCCATGTAATGACCCTTTATTTTCTCACATTATTTCTGCAACTGCTTTTTATCGCTTTTTATCGGCTGCCTTTCTGGCTGTTGTCTGTATTCTGGTTCATCACTCCTTTTATTTGCTACAAACTAAAACTCATAACCAATACCCAAGGCATCATTACCCTTTTTCTGCTGCTTAATATCATCATCATAGGTAACATCACTTACATCAGAAAACTGTTGTTCACCCTGCCATTATTGAGAATTTTCAACAGCAAAGATCGCATCAACTGGCATCAGTTTGAACAAATAGACGATGGTTGGCTGGTCACTGATTTTGAGCAATCCATATACAACGGTCAACCCAATTTTAAATTCAAGCAAGCCACTGATCAGGTCATATCAGCAAGGGCCCAATCATTTGCTGATGATTTGCTGCAGTCACACAGCCATAACATGGTGCAGTTCAGACAACGAATCAAAGCCAGCGACTATGCCGGCATGGCCATCAATGCGCGTTACGGCGGACAGGATTTCAGTCGACACGAATTGGCTCATATAATCAGCCAAATTTCACAACTTGATCCGCTGATGGGCGCCTTCATTGGAATCATTAATACCGAGTCAGTCATCAGCATCATCCAGAGTTATGGAACCAAGGATCAGAAAACCAACTATTTGCCTGACTTTGTAACTGGCAAGAAGCAACCATTCCTTAATACCACATTCTTATACGAATTACTCGAAAATGGCAAATCTTCCATAGAAGGTAGAATTGATATCGAAAGCCACAAAGACCAATCAACCCATGGGATTCGCTTAAGCTTTACAGACATCATCTTATTGGGTACCCCTGACTCGACGGTATTCTACTTGGCGGTTAATTTATCTGATTTTGCTAACGAACTCAGTGACAGAACCAAATTAGGTACGGCCCTGTGTATTTTCGATGCGGATATTGACCGCATTGAAATCAAACAAGGCAATGAAACATACAAAGGCTTGTTTCGTTATTACAGTTGTTCAGCCAATGACATTTTCATCCCATTGAGTCAAATAGTGGGCGGCTTTGACAACGTCAACAAAGGCATCAAACAGATGTACCTCAAACAAGCCTCAGCAGCCAGCATCTGGCCGGCTGCGGTGTCATTACCCATACACAACAGCACCACATATATCTCATGGTATTTTGCACACATTAAAAAACAAAACTCACGTGCACTGCTGAACTATCGCTTGGTAAAAAAACAATTGAATCGCCAGTTCAGTCACCGCCAAAGGTTACAAAGTATTCAGCATATGGCCTTGATCAATGAAGACAATACATTAATGAGTTACTCCAACATTTTGTTCAAAAATTCTGTCTTTGATATCACCATGCATCAACTTTCATGGCTCAGAACTGTGCTGGGCTCACATGCCCACCACATCAAAAGTGAAAATAATTTAAACCAATATTTTCGGGTCAAACACCTCAGTATGGAATTGGATGGCAACAGCCATGAAATCAACCAACTGCCGTTGATGAAAAAAGTGGCACTGTCAGCACACCCTTGGTACAAAAAAGAAGTTGAAGCATTGAACCAGCCACATGTTGACAGCAGCCAATTAGATCATTACCTGTTTAAGCACTTGGGTTACATTGTCAATAACTTGGCTAAAGTATGGGTTCATGCAGTTCGAACTTCTTGGTTGGGACGTTTTATTTGGCGTAAATCAAAACACCAAAACTTGATAAAACGCATGAGCAGCAGTTATGCATTCATTGCTGATTTGGCGTTGATAAAATGGTCTTTAAAGGCTGAAAACAACACTGAATTCACTGGCTACTTGGCACAATGTAACCAACAACTTATCTTGCAAATGGCTGTGCTCAGACAATACCAAAACAACAACGATGATTCAACCAAGTACATTTTAAAACAGTCGATGCGCGACAGTTTTTACTTGAGTCAACAACACATCAATAAATGTATTAACAGTGCCTTCAATCGGTTTGCTGCCTTGATACTTAAAATCATGATTTTCCCACTGGGAAAACCATTTCACCAAGCCAGTTTTGCTGCCCCTGAAAACCTGTCATTGATAGACCCAGATGTGATCAAGCAGTTATCCAAAAATAACCAAGTACTGTCACAAATCGCTGAAGCATCGGAACAGCTCAGCCAAGTACAAAACATCGAACATGCCGTGACCAACGCCACTGGCTTTGCTTTAACTACCAAGAATTACCAAGTTCTGATTGATAGAACCCTCGCTGCTGGCATCATCAGCGTCGAACAATCTGAACAAATCAGAACTGCCTATGATGCCATCCATAATCTTGAACTACTCAACCATTTCGGAAATCAAAATGAAAACTAAAAACATCAGGAAAGTAGCCATACTCGGCGCCGGTGTGATGGGCGCACAAATTGCCGCTCATTTTGCCAATGCCGGAACCCCGGCCATTCTATTTGATCTGGCCGCCAAAGATGGCGACAAGAACGGCATAGTCAACAATGCCCTAAAAACTTTGAAAAAATTGAAACCAGCACCACTTGGAAATGGCTCGGTGTTGTCTTTGATTGAACCAGCGAACTACGAGGATGATCTGGCCAAGCTGAAACAGGCTGATCTGATCATTGAGGCTGTGGCTGAACGCATGGATATCAAAAAGTCCGTCTATGACATGGTCGAAGACTACATCAATGAAGATGCCATTTTTGCCACCAATACATCAGGCTTGAGCATCAATGAATTGGCCACGGTGCTACCTGCTTCATTGCAGTCTAAGTTTTGTGGCGTGCACTTTTTCAACCCGCCCAGATACATGCACTTGGTTGAAATCATCCCGATTGAGTCAACCAGTGAACAAGTAGTCAATGATTTGGAGGCTGTGCTCACCACTGTAGTGGGTAAAGGCGTGATTATTGCCAAAGACACCCCCAACTTCATTGCCAATCGAATCGGTGTGTTTTCTATCGTCTCAACCATGTACCATGGCGCCCAGTTTGGTATCCCATTTGAAACCATAGATGCTTTGACTGGTGTGTTGATTGGCCGACCAAAGTCAGCCACTTTCAGAACCGCCGACGTGGTTGGACTCGATACCTTGGCACACACCATCAACACCATGAAAAATGGTCTGCCAGATGACCCCTGGCATGCCTACTTTGACCAACCTGATTGGATGAGCACACTGATTGAAAAAGGCGCTTTAGGACAAAAATCAGGTGCCGGCGTCTACATGAAAAAAGGCCGTGACATATTAGTTCTTGACACTGAAAAAGGGGAATACCGAGCACAGGATGCAGCCATCGATCCAGCAGTTTTGGACATCATGAAGAAAGGCAAGCCACAAGATCGCCTTAAGGACTTGCATGCACTGAAAGATTCACCACAAGCACAATTTCTTTGGTCAATTTTCCGTGACTTGTTCCATTATTGTGCCACCCAATTGGAACACATTGCTGATACCGCCCGTGACATTGATTTTGCCATTCGCTGGGGCTTTGGTTACGGTCAAGGACCATTCGAAACATGGCAAGCATCCGGTTGGAACCACATCGTATCACTGATTGTTGATGACATTGATGCCGGTAAAACAATGGCTTCATCGCCACTGCCTGCTTGGGTTATGAAAGTCGAAGGCGCGCACGCTGCCGAAGGTTCTTATTCAGCTGCAGAAGCGACTTTTAAACCACGCTCATCGGCTGCTGTATATGAACGCCAATTGTTCCCAGAGCTGTTAATTTCTGAACAAGCCGACTACGGTGAAACCATTTTTGAGGATGACGACATCAGAATTTGGCACCAAGGCGACGAGATTGCCATTGCCAGTTTCAAAACCAAAAAACACATCATTGCTGAAGGTGTACTTAAGGGCTTGAGGAAAGCCGTTAAAATTGCCGAGACAGACTACAAGGGCTTAATTGTTTGGCAGACCGAAGAACCTTTTTCTCTGGGAGCAAATTTGGCCCCCGCTGCGATGGCAATCGCAGATGGACAAGTTGACCAAGTTGAACAATCCGTAGACTTTTTCCAGCAAACATCACAAGCCCTGCGCTTCAGTGCAGTTCCAACAGTTATCGCCACTCGCGGCATGGCCTTGGGAGGTGGTTGTGAATTTTCAATGAGCGCCACTGCTGTGGTTGCAGCTTTTGAAACTTACATTGGTTTGGTTGAGGCAGGTGTTGGGTTATTGCCAGCTGGTGGTGGTTTGAAAGAAATTGCTCGCCGTACAGCTGCTGAAACATTCGGAAATGACCTATACCCCATGTTAGAGCACTATTTCAAGAAAGTGGCCATGGCAGCGGTCGCCGGCAGTGCCGCTGAAGCCAAAGAGATTGGCTTTTTGAAAGCCAATACAGAAGTGGTAATGAATGCCAAAGAAATTTTGTATGTGGCCAAAGCCAAAGTGAATTATTTACATGACAGAGGTTATGTGCCACCAGCCAATGAACAAGCCATCAAAGTCGCTGGTGAACCAGCCATCGCCAACATGGAAATGATTTTGGCTAACATGCTTGAAGGGCACATGATATCAGCCCATGATTATGAAATAGCCAAACGAATTGCAATCGTGATCGCAGGTGGTTATGTTGATGCAGGTTCATTGGTCACTGAACAGTACTTACTCGATCTAGAGCGTAAATACTTCATGGAATTGATTCAAATGCCGAAAACATTGGCCCGAATTGAACACACCCTAAAAACCGGCAAGCCATTACGTAACTGATAGGAGAATTAGAATGAAACCAGTATATATTGTAGAAGCTGTTAGAACGCCTATCGGAAAAGCACCCCGTGGCATGTTTAACAAAACCCGCCCAGATGACTTATTGGCAAGGTGTCTGACTGAAATCATCGGTAGAAACCCAACTTTTGACCCACAATCCATTGGTGATGTGGTCATCGGCTGTGCCATGCCAGAAGCAGAACAAGGCATGAACGTGGCGCGTATCGCGGCACTACTGGCCGGCTTGCCTGAAAGCGTGCCTGCCATGACCATCAACCGCTTTTGTTCATCGGGCATCCAAGCGGTGGCGATTGCGGCACAACAAATTGCCACCGGCCAAATGGATGCTGCCATTGCTGGCGGCACCGAAAGCATGAGCATGGTACCCATGATGGGACACAAAATTGCCATGAACCCAGCTGTGTTTGCTGAAGACTCAGATGACGTGGCCATTGCTTATGGCATGGGCATCACAGCAGAAAAAGTCGCTGAACAGTGGGAAGTCTCACGACAGGCTCAAGATGAGTTCGCAGTTGAAAGTCACAAGCGGGCAATCAATGCCATTAAAAATGGTTATTTTGATGACGAAATCGTGCCCATTGAAGTGACCAGCAAACAACCAGATTTGGCCAATGCAGGAAACACCGTGACCACTCGTGTGGTTGATACGGATGAAGGCCCAAGACCAGGTTCAACACCTGAGACCTTAGCCAAATTACGTCCTGTATTCCGTATGGGCGGTTCAGTGACCGCTGCCAACTCATCACAGATGTCAGATGGCGCTGGTGCGCTGCTGTTGTGTAATGAGGAAGTCCTCAAACGTGATAACCTCACCCCAATCGCCATGTTCCACGGTTTTTCTGTGGCAGGTGTGCCACCAGAAATCATGGGTATTGGTCCAATCAAGGCAATACCAAAAGTATTGAGCCTGACGGGTATCAAGCAAGATGATCTGGACTGGATTGAGCTGAATGAAGCTTTTGCAGCACAGTCATTGGCGGTGATTGGCGAATTGGGCTTGGATACTGAAAAGGTCAACCCCAATGGCGGTGCCATAGCTTTGGGCCATCCCTTAGGCGCTACTGGTGCTTGTCGTGCGGCCACAGCCATTCATGGTTTGCGCCGAACTGGTGGCAAATACGGCATGGTCACCATGTGTATTGGTACCGGCATGGGCGCTGCAGGTGTGATCGAAGCCTTGTAATGCGCTCACCATAGCCAGCAACAAAAAAGGCCGCAATCGCGGCCTTTTTTAATGATTTATCTACCTTTAATCAATACTTACAGCTACTAGGCAAATAGGCATCTTTAAATGTGGCGTAACAAATCCAATTAATATAGCCTGTCTCGAACAAAGGCTCTAAATACAATTCATCATCCTCACTGAAACTGTCATCTACCGCACCCATGTTAATTACTATCATGCCAGTTTCTTGGTCAATGTAATAATCTAATTCAGGTTGGTAAAACTCATCCTCAACACCAGCAAATGTTTCAGCATCAAACTCATCAACAACCATCATCCTTTCGGACAATATGACTTTAAGCCCAGATGCCAATGACAATTGCTCAATGACTTTGGCTCTGATGGTGTAATCCTTATAAGCTGGAATGGCTGTCGCCGCCAACACACCAATGACTGCTAACGTCGTTATTCCACCTTCTGCAGATACAAGAGGTTCCAACAATGAATACTCATACCCAAACTTAAAACTCACTTTCTCTGCGTCAGCTGATAACGATAAATTCAAACGACCATGCTCAGGTAAATTCAATTGATCAGCAGTGGGTAAGGCAAATAGGTCAACTTCAACCTGAGCCAAGTCACCCATGGCTTGAATGATTTGTAAATAATAATGGTACATATCTTGCGGCAAATCTTTGACGTCTTTACCATAAGCAAACATCGCACCGTCCCAATCCCCTCCCTGATTGCTTTCTAGCCATTGCGATAGTTTGATTGGCTTGTTGTGATTTTTTTTCATGGCCAAAACTTGCGGCACCCGGCTCATGTAAGTCACATCATTTTCCTCGAACCAGTACACATGATCCTTAAACACATTGAGAAATTTTTGAATTTCTTTGGCATCAGCCGGTAATTCAGTTTGTTGTTCAAACAGCTTTCGGTAAATTGAAAAGTGTGCCTGCATGATTTCAACACCCTCAAGATTTTGACTGGACGCATCTATTTTGAAATAGTCATAAAAACTTTCATCGATGCGATCTCTTAATGCTTTATTTTTGGTCTTCATGGCAATCCAAGATCCCGAATCATCTTTGACCATGAAAACCTGTTGATAATAAGCATCTAAAAGGTCATAAAAATCAAAACCCAAGTCTTCACCCATTTTTTTCCAAACAGCCATTTGTTTGCGGTCTGAATCGGTGAGCTTTTCTTCAAGTTTTAAAGTTTCAATGATGTGCTTCACTTGCTCAGATGTGGGAAGGGTTAATTGAAAAACGGAACGTGGTTGGCCAGCAATGTTCACATCAAACCAATCTTGCGGTGTCGGCAGCATTTTTCGCCAACCCGTCTCTGGCATCATGGCATGCACTGCGAAGGCCGATTGGCCAAGATTTGATTCAAACCCTGCCCATATGTGAGTTAACTGATCCAAGCCCAATTCAGTAATCAATTGTTTTTGCTCAGGCGGCACAAATGCCCCACCCAATTGATACATCCGAGCCGGTGCCAACCACATCTTCATGTTTAAACCGCTGGGATCAGCCTGTTGGTTCAGTTTTAAAATCGCTGAGGATTGATTAGCATCGGCTCCATTCCACAAAGCAGCCAGTTTTTCTTGTTTGGCACCCATACCCCCATAAACCAGTAATTGACCGGTCGTCTCATCAAACTGTATCAAGGCTGGAAATTGCCCTGTCTTAAATGACCAGATGTTTTTATTATCAATTTGTTCTAACAAAAAACTCGGATCAATCGCTGTCATCAAGGCTTTAATCTCCGCAATTAATTGATCTGCTTTGATGTTTTTTAAGCGAGTGCCTACGGCAACAGTGGGTAACAATGCCGATGGCGAATAATTAATTACCGCCAACTCAATAGAAGTGGCTGTATTTTCCACCAACAGAGAACCTAAAGAATGGTACTGACTTGGTAAATATTCAAAATAACTGCTTTTGAACCCTTGTTTGATTTGCTCAACTTGTTGTTGGTGAGCGGGCAATTCTTGAACCTTATGCAAGGCATCCGCTTTGGCATCAAACAAATAATTCCAAGGTGTAGGCAGATTGAAATAAGCCACTGTTTCAGGTGGTAAATGCTGACTTAACCAGGCGGTTTTCAATGTTTCTAATTCATAAGATGGCGAGTCACGCAACACCGCTGTGTTTTGGTTTTCATTGTCACAACCGCTGATGAAAACAACGATCACCAATGCCAACATGAGGAGTCCTTTGGGTTTGCCCATATTATTTATCCTTTTCATACAAAAGATTGGATTATACAGCCTATCTCAGCTTGAAATAAGCATGCTGTTGTATGTCTGCATTAATTGATAAATATTAATATTAAAACTCGTGCCACATTCTTGTTAAAATCTGAACTTTAATCATGCAATCGCCTACCATGTCAGACCCAATTATTTGGCAACCTACCACTGAACAGTTAGCCGGCACTCAGCTGACTCAATTTACCCAAATGCTAGAAAATCAGCACGGTTTAACATTCAATAATTATGCTGAATTACATAATTTTTCAGTGACCAATCGAGCTGCTTTTTGGCGTGCGGTGATTGATTTCTGCGGCGTCATTTACCACCAAGAAGCCACCACAGACTTACTTGATGACGGGCATATGATTGATGCAGAGTGGTTCAAAGGCATGACTTTGAATTTCGCGGAAAATTTATTGCGTCATGTGGGTGATGATGAGGCCATCATCTTTGAGTCCGAATCAGGTGAAGTGCAGTCCTACAGCTTCAATCAAATACGCCGCCAAGTGGCACAAGTCCAACAACAACTCAAAAACTGTGGTGTTGGTGTTGGCGATCGGGTCGCTGGTTTCATGCCTAACTTGCCAGAAACCATCATTTGTATGTTAGCAACCACCTCAATCGGTGCCGTCTGGTCATCCACTTCACCTGATTTTGGCATCAATGGCGTGGTCGATCGTTTTGGACAGATAGAACCCAAAATTTTATTCACCGCCAATGCTTATGAGTACAACGGCAAAACACATGACTGTCTGGCTAAAGTGGAGCAAATCAACGCACAAATCAGCAGCATTGAACATACCGTGGTGATTGAATTCATCGAATCAGAGCAAAGTTTGCCACCTTCTTGTGTGTCTTTAAGCGAGTGGCTGGTGGACACTGATCCTGACAGGAATTTAATTTTTGAACCTGTGCCATTTGATCATCCTCTGTATATATTGTACTCGTCTGGCACCACTGGCAAACCAAAATGTATCGTACACCGCAGCGGCGGCATTCTGCTTCAACACCTCAAGGAATTGATGCTACATGGCAATGTAGCAGAACACAAAAGGCTGTTCTATTTCACCACTTGTGGCTGGATGATGTGGAATTGGATGGCCTCGACCTTGGGCACGGGCGCCAGTTTGGTGCTGTTTGACGGCTCACCTTTTTACCCTGATGGCAACCGCTTATTTGACCTGGTAGAAAAACACAAAATCACCCACTTTGGCACTTCAGCCAAGTGGATTTCAGCAGTTGAAAAAGCCGGCATTAAACCGAGCAATACACATCAGCTTGATGATTTGGAGACAATCTTCTCAACAGGTTCACCGTTGCAGCCCGAGAGCTTTGAATACATTTACCGCGATGTGAAGCAAGATGTTTGTTTGTCCTCTATTTCTGGCGGAACAGATATTTGTTCGTGTTTTGCATTAGGCAATGCCAACTTGCCAGTCTATAGCGGTCAACTCCAATGTTTGGGTCTGGGTATGTCAGTCAAGGTCCTTGATGATTCAAAACAAGCTGTTATTGGCACCCCAGGAGAACTGGCTTGTGATGCGGCATTTCCTTCCATGCCCATCTATTTTTGGCAAGATCCTGAGCATGAAAAATACAAAGCAGCCTATTTTGATAAATACGACAACATCTGGTGCCATTCAGACCGCGCCGAAATCACTGCTGAAGGCGGCATGATTATTTATGGTCGCTCAGATACCACACTCAACCCGGGCGGTGTTCGCATCGGAACGGCTGAAATATACCGTCAGGTTGAGGCTTTGCCAGAAATCACCGAATCAATTGTGGTTGGCCAAGAATGGGACGATGATACCCGGGTGATTTTGTTTGTGGTGTTACAGCAAGGTCATGAACTGGATGATGCCTTGGTACAAAAAATCAAAACCACCATTCGCCAAAATACCACGCCCAGACATGTACCGGCAAAAGTTTTGTCAGTGTCAGAAATCCCCAAGACCATCAGCGGTAAAATAGTTGAAGTCGCTGTTCGTGATGTGATTCACGGCAAGCGCATTGCTAATACGGATGCCCTGGCCAACCCTGAATCATTGAAACTTTACAAAGACCTGCCAGAACTTAAACATTGAATCATCGCTATGAAAAAGATTGAACGCATTTATTTACTCGACAGCATCTTGAAACAGCGCAGGTCACCGATTTCTGTAGATGCCTTGAAAGAACGCTTGGAATGCTCTCAAGCCACAGTCTATCGCATCATTGCCACCATGCGAGATGAATTCAATGCGCCGATTGAAACCAATGAACAAGGTGTTTTTTATCCTCGAGACGCGGCCTTTGATTTACCCGGCATCCGTTTAAGTGCCGAGGAAACGCAAGGCTTACTGATGGCAGCACATTTACTGGAGGATTTGCAGTCAGACTCTTTACAAAAACCGATGCAGCGGATTATTGAGAACATTGATAAAGTATTGTCACAGAAAGGCATCGCCAATCGGCGCCTGATCCAAATCATTCCAGCATTATCAAGACAACCCAAAGCCGCTGTGTTTCAAGCCATCATGTCAGCATTACAGGCCGATAAGAAGCTTAAAATCTCATACAAAACCAGAGGCAAAAACGAGATCACTGAACGCTTGGTTTCACCACAACGACTGACCAGCTACCGCAACGCCTGGTACCTGGATGCTTGGTGCCACCTGCGTGAGGACATCAGGTTATTTGCCTTGGAACAGATTCAGGCAATCAGCCCAGACATTGAACAGTCTAAAAAGCTCAGCCCGGAACAATTGCGCTCACATTACGCCGACAGTTACGGCATTTTTTCCGGACAAATGAAGTCAACCGCAGTGATTAAAATTAACACCACACAAGCGCCTTGGACGGTTTTTGAACACTGGCACTCAAAACAACAAATGAGCCGAATAGATGATGAGCATATGCTGTTAAAGATACCCTACAACGACCCCAGAGAGCTGATTGCTGATGTGATGCGTTTGGGTACCGCAGCACAAATAACCGAGCCACCTCAACTACAACAATTAATTACCCAAGAATTAAAAAATGTCTTGGCGCAGTACCAAAACTAAGGCTGCCACATTTGAAACAAACAACGCATGTCATGAAATCCAGTTTTTATCAGCGTAAGAAGAAATGGCTGATGCTGTTGGTGATGCTGCTTTTGCTCTATGCACTGTTGGGCTATTTTTTATTGCCAAAACTCATCACCCAACAACTGAAAAAGCAACTCAATGCCACCTATTCAATGCAAATTGATGTGGCGCAAGTACGCTTTAATCCTTTCACTTTCAATACCGAATTGGTAGACATGAAGCTGACTGATTTGAATAGCCATGTCTGGTACCAAAGTGACTCTGCAAGCATTGATTTTGATCCCACTCAACTGATCACAGGTCAATGGCGTTTCTCAGCGCTGCAGCTGAATGGTATTGTGATTGATGTAGCTACTGATAGTACCGGCAAAGTAACCAGCCCTGCCCTGCCAGAAGCGATTGAACCAGCAGCAACATCTGAGCTGGTCGATTTTGCAATCAGTAACATCGTCATTAAAAATGGTCGAATCAATGTACAAGCAGATCACATCAAACAAAATTATGCGGTGACTTTGCAGGACATACAAATTGAATCAGAGCAGTTTGTAATGACTGACAAAGACAGCACATTTAAGCTCAGCATCAGCACTGAAAAAGGTGAGGAGATGATTTTTAATGGCAGCTTCAACTTCCTCAATCAACACATAATGAGTCAATTCACCCTCAACGATGTGTTGGCACAAAGTATCAATGACATACTACCAGACGAAGCGTTATTAGACATCCAGTCAGGCCTGATTGTTGCTCAAGGTTTTATCGATTGGCAGTTCGAATCAAAACCCAACATAAGGCTGGACTCAATCACATTTAAAGACATTGCTGCTGCTTGGCAACCCGGCATAACCATAAATGGCTTTCAAGCCAACCTCGAGACTGTCTCTATCGACACCGAAAACAATCAAATCGAAATTGAATCTATCACTTCAACGGCGGCTGATTGGCAAGTTTCACTGCCTTTGAATGATGCCTTTGATAACCAAAGCGCCACCGAAACAACTCCACGAGAACAAACATGGACGGTGAATGTAGGACAAATCAAAGCCAGTAACTGGCCCATTACATGGCAGATACAGTCACAGCCATTGAATAGCAAAATGTTGCAGTTTGAAGCCATCGGCTTCAACAACAGTGCTCCATTCAATTGGCAAGCCGATTTCAAACTCACCGCCGATGAGGCTCGTCTCAGACTTAACAGCCAATCAAACCTCGTTCCATTGAATATCAAAACTGACCTTGAACTCAGCACATTGAATCTCAAAACCATGCAGCCCTGGATGCAGCCACTCAGTGATTGGCAGTTCACTCAAGGCATTTTAAACACCCAACAACAGCTCTCATTCGATGGCAGTGAACTGATGATGCAAGGCAAACTCAACATCGAGCAAGGCATGATTTTCAACGACATAACGCAAGCGACTGCTCAATGGCAACTGCTAGAAATCGCTGCTGTAAGCGCATCCAGCCTTTCTCAGGCGATTATTTTTGACCAAATCAGCATAGACAGCGCCTCAGGTATGCTGCCCGATGTGCCAGCCAGTGACCAAATAGCAGACATGGAGTCCGTCTCAACTGTTGACCTTGACCCAGACAGATCAAAAACAAACAGCGATGGCTGGAGCATCCAAATTGGTGACATTAACTACACCGACAAAAAGTACTGAAGTTTCTTTCTTGGGCATGAAAAAACCCGAGACACGCTCGGGTTTTTTTTGGTTGTTTAGGGTGAGGTTACTTGACCACTTCAAATACCGGGGTGTAGACACTGCCTGGTAGCTTCATGCGTTTTTGCGCAATGAATGACTGCAGTAAGTCATCCAGCTTTTCCATCAGGGCATGGTCACCATTGATTTGGTAAACACCTTTCTCTTTGATCTGTTGTACCCCAAATTCCTTGACATTGCCGGCCACAATGCCTGAAAAAGCACGGCGCAACGATGCCGCCAATTCCTCAATCGGACGATCTGGGTGCAAAGCCAAGCCAGCCATATTTTCATGTGTTGGCAAGAAGGGAAACTGGAATGAGCTGTCAATGTGCAAACCCCAATTGAAGTAGTAGGAAATTTTATTCTTGGTTCGATACAGCTTCACTGCATCTAAACCTGCCATCATCTTGATTGCGACTTCCTCTGGATCATCAATAATAATCTCATACAAGTCAGCCACCTCATCTCCCAAAGCAAAACGAATGAACTCATCAATTTTATGAAAATAATCTGCCGACTCTTTGGGGCCAGTCATGATGAATGGGAAGGGTACGTCTTTGTTCTTTTCGTTGGCTAAAATACCAATCAAATAAAGGATTTCCTCAGCCGTACCGACACCACCTGGAAAGACAATGATGCCGTGCCCCAAACGCACAAATGCCTCTAATCGCTTCTCAATGTCCGGCATGATCACCAAGTGATTGACAATCGGGTTAGGCGCTTCAGCAGCAATGATTCCAGGTTCTGTTAAACCAATATATCGACCGTCTTTAATTCGTTGTTTGGAATGGCCGACAGTGGCGCCTTTCATGGGCCCCTTCATGGCGCCGGTACCACATCCGGTACAGATATGCGCACCACGTAATCCTAAGTGGTAGCCAATATCTTTGGTGTATTGATACTCTACGCGATTGATTGAATGACCGCCCCAACACACCACTAAATTGGGTTCTGCACCAAACTGGTGCACTTCACCACGGCGCAAAATTTCAAACACAAAATTGGTGATATCAAATGATTGAGTTAAATCGTAATTACCTTCGCCTTTCTCAGTGCTTTGAAACACAATATCTCGCAAAACCGAAAAAATGGAGTCACGGATACCTGATATCATTTTGCCATCTACAAAAGCTTGTGCTGGCGCATTTTCAAAACGCAGATGAATGCCACGTTCACGTGGAATCAAGGTCACTTCAAAATCAGGATAACGTTCCAATACCGCCATGGCATCATCCTCTTTGGCATCACAATTCAATACCGCCAAACAGCATTTCCTGAACAATTCATGGACGCCGCCTTTACCGACCTCCATCATTTTATTGACTTCCTCTTGAGACAGTAATGTCATGCCGCCAGTGGCAGCAATGGTTGTTTTGGGTATTACTTTTAAATTATTTATGTTGTTCATTTACTTTCCTTTTTTATTATTATTAGTATATTTCTTCGTTTCAATCAGAGTCACTTAATCATGACGATTGTGCATCATCATTAATGGGTGAATCGATTCAATTCTTATACGGAGGTTCCGTGGGTCGATGAAGCCACTACAGCCTCAACAACGATACGACCAAGCAGCATATAAAATGTCTGTGTCGTTTTGACTAAAAAGCCAGCATGTATGCTGGCTTCTGTAGAATGACCCTATTATACCGCTAAGTCACTGTAAGTGCCAACGGCCTGAAAAAAGTCAAATTAATCCATTTAATGGGTGGTGCTTAGATGTGCTCATTCCATGCTTTGACACGATCTGCCTGGGCTGTTAATAATGCCTCAACATCACCACTGACTTCAATGGTTTTGATTTCATCGCCACCTACAATGGCATTGACAACGGCTTGGTCTTCTGCTGAAACCACTTCGCCAAATACTGAGTGCTTGCCATCCAACCAAGGGGTAGCCACATGAGTCACGAAGAACTGGCTGCCATTGGTGCCTGGACCAGCATTGGCCATAGATAATATACCTGGCTTGTCATGCTTCAGTGATGCATCAAACTCATCCTCAAATTTATACCCTGGACCACCAGTACCCGTACCAATGGGACAGCCGCCTTGGACCATGAAATCAGGGATGACTCGGTGGAATGACAAATCATTGTAAAAACCCTGTTGTGCTAAATTGACGAAGTTAGCTACTGTAATGGGTGTTTTGTCATCAGTTAAGTTGATGTTGATGTCGCCTTTGTTGGTTTTAATCACTGCTTTTATGGCCATAAGAATTTTTCTCTGAAATTAAAAACCTTTATATGGTAGTTAAATTGGCGTAATTCAAGCCAGTAATAGTGATGAAATCAACCACTTTAAAACGTATAATGATTGTTTGTTATTAACTTAGGGCCACCCGACCAGGATAATGTCCCGCTTTTTAGAGGATTGTAATGATTAAAAAGATAAACCTTCTTGTTTTGGTGGCCTTGCTGGCAGCCTGTTCACAACAAGTTCAAAATACCCAGAATGATGCCCGACAAAACAATGTAGCAACCCATGCAGATGATCCTTTTCTGTGGCTGGAAGAAGTCGATGGTGAAAAAGCCATCGAATGGGTCAAAGCCCGCAATGAAACATCATTAGAAGTGCTTGAAAACCACCCAAAATTTGACACTTTGTACGAAACCAATACAGCCATTTACAACTCAAACGAACGCATCCCTTATGTCAGTCAGATGAATGGCTATTTGTATAATTTTTGGCGTGATGCCACCCATGTCAGGGGTTTGTACCGCAGAACCACACTGGCTGAGTACCAAAAAGATGAGCCCGAGTGGGAAACAGTCTTAGACGTTGACGCTTTGGCCACAGCAGATGATGAGAATTGGGTTTATAAAGGCATGTCATGTCGCTATCCAGTGTACGATCGTTGTTTGGTGAACTTATCTCGAGGCGGTGCAGATGCCACCGTGGTCAGAGAGTTTGACCTGGAAAGCAAATCCTTTGTTGAAGGTGGTTTCTATCTGCCAGAGGCCAAGAGCTCTGTGACTTGGGTTGATTTAAATACCTTGATGGTTGGCAGCGACTTTGGCCCAGACAGCATGACTGACTCTGGCTACCCCAAAATCACCAAATTATGGCAGCGCGGCACCCCGTTAAGCAGCTCCCCGACTATTTTTACAGGTGAGCAAAGTGACGTAGGCATCTGGCCAACAGTGTTGTATGATGGCGATGAAGGTTACCGTTTTGTCATCCAAGCTGACAGTTTTTACACCCGAACGTGGCATGTTTTGGATGAAAACAACCAAAGCAAAGCCCTTGATGTGCCAAATGACATTGGGGTTTCAGGATTAATTGATGGTCAAGCCATATTTGAACTGAAGTCAGACTGGCAACCCGCTGATACAGCATTCAAACAAGGTGATTTAATCGCCATAGACTTCAGTGATTTGTTGGCAGGCAGTCGTGATTTTGTTGCCATCATGCAACCGGATGACAATACTTCTATCAGCTCCGTATCCACCAGTAAAAACTATGTACTGGTCAACACCCTAAAAGATGTCAGCAGCGTCATTTATCAAATGAGCTACGAGCAAGGAACATGGCAAACCCAAACCATGGATTTGCCTCAGTTTGGGGCCATGTCAATTTCAGGAACCAGTGATAAGAATGACGATGTATTTATTAATTACAGTAACTACCTGACACCCTCTACTTTGTATTACTACAATGCAGCGAAGCAAGAATCCAAAGCAATTAAATCGTTACCTGCCATGTTCGATAAAACAGGCTTAACAGTTGAACAACACTTTATGGTAGCTGAGGATGGCGTGAAAGTACCGTACTACCTAATCCGCAAGGAAGACCTGGAATACAATGGCAAAAACCCAACGATTCTTTATGGCTATGGTGGCTTTGAAGTGTCGATGCGACCCAATTACTCCAGCACAGTAGGTACCAACTGGTTAGAAGATGGCGGTGTTTATGTGGTCGCCAATATCCGTGGCGGCGGCGAATATGGCCCGGCTTGGCACCAAGCTGCTTTAAAAGAAAATCGCCATGTGGCATTCAACGATTTCATCGGCGTGGCAGAGGATTTGATTGCCAGAAACATCACTTCACCAGAGCATTTGGGTATAGTGGGTGGCTCCAACGGTGGCCTGTTAGTTGGCGCTGTTTACACCATGCGTCCTGATTTATTCAATGCGGTGGTTTGTGCTGTGCCTTTATTGGATATGAAACGTTATAATAAATTATTAGCCGGTGCCAGTTGGATGGCTGAATACGGTAATCCTGATATACCTGAGGAGTGGGCCTACATCAAAACATATTCGCCATACCACAACTTAAAAGCCAATGAAGACTATCCAAAAGTGTTTTTTACCACCTCAACCAGAGATGATCGGGTGCACCCTGGCCATGCCAGAAAAATGGCTGCACTGATGGAATCAATGGGTCATGATTATTTTTACTATGAAAACATAGAGGGTGGCCATGGCGGCGCCTCCAACAACAACCAGGCAGCTTACTTACAAGCCCTCAGGTACAGTTATTTTTGGCATCAATTGGCACCTTAACCCCAACAAAAAGAGAGAACATACATGAAAAAATTATTATTTATTTTATTGGCTATCAGCCCAATGGGTGTGATGGCTGACATACAGCAGGACATCATTGATATTGAAAGTAAAATGCTCGAGTGGCGTCGTCATTTACATCAAAACCCTGAATTAAGTAACCGTGAATTCAAAACAGCGGCCTACATCGAAAAACACTTGAAAGCATTGGGTCTAGAAGTAAAAACGGGTGTGGCGCATACCGGCTTGGTTGCCTTCCTCGAAGGTGGCAAACCAGGGCCTTTACTGGCACTGCGAGCTGATATGGACGCACTGCCGGTTACAGAGCAGGTTGATTTGTCTTTTGCCTCTAAAGTGACCACCGAATACCGCGGTGAGACCACTGGCGTGATGCATGCCTGTGGACATGACACCCATGTGGCAATTCTGATGGCAGCAGCCGAAATATTCACCAAAAACAAAGCCGACTTGGCTGGTTCTTTGATGTTTATTTTCCAACCAGCCGAGGAAGGTGCTCCAGGTGATGAGGAAGGTGGAGCTGAGTTGATGCTGGCAGAGGGTTTATTCAATGACAGAAAACCTGAGGCCGTTTTTGGCTTGCATGTTACATCTAACATGAACAGCGGCATTGTTGGCTTCAGAAAGGGCCCATCAATGGCTGCAGTGGATGATTTTGAATTGAAGGTGATTGGTCGACAAGCACATGGTTCAAGACCATGGAGCGGTATCGATCCGATTGTGACTTCAGCACAAATCATAAACTCAGTCCAAACCATCGTTTCACGCCGCACTGATGTCACCAAAGCGCCTGCAGTGGTTTCTTTCGGCGCCATCAAAGGTGGTATCAGAAACAACATCATTCCTGATGATGTGACCATGGTTGGTACCATCAGAAACTTTGATATGGGTATCAGAGATGACATCCACCAACAACTGGGCAAAATTGTTAATCATGTCGGTCAGGCCAATGATGCCGACATAGAATTTAAAATCAATGAAGGCTATCCGGTGACCGTCAACGACCCAGAATTGGGGGAAAAAATGCTGCCTTCTTTGCACCGCGTTTTTGGCGCGCAAAATGTAATTGACCCGGGCCTGATTACGGGTGCTGAAGATTTTTCTTATTTCGCGAATGAGGTGCCAGGCATGTTTTTCTTTATGGGTGTAACCCCTCAAGACCAAAACCCACTTGAAGCACCAACCAACCATTCACCGCACTTTTATGTTGAGGAAACAGCTTTACTCAACGGCGTGAAGGCTTTTGTACAACTGGTCAACGATTACTGATTGATGAAATTTTGGCCTGTCCTTTTGCTGGTCATCCTCACAGCATGCCAAGTCAACACCAAACCTGACTTGGCGTTGCTGTACCAACCGCAAAACAGTCAAAACCAAACCCCGCTGATTTTAATTCATGGCTCTCTAGGGAGTAAATTAAGACTGATTGAAAGCGGCAAAGAAGTTTGGCCGGGTAAATTGAATGACCTGATATTTTCAAATTATAAAGTCCTTGCTAACCACATCAAGCCGGACACGCTGTCAGTGGATTATGAAAAAATTGAATCCTACGCGATATTTGATTCCTATTCAGGACTGAGTATTTATGACGACATCATCAAAACATTGACCACCTATGGAGGTTATCAATTAAATAAACCGCAGCAAGCCGTTGGCTCTCAGCGCCAACTCTACGTGTTTCATTACGACTGGCGCCAAGACAATGTTCATAATGCGCAAAAGCTCGCTGCTTTTATAGATCAGGTGTTAAAAAAGCACCCCAATCAACAACAAGTTGATGTGGTGGCTCATTCAATGGGTGGCATCTTATTGCGCTATTACCAAAGGTTTGGCGCCAAAGATGTACTGCCTTTGCTGCAAGCAGATTCATCTGCTGCCATCCAAACTGATTCTCAAGCCAATAAAATCAGACACGCTATTTTCTTAGGAACACCGCAATTGGGTTCAGTCAAACCAGTGTTGAGACTGATGTCGGGTTTTGATTTTAATCTGCGTAACATACCGGTTGAGGTTCAAATCACCATGCCCAGCGTTTACCAACTGTTACCACACCCACAAAGTCATTGGCTGGCAGACTATGCAGGCAACTCAATTCAGTTTGACCTGTATGATCCCAATAATTGGAAACAACATGAATGGTCTATCTATAACACAGATGTGATAACAAGAATTCACAAGAATCACGACCCACAATCAGACGGTGAGACCGAACTACAAACCCTACAAGCTTTCTTCAATCATCAGCTCAGGCGGGCCAAAGCTTTGTGGTTGGCACTGTCACCCAAATATGAAGTGGATCACGAAGGGTTTATTATTATGGGCGGCTCCTGTAAACAAACCCTGAACCGCTTGATACTTGAACAAGACCATGATCACGTCGTTTTCCACGACAAAATCAATCACGCCGTGGGCGATAAAGACATTCAAAGAAACATCCTGTATGAACCAGGTGATGGTCAAGTGACTAAATCCTCACTGTTGGGACAAATTCGCATCTCAGACCAACAAACACTGGACACCATAAAGGTGAGGTACCCTGTTTTTGTCTGTGAAGACCACCTTAAACTGACTGAAAACATAACCTTCCAAGATAATTTATTACATATCCTGTTAAATTGAATCAGTTCCTATTCAATGTAATAATAATCATTGTATTTTATCGAGTTCAAAAATGACTAGATTACAGATCACTTTAACAGCGCTGTTTTTTTCAACCACACTGTTGGCTTTCGATGAGGTCGAGGTCACACCGCTGTTTCCAAACGGCTGGGAAGCAGTCAATGTACGAGATGATGCCATGGTTATGCAAAGTAATAACCAGCCTTTGTTCGGAGATGGCTCTTTGCTATTTGCCACTGACACCGTGACCAATGGCCAAGACAAAGCCGATTTCCAGCTCCTCTGGCAACAATCAGCCTCAGTGATAGATTTCCCAGGGCGCACCTTGGGAAACATCAGTGATTTGAACTATGCTTGGTACCGTGATGCGGCCAGTACCACCATTGCACATTTTACCCCAGTGTTTCGTCTGACATTCTACGATGACAACAACACCCCAACAGACCTTACTGATGATGTGAGCGGCGTGCTGGTTTGGGAAGGTGTTTACAATGGCTACAGCGATCCAGTTGAAGACAGCTGGGAGTTGGTAGATATGATGGCGGATAATTTTTGGGCTTTTGTTTCTTTCAATGGCCAAAACACCGGTACCGGCGTGATTCAAAATTACAATGTCTCGTTGGATGACTGGATCAACCAATCGCCTCAAGGACAACCAGGCGATCCGCAAATCAATTTATCGGCGGACACCCTAATCATTGGCGTCAACGTAGGAGTGGGTTCAGGTTGGGGCAATTCATTCCTGGGTTATGTGGATGCCGTGCGAGTGGGTTTTGGCGAGGAAGATGATACCTTGTTTAATTTCGAAGTTTGTCCTGTTTTCATTGCCAATGATAACCCTGATGTGATTTTCGATGATTCATTTGAGTGTTTCAAAAGATTTTAAAACACCCAATACGCCCGCAAAAAATTCATCTAATCAACGCTGAATTAAACTTGGGTTCCGCCCACAGTCAATTGATCAATCTTTAAACTGGGTTGGCCTATTCCAACTGGAATGCTCTGGCCATCTTTACCACAAACACCCAAGCCTTGGTCGAAAGCCAGGTCATTGCCAACCATACTGACTTTTTGCATGGCTGCTGGTCCATCGCCTATCAAAGTTGCCCCTTTGACTGGGTGAGTCACTTTGCCGTTTTCAATCATGTATGCTTCTGATGCCGAAAACACAAATTTACCATTGGTTATATCTACCTGACCACCACTGAAATTAACCGCATACAAACCCTTATCAACTGAAGCAATGATTTCTTGAGGATCATAGTCGCCACCTAACATGTAGGTATTGGTCATTCTGGGCATCGGTAAATGAGCAAACGATTCACGTCGACCATTACCTGTGGTCGGCACTCCCATTAAACGTGCATTGAGTTTGTCTTGCATGTAACCTCGTAAAATGCCATTTTCAATCAACACGTTTTCTTGTGATGGCGTGCCTTCATCATCAATATTCAGCGAACCGCGTCGATTAGGCATGATACCACTGTCAATAATGGTACAAGCCGACGAGGTGACTTGTTGACCCACCTTGCCGGCAAAAGCAGATGAACCCTTGCGATTGAAATCACCTTCAAGGCCATGACCAACGGCTTCATGTAATAACACACCTGGCCAGCCACCGGCAAGTACCACAGGCATCTCGCCAGCCGGGGCTGGCTTGGCTTGTAAATTAATCAGTGCACCATGAATGGCTTGATCAACAAAGCTGTCGGCATAACCCGCCTGGAATACATCATTCAATAGGATGCGACCACCGCCGCCGGCATAGCCCATTTCCATGCGCCCTTTGTCATCAGCACAGATAACTTGAATACTCAACTTAACCATGGGCCTGATGTCCGCGCCAAAAGTACCATCGGTGGCAGCCACCATGATTTCCTCTTGTGATGAGACCAATGAACAAATGACTTTTTTCACCCGTGCATCTTTCTTTCTGGCCGCTACATCCATGTCGTTGAGAAGTTGGATGATGGCTTTATTATCTACCCCGTTGAGAACATCTTGTGGGGTGTATAATGTTTTTGCTTCAGCTGAGCGCAAATTGACTGCCGGGTGGTTCCTGTTATCACGTGCAATACTGCGTGCGGTTTGAACCGCTTGTTCAATGCTGTTTTTATTCAATGCATCGGTATAAGCAAACCCGGTTTTCTCACCTTGATTGATGCGCACACCTACACCACGATCAATGCTGTGGCTGCCTGATTTAACTTGTTGGTTTTCCAACACCCATGACTCCAGCCGCGAGGACTGAAAGTATAAATCCGCGAAATCTCCCCCAGTGGCCAAAGCACCACCCAAAAGATTTTCAAGGTCGTTGATGCTTAAGCCATTGGGTTCAAGGAAGGTTTGACTGGTTTGTTTGATAGACATTATTTTATTTCTTCTTGTTTTATACTGATTAGGTATGTGAGTAACATCGATGAGATGACATAGGTGACAAAATAGTACACACCAATTTGTAAAGTTGCATCAGTGGCACCACCTGATTTGGTGGTAAAGTAAGTCACTAAAATTGCAATAACAAAAACATCTAACATCGACCACTTACCGATGCTCTTAAGTACCTTGATGCTTTTTTGTGAGAAGTGTAAATTTTGACTGAACAATATAATCAACATCATCAAAGATTTGAATATGGGGGTTAACAGTGTGAACACAAATATGATCACTGCAATGGCTGTTTGACCTGAAAAATACAGTTTTTGTAGGGCTGAGACGATGCTTTTTGATTCAAACTGAAAGACACTTTGTCCGAGCACAGGAATGTCTTGGTAAGCAATAATCGCCAAAATCGGTGCGAACCACCCAGTGACCAAAGCAATCACCGTCACTGAGAGCATGGCCAGCAGTGAAATTTTGGATTTGATGAAGCCGTGCAGCAAAAACATCAACACCAAAGTCGCAATGAATAATTTGGTATGCTTGTGTGCCAATTGATCGTGTTTTTCTGCCTTGTCTTGAATTGCTTTGAGCGCGTCCAGCTCTTCAGTATAGCCTGAGTACCAATTGAATGTGATGGCCTCCAACACTTTTTTGCTTTGTGACTTGAAGTTATCTGACATCGACAAGCGCTCAGCAACTTCTTGAATGCGGTGTTCATATGCCAACGACTGACCCCAAGACTCATAGGCCAAATAGGAACAGAAACTAACCGTCACCAAGAAATAAAGTAGTTGTGCAAAAGTCGATTTATTCATTATTATTCATCATTATTTTCAATCAGTTCTATGATTGGATCATCCCAAGTACCGGTGACTGCATAATTAATTTCATTGCCTTTTTTCAGTTGTTTATCAAATAAGCCTTGCACCAAAAAACCTGCTGCTGCACCAACTGGACCACCGGCGATGGCTCCTATTGTGGGGAAGGTCTTACCAATTTGTGGTCTGATGATAATCGTTTGATTGTAGGTTTGGTCAGCAAAATTCACGTCGCCATTGATGCGAATCTTAGCAGAAGATGCAGTGATCAGGAAATCTTCCGTTTTGGCCACACCCGATTTAATTTGAAAATGGCCCTCCATACTGCTGAACAACAGACCATCTGCCAGTACATCACGAAAATCCAAAATCAACCGACGCGGTAAATTGGTTAAGTTGAATAAACCGAGTACACGACCAAAACCAGGTTTTTGGTCCAACACCTGGCCTTGGCCAATTTTTATTGATAAATCACCATCAATATCAGCCACATTGAATTGGCTGGGCACCCCTGGCCATTGTGCATTAAGTTCAATGATGGTCTGGGCATTGGTTATCGGTGCGGCGAAGCCAACTTGTTGTAAAAAGTCAGCGATTTTCTCTGAGATCATCACTATATCAAAATTTGATTGCCCTACACCGTCTGCTTCTTTTAGCCAAACTCCCGATGCGTTGATTTCAGCCTCTGGCGATTTCAAACTCAGTTGTTCAATTTTAATACCATCTGCTACGTTGCGCATTTCCATCCGTAAGGCACCTAAAGGAATACCTGCATACTCAAACGATTCTGACCACAAATGTATATCAGGCACTTTTGAACTGGCCGCATCCTCGATAATTTCATCCAAATCAAGGCTTGGATCAATCCAATTCAGGTATTTAAATTGTGCCACAATTCCTTTGTTGGCTAAGTCATCATCGACTATAACCAGACCATCCATGTCATCGCCAATCACATTGATGGCATAATGTTGTTGTGCTCTTTTGATGTTTAATGTGATGTTTTTAAATGCCCTAGACATAAAAATCATTTCACCAATGTCTAATTCAATTTCCTCAATGGGCCAAGCATCGGCTTCATCGCTTGTCACCTCAGACTGATTGTATTGAGCTATCAAATCCAACCATTTGTCTAAATTAACCCGTGCAATTGTGCCACCATACAATTGCTCTTGAGCTGCCAGTAAATCAGTATTGAGGAATTGCAACCTGGCCAAATGATAGCTCCCTGTTCGGCCATCCAATGTAGACCTGATTTCATCGTTGTAATTGATTTCTACATTCGAGCTTTGACAGGGGATTTGGCATGAAACAGTCAACGTTTTTTCCATGCCAGCTGTTTTATCTAAAGGTGCTGGCAGTCCAATGGTTGTGCCCAACAAAGGCGACGAGGCAGTCATTTGTAATTCAGACTGCTTGTTTCTGATGTTAATCAGCCAATCAGATGCACCCTCAATGGGTAAATTTTGTTGAATAACGTCAAGTAAATAAGTGGCATTTAGTTCGCCACTCAAGTCAACATCAATCTGAAAACCAGTTTCGCTTTTGGTAATGATTTCACCATTTAATTCAATCTCAGCCGCACCTAACTGTGCCGGTAAACCATCCATTTTCAAGGCATAACCATCCAAATTAACAGGACCATTAATACCTTCGATGCTAAAGTGTTCCGTAGCAAACACACCATCCTCAAACCTCACCTGACCCCACGGTCGGAAAGGCAGATTCACATCAGATTTGATGCCTACTTCAAAATTCAAATCAAATCGCTGCTGCCCATCAATCTTGATCGCTTCACTTAATTCAATGTTTTTAACCAAGGGTGAATCACGCAAATACTCCAGGATTTCATTGCCATTGCTGCTGGCCTTCAAATCCACATCAAGCACCCCAGCATCAAATGAGTCGATGGCAACATCCGCTTGATAAACAGCTATATCACCCGTTTCGGCATTGGAAATTTCCACCTGAACGGAATCATGGTCAAAAACAGCCACACCATCTATGTTGTTTACCTGTGGCCATTCTGGATGAAAAATATTGGCCACTTTATCGGTATAGGCCCTTGAGATAAATGTCGCAGCGCCGGTTTTGAAAGTTTTGGGAACCAAATCACCATTCATGAAAACATAACCTTTGCTTACCTGACCTGACAGCAGCCCCCTGTCCAACCATTCAATGGTTTTCGGTTTCCAAACGTTGTGTGGCCAATATTTATATAGCTGGTTCACTTCAACTTGAGACAAGACACTGGCCAGTAACATGTTACTGGGTTGACCGACTTGTAAATGACTCCATAGTTGTAAGTCAAAATCAACACAATCACACCACAGATTATTGATCGCCATAACAGCTGCATCGCCTGACCAGTCAATGCTGTTCTGCACCGTCAAATCTTGCCAATTCAGCTGACCTCGATAGATTGCTGGTATGTTCAAATGACCCTGTTCTGAATCCAACAGCAAATTGCCACCTAGTGAGTCGAATTCAAAAGTACCATTCAACCCAGTAAAATCAAATACTTCATGACCCAGTGCAAAATCAGAAAACTGCAAAGCCCCGCGCCATAAACCGGTGTCATTGGCCATTTCAAACTCAGCAACATCTATAATGCCCGCCACCGCATTGAAGGGTTTATCAGCCACAACATGGTACTCTGCATCCTCAGCCAATTGGCTAAAAAGTGCGAGGGGTATTTGGCTGCTTTGCAATTGGGTGGTGTCATTTTGACGTTGAATCCGCAGCAAAAAATCATCGTATTTTTCTTCTGCAATAACCACATCAGTAAATTGCATGCTGGCAACCCAGTCCTTATCCTCACTGAACTGTTTAATTTTTATTTCAAAACCCAAGCCACTTTCGGGATTTCTCCAACTGATTTCACCAGACATTGAAGTGATTTGTCCTGCTTTTGCCGATAGCCACAACTGGCCATTGATGGCACCTGCTGGAAATTTAATACCAGTCAACAATTCGTTCAATTGGCCCAATTCAAACTGATTGAATTCCATGTACCAATTGGCATCCTTGGTCAAGGTGTTGTTTCGTAGACCTTGGCTGATGATTTCAATGCTTTGATTGTCATTCTCAATCAGTAACTTCAAGGCCCTCTCATCGTCATCCTGTTGTAACAATAAATCAGCTTGCAAGCCAGCCAACAGTACTTGGCCGTTTTCATCAGCCAAATTAAACATCATTTCATCAACCCGCAAAGATCCCGTGGTTAAAATGCGATCTAGCATGTCTGCAAAACGAGCCTCATCCTGCGTATCGTTAAGTGTGATGCTGGCCCCTTCAGCAGACTGAATCATATCCAACTCAGCTCGATTGATACTTAAATCAATGCCAGAACGCCCACCGGGTATGATTAATTGATAGATATTGATAGCCAAGTTGGCACTGGCCAGTTGGACACTCTGCTTGCCAGTGAGCTCCAAATCATAAAGTTGAAAATGAGGCCCATAGCCACGCCATGAACCGTTGATTTCTTTGACTTTGACGACCAGGTTCCATTGTTCTTCCAGGAACTTCTCTAGCCGATCTTGGTACAGCGATTCAAAAGGTAAAAACAGACTCAAAGCACCGACAGCAAGACCCGCCAAAATAACCAAGCCAGCCAGCACCAGACGAATTTTTATCCAGATGCGGTAGTACCAACGGTATTTTTTATGCTTAGCCATCAGTCAAAATCTTTATAACAGGACCACATCGTGTTGGTGACGCTCATAACTGTCTTCTGCTTGAAAACTGATGCGCTTGCCTAGACTTTCTTCCAGCTCTGCCAAAGTCTCTGAATGTTCATCGATGATGTATTGCACCAATCGCCTTGAGCCAATCACCATGACTTTGCTGGCCTTGAATTGTTTAACAGAGCGGCTGATTTCTCGAAACAATTTAAAACTGATGGTTTCAATGGTTTCTATTGAGCCGTTGCCATGACATTTATCGCACGACTCACACAACATGTCATGCAGGTTTTCGGTGGTTCTTTTGCGCGTCATCTCAACCAAACCCAAACCAGTGAAACCCAACACATTGGTTCTGGCGCTGTCATTTTCCAAATGTTCCACCAAGGTTTGTAACACTTTTTCCTTGTGAGATTGTTCAACCATATCAATGAAGTCAATGATGATGATGCCACCTATGTTGCGCAATCTTAATTGACGTGCGATGGCTTGGGCCGATTCAAGGTTGGTTTTAAACGCGGTATCCTCCAAGGACTTATAACCGACAAATTGACCGGTGTTGATGTCTATGGTGGTCATGGCTTCATTTTGATCAAAAACCAAATTACCACCGGACTTTAATGCCACACGTTTGGTGATGGATCGATCAATTTCATCATCAATGTGAAACTGATCAAATAAAGGTCTGGAAACATTGTGCTCAATCAATTCACCTGACCATTCGGCAGCAAAATCTTGCAAAAACTCAGACAGGTTTTGAAACAGTTGATTTGAATCAGTGGTGATTTTAGTCAAGTTTTCGGTTACTTGGTCACGTACCACACGCTTTGCCAGAGAAAATTCACTGTGAATTAAGCTCGGAGATTTCGATGCTTTTATGCGCTCATCAATGCGTAACCAGAGGCGCTGTAAAAACCTAAAATCATGATACAAAGCAGTCATACTGACTTGTTCTGCATTGGTTCGAGCGATTAAACCAAAATCTTGGTTATCGTGATTCATCTTTTTCAATGCTTCAACCAAACGCTCTCGTTCTACTTCATCGGTTATTCTGGCCGAGATGGCGGTCAATGCAGGGTTGTACGGCATCATCACCAAATAGCGACTGGGAATGCTCAACTGGGTTGTGATTCGAGCACCTTTGCTGCCAATTTGGTCTTTGTAAACTTGTACCACGATTTTCTGGCCTTCATGCAGTATCTGAGAGATTGAATCATGGCTGCCATATTCAGTGGTGTATTTCTCATCCTCAACTTGGTTGTCTTGGCCATCGATATCAGAGGCATGTATGAACGCCGCTTTGTTTTCACCAATATTGACGAAAGCAGCTTGTAAACCGGGTAATACTTTTTCAACCGTGCCTTGATAGATGTTACCAACCAATGAATGTTGTTGTGAACGCTCTAACCACACTTCCGCCAATTGGCCGTCCTCGACCAAAGCCACCCGGGTCTCAAAATCGTTGCTGTTGATAAGAATTTCTTTACGCATAGATGCAGTCATCTCCAAGCCTCACTGGCTCGCCTTTGAGTTGAGCAGTGGTAGTTTCACGTTTAATGCTTTTAAGATGGAGGTTGTTTCATACAATGGCAAGCCCATAATTGAAGAATAGCTGCCTTCAATGCGCTCTATCCAGATTGCAGCTTGGCCTTGGATGCCATAAGAGCCGGCTTTGTCCATCGGTTCACCGCTGGCAACATACGACTCAATACTTACCGAATCAATGGCTGCCATAGTGACTTGACTGACCGATAGTTTGGACATGCTTCGTTGACCAAAACTGACGCACACGGCTGAATAAACTTGGTGGGTTTTGCCGGCCAATTTATGCAAAGTCAATTTGGCTTCATTTTCGTCCAGCGGTTTACCCAAAATTGCTCCATCTAAAGCCACAATGGTGTCCGCAGTCACTGTCGGTAGTTCAGTTTCTATGGCATGATTCGCCGCCGCTGATTTTTCCACCGCCATTCTTAAACAGTAGGCATCAGCCTGCTCTTCGGATTGGGGTGTTTCATCGATGTGAATCGGTTTAACCAATGGATTCCAACCGACCTGGCGTAACAACTCAGCACGTCTTGGAGACGCAGATGCCAATACGATGTCATGTGATTTAACCATGTTTTATTCCCGGTGGTAGGGGTGGTTATTGAGCAAACTGTGAGCGCGATAAAGTTGTTCAGCTATAATCACCTTGACCAACTGATGTGGAAAAGTCAATGACGACAATGACCATGTTTGGTCAGACATTTTCAAAATTGAAGCGTCCAAGCCATCGGCGCCACCAACGATGATGTTAATGTCTTGACCATTGAGTTGCCATTGGTCTAATTGTTTAGCCAGAAAGGCTGTGTTAATGGCTTTACCATGCTCATCTAAAGCGAAATTGACCTGACCTTTTTTGATTTGCTTTTGAATCAAAGTCGCTTCTTGGGCTTTGATTTGATTGACGCTCAAGCCCTTTTGTCTGGATACGGCGCTGATTTCGCGCATCTGAATTTTTAGATAAGGCGGTAAGCGGTTGTTGTAGTTATTGAAAGCGATGTTTACCCAATCAGGCATCTTGTGCCCAAGGGTCAACAAGCTGATTTTCATGCTTCAGCTGTTTCGCTGATGTCCCACAAACCTTCCAAATGATAGAACTCACGCGCATCAGCACTCATCACATGCAGCACTGCGTCGCCACAGTCGACAATCATCCACTCATCAGAATCCAGTCCTTCAGTACTCAACACTTCTCTGCCCGATTGTTGCACTGCATCGATGGCTGATTCAGCCAGGTGTCGCATGTGCCGGTTTGAACTGCCTGTACAAATCACCATATAATCAGTGACCGAAGTGAGGTGACTGACCTTTAAAGTTGTCGTGTTTTGCGCTTTGGCGTCATCGAGGGCTTGCGTGATGACTTCGGAGATGGGGTTGGCTTGTTTTGGTGTTTTTTTGATTTCTTGCACAAATGTATTAGCTATTAAAACGTCCCCATTTTAGCATGCGCACAGTGATAAATTGAAAGGCTTTCGTTAAAACTCACATTTTTTAGCAGATTTCACGTCAATCAGAGCGGTGATGGATAAAAATTACCATCAGTTTAATTGATCCTACCACTGAATCGTATTGTCTTTTACTTCATATTTAGCATGGCAATGGAGCAACAAGATTGATACAATCATCACAACAACAAAAATCATTATATGTCGATTCTAAAAAAACCTAACCCACACACATCGATGCAACTTGCCGTGAGCAAAACACCCCTCATCAATCAGGGGAATGCATCAGAAAAACGCGCTGAGATCAAACAACACTTCATCAGCACCTACGAAACATACGAATCACTGTTCAAATGTCTGAAGAGTGAATCTGCCTTTTATTTAAAGCCAGAACCCTTAAGACATCCGCTGATTTTCTACTATGCACACACAGCGGTGTTTTTTGTCAACAAACTCAGGGTAGCTAAAATCATCAGCAACAACATCAACGAGGACATCGAATCCATGATGGCCATAGGTGTTGATGAAATGTCCTGGGATGACCTCAATGATGCCAACTATGATTGGCCCTCGGTACAAGAAGTACAAACTTACCGCGATCAAGTTAAATCCATGGTCTTGGCGTTAATTGATGAATTGGATTTATCCTTGCCAATCAACTGGGAGGACCCGTTTTGGATCATTTTGATGGGCATTGAACACGAACGCATTCACCTTGAAACATCCAGTGTATTGATCAGACAAATGGATATCCAACACGTGGTTTCTCACAGTGATTGGCCACACAGCAATGTTGATCATGACGTGGTGACCAATTCATTACAATCGATTCCTGGTGGCACCGTAATCCAAGGCAGAAGCCTTCCCAGCGAAACTTATGGTTGGGACAATGAATACGGCCAGCAAAGTACCGAAGTTAAAGATTTCAAAACCAGTCAATACCTGGTTTCAAACCATGAATTCAAAGCTTTTGTTGATGATGGCGGTTATTTGGATGAACAATGGTGGACCGATGAGGGTTGGCAATGGTGCCAGTTCAAACCGGCCAAACAGCCAACATTTTGGGTCAATCGAGATGGTAATTGGCTGTATCGGTGCATGACAACAGAGATTGAAATGCCATGGAGTTGGCCAGTTGATGTGAATTATTTAGAGGCCAAAGCCTTTTGTAATTGGCTTTCTGCGCGCAACGGCAAATCCATCAGGCTACCAACCGAAGCCGAATGGTATCGCATTCATGAACACACCATGAGTGACCAAACACCCTATCCTCAATGGCAACAAACACCAGCTAATATTGACCTGAGTGTCGCCGCCTCATCTGTACCAGTTGATAAGTTCACCTTTGGTCAACAAAAGCTCGGGGATGTTATCGGTAATGTGTGGCAATGGACTGAAACTGCCATTGATGGTTTTAAAGGCTTCAAGGTGCATCCAGCCTATGATGATTTTTCTGTGCCCACTTTTGATGGCCAACACAATCTGATCAAAGGCGGCAGTTGGGCCAGCACCGGCAATGAAGTACATACAGACTCAAGATACGCCTTTCGCAGGCACTTTTTTCAACACGCAGGATTTAGATACGTCGAATCGGAGCAACAAGTGGACCAAACATTTAATACTTACGAAACAGATGAGCTGATTGCTCAATACTTAGAATTTCACTACGGCGCGGCATATTTTGGCGTACCCAACTTCCCCAAAGCCTGCATCGATGCTTTGATTCCGCATGTTGATTTAAGCCACAATCAACGGGCTTTAGATTTAGGCTGTGCTGTAGGCCGCAGCACCTTCGAATTGGCCAGATATTATGACCATGTTGATGGTTTGGATTTTTCTACTCGATTCATCCGCAATGCCATCAATCTGGTTGAGCATGGTGAAGTGAAGTACATGATTCCTACTGAAGGTGAATTAACCGAGTTGAAGTCTTTTTCATTGGCTGATTTGGCTTTGGGAGACAAGGCCAACAACACCGAGTTTGCTCAGGGCGATGCCTGTAATTTGAAACCCAAATACAGCAACTATGACTTGATTTTCGCCGGTAATTTGATAGATCGCTTGTATCAACCAAAACAATTTCTCGAAAGCATCACGGAGCGACTGAACAGCAAAGGCTACTTGGTGATCACATCACCCTACACCTGGCTTGAAGAATTCACCCAAAAAGAAAATTGGTTGGGTGGGGTTAAAGTCAATGGTGAAAATTACACCACATTGGATGCACTGCGTGATGCTTTGCGTGACGACTTTGAAATGATTGCAGTGCCACAAGATGTGCCCTTTGTCATCAGAGAAACAGCCAGAAAGCACCAACATACCGTTGCCCAATTAACCATTTGGCGCAAAAAAGCTTAATCATACTGTGCGCTTTCCCGCCTTCAAAATGGCCGCCTACAGCAAATTGGCGGCAACTCACCATGCGCACAACTTACACAGCAGCAACCCACAACCCCTGAATTGTCAGGGGTTGAGCGAACTGATAGGCGTGGACCTCACAGCAGCGATCAGCCAAATGCCGTTTGGCTATGAAAGCACCCAAGGCCGCGAATCGCTGCGATCATTACTGGCTACCGAATTGTTCAAGTCCACGACCGCTGATGAAATCTCTTTAACCTGTGGTGCACAAGAAGGCATTTTTGTGGTGATGCAAACTTTGCTCAGTGCAGGCGATGAAGTCATCGCATTCACACCGAGTTTTGAACCACTGATCACAGAAGCTCAGATGACAGGTGCAACGGTGAAAACCATCCCATTGATTCAAGACCAAGGTTGGCACATCGATTGGCAATTGCTAGAAAAATCTTTTTCTGCCCGTACCAAAATGCTCATCATCAATTTTCCACACAACCCCACCGGCACGCATATCAACGCTGAAGAACTCAACCGCTTGATTGATTTATGCCGTTCAAACAACAGTTGGCTGGTCTCAGATGAGGTTTTCAGGGGGCTTGAACACGATGAGTCACAGCGCCTGATGGCCGCAAGCGATTTATATCAACGCGCCATTTCAATGGGCGTGATGTCAAAATCATACGCAATGCCTGGTATCCGACTGGGATGGATTGCGTGTAGAAATCCCGAAGTGATACAACAGATCAACACCATCAAAGCCCATTTGTCGATTTGTCAGAGTGCCGCCGATGCGCAGTTGGCTGAAGCGATTTTGCCCCACACCCAAATCATTTGGAAATACCACGTTAAGATCATAAACGAGAACAAACACTGGTTGCATGGCAAACTGCAGCAACACCCTGAATTAAGCTGGCACCTGCCAAAAGCTGCTGCCACAGGCTTTGTTCAGTTCAAACGTTTAAATGCCGATACAACCATCAAGCAGTGGGCAGAAGAATTACAGCTGATGGTCATGCCGAACGCGGCTTTTTGTACTGAAACTCAGGGCTTTCGAATCACTTTAGGACAAAAAAACTCTCAAGCCAGCATCAGCCAACTGCTGAACTGGCAACCTCAAGCTTCTTAAGCTGGCTGTATACCACGATTTGATTCCGCCCCCTGTTCTTGGCTTCAAATAGGGCCAAATCAGCATGCGTAAGCAGCACCGGTAAATGGTAGCCTGAACTCAAGGCACTGCTGAGGCCAAAGCTGGCGGTGATATTGAATTCAGCACCTGATCCAGAACAGTCCATTTGCGCTATGGCTGCACGCATTTTTTCCAACAAAGCGACCATCTCAAGCTCGGATATGCCTGGTGAGACCAGACCAAACTCCTCACCACCCAAGCGCGCCAATAAAATATCTTGATCAATCACTTCTTCACAACACAGAATCACTTGTCTGAGCACCCAATCACCGACCAAATGCCCATACTGATCGTTGACATTTTTAAACAAATCCAAATCCATGATGGCCACATTCAATGGTTTTTGCTTGCTTTCACAGGCTTTGAGCATTTCGGCTGTTTTCTCTTCAAACGCTTTGCGGGTGAACACCTGAGTCAAGTGATCAATTTCTGAAACGTGTTTGAAGTAATCGTGGCGCTTTTTGATTTTGAATGTCCATACGATCAACAACATCAACAAGCTGAAAATAAGTAGCAGCATCAATTGTTGTTTTTTCGCCGTTTCTGCCGTCAGTTGATTTTCTAGTGACAAGACTTGGTTGCTTTGGTTGAGCTGTTCTATTTCTAGTTGTTTGGCCAGATTATTGTGTTTGATTGACATGTATGCCATTTGTTTGGCTTTGGAATCGGTGTATATTTCATTCTCCACTTGGCTTTTTTGACTCATGTACTCATAGGCCAATTTGAAGTCATTGCTTTTCAGCGCAAGCTGATTTAAGACGTGCAATGACTCCACTACCTGCAGGGTATTGCCCGTTTTGTTGCTGCCCTCGATGGCTAACAGGGCATGGCCTTGAGCCAAAGTATCATCACCCAAGGCAAAATGAATCCGCGCGAGTAACATTTCTTTCAGACCAATCAGGTTTTTCGATTCGGTGGCATTGATCAGACGTTCTTGATCTTGCAGCAGTTTTTTTAGGACATTGATGTTGGCAGTATCATTTCGTTCAATCGACTGCTCAAACTCACTTTGGATCCAATTCAAAGTCAATAACATGGCATAGCCTGTCTGATTGCTGTTTTTACACAACTCAATGGTTTGATGCAGCCTTTCCTGTTCGACAGCTTGTTGGTCTTTGAATGCTGCAGCCAGGTATATCGCGGAGGCTTTACATAAGTAAATGTCATTCAGCTCGTCATGGATCACCAGCTGCGCGTACTTCTGACTCATTTCATAGATATCCAACAAATAATAGACATTGGCAGTGACAAAGTTAATTTTTGAGCGGATGACTTTATCGGGGTGATCTTCTACTTGACTGATGATGTAGTCCAAGTGAATCAAAGCTTGATTGTATTCACGGCTGATGGCGGACATGTTGGCCAAGGTGGCTTTGGTTCTGATTTTAACTTCAGTATCACTCAGTTCTTCGAAGAACCTTTCGTATTCGTTTTGAGCCGTGTTGTAATCACCAGCGACAATCCACTGGTAAAGTTCAAAGTATTCAATGAATTCCTTTTGCGCTGGAGTGGCTTGTGGACTAAGGATTTTGAGTTTATCTAAGTGCTCTTGAAAAGCTTCAGGATCGGATATTTTCAAATCATCCGCTGCCAACAGCGTGTTTTGAATTTCCAGTTGGGTGGGGCTGAGTGGTGCGTTAGATTGAGCAGCACTGAGGGCAGCATAAAAAATGATGCACGTGGTAAATAGAATGAATTTAATTGGTTGTTTATTTGACATCTATCTCATGAGTACTTGGCCACTGTTCTCTGGTGACTTTAACCAACAAATTCACAAGGCATGTCTCTACCAATAACAACTAACACCCTGTGAAAGCCTGTCTTTCTCATCCGAAACACATTGCCCCACAGGGTGCTGATGAATTGACTGAAGTGGTTTAGTCTTGGTCGTCTTCTGGCTCAACCAAACAATACAACTCAACGCTGTGGCTGAAAGTTTCTTCAATCAGGTCTGAATTCAAATGGTTGGCTTCTAACATCGCTGCTGCCGATTGGTGCTGTTTCAATGACGTGCTTTGACCGATTTGTTCCAAGGTTTTAACTAGTTTTTTCATTTATGTTCCTCACATGTTGTTGTTATTATCACAAGATAATATCACGAGACCAACGTGATTTGCCAACACTAATTACCACCACCCATTCGAGCCCTTTCTGGGAGACAATTAAATCCTTAAATAAATCTCAAACTGATTAATCAGTTATGTGATCATTTGCCTGACTTAAACTGTTGGCCATATCTATCATGGCTTGATTGGTTTGCTTCGCAATGGCCGGTGGCACCACCAAAGTCGATTTCAATGACACTTCTTGGTGGGCCAGATCTTGCAATGATACGGTTTTAATCATGGCCTGCTCTATCGGTAACACTGGACACTCGTATAAGGTCACCTGATGGTTTTTGGGGTACGTTTTAAGCAACAAATCCACCAATAACTGCCTTTGCTCTGGCGTGGTCTCAAAGGTTTTCATCGCTTTATCACCGGCCATCGCTATTTGCCACAGAATCAAGTAAGCACTGGGATCAAAAGGTCGGTGATTGAACAAAAACTGACTGGCTTCAAAATGGGCACAGCCATGCTGACCCGGATCGATACCTAAATCGGCATACAAACAAGCCTCTGCTGAAACACCCGGTTCCATGTGAGCCTGATAGCCCTCATCACGACACATTCTGATGGTTTCATGCGGCGGCCAAGCGAACACTCCTGGGTGACCATAATAAGCACCACACACCGATTTACCGGCCCTCACCTGCGCCATGATGGCAGCCACCATGTTGCGGTAAGTCACCATCCGTGATTGTCCTTCTTGGTAGTATGGCTGCAGACTGATGACATGATCATTCATGGTTTTGACCCATTCTTCCACCAATTGGTTCGAAGCCGAGACAAACACCACATCAGCCTGTTCAATAAAGTTTCGAGAAATGGGCGTGATGTGCGCACCCAAAGTCATGCCCAGTCCAACGTTGACCAGTTTACCTTTTTTCATTGTTTAAAATCCTCAATCAAGACCTTGATCGGTCTCAGTGGTATTAATTGAATGTTAATTTCAGTGCTCGTTATGTGCCAGCACAATTTGATTTCGACCTTGCTTCTTAGCCTCAAACAAAGCCACATCGGCATGCGTTAACAACAAGGGCAGCGCATAACCTGAAATGTCGCTGGAAGTGTAACCAAAGCTGGCCGTTACTGCCAAATCAGCCGCCGAGTCTGAACAATCTAATTGCTCAATGGATTGTCGCATATGTTCTAATTTGGCGTGCATGTCTTCTTGTGTGATATCCGTCATCACCACACAAAACTCCTCGCCACCCAAGCGCGCAATGATCATATTTTCTTCAATCAGCTCTTTCACCGCGTAGACCACATTTTTCAGCACCCAATCACCCACCAAATGACCATGGGTGTCGTTCACGACTTTAAAATGATCCAAATCCATGATGGCCAATTGAACCGTTTTCTTTTGCTCACGTGACTCATCCAAAATAACTGACATCTGCTCTTCAAAGGCCTTACGGGTCAGCACTTTAGTCAAATGATCTATCTCAGAAACTGCGCGGAAATAATCATGCTTCTTCTTGATCCTCATAAGCAACAGAATCACAAAAGACAAAATGATCAATATCAACAGAATAATCAAGCGCTGGTTATTCGCTTCCTGTTTGGCCAATTGTTTTTCCAGCTCCAATACTTCTTTTTGCTGATTCAACTGCTCGATTTCAAAAACTTTAGATAAATTAGAATGTTTAATGGTCATGAACGCCATTTGTTTGGCCTGGGCTTGATCGTACATACCCAATTCAGCCTCGTTTCTGCGTTCCAAATAATGATATGAATTGACAAAATCCCCCATCTCTCTATGAACTGTTTCTAAGACTTTTAATGCCATGACCAAATACTCTGTTTGATCGGCATCACGATTCATATCTAAAGTCTTTTCAGCCATAACTTTTGCTTTATTCTGGTCGCCTTGCAATAAGGCGAATTTAGCCTCGATTGCATTAAACGCAGTTTTGTTATTGATATAGATTGAATTTTGAACCAGGGGTTTTAATTGTTCTATCAAAGCACTAACAACAGTCAACTCTTGTACATCTATTCCTGCCTGACTCAAGGAACGCTTTAAAGTATCTAATAAGATTGACTCAGCAATTAGATTGTGACCATTTTTTGAACACTCATCAGCAATATCCTTGATTTCAACCATTGAGGTTTTTGAAGAGTCACTGTCAAGATGATGAAGGTTCTTGCTGTAATGTAGCCGACATAAATTTTCATCGGTTGGAGATAAGGAATAGAGTAGCTTACTGTATTCAATACTCAACTCCTTCTGATCCAATAAATTATAAACCATAGAAGCAGCGGTATATGCTATGACTTTCGAGGCAATATCTGCTGTTTGTTCAACCTTATTGATCACCGCATCAATAAAGAAGGAAGCATTTTCATAATCACCGACTAATGCACTCAAATTGGCAACCAACGCTTCAATTCTAATTCTGGCACGCAAATCATCACATGAGGGAATGATTTCCTTCATCTGATTTATAGCCTCTTGAGTTAAACCTTCGAAAGCAACTTTGTACGCCTTTAAAAAACGGAAATGACAATACTGATAGGATGACATGCTACCTTGCGTTTGCTCAAGTTCAGACAATCCATCCAAAAACAGTTCATAATCACTCAGACGTTTGGATTCCAGTTCCAATAACTTATCAGTGATGAACACTGGCTCAGCCAGATCAGATGTGATTTGTGCATTTGCCACCCATACTGTCAAAAGCAGTATGAATGGCACTTTATTAAGCAATTTCAAAACCTACCATGATAATTAAACATATTTTTCAACAAGGCTTTAAATCATTACTCATCGTCATCATCATCGTCCGGTAATATCAAACAAATTAAATCTTGGCTCTGTGACTTGATCTTTTGAAAAACCGTGTCTTTCATGCCTAATGAATTAACCATGTGCTCAGTCGAATCATACTGACGTATAGATTGTGTTTGTCCTAACTTTTCTAGGATACGAACGTCTAACTTCATACTCACTCCTCTTTGATGATATTATTTTTAAAGGTGTAAACTACTTACACCGCATAAAATCATAGCATGTTTTATTATCAGCTTTGAATGTTTTTAATAATCAATTAGATACAGCCATTTGAGTAATGAAAAACTGTATTTATTTCATTGACTACATTCGTTGATAATAATCAGTAAACCTTCATTATTTCAATTCCCAATACCTGAAGCAATTATCTCGGCCTGCCTTTGATGTCAATGAAGCTTTGAAGCCTAAATTTTCATAGCAATTATTTGCTGTTACGTTTTTAACAGCAGTAATTGCTGTAAATTTTTTGACTGGAAATTCGGTTCGGGCATCTGCCATCAATGCGTGATGAGCTTTTTTAAAAATACCTTTACCCTGGAACTCGGGTAAAACCATGATACCTAATTTAACAATCTGCGTAGATGCATTCCAATGTAGACTGAAAATCCCCAGATCATTCAATTTCTTGTTAGCATCACACCAACCACTACCTGATAAATAACCTTTTAAAACGAAGTATTTGGCAAAACCTCGAGACACTTCCTTTAACATAGTAATAATTAGCTGATGAACCTCTTGATCATTTTTAACGTTGCCTATGTGTTTCATGACAGTTGCATCTTGGTATAAACGTTTAATTAAATTGATGTCAGTTGCCAATAATTGCCTATATCTCAGTTCTGTATCAAAAATCATGACTCAATAAATATTAACTAATACTAAAAAAACTTCATACACAATACACATCATATTTCATATCATAATACATTTTTAGACCTAAGCACGATGATCAATTTCATAACAGTTTTAACGCTAGTTGCACTATTTTTTCTTATCATGTTTTATTGGATCAGAAATAGAAGACTCAAAAAGCGTCAAAAAATATACAAGTTACCCACACCTGGACCTTGGGTTGATTACATCAAAAACAACGTAGCCATCTATCATTTCCTACCCCAACCTTTACAACAAGAGTTGCTGGGACATGTGAATGTTTTTCTGGCAGAAAAATATTTTTCAGGCCACGCCGGGCTTGAAGTCACTGATGAGATGCGCGTGACCATAGCGGCACAAGCTTGTTTGTTGTTGCTTAATCGCAAAACCAATTACTACCCACACCTGAAAACCATCATGATCTACCCAGCTGGTTTTAAAAACCCCAATCACCACGACAAACCAGGTCACCACCTGGGTGAATCATGGGTGCGGGGACCAGTTATATTGTCTTGGAATGATTCAATCCATGGTGCCAGGAATGCCAAAGACGGCACCAATGTGGTGATTCACGAATTTGCACACCAACTCGATCAGGCAGATGGTGCTGGCGATGGCAGGCCTTGGTTTGACAGTGCCCACATCAAAACCTGGGGCAAAGTCATGAGCAAAGAGTTCAAAAGCCTGATCATCAAAGCCAAACTTAATAAGCGCTCTTTTTTGGATCATTACGGTGCCACCAATCCGGCTGAATTCTTCGCCGTTTCATCCGAACACTTTTTTGAACAGCCGAAAACTTTCAAACGCAAACACCCTGAACTGTATCAAATACTTTCCGGCTATTACCGCCTGGACCCATCAAGCTGGTTGATAAAATAATTAATTTAAATGTGAACAAATGTAACTTTATTCAGTCTGATGCGTTAATAGGATTAAATAAACTTGTAGAAATATCATGGCTTCACAAAACAACATATCAGCAATATTCAAGGTGGTTTTACTGACCACAGCCTTATTTGGTGGCTTGGTAGCCCAAAGCTACGCCACCAATTTAATCACTGAAACATTTCTGAAAATGAATGTAGAAGTCAGCACCGGCGACACCACCAAAGAACTGGCCAGTGTGCGGGTTAAAGACCAAGATTCCTCCAGCTTTGAGTTTGGCAATCACCAGATTGATGTCAAAACCACTTTTGTTAACTTTTCTGAAGACAATGCAGCATTGGAAAAGCAAATTCTGGCAGAAATTAAAGTGCTTGAACTGGATGAAGCCGGTGAGTTTGAATTGAAATACTCGCCTTCCATGTTGATCCTTCAAAACAAATGGGCCGAGTTGGAAATTGGCTCAGGTGAAGACGACGAGAATCAATTCAAACTAAAACTCAAATACGAAGACCTGATCAAAGAAGTTCAAGACAAAGCCGCTTACCTGCAATCCTTACACCACAAAACATTGTGGTTAAAAGGCTCTGATGTAGCGAATGATTCAACCTTCAAAGCCTGTTAATCAATCTTATTAGACCATCAATCAACCACTTTACCGCGATTCATTACATTATTGGGGTCAAATACTTGTTTGACTTGTTGCATCAGCCTGATCTCTTCGGCCGATTTTGAGTAAGGTAAGAACGGTTTTTTGATCAAGCCCACACCATGTTCGGCTGAGATGCTGCCAGCAAATGAATCAATCAAACCATACACGTGCTGATTAACTGATTCACACTGGGTTTTAAAGGCTGCGGTGTCCATGCTTTCAGGTTTGAGTATATTCAGGTGCAAATTACCATCACCAATGTGTCCAAACCAAATGGTCTCAAAATCAGGGTATTCTGCCGCCAGCACATCCTCCAACTGCTGCATGAACTGCGGCACTTGTGAAATTTTCACCGAAATATCGTTCTTATAAGGGGTGTAATGGGCGATGGACTCAGAAATGCCTTCGCGGTATTGCCACAGCTGTTGTGCTTGATCAATGCTTTGCGCGATGATGCCATCATTGACCCATGCTGATTCCATGCCAGACTCGAATACGTGCATGGCCTGATCCTCATCCTCATCAAACTCTAACAGCACGTAAAAAGGATGCAAATCCTCAAATGGATTATCAAAGCCCCGGTGAGACATCACATGTTTTAAAGCGCGATCTGAAAAGAACTCAAACGAGGACAGTTGCAGTGTGCCTCGAGCCAAAGCAAACACCGACATCACCGCATCCAATGAAGACAAAGCCAGCAACATCACCGCTTGATTGGGCGGCGGTGAAACCAGTTTGATTTCCGCCTCAATCACAAAGCCCAGGATGCCTTCAGAACCAATGAACAAATGACGAAAGTCCAGGCCACTGGCATTTTTCACCAAGCCCTTATTTAAATGTAAGATTTCCCCTGCACCGGTAACCACCGTTAAGCCCAATACATAGTCTCTGGTTAAGCCATACCGCAGCACCCTGATTCCACCGGCGTTGGTGGCGATGTTTCCAGCCATGTGAGACGAACCCGCCGAAGCGAAATCAACCGGATAGAATAAACCATGCTCTTCAGCAAAATGCTGCAGCTGCTCAGTGATGACCCCTGCACCGACTTTAACGGTTTGATCAATGGCATTGAAATCACTGATTTGGTTGAACCTGACCATGGAAACAACCCATTCACCGGCTGTGGCCACTGCGCCTGCGCTGTAACCAGTACGCCCCCCTGAGGGAATCACCACTTGTTGGTGGCGGTTGGCCACTTGAATGATTTTTTGTACTTCTTTGATGTCGTTGGGAAAAAACACCACAGCCGCTTGGGGATCATGGAAGCGAGTCCAATCTTGACCAAACTTTTCTAAATCACTGGGCTGCATGGACCAAGCCATACCGGGCAACTCCGTTTCTAATAAAGAAGACAATTTATCTGGGTGCATATCTGTTAAAATCCTGTTTTCTCAACTGATTCAAGTAACAAAAACGCAAAGAATATGGCTAAATTATCGCTAAGTAAAGAAAAAATCAAAGTTGTTTTGTTAGAAGGCGTTCACCCAGATGCCGAAAAGTTGTTCAAGGCCGATGGTTATGACAACATCCACGTTTACAACAGCACCCCTGAAGACGACGAACTACAGGAAATTCTCAAGGACACCCACATTTTAGGCATCCGTTCCAGAACCCAGCTAAAAGGCCAGAACTTGGCGACTTGTGATAAATTGATGGCAGTGGGCACATTTTGCATTGGTACCAACCAAGTGGACTTGGATCAATGCAAAATACAAGGCATACCGGTATTCAATGCACCTTTTTCAAACACCCGCAGTGTGGCGGAGTTGGTGATGGGTGAAATCATCTTGTTGTTGCGTGGCATCCCTGAGAAAAATGCCAAAGCTCACCGCGGCGAATGGTTTAAATCAGCCATTAATTCCAATGAGACACGAGGCAAAACCCTCGGTATCGTTGGCTTTGGCCACATTGGATCACAGTTGTGCGTGTTAGCTGAGGCCATGGGTATGAAGGTCAAGTATTACGACATTGAGAACAAATTACCCTTAGGAAACAGCGAAGCCATGCCATCACTTGAGGCATTATTACCAGCTGTTGATGTGTTGTCCCTGCACGTTCCTGATACGGAATTAACCCGGCAGATGATAGGCGCCAAAGAATTGGCTTTACTGCCGCAAGGGGCTTTTTTGATCAATGCCGCACGTGGTCACATCGTGGTGATTGATGATTTGGTTGACGCTTTGGAAAGTCAACACCTCAACGGCGCTGCCTTGGATGTATATCCTGAGGAACCTGCCAGTAACCAACACCCATTTGAAACGCCTTTATTGAACTTTGATAATGTGATTCTGACCCCACACATCGGTGGCAGCACCCAAGAGGCGCAGTTCAATATTGCCAACGAGGTGGCAGACAAACTCATTAAATATTCCAACAATGGCTCAACTTCATCGGCGGTAAACTTTCCTGAAGTGTCCTTGCCGGCCTTGCACGATGATTTGACTCGGGTGATGCACATCCATCAGAACAAACCCGGTATGTTGGAACGCATCAACCACGCGTTCTCAAGTCAAGACATCAACATCGCAGCGATGTACCTGCAAACCTCTGGTGATGTCGGTTATGTCATCATGGATGTTAACTGCGAATCATCAGACCCCATCGTCGCACAACTCAAAGACATCGATGGCACCATCCGCGTCAGGGTATTACATTGAATCAAACCACAGGTAATGACATGAAAAAAATCAGTTTAATTATAATTTTATTGGGCATCAGCCTGTACGCAGAAGCCAACAGAGAAAGTAAAAAGCTGCATAAAATCCTTGATGAAGTCATCGCTGTGCAAACTGAGCTCAACCCACAACTGGCTTTTTGGCAAGGAGACCAAAGTAAAGCCGGGGAACTGAATGATGTTTCTGCTGAATTTTATACAAAACAAAACGATCGGCTAAAACCGCTGCTGGATAAACTGAATAAAATCAAAAGCAAAAAACTGGACTTTCAAGACCAGGTTTCACTGCAGATGCAACAAGCCTTTTTGCAAGAAACAATCGCTGATAACAACTTCAAAGAATACCAAATGCCCATCACAGCAGAGGGTTCTTTCCATGTCAACTTGGCTACCATGCACCGTTATGCCAGCTTCAACACACTTGATGATTATAAAAATCACCTCAACAGGATGCAACAAGTCCCTCGGGTGATGCAACAACACATAGAGAACATGCAAGCAGGTTTGGCACGCGGCTTCACCCAGCCACAAGTCATCATCCAACATTATCCAAAATTCATTGATACCTACATCAAAGCAGAGCCAACCGAATCTGACTTTTACCAACCGTTCTTAAAAAAACCTAAATACGTCAATGAAACTGATTTCAGCAAACTACAACAACAAGCAAAAACCATCATTACAGACAGCATCAACCCCAGTTACCAGGCGTTCAAGTCCTTCATGGTCAAGCAATACATACCCGGCGCCCGAACCACCATTGGCGCCCACAGCTTCCCGGCCGGCGAGGCTTATTACCAACAACAAATCAAAGAATACACCACGCTGGATTTGAGTGCGGAAGAAATCCATCAGATTGGCTGGAATGAGGTCAAACGCATCCGAGCTGAAATGGAACAAATCATCAGTGAACTTGAGTTTGCCGGCAGTTTTGCTGAGTTTTTGCATTTTCTCAGAACTGACCCACAGTTTTATGCCACCACTGCTGATGAGCTGTTGAAAGAAGCCCGTGACATTTCCAAGCGCATGGATGGAAAATTACCACAACTGTTCACCAAGCTGCCAAGACAACCGTATGCTGTTAATCCTGTACCAGCTGGTATCGCACCGAATTACACCACCGGCCGCTATGTCCCTGCCCCTTTAGACTCTACCCGACCAGGCCAATACTGGGTCAACACCCATGCCCTAGAAAAGAGACCGCTGTATAACTTGGAAGCGCTGACCTTCCATGAAGCCGTTCCAGGGCATCACCTGCAGTCAGCATTGACCAAAGAGTTATCTGATTTACCCAAATTCAGACAGAATGCCTACATCTCAGCCTTTGGTGAAGGCTGGGGCTTGTATGTAGAAAAACTAGGAAAGGAAGTGGGTTTTTACCAAGACCCCTACTCTGATTTTGGTCGTTTGACTTATGAAATGTGGCGCGCCATGCGCTTGGTGGTAGACACCGGTATACACGCCATGGGAATGAGCCGCGATGAGGCAATCAAACTGATGGAAGAAAATACCGCACTTTCCAAACACAATGTGCGCACCGAAATTGATCGTTACATTGCTTGGCCAGCACAGGCCTTGTCGTATAAATTGGGTGAAATAAAAATATGGCAACTCAGGCGCCAAGCCGAAAAAGAATTGGGCGAGGCCTTTGATATCAGAACATTTCATGATGCGGTCTTAAGCAGTGGCTCGGTGCCTTTGAATGTGCTGGAACAAATTGTTGAACAATACATCGAGGACAACAAGCCATGAATGAAACCCGCAACAAAACCCATGCGCTGCTGAAAAGCTTTGAGAAAAAGCCTTTGGGTTTGTGGCTGTTCTCCAAAGCCATTTGTTTCAAAGCACCTTATTTCGGCTCCATCAAACCTGTTTTTAAGGAAATAAGGCCTGGCTTTGCACGAGCCACCATCAAGAAAAAACGTCGCGTACACAACCACATCAAAACCGTCCATGCCATCGCCATGGCCAATCTGTGTGAGTTTGTTGGTGGCACCCTGATGGAAGTATCGATAGCCAAAGACATGCGCTGGATTCCTAAAGGCATGGACATCCGTTATTTAGCCAAAGCACAAACCGATGTCACTGCCACTTGTGAAATCGACGACATCAACTGGCAGGGCACTCAAGACGTGATACTTGAAGTTGAAGTACACGACAACAACAAGCAACTGGTGGCAAAAGCCACTATTCCAATGTACGTATCACCCAAGCCACGGCAATAATTCAACTTTTATTCAAAACTGTTTTGAAATACAGCGTCGGGTAAACTGGTTAAGGTACCAATGCCAACAACAGTGCTTTCATTGCCATTTTTCGCTGTGCTTGCTTTCTCCGGCTGTTCAATCAGGGTGATTTCTCCACCTTGAATCAGACCTGTTTGCACGTCCAAGGAGGCCAATTCAATTTCTATTTCTGCGCCCACAGTCACCCGTGCAAAAAAATCATCAACACCAATCATTTCACCCTGCTGATCAAAAAATACTGCGTTTGTGGTGTCGATGCTGACGCCGAAAATAGCCAATTCAGGTTGTTGTACCAAAGTCACTAAGCCATTGGCGCTGACTTCATCGAAATTGACATTGCCAACCGCGTTTACTTGCGTCAGATACAACTGACCACTTTGGTCATAACCGCTTAATTTCAATTGTGTGGTCTCATCTAAACCACCATCAAATAGCCCTTCTGGATCTGTAAACTGTGGTGGTATGAGCATACTTACACCTGCCACATTGACTTGGTTATTGATTACATTTTCAGGCATCACTGGAATGACCAGATTAAATCTCGGCTCAATGAATCTGACTTTTTCTGCCAATAAAGTACTGCCATTTTCAGCCAATGCACCCTCAATCTCAACTTTGATGTTCACCTGTAGGTCAGTGAAGCGGCCTCTGATATAGCGGGTATTGTTGAGTAAGTTAACTGCTTGACCCGATAACAACAACTCATCATCACCATTGAATGCATCAATCATGCCTTCAATGATCACAGTTGACTCAGTATTGGCTATCATTTCATCAATACAGTTTATGCTGATAACTTGATCGAGCTGACTGTTGATATCAAATGCATTTTGCGCGATGGTTTGAACCTCTACCAATTCCCCTTCATCCAAAGCGACTCCACAGCCGCTGAGTTGATTGGGTAGGTAATTAATGACCTGCTCATTGATTTTAAATTGGTTGTTACTGATGGCTGTGGCATAACCAGATAGTTTCCACTCACTGAGCGGTGCCACCTTTTCAATTCTGGTAATGACAGACCTGGAAGCAGCATCGAAGAAGCCACTGACCTTAACCTCATCACCCAACGATATTTGGGGTATTGAATCAAATCCTACCAAATAAGTGTCATTGGTGGTCAATGCCTCAATATTAAAAACTTTTACGGGCGATGTCGAAACCACTGGCCCCATATAGATATTAACCAACTCAACTTCATCTAATATACCACTGGTCACATTAGGATTAACTTCACTGGCTTTATAACGAATTTTATAACCGGTGCCACCTTGAGCCCGGGTGCCGGTGATGGTTTGTCCGTCTTCCTTAAATACAGTATCATCGTTGCTTTCAAAAGTTCTGATGTCATTGATTTTAAAGCCCGTGCCACCTTGAGCTTTGACTTCGTTATTAATTGCGGCGCTCTGTAAGGTCATACTGATCATAACCAGAACCCAGCATAATGCGATTTTGTTATTCATGTATTTCATTGTGATTTTCATCGGCTTTGTAAAAATAAATACCCACACCTATATACGGTAATAAATCTTGTTCTTCTTCTAAATCTGAATGTTGTATCAAATGTTCAATGTATTCATCGACGTCATTGGCTAATTCCTGACTCTTTTTTCGGGCATACGATTCGGCGATATTGGCCAAAGATTTAGGTAATTTGTCATGCAGAATGATTCTTTGAAAACGTGGTCCTTTGCGCTCGGGATCGATATTGTGGTCAATAGTCTCAAGCAGGTATTGGGTTGATAAACCCAAAAAATCAATGTTTTGTATGTCATCCGGATCATTTTCCGTGAGGTAATAAGGTTTGATTAATTCAACAAATCCCTCGGGATCGAAACTCACCGACTCAGAGCGCAAAAGTTCATCCAGGATAGATCGTATGGTTGCTCCACCAGAATACTTTTCAACCAGGTATTTAAAATCAGGCTCATCAGATGACTCCAATGGAATGATTTTAATCTGTTGTCCACGGTGATTTCTGTATGCCTCATCCTCAACCCATCCGGTCAGCACCCTGCCAGCACGATGCCACTTCCTGTGGCTTTGGTCGGCATTGAATAAGTCAACTTTTAATTGGGCATCGACCTGCGCTCTGGATAAGCCAGTGATGACAGCGATGCGTGATTTGGTAGGCGGCTTGCCATTCAAGCCAAAATATTTGCTGGAAACATCCACATAGGTCCACTTCAAAATTTCACTGACTTCATGAAATGGCACATTGAACCGCAACAAAACCCTGACCAAAGGCCTAAAGATTTGAATCAGCATCTGCCGCACAACTTCTACTAGTTTTTGACTCATATGATGTTTTAAATTTTCCCGCTTTTTATTATTTTGCTGCATCAGATGTTTTGACTGAGCTGCAGTCAAATAGATCTAATTGCAATTAATTCAGCAAATCATACATGAAACATGCGCTGATTGTAACGATTTATTCTAAAACTAAAAAACCCTGCCGAAGCAGGGTTTTTAAATACCAATTCAATGAATTTAGTTTTACAAATTAATCTCATTGGTACATGTTGACGTAGAACCTGCCTCACACACTTGGAAACTGTAAGAGGAGTTTTTGTTCACAGTGAATGACGCAGAACCATCGTTGTTGGTAGTACTATTAAAACTACCATTGATGTACACATCAACATTTGAGGTTGAACCACCTGTCCAAGTCAAATCAGCTTGGCGATTTCCTCTGCTGCGACTACCAGACAATGTCATGTCTGCACCAGTAGGTGGTTCAGGATCGGTTCCCCCACCGTCACACCCATTGGCTGCTAAGTAATCGCTGGCATCTTTGGCTTTGACAATGCCATAACCAAAGTCGACATCACGTCCAGCTGGACCGATGTCTTGCGCCGACGCTTTCATCGCCGCGCGTATTTCTTCACCCGTACAATTAGGATGATTGGACCAAATCAATGCCGCTGCACCAGCCACAGTTGGTGTGGCCATTGAGGTACCAGAGAACACCGCATAATCACCGACAGTACTGTCTACAGTGACAGTTGAAGCGCCCACCAATGTAGCGCGATCTTCCAGTGCTGTACCTACGGTTGGAATCGAAGTGGTAGCGCCCGCTATGTCCATATAAACAACGCCTTCTCCCGCCACATTGTTAATGACCACAGCACCGACACCACCAGATAAACCACAATTGTTGACCTTATCAGCGAATGAAATATTGCCTCGATCAATGATACAAACCTTACCAGCAGCACCAGCATCCACAGCTTCTGCAGTACCCATAAAGTATCCTGCGGCCGTTACCGTACCATTGTTATCAGTGGCAGCAGCAGCTACACCGGTACCATCTGCTGTCACTGCAGCGACGGCGCCAGTTCCAGATGGAACCGTTGATAACACATCTTGGCCACCTGCAGATAACTCTACACCGTAGCCATCATTATCTTCAGTTCTTAGTCTCTTACCACGACCGGTGGTAACAGTGTGAGATGGAAATTGTGAGGCTGCGTATTTTTCATCGTCTTTATTCACACCACCAATCATGGTGACTGACTTATAACCTGCTGGGTATGATCGAACACTGTTACCATCATTACCAGCTGCAGCGACTATTAACCCACCATTTGCGACAAAATTATCCATGGCATTTTCTTCTACGGAATTTGATCCGCCACCACCCAAAGACATGTTCACAATATTAGCACCTGCGGCACCACAAAGCTCAACGGCTTGAGCCAAATCAGATGAATAACCCCAACCTGCATCGTTAAACACTTTGATGATGTGCATGGGCACACCAGGCGCCACACCAATGATACCAAAAGCATTATCCGCAGCACCGATGGTTCCAGCTACATGTGTACCATGTGCGCCACCATCGCGAAACCAATCACCTGTCCCTGAATCACTGTTACCCGTGATTTTAGAGAAATCAAAGTCAAGGTTTGCACCACCTGTTTCACCTACATTCCTTGCGATACCTGAGTCAATCACACACACTTTCTGACCAGGTTGTAGGGTTAATTGATCGCCTTCCACTTGATAATAATTATAGGGATAGACTTGGGTGCTGTTTGGGTTACCTGCACTGTCAGAAAAACCCATTGGATAACGCTTCAGATCGACTTCCATGTTTCTAAAACCATTTCTTCCGCGCATGTTTGACTTACCATTCTCGTCCAGTTCAACAGCAAACCAGCCACTGCCGTTGGCCAGAACTTGATGGCCAAGTTTCAATCCATTACCGTTGCCCTCATGGGTAACAATCATACGCTCAGCTTGAGCAAAAGTTCCCAGTGCCAACATCGTTGCCACACAGGTTTTTCTCATATTTAATTTCATTTAGTATTCCTCTCTTTTTTGTATTGAAATCGTCTGAAATCATTTATTTTTTTTATTAATTCCAAAGGATTATTTGAATGCCAGTTAAGGCTGATAGTGATTAAAGCAATATTTTTTCAAAAAAACAACACTATTTAGTTAATTTTGTAATATTTATTTCATTATTTGTCTATTTGAAATTTATTTAGCATGTTTCAATCAATTTTATCTATTTACACTGAAGCCATTGAGAAAGATATATGGGCAAACCGCGCTTTCTATCTTTCATTATCAGCAGCACTCTCATACAATACCTTTTTACTATTCAAATCATTGCATGCCCACAATCAAAGACAGATTCCGAGGATTTCTACCCGTTGTGGTGGATGTTGAAACCGGCGGATTCAATAACCAAACCGACGCGCTGCTAGAAATCGCCGCGGTTATCATTGAAATGGAAGAGGACGGTACCTTAAAGAAAGGTGAAACCATCAACGCTTATGTAACACCTTTTGAGGGATCGAACATTGACCCGAAGGCACTGGAAATCACAGGCATTGATTTGAATCATCCACTGCGCCAATCGCTGGATGAAAATGCCGCATTAGGTAAAATCTTCACCCCAATACGCAAAGCCATCAAAGCCACCAACTGTACCCGAGCCATTTTGGTTGGGCACAACGCACACTTTGATTTGGGCTTTGTGCATGCCGCGGCTGACCGGGCGGGTATCAAGCGCAATCCGTTTCACCCATTCAGTTGTTTTGATACTGCCACCTTATCGGCTTTGGCTTATGGCCAAACGGTGTTGGCCAGGGGCATAGATGCTGCTGGCATCGAATGGGCTTCAGACCAAGCCCACTCTGCTTTGTATGACACTGAGAAAACGGCGGAATTATTCTGTAAGATATTTAACCAAGCCAAAGACACTGGCATGTACACACCAAAAATCAAGTGACCCCAAATGCCTTCAACAAAATGGCATGTTTGAGGCCCAGGCAAGTTTAAAAATACCAATCAAGAAATACCCTGAAACAGCATGGCATCAGCCACTTTGATAAAGCCAGCTAAATTAGCACCTTTGATGTAATTGATGCCCTCTTCTTCCTCACCGAATTCAATACAAGCTTGGTGGATGTCTTGCATGATTTTTTTCAGCTCTTTATCTACTTTGTCAGATGACCATGATTGCATCAAAGCATTTTGCGTTCTTTCTAAGCCAGAAACTGCCACACCACCGGCGTTGACAGCTTTTGAAGGTGCCACCACCACTTTATTTTCAACCATGTATGCCGTCGCCGCTGAGGTTAATGGCATGTTGGCAGCCTCTACCACATAGACCACCTTATTTTCATGCAATGCCTTGGCATCTTCTTCATTCAGTTCATTTTGTGTGGCGCTTGGTATTGCCACATCACAATTAAATTGCCATGGTTTGGTATCGGCTTTGAATTCGAAGTCCTTGGAACTATCAGCCAAATCCTTCAAGCGGCCCCGCTCAACTTGTTTGTTGGTTTTAATCGCCTCCAGGTGTTCTGAGGTAAAACCACTTTGACACAACAAGGTGCCATCTGAATCTGAGACAGTGATCACTTTGGCTTCTTTTTGTAATAACTTTTCTACCGTATAAAGGGCGACGTTGCCCGCTCCGGAGACCGCACAAGTCAGGCCCTTTAATTCTTTGTCTTGGTGGGCCAACATGGCCTCAAGAAAATAAACGGTGCCATAACCAGTGGCTTCTTTGCGAATCAAGCTGCCGCCCGAACCAGGCGCCTTACCAGTGAGAACACCATTGAATACTCCAGAAATTTGTTTGTAGGCACCAAATAAATAACCGATTTCACGTGAGCCCACACCGATGTCACCCGCCGGCACATCCTGTTTTGGGCCGATATAATTACTTAACTTAAGCATAAATGCCTGACAAAAACGCAATATGTCAGCATCTGATTTGCCTTTGGGGTCAAAGTCAGAACCACCTTTGCCGCCGCCCATCGGCAATCCGGTTAGGGCATTCTTGAAAGTTTGTTCAAAGGCCAAAAATTTGAAAGTATCTAAGTCGACAGATGGATGGAAACGCAAACCACCTTTGTATGCACCCAGCGCGTTGTTGTGTTGAACCCGCCAACCGCGATTGACTTGCATGTTATCTTCACTGTCTTGCCAAGTCACCCTGAATTCAATGATCCGATCAGGTACCAACAGTTGTTCCAACAAAGCATGGTTTTGGTATTTTTCTTGTTCATTGATGTAGGGAACCACCGAATGAAAAACATCTTCCACGGCTTGATGAAATTGGGGTTGGTTGGGAGCCAACTGCTCAGCTCGTTCCATGATTTCTGATAATTTATACACGTATATACCTGATAATTTAATTTGGCGTTAATTTAGCAGGTTGACAGTAAACACCGCGTCGATGAATTCGCGCGGTGTTTAATGGGGTGGTTTTATTTTTTGTTTTGTAACAGCTTCAGGATACTGGAAAAATCCAAACCGCCGGCACCACCAGCTTGGTGAATCTGGTACAGTTGGGTGGCCATCGCGCCCAATGGTGTGGCACTTTTTGATTTGGCCGCCAACTCCTGTGACAAACCCAAATCTTTACTCATCAAATCGACCATGAAGCCACCCTGATAGTCTTTACTCGAGGGCACATTCGGCATCACGTCTGGGTACGGGTTGTATACTTGCAAAGACCAATTATTACCTGAACTGGCTTTCATGATATCTGACATCACTGCTGGGTCTAAACCCTGCTGAGCACCCATGTTCAAAGCCTCAGCCGTACCTATCATATGTATGGCCAACAGCATGTTGTTACATATCTTAGCGACTTGACCAGCACCTGAGGCGCCGGCATGAAAAATGTGGCGGCCCATGGCACTTAAAATACTTTTTGCTGCTTCAAAATCGGCTTTTTCACCACCGCAGATAAAGGTCAATGTGCCGGCTTCAGCTGCTGCTGTGCCACCGGAAACTGGTGCATCAATCATCGCAATGCCTTTTTGTTCGCAGGCCTTGGCCACAGCGCGTGCATCATCAGCCGCAATGGTTGATGAATCAATAATCAAAACCTCGTCTTTGACTTCATTGATCAAGCCATTAGGACCGGTGTACAAAGACTTGACTATGGCACCATTAGGCAACATTGAAATAATGACGTCGGCATTGGCTACTGCTGATTTGGCGTTGTTTGCGGTGTCGGCACCTGCCGCTTTTAACTCAGCTACGGCAGTCGCGTTCAGGTCATAAACCGTGACGTTAAAATCATTTTTAATGAGATTTTTGGCCATGGGCCCACCCATGTTACCTAAACCGATGAATGCGATATTTTGTGTCATTTTAATACCCCTTTAGTTACCTAGATTTGGTTGTTGGAAAAATACTTGAACTTGTTCTGTGCTGATTTCATCCACTGATGTGGCGCTCCATTGGGGTTGACCGTCTTTATCAATCAACAAGGCACGTATGCCCTCTGCCAAATCCGGGTGCATCACACAGTGTGTTGACATGATCAGTTCCATAGCAAATACTTCCTTGAGGCTCATGTGTTTGGCACGCGTGATTTGTTCACGAACGAGGTGTAAAGTCATGGGACAGCCTCCAATCAATGCTTTGGCCGCGAAACCCAACCATTTGTCTTCGGTCTCCAGATCTTTGAACTGCTGTACCACATCGACTAAATCAGTGGGCGCCATCAGTTCGTTGATCAGTTCGTAGTTAACCCACAGTTGTGATTCGTGGACTCGCTGCTCCATTTGTGACGCTTGAATCGCCTGGGTGATGCCATCATGCGAACCATCTGACTCAAGTATGGCCAATTGCATGTCAGCCAAATCATCTGTTGCTACTGCAAAATCGGCCAGTTTTGTGAACAGCGCATCAGCGGCGTTCATGCGAGCTCCGGTCATACCTAAAAATTCAGCGCACTTACCTGGCATGCGGTTAAAAAACCACGAAGCACCGACATCAGGATACAAACCGATGGTCACTTCAGGCATGGCAATCATCGAACGTTCTGTAACGATGCGGTGAGAGCCACCAACAGCCACACCCAAGCCACCGCCCATAACGATGCCATCTGCATACACAATCACTGGTTTGGGGTATTCATGAATGGTTTGGTCTAAATGGTATTCCTTGGTAAAAAACTCATGTGCTTTTTGAGGGATTTTACCTGCAGCAGTCTCTTTCATGGAATGGTACAACATCACCACATCACCGCCGGCACAAAACGCCTTGTCACCAGCACCTTCAATCCAAACCACTTTGACTGCATCATTTTCTGCCCACTTGTCCAGTGTGGCTTGCATGGCTTCAATCATATCGGTAGACAAAGCATTCAAGGCTTTGGGTTTGTCCATCACAATTTTACCCAATAAACCAAAGTCAGCTTCTACCAATTTGGTTTTGATGTGCTCGCTCAATGCATGTGTTTGTTCCATCGAATCGGTCATTACACAATCACCTCAGTGGCGCCTTCTTGCAGAATTTTACGAGAAATAATCAATCGCATGATTTCATTGGTACCTTCTAAAATTCGGTGCACACGGGTATCTCGAACATGGCGCTCCAATGGGTATTCTTTGATGTAACCGTAACCGCCATGAAGTTGCAGTGCCTCATCACAAATTTGAAAACACACGTCGGTGGCAAAACGTTTGGCCATAGCACAATAGGCAGTGGCTTGTTGGTCTTTGTTATCCAGTTTAACTGCGGCCAACCTAACCATCTGACGTGCCGCTATCAATTCTGTCAGCATGTCAGCCAATTTAAACTGCAAGGCTTGGAATGAAGCCAATGTTTTACCAAATTGTTTACGCTCCAACATGTAAGCTTGGGCTTCATTCAATGCCGCTTGTGCGGTGCCCAAAGAACACGATGCGATGTTGATACGACCACCATCTAAGCCTTTCATGGCAAATTTAAAACCTTCACCTTCCTCACCAATCAAGTAATCAGCCGGTATTTCAACGTCTTCAAAAGTAATCAGGCGTGTGGGCTGTGAGTTCCAACCCATTTTGTCTTCTTTTTTACCATATGAAATGCCTGCTGAATCAGCTGGCACCATAAAACAAGAAACGCCCCGTGGACCAGCCTCACCAGTTCTGGCCATCACTATCAGTAGTTCGGTTGAACCTGCACCTGAGATAAAAGTTTTGCTGCCATTTAAGACGTAGCCTGAGTCTGTTTTAGTCGCTGTGGTTTTTAAATTACCAGCATCTGAACCATGACCGGGTTCAGTCAGGCAGTAGGATGCCAGCAATTCACCTGAGGTGAGTTTTGTACCCCATTCATTGGCCAGTTGTTCACTACCAAACGAAGTCAGCATCCAGGCGCACATATTATGAATGGTTAGGTAGGCAGTGGTTGAAGTACAGTGTTTGGACATTTCCTCAAAAATCAAAGCAGCATCCAAACGACTTAAGCCCAACCCACCATAAGCCTCAGGCGAATAGATACCTAGGAAACCCAATTCACCGGTGTTTTTAATGACATCAACAGGAAAAAAACTTTCTTCATCCCATTTGGCAGCGTGCGGCGCCATTTCGCTGGCCGCAAATTCTTTGGCAGCATCCACAAATGCTTGTTGGTCTTCGTTTAATTCAAAATTCATCAATCAATCCTATTTGTTTTATCTGTCGTATTCTGTCTTACAAATTAATAGTTGCATTAGGCGCAGCATCATCTGGAATGTCAGATTCAAACCAGCGCGATGTCACGGTCTTAGTCTCGGTGTAAAAACGCACCGCTTGTTTACCATAGGCGTGCTGATCACCATAGAACGACTTGCGCCAACCGGTGAATGAGAAAAATGGCAGCGGCACAGGAATCGGAATATTGATGCCGACTTGACCGACTTTGATGTCATGTTGGAATTTACGTGCCGCAGCACCTGAGGAAGTGAACAGGGATGTGCCATTGCCGTATGGGTTGTTGTTAATCAACTCAATTGCCTCTTCCAAAGTGTCTGCCGTCATCACACACAGCACCGGACCGAAGATTTCTTCGTTGTATATGCGCATGTCAGTGGTGACGTTACTGAATAAGCTGGGGCCTAACCAATTACCATTGGGGTAACCTTCAACCGCATAGCCACGTCCATCCAACAATAAATCAGCCCCTTCATCCACACCTGACTGAATCAGTCCTTCTACCTTGGCTTTGGCTTGGGGCGAAATCAGTGGACCGTAGAAAGACTCTGGGTTTTTCCAGTAACCTGGACGCATCTCTTGCATTTTACCTTTTATGTCATCCAGCCATTCTTTGCTTTCACCAACCAGTACCGCCACTGAGATGGCCATACAGCGCTGACCAGCAGCACCACAAGATGAGCCGGCAATGTTGTTAATCACTTGGTTTTTGTTGGCATCAGGCATCACTACCATGTGGTTTTTGGCACCAGCAAAAGCCTGTACACGCTTCAAATTATCGGTGCCAGTTTTATAAATGTGCTCACCCACCGGTACCGAGCCCACAAATGAAATCGCTTGGATGTCGTCGTGATTCAAAATGTGATCAACTTGGTCTTTACCACCGTGCACCACCTGCAGGGTGTCTTTCGGAAAACCGGCTTCATAAAACAACTCTGCCAAGCGCATGGGGGTGTTAGGGTCTTGTTCTGAAGGCTTCAGCACAAAGGTGTTACCACAGACCACAGCCATCGGGAACATCCACAGTGGAATCATCGCTGGGAAATTAAAAGGTGTGATGCCGGCACAGACACCCAAAGGTTGGATCAAAGAATAAGTATCCACTTTAGAGGCGACATTTTCTACTGTTTCACCCATCATCATGGAAGGAATGTTAGCCGCGTGCTCTGCCACTTCAATACCACGCCAAACATCACCTTTGGCGTCCTCAAAATTCTTACCTGTCTCCTCGGCCAATATTTCTGCCAACTCATCGTGATGCTCCTTAAGCAAGTGCTGATAATTCAACATCATGCGTGCCCGTTTGGTTACCGGTACATCTTTCCAAGTTTCAAAAGCATTTTTAGCCGATGCTATGGCTTGCTCCATCTCGGCTTCAGTGGCCATGGGTGCTTGGCAAATAACTTCTTGGGTGGCAGGATCAGTGACATCAATCCAATCATTGCTTTCACTGATAACTGATTGACCATCAATAAACATGGGTACTTTACGTGTCATAGGTTTACCTTATTCTGTGTGTTAGGTGGGCCTCGCCCAAAGCCTGTGAATAATCAAGGCATCACCAAGCTCTCGCTCAAAGATGCCAAGAGTTTTAAGATTCGAGGTGCTCAAACAGGATGTCCCCCTGGGGATGATGTGTGTTCCATACACCCCTTAATTGAGCGCGGGTATTGTAACATTATTGCGGGTTAATTTCATGTCAACTCAGCAGCTAAAGCAGTGAAATCACCATTGAATAAATTTATCCATGTGCAGTTTTTAACAATTTTTTACAGCAACTCAGATTAAACTTTAAATTAACACAATAAGAAGGAGATAAAACATGAAAAGCAAAGCTTCTCTGGCTACCTTGATTTTTTTATTTATACTCACCTCCTGCGCCTCCAATCAAATTGACCCTTTGGACCCTTCAAAGGGCGATCAGTCGGCTTATCAACCACAATGCCCGATTGGTTATAAACCCGTTTACAGTACCAATATCGTGATTAAATCAACGGATGAAGACAAAAAAGCAGGTGACACCACCCAAGAATTCACCTGCGAACCTGAAAGGTGATAAACTCATAATTCATCGATATCTAATTGGCAGTCAATGAAAAGTAAATGGCTGGTTTTGATGCTGTTTTTGACAGCAAATGCCGTATCAGCTTCAGCAAAAAACAGCACAGATTTAACTGCAGCATTCAGTGCGGCATTTGAGCGCCAGAAAACATTCGAATCAAAACTGCACCCCAACACCCAGCTGACCCAAGCCAAACAAATCAATCAAGATTTAATCATCACTTTTAAATTCCCACCTGGTTACCTCGATAACGATTTCAACGAAGCCACCTTAGAGTTATTGAGCCGAATCATTGACCACGAAATGGACCATTTGGCACCTGCTGCCAGACACATCCACTTTAACACCGCAGAAAACGGCCAATTCAAAGCTTTATCAAACTACCTCAAAATCACTCCTGTGCCGGAAAAAAATGATGACAAAGGGCAAAAAACTTCACATAAATCAGGAATAACCACAGACTTGAGTGATAAGACCTTGTTCATCTCCCAGGCCCACGGTTGGATTGATTATGATGATTTTCGTGAATGGTCCACCCAACGTGGTATCACCAATGACATTGTTGAAGACTTAGTCAATGCCGAGGGCATCAATCAATACTTATTGAAATACCTAGAAAATGCCGGTGCTGAGGTGTTCACATTGCGCGAGCGAGACCTCAATCAAAACATGATCATTGTGGACAACGAGGATGCTAACTATCAGGAAGTGGGTAATGCAACATTGTTCAACGACAGCAATGCCAATGGTTTTGCCAATAATCAAGCCCCTTACGGCTTCCTTACCGATCCTTTTCGTGACAATGGCGGCAGCGACCGCATCATCAGCACCAGCGAGACAGCCACTGCCCAAGCCATTTGGACCCCAGATGTCACTGTCTCAGATTACTATGATGTTTATGTCTCCTACTCGGGTGTTGGTGATCGTCCCAGCGATGCCCATTACACCATCCGGCACGGTGGTATCGATACCGTCATGGTGGTTGATCAAACCAAACACCGCTATGTGTGGAATTATCTGGGCCAATTTTATTTTGTAGCCGGTGGTAATCATGCCATCATCCTCAGTAATCAATCTTCAGAAAGCAACACCACAGTATCCGCTGATGCCATTCGCTTGGGTGGTGGCATGGGCGACATCATCGGCCAGAACAACGGCACCTTAAGCGGCAAACCGCGCTGGGAAGAAGGCGCTCGCACATGGGTTCAATACCAGGGAGCAACGGAATCGGTCTACCAATTTGGAGATGTCACCGCACGTTCACGATTTGCTGATTGGGAGCACTATGCCAGCGAAGATTCGTTGTACATATCCTGGCACTCCAATGCAGCCAACGGCACTGCTCGCGGCACCAGCTCTTACATCTACTCAGCCAACCCACCAGATGGTACCTATGACATCACCCAAGCCCACCCAGGCTCAGCCGAGCTGCAAGACGCCATTCATGATGAATTGATCAATGACATCCGTGCTGGCTGGGATGCCAACTGGACCGACCGCGGCAAGCGCTCTGCTTATTTCGGTGAAATCAACCCCACCCACAATAATGAAATGCCGTCGTTATTACTGGAAATGGCCTTTCATGACAATCCAGCCGACGCCGATGCCTTGCGTCACCCCCAATTCCGCAAACTTGCCGCCCGTGCCATCTACCAAGGCATTGTTAAATACATTGCTGATCGAGACGGTGTCAGTTATACCCTGATACCAGAACCACCGACACATCTACAGGTTACCTCAACTGTTGCTGGCACATTAGACATCCAGTGGCAGCCACCGCAGACAGATGCGGATGACTTAGCTGGTGATGCCGCTGCTGACTATGTGGTTTACTTGTCAGATGATGGTAAAAATTTTGACAATGGCACGCTCGTCAGCGGCTTGTCATTCTCCTTAAATGATGTGCCAGCTGGCAGCATCAAATACGTCAAAGTCAAAGCCAAAAATGCCGGCGGCTTGTCTTTAGCCAGCGAAACTTTGGCAACCCGAATCAGCTACCCCAAAGAAAGTCGGGTTTTGGTGGTCAATGGCTTTGACCGTTTGAACTCAGGCCAACTGATCTACCAAAACATGGCCGATATTGGTGGTTTTGTTGATCGCATGTATTTGCATCAGATGAATACTTTTGATTATGTCATCCAACACGGCAGGGCCATTGATGATGCCGGCGTTGGTTTCGATGCCATCAGTAATGAATTGGTTGAGGACATGGACTTCAGTTTGGATCCCAACTCATATGCAGCGCTGATCTGGATTCTTGGCGAGGAGTCCAGCGCTGGCAACACCTTAAACAGCAACGAACAAACCGCCCTGAACAATTACCTCAACGCTGGCGGCAAGTTATTCATCAGCGGCGCTGAAATAGCCTGGGATCTGGACTTTCTGGGATCGGCAGCCGACCAAGCGTTTTATAACAACACCCTAATGACAGCCTACCAGTCTGATGATGCACAGACCTATTTTGCCCAAGGCGCAGCCGGTTCAATTTTCGCCAACTTACCACAGATTGAGTTTGATGATGGCAGCGGCGAGACTTATCAAGTCGATTACCCTGATGTGTTAACACCTTTGAATACAGCCAATGCTTGTCTGAACTACCTTAGCGACCAAGCCGCCTGCAGCTATGTTGATACCGGCACCTACCAAGTGATTCACTTGGGCTTTCCCTTTGAAACCATCACCTCAGAGGCTGTGCGCCATGAGATGATGAGTGAGGCCATGAACTACTTTGCAGTTCCCTATTTCAGTGATGTGATATTTGAAGATGGTTTTGAATGATAAATGCTTGCTGAGCAACCAGTGGCACCTGAAACGTACATATTGTGATATATATTTAAAACACAATATAGACATTGAAAACTTGGAACTATTTAAGCTTAATCAGTTCTATTGAATATATGATACAAAAAATTATCACCATCCTATTGATCGCCTACACTAACAGCACTCTGGCTATCTCATATCCACAAATGTACCCTCATGAATTACAAAAGGAAGATGCTGCTGCTATTATCAATCAAGCAGAAAAACTGGATATTCCGCGCACATCATTGATTGAAAAAGTAAAGTCATATGCCTTAAGTCCGGATGGACACGGCGCGCACATTCAAATTCAGTTTGAGCACTTAACCATTTCACCGGGATACAAACAGCAATCACATCTCTATTGTGGTCAAGAAAAAACCAATGAAACTGTCTGGAATTGTCAAAGTTATAAAGAATATTCAATAAAATCTGACTACAACGAAAAATGGATAGACATAAAAAGTAAAGAACAGATGCCGATTGAGTTGTTACAAGAATTTATCTTGTATGCTGAAAAAGTCAAACCTGTTTCATGGAAAGAACTGAACAACATAAAGGTAACTACAAACTTTGGCTACCAAGCCTGTTTTGGCCCCGTTTCATTCAGGATACCCTCATCATGCTTATCAATCGAGAGAACTTTTATTAATGATGAAAACCATTACACAGTCAATTGGAGTTCGCTGTTTCCACTCAGCTGGCATTATTGATAACAAACTATTTTTTCACTGATGAAACCAAATAAACTTCCAAAAAATATTTTTGCACGCAAAATTGACAAGCTTGTTTTAAAATCCAAGCCATGAATCATCAGAAAAAAGCCACCATACTGACCTTCTTAGGCGTTATCCCTTTTGTTTTTGCGGTATTGATTGCTTTGTACAATCATTTTAACTTAGCAGAGACTTTTGATTACACCATCAAGTTCGCGCGTTTCAAATCGTACTTGGTGGCTCACACTTATGGCGCTGTGATCATCAGCTTCTTGGCCGGCATCCAATGGGGTGTATCAATGAGTCAAGACAATCATAAGGGCTATTTCATCATCAGTAATGTATTGGCTTTATTGGCTTGGTTCAGTTTGTTTGCGCTGGCCACTTTCAATGGCTTGATGGTGATTGCCTTTGGTATCATCGCCGCTTGGATCATTGACCGACAAATGTACCGTGCCGGTTTGATCCCTGAATGGTTTTGGCTGCTGCGCACCAACATCAGCACCTTGGTGTTGTTGTCATTGGTGGTTTTGTTGTACATCAATCGCTGAAACCATTCATCCAAACAATGGACTATTAAAAAATGGACAATCACTTGAAATCATTCCAACACATCTATGAAGTGGCAGCCGAACGCAAAGGCGGCGAAGAAAACCTTTTGTCATTACTGCCATATGTTATGAGCAATGGCCTATTGGCTAAAAAAGGTGATGACCGGTTTTTGGCCATGATGTGTAAAGCCATCAATCAAGCCGGTTTTAATTGGACTGTGATTGAAAATAAATGGCCACAGTTTGAGGAAGCTTTTCATGGTTTCGACGTGCCGCGACTGGCATATAAATCACCCGAGGATTGGGAAGCCTACGTGCAAGACAAACGGGTGGTGAGGAATTGGACCAAAATTAAGGCCATGATGGTCAACGCCAATTTTGTCAATTACACCGCGCAAGAACATGGCAGTTTCGCGCAGTTCATTGCTGACTGGCCAGAGTCTGACCAAATAGGTCTGATGGCCTACTTAAAGAAAAACGGTTCTCGATTGGGCGGCAATACCGGCTTTTGGTTTCTCAGGTACGTGGGCAAAGATTGTTTCACCACCACGCATGACACCATCCAAGCGGTTAAGTGGGCCGGCTATCAAACCAACGACCACCCGACCTCCAAACGTGATTTGATACAGGTACAGCGGGCGTTCAATAACTGGCATGAAGAAACAGGTTTACCCTACACCCACTTGAGTAAAATAGCGGCTTATTCTAGCGGTGAAAATTACGCGGTTGATGAAATCAAAAAAAGAACCATCACAGTCCAAAGGAGCTGATGGCATGGCTGAATATGCATAACATAACCCATAGATATTTGGGCATGTCACCCAAAACCCATGAACAGTGGCTAAACATCATGAATGCATCGAGATACACATCATATGAGTGTGATATCTACAACCAAGGCCCTTTGGTTGAGCTGATTGAAAACAAAATGGCACAAAAACTGGCCAAACCCAAAGCCCTGTTTTTCAACAAGGGCACGGTTTGTCAATTGGCCGCTTTGAAAACCATTTGTGAAAAGCAAGACAATCCACTGATTGCCATCCACCCACAGTCCCACATTGCTATTGATGAAGATTTGGCCTACCAGCACGTCACCCAATTAAAAGCAGCGAGTCTTGGCGCTCAAGGCAAACCCATTGTCAGTGCAGATTTGGATTCTCTGACTCACACACCAGCGGTGCTGGTGATTGAAATGCCTTTGCGACGGGCAGGATTCAAACTTGCTGAGTGGCATGAGTTAAAAGCCATCAGACAATGGTGTGATGCCAACCAAGTACATTTACACATGGATGGAGCAAGAATCTGGGAGTCAGCGCCTTATTACCAACTGGATGTGGCAGACATCAGTCAACTTTTTGATTCTGTTTATGTCTCACTGTACAAAGGCATTGGCGGTCTTAGTGGTGCATTGTTGGCGGGCGATGAGGCTTTGATAACTGACTGTGGCATTTGGCGCAATCGATTGGGGTCACAAATGTGGAGTAATTTCCCGGCCTTAATCACTGGATTAGAGGGCATTGATAAACAACTTCCAAAAATTAAGTCTTGGGTCTTGCGCGCGCCAGCATTGGCCGATTGTTTAAGCGCTATAGAAGGTTTGGAGGTGGATACACCACAGACCAATGGCTTTTTAATCAGAACCACAGGCGATTGTGCTGAGCTCAATCAAAGATTAGACAAGCAAGTGAAACAAACCAACATCAGCCCATGCAAGCCATGGAGCCAAGAAAACAACTCATCAAAACTTTACACAGAAATTCAAATTGGTGCAGACCACAACAAAATCAGTGACGATGAACTGTTTGATTTTTTTAATCAATTGATCAACCCTTAAGACAGCACCAAAAAGTTTTTGTTTTCGGTTATGATAAATAGGTATAAAAACCACGACTGCCATGAATAAACAAAAAATACTGTCAGCCTTGATGTTGATCAGCCTGATTCCCATGTTAATTGGACTGTTTTTTGCTTTACACCACCAATTTGACTGGGGGCTGTTGGCTGCCAACAGAAAACATTTCGCTTGGCTCAGTGGCTATATATATATCCATTACACCGCCGCATTCATGTTGGCTTTGATGACAGGCATCCAAATCGGTAAAGATTTAAACAGTGAACGCAACGCTTGGTTCATGTTGCTTAATTTGCTGTTGCTGATTTTGCTGTGGCTCAGTTACCGTTCATTCGGTGATTTCAACGGTGTTTTACTGGTTTTTGTGTGTTGGTTGGCCGCCACGGTCATTGATTATCATGCCAAGCAAAATGATTTGTACCCAAGCTGGTTGGCCCGCAACAAAATGATTTACAACCTAATCAACTTGATCATTATTGGTGCTGTTTTGCTACTCAATCATTGAGTGACGACTGATTTAAGCGGCATCATCAGACTGTGATTTTAAAAAAGTTAAATCCACCATAAAAGCAATACTTTCAATCAGTTAAATCACCCTTTATTTTTCTTTATTTTTCTTTAAGCCCTTTTCATGCAAGTTTTTGATGGTGTGTGTAATCTGGAGTTTTATCAACCGAGAAATGCCATGTTACTAAAAACCTTATGCTTGATCACACTTTTAACTACCACCCTGACTGATGCCAAAAGTCTCGATAAACTGAGCGCAATACGAGATAACATCAAAACGAATGAATTCAAACAAATAACCAGTGTGGTTATCGCTCAAGATCAAAACATCATATATGAACAGTACTTCAATGGCAGTGATGCAGAAACGCAACATGACATGCGCTCAGCCAGTAAATCAATCACTTCTCTGGCGGTTGGTTTGGCCATCAAAGATGGTTTAATTAAAACTGTAGAGCAGCCAGTCCTGCCTTACTTCGAAGACAAACTGCCGTTAAAGAACCCAGATAAGCGAAAGTCAGCAATCACCCTGGAAGATTTGTTAACCATGAGTAGTTTGTTGGAATGTGATGACTGGAACAACGCCTCACGTGGCAATGAGGAAAAGATGTACATCATTGAGGACTGGACGCAGTTCATGCTCGATTTACCCATACGTGGTACGGCCCCGTGGCGCCAAACCCCAGCAGATAGTAAATACGGCCGAGCCGCTTATTATTGCACCGGTGGGGTTCAAGTATTGGCTGATGTGGTTGAACGAGTAACGCAACAAAAAATGTCAGCCTACTTACAAGCTAAATTATTCAATCCTTTGGGCATCAAACCACCAATCAATAGCTTCACCCCTTTGGGCGTCACCAATGGCGGCGGCGGCATGCGCTTGCGCAGCATGGACTGGATTAAAATCGGACAAATGATGATGGACGGAGGCCAATTCGACCAGCAGAAGGTATTAGACAAACAGTGGATTGATGACTCGTTGAGCCGCAAAGCAGTGATTGATGTCAACCGCGGTATTGAGTATGGTTATTTGTGGTGGATTTTTGACTTTGTCGTTGAAGAACAAAACATCACAGCTTTTGCTGCTGCTGGAAACGGTGGCAACTACCTGTTCATGTTACCGGCGCTGAATGCCCAAGTGGTGATTACCAGCCAAGCATACAACACAAACTATGCCCACCCACAGTCACAAAAAATACTCACCGAACATGTCATACCGGCTTTGTTGAAACGCTAATTTTTGGGGTTCAAAAATGATGTGGGTAACCAGTCGGCGTTGAGAATGACTTGGCGCTGTGCTGCCACATCTGCCTGTATCTGTAACAACAATTCAGCCCACCGATCATCGGTCTTTAGTGGCTCAAATGCCGGTGACCAAGTTAACCAAGCATGATCACGATAGCCCCGATCAAAAGCCAACGACAAAGCTTGGTAGGCCAAATCCGTTTCTCCCACCACGGCATAATATTGTGCTTGGTAGACAGATTGATCTGGCCAACTGAACGTACCACTTAACCAACCATGCTGCTGCATCTGCTGGTCATTGCCCAACAGGGCTTGCAGAAGCAGGTAACTGCGCATGTCACTCTCATCAATCATTTGGGCTGTTTTGAAGTGATTAATAGCCAATGGTATATCGCTCTTTTTCCATGCCATCAGACCCTGCAACGTGGGCAGTTCAGGTCTCAGTATGCCACGTTGTTGGGCTTGTTCAATGACTGTTGCAGCTTGGCTTGGTTGGTTTTGTGCCAGGTAAAATTGCGCCCTTTGGTGGGTCGCGAAAACATTGTCTGGACCCAGTACGTCTGCTTTGTGGTACCACTGCTCAGCCATTACGTCAAAACCCAGCAGATTCATAACTTGGGCAATTTGTAAATCCAAATACAGTTGCTGCGAACCGAGTACCGAAAGGTTCAATTGCAAAGCATCGACCAATTGACCTTTTACGGCATACAAATAAGCCAAAGAACTGACAGTTGATGTGTTTTTCGGTGCCAACTCAATGGCTTTTTCATAACCGGCAATGGCTGCATCAATGTCACCTGCCGCATCATCAACAAATGCCAAGGCAGCCCACGCTTGGGCGTGTGATGGCGTCAATTCAGTGGCCTGTTGCGCCCGTTCTCGCGCTTCGGTCAATAACTTGGCATCTTGATTGAATTTAGTCACTTGATGAGACAATGCAATAGACAATCCAGTCAACGCATTGACCTCATCTTTGTCTATGGCCAATGCTTGCCTGAACAGCCCGATGGCCAATTGATTACTGTGTGCACTGTGTTTGTCTAAGTAGCTCCAAGCTTGTTGTGACAAATCTTCAGCAGAGACTGTTGCCGTGGCTTTGATGGGCAAATTGGGCCTTGCTTGATCGCTCCAATATAACCAAGAACCGATACCAATGAATGCACAGACAAATACTGAAATAGCCACTTTCTTAAATGTGGATTTGCTGTTACTTTGGCTGATGGGTTTTAACCAACGGTAACCGACGTGCCGAGTGGCAGCAATGTAAGTTTTGGCATCCAAACCAACCTCATTGAATGCTTTGCGTATCAACGCGATTCTCTGTGTCACAGTCTCTGGGCTGACCGCAGTGTGCTGCCAGACCTGCTCAATCAAATCATCATTCGACAAAGGCTCTGGGAATGCATTGATCAACGCTTTCATGGTTTTGAAAGACAAATCCGACAATTGGATTTCATTGTGGTTGTGATAGGACTTTTGGGTGACTGCGTCGATTCGAATATCACCCGTCAGCCAAAATCTAGCGGTCGATGGCATCAAGCATGTTCAGTTAAATTAGCTTGAATATTGTGCCTGAATCAAAGCCTAAAAAACAATGTCAAAAGACATGAAATTTTCAATCATCCCTCAGCTTTGTACCTGACCATCACTTCATTGCGCCTGAAGAATGGGGGTGTTATCGGTGGGTTGTACCTGGCCAATTCTGGTGTTCCAATCGGTGTGAGGCTCATTTGTTGCATCCAATCGAGTAACTCTTGGGTTTTCTTCGCCACTTTTTTATCACCGGTAAAACCTGAAAATCGAATGACGGCATAGTCTTGCGGCGCCACTTCTCGAATATTGACTCGTGAATTATTGGGTTTGGGTAAGGTATCCATGTTGTATTCTGATGGCATCACAAAATGCACCCGCCATGAGTCTGTACCATTGTTCTGTTCCATCGTAACTGGTGCCGTCATGCTGATTTTTTCTGACTGGGCTTCCATGGTTACCGGTGCCGTCATGCTGATTTTCGAACTGTCTCCATCTCTGGCGGTGTTGTTACCAAAAATAAAATCTGCTATCAACCTGAAACCTCGATTGGATGCTTCTTTCATGTCACCCGACACTTCCACTTCGGCCACAATCATGGGTTCATAAGCCCGCAATTCAAAAGGTTTGTCTTTTTTGATCAAGGTGAATTCAGGTTCTTCAATGGCCATGGCAGTTCCAACAAATAACAATGAAGCCAGCATCAATGCGAAAAAACCGAATAAAACCGTTTTTCCCTTCCAAGTCATGTTTTTAAGTTTCATTTTTTCTGTTTGATAAAAACAATCAATATGCCATCACACCCGTCAAATACAGATGAAACAAAAAAACGTTAACTGAATTTTTCAGTCAAGTAGCTCAGTGCATTTTGTAATCTATTGATGGTTTCATCTTTGCCCAATACCTGCATGATTTCATCATTGGCAGGTCCCTGGGCTTGACCAGATAAGGCCAACCTAACCGGCATGCCAACCTTGCCAAAGCCAACCTCTAATTCAGCCACCACATCAGCAATCAGTTGGTGTAAATCAGCACCAGCCCAATCATCAATCGCCTCACATTTGGCGATGACCGCTTGCAAAGGCTCAATGGCAGATTCTTTGAAGGCCTTCTTTTCGGCCTTTTCGTCGTAGCCATCAAGTGGCTGCAGCAGGAATAAACCTAAATCAACCAACTCATTGATGGTATGCGCCCGCTCTTTGAACATTTCGACCACTTGAGTCAAATTCAATTCAGTAGGTAAGTGCACACCCAGTGTTTCTAAGCGTTTTTGCACCAAACCAACCAACCTCAAATCATCGGCTTGTTGCAGGTATTGTTGGTTGATCCAGTTGAGTTTGGTGGTGTTGAAAGCGCTGGGTGCTTTGTTCACACCGGATAAATCAAACAACTCAATCATTTCAGCTTTACTGAACAACTCTTGGTCGCCATGGGACCAGCCTAAACGCACCAAATAATTCAGCACCGCTTCTGGTAAGTAGCCATCATCGCTGTATTGCATCACACTCACGGCCCCATGGCGTTTGGACAAACGTGCGCCGTCATCACCTAATATCATCGGTACATGGGCAAATTCTGGCACCGGTAAATCAAGTGCTTTATAAATATTAATTTGTCTGGGTGTGTTGTTGATGTGGTCATCACCACGAATCACATGGGTGATGCCCATGTCCGCATCATCAATAACCACACTGAAATTATAGGTGGGCATACCATCGGCGCGAGCGATTACCAAATCATCTAATTCGGCATTCGCCACTGTGATGTCACCCCGAACGCCGTCTTTAAAATGCACTTCGCCTGACTGAGGGGTTTTGAATCGAATGATGGTATCAGCTGATTTTTCAAGGCCTGCGTTGCGACATTTACCGTCGTACCTTGGCTTTTCACCCTTTTTCATTTGTGCCTCACGCATTTCATCTAAGCGCGCTTTTGAACAATCACAATAATAAGCCTGATCATTGGCCAGTAATTGCTCAATCACCTCATGGTAGCGAGCCAGATTTTTGCTTTGGTATTTCACTTCTGAATCATGCTCAAGACCCAACCAATTCATACCTTCAAAGATAGCGTTTACAGACGCTTCTGTGGATCGTTCGGTGTCGGTGTCCTCAATTCGCAACTCAAATTGACCACCATGGTGGCGGGCATAGAGGTATGAAAAAAGCGCTGTTCTGGCGCCGCCTACATGCAGGTAACCAGTAGGACTGGGAGCAAATCGAGTTATGACTTTCATGTATTAATCCTTCATTGAGATGGTTTGAAGCCTGAATTTTAATTGATTTACAGGATTCGGTGTTGAAATATTGGTGCATCGCCGAACCAAGCCGGCGATAACCATGAACAGAGGGGGAGTTGCTTCAGCGACCCAACAATGCCTTCACGGCATCGTTCAGCTCATCACTTTTGGAGCCAACTGCCTGCAACGCCTCGGCTGCAGATTTGCCTTGGTGCTTAATCAGCCAAGCAGTATATAGCTGAGTGGCTCGATTGCCTGAACGACAATGCAACAACATCTTCTTACCGGCATTGGCTGTCATCAGTTGGTCAAACTCACTTAACTTCGCTGGAGAATAAGCATGACCTTCACCGATTTCTAATAAGTCGTAATTCATGTTGAATTGACTGGCTTGTTCAACTTCTTTGAATGGCATGTCGGCCATTTCAGCGGCAGTTCTGGTATTGATCACTGCACCAATCTCTTCAGCGGCCAATTCATTGAAATCTTGTTCAGAAGGCTGCGGACCAATCCAAACATTTTCACCCACTTGAGTGGCCTTAGATAGGTAATTCTTGGCTTCTTCTTGCTCTTGTGCCATGGTGATCTGAGCAAAAAACAAGCCCAGTAACAGGACGAACTTATACATTTATTTTTCTCCAGTTTATTTTGTTATCAATTTATGATTAATTAAGCAGCGAGCCCATGCGGCGGCGGTATTTAGCAGCTAATTTGGCATCACCCAGCAGGCTGAATGAAGACAACAACAATTGCCTGACATCAGCATCGTCCTTTTGCTGTTGCAATAAAACCAATAATGCTTCAATCGCTGGCTCTACCCGGCCTTGGGTGATTTGTTGTTTGATGCCGGCTAATTGATCATTGGCATCTACACCCGCAAGCTGAATTTTGGCTTTGGCTTGATCTGACTCAGGCAATTTCAATTGTTCTTCTGAGAGGCCATCGTATAGTTTTTGTGCTGCATCGATATTGTTCATCAACAAATGAACTTCTATCATCTGCCAAACAGCTTGTTCTTGTGGCAGCTCCATTAATGCCGCCAACGCCGCTTCATATTGTTCTGCCTCAATCAAAACTTGAACATCGGTGTTCACTTCAGGTTCGGCCTCAACTGCACCCAGTGTTATGTGCTCAGTGAGCCAAGTAATGATTTCACTTTTTGGCTTAACGCCCATGAAATTATCAACAATCTGTCCATCTTTCAATAAAGCCACGGTTGGTAAGCTTTGAACACCCATTTGTTGCGCCAACATCTGTTCTTGATCGGTATTCACCTTGGCCAGCATCAGCTGACCTGGGTGCTGTTCAATGATGTCATGCAGGATTGGTGTCAGATTTTTACATGGCTCACACCAGTCAGCCCAAAAATCGAGCAACACCGGTATGTCTTTTGATTTCTCAATGACCTCTGCCATGAATGTATCGGCAGTGACATCTACAATGTTCGGGTTATCAGTCATCATCAGTAGTAAGGGTTTTCACCTTGGGCGTGATCGGTGGCATCCAGCACGTCGTTGATTTCCGGAAAGGTGTTGGTTATTTGTGTTTGCATGCCTTGTGACAAGGTTTGTTTAGCCATGCCACAACCTTGACAGCCGCCACCAAATTCAATGTAGGCTTTATCCGCTTCAATCGCAGTCAAAGTAGCCCTACCTCCATGTGATGCCAGCATTGGATTGATGGTGGCATCAATGAAATAAGACAAACGCTCAAATAAAGGTGCATCGTCATCAGGCGATTGACCCTTGAGCATTGGCGCTTTGATGTTCAGTTGACCACTGGCACCTTGCACTTCATAGTCAATTTCAGCATCAACAAAGTAAGCCTCATCCGCCTTGGCCAAATACAAATTAAACGGTCCCAGCTCTTGGATGTCATAGTCATCATCCATCTCATCGGCTTCACAAAAACCCAGGTGACAATCGGCCGCCGGGGTGCCAGCATTTTGCACATCAACCTTTAAATGCAAATCGTCGATGTCTTGTTCACTGATCACGCCAGACAAAAATTCTATGGCTGATTCACTGACTTTTATCATTTTATTTTCTCGTACAAATAGGGTAAGGATTCATCCAGTCGGTAATCTATGCCCGAATGGGTGCCATTAAACTCAGTATAAGTGTGTTCAATTTGGGCTTTTTCAAGCTTTTTCGATAGCTGTCGCATGCCATAGTGAATGTAATATTGATCACGAAATCCACAATCCATATACAAGCCATTCAGCTGTTGCAGTGCAGTGACCGATTGCGTAACTCGATTGACCGGATCATGTGCCAACCATTTTTGCCAACGCACCGCATCCAGTTCACAGGTATCAAGGTCAAATGGTAATTTAACATCGTTGGCATCCTCACCATCGTACGTGGCAGCCATACACAGGTGCATCATCGCCAATATGTGTGAGCCCATGACTTTTTTGGCTTTCCAGAAACGTTTGATGAACTTTTCAATATCGCCATTGAACTGAGCTAAAATATCAGCCACTGCAGGAAAATCACGTTGGTACAATAAATCAAAACCAGCATCACCCGAATGATTGGCAATGGCACCCCACTGCCCCGGAAAATCCATGGCAAAACGAATCGCCGCAAAGCCACCAGAAGATTTACCCAACACAGCACGGTGGGAAGCACCTTTTTTCACCGCATAGGTTGATTCCACCAGGGGGATCAATTCATCGTGAATGTGGCTGGCATAAGCGCCCATGGCCGGCGAATCTAAATATTGATTGCCGCCCAGACGAGTAAAACATTCTGGAAACACCACCACAGTCGGGCCCATTTTCTGCTCGTGAATCATCCGATCTAAGCGTTCTGGTATGCTCTCCCCGAAGGCGCGCCATTCAACCACACCCTGACCACTGTTGGTGTAAGCCGCCAGGTAATACATCACTGGGTATGAACCATTCTCATCAGCATCACAAGCATCATAGGCATGCGGCAAATACACCGGCACTTGGCGCACGTGTGGGTCACCCAAGGGATTGCCTTTGAGGCATTCAGAAGTTATTTCCAGTTGCTGTATACAGCCGCGAGGCAGGTCATTGTTTTGGTTATGGATTGACATGGTTGCGTCGATTGAAAAAAACCATATTTTAATCGACGCAAACCATCAATCCAAGATGTAAGTCAGATAGGTGAATAACATCAATCACAGGCAAAAGTGTCCAACTGTTGACCGATGTTGTTACCCGGGCTGCCACCCACTGCAGGCCCCTGGCTGTCAAACTGCGTGTCCTGATCTAAATTCAAGGTAGATGAGTCCAGACACACGATGCCTATTGCTGCACCACCAGCGCCACCACCGCCAGTACCACCATCGCCACCGCGTCCACCATCGCCGCCATCGCCACCACTTCCAGAATCATCTTCCGCATCACCACCAGGGCGACCAAAGCCTCCTCGACCTCCAGTCCCGGGGCTGCCACCATCACCACCGGCACCACCCAATGCATTGTTGATGTTCGATTGATTCACGGTGGCATTTGAATTAACCAATCGCAAACCGATACTGGCACCACCACTCATACCACCTTCTGAACCTGAGCCACCACAACCGCCCGAGCCACCGCCACCACCGGCACCACCATATGAATCACAGGCAAAAGCACCGCCGCCACCGCCACCGCCGCCACCGCCGCCCAGGCCATTAGCGCCGTTGGAACCGGTTTCACCCACCGTGATGACGTAATTAGAGTTAACAAATTCGATGGCATTACTGGCAGGCTCGCCGTTACTGCCTGGTCCACCTGGGCTGCCACCATCAGCATCCCTACCGTTCCTGGTGTTTTGTGAACCATTACCAACACCAGCAGCACCACCATCACCACCGCCAGACAAGCCATCACCACCAGGAAAACCATTGTTTTCTCCCAATCCTGAAAGCCCACCTGTGCCGCCACCAATAAAAATACTGCAAGAGGCATTACCTGCCTGACCAACCGTTGGCCGGCTGCCTGAAGCACAACCAAAACCATCACTCTCAACACCATCACCACCAGCGGTACCATTAACACCGACAGCACCATTGGTACCATTACTTCCTCGAGTTCCATTGCCGCCATTACCGGAATTAAGTGCAACTTTTTCCAGTCTGATTTGATCGACATCTCGCACGGTCAAAGCATAACTGCTGGTTAATAATGGCGCATCATCAGCACTGTTGATGCGCAAATACTGATAGGTGTGCGGCTCCAGTGACAGCTCCAGCTGCAGGCCTTGATAGGGCACATCCAGCGTCGTTTCTATCGCTTGGATCCGGTTTTGAAATGCATTCACATAGCTCCCAGCCAGGTTCACACCAACGGGTAAAGCATTATTGAATTCATCACCATAAGAAAAATTACCCGCAGCCATCAACACCCAGCTTTTGTTCTGATCAAGGGCCAATTGAAAGGCAGCATCTGGGCTACCAATAGGATCATCTGCGCCCAAGCCTGAACCATTGCCTCCAACTGCCAAAAATACGCTATCAGTCACATCACCATCTATGCCATCGCAGTTACTGTCAATAAAATTCAAATCGGGTAAATCCTCATTACCAGGAAACACATTGTTATTGGTGTCATTACAGTCGCTGTTATCTACCACATAACCAGCCTCGAGCTGGCAGGATGAGATGGCATTGAACGGATTGCCAAAGCCATCAACGTCATTGTCACTGTATTGAACAATGGGTTTTTTACAAAATTCAAAACCATCAAAAAACAAAGGCGGTTCTGGTAGTTGACCGACTTCTCCTGCATTGTTGGTCGGTGAATTGGGCACAAACTCCAAGTTGCGATTGAGCGCCAAAAATTCATCATCAGGTAAAATCAAAGGATCTATGACAAAAGGAGGATCGAAACCAAAAGCAATTGATAAAGTAGTTGAGTTAACATCGAACAATGGCCCTGCCACCGTAAATAGTGGTTGTACCGAGCCAACTGACTGCACAAAACCCTGATCAGAGATGAGAAACTGTGTGGGCTCTGTTACCGCAAATGGAATGATAATTTCTTTGGTGGTAAAATCATCAGTGATGGTGATTTGAGTGCCAACAATGTCTAATTGAGCGGTGTCAATATAATTAAACTCAATGTATTGCACGGTGCCAGCTTGATTGGAATAAACCTCATTGACAAACCAGCCATTATTTCCAAGCGCCATGGCATGGACGTTGAAAAACAGCATCCCAAATAAAATCAGCTTCTTCATATTTCCCCCTTATTGTTGCACCAGCTACCAATGCTCAGTGAGAGTCAATCAATCTGGTTTACACTGTTTATTTTAAAGCATGTCGGTATCGAGTTCAATTAAGTCAGAAACCAGCCGTTTTAAAATGTTGATAACACAATGACAGCTTGATGGATAAAAAAAGCCCCCAACAATTAAATCGCTGAGGGCTCATTTTCACACACCCATAGGTGTGTTTAGATCGTTGTTAACTGCTTATCTGAAACCAGCAACAAAGGCCGCACGTAAATCATGCACGCGTTTGTTGTTGCGGCTTGAAGTACCAAATGGACGACCACCAGCTGTCTGGTTGGGGTTGGAGAAACCACCCAAACGAGGTTGTGGATTTGAACTAACAGCCATTACTGATCTAAAGTTACCCACAGCATCGACATAACCGCGACCAAAACTGTATGGCGTTCCTGTTGGATCGTTGTCATGACGTGCACCAAACAAATGGCCAGCCTCATGCACGAAAGTGAAATCAGTACAATCGTGATCAATGATGAAGAAAGCGTTGGCCTGACCGACACCGATGCCATCAGCTTGGCCACACAAACCTTGGTTCCTCAAACGACTGGTAACCAAAACCACCAAATCGGCATTGGTTTGGTTCCTGAGTGTGCCGGGAACGTTGTCCAAATAACCATCATTGGTTCTTCGCAAACGCGACAACATGTTGGATGAACTGGTATTCAACTCAGCGCCAGCACGGTACAAGCCTGCATTGCGCATTTCTAAATCTATGCCGTTGGTGTTGTAAACCTGATTAGATTGGGTGATGAAAAAACGCATGGCATCTACTGCTGATGAGACACCGCCTTCATCATTGATGGCTTGGTCAGTAATCAATTGAATCACATCAACCACGTTAGAGGCCATTTTTTGATTCACTGTACTGGTTGGTTTGACGTTGAATGTTTGCGCAGGTGTGTCATCTTTGTGACTTAAAACACTGAAATCACGTTTCACCAATAAATAACCATCACCCTTCTCCATGGTACGCACTTCATAAACCAAACCTTCAATAATGATTTGTCCAAAGACGCGATCACCATTGACCATAAATACGGCTTGGTTGGCGTTGATTTCTTTGCCGTAGTCGATTGGCTCTTTGCTGATTTTCTTCAGCCCCAGATCAATCTCTCCCACCCACGCATAGGATTCATCATCAATCGGAAAGGTGCGCACTTGAGTGGTTTTGAAGTTCAAGTCACTGGCAAAATTTAAATTAAGTGCTCCAGTACTCTTTTGCAGGGCATTGACATTCAAGCCAATCGGCTCAATGTATTCAACACTGTCATTGGCTGACAAAGCTCGAATCACACTTGAAGTGGGCTCAAGGCCAGCTTTGGTTCGTGTTTCAGGATAAAATAAATCTGTTTGTGCCAACGCCGTTGAACACATGCCTCCAACTAACAAGCCAAAGGTGGTTAATTTACTGATGGTTTTCATTTTGTACTTCCTCTTAGTATAGTGAGGACCAAAATTGATGTATCGTCCAGTCTTAGGACGCAATAACCGCATCAGCTATGGCTGAAGATCTTTGAGATGTTGTCAGCATCAAGACGTGGGTTCGTGCTTTACTCCATTAATTAAAATCAATTGTATGATCCAATTAAAGGCGTTGTTTCATGTTTTATGTTTTTTATTTTTATGACTTAACAACACCACTCTTTAAAAATGACCTGGCCTACATCGTCTAAACACCTCTAAAACAATGCACCTAATGGCACAAATCACCTGTCATTCTGTCAGCAAGTTTGTTGCAAAATTGTTAACAGCTTCACAAATATAACAACTTTATGACAATCACACAATTATTATCAGCTTAAAGAACTTGCTTGATTCCAAATGCGCAAGTTGATAGGCTGTTTATTTTCTATGACCTCATAAACGTTTGACCTTATCCAGATCACAACAAAAAGAACGCACCCGTCGTGCCATCATTGATGCCGCCATCGGCCAGCTGGGGGAAAGTAAAAGTTTTGCCAGTTTGTCGTTACGCGAGGTGGCCAGAGAGGCAGGCATTGCACCCACTTCTTTTTATCGGCATTTCAAAGACATGGAAGAGTTGGGATTGACTTTGGTCGACGAATCAGGGCTGGCGTTGCGCCAAGTGATGCGCAAAGCACGGCAAAGAATCAAGAAAAAAGGCAGTGTCATTGCCAGTTCGGTCAGCACTTTCATGGAGTTCACCCAAGCCAATCCCAATATTTTCAGAATCCTGTTTCATGAGCGCTCAGGTACTACCCGGGCTTTGCGGGTGGCTGTGGCCAGAGAAATACAGTATTTCGTGGTGGAATTAACAGACTACATCCAAACTGCTGGTTTCAACCATGATTCAGCCTACGCCCAAGCAGAAGCCATGGTGGCAGTTATCTTCAATGCGGGCGCCGAATCCATAGCCAGCAAACCCAATCAAAGGCAACAACTACAAGACCGTGCGATCACTCAGTTGCGTTACATCGCAGCTGGCGCTGCGGATTTGGAAGACCACTCTTAAAATTTCTTTGCTTACATTTGTAAGCACTACCTGAAAACTCATTTGATGCAGTTTCACCGCACCTACAGTTAATTATTGTTGCTTTTAATTCATTAGAAATTCTCGTTTTCCCTTGCATTAAAATTATTTAAGAGTACACTTGTACGCTCAAAATGAGATGTATAATGAAAGCAACAATGACAAAAAATAGGTGGTTGACCAAAGCGCTGACCAACCAAAGTAGCTTTAAATCCTATCTTGAACCCTTGGCCCAACTGGTTCGACCTAAGTGGCAAGCCAATGGTTTCAATGCAGTGGTTATAGAAAACAGGGTTGAGAGCGAACAAGTGTTCAGCTTAATCATCAGACCACAGCGTAAATGGCCTGGCTTCATTGCTGGACAGCATCTCGACCTACAAGTTGAAATTGCTGGTGTCAGATACCTGAGAACTTTCAGCCTTTCCTGCGCGCCGAAATACCAGCAACAAACTGGCTTGATAGAGCTCACCATCCGCCAACAAGAACAAGGTAAAGTCACTCCTTTTTTAGCCAATAACATCGCAGCTGGTGATGCCATCAATATTTCTGCTCCCAGGGGTCAATTCACTCTGCCCAAAAACAACCAGCCACTTTTATTTATTGCTGGTGGCAGTGGTGTCACGCCATTCAGAAGCTTCATTCAAGAATTGTCATTGAGCGAACCCCAACGTGATGTGCACTTGATTTATTACAACCAAGCAACTAAGCCTTTGTTCGCGCTCGAATGGCCACTGTTGATGAATACCATGCCTCATCTGAAAGTCACCATGATAGACACAGCACAAAAGGGATTGATCAATGAGCAGCAATTATTAGACCATTGTAAAGACTTAGAAAAACGCGTGGCCTACCTGTGCGGTCCACACGGATTAATCACCACCAGCAGAGAAATATTGTTACAACTGGGTGTTGCAGAAAATAACATCCACCATGAATTATTTGGCCCCAAACCGATTGAGAACTTCACCATCGATAACGATGCTGAGGTTGTTTTTGCCTCCAGTCAAACCACAGTGAACACCGAAAAAGACCACCCCCAAACTTTATTAGAACTGGCTGAAGCGGCTGAACTCAATCCCACCAGCGGTTGTCGCATGGGTGTATGCCACCAATGCAAATGTCGCAAAAAACAGGGTGTGGTTTATAACACTTTAACCGAACAATTTTCAGACACTGGCGAGGAGGACATACAACTTTGTGTGTCAGTCGCTGCCGGTGACGTTACCTTGGACTTATAAGATGAATAAAAAAGCGCAAATAAACTTTCAACAGTTAGAGCAAGACTTCAACCAGCTGCGCGCTGAGACTGTTGCTCAAGTGGGCGAAAAAGACGCCAGATACATCAGGCGAGTGATCACCGTACAAAGAACCGCCGAATTGATCTCAAGGGTGTTGATGCTGCTGTGCTTTTTCAGCCTGTGGTTTTTAATGGCCGGCATGTTATTGCTCGCTTTTGCCAAGATATTAGAGAACATGGAAATTGGTCATAATGTCCTGCATGGCCAGTATGACTGGATGAACGACCCCAACATCAACTCAAAAACTTATGAGTGGGACATTGCCAGCGATGCTGGCTCATGGAAACGCATCCATAACCACGAACACCACACCTACACCAACATCATCGGTAAAGACCGCGATTTTGGCTACGGTCTGTTACGCATGAGTGACGATTTACCCTGGCGCAGAAAAAATTGCTGGCAGTTCCTGACCTACTTCAACCTCAGCCTGATGTTTGAATGGGGTGTTGCTTACCATGAACTGGCAGCCGAGCGGGTGTTCATCGGTAAAAAGAAAAAGAATCGCACCAGCACCCTGAGTGACAAACAACTTAAAAAGATGTTTTTCAGCAAAGCCGGTAGACAAATCTTCAAAGATTACCTGTTTTTCCCCTTACTGGCAGGCCCCATGTTTTTTTTCGTGCTGGCCGCTAACATTGGCGCCAACCTACTCAGAAACTTATGGACCTCAACCATCATATTTTGTGGTCATTTTACCGGTGATGTGGAAACCTTCACCGAGGCAGAATGCGAGGGTGAGTCCAAAGGCCAGTGGTATTATCGACAAATGCTGGGCTCATCGGATTTAACTGGTCATCGCTGGTTTCACATCTTGACCGGTCATTTGAGTTGCCAAATTGAACACCATTTGTTTCCTGATATCCCGGCACACCGTTATTATGACATGGCACCCCAAGTGGCTGCCATAGCCGAGAAACATGGGATACCCTATAACACCGGCTCTTTTTTCAAACAGTACGGCAGTGTGTTGAAAAGGATTTGGACCTATTCATGGCCCACCAATAAACCGGTTCCATTAAAGGAAAACAAATCACTATGAAGAACTAAAGAACTGAAGAACTGAAGAATTACTTTTAACTTGCGCCTTCAGTTCTGACATTTATACAGACCACTTGAGACTGAGCAAAGTCTTGAGTGGCTCATACCTCCAGCTGAACAGAACCCATGTGATTATGTACTGATTAATCACATTGATAAGTTTCTAAAATCTGACCGTCTTGACCAGATGGACTTCCTGAACCGCCACTGCCTGCATTGGTAACATTGATTTGGGTGGCAACATCAACGTTCAGAGACGAACCGTCTAAACAGACCACCCCGATGACTGCACCGCCTGCACCGCCGCCACCATTGCCGCCGCTACCACCATCACCGCCATCGCCACCTGCTCCTCCTTCGCCGGAATCATCTTCATCACTGCCACCGCCCCGACCAAAACCACCCAATCCTCTTTGACCGCCAAACCCGCCGCTACCACCATTACCACCATTTTGAGCATTAAAATTTGAGTTAACCACATCAACATTTGAATTGATCAGCCGCAACGCTATGCTCGCACCGCCTCCAGTACCTGCCGAGCCTGCCGAACCGCCACAGCCTCCAGACCCACCGCCGCCGCCGGCACCACCATAAGAATCACAAGCAAAAGCACCACCGCCGCCACCGCCGCCACCGCCACCACCTCGACCGTTGCTTCCAGCAGTACCAGCGCTCCCAGATGAGGGTGAGAATTCATTATTTATAAATTCAATGAAATTAATACCCCCAAGACCATTGGTGCCGGAATCTCCGTCAGTACCATTGCTGCCATTGCCTCCATCACGAGAAGACTGTCCACTGTTACCTATACCACCGCCTCCACCGGCTCCGCCTATATTTTCTGCAGCTGACCCAGAGCTGCCATTACCTGAGCCAAGCCCGGCACTGCCTCCACGTCCACCCGCTTGATTGCATGCACTGACACCACCAGAACCCCTGGAAGGCGCAGAGCCAGAACTACAACTGAAACCATCATCGTTTTCAACACCACTGCCACCAGTGCCGCCATTGTTGCCATTGATGCCAGCACTGCCGTCTGATCCATCAATACCGTTACCACCACTGCTGGCAATTAACGAAACATTTTGTAGGTTGACCTGCAAAGAATCCTCAATCGTTAAGGCATAGTTTGTTGCTTCAGGTGGCGTTCCACCGCCACCGAAAAACACATTTTGATAGGTTTGACCAGCAGAGCCGCCAACCAATTTGGCCCCATGAAAAGGTGTGGAAAGGCGAGAATCATAATTAAAAGGATCGATGTGGCGATTCTCAAATTCATTGAGGTACTTGCCAGCCATGTTAACACCTGGTAACAAATCCGCATCATTAACAACACCAAAAGAATACACCCCTGAGCCCAACAGCAACCATTGCCTGTTATTATCAATGGCCAGTTGTTGCGCTGCATAAGCATCGCCCATTGGGTCATCTGCTGTTAACCCGGATCCATCAGCACCTACTGCAACGAAAATACTGTTGGCCCTGTCACCATCAATGCCATCACAGTTACTGTCGATAAAATCCACATCTGGATCGTCTGAACTACTTGGATTAATTTGCGCATCATTGTCATCACAATCACTGGCATCTAAAACAAAGCCCGGCTCTAAGGCACATGAAGTTATTGAATTAAATGGATTGCCGGTTAAATCTTGGTCTGCATCCCGGTATTGAATGATTGGATTGCCACAAAACTCAAAACCATCTTGGAAAATTGGGCTTTCTAACAATTGCCCCTCCTCACCCATGTTGTTTGTTGGGCTATTAACCACAATGGCTTGATCAAAACTTATGGCAAGAAAATCATCCTCGGGAAGTACCAAAGGATTCAGCTCGAATAAATCACCATCCATGTTGATGGTTAACATTGATGAAGAAGCATTGAAAATTGAACCTTGAATGATCAAATCAGGAAGCACACTTCCTGGTGATTGTGAGAACCCTTGTGTGGCAATTAAATATTGAGTGGTATCAATAAAATCTGCTGGTATGACATAAACGCTATTCTGACCATCTGAATTAAATGCTATGACGCTGCCACCGATGTTTGCATTGGCATTCTCCCCAGCAACTATTTCAATGTACTGAACTGTGCCAGTCTGATTCGAATATATTTCATTCACAGACCAGCCATTCCATCCAGCACCAGATTGTGCCTGCGCACAGATAACCACACCAACAATGAATTGAACCAAATTTTTCATAATACTTTCCCCCTCAATCAATTTATTTCATCCAAGCGATATTAATCTTTCAAGGAAAACTTAAAACAGGATAGCTTAAAAAAACAGATTCTTCAAATTCTAGCCAGTTATAAACACCCTTTTATTGTTCATCGATGGTGGCAAAAAAGCTGTCCTTATTCCACTGAGGACGTGCTTCAGCATTGGCAATTTCCGTTGCAATTGCGGCATTGATAGCAACGAATTTGGCTGCAACATCGTAGTTAATCGGCAAGTCCAATTGATCGCTGGGTTTGTGATAATGTTCAACCAAAAATTCCGCACTGGATATTTCATGGTCATCGAATTTCATATCGGCTTGGTCAGCAGGCACCAAATAAACCGCAGGAATGCCTTTTTTGACAAAGCTGTATTGGTCACTGCGCACGAAAATACTTTGTTCAGGCATTGGATCTGGAATCAGGCGCATGCCATTTTTGATGGTTGCTTGCTCAATCACTGTACCCATTGAACTGTGTTCTGAACCAAAACCAATCAACTGATCAAAGGCATTGGTCAACACCGGCATGTCCAGATTCACGTTAGCCACAATACTTTCTAATGGCACCGTGGGGTTGTTGGCAAAGTAATCAGAACCCAACAAACCTTTTTCCTCGGCCGTTACCATGGTCAATAAAATGGAGCGTTTGGGACGTTTTCCAGATTGGGTGATTTGGTGAGCCATTTCCAATAAAGTAGAGACCCCCGCCGCATTATCCATGGCACCGTTATTTATTTTGTCGCCAATATCGATGTGACTTGAGACCCCTATGTGGTCGGTGTGCGCACTGAGCAGCACATACTCATGTTTCAACACCTCATCAGAACCCTCGAGAATACCAACCACATTGGGACTGTCTGTGACATCGTGCGTGGATGCATAACTGATGTCAGCTGATACGTTCATGACTTGAGCTTGGGGTTTTTCACCTGCTTCAATCTGCGCAAACACTTTTTCCAAATCCAAACCAGCCAGCGCAAAGAGTTTTTTACCGGCATCTATACTCAGCGATGCTGATGCTTGTATTTCTGGGTTGCCTTTATGTACCGCACCACCTTTGTTGACCCACTTGATTCTGGGTTTATCAATGTATTCCTTGGCCCGCGAAAACGCCCAAATTTTCTCAATGGTAGGCGTGCTTATAGCAATCACCCCAATGGCGCCACGATCGATCATTGATTCGGTACTGGTTCTGGCATAATGTGAGCCCTCCTCACTGGGAAAGTGATTGGGTTTGCCCCTCAGGACCACAGCAATTTTGCCTTTTACATCAACCCCAGTAAAATCGTTATAGTTCAAAAACGGTGCATCAATACCAAAGCCAACAAAAACCAATTCACCTGAGACCATTGATTGTAAGCGGTTGACATCGGCACTCACCGCAAACTCTTCCAAAAATTCCAGCTCCAGCTCATCTTTACCATGACGCAATGACATTTTGGGTGAATCCAAATCCAACACAGCTGATTTGAAGTCTATGCGTTGCATATAACCCCCATCATCACCCGCTGGCAAAATACCCATTTTGGCAAACTCGGTGGCTATGTATTGGGAAGCTATTTCGTGGCCAACGCTACCGGTATCTCTCCCTTGCAACAAGTCAGAAGCCAAAAAATCCATGTGCGCCTCAAACCGTTTGGCGGTTTGGGCATGACTTGAATAAGGCAAGTTAATAAGCAGCGTCAAAATCAGCAGTTGAATCAATCTAGATGTATTGTGTGGCATGGTCAGTGGGTTCTGTAGTTGAAAGAGAGTCATCATATAGAAATTAAAACCACATATAAACATCCTTTTAGTCACAATCCACAAAAATTCAATTGATTGGTTGTGATAAAAGGGCTTGATTTGTGAACTGAACGAAAAAATATTAACAAAAATAAGCTAGAATCTTACGCTTTTGAATTTGAGCGTGTCATGAAGAAAGCCTCCGCATTGATCATCATCAGCCTACTTTTGATATTCAGCCACAGCAATGAGGGCTTGGCAGGCGGCATTCCATTGACCACCAATGATGTGCTCACTGCTGCCATTAACAGCAATAACAGCCCATTGGATGTATTGAGTAACGACAACAGTGGCATCAGCAACGACAATTTCAAAGAGGTCGTTGCGGTTTGCGCCATTGGCACCAGTGACTTGGACTGTACCAACAACAGTTATACTGATGGCATCGGCACCGTCAGCGTCAACGGCTCAGGTAACGACAACAATGTGTTATTCGCATCCAACCACAACCAAACCCACACTTTTGAATTCAAATACTTGATGCAAAACAGTGCCAACAACCAAAGTGCTGGCACAGTTAATCTGACGCTGACTTATTTTGAAGTGAACAGCCTCAATGATGGCGCTGAAAATGGCTGTGATGCCAGTGATTGCACCTTAAGAGAAGCCATGACAGCGGCAGAAAACGACAACCAGGCCTCATTGATAAACTTCAAACGCGATATGAATGGCACCATTGCACTGAACAATGGTCTTGTGGTTAATTCCAATGACCTCACTGTAGTTGGTACTGGGGCTGATAAAATCACCCTTTCGGGCAATGACCTATTCCGCGTACTTTCTATCCCAACAGGTACAGAGCGCTTCAGCCTTTCAGGCCTGACCATCGCCAATGGCCAAACGCCGAACCAAGGTAATGGTGGTGGCATATTAATAGAGTCAGCATTAGAAACCCGACTAGAAAACATCAGAGTCATTAACAATGTGGCAGAAAACAATGGCGGCGGTATTTTCACTGACAATGCGGGTTTGGTTTTAATCAACAGCGAAATCAGCAATAACACAGCCAATAACCAAGGCGGCGGCATTGGTGTCTCAGGAGGTTTTGGCAGTGATGTCACCATTGAAAACACCACCATAAGCAATAACCAAGCCACCGACGCTGCCACCAGCGGACTTGAAATCAACACCACCTTTGGACAAACCACCACCCTGAGGTTCATCACCGTTGCTTTTAACCAAGGGTTTAATGGTGTAGACAGCAGCATTGATGGAACTGGTAACATCATCATTGATGCATCCGTATTTGAACCAGGTTTAGCCATCACCAATAACAACAACGTAACCAACAATTCCATCTTTCAAAGTCTGGCTGATGGCAGCATTTTTGGTGACAATAACCTCACAGAATTGGGCTCGGTATTGAACCAATCATTGGTTGAAATCAATGACTCAGGCTTATATGGTCATAAATTTGGTACTGGTGATTTACCATACAACCACGTCGATGACATGTTTGGCACGGCCAGCTGCGGTAATCAAGTCACTACAGACCAGTTTGGCACGCCTCGCCCCATCGATCAGTCATGTGATGCCGGAGCTTATGAATACATCTTCATTGATGTGATTTTTCAAGCCGGTTTTGAATAAAACCTATTCAGCAAAATCATTGATGAAAATTAGATCATCTAAGACATTGATGGTGACATCGGCAACGCTGTAGTTGCCATTTTGATCGGTGACCCAATAGCGAAAATTATCAATGCCTTGATAACCAAAATCTGAAACATAACTGACTGCGCCATTATCACGCATAAAAACCCGACCACGCTCTGGTTGTTGTATACCGTCAATCAGCAGCAAGTCATTTTCAGGGTCGCTGTCATTGACTAATAGATCCAACAAAATGGGTCTTTCTGAGGTCACTGTGAACAGATCATTGACTGCAACGGGTGGCAAACTGTTTAAGTCGATGGAGCCGACTTCAAAAGCTTCCGACCAAGCGGTAAAAGGATCACCCAAAACACCATCCACTGCAGGCCCCAATAAGGTTTTTAAACCCAGTTTATGAATTTCACCCGTGGCTCTGTTAGTAAAAAACTCCTCAATCACCGCATAGGGTGTGCCATCAGATGTCCTGAAATAACCATCCTCACTCACCACAGCAATCATATCAAAGACCGGTACACCAACCTGGTCAGTCCCAGCTGGCACTGGCGTGGGTCCTATACTGTCAGTTTTGGTCCCCTGCCAATAAACACCGGAGCCAGCTGTGGTGGCAGGAGAAAGGAATTCATAATTGCCATTGTTGATAGATACTGCAAACTGATCAAGCTGCAAATCTGCTCCTTGTAACACCTGATCAAGCAGTGGATCAAAAAACTCATAATCTAAATTCACGTCCTCAAAAGTGGCATCAATAAGCACATATTGGTTGGTTTCTGGTGGCGGCACAGGCTCGGTATAATGCTTACTCAAAATCACTCCGATTGGCATGTTGCTGATGTGTGCCTGGTTAATCACCATGTCACTGGTATTGGTGCCAAACTCAATGCCAAATGCGGCGGTACTGAAAGCCTCAGGTGTTTTACCAATGACATCAAAATCCTCTAACAGATAATGCGAGGTATACTCCATAGCCGCTCCCGCGCGGACCTCCCAGGCTTTGAACTTTTTAAAATGGCTGTGAATGTCATGTTGTTGGTTGGGGTTGGCTTTCACCACATACAACCCAACCGTTGAGGCAAAACTTTCATTGTCAGCAAAAGACAAAATGGGTGCATCATCCACACCAGACAGACCATTTCGAGTTAAGGCCTCAGGAAACATAAAAGCCGAACCTGGAAACGGCAACATGCCGCTGCCACGATGCAAATAAACGAACCCATGGTTGACACTCGCAGCAATGTTATTGATGCTCCTGACCATGCGACCTTGGAACCAGAAACCATCACCCGTGCGACCCATATCGAATAATTCACGGTCATTGCCATTTTTGGGATTGAAGGCGCTGTTGCCCTCAGCTTTGATTGCCAGATTATTCGACCAAGTACCAATTTCATTACCCGTTTCAGCCACAAACCCAGCACCAAATGTATCAAAAGAAACATTGTTATGAAAAATGGCATTGCTGTCATGATGCACATAGCCCCAACCAGGAGAGCCAAAAACAGCATTGCCTATTGCAATGGCTGGTTTTTCCTCATCGTTGATGCCTTTGCGGTGCAAATGAAAGGCATAACGACCACGCACATTACTCTCTGGCAGTATTACTTCAAAATCTTCAGCCTCCAGCGTCAAAAATGACTTGTCGGTGCGGCCCAGTTGCAAAAAAGAGGCATAACGAACATCAACAATGGATTCTCCCATAAACATCACATGACCACGCTGATGGGTTGGTGTGGTTTCAGGTATTTGGGTGGCAAAGGTGATGTTCCTACTCATGTTCGCCACAGATGTTTTCAGGTCTTCACGAGGGGTTATGTGGTCGTACTGAAGGGCTGGTTCAAAAGATACCAAACCACCGTCAATGGCTGTAACAGTTACCACCTCATCTTGGGTGCCATGGTACCTGACAGCTTGAATTTGGTTGTCCCACTTCCACCCTGAAAATTTAGTTCCTGCAATCACCAAAACATCACCAACCCGCCAATTCAATGGTGTTTCAACCAATTGCAATGTTGTGTCACCTGAACGCGGGTCACTCGAGACTTTCATGTGTGGGGTCTTTTCCACACCATGTATCACCACATCACCCCTACCCAATAAACCCCGGCCCATCAAGCTTGGGTCTTTCATAACATCCAGATCCCCATCATTGCTGAATAAGACATCTACATTGATGGCCGCTGGTATTGGATTGTTTGCAGTACCAACAGTTAATCGCGCTGAGCCTTCAATCAATAAAGTATCAACTATCATTTGACTGGAGGAAGTCGTTGAAAATTTCAGGTGCCCATCGACTTTGACTGCTTTGAGCACGTTGTTACTGACTTGGTCATAAACCAATTCGATCCCTGTTGGCACATGCACCCAAGCACCCTCACCAGGCACATTACCTCCTTGCCAATTGATTGGATTGAACCAAGAACCACTGACAACAGCGGTATGCGTTATGTCTTCATCATTGATCAATGCCCTTGTCATTGAGCTGTGATCATGATCACCAGCAGCAACAACTTGAAAAGCACAAAAGATCAAAATACCACCAAAAATTTTATCAATCATGGGCGCTTACTCCTCAGAAAATTAATACCATGCTTTCAGCAATAATAAGTGGAGTGGAAAACAATTAACAACCCCAAAAACACTTTAGCAGCAATCATCATTAAAAAAGGATAAATCCATCACATAGATGACTGTAAAAGTTTAAATTCAGCCGGCACAGGTGCCAGCCAAGTCATTCCATTGAAGTTCAGTTGGTGGGCATGCAAGTAGAGCTTTCTGGATAAATCAGCTTGTTTTTTACCATAAAATTCATCTCCTACCACTGGGTGGCCGATGTGTTTGGCGTGCACCCTGATTTGATGGGTTCGACCTTGAGATATTTCACACTCAACCAAGGTGTATTGCCGAAAATGTTTCAGGGGTTTGAATCTGGTCTGTGCTGATTTACCACTTTGGCTGACAATCACATGCCTGAAGCCATTGACTCGATAATCAACGTCCAGTGAAGCATTCACTTCGACAGGTTGTTCAACAGCGCCAGTTAAAACCGCCAAATATGTTTTCTCTACCACGCCATCAATCAAGCCTTGTTGAAAACGCAATAAAGCGGCTCTGTTTTTGCTCAATAACAGACAACCACTGGTATCCTTGTCCAAACGATGGGCTAATTGGACTGCTTCGTAGCCAGAAATTGAGTTGATCACTTCAATTATCCCAAAATCGTGACCAGATCCTTTGTGTACAGGTGTTCCAGCTGGTTTATCTAAAACCAAATAATCCTCATCCTCAAAAATTTTAGTTTGTAAAACCATGTGTTGTTCTTGCTCAGAAACATTGACAGGTTCCTTATCCACATAAAACACAAACGGCGGTACCCTAATTTGGTCACCACATTGCAATTTCAATGTTGGTTTGATGCGTTTGCCATTGACTCGGATTTGTCCTTTGCGCATTAATTTATAACAAGTAGACTTGGCCAATTGTTTGCGCTGTTTCAACAAATAGTTATCCACCCGCTGTCCAGCATCGTTTTGAGTCACAGTAAAAATCGGCTTTTTGTCGGGTATATTGGGCATCATCTCGCTGTTTTAACAGATAATCATGTGAATGAGACAAAAAAATGTTAAAATCTGCCAAATCTCAGAACCAGCTGTTCTGATGACATGAAATTTTCGGTAATCGAATTGAATTTTTACCGAACAAAAAGATTAAAAAACTGCCTGGTTCCAAGGACGCGATACAACATTCGCAGGAACAGACAATCATTGGATGGATGATAGGCACTACTGAATGGAACGAGACCATTTCAGTCAAAAAATAACATGAAATCTGGTTATCACTGCAATCAAATAACCAACGATAAGCGAAAAGCAAAACAACGCGAGTGGGAACTGAGTGGCTGATGAACTTCAATCATTCAAACAGTGTCTGAAACAATTGACACAACTTAAATATCTGCGACATCGAAAACAGCTTTCAACCGCCCAATTGGCTTGTTGAGAGCACTATTGTGCTTATTTGGCATCACTGAATGGATCATCGTTCCTTTAAATATAAAAAGGAACACAAATGAAAAGAATGTTAATCAACGCGACCCACACCGATGAAATTCGTGTGGCTATCGCCGATGGTCAAAAACTCTACGATTTAGACATCGACTCGGCGGGACATTACCGCAAAAAAGGCAACATCTACAAAGCCAAAATCACCCGCATAGAACCCTCATTAGAAGCCTGTTTTGTCAATTACGGCTCAGAAAGACACGGTTTCCTGCCTTACAAAGAAATCAGCCCTGCTTATTGTAAACAAGCACCTCGAGGCAAAGCCAGACTACCCATCAATGAAGCCTTAAACGAAGGCGATGAAATCATTGTTCAAGTTAACAAAGAAGAAAGAGGCAACAAAGGGGCCGCACTGAGCACTTTTATTTCCTTGGCCGGTAGGTACCTGGTTTACATGCCCGGCAACCACCGTGCTGGTGGTATTTCCCGCCAAATCAGGGGTGAAAAAAGAACCCATTTACAAGACATCATGCGACGTTTGGAAATTCCAAAGAATGATGGGGTAATCATCAGAACGGCAGGTTTAGGCAGAACATTTGAAGAACTGCATTGGGACTTCAACTACCTGAAACAAGTATGGGAAGCCATTCAGTCAACAGCCAAACAGAAAAAAGGTCCATTCTTTATCTACCAAGAAAGTGATTTATTCATCAGAGCGCTGCGAGACTACTTACAGCCTGACATTGGTGAGATTTTGATTGATGACCGTGAGTCTTACGAGAAGGCACGCGAATTCATGCAGCAAGTCATGCCGCACAACCTGAAAAAACTATCTTATTACAATGACAACACACCACTGTTTTCAAGGTATCAAATAGAACGCCAAATTCAGTCTGCCTTTGAACGTGAGGTCAAATTACCATCTGGTGGCGCCCTGGTGATAGATCAAACCGAAGCTTTGCTATCAATCGATATCAACTCAGCCAAAGCAACCAAAGGCATTGATGTAGAAACCACTGCACTGAACACCAATTTAGAAGCGGCTGATGAAATTGCCCGCCAATTAAAAATTCGTGATTTAGGTGGCTTGGTGGTCATTGACTTCATCGATATGCGCAACCACAAAAACCAGCGCGAAGTAGAAAACCGCATGCGAGATGCGGCTGAATCAGATCGTGCTCGCGTTCAAATCGGTAAAATATCGAAATTTGGCTTGCTTGAAATGTCGCGCCAAAGATTGCGTTCATCGATTTCTGACTCAAGCCAAATCACCTGCCCTACTTGTGGCGGCCACGGTTACATCCGCTCCATGGAATCGTTGGTGATTTCAGTCATCCGACTGACTGAAGAAGAAATGATCAAGCCCAAAACGGGTCGCGTGGTCATTCAAGCTCCAGTTGAGACAGCCAACAAAATACTCAACGAAAAACGCACCGAATTGTCAGAAATGGAAAGTCGCCATGGTGTAGAAGTTTCAATCATTTCAAACGAAAACTTGAGCTTCCCAGATTTTCATGTACAACGCTTGAACACCAACGAATCTAACATCAACGTAGATGCCATTGAGCTGGTTAAACCTGAGGATTGTCACAAACCAGTATCTATTGATCCACCTGCTCCAACGGTTGAGAGCCCGGCTTTAAGAATGGTTAAACCCGAAAACCAAGCACCAAAACGTTCTTTGGGCTTGGCCATCACATCGTGGTTCAAGGGTATTTTTGCTGGCAACAAAGAAAGCAACAAGAAAAAGCCTCAGAGAAAAGCACCACACAAGAAAAATCCTCACCAGAGAACAGCCAAAGGGGGTCAACAAAAAAATAACCGCAATCAAAAGCAAGGTGCTAAAAAGCCAACCCACCAAAAACAGAACAACAGGCAGCAGCCCAATAAGCAGCAGCAAAACAAACAACAACATAATAAGCAGCAGCCTAATAAGCAAAACAAAAAGAAACAGCCACAAAAAAACCAAAAACCTGTCAATCAAGCTGGAAAACCGGCGCAAAACAAGCAACAACCACAAAAAGCGCAGAACAAGAACCAACAGCAAAACCAAGCTGCAAACAATAAACAAGGCACTAAAAAAGTCAGCAACAACAATAACAGCAACAACAATAACAGTGGCAACAAGAACCAAAACAACAAACCACAACAGCAAAAGGCCACTAAGTCGATTTATGGCAACAAAAATCAAAATCGTGGCAAAAATAATGAGACCAATGAGGGCAATAACAGCACAGTAGATGCCAAAAAGATGAGCCGCCCATTGGGCAGCGTTGCTGAATTGGCTGCCAAAAAAGAGCCCAAAGTGCCATCAGGTGCGAAAAAACCAAGACCCATTGACAGCATCAACGTAGAAGGCAAATCTTTACAAGACAATCAAGCCAACCAACCTGTCAATAAGAAACCAGCTGATAAAAAACCTGTCGATAAAAAACCTGTCGATAAAAAACCTGTCGATAAAAAACCTGTCGATAAAAAACCTGTCGATAAAAAACCTGTCGATAAAAAACCTGTCGATAAAAAACCTGTCGATAAAAAACCTGTCGATAAAAAACCTGTCGATAAGAAACCTGTCGATAAGACACCTGTCGATAAGAAACCTGTCGATAAGAAACCTGTCGATAAGAAACCTGTCGATAAGAAACCAGCTGATAAGAAACCTGTCGATAAGAAACCGGCTGATAAGAAACCGGCTGATAAGAAACCGGCTGATAAGAAACCGGCTGATAAGAAACCGGCTGATAAGAAACCGGCTGATAAGAAACCGGCTGATAAGAAACCGGCTGATAAAAAACTGGCTGATAAGCAACCAGCTGATAAGCAACCAGCTGAAAAGAAACCAGCTGATAAGAAACCAGCTGATAAGAAACCAGCTGATAAGAAACCAGCTGATAAGAAACCAGCTGATAAGAAACCAGCTGATAAGCAACCAGCTGATAAGCAACCAGCTGATAAAAAACCAGTTGATAAAAAACCAGTTGATAAAAAACCAGCTGATAAGAAACCAGCTGAATCAAATATCACCGCGAAGATGATTAAGCCTGGTTTATACCAAGCCAAAAAGAAAGATTGATTGATTTTCAATCAGCCAAAATAAAGCCTGAACTTCAATTCAGGCTTTTTTTATGTTTGTGTTTAATTAATCAGCTGATGGATGGCTTGTCTTCTCGGTCATGCAAAACCACAATGGTGTGACCTTTGACTGCAAGATTACCCTGCTCTTGTAAATCTTTTAACACCCGGCCAGCCATTTCCCGTGAACAACCCACAATGCGTGATATTTCCTGGCGTGATATTTTTATTTGGGTACCATCTGGGTGAGACAAAGCATTGGGTTCTTTGCATAAATCCATCAATGTTCGTGCAATCCTGCCAGTCACATCAAGAAACGCCAAGCGATGGACTTTGCGTGAAGTTTGCAACAAACGATGGGTTAATTGAGTCCCGATGGCATATAAGATGTGCTTGGCATCGTCTTTTAATTCAGACTCAAACAATTGGCCCAAACGCAGGTAGCCAATCTCAGCCACTTCGGTTTTCTCTTTGGCTTTAACCATCACTTCACGGCGCTCAGTTTTCATAAACAAACCCATTTCGCCGATGAAATCACCTTTATTCAAATAAGCAAGTACCAGCTCTTTGCCTTCCTCGTTTTCATAGGAAATGGTCACAGATCCACTGACGATATAATACAGTGTATTGGCCAAGTCGCCGGGGCGAATGATGGTGGTTTTGTTGGGGAATTTGCGGCGATGACACATCGAAAGAAAACGATTCAAAGACTCAACGTTTAATTTAAAAAAACTTGAGTTTTGAAAACGTTCGCTTAAATACAGCTCATCAAAGGTTGCATTATCAAATGCGTCTGACATATCTTTTCTCTCTTTTCATGCAGATAGTTACTGAGACTTGGAAACAGTACAACCCAACACTTACACATACCTAAGCATTAAGTTTACTCCTTTTTTACTCCTTTTGGAATACTGCTTCGCATTCAATCAACAGGTCTTCACGACAGATATCACCCTCGAGGATGACAAAAGAATCTATATTGCGCTGCTGCAAGTGATCAATGACCAGCTGCAAATCATGCCCATTGCGCAAATAAAAACGAAACATACCCGAACTTATCGCTTGTTTGATGCCGCCCTCGTCCATCAAAGCTTGGATGTTGGTCAAACATTCGTGAAATTGGGCGCTCAAATCATTCAAGTGTTTGGTTTCATGCCCCACCACGCTGGCCGTACCACTGCACATCAACAAATCACCATAAAGCATTGCTCTGGAGAACCGAGGCTGTTTGGGTGCGTATTTTTTGGGGTACTCCCAGGCAGATATTTGCCTTTTATTTTCAATCACTTGACCAGGCGCTTGGCTGAACAGGAAAACAAAACTGTGGCGACCATTGTGACAGCCAATAGCAGTAGCTGCAGGATTTGGTTGCTGCAACTGATCGAGTTTTTCCATCACTTCATGCCTGGCAACACAAAACCCTTGGTAGCGCTCCATGCCATTGGTCTTACCATGGATGTCATTGAGGTAATTCCATGTTCTTAACAAATTCGGATAACCCAGTTCTTGGCTCAAAGTATAGGCATGGTGGTACACCTCATGGGTGGTTGAGGCCAAATCTTGATCTGCTACATCACAGGAAATAACCAGGTGCTGAGCAGACTGGGTGATTTGCACTGGCAATGGCGCGTTTGCGACAACCCGATTGACTTTTGAAGCATCGAACCAATATTCCATGTAGTTGTTTGAACAAGCCAATTTCTCTAATGGCATCAATGCTTGAATAGCGTCAGTTGAATCACCTGATGGCGCCTCAGTGCTGGCATCAACCACCAACAAAACATCGCGATTAGACGTCAGACCCACATGTAATTGGTTTTGACTTTTTGTGGAAGATTCTGGCTTCATATACTCAAAAAAAAGATGTTCTGGTAGCTCAATTTATAGCGGTCTGCCATTATCGTCAATTCAACAACATTTAACAATGGCTGAAGATAATAATTCAAATTAGCCGACAATCTTTTGTGCTTAATTCATTTGATTCACTTAAAATAGGTACCATACTACTAACCTGCTAATAATTTAAATCAATTACATCATGGCCTTGTATTTACATAACACCCTCAGCGGTAACAAAGAACAATTTAAACCCATAGACCCCAATCGCGTGACCATGTACCTATGTGGCCCAACTGTCTATAACTATGCCCACATTGGCAATGCCAGACCAGCTGTGGTGTTTGATGTATTGAATCGTTTGTTGCGTCACCATTATCCCCACGTGGTATTCGCGCGCAACATCACCGACATCGACGACAAAATCAACAACTCGGCCAAAGCACTCAATTGTGACATCAAAGACATTTCATCCAAGTATGCTGCTGCCTATAACGAAGATTTAAAGGCGCTGGGTGTGCTGATGCCCGACATCGAACCACACGCCACCGATCACTTGGTCGAAATGATTGACATGATTGAGGTGTTGATTGAAAAGGGCCATGCCTATGAATCCGAAGGTCATGTTTTGTTCGATGTAACCACTTATGACAAATACGGCAAGCTTTCTAACCGCTCATTGGATGACATGTTGGCTGGTGCCCGAGTTGAGGTCGCCAGTTACAAGCGCAATCCAGGTGATTTCATCTTGTGGAAACCATCTGATGATTCCCTGCCGGGTTGGGACAGCCCGTGGGATCGCGGCCGCCCAGGCTGGCACATTGAATGTTCAGCCATGGCAGCGAAACATTTGGCCGAGACCATTGACATCCATTGTGGCGGCAAAGACCTGATCTTTCCGCATCATGAAAACGAAGTGGCCCAAAGCTGCTGTGCCAACAACACCCAAAACTTTGCCAACTATTGGGTTCACAATGGCTTCATCACCATGAGTGATCAGAAAATGTCCAAATCACTGGGAAACATCCAGTTGATTCGTGAAGTATTGGCCGAAATTGGCGGCGAAGTGGCGCGGTGGGTTTTGTTATCAGCCCATTACCGCCAATCAGTGGATTGGACGCCTGAGACGGTGGCTCAAGCCAGCAAAACCATCGATCGCATATACAGCACTTTGCGTGATGTGGCAGACCTTGAATTGGATGCATCGATGCCAGTAGATGCGGAAATTTTGAGCGCCTTGGATGATGACATCAACACGCCAAAAGCCTTTGCCCGCATCAATCAATTGGCCAAGCAATTGGCCAATGCCGAGGGTGATGAGTTAAAGACCCGACTGAAAAGTACCTTATTGAATTCAGCGGCCTTGCTGGGCGTTCTGCAAACCGACCCTGAAGCATGGTTCGCTCAGAAACAAAGCGGTGGTGAAGACATCAAAGAACAAGTTGAACAATTAATCGCGGCCCGCAATCAAGCAAGGGCGGATAAAGATTGGGCCAAATCAGATGAAATTCGCGATGAACTGGATGCCCTGGGCGTGGTTTTAGAAGACTCACCCGAAGGTACCCGTTGGAGTATGAAATCATGAACAATTCATTACAAAATCAACAAGAGGAAATCATCGATACATTTGACATGTTTGATGATTGGTTAGAAAAGTACCAGTACATCATCGATCTGGGTAAACAGTTAGAGCCAATGGATGATGCCTTAAAAGTGGATGAAAACATCTTACACGGTTGCCAGTCACAAGTGTGGTTGGTACACGATTTTAACAATGGTCACCTGAACTTCCAAGCCAGCTCTGATGCAGCCATCGTCTCTGGACTGATTCATTTGGTGATGACCATTTATTCAGGCCAAACACCTGAAAAAATCATCGCAACCGAGCCTGAGTTCATCGAACGCATCGGCCTGTCTTCGCACCTCTCATCGACCCGCAGCAACGGACTGAATGCCATGATTGAGAAAATCAAAGCGACCGCACAATCATACAAATGACATTTCTCTGCGCAGCAAAATAAAGGCTTAATAATAATTAAAGTTATTATTCATGCAGCATGAACTCAAGCCCATTTCGAAGGCGCCTGTTATTAAGCCAATATGTGCAAAACTTTGAATGCTGGCGCAGGCAAAGGGATTCGATTACAATCTTCAGATGACATACATAATGACCGGAATCGAAGGATTCGAACTGACTGCACAAGATCTTGAAAACATCAATCATCCACTGACGTGTGGGGTGATTTTTTTCAAACGAAACTTCAAGAATTACCAGCAGTTAAAACGACTGATTCAGCACATCAGGGCGCTTAAAGGCCACGATTTCATCCTGGCAGTGGACCAAGAAGGCGGTCGAGTGATTCGTTTTGGCCTGCCCTTCACCCAATTACCACCCTTGGGCTTGATTGGTGAATCACTCAAGCAAGATGCCGATGCGGCCAAAACCTTGTGCCACCTACATGGCTGGCTGATGGCCAGTGAATTATTAAGCATCGATGTAGACATCAGTTTTGCACCAGTTTTGGATATTGATAATGGCTCGAATGTGATTGGCGACCGGGCTTTTGCCAAGCAAGCCGCTGAGGTAACTGCCATGGCGCAGATTTACTGCGGTGCGATGCAATCTGCTGGCATGAAAACCACCGCCAAACACTACCCTGGACATGGCACAGTGGTGGCCGACTCACATTTTGAATTACCGATTGATGAGCGCAGTGAGACCGACATCAAGCAGCTTGATATGCGGCCGTTCTCAGCACTCATACCAACCGGTTGTTTGGATGCGATGATGTTATCACATGTGATTTACAGTCAGGTATGTGATTTACCGGCTGGATACTCAACCCATTGGCACCAAAAAATCCTGCGTGAACAACAATGCTTCCAAGGCGTAACCATCAGCGATGATCTGGGCATGAAAGCCGCGGAATGTGTGGGTGACATCCATCAACGATACCAAGCCTGTCTCGACGCCGATATTGATATGACATTATTATGTGAGCCCAAACTGTGCTCCACACTGTATTCAAACAAGCGTTTGAAATATTTACCCAAAAATGACTCTAAATTGTTTAGAATAACTGACTTGCGTGGTCAATCAACTTTGAGCACATCACAACCCTTTTGGGAACAACGGCGCTGGCAACAAGCCAGAAAGGCCTTGGTAAGCATCTTGGCCATCATAAAAAACAATCAGATAACAAGCAACGAAGCACAGTAGAAATCAACCATGACAACATGCAACTATCCAAACCTATTCGAGCCTCTGAAAGTCGGCAACAAAACCATCAAAAACCGTGTGTTAATGGGATCCATGCACACCGGTTTGGAAGATCGCGCCAAAAACTACCCCAAGCTGGCTGAATACTTCAGACAGCGGGCAGCCGGTGAGACTGGCATCATGGTTACCGGTGGCATTGCGCCAAACATCTCTGGCTGGGTTGGGCCATTTTCAGGTTTTTTAAAATACGGCTTCCAAGTAAAGCGCCATAAGTTGGTAACAGATGCTGTGCATCAGGAGGGCGGTTTGATCTGCATGCAAATCCTGCACTCAGGCCGTTATGGTTACCACCCATTCAATGTGTCAGCCACCGATAAACAGTCACCCATCACGCCGTTCAAACCGAAGAAGCTGACAGCTAAGAAAATTCAGAAACAAATCAAGGATTTCGTTAATTGTGCCCGACTGTCACAAAAAGCCAATTACGACGGCATTGAAATCATGGGTTCGGAGGGTTACCTGATTAACCAATTCATTTCTCCTCGCACCAATGACCGCAATGATGAATGGGGTGGCAGTTTTGAAAATCGCACCCGCTTTGCTCTTGAAATAGTTAAACAAACCCGCCAAGCCGTGGGTGAAAACTTCATCATCATTTTCCGTTTATCAATGTTGGAATTGGTCAACAACGGTTCATCCATCGATGAAGTGATTCAATTGGCCAAAGCTTTGGAACAGGCTGGTGTCAGCATCATTAACACAGGTATAGGTTGGCATGAGGCGCGGGTACCAACCATTGCCACTATGGTGCCCAGAGCGGGTTTCGCTTGGGTCACAGAACTGATTAAAAAAGAAGTTAACGTGCCTTTGGTCACCACCAACCGCATCAACCACCCACAAGTGGCTGAGGACATCATTGCCTCTGGTAAAGCGGATATGGTTTCTATGGCCAGACCGTTTTTGGCAGATCCAGCCTTGGTTAAAAAGTCCAAAGAGGGACAAGAACAAGACATCAACATCTGTATCGGCTGCAATCAAGCCTGTTTAGATCACGTGTTTCAAAACAAACGCGCCAGCTGTCTGGTAAACCCAGCTGCTTGTCACGAAACAGAGTTCGTTAAACAACCCATAAAGCAGAAGAAAAATATCGCTGTGGTTGGGGCCGGCATGGCAGGCTTATCCTGTTCAACCACATTGGCAGAACGGGGGCATAATGTGACCTTGTTCGAGGGCGCCAATAAAATCGGCGGTCAATTTAATTTAGCAGCAGCCATCCCCGGTAAAGAAGAATTTATTCACACCATCAACTACTTCACCCATTTACTTGAAAAGCACGGTGTGAATTTAAAACTCAACCACAAACCCGATGCCAATGAGTTAAAAACTTATGATGAGGTGGTCATCGCCACTGGTGTGACCCCAAGAGTGCCTGGCATTGAGGGCATAGATCACGAAAAGGTCATTCTTTATCATGACCTGCTCAGCGGTCGTAAAAAAGCCGGTGATAAGGTGGCCGTCATCGGAGCTGGTGGCATTGGCTTTGATGTCAGTGAATATTTATCGGTTGAAAACCCCGATGAGGCCCAAAGTATTGAAGCATTCTGCGCTGAATGGGGCATTGATCAAAGCATAGAATCACCTGGCGGCTTAGTCAAAGCACACGATGAAAAATCAGCCCGAGAGATTTACATGCTACAACGTAAAACCAGCAAACCAGGCAAAGGTTTAGGAAAAACCACAGGTTGGATCCATCGCTTAAGTCTGAAAAAGAAAGGCATCAAAACCCTGACCGGTGTCAATTATGAAAAAATTGATGATGCAGGCCTGCACATCACCGTCAAAGAAAAACCACAAGTACTGGATGTTGACCACGTAATTATTTGTGCAGGCCAAGTGTCTAACAAGGACCTGTATCAAGAAGAGCCGGAAAATTACCACATCATTGGTGGTGCCGATCTGGCTGCAGAACTGGATGCCAAGCGCGCCATCAAGCAAGGCACCTTACTTGGCCAAAAACTTTGATAGGATCAACAAAGTAAGCCAGCTGATCAATAGGCTGGCTTCACAATAAATTGATTGTAGTGCGTTTAAACTTCATGACTTATTATCTATTGATGATGACTGTCTCAGTCATATTATTTGGACATGGAATATACCGCATTAAAACAACTGGATTCAAACAAACACTCAACCAAACGAACCCTGCTACTGACGTTGCTGTGCCTGTTAATCAGCGCCTGTAACAACGAAACCAGCCATTCGCAAAACACCCCCAACCAGACAATCACAACTGACACCGAAGACAACGCAATCAAGGATGTTGTCACTGCGGATGAGTACATCATTTTAGCCATTGGCGACTCCCTGACAGAAGGCTTGAATGTCAACAAAAATGCCAACTACCCAGCCCAATTACAACAAGCACTGCATGAAAAAGGCTACAAACAAGTCAAAGTGGTCAACTCAGGTTTGAGTGGAGAAACCTCCAGTGGACTTAAAAACCGCTTGGACTGGGTGCTACAGATCAAACCAGATTTAACCATCCTTAATATCGGTGCTAATGATGCCATTCGGGGCTTGCCTTTGGATTTGACTGCTGCCAACATCAACAACATCATCGAAAGAATCAAAGCATCTGGTTCTGATGTGGTCTTGGCCGGTATGGAAATCTATGACAACCTTGGTCCTGAATACGTTGAAGGGTTCAAAAGCATCTACCCAAAGATGGCCGATGAACACCAAGTACCACTGATTCCGTTTTTTCTTGAACATGTCGCCGGTGATGCACAATACAACCAAGCCGACATGATTCACCCAACAGCCGAAGGCTACACTTTGATTGTCAACCGCAACATCATGCCCGTAATACAACCCATCGTGTCACAACACCTTAACAACCCATTGAGAAGTAAATAAAAATGAACCAAACTGTTTTAGAAGCCAACCAAATTCACAAGTCCTTCCAACTTGAAAGAAGCCAAATCGATGTTCTCACAGACATCAACTTAAGCGTCAAATCGGGTGAATTTGTGGCCATCATGGGTAAGTCAGGTTCAGGCAAATCAACCCTGCTCAGCTTGTTGGCTGGACTTGACCAACCCAGTGCCGGGCACATCACGCTCAATGGTGAAGACATCACCAATTTCAGCGAGGAGGAATTGGCACTAAAAAGACAATCAGACATCGGCTTTGTGTTTCAGTCTTTTCATTTGATACCCACACTTTCAGTGCGTGAAAACATAGAATTTCCATTAAGTATTGCACGTCATCAGGATGACGAAAAGGTCAATGAACTGTTATCAGCGGTGGAGTTAGAGCACCGCCGAGACAGTTTCCCTCACCAACTCTCAGGCGGCGAAAAGCAACGCACCGCCATTGCCAGGGCATTGGTGGCCAACCCAAAAATTCTATTTGCTGATGAACCCACCGGTAATTTGGATGAGAAAAATGCCAACCAAGTGATGCAGCTGTTGCTTAATCTACAACAAGCTTTCAACACCGCATTGGTAATTGTTACCCATGATCCTGAACTGGCCAAGCTGGCCGATCGCACCATTCATATTGTTGATGGAAAGCTGCAGTGAACAATCGACTGCATCATGCCATCATTCGCCGCGAGTGGTTTGGCCACTGGATTTATCCTTTGTTGTTTTGTTTCAGCTTGCTGATTTCTTTGGGTGCCTATCTGACCCTGGATTCTTTGCAGAAAGCCGTCGATAACTACATTGACGACAACCAAAAAGCCATGGTAGGTGGCGACATCATTGTCTCAGCCAGACAAATATTACCTGATTCAATCAATGACTGGGTGGCTACAAAACCCAATGACATCATAGTTAAGGAGCGCCAGTTCAACGCCATGACTTACCCGGTCATTAACGACAGCGAAACATCCTTATTGGTCAGGGTTAAGTCAGTTGATAGGAGCTATCCACTTTATGGTGATTTGGTGCTGGCCAGCGGCATGGATAAATCAGAGGCATTAAAACCAGGCCAAGTACTGGTTGAAAGGCAGGTAATGACCGGATTGGATGTTGCCATTGGGGACTCAATCAAGCTGGGGGACTCAAACTTCATCATTGCCGATGAAATCACCGAAGAACCAGATCGACCTTTAACTGCCTTTGGTTTTGGTGCCAGAGTCATGATGCTCAATGAGGACCTTGAGTCCACAGGCCTTTTGGGCCAACGCAGTCGCATCAATTACCGAGTCGAAATCAAAGCTGATGGTGAAATTCGCAACCAATGGTTACAAGAATTAAGGACTTTGGCTGGTGACAGTCGCATCAATGTGACGGCCGTAGAAGATGCGCAGACCAGTATTTCCGCCTTATCTGGTAATTTTTTGGTGTTCCTGAAATTGTTGGTGGTGGCCGTTATAGTGCTGTCCGGTGTCGGTTTGATGAGTGTGGTTAAAGCTTTTGTTAACCGCCAACAACAAACCAATGCCATCAGGCGCGCTATCGGTGAACCCGTGGCGCATTTGAAACGCAGTTATTATCAGTTATTTATGATGATGACCGTTTTGGCTGTTTTTCTTTCTTGGGGCGTCAGCTGGATAGTTTTACAGCTTGGGCATGATGCTTTTGCCTCAATACTGCCAGCTCAAGTCAGCTTGAACATCAGTCTTTTCAGTGTTTTGAAGGTACTGATCATTGCCCTGGCACTGACTTGGTTGATGACACACAACACCATCCAATCACTTTCAAAAGTCAAACCAGTTGCGGTGTTGCAACAACAAACCACTAACACTGCCCAGTTCACAGCCTCAAAATATTGGCTCGCCTTATCGGCTTTGGCACTCTACCTGTTGCTCTCATTGGAATTAGATTCATGGTGGCAAGGACTTCAGGTAGCAAGTGGCTTATTGGCAATCAGTGCGGTTTTTTGGCTGTTCAGCCGCTTGATTCTGCTGGGTCTAAAAGCCTTGATCAACAAAGGCATGATTAAACAATGGTTGGTTAAATTATCACTACAAAATATATTCCGCAAAGGCAATCAATCCATGTTGTTTTTCAGCACCATGTCAATGGCGGTTATGGTGATGTGGAGCATCACCGCTTTGAACCACACCATTGATCAACAACTGATCAGTACCTACCCAGAAGATTCGCCTAACATGTTCATGCTGGATGTACAAAGCGATCAACACCAAGTACTGAATGAAATCATTGAAACACAAGCCACCTATTATCCAGTGATCAGGGCCCGAATTGCCAGTGTTAACGGCGTCGACCCAGAAACTTTGAAGTCACAACTGGGTAACTATGACAACATTTCACGCATCTTCAATTTAAGTTACGGCAACGAAATCTTAGCCACCGAACAAATGATCGATTCGATTGATCCCGATCAGTTGTACAGTGTGAAACAAAACAGCGATGCGCACCCCATTTCAATCCTTGACAGCATTGCCGAATACTTGCAGGTTTCACTACACGATGAAATTATTTTTGATGTCCAAGGTGTACCTATACGAACCTACATCAGTAGTATCAGAAGTCGTTTCCAGCGTGGCCCAAGCCCGTTTTTTTATTTCATGTTCCAACCAGAAGTAATGGCCAATGCACCGCAGATTCAATTTGCCACGGCGCAGGTCAATGCCACCGACATCCCGCAGTTCCAGACCACTATTGCGCGCAAATTCCCAGGCATAACTACCCTCGATGGCGCCAGTATTGCCAAACAGTTGAAAGGGTTTGTTGATCAGTTAACTCAACTGGTGCAAATATTTACAGGTTTAAGTTTGTTGGCAGGCATCATGATTTTGATCACTTCTCTGGTCTCAACCTCCCAGGATCGCTTACAAGAAAGTGCTTATTTTCGCTTGATGGGCATGCTCACCAAAGACCTGTACGCCATTAATTTGATTGAATTGATTATCTTGGGATTATTGGCCTTCCTGGCGGGTGGCGTATTGGGCTGGTTGGTATCATACAGCATCACCACTTTCTGGTTTGCTTTGCCATTTGTTTTTCCTTGGGCAGTCAGTTTGTGGTCGTTATTGGCTTTGGTTGGCGCCCTGGTTTTGGTGGGCTTGGCATATGGTCGATTGGTTATCAAAAGTAACGTCATGAACTTAGTCAGACAAATGATATAAATTGTGACAATATTTTACCAAACTGACACTAAACTGTTCATTGCAATCACAGCTAATACAGTGAACTTGTTAATTTAAACATTTGGCTTTATTTTCACACATTTGTGTCGCAAAAATGGCACAATAGTTATGTGAAAATAAAATGCCTGCCGCCTGTGCCAGCATTTCGCCAATACCTTTTGCTCGAAGGTTTGATGAATCATTATTAAAAAAGAGGTTTTTCTAGCTAAATTGAATTACACAACTGAATGAATGAAAAAGGAAACTGAAAACCAAAAACAGCCAGTAAGCGACAAAAACACTGAACGAGTCGATAGCCAAGCCATTGACCAATCAGTTAAAGTCAGTGGTGCAGCTGATTTCAATCAAATCCTACATGAAACCCACCGCATTTTCGTTCAGTACCTGCATCCCAGGTTGAAACATTTTTTTGAGGGTCTCAATGACTTTTTCTTTGACATGGCTGAACAAGCAGAATCAAATGCCATGCAGAACGCATATTTTACGGCCATCGGCGATACCAGAAAAAACAAAGCCGATTTAACCCGCCAGTTTGCCAAAAACGTTAATGTCATTTTTCAAAAATTTAAAAGCAAAGACTACATATATTTCATCGAAAATAAAGAGCAAGCCAAAGACCAGAAAAAAGCACTGACTCTGATCAAAGAAGATGACTTGGACCAAAAATTGGCCATCAATAATGTATCTGCCAAAATCAGTCAGGTATACACCAAAGAACTATTCCTGTTGAATGCCCGTTTCAGTGAATTGGCTGGTGCAGATGAGGATTTAAAGAACAACGAAAACCCAATCGGACCCGATGCAATTGTTAATGCCTTTGCTTCATCACTGAAATTACTCAAATCTGAAAATAACATCAAATTGATGATCATTAAATTATTTGAAAAAGACATGGTGGAAAGCCTGGGGCCCGCTTATCGCCTGGTTAATAAGTTTTTCAAGAAAAATGACATCTTGCCTGATTTAAAGTTTGAAATAAAACACAAATCAGCAGGCAACCATGCTGTGAATAATTCGATCAATTACCTGGCACAGGCCTTAAGTGAAGAAGATGAGAATTATAAGAAAATTGCCAACATACTTGAGCACGATCGAGAAAAATCACCGCAACAAAGCTATACCCCTGAAAATATTGTTCAGTTTTCACAACTCAGTGATGCCTTGAACCAAATCACTGTTGAGTTATTCAGTGACAGTGAACTTGAAAATAAAGAAATCATCAGTCCACTTGATCTCAAAGATGAGTTATTGAAGAAACTTAAAACCCTCAAAGCCATATCTGAGGGCCAACAAATCTCTGCTGCTGATGAAAACACCATTGACCTGATAGCAGAATTATTTCAGTTCATGGTCGAAGACCGTAATTTGCCAGAAACCATTCAGTTGATATTATCGAAGCTACAACTGCCTTTTTTACAGATTGCACTGAAAGACAAAACTTTCTTTTCCGACAAGCACAACAACGCCAGAAAATTACTCAACATAATCGCCGAATGCTCTGTGGGCTGGTCGCCAGAAACTGATGACAATGGTGTATTCGTTAAGAAAGTCAAAGAAATCGTCGATTTCATTCTCAAAAACCATGAAAAAAGCATCAATTATGAAAAACTGATTGAGCGATTCATTACCTTCGATCAGAAGTTAAAAAAACGTTCTGCCATCACTGAAAGACGAACCACCGCACAAGTCTCAGGTCGAGAAAGACTTAATATGGCTAAGCAAAAAACAGCCGAAACCCTCAAACGTCATTTAAAAGGGCAAAAAATACCGGCTTTGGTCAGAGAAATTTTGCTAAAACCTTGGGCCAATGTGTTGGTTTTATCGGAACTTAGAAAAGAAGAGTCACCCGAGTTATTAACCAAACACCGCGATTTTGTGCGCCGACTGGTCAGTGCTTCAAACCCTGAAAATACCGACAAACGTTCTGATGATGCCATCAAAGATATTTGTAATGAAATGATAGATGGATTGAAACTGGTTGCCTATGACATCCAAGAATTGAGAGTCAAATCGAAAGAAATTGAAACCTGTTTAAAAGAGATCAATGGCATCAGCCAGGAAGAAAAATCCATTGATTTTATCGAGCCAGCAGACATCCTTAAACTTTCAAAAGAATTCAATCAAGAGTCCAGCGTGGGTGATTTGATTCAAAATCCTGATCCTGACATGCGACCACCTCAGGGGTTACCTGAATTGGACGATGTTCACAACCAAGCCTCTCAGACTTTGGTATTGGGGGAATGGATTGAAATTGATGCCAAAACCAATCCACGCAGGGTCAAATTGTCATGGGTCAGCCCCATCAGTGGCAAAATGCTGTTCGTGGATGCCAAAGGCAACAAAATGATCGATATTTTCCCCATAGAGTTGGCTGACAAATTTCGCCGTGAAGAATTCTTAACCATGCAACAAATTCCATTGATAGATCGCGCCATGTCTAAGATTGCAGAAAAAATGTCTAAAAAAACAGCCTGACATCATCTGACTGAGACATTTTACCCGATTCAAGTCATCTTCAATCAATCGTATTTCATTTTACTGTCAATGAATCGCAATACGGTGATCAATACCATGACGGCCAGAAACGGTATACAAGTCAATAATATGCCCTGCCATTGGTAGTGGTACAAAACCCAGCCAGCCATCAAAGATGACAGACCTTGGAAAGTAAAAATGCTGAAATCGTTGAGGGCTTGGACTTTATGCCGCTCTTCATCGCGGTAACTCAACGGCAACAAGGTCGTACCCGAATAGAACAAGAAGTTCCAACCAATACCCAACAAAATCAAAGCCCACCAATAATGCAGTAATTCATGGCCTTGATTGGCTATGATATAAACGCCGATATACATCAATGTACCAATGAATAAAAAATACTTGGTCTTGATCCTCGAGCCCAACCAAATGGTCAACAAGGAAGGTAAGTACATCGCTGCCACATGAGATTGAATCACCCACTTGGTGTGCTCCAATGAGTGGTTATGTAATTGGTGCATACTCAATGGCGTGGCAGTCATTACCAAACTCATCAAGCCAAAACCCAAAGCGGCAGCCACGATAGCCACAATAAATACTGGCTGCTTAATGATTTGGCTTAAAGGTCTGGCACCACCCGCGACAACGCTTACTTTAATTGCAGGCGCTTTAAAGCGCGATACCAATAAAATCGCCAGCAATCCTAATACCATGATACCAATAAAAGCGCCTGCATATTGCGCCTCGAAAGCCAGCCATTGTTGACTGACAAAAGCCAGCTCCGGTCCAATCATGGCAGCAAATATACCGGTGAGCATCAATACCGAAACGGCTTTAGGAATGTCTTTGGCATCAGATAAGGACTCAATCGCAGCAAATCTGAGCTGTTGAGCAAATGCACCACTGAATCCCATGATAAATGCAGCCAAGGTGAAAACAACAAACCAACCATTGAGGACCGCAATAAAACCTAATAACCCGCCGAGGATACCAGAACTGAAACCCAGCATGGTGGCAGTGCGTCGCCCCAACTTTCGTGCCAGAAAAGCCGCAGGTATGGTGGCAACCGCAGTACCCGCTATCATCATTGATAAAGGCAATGTCACCACACTGGGACTGGGCGCCATGTTTTGCGTAACCATGCCACCAATGAATACCATCATCGGAGCAGCAGCCGTTATCAGGGGTTGTGCGAGGAACAATAAACTGATGTTTTTAGGCAAACCTGAGAACCGCTTGATCAACCAAGTACTTAAGATCAAAGCCAAAAATATAATGAATAACTGAAACATGTGTTGATGCAATACCTGTGTTGAAAGTGAGCAATGTTGAACCAATTGTAAATCTGATGCGTTAAAATAGCGACCATCATGCAAGAATCAAACACCAAGAAAGACAAAAAAGTGCAACAAATCATTATGGTTGAGGGCTTTTATAATGTGGTTGTATTGGTGTTAAAACTGATAGTTGGGCTCACCACCAACTCTTTGGCCATCATCAGCGATGCGATTCATTCGCTGACCGATGTCTTGAACAATGTGGTGATCTGGATGGTGATGCGAGTGGCTGGAAAACCAGCCGATAAAGAACACCCCTATGGTCACCGTAAATTTGAAACCATAGCAGTCTTCGCTTTGGCTTCTTTATTGGTGGTTTTGGCGGTGCAATTGATTATTCAGGCTTTCACCAGCGATACAAATGAAATCACCAATGAAGCTTGGGGTTTGGTATTGATGTTGTTGGTTTTGGCCATGAACTTTTCAGTTTCCATGTGGGAACGTAATTGGGCCAAAAAATTAAACTCTGACATCCTTCATGCCGATGCACAGCACACCTTGGTCGATGTGTTAACCACCTTTTTAGTCATCATCAGCTGGCAACTTTCAGCCATGGGACTGGTGTGGTTGGATAAGTTATGTGCAATTGCTGTGGCCTTACTGGTTTTTTATTTTGCTTTTGGCTTGTTTCAAAAAGTCATTCCAATTTTGGTAGATGGGTTCGCCATTGACCCAACGCTTTTAAGCAAAGAAGCCGAACAAGTCAACGGTGTAAAAACAGTCAGAAAAGTTCGCTCAAGATGGATTGGCAACAACAAAGCAGTGGATTTAATCATCACTGTTGATGCCAGCTTGAACATCACTGATTCACACGATATAGCGCATGCAGTGGAAGACCTGTTGGTAGCGCGATTCAATGTGGCAGATGTCTCAATTCATGTTGAGCCACACCAAGATGATGACCAATGAACAGGACCAAAATCAAAAACTCTTTCACCCTGTCATCACCATAATTGATTAAAATAATCAGACATTACTTAAGTGGAAATACAGTTCAGTGAAATACAAAAACACCACCGACTACCAACACGGCGACACCTTAAAAGTAGGTGTTTTACTGGTCAATTTGGGCACACCTGATGCACCCACAAAACAAGCCTTAAAGGTGTATTTAAAAGAGTTCCTGTCTGATCCAAGGGTGGTTGAACCAACCTTCCCACGCTGGATTTGGTGGCTGGTGCTCAATGGCATCATTCTGAACATCAGGCCAAAGAAGTCGGCTGAAGCCTATGCCACCATTTGGGATGAGGTCGGTGAGGGTTCACCTTTAATGGCCATCAGTAAAGACCAAAAGACTGCCATCAGTGAGCATTTCAAGACACAGAATATTGAGATCGTTACGGAACTCGCCATGCGCTATGGCAATCCTTCTATCCCACACGGTTTGGCCCAACTGAAAAAGCAAAATGTTGATCGCCTGTTGGTTTTACCGCTGTATCCACAATACTCAGCTGCCACCACAGCGTCTATTTTTGACGCGGTCACTGCAGAACTACAAACTTGGCGCTTGATACCAGAGACTCGTTTCGTGAATCATTACCACGACCACCCCGGTTACATTGAAGCTTTGGCCGAAAGTGTCAAAAAACATTGGCAGCAACACAGCCAGCCCGACCAATTGGTGATGTCATTTCACGGTGTACCCAAAAGATACTTAATTAATGGTGACCCATACCACTGCGAATGTCATAAAACCGGTCGTTTGTTGGCGGAAAAACTGGGCCTGAGTAAAGACCAATATCGGGTGACTTTCCAATCCATCTTTGGTCGGGAAGAATGGCTCAAACCCTACACCATGGACACCTTAAAAGCATTACCGAATGAGGGTCACAAACACGTACAAGTTATCTGCCCTGGGTTTGCTGCAGATTGTTTGGAGACATTGGAAGAAATTGCAGAAGAGAACATGGAGTATTTCATCGAAGCCGGCGGTAATGAATTCAGTTATATACCCGCTTTAAATTCAGACCCATCACACATCATTTTATTGGCTGAAATCATTACCACGCATTGTGGTCATTGGTTAAAAAAAGATGCTCCTAATTACAAATTAACTGCAAAATTATTTAAGCAAATGGATGAATAAATGAACCAAAATTGATTCTTCTTATGCCCTAAGAATCAATAATTTATGCGTTTTGATTCTGGCCTTTTTTTAATGCCCGACACGATGCTTTGACCCAGCCAATCTTTGGCCACGGATGTGTATTGATGGTCACCCATGATTTTCAATTGTTTTGATTGTACCGCTGATTCAAAATCATCCCAACCCATCCAGACAGATGTCAGAACTTTTGAATCAACAATGATCTGCACATCCACATCATAATCATTGTCTTTGTTACATAAATCCACTGCATCATTTTCAAATACCAACCAATAATCATTGAGTCCTTCTTCGATGTCACTCAAATGAATGTGAGTGATGAACGGGTTGGGTAATATTTCAATATTTTGGGCATTTCGCATGATGTCCCACATTAAGAATCTCGGGTCTAAATCTTCTAAGGAGGGTGCCGTTTGTAACCATTCTTGGCCCCAACCCGCCATGCCAATTATCACCGGTTCCAAAGCCTCACCTGCCTCGGTGAGTTGGTAATTAATTTGATTCCCTTTGAGGTTACTCTGTTTAGTAATGACACCAATTTGAACCAGCTCTTTCAAGCGTTTAGACAACAAAGTTCGCGACATGCGCGGCACGCCTCGACTGATGTCATTAAATGTGCTGGAACCAAACAACAATTCACGCAAGACCAATACCGTCCATCGGTTACAGAGTATTTCACTGGCCATGGCCAAAGGACAGTATTGGCCATAACTGATGTATTTTACTTGGTCTGAATCATTCACCTAATGAACCCCTTATCTGGTAATTTTTACCATGCTATCACCCATAAAACCATCATTCCAGTACTGTTTCTGTACCCAGCAGTAAAAAAACTACACTGGATGTAAGCTGTTTGACTTTCATAAACTAAGGACACCATTAAACAACCAGGAAAATAAAATGAAAAAATTTATTATCGAAAGAGACATTCCAAGTATCGGCACAATGGATCAAATCGCTTTACAAGCTGCTGCCGCTCAATCATGTGATGCGCTGAATAGGATTGGTCCGAAAATACAGTGGCTGGAGTCATTTGTTGCAGGCAATAAAACGTTCTGTGTTTATCTTGCAGAGGATAAGGCCTTGATCAGGCAACATGCTGAGTTTTCAGGCTTTCCAGCCAATCAAGTGACTGAAATTTTGAATACAATCAGCCCACTAACCGCTGGTTAATTACGTATTATTGGGTATTAAATTCAATCAGTTGATGTTATGTGCTTGTAATTCAAACAGCCAAGGCGAGTAAATCACTTCAATTTTTACTACCTTGGCCTGTTTTTTATCTATCCAGAAATATTGTGACGGGGCGCCACCGGCGTATTTAATTTTGTAGGTTTCAAAGGTGCCGGCTGGCACCGTTACCTGTTCTTCACCTTGGTATGAAATATCAATCAAACGTTGATCACCATCATAACCATTGAACCAATTAATCAACAATGGCTGATCTGCTTTAACTGGCATCATATGGGCCAACATGAGGGTACTGGTTCGCTCTAATGTGTGCGCACTAAGTGAACGGTTCAGACTGATTTTTCCTTGTTGCTTGAACTTATCTCTGGGAATTTCGCTGTGACCTGTAACCAATTGATCCTGCCACATAAGCTCAATATCAACAGGACTTCCCATTGAACCATTCATGAATAAACTCATTGGTTGTAAATTTTCCTTACTGACCGTTGCTTTAATCACTGCATCGATTTCCATGTCTGCTATGCGGGTATGTTCTTGCAAAGCATAAACATCACCTTGTGCCTCAAACTGATGTTTGGATTGGCCAACCACATCGCCTTTGTATTTCATGTTGAAAATCAATTCACCAGTAAAAAAATGTTCATTCATCGGGGTGAGTTTTTGCCGTGTTTGTGTGGCTTTACTGGGAAGGCTTTTTAACACATTCAAACGGGCTTCATCAGCCGAAAAAACAACTTGAAACAGGTTATCAAAATCTGATTCATCTAAATTAAATACTGGCTTGTTTGAGAGCATATGAGTCAACATTGGAGTGGTGTTGCTGTGGCCAACAATCAAGGCGTTGCCTTTTTGTTTTTTTATTTCTGCAGCAAATGCCGTTAAGTCACTGGCATCATAGGTTTTCACTGTTGTGCCTAAATAGGTTGCCAGCGGTTTGGCTGTGAGCTGTGTGCGTTGGTAGTTGGTGGCATAGATGTGTTCGATGTTGGCAGCCGATAACATGTCAGCCAGGTTTTCGGCACGCTGTTGCCCTAGTGCGGTCAAAACCGGATCTTTACTGCCATCATTCGCTTTTTCTGCATGTCTGGTTAAATAAACTGTCTTCCCTGAAATCACTGGAGAAATCACAATCATCACAACCAACAAAACCAAAACTTTATTCATGCCACACCCGATCTAAGAATACCTTGATTCTAGCAGCTTCAACATGCAAAGTAACATCACAAAAGTAATGGATGCTTTGAAAACACGTGATAGAATTTATCTATTAAAATAAAAAAAGGGGTCACCATGAGTAAGCTAATTTGTTTAATTCTTTTTGCATCGGCATCACAAGCAGGTGGTATTGACCTCATTATCTCTCCCAACAACGGTCCGACTGCGGGAGGTAACACCCTCTTAATTGATATCATTGGTGACTTCAACGAACAAAGTTTCAGCCAAGTCTTTGTCGGGCAAAACGAATGCAGTAACGCACAAGTTTCAGGTAACACAGTGACTTGCACGGTACCACCTGGCACCGGTGATGCAGCAGTGCTTTTAATCAGTGACAGTCCTCAAAACACTGGTACCGGTAGCAACGTCTACAGTTATGATTCACCCGTGGTGTTCTCAGCCTTGCCAAATCAGTTGAATCAACAAGGTGGTGAAGTATTATCACTTACTGGGATTAATTTCGGCAGTAATCAAGCCCAAGTATTGGTTGGTGGTCAAGTTTGTAACACGCTTTTTGTCACAGACAGCCAAATTGACTGCCTTACCCCACCTGGCCAGGGCCAAAACCAACCCTTGACAGTGGTACAAAACAATGGCGCCGTTTCAGCCAGTTTTGCTATATCTTATGCTGATTGTCAGCCGGGGAATTTTTTAGATAACGGTCAATGTATCGCCTGCCCGCCTGGCCGGTTTCAAGACCAAGCCAATCAAACCAGTTGTGAGATTTGTCAGCCCGGCACTTTCAATGATATGGTAGGAGCTGCTTCGTGCCAACCTTGTTCAGTTGGGACCTTCAGTGCAACAGCAGGTGCGGTTCAATGCAATGCATGCCAAGTAGGCAGATTCCAAGACCAACCAGGACAATCTGAATGCCTGAATTGTGCCACCGGCACAATCAGCCCCAATATCGGCGCAGCCAGTTGCACCGCTTGTCCAGCAGGCACATTTTCCGATATCGAGGGTGGTATACAATGTAACTTATGTCAAGCCGGCGAATTTCAAAACCAAGCAGGTCAAGACAGTTGTTCGCTTTGCCCGCCTGGATTTATCAGCTCGGGTACGGGTAACCAAGCCTGTACAGCTTGTGCAGCCGGTTTCTTTGCTGCCAACTCGGGTTCAGAGTCTTGTACCGCTTGTAACGAAGGCACATTCCAAGATACAACCGGACAGTCCAGTTGTCAATCCTGTGCACCAGGGACTGTTGCGGCATCAACCGGCGCCGCAGCCTGCACTTTGTGCGCACCAGGGACTTACCAAAATGACATTGGCCAAAACAGCTGTTTCAGTTGTGATGCGGGAAGTTTCGCCCCATTCAGTGGCAGTTTAGCCTGCACGTTATGCCCAGCAGGTACGTTCCAATCTGAATTGGGACAAACCAGTTGTACATCATGTCCAGACAGTGAATTACAACCTGCCGAAGGCCAAACCCAGTGTCTCGGTCCTGGCCAATGCGATGCGTTATACGGCATCTTTTTCTCTGAATTCGAAGATAGGTCAGTAGACCCTGGAAACTGAGTCATAAGGACGTGTTCAGAAAATCAATCACTTTTTTTATCTTGGTAGGCTTACTTTGGCTGCTGTTATGGACATACGTACCAGACTGGTCACCTGAACAGCTCTCTGTGACCGATTTTCTGCGAGGGTTTTGGTTGTTATTCGCGGTGATGGCCTGGGCGTTTGCGCTTTTGATTGCCGTCATCAGATTCAAAGGAATCGACTTGTTGGCGGCTGTATTTCCTCAATCAAGGATCGCTTTGTGGTTGGGCAAACAGGCATATGCTTTCAGTCAGCCAAAAACCGTCATTCACATCACCTACCATGGGCCCGATGAGGAATGCCACATTGTTTTAAAAGTGAACCAACAGCGTTTTGAATACAGTTTGTCTCAAAAAAAACAGCAATCTGTCGCACTGGGATACATCAAAGATAATCCAACCATCAAATGGCAACAAGCACATTCAGGCACCAACAAACAAGTTCTGATGATCAATACGCATTTGAAGAAATTAGGTCGAAATCAAAGTTTTGAGCTGCACATCACCGATAACCAATTACAAATAGCGATGGTCAATCAGGACAGTTAGTTTTTAGTCAAAACCTGTTGAATGGAGGGTTTTGTTAGCGCTTCTTCAATCAACTGGTAGGAAGGTCTGATTTTGAATTGTTCTGACAATTTCAAGTTAACTTTTTGAGATTGGTTCTTGTAGTGGATATAAAGTTGCGCTTTACCTTTGCCATGTTTGGCCAACAACTCATCAATGTGTGCGCCTAGCTGATCACTGTTTTTTGAGCTCACGAAACAGATACGATCACAAAACAAAGCCACTGCTTCATCCAGACTATACAGGTTATTGATCGATGAAATGAAAATTTCATTGTCGGCTTTGCCATCCCTGCCTTTGAAGGTTTTCATGCCTGCTGTACCTTCAATCAATATCATTGCATTGGTTTCAAGTTTGTCTTGGTTATCATAATAAAACGCTTCACTTAAATTGAATTCAAAGGCACCGGATTGATCGACAATCCTGACTTTCATCTTGCCTTTGAACCCTGGCCTGACACCAGTTACCAAACCAACCACTCTGAAATCCTTGGTTGGGGCGTTGGTGATGTTCATTTCATGAAACTTATTCAGTTCAAATGTGGTCACATGAGATAAGCACTGACTGGCCAGTTGCAATGGATGATCACTGAGAAAAGTACCGGTGACAGTCTTTTCAGCCAGTAATCGTTCAAGCCTCTCATCCTCTTTGACCAGCGGTAATTTTATCGACTGATATGAACTGTTGCCAGCGGCATTACCAAACAGATCAAACTGTCCAGCATCTCTGTCTTTACTCATCTGATCTGCCGCTTTAACCACCCGCTCCATGCCATCCAGCAGCTGTCTGCGGTTATCATGTAATTGATCAAATGCACCGGCCCTGATTAAGGCCTCTAAGGTTCTTTTATTAACTTTACGCAGATTGACTCGGGTACATAAATCTTGGAACGATTCGAAAGAGCCATTTTGTTCTCGTGCCGTGATGATTTCTTCTATCGCACCCTCACCCACGCCTTTGATGGCGCCCAAGCCATAGATGATCGCTCCATCTTTGGCCTTGAACTTGTACACCGACTCATTCACATAAGGTGGTTTGACCGCAATTTTAAAGCCTCGGATATCAAACAGTTGATTGACCACTTTATCGGTATTGTCCATGTCAGCCGAGAGTACTGCAGCCATAAAATGTACAGGATAATGCGCCTTTAAATATGCCGTCTGATAGGAAACCAAGGCGTATGCTGCTGAATGTGATTTATTAAAACCATAACCAGCAAATGTTTCTATTTGGGCAAAAATATCAGCTGCCAATTGCGCATCAACATCACGTTCAACTGCCCCATCAATGAATATTTGTTTCTGTTCCTCCATCACCGAAGCAATTTTCTTACCCATGGCTTTACGCAGGATATCAGCGCCACCCAAGGTGTATCCAGAGAGCACTTGTGCTATTTGCATGACCTGCTCCTGATACAAAATCACCCCATAAGTGGGTTCAAGAATTTCTTTCAATGAATCATGCATGTAATTAGGCGTTTCCATACCATGTTTACACTTCACATAAGTATCCACCATTCCTGAATCGAGTGGCCCAGGTCGATACAAGGCCACCAAAGCAATGATGTCCTCAAAGCTGTCCGGTCGCAAACGACCGATCAATGCTTGCATGCCCGATGACTCTAATTGAAAAACTGAAGTGGTTTTTGCCGACCTGAGCAAAGCAAACGTTTTTTTATCATCCAAGGGGATATCAGCGATATCCAGCTTATTCCCCGTCTCCTTCTCAATTGACTGTAAGGCCCAATCAATGATGGTCAGCGTTCTCAAACCCAAGAAATCAAACTTAACCAAGCCAATGGACTCGACATCGTCTTTATCAAATTGAGAAACCACTGACTGCGAGTTTTCCTCAACATAAACGGGACAAAAATCACTGATGGCGCTTGGCGCTATGACCACCCCTCCGGCATGTTTACCAACGTTTCTTTTCAAGCCTTCCAATTTCAATGACAAATCAATGACTTCTTGTGCTTCCTCGTCTTCTTCATAAAGCAATGCCATCTCTGGCGCTTTTTTCAATGACTCAGTCAAGGTGATGCCTAAATCATTAGGAATTAACTTGGCAATACCATCAACCACCGGATACGGATAACCCAGGACCCTGCCAGCATCCCTGATCACAGCTTTGGCATTCATTGAACCGTAAGTGATGATTTGACTGACTTTTTCTTTGCCATACTTATCTGCCACATAAGCGATCACTTCATCACGCCTGTCCATGCAAAAATCGACATCGAAATCAGGCATGGATATCCGCTCTGGGTTCAGAAAACGTTCAAACAGCAGCTCATACTTCAACGGGTCTAAATCGGTGATGTGCAATACATAAGCCACCAAAGAACCAGCACCAGAGCCTCGACCTGGCCCTACTGGAATTTGATTGTCTTTTGACCATTTGATGAAATCAGAAACAATCAAGAAGTAACCCGGGAAACCCATGTCCAAGATCACTTTGATTTCGTGGTCCAGTCGATCATGGTAATCGGCTTCGGTATAATCAGGATCAGGACCGTTGCTTGCTAAGAATTGATTCAGGTTGTCACGGCATAACAAGGCAAAGTAACTGTCAATGGTTTGACCATCTGGTACCGGAAAATCCGGCAAATAATAGTCTTTGAAATTAAAATCCAAATTACAGCGCTGGGCAATGGCATAGCTGTTGTCAATCAAACTGGGGTATTCGGTAAACGCCTCAACCATCTCCTTACTTGATTTGATATATTGCTCACCGGTGTATTCTTTGGGTCGTTTGGTGTCTGCCAGTACATAGCCCCGGTTAATACATATCCTGGCTTCGTGGGCATTAAAATCATCGGCTTCCAAGAAACGACATCGGCCTGTGGCCACCATTGGTATGCCTTGATGTGAGGCCATATACATCACTGCTGCGTTGAAGCTGGCTTCATGTTCACGGTCGATATCGGCCAGAGCCAAATAGTACCTGTCAGCAAAAACTTGTTGCCATTGCAGCATACAACTCACAGCCTCATCAAGCTTTTGGCTGGCAATCAAGCGACCCACATCACTGAACATGCTATCAGCCAATACAATCAAACCCTCGTTGTGTTGAAAAATATAGTCGCTATCAACACAGGGCTGGTGGTGGTTATTGCGGTGGTACTGAGCATGGGAGATGATTTGGCTGAGGTTGAGGTAACCAGCGCGGTTCTGACACAGCAGAGTCAATTCAAAAACCAATTCCGGATCATTCGGATCAGTGACCCAAACATCGGCACCAATGATCGGTTTGATACCGGCTTTTTTGGCTGCATTGAAAAACTTAATGGTGGCAAAAACATTGTTCATGTCAGTGATGGCCACAGCAGGCATGCCCAAGGCCTTCACTTTCTCAATCAATTGTGGAATCCTGATGGTGGAATCCACAATGGCATATTCGCTGTGCACATTTAAATGAACAAATTGCTTATCCATGATTTATAACAATTCCATTTGTATCAGTTGTTTAACGGGTGCAAAACTTTTACGATGATGCTCACAAGGACCGTACTTCTTCAAAGCATCTAAATGTTGTTGGGTGCCATAGCCCTTGTGCTGTGCAAAACCGTATTCTGGATAATCCTCTGCTATGCGCTGCATCAAATGATCTCGTTCAGTTTTGGCGATGATTGAAGCAGCACTGATGGCTGCCACTTTGCCATCACCTCCTATTATGGCCTCACTGGCCACATCGAACTCTGGGCACTTGTTTCCATCCACTAAAATTTTCTCAGGAGAAATACTCAGTTGTTTTACCGCTTGTTGCATGCCTTGCATAGTCGCTTGTAGTATATTGATTTGATCAATGCGTTCAACTGAAACGTGAACCACTGACCAGCACAAGGCTTTGGTTTTGATTTCATCCACCAATAACAGACGCTTTGCTTCAGATAATTTTTTTGAATCATCTAAACCTTCAATCGTATCACCAAGTACCACTGCAGCCACAGTCACAGGACCTGCCAGTGGTCCACGACCAGCTTCATCAACACCGACAATCATGACCTTTGCTCCAAAAACTGTTGCACCGCCAATGCCGCTTGATGGGGATGTGGTGGTAACAGCGTTTGGTGTAATTGCTCAAACTCAGCAATTAACATTTCAGGATCTGGTCGATTGATAACCTCCTCACAAGCGCTTGTCAGATTTTCAATCGTGAGTGCTGTTTGCATCACTTCAGGGACCAGAAAATCACCATGCAGTACATTCGGCAGTGAATAGTAATCTAGTTGCATCATTTTAAATGTTTTCACCAGCCACCAAGTCACAGCAGATATTTTATAAGCAACCACCATAGGGGTTTTGCACAACATCGACTCCAAAGCCACAGTACCCGAGCCTAACAAAGCAAAATCTGCTGCTTGTAACAATTCAGTGGCATCATCGATCCACTTAACCTGTAAGCCCTCAGACTGCGTCAGCGACTCAGTCAAAGCAATTTTCTCAGCACTGATGTTGCTGCTGCAAATGACCCAATCATCACCCAAATTAAGCTGTTTGATGGTGCGGGCGAACAACGGTACCAATGTTTTTATTTCACGGTTGCGACTGCCAGGCAACATGGCCAGGACTTTTTTATCAGCCATACCCAATGTCGTTTTGTGTTGCTTTTTATTGACCTTAACAGGAATCTGTTGAGCCAGTGGATGACCCACAAATTGCGCTTTGATCGATGTCTGCTCATAAATGCGCACTTCAAATGGGAACAGGGTTAACAAAGCATCTATGAATTTTTGCATCTTAAAAATGCGTTTAGGGCGCCAAGCCCAAACCGAGGGGCTGACATAATGAATCACTGGAATGGCATTTTTCTTCATCGCCTTGGCGATTGAAAAATTCAAATCAGGTGAATCTATGCCAATAAACACATCCGGTTTAAAAGCAATGATTTGTTCGACGATGTGTTTTTTCACTTTCAACAAACTGGGCAAATCTTTCAATACTTCCACCAAACCCATCACTGAAAAAACTTCATTGTCTTGAATGATGCGCGCTTGGGTCGCTCTGATTTTATTACCACCCACTGCGATGACTTCAATCTGTAAGTTAACTTGCACTAAATCTTTGAGTAATGCCGCACCCAGCATATCACTGGAAGCCTCGCCAGCCACCACAGCTATCTTTACCGGTCTTGCTGGCATCAACGAATGATGCTTCTGGATGAGTTTGTTATGAACTCAACCATCAATTTAACATCAGCTGATTCTTGCCCCATTTGTTGTAACTCATCAACTGCCTGTTCTAATTTGAGATCTGATTTGTATAGAATTCGGTAGGCTTTTTTGATTTGAGAAATCCTGTTCTTATCAAAACCCCGCCGTTTCAAGCCTTCAAAGTTTATGGCTCTGGGTTTGGCAGGGTTGCCTTGAGCCATAACAAAGGGCGGTAAATCTTTTTGGAATCCTGAATCCATGGCTGAAAAAGCATGGGCACCTATGCGACAAAATTGATGGATTTTAGTGAACCCACCGAGAATGGCGTGATCGCCCACATGAACATGTCCTGCCAGCGAACTACAATTGGCTAAGATGGTGTGACTGCCCAAAATACAGTCATGAGCAATGTGTACATAGGCCATGATCCAGTTGTTATCACCCACTTGGGTGAGGCCTTTATCATCAACAGTTCCTCTGTTGATGGTGACGTATTCGCGTATGGTGTTGTTATCACCGATAATCAGCTGTGTCGGTTCATCGGCAAACTTTTTATCTTGCGGGTCTTCACCAATCGAGGCAAATGGATAAACTTTGTTACCACTGCCGAGCTGTGTTTGTTTGGCAACAACCACGTGAGACTTGAGCTCACAATCATTCCCAATAACAGTGTCTTTTTCGATGATGCAATAGGGTCCTATTTTGACATTTTCACCTATTTCAGCTGATGGATCGATGATGGCAGTGGGATGAATCATTTACTTTTCTCTGCGCATAAAATATCTGCTTTGGCCACGACTTTGCCGTCGACTGTGGCTTTGCATTGGTATTGTGTCATGTTTCTGATGACTTTTTTAATTTGACATTCAAACACCAATTGATCACCGGGTGTGACGATTTGAGTGAATTTGGCATTGTCGACCTTGACCAAATAGAACAAAGCATCATTGGCAGAACCATCGCGAGACAGCTGGGTCAGAACACCAGCTGCTTGAGCCATCGCTTCAACCAACATCACCCCTGGCATCACTGGGTGGCCAGGGAAGTGGCCTTCAAATTGAGGTTCATTGAATGTGACGTTCTTTATGGCTTTGATCCACTCACCTGGCTCATAATCAATTACCTTGTCCACCAATAAAAAGGGATACCTGTGAGGAATGAGCTGCATGATTTGCTCAACACCTATGGTTTTATTATCCTCAGTCATTAATCTTTTTCTCCAAAAGTCTGACACGTTTTGCCAGTTGATCTAATTGTTTGGCTCGGACCGCATTGCGGCGCCACTGTTTGGTTGGTTGTAATGGCGCCACTGAACTGTAAGAATCGGCCTGATTGATTGAGTGGGTGACCAGCGCCATCGCCTGAATGGTTACACCATCGCATATTTCTATGTGACCAACAATCCCGACACCGCCACCGATGAAGCAATTCTTACCAATTTTGGCAGATCCAGCAACCGCAGTACATCCAGCAATCACCGTGTGGTCACCAATTTGAACATTGTGACCAATTTGAATTTGGTTATCCAAACGCACATCGTCACCGAGCACAGTGTTTTCTATGGCACCACAATCTATGGTCGTGTTAGCGCCAATTTCACAATCGTTACCAATCTCGACCACCCCTGTTTGTGGAATTTTAACCCAGCCTTGTGCATCCCGCGCTAAACCAAAACCATCGGCACCTATCACCGCACCTGGATGAACGATGACCCGATCTCCGATACGGGTTCCTGCTTCAATCTTAACTCCTGATTTGATTTGGCAATCCTCACCAATGTGAACATCCTGACCGATATAAACATGTGAGCCAATGCAACAGTTATCAGCCACCTTACTGGCAGCATCAATGTGAGTCAGCGGCCCTACTGAAACCGAAGCTGCCACTTCAGCAGCCTCCGATACCACAGCACTTGGGTGAATACCTGGTTCAACTTGCTGACCCTCATGCTTGGCTTGTTGAAAAAATTGTGCAACGTGCGCAAATGTGACATAAGGGTCTGCAGCAATCAATGCATTACCGGTATAGTTTTCCGCTGTCTTGGCATCAAGGATGACTGCACCAGCTGCCGTGTTTTCTAAGTATTTTGTGTAATTGGGGTTAGCCAAAAAGGCAATATCTTCAGCGCCGGCATTGATTAATGTAGCCACTGCACGCAGTACCACATCACCATCACCTTTGAATGTTTTATTTTGGCTGTGGGCCAATTCGGCTAAGGTAATCATACATTCACCCTATTGGTCAGATGAATAATTAACCCGCAATTGTTGCAAAATCTCTTCGGTGATATCGATTTTTTCATTGGCATATAAAATGGCATTGATGAGTATGGCATCATAACCATTTTCTTGCGCATAAGCTGCAACCACAGCACGTATTTCTTGTTGTACATCATCCACCAATTGAGAGTTTCGAATCGTGATGGCGTCTTTCATGTCTTCTTTAGCGCGTCTGACTTGTCGCTCCAAGATGCGTGCCCGCTCTTGCAATTCAGCCAATTTATCAGGTGTCATAAAATTACCTTCTTTTGAAATGGTATTTTCTAATTCCTGTAAATTGGCTTCTTGCTCTGAAATTCGAGAATTTTGTTCTTCGAATTCGGTAGTTAAAGTTTGGTTTGCTGCAAGGATTTGTGGCGATTGGCTGATCAATGTATTCATATCAACATAACCAATCTTGCCTTCGGCCACAGCGTCACCCAAACTCAACAAACTGAGTTTAATCACGATAACTTGTAGCCACAGCTTACGCATCAATCAGAAGGTATTACCAAAGGTGAACTGTAATCGCTCTGTTCGATCAAGGCGGTCTTTGTTAAATGGATAAGCATATGAAATAACAATCGGACCAACTGGGGCTTGCCACTTCAGAGCGATACCAGTGGACATCCTTAACTCACGTGCTTCAAATGAATCGGTGTCATCAAAGACGTTACCCACATCAACAAACCAAGCCAAACGAGCCGCATTACTGGACTCCTTAGCAAAGGGTGGAGGGAAAACCAACTCAGCCGAACCCACTACTTTCAGCGCACCACCTATAGGATCACCGGTTCTGGATGTAGTCGGGATGTTTTGTTCTATTTCAGATGGGAAAGGGCCACCCACATTTGATTTGGGACCCAAAGTATTATCATCATAACCCCGCACTGAACTCACGCCGCCAGCAAAAAAGTTCTCAAAGAACGGCAGACCCGAAGTGTCGCCATAACCATCACCATAACCAATTTCACCGCGCAATGACAAAGTGAATTTATCGGTCAAAGGAAAGAGGATATTCTCTTTGATATTAATCTTATAAAACTCAGCAGTACTGCTGGGTAATGAGGCCTCAAAACCAATCGAATGGAACGCACCACGGGTGGGATTAAAGAACCTGTTGCGACTGTCTCTTGCCCATCTGGCTTCAGCTTTGTATAAGGTAAATGCACGACGGAATTGGAATGGCACCAAGATGGTTTCATCATCCACGCCAGTGGCAGGAGGTAACACACCACCATCAAAACATTGGTTGGTCAAACGTGGTAAGTCAGCGTCGTCTTCAGGTCTTAATATAGGATCAATACAGGTATAGGCATAACCACCCAAATCAATCAAATCATCAACAATCGCCTGTGCGGTAAAACGCTCAGTGGCTCGCAAAGAAATCCGTTCATAAGACAAATTGGTATAGATTCGATCAAATTCTGTGATTGGGAAACTGGCTTGGATACCCACACTGCCGTTAGTGGAGTTGTATTGAGCAATGTTGGCGTCACCTTGGTTGATATTGGTAAAATTCAAACTATAACCCAACGAAATGCCATCGTCTGTGAAATAAGGGTTCTCATATAAGAGGTTCAATCTTTTGTAGAAATCTGATGTGTTCACTGCAACCGACAAAGTATTACCCGTGCCCAATAGATTCTGCAGCGACACACTGGTTGAAAAGTTGAGTCCACTGAGTTGTGAGAAGCCCAAGCCAAAAGTAAATTGGCCCGAGTTTCTCTCTTTGACCGTAACGTTGACATCTATCTGGTCTTCAGTTCCTGGCACTTGCTCAGTCTCAATATCTACTTGCTCGAAGTAAGGTTTTTGTTGTAACCTGAGTTTAGAACGATCAACCAGGGCTTGTGAGAACCAAGCACCTTCGAACTGGCGCATTTCTCGTCTGAGCACTTCATCCTTGGTTTTTGTATTACCAATAAAATTAATCCTTCTGACATAAACCTTCTTGCCAGGTACCACAAAATAGGTCACATCTACAGTTTTGCTCTCTTCATCGACATCGGTGACTGGTGTAATCTCAGCAAAGGCATAACCACGGTTTGCCAACACTGATTTCAATGTGGTATTGGTTAATTCGATTTTATTTTGCGCAAATGTCTGACCTTCTTGACTGATCAGATACCTCTGCATGATGTCCTTATCGAATATCAATTCACCGGTTAAATCTTGCTTACCAAATTGATACTGCTCACCCTCTTGTATGTTGGCTGTGATGTAGATGTCTTTCTTATCATTGCTGATGGTCACCTGTACTGACTCTACCTCTGCATTGACATAACCCCTGTCGAGGTAATAGGATTTAAGTTTCTCTAGATCGCCATTGAGTTTTTCTTTCGAATATTGATCATCTTGTGAATACCACGACAGCCAGTTGGTGGTGTCTGACTCGAAAGCCCCAATTAACTCCTCGTCAGTAAAGACCGTGTTACCAACAATTTTTATGTGTTTAATCTTGGCTGCTTTGCCTTCATTAATATTGATATTTACCAATACCCGGTTACGCTCTAATTCTTTGACATTGGTATCGATTTCAACGTTGTACTTTCCTCGAGAAAAAAACTGTTGTACCAATTCGTTCTTAACTTTTTCCAACTCAAGCTTATCGAACACCTCACCTTCGGATAATCCAATACTGTTTAAACCTTGCATCAACTCTTCGGTTTTAATACTTTTATTACCATCAATCCTGATGGTAGCAATCGCTGGCCGTTCAGTAACCTCAACCACTAATACGTCACCTTCTTTCAACATTTTAACGTCACTGAAGTAACCGGTTGAGAAAACGCCCTTGATTCCAGCCCTGACCGCATCGGCATCAACCACATCTCCGCGTTCAATAGGCAGGTATGAAAATATGGTACCGTGAGAGATTCTGTCTGCGCCAATGATTCTGATATCACTGACCGTGAAAGTATCCATTGCTTTTACATTAAAAGATAAAAGCAGCAAAAGTAAAATTAGATTTCGCATATAGGTTTGATTTTATTTTTTCTGTATTTTAAGACACTGACCTTAAAATGTCGTTATAAAAAGCTAAAGACATCAAACAAAATATCATAAACATCCCAATTAGTTGGGCTTTCACTTCAAATTGTTCAGTTAAAGGTGATCCTTTAATTTTTTCAATGGTAAGGAACAGCATCTGACCACCATCCAACATAGGGATAGGAACCAAATTAATGATGCCTAAGCTTAAACTGACCAGCGCCAAAAATGACAAGTACCATGCAAAACCTCGAGCCACTGAATCATTGGCCACTTGGGCGATGGTGATTGGGCCAGATAAGTTCTTAACTGAAGCCTTTCCAGTAACCAATTTCCACATCATTTCCAATGATTTGCTGGTGATTTTCACCATTTGATTGTAAGCCTCAGGTATGGCTTCAATGGGCCCATAAGACAATTTAAAAAACAAGCTTCTGGCATAATTCTGTTCAGATTCCGAAGGTGGAATGGAACTGATACCCAAAATTTTTCGGTTTGGGTCATCAGGGTCAGCAATCAAATCGGGCACAGTGATTTCCAATACTTCATTACCACGCAACACTTTAAGCGCAATTGGTCCTTGTTCTATGCCTTGAATCACATCAACCACGGCATACCAATCAAGCACTTCCTCGGCATTGATGGCCAAAAGTTCATCACCCGCTTTCAAACCGGCTTTTGCTGCGGGCAATTCGCTGTTTAAAGGCCCCATTTGGGTGGTTACCGGCAAGCGGTATCCTTGCAAACCGATATAATCAATCAAATCCTCTTCCGCCACATCTGCCGGCACTTGACTCAATGGCAGTATCTTGTTGGTTTGGGTACCAGTGACTGTATTGACTAGGACTTCAACATCACGCCGATCAATGCCTGCTGTGATTAAATTCAATGACACATCAGACCAAGTGCGAATCGCTTGACCATCGATCGCTTGGATTTGGTCTTTAGCCATGAAACCAGCTTCTTGCATCAGTTGTGTCGGTTCACCTAAGGTCGGTCGAATTTCATTTTTACCCACCACAAACATCAACCAATACAATCCCAAAGCCAAAATGAAATTAAAAGCGGGACCTGCTACCATGATCAGCATTTTTTGCCAATAAGCTTTGCTGTTGTAGGTTTGGTTGGCATCCTCAGGCGCCACATCACAGTCACGGGTATCAAGTAATTTTACATACCCACCCAAAGGAATAGGAGCGACTGCTATTTCTGTGCCCTGTTTGTCATAACGTGACCAAATTGGCTTGCCAAATCCCACACAAAAGCGCAGTACTTTTACTTTGAACAGCCGCGCCACCCAGAAGTGACCTAGTTCGTGAAATGTGACCAACACACCCAGGGTGATGATGAGCCAAAATATACTGCCTAGAATTGTTGTCATGGTTTATCGGTTTGATTGAATTAGTGCGGTGGTTTGTTGCCTGACTTCAGCATCAAGCGCTTTAAGATGTGCCAAAGACTCAACAGACACCACATCAATGATATCCAATATTTTAGCATTGTAATGGCCAATTTGGTCAAACCGGATTTGACCAGCCAAAAATGCCGCCACACTGACTTCATTTGCTGCATTCAATACTGCTGGGGCGGTACCACCAGCAACCATGGCATCTCGGGCCAACTGCAAACACTGAAATTTCCGCATATCAGCTTGGTAAAAATTTAACTCGCCTTGTGAAACCAAGTCTAAAAAATCAGCGTCATTAGATAATCTTTGACCCAGACCCAAGCCATGAGAAATTGGTATTTGCATGTCAGGACAGCCCATTTGCGCCAACACCGAACCATCCTCATAATTGACCATTGAATGGATGATGCTTTGTGGGTGCACCACAACTTGAATATCTTGATTGGGCATGTTGAACAACCAATGGGCCTCGATGATTTCCAAACCCTTGTTCATTAAAGTGGCTGAATCCACTGAAATTTTAGCCCCCATGTCCCATTTAGGATGGGCCACAGCCTGTGCCGGTGTGATGTCGACAAAATCCATTTCAGGGGTATTCCAAAATGGACCGCCAGAGGCAGTCAAGGTGATATTTCTGACATGTTCAGGCCTGGTGCCAATCAAGTAGTCAGAACCCAAACATTGATAGATGGCATTGTGCTCTGAGTCCAAAGGAACTATCTTGGCACCCGTTTGTTGAGCCAATTGCATCACCAAAGGTCCTGCTGCAACAATCGACTCTTTGTTGGCCAATAACAGTGTCTTACCAGCTTTGACAGCAGCCAACACTGAATCCATACCGGCATTGCCGACAATGGCAGCAACCACCAAATCAACTTCTTTATCAGCCACCATGGCATCAAGTGCACCTGCGCCTGCATGTACCTGAGTGGTTGAATTAGATAAGGCTTTTTTAACCGTTTGGTAGGCTGCTTTATCGGAAATCACCACATTTTTAGGCTTAAACTCAGCTGCCAGTCGAATCAACTTTTCGCTGTTTTGATGTCCACTGAGTGCATGTACTTTGAATTGATCTGGGTGCTTGCGGATGATGGCCAGGGAAGAATCCCCTATTGAACCCGTTGCACCGGTTATCGCAACTGTTTTCATAACACAATATTCAACACATAAAACAACGGCGCAGCAGCGATTAAACTGTCAAAACGATCAACAAATCCACCATGGCCAGGTAGCAAGTTTGAGCTGTCTTTGACATTCGCTTGGCGCTTACCCAAACTGGCAACCAAATCACCAACTACCGAAAATAAAGCCACAGGAATCATCAACAACAACGCTTTTTGCCAAGTCATGGCTAAATACGTTGCCACAACCACCGCATAAATCGCGACCAAAATTTGTGCACCAATGACACCTTCCCAAGTTTTTCCAGGGCTGATATTAACAGCTAATTTATGTTTACCCATGGTCTTACCGCTGACGTAGGCACCAATGTCTGCCACCCAAATCAATAAAAACAATGACATCACGAGCCAACGACCTGCACCTTGTTCATACAATTCATTGAGCGAAAAACCAAACAATATGATGGCCAAAACGCCCAACATAGTTTTGCTGACAATCTGTGGAGCGGTGTTTTGATAACCCCACTTGTGATTACGCAGCCACAATAAACCCAGTAACCAAACAAATGCATACAGCACAGAAAATGCCAGCAGCATGTTTTGACTGATAATTCCTTGAGCAAGGGATGAGAACAAATCCACTTGATTGGCCAGGTAATAACTCAAAAAACTCAAGATCATGGCATTGACCAAAGCTTGATAAGTTCTCAATTGATTGATTTTTAACCATTCATAAGTAGCTGCTGTTTGAATAACAAACACCACAAAGGCAAATACATAATGGTTGCCGTAGATAACGGCACCCAACAAAATCGGAGCCAATAGTATTGCTGTCAGAATTCTTTGCTTAAGCATCTTTTTGCTCCTTTATCTGTTGGCTGGTTTGACCAAAACGTCGTTCTCTGCGGTTGAACTCAGTCACAATTTGAGTCAAATTTTGACCGTCAAAATCAGGCCAAAGGGTATCATCAAAAAATATTTCTGCGTAGGCTATTTGCCACAACAAAAAATTTGAGATGCGATGCTCACCACCCGTTCTAATTAATAAATCTACTTGGGGTTTATTGGCCAATGAAAAATAATCATTGAGTCTTTTTTCATCGATGCTTGCCTCATCAACTAAGTTTGACTTCACATCACGAGCAAGTTGGCGTGCTGCTTGTAGCATGTCCCATCTACCACCGTAATTGACCGCTATAGTTAAATTCAGTTTGGTCTGAATGGGCTGCAAACTGGCCACTTCGGTCATTTTATTTTGTAATTTATCGGAGAATCGACTCAAATCACCAATGAAGTTTTGTTTGACTCCTTGCTTCAATAATTCGGGAGTTTCTTTGTTCAGAGAACGCATAAACAAATCCATCAGCCTTTTGACCTCTTTTTCGGGTCGCGACCAATTTTCACTGCTGAAAGCAAATAAAGTCAAGTGAGGGATGTTCAATTCGACACAGCTTTCAATGACAGCACGCACTGCCTTGACGCCTGCTTGGTGACCAAATGTCCGTGGCCGTTTTCGCTGGGTTGCCCATCGCCCGTTTCCATCCATGATTATGGCGATGTGCTTAAGACTCATTGATTTTTTGTTGGTTGAGAAATGAGTTAAATTTCCATCAATTCTTTTTCTTTGTCAGCAATAACATCATCCACTTGCTGTACAAATTTATCGGTTACATCCTGTACACTTTTTTCTGCACCACGCAAATCATCTTCGGTAATTTCTTTGTCGTTGAGCATGTTTTTCAATTGGGTGTTACCATCTCTGCGGATATTGCGTATGGCAATTTTACTGTTTTCTGCAATTTGTCCAACCAATTTAACCAGGTCTTTTCTGCGTTCTTCAGTTAATGGTGGTAACGGTATTCTGATCACCATACCTGCACTCACCGGGTTCAGGCCTAAATTTGAAGTCATGATGGCTTTTTCAATCGGTTCAATCATGGTCTTTTCCCATGGCGTAACCGTTAATGTTCTGGAATCTTGAACTGACACATTGGCCACTTGATTCAATGCAGAAGCTGAACCATAGTAATCGACCATAATGCCGTCCAATAAACTGGTATTGGCACGTCCAGTGCGTACACCTTTTAACTCATTGTGGAGCGCCTCAATGGTTTTGGACATGCGTTGTTCTGCTTCTTTGATGATTTCATTGATCATAATTTGCTCCTTATTCTGCACTCACAATGGTGCCAATGGTGCTGCCCATGACGATGTCCATCAGGGCATTTTCTTTGTTCATGTTAAAAATTTGAATCGGCATTTGTCTGTCACGACACAATACCACAGCTGAAGTATCCATGACAGCCAGTTTTTTTTCTATGACTTCATCATAGGTTAAATGATCATATTTGAAGGCATTGGGATCTTTGACTGGATCTGCCGAATAAATGCCATCTACTTTGGTGGCTTTCAAAACAATATCAGCGTTGATTTCAATGGCCCTTAGGCTGGCAGCAGAGTCAGTGGTAAAAAACGGATTACCGATGCCTGCCGCAAAGACAGTGATGTTGCCTTTTTGTAGGTGTCTGATCGCACGACGTCTGATGTAATCTTCACAAACTTCATGAATACCAATGGCCGACATGACCCGCACTTTAATGTCTTGTTTTTCAAGCGCATTTTGCAAAGCCAGTGAGTTCATCACAGTAGCTAACATACCCATGTGATCACCTGTCACTCGGTCGATACCTGATTTACTTAAGCCTGCGCCTCTAAAGATGTTACCACCACCGATAACGATGCCAATTTGAACGCCCAATTGATGAACTTGGGCGATTTCTTTTGATATGCGATTGATGACCTGAGGATCAATACCATAATCCTCAGCCCCCATCAATGCTTCTCCGCTGAGTTTCAGCAGAATTCTTTTGTATTTAATCGAATCAGTTTCCACGTGCTTGAGCCATTACCTCTTCAACAAAGTTATCTACTTTTTTCTCGATACCTTCGCCAACTTCAAAACGCACAAATTCTACCACATTTGCATTTTTCGAGTTCAATAATTTCTCAACAGTCATGTCTGGGTCTTTTACAAAAGGCTGACCAACCAAAGTGATTTCAGCCAAATATTTTCTGATTCTTCCGCCAACCATCTTTTCAATGATTTCTGCAGGTTTACCAGAATCTTGTGCTTGAGCCACTAAGATTTCTTTTTCTTTTTCTAATTGAGCTGCCGGCACTTGGGCTTCAGAAATGTATTCAGGATTGGCTGCCGCAATATGCATCGCCAAATCTTTAATCAATTCCTCATCGCCACCAGTCGTAGCAACTACGACACCGATGTTTTTACCGTGTGAGTAATGACCCACTGCACCATCGGCACATTCAACCAACTGGACGCGTCTGACTTGGATATTTTCGCCAATTTTAGCAACCAGGTCAGTTCTGAGCTGTTCCAAAGATTTGCCATCAATTTCGACTGCCATAACAGTTTCAACATCTGTCGCTTTGGCATCTAAAGCTGCGTTTACAACAGCGTCAGTGAAGCCCAGGAAGTTTTCATCTTTTGCAACAAAGTCTGTTTCGCAGTTAACTTCAACCAAAACCGCGGTTTTGTTGTCAGCTGATGCAGCCACTTTGACAATACCATCAGCAGCAACACGGCCTGATTTCTTAGCCGCTTTAGCAGCACCAGACTTTCTCATGTTCTCGATGGCAACCTCTATATTTCCATCGGTTTCAACCAATGCTTTTTTACATTCCATCATACCGGCACCGGTGATTTCGCGTAATTCTTTAACCATTGCAGCTGTAATACTCATGTTTTTTTCCTCGTTCAATATGTAAAAATAGTCCGGCCCTCATACAAGGACCAGACTTTTAAAATGTATAACTGAAAATCTTCAGTCTTCAGTTTTTTTAGCCACTTTTTTCTTAGTGGTTTTTTTCTTAGTTGTTTTCTTCTTAGTGGTTTTCTTTTTGGTGGTTTTTTTCTTAGTGACTTTCTTTTCTGCAGGTGCAGCCGCCTCTTCAGCAACATCCTCGGCCACAGCTTCTTTCACTTCTTCTTTAGCCACTTCCACTTTATCTGCCAATGGTGCTGCAGCAACTTCTTTGGTTTTTACCTCGGGAGTTACGATTGCTGGTTTTTCCTCGGCTTTTGGCTTTTCTTTCTTTGCAGGTGCTTCTTCTTTGACATTGATTTGCATGGCTGCCTTACCTTCTAAGATTGAGTCTGCTGCAGTAGCAACATACAATCTGATGGCTTTCATGGCATCATCATTGGCTGGAATAACGTAATCAATTTGATCAAAGTTGTTGTTGGTATCAACCACAGCGACCACAGGAATACCCAGTTTTTTGGCTTCGTTAATGGCAATAGACTCATAACGAGTATCCAAAATGAAAAGCGCATCAGGCAATCCTTTCATGTCCTTGATTCCACCTAAAGTCTTTTCCAATTTGACTCTTTCACGTTCCATATTTAACTGTTCTTTTTTCACAAAACGTTCGATGCGACCATCAGCTTGCATAGACTCAATGTCTTTCAAACGGTTGATAGATGCTTTGACTGTTTTGTAGTTGGTTAACATACCACCCAACCAACGGTGAGAAACAAATGGCATGCCACAACGTTTGGCTTCTTCCTTAACGGCTTTGCTGGCGGCACGTTTGGTACCAACAAACATTACCTTACCGCGACGTGAGGCAATTTTGCCCATGAAGTTCATCGCATCATTCATCATCTCTTCAGTTTTTCTTAAATCGATGATATGAATTTTGTTTCTTGAGCCAAAAATGTACGGCGCCATTTTGGGGTTCCAATATCTGGTGTTGTGCCCAAAGTGAGCACCAGCATCCAGCAACTGTTTGACATTAACTTTTGCCATTTTATATTTTCCTATGATTTAGGGTTATTTCAATACCAAGCTCAATCGCAACAACTTGTTTCAACAAGCACCCTGCAACGAATTCTGAGCCTGATAGACATTATGTTTGTGAGTCAATCACAAACGCTGATCAAACAACACAAAGGTTATTTGATTTTTTTCTCGTTATAAACAACATGTTTTCTGACAACTGGATCGTATTTTTTCATTTCCATTTTGTCAGGTGTGTTTTTCTTGTTTTTATCAGTGGTGTAATAGTGACCTGTACCGGCACTTGAAACCAACTTGATTTTATCTCTTTTACTGTTACTCATGATTACACCTTCTCGCCACGATGACGCATTTCAGCCAAAACAGCATCGATGCCTTTTTTATCAATGATTCTCATACCCTTGGTTGAGACTCTTAATTTGACCCACTTGTTCTCACTTTCCACCCAAAAACGGTGGCTTTGTAAGTTTGGCAGAAACCTTCTGCGGGTCTTATTCATGGCGTGTGAAACGTTGTTTCCTACGGTGGTTTTCTTTCCAGTAACCTGGCATACTCTTGACATAATATTTCTCTCTATCAGTGATTACTTTTTAGTTTCCAACTTCTCGGTAATACGAGCAGCTTTACCTTCAAGACCACGTAAGTAATACAACTTAGATCTTCTGACTTTACCGCGACGTTTAACTGTCACGCTGTCAATCATAGGACTGTGGGTTTGGAAAACACGCTCAACGCCTTCACCGTAAGAAATTTTTCTAACTGTAAAAGCCGAGTTAAGACCACGATTTTTAACTGCAATCACAACGCCTTCGTAATTCTGAACACGTTCACGGCTACCGTCGATAACTTTAACACCAACAACCACAGTATCGCCTGGATTGAAAGTAGGTAAATCACTGCGTAATTGAGCAGCTTCTATTTGTTTTATGATGTCACTCATGATTTTTTTCTCTTAATCATTCATTTTTCTGGGTACTTGAGTCGCTTAATTCGCGCTCAGAGGTGCCTGCCATAAGATCAGGCCGTTTTAGTTTTGTGTTGTTTATGGACTGCTGTTGCCGCCACAAACTAATGGCCTGATGATGACCACTTAACAAAACTTCTGGGACGCCTGATTGCCCCAATATTTCTGAACGGGTGTATTGGGGAATACCCAACAAACCATCCATAAATGAATCAGTTCTTGCTGATTCACCATCACCAAGAACGCCCTCTATTTGGCGTCCTATAGCATCAATGACCACACAAGCAGCCATTTCGCCACCACTGATGACATAATCACCAATGGAAATTTCTTCATCAACGTATTGTTCAACAAAACGCTGGTCTATACCTTCGTAACGGCCACACACTAAGGTGATGCAGCTGCCCTTAGCCAATTGGTTGACCCTTTCTTGACTCAACCTTTGGCCCTGTGGAGACATCAAAGTCACCACACCTAAACTATTCTCATCAAGGCTTTCAATGGCTCGATGCAATGGGTCGTACATCATCACCATGCCAGCACCACCACCAAAGGGCTTGTCATCAACGCGATTGTGCTTATTCTCAGCAAAATCTCTGGGATTAACACAATCAACAGTGATCAATCCCGAATCAATGGCCTTACCAATCACACCATAAGACAATGTTGTCGCAACCATTTCTGGGAACAGTGTGATGACATTAAAATGCATCAATTCATTTCCAGCTGCCAGTCCACAATCATTTTTTGTTGTTCTAAATCGATTGCGATGACATATTGACCCCATATATAAGGAATCAAAACTTCGTTGCCTTCTTCATCTTTAACCACCATAACGTCATTGGCTCCAGTCTCAAAGAAAGCATCCAATGTTCCAAAGTGCTGGCCTTGACCATCCTCAACAGTTAATCCAATCAACTGATGCCAATAGTATTCATTGTTTTGCAGTTGCGTTAAATCGGTCAGGCTGACTCGTACTTCATCACCAATGTAACGTTGAGATTTTTCTCTGTTGTCACATCCTTTGAAGTAAGCAACTATGGTCTTACCATGCTGCTTGGCCTTGATTCCTTTGATTTCTTCATCACCTACAATCCATGTAGTGTAATTAACAATGTTTTCCATCGGCCTGGTATAAGAAAAAACTTTTAACCATCCTCTGACACCGAAATGACCAGTAACTTTACCTACCGTTATCAAGTCATCACTCATTGTGGGTTTTATGCAGTTTTCTGCGCTTGCTTAAGTAATGTACCTACTCGTGTAGACAATTGGGCGCCTTGACCAACCCAGTGATTGATGCGCTCAACATTCAAATTCAGCTTAACTTCTTGACCACGAGCCATGGGGTTGAAAAAACCCAATCTTTCCAAAGCTTTACCGTCACCAGCGTAGCGTGAATCTGTAGCCACAACTTTATAGAAAGGCGAACGCTTGGCGCCATGCCTTACCAATTTAATCTTTACCATAATTTACCTCTAAAAATTCAGGGCACTAAAAAAGGTGGGCAATTTTAATGGAAATTACCCCAAGATAACAGCTTTATTTATGCTTTTTTGCTGTTATTATTGAACAGCTGCGCATTATAACCAATGACAACCGAATTTCAAGAAGTTATTAACCCAGTGGGCCTATCTCTTTGGGGTCTAAAATACCGTGCCTGATAGCAAGGTGAGTGAGTTTAACATCGTTCTGAATGTCGAGCTTTTCTAATATGCGGTACTTATAGGTTGCCACAGTTTTATCATTCAGGCCCAAGATACCGCCAATCTCTTTGGCTTTCTTACCTCTTACCAACAACAACATCACTTCCATTTCGCGGCCAGTTAATTCATCAAAAGGAGATTCACCGGCACCACCTGGCAGCATCGCCAAAGCCATTTGTTGGGCAATATCAGCCCCTACGTAACGCTGACCCGCATAAACTTTCTTGATAGCAGATTCCAACTCTGATGCAGCACAACCTTTGGTTAAGTAACCGTTGGCACCAGCATCAAGCAGCTGTTTGGGGTATGGGTTCTCAGCATGTATGGTCAAGATAATAATGCGAACATAGGGATCAATATCAGTAATTTTCTTGGTAGCCTCCAAGCCACTCATACGCGGCATATTAACATCCATCAAAACCACATCAGGCTTTTCTTGTGCCACCTTTTCAAGTGCCTGATGACCATCATCACATTCACCGACTATCTTGATGCCCGACATTTTCTCTAAAACCAACCTGATCCCGGTTCTTACAATGTCGTGGTCATCCACCAATAACACTTTAATCATTCCACAATCCTCTTTATCCTTTTTATAGTTATTATTTTATTTATACCATATCATAAAAATATTTTCTGACAATTCAAGGCGCGACTTCTCCAAGCAATCCCCAAAAGCCCAAAACCACCATTCTGCCTCAGCAGTGATTGAACAGATTATTGATGTCACAAAGATTTCAAACAATTGCCCATCAAACCAAAACAGCCCCCTTATACTGACAAAAAACAGCCACTGAATCAGACCAAAACGCTGCCAGTTATGACAAACAACTGGCCCAACTGATAATTCAAATAAATTTCATCCAATGACATAGCCAAAATTCACTACATCGCTATAATACCCCCCATGATTACAGTTAAAGCTGCAAAAAATAACACTCCAAGCAACCAAAAGTTTGGTTTAGCCTTGGCCGGCGGTGGTCCGCTGGGCGCTTTCTATGAGCTGGGCGCCTTGTGCGCCATAGAAGATTCAATTTCGCCCCTTGAAATCACTGAACTGGATGTTTATGTCGGAGTCAGTGCTGGCGCATTCATAGCTGCAGGTCTGGCTAACGGCATAGACCTCAAACAAATGGCTAAGATTTTTGCTTTCAGTAAAAAGAATGAAACACCGTTCAACCCAGATCATTTTTTACAACCTGCCTACAAAGACTACGTCTTTAATCTGGCGAAAACCCCAGGATTGGTCAGCAAAACATTACTCAAATGGGCTAAAAACCCACTGAAAACCAGTGTGGTTGACATGCTAGAAATAGCCGGCAAAGTACTGCCAGCTGGGGTCTTTAATAACGAGAAACTTGAAGAGTTTCTGAAAATCATTCTGTTGGAACATGGCCAGACCAATGACTTTAGCGCCTTAAAAAAAGAGCTTTATGTCGTCGCTTGTGAATTGAACAGTGGCAAGATTGCCGGGTTTGGTAACAATGACAACAACCACGTTCCAATTTCTAAAGCAGTTCAAGCTTCGTCAGCCCTGCCGGGTCTGTATTCACCTGTCAAAATCAACGGTAAGTTTTATGTAGACGGCGCTTTGCGTCGCACCATGAATGCCTCTGCTGCGCTGAAGAAAAACACCCATTTGTTATTTGCGGTCAATCCAATCGTGCCTTTTGAAAGAACCTTGAAACTGGATGAGAAAGGTTTGGTCAGTGGCGGCCTGCCATTGGTGTTATCACAAACTTTTCGCTCTATCGTTCAATCTCGATTGAAATCTGGTCTGGACAAATACGAAAGCCTTTTCCCCAGTTCAGATATCATCCTATTTGAGCCGGATGCCAATGACGAAACCTTGTTTAAGTCAAATTTGTTCAGCTATTCAAAGCGTGATCAACTGTGTGATTATGCTTACCGATCAACACGCAAACACATCATCAAACAGAAACAACAATTAGAACCAATCTTAAAACGTCATGGCCTGTATATCAATGAGCATAACTTGGTTCAAAAGAAACGCAAAATCAAACATTTCATTGATCAAAAGCATGCCACTGCACATTGGTCTGAAGCGTTAGGTCAGTCGCTTGATAGCTTAGAACGCACCATTCGCTCAAAACAATAAAAAAACCACCGCTGAGGGTGGTTTTCTTCGACACTTTTATTTTTTTTTACTTCTTAGTGGTCTTTTTCTTTGCCGCTGTTTTCTTAGTGGTTTTCTTCTTAGTGGTTTTCTTCACTGCAGCAGTCTTTTTAGGCGCTGCCTTTTTGGCAGTGGTTTTCTTTTTGGTGCCTTTTGAACCAGCTGCTTTCTTGGTTACAGAAGCCGCTTTTTCAGTGGTCTTTTTGGCAGCGTTTGCAGCTTTTGTTATTTCTTTCTTGGCTTGTGCTGCAGATTTATCAACCGCTTTCTTGGCTGAAGATTGCGCTTGATTGACAGCTTTTTTGATTTTCTTTTCAGCATCATCGGCCGACTTAACCACTTTCTTCTTAGCTGCCGTGCTGGTGTCTTTGGCCAATTTAGTCACTTCTTGAGTTAGCTTATCAATCCGCTTCATCAAGTCGCCCAACTCATTGTTGGTGGGAACGCCCAAGCTTTTAAGAGACTTTTCAACACGTTTTTCAAACACGTCTTCTAACTTGTCCCAGCTTTCAGAAGCCCTTTTCTTGGCTGTACTGACCGTAGAATTGACCGATGATTTGACATCGCTGACAGCTTTTTGTGGCACCGACTTAAACATTTTTTCAAAGTCTTTGCCTTCATCGATGAGTTTGTCATAAATTTTCTTACCTTCAGATTGCGCTTTTGCAAAAGCACCCAATCCAGCCAACCAAATCTCATTGGCTGAACCAACCAAAGACTCTGCTAATTTAGCTGGTTTTTTCTCAGCTGGTGCTGATTTTTTTAATGTTTTTTTCTTCGCCATAAATTCCTCACAATTATTTTACATAGCCTATTATGCATAGCATTATAGAGCAAACACACTAAAGGTTTACCACTATCCCACAATCATATCACAGACTCTTCTCACCTAGCTTGTCCTTAAAAACATCCACTTGCCGCAATGAAATACCATTCAGTTGATTGATTGGAAAAGTGAATGCAATGCCATCTTCAGTGGAATTGATGTGCAAACGATGGATGATGGCTTCCAACACACCATTAATCAAATGTGAAGGCAATAAGAATATCAATACCGTATCGCTGACCTCATGATTGACCCTGAATAAATTATCAAACTTACTCAGCCCCATCCCCTCCGCATCAAGTATGGTGACTCCAGCAGCTCCGGCATTTTTGGCCGATTCAACAGCCAGTTCTTTTTTCTCCTTGGGCACAATAACCACCAACGCCCTAAAATGCAGATCCAATTCTGCGGCCAAGTCTGGTTCATGTTTACCATCTACCAGCACTGAATGTCCAATCTTGGGACGAAATGGATTTTCAATACCTTCTGTCCCTTTGTACTGATGATCAATTTGACTGTCAGATTTAATGTGCAATTTATCAATTACTACCCCATAAAACATTACCGTCAACATCGGAAACAAAGAGGCAAATGCAATCAAACCAAAACCATCTATCAGTGGGTCCCTTCCTGGAATGTTACTGGCTAAGCCAATCCCCAAAGCAGCAACCAAAGGTACGGTTATGGTTGAAGTGGTCACTCCACCACTGTCATACGCAATGGGAATGATATACCTCGGTGCAAATGTAGTCAGCAGAATCACCAAAGCATAACCGGCGATGATGTAATAATGTATCTGCTCACCTTCAATGATGCGATGTGCACCCAGGGTAATACCAATCCCCACACCCAAAGCAACAAAGCTCCTTAACATCAAGTCATGGATGCGCCCATCGCTGATTTCAACAGATTTTTTACTGATGGCTATCAAGGCAGGTTCAGCAAACGTGGTGGAGATACCAATCAGAAAGGCGAATGCATAAATGGTGGCATTTGAATTCAATGAGGTTAATTCCAAGGCCATGGTCTCACCCAAAGCAAACAAGCCCATTTCCAGTCCCACAATAAAGGCATCCAGCCCCAGAATGACCAAGACAAAGCCCAAAACAATTTTCCGCCAACCTGCTAACGGCTTTTTCAAAACCGCCAACTGGAAAAACAAAATAATACCCACAATTGGTAACACATCGAGCGTGGTGTTAATTAAACCCTTGAGCAAATAATTAACACTGAAAGTAAAGCCGCCGGGCTGAATGGTCTCAGTAACCAAAGCCGTCACCTGCTTGGCCTCAACAAAGCTATAAACAAAAATACCATAAATCTGAACGAAGATCATCGGCGTCAAAGAAGCCATAGCTATCAAGCCAAAACCATCAATCATGGGATTGCGCCCTTTGATGCTTGAGGCCAGGCCGATGCCAAGCGCAGCCACCAGTGGTACAGTTACAGTTGAAGTGGTAACACCACCTAAATCATATGCCAACCCCACAATTTCCTTCGGCGCAAAAAACGTGGTAACCACCACCAGCACATAGCCACTGATGATGTAATAATGAATCGGGTGGCCTTTTAATATTCTCCAAACGCCCAACAAAATCGCAAAACCAACCGAAAATGCCACCACCAGACGCAATACAGTTGAATCGATCCGACCTGAACTGATATCAGCTGCCTTGTGCGCGACAACAATCAATGCGGGTTCAGCCACTGTGGTACCAAAACCAACCATAAAGCCAAACACCAACAACCAAAACAGGTGTTTGCTTTTGGCAAAATCTCTGGCGATATTTTCGCCTACGGGAAAAATCCCAATTTCAAGACCCAGTAAGAAAATCGCCAGCCCAACACCAACAATCCCCATACCTAATGTGGTATCAATCCAGTCCCCTGGTATGGTCTGTATGATAAATAGCTGAAAAAAAACAATAACAGCAATTATCGGTAACAAGTCACGAAAAGAGTCACGTAACAGTTTACTGAATAATGAAATATACATTTTGTATCCCAGCCCCTATCAAATTAAAAACCCAACCATCCGCATACCATAACTCTGTCATTAACAGATTAAATTGTTAACCGCTTTGATCCTTTGTCACTGCAACGAAATTTTAATTACACAGTTAAATTTTAACTTAAATAAAACTGCCAATCGCAGTGTTTTATTTTTTCAGTTAATAAACTCACAAGAACTTAATTTATATCAAACAAATAGCACATTGAACCACAATGCAATACTCAACACCCTAAAGTAAATTTTATGATTGTTTATTATCAACATAATCCATAAAATACCCATAATCCAACCCTACTCTACCAGTAAATTATTCATGACAGATAGAAAAATCCTGGCTAATGCCATTCGATTCCTAGCGATGGACGCGGTTCAACAAGCCAACTCCGGCCATCCCGGCGCGCCAATGGGAATGGCAGACATTGCTGAAGTTCTTTATAACGATTTCCTCAAACACAACCCACAAAACCCAAAATGGATCAATCGCGACCGCTTTGTGATGTCAAACGGGCATGGCTCAATGCTGCCTTATGCGGCATTACACTTATCTGGTTATGATTTATCAATGGACGACATCAGAAATTTTCGTCAGCTACATTCCAAAACCCCTGGCCATCCTGAGTATGGCTATACCCCCGGCATAGAAACCACGACTGGTCCACTGGGACAAGGCATTGCCAATGCTGTTGGTATGGCATTGTCAGAAAAATTACTGGCAGAACAGTTCAACCAAGACAACCATGCAATCATTGACCACAACACCTATGTGTTTTTGGGTGATGGCTGTTTGATGGAAGGTATTTCGCATGAAGCATGCTCTCTGGCTGGCACCTTGAAGCTGGGTAAATTAATTGCAGTCTATGATGACAACAACATCTCCATTGATGGCGAAGTTGATGGTTGGTTCACTGACGACACCCCTGCTCGTTTCCGAGCCTATGGGTGGCAAGTGATTGATGCCGTAGACGGCCACGATGCTGCAGCAATGAAAACTGCATTTGAATCAGCGCTGGCCAACACCGAACAACCAACAATCATTTGTGCCAAAACAGTCATCGGCGCTGGCGCTCCGAATAAAGCAGGTTCCCATGATTGCCACGGCGCACCTTTAGGGGCAGATGAAATTCTGGCTACCAGAGAAACATTGAACTGGCCTCACCCACCATTTGAGATTCCTGATTCCATATATGCTGCTTGGGATGCCAAAACCAAAGGAGCAGAGATTGAAGACCAATGGCAACAACAATTCGACGCCTATGCCAGTAATCACCCCAAATTAGCGGCTGAATTGCTGCGTAGAATGGCAGGTGAGCTACCTGAAGGTTGGACTGAGGCTGTCACAGCTTATGTCAAAGAGACTGCTGATGCAGCCCCACAAATGGCCACTCGCAAAGCATCGAAACATGCGCTGGAAGGTTTGGGCCCTTTGCTTCCTGAGTTTTTTGGTGGCTCTGCCGATTTAACACCTTCCAACAACACATTTTGGTCTGGCTCAAAGTCCATCAATGACGGCGATTTTACTGGCAATTATATGTCCTATGGTGTCAGAGAATTTGCCATGACTGCCATCACCAATGGCATGGTCTTACATGGTGGCATGCTGCCGTACAGCGCCACATTTTTGATGTTTTCTGATTATGCCAGGAATGCCTTGCGCATGGCTGCTCTGATGAAAATCAGGAACATATTTGTCTACACCCATGACTCAATTGGCGTGGGTGAAGACGGCCCAACCCACCAGCCGGTCGAACAAACCCCTACCCTCAGAATGATTCCAAATATGCATGTTTGGCGGCCATGTGATGCGGTTGAATCAGTGGTGGCTTGGCAAGCGGCTGTGGAAAAAACCGACGGCCCCAGTTGTTTATTATTCACGCGTCAAGGCGTTGACCACCAGACCAGAACAGCAGCACAAATCGAAGGCATTTACAAAGGTGGTTACACCTTGATAAACACTGAGGCAACACCAGAAATAATTGTTATTGCGACTGGCTCTGAAGTAGGTATCGCAGCCAAAGCAGTGAAACAATTAAGCAGTGAGGGCGTTGCAGCTAGATTGGTTTCTATGCCCTGTGCTGAAACTTTTGAACAGCAAGACCAGGCATACAAAGACAGTGTATTACCACCAACTGTAACCAAACGCATTGCAGTAGAAGCCGCACAAGGTGATTTTTGGTACAAGTACGTTGGCTTGGGTGGCAAGGTCATCAGCCAAAACACCTTTGGCGAATCAGCTCCAGGTAATGTGTTATTTGAACACTTTGATTTCACCGTCGAAAAAGTTATTGAAACTGCTCAATCCTTGTCATAAAAAAAAGGGGGTGATGAAATTCAACCATCACCCCCAATTTTGATTGTTTAAACAAACCAACTGTTAGCAACAAACCATCATAATATCTGTCATTTATCTGATGGATACAACCGTTCTTTCATTTTGGCTTTTGCTATGCTTTTCTTGGCGGCCTTTTTAGCGGCTTTGCTGGCCAGCCGCAACATCCTTTGTTGCACTTCCTCTTGTCGAATGATTGTAACTTCTGATTTTAATTGTTTGTTCTGTTCAACCATGACTTGCATTTCTTGGTGCATTTGCCTGATTTCATCGGCATGATGTTTGACTTCTTTTAACACCTTCTGACAAGCCTCTAAAGTATTCTCCAGTTGCTTATCCTTCATTACTTAATGCCTTTAAAGTTGCGTAGGGATACATTTTCTCAACCGATCCAACTATGTTTTCATCGTAATTCTGTACGATACTTAAATCCTTATTTGGATAGTCTAAGTTACTTAAGAAATAGCGCATGCAGTTGATTCGAGCCCGCTTTTTATCATCGGACTTGATCACTGTCCAAGGCGTCAAAGGATTATCGGTGTGAAAGAACATGTCTTTTTTTGCTTTGGTGTAATCATTCCATTTATCCAGTGACTCAACATCAACAGGGCTTAATTTCCAATGCTTAAGGGGATCATTCTTACGACTGTGAAATCGACGCAGTTGTTCCTGTCTGGTTACGGAAAACCAAAATTTAAACAAGATAATACCTGAATTGACTAACATTTGTTCAAACGGGAAAACTTGTCTGATGAATTCTTCGTATTCATTTTCAGTACAAAAATTCATCACCCGCTCAACACCAGCTCGGTTATACCAAGAGCGATCAAAGAAAACCATTTCACCTCGAGTTGGCAATTGTGTGATGTAGCGCTGGAAGTACCACTGGCCTTTCTCACGCTCTGTTGGTTTTTCCAATGCCACCACATGTGCTGCACGAGGATTGAGGTGTTCCATAAAACGTTTGATGGTTCCACCTTTACCAGCTGCATCTCGTCCTTCAAATAAACAAACAATTCGCTGGCCTGTTTCTTTGACCCAACTTTGTACTTTCAGTAGCTCTGTTTGTAGCAAATGTTTTTCTGTCTCATACTCGATCAATTCAATTTTATGATCATAAGGATAATCGCCAGCGGCGTGGCTTAATTGCAACAGTTCTTTCCCAGAAATCGTATTCTTTTTCTTCATCACGTATTTGTGATCTGAATGTTTGCTGATTAATTTTTTTGCTTGTTCTGTATTGAGTTGTAATTGTTCTGTTGTCATTGTTTTATCACTGAAAGTTTAATGAAATTTGGTGTCATTGCCAAAAAACAGAACAAAAAAATTCAAAACTGCGGGATTAATTTGCAGCCTTTATCAGTTACTGTTGTTTAACTATTCACACCAAAACAGCTTCCTGCTGTATTTTGTTATCGTTAACTATTTTAACCTGAACGAATAAAACATAGAATTAATTAACATGACAATTTGATGACTATCTGATTTAAAGTTGATTTCAATCAAATAACAAATGAAAAAGGCACTCAAAAAGTGCCCATTTTTATGTATTTTTAAAAGTGCCTAATCTATCACATCAACATTAACACGAAGCCTGACTCTATCTCCTGGGTGCTGTTGCATTTGTGTTTGATACAAATCACCTTGGAACTCATAAGTCACATCATAGCCCATGAATCGCTCTTCATTGTGGTAAAAAGTCTCAACATAACAGTTTTGAGTAGGGTGATGTCGGTTATTGCTGTTGGCACCTATTCCGGCTCCAATCAAAACACCCAGCGCAGTCGATGCATCTCGACCGCGGCCCTTACCAAAACGATTGCCAATGGCGCCACCAATGATGCCACCCAAGATGGCTTTACCCGTGTTTTGATTATTGCGCCGGTTGTGGTTATCACTGTAATTACGTCTGCGGTCGCACACCTGTCTCTCTTCTGGCACAGTTATGTTTTGATAGATGGGTTCTGCAGCAATGACACGGCCATAATTAACACTGCTGTGATTGATATTGTTGTAACGACTAGCCGATGCCAACAAAGGCAAACTGACTAAAACGGCTGTGAGGAAAAATTTATTCATCTCATTCTCCAGTTAAAAAGGATGAATCCATCTTATTCAAGCGCATATGAATGCCATCTGAATAGCAAATTTACATTCAGCTTGGGTTTATCTTTCCGAAGAGCTGTGGATTTTAATGAAATAATTCGATAAAAGGTTGGCCGAGCATGATAGCCCGGCCAACAAAGGTTTCATCATCTAAAGATGAATTCACCTAGTGTCGCTACCGGGACTTTGACCATATCCCAAAGATGTAGCGACTTCTTACCCACATGAACATTGTAAGCAAAAATAAATTAAATGAGAAGCCCTTTATTTAATTAATAAATAATTAACAAGCTAGAAGCTTAGTTTTAAGGCATTTTCCTCTGACATGGGCTTGCCAAAAAAGTAGCCCTGACCAAAATCAAAGCCTAATTTTTTTAACATCTGGAATTCCTCGTCACTTTCAATGCCTTCAGCGACCAGTTTGGTCTCTAAAGCTTGGGCCATTTGAGCTATGCTTTGTAAAATAATTTCATACCGTTTGCTTTTGAACATGTTTCGAATAAACACTTGGTCTACTTTTAAAACGTCAAAATCAAGTTCTAACAACTGCTCCATTCCAGAGTGACCAGTACCAAAATCATCGGCACAAACCGGAAAGCCTATGGCACGGCATTTATCCAACCACTTTTTAGCTAATTTGAAATCAACCACCATGGTTTCTGTGATTTCTAATTTGAGCCTTGAAGGATTAATGGCATGCGCTTTGGCCTTGGCTTTAACGCGGTTTAAAAATTCATCATCATCCAATTGTTTAGAAGATACATTGATATTGATGAAAACATGCTCAGGCAAACGCTCTAACAGCTCGATGGCGCGGGTAAAAACCAAATCACCCACCTCAATGATTAAATCGGTCTCCTCCGCCAAAGCAATGAACTCAACCGGTGAGATAAACCCCCGCTCATGGTGGGTCCAACGACTCAGCGCTTCAAAGCCAGCTATTTTTTGTGAGCTGATATTACTGATGGGCTGAAAAACGGTTTGCACCTCGCCCTCAACTATGGCCCCTCGTAATTCACTTTCGAGTTTGAATTTTGATAATCCTGCTTGCTCAATCACTGATGCTACCTGATCAAGCAGGCTGTTCTTGCTGACCATACCTTGGTTAGGTAACATCGAACGAAAACGTTTTAACAGGACACCAACCAATGCTTTAACAATTGGATCACTCTCACTCAATCGGTTGGTGATTTGCTGGGTTTTCACCTCAATCAGAGTCAATGGTGTTAAGGCCCGAGCCGATGTAGATCGAGGTGACTGATCCAGCACACCCATTTCACCGAAAAGTTCGCCTTCATTAAGAATATCAATGATGGTTTGATTTGAAGCCACAAATATTTCAACTTGCCCTTGTTCAATGATATAAGCACAATCCGAGCTGTCGCCACCATGGAAAACAATTTCGCCTTGTTGGTATTTTTTGATATCGTAACTCATCAGTCCATCACATTTTTATCCTATAATCTTAACCCAAGTGTATTCTTATCGCGAAGAAAAAAGCCCCTTTCGGGGCTTTTACACTGGATATTTAACAATTTTTAACCCAATAGACCGTATGGCATTTGAGCTAACAAAGGCGCAATAACCAAACTAACAATGGCCATAACATTGATTAAAATGTTCATTGCTGGGCCAGATGTATCCTTAAATGGGTCACCCACTGTGTCACCTACAACGACGGCTTTATGCACATCTGAGCCTTTGCCACCTAAGTTGCCTTTTTCAACATACTTCTTGGCATTGTCCCAAGCACCACCTGCATTGGCCATGGTCAAAGCCAACAGCACACAGGTAATCAAAGCGCCACCCAACATACCGCCAAGTGCAGCCGCGCCTAGGCCAAAACCGACAACAACAGGCGCCAATACCGCCAATGCGCCTGGGGCCATCATGCGTTTAAGGGCTGCCTGAGTTGCGATGTCGATGCATTTAGCACTGTCTGGTTTAGCGGTGCCTTCCATCAAACCTGGAATCTCTTTGAATTGGCGACGAATCTCTTTGATCATGTCAAAAGCAGCATCTCCTACGGCACGCATGGTCATGGCTGATACGATGAATGGAAAAATCCCCCCTAAAAACATGCCCATCAGTACTTTGGGGTTACCAATATCAAGAACAAAGCCCTCAACTTGAGTTGAAATCACTTGTATAAACGCTGCAATAATCGCCAATGCTGCCAAACCCGCTGCACCAATGGCAAAACCTTTACCAATCGCAGCCGTGGTGTTCCCCACCTCGTCAAGACCGTCAGTAATGGCGCGAGTTTCAGGGCCAAGCTCAGCCATCTCGGCTATGCCACCGGCATTATCAGCAACCGGCCCATAGGCATCAATCGCCATGGTAATGCCTACTGTGGCCAGCATACCTACTGCTGCAATACCAACACCGTAAACACCAGCACCCTCTGGTAGAATCATAGATGTACCTAAAATAATGACTGCCAATGTAATCACTGGCACAACAACAGATTCCATACCAACTGCCAAACCTGCAATCATGACGGTTGCTGATCCTGTTTCACCACCTTTGGCAATTTCCCTGACTGGTTTACCACCAGTATAATATTCAGTCACCAGACCAATCAGCATACCACCAACAGCACCTAACAAAACACATTGCCAAACACTGTTTTGGACACCCAAAGTCGAAGTCGTAAAATATGCTGCGATGATGAATATCATGGTAGCGCCCATTGTTCCGAAGCGCAAAGCCACATCAGGTTTTTTTCCTGAGAAAACCTTCACCAAGAAAATACCTAAGATGGAACAAATCAAACCAGTAGATGCCAAAGCCAGCGGCAAGAACATCAAATCTTGTTGGCGCTCAGCAATCTGACTGTAAAGACCAACAGACATGGTCGACGCAATCGCAATACAAGCAATCATTGAGCCACAATAGGATTCAAAAATGTCAGAACCCATTCCCGCTACATCGCCCACGTTGTCGCCGACATTATCAGCTATCACGCCAGGATTTCTTGGATCGTCCTCTGGAATGCCAGCCTCTACTTTACCAACTAAATCAGCACCCACATCAGCACTTTTAGTAAAGATGCCACCACCAACACGCGAGAACAAGGCCACCACAGAACCACCCATACCGAAGCCATGAATTGATTCCACTGTGTGGGGATCACCACCGAATAGCATGTACAAAGTACCGATACCCAATAGGCCCATAGCTGCTACGGTCAAGCCCATAATTGAACCACCATAAAAGGCCACAGATAGCGCCTCGGCAGCACCTTTTTCATTGGCCGCAACCGTGGTTCTGACGTTGGCTTTGGTGGCTGAAAACATACCAAAATAGCCTGCAATGCCTGAACAAAAAGCCCCCAGAATGAATGCGAACGGCGTGTGCCAATCACCAAAACCAACATATAGGCCAATGACAATAACGACAATAAACAACATCAACAAACTGTATTCACGACGCATGAAAACCATGGCGCCATCATGAATTTCTTTGGCAATCTCTTGGACTTTACCGGTTCCTGCGGGCATCTTATTTACCAGCATATAAATGACCAATGCCATAAACAAGCCCAGACCGCCCACAATCAGTGGGATTAATTCTTGATTCATATATTTTCCTCTTTTTCGGTTGATTAACTCTTATTATCTGTACCAAGGTACATCCTATTAATCATAACATATTCAAGCAGTTAAGTGCGTGCACATGTGATGCTAATTGGCTTACTGGAAGATCACAAGAATATAAATTTATTACCTTCTTCCTCTATCCAACTTCAGGCAATCGCTTATAATAGATATTTCATACATCACCACAATGCCCACATGGAAATAACTTACCCAGTCATTGATTTCAATCCCATCTTTTTATCGTTAGGGCCTCTAGATATCCATTGGTATGGGGTGACTTATTTAATTGGCTTTGGGTTTTATTTCCTGTTGGGAAAATACCGTTTAAAACATCATCCAAGTTCGTGGAATAACGATCAACTTTCTGACTTTTTGTTTTATGGCGCGCTTGGCGTCATCATCGGAGGTCGTTTGGGGTGGTTGCTGTTTTATAACGACACCTCAATCCTCGATGATTATTCTTTGCCGTTCAGGATATGGGAAGGCGGCATGTCTTTCCACGGCGGTCTGGCAGGTGTGTTGTTGGCCATGCTTTATTTTAAAAACAAAACAAACAAAACATTTTTTCAGGTCAGTGATTTCATTGCACCGCTGATACCCACTGGTATCCTCTCTGTGCGCCTGGGAAATTTTATCAACGGTGAATTATGGGGGCGTTTAACTGACAAACCCTGGGCCATGATATTCCCAGATTCGCTACCGATTCATTTGCACCCAAGTAACATGAGCACCACAGCATGGCAACAAATGTACCAAGAAGGCCAATTGAATGCTTTTGCTCGACATCCATCAGCGCTTTACGAAGCCATAGGCGAGGGTTTAATTACATTTTTTGTTGTGTGGTTGGTTGCCAATCGGGCCAAACGCCAAGGCACTGTATCTGCTGTATTTTTATTGAGTTATGGCATCGCCAGATTTGTGGTCGAATTTTTCCGAGAACCAGATGCTAACCGCGGTTTTATTGCCTTTGACTGGATGACCATGGGACATTTGCTGACTTTACCGTTGTTATTGGCAGGATTGTTGATTTTACTCAGCAAGCGACCGATGAAAAAATAAATCAGTAGAAGCCTGCTAAATTCAATACCCGACCGCCGCCACGCCTGGCATCACCAACTGAGTTGAGCACCGCATCCAATTCATAAAAACCGGCTTTGGGTATGATATCTAATTTCAGCTGCCAACGACGTGGTTGGATATACAAGGCACCTGAAACGTTCATGGCCTGAGACTGACTGGTAAAATTGCCGACTATGATGCCGGGTTTTTGGGTTGATAGTGTCAATGTTACTGTGCCCAAATCCAATTGCCTTGGTTGAGTGAGCATAAAATCACGCAATGTGACTTCGCCCTCGATTCGATCTAAGCCACCGTTTGAGTTGAACTCGACTTGATTCATATTCACTTGTGCATACCCATCCAGTTGACCAAATTGAATTTGCAAAAATGGTTTAATCAAAGCCCAATTGATAAAGCCTGTGACTTTTTTAAAGGATTGACTTTCTGCAGTGACTTTTTTCAACTCAAAAGTCATGTCATAGTTTGATTCCGATACCCTGACTTTACCACCAATGCCATTCAAGGAATTTGGATACAACAACCATTCAGCTCGTCCCAAAGGTGCAGAGCGAAAAGTCAAAGAATCAGCAGCGCCTTTGACAGCACTGCCAGATATACCACTGAGGGCAACCGGTTTGAGCTGTTGTTTGACGTGATCATAATATAAATTCAATGGTGCCACAGCCAAAGCCAGCACTGCAATGATGATTATTATGAATACAAACTTAAACAGTTTCCCTAAACGGTCGCCACTACTCAACATCACTTAACTAACCTCATTCTGATTTCTGTCAACCCCAAGCTGGAGTCAACCACATTGATATCGATTTGATCGACTTGAACTGCATATGTTTTGGCTATCAGCTCCAGCCAATCAACCACTTGATTAAAAGACACACCTTGGAGCCAAATTGAAATCCTGTCCTCATCAATGGGTTCGGTGCGATTCACCATCTGTTGTAATCCCGCTTGCTGTAATTGTTGATCCAGCCAAGAAGAAAAAGTCATGTTGATTGGAATTTCTTGTACCGAAACCAGCTCAGTGGCACCCATATCACCAGTCATCTCTTGCATCTGGCTGAGTTTTGATTGTAAACGAGCGTTGATATCAACCTGTTGTTCAATGTGCTGATTCACAGGCAAATAAACAATAACCCATATCAGCGCCAGTGATATCAAAACGCTTCCCACACCCAATAAACGTTGTTCACTGCTGCTCAAAGTGGCAAACCAATTTTTTATTTGCTTGATCATCTGGGCACCACGGTCAATATTGATCTGAAACTGTTGTCATCCGTCAATTCATTGACCCCTATTTGCACATCAAATGTGATGGCTTGAAGTTGTAATGCTTGGTGATATGCATTGATGGCACTCATAGATGGTGCATTGATTTGTAGTTCAATTTTGTTATCAACCATTCTTAGACCGTTGATTTGAATCAAAGGTTGCTGCTGCAATACAGCCCCAATACCTTGCAACGCCTCCAGCAGCACATTGCTTTGTTGGTTGTTGCTGTCGCCCCTGAGTTTCAACCTGGATTGCAGTGCTGCAAAAGGATCAACCAATTCTGCTTGTGCTGCATCTGGAAAATTATTAATGAATAAGTTCTTTTGTTGATTTTTCAGTTCTGCTATGGATTGATTTAATTTGAACCATTGAAATCCTTGAATAAAAACCCAACTGCATAACAACAATACGGCCAAATAAGTAATTGGCTTGAGCGATTGTTGCTGTTGATTTTGTTGTTCATTTTTTATCGCATCAATATATAAATTGATGGGGTCTGCATGATTCATGGCTGCACAACACATGGCTGCAGTTAAACTGTGATCTACAGTGATTTTCAAACCTTCAAAATCAGTACCCTCTTGGGTTACCAGTACTTTTAGGTTGGCTGCAAATACAGCCACCATCTTGGCTACTTGCGTATTGGCAATGCGCATGGCTGAATCGTCACCAAACCTGATTAAGGAACTTTCATCCTCCTGCCACAAATACATTTTATCTGTTGCACGAGGCAACCAATTGGCTTCACTGTATATTGCTGTAACCTGAAGTTCATGCTGTTTAATTTGCTGATGCAATTGATTCAAAAGACCTTTTTCAATCGCCGCCACTGATTGTTGGTTTTCAGATAACATCCGAAATGCATAATAATTATCATCCACCTCATTACTGAGCTCTTCCTCGATAGCGAATGGAATTGATTTATTCAGCAGTTCTTTGCTCTTGGAAGCGATGTGCGTCTGGGTCAGATAAACCCAACTGGCAGGCAGTAAAACAGTCAGCGCATCAACACGGAGTTGTTCATCAGACCAATCATTGATTGGTAAGGTATCACATACCTTTGATTGCGCACCATAACGGTACAAGCATAGAGGCTTACCACCGTCATTGATGCGCAATATCATTTGCTGAGTCATAATTTTTACTGGATTAAATCCTCTGCATTATAACTCGTTTTATCAGGCTCCCTTTCGATATTTTGGCATCAACCAATAGGCCAATGCAGGCAACAAGAACAATGCACCCACCATATTCAAAATGAACATGAAGGCCAATAATATGCCCATATCAGCTTGGAATTGTAAATCACTGAAAATCCAAGTGCCTACACCAATGCCGAGAGTCAAAGCGGTGAACAACACTGCTTTACCTGTCAGTTTTAGAGTTTCACGGTAGGCCTCATACAAGCTGAATCCTTGTTTCAATAACCCTTGCAGTCGACTGAAGATGTAAATACCGTAATCAACACCAATACCGACACCCAGTGCCACAACAGGCAAGGTATTCACTTTCAAGCCAATCCCTAAGAACGCCATCAGCGCATAGGCCAAAACCGAAACCAAAGCCAAAGGCAGCACAATTGCAATGGTGCCTGTGATTGATTTAAAGGTGATTAAACACAACAAGATAATTGCGCCATAAACCATGATGAGCATAGGCATTTGAGCACCTTTAACCACATCATTGGTTGAAGCCATGACTCCAGCATTACCAGTAGCCAGTCTGAACTTAACTTCACCTTCGAGCAGTTCGCCGTTTTCATCAGTGGCAAAAGGCGCATCAGCTTGATAAGCCTTAACCGCTGCAACCACCTTGTTGATGGTGGTGGCCTTGTGGTCTTCGGTGAATATCGTTATGGGCATAACACTACAGTCTTGGTTCAATAAGCCCGTGTCTGTTTCTATGCCAGAAAGCGACTGTCTCATGACGTAATTGTTGCGAGATAACTCACGCCATTTAATGTTACCTTCGTTCCATCCTGCGGTGATGATTTTGGCAAATTGCGACAATGTGATCACTTTCTGCACACCTTCAACGTTTGACATGTGCCAAGCAAAACGATCGATGTTTTGCATCGCTTTGAAGCTTTCGGTACATGCGTTTGGTGTCGTTTCAGCAATCACATTTATCATGTCGACACCCAAAGCAAACTCACTGCTGATTTTCATGGCGTCTTGATTGTATCTGGCCTCAGGGCGTAATTCAGGCACCCCAGCTTGAGAGTCTCCAATCTGCATTTCTTGACTTTTCATGTAACCAAACACGAACAAACCAATGGTTAGCACCACTGCGACTGACGCCAATGGATTTTTGGCGAAACCAGCAATTCCAACCCAAACACCTTTGGATTGATCTTTGTTGGCAAATTTGGCACAAAATTGATCATAATTTTTCATCTTGACGCCTGATAGCAGCAATGGCAACAAAATCAAATTAGTCACGATAATCAATGCAACACCAATCGTTGCTGTGATGGCCAATTCTTGAATGATCTCAATGTTGATGAAATAAATGGTCGCAAAACCGATGGTGTCTGAAAGCAAGGCAATCGCACCTGGGGCTAAGAGTGCACAGAATGCAGCCCTGGCTGCAGAGTCCGGATTTCTGCTGTTAACTGGTTGGTGCACCATTTTATCTGTCCACCCAGAGATCATTTGCACGCCATGACTGACCCCAATGGCAAACACCAAGAAGGGAGTCAGTATGTTCATCGGGTCTATCCCCATACCCATCAGTTTTAATGTACCCATTTGCCAAACCACAGCAACCAGGGAACAAAGAATCGGATAAAGTGTGAGCTTCCAGTTTTTAGAATACCAATACAGTAAGACAGCGGTTATGAAAATCGCCAAAGCAAAGAAATAAAGTACTGATTTAGCGCCCTCAGCAATGTCGCCGACAATTTTAGCGAAGCCAATGATGTGTACTGTTTGTCCCTCACCTTCAAATTTAGTTCTGATTTCCTCAAGTTGCCTAGCAATCTCTTGGTAATCAACTTTTTCACCGGTTTGTGGGTTGCGTTCTTGCAGGTCGGCCCACACCATGGCGCCATTAAAATCTTCAGCCACCAAACGCCCTAACACACCTGCTTTTACGATATTGCCTCGAACCGTTTCAAACATCTTCGGCGAAGGTGAGAAATCGGCAGGGATGACGTTACCACCGGCGAAACCATCTTCCACCACCTCAACAAATCGAACATTGGGTGTGAATATGGATTTTACACTGGCTCGATTGACCCCTGGTATAAACACCACGGCATCAGTCATTTGCTCTAACTTGTCGAAGAATTGTTGATTGAACATGTTACCACTTTCATCCATGATTGAGACCAGGATGCGGTTTGCACCCCTGAATTTCTCATGTTCCATGAAAGTCTTCATGTATTCATGGTCAAGTGGTAATTGTTTTTCAAAGCCAGCATCAACTTTTAATTGGCTGGCAAAATAAGCCATTACTATTGTTATTATAAACAACAAGAACAGGATGACCTTTTTACTGCTGAACAGAATGGATTCACATACTGCTGCAAATTTACTTTTAGAATTGTTATCAGTCATGAGTATGCCCCTTATTGTGCTAATGCTTGAAATTTGTAACCTGTTTCACCAATCAGCAAGACCTTGCTTCCACTGATGAGAGCGTCGGCGTAATCATCTCCTGAGTCGCCACCTTTGAACTGTTCAAGCGATTGGTTTTGGTAAACCAATCGTGCACCGTTGGCGCCTACCAATAACAACTTGTCATCATCCAATGCTGTGGCACCAAATAAATTATTGGGTTCTGAGGCACTGATTTCTTCCCAAGTAAGACCTTGGTCCATGGAACTCAATACATTGCCACGCAGACCAAACAAAATAATTTCATCACCCAACGTTTCAACTCCGAACATGGAACCCATATACGGCAACTCAACGTCTTCCCAAGTTTCACCCGCATCTAAACTGCGAAAAAAGTAACCTGCCTCGGCCGCAATGTAATAATTGCCATCTTCCCCCAGCGTGATATCATTCAGGTGGTAATCTAACTCCTCACTGATGAGGTCATCATTCCAATTCTGTCCGCCATCGGTTGTACTCAAAATGGTGCCATAAGCACCAATCACAAAACCGGTGTTTTCATCCACAAAATGAGCTGACAACAAAGGTACTTCTCTGTCAGCATCGTAAAATTGCAACTCCCATGTTTCACCAGCATCACTGCTGTGAATGATCGCGGCATCATGGCCAACAGCCCAAACATTTCTGTTTTGAACCACCACCTTAGTCAAAGTAATGTTTACAGGTACATTCTCAATCTGGCGCCAGTATTGGCCACCATCATTGCTTTTGAGAATGTGTCCTCTTTCTCCTACCATTATCAACTCATTGCCAACTTTAGCCACTGACAACATCAGCGACTCATCCGCCAATGGCATGACCTCAGCAGGTTGCTGAGCATGTGAGTGCGCCGCCAATACCAGCAAAGCACTGCACATAAAAACTTTTATCATTAAATTCATCATAGTCCACCCAAAAAAAATGGCCATGAACAAAAACCTTGCTCACAGCCACCGTATTTATAGTATTAACTCAACAACACAGATCAGCGTCTTCCGCGTTTACGCAGTGCACTTGGTGTGTAGTTGTTCTCGCTTAATGGCGTGTTAAATGTGTTTACTTGATCCTGGTTATCTAAGCCAACAGCCACATAACGACCTGATTGCAAGTCGTGATGAACTTCAACAGTTGACCAGAAGGTTGGAACTTCATAGTAGTTGATGCTGTGAGCTTCAGAAAAACGCCACAACTCGCCCCTACGATCATAGTGGTCAGTCAGCAAAATTTGGTAACTGTCTTCATCTAGATAGAAGGTTCTGCGAGAATTGATGTGTCTGAAACCATCTCTTAAGTTGGCCTCAATCACGTGAACCCGGTGTAACTCATAACGCATGTAGCTTGGATCCAAGTGACCTGGCTTAACCATATCCTCAACTTTAGAATCAAAGCTGTGAGCCTTATAAGAGTTGTAAGGTACATACATTTCTTTGGTGCCAGTCCATTCCCAAGTGAAGCGGTCCATGGCGCCATTGAACATGTCAGTCATGTCATTGGTTCTCAAACCATCAGAGGCCGTTCCAGGGTTATCATAAGCCACGTTCGGCGCCCTTCTTACACGACGTTGGCCTGGATTATAAATCCATGCTTGGCGAGGTGTTTCAGTCTGATTCATGGTTTCATGTACCAACAGCACACGACCTGCTAATCGTGCAGGTGACTCAACCACTTGGTAGAAATACAACAGGATGTTATCAATATCGTCAATGGTGTTACCAGGTACGTAATACTTACCGTAAAGTTCCTCTCGTAAACGAACCAGTGTGTAATTACCACTAGAAGTTGGAGCCACTTGGTTGTTGTATCTTACACCACCGGTGCCTTTGTATTTCAACTTGTGATTTAGGATTAACTCATAAGCATTTTCAGGAAACGGAAAAGGAAAACCTTCTGCAACCCCTGTGACACCCTCACCATCAGCAATCAAGGTACCTGTTTTGGCATTTTCACGGGTCTTCTCATAAATACGCTCAGGAAATGAGGCCGATCTTCTGGTGGGATAAACATCCATCCTGAATGTCTCAGGATAACGTTCGAACATGGCTTGTTGACCCACGGAGAGGTTTTCTGCATATTCTTTGTAGTTACTGGCATCGATGGTGAATTTAACTTGATCATCTGCAAATGGATCTTGGTGATGATCACCCACTTGATAACCGGCTGGTGGCGCAGTAATGCCACCAGTCCAAGCAGGAATGGTACCTGCTTCATTACCGGCGCGGACAGCACCGACAGGCGTCAAATCAGTTGATAAGCGATCTACTTGATCTGGGCGAGGACCAGCATGCGCTGATCCTGCAATGACAGTTAGTCCAATCAATGATGACAGAACTGTTTTTTTAAATAATTTCATGTTTGTTTACTCCTGCAATTAAAACGAGTATTTGACGTTGAAGGCCACAAAATCTCGATCAGAGATTAAGTTGTGGATGCCTGCCCCTGAATAACCGGTGTAGCTGATATCAGCACTCCATTTTTCAAGGTAAATGCCATTAACACCAATGGTGTATGACTTGCGACCTTCAATAAAGTTCCCACCAGGTCCAGGTGTGGTGCCATTAACATCGTGATTAAAAGCAATCCTTGGAGACAAGTTCCAAGAAGTGCCAAACACAGAGTTATAGTCCAAACGAGTAACCAAGCGGTAACCCCATGAAAAATCTGTTGGGAAACCAGTATTTTGAGTGACTGGGTTTCGACTGGTACCACCAGTTAGGGTGCTTTGCCCACCACCTGTATCGGTACCTGGTCCTTGGTAACGCAAAACATCTTGCGCTGGCAAGTCCCAAACTTGAGTGAAGCCTATTTCACCCAACAAAACAACTTGGTCAGTACCTAAGAAATCATTAGGGCCAAACAATTTGGTTGCGGTGAATTGTAGTTGCGAAACTTCATGACGTTCCCAACCCCTGACATACTCATTGGGACCAAATTGACCCAACTGCGAAGTAAAGCGATCGTATTCAGCTGGTATGGCCGCATTCAGAGGCGATAAGGCTGCGAACAATACTTCTACATCATCAATTTGCAAGGGTACATTGGGACGGTATGACAGCTCACCTTGTAATGACATGCCCAGTGAATTGATGGTGGTGTTGAAACTCAAACCATACAAATCAATGTCCTCTGGGTATTCTACAAAGTAAGTCGCTGAATTGGGTGAGGTTCTGCCAAAGGCATACAAGTCTGAATCTGGGTTAGTCAGGTAATCTGGCAAATCCAGGCCTTGTAAAATATCAGCCATTTCAGCATTTGGATTACCCACAGAAGTACCACTGATCAGCGGTAATCTAGAATGGTAATTTAAGTAATAAAGACCAAATTCAGTGTTATTCAAGGCCTCGGCATAATACCTGAAAGCCACACCAAATTGTCCATCATCATCGGCGCCTGCTCGGTAGGAACGTGGCACATTGAATCGAGCGATGTTGCTGGCCAAAGCCTCTAGCCCTGGGGCATTGAGAAAGTTGTTAATGGCTGTCAATTCAGGAATGATACCAAAACCCAAAGCCACATATTCTGCACCTGGTGTTGCAAAATCATTGGTACCGAAATAGGTACCGGCTGGATCTGGGTCAATTTGTTCGAACTCGAACATATAGACCGCTTCCATCGACAAGTTATCAGTAATACTGGTCGAAAATGAGAGCATATCAATCGGCAAAAAGGCTTCTTTCAGTTCTGCACCCGCAACACGGATTTTTGAGACATCAACTGGGTTGATGACGTTGATACCTTGTTGGATGAAAGTTGACTCACCCCAACTGACCACTTGGCGACCCAAGCGAACTGAAGCAAACTGGTTGCCAATGTCAAAATCTTTGTAGACATAAGCATCTAGTAAGCGGTAATCCTCACCAACAAATTCTTTGGCGGTTCTGGATAAATTATCGTTATCAGCATTTTCAAAATCATAAAAACCTGTGACACGCATGAAAGCGCCCCAAGTGGGTCCGGCAAAAGCCAAATCTGATGTGAATTTTAAGGCATTAGAGAACAGGTCTCCTTGGTCGTAATTGAGGTTACCGCTGTCGGAGTTGATTGACCACCTGCCTGGCGCAGCAATTCGCTGAGCCAAGGTACTTGGCGCACCAGCAGCCAAATCCAATGAAACTAGAGGGTTCAAATTACTTTTACCAATCAAGCGATTGTCACGATCGGCCACTCGCCATGAAGCACCGTATGAAACTGTGGTATCAATATTGAACGAGTAATCGCCATTATTGAAAATCTCAGCTGACATACTTGTACCGGATACACCCAATGCAGCTGCCATCATCGCCAGCTTCAGAGGTTTTAATTTTAACTTGGTGTTATTTTGAGTCATGCTCAATCCGCCTTTGTTGTTATTTAATTTTTTCATGTCAGCCCCCTTATTGAATCACATCAGTGTTGGTGATATTTAACACCGTTCCACCAGTTGCTTGGAACGCAGCCATTTGGCTTTGCATTTCAACCGTAGCAGCAGGAGAAGCGGCAGGACTTAATAAACTACCATGATCACCAGCAGTGAATCTGACTGCTGCATCCAGACCGGCAGGATCAGCTGCTGACTCAGAATAAGAGGTCAGTCCCATAGCGGCTATCAGTGGCTCTGTGCCCGATAACGGTGCACCATCAACCCTGTTGGTAACCACGACGTCGCCATTGATTTGATGTAACAAGACGTTATTTTGTAAAGCAGCAAACTGTCCTAAATTAATCGGATCAGCTGAATCAACCGCCGTTTGAGTGGCCAAAACAAATAAGTTAAAAGCCGTTGTACCAGGTTCAACACCACTGGCTTGTAAACCAGCAATGATGCGTGGACCAAATGTCGGTGAACCAATCAACAGACTGGCAATACCACCACCTGGCGCAGAAAGCACAGCGCTTTGCACGTTTGGTGCGAAAGCCAAGTAACCGGTACCCGTAATAGCTCCCAATGACTGGCCAGTGAAAGTGATGTTACCTTCATTGAAATCACCTGCGCCATCACCATCAATGTCCATGAATGGAATGGTTTCAGTCAACGTGAATAAATCAGCAATACCCTGTCTGGTGTTGTCTCTGGAAACCAGTAAGTTGGCTAAATTAATGAAGTGAGCACCCGAAGAATCTACCACACCGTCTGGGCCAGGGGCACCGGTTTCGTTGTTGATGTAATCGACATCAAAAGTACGTTCAGAAGCAATGGCACCAAAAGGTGAATTCTCAACATAGAAAGGGTTGGTCGGATCGGTGATGCCATGCATCGCTAAATCAATTGCAACCACAGCAAAACCGACAGAGGCCATGGTGTCAGCAACTGCCAACATATCTGTTCTATCACGGGTGATACCGTGTTGGTAAATCATCACAGGCCAACCAGCCTCTGGTTTAACTTGACCTGAACCTGCATTGGGCACAGTCATCAGAACGGGTAGGTTCTGTACGCTGGTAGCCACTGGAATGGGGTTAGCAAAAGTCAAATTAGTTGAAGTGGGGTCTAAACCAAACGCATCAAACGGAGGGTTATAAGCACCCGGAGCCGCTTTCCAAAACTGATTCAATGGCGCGATTGGATTGGCAGCACTCGGCGCTGTCAAATAATAAGGTGAGCTCATGGTACCGATGTATATATCGGCAATACCAGCACCACCAATGGCTGAAGTAGACAAGCCGGTTGGTGCTAAGGTCGCCGAACCTGGAGTGGTTATGGCTTTGGCTGCAGTCAATACCGGAGTGATTGATTGTGTGGTTGCAGTCCAAGAAATCACTATATTCGCAGGATCAACACCTTGAGATGCTGCTGCGGCTTCTTGGGCATTGGTCAATTGTCTCAATGGTTCCAATGCTTGTGCAGTTGCGTTTTCTAACAATGGGTCCGTACTGTTACCAGCACCATCAACCAAAGGCGATGTGCGCTTAGATAAGAAATAGGTTTGCGATGGTGTTGCGGCATTGCCGTCGGTGTCTTGAACTCCATTAGTGATGACAGCCATGTAAGAAGTCAATTGCTTCAGTGGTTTGATTGGCACGATGGCAACACTGCTGCCATTGGCAGCGGCCACGAAATCAACTCCAAAAGTTAATTCATTGACCACACCAGTGACGCCGCCACCAGGCCCGGTTAATGTCACCTCATAAAGTTTGACACTGCCTGGATTTACAGTTGTAGCAGCCACTTCAACAGAGAAGTTAGTGGCCCATGGCGCAACGGTACTGAAACCATCTAGACCGTTCAAAGCCACCAGAGGATCTGAGAAGTCCGTTGGGTCAGCAACTGGAATGTTAAGTGTCAGGTCAGTGGTGCCTGATAGAAATAGGTTGGTCGGAATTGGCACCTTGGTTGGGTCACCTGATGCTGGGTCAAAAACAGCTTCGATAACACCTGTGACCACGCCGCCCCCAGGATTGGTTACTGGCGGTGTTTCCACTGCCCTGGGTGAATTACTACCGCTGCTACAGGCTTGTAGCAAGACAATAGAAGTCAACGTAAAAAGGATTGGTTTTAGTTTCATTTGTGTCCCCAAATTAATAAACCCTAACATCATAAATTTTATTCGGGTAAGATTACAAGTCTAATTATTAAAAAAACATTAAAATCCAGCCAAAAACATACGCTTCAGTATCGACCCTATGCCAATCAAAAAAATCATTACATTCCTAAGCTTATATTTGTTAGTTTATGCACTCTGGCAATACCAAAGCATAGACACACTGCAAGCCATCACCCTGGCAATTACCATGACCACTGCGGTCTTTTGGGTCACTGAATGGTTACCCATTCCGGTATCTTCTTTGTTGCCCATTGCGCTGTTTCCTTTGACCGGCATCATCACTCCTACAGAGGTCGCTCAAGCCTATGGCAGCCCTCTGATTATTTTGTTGTTGGGTGGCTTCCTGCTGTCTTCAGCCATGTCACACAACAATACCCACCAATACCTGGCCCATCAGATATTGACAAAAATTGGTACAAACAGCCCTAAAAAGATAATTTTTGGCTTCATGCTGACGGCTTTTTTATTGAGCATGTGGATTTCAAACACAGCGACTACCTTGATGCTGTTACCGATTGCCATAGCGATATTAAGTAACAGCCAAGACCGCTTTTTTGCCACCTTATTGTTATTGGGTATCGCTTATGCCGCCAGTATTGGCGGCACCATGACACCAATCGGCACCCCCCCAAACCTGATCATGATTGAAAATTACCAACAAGGCACAGCAAATGAACTGGGGTTTTTAAGTTGGATTAAAAACGTTTTCCCCATGGTAATCATATTCTTTCCATTGATGGTCTGGCTGCTGACTTCTCAGGTCAAAGAAAATACTGAGTTCACCTCCAAAATCGACAAAACAACCATCACCTCAGCACAACAAAGAACACTGCTGGTTTTTGCTTTCACTGCACTGTTATGGGTCACCAGAACGGCACCATTCGGTGGCTGGAAATCATGGCTTGATTTGCCTTACGCCAATGACGCCTCGGTGGCTTTGTTGGGTGTAGTAGCAATGTTCATGTTAAGCGACAACAAAGGCAACAAACTACTGACCTGGCAAACTGCCAACACCATTCCCTGGGGTGTACTGCTGCTGTTCTCTGGTGGTATGGTGATTGCCGCTGCTTTCAAAAGCACTGGCTTAAGTGCTTTGCTGGCAGACCAACTGATCTTCCTCAAAGACCTGCACTTGTTTGTCTTGATTCTGGCCATTTGTTTACTGATTACTTTTTTAACAGAAATCACCAGTAACACAGCCACCACAGCCATCTTGATGCCAGTTTTGATGTCGGCTGCCCAAGCCATGGATGTGGATCCGATTAAAATCATGATACCAGCTGCAATCAGTGCCAGTTGTGCTTTTATGCTGCCAGTTGCTACAGCACCAAACGCCATTGTTTTTGGCTCAGAACGGGTAGCGATTAAGGACATGATAAAACAGGGATTTAAACTGAACCTCTGCGGCGCTTTCATCATTGCAGCGGTTGCTACTTGGTGGTTATGATTGGTATAACTCAGCTGTTGTTGGCATCAAAGCCCATCACATCTTGAATCTGTTGCTGACCCAGCAGACACATCAGTAAGCGTTCCAAACCCATTGCCACGCCAGAACATGCTGGTAAACCTGCCGCTAAAGCAGCAATCAAACGATCATCAATTGGTAATTGATCGCGTCCCTTTTGCGCCCTTGCTTTGTTATCTTGTTGAAACCGTTCAAGTTGTTCTTGGGCATCAGTTAATTCTTGGTAGCCATTGGCCAGTTCAACCCCGTCCCACAATATTTCAAATCGCAAACAGCGGTCACCGTATACTGGGTGGGCTTGAGCCAAAGCGGCAGCCTCAATCGGAAAATCATACACCACCACAACCAAGGATTTACCATCAGCAGCAACCATCAATGGTTGAATAGCTACCGCAAACAGAAAGTCCAATGCTTCAGTTCGAGTTAATTGACTGCCCACATAACCTTTTTCGGTACAAAAATCATTCAGTTCATCAACCTCAATAGCAAAGGGGTTGATACCCAAATATGACTCAAACAGCTGTTGGTAACTACAGGTTTTGAATGTCAGCGGTCTGGCTTGCATCACTGCATTAAGGTGTTCAATCAGCTCACACACCTCAGCAAACAAATCGGTTAAAGTGAATCCCAAACGGTACCATTCCAATAAGGTGAACTCAGGGTTATGCAGCGCTGTCAGCTCGCCCTTACGAAAAACTTTGGCTATTTCAAAAATATCACCTGAGCCACTGGCCAATAATCTTTTGTGAAAAAACTCAGGAGAAGTTCTGAGGAAGGCTTGTGAGTTTTCGACGTCCAACCCATCAGTAACAAACATTTCTATTTCAACATCGGTGTTACCCTTTGTTGAGAGCACCGGTGTTGACACTTCCATCACTTGTCTGGCGGCAAAGAACTGCCTGATTTCAGCCATTAAAAAAGCCCGTTGGTTGAGTAACTTCAACGGGCCCTTAAAATGCCAATGCTCTGATTCGCTCATTGCATTTATTTCTTAACGCGGCCTACGTATTCACCCGAACGGGTATCGACTTTGATTACTTCACCTTCAGGCACAAACAAAGGTACATTCACTACCGCGCCCGTCTCTAAAGTGGCGGGCTTACTGCCACCGCCGGAGGTATCTCCACGCAAACCAGGATCGGTCTCTGTGATTTTTAATTCAACAAAATTTGGCGGCTCTACAGTCAGCGGAATGTTGTTCCACAAGGTGACCATACATACATCCTCTTCTTTCAACCACTTGGCTGTTTCACCAACCGCAGTTTCACTGGCTTCAAACTGTTCAAATGAGTTGGGGTCCATAAAGTGAAAGAACTCACCATCGGTGTACAGGTACTGCATTTCTGTATCCATCACATCTGCCGCTTCTACTTTTTCATTAGACTTAAAGGTCTTTTCAATCACTCGACCGGTTTTTAAGTTACGAATTTTTACGCGATTAAAAGCCTGTCCTTTACCTGGCTTGACCTCTTGATTCTCAACAATGTTGTACGGATCACCATCCAACAGTATCTTTAAGCCGTTTTTAAACTGTGATGTGCTATAAACAGACATGTCATTTCCTCATTGAAACTGAATAAAGCGCGGCATTATAACACAGCACCCATGGCTTTAAGGCTGAACCGAGTCAAGCAACTAAAGATATATTTATCATACCCGTGTTAAAATCTCAGCTTTCAATCAACCCACCGAATCAACCCTCATGTCGAGTACTTGGCAACAACAGCTGAAACAAGCCCTGAATAATCAAAAACACCCAGATTTTTTGCATCAGCACCCACAACATTCAACCGCTGCTGCTGCACTTTTTAGCCATGTTATAGCGCCAGATATGTTTGATGCCATTGACCAAAAAAATCCTCAAGACCCCATATTGAAACAATTCCTACCCGTTGCTGATGAAACCATCAACACCCCAGGCTTCCATGCGGACCCAGTTGATGACAATCAGGCCACCCAAGTGGCCGGTTTGATTCATAAATATCATGGAAGGGTTTTATTGATAGCCAGTGGCAGTTGTGCAGTGAATTGTCGCTACTGTTTCAGACGACATTTTCCCTACACAAAAAGCTACGCGCCGCGCAACAATTGGCGTGCCAGCATTGAATACATCAAAGCCCATAAGGACATCCACGAGGTCATTCTCAGTGGTGGCGATCCCTTGACCTTAGAGACCACCAAATTACAACAACTCACGGCCGCACTGGCACCGGTAGAACACGTCAAAACATTGCGGATACACAGTCGAATACCGGTGGTGCTCAGCCAGCGCATTGATCAAGAATTTTTACATTGGTCTCGCCAACTCAAATTAAACAAAGTCATGGTATTACATGTCAACCATGCCAATGAATTAACCAACAAGGCGCAAGCTGCGATCACAAAACTCAAACAAGCAGGTTATACCTTGCTGAACCAAAGCGTGATCCTAAAAGGCGTCAACGACACAGCCACAGTTTTGGCTCAACTGTCGCAACAGTTATTTGAATCGGGTGTATTACCCTATTACCTGCATCAGTTTGATCAAGTGCAAAATGCCGCACATTTCATGGTAGATGAGGCAACCAGTCAAAAAATACATCAAGATTTACAGTCACTCCTGCCCGGGTATTTGGTGCCTAAATTGGTCAAGGAAGTGGCCGGAGAAAAAAACAAAACACAAATCAGTTTGTGAGGCATGAATTTACAGGCGGCGCCTCTCAGGCTGTTCTGGCGCTATTCAATTTCAAAGTTTCGCTTTATAATGTTACAATCACTGTAATGAAGTTAGCCTCAAAATGTGTGTGAGGGCTGAAATAAATATAAAAAGGAAAACAAATTGGCTGCAGAAAAATCGATTAATTTACTTATTATCCATCAGTCTGAAGAAGAGGCAGAGCGCATTCTATCACTGCTGAGAAACTACCAGATTGCAGTACGTCCAACACGCTGCACCAACGAAGAGGATCTGGCCGGCATTCTTGAAAGAAAGCCGCTGGACATGGTGCTGTGTCAACAACTGCAAAGCGACTTACCTTGTCAGACTGTGGTCGACCACATCAAACGCATGGGCATGGACTTACCGGTGATTTCCCTGTTGAATGACTTTGATCCTGATTTGGTTCACGAAGCCATTGAGGCTGGCGCGGTTTCCTACTGTACCCCGAAACTGCCAGACCACATGCGACACGTGATTCAACGTGATTTCAAGTCATTGCAAGATCGCAGAAAAAACATCTCACTGGAGCTGGAACTCAAGAACACAGAAAAAAGGTGTAATACCTTACTAGACTCCTCCAAACAAGCCATTGCATACATTCATGATGGCATGCATGTTTACTCCAATCAGTCCTACCAAGAACTGTTTGAGTACGATGATTTTGAAGAATTAGAAGTGACGCCTTTCTTGAATTTGATTGCCAAAGAGGATGTGGCAGATGCCAAAAAAATCCTCCGCGACATCACCAAAAACATCATGCCAGAAAAAGACCTGGAGTTTAAATTAATCACCTCTGGTGGTGAAAAATTTGATGGCATGATCAACGTTTCAAAAGCCAACATCCATGGCGAGCAATGTGCGCAATTCATCATCAACATCCCTTCAGTTGACCCTGAAGTGGAAAAAGAGCTGTTTGAAATCAAGAATAAAGATTTATTAACAAAGTTTTACAATCGATCTTATTTCAACAAATTACTCTCGGAATCCATCGACTCAGCCAAGAAGAAAGCCGGCGACAGTTTGCTAATGATTGGCATCGATGACATTGATAAACATGAAAAAGAATTGGGCATTGGTAATTTAGATTTATTCATTGTCAGTATCGCAGAATTTTTACAGAAAAAATTGGGCAAAGACGTTGATTATTGTCGTTACTCTGACAGCACCTTTATCTTGAAATTAAAAACATCGATTGAGAATGCTGAAAAAGTAGCTGATAAGTTACGCGGCATGATCACCGACCAAATTTTCAGTGCTGGCAGCACCTCTGTTAACTGCACAGTCAGCATATCAGTGACTCAACTCACACCACAAAGTGGTACTGAGTCAGACGTCATCAATACTTTAACAGAGAACATGAACGCTTTGATTGAAGCCGGTGGCAACCAAATCAAAGTGTTTGACCCAGCTGAAGAGGAAAAACAAGCACGCGCAGCATCCAAAGCTTGGATTGACCGCATCACCGATGGTTTAGAAAACGACAAATTTGTCATTCATTATCAACCCATTGTTAACATTGATGGCGATGAAAAAGAACACTATGAAGTGTTGATCAGACTGAAAGCCGAAGAGGACCAACTGATATATCCACAACAGTTCATTCCTGTTGCCATCAAATACGGCTTCATCACTGAAATTGATCATTGGGTTATTAAAAAAGCCCTAGAATCAATCAAAAGTGCTGCCAGCAATGTGATGTTGTTTGTTAAGCTTTCTCATCACACGCTGACTGATGCAAGCTTTCCTAACTGGTTGGCTGACACACTCAAACGTTCTGGCGTCACTGGGGATAAATTGGCCTTTGAAGTGCGTGAAAGTGAGTTGGTCACCTATGCCACACAAATGAAACCCATCATTAAATCAATCAAGGCAACGCATTGTTTGGTGGTGGTTGAAAAATTTGGCTCAGGTTTAAACTCATTCAGCATCTTGAAACATTTTCCAGTCGACATGCTCAAAGTGGATAACAGCTTCATGCAGGATCTCGGCAGCAACGAAGAGAACCAAGAAAAAGTCAAAGTCATTGTTGATAAGGCGCACAATCAAGGCAAACAAGTCATTTGTGAATTCATTGAAGATGCCTCAACCATGAGTATCATGTGGAAGATGTCGGTTAATTTTGTTCAAGGTAACTTCATCGCTGAACCCGGCGAGACCATGGAGCAAGTTGAATAAAAATAATTACCGCGGCCGCTTTGCGCCCTCGCCCACGGGTGATTTGCATTTTGGCTCATTGGTGGCAGCACTGATCAGCTACATCCAAGCCAAGACCCATGATGGCATTTGGTTGTTGAGGATTGAAGACATCGATGAGACCCGCACAGTAGCAGGAGCCGACCAAGCCATTATCAAAACACTGGCCAATTTTGGTATGCATGCCGATGAGCCAGTGATGTACCAAACCAATCCCGAGCGACAAGCCGCTTATCAAGCTGCGCTTGATCACCTCACACAGTCTGGATTGACTTACCCTTGTGTCTGTACCCGCACAAAACTGGCAGGTTCTGAGACTTACCCTGGATTCTGCCGAGATCAGATTATTGACCACTCACAACCACATTCGATACGCTTGGCAACAGGTAATGAGGACTATGAGTTTGATGATTTCTGGCAAGGTCACCAGTTACAAAACATTGCCAAACAATCAGGCGATTTCAACATAAAAAGAAAAGACGGCTTGTTTTGTTATATGTTGGCTGTGGTCATTGATGATGCCAGCCAAGGTGTGACAGAAGTGGTCAGGGGCATTGACATCATGGATTCAACAGCCCGACAAATGCATTTGATTAAGCTACTTAATTTGCCTCAACCGAGTTATGCCCATTTCCCCATCATCACCCACAACCAGCTTAAACTGAGCAAACAAAACCACGCCAAAGCCATCAGCCATGAAGACCCCTACACGTTAACCCATTTGGCATTGAGTTTAATGGGACAAGAGCCGCCCCTGCTGCAACAAAAAACCCAGTCGAATTTACTCAACTGGGCGATTGAAAATTGGCAGCCAGAGAAGCTGAACAACCTTGCTAAGATTAATTACTGAGCAGTAACACCGGTATTGGCTGCATTCGCCAATTCCTCACACAAAGCCACATTAGCCCCTGAAATCCTTTGGATGTTCATGGTGTTGGCCACCTCTGGCTCTTGTAAGTCGTAACTGAAAACTGCTGTGGAGCAGTCGTTAAAATCAATACTCATGCTACCCACACGTGTGGTGCTGACATTTTGTGGGTCATCAAATCGACCACCACTGGTTTTGAACACGTCACCGACAAAGCTGTTGCCATCGAAACTACCCGCTGCGGTTAACCAACGATTGGACGCATCACCAATCGCTTTGGTTGGGTCAGCTTCGTCATCGAATGTATACCACCCAACAATCACCGTATCGGCGCTGGGCAACACTTCGAGGTATAAACCTTGACCATTGGTGGCCGGATTAAACCAAGCACCGGATAAACCGAAGTTGATTTGGAAAGTATCTGATAATTGATATGCTCTGATAATTTTCACCATGTTTGTTTCTGTCACCGCGTTGTTATCAAAACTAAAACGGTATACCGGAAACTCACCAAAAACACCTTGAGGTGTGGCATCAAAATAATTTATACGTAGCAGCGACTCAATGGTAAAAACAGTCTCTAAACCGGAGGACACTTCTCCAAACACAGTAAATCCAGTGCTGCTATTAGTAGAATCTAAATCTTGGTTGTTTGCTACATTAAAAAACCATTGATTGGTCGCAGAGTTTGGGTCTGACAACCTAGCCATCGCAATGGTGCCAATTGTATTTGAAATTTGCGCCTCATTGATAATTGGATCATCAGTCTGAACTGTTTGAAATTGGTTATTACCTAGAAATCTGAACCCACCTCCTTGAACAACAAAACCTGGGACTGTCCTGTGAAAGACTGTGTTGTCATAATCTCCTCGATTCACATAGTTCAGAAAGTTTTCTACCGTGACTGGGGCTTGCTCATCAAACAACTCGATTTCAATATCACCTAAGGTGGTTTCAAATCGAACAGTGGTGGCGTTGACTGAAAAAATGAAACTTAATAACAAGCACATAAAAGTGATTTTCTTCATGATTGGATTCCTCTTTTATTTGTTTTGATTGGTGACACCATAAGGCACGTGGCCAGTGGCGGTGTGTTCGGATGCAGTTTTAACATAAGTTAATTGATCCTCAAAGAATATATCTGCTTTAAATGATTGCAAGAACTTAGCCTTATCCTGCCCACCCAAAAACAAGGCTTCATCAATGCGGATGCCCCACTGCCGCAAAGTCAATATCACACGCTTGTGTGAAGGCGCTGAGCGGGCTGTGACCAAAGCCGTTCTGATTGGTGATTCACCGCTGGCAAACAGTGACTGTAAATCATGTAATTTCTTCAAAAAAGCACTGAATGGACCAGGGTTCAATGGCTCATTACGGCGTTTGTGTTCATTTTGGCGAAAAGCCTCTAGGCCACCTGTTTGGTAGATTTGTTCTGATTCATCTGAAAACAGCACCGCATCTCCATCGAACGCCACCCGCACTTGTTCATCATTTTGAATGGCGGCTTTGCGCGTCATCAAATGGGCCGCGGCATAACCAGCGTTGATGGCGCCGATGACATCGGCATGATGTGCTGATAAAAATAACTCAACCCCCAGTGCTGATAAATAATCATAGGGAGATCCGCCATTGCTGAACACGGCGCGGCTGATGTCCAAACCATGATGCTCAATGGAATTAAAAATCCGCAGACCAGTATCACCATTGTTGCGCGAGACCAACACCACTTCAACTTGTGGCTCATTGGTATCAGGGTGCTTGATGTTCAATAGCTTTTGTACCAACGGAAAGGCCACACCTGGCTCCAGAGGTTCATCTTCGTTTCTGAGCTGGTAGCTGCGGTAAGCTTCAATGCCTTGTTCTAAATAGATTTGATGGGCATCATCCAAATCAAACAAGGTCCTGGATGATATGGCTAAGGTCAGCATCAGGAAAACTGCTCATTGATGATGCGGTCTTCTAGATTGTGCTGCTCATCGTACAAAGCCCTGATTTTGATGTCTTTGGCCTCACTGATTACCACCTCGCTGACATCGCGAATTTCGGTGTTATCGGCGGTGGCAGAAACCGGTCTTTTATCGTGGCTTTTGACCCTGAAGGTGACCTCGGCATGTGATGGAATGATGGCACCGCGCCAACGCCTAGGCCGGAAAGGACTGATCGGCGTCAAAGCCAAGATCTCACTGCCCAAAGGAATCACTGGACCATGCGCTGAAAGATTATAGGCCGTCGATCCGGCGGGGGTGGCCACCATCACGCCGTCACCCACCAGTTTTTCTATTTTGCTTTGACCATTGATAAGTATTTCAATGTGCGCTGACTGCTTGGTTTGGCGCAACAAAGAGACTTCATTGATGGCCAGTGAGGCCTCTTGTTTGCCAGCCACGGTGGTGGCCAACATTTTTAGAGGATGTAAAACCGTTTCTTTGGCCGCTTGGATGCGACTGATCAGGTCTTTATCATCATAATCGTTCATCAAAAAACCCACAGTGCCTCGTCGCAGACCAAAAACAGGTATGGTTTCATACATAAACTGGTGCAAACATTGCAACATAAAACCATCACCACCCAGCACCACAATCACATCCGCATTAAGTGGTTCATGTTGACCATAGCGTGCAATCAACTGTTTCAATGAGTTTTGTGACTTGTTTGTCTCGCTGGCTAAAAAAGCTAATTTCATCTGATTAGTTTACCAAAGGCTTGGGTAGATAGGGGCTCAATGAGCGACTGATTACACGGGCGTTACCAACAGGGGTGCGCTGCAACAAGGCATATTGAACAAACTCACTGCCATCCATCTGCACCAAAGAACTGGCCTGTAAGTGTCTGGTTTGGGTACTGAGCAAAGTTCCTATTTTAGTTTTAATGGTATCATCCACTGCATATAAGATGGTTGAATCTCGTTCAAAATCATCCATACTCAGGTACTGCGCACTGCCGTTTTTATACAAACGCAATGACATCTCTGGAGTAATTAAAGGTGTTAATGCATTGAACATCACTGGCGCCATGGTGTTGACATTCATGCGAGTGGCTTCGTTAGTGATAGGCAAGGTGCTGACATAAGGCGCCAGTCGATTGAAGTCCTCCGCAGCCAATCCATCGAGTAAAGCCAGTTCCTCAATGTGTTTGAAGTATTGACCACTGGTTTGGTAAGCCGGTGACTTGGCCAAATAGACAAAATCCTCTGCGCCATTGGGTTGTGGCACTTGATCGCTATCAATCCAATCGATGATTTTATCAGCCAGCGTGATGTCCAACTCCAAGGCCAATAACAACTGCCGCAAGTAAGCCACGTGCTCGGGTGATTGTTGGCCATTGATAATGACATTGTTGATATTAAAACGGTCATTCAAACCAACCAAAGTACCTGAAAGCACTGCGCCCTCAACTGCCATACCCTGCACACCTTGTAACCATGGATCTAAGTTACTGTCATGATCGTTTTCATCTTGTTCATAATCTGCTTTAAGAATGTCACTGGCCCACAACAACATACCTTGAGCAAAATGTTTGGCCTGATAGGCCTGCTGCAAGTTAAACAAGCGTGCCGTTGATAATTGGTTGTTGTACCAAATGGTCACGGCCAATGAACTGGCGATGGCAATCATCACCAATGCCATCAGCATCGCCATACCACTGTTTGTTTGTTTTACCGGTCTCACAGGAACCCCGTTTGTTGCCATGGGACGACTTTAATAGTACTGACTTGTCCTTGGGCATTTTCGATTTCACAGTTGATTGAATCGGGCAATTGACTGAACTGTCTTTGATCATTGGGCCATCGGGGCTGAATCACTCCTGTGAGGTTTTCATAGCCACAGTTGAATCGATTAAGTGGCATCATCAAGCGCTCTTGCCATTGGTTACCGCTCAGTGGCATGGCTGCTTGTTGGGTGGCCCGATACCAATTGTCATTACGCACATACCAGCGGACCCTAATAAGCGGTGTTTTTAGGTTACTGTTGCGACTTTCTAAACGGGTTCTTTTAACTGGAGCCAACACTGACTGGTACTTCAGAAAGGTCAAGGATTGGCTGTTGGCTATGAATTCACCTTGGCTTAAATTATTCACATATTGTTGTGAACTGGTGGCCATTTGCAGGTCAGTTTGGAACAGATAAACCGCTAAATTTTCATTGTTCAGGATTTTATTTTTCGCATCCAGACTGGCTTTGGCTGACGCCAGGGTGTCTATACTCATAAAAGCCATGGCAGAGATAACTGCCAAGATGCCGGCAGCAACCAGGACCTCCAATAATGTCATGCCTTGTTGTTTGAGCTGGCGCCTCATCTCAGCTTGAAACCGGTTAATTGGGCATCAAAATAATCCAAAGCCCTGTCTTTCCCTACCACCAAATCTATGCGATTGATGCTTTCATTGTCGGTACTTTTAAGTTCAGCGCGCCAATAGTAATTCCGATCAGAAAATAACTCCTGTCCTTGGTGCGTGCCAATAGTTAAATCACTGCGCTGATATAGCTGCATCATGACTTGATCGGCCACATGATACGCTGCTGATTTTTCAGCAACCGTAGTTGTTATTCTGGTACCTGTTTGTGCCGCTTGTACCAAAGCCACCAAACCGACACTGATCACCAACAAGGCCAACATCACTTCCATCAAAGTGAAGCCCTTGTGCTTATTAAGACATTGCGATGACATCTAAAACTCAGCCCAAGTTGAGGTTAATTGCCATGGCGATGTGGTACTCAATACAAAATAATCGGTAGTTTGTTGTTGGTTGTTGGCATAAAAGCGCAGCTCAAATCCATTCCAAGAACCATCAGTTTGGCACACAATTTGCGGCAAACCTTCTGGTTCAACCGGTAAATCTTGACTCAAACCATCAAGCAACAACTCAACACTGACTACCTCGGAGAGTGGCGGTAACTCGATGTTCTCAACCAACTGCCAAGTGGGTTGTCGGTAGCGAAAAATCTGGTATCCCAATTGATTAAACTCAATGCCCAATGCCTGGTTATCAAACACCGCCTTTTGACACAGGAAAACCAGATGTTGTTCAGTTGTTTTGGCTTGGTTCATCACCGTACGTTCGACTGACTGGCTATTGATGATGTTGGCACCCACTGCCGTCATGACACCGATGATTAACACCACCAGTAAAATTTCTAATAAGGTAAACCCTTGGGTTCTGAGCGAATCTTTCAAAGTATTATACAGTTCTTACCAATTACCTAAATCGGCATCAAGGCCTTCACCACCAGGCTGACCATCGGCACCAAAGGAGTAAATATCAATCACTGCCCGATTACCGGGATTGAGGTATTGATAGGGATTGCCCCATGGATCCTCTGGCAGTTTTGCGACATAACCACCTGGCTTCCAGTTTTTTGCTTCTGGTGTGCCACTGGGTTTTTGCACCAACGCTTGAAGACCCTGTGAAGTACTGGGATAATTGAAGTTATCCATTTTGTACATGCCCAACGAGGTTTCAAGGTTTTTGATGTCTGCTTGTGCCCGCGAGACTCTGGCCTTATCTGGTGCATCCAAAAATTGCGGTACCACAGTCACCGCCAGGATACTTAAAATAACCACCACAATCAAAATTTCCATCAAGGTGAAACCAACTTGATGGCGACTGCTTGTTGAAGTATTTTTGTATGTTTTCATATTTAGTTGAGTTGTTTTTGAGTTATGATTATATGCCATTTTATTGGCAGCTGCCACGTTAGGCGATTGATTTACCAGCATGAGAATTTCAAGAATTTACTTACCACTTCAACTGGGTCAACCGGATGAAACATTGGTTATAGATGGATCCAAAGCCCATTATTTAAGAAACGTATTGCGGGTCAAGCCCCAGCAACCACTAAATTTTTTCACCCCCGAAGGTATTGAGTACGAGGCCAAGATAAGTGCGGTTGAAAAAAGACAAATCACGCTTTTTGAAATCAAAGCAAGCAGTCAACAGCCAAGGCCTGCCAGCATTGACACCACATTGATTCAAGGCATCAGCAGCAGTGACCGCATGGATTACACCATCCAAAAAGCGGCAGAACTAGGGTGTAAGAAAATCATGCCAGTTTTAACTGACTTCTGTTCACAAAAGATTCCAGCACATAAATTCGATAAAAAACATGCCCATTGGCAGGCAGTGGCGCTCAGTGGTTGTGAACAATCAGGTCGTGCTGACTTGTTGGAAGTGAGCCCAATCATGCCCATCAAAGAAGTCATTGAAACTGTTGTTGATGGAATTTATCTTGAGCCAGGGGCGCAAACCTTTTTACAGAATTTACCTGCTCAGTTTCATCGCCAACAACACATTTATATTGGCCCTGAAGGTGGATTCTCACCGACTGAACTGGAATTATTTGAGGCCAAGAAATACACCGGTGTGCAAATTGGCCAGAGGGTATTGAGAACCGAAACCGTGGCGCCTGTTATTTTATCGGCACTGCATACTTTGTACGGTGACTTTATGCCGCCGGCTGAGTCAAAGCAATGAGGTTTGATTCCAAATAGTTCATATTAGGAATATCAGCCATCTCGTCTTGGATTGATACCAGTGAGGCAATCGCATTGTGATTAATGGATTTTTCTTCATGTAACTGCATGTCACCACGCGAGATCAGTTGAAGCTTAGGAATACCCCTAGAAAGCACCGCAAAATAAGGCATATTTTCAGCATGATTAATACTTTTCAACACAGCCAAGTTAAATGAACTGTCAACATTTTGTTCGGTATTAGAACCAGTCAAAACCGCAAAATCAATCAATGGAATATCCCAACCTCGCCATGAAACAGTGCCTAATATCCAATCCTCATCTTGATCTAAAGAATTGATACTGCGCATCCCCAATACCTCAGCAACCATTGCATTGGGTAACAGAAGTTTGCGATCTTCTTCGATTGGAATCAATACTGCTCTAATTTCATTGGACATAATTTTTACCTTTAATTGAGGTTTTCTTTAATATATTGTGCCATGCCAGTTGGATCGCCGTCAAACATAGACATATTCATACTGCGTATTTCTTCCGCTATGGCAGAAACCACACAACTTTCAGCCGATTGGGTGATGACCCTGCCGCCGTTTTCAAACACATTGGTTGCACCCCTGATACCATCTTTGGCCATACCACTGAAAACCGCCATGTTTACTTTACTTAAGTTTTCCAACATGGAAAAACAAACATCATCAATGCATGGTGTATACATGCGTTTTGGATTAACATCTTTGACCGCTAATTTGCCATTTGAATTAATCACAATGTCTTCATCTACCGGCACCAATATGGCTTGACCTGCTTCAACAGCAGCACCAGATTGAGCCAGTTTAACCGCGATTTTATTGTTCTTTGCCAATTGTTTTTCCATCATCGAAACAAATTCGCTGTCCATGTGTTGTACGATAATAAAAAGCACCTGCTCATCACCTTCAAATTCACTAAGAAATTTGAGCAACGACTCAGGACCACCAATTGATGCACCCAGTATCCATACACTTTTTATGCCAAAAGTCGATAAATCTACAGCTGATGCATCATCAGTTTTTCCCGCACTGTCTTTGGGCAATATGTCATTGGCTTGATCGATTTTGTGTAATACATGTCGCAACCAACGGTTTTTATTCCAGCCAACCAATTCATTTGAAATGCGTGCATCATTGAAAATGATATTTGCATCATTTTCATCCAACAGACGTATCAAAGCATCTAAATTCAAATCGTTATCAAACAAATTCAATATAAATGTTTTGATGCCACCATCGATTTCATCAATCTCATCCAAGGAATATTGTTTTACTTGATATCCACTTGTTTTCAGTTGATTAATCAAAAACTGGGCTGATGTTTGTACTTCACCAATGTGAATCAAGCCCACAACAGGGTTTTTATGCATCTTCTAATTGCAATAAGTCTTTGATGTTATCTAACAATTCAATTTCTTGATAAGGCTTACCTAAATACCTCTCAACCCCAATTTCTCGCGCACGGTCTTTGTGTTTCTGACCAGTCCGTGAAGTAATCATAATGATGGGTATGTCTTTAAAGCGATCAGAGGCCTTCATGTTGGTGGCTAACTCAAAGCCATCCATTCTTGGCATCTCAATGTCTAACAGCATCAAATCAGGTTTTTGCTCCTGTAGTTTATTCAAGGCATCTAAGCCATCTTTAGCTGTCATCACTTCAAAGTCATTCCTGGCCAACATCCGTTCACCAGCTCTTCTCATGGTGATGGAATCATCAACTACCATTATGGTAGTCATGCGATCCTCTTCAACCTCTTCGATGACTTCAACACCTTCGGCTTCAAGTCTTTCAAGTTTTTGTACGTATGCTCGATGCATGGGTATGATATCAAGAATCAAAACAACAGCACCATCACCCAGAATAGTCGCACCGAAAATACCAGGTACCGATGCCACTTGGGTACCGACAGATTTAACAACAATCTCTCGACCACCGTAGGTTTGATCAACCCTCAATGCCACACCTTGGTCACCAGATTTAATCATAACCAATGGCACTTGGTTACCCTCAACCATGGCTTCAGAGTCTACACTTAACAATTTGTTTAATTCCTGAATCTGGTATTGTTCTCCGGCATAATCGTAGCCTAAATCACCTTCTAACACACGGCGTCTGAACTCATCTATGTTCATACGAATCAAACCTTGCACACCAGATGCTGGTATCGCATAACGGTGATCAGCTACCTGCACAATAATGGCTTGGGTCAAAGCCAAAGTGTAAGGCAGACGAATCACGAAAGTGGTGCCTTCACCAGCTTTAGAAATGATTTCAATGCTGCCACCCAGCCTTTTCACTTCGTTATTCACCACATCCATACCAACGCCGCGTCCAGCTAATTTTGAGACCTTATCAGCAGCTGACAAGCCTGAATGTGTTATCAATTGTGTGATGTCGTGATCAGAAAGTTGGTCTTCTTCACTGATGATGCCACGCTCTAATGCTTTTTTCTTCAACACTTCGGTGTTAATGCCAGCGCCATCATCTGTGACCGTAATCACCACCTCCGTGGCCTCACGAGATAATTCAATGACTATCTGTCCTTGGTCAGGTTTGTTGGCTTTATCACGATCGCCTTCAATACCATGAACCATGGCATTTCGTATCATGTGCTCAAGCGGCGCCTGGATGCCTTCTAGTACTGTTTTATCCATCTCACCTTCAGCACCTTTGACTGAAAGTTTGGCTTTCTTATCCAGTTCTTGAGCGGCAGTTCTTAAAACGCGTCTCAATCGCGGCACCAATGAATTAAATGTTACCAAACGGGTTTCCATCAAACCCTCTTGTAACTCAGTGTTTACCCGAGACTGTTGAATCAGTAGTGTTTCAGAAGATCGTGCTGATTCTTGTAGATAGGTTTGAATGTTGGTTAAATCCGATACCGACTCCGACAGTGATCTTGAAAGTTGTTGGATGGTTGAGAACTGATCTAACTCCAATGGATCAAAGTCCTCTTCTAATTCATCTCCTTCTAATTGATAATTGGAGATAATCTGCGCTTCAGTTTCGTGCTCCAACTCTCGCAATTGACGCCTTACCCTTTCTACCGTATTTTCCAACTCGTCAATATTAAGTTTCAACTCTGCTGACTGCTGCTCCATACGAGATCGATAAATACTCACCTCACCAGCGAAGTTCACCAGCTTATCAAGCAACTCTGAGTTTACTTTAATCTGGCCACCTGAGAGTACGTTGGCTTTTTTCTTAACCACCGGTGTCGCATCATCGTCATCAGTAATGACTTCTTCTGCCACCGGCGAATCAACTTGGGCCAAAGGATCGAAAAACTCTTCGTCAAGTTTTGATTTTTCTTTAATTTCAGCACCTTCAGATGACAACATGTTTTCCAGTTGCTCTGTTTCTTTTTCTATGCTGGTAGTCAGACCATAATCACTTGAGTTAACCATGCCATGTAATTTATGCATGATTTGTGACATCAACTCTTGTTGCTCAGGTTCAACTGAACTGTCTGAATCTGCAATGGATTCAAACAATGATTCCAATTGGTGAGATAAATCACCAATTTGATTCAGGCCGGCCATTCTGGCACCACCTTTAAGGGTATGTAAGTCCCGTTGTAAGGCCTGAATAATGGCTGGGCTAGAAGGATTTTCTTCTAATTCAGCCAATTGATGATCGGCACGATCAAATATCTCGCTGGCCTCTTCACTGAATATCTCAAGCAATTCATCATCTAAATCTAAATCAGCAGCTTCAACTGTCTCAGGAGTCTCGGCTTGTTCAGCGAACGGTTCATAAGCCTTATCTTCTTTATCGGCCTCTTCTTCAGCCGTTGCTTCTTCAGCCGTTTCTTCTTCAGCCGTTTCTTCTTCAGCCGTTTCTTCTTCAGCCGTTTCTTCTTCAGCCGTTGCTTCTTCAGCCGTTGCTTCTTCAGCCGTTGCTTCTTCAGCCGTTGCTTCTTCAGCCGTTGCTTCTTCAGCCGTTGCTTCTTCTGCCGCTTCTTCTTCAGCCGTTGCTTCTTCAGCCGCCTCTTCTTCAGCCGTTGCTTCTTCAGCCGTTTCTTCTTCAGCCGTTTCTTCTTCAGCCGTTGCTTCTTCAGCCGTTGCTTCTTCAGCCGTTGCTTCTTCAGCCGTTGCTTCTTCTAAAACATCCAATTCAATGTCTTCTATATCACTTAAATCCAGCTCAGCCACATCCTCATCAATTAAGTTGTTAGCCACAGCCAAGTCCTCAGCATCTTTAATCTTCGCAGCTTCCTCACGTAAACCCTCGATCCTGCTGACAAAATATTGGCCAATTGATTCATCAAATGGGGCATCGCCTGTACCGAGTAAATTCAATTGGCTTTTGGCTTGTTTAATCACACCTTCTATGTGATTCAAGTCTTCCTCATTAAGTGGTTCTTTCTTATCCAGTAAAATGATAGACATCTTTTCTAGTGGCGTGGTCATTTGGGTAATGCCATCGACCGATGCCATGCTGGCTGCGCCATTCAGTGTATGCACAACCCTGACAAAATCATCATTGACTTTGGGCTGGTCTTTTTCCATACAATCAGAAACAAATTGCGACATATCAGTTAAATGACTGCCAACTTCTTTCTGTAAAATCTCAATGAATACAGGATCAACACCTAAGTCATCATCATTCACAGACCCATCTAGAGCAGGTAAATCAACTTCTGCATCTGAGGCAGCTTCAACATTTTCTGAATCAGCTTCATCAACTTCCTCATCATCGTCAAACGAAATATCATCTATATCTAAAGTCAAACCATCTTCATCATCATCTGAATCAGCCAGCTCTAACAGGATTTCATTGTCATCCTGCTCTGTTGTAACAGACTCATCAGCATCCATGTCATGATTTGCGTCTAAGTCAATAGAGATATCATCATCCATCTCTGCTAATTCAGCTTCCAAATCAATGACTTCTTCATCATCTAATTCAGCCAATTCAGCCTCTAAATCCATCACTTCATCTTCGTCTAAATCTACGACATTAACTGTTTCATTTTCACTGCCGTTGTCTTGCTCAGCTGATACCTGCACATCTTCTTGTTCAGTGTCATCTGCGCTTAAATTGAAGTCCTCCATATCAAATTCAATGTCAGTATCATCAAGGGTGAAACCATCAGAAGAGTCCTCTTCATCACTCCCTTCATCAGCAGTAGAATCATTGCTGCTCTCTGCTTGCTGTTGTTCCTTCAACTCTTCAACGTCATACTGTACATAATCCAGGGATAAATCTTCCTCTTCTTCAGCCTCATCAGCTACTACATCATCTTCTGAATCTTGCTCTTCATGGGACTCCTCATTCACTTCTGGTTCAACTTCTGTCTCTGACTCATCTGATTCATCAACCTCTGAATCATCCAGCAACTCCAAGGTTTCAGCTTCTGCTGCATCAAGTTCTGGCAATTCTTCTGCCTCTTCAGTGATTGGCGAATCTTCAACTTCCGCAGGCGATTCAATCACTTCAGTGACTGGCGCCGCTTCTTGCAAAGGCTTCTCATTGGCGACATTCTCTGCATTCTGCAATAACAAGTCATAATCATTGGGCACCACTGAATGGTCCTGTAAGGCTTGGTATAAAACCGCAGCCATTGATACACCCGATTCAAGCACCGTTTTGAAGTTATTGGTATTCTTAACGCCACCATCAAGAAAGCGGTTACACATGTTTTCTAGCTGCCAACCAAATTCACCAATGGCCTCAGCGCCTACCAATCTACCACTGCCTTTTAATGTATGGAAAATGCGACGTATTTCTGTCAGCTTGTCTTCATTGTCGTCTGGATTTTCGTGCCATTGAGCGTGACCAGCTTGCATGTTGGCCAATTCCTCTTCAAACTCCTCTAAGAAAACTTCTTTGATTTCATCATCAACATCATCACCAAACTCGACGACTAAGCCTGCATGTTCATTGCTTTCGTCTTCAACCTTTTCTGGCTCAGACTCAGCCTCGGTTTCATCAATAACTGCATCACTCTGTTCAGTCTCATCAACTGCATGTTCTGTAGGGGCATCGTCGGTGGCTAAGTCTTCTGCCGCATGATCACCAGTATCCTCTGCTTGTTCCGGCATGGCCACATCATCAGCTTCTTTTTGTGCCGCCAATTCTTTGTTATGCTCAATATCTTGTGAAGCTTGATGCACCAATGCTTTGATTTGAACGCCCACCTCTGACAACAAGTTTTCTCTGATTCGTTGGCCTTGGTCTAAGTTCTCAAGGTAATACTCAAGTGATGAGATAACCGTGGCCAACTGTTCCAACTGCAATGCAGACGGCTTCGATTCAGCGCCCAGAATGTCGGTATTGACATATTTTATGATGTCATCAACATGTGCTCCAGCATCAGTCAGATTCAAAATCTTCATGGCGCCAGCAATTTCATTCAATAGTTTTGGATTGTCTTCAACCTGGTGTTTATCCCATGGCGACTCAATGAATGCCACGAAGTTTGTTTTGATTTGTTGTAAATTAACGATGGATTCCTTCGCCAAAGTTTGCAATATGACTTTTTGCTCAGATTTTGGTATGGCGTTTTCATCATCACTGGCAGAGTCATCAGTGATACCCAAGGATTGAATGTGATCTCCCAATTGCGACTCAATCATTAATAAAGTCTTAGCCACATCCAATAAACCATCATCAGATGGTCGCTCACCAGCATCAACATTGGCTTTGAGTTGATCTTGGTGACTAATCACCGAATCACGTGCAACTCCTAAACCTAAAATACCCAATGTGTCGGCGATTTTTTGCAAGTTATCTAACAATGGGGATAACTCACCTACATCCGCAGATTTGTTCCTGATGAATAAATCCAAAGATTCTTGTACCACCAAGACATCATCATTGATGGCCTCAGATACAGTCTGAAGAAGTTCTTTGTTTTTACCAGTTAAGCTGCCCTCAGCATGCTCAATATCACCTTGGTCGGGTATGAATTGGCTGAGGTTAAAAAATGACTTGATGTTAGAGCCAACGCTACCGCCATCTTCATTGATGCCGATGTAGTACAACATGTTTCTGGTAATGGCCCTACTGCTGGATTTTGTTTGGGGTTGATTTTCAATCAAATCTTTCAATAAATGATCAACTTGTCCTGCCAACTGCTTAACTGAGACACTGTCATCAATATTTTTGCTGATTAAGCCTTCAACTAAACCACTGTAAGCCCAAAACAACTGCTTCAGGTATTCAGGAGAGAGAATCATCTGCAGTTTAGATATGACCAACTGCATGTTTTTGAGGCCTTTATCGCTGTCTGGGTTTTTGAACCAGTTCAACAATGAAATTTCGTAAATTGAGCGAATTTTCAGCAAAGCTGTTTTGAGTTGGTTGCCTTTCAGAGAAATATCGTTCTCTAACACTTTTTCTGGCACACCAAGGTCAAGATTAGGATTAAACAATGCCGATTCGGATAACAAGTTTTTACTGCGCACAGACCTTAAGTCGTTGACCAGAGGTAACAGCACGATGGGCACGTCTTTGTGTCCCAGTTCAATCCTCTCTAGATAGTCCGGTAACTGTAAAATGCTTTGCATTAACACATCGTAGGCTGAGTCGACATCATTGATTGAGCCTTCGATAAGGTCTTTGGCAACCAGCTCCATTTCTTCGGCTACCATTGCTGCTCCATACAGCTCAACCATTTTCAGCGTACCTTGAATCTGGTGCAAATATGTCACACAAAACTGCAGTTGGTTGGTGTCCTCCGAGTCCTCTACATATGCTTTCAAAGCATCTTTTGCTCGATTTAAAGTCTCATCAAGCTCGGTTTTTACCCAGGTTAAAGTTGAAAAATCTATTTGCTCTATATTACTCATATTAACTCAATCTAAATGCCAATGTTCTGTTCTTATTGACACGTTGCATTTTAGGGTGGGACCAAAGATTTATCTCTGTTTGTCCCAAGACCAATAATCCGTTATGGTTAAGGTGTTCAACCAAACCGTTTAGTATCTGTTCTCTGACTGATTTATCAAAATACATCAAAACATTTTGACAGTAAATCACGTCATATTTGATGTTCGAAGGCTTATCTACATCCAACAAGTTAAAAACACCAAAAGCCATGCGCTTTTTGATTTCATTCTTGATGGTAAACATTTCATGATTGATGGTATCCAAACCATCATGTAATTTTTTGTCTATATTGGTGATTTTGTCTATCGAATAATAGGCCTGTTTTGCCAACGCCACAGCAGGCGCACTGACGTCGGTGGCCGTCACACCAAAATATGATTTTTTCTGGCTGTTTTGGCACACGTAATTGGCCAAAAGAGCCAATGAATAAGCCTCTTCTCCAGTAGCACAACTGACCGACCAAATCTTGTAGCGTAAAGTCTCCTTGGCACGCAGTATTTTTTCATTCAAATCATCTTCAACCAGCTCAAACGAGGGTGTATGTCTGAAAAAAGATGTCTCATGCACAGTCAAACGGTCTACTAACTGCGACCACTCCAGGTTGCCTTCAATTCCCGAGTTGATGTAGTCCCAATATTTTTCGTAATCTTGGTAGCCAATTTCACGCATTCGAGACCAAATTTTGGACTGCAAAAACATCTTTCGCTCTTTTGGTACAATGATTCCCAGCCGCTCAGCCAAAAGCCCAGACCAACGCATGTATTCATCGTCGGTCAGCGGTGATATTTGTAATATAGGCTTTTGGTTGCTATACATTTTGTACATTAAATACTGTCAAAAAAACCTAACAATTAAAAGAACTCATCATCTGGCAGTTTAAAGTCTTCTACCGATTTACGTAATTCTGTCGCCAATTCCACCAAGTTACCAATAGATTCTGCCGTTTGTTGCGTACCAGCTGAGGTTTGTGTGGTAATTTCTTGAATCACGTTCATCGTTCCTGAAATGTTGGTGGCTGCAACCGATTGTTGACGGGCCGCTTCAGAAATATTCTGAATCAGCTCTGCTAAGTCGTTTGATACCGTCTCAATTTCTGTCAATGCCTCACCTGCATCCTCGGCTTTGCGCGCACCACCCACAACTTCCGAGGTGGTTTGTTCCATCGAACGTACCGCTTCGTTGGTATCGGTTTGAATGGTTTTCACAATGCCTTCAATTTGCCGAGTCGCACTTGAGGCCCTTTCTGCCAGTTGTTGTACCTCATCGGCAACAACCGCGAAACCCCGTCCAGACTCGCCTGAAGAGGCTGCTTGAATCGCCGCATTCAAGGCCAAAATATTTGTCTGTTCGGCAATGTCGTTAATCAGCTCAACGATGTTACCAATTTCTTGTGAACTTTCACCCAATCGCTTAATACGTTTAGAAGTGTCTTGTATTTGCGAACGAATGTTGTTCATGCCTTTAATCGTGTCACGTACAACTTCAGCACCGTTGTGCGCGATCAATACCGATCGTTGCGCAACGTCAGCTGATTCCAACGAGTTTTTCGATACCTCATCAATAGAAACAGCAATCTCGTTAATCGCTGCCGAGGCGTTGGTAATTTGCGTAGCCTGATGCTCTGAAGCTTCGGCCAAATGCATTGCAGTCGCTTGCGCTTCTTGTGCCGCTGATGCCACACCTACCGAAGCGTCGTTAATTGTTTTAACCAACGATCGCAGTGCTTCAATAGCGAAGTTAACCGAGTCAGCAATCGCTCCAGTAATGTCCTCCGATACCGTCGCATTTACTGTCAAGTCACCATCTGCCAATGAACCCATTTCATCCAGCAGTCGTAAAATCGCTTGTTGGTTCCTTTCATTTTGCTCCTGAGCAACTGCAGCACGAACCCGATCATTTTTAGATAACGTGCGAAAAATCCACAACAACCACAAGAATGCCAGCGCTGCAATTACCCAACCAATGATGTCTGAAGGGACAGTTTGCTCTCTTTCCGCAAGTTGTGTTTTCAAAGCTTCTGCATCTTCAACAAAAAGCTCTGCGTCAATCTCGATGTCATCAGCAGCTGTTTGTGCATCAAATAATTCCATTGCACCCAAAATAGATGAAATATCAGCTTGGATACTATCAAAAGCAGAGTAAACTCTACCCAATGATTCAATCGCCTGATCATCTGTAACTGCTTTGATGCGATCATTACCATTGAACATTCCAGTCATTACTTCTTGGAACATCCTGGCATCGCGGTCCAAACTGTCCGCCGCTTGAATAGAAGCTGTACCACCACGCAGAATTTCACTCATTCGACGCAGCATCCTGTCTGCCAATACCAATTGTTGTGAAGCGAGATAAATCAAGCCACGATCTTCGTTGATGGCAACCAGACGTTTAACCACTGCATCTGAACTGGCTTGAAGGATAGGAATTTCAGAGGCGAATTTGTCGGAGATATCAGTCAGCTCTTCAATCTTTTCACGTTGATTGATGATGATAAGCGCGTTTTCATTCATGGTCTGCCAACGCTCTTCAATGGCGTCAAATCGAGGCCTGACATCTGTCGGTAAGGCAGGATATTGCGCATTACCATTATCTAATGAATTAACCGTGCTCTCAATGATTTGTCGATCTGTTATCAACTCATCAAAGGCAAAAACATCACCCGATGATGCTTGTTTTGCATACTGTGCCAATTGCACGGCTTTGATGTTGATTTTATCGGTTTCACTGATGTGTTCGGCCTGGTTGTTTTTTACTGTCGCTAACCAAAACGAATGACCAATGAATGATAAAACCAGAATCACCAACACCATCAATTGCCATAAAGGCAACGTTCGTGTGCGTTGATCTAAGTCTACAGCTGAACTGCTCATATATTTCTACCTCGTATTTTATTTAATTGATGCATTTTGGAAATTTGCATCTTGTACCAATTGTTCCATAGCAAATACATTCCAGACCATGTCATCATGGCTGAAATATTTGTCACAATAAGAATATATGCGTGAGTCGTCGTCCCCCTCAACATCTTCCCATTGACTTTGATTAAAGTGTCGTTGACCAAACACCTCATCTACCACCAAACCGGCCTGACCACCTGGTTGGTTTATTACCAGCATCCGTGAGTGTTTGGTCAGCTTGGATGATTCACCTGTCAGGTAGGCACGTAAATCAATCGCTGGGATTAAGTTACTTCTGATGTTGACCAGACCTAAAACCCAATTATCAATACCTGGTATTCTCACCAATTCTGGCAAAATCACCACTTCATTGACATCATCAACAGGTGAAATCAAATGCATTTCACCAATCTTAAAACCAATACCCGACCAATCCCCTAATTCCGCTTCTTCTTTTGCACTACCCAGCGCATGAGAAACGCTTCTTTTTTCATATTCAAGTAATAACTCGAATGGCTTGATTATTTGTTTGCTCATTTGAATTAATCTCTTTTAACGTGGGTTTCGATGGCTTCGATCAACTCTTCCTTGGTAAATGGTTTGGTTAGGTATTCTTCCGCACCAACCACACGACCTTTGGCTTTATCAAACAAACCATCTTTACTGGATAACATGATTACGGGAGTGGACTTATGCTCACTGTTCATCTTAATCAGCGCACATGTTTTATAACCATCTAAACGAGGCATCATGATATCGACAAAGATAATATGTGGTTCTAAATCTGAAATTTGTGACAAGGCTTCGTACCCATTGTCAACTGTAATGACTTCACACCCTTCTTTTTTCAATAAAGTTTCTGCGGTTCGGCGAATGGTCTTACTGTCATCAATCACCATTACCTTTAAACCTTCTAAATTCATAATCTCTCCAATTTATGCTTTTTCTCTTGCGAAAAATTTGTATTCACAATATTCATGAAGTTGCCTTTGTAAGTATGTCATTATCAACGAAAATAAACTATTTTGCACTTGAATACAAAACATATTTAACCAAACATCGAAATTTTTTCACACACATGCCACCATGCAAAGATAAACCACGCCTCCAACAATTCACATTTTAATGTAACCCTTTGTTAAAAAATCATCAAGTTTTTCTGCACATAAACAACACATCCCCTTGAGTCAAGAGAAGTTAAAGTTTGAATGATGCAGTAATTAAAATTATTTTGTCTTGTGCTATTTAACCCAACGCGTTAGCTTATTATAATTCCTAGCAATTCACAATTGATGAACCAACTGAGTATGACAAAATTAGCCGTGGTCATGGACCCTATTGAAGCCATCAACCCAAAAAAAGACTCAAGTTTCGCCATGTTACTTGCAGCCCAAAAAAGGGGTTATGAAACTTTTTACATGACCGCCAATCAGTTGTTTCTGGCAGCAGATCATGCGCAGGCCAGATGCCGTTCTGTCAGTGTTGTTGACCAAAGTAAAGATTGGTATTCCTTATCTGAACCAGGCATCAAAGCTTTGAACGACTTTGATATTATCTTGATGCGCAAGGATCCGCCGTTTGATATGGAGTACATCATGGACACCTATATTTTGGAACAAACTGATGCCAACACCCATGTCATCAATAAACCACAAGCATTGCGTGATGCCAATGAAAAGTTCTTCACTGAATACTTTCCTGAATGCACCCCTGACAATATCATTTCTAGGAACATGGAATTACTCAAATCCTATATCCAAGAAATGGGTGATGTGATAGTGAAGCCAATGGATGGCATGGGCGGAAACTCTATTTTCAAAACCAGTAGCAAAGATAAAAATTTAAGTGTGATTTTAGAGACAGTGACACAAAACGGCACCAAAACGACAATAATTCAAAAATACATCCCCGAAATCAGCCAAGGCGACAAGAGAATATTGATGATAAATGGCCAAGCTGTCCCTTATGCTTTGGCAAGGATTCCCTCAGACAGTGATTTTAGGGGGAATTTAGCCAAAGGTGGAACTGGCAAAGGTGTGCCACTATCGAAAAACGATTGGCGTATAGCCGAAATAGTCGGCCCTAAGTTAAAGCAGATGGGAATCGTTTTTGCTGGCATTGATGTAATCGGAGACTATTTAACTGAGGTCAATGTCACCAGCCCCACCTGTATCCGAGAACTGGATGAAATTTACGACCTCGATATTGCCAGTGATTTATTTGACTGCATTGAACAAAACATTTTATGAAGCCCAAAATCACCTCAAAAGACAAAAACGTCATGACATTTACCTTGGCGGTGTTGACCTTATCGGTGATAATTTTAGGTGTCTCATTCAGTTACAACGACAATAAAAATGAAGTGATTCACAGCATGGATGTCATTTTGGCCAAAAAAGCCAGCCTGGACGCACCCGAGGAAGCAGATTTCTTGGCCGCTAACAACCAGCTCGGAGGTGGTGACCAAAGCAATGATGCCAGGCCCACCAACCCGTTCAGTGCCACATCACCGATTGAAGATGGCCTGGCCAAACAACAAACCCCAGAACAACGCAAAACCCAAGTCAAACAGAGTAACAACCAAGTTATTACTACCACCGAGGCCTCTGAACAAACCACCTTCACCAAAAAACAGCAAGATGAAAAAAATCAAAAAGCCGACGATGACAAAATGACCAAAGCACAACGGATTGCCAAAATACAAGATGAAATTGCCAAAAAAATTGAGCGGTATGCGAAAAAACCGCGCAGCAAATTTGTTTCTAGTAACACCAAAGCCTATGAGTTTGCCCCTTACATCAATGACTGGATCAAGAAAATCGAACGCACAGGCGACTTGAATTATCCTGAGCAAGCCAAAAAAGAATCTTTCATCGGCAACGTCATGTTATCTGTGGGCATCAACCGTGATGGCAGCATCCATGAAATCAAAATCTTAAAAGGTTCTGAGCATACTTTTCTGAATGAAGCAGCCAAACACATCGTGCAATTGGCACAACCATTTGACCCTTTACCTGAGAGTAAAGAAAAAGTCGACATCCTGTACATCACCCGAACCTGGCAATTTCTGCCAGGTCATTTGTTGCGACAGAAATAATTTTAGACGTTCTGATTTAACGCAATAACCATTCAAATCGGTTAAAATCAACGCATGAATTTAACCAACCAATTACTCATAGCCACACCAGAAATGCAGGATGAGCGCTTTAAGCATGCCGTTATCCTGATTTGTGAACACAATGAACACGGCGCACTGGGCATCAACCTGAATGATCCAAGCACCGTAAACTTCTCTGAAGTATTAAGCAACTTATCGATCAAAGAAGGCAGTGATCCGCTGGAACAAATGGTCTATGAAGGCGGCCCGGTTAACACCCAATGTGGCTTCATACTGCATCAATCAAAAAGCCCTTTTGATAGCACCATTGAAGTTGCTAATGAACTTTACCTCACCACTTCAAAAGACATTCTGGAGGCCATAGCCAACCATCAAGTATCTGCAGGGTGGTTGTTGGCTTTGGGTTGTGCCACTTGGGACAAAGGCCAATTGGAAGACGAGGTGGCCAACCATGATTGGTTATTGATGCCAGCCACCAATGACTTGATTTTCAGTCACGATGCCGATCGTTGGGACATGGCTTTGGCACAGATGGGCATCATGCCCCACCAACTCAGTGGCGACATAGGACATGCCTGAGTATGTGCTTGGCATCGATTTTGGCCAAAAACGCATCGGCCTGGCTGTTGGCCAAACACTCAGTTATGCCGCAAACCCAACCAAGGTCTTGCCGAACAACAAAGATTTTTTCAAACTGCTAAGCGAAGAAATCAAAGAATGGAATATCAGCCAAATCATCATAGGCTTGCCTCTGGGCATGGACGGAGAAGAACAAGAAATAACCAGACAGGTCAAAAACTTCAGTCAAAAAGTTCAGCGGCACAGCCAACTACCCGTGCACCTGGTTGATGAACGGCTGAGTTCGTATGAGGCGGAACGGCGTTTTGCTGAGAGCCGATCGGCGCAAATGAGTAAAGCCAAGGACAAAAAAAACATAGATGCCTTTGCCGCACAAATAATTTTGCAATCTTGGTTAGATCAACAACAATTAAAAAGCATGCCATGAAACATTTAACTGATATCAAGTCACTCTCAAAATCAACCATACTGGAGCTGTTTGCGTCCGCTGAAAAAATCTCAGCCAGCGACATCACTGCAACCAAAAAATGGCACCCAGGTAAATCTGCCATTGCCTTATTCTTTGAAAACTCGACCCGAACACTGGCTTCATTCCAACTGGCTTGTCAACGCCTGGGAGTTGATGTGACTGCATTGAATGTGGCTCATTCATCGACCCAAAAAGGCGAGACCATCAAGGACACTGTATTGACCTTGAATGCCATGCAACCTGATTTATTCATTGTCCGCCATCATGAAAATCACATCCAAGATAAGATAGTTGATTGGATTGGCCAAGAAACCGGTGTCATCAATGCCGGAGATGGCAGCCACCAGCACCCCACGCAAGGCTTACTTGACCTATTCACCATCTGGCAACACAAACAACAATTTGATGATTTAAAGGTCACCATCATCGGTGACATCAAACACTCAAGAGTGGCCAACTCATTGATTGATGGCTTGCAGCTCATGCAAACCAAAGAGGTGGTTGTCTATGGGCCTGATGCCCTCATTCCTGAGCAGCTCAATGCGCTAAAAGCAAGCAACATGAAATCGGCCCTATGTGATGCTGATGTGGTGGTGATGCTGCGCATTCAAAAAGAACGCTTACCCAAAGACACCCATGTTGACTTCAGTCAGTGGCACCAACAATATGGTCTGAACAGTGAAAATTTAAAAGCAGCCAAAGCCGACGCCATTGTGATGCACCCAGGACCTATGAACCGCGGTATTGAAATCACCGACCGGGTGGCCGATGGCGAACAATCAGTGATACTGCAGCAAGTCAGAAATGGCGTGTTGATGCGCCAAGCCATCATTCATAGGATGCTAGAACTTTGAGTTCATTTCAAAGAAAAACAACACCCACATCGCCAACAACACCAAAGTTGAGAGCACGAACACCGAGAAACGGTGCAGCACATTATTATAGGCAATGTGGATGATGGCATGAATGTACCTCAAACCAACATACACCCACGACAAAGTCAGCAGTAATTGAGCTTGGGTGTCAGTGACCAAAACCATCAAAGCCAGCACATAAAACAATACCGGCAGTTCCAACTGGTTGTGAAATGACCTGCCTATGCGTTGCATCATAACTGGCCATTGATCTTGTCCCACCATCAGTTCATAGTCTTTGGGATTAACCGTTCTCTGACCGACACTGCGAAAGCGCAAATACCCCACTGTGAACAACAAAATAAAAGTCAATAAAACCTGCAAAAAAACTGGGATAATAATTGTAGTCATGAAATCTCCTTAATTTGTTTGTCGTGCCAATTACTCATTAAAACAAGAGCCATGACACTGCCGATTAAGCATAAAAACATGTCTGATTGTGTATCCCAGACATAACCTTGGGTGCCTAAAAAGGATTCTGCATCCTCACCGCTGAGCAAAGCCACCCACCATTCAATCAATTCATAAAAAGCTGAAAAAGCCAAGCAAAAACACACCACAAAAAATCGACGCCAAGCAGCGGAATTAAAAATACCCTGACGAATCACCAACTCACGGCAGATGATGGCAGGTACAAAACCTTGAACATAATGTCCCAATTTATCGTAATTGTTGCGCTGTGGCCAAACACCTTGCATGAACTGATCAAAATAGGGCACCAAAGCATAGGTGTAGTGGCTACCAACAATCAAAATCACGCAATGCACCAGCACACAAATCAGTAAAATCGATGTCAACGGCACCCTTTTGAGGTAAAAGTACAATACCACCAAAGCACCAATCAAAGCTGGCAAGGCTTCCAACACCCAGGTCAAACGATCATGTGGATCGAAGGCTGACCAAAAGAAAACCAGCCAAAATATCGCCATCCAAACTAACAAGCCGATTGTATTCATTCATACCTCTGATTGATTTACATTTATTATAACCACCATCGGCCAGCAATTAAACCATGATTAAATGATCAATGAGGAATGCTGCGACATTTTCTGTTAATATTTTCAGTTCTCGTATATATGGCAAATCAATGAGCAAAGGCACACATGAATACATAGAAGATGAACGCAACCGCAACATCATCATTAACGTCAATGGCGAGTTACTGCCACGTGATCAAGCGGTGGTTTCAGTTTTTGATGCCGGTTTCATACTGGGCGACGGTGTTTGGGAGGGGCTGCGACTGCATGATGGCGTGGTGGTGTTCTTACAAGACCATTTAAGAAGGCTCTATCAAGGCGCCAAGTCATTGGATTTGGACATCGGTTTAAGCCCATCAGAGCTGACAACTAGGTTGCTTGAAACACTCAAAGCCAACGACATGCACGATGGCGTCCATATTCGGTTAATGGTAACTCGTGGGGTGAAAATAACACCCTATCAAGACCCCAGATGCACCATTCCAGGCAGCACCATAGTCATCATTGCTGAATACAAGGAACCTTCACCACGCAAAATTGCTGGCGGCATCAAGCTGTTCACCACCCACGTGAGGCGCGGTTACCCTGATGTTCAAGACCAGAAGATGAACTCACATTCCAAAATCAACTGCATCCAAGGTTGTATCCAAGCCGCCAAAGCCGGTGCTGATGAAGCTTTGATGTTGGATCCACATGGTTTTGTTGCCACTTGTAATTCAACCCATTTCTTCATAGTAACTCAAGGTGAAGTTTGGACCTCAACTGGCGATTTCTGTTTGGGTGGCATCACCCGTTCTAAAATCATCCATTTGTGTGAAAAGAACGGCATCCCCATCAAACAAAAGAATTTTTCATTGTTTGATGTTTATGGCGCAGATGAATGCTTTGTCACCGGCACTTTCGCTGGCATTACCCCAGTGAATGAAGTAGATGGGCGCATCATCGGTGACGGCCAGCAGCGCGAGGTCATTAAACGACTGCAAGATTTGTACATTGAACTGATTCATGCAGAGGTTAACCATGAGTGACGGTATCATCCGCATTGCCATGTGGTCAGGCCCACGTAATATCTCAACCGCCATGATGCGCGCTTGGGAGAACCGCAACGACACGGTGGTGGTTGATGAACCTTTGTATGGCCCCTACTTGGCTACAACCAACAAGCAGCATGCCATGTACCAAGAAATCATCAAACACCAAGGCAGTGACTGGCGCCCTATAGTCAAGTATTTAACTGAACACATACCAATGATGAGCCGAGTACCAACACCATCATCTGACTTGGAAGTGACACTGAACACCAGCCAAAACATATTTGACAGCCATGCCAATCGAGTCAATACAAGTCAGCACATGCCAGTACATATATTTTACCAAAAACACATGAGTCATCACATCACGGAGGATGTATCTCTGGATTTTGTTGACCACCTGCGCAATGCTTTTTTAATCAGACACCCCAATGACGTACTGTCCTCCTATTTGCGCAAGCACCCCAGAGCCACACCCAGCGATCTCGGCTATCCACAACAATTAGAATTGTTCAATCGAGTCAAACAAAATAGCGGCCAGGTTCCGCCTGTTTTTGAGTCAAAGGATATACTGATGAAGCCTCAAGACATGCTGACCAAGATGTGTAAAGCACTGGGCGTTGCTTTTGATGAAAACATGCTCAACTGGCCCAAAGGCTACCGCGACTCTGATGGTATTTGGGCACCCCATTGGTACAACCGCGTAATTGAATCCACTGGCTTTGCAGCATATAAGCCCAAAGAAAATAAGCTCAGTAAAGCAGAGCAGGAGATAGCAGATGCATGTATGCCTTATTATGAGGCATTAATGACTCATAAAATAAGCTGATGCTGTAGCAACTCATTCAAGTCACTCATCACGCCTGCTGCGGTAACTGCTTTACCGGCACCCGGGCCCAGTATCACCATGGGGTTGGTGTTGTAATGGTTTGATTCAATAATGAATATATTATCGCTCGGCTTTAGATTGACCGCCACATGTTGCTGCGGTAGGGCTTTCAACGCAATGGTTATTTTGTGTTCATTCACAGTGGCTATATACTGCAATTGTTGTTTGTTTTTATCGGCATTGCGCCAAAGCGTTCTCATGTGTTGATTGATGTTGTCTGCTTGCTGCCAAAAATTTTCCAAAGAACCACTGAGCCAATGTGGTGGCAGCACTGGATTAAAGTCAATTTGCTGCGGATTGAAACCACATTCTCGCGCTAAAATCAAAGCCTTGCGATGCACATCCAGGCCTGACAAATCAGCACGTGGGTCTGGTTCAGTTAAGGCGTTTTTATGGGCCTGCTTGACCCAATCCATGAATCCTTGCTCGCCATTAAAATGAGCCAGCAACCATGAAATCGAACCAGAAAAGACACCGCTGACTTGGTGTATTTCATCGCCACTTTCAATGATCTTTTTGATAGCCGCCTGCACCGGTAAGGCAGCGCCCACTGTGGTGTTTTTAAGCCACTTCAGGTGCTTTTTATTCAATGCCGCATCAATTACGGCGGCATAGTCATGATTGGCCGCAGCTGTCTTGTTAGCAGATATGATGTGCCAACCATTCTGGGCAAAACGCAGGTACTGATCGGCCACAGATTCACTGGCTGTGAGGTCAATCACCACCACGTTCAATCCAATCAAACGCTCTAACTGCTGGTATATTTGTCCCGATGAATTGTCGTGACGCTGAAATTTGCTTTTGGCTGCGTCAAATTCATCAAATCCCTCCAGATGGTATTGAAAATAACGGCTGTTCGCCACCGCCACCAGTTTGGCCTTTTGCTGCAGTAGTTCATGTCTGTTTTGTTCGAACACATTAAGAAATTGTTTGCCTATGTTCCCTGTCCCCAATACCACCACATGCAAGGGTGATCTCGTCGCGCCATGCTCCTCGTTCAAGGCTTTACTGTTGGCACTTTCATTTAACATGACACTTTTCCTCAACCGGTTTTAGCAAAGTCCTTGATAAGCCATACTCTAAATCAGCAATCAAGTCATCTGCAGCCTCTATACCAACAGACAAACGAATCAAACTGGCATTGATCCCTGCCTTTAATTGCGCTTCCGGCGCCATCGCTGCATGGGTCATGGTAGCTGGGTGACAAATCAAAGACTCCACACCACCCAGTGATTCAGCCAAAGTAAAATAATTTAAATTATTCACCAGTTGCCCGACTTCTTCATAGCCACCACGTAATTCAAACGACAGCATGGCACCGAAATGCGCTTGTTGCTTTTGCGCAATCTCATGGCCAGGATGATCAGTAAGCCCAGGATAGTGAATTTTTTTAATGGCGGGGTGCTGTTCTAAAAATTGCACAATTTTTTCAGTATTTTCAAGGTGCTGCTGCATGCGCACATTGAGCGTGCGCAGCCCGCGAGTGGTTAATAAACAGTCAAATGGCGATGCCGTGATGCCAATACAGTTGGCCCACCACGTTACCTGCTCTGCCAGCGCTTCAGTTTTTGCCAAAACCGCTCCACCCACCACATCACTGTGGCCATTGATGTATTTAGTGGTTGAGTGCACCACCAAATCGGCACCCAATGTGATGGGTTGTTGTAAGGCCGGTGATAAAAAAGTGTTGTCCACCACCTTCAAAACATCAGGACCGGCTGCTTCACATAATTTGCGGATATCAACCACCCGCAAAAGTGGATTACTGGGCGTCTCAATCCATAATAAATCAGGCTTTTTATCAATGGCTTGGTGTATTTGTGACCAATCATTTTGATCGACAAAATCCACCTTGATTGCGCCTTTGTCATGCAAAGTGGTCAACAACCGATAAGTGCCGCCATAACAATCGTGTGGTGCCACCACCAAAGCGCCTTGTGGCAATAATTGCAACACCAAGTTGACTGCACCCATACCGGTGGCTGTGACCACGCCACCAGCTGCATGCTCAAGCTCAGCCAACGCTGCAGCTAAAATATCCCTGGTGGGATTACCAGAACGAGAATAGTCATACTTCCGCGGTTGATTTAAATCTTCAAACGCGTAATTGCTTGATAAATACAAGGGTGGCGTGACGGCTCCATATTGGGTGTCACAGTCAATGCCCGCTCGCACAGCGGTTGTTTGGTTCAGTAATGTCATGAGATTCCTCAAATTTGAATGAATTAAATATTGCTTTGAATTGTTGATTGAGTTGTTCGCTCTCCAGTAAGAAGCCATCATGGCCATACTGGGAGTCAATGGTATTAAGTGTGTTGGGGCACTTCAGTTTATGTTGCAGCGCTCGCATGCTCCAAAGCGGCACCAGCTGGTCGGAACTGATGGCAATCAATTCTGTGGGTGCTTTTATGCTTGACACATCAACCTGATGCACATCAATTGAATAGGACAACTGCAGGTATCGCAGTGGATTTTGCGTTCTGAATTTACTGCCTTGGTGGTCTACATAACTGGCCACATTCCGTAGTGAATCTTCTGCTGACTGGGCCTGAAAGCGTTGCTCAAATTCAGCTTCACCGCGGTAACCAATGACCGCCAATGCCCGCGCCAGAGCCAAATGCTCGTTGTTTTTTTCGGGATGACTTGAAGACATACCTAATTTAATGATGGCTCGTTGGATGTGACGAATTGCTTGGTTTTTAACCGAGCTTCTGTCTGCCGCTGCTATACAGACCAACCGCTGCAATGCATTGGGGTATTCAGCTGCAAAAGCCAAAGCGACCATACCGCCATAAGAAGCACCAATCACCGCATGAAATACTGGTAAATGCAACTGCTCTTGAGCGGCTCTGATCACTCGTGCTTGGTCCAATGTGGTGACTGTATTCGAACCATCGTTCTCATCAGTGAAGACACAATAGTCTATACTCAGAAAAGAATAGTCATCAGGATTTAAGACAGCACTGTGGTTGATCACTTGCTGCCACCAGCCACTGCCATTTTTACTTTGAATGGCCCAACGGTTGGCAGAGACACCACCGAGAACAACCACCAATGGTTTGGTTCGGTTACCCCAAAGACAGCAAGATACTGTGGCCTCCTCTCCTGTTCCATCAAACGATTGCTCATTGCGATTGACGATGATTTTGTATTCTTGGCAACTTATCATAATAGCCGTTTAGACGTCTAAAATGCCAATGATAGCTAAACATTTATAGATGTCAAGACATTTAGACGTCTATTTGATTTAAACTAACTGACTGCCTATATCCTCTAATGAGCAGGGAAATGAACATGTATTGATTGAAAATGCGCAGAAGTTATTCGACCACATTGCTTTGAGGTATTTAAAGAATGAATTTAATTTGAGTTCATAGGATGTGACCGGAGAGACACTCACATCCTTATTGGCTAGATTAAATGCACTGAAAATTCAATTCGATGCTCTGAGCTCTTCAACCCAACGGCATAAAGGCTCTCATTCACACACAGGTATCTGGGTATTGCTCGTGCCAACTTCTGGTATGACATCACCCATAACAATGCTGAATCTGGAACTGGACTCATGGGCGCCACCGTATTGAGCCAACAGGCCCTCTACCGCCCCGGCATTGGTGAATTTAATCAGAGAAAAACCCATCACAGGTAAACCATTGATTTGCACAGACTCAGTCGTCTCTGCATCCAGCCCTACCAGTGGTAATGTATTATTAAAGCGGGTTTGTACAAAACCATTTTCAAAAGTGCCATCACCACCGGCATACAAAAAGTCCCAGTTATTCGAAGCGGTAACTCTTGGACTTTCGAAAGCACTCTCAAGACCCAAAGATTGGACAAAGACAGAACCACAAATAGCCGGTATGGACTGTCCTGTACAAATCAAACCCGTTCCAAAACCTCTAGACTCTCGGTTAAATACAACAGAATTTAATATCGTACCACCATAATTTTCTTCATTACAAAACAGGCGTGGAGCTGGTGTGGTATAGGGTGCCGTTGGATTTTGACCCAGTTCGCTGATGTAAAAACGACGCGTTGGCTGGGTAAATATGATATCTGTCTGTCCTGCCACAATGTAATCCAAACCATACACTGAAACCAGCTCGTCAGACATCAACAAAGCACTCACTGCATCATAGCCATTATCATATGTAATTGAGCGAAGTGCGCCATTGGCATTAATTTGAGCAATGGGTTGGGCTGCGTCCAAAGACAAGTCAGCATCCATGGGTGGTTCGTGTGCAACCTGATCATCGGCAAAAAAATCACCCAATGCTTTGTAAGGTATAGAATAATTGATCCCATCGGTCACATTGATTAAATCAAGCTGGGCCACCAAACCGCCCGTTGCGGGCCCAAGTCCTGTATTTGGATCACCGCCACTTTCCTCATGCCAAATACCACCGGCTTCCCACCGTTGTTGCAGCCGATTACAAGCCGTCAAATCACCCCTGAAAGCACCATCAGTAATGTCACGCTTGATGTCGTCTTGTTCAACCACACCCATCTCTATGACTTCAATAAAGCCCTCTCTGGCCCGTTGCATGTCTTGCGGACCATCTACCAGATAATCTGCAACAAACAATTCACTGGTGGACTTACTGACAAAAGGCGCGCAGGAATTATCCGAAGTAAACTGTTGTGCAGTAGCAAGTTCGGTTGATTCACCTGAAACTTCAGCCAAAGCAAATGCCCATGAGTCATTGCCATCTAAGTACACGTTGTAACTCAGCACCACATAGCCATTGAGTCCTTCACGGATGTTAATTTTAACGGCTTTGGGTAGAATGGTGGTGTTGCTGATACTGACCAATGTATTCAGACCGTTGTTAACTGTGTAATAAGGCAGCAACAAAACTTCACCCAGGTCATTGTTATTCAGTTTAACGGCACCGACTTGAAAACTCATCAACAACAAAAACCAATTGAAATAATTCTTCATCATGTTCTCCTTATCTCAAGCCTGGTTGGCTGATGGATTTAACCGCTTTGAGTCGACCGGAAGCGCCATATTGGGCCAATAAACCAGGCTCGGCATTGCTGTTGGTGAATCTGAAAAAGCTCACACCCATCACAGGCAATCCAGCCAGTTCAACGGTGCCTCCTTGGCTACTCTCTGCCAACAACATTCTGGTATCTAAAAAACTGATTGAGCGATAACCATTTTCAGTTGTGTCCTGAAAGAAAGAGCGATTCAAGATTTGGTGATTGTTTGAAGCAGTTATTGCCGGTGGTTGATCATTTTGATTTGGCTGTTGCCAAGAGTGAACGAAAACCGTACCACACAGCACAGGACCTGGTCCGGCGAAGGGAGATGAGATGTTAGCACGTGACTCTCGGTCAATGTCCAAACCGCTGGCCGCTGTGCCACCATAGCTGTTACCATCACAGCCATTGACATCAAGGTTTTCGTTATAAGGTGCCACGGAAACCCTAGAAGTAATATAAAAACGGCGGGTGGGCTGGGTAAAAATCACATCGGTTTCAGCAGCTAAAATGGTATCCAATGAAAAATGGCCGATCAATGTCTTTGCCATCAGCACTGCACTCACTGCATCCACACCACGATCAAATGTTAAGTCATACATTTTACTGGGCGTTTCCACCAGCGCTGAAGGTGCCGCCGCATCCAAAGACAAATCAATGTCACCAGGGCCGGTGTGATTGGTGGTGTTTGCGGGGAAAAAATTCACCAACGAAGTGGTTGGTATTGAATAAATCATGCCTTCGGCAACGTTGATCAAATCAGCAGTGACCATTAAACCGCCTGTGGCTGGGCTTATTTGACTTTGTGGGTTGATGTCCCACTCTTCACCCTCTAACCAAGCTTGCTCAATCAATTCACAATTTGCCGGCACGTCTGAAAAGTCGGTTTGGACAGCAGCAGCATAATCACCGGTAAGCTCACCCATCTCTATAACCTCAATAAAGCCCTCACGCAACCTGGATAGATCTTGCGGCCCATCAATCAACGCAAAAGGGAAAAACTGTTGACCAAATTTTTGTAAAAATGGTGCACAAGAGGCATCATTTGATAGTTGCTGAACCGAAGGCTGACCAACAAAGTTTTCCACCGTTGAGGAGCCAGCAGCCAATACAAAAGTCCAAGTATCATATCCATTGAGGTAAACATTGTACGAAAGCCCAGCATAACCATTGAGCCCCTCGCGAAACGTCACTTTAATGGCTTTGGGTCGGTCAGTGGTGTTGGTCACTGAGACATAGGTATTGAGGTTATTATTGACTGAATAATAGGGTATCAGGGAAACTTCACCCAAACCCCTGTCATTGATTGCGACTGCAGTCACTTGCCAAGCCCAAAATAAGAGTAGCGTGGTGATGGTTGTTTTCAATTGAAGCTCCTTGCTTAAATGTATTGTTAGCTTAACAAGCGCAAAATTAAAATAAAGTTAACTCCGTGGTTTAATGTCACCTTCTTCATAAAAACATCAGTTAACTGTGGTTTTGGTTTTTAAAGGGTAAGCCCCACCATACTGAGCCAATAGACCCGCTCCAGCGCCCGCATTGGTAAACCTAAAGAAAGTGACACCAGTGATAGGAATGCCTTGCACTTGGTGTGCTTCGTCATTGACATCTCGACCGCTGATAGGCCTTGAATCAAGAAATTCGATACTCATATAGCCATTCTCTGTGGCTTGAGGTTCCACCACTGAATAAATCGTTCTGAAATTCTCTGAACCGGTGATCCCAGCCATCACTTGGGTGGGTTGCCCCGGATATGGCCGTATGATTGAATGCACAAAGACACTGCCACAAATCGAAAGATTAGGCTGCGGAGGTATTGGACCAGCAATACCACCAGCAGGAACATCTTCTGTAGACTCCCTATCATAAATTTCAGTTAATATCTCAATGCCACCGTAAAAACTGGAGGGTAAGTCATCTGTCTGACAGTTTTCAACCTCAATGGCATTCACATTGTAAGGCGCTAAAAAGTAAGGAAAAGGGTCGACCGTAGCTGTCCAATAAAATCTTCGGGTGGGTTGGGTATAAACCACATCTGTTTTTCCTGCAACAATAGCGTCCAAGACATAAGTACTGATTACTTTGTCGCTCATCAACACTGCGCTGACCGCATCGATGCCGCTGTTAAATTCCAAACTGTATTGATCATTACCATCAATCACAACTGCTTCATTCTTGGCCGAATCAAGAGAAAACACATGATCTGACGGCTCAACATGGAAAGTTTGATCTTCGGCATAAAAGTCTGACAAAGCCATGACAGGCACCGAATAATTGATACCCTCAGCAACATCAATGAGATCAGCAGCAGCCATCAAACCGCCAGAAGGGGGTTCAAGACCACTTTGTGGATTTGTTGACCAGACACCACCCTCATCCCAAGCAGCCTCAAATAAAGCGCAATCTGCAGGTACTCCAACTCCCCCATGATCAGCCGCTGCGAAAAAAGAGGTATCCTCGGGAATTGAAGCCATTTCTAGTATTTCAATGTATCCCTCTCTTGTTCTAGAAACCCCCAGTGGCCCTGTTCTTACGTTGGACAGTGTTACCTCTTGTTCGCTACTGGTTATGCCGGTACTACACGATGAATCATAGGCAGAATGATACACCGATGGATTATCGGCACTTGAGGTATAGCGACCCAACACAAATGACCAGGTATCATGGGCACCTAAATAAACATTGTATGAAAGCACAGAATAGCCGTTTAAGCCTTCTCTGAGGTGAATTTTTATGGCTTTCCCCTGAGCGGTGGTGTTGGTTACAGTCACCAATGTATTGAGGTTGTTGTTAATGGTGTAGTAAGGAATTAACAACACCTCTCCAAAGCCTTTGTGATTGACAAAAACAGCGGATGCATGACAAGTCATGATTAACAAAACAATTGTTAGGTATTTTTTCATGGATTTTTTCTTTTTCCTGCTGTGACCCAATAATCACTGCTCTAAATTAGAGGTGCTAGACTTTCATTCCCTGTTGGCGGTTCAAGCTATTTGACATTCAATGAGATGTTGGAAATGTCAATTTCAGGTTCTGGGATGGATTTCTTCTCGACAATTTTTTTACCCGCTTCATCCAAACTCAATGCATCGGTAGGAATGTCAGGCGTTTCGATTTTTTTGTGATGCACAATGATGGAACCCGGTTCATCCACTGTTAATTGACTGAGATCTATATCTGGTATTTCCACTTCCTTAGTCATGACGATGGGTTCCTCTGTGTCATCAATGGCAATGTGGTCAACATCAACTTCAGGAGGGTCAGGCTGCGGTTTGTCTTCCAACTTATCGAAATCAACGTCGACTTTGATGTGAGAGGTCTCAATGTGACGCTCGGGTTGTTTGACTGGCCTCAAGATAACCGTACCTGGATCATTCAATTCCCAATCATCCACGCCCAGTGGTTTTTCTTCTACCACATTTTTAACCAGTGAAACCCGGATGCCGGCTTTTTTCAATACCGCCCTGAGCTGACTGGCCTTTTCCATGGGTAGTTCTTTTTTTAGCGTCCGTTCCTTGCCATCAAACATGACTTCCACCTTGTTAGGTGGCAATTTGAACAGCTTAGAAAAATTACTTTTAGCGCGCGCCACATCCACTCCCCTGATGGTTTTGCCCTTAAAAGTTATTTTAAATGTCGGTTCGCTCATAAAAATCCTTTATTTTCTTATCTTGTTTATACCACAAATTTTCGCTCCATTTAAAGAGTTCTGTCTTGAAATTCTCATCAACTTGGTAGTTTTTGCTCAAAAGCGATTCAGGAATAACAATTTTTTCACAAAACACCACAGCTTCTTTGAAATCTCCACACAGATACTGCCAGACAGTCGGTGGCTTGGGTCGATAAATCACACTGACCAACAACATTTGTTTGATTTGCTCTCCCATCGAGCCCATGACGTAACCAATGCCACCTGCTTTGGGTTTTAACAAATATTGATACGGAGATGCTTGTTTGGCATGTTTGGCCAGTGTAAAGCGGGTGCCCTCAACAAAATTAATCACTGATGTTGGAAAATGTTTGAACTTTTCACAAGACTTTTTGGTGCGCTCCATGTCTTTACCGCGCAGCTGAGGATTTTTTTGTAAAAACCCCCTGCTGTAACGTTTCATGAAAGGAAAATCCAAAGCCCACCAGGCCAAGCCTAGAAACGGCACCCATATGAGTTGTTGTTTCAGAAAAAATTTTAAAAAAGGTATTTGTTTATTAAACACGGCTTGGATAATGGGTATGTCCGCGGTGGCTTGATGGTTGGCAACCACCAGGTACCATTGCTGTTTTGACAAGTCTGGAAAATCAATGGCTTTGATGGTGTTGCCATGTAACAAGCGGTGAAAGTGGGTATTGATGGCGATCCAAGACTCTGCAATCAAAATCAACAACCTAGATAAGATTACTCGAACAGCAGTGATGGGGATGATGAGTTTCAACAGCGCAAATACCATCAACAAAGTCACCATGATCACCGTGTTGGCGATAAACACTACGGCAGCAATCACTCCTTTTAAATGCTTCATAGCTGGGTCCCAATTCTCATCATGTCAGCATCATACGAGCTGAAAGCTTAATTTCAAGTAAAAAAGGGCAATAATATCGATTTTCGGTGGACTTTTAGCGAAAAAAATAGATAATATATCTCTTTATCCGTATTGAGAGATATATATAATCATGAGCAACTACTTATTCACCTCTGAATCTGTATCAGAAGGTCATCCAGACAAAGTCGCTGACCAAATTTCTGATGCGGTATTAGACGCCATCATCAAAGATGACCCCAAAGCCCGTGTGGCCTGTGAGACCATGGTCAAAACTGGCACCGCCATTGTTTCTGGTGAAATCACCACCAACACTTGGATTGACTTAGATGATTTGGTCAGGAAAGTCATCATTGACATCGGTTATGACAATTCAGATGTCGGCTTTGATGGTAACAGTTGTGCTGTCATGTCTCTCATTGGTAAACAATCACACGACATCAACATGGGTGTTGATCGCCAAAGCCCTGAAGAACAAGGCGCTGGCGACCAAGGTTTGATGTTTGGTTATGCCTCAAACGAAACCGACGTGTTGATGCCAGCACCCATCACTTATTCTCACTTGTTGGTGCAAAAACAGGCCGAAGTCAGAAAGAATGGTGGCCTGAGCTGGTTGCGTCCAGATGCCAAATCACAACTGACTTTCCGTTATGAAAACAACAAACCAGTGGCCATTGATGCGGTGGTGTTATCCACCCAACACAACCCTGAAGTTTCTTTGGCTGATTTGCGCGAAGGTGTGATGGAAGAAATCATCAAACCTGTTCTACCAGCTGATTGGATTGATAACAACACCAAGTTTCACATCAACCCAACTGGCAATTTTGTTATCGGTGGCCCAGTGGGTGACTGTGGCTTAACCGGACGTAAAATCATTGTTGATACATATGGCGGTATGGCTCGACATGGCGGTGGTGCATTTTCTGGCAAAGACCCATCGAAAGTTGATCGCTCTGCGGCTTATGCTTGTCGTTATGTGGCAAAAAACATTGTCGCAGCTGGTTTGGCTGAACGCTGTGAAATTCAAGTATCTTACGCCATTGGCGTGGCTGAACCCACTTCTATCAGCGTCACCACTTTCGGCACAAATAAAGTTGCTGAAGAAAAAATTGAACAATTGGTCCGAGAACATTTTGACCTGAGACCATATGGCATCATCACCAGCTTAGATTTGTTGCGCCCCATTTACCAAAAAACTGCAGCTTACGGCCACATGGGTCGTGAAGATGCAGATTTCACATGGGAACGCACCGATAAAGCAGAGTTGCTGCGCTCAGAAGCCGGACTTTAACCTTTAATCTTAACCACACAAAACAAACATACGAGAAATATTATGACAACAGAAACAGTAAAGAACATTCAACCAGACTATGTAATCGCCGATATTGGCTTGGCAGAATTTGGTCACAAAGAAATCAGAATTGCCGAAACTGAAATGCCAGGTTTGGTACAAATTCGTGAAGAATACAAAGGCAAGCAGCCCCTCAAGGGTGCGCGTATTGCAGGTTCATTGCACATGACCATTCAGACCGCTGTATTGATTGAATCTCTGCGTGCTTTAGGTGCAGAAGTGAGATGGGCATCTTGCAACATCTATTCAACCCAAGACCATGCAGCAGCTGCTATGGCTGACCAAGACATTCCAGTTTTCGCGGTCAAAGGCGAAACTTTAGAAGAATATTGGGAATACACCCACCGCATCATGGAATGGCATGATGGCGGCGCTCCCAACATGATTTTGGACGATGGCGGTGATGCCACCATGTTATTAATCCTCGGCAGCAAAGCGGAAAAAGATGCCAGCATCTTGGATAACCCAGGTTCAGAAGAAGAAACTTTCCTGTTTGCTTCAATCAAAAAACGATTAGCCACCAACCCAGGTTGGTACACAAAAACTTTGGCCTCAATCCAGGGTGTAACTGAAGAAACCACCACTGGTGTTAAACGTTTGTATGACATGGCAAAATCAGGTGACTTACCATTCCCAGCGATTAACGTGAACGATTCTGTTACCAAATCAAAATTTGATAACTTGTATGGTTGTCGCGAGTCATTGGTTGACGCCATCAAACGCGCCACAGACGTCATGATTGCTGGTAAAAAAGCAGTGGTTTGTGGTTTTGGTGATGTGGGTAAAGGTTCAGCTGCTTCTTTGCGTGCGCTGGGCGCCATTGTGTCTGTCACCGAAGTCGATCCAATTTGTGCCCTTCAGGCATCAATGGAAGGTTACCCGGTTGTTACATTGGAAGATGTGGTAGCTGACGCTGATATTTTTGTTACTGCAACAGGTAACTACCAAATCATCACATTTGACCACATGAAAGCCATGAAAGATGAGGCCATCGTATGTAACATTGGACACTTCGACAACGAAATTGACGTGGCTTCAATCGAAAAACATTGCAAGTGGGACTCAATCAAAGACCAAGTTGATCACGTGGAATTTGATGACGGCAAGAAAATCATTCTTTTGGCCAGAGGTCGTTTGGTTAACTTGGGTTGTGGCACAGGTCACCCAAGCTTTGTTATGTCCAACTCTTTCACCAACCAAGTATTGGCTCAGATCGAGTTGTACCAAGACGGTGATAAATACCAAAATGACGTCTATGTATTACCTAAACACTTGGATGAGAAAGTGGCTAAATTACACTTGGAGCGAGTCGGTGCCAAACTGACCACCTTGAGCGATAACCAAGCCAAGTACATTGGTGTTGAAGTTGAAGGCCCATACAAGCCTGAACACTACAGATACTGATGTCAGCTCAACACATCAATTGAGTTTGAAATTAAAAGCCAGGCTTCAGTCTGGCTTTTTTATTACCTGAAAAGCATAGGAATAAAAAATGAATAAGAAAAACCATTTTGGACTGAGCTTTGAGTTCTTTCCGCCAAAAAGCAAAGAGCAAAAAGTCGTGCTGTTAGACACCCAAGCCAAATTACGTCAGCTCAACCCTGACTTCTTTTCAGTGACTTTTGGTGCTGGCGGCTCAACCATCAGTGCCACGGCCGACACCGTGATTGAGTTGAACAAACACGAAACACCCAAAGTGATTCCCCACCTTTCATGCATGGGGGGCACACCCAAGGAAATTCAAGATTTATTGCAAATGTACCTGGACAACGGCATCACAGATATTTTGGCTCTGCGCGGTGATGTGCACTCAGGCATGGGCTCAGTGGGCTATTTCCGGTATGCCAATGAATTGATTGAGTTCATCCATGAAAAATATCCCGATACATTCAATATCACCGTGGGCTGTTATCCTGAGGTGCATCCAGAGACTGAAAGCTTTGAGTCTGAGATCAAGTATTTCAAACAAAAAGTCGATGCTGGGGTAGATCGGGCTATCACCCAGTTTTTCTTTAACCCTGATGCTTATTTTAATTTTGTTGACCACTGTGAAAAAGCCGGCGTTGACACTTCCATTACACCCGGTATCATGCCAATCACCAATTACAGCAACATCAAGAGATTTTGTGGCTTCTGTGGCACAGACATGCCGCGGTGGTTACAGTACAAGCTAGAAAGCTATGGTGATGACCGCAAGTCAATTCAACAATTTGGCACCGAATTCACCATCAAACTCTGTCAACAATTATTAGACCAAGGCGTTCCAGGCATTCACTTTTACACCCTCAATAGAGCCAAAGCGACCTTGGACGTGGTTAAGGCGCTGTCATAATAAAGCATTTAAGAATAAGCTAATATTGGCTGTAATTAATCACCAAAATAACCTAAAATTTGTCGCTTAAAATTAGCTGAAAAAAGTCATGAGTATTGCCAACAATTTAAGACCTGATACATTACGACAAGCCATCATTGGTGTGGATGCACCGTTTTGTACGCCATTCGGTCAACGACTGATGACTTACTGCGACTACACAGCTTCAGGCCGTACCTTAAACTTCATTGAAAAGTATTTGATGAAGTTACAGCGACACTACGCCAACACCCATACCGAAGATGACATGACCGGGCGTTCAATGACTCGCTTGTTACATGACGCAGAAGAATGCATCAAGGCGGCTGTTGGTGCTGATGAAAATGACCGCATCATTTGTGTCGGTACAGGGGCCACAGGGGCCATCAATAAGATCCAACAAATTCTGGGAACTTACTTGCCACCTGCCACGCGGGCACAGATAGAACACTCTGCTGATTGTGATTTGGATAAAATCAAAGCACAATCTCCGGTGATTTTTGTTGGACCTTACGAACACCACAGCAATGAAATATCATGGCGCGATGGTTTGTGTGAGGTGGTGGAACTTGATTTGGATGAAGCCGGTCATGCAGACTTGAGTCAACTGGCAGCGTATTTGAGTAAACCAGAATACCAAAATCGGGTAAAAATTGGCTCATTTTCAGCAGCCTCAAACGTCACTGGTTTGATCTCACACAACCGAAAAATAGCCCGGTTGTTACACCAACACGGCGCCTTGGCCTTTTTTGATTATGCGGCCAGCGCACCTTATGTAGACATTAACATGCACCCTGAGGACGACCCAGAGGGTTACTACGATGCGGTGTTTATCTCACCACATAAATTTTTGGGTGGACCCGGCTCGACCGGTGTTTTGGTCTTCAATAAAAACCTATACCAATCGAACTTACAGCCCACGGTATCTGGTGGTGGTACAGTGAGTTACGTGGCCAGACATGAACATGATTTTTTTGATGACATCGAAGAACGTGAAAAGGCTGGCACCCCGGGTGTGTTACAGATCATGCGTGCTGCACTGTGTTTTGAAGTCAAAGAAAAATTCGGCGTTGAGCAAATTCACAGCATCGAACAACAATGGCTAAAACAGGCGTTTGATGTATGGAAGGCTCACCCCAGGATTGAAATTTTGGGGGATCAAAACCCAGAGAATCGAGTGGGCATTGTTTCTTTCAACATCAAGACCGCCTCAGGTAAATACCTGCACCCAAAATTCATCACCGTTTTGTTGAATGACTTGTTTGGCATTCAATCCAGAGCAGGCTGTTCATGCGCAGGACCCTATGGCCATCAATTACTCGATATAGATGAGGAAACATCAGAGCAATACCGTGCATTGATTAAACAAGGGTATCACGGCATCAAACCAGGCTGGTGCCGCATTGGCTTTCATTACATCATGGATGAACCTGAGGTGCAGTACATCATAGATTGTGTGAATTTCATCGCCGATAATGGGGCTGAGTTTTTACCGTGGTATAAATTCTGCCTCAAACAAGCCTGTTGGCAGCACATCAATGACGATGGCAGCTGTCCTGAACTGTCTTTAGAAGAAGCTTTTAAACAAGACACCGATAACCCACAACCACTCTCAGCTATGCTGAGGAAATCACTGTATCAACAATTTCTACAAGAGGCTGAACGGTTGAAAACTGAAGCCAAGTCGCTGCCAGTGAGGGCCACTCAATCGATACCTGAAATTGAACATTTGAATCAATTTATTGTCTGACACAGACGGTATACCTGAAAGTTAAAAATATACCTCATTGCATGTTTTTCATGTTTTGTTGATACCATAACTGTCAAGCTTATGGCATTAACAATTGATTTGAAAATTGAGTGCACAAAATCCAAAGAAACCTGCCATCAATGTGCTCTGGCTCAAACGTGATTTAAGACTGGTTGATCATGAACCCCTACTGTGCGCCAGCCAGCATGATTTACCGTTATTGGTCATTTATGTCTTTGAACCCGAACTTATTAATGACAAGCATTACAGCACCAGGCATTGGCGTTTCATCTGGCAATCCCTACAAGCGTTAAATGCTCAGTTAAGTAAATACCAAACCAGTATTCACATCAGTACACACGCTGTAATTAATACACTTGAATACATCCATAAACATCATGCTATCAGCAACCTATTCAGCCATGAAGAAGTGGGCATTGATCTAACCTTTCAACGCGATAAAGTCGTCAAAAGCTGGTGTGATGCACACCAGATCAAATGGCAGGAGTTTCAAAACGGCTCAGTCATCCGAGGTTTAAAAAGTCGCCAGCATTGGGACAAAGCCTGGAATCAATACATGCGCTCTGAAATCAAGCCAATTGATTTGGCGGGTATCCGATGGGTGCAACTGGCAGACCGTTTGGATCCCGAGTATCCCAAACGGTGGCAACACAATGACCCTGAGTTTCAAACCGGTGGTTCAACCCATGCCCAAGACACACTTAATTCATTTTTTACTGAGCGTGGCCAAAAATACCACATGCTGATATCAAAACCAGAGGCCTCTCGCCACAGCTGTTCCAGGATGTCGCCTTATTTGGCCTGGGGCAATATCAGTCTGCGTAGCATGTACCAACAACTCTTAGGACACTGGAACAAACCTTATTGGCGTCGAGCCCTGGCTGGCTTGTCATCGAGACTGCATTGGCACTGCCATTTCATACAAAAATTTGAATCTGAATCACGCATGGAGTTTGAGGCATTGAATCGTGGCTACAAAGCAATAACCTACCGTGATGGGCCCGCAGCCAAAGCCGACTTAGACAGGTGGAAACAAGGCCAAACAGGCTTCCCTCTGGTTGATGCCTGTATGCGCTGCTTACACCAAACTGGGTATATCAATTTTCGCATGCGCGCCATGTTGGTGAGTTTTCTGTGTCACAACTTGCGACTTGATTGGCGTGATGGTGTGGAACATTTGGCATCGTTGTTTCTGGATTTCGAACCGGGTATTCATTATGCTCAGTTTCAGATGCAAGCTGGCTTAATGGGGGTCAACACAGTGCGCATCTATAATGTCGTCAAACAATCCAAAGACCATGACCCAGAAGGCACATTCATCAAAAAATGGCTGCCAGAATTAAGTAACATTCCAGCCGTTCAAATTCATGAACCTTGGTTGCTGACAGCTATGGAACAACAGTTTTATGCTTTCGACCTCAAACGCGATTACCACGAGCCTTGCGTGGATATTCAAGCCAGTGCCAAAGAATCAAGGACCTTACTTTATGGTTGGCGAAAAAAAGCGCCAGTTCAGGCTGAAATTAAACGCATCCTTGCAACCCATGTGAGACCCAGATAACGCTTCAATCAGTTATCAGCGTGTCACAACAGTATTGTCCCCATACTGCGCTTTTTCTAATGCGGCAATGCGATCTTCCAGTGGCGGATGGGTAGAGAATAGTTTAGCCAATGTGGCTTTGCTGCCGCTACTGATACCAAAAGCTGCAAACTCACCTTCCAAGGGTTCAGTTCTTGAACTTCTTTGTAAGGCTTTCAAAGCATCTATCATTTTTTGATTACCGGCTAATTTTGCACCGCCTTGATCGGCATGGAATTCACGCCAGCGCGAGAACCAATTGATGATGATTGCAGCCACAAAGCCCAAAACAATCTGCGCGATCATAGTACCAATGAATGAACCCATGGTGTAACCACCGCCCCTGCTGTCGCGGGAAGCCGCCGCTATGGCATAACCTATGATGCGAGAGAAGAAAATGACAAAAGCATTGAGTACACCCTGAATCAAAGCCATGGTGACCATGTCACCATTGGCAACATGCGCCACTTCATGACCCAGAACAGCCTCAACTTCATCCTTATTCATGGTTTGTAATAGACCAGTACTCACCGCCACCAATGCATCGTTTTTCTTCATACCAGTAGCAAAAGCATTCGGACTGGATGACTGGAACACGCCCACTTCTGGCATACCAATACCCGCAGCCTCAGCTTGCCTTTTTACGGTCTCAACCAGCCACTGTTCATCGGCGGTGCGCGGACTGTCAATGATTTGCACACCCATAGACTTCTTGGCCATCCATTTAGAGGCAGCCAGTGATATGAATGAACCAACAGAACCCCACAGTAAGGAGAAAACCGCCAAAGCGCGGTAATCAAGGCCGTTTTTAGTCATATAATGATCAAAACCTAACAATCGCATGACCACTGAAATCACTGCCAACACAGCGATGTTGGTAGCTACAAATAAAAATACTCTTTTCATCTTCTTAAATCCAATATAAATAGTGGCTGAAAAACACAGCCTATAACGCAACAATAGGTACAAATTAACAAAGCACAAGCAAAACAGGGTGAATATCCTCTGATTTCACCATATATTTTACTTTTCAGGGGCTAATTTAATCCAGAGTGGGTTACGATTAAGCTATAATGCGCGGCTTTTAAAGCACCAGCCAGAAACATGTCTACAGAAAAAATCAGAAACATCGCGATCATCGCGCACGTTGATCACGGTAAAACCACCCTGGTTGATGAATTATTGAAACAGTCAGGCACCTTAGGTGAACGCGCTGATGATCCCAACCGTTTGATGGATTCAAACGACCTAGAAAAAGAACGAGGCATCACCATTTTGTCGAAAAACACTTCGATTGAATGGGAAGGTTATAAAATCAATATCGTTGATACCCCAGGTCACGCCGACTTTGGTGGTGAGGTTGAACGCGTATTGAGCATGGTTGACTCCGTTTTGTTACTGGTTGATGCAGTTGATGGTCCCATGCCACAAACCCGTTTTGTTACCCAGAAAGCCTTTGAAATGGGCTTCACACCAGTGGTTGTGGTCAACAAAGTTGACCGTGATGGTGCCCGCATTCAATGGGTGATTGACCAGACCTTTGATTTGTTTGATTCATTGGGTGCCACCGACGAGCAATTGGATTTCCCTATCATTTACGCCTCAGCAATTAATGGTTATGCCTCTGAGGAAGATGACGTCCGTGATGGCGACATGCGTCCATTATTTGAAACCATCACCAACAAAGTATCTCCACCAGACGTGGATGTGGATGCACCTTTTCAAATGCAAGTCTCTACCCTCGACTACAACAGCTTTTTGGGTTTGATTGGTATTGGACGCATCAAAAAAGGTACAGTAAAAACCAACACACCAGTTTCAGTGGTGGATTCTGAAGGCAAAACCCGCAATGGCAGGATCCTAAAAATATTTGGCTTTAAGGGCTTAGAACGTGTCGAGGTCAATACAGCCTCAGCCGGTGACATTGTGGCCATTTCAGGCATTGATAACATCGGTATTTCCGACACCTTATGTGATCGCGATCATGTCGAAGCTTTACCACCATTGACGGTTGATGAGCCCACCATTTCGATGCTGTTCTGCGTCAATGATTCACCATTTGCTGGTAAAAGCGGTAAATTTTTAACCTCACGCCAAATCAGAGACCGCCTGGAAAGAGAAACCACTTATAACGTAGCCCTGCGAGTGGAAGAAACTGAAAACTCTGACCAATTCAAAGTATCTGGCCGCGGCGAATTACATTTATCGGTATTAATTGAAACCATGCGTCGAGAAGGTTTCGAGTTGGCCATATCTAGACCACAAGTTATTTACCGTGAAATTGATGGTGAACTGTGCGAACCTTATGAGGACCTGGTGGTTGATATTGAACAAGAGCACCAAGGCTCGGTGATGGAACAACTGTTGGGTCGTCGCGCAGAAGTCAAAGACATTGTACCTGATGCCACTGGACGTGTTCGTTTGACTTTCATCATCCCTGCACGTGGTTTGATTGGTTACCAATCTGAATTCAAAACCACCACCTCTGGTTCAGGCATCCTGACCCATGTGTTTGATCATTACGGCCGCAAATTGAACACCATTGAACGTTCACGCAAAAACGGCGTGTTGATTTCCAATGGCACTGGCAAAGCACTGGGCTTTGCACTGTTTAACTTACAAGAGCGTGGTCGCATGTTAATCAATGCCAATGTAGAGGTTTACGAAGGTCAAGTGGTTGGCATTCACTCACGGGACAATGACTTAACAGTGAATCCATTGAAAGGCAAACAACTGACCAACGTCCGCGCCTCAGGTAAAGACGATGCAATCAATTTGGTGACTCCCATTAAAATGACTTTAGAGCAGTCAATGGAGTTTATCGAAGACGATGAGTTGGTAGAAGTGACTCCTGAAGAAATCCGCATCCGCAAACGCTTCTTACTGGAACACGAAAGAAAACGCGCCAGTCGCGAAGCTTAAATAATCCAGATTGAATCGACCTGCATTCTTTTTTTTGTGTAGGTCGATTCAAATCCTTCAAACCCAGCTCTGTTGCCCGTCCAAATGTTCACGGGCTGAAAAAACACTGCCATCATGGCTCATCATCTGCTATTCTAAAAGTTGATTTAAACGCCCCATGATCGTATTAGGTGACTCAAAACAATAACAATCACAACGTCCTCAATATCAAGAGCATAGCAAACAAACTGCTTTGTTTAATGATGTTCATCAGCTGCAGTCCGTTAGTAATGGCTGAAATTGTTGGTCGCCCACCAATCGTTGAAATTGAGATACCAAGTGAGCCTTATGTCAGTTATTTTGACATGACACAAGACCACAATAATGTTATTTATATTTCATATGAAAAAGGCATCAAAATTTTTGACGGCAGTCGTTGGACCACCCTACTTATTCCCAATACCTACCTCACCAGAATTTTGTATTTTGATCAGAAAGACCGTGTTTATGTTGGTGGTTTTGACTTTTTTGGCTACATCAACAGGAATCAGTTCGGTCAATATGAATTCATTGATTTAACACCAAAATCCAATCCCATCCAATTTGCCAGTATATGGAGCATAGCTGGTTGTCAAGGACGTATATTTTTTCGAGCCCTGAACCATGTTTTTGCCTATGAACCCAACAGTGGCGACATCATTTCTTGGAGTTTCAATGGACGATTGGGCGACATTGCCTGTGATGATCAACGAATTTGGTTACAAGACCGATCAGCGGGTATGAAGGAACTCTCAGGAGACCAGTGGGTAAACAGCCCGATTGAGCTTGAAGATAACAGCCTTATTTATGAACTCGAAATTCTCAATGACAGCCAGATTTTTATTCATTCATTGAGTGACAATTGGCGCCTGATTGAAAACGATCAAATCAAACCCATCTCGTTTGCAAGTCAATTGCCTGAACTGGGAAGTTTTGCCAGCTCATTGAACTTAGGTGAAAACCAAGTTGTGATGGGCGGCAAACTCGGTTCACTGACTTTTTTGGATTTCAATAACTTCACAACGGAGTCATTTAAATTATCCAATGGGCGTATTTCGGCCATCATCCCAGCCAATGATGGCGGTTTGTGGGTCTTGACCGACCTGAAAATTTTTCATGTGACCTGGCCCAGTCCATGGCGCATACAAGACAGTGAGTCAGGCTTAACCAGTGATATTTTTGATATCACCACGTGGAATGATCAACTCTATGCCACATCAAGAGCCGGCGTTTTTGTTGAAGATTCAAATCAATCGGCGCAACAACAAAGCTTCAAACAACTGCCATGGACCAACCAAGAAGCTTGGAATCTACTGCCTTTGAATACTGAGGAAATTTTATTGGCTGATTCGCATTATGCCTACTTGATCAAAGGCGATGAAAGACTGGCATTGACCGATGTGATTTACCCGAGGGTTTTCCAAAGATCTAAATTTAATCCGAACCATATCTATATGTATACCGAATTGGATACTCGGCTGTTGATTAAAAATGGCGATGATTGGTCGGACTGGGTGGTGGCTGAGGGCAAACCAAGCAGTGTGGTGGAAACTGAAGCCGATACGTTATTAATTACCACGGTAGATGGCCGTTTTTTTAAGGTTTTATTGAACCAACAATATGATGGCACGGAGGCCATCATTGACATGAGCAACCAGGCTGAAATGTCAGCCAAAGAAATGACCGAACTGAAATTATTCGAAGGCCCGGATAAAAATTTATTTGCTGCCACAACTGAAAGTTACTACACTTATGAGAATAATCAATTCATACCATCGTCCCTGATGGGATTAGACCAGGTATTACCGCCAGCACAATTCACAGCCATGGGTGCATCAAATGAATCTTTTTGGGCCATCAGTGCGACCCAAGTATTTACCAGAAACCAACAAAATCAATGGCAAACGGTGGATGCCTCAGCGCATATCAGGGGTGGGATTTTTGACATCGAATTTCAACCTGACCAAATCAAGTTATCAGGAAATGGTGTAATTCTCAGCTATTTGCTTGATACCGGCATGAGTCCAGCTGACCCCAACGGGAAATTGATAATCACTTCAGCCGAACTGAATACCAATCAAATCAACGACGAGAGTCCGCGCTCAACCATGATCCCTATCATGCGCAATGAACCTTTTGCTGTTAGCTCATCAGACGGCACATTGACGATTCAATACACTTTCACTGACATCAAAAATACAGGTGACACACAGTATCAATACCGCTTAAAAGGCCACAATAACCTTTGGTCTCCTATGAGCAGTAACACCCAAGCAAGCTTTTTAGAGTTGCCTGCAGGCGATTATCAATTCGAGGTCAGAGCAGCTGACATCAAAGGTCAAATACACACCAGTCAGCTATTACCGTTCACCGTTGAGCCAGTTTGGTACTTAACCCAATGGGCTAAGTTAATTTGGTCGTTATTAGCAGTCATCACACTGTTTATTTGTATGAAACTGATCTTGAAATGGCGAGAGAGAAAACATGAGTCACAGAAACAAGCACTGAAGGAAATCATCAACGAAAAAACCAGTGCTTTGAAGTTGGCCAATGAAGCATTACAAGATTTGGCTCACAAAGACCCCTTAACCGGCCTTTCGAATCGATTGTATCTGGATCAATTCATTAAACAGTTGATTGAAAACAAAGTGAGCAGTATATCTGTCATTATGATGGACATGGATCATTTTAAGAAATACAACGACACTTATGGCCACTTGGCGGGCGATCAGTTGCTGGAAAAATTCGCTGATTCATTGATGACTTGTATCAAAAGGCCTCAAGACTTGGCTGCTCGCTATGGCGGCGAGGAATTTTTAGCCATCATGCCAGGAACTGATGAGGATTACACCCTCGAAGCGGCAGAAAAAATTCGCAGCCACACCGAACAACAAGCTGAAAAAACCACCATTTCAATTGGTGTTGCCTTCAGCCAAACGGGTCAAATCATCAATTCAAGCAAACAAATCTTTGAACTGATCGACCAAGCTGACAAAGCCCTGTATGAAGCCAAAACAACCGGCAGGAACCAAGTTGTGGTTTATTCTGAATCACTCGAAACCACTGATTGATACCCTATCAAAAGCTTAATAGCCGCCGGTGGCTTCACGTTACAAAAGCCTGTCTAAAGCGATATGAACGTGACTGCATCGGCAATGTTTGTGTTAAGCATGAGGATGCCTGAGGGCAGGATCAATCAAATCACAAATAGATCACGCCATAAATCCATACATCTTAAAATTGATGAAACCCAAAAAGAACCTTTCTAATGAAGTGAATTTCCAGTGAAATTGAAAGCATCTAAAATTCACTGAATTTATACCTCAGTTACACGATTATCATTCTGTTCAATTTAAGAACACACATTCTTATCCACAACTAAGAGAGGTTAATCATGAAGAATCACACCAAGTTGCTCACAACCTTGGCCTTATTGGCTGGCACCGTGACAGCGCAAGCACAAACAGATGTCAATGTGCTCCATTTGGCGCCGTTTGCTGATAACGAAGTTGGCACAGCAGTATCTGTTGATGTTAATGACAGCGAAGTCCTAAACCCAGTCACTTATAATCAAGTTTCAGGGTACTTAGAATTGGCTGGACCAGGGGTGGCACCGGGTAACACTTTACTTGAGGTATTTGCGCCTCCAGGATCAGGCGACCCAGCCGCAATCACTGCCAATGTCGATTTGGCCGCTGATACCCAATACACAGTTGCTGCTGTTGGCAACATCAGTAACCAAGGCCTCACTTTGTTGCCTTTGGTTGACGACAATTCAGCACCTGCTGTCGGCAACGCCAAGTTACGTATTGTGCACGCATCTCCGTTCGCAGCAGATTTAGCCGATACAGCCGTCTCTATCAGAGACAACAACGGCAACCTCATCAATGGCTTGACAGGCGTTCAGTTTGGACAATCATCCGACTATTTCGAGGTACCGGCTACCACTTATGATCTACAAGTAGCCACACCAGATGGCACAGTAACTTTAATTGATATCGCGCCAGTGACGCTCAATGACGGTGACATTGTGACGGTATTTGCTGTCGGCGATGGCAGCAACCAACCTTTAGGCGCCACTGCGGTGTTTGGTGATGGCAGCGCTGCACCACTGGCTTTACAAGGAGATGACATTCAAGAAACCAGAGCTTTGGTGGCACATTTTGCCCCGTTTGCACCTGCACTGTCTGACACCGCTGTCTCAGTTGAGGTTAACAGTGCTGAAGTCTTATCGGGCGTGTTGTTTAACCAAAACTCCAATTACCTACCATTGGGTCCTGCCGGCGTAGCACCAGGCATTACTGCTTTGGATGTTTTTGCACCACCAGGGGCTGCCAGTCCAGCAATTTCCGCGATACCAGAATTAGCAGCTAACACCGATTACACGGTCGCTGCCATTGGTAATGTGGTTAATCAACCCCTTCAGTTATTACCATTGATCGATGACTTGTCTGCTCCTGCCAGCGGTTTTGCCAAAATCAGAATTGTACATGCTGCACCTTTTGCTGACACCCTACCAGCAACAGAAGTTTCTGTCAGAGACGATGCGGGCAATGTCATTGCTGGATTAACCAACGTGCCTTTTGGTGCTGAGTCAGGTTTTATTCAAGTACCAGCAGCCACTTATGACTTACAAATTGCCACACCTGATGGCAGTACCACTTTGATTGATATCGCACCAGTAGCATTGAATGATGGCGATGTACTCACCGTGTTTGCTGTGGGTGACGTAATCAATCAACCATTGGGTGTAACCGCCATATTCGCTGATGGCAGCAGCGCCGCTTTACCTTTGGAGCAACCCACCAGAGCTTTAGTGGCACACTTGGCACCTTTTTCTGCTGACAGTGCAGCCACTGCCGTATCAGTAGAAGTTAATAGCACGGAGGTATTGAGTGGGGTTGAATTTAACCAATCTTCAGGATACTTAAACCTCAGCGCTTCAGGTGAAGCTCCTGGTGTAACACAGCTAGATGTTTTCGCTCCTCCCGGCGCTGCCAGCCCAGCCATTTCTGCAGCACCTGATTTGGCAGCAAACACTGACTACACTGTGGCGGCCATTGGTAATGTTGTCGGTCAACCTCTTTCACTGCTGTTATTAGAAGATGATAATTCCCAACCCGCTGCAGGCAACATTAAAATTCGAGTTGTGCACGCTGCACCATTTTCTGATGAGTTAGCAGAAACCGCCGTCTCAATCAGGACCGATGCCGGTAACATTGTCGGCGGACTTGCCAACGTTGAATTTGGTGCTAGTTCTGGTTACTTGGAAATTCCAGCTGGTGAATACGATCTGCAAGTATCTACACCTGACGGTACCATGAGTTTGATTAACTTGGCACCAGTGGACTTAGCTGAAGGCACCATTGTGACTGTATTCGCAGTCGGTGATGGTGTCAGGCAAGATTTAGGTATCACTGCTATTTTTGCTGACGGCACCCAAGCTTCTTTACCTTTAGAGACAGCTTTCAAAGCCGAAGACTTTGCTGACATCGCCGCTTTAACTGATTGGATCTTTGACAATCAATCGGATGCCCCTGACACTGTTTGGACACAAGGCGCTGTTGATACCTTTCCTGCCAATGCTGGTGCTCCAGATAGTTACATATTCAGTAACTTCCGTGCAACCTCAGGCTCTCGAATCTGTAATTTCGCCATCCTACCGGAGGAAACTTTGATTAATGGCTTAGACTTCTGGACTCGCAAACCACTAGAGGAAGGTATTGCTTTTCCAGACCGCCTCAGGGTGGTTTACAGTCCCACAGGTGGCACCAATACGGGTAATTGCGTCAGTGGTTTTGGTGACTTTACTGAAACCTTGTTAACCATCAACGAAGATTTGAATACCGGTGGTTATCCAACAGATTGGACTGAATTCAATGTCAAAGTGCCTGAAGGTAGTGGTCGCGTTGCATTCGTTTATGATGTAACAGATGCCGGACCCGCCGGCAATAACTCCAATTACATTGGTATTGACTCTGTCAATATATTGATTGGTGAAGACTTGGATACCATCTTTAAAAACGGATTTGATTAAACCTCACTGAATGTGAAACTGAAAGGAGCTCAAACGAGCTCCTTTTTTATATGAACACACCCTGAACTATAGCTCTCATAAAACATTTAAACCCTAACAGAAATAATTTCAGAAATTGGTAGAATATCAAGCTGTTTATTAATTGAGGTTAATATATGAAATACCTATACACAATCATTTTATTCAATTTTACGACGGTACTTTTGGCTGTGAATGATTTGCCGCAACAAGGTGTGAATTTTGCATCAGTTGGTCTGGTCAGCGATCAAAACTGCGATTACAACACCATCAATGATGCCATTCTTGGCGGTCATGATGAAATCAGGCTGGTTAACATCACTTTTAATGAGCGGATTGATATCGTAAACAATGGCATTGAAATCAAAGGTGGCTATGCCAATTGTACGGCTGCCAATGCCGATAATCCAATTCGGCTTACCACCACCATTGAACCAATCAAAGACAGTGGCATCAACATCACCAATGGTAATGACAACTATACAGTCAAACTATCGAACCTATGGATTACTGGTGCTTCAGGCAATATGTTCTCATCGACTGCAGGTATCAATGCCACCGGAGAAAACACCACCCTAATGATGGAAAACGTAGCCATTGTAAACAATCAAGCAACTGGGTTAAATTTGATTAACTTGGCAGCTGCAAGCTTAAAAAATATCTTAATCAGTGGCAATTCATTACAAGGCAATGGCGGCGGCATCAGTTGTGATTCATCGACAGTGGTAGTTTATGGCGCCTCATCTATCAACAGTAACTCAGTCACACAAGATACCCGGCGCAACGGAATCACCAATGAAGGCAATGGTGGTGGCGTCTATGCCACCAATGGTTGTGATTTCACTTATTACTCTGGCCCGCCACAACAAAACAGTGGGCTGAACGGGATTTTGAGTAATAATGCAGCTGGAAATGGCGGTGGTATATTCGCCAACTTAGGCGCAACAATCAGCTTAATTGGTACAGAAGTGAACACCAAAAATGAAACTTTCGGCGACAGTACAGTTCCAGTTCTGTTGTTAAATAATACTGCTGGTGGTGTCGGCGGCGGGGTCTACCTGGACGATGAAAACACAGCATTAACCGCCAGTGGTATTAGAGTCATCCAGAACACTGCAAACGCCGACGGTGGTGGGCTGTATATTGAATCTGACGCCACTGCAACCATTACCCGCTTACCAGGTGGCTGCTGGAGCAACAACAAGTGCAACCTATTTCAATCTAATGATGCAGGCACCAACAGCAGCTTTGGTGGTGCGATTTTTGTTGGAGGGGCTCAATTGGCTGTCGGCAATGCTTGGTTCCAAGATAACCTGGCAGATGATGGCGCAGCCATAGCCGTTGCTGTTGGCAGTGCCACATTGGAGGGTAATGTGTTTTACCGCAATGATGCATCGACAGATTATGATGCCAACTCAGCAGTTCTTCTGGTATTTAACAGTGTCGGAACACTGGCATACAACACCTTCGTGGACAACAATTCTGTAGTGGCAAACATCCAAGTTGCAGCCACCAGCAACATCACACAAGTGGGTAACATCATTTATGACTTAGCAACCACCTCGTTCGATATTTCTGGAAATAGCTCAGCAGAAAACTACTGCATTTACACCAATGAAAGCAGTCAAATAGTTGGCACCAACATCATCACTGATACTACTGATCCTTTCATAGACCGCATCAATGGTGATTTTCACATATCTTACTTTCAATTAAGGGATGCCTGTGATGCTGTCTTGTACACACCATCACTGCGAGATTTCGATAATCAAACAAGAGGCTTTGATGATCCGATTGCAGACTTGGACGGTCCTTTTGATATTGGTGCGGATGAGGATTACAGCTCAGACGTGATTTTTAAAAATGGATTTGATTAAACAAAATCGGATAAAAAATAAAAAGGAGCACTAGTTAGCTCCTTTATTTGTTTGAAACAATCTGCTTTGGCTAAAAAATCTCACCAATCATACAGCGCAAACTGCCACCGGCCTTTTCCAGCTCAGACACGTCAACGCCATGGATGTCGAGACCCCAGTTGTTCAAAATTTTTCGCGATGACACCGACAACGTATCAAAGGCCGTTTGACTGAATAAGACATCACGATCGGTGATAGAAATACAATTGCCACAAAAAGCCATTTTTTCTTCATCAGAAAGGTACAGAATTCTTCCCTCATAAAAATCATCGATGGCCTGAACCACATCGGGATCTGCAAAAGAGTCTTTATGTATCACGCAGCCGACACTGGCCAGACAAGCCATGACCACGTTGGTGTGGTATTCACCTTCAGCCAAATCAAATTGAAAAGTTAAATCCAGCTGAAAACCCTCATCCAGCTCGACAGCACCAGCTTCATCGACCCTTTCGGTCATACCAACAAAACCCACGTTGCGACCACGGTCAGGAACCATGACTCCAGTTAATTCGGCTATGGCACGGTGGTTTTCAATCTCATATTCTTCATAACCCAAGACACCACCAAAAAACTTTCTGATATCGCGCCGTTGGGTTTCTAGTTGTCGGTTGGGATATTTCATTGAACCGACGATATAACGGCGGTTGTGGTTGGTCGCAAAAGCATTGTTTGGAAAGACCGCATCAGGGGTGTCTTCAGAACCAGGAAAGGTAACTACAGGTATACCAAAATCAGTCAATGTTCTGGCCAGTTGCATTTGTTGAAACACCGCCAATTTCTCATCCACTGACTCATCCATCTGCATGTAATCATTGTCTTGTGCGGTTTGTTCATTCAAAGAAAAACCCACTGGACTGACCATAAATGCGGCCTTCATCGCCACTTCTTGTTTGATGTTGAACTGCTTCAGTTCTTGTACTTTTTTAAAATCCGCTATGTTTTTAACTAACATCTTTCACCCACTCTTTGGCTTCTTGAATCACCCTAACATCCGCTTTGCGTCTTGGTGCTTCTGTGACTAAATATGACTTCCACTTCTTGTTTCCTGGCAGTCCGTGGTACAACCCCAATATGGGTCTGATTAACCAATGTAAACTCAAGCCTTGATCAATCATGGCTTGGCAATATTCGGCGTATGATAACAGCACTTCATCTCTGGTTAAAAGCTGTTTTTTAAGGCCCATGGCATCATGCATTTCTCGGATCAGCCACGGCGCATTCCAAAACGCTCGGCCAACCATCACGCCATCAACATGATTCAATTGTTCAGTTGCCAGTTCAACGGTATCGATGCCCCCATTGATGATCACTTCAAGATCAGGGTGCATAGCTTTGAGCCGGTATGGGAAGTCGTATTTCAACGGTGGTACCGTGCGATTTTGTTTGGGGCTCAACCCTTTTAACAACGCTTTTCTGGCATGAATGATGAACGTTTGGCAGCCTGCGCTGCGCACCGCATCAATGAAACCGATGAAGTGTTCAAACGAGTCCTCATCATCAACACCAATTCTGGATTTGATGGTCACTGGGATGTCAACTGCCTCATGCATGGCTGCAAAACATTCGGCCACCAACTCAGGTTCTCGCATCAAACAAGCGCCGAAACGACCCTTTTGCACCCGGTCGCTGGGACATCCAACGTTCAGATTAATTTCAGCATAGCCCATATCCTCAGCAATCTTGGCACACAATGCCAAATCTTTGACATCGCTGCCACCCAACTGCAAAGCCACTGGGCTCTCAGCTGCTGAAAAACCCAAATACTTATCCTTTTCTCCACGCAAAATCGCTGGACAAGTAACCATCTCGGTGTACAACATCACCTCACTAGATATGAGGCGGTGAAAATAACGGCAATGTCGATCTGTCCAATCAAGCATGGGTGCCACGCACAATTGTCGATTGATGCTGTGCTTCATGGCAGTAACAAGCGATGAATCAAGTCCAAATAAATATTCTCCAACTGCACCAAATGGCTGACTTTTTCACATTCGTTGACCTGATGGATGGTTTTATTGATGGGACCCAATTCCATGGTAGCCACTCCATGTGGCGCCACGAAACGGCCATCTGAAGTGCCACCAGCGGTATTGAAAGTGGCATCGAGACCTGTGATTTGTTTGATAGAAGCGGCCAACTTTTCTTTGTATTGTTCATCTTGGCAATGAAATGGCTCTCCTGAAAGCTGCCAATCAATGCTGTAATCCAACTGGTATTGATCCAGAATGGCGTGTAATTGTTTTGACAAAGTTTCTTGGCTTGAACAAGGTGCATATCGAAAATTAGCCGTTATCACCATTTCACCCGGTATGATATTGGGCACGCCGGTTCCTGCATGAATGTTTGAAATTTGAAAACTGGTTGGCGGAAAGTCAGCATTGCCCGCATCCCACTCGAAGCGACTTAATTCGTCAATCGCAGCGGCTGCTTTAAATACTGGATTATCAGCATTCTGCGGATAAGCCACGTGACCTTGTTTTCCGCGCACAGTGATGATTGCATGCAAAGACCCCCTTCTGCCTACCCTGACTGTATCACCCAATTGGCTAGAACTGCTGGGCTCGCCCACCAGACAATAATCAAAATGGTGTTTGGCAACCATCAAAGGCATGAATTTTCTGACCCCATCTAAGGCTACACCCTCTTCATCACTGGTCAGCATCATGGCTACTTTACCGGGGTGATTGGGGTTTTGTGCAACAAATTTTTCCATTGCCAGTACCATCGCCGCAATCGAACCTTTCATGTCAGCCACACCACGACCATACAGCACCCCGGCCTCAACATGGGCGGACAGCGGATCATGTGTCCAAGCAGCAACATCACCCGGTGGCACCACATCGGTGTGTCCCAGAAACATCAAAGCTGGCCCTGGTGAATCACCATGCCAAATCAACACATTATCCACCTCACCAAAACGATGATGCTCACCTTGAAAGCCTTGTGGGCCTAAGCGATTCATCAACAAGGGCTGGCAACCCGCATCATCGGGCGTATAGGATGGTTTTTGGATTAATTGTTTGGCCAAGCCAATGACTTCTGGTTCCATGATCAGAGTCCTATGCGGTATTGCCCATCAACAAAAACAACAGGTCTTTTGATGAGCGTGGGATGAGACACCAAAGTTTGGCTATCCGCTGCCACTTGTTCTGACGCTGAAAGTTGCTTCCAAGTGGTGCTTCTTTTGTTCAGCAAGTGTTTGAATTCGATGTCTTGCAACATGGCTTTCACCAAATCAGCATCAATGCCGTTGACTCTGAAATCATGTAACCTAACTTCATTGTCATCGGTTTGCGCTTGTTTCATGGCTGCCCTGACTTTGTCACAGTTTTTGATGCCGTAAATAATCATGACCTGAGCAACTCATTGATGGAAGTTTTCGCACGGGTTTTTTCATCAACTTTTTTCACGATGACCGCGCAATTAAGTGCATATTTACCATTCTCAGCAGGCAGGGTTCCCGCCACCACCACCGAGCCGGGTGGTACATAACCGTACGTCACTTCATCGGTTTCACGGTCATAAATTTTGGTACTTTGACCCAGGAATACGCCCATGGATATGACACTGCCTTTGCCTACCCGAACACCCTCAACCACTTCACTGCGTGCACCAATGAAACAGCCATCCTCAATGATGGTTGGGGACGCCTGTAATGGTTCTAAAACACCACCTATACCAACACCACCAGATAAATGAACGTTCTCACCAATTTGGGCACAACTGCCCACAGTGGCCCAAGTATCTACCATGGTTCCAGCGCCGACATATGCGCCAATGTTGACATAAGAAGGCATACAGACCACGCCTCGGCCCAAGAATGCGCCTTTGCGGATGGTTGCAGGTGGTACCACGCGTGCTCCTGTCTGTTTGAATGTTTCCTCGTCGGCTTGGTTGAAACGACAAGGCACCTTATCCCAGTAATTATGAGTGGTGCCTGGCATCACTTGATTTTCAGATATGGTGAAGTACAACAATACCGCTTTTTTGAGCCATTCATTGACCTGCCATGTGTCGCCAACAGGTTCAGAGACTCGCAGGCTTCCAGATTCTAGGCCCTCAAGGGCAGTTTCGATGACTTGACCGTATTCGGCCTTGAGCTGTGCTGCTGACAATTCGGATCTGGCTTGCCACGCTGCATTGATTTCATTTTCTGTGTTCATGGTGGGTTATTTGTTAAAGAAATGGGGCATTATAAACTGCCCTTATCGGCAAGTCAGCCTAAACAGGCGGATAAAAGGTACACTTGCACATAACGGCAACTACTCGGATAAATCAACTTTTAACAGCAGTTTCTTCACAGATATTTTGAATTCCTTCTGCATAATATGTAGAATGCTGCGGCTGTACATGCGAATTTTACTGGCTTCCATTTGCGTACGACACATCAAAACTGCCGTATCGCCCCTGATATTAGCCAAGTGGCACATGCCTTTGACTTGCTCCGGCAAGCGCAATTGCAGAGTATCATCCAGCTTTTTAAGCTGATTGGCACGTTTGATCAACCCAGATAAACTTTTATCTTGAGCTAAACTGTCAGAAATGGACTGGAACCCACGGGATTTTCGCATGGGTATATTTGAATATTAATAAATAATGTAAGCAAGTTTTTTTTATGAATAATTTAACAATAATAAAGCACAAAAAAACGGGCATGGTTCAATACTCTTTGAGCGATAAAGCGGTCAAAACCAAATTATTCGTTCTGACAGGCCTGTTCACTGTGACCTTGTTAACTGTTGGTGGTTTGTTTGGCGCTTGGTTCTTCGGTTCTGATGGTAGCAAGCAAGCCAAAATTAAAGAATTACAGTCTTTGGTCGACTCCAGCCAACAAGAATTAATTGAACATAAAAAATCCATTCAGAACGACATCGATTCAATGACCTTACAAATTGGTAAATTGATGGCTCATTCAACTCGACTGAATGCACTGGGCAGTCGCTTAACGGAAGTGGCAGACATCAACCAAGAAGAATTCAACCTTGATGCTGAACCTGGCGTTGGTGGTGCCGCACTGGAGCTGACTGGCGAAACCAATACGCCTCAGTCTTTGTATGAAAACCTGTTCAATTTAGAGGACAGCTTCAGTAAACAACAGGAAAATTTTAACATCCTGGCTAAGCTGTTGAACGAACAAGACATCGAACAAAGCTCAACACCCCACGTACTACCACTGGAAAAAGGCTGGATCTCATCTTATTATGGCAAACGCATAGACCCATTCACTGGCCAGCAAGCCACCCACCCTGGTATGGATTATTCCGGGGCTTACAAATCAAGCATTGTGGCTGCCGCTGACGGTGTGGTTGTGTGGGCGGGTAAACGCAGCTCTTACGGCAAAATGGTTGAAATTGATCATGGTAACGGCTTCATGACACGCTATGCTCATGCCGAAAGTATTGATGTTGAATTAGGACAAAAAGTCACAGCTGGAGAAAAAATAGCAGTTATGGGTAAAACCGGCAGAGCCACTTCCGAGCACCTGCATTTTGAAATCCTCAAAAATGGACGCAAGGTCAACCCATTACCGTTTGTGAATTCATAAGCATCAGAAAAAACAAAATAACCGTAGAAGGGCAGATAAATTCATTTTTATTTGCCCTTTTACTTGAATAATAACTGTTTGAAACCACATTGTTTCTCTCAGTTGAGCAATCTTAAAACAGACAATTATGGCTAAAAACTCACTTTTCACAAAAATATTTGGCTCAAGGAACCAACGTTTCATTCGCCAACTGGACAAACTGGCCGACAAGATAGAAGCATTGGAGCCACAATACCAAGCGCTGAAGGATGATGAATTTCCAGCTCAAACTCAAGCATTAAAAGACCGCATCAACCAAGGTGAGGCATTAGACAGTTTATTACCTGAAGCATTTGCATTGGTTCGTGAGGCCTCAGTGAGAACATTGGGCATGAGACACTACCACGTACAATTAATTGGTGGTATCGTCATCCACCAAGGTAAGATTTCAGAAATGAGAACCGGTGAAGGTAAAACCTTGATGTGTACTTTGCCCGCTTATTTGAATGCCTTGGCCGGTGAAGGTGTTCACGTGGTTACAGTCAATGACTACCTAGCGAGTCGAGATGCCAAATGGATGGAACCGCTGTATAACTTTCTAGGAATGACTGTGGGCATCGTAATACCCAGCATGACCCATGAAGCCAAACGTGCTGCTTATGCCTGTGACATCACTTACGCCACCAACAATGAACTGGGATTTGATTATTTACGTGATAACATGGCCTTCAGCTTGGATGCCAAAGTTCAACGCGAACCCTTTTATGCCATCATTGATGAGGTTGACTCAATTTTAATTGATGAAGCACGCACACCATTGATCATTTCAGGTCAAGTTGATGAGTCACCTGACGTCTACAACCGCGTCAATAAAATTGTGCCTTTCTTAGAACGCTCAACCGTTGAACCAGATCAGAAAGAGATTTCAAAAGCCATCATGAACAAACAGAGTTTGCCAGAACCTGATGGTGATTTTTCAGTAGATGAAAAGTCCAAACAAGTCTTTCTCACAGAACAAGGCATGCAGCATGCTGAAGACCTGTTAAAGAAGAATGGCCTGATGGCAGAAGATGATTCTCTGTATGACTCTCAACATATTTCACTCATGCACCATGTCAGTGCTGCATTGAAAGCGCATCACTTGTTTGAAAAAGACGTTGATTATATTGTCAAAGAAGGTGAAATTGTTATTGTTGATGAATTCACTGGCAGAACCATGGAAGGGCGTCGATGGTCCGATGGACTGCACCAAGCAGTAGAAGCCAAAGAGAACGTCCCGATTCAGAAAGAAAACCAAACCCTGGCCTCAATCACCTTCCAGAACTACTTCCGATTGTATCCTAAATTATCGGGTATGACTGGTACGGCCGATACCGAAGCTTACGAATTTCAATCCATCTATAACCTAGAAGTTATTGTGATTCCTACCCACAAACCAATGATCAGAGATGATCAAGGTGATTTGGTTTATTTCAGCCAAAAAGCAAAGTTTGAAGCCATCATTGAGGACATTGTTGATTGTCACGAAAAACAACAACCCGTATTGGTTGGTACCGCTTCCATTGAAGTCTCGGAGTTTCTGTCACACCAACTTAAGCAACGTAAAATCAAACACAATGTACTGAATGCCAAACAGCACGAACGTGAGGCATTGATTGTTGCTGAAGCTGGTTTACCAGGCGCAGTCACCATTGCAACCAATATGGCTGGACGGGGAACCGATATTGTATTGGGTGGTAATTTATCGGTCGAAATTGAAAACAAAGGCGATATCAGTGAAGCAGAAAAAGAACAACTCACTGCAGACTGGAAAGTCCGTCATCAACAAGTGTTAGATAATGGTGGTCTGCGCATCATTGGCACAGAGCGACACGAGTCACGCCGTATCGACAATCAATTGCGAGGTCGAGCAGGTCGACAGGGCGACCCAGGTTCATCACGTTTTTATATTTCGTTGGAAGATAACTTGATGCGAGTGTTTGGCCAAAGCCGCATGATGGATAACATGAAACGTTTTGGCATGAAAGAAGATGAGTACATCGAGCACAAATGGATCACCAGAATCATTGAAAACGCCCAACGAAAAGTAGAGTCTCATAACTTTGACATCCGAAAACAGCTTTTGGAATATGATGATGTCGCCAATGATCAAAGAATGGTGATTTACCAACAACGGGCTGATTTACTGGAATCAGACGAAATTGGTGATTACATCTTAGACACCCGTGAAGAAGTATTTGATAACGTGATTCGCCAACACATTCCATTAGAGAGTGTTGAGGAACAATGGCAGATCCCACAACTAGAACGAGTTTTGGCTACTGAGTTCGGCATTGAAATCAACATCACCCGCATACTTGAACGCGATGATGAGTTAGACGATGATGGTTTGACCGACAAAATTCACGCTCAGATCGAGCGTTTTTTCAAAGAAAAAGAAGCCATGACAGGCTCTGAGGTGATGCGTAATTTTGAGAAAGCCGCTTACTTAAACACCCTGGATCAACTGTGGAAAGAACATTTGGCTCAAATGGACCATTTACGACAAGGTGTTGGGCTGCGCTCTCACGCCCAGAAACAACCGATTCAAGAGTACAAGCGAGAGTCTTTCGAATTGTTTAAAGACTTACTCGATAAAATCAAATACGAAACCAGCAGAATCATTGCCAGGGTCAAGGTTCGTGAGGAAGATGATGTGGCAGCCATGGAACACAAAGAAGAACAAAATGTGACGTTCCAGCATCAATCCCCTAATCAACCCGCCCAAAAAGAAGCAGAAAAAGTTGAGACTTTCGTACGTGATGGCCAAAAAGTAGGTCGCAACGACCCTTGTCCATGCGGCTCTGGTAAAAAGTACAAACAATGCCACGGTCGCTTGACCTGAGCAAAGGCCCCGTCATTGAAGTCGTCGTCTTGGTTTTGGAAAATCACCAAGGCGACGTCTTAATTACCCAAAGAAAAGCCGACGCACACCTCGCCAATTACTGGGAGTTTCCAGGCGGCAAAGTTGAATCTGGTGAAAACCTTTCACAAGCATTAAAACGCGAATGCATTGAGGAAATCGACCACGCACCAAACCGTGTGGAACACATCCTGACCCTCAACCATGAGTACCCATCGAGAACAGTTCGCATCCAAGTTTTCCACGAAATTAGCACCCATCCAAAAGTCAAACCAATCGAAAGCCAGTCCATGAAATGGGTCCCTTTTGATGAACTGCAGCACCACCAGCTTCCTCCAGCCAATACCCCCATTCTAGAGTACTTGCATAAGCGCAACAAAAACCAAAATCACCAGACCAACTGAACACTGGCTTCCATAGTAATCAGCCTGTTTATCCAAATTCATGCCTCCAGCTCAATAGACTCGCCCAAAAAATTAAGTAATCAGAAGCACCTAACTCAAACCATTAACCACAATGCCCTAAGAATTTATTGTCTTTAAGACCATATGCAGGGACTTTAGCATGCTCAACAATACCCTTCCATGTACCGATCCGTATATGTTTTCTAATAATTTTTAAATAAATAATAGATATCTGTTTACACCATCAGATTATTGGGTTTATAATAAACCTGTTCAATTTTGACCATGTTTATGAATTTAATTGCATTTCAACAAAACACCCAGACTGACTTGAGGTTCGCCCTTCAAGAAATCATGGGTGCTGATATGCAAAGCCAAAACTGGTTAGAGATGCTGTATCGCCCCACCAACTTACTAGGTAACACTGATGTTGAGCGTTACTTCAAATCCCTGAACACCCAACAAAAAATAGAATTGGATATTCAAATATTCAATCAAATCCCTCGAATCCTCGAACAAGAACAACCGTCGAGGTTGAGTGTCAATCTGACTCCGATCAGCCTATTGAGTGATGCATTCAAAGAAAATCTAATGCGCCTGATCGACAACCGCTTGATTGCACCAGAGAACATGTGTATTGAAATCATTGAAATACATTCCATGCCGACTCTTTCTAACAGCTCCATCGATCTGTTGAAATATTTCCGTAGCTTGGGTGGCTGGATTGCTTTAGACGACTTTGGTTCAGGCTTTGCTCACTGGGATTTGTTACAAATAGGTCTGATTGACGTCATCAAAGTGGCCAATCAAAACCTGTCTTACCGAAGAGAAACACCCACATTTACCGAAGGATTGGCTAAATTTGCCGATGCCATGAAGATCAACACCGTGTTAGAAGGTGTTGAGACCAAACAGGACTTTATCAAAGGCAGAAACCAAGGTTTCAAGAACTTTCAAGGGTGGTATTTCAATGAGTAAACATAATACACAAAACAAACAAAACTTATCATTCAATAGTTATTGGCTTGATTTTATTGGAACCTGCATCAGACCAATGGTAAAAATATTAGTAAAGAACAAGGTTGAATTTAAATCATTCAGTAACTTATTGCGGGAAATCTACGTTGAAGAAGGCGAGAATCACATCAATAAAGTAAGTAGTAATTCACGCGGGAAAATATCTTCGATAGCACATCAAACAGGACTAGATCGAAGAGAGGTTTCTGCCATACTCAAAGCCAAAGATTTAGTAACTCATACCAATGCTGCAAGATCAAGAGAAGGAAATATTCTCGATCATTGGGTATCAAATCCCCCTTTCTGTGATGATAAAGGCAACCCAACCCCCTTGAAACGAAGCGGTTCAGGATTATCATTCGAAGTACTTACACAAAGATTTGGGAAAAACATCAGTCATGGTCCTATTCTCGAATCGTTAATCGAAGCTGGTTGTGTTGAAATCAAAGACAACAAGGTTCATTTGATTAAAAAATCATTCGTGCCTAAAGAAGCGGTCAGTGTGGCAAAAATTGAAATAGCAGCCAATTCAATCAAACGATTAACTAATACCATCGCACACAATTTTGATCATGAAAATGACACCAATTTCCAAAGAAACTTATTTTCTATTCAAATTCCCGAAGAACATATTCCCGCTTTTCGTCATGAAGTAACTGAAATGATGAAAGCACTGTATGAAGACACCATAACCACCAAGTTTGAAGCAATAGAAGATAAATACGCCAGCATCACGGTTCCAAAAAACCAAAACAGAATTGGCCTAGGATTCTTTTATTTCGACGAAAACCAAACACTTCACAAAACATTTAAGAGAAACTGATATGAAAAGAGCAGAAACTGAAGGTACAGACATTAAATTCTTCGCAGAAACAGAAGGAACAGACATCAATCAAGAAACTGTATTTGATAAAAAAGAGCAAAGATTTTTGAATAAAAGCAATGCCATTTTGTATAAACATTTCATGTTAGTTACCTTAGCGCTGTTCATTTCTCAGCCTATATTTGCTGCTGATATTAATTTATTCACCACTGATGGCGAGAGCTTCAAGGGGGTTTTAAATACTGATTCTAAGGTTGAGTTTATTGAAGGAATTTTAGAAGGAAAAACAGGCTCATTCATTCTCAACAACACAATAAGTGGCATCAAAGCAACTGATGAGGGTACTGGCAATAAAGCTGCAAACAATGGTTTTGTTTTCCAGGCCACAGATGAAGGCACCGGAACACCAGCAACAGATGAAGGAACTGGAGGATTACTTGCAACAGATGAGGGTACCGGCAGTCCTGCAAATTCGATAGAACTTGATAACCGCGTATTAACAGTCAATTTATCATGTGAAGAGAATTCAGCCAATTCCAATGCAGAGATTGAATCAAACAAGGGCATAGAGTTTATGGATATTGGAAAAATTAGTATTAACGGAAATTCAGTAAATGTATGCAAATATTTAAGTAAGTTATAAATATATTTATAGCAAAATACCTTTATTGATATAGCTATAACCCTAAGAAAAGAGGACAAACAAGTAAAGTTAAAAGGATAACAATTTTGTTGGCAAAGTAAAAAGACTGACATCAGGATTAGGGGCAGTTTTTATAAAGAATTTGATGGCAGGTGATTTGTTTAGTGACACCTGAAATCAATAAAGAGGGAGTAATAATAAAGAAACAGAGCCACGATATTTTAAGTGCTCATTAGAACATGACTTTTTTGAAACAGCTCATCTGTTTCACACACGCACACACACACTACCGGTGGGTTGCTTTCAAATCAGTCATTATTATGTTCAACTTTGACCTGATTCCATAACTCGTCCAGAGTTTTCAGGTCAAAGTTTTGTTTTTTAGGCTCATTCAATCGAGCAAGTTCTTCAACCTTGCGAAATCTTTTTTCAAACTTATGATTGGCTTTTCTAAGAGCAGCAGAAGGATCAATGGATAAATGGCGCCCAATATTGGCTACCACAAACAACAAATCACCCAATTCTTCCTCCATGTGCTCTTTATCACCCGACTCAATGGCTTCTTTCAACTCATCACGCTCTTCATCCAGTTTCGCAAAAACTGGTGCCACATCCGGCCAATCAAAACCTGTAACAGCTGCATATTTAGTTAATTTAACTGCTTTTAAAAGTTCAGGTAAATTTTTAGCGATGCCATCAAGCACGCTGTCCTTGTTTTTACTTTTGGCCTGCTCCCAAGCTTGTGTTTGTTCCTCAGCTGTTAGCTTGGGGGCATCAGGCTGGAACACATGTGGGTGTCTGACTGTCATCTTTTCACAGACCGCCTCCACCACATCATTGAAATCAAAATGACTGGCTTCTGCAGCCATTTGGGCATGGAACACCACTTGAAATAACAAATCACCCAACTCTGATCTCAGTGCTGACATGTCATTTTCTTCAATGGCATCTGCCACTTCGTAAGCTTCTTCGATGGTATAAGGTGCAATTGATGAGAAATCTTGTTTGATGTCCCACGGACAACCGTTTTCAGGGTCCCGCAGTTGCCTCATGATTTCAAGAAGTTGGTTGATGTTCGATTTCATGGTGGCAAAATGACTTTGAAACAAGCACCTTTAAGTGTCTTGTGGGACTTGATCTTCAGTTCACCTTGGTAGGATTCAACTATATCAGTCACAATTGAGAGCCCGATGCCATGACCTTTGACTTTTTCATCACCCCTGACACCACGTTTCAGTAGCTCGGCACTTTTGTCAACCGGAATGCCAGGACCATCATCAGCAATTTCTATAATTAAACCAGTTCTGCGACGTCCCTCCATGTATAAAGTCTTGACCAACACATCAATGTTACCTTCACACCACTTAAATGCATTCTCTAACAAATTACCCAGCACCTCCATCAAATCGCCTTTCTCGCCATAAAACTCCGCACCTGGCGCTATCTGTGTACTGACTGAAATATTTTTCTCAGGATGTATTTTCTTTAACGTATTGATGATTTTATCCAACACATCAATCACAGGTACACCAGTGACAAATGTTCGATGACCAGCTACCGCAGCCCGTTTCAGTTGATAAGCCACGATTTCATTCATGTTGAGGATTTGTTGCTGCATCAAATCTTTATCAATTTTTTCACCTTCAAGCTCTGCATGAATCACTGCCAATGGGGTTTTGAGTGAATGAGCCAGATCTCCCAATGTACGTCTTTGTCTTGAGAAATTGCTGCGTTCATTTTCAATCAAACGATTCAAACTGGTGGTCAATCCGCGCAATTCACTGGGGTAGTTTTCGGAAAAAATCAATTCATCGCCTTTTTCAAGCTTCAATAAATCTGCAGTCAGGCGTTTAAGCGGTTTGGTCGCCCAGTACATGATGATCCATTGAACACAGACTAATACCGAGCTAATCACCACCAACCACGTAAGCAAGTTTTCTTCAAATTCTGCCAACTCGGCATAGAAATTACCGGCATCCTCAGTCACGGAAACGGTCAGTTCTATCGAACCATTGGCATCAGTCAGCACAAAACCTTGTCGCATCCGAAACAAACGTTCACCATTGAACTCAATCGGTGCATCAAACACCCGCTCGTTCACTGCCACCTCAAGTACCTCTGGCAAGTCTTGACCCAATACAGAGGGGGATTGCCAACCTTGATCACCGACAATGATTTGAGCATACATACCAGAGCCTGGTCGCTCCATTCTGGGCGTCGGTAAATATTCTGGGAAAATCAGATTATCGCCATCTACTTCGGTGTTAGAAATGATGCCCAACACATAACTTTCAAGGCGCTCTTTGACCAAATGCAGGGTTTTTTCTTTGAACGCTTGGTCCATAACAATACCAATGGCAGCCAATGCCACCAACAAAGCAATACTGGAGGTGACCAAAACCCTTTTCGTCAGTGACACCCTTTGAGTCACATGCACCATGTTTTAGTCTTTAGAACGCATGCGGTACCCACGTCCGCGCAAAGTTTCAATGTATTTGCTTTCAGGATCTATGGCTGCCATTTTTTTTCTTAAGCGGCCGACAAAAACCTCTATGACATTGCTGTCACGATCGTAATCTTGGTGATAAATGTGTTCGGTCAATATGGTTTTAGAAATCACTTCATTTTGGTGATGCAATAAATACTCTAAAACCTTATATTCATAAGAGGTCAAGTCCAGAGCTGTGCCTTGTACCGTTACTTCTTGGGTGCTCATATTCATCGACAAACCACCACAACTGATTTCGGGCGTGGTATTACCACTTGATCGACGCACCAAAGCATTGACTCTGGCAAGCAGTTCAGGAAAGTGGAATGGTTTGACCAGATAATCATCTGCCCCAGCATCTAACCCCATGACTTTGTCTTGCCATGAGCCACGCGCTGTAAGCACAATAATTGGAAATTCAATGCCATCCTTGCGCAATGTTTGGATCACTTCCATGCCAGATATTCGTGGTAAACCCAAATCAACCACAGCCACATCAGCGGGGTATTCTTGGCCTTTGTAGAGGCCATCCTCACCGTTGTCAGCAGCATCAACTACATAGCCCACCTCCTCAAACCTTTTGATCAGGGTGTTACGGAGGTTGTCATCATCTTCAATTAACAATACGCGCATGATCTTCTAATTATCTTTGTCTTTTCCTTTGGATGAGCTTTTACCACGGTTTTTTGCCCTTACGTTGTCTCTGGAAATCGAGCGCCTTTTAGAGTATTGGCTGGTGTTTTTGGCTGTCCTGCTGTTTCTTTGGTCCAACTTCATCACATTTCTGGAGTTACCTGTTTGGCGATTGTTGGGCGAATCATTTCGAAACTGATTGTGCCAAGTCTGCGGGCTGGAATGATCTAAATTGTTTTGCGCAAAATTAGAACTTCTGCTGGCCTTCTTATTGATGGTTTTTACCGTGCCATTTTTAGTCAGAACTTTGATTTCGTGGTTACCAAGAATGGTGCGCGCTGATAGCACACGACCTTCAGATTTGGCTTGGTTCACCGCTTCATTCAAAGTCACGCCACGATCTTTGGCATCTACTTGAGATACGCACAAAATCATTAAAACTATGACAACTGCTCTTTTCATGGGTTTATTTTAGCGTACTTGACTGAATTACTGCTGAACCATTTGACGCATTTTTGTGATAGTTTCCGCATAATCGGGCGAATTGAAGATGGCAGAGCCCGCTACAAAGGTGTCGGCACCAGCAGCAGCGATGTCAGCAATGTTATCCACCTTAACACCACCATCCACTTCCAATCTGATGTTAAAACCACTCTCATCAATCATTTTTCTTACAGTTTTAAGCTTATCTAATGTACTAGCAATGAATGATTGACCACCAAACCCAGGATTCACGCTCATCAATAAAATCACATCTAACTTGTCCATCACATGCTCAAGCACATGCACTGGTGTGGCTGGATTCAGTACCAAACCAGCTTGACAGCCATGTTCTTTGATTAATGCCAATGAACGGTCGATGTGTTCCGATGCCTCTGGGTGAAAAGTGATGATGCTGGCACCGGCTTCAGCAAAATCACCAATGATGCGATCAACTGGTTTCACCATTAAATGTACGTCAATCGGCGCTTCGATGCCATAATCACGTAAAGCCTTGAGTACCAAGGGCCCAATAGTTAAATTCGGCACATAGTGATTGTCCATCACGTCAAAATGCACCCAATCAGCGCCAGCCGCTAAAACGGCTTCTGTGTCTTGGCCTAAACGGGCAAAATCAGCGGATAAAATCGATGGTGCGATGATAATTTCAGTCATAGGGAATTTCAGTAGTTAAATTGATGGTTGAGAATAATTGACATTATACTACGCTGACTACCAACCTTTCAGGTCTTTGACCTTTTCCCAGGCCAGTTGTACCTGCTTGGCCTTTTCCTCGGCCACTTTCATCATTTCAGGTGGTAAACCTTTGGCCACCAGTTTATCCGGGTGGTGTTGACTCATCAGGCGTTTGTAGGCTTTACGGATAGTCGCTTTGTTGTCAGATTGATCAACCCCCAGCACTTGGTAGGGATTGAATGGCGCTGCTGGGTTGGTTCTCCTTTGCTGATGTTCTCGGCCAGCATGGCCACCCTGTCGTCCTTGATAATTATCACTCTGACCAGCAAAACCACGCATTTTCATCATCGCATACAATAATTGAACCGGGTACCTGATCAGCTCACAAGCGCGCTCAATAAGTTGCTGTTCTGCTCGTGAAATCATGCCATCGGCCTCTGCCACATCCACCAACATCTCTAAAAATATTTGCTTCAAGGAAAGCGAGCGACGTGCCAAATTACCAAACTGTCGCAGCGAACGCTCGATGTCATAATTACTGTCTTTACCTTGATTGAACAAGTCAATGGCCCGCTGGCGCAACTCGCTGTTCAGGTTCATGTGCTGCATGATGCTTTCGGCCCGCTTGATTTCAGAGCTAGAAACCTGCCCATCCACTTTGGCCAAACGGCCCATGGTCAAGAATAATGCGTTGAAAAAGCTCTCTTGGGTTTGTTTTTTAGTGGAGCTGGTGATTTTTGGGCCAACCAGTTGTCGCTCAATGGTATGGCCCAGCCAAGCACCAAACAGCATGCCAAAATAGCTGCCAAACTTAAAACCCAATATACCGCCTATGATAATACCCATACTAATTAATTGCTTCGTTTGTTGTCACTGGCTAAAATACTCGCTTTGCATGGTTAGCCGGCAACATGAATTCAAATTCGTCTAATGAAAATCCAGTCCAAATAAACCTGCCTTTACTGCATCGAGGTAAAGTCAGAGATGTCTACGAGGTAGATGACCAGCACTTGTTGATGGTTGCCAGTGACCGCCTTAGTGCATTTGATGTGGTTTTACCCGATACCATTCCACACAAAGGGGCATTGTTAACCCAGATTTCAAATTACTGGTTTGCCATGATGGCGCCTATTATAAAGAATCACCTCACTGAAATACCAGTGACACAAGTCATTCCACGTGCAGATAAAGACTTACAGCAACGTGCTGTGGTGGTGAAAAAACTGCGTGCCTTGCCTTGTGAGGCCATTGTCAGGGGCTATATCATTGGTTCAGGCTGGAAAGACTACCTGGCCAGCGGTCAAGTTTGTGGTATTAAACTACCCGAAGGACTGAAACAAGCCGAACAATTGCACGAAACGCTGTTCACCCCTTCATCTAAAGCAGCAGTCGGTGATCACGATGAGAACATCACTTTCGGTCAATTGGTCAATCTTATTGGCCAAGACAGGGCCACACAATTAAAAGACGTTTCATTAACCATCTATGAGCAAGCCCGCCAACACGCAGAAAAAAATGGTATCATAATAGCTGATACTAAATTTGAATTTGGCATCGATGAGCATGATGAGTTGGTTTTGATGGATGAGGTATTAACACCCGATTCATCGCGGTTTTGGAATCAAGACAACTACCAAGTAGACAGCAGTCCAGAAAGCTACGACAAACAATTCATCCGAGATTATTTGGAAACCCTTGACTGGGACAAACAACCACCAGGACCCCATGTGCCTGATGAGCTGATCGAAAAGACAGCACAAAAATACCACGAAGCTTATCGCCGCATCACAGGGAAAGAATTCCTCAACGAATAAACCACAGAGACAGCGCCATGAATGACACCTCGATGAAATACCTGATGACCGAGTACCACAAGTCTCACATCAACCGCACCAACCAAATCATCCACTACTTTTGCGTGCCACTGATTTTTTGGTCTATCACGGCGGCTTTGTGGACAGTGAAAATCCCCATAGCATTGAATTTAGCGGTGGTTACCGCGGTATTATTGATGCTTTATTACTTGGTAAAAAGCGCAAAAGTTTTTCTTACCATGTCAGTATTTACCGCTGCTTGCTTGGCGCTGAATTTCTGGCTTGAATCAATCGGCACCCCTTTGTTAACCACAGCGATTGTGGTTTTTGTTGCTGCCTGGGTGGGTCAATTCATCGGCCACCACATAGAAGGCAAAAGACCCTCTTTTTATAAAGACTTACAGTTTTTGTTGATTGGCCCGGCTTGGGTGGTGTTTAAATTTTTTAATATCAAGCTTTAGCTTACTGACTGAAAAAGCCCGCTGACTTTACATTCACTTAACGACCCAATCCTATAATAAGCTGAATCCTTCATTAAGCCCTTAATGGCCCTCAGCTCGCATTGCAAACAGCAAACTCACATCTTAACTGGCGACCGCATGACCACACACATTGGTTCAAGCACATGCTGCTGCCGTTGTGTCTGATTGTAGTGATTTTAGCCTTACCCAGACCATGGGAAACACAGCGATATGAGGCACCTGTCCTGGTCATCGATTTAAGCCAAGAGCCGGTGAATGAACCCGTTGCGTTAGAGCCGGTTGAACCCAAGCTGGATGAGCCTTCACCCCTTGAACCGTTGCCTGATAAACCTTTGGCCCAGGGACCTCCAGCCACCGAGCCACTGACTGTAACATCCACTGACATGCCACCTGCAAAAGCGACTGAAACAAACCAAGACCCGCCTCAGACCAAAACAGACACAACACAAGTAACCACAACAGTCAAAGCCACCGATGTGCTGCGCATGCTACAAAATCGACCGACCATGGAACTCACTCCTGAATTCCAAGCCCGCACTGCCCCAAGTAAGGATTTTTATATCCCAGAACAACAAATAATGGACTGGTATGCCGATATCCCATTGCTCGATGAATCCATCGACAAACCAAAGTTACAGATGCGTTTTTATGCCGAAGGCTTTGAGGGTTCTATAGAGAAGTTCTTCGATAAAGTTACCTACCGCAAAACATTCACCACCAAATACGGCACCAAAATCCATTGCGCCCTGATTGCTGGGGTAATGGCCGCTTGTGGCTGGAAGTAAAGCAACACTGGCTCAGCTGCGTTGTGATTGGTTAAAATTAAGCGAACAACAAAGCAGAAGCCAGTGGTTGCCAGATTGTTTTTGGAGCCGTAATCGAAAATTTCTGTGGGGTGGGCTGCGCCCATCATTGATTCCTCACCTAATCTTGGTGGGCAAAGCGCATCCTACTCAGCCTGTTTTTTTTGGCCATGCATGAACACACCAGAGCGTAAAAACGAGTTTCAACTTATCTTAGGTGACTGCTTGTTGCGCCAACCCAACACAAAAACATAAGCAAAGAACAACATGAAGATCAGGTCGTTCAAACCATATATGCTGTAGAAGATACCGGCCAGTAAATCCTGCTCATACAGCGGTGCCAATTCATTATTTCTTTGCCAGTTAATCCAAACCCAGACATAAATCAGCTTTTCAATGGCAAAGACTGCCGCCAGCCATTTGAGTTTATAGCTCATTTGTGACGCAGCTAAATAGGCCAATCCCCAAAGCACAATCATCAACAAGCCAAAATTTGACATCACCACCGGATCGGCCAGGTTGATGGTGGTGTTGGTGAAGCCCTTGGAGAATAACAGCACACTGAAGTTCATTGCTGCTGCCAGTACAAAACCTGTTTTGATGTGTTTCTGTTGCATAACCACCTCTTAATGTTTCAATGGTAAGGATTTTCAAACCCTTCTGGTTGGTTTTTAAACCGCCGGTGAACCCACAGGTATTGTTCGGGGTATTGTTTGATCTGTGTTTCGAACAACTGATTGATGGTTGTGGTGGCGTCTATTTCGGACAATTCGCTGAGCTGTTTCATTTCCGGCAACACCTCCACACGCCATTGACAGGGGCCGGTTCTGAAACAAAACCAAGGGATGACCTTGACCCCTTTTTTGGCCAATTTATAGGTACCTATGGTAGTCGCCGCTGGCCGGTCAAAAAACGGCGCAAATTCAACTTGGTAGGAAAAATTCTGATCAGGGGCATAATAAACTGGATGCCCTGATTTAACTGATGCCAGTAAGCTGCGGATGTTTTTCTTATCAATCAACTTTTCCACAAAGGATAAACGCGCTGCTTCTAAGTGTGCCTCAAGCAGTTTGTTGTTGTGTTGGCGGGCCAGCATATGACCAACAGGTATTTGTTGAGCTTTGAGCAGTTGGTTCAGTCCTCGGATACCCCACTCAATGGAAGTGGTGTGACAACTCAACAACAAACAACCCTGACCTATTTTTATCGCTTGATTAAGGTGTTCTAAACCCACCACCTCAAAATGATCAACCACCTGATCATCTTCGGCCCACAGCGCTGCCAACATTTCCATCACACCTTGGCCGGTAGAAAGCATGTTGGCTTTGAGCAGACTTTTGGCTTGTTGGGTTGTGAGCTGGGGAAAACAAATGCCAATGTTAGTGCGGGCGATGCGTTTGCGCGAATTAGGTAGGTAATAAAACAAGCGACCTAAAACTCGACCCATGCGCATTTGTGTGGCCAAGCGGCGCCTGGCCAGCCATTTGGCCAAGGCCACTTGGAGGTCAGTCTTTGTTTTGTTGAAGCTCATATAACTTGGCGTATTTTAAATAGGCATAATAACTGTTCAAGGTCGCATTAATGACCCCGGCCACACCATTGAATATCTGCCGTTTGATGATGAACTGGCGGAAAAAATAAAACGGTGGATACAGAAACAAACGCAAAGGACTGCAGCGTTTACCTCGATTGAATTTCTGTTGTGCAGCAAGCGCCGAATAGCGATTGATTTTATCCAGTTTGACTTGGATTGAGGTTTCACCATAATGTTTAAAAGGGGCATATATTTTTTTCACTACACCATCGACTTTGATGGACTCATGCACCAGATCTTGGCTCATGTGAGATTTTTTGCGGTTGAACAAACGGATGAACTCATTGCGCTTGACCCAGGGGTGAGCCCAATGCCAAAAAACCCATTCTATGCGCGGCAGGTTATAACCATCGGCTTTGGCTGGTTTATTTTGCCACTTTCCTAGTTGGGTGATGGCTTTGGGTGTTAAGCATTCATCGGCGTCCAACAACATCACCCAATCATGCACCGCCATGTCGATAACGTCCTGTTTTTGTTGTGAAAAGCCCTTAAAAGCTTGTTGTTCCAGACGCACTTGTGGAAATTTTTCGATGATATTCAGAGTCTCATCTTCACTGTATGAGTCTAAAACAATGATTTCATCGGCCCATGACAAGCTGGCCAAACATTTTTCAATGGTTTTTTCAGAATTAAATGAAGTCACTACTGCACTGACTGAATTAATCTTTGGCATGTTTAACTCCGATAAAAAGCACCACTAACATCCACCACAAACAAATTGACCAAAAGGATGAGAACAAAGAATACAACGAAACCACTGGCAGCATGGCCGCCAACAAGCCCACCGCAAATGGCCACACTTGATTTTGGCGAAAAACAGGCCGCACATATTTGATCAGTGCCCACAACAACATTGCCATCAAAATCAGGCCCAAGGTACCTGTTTCAGCCAACACCTCTAACAACCAGTGGTGTGCATGCAGCGCACTGCCTTGTGTCGCCAGCCAAACATCATCAGCACCAGCATGATCAGCATAGGCCACCCTGAAGGCCCGTGCGCCAACACCATTGATGGGATGGCTCTTGTACATATCTATTGCCGTGTGCCATATGGGTAGCCGATCAGCCAAGGCAAAATCAATCGCCGACACATCACCTTCAAACAGCGCCATACTGCGTTCCACCCGCTGTTGAAAAGCATTCGAACTGAACCACAAAACCGTCGCAGTCACCAGCATCAAACCACAGGCCTTTACCAACAACAACCAGCGCCGCCCTTTGGTGTGGTGCCACCAAAACAGCAACAAAACAAACAGCATCATCAACCAGGCTGAGCGGGTGCCACTGAGCAAAACAGCAACGACGACCAAAGCAGTAAGCAACCAACGCCACTGCACTTTGGTTTGACACAGCTGAATCAATAACAGCGGTAAAAACAGCGCCAACACCGGTCCTAGTTTAACATTGTCACCAAACACACCGGTTAGACGACCTGGATAAGATGGCAGCCCCAATAAATTATGACCCAGCATGTTTTGTAGGCCTGCATCCAACACCCAAACTACCACAATAACTGAAAGCCAAAAAATCAAGCGAGGCACAGTCTTTTCGTCACTGAAAAACAAAACCAGTACCCCCAGCAGATAAAAGCGCCAAGCTGAGGCAGTAATCAACCAACTTTTCTCAGGCCAATAGGAGTCCAGCGACGAGATTGCTGTCATCAAAAAGTAAGCGAAAAAAACCAAGGTGAACGGCTTGAACCATGGCTGCTGTCTGATGGTTTGATGATGTTGAATCAAACACCACAGCCCCCCAAAGGCCATCAGCAAGATTGGTAACTCAGACAAACGACCAAATGGCAACAACCACACAACAGCCAACAACAAAGCGACCAGCATGGTTTGTTTGCCATGGCCGACATTCTTATTGGTGCTCTTATCAGCACTGATGTGATTATCAGTTGGGTACATTGATGAGCTCGTTATAAACAGCCAAAGTTTGATCGAACATGCTTTGATTTGCATAACTCTGGTGGGCTGGGACCACCGGGGACTGTTGCAGAAAAGCCTCAATTCGCTGTGCCATGGCTTGAGAGTCCCCTGCTTGAATGGCACCTTGAGGAAATATGTCTTGTAGAATGTCTTTCACACCGCCAATGGCAAACCCCACCACCGGTGTACCAATGGTCAAGGCCTCAAGTACTGTCCGCCCAAAACTCTCTGGCTTGTTATTGGTTGAGACAACGACATCAACTGCGGCATATAAATCAGGCATTTGACGTTGCACACCCAGCCAAATCACTTTATCTGAAACTTGATGTTTGGCCAATAAATCTGTGACTCGTTGACTGTACTTCGATTCATCTGGCGCTGCGGTTAATAACAAGTAATGATCTGCAGCACCCTGCTGCAACCAGGGGATCATGTTTTCAATGCCTTTAACTCGTGTTAATCGGCCAGGTAACAAAACCTTCTTACTGGTGCTCAGTTGGGGGTGGCGTTTAAATAAAGCTTGTAAAAAGTCATTTTGTGCTTGGTAACCATGCTGAAATTGCGGGTCAATACCACGATTGATGACCACCGGCTGGTGCTTCAATTCGCTGTCAAAGTACTTTAATAAATATGCTTTAGCTGCAGCGGACACAGCAATAACCCGGTCACCCTTGGCCATAATGGCCGAATATTTTGATACCGAATGTAAACCATGCAAAGTGGTCACAAAATGTGGTTTATTAACAGTCATTTTTTTTAACGCAAAAAAACACAACCACGCAGGTATCCGCGATCGAGCATGCACCAAATCGATTTCTAACTTAAGCATCAAAGCCCGTAGTTTTTTCACTGACAACAAACTGGAGAGTGACTTTCTGTTGACGTTCAAAGTGATGTGCTGGACCCCATTGGAGGTTAATTCTTTGACCATTTCACCACCTGCGGAGACCACCACCGGTTGGTGACCCATGTTTTTCAGATAAATCGCAAACTCAACCGTACCACGCTCAACGCCACCTACTTCGAGGGCCGGCACAACTTGCATGATTTTCAGAGATTTCAATGAAAAAGTGGGGTCATTTTTGAACAACATGGTTGTTTGAACACAACAGGTATGATTTGTTAGTCATACCCAACAGCATTCAATCAACTTTTAGAATGTATTTGGCACCACAATACTCACACACTGCTTCACCCGTTTTTTCCAAAGGCAGGAAAACTTTGGGATGAGAATTCCAAACAGCCATGTCTTTGCCTGGACAAGAAACGGGCAAATCGCTTGGTTTGACGTAATAAACTTTTTCAGTGTTGGCAGCATTCTGACTCATGATTAATCCTGATATTGTAATTGTAAAAAAAGACATCAAACTCAACATCTTTAATGCTAACAGTGGCGTAAGATTGCATCCAGATCTGATTGGCCACTATAATGGATACGACATTATAAACTGTGAGCGCATTTGAATAAAGTAAATCTGTGTTGGGTCATATCAGATGGCAGAAAAGGGCATGAAATTCAGTCTCAATCGTTGGCTGAACGAATCTCAAACAGCAGCACCACTTACACTTTTGATTTAAAACAGCCGTGGAAGTTATTTGCGCCAAAATTACTGCCGGTCTTTGATCATGCCACGCTTTGGGCTGAAGCCAAACAACCCGATCTCAGCCATCGACCAGATTTGATTGTCACTGCCGGTCGCCAGGCTGCGGCGGTGGGCAAACATTTGCGGAAAAAACTCAAGCACAAAGGCGTGAAAACCAAACACATTCACATAATGAACCCCAAAGACAATCCAGACAATTATGACTTGTTGCTGTTACCGGCGCATGATGGCAAAAATGGTGACAAGGTGGTTACTTTTTTTGGTAGCCTCCACCCATTTGACTCAACATGGTATCGATCAGCACCTGCCCGACCAGCAAAGTTTCCAACTATTGCATTGGTAATTGGCAACCCATCTGGCAATTATTTCGACCAAGACTTCTGTGATGAGTTGGAAAAGATAAGACGACAGCATCCTGATACAGGCTTGCTTGTGTGTGGTTCACCGAGACTGCAAGAAAGCAGCATTCAAAGAATCAAAAAACAATTGAAAGGTGATGATCAATACTGGCTCAACCCACAAGATGGTGACAACCCCTATCAAGACATTCTGAGGTATGCCCAACACATCTATGTGACTGCTGACAGCATCAATATGATCAATGAATGCGCTTCCAGTGAAGCGCAATTGAGCATCCTGGCCAAAACCCATGTCACCAGCAAAAAGCACCTCAAATTCATACAATCGATCAATGACAGATTGACTGACTTCTCAACCAGCCAAGCAAGTCAGCCAACTCCCATCAGAGGCATTGATGAAGTGATCGCCGATGACAAACTTCAAAAACTCTTGAATTCACCAACCTCATCAAGTTCTGGGTAAGGCTTGCCATTTTTCTGGCACAAATCAGCAATTTTGGGCCAACACCACTCAAACAATGTTCTGTTATAAGTCTCTGGATCCAATGAACATTTATCATACATTCCCGCCGCAGCCCTTTGTCGTTGTGCTTCATACAAAATCAAAGCACACGCCACAGACACATTCAATGATGCCACCATGCCCACCATCGGCACAATGATGTGTTGATCAACCATCGCAGCGGTTGTTGGCTGTACGCCCTCTAACTCAGCCCCCATGACGATGGCTGTTGGTTGGGTGTAATCAACCTGACGAAAATCCACTGCCTCATCCGACAAATGTGCCGCCAGTAGCTGATGTCCACTGGATTTCAGCTGTTTTGCAATGCTGGTGAATTCATCATGCTGATTCGCAACCACATATTTTTGTGAGCCCTTAGCGGTGTTGGTCAATGGCCTATAGCCCTCTTCAACTGGGATGTAGTGCGTTTCAAATACACCCACTGCATCACAAGAACGAATGATGGCGTTGAAATTGTGCGGTTTGTGCACCCAGTCCATAACCACCGTTAAGTCAGTCTGTCTGGCTTGTAATACCTGTTTCAGTCGTTCAAAGCGTTGGGGTGTCATGGCATTAAAGGTATTTTCAGTAAAAAAAAGAGCAGCCTAACTGGCTGCCCTTGGTTGATCAGTTTGTACTATTTCCTGACAATTAATTGGGGCTGACTATAGGCAAATCAATGGTGGTCATCTCAAAGCCAGAAAATGACTTGTTGCCGGTAAAACGATCAACCACACCAGTTGAGTCAATGGTATTAACTTTGGTGAAAATTGCTGCCATTAATTGAATATTCTCGCCGACTGCAGCATTCACACTGATAGGTCTACGGACCGACAGTTTTATACTGTAATTAGAAGTCAAGAGAATGTCTTTGACCACACCATTGTTACTGGTGCAATCACCAACATCTGCTCCTTGGTCATCTAAAATATCACAAGATAACAAACTCACTGACTGACCCTCAAAATAAGCCAAACTGTTTTTGTTGTATGGGAAGTATTCAATTAAATCCAATTCTTGATCAGCAGCTGTGTTATTTACATACGTTATATCATACCTGACGCTTTCACCTGGGACAAAACCACCCAGTGGTGCCCCAATGATTTCAAAGTTGATGGCAGTTGGCGCTGGAATAGTAGGTTCATCCCATGTGTCTTCGAAGATGACGTCATACTTTCCATCGGTTAAACATATTGATTTGCTGCGGTTTTCAGTGGTGATATCAAAAGACTTTCTTTTGATGTTGTAATTGATATTAGAATCAACACCCATCAATGATAACTCACCTAAGCCGTCACCTTTATTATCTCCATTGGGATCTGTGATGCGCAAATTAACGTTGGCCACAGGGGTGTATTCGTCCACGCGGTTACAAATAACCGGGTGGGTGCTGCGCGAACTCAATTGACTGGTTCCAATCTGGTATTGCGTGTTTCCTTTCAACACAATTGTTGGAATTAAGGACACACCACCATTCACCAGATTTTTATCTAATTTAAGAGTGACCGCTGTGGATGCGGCTGACACTCCCAAAGTGGTTAGCAAAACAATCATTTTGCTGGTTTTAATCTTCTTCATTTCTTTTTTTACCTTTGCAGTGCAGGGTTACGTTTTTTCGGGGTTATGAGCCGCATTTTACTGTTTTTTGAACATATGGTGTTAAAACTTTGTTATCCGGCGCATTTATTCATAAATTTAGTTTAATTTTTGTGCTGAATTTGGCATAAATGCAGCCACAAAATGTGGATATTGATGTATATTTACCAGCATTTAATTAATTGAGTATTTTCATGCTAAAAAAATCATTGTTAATTTGCGGTATTTTGTTTGCATTCACAGCTTGGGCAAAATCTCCTGATTTGTCAGAGATGACGGCCGAGGAAAAAGAGCTAACAGGTCTAAACAAATTGAATGAAGAAGAATTGAATGCCTTGGCCAGTTGGCTTAAGAATGAGCAGTTAAAAATCAACCGAAAAATGCGCGAGCGTCAGGCTGGTTTTGAAGCAAAGCGCGGTGAAGGTCAAAGAAGAACCATCAGAGCCCGTGTTGAAAAAACATACAACGACAAACTGGGTGAAACCTTCTACGAACTGGACAATGGCCAAATATGGAAACGCGCTTCAAGCGGCACCATATTCCTAAAAAAAGACGGTCGTCAACTAGTAACCATTGAACCTGCAGCGATGGGTTCATGGGAATTAAGAGGTGATGGTAACCGCAGTGTAAAAGTCAAAAGAATTAAATAACCAGAGAATAAAAATGACCTCAACAATGAAAAAACTGACAATCATCCTGGCAACATTCATGCTGCTGAGCCCGCAAGCTCACGGTGGCGAACCAGCCCCACTTGACCCGGTTCTGGTTACTTTAGAATCAGGTTTCACCAATGCTGTGGCAGTGAGAAATGCCGGTGATGGCAGCAACCGTCTGTTTGTCGTTGAACAGGCTGGTTTAATACAAATCATCGAAAACGGTCAAGAACTACCTACCCCCTTTCTTAATATCGACCCATTGACTAATGGCGGTGGTGAACAAGGCCTCTTGGGCTTGGCATTTCATCCTAATTACTCGCAAAACGGCTACTTTTACGTTTACTACACCGACACCGATGGTGATTCAGTGGTTGCTCGATACTCGGTCAGTGATAACAACCCAAACGTGGCCGATGATCAAAGCGAATTAATTATCATCAGAGTAGATCAGGACTTTGGCAACCACAATGGAGGCGATTTACACTTCAGTCCGCTTGATGGGTACCTATATGTTGGCTTCGGTGATGGCGGCTCTGGCAATGACCCATGCGACCGCGGTCAAACCAAAGACCCAGCCAACTTAGATAATACCGGCTCATGTGCTGCCGATGGTGATTTCGAGGGCAATAACGATTCAAGGGCTTTACTCGGCTCGTTAATCAGACTGGACGTTGATAATCCTGGGACCAATGTTGGCGATGCTTGTGGAGAAGGTATTAATTACGGCATACCAGCTGATAACCCATTCAGTGATGCCAACGGTGATTGTGGTGAGATTTGGGCATGGGGTTTGCGTAACCCATACCGCTGGGGTTTCGATCGTGAAACAGGTGATTTGTTGATTGGTGATGTAGGCCAAAATGCCAGAGAAGAAGTCAACTATCAACCAGCCAGCTCGAGCGGTGGCGAAAATTATGGCTGGGTATGCCGTGAAGGCTTCATAGCAACGCCTGGCATTTCTTGCACAGTAGCCAATGCTGTAGATCCCATCATCGATCTCAATCACAACATCGGCGTTTGTTCTGTGATTGGCGGCTTTCCTTACAGGGGACCTGAAGACACCTGGCAAGGCACTTACATTTATGCCGACTTCTGTACCGGAGACTTATATTGGACCGTACAAAATAATGGTGTATGGAGTGGTTTGGCTGTGTTAGCCGATACCTTTACCAATGTCAGGGGTTTTGGCGAGGACGAGGATGGAAACCTATACTATGTCTCATCTTCTCAGGTAGTTCAAATCACCGATGGCAATTATTCTGATGTGATTTTTGCAAACGGCTTCGAATAACCCACTGTAAAAAAACACCATAAAAAAACCGCCAGCATTGATATGCATGGCGGTTTTTTTATGCTTGATTAGAATGTTTTGTATTGGTAGCAATCAGACATTGAACCTGAAGTGTAAAACATCTCCTTCCTTAACGATGTATTCCTTGCCTTCCAACCTCAGCTTACCCGCTTCTTTACAACCAGCCTCGCCTTGATGTGTAATGAAATCATCAAAAGCCATGGTTTCAGCACGGATAAAACCTTTTTCAAAATCTGTGTGAATCACTCCAGCAGCTTGTGGTGCGGTCGCACCAGCTACAAATGTCCAAGCCCTGACTTCCTTTTCACCTGCAGTAAAATAAGTATTCAGGCCAAGCAGTTCATATCCTGCCCTGATCACCCGGTTAAGACCTGCTTCCGCCAGTCCCATTTCATTCAAAAACTCGGCCTTATCTTCATCATCCAACAAAGCAATTTCAGCTTCTATGGCAGCACATACCGGCACCACCAATGCACCTTCTTTGGCAGCAAATTCATTCAACTGGTCCAACAATGGATTATTATCAAAGCCTTGGTCATCGACATTAGCAATGTACATCATCGGTTTGGCAGTGATGAAGCTGAACTCTTTGACCGCTTCCCAATCTTCTTTGTTGAGATCCAGTGTTCTCAGCGCAGCGCCGTCTGACAAATGCGCAACTATTTGTTCCAACACAGCAGCCCGTTTGATCGCATCTTTATCACCTGAACGGGTTTTCTTTTGTGTTCGCAACAAGGATTTTTCTGCTGATTCCAAATCCGCCAACGCCAACTCTGTGTTAATGGTCTCAATGTCAGATAACGGGTTAATCTTACCATCGACATGAATCACATCATCATCTTCAAAACATCGCGCCACATGAGCGATGGCATCCGTCTCTCTGATGTGAGAGAGGAATTGATTGCCCAAACCTTCTCCTTTTGAGGCTCCTGCCACTAATCCAGCAATATCGACGAATTCCATGGTGGTTGGAATGGTTTTCTGGGGATTTACAATGGCAGCCAATTGATCTAATCTCGGATCTGGTACTTCAACAATACCAACATTTGGATCAATCGTACAAAAAGGATAATTTTCTGCTGCAATTTCTGCTTTGGTTAAGGCGTTGAATAATGTTGATTTGCCTACATTGGGTAAGCCAACGATGCCGCATTTGAAGCCCATGGTGTCATCCAGTAAAAAAAGTGGCGCGATTTTAACACAAGGTGTAGTTAAAATATCAATTCAGGATATAATGCGGCCTATATTTGCAAAAAAATCATTAAAACAATGACCGAATTAAGCCAAGAAGAAATAGCCGAAATCAAAGATCACTTCGATTTTTTTGACCAAGATAACAGTGGTCTTATCGATATCGATGAGTTCACACAATTACTTAAAATATTGGCCCCGGAAGCCAGTCAAGATAATGCCATTAGAGGCTTTGCAACCATCGATGTTGACCAAAACGAACAAATCGATTTTGATGAATTTTTGGACTGGTGGAAAATGAATTGGACCGTTTTCTGAACAGTCACAAGTACCCAGTCACATAACTCCTTACTGACGCTGGCCAAACAAGTCTGTTCCCACCCGAACCACGGTTGAACCACAAGCAATGGCAGCTTCAAGATCGCCACTCATGCCCATCGACAAGGTGTCGATGTAGGGGTATGTAGTTTTCAAACGCTCAAAAGCTTCGTATGCTGCATTAAAATAACCCTGCTGCTGTGTGAAATCATCACTGGGTGGCGGAATGCACATCACACCGCGCAGGTTCAAATTGTCTGCAGCATCAACCACCGCAGCCATAGCAAACAACTCATCCAAACCAGCGCCTGATTTGCTGTCCTCATCACCCACTTTTAATTGTAATAACACGTTCATTCGCCCAGCTTCACTGGGGCGGTGTTTAATCAACAAGTTAACCACTTTCATGCGCTCTACAGAATGCACCCAATCAAAATATGTCGCGATCAACTTGACCTTGTTAGATTGAATGGGGCCAATAAAATGCCAGATTAAGGATTTATCAGTACACTGTTCAATTTTTTCCACCCCTTCTTGGGCATAACTTTCACCAAAATCTCGCTGGCCTTGTTCCGCCAGCACCATGATTTTCTCTAAAAGGTGTTTTTTACTGACCGCCAACAACAAGGGGGTGCTGCTTACATTGTGGCGCTTCACTGCCAGCTCGATTCTGTTTTTAACCGCCCGGAAATTATCTATGAGTTGCTTCATTTGTAGGCAAAATCTATTTCATTAGAGTGACTGATTATTGTATTGAAATCCCATGCCCATTGCCACTTATCAGATCATTTCCAACTTGAAATCGACGCGCTGGAGTAAGCATTGGGTATCTAATTAGCAATGAACCACAAAAAAGTTCAATTTACCTTTGCAATTAAAGCCAAAACCCTTAAAATACGCGGTCTTTTTCCGGGCAGCTCTGCGAGCCGCTCAAACCATAGATTAATGAAGCCTGATAGGGCTAATTGGAGACACAGAACTTATGCCAAGTGTAAAAGTTAGAGACAACGAACCGTTTGATTTTGCATTAAGACGCTTTAAACGCGCCTGTGAAAAAGCGGGTGTATTAGCAGAATCACGTAAACGTCAGTATTACGAGAAACCAACTCAAGAAAGAAAGCGTAAGAAAGCTGCTGCTGTTAAACGCCTACAAAGACGTGTTGCTAAGGAAGGTATTCCTCGCAGAATGTACTGATTGAATTGATACCTTCAATTTAATTACAAGAGACACATTATTATGTCATTGAAAAGCCAAATCACTGAAGACATGAAAGCCGCGATGAGAGCCAAGGACAAAGAGACCTTGAGCACCATCCGCATGATTACTGCTGCCATCAAACAAGTGGAAGTTGATGAACGCCGTGAACTCAGTGATACTGATGTGCTCTCAATCATCACCAAGATGATTAAACAGCGCAAGGACGCAGCCAGCCAGTATGCCGAAGCCAATCGCACTGATTTAGAACAACAAGAATTATCTGAAATTAAAATCCTAGAGCAGTACCAACCGGAACAGCTTTCAGGAGATGAAGTCAGTGCCATTGTCAAAGCAATCATTGCTGAAACAGGCGCGTCAGGCATGCAAGACATGGGTAAAGTCATGGGCTTGGTAAAAGCCAAGGTAGCGGGTCAAGCCGACATGGGCCAAATCAGCCAAATCGTTAAGGCTGAACTGTCATAAAGACTGCTTTTAGAAAATTGATGGTTTGACCGCGTAAACACTGTGTCATCCATACCCAATGAATTCATCGAAACACTGCTAGATCGCATCGACATCACTGATGTGGTTGGCGCTCGGGTGTCATTAAAAAAAGCCGGCAAAGACTATTCAGGCTTATGCCCTTTCCATGCTGAGAACACCCCCTCTTTTACCGTCAGCCAACAAAAACAGTTCTACCATTGTTTTGGCTGCGGCAAAAATGGCAGCGCCATTGGTTTTTTGATGGAATATGAGGGGCTTGATTTTGTTGATGCCGTCAAAGACTTGGCTCAATTAGCCGGCATGCAAGTACCTGCCAGTAATTTTAGCGGCAACCAAAAACCCAAAACCAATTTATATGCAGTCACCGAAAAAGCGGCGCGGGTGTTTCAACATCAGCTTAGATCAGCCGCGGCTGTGATTGATTACCTCAAAGGCAGACAAATCTCTGGTCAAACCAGCAAAACGTTCCAATTAGGCTATGCCTTGAATGAGTGGGATGCATTGAGTAAAAGGTACTCAGATGAAGAGCAGTCATTGTTGGCTCGAACCGGCTTAACCACCAGCAATGATTCGGGTCGGGTTTATGATAAATTTCGCAATCGGCTGATGTTCCCGATTCATGATAAACGCGGGCGGGTCATTGCCTTTGGTGGCCGAGCCATAGAAACAGACCAAAAACCCAAGTACTTGAATTCACCCGAAACAGATCTATTTCATAAAAGCAATGAATTGTATGGCCTGCATCTGGCACGCAAACACAGCGATGAAAATTTCATCATTGTGGTTGAAGGCTACATGGATGTCATTGCCTTACATGAAAAAGGTATTTGCAATGCCGTTGCCACTTTGGGCACCGCCACATCGGCACAGCACATCAAAAACCTATTCAAAGTCTGGGACCGCATTGTCTTTTGTTTTGATGGTGATGGGGCAGGTGTACAAGCAGCTGAAAAAGCATTGATCACCGCATTGCCTCTTTATTTGGACAATAAAATCATAGAGTTTTTGTTCTTACCACAAGGCGAAGATCCAGACAGCTATGTTTTGCAGCATGGTCAATCTGGTTTTTTAGCAGCCCTGGATGCAGCCAAACCCTTGTCTGACTTTATGATTGAAATCATCAGCAAAGACATCAACACCAAAAGCATCGATGGCAAAGCCCAATTGCATGAAAAAGCCAAACCATTCATCAACCAACTGCCCAAAGGGGCTTTTAAAACCATGATTGCACAACAGATCAGTGAAATCTCAGGCATGTCAATGCAAGTTAAAAATCCAATAAAACCTCAGCAGACTGGATCGGATACCAACGATAATCCCTTGCGCAAATTGATCAGTTTGCTGTTAAATACACCACAACTGTGTGAAAACTTGTCAAATCAGCTTAACTTCGACACTTTATCGTTTAAAGGCACTGAAATTGTTGATAAAATCGTTGAAATACAACACAACAACCCCCAAATTAACTCAGCAGCAATGATGGAACATTTCAGAAATTCTCAGTACGCTCGCTATTTGGGTCATTTGATGCGCATGTATGACCACCTTGATGACACACAAAAGGCACTGGAATTCGAGGACATTGTCAGTTATTTAAAAAAATTATCCTCTCAAGCGGAAATTGAACGTTTAAGAAACAAACAACTAGAATCAGGCTTAGACAGCGCTGAAAAACAGGCTTTGGTGCAATTGTTGCGCGAAAAGTCCAACCAATAAGAAAATTACAATATGGCAACTGAAAAACAAACTTCACAAATTAAATTACTGATCCTCAAAGGCAAAGAACAAGGTTACCTTACATATGCCGAGGTCAATGATCATTTACCCGATGACATCATCGAAACTGATTCGGTTGAAGACATCATTCAAATGATCAATGACATGGGTATTCAAGTGTTGGAAGAAGCACCTGAAGAGGACAGTATCATTCTGAATGATTCAACCGCCAAGGAAGATGATGACACCGCCACTGAGGAAGCTGTGGCCGTACTGTCAGCCGTGGACCCCAGCATTGGACGCACCACCGACCCAGTCAGAATGTACATGCGTGAAATGGGTTCGGTCGAACTGCTTGAACGCAAAGATGAGATTGCCATTGCCCAAAGAATTGAACGTTGCGATCACTTGATCATGGAATCTACGTTCTTGTTCCCAAACACCATCAAAACCATATTAGAGTTCTATCAAGACATGCTCGATGGTGATTTAAAAATTGAACAATTCATTACAGACATCTACGATCCACACACCGAAGCAGTCATTCCTAAAGTCAAAAAGCCCACTGATCCAGTGGATGAAGACGAGGACGAAGAGGAAGAAGAAGTCGATCAAGGTTTGGACATGGATGAAGTGGCCAAAAGAATCAAAGCGGTCGAAAAATTATTCAAAAAATTCACTGACTCTGTCGAGAAAAATGGTATCGGTGATAAGAAACAAAAGAACTTCATGCGCCAAATTGCTGACATCTTGGTGGAGTTTAAATTTGCCCCCATCACCATGCAAGACATTGTCGATGACGTCAAAGCAGCACAGGACATCATCCGCAAGATAGAACGTCGCATCTTAGACATCGCAGTGAACCAATGTAAGCTCACTCGCCAAGTCTTCATCCGTTCATTCATGAACAAAGAAACTGATCTGAATTGGGTTGATGAGCGCATCAAGGACGGTGGTGATTCAGTCACCATGCTGGAAATTTACAAAGACGAAATCATCGCCTTACAAAACAAATTATTGCGCATCGAAAAAGCTTATTCATTGCTGATTCCTGAAATCAAAGGCATCAACAGAAACGTCACGGTCAACGAAGCCAAATCAAGACGTGCAAAGAAAGAAATGATTGAGGCTAACTTGCGTTTGGTTATTTCGATTGCTAAAAAATATACCAACCGTGGCTTACAGTTCCTGGACTTGATCCAAGAAGGCAACATTGGTTTGATGAAAGCGGTAGAGAAATTCGAATACCGCCGTGGTTATAAATTCTCTACTTATGCCACTTGGTGGATCAGACAAGCCATCACCCGTTCTATCGCCGATCAAGCAAGAACCATTCGTATTCCAGTTCACATGATTGAAACCATCAATAAACTGAATCGTGTTTCACGTCAACTGTTACAAGAAAAAGGCCGTGAGGCCACGCCGGAAGAAATTGCTGAAGTGATGGAGATGCCAGTGGCCAAAGTGAGAAAGGTCATTAAGATTGCCAAACAACCTATTTCTATGGAAACCCCTATTGGCGATGACGAAGATTCAAGCTTGGGTGATTTCATTGAAGATGGCAACATCCTATCGCCGTTAGAGTCTACCACTGCCAACGGCTTAACCAATACCGTTACTAACTTATTATCGGGTTTAACGCCAAGAGAAGCCAAAGTACTGCGCATGCGATTTGGTATTGATATGAATACCGATCACACGCTGGAAGAAGTAGGCAAACAGTTCGATGTGACGCGTGAGCGTATCAGACAAATTGAAGCCAAAGCATTGCGTAAACTCAGACACCCATCAAGGTCTGAACAACTGCGCAGTTTCATGGATTTGAACTGATAAAGTTTAATTGTCATTGAAAAAGGCCTCAAACGAGGCCTTTTTTTTGTCCAAATTTAAATGACCGACTTCAGTCCTGTTTGCTTGTTTTCACCTTGGCTTTGATCACCGCAAGTTGTTGGAATCGATCAGATTTCTTTTGTTCTAAAGTTTTCATGATGCCCGCTTTTACCGCCTCAAATTCAGGTGGAACCAGGTCACGTTTGGCTTCCAAATACAACACATGCACGCCATATTGACTGACCAGCGTTCGCGAATAAACAGCTGCCGTTGCCATGGTTTTCAAAGGCTCACGAAAAACTTCCGGTACTTGCATGATGTTCACCCAACCGATGTCACCCACATTGCGCATGTTGGGGTTGGCTTGTAGATAAGCTGCTTCTGTGGTGATGTAATCAGCACCTCCCTGAATCTCATTCAACACTTCAATAGCCTGTGTTTCATCTTGGTACAGTAGGTGCCTGACATGGTATTCTTCACCGGCTAATTGTTTGGTGATGCGCTCGTACTCGGTGCGCATTTCCGCCTCAGTTACTGGGTTGTCAAGTAAATTCTGTTTGATGGCGGCTTGGGCCAGGCTGCGATTTTTTGCCTGCTGCAGCATCAGCTTTTGTTGAAGCGGCAGTTGAATCTTTGATTTTTCTGCCATTTGAGCTAAAGCCATTTGTTTGATTAAAGCATCCAAGGCTTTTGCTGACTGTTCTGCATTGGCTGATTGCATGCCTTGACTGGCAAGATAGGCATTTAAGTAGGCTTGAGTCACTGGCTGATCACCCACTTCAGCCAACACTTTGGAATCATCTACAGTTGCCCTTTCTACATCTTGTCCACAAGCCACTAAAAGAGCACAACACAACAATGCGATTAATTTATGCATGTTTTTCTTCCGTTTGCGCCTCAACTTCCAAGGCATGTATAGCACCACTGGTGAACAATTCATTAAGCTGCTGATAAACCAGGCGATGGGCTTTGATGCGATTCAACCCCTTGAAAGCCTGCGCTTTGACTAGTACCGCAAAATGACCACCACCGGATTTGGCGCCTTCATGCCCAACATGCAAATGTGAGTTATCAGTGACCACCACTTCAGTAGCACCCCAAGCCACCAGCAGCTGTTCGATTTGTTTGATTGTTTCAGAATGGTTTTTCACGTTTTTAACTGGAATGACAAGCCCCTTATTATAACGTAAAATACCGCTTTTCTTGTTGATCAAATCATTCACCACATGCCAAAAACTACGATATACCACAATCCCCGTTGTTCCAAATCGCGTCAAACCTTGGCCATCTTAGAATCACACGATTTAGACATCAATGTGGTTAAATACCTGATTGATCCTCCTAATGAAGCAACCATAAGAAAACTCCTGTCCGAACTGAACACCAGCGTCAGATCGGTGTTGAGAAGCGGCGAGAAAGAATACAAAGAATTTGGCTTTGATGATGAAACATTGCATGATGATGCACTGATTACATTATTAACCCAACATCCAAAAGTCTTACAAAGACCGATTGTTTCTCACAATGGACGTGCAGTCATTGGCAGGCCACCTGAAAATGTATTGGAAATTATATAATGACAAAAGTACTGGTTCTGTATTATTCAAAAAGGGGTAATACTCAGAAAATGGCCCGTTTGATGGCCCGTGGCATCGAAACCGTTGAAGGCTGTGAAGCCATGTTAAGAACCGTTGAATCAGATTTACCTGATGCTGAAAAGCCCTCAGATGTGATCATCACAGAACAGGACATGATTGATTGTGATGCGATGATTATTGGTAGCCCCAGTTACTTTGGCAATATGGCCTCTCCTTTGAAAAAATTCATCGATTCAACCGGTAATCTGTGGTTTTCTGGTCAAATGGAAGGCAAACCCGCCGGTGTATTTGCCACCGCTTCATCCTTACACGGTGGCCAAGAAACCACCCTCATTAACATGATGATACCACTGTTACATTTTGGCATGTACATTGTTGGCCTGCCCTATTCTGAAAAATCACTGCTCTACACCGAATCAGGCGGTTCTCCCTATGGCGCGACCCACTGGGCTGATTTTCAATCCAATCGCGGTATTGACAAAAACGAGAAACAGCTGTGTTTGGCCCAAGGCAAACGCATAGCTGAGTTGGCGAAAAAGCTGGGCGCTTGAATCAGAAAAACACGCCTATCTTTGCCGAAACCAGCCACTGTGGTGGCACCAATTGATAAAACAACAAGGCCAGCAGTGCATGTGAGAACGCATTGGCATAAATATTTTCATACTTCAACCATGCATATGACCATGCAAACCCGGCCACCAGGGTGACCATCATCAAAGTATGATTGGGTGCATGAATGATTGAAAATATCACACCAACAAACACCGCTGTCAGGGCATGAGAACCTCTGAAGTGCTTCACCAATTGATTACAAAAAACTGGTCCTAACAGTAACTGTTGAATGATAGCCCAAGCGAAATAAAATGGCACTTCATTGATAAACGACCAACTGGGCATCAAAACCAACATCAATGTCGCAACAGCCAAGGAAACCAACCAAACTGGTGCAGCCAAACTTTTTGGTCTGATCAAAATACCACGGTAGAGCAGCAACAAAACTGCAAATGCAAGCAACAGCGGCCACCTCAAATAGGGTTCCCAGTCCACGAACCAATGCTGATGTATCAGCCAAATGAACACAAAAACTGCATTGACCCAAGCATACACAGCGAAGCTTTGAACCTGACATAAGCGCAAAACAAACATCGCCGTCAACCAAGCAGCCAATAACCATACCCAAGCTGGGTAACCACTGATTGCTTGGTATGAGGTAACTATGAACCCGTTTTGTTGGATCTCATTGTCGGTTTCATGGCGCAAAACATTGCTGATGACACAACTGACAGACCAGCCAGTGTCACAAACAGTAGATACAGGGTTAGCTGCTGATTTGATTGATTGAATCAAATGAATGCCTCTTAACTCAAAGCCTTCAGTATCAACACCGATGAATCTGATGACCAATGCATTGGCTGTGCCTATTTGTTGCCATTGCATTACTGCACTTGTTGTTGTGGCATCAGTTGATGGTTGTTTGACTTGCCAATCTATTTCATTCAAATCAACGGTGTGATTCATTCCTTCAAGTAACAAGGGCCCCGAGTCATAAAATATTTGTTTCAATTGATCAGAGAATTCAAGCCTATACTGAGTGACCATGTCCTCACGCATGTTGGTATCGATTTCAAGTTCAGTATGAATGGCGGTATTGACCACAAAGCCATTGAGTTGCAGTGAAAGCTCTGGGTTGGCTGAGGTAGCCAACAAACCTTTATCCGATGTTCGCCAGTGCTTTTGAAAACTCTTGACCACATCACTGAGTTGAGGCGTTTGCCGCTCAAAATGATGTTGTTGTGCAGCCATCTGATTCTGCACATTTGTCTGGTCTCTGTTTAGTTGATTGACCACAAAATCATGCGAAAACAGCATCATCAAAAACCACAACATGAAACAGAATAGTAAATACCTGAACTTAAACAACACCAAACCTCAATTGAATTGATAACATTCTAACTGTTTTTTCGCAGCTCAGAAAATATAACCGGCTGATTTCTAACCCACCGAGATCAGGGCAGCTGATAACCTAGCTGACGTAAAAACTCACACATTTTAATCATCGGCAAGCCCATCAAAGCGGTTGGATCATCACTACTGATTTGTTCAAACAAACTGACCCCCAAGCCTTCCACCTTAAAAGATCCGGCACAATCCAGTGGCTGCTCTTTATCTACATAACGTTCAAGCTCTGCCCGCTCAAGGTTTCTGAACGTTACCTTTGTCGCATCAACATGGGTGAGACATTGCCCCGGTGCCAACACACACAGACCCGTAAAGAATGTGATACAGCTGTTGGAAAAAGATTGCAACTGTTCAACGGCGCGTTCAGCAGTAATGGGTTTGCCACAAATATCAGCTCCTGCCACACAAACTTGGTCTGAACCTATGAGAGTGGCTTGAGGGAATTGCTTACTCAAGGCCTGGGCTTTTTCCATTGATAAACGAGAGACCAATTGTTTGGGCTGTTCCTGTGCCAAAGGCGTTTCATCAATATCTGGACTGACTGCTTGAAAAGGGATTGACAGACGCTTTAACAGTGTCGCGCGGTACTTTGAAGAGGAGGCCAACACCAACGCTTGATTCATGGCTCATCAACCCAGGACAAATGTTTATATTCAGTTAAGTCCATTAAAACAGGTCATCGTATTCGGGTTTGTCTTCAACCGTTTCCTCCTCTGGCAATTGACCCACCATGAAGTACTCACGCAGACCGCCGGCTTCACCAGGCGGCAGTAATTTACCTGTTTTAGGATTGATTTTAGCCTGAATCAATCCCGCTGGTATGGGCCGTTGGTACTCATCCTCTCCAGCCAATGCCACTCTCATGTAATCAATCCAAATAGGCAGCGCCACGCGTCCACCCACTTCACCACGACCCATCGGAGTTGGGGTATCAAAACCGACCCAAACATTGGTCACCACATTGCGTTGGTAACCATGAAACCAGCCATCCATTTGGTCGTTGGTGGTTCCTGTTTTGCCAGCCAAATCAGCACGTTCTAAGACTTTGGCTTTGACTCCAGTACCGCGATTGATTACGTCTTTCATGAAAGATTCAACAATGAATTGATTGGCAGCAGGAATGATGCGCGGTGCCGGAATGATTGTCGGCTCTGATACATCAGCCATGTTGTCATTTTGATCAGCACTCAGCAGCAGTTCCTCAGCGGACAGACCACCCACTGATTCACTGATTGATTTGCTATCGATAGCTTCTTGCTGACTGCATTCATCACACACTTGTACTGGGTTGGCTTGGTATACGGTTTCTCCAGCTTGGTTGCTGATGGTTTTGATCATATAAGGTTGAATCAAATAACCTCCATTAGCAAACACCGAATACGCCCTGGTCATGTCGATGATGGGCACATTGGGACTGCCCAGTGCGATGGATAAATCAGCCGGCACATCATCAGGATTGAAACCAAAATCTAAAATATGTGATCGGCCGTTTCTGATACCAATTTCGCGCAGTACGCGAATCGAAACCAGGTTGCGAGATTTCACTATACCCTCACGCAAACGCGTCGGGCCAAAAAACTTCTCACTGTAATTTTCAGGCCGCCATGTTCGTTCTAAACGATCATCCTCAAACACAATCGGCGCATCGTTAATGATGCTGGCAGCATTCAAACCGTTTTGTAGGGCGGCCGAATAAACAATCGGCTTAAAGCCAGAACCGGGCTGGCGCTTGGCTTGGGTCGCGCGATTGAATTTACTCAAATAATAGTCAAAACCTCCGACCAAAGCATAAATGCTGCCATCATCGGGATGAACACTGACCAGCGCACCTTGAACATCGGGGATTTGACTCAACTCAAATTCACCACTATCACCACGTTTAACCATCACAACATCACCGACATTCAAGACTTCGGTTAAATCTTTGGGTTTGTCTCCGACACGATAATTATCAACATAAGGCACCGCCCATTCGGCGGTAGCAAAGCTCAAAGCAATGTCTTGCCCATCGCCCAATCGGGCCAAGGCATTTTCAGCATCCACTTCTAAAACCAAAGCCGCTTGCAAGCCAGCTGGCTTAGGAAAACCATTCAAATCTTCAGTGATTTTCTCTAAATCAAGGCCATTTGCTGGGTTTTCAGCAGTTGAATCCAAAGCACTTAAATCATACTGTTGAATTGGGCCACGGTAGCCGTGTCGGCGATCATAGGCATGCAGTCCTTGTTGTAAGGCCTGTTCAGCAGCCAATTGTTTCTCAGAATGAATGGTGGTATAGACATCATAGCCATCGGTGTAAGCATCGTTACCAAACAACTCAACCAATTCTGCCCGCACCATTTCAGCCACCCAAGGCGCATTGAGTTCCACCACGGGCTCATGAACATAAGCTTCATCAGCTTCATTGATGGCCTCATCGTATTCAGCTTGGGTAATGAAATCCAGTTCCAACATGCGTCCCAGCACATAATCACGACGCTGTAAGGCCCGCTCTGGGCTGGTTACCGGATTGATTCTTGATGGTGCTTTCGGCGGCGCGGCCAACATCGCCGATTGGGCCAAAGTCAACTCATCCAAGGTTTTACCGTAATAAACTTCGGCCGCCGCTGCCACCCCATAGGAACGGTGCCCCAAGGCAATTTTATTCAAATAAAGCTCTAAAATTTCATCTTTACTGATGGTCCGTTCCAGCTTCACAGCCAAGAATAACTCTTTGATTTTACGGGTCCAGGTTTGATCCAGGGTTAAAAACACATTTCTGGTTAATTGTTGGGTGATGGTTGAACCGCCGCCTTGTTTTTTACCGGTGGTGGCTATTTGCCATACCGCCCGAAGAATGCCTTTGATGTCAAAACCTGGGTGGGAATAAAAACTGGCGTCCTCAGCTGCAATATAAGCCTGCTTGAGCTGCAAGGGAATTTCATCGATGCTGGCAGGAATTCTGCGCTTGGTACCGAACACCGAGATTAATTTACCGTCCTCAGAAAACACCCGCAGTGGCACCTGCATGCGGTATTCTTTGATCGATTCCACCGAGGGCAATTCTGGCTCGTAATACTTATAGAGCGCATAAACCATGACCACACCCAACAGAGCAAATAACAAGCCAAGTTTGGTCATGAACCACATAAATTTTAAGAACTTCCTCATGTATACTTTTCCGGTGGGCTTTGATTACAATTAAAGTGAGAACATTATACAATGATTGCCCTCAATGCGAATGTTTGACCAGCAAAGTTATCATTAATTTACTTTATTTTATGACCGGTACTGATTCATGAATCAACAACACTCAAAATTAATCGTCATCGTTGAAGATGAAGCGGATCTTTTGGCCAATTACCAAGCCACTCTAGATAAGCACGGCTACCAGTCCATTGGGATCAGTAATGAGGCCGATGCAATCAACTATTTCAATCAACAACTGCCTGATTTGGTGATCCTAGATGTGGGACTGGGACACAACCCCGATGCCGGCTTTGAACTGTGCCAAAAACTGCGTCAGTTATCAGTCAGCCTACCCATCTTGATGCTGACTGCCAGGGACGATGAAATTGATGTGGTTTCAGGTTTACGCTTGGGCGCAGATGATTATTTGAGCAAAGACATTTCAATGCCACACTTACTGGCGCGAATTGCCAGTTTATTCAGGCGCCAACAAATCACTGAATCAGACAGCCAGATATCCAGCATCAGCCAAGGCGATTTGAAAATCCTGATTGATAACTTACAAATCTTCTGGCAAGAACAACTGATTGATTTAACCGTCACAGAGTTTTGGATGGTGCAATCACTGGCGAAATACCCTGGACAGGTTAAAACCCGCGAACAATTAATGAACGATGCCAATGTGTATGTTGATGACAGCACCATCACCTCCCACATCAAACGCATCCGCAAAAAGTTCCAAAAGGCCGATCAAGATTTCAACCAAATTGACACCGTGCATGGCATGGGCTACCGCTGGAAGCCATTGGGCTGATAATGAAACTGAAGTGGCAAATCACCATCATCGCCATCCTCTCCCTGAGTTTTCCATGGGTGGTCTGGCAGGCGTTCAAATCTTTGAACCAAACCTTTCAAAGCAACATGCTGGATGCCGCCGCCAAACAGGCTCAAGTGATTGTTAAAAGCGTACAACAATTCAACCAATCCAACGCCGGCCAATTGGAAGGTCTGATTGTCACTGCACTTGGCCCGGAACCGGCCATTGATGGCAGCGATGGTGAATGGACCACCCTGCCCTGGTATGTGGCTGACAATGACTTAAAGTTCAAACTGGGCTCAAGCCAAAACCAGCTCCATCTGCTGGTTGCAGTGAATGATCACTCACCGGTGATTAACCCCAATCAAATTTCAGATCAACTGTTGCTAGTGACCGGCTCATCACGTGGCATCAACAGATTCACCATCAACCGCCAAGCAGAAGGCGATGTCGGCCAAAACCTCACCCAAAACCAATACCAAGCCTATTGGCACGAAGTTGAAGGCGGTTACCAGGTAGAGGTTCAACTGGCTGACAGTGACATCACCCGACTGGGTTTGGCCGCCATCAACCACAGCAATGACGACAACACCACCATGTTGGGCTATGTCGAAAACCAACAAATCCAGTTACAACCGCTGTTTCAACAGCTGCCACACTGGCAGACATTCCTGCAACAAATCACACCTGAGGATGGCGAAATCAAGTTGTTTGATGCACAAGGGCGGATTTACTACCACAGCCAAAACACCGAATTCGTGCCCAAACCCGAAAACTGGTTGACTGAACTGATTTATGAATTCGCCTTTGACCAAAGTCAGAATGATGCCAGTGATTTTTTTGGTCAAAGTGTCAGCGAAGCTTTTGCTGATGGGCGCATCGAGTTAACCATCAAACACGATGCCGCACAATCGGCATTGATTCAGAGTTTCATCAGCTCAATCATGTGGATTTTCGTTATTGCTTTGGGTTTGTTGGCCTGTTACTTCATCTATGCCCTGATACTCGCCTGGCGCATCCGTGGACTGAACAAAAAACTGCAAACCGCGCTGGATGAAAGCGGTCATATCGAAACCACCTTACCCTCTAACAATGCACGCGATGAAATTGGGGATTTATCGCGTGGCATGAGCGCCTTATTGAGCCAGATCAACGATTACACCGAATACCTGAAACAACTGGGTAATCGCCTCTCACATGAAATGAAAACCCCCATCAGTATTGTGCACACATCATTGGAAAACTTGCACATGGAACAGCCAGAAAATGCCTTTGTTGAGCGGGCATTGAATGCCAACCACCGCCTAAAATTCATCTTGAACCAGCTCAGCGCGTTGAGCCAACTGAAACAAGTCATTGCTGAAACTGACCGAGACACCTTTGATTTGAATCAGCTGTTAAATGAGCTTTGCGAGGGCTACCAACTACAAGCCAATCACATCAACTACCAAACTGCGCCAGCGCCGGTGATGATTCGTGGCTCACAAGAATTATTGGCGCAGATGCTGGATAAATTGATCCAAAATGCACTGGACTTCACCACTGAGGTGGACCAAATCGATGTGATTTTAACCACCAAGGATAACAGCTATTGTTTACAGGTGCGCAACACAGGGTCGCAGATTCCGGCTGACAAAAGCCACCAGTTGTTCGATTCATTGACCTCATTCAGACAGAAAAAAGACCAGCAACCACATTTAGGATTGGGGCTGTACGTGGCCAAACTGATTTGTGACTTCCACCAAGCAGAGATCAAAGCAGCCAACCAAGCACCTGCCACAGTGACGTTCTCAGTGACAGGCCCCTTGGTGTGATGATTTTGACTTAAAACTCAGGACTTCACTCGCTCATTCAGGCGAGCCACTTGTAATTCCAGAACTTTCACTTCACGGATCACGCGATTGTGGCCCATTTCACTCCAGTACCACATCTTACTGATTTGGGTCAGCAGCGTCAGCACAATGATACCAACGGCCCAAGCCAACAAGGGCTTGAGTTCTTGTGCGTGATAAAACTCGTACACACAATAAAAAGCCCCCAAAGCAAATAAAGTGGTGAATGCCATCACCAACAGGTACATCCAGCCCATTTCGCCTTTGAAACTGGCTTTCATTTGTTTAAAGGGGTTGGCATCAATGACCTGGTGATCGTGTCTGATTTCATTGATTTCTTCTTCTAGGGCTTGTTTGATTTGTTCGTCTATGTTCATGCTTAACTCCTGGTTGTTATTTGGGTTCTTGGCTTAAAAATGATTTGATCAGGTCTCGCGCTCGAAATAACTCATACTTCACCGTTCCGGCCGGCTTATTCAGTACTTGAGTGATTTCTTTCACGGTAAAACCTTCATAATAAAATAAATAAATGATGGCTCGATGCAGCTGTGACAATTGCGCCATGGCGGCCTTAACATCCAACACCGCATCAGCTGTTGGTGCTTGTGTGACTGCCTCATCGACTGCTTCATCTGTGGCATCATCTGTGGCCTTGTTGGGCTGTTTGTCGCGGTACTTTCTCAAGTGGTCCAAACACACCGTATGGGTCACTTTATACATCCAAGCATGCATGGCTTTTATTGACTTGATGCGCTGCAAGTTATTCAGTATTTTTAACAAAGCCTCTTGTGCACAATCCTCAACCGCCTCGTGCTGGCCCAGTATTTTATGACTGTAGGCCTTGATCTTTCGCGATAAAATGACCACCAACTCATCCATCACATCCTCACCGGACTGTGTCTTCATCAGTAGGTATTCGGTATATACTTTTTCAGCTTTCATACAACATAGACGTGGCCAAAGGCGCTTTGGTTGGAATTTTTTTAACAATTGTAATATTTACCCCCATTGACGCTTTTGCTGGTTACAATAGCAGCACTGTTGGAATATAGACACTATGATAAAACACCTGCCCAATACTTTAACCTTACTGCGAGTGGCCTTGATTCCGGTAATGATTTTGTTTTTTTATTTGCCCTTTGAATGGTCAAGGTACGTGGCCTGCTGGGTCTTTGTACTGGCCAGCATCACTGATTTCTTCGATGGCTATTTCGCCCGTAAGTACAAAACCGAATCCAAACTGGGTGCCTTTTTAGACCCTGTTGCAGACAAGTTAACCGTCGCCACCGCGCTGATCATCTTGTTACAAGACCATCCCACTGTGCTGATGATGATTGCCACAGCCATCATCATTGGACGAGAAATCACCATATCTGCCCTGCGTGAATGGATGGCAGAAGTGGGTTCACGTGGCGTGGTCAATGTTGCTATGGTGGGTAAAATCAAAACCGTGTTCCAAATGACCGCGATTGGTTTCTTGCTGTATGAGGCTGATTTTTGGTTTTTACCGGTCTATACCATTGGTTTGGTGTTGTTGTATGTGGCCGCTGCACTGACCTTATATTCGATGTATGTTTACCTCAAAGCCGCATGGCCATTGATGAAAACTTAAACGGTTGAATTATTTTAAAAATTCTTTGAAAAATAATTTGACAAAAACGACATTAAAGCTAAAATGTCCACCCTCTAAGCGGGAATAGCTCAGTGGTAGAGCACAACCTTGCCAAGGTTGGGGTCGGGAGTTCGAGCCTCCTTTCCCGCTCCAAACACCGAAAGGGCTGTAAATGTTTTTTACAGCCCTTTTTTATTTTCAGCCTGATAGAGTTTTGTTAAGAAGCTTGATTTGCAAAACAATATTGGCGAGAATAACAGCCTTTCGAAAGAAAAGCACAAGAACAACATATTGAAATGACGTCGGCTGGATGGCAGAGTGGTGATGCAGCGGATTGCAAATCCGTGTACCCCGGTTCGATTCCGGGTTCAGCCTCCATTTCAATCAGGTTTAATTAATGGGATAAAAAACTTTACACCCCAATAAATTAAACTAAAATACATCAGCTGATTCATTCAGCTAAGTATGCAATATTCGCTGAATTCAGCAAGCCTGAACCAGCTAAGGAAGTTTTTTTTGCTAGGTTCAGGGTTATTGAGGTTAGCAGAGTCAAGGAAGGCGATGTGAGTGCACGCATGTGCTCGAGCATCAACTGACGCAGGATATGCTAATCTCAAGAAGCATGAACCAGCAAAAAAGCCCGGGTGGCGAAATTGGTAGACGCAGGGGACTTAAAATCCCCCGGTAGAAATACTGTGACGGTTCGAGTCCGTCCCCGGGCACCATTCTTTATATTTACAACACTTCATAAAGTACCATATCCATACAAAACCCTTTGCAATACATATCGAATATGCTTCATACGGTATCATAAGACTTCTTTACACCTCACCTAAAGTGTTGGTAGCATTGTTGGTAAGCAATAATTTACCAACATCATGACAATAGCCAACACTGAAGAAATAGACAATATAGATTTCTTGTACATCCTAAGAGATCACGGATGGAGTTCATGCTTAATCTATGTGAATGGCAAGATTTACGGTTACGACTTAACACACATCTTTGAAAACCCATTAGAAAAGCTACTGTCACACCTGACTGGAATTTTAAGTGGCGAGTTAGAGGTTTCATTTAAGTGGCACGATGAACCAGGTCATAGTCTAGTAACAATTAAAAGGAACACAGAGCAAAATCATTTGATCAATATTTCTATCACTAACAGCTTTCAAGTTAATACTAAATCTGATGAAGAATTTTCCACACTCAATATCCATGTAAAAAACAAAGTCTTTATGACGTGTGTTTTAAAACAAATGGAAAAGATCAGGGATTTGATGACAGAGCAAGACTACAAAGATAACAGGGCAAAGTTTCCACACACAACATTCAAGTCGTTTAAATTGGCCTTTGATAATTGTTTTTCAAAAAGATCATGAACCTGAATCACACACTGATCAAATCATTCAAGCCAGATGAAAAGCCATATAAAAAAACCAATTGTTACGGCCTGGTCATAAACTGAAAAGGGGTCTGACCCGTTTTAGTTTCATGAAGACCTGATTTTCTTGAATGGATTAGATTGAATGAAACTAAAATGGGGTCTGAACCCTTAAGTTTGATAATAAAGCAACTTTCATAGTTGAACGCCAGATAATGATGCAAGAATGGTTTGATATGGTGTTAAATATTTATCTACTTAAATATCAAAATAGTTATGGAAATTGGCAAGACGTATTCAGACATACATATTGATGAATTGAATATTAAAAAAACAAATGATACATACAAAGTTACATTTTCTTTTATTGATTCAGGCAATAATATAACTACAACACTAATTGGTGTTTGGGAGACCTATAACCTGTGCGAGATTCTTGATGCTGATAGAATTTGGATTAAGCGGACTGATAACAAACAAGCTGAATTTGGGAAGTATAGACTTGGCATTTCACATGAATCATTTTTTGAAATTGAATTTGATCAAATTGAAATATAAAAATTTCTAAGCGCAATGATGTAATCATGTATTTGCAGGATAAAGGAATCTATGCAGTTAAAAGAGATTGGCCGATGGGCAAGACTATAGGTGTGTTTGGAGGAAAACTACCTGACGGTCCAACTGGGTTATAATGTTGGAAATATAGCCTGTATATTCATTTGCATGAAAATGAATGGGCTGGAATACCCAAGGACTGGAATACCCAAGGACTGGAATACCCAAGGACAGACACCCTATTCCATAAATTCTTACACGCTAATCAGACATTTACCACAGATAATTTTTCATCATTTATTCAAAATAGTGTTTTTAAATGGAATTAATCATGACTATTGCCAGAAACCAGCAGATTTGTGTTGAAGAAACGCCTTATTACCACGTGGTCAGTAGGTGCGTTCGCAGAGCCTTTCTTTGTGGAAAGGATAAGAAATCAGGTAAGTGCTTCGAGCACAGACGTCAGTGGCTTATAGATCGCATCAAACAAGTCACTTCTGTGTTCGCCATTGATGTGTGTTCTTATGCCATCATGTCGAACCATTTTCATATCGTTTTAAAGGTCAATTCAACCAAAGAATGGAACGCCACTCAGGTACTCATGACTTGGTGCTCTTTGTACTCTCTACCTGTGTTGTGTGATCGTTACCTGAAAGGCGAAATTGAAACCGAAGTCGAGCTCAGCCGAGTTAAAGAATATGTCGCTGAATACAGAACCAGGTTGATGTCTGTTTCTTGGTATATGAAATCGATTAATGAGTATGTTGCTCGCATGGCCAATGAGGAGGATAAATGTACCGGTCACTTCTGGGAATCTAGGTTCAAGAGTCAAGCCTTGCTTGATGAGCGTGCACTTCTAACTTGTATGGCTTACGTGGATTTAAATCCAATACGAGCAGCAATTGCTAAAGATTTAAAAAGCTCTGATTTCACTTCAATTAAAGAGCGTATTGAAAGCAAATCTACTTGGCTTTCTGGCTTTGGGAAAGATGATCGCAACCTGCCCTTTTACCTATCTAGCTACATTGATTTAGTTGATGAGACTGGTCGATGTCTCAGGGACGATACCCAAAGTGCAGACCCCAAACGTGGTTTTATATCAGGAAAAACAGCCAAAGCCATCGATCAATTTGGCATTGACCCAGATTCTTGGCTCGATGAATTAAAAGGATTTAAATCCATTGGATTTAGTGCTGTTGGAACAGCCGAACAACTCAAAGAATTTTCAGCAAAAACCAAGCGCAAATGGACGTTAGGAATTAAGCTTAAACCTGCACTGTAATAGCCTAACAACAATAGAAACTCCCTCAGCAGATTAAAACTGCCACCGTCCAGCTCGGTCGAAAATCAGCTAAACACCCTAAAATAACCAATCCAATCAAGCCAGCTCAAAAACGTACTCAATTAACGCCCTGAACAATCAATTTTAAGCACTGAAAACCCTGAAAAGATTCAGCTGGATCTCTTTAATCAATGACTGTCCTTAATTAGTTCGTTGGTTTGAGAGCATATGCGATGGCAACCGAATTTACCTTTGATTACAGATAGCAGGTAAATAATCTGACTAATTAGCTACTGGTGGCGGGATCAACTTGATCAAGTAATTGATTTGACCCGTCACTTTCAAACTAGTCTTATTAAAAATAATAATTGGTGAAAAATGTGCAAAAAAAACAGAATTCGGTAATAATTGAATAATGGATACTGGAAATAAAATTTGGTTAAAAAACTGTATATTAAGTAATGTTGCTCCTATTGGAGATATGAACCTAGAGTTGAATGAAAATGATATCACTGTACTTAATGCTGTAAATGGTAAAGGAAAAACAACATTACTTTCATATATTGTTGATTCTATGATGGAACTATCAAGTTTAGTGTCCGAAGCAGGTAACTTAGGTGGCCGAAAGCCGTATTATAGAGTTGCACAAAGATTTGACTGCCTAAATTTAAAGGAACCATGTTTAGTGTATCTAAGGTTTAGATACAACCAAGAAAATATAGATTATGTATATATCCATCAAGAACTGTCAAACAAACAATATGATCAAATAGTAATCTTAGAAGACAAAATTCCTTTCACTCAAATTAAAAATAGATTTAAAAACAATAATGGTGTCTGTAAACAACTATCACAGAATGTTGATTCTAAAAAGTCCATTAATATTTTTTCGAATAACATACTTGTTTTTTTTCCATCCTACCGTCTCGAAAAACCCGGATATCTGAATGAAAGCAATGAAATAAACTCAGATTACAACATCGAACCAAATTATATGGGCGAATTATTAAACCCAGTTGAAGTTCAAAGCAGCTTTAAAAGATTCACAAACTGGCTTATGGACGTGGTTCTTGATTTGAGAGTAGATAAAAGCTCAGAAGTTGTATATGCAAACCTTGTTGGAGTATTAAATGCGGCTCTTTCATCAAAAATAAATTCAAAAATTAGATATGGTATTGGCCAAAGAAACTATGGAAGTGCCAGAATTCAAGTAAGAAAATTTGGAAAGGATGAAACTTTGTACCCAACCATTAAGATGCTTTCATCTGGTGAACAATCCTTACTGTATATGTTTAGCGAAATAATCAGACAAGGAGATAAGATTAAAGTTAATGAGCCATCTGAAAACATAAATGGAATAGTTATTATTGATGAGATTGATAAACATATGCATATCAAAATACAAAAGGAAGTGCTGCCTAAAATGTTTGATCTATTCCCAAATGTTCAGTTTATTATTAGTTCACATTCACCTTTTTTCAACTTAGGGTTAGCAGCAGAATGTCCTGATAGAGCAACTATTTTTGATTTAGAAAATAAAATTTCTATCGAACCTTTTGAAGATCAACAGTATACTGAAGTATATGAGCTTATGGTGTCAGAAAATGACAGGTTTAAGGAAAATTATCAAAACATCAAAGATCAATTTGATAACAAATTTGAGCTACAAGTTATCTCTGAAGGTAAAAACATTCATCATATTAAAAAAGCAATTACCTTAATTGATAACTCATTGTTAGATAAAATCAATTTAGTTTCAGGGTGTGAGGGTAACTCAAGCGATAAACAACTCAAAACTACATTTGAAATTATCTCCAATTCAAAAACCAATCAAAATTATTTATTTATTTGGGACTGTGATTCAGAAGCAATGGTCGAACAATTACCTGAATCTGAACAATTCAATAAATTTTGTTTTCAAAGAAATATAGACAATGTAAAAGTCAAAAATGGAATTGAAAACCTATATGATATTGCTTTGTTTAGCGAAGAACTTTATAAAGAGACTACGAAGGAGCTTACTGATGGAGGTTCGAATATTCAAAGGAGACTGGATAAAAACTTATTCATTGAAAAAATAAATGGCATTAGTGATCCATCTTATTTTGACAAATTCATTCCATTAATTCAAAAAATACAAGAATTGACTGTAAATCCAAATTCATGAAATACCCCTCCGGGGAGGGTAAAAATATTTCTTCAAGTATTAAAGATTCGTTTGCATAGCTATTTTTTTATTTCCACATAATAATTTTTTTGGGGAATCTGTACAATAAACTGATGAAACTATTACAAAACAGAAAATTCACAATAGGAAACTCAATTTTTGTAATATTTGTGACCTTTCCCCCAAAAACAGACCCATGACAAGGATGAGATTTCCAATTAAACTAAGAAAGAGGATATCTCATTATGAAAAAGAAACGTTATACAGAAGAACAAATCATTGGCGCCATCAAACAGCATGAGTCAGGTG
>NZ_JASJNC010000008.1 GCF_030065545.1 Marinicella marina
AACAAATGGAGAAAACACTACAACCACATTAGGCCACACAGTTCATTGAAATATATGACGCCAGTGGCATTTGCTAATCAGGCAGCATAAAATGAATTATCTCATCCAAGCCGCGGTACTAAGTTGGGGGAAAGGTCACACCAATTTTAAACATCTGTTTTCTCCAAAACTAACTTACCCTCATTAAGCATCAATTTATGTGGGCTGCTACTAAGATAGAACTAATCAAGGACAGACACCACTTTGAATGAATTCTTACAAACTCATCAGATAATTGCTACAGATTATTTCGCCTAAAATGTCCAAAATCATATTTTTAAATGGAATTAATCATGACTATTGCACGAAGCCAGTAGATTTGTGTTGAGGAAACCCCGTATTATCATGTGGTATCTAGATGCGTAAGAAGAGCCTTCCTTTGTGGGGAGGACAGGATATCAGGAAAATCATTCGAACACCGCCGCCAATGGCTCATTGACCGCATCAAACAAGTCACTTCAGTGTATGCTATTGATGTGTGCTCTTACGCTATTATGAACAACCACTTTCATATTGTTTTGAAGATCAATTCAACTAAAGAATGGAACGCCACTCAAGTACTGATGACCTGGTGTTCGTTGTATTCGTTACCTGTTCTTTGTGACCGTTATACAATCAATACAGCGTTTCAATCATCTATTTTGACCAATATCAATGCCAATGAGCTTTAATGGCTTTATGATTAACAGCTCTTATTCAGACTCAAATAACTTGTAGGGGTTTTGCGCACATTCCCTCGTTAATTCATATAATTCTTACTAAGCGCTTGATATTAAATACAAATAAATCAGTTAATTCACCTATTTATTCATTGTCACAACCTTTATTTGATCAATATCAGCTCTAAAAAATGTAGTTAACTCTGCTTTGAATTACAGAAACGGCTTCAATTCCACACATCCCCTCTAAAATTCATATATTTTTCTCTAAGTGATTGATTGTGAATGACATGTTTTGCAAAATGTCATTTTTTATACAAACATGTTATGGCAAAAAATGAGGTAAGGCGGCTTGTAGTCCTAAAAAAAGCCGAGATCGATGAAGTATATTCTCTCCCCTCTTTTAATCACTCAGATAGAGAAGAATTTTTCTCTATGGATGAATCAGTTAAAAAGTTCACCTACAGGTTAAATAAATTTGAAGCTAAAGTATATTTTTTATTGCTATTAGGCTATTTCAGAGCCAAACCATTAATCTATGACTTTTCTGCTTCTGAGGTAACAGAAGATCTTGAGTATGTACTGAACAAGTATTTCAACGGTAAGCAATTAAAACAATTCAAATTAACACAGCAATTTAGAATTCGTTTGATGAATCGGCTTCTGGAGCATCTTGGGTTCATACGATACAAACCAGGAAAACATAAAGCAGAATTATTAAAACGCTTAACTCATACTGCAAAAATTCAAATAGACCCGAGATATATTTTGGATGATTGTATTTCATATTTCAGTCAGAACAGAATTGTGTTGCCTGGGTATACCACTATTTTAGATTTAATAACCAATGTAATTACTTCAGAAAGGAAACGGATCAATAAAGTCTTTAATGCCAGCCTGCCTGGCGACACCAAATCTACTTTGCTTGAAATCCTGAATTCAAAGGATAAATTCACAGAACTTTCAAAACTAAAAAGATCCAGTAGTGATTTTTCAGTTAGTGAAATCAAAAGAGAAATCAAAACACATCAACGAATTCACCCCTTTTATCCGGATTTGAAAGCAGTAATCAAGAAGTTGAACTTGTCACCTGCCAACCTTGAATACTACGCATCTATGGTACGAGTAAAAAGTGTGTATGCGCTGAAGCGGCATGATGACAATCAGACAATTCTTTATTTAATTGCGTACCTATTTTTTCGTTATCAGGAAGCCAATGATAACCTGATCACTGCTTTGGTTTATTTGTCAAGAAAGCTTCATGAATCATCTAAGAAACATGCAAAGAAGAAAGTTCTTGAGGATGTGAATATCATCAGGAAAGAATTAAAAGCAGCGGGTGAATTACTACAAATCTATATCGATGCTGACATTGGAAATGAGATTTCATTTGGCAATATCAGAAAGAAAGCTTACAAAGTTCTATCGAAGAAAAAGATTGAGATTCTTAGTAACCATCTCAGAGATTCGAACTATGACACACATCATTATGAATGGGAATACATTGATAAGAACATCACACAAGTTTCCAGAAAAATACGGTCAATTTTTCTTGTATTGGACCTGGAATACAATCATATTTCAAAGGAGCTTGCAGTTGCTTTTAATCAAACTAAAAAAGAACTGCAGGAACATGGAAAAATCGAATCAATCAATCTTGAGCTCATTAACAAGAATGAGCAAAAGTTTTTTGAGTGCCATGAAAATTCATCAAATCGATTTGAATATTATTTATACAGAAGGATTTACCAACTGTACTCTAAAAACTCGATTACTGTTAAAAACAGTATCAAAAATAAGAGCTTGTCTTCAGATTTAATCAACAGGGGTAGTTGGGAATATGAAAAAGAAAGCATCATAAAAAACACCAACCAACCAGCCATTTCAACGCCCATATCTCAGACGCTTGAATCAAAACTTGATCAACTCGAAACTAAACTCAAATCTTTCAGCAATACCATTGCAATCGGAGGAAATAAATATGTTGAATACCTTCCAGGTAAGCAACAATTCAAATGGTCCATACCAAACAAAAGGTGGCAAGAGAGTGTTGACAACCCCATTTACAAACAAATTCAACATCTTGGAATCGTTGAGTTGATGTCATATGTGGCACAAAAAACTAACTACCTTGATGCTTTTGAACACGCAACAATGTCCAAAGAAAAAGATGATTTACTTTATAACGATTTAATCGCATGTATCCTGGGCAATGGAACCAACTATGGGCTCTATAAGATGGCAAACATATCTGATAGATCAATCGGTAGGTTACGACATGTAGAAGAGACTTTTTTGAGAGCCTCAACTTTGAAAGATGCTAATGACAATATCTCCAACGCCATTGCTGAGTTACCAATTTTCAGCTATTACAACATCAATGACAGAGATTTGTTTTCAAGTATTGACGGTCAAAATTTTGAATGCCGAATCAATACATACAAAGCCAGGTTTTCAGCCAAAGACTTTTTTAAAGGCAAAGCCCTTTCATCTTTATCTCTGGTTTCCAATTGGGTACCGGTCAATGCAATGATAAGTGGATCAAATGAATACGAAGGTCATTTCGGGTTCGATTTGTTATTTAATAATACCTCAGAAATTCAACCCAATGTTTTATCAACGGACACACATGGGACAAACAATGTTAATTTTGCCATTCTGGACTTTTTTGGATATCAATTTGCTCCCAGGTATGCCCGGGTCAAAAAGATATTTTTCGACCTGTTTGTGGTTTTTGAAGACGCGGATTCAAGCCCTTTCATCAAACTAAAAAATGAAGTTAACGAATCCTTGATAGCCAGTGAATGGGACAACATTCAACACATACTATGTTCACTAAGCGAAAAAACTGCTTCACAAAGTACCATTGTCAGAAAGTTGAGTACTGGTAAAAACAGAACCCTCTCAGCCCTACGTGAATATGACCGGCTGATAAAAGCATTGTATATTTTAGAGTTTGTAGATAGTGATGAGCTTAGGCACTATGTTCAGCAAGCACTTAATCGAGGTGAGGCCTATCATCAGCTTCGGAGGGCCATTGCTTCTGTCAATGGTAATAAATTTCGTGGAGGCAATGATTACCAGGTATCACTATGGAATGACTGTGCCAGGCTTGTATCTAACTGCATCATCTATTACAACTCAGCCTTGCTGTCTACATTTCTAAAAATGAGCCAGGATCAAAATAAACCTGAATTAGTTAAATACATTGCACAACTCTCTCCAGTGGCATGGCAGCATATTAACCTGAATGGTGAATACTCATTTCACCCAAATATAAGTGAACTTGATTTGGAATTTATGTTAAGTAGGATTGATACTTTCATATAGGGTTAATTTTTTTTAAGGTATTTGATTAAACCGGGATCTTCTAAAAACTTTTCAATTACAACCTTGATGTAAAGTATTAGGTCTTGGTTTACTTCTTCAATCACAAAGCATTTTTCATATTCGGGATTGTCTTTTAAACCTTCTCTATATTTTTTTTGGATATATTTTTCTAAAGCAGAAAAATTCCCATGAGCAATGCTTGACCGTTGTGAGTAAATTTCACCGAGACGTTTATGTGTTTCATCAAGAGAAATTAATGGGTCATAAAGATAGAGAACGAGAGATGTTTTTAGTTTGAACTGCTTACTGATGGAATCCTCAACGTTAAACCTGTTGTAATCAGGATTATGAGTCAGCATCATTTCCAAAATACTTGTTAAAGTGACAACCTGAAGTTTTTGGTCCACAAAAACATCAAGAAGTGATGCTAGAATTTCTGAGACTGATTCCAATATTTTTACATGGTTTTCTTCATCAATCGAATCTAGTTTTTGTGATTCAATAACAATCAAATCTTTAGCAAAATGAAAATTAGACCAATAGTCGGAATCATGGTTAACTTTATTTCTGTGAGCAAAATAAACAAACTCAAGAATTGAATTATTTACTTTTCTGTCAATTTTAAAGTCTTCTATCCGCTCAAAATCTTTTTGAATTATGAATGAGTTGATTTCAAGACCTTCTAAATCCTTTTGAATTAACAATGACAATAAAGTTGAAAAATTGATCATTTTTTTTGGAATAGACACTAATGGATGATCATCGTTTAAAATAGTAAAGAATCGCGCTTCTGGGTCTTCTCCTCTTAACTGATTAAAGCGGTCTTCAAGTTCTTTGCTACTGCCTTTATCATCAAAGCGAGCAATGACCCACATTTTGGAAATTAATTTAAAGACTGAGTCTTTTGAATTTTTACTGAAGAATGATTTGATATACCGATTTTTACCTCCATAATTTTCTTTGAACAATTGCAATGTATTAGTTAAGGTTACGTTGCCCTCTGGATATTCAGGAGTGTTTTCAACTGGCACCCTTGGTCCACCCATGTCATATTCATGATTAACATCATAAGACTTACTAATATAATTATAGATGGCATCAATTTCTTTTTCAGTTCTTGGATTATCTAGCGAAAAATTGTTTCTTTTTGATATAGCTATAGGCGCATCTATTGGATAAATATATTTTGTTAAGAGAAAGTTCATCTTATGTATTTTTTTCAATTGATAGGTATCTGTAGAAAGTAGCTCGTGATATTTCGAGTGAATCACAAATCTCATTTATACTTAGCGACTTATTTTTGTTCATTTCTTGAGCCATTCTTACTTTGGGATCTCTGGCTGATCTTTTTGGCCTGCCTCCAAGTTTTCCTCTGGCTCTGGCAGCTTCCAATCCAGCTTTAGTTCTTTCTTGAATTAATCGTCTTTCGAACTGAGCGAGGGCTGAGAATATATTAAACATCAACTCACCTGATGCAGTTGTAGTATCAATGGCCCCATCCTGGATTGATTTAAAGCCAATGTTCTTCTCTAACAGTGACTCAATCAGATTTACCAGGTGTGACATTGACCTTCCAAGCCGATCTAGTCTCCATACAATTAATGTGTCTCCAGATTCCAAATTCTCCAAGCAAGCATCTAAACCTGGTCTTGAGCTTTTGGCTCCTGAAATTTTGTCTGTATAAATTAATTTTTTATTACAGCCAGCTTTAAGCAATGAATCAATCTGCAGATTCAATTCCTGATCATCAGTAGAAACCCTAGCATATCCGATTTTCTTACCCAATTTCTCAATAAACCCAAAAAACAAAAGTATATGATACTTTAATTATTGAGACGTGTATATGAGACTTTGCAGTTCAAGCTCATGGTCATCAAATTTTGCTGAATGGTCATGTACCAGAAAACGAACGTTTTATGAAACATATAATAGTCACCGACTATTCCATTAGATAAACTAGCAATCACACTCTTGCAATGACTTAATAATTCCACAATCACCAACTTTTTGATTATTCGAGCAGGAGTCAGTAAGTGCTTCTAACTGTGTTTTTAGGTGTCTAAGTTCCTTCATTTTAATTTTAACCATCTTGACTTGATCATTGATGAGCTCGTTCACTTCTTCACATACGGCATTGGGGTTGTCACGGAGTTCATTAATCCGTTTGATGTCACTCAGCGAAAGGTCCAGGTGGCGACAGTGCTTAATGAATTCCAGCTGTTCAATGACTTTTGAATCATACACCCTGAAATTACCATCAGTTCTACCTGCTGATTTAATTAAATTTTGGGTTTCGTAGTAACGAATGGTTTGAACGGAAAGGTCGGTTTTTTTAGATACTTGTCCGATTTTCATATTTTACTCTTGACTCTATAGTGGCTATAGATATTAAACTGCACGCTTGATAAAAACAAGCACATTCAAATGTCAGATTCTTGCGGTAACAGTTGTAACAATACAGCGCAAAGTACAGATCAAGTCACAAAGGTTCCTGATCATGGGTTGGTCAGTACTTTTGAAGTGACCAAAATGGACTGTCCATCTGAGGAAAGTATGATCCGCATGGCGCTGGAGAATTGTCAGTCTTTAATAGCCATGGACTTTGATATTCCTGGAAGAAGGTTAAAGGTCTACCATGAAAATAGTATCGATGAAATTCAGCAAAAGTTAACAAATTTAAATTTGGGAGCCAGTCTACTTGAGACCCAACAAATTGATTCTGAAGCGTTAACGGATGCCATCAGTAATGCCAATTTAGAAGACAGTAAAGAATTTAAGGTTCTTCTCTGGTTGCTGATTATCAATGCAGTGATGTTTGTTATCGAATTTGTGGTTGGTGTTATTGCTCAATCAACTGGGTTGATTGCAGATTCTTTAGATATGTTTGCTGATGCTGCTGTTTATGCCACTGCAATTTATGCCGTTGGTAAAAGTGATCAGTTGAAACTCAAGGCTGCACACCTATCTGGTTGGTTGCAGGTGTTGTTAGGTTTAGGTGCGTTATTTGAAGTTATGAGGCGATTCATTTATGGCAGTGATCCAGTTTCAACTCTAATGATTGGAATGGGATTGATTGCTTTAGTGGCCAATGTGACATGCTTAATGTTAATTGCTAAGAAAAAAGATTCCGGTGCTCACATGAAAGCCAGCTGGATCTTTTCAGCTAATGATGTTATAGCCAATACAGGTGTAATTTTAGCTGGAGTGCTTGTTATGGTGACAGGATCTGCTTTACCGGATTTAATCATTGGTTTAGTCATCGTAGCTTTTGTATTAAATGGTGCCAGACGAATTTTGCAAATCAAGTCATGACATGCAAAGTGTATTTAACTTGAACAAACTGATAGAATATAGGTCTTAAACAAAAATGACACAAAGACACTTAAATTTAATGGGTTTTAAACTATTCATAATTCTGCTTGTAATGGCTGTATCTTTTCAGTCCATTGCTGCTGTGTCTGATGTTCACCAATCACACCAATCAGGTGCTGAGCATTTAGAGTTTGAACATGAACATGAAGGTGATACCAATTTAACGCCTCAAAAAGAATTAAATTCATTTGATTGTCATCACTGTTGTCATTGCCACGGTGGTCATGTCTCATCCATGCTACCACCATCTTTTAGCTTGGCATATTTAGAATTAAACCAAGCCATTTCTATTTCAGACCATTCTTTTACAAGTAACCTTGCATCCAGGCTTCTTCGGCCACCCCAAGCTTAAATCTTAATATAAACACAGTTTGAAATGCATCCACTACATGGGCGTGTATTTCAAATGCATTTTAATTTTTAAGATTTAGGAAACTTATCATGACTTACTTTAATAAGAACGTGCCACCTGGCGTGTTTAATTGGCGTGGAGCCAATAAATGGTTGTTGATGGTGTTATTAATATCATCAAACCAACTAACTGCTAAAGATATCAATTTGGCAACAGCCATCAATTTGATGCTGGAACAAAACCCGTCACTCAAGATATTTGAGTTGAGAAAGCGCTCACTTGAAGGAGCGCAATACACCGCTGGCTTGAACCCGGAAATCGAAATGGGTTTAGAAGCCGAAAACTTTTTAGGAAGCAAACCGTACACAGCTTTTGACCAAAGTGAATTGACCGTCTCTGTTTCATCAGTTATTGAGCTGGGAGGGAAGAAAGATGCCCGAAAAAACTTTGTCTCAACAAAGTATGGCCTCCTTGATGCGCAAAGGAAAATAAAATCATTGGATCTCATATCCAAGTTAACTGATTCCTTTATTGATGTATTGGCCACACAGGAGCGTGTAAAACTTGCCGAAGAATCAGTGCGACTAAGCGAGGACATTTATGTATCGGTCAAACGCAAAGCAAAAGCTGGAGCCATCAGTGATGTTGAGGTCAAACGATCATTTGCCTCGCTTAAACAAGCACAGTTAACCCTTAACGCTGAACAAAGCAAACTTGAACGACAAAGTGTCAACTTGAGTTTATATTGGTCAGAAAAACAACCTCAGTTCAGTCAATTATCCGGTGAGTTATTTGATTTTGGGGTGGTTAAAGAGATTGGCCAACTCCATCAAAACCTTGAGAAGTCAAATCTAATCCAAGCACTGACGATGAACCAGCGATTGGCAGAGTCTAAGTTGGCAGTTGTTCAGGCTGAATCCAAAGCAGATGTCAATTGGTCTTTGGGTGTTCGCAGGTTTGAAGAAAGCCATGATGCAGCGCTGACAGCTGGATTCAGTATCCCGCTGTTCAAAAGAAAAAGAAATAAGGGTAACTTGATGGAGGTTGAGGCCGATATTGATGCATCCCGTGCTGAACAAAAAATTGCTCTGCTTGAATTGTATGGACAGGTCAATGAATTTTATTCATTGAGACAAGCTGCCATCGAAAAATTCAATGTCCTTGAGAATGAAATCATTCCAGCATTAACTCATGCGCTTGAGTTAACCAAAGAGGCATACCTTGATGGTAGGTATGGCTATCTCGAATACTCAGCTGCCAGAGCTGATTTAATCCAATCTAAAAAATCATTGATTGATACTGCCCAAAGTATCTTGAATTACGGTGTGCAATTGGAGCGAATCACAGCAGAACCCATTTACAACGATATCCAACAAACCCACGGAGGTGACTCATGAAGTCAATTCTATTTAAATTACCCATCATTATTGTACTTTTATCCCTTTCTCTAATAACTCATGCATCTGGTGATCATGATGAGCATGATGGTGATCATGAAGAGCAGCAAATGGTCACAATTGATGATCATATCGCAGAAAAATCAATGATAGAAACTGCCATTGCCTCATCTGGCATCATTAATGAACAACTCAAAGTATATGGAAAAACAGTTAATGATCCAAGCCAAGTCAGCCACATCAGAGCCAGGTTCCCAGGTACAGTGGTCAATGTCAATGTTCAAATTGGTGATACAGTTAAAGTGGGTGACACTTTGGCTTTTGTTGAATCCAATGAGAGTTTGAAAAAATACCCTATCAAAGCACTTATGCCAGGTGTTGTGGTTGCCAGGCATGCCAACCCCGGAGAAATGGCGCTTGATCAAGTGCTATTTACTGTGGCCAACTTTGAAAAAATCTGGGTTGAACTGCAAGTATTCCCAGGTCAGCTGAATCAAATAAACAGTGATCAGCAGGTACTTATTTCAGGATCAGATAAGACTGTTACATCCAAGATTGAGCACATCATTCCTTCACAAGATGAAAGGCCATATTCGGTTGCCAGGGTATTGATTAGTAACCAATCTCGTGACTGGACTACTGGTTTGTTGGTATCAGGACAAGTGAGTATAAATACTACTGAAGCTGATTTGGTTGTTCCTTCCAAAGCCATACAAATCATTGAGAATGAATCTGTGGTGTTTGTTAAAACTGGCAATACATATACAGCTCTTGTGGTCGAGACTGGTCGAACCGATGGAAAGTTCACTGAAATCCTCTCAGGCCTTCATTTAGGTGATGTTTATGTCTCTGAAAATAGTTACTTGATTAAGGCTGATTTAGAAAAATCAGGCGCATCACACGATCACTGAAGGAGGATAAAATGATTGAATCTATTATTAAAGCCTCTATCAACAGGCGCTGGTTGGTCATGGCCGGAGTTTTGTTGTTGATTGGAGCTGGTGTTTGGAATTATCAAAAACTACCGATTGACGCAGTTCCTGATATCACCAATGTCCAAGTGCAAATCAATACCGAAGCACCCGGGTTTTCACCGCTTGAATCAGAACAGCGGATTACTTATCCAGTTGAAACCGCTTTGGCTGGTATTCCAAAACTTTCATACACAAGATCACTTTCACGTTATGGGCTTTCTCAAGTCACTGTGGTTTTTGAGGAAGGTACTGATCTGTACTTTGCCAGAAACCTGATTAATGAACGGTTGGGGGTTATCAAAGGGTTACTCCCAGAAGGACTGGAGCCTGAGATGGGTCCAGTGGCAACTGGTCTTGGTGAAATCTTTATGTACACCGTTGAGGCCGAAGATGGTTACCTTCAGGAGGATGGAACTTCCATTGACTCAACAGAGCTTCGGGAAATTCAAGACTGGATTATCAAACCACAGCTTTCGCTGGTGCCAGGAGTTACTGAAGTAAATAGCATAGGTGGATATAACAAACAATATCATGTGAACCCCAGTCCTGAAAAGATGTTGAGCTATGAGATTTCATTTGAGGATATCAGTGATGCACTTGAGTCAAACAATGCCAATGTCGGAGCAGGCTATATTGAAACCAATGGTCAGCAAATCCTGATCAGATCACCAGGTCAATTAAAAACCATTAGTGACATTGAGGATGTGGTAGTTAAGAACATTGACCATGCACCCATTAAAATCAAAGACATTGCTGAGGTTGGAATTGGTAAGGAACTACGCACCGGTGCTGCCACTCAAGGTGGTGAAGAGACAGTTTTAGGTACAGCCATGATGTTGGTTGGTGAAAACTCAAGAGCTGTAGCGCAAGCTGTCGCTCAGAAGATCGATGAGATTAAGAGTACTTTACCGGAAGGGGTTGTGATTGATTCGGTTTATGATCGAACTACCTTGGTTGATAAGGCCATTTGGACAGTACAAAAGAACCTGACTGAAGGGGCTTTGTTGGTCATTGTTATTTTGTTTTTGCTTCTGGGTAATTTCAGAGCAGCTTTGATCACAGCTGCTGTGATTCCACTTGCCATGTTGGCAACCATCAGTGGCATGGTTGAGGCTGGTGTTTCAGCCAATTTAATGAGCTTGGGCGCTTTGGATTTTGGTTTGATTGTTGATGGTGCGGTGATCATAATTGAGAATTCCATTAGAAGGCTCTCTGAGGCCCAGAAAGAGAAAGGGCTTTTACCTCTTAAAGAAAGGTTAGAAGTTGTTTTCAGTGCAACCAATGAGGTTATCAGGCCTAGTTTGTTTGGTGTGATCATCATTACGGTCGTTTATATTCCGCTGTTTTCCTTAACTGGTGTGGAAGGTAAGATGTTTCACCCGATGGCATCAACTGTGGTGATGGCGCTGCTATCTGCCTTGGTGCTTTCATTTACCTTTATCCCTGCAGCGATTGCCATATTTATGAATGGTAAGGTCAGTGAGAAAGAAAGCTTCATCATTCGTGGTGCCAAATCCATATATCAACCCTTGTTAAAAGCAGCCATTAAATTACGTTGGTTGGTTTTGGTTGGTGCCTTGGCGTTGGTCAGTTTTGCTGGGTGGTTAGCAACCACATTGGGCTCAGAGTTTATTCCTGAACTCAATGAGGGTGATATTGCCATGCATGCAATGAGGATACCAGGTACAGGTTTAGAGCAAGCCATCCAGATGCAAAAGGTGTTGGAGGAAAGGATTTTGGAATTTCCACAAGTTGCAAAAGTGTTTGCCAAAATTGGTACACCTGAAGTTGCAACCGATCCTATGCCACCAAATGTAGCTGATAATTTCATCATGCTCAATCCCAGGGACCAGTGGCCAGATCCAACCCTAACTCAAAGTGAATTGGTTGAGCAAATTGAAGCAGCGGTGCGTGAACTTCCAGGTAATAACTATGAATTCACTCAACCTATCCAGATGCGCTTTAATGAACTCATATCTGGCGTCAGAGCCGATTTGGGCATTAAGGTGTTTGGTGATGACTTGGATCAGCTGCTTGAATCAAGCAATGAGATACTTGAAGTCATTGAGCAGATCGATGGTGTGGCTGATGGCCGGGTAGAACAAGTGACTGGCCTACCCATGCTTTCGGTGATACCTGACCGAGTATCTTTATCACGCTATGGCATTAATGTGGCTGATGTTCAACATGTTGTTCAAACTGCCATTGGTGGCCAAGGGGCTGGAACCATATATGAAGGTGACAGACGATTTGAAATCATGGTTCGATTAGATGAGTCGTTGCGGCGTGATTTGAGTCGTTTATCTGAGCTTCCAGTGCCTTTAAATGATGGCAGCTACGTGCCTTTAAGTGAGGTTGCCGAGTTGATTCAGGCACCAGCACCCAATCAGATTAGTAGGGAAAATGGTAAACGTCGTGTGGTGGTTACTGCCAACGTCAGAGATCGGGACTTAGGTTCATTTGTGGATGAGGCGAAAATCAAAATTGCATCAGATGTCAAACTACCAGCTGGTTACTGGCTTGATTATGGCGGCACTTTCGAACAGTTGGAATCGGCCAGTCAAAGGCTCTCTATTGTTGTACCCATCACTTTGATCATTATTTTTGGCCTGCTGATCATGGCATTCAGCTCCTTTAAAGATGCATTGATTATATTCACTGGTGTTCCATTGGCGCTAACAGGTGGGGTGATATCACTTTGGTTAAGGGGCATGCCATTTTCAATATCAGCAGGAGTTGGCTTCATTGCCTTATCTGGCGTGGCTGTTCTCAATGGTTTAGTGATGCTCTCATTTATCAAGGATTTATGGGAAAAAACAGGTAATCTTTACCATTCGGTGATCAAAGGGGCAATGACACGCCTGCGTCCGGTTTTGATGACAGCACTGGTTGCAAGCTTGGGATTTGTGCCAATGGCACTGAACACCGGTACTGGTGCTGAAGTACAACGCCCACTTGCTACAGTTGTCATAGGCGGCATCATTTCATCAACATTATTAACATTATTTATCCTGCCCATTTTGTATGAATGGGTGTCAAAGGATAAAAAAGAAAATGGAGAAAAATCATGAGCTCACATGAACATACAGAAAACGACGGTCATGATCACAATCATGAAAACAGTGGTTATCTACCAGCAATCACATCATTTATATTATTACTCACTGGTTTAGCCATTGAGCATGTTTTTAAGTATGAGTTCTTTGACGGGTGGGTTTTAGTTACCTGGTACATTGCAGCTTATTTGCCAGTTGCCCTTCCGGTAATTAAAGAGACTATCGAGGCACTCAAGAATGGAGAGGTTTTCACAGAGTTTTTCTTGATGACTATTGCGACAGTTGGTGCCATGGCTATAGGAGAGTATCCAGAAGGTGTTGCAGTGATGTTGTTTTACGCCATTGGAGAGTTGTTTCAAAACGCTGCAGTTAATCGAGCCAAGAATAACATCACAGCTTTGCTCGATGTGAGGCCTAAAACTGCACATGTGCTTACTAACGGTAATTATCAGACAGTAGACCCAGAGTCTGTCAAGATTGGCGATACCATTCAAATTAAGGTGGGTGAGAAAGTACCGCTTGATGGGAAGTTAATTTCTGATAAGGCCAGCTTGAATGCAGCTGCAATAACAGGAGAGAGTAAGCCTCAAAGTTTAATTGAAGGTGAAAATGTTTTGGCAGGTTCAATTAATCTTGAGTCAGTAATTGAGGTTGAGGTTGAAAAGCTATATAACGATTCATCTGTGGCAAAAATACTTAACCTGGTTCAAAACGCAACAGCTAAAAAAGCCAAGACTGAATTACTTATCAGAAGGCTTGCCAAAATATACACCCCCATCGTGGTTTATTTGGCCATTGCAATTTGCATTCTTCCTTATTTTTTTGTTGAAACCTATCAGTTTCAGGATTGGCTATACAGGGCATTGATATTCTTAGTGATTTCCTGTCCCTGTGCATTAGTGATATCTATACCACTTGGGTACTTTGGTGGCCTGGGAGCAGCCTCAAAAAATGGCATCTTGTTTAAAGGAGCTACTTTCATGGATACCTTGATACAAGTAAACACTTTGGTCATGGACAAAACAGGAACGGTGACCAAGGGAACATTTAAGGTCAAAGAAATCAATATCTCAAATGATATGACTGAGGATGAATTCATGAGCTATGTTTTGTCACTGGAGAAGACATCAACCCACCCAATTGCCAAAGCCATCATGCAATATGAAAATTCCGCTGATATTTCTGATGCCAGTGATGTTGATGAAATAGCTGGGAAAGGTCTAAGAGGAATAGTGAAGAGCAAGAGTGTGCTAGCCGGCAATAAAAAGTTAATGGATCAATTTGAAATCAAAACACCTGATGAAATTGATTCAATAGTTGATAGCATTGTTTTGGTTGCAATTGATGGTGATTATGCTGGTTTTGTAACCATCTCGGATGAATTAAAAGATGATGCAAATCAAACCATTTTGGCAATCAGGAACTTAGGTATCAAAGAAATTGTCATGCTTTCAGGTGACAAGGATTCGATCACACAAATGGTTGCTGGAGAATTATCAATCAGCCAAGCCAGGGGTGGCTTACTTCCTGAGGATAAATTGAACCATGTAGAAAAGCTCAAGGAAGACCCAACTAAGGTCATTGCTTTCATGGGTGATGGGATCAACGATGCACCGGTGTTGGCAACCAGTCACTTAGGTATTGCTATGGGTGCCAATGGCAGCGATGTGGCTATTGAAACGGCTGATATGATTATTCAGACAGACCAACCCTCAAAATTTGTTACGGGCTTTAATATCAGTAAGTCCACTCAAGGAGTCATTTGGCAGAATATCATTCTGGCATTTGGTGTAAAGGTGCTTGTTTTAATCTTGGGTGCAGCTGGTATGGCTACCTTGTGGCAAGCGGTTTTTGCTGATGTTGGTGTGGCGTTATTGGCAATATTAAACGCTGTGAGATTACAAAAAATGAAGTGGTAATGTTCAACAACGGCAAGCTGCCAATCGGTAGCTTGCTATCACTTATAATCAGAAATACGTTTATTTAAATCGAGTCTTGACTCTATAGTTACTATAGATATTAAAATTGGAGATAACATGTAATTAAGAGTTATTATGCAAACCAAAAAAACAAATAAAATTGATGGTGGGACTGAAGCCATAAACAAAATTTACACATCCAGCACTGAAATTTTGGACTATGAAAACCTAAGTATTCAAAACTTAATCAAATCAAGAGCGTGGATGAAATTGAATGAGTACGAAAAAATTGGAGCTGCCTATCAATATGTACGTGATGAGGTGAAATTTGGCTACAACATAAGTGATGACATTCCAGCAAGCCAAGTGCTTTCAGATGGTTATGGTCAGTGCAACACCAAGGGCAATCTGCTTATGGCGTTACTTCGTGGTCTTGGCATATCTTGTAGGTTTCATGGATTTACCATAGACCAGAAACTTCAAAAAGGTGCGATACCAAGTTATATTTTTTGGCTGGCCCCTAAATACATCATTCACAGTTGGGTAGAAGTTTTTTATGAAGGGCGATGGATTAATCTTGAAGGGTTCATTCTAGATCAACCTTACCTAAGTGCTATTCAAGCGAAATTCCCAAGTGAAAAAGGCTCGTTCTGTGGATACGGTGTGGCAACAACTTGTTTGTCAAATCCTGAGATTGACTGGCAAGGGAAAGATACTTACATTCAAAAGGAAGGTATACATGATGATTATGGTGTATATGACTCGCCAGATGATTTTTATTCTGAGGTTGGGACAAACCTCTCCGGAATTAAAAAGTGGCTTTATGAACGACTAATGAGGCATTTGATTAACTGGAATGTTTCACGGTTAAGAAAGAAAATAATTTAGGTTGTGCTCATTCAAATTCATGAGGAAAGTTAGGCTTCAAAGTGATGCAATATTCATCAACCCGTAACTGTTTGCATGAATACACCTGTTGGTCCAATATACAACTTGGGCCTGACTTTACTTATCCTGGGGTATTTGATCCATCAGTACATTATGAAAATGATTAAACCATATTTCCTAAAAAAGCATTTAAATACAGACACCTATCAAAATATGTGTGAATTTTCGAGGGAATGGGTGAATTAAAAGAGGCTACAAATGCTAAAACCAGAATTCATTGACCGAATTTAGGCTCAATTCAATGATATTGTGGCCTAAAAGTTGACTAATCGGAAAATTACATGCCTTAAAAATGATTTAAATCAGCAACATAGATGGAAATATGTGAATTTTCGAGGGAATGTGCGCAAAACCCCTTGTACACATTCGGTTATAAAATTTATCAATGATTGATGCCCTTCTGCTGATAACTGCTGTCGGTATATTGGGTTGGTCAAGCCTCATAACCATTAATGCTTCGGTTAAATTGGCACAAATTTACCAACTTTCAGATTTATTTGTTGGCATGGTGATTTTGGCCATCGGCAGTGATTTACCTGAGCTGGTTGTTGCCATCTCTGCATCCTTGGACTCTTTGGCTGGTAAGGACATGTCTGGCATTATTTTTGGCACCAGTATTGGTAGTGCTTATACCCAAATTGGCTTTGTCCTTGGATTTATGGGTTTGGTTACTTATGTGCTGGCTACAAAGCGAGAAATATTTTTAGTCGGTTCTACTTTGCTGTTATCAGTCATATTGTTGTTATTGATGGGTTTAGACTTGATGATTGGTGCTTTGGATGGAGCGATTTTAATCGCGGTTTATGGTGCTTATTTAATGGTTCTTTTTTTTGACGGCAAGCACAACTCAACCAATGAAGCATTGGTTATACACCCTCGCTTAATGACTTGGTTGAAGCTGATTGCCGGATTGGTCATTATTACTTTCAGTGCTGAATTGACTGTTAACAGTGCTGCCAATTTAGCGGTACTATTCGAACTGCCACAATCTGTGGTGGCAGTGATGATCATTGGCCCTGGAACCAGTTTGCCTGAATTCGCTATTTCTTTGCGTGCAGTTTTAAGTAAACGCAACAGTTTGTCCATAGGTAATATACTGGGCAGTAATGTTTTTGACACATTGGTACCTATAGGTGCCGCGGCTTTAATCAGCCCAGTTTTGATTCAGTCATCTTATTTAGAATTTGATTTACCCGGTCTATTCGTACTAACTTCAGCATGCTTGTTCTTCTTGGTTTATAAAAGAGGCATTCAAAAGATCGAAGCCCTGATTATATTATCCCTCTATTTTTCATATTTAATTTTCAAGGTGTTCTGAAGCTCATTGTAAAAAAATCATTGAACAATTCATTCACCTGATCAAACCCGATAAGCAGATAGAGTCAGCTAATTTGGCAAACATATGGTATTTAAAAAATGACTTAAACAAACCTCTCAGAAAAAAATATCTTAAGGTATCAGACCACACGATTGAGCCATTTACTCACAACGATTCATCGAAGCAAATTTCAAGACAAAAAACCTCACGAGGCCTTGGGTTTTTCAAAAAAAGTTTGTAACTTCTTTGATGTGAGTTGAGTTAACATAATGTCAAAGCAGTGACTTAGATCATAATTCTGCAGTGACCAATAGCTTTTGATCACTGCAGTTTGATTTCAAGGTGTTGCTAAATACTTTGAGGGTGAATCAATCAGCTAATTCTTCATTAACTTTAACCAGAAGCTGCTCAATTTCTCTGTGTCTGCCTTCATCTGCTTTAGGCCGGTCAGTTCTTGGCTCCGCTGATTTTGCTTTTTGTAAATGATTTTTGGCAGTTAAGTAATCCTCTTCTTCGTATAAAAATTCGGCATAAAAATAATTTGAGTCAATGCCTTCTGGATTATATTTCAAGCCTTGTTTAAGCAGTTTCATGGCCTTTTTATCACTGCCAAATCCAATTGGCCAACCAGGCACTTTACTGTAAAGTATTCCTAAACTGGTATAGGCCGAACCATTGAGTGCTGAACCATCAATTTGAATGGCTTCTTCGTAAGCAGCTTTGGCTTTTTTAGCCAGACTCAAGGCACCTATACCACCTTTAGCCCCTGCATAGGAAGAATAGACAATACCCTCCCAAATCCAAGACTCTGCATCTTGAGGGTGGTTTAATCTGATTTGGGTGGCGACATTTGATAACTTTTCAAAAGCCTTTTCTTTGGCATCGCCATCGGGCATGTAATTTACTTCGGCCCACTGCTTTTGAATTTCTACGACTTCTTCCGACATGGCTGCCTGGGTCTGAATACTGAATGATAGTAATGTATAGATTGTTAAATAGATGCATGTATTTTGTTTCATGACTTAACCTCGTTGTTTAAATGATGTTGGATGGTTTTTTGGTCCTTGTTAATGCCCTTGGTTACCAGACTGGGCATCAACGCGTTGATTTTTACGAAAAACTTTTCTGGCCAGCCGTAGAACTTTTCTGAGTGTTTCTTTTCGATTGAATCAATGATTGATTGTGCAATTTTTGTTGGCTTATCTACGGCATTCCCCAATTGTGAATTCAATGCATTGACTTCATTAGAATTGATGTTGGTTGACATGGCTCTTGGGGATAAGTATTGAGCTGTTGTTGATGTGCCGTTAAGTTCTCTATTCAAAGCCTGGGTAAAACCACGCAGTCCAAATTTACTGGCACAATAGGTATTAAACCCAGGGAAACCAATGCCACCAAAGCTAGATCCGATGTTAATGATTTGAGCCCGATTACCAGCTTTCAGCCAAGCAAGTAGTTTTTTGCTTAATATCATGGGCGCTATGAGGTTCACATTGACCGTATCAATGATGGCTTGGTCATCACAATTTTCTAAATATGAAACATGACTGACTGCCGCATTATTTATTAACATGCGAATTGGCCTGTCAGAACCATTGGCTAATTGATTGATGGCATCTAAAGTAAATGGATCTGATACATCTCCTGACATGAAATGTGTTTGACTGGGCAGTTCTGATGCCAGTGACTTTAATTTCTCAAGGTTCCTGCCAACCAAAATGAGTTCAACACCTCTTTCAGACAGTGATGTGGCAAGTGCTCTGCCCAAGCCACCATAAGCACCGGTTAAAACCACTACAGTCTGGTCCCATTGGATGCTGTTAGTCATGACAAACTCTTAAAAATATTGGCATAAAGTTGATAGAACCTGATGGCAGAGTGAATCACGATATCTACTTGAGAATCAGTCATTCGGTTAATAAGGTCTTGAAAAAACTTTTGGTGGTCTTGATCTAAATCTCCATGAGAATATAAATAAGTAAATGCATTGTTGGGCAGCGACAGTGAATCCTTGATGGTGTTGGCCGCTTTGGTAGCCAAGGCAACACTGGTACCTTCCAGTACATGAACCATGCCTAGAAAGGTTAATGGGTCTTTTCTACTGATAGAATCATAGGCGTAGGCAACCATCATTTCTGTTGCAAAGGCAGGTTCTGACTGACTCACTTCTGTTGGGTTACCGCCAGCCGCTTTGATGTCATTAAGAATCCATTTTTCATGACCAATCTCCTCTTCTATATATTCCGCCATGGCAGATCGCAGCCACTCATCCTGATGTGAAATACGGCTACCGGTGTACATCAGCAAAGGCACTGTGTGTTTAACATGGTGGTATGCCTGGGTTAAAAAGGCGATGTAAGTATCTCGGGAAATATTGCCTTGCATTGCTTGATTGATAACAGGAACATCAAGTAATTCTTGTTGTTCTTTTTGCGTATCAATGCATAATTTTTCAAATTGCGTTGGCTTGTTTTTTAATGCTTGTTGCATATAAATTCTCCAATTGATCTTTATAATGATGAATGATTTGAAATGGTTTTGTTTTACCTGAATTGGTTAACATGTCATCAGCGACAGTGAACGGTTGAACTGTTAAATACTGCTCGATCCTTGCATAATCAGGTAATGTTTGGTTCAGTTGGGTTATCGCCCTATTCAACTGGTTTGGGTTCAGTTGGGTCACTATCAAAGCTGAAATAAAAGGCTTGCCTTCGCCATAAACGACAGCTTGAAATATGCCATTAATTGATAAAAGCGCCCCTTCAATCCAATCAGGCATGATATTTCTGCCAAATGAATTGATGATGATGTTCTTTTTTCTGCCAGTGATGATTAATTCATTTTGATCATTGAGATAACCCATATCACCGGTTTTATACCTGGTGGCATTTTCTTGGCTATCGACAGCCTCTTCCTCACCCAAATAACCTAAAAACATGGGTCCTGTGACTTCTATTTCTCCGTCTTCGGCCAGTGTTAAGTCACAATGCGCAAGGGCTTTCCCGACTGTGCCTGGAGCGATTGTGTTGGTATCCAACGTAATCACTGAACCACATTCGCTGATGCCATAACCTTGATAAACGGGTAGCCCCAAATGATGTGCTTGTTCAATGGTGCTTTTGGTGCAAACCGCGCCACCCACAGCGATGAATTTAATGAAGCTCAAGTCGGCTTTGACACTTATTTGGTAACTGATTAATTGTTTCAACATTTGCGGCATCATAATCATGCTGTCTGGCTGATGTAGGAGTAACGCATCCACTAATTTTTTTACATCGAACTGGCCAGAACCCGTTAATCCAACATCTGCCAAAGGGGGACTGATGATTTCAAGTTCGGCATAATCATTGGCATAGTGAGCCGCCATGTTTTCAAGTAACACACTGTAAGGTAATAAGCTGATATGCTTGGTTAAGTTAAATTCAGCTGTAGCCCCAGCCAACGATTGACCCACTCTGGAGAGGTGTTGTTTACTCAGACAAACGCCCTTAGGAGTCCCCGTTGAACCTGAAGTGAAAGTGATTTTATGGGTGCCATGATGCAAAGTTTTTGCTGAATACTTTTTTCTGCTCAAAAAACAGATTCCTTGGGAATAATCTTCACAAGCAGAGAAACCCAAACTTTCATAGAAAGGCTTGATTGACTCATGACAAACTACACAATTAACAGCGGCTTTATCAAGCATGTGGTTAATTTGTTGTTGTGTAAAAAAGTGCGGCACAGGAACCAGTACCCAGCCTAGTTCAGTGGCCACTCGATCAGTTTCCAGCCAGTGTTTGCCATTATCCAAATGAATCGCCAAGTGTGCAGGTTCATTTGGATGCAGATCATCATACTGATAAATTTGATTGATTAAATGATTCATAGTAATTCAATCAAATGAGGTTTCTGGTGATGTCCGAGTAATACACCGCAGGTTTGAAGTCGTAATACCTGCCCCAGTCAGTTTTCGAATCGAACAAAGCAGCTTGATGCGCATGTTGTAAATGAGTCAACTTGATCCCTAAACGGTTAAATGCCACTTTGATCGGTCTGGATAAAGTATAAATAGCCCATCTGACGTTGAGTGTTTTTAAAAATTGACCTACCAGTGGGATAACCGTATTTACATCTGAATTCCTACCTACCACAAAGTGTCCCAGTTCAATTATTTCGTCTCTGTCAATGGCATTTAATTCTTTTTGTTCTAGTTCAAATTCAATCGAATGACTTAAATAATTTTCAGAAAAAAGCTTGTAATCATCGGCATAACGCAACCCAACAGCCCCTAAATAACGATCATTTTCATCATCCTTAATAGCCAAGATGATGGGGAAAAAATCCATCAGCTTGGCAGAAAAATGTTTCTCATAGCCATCAGCTATAAACTCTTCAACCGCCGCCCTATTATCATCAGCTGGTGATATCAACATGAGCCGTAAGCCCATTGAGTGCGGTGTGCATTGGGTTAAAGCTTTATTATTATGAATTGATTGGTTCTTAATAAGTCTGTTTTTATTTTTATAAAAACGTTTATTTTCAATAGGTAAGTTTGCAATTTTATTAAACATTAATCAGCCTGTTATGTTGTTAGAGTTATTCACTTTCCAATTAGGTTAATACCCTCTTTCCTGCTTTGAGATGATGAGCTGATGAAATCAATCGCGCTATTTTTAATAAATTTAAAAAAAGTTAGATTGATTTATTTAAGATGTACTCTCTAAGCGTTAAACAATTGTTAAAAATGAAATGGATGAATAAGTACAGTCGTGACTTAAAACTAACAAAACTGCTCATAAGAGGTGATGAACATGCATTCAATGTGTTTTTTGATGAATACCACCCAAAATTATTCAGGTTTATCATGAGCCGGGTTAACCAAGACTATGATCTGGCAAATGATTTAGCTCAGGATACGCTGTGTAAAGCGTTGGACAAAATCAGCGATTACCGGGGTGAAGCGGCACTGTTTACTTGGATGTGTCAAATCAGCCGCAGCATGATTCATGCACATTTTATTAAAAACAACAGAAGAGCTAAGTTTGTACAGCCCATTGCAGATTCTGATGATATGAGACATATTTTAGAAAACATAGCCATGAGTGACCAAGACGAACCAGAGAAAATAACCATGAATCAACAGCTAAAACAAATCATTGAAGAAGTACTGGACCATTTGCCAGAAAATTATGGCAACATTCTGACTTGTAAATACATTGAACAATTAAGTGTGAATGAAATTGCTGAAAAATTTTCAATGACTCAAATCGCGGTCCAATCATCCCTTTCTAGGGCCAGAAAGTCATTTCAGCAAGTCATTTCAAAAATGCTTGATCACGATACCTTGAGAGATTTGTTATTGGAACAGAAGGCGCATAACCATGGATAAAAATCGCAATAAAGATCAATCGATAGACATTAAATCTTTACTGAAAAAAGTTGATTCGAGAACCACTCCCTCTGAAGAAATGTCTGTAGTTGCTAAAGAAAACGTCAGAAGGCATTGGCAACAAATGGTGGTTAAAAAGAAACAGCCCAACAAACAAAGGTATGTTTGGGCCATGGCTGCAAGTGTTGTATTTGCTGCGGTGCTAACTATATTCACTTTACAACAACAAGAGCCTATTCTGGTAGCTAAGCAAATTGCCAGCATCAGTGGTTTCAGTGGATCAGTTCAATTTAAAACTAAAGGTAAAGCCTGGCAGAGTTTAGCCATTGAAACTGAATTTAATGCAAACACAACAATAAAAACATCTGACTCGGGTTATTTGGCTTTGACACTGGCCGATCGCAGTGAACTCAGGGTAGACAACAACACCGAGTTAACCATCGATTCTGGCACAATTAATCTGATCAAAGGCAACATTTATCATGACACTGATGATGTGACTCAAACACTCCCCCTTCTTATCCAAACCAACCAGGGTATTGTTCAACATGTTGGGACAAGGTATGTTGTGAGCCAAAAAGCTGATCAACTTAATGTGGCAGTGCGAAATGGGAAAGTAAAATTCACTGCAACCAGTGATCAAAATAAGCAACACACCATTAACGCAAACCAATTATTGACATCTTCTGATGCCATGATTCAAGTTTCAGCAGTGAACCCATATGACAGCGTGTGGGGCTGGACCTTCAAGTCTCAAGCGAATTATCAATTAGATGGTAAATCATTGTATGAATTTGTTACGTGGTTTGCCCGCCAAACTGGGCTTGATGTTGACTGGAGTGGTCTACAATCCAATGCCAAAAGAATCAGATTGAGTGGCAATATAAAGAATATTTCGTCTGATCAGGCCATAAAAACAGTGTTTCTCTCTACTCAGTTGAACTACAACATCAACAATGGAGTATTGCAAATAACCACTGAATAATCATAAGATGTTTATTTTATATTTACCTTGATTTAATGACCAAAAAATTAAGCTGCTTGTGCTTATTGTTTCTGCTTGCTTCGTCCTATGAGGTAAAAGCAGAAATCAAGACCCTAAAGCAGTGGATTTTTGACTATAACCATGCGGGTTTTAACCTGTTTTACAGCAGTGACTATTTAAATCAGAGCACTTTAAATCAGCCACTGAGCATAGAAGAAGCAACGATACCTGCTTTTCGTAGCGCGATCAAAAACCTTAAGTTTGATTTACAAGCGGTTGACGGTACAACTGAAAATACATACGTCATTAAACCTCAAGCAGACAACAAAACTTCGGTATTCATCATCCATGCCTCAGATGCAGAATCTGACATGGCAATCAGTGGCTTTGAAGTCGTTGGTAATGAACAAAACCACACAAGCAGTAAAGGCAGCGTTTTCATTACAACCACTCGCCAAACTGATTTTTCGGTGAAAATAAAAGCCAAAGGTTATTACCCCACAGACATCCAGCTTTTAATCAACCCTAAAAAAACACAGATAATAAACACCCAGCTCACACGACTACCTTTGAGGCTCTCTGACATAAGGGTGTCTACCAGTTTGGTTAACTTTAATAACCAATCCAACAGCCAAACTTCCTTATCAAGACAAGACTTAGATAACAAATCGACTTTTAACCATGACCCGTTAAGGGCTGCTGAACGTTTGGCAGGCACCTCTTCCAATGGCATCAATGGCAAAGTACACACCCGCGGTGGTAATTTAAATGAGGCGCTGGTTTTACTTGATAACAGGGAATTGAGAAACCCCTACCACTTCAAAGACTTTTTTTCTTTATTTTCAACCATCAATGATACCGTGGTGGATTCAATTGATTTCTATAGTGGTGTGTTTCCGGCTGAATTCGGTGGGCGTCTGAGCAGTGTGGTTGACGTTCAAAGTAACCAATGGGCTGATTTACCCAATCATGAGGCTAACATGGGGTTTTTAAGCAGTTCATATACTTACAGGCATCATAATACTAACAAAGACAGGTATTACATGATGGCATTGAGAACCGGTGGTCAATTAATTGATAAGCATTTAATCAAAGATGTACCCATTAATCCAGAGTATGACGATGGCTACTTTAAAACATCTCAAATAATCAATGACCAATGGAGCATGTCGCAACATTTGCTGCTTTCGCGAGATGAAATAACAATTGACCAAGATGATGAAACTGCTCGGGCTGATTACCATGACCAGAATCTCTGGCTTCAGTGGCAGTATGATGACTTGCGGAATCATCTAATCAATTTTCAAGCCTATGCCAGTCGCCGACATGATCGTCGCTTAGGTAGCTTAAATGACACCAACACAGAAGCGTTCGTGGATGATGACATAGAGAGTACTTTTCAAGGTTTAAAATTCACCCACCAATGGCTTATCAGTCACAGCATCGTCTTTGATTACGGCGTTGATATAACAGCTGAGGAAACTCAAATTTCATCGTTCAGAAACATCAAACATGACAGTGATCTGGTCAACTTATTGGGCTTAAATGCTGAAGTCATTCAGTCGTTTCAATTTGAAGAACATGGTGTTGCCATCAAAAGTCATGCCAATGCCAGGTATCAAGCCAATGATAACTGGGTCATTGATTTGGGCGTGCATTATTTGAACCAAGAATGGGTCAGTGGTGGTGACTTGAGCCCTCGATTAAACATAGCTTATTTTCCTACCAGCCACACATCATGGCACGTTGGTCTGGGTCGTCACCAACAAGCACAACACATTGATGAACTGCTATTGGAAGACGCACAACCTCAGTATTTTCAACCAGCATCAGCCGACTTAGCAGTTTTTGAATTCAATCATCGATTCGCAAATCAGTGGCAATTCCTCAGTGAAATATATTATAAGAAATACAGCCAAACACACCCCTACTATGAAAATTTATTCAATGAACTTCATGTGTTACCAGATTTGTTTTATGACCGCATAAGACTCAACCCTGATGATGCCAAGGCTGCTGGGATTGAATTAACTTTGCAAGGAAAATACAGGCAATTAGAATGGTCATCGAGTTATGCCTACGGTGATGTGAAAGATCAATTTGAATCAAATCAAGTACCCAGAAGTTGGAATCAAAAAAATGCATTTAAATTCTATCTGGGTTTACCCATCAATCAATGGCGCCTGGATCTCAATGCAGATTATCATAATGGCTGGCCAACCACAATTGTCACTCAATCTGGTAACCAACTCATCATTGGCGAGCGCAACCAAGTCACTTTTGAAGACTTTTTTCAAATCAGTTTAAAACTCAACAAGACTTGGCAGTCAGATCTTGGCATGTGGAAATTTGAGTTACAACTTACCAATGCATTAAATACCAAAAACCCATGTTGTCGGGATTATTTTATTGAGACAGGTTCATTAACAGTTGAGGAAAAATATGGATTGCCAATTGTCCCTAACATGAGACTTGGACTTAGCTGGTGAATATTGTTACTTAAATATTCATCTTAATAAGCCATAACCTTTTAACTCAGAACACTTACGATATAAATAAATCACATTGGACTATTCAAATACGTTGGTTTAATCGTTCATGCCCAGATTTTAGCTTCAATCTATTCATTGGCAGCCTGTTGAAAAAACAACAAAATTTTGAAGGTAATGGCATTGAGTTTACTACTGAAGGTACATGGCTTGGAATACTGCCAGCGGTGCTCGTCTGCCAATAAAGCAGGCAGGCAAATCTGCTGGATGCCGCACTCATTCCAGCTGATTTTTTGTTCTTTCTTACAGGGGCTTTTTCCAAATTGGGATTTAAGTATACACGGATTAAAATATATGATTTTTAATAGCAGTCATATTTCACCAAAGTCTGAGATGGGTGAAACCCAATATTTAAGTTTGAACTGACTGTCCAGTTGTTTAAATGCCGTTAACAGCTCATCCAGCTCATGGGTCTTATGTATGATATCCAGGCGGTAAAAATTTTTATAACCCTCGACTTGTTCTCTGATGTCATATTTTGCGTGCTTTCGACTGTAACCGAACACTTGGCTCATTGTAAAACCAGTAATTATGTTTGAATTAAGAACGATATCAACAGCATCGTCTTTAATTGACTTATTAATGATTATGGAAAACAGTTGAAAATCACTCACGCGTTATCCCCTCGAGTTTGTAATAAAGAATAGGTAATAAATATAAGGTTGCCAGTGTTGAAGTGAATAGCCCACCGATAACTACAATAGCAAGCGGCTTTTGAATCTCAGCGCCAGGTCCTGATGCTGCCACCAAAGGCATTAAGCCAAACATGGCTGTGGTGGCTGTCATTAATATGGGACGTAACCTGTCCCCTGCTGCATTCGATATTAACCGAGTTAAATTCAGGCTTTTGTATTTAACAGATTCGAAATGAGAAAGCATAACCACACCATTGAGGACAGATACCCCAATCAATGCAATGAATCCAATGGATGCTGGAACTGATACATATTCTCCACTGAAAAATAAGCCAAAAACACCACCCATCAGCGCAAAAGGTATATTGACAATGATCAAACTGGATTTGGCCAAAGATTTAAAGGTGGTAAATAAAATTAAAACAATTAAAAACAAAACCAAAGGAATGACGGTCATCAAGTTTCTTGTGGCTCTGATTTGATTTTCAAACTCTCCACCGAATTCAATGTAGTAACCACTTGGAAGTGACACATCATTGGCTATGTTTTTCTGTAACTCCTCAACAAAACCCACCATGTCACGTCCAACCACATTGCTCGCAACCACAGCAAAACGTTCGGCATCTTCTCGCTCAATAACAGCCGGCCCCTGAGACAATGAAACCTCCGCAACATCAGATAATTTTAAAGTTGTGTTGTCGGGCATTTGTAATGGTATTTGTTTTAGACCTTCGATGGATGATATGCCACCGTTTTTTGCTATGCCCGAAAACATAAAGGGGGTTTTAACTTTGCCGTTAATGACTTCTGCCGCTTTAAAACCATTCACTTGAATATTTAAATAGTGAGATAGCTCTGAGACACTCAAGTTAAACTCACTGGCTAACTCAGGCTTTAATTTGACGTTAAGAAAATCACCACCTTCAATTAAAGTGGTTTGAACATCTTGGCTGCCTTGGGTGATTTTAACAACGTCAGCTATGTTTTGTGCTAACTCAGCCAGGAGGTTAACGTCTGACCCAAAAACTTTTGCGGTAACTGCTCCTGATGATCCTGTGAGCATTTCTGATACGCGCATTTGGATGGGTTGTGTGAAACCGAAATTAATTCCCGGGTATTGAATCAGTATTTCACGGATTTTATCTTCAATTTCTTGTTTTGAAGAAACTTGCCATTCAGCTTTTGGTCGCAGCTCCATAAACACATCAGTTTCATTTAAACTCATGGGATCTAACCCCAGTTCATCCGAGCCAACCCTTGCAACAATTTGTTTTATTTCGGACACATTGGATAACAAAGCTGTTTCAATTTGTTGGTCTAATTTCACCGATTCCTCAAGTGAAATTGTTGGTGATTTTTCCAGTTGTACAATGATATCGCCCTCATCAAGCACTGGCATAAATGTTTTACCTAAGAACATATAAACCAAACCACTTAGAACCAATAAAATGATAAAGATGATTATCGGAATCATTGGGGCTGCCAATGTATTTTCGAGCGTTTTTGCATAAGACGATTGCAAACGCAGTAAATATTTTGGTGTGTTAGCAACCCTATTCTTGATAATTAATGAAGCAAGCACCGGTATGACCGTCAGTGAAATAACCAATGCAGCGCACATAGCAAATACGATGGTTACTGCCACCGGTGAAAATAACTTCCCCTCCAGCCCAGTTAAACTCAATAAAGGTACGAAAACCATAATAACGATGATGGTTCCAGAAAAAACCGGTGCTGCAATCGACTTAGTGGCTCTGTACATCAGGTGTAATCGAGGTAAGTTGGCGTTTTTGCTCAATTGGGAAACGATGTTTTCTACTACCACCACAGAAGAGTCAACAATCATACCTATGGCTATAACCAAACCACCTAGGCTCATTAAATTTGCCGATAAACCAAATTGATACATCAGGAAAAAGGTAATAAGCACAGCAATAGGTATTGAAGTTGAGACCACCAATGCAGCACGCATGTTGCCTAGAAATATGGTCAGTAAAACTATCACCAAAATGATGGCTTGAAACAATGCATTGGTAATCGTGCCAACCGCAGTTTCAATCAGATTTTTCCGGTTGTAAAAAACATTTAATTGGGTCTGCTCGGGTAAGGTCATTTCTATTTGTCTGAGCTTTTCTTGAACAGCATCAATGACTGAAGATGTATTGGCGTTTTTCAGTGTTACCACGAGTGCTTGAGCGGTTTCTTCGCCATCCTTTGTCACTGCTCCATACCTGACTAAGCTGTTGTATGAGATTTCGCCCAAATCCTTAAGGCGGTATATGGCTCCTGAGTCATTCTTGATTACTGTAGCGGCAACATCTTCAATGGATTGGTAGCGTCCCTCAGTTCGTATGATTAATGACTCAACACCCACATCAATGCGACCAACACTGCCGTTTATATTGACACTTTTTATGACATTGTGAACTTCATCAATACCAATTTGAGCATGCGCCATGGCGATGTGATCAGGTTCAAATTGAATGGTTTTTGTTTCTCCACCTAAGATATTAACGTCTGCCACCCCTGCCACGGTTCTCAGTAAAGGACGTATTTGCCAATCCAAGATATGCTTTCTCTCTGTGAGTGAAAGCGAGGGGTTTTCGATGGTAAACATGAACATTTCGCTCAATGGTGAACTCATTGGTGCCAACCCACCTTCAATACCCAAAGGAAGTTGATCCCATATACTCAACAACCGTTCGTTTACTTGTTGTCGGGCCCAATAAATATCAGTTTTGTTAATGAAGTCTATGGTAATGGAGGTAATGGCATACTTGGTGGTTGAGCGCAAAATGTCCTTATTAGGGATGCCTAACAGTTCAGTTTCAATAACACTGGTGATTTGAGACTCAATTTCCTCTGCTGTCATGCCTGGCGCTTTGATAATGACATTAACTTGTGTGGTAGAGATATCAGGAAAAGCATCAATAGGTATTTGTTTCCAAGCATAAAAGCCCAGAACAAGAAAAACCCCAAGAATGACTGAAAGAAAAAGTCGTTGTGTCAGTGAAAATTGAATGACTTTATCTAACATCTATTCACCTCCAAGGCCCATCAAAACACCTTGAACAGCTGCCACAGAAGTAAAAAGCACTCGACTGTTATCAAGAGTACTGGTCGACGTAACGATGTAATAATTTGCTTCAGCACCTTTTATTGTAATGGGTGTAACTATCAGCTCCTCTGCTTTTTTCACCAGGATATAAGTGGCTCTTTTGATTGAAAGTACACTGGATTTTGGAACTTGATAGGCTGCAACAGTTTGGTACGGGGTCACTCTGAGAATTTGACCATATTTAAGTTCACAATCATCAGCCAAAGGTTTGCTCCAAACCTCTTGAAAGTATCCCATGGATGTTTGGCTGACAACATCAATTTCGATATGACAACCACCAGCCTCAAAGTAGATTAATTGTTCAGCTTCAGCTGAACCAATATAAGCCCGCAAACGAACAGATGCTTTGGGCAGAATTTGCCCCAAGTCTGATTCATCAGCAAGTTTATTGACTGGTTCAGAATTGAGATAGTAACCATCAATTGGGGCCTTAATAAGAATGACGTCAACGTCAGGTGATGAATGGATAAGCTCACTGAAATGCTGATAATGGCCAAATTCATCTCTGCTTCTGAAATAATTCTCTGATATGACTGCCCATTTATCATTGCTGATACTTTTTTCATTGAACAGTTTTAAATTTGAATCGTAGCGTTTCTTGGCTAGGCTGAATAGTGATTTGGCTGAATCATATTTTTCTAAAAAGTGATGAACTTCACTGCCAGACAATTTCAGAATTGCTGTCCCAGCATCAACAAACTCACCATTATTAACTAATACCTCATGGCTTTGTGGTTTGAATGGCGCAATAAGTTGAAACGCTTCACCACTTTTATGAGAAATTTTGGCTTTAACCAAAGGTAAATTTAAGCTACTGACTGTAGAAATTTCTGCATATTCTAATGCCAATTGGCCTAAGTCTTCTGTTTTGATGACTGTATCAGCACTCACTGATAGACATAAAAAGGTCAGCGCCAATAACATCATAGTGTTCTTATTCATAAAGGGACTCCAGCCAATTGGTTTTGTCTTGATATGTTTTGTTTGAGGTATATTTCATTTAATTCAACTTGTTGTGTTAAGCCAATCAGTTCAGCCATACGCAGGTAATAGAGATCTTGGTTCATTTCATTGGTATTTTTTAGGCGTTCTAGCATGGAGAATATCTGCTCGGTTTTTTCTGACTGTTGCTGCAAAAGACTATGCTTACTCATCAGGAATGACTGCTCATTCTTCAACTTTATCAATTCAAGTGAAAAAATGCGTTTAAAGTTCATCAGCTGGACTGATAACTCATTTTGCTCTTGTAACCATGAGGCTCGTTCGGCTTGCGATTTATGCTTGCCAGAACCCAAAGGTAACTCAAAAGCCACGCCATATTGTCTGTCGTTGAAATCATTGGTTTTTATATCAATGGCACTTAACGAGACGTTAATCGGCTGATTGGCTTTACCGGTCAGTTCGTATAACAATGAAGATTGCTCAAGAGCCAACTGTAATTGCAAGACAGATGGATGTTCGTTCAGGTTTGAATCGTTAGTGGTGGTGAAAATCTCTTCATGAAACCCATCAGGAATAACTTTTACGCCGGTAATTTGCTGGAATTGCTTGAGCCTCAAGTCAACCTCTTGGTCTAAATCAATGATCATCAGTTTTACTTGAATCACCTGACTCTCAACACTCAATAAACTTAAATGCGCCCCTCCGGAACTTAATAATTTGCTCAACAATGCCTTTTGTTTATTCAGCCACGTCAGTTTCTGGTGTTCAATCGCTCTTTTTTTATGAGCTATTTGATATTGCCATACGATCTCGCGAATCAAACCTGAGACAAATAATCGCTTTTGTAGATGATTGGCGGACTCATAAAGTTTTTGAACATTAATTAACTGCTCATCCAATTTTTTTCGTGTTGGTGACTTAAATGGCAAATTAATACTCAACTCATACTCATCTGAACCCAGATTTTCTGTGCTGCTTAACACAGAAAATTGTGTTGTTGGTAATCCAACTAACCAGTCTGAGACCACATTCAAATCTGTTTCGCTGTTGAATCTGTTGTCGTCCAAACGCGCTAAGCTTTGAGTGATTAATTTTTCAGTAGCTGTTTTATTTGACTGTTTATCACTGCTTAATTCGCTTGTGCTTATGGTCGTTTTTTGGGTGTTGTTATTTTTAACAATTTTGTCTTCACCAGCCAATATGCCAGAAGGTGATAACATTACAGTTACTGTGATTATGATGATTTTTATTTTCATGTTTATTCTCATTGATGGTTTACCTTTATTGAAGTGAAACGGAGTTCAATGAATTATTCAGTTGAAAATAATTTAGCTATTTGAAATCCGCCAATCATGAATAGAATAAAAACAGCTGCATCAATGGAGTTATAACTCAGGTTGGCTAAAGCTGGTCCTGGGCAATAGCCGCTGCTGCCCCACCCCAGCCCAAATATCGCTGAACCTACCAGTAACCTTCTGTTAATCAGTGAGTTACTGGGAATTTGGAACTTACTATCGAGAATTGGCTGCTCATTTTTTAATATCAGCGGGTAACCAATACCAACGGTAATCACAGCACCCACCATAACGTACAATAAAGTGGGATCCCATTCACCAAACCAGTCCAGAAAACCGATCACTTTTTCAGGATTAGTCATCCCTGAAATGATCAAACCTAGTCCAAAAATTAAACCTGTTATGAATGAAACCAATAATTTCATAAGCTTGCAACCTGATTAACAATGAATACAGCCAAAGCACCAAAGGTGATGAATGTCACAGTGGCAGCAATCGACCTGACTGACAGTCTTGCTGTGCCACACACGCCATGGCCGCTGGTACAACCATTAGAAAGGTAAGTGCCGATACCAACCAATAAGCCAGATACAGCCAAAATCACCAATGAAAAACCTTCTCGAGCAATCAGTTGAGAAGGAAAAATCAGCTTGATAAACAATGAACTGACTATGATGCCAAGAATGAACATCATGCGCCAATACCGCTCATAACCTTGCTCCCAGATTAAACCTTTGAACATGCCGCTGATACCAGCTATCCTGCCTTTGAATAACATCAACAGCAGTGCTGATAAGCCGATGGTGACCCCACCCAATAATGGGATAATGATTTCATGCAACATACTACTGCTCTGCTTGGTTGTTTTTAATCGGCATATCTACAACCCAAATGCCTCTTAATTCATTGGACTGATAACCTGTCGCTAAGTCATTGGGGTATAGTTTTTTCAATTGGCCTAAGGTGTCGGCCTTGATGTCTTGCGTTGGCTTACCATGGCATTGCAAACACATTTGATTGGTGGTGATTGGGTAGTAGCCTGTCACTGTGTTGTCAGATTGTGTGATTTGCGGTTGCAGCGGCTTTCCAGCCTGCAACAATGCTTTTGACATGTTGATGTAATCCAGTTCATCCGCATTGGCAATATTATTGGGGTTTCTGTTTTGGTCAGAGACGCGTTTGATGCTGACTCCAGCATCCTTGAGGGTGTTGTTGGTCAGGGTAATGGCTTGTTCGTTACAAAATTCAACAGCGCCTGCTGTGCCTTTGTTATTGATGGCGGTCAGTAAATTTTTTCCCAGCTCACCCTTTACTTGGCTTACATACTTTTTACCCAAATCCAGATAACTGATTGATTGTTTTTGTGTATACTTTTTGTATTTTTTAGCTTCATTTTTGTGATGCTCATCAAACCAACGCGGTTTTTCTAATGGTGTATGGTAAATGTACGTGCCTACAGCCAAAACCTGTTGTTCAGTTAAATTGAGGTTGGGCATCAAACCAAACTTCTCAATCGCCCCAGGCATCTTCGCGTGTTTTTCATCGGGCGCCAATAAGAAGCCTTTTAAATCTGCAATAAACTGATCAGCCGATAAACCGGGCCTGATGTAGTGTTTTTTAACCGCAAACATAGGTGGTGCAATGCGCTGTGTTTGACTGCCTCTGGGTGAATGACAGTTAAGGCAGTTGGTTTGTAATATTTCTAAGCCTTCAGCCATCAACTCATTTTTAGCCAATAAGTCATCTTGACTTGAATTTTCAGATGAAACTGAGTTATGAAAAAGACTCAAACAAGTTATTAAAACCAATACGTATGTGTTTTTAATCATGACAGTTCCTCACTTTTGATCAAATTTAGTTTTCACAGTTTTACTCATTTGTGGTTGTGCTAACCACTCTCTGCCCTTCAACATGGCTTTCCAATAAATAGGAGGTAATAGTTTTTCTTTAAGAAACCAGGAAATTCTGCTGGGCTTTGTGCCATCAACAATAAACTTTGGAAAGCTGGGTAAAAGCTTGCCCCCATAGCCAAACTCTGCCAAAACAATTTTGCCTTTCTCTACTGTCAATGGGCATGAACCATAACCATCATAGATAGCTCTTCTGTTATTCAATCCCATGTCACTCAATAAATTATTAGCAACCACGGGAGCTTGCTTTCTTGCAGCTGCAGCCGTCTTTGCATTGGGTGCGTTCATGACATCTCCCAAACTATAGATGTTGTGGTATTTTTTATGCCTGAGGGTACTCTGGTCTACATCTATCCAACCATTTTCATCAACCAGCGGACTGGATTTGATAAAGTCGGGCGCAGTCTGTGGTGGACAAACATGCAGCATATCAAATTGCTTTTCAACCACCTCGCCTTGAGGGTTTGTGAACCATGCTGTTTGAGCCTCACCATCGACTTTAACCAAGTTATGAGAAAAATTTAAGGCAGCTTGGTACCTGTCTACATATTTCATCAGTGCAGGTACATAAGAATCGACACCAAACAAAACTGGACCGGCATTATAAAATTCAACATCGATGTCATTGATTAAGTGATTGCGATACCAATAATCACTGGACAAGTACATGGCTTTTTGCGGCGCTCCAGCACATTTAATTGGCATAGGAGGTTGGGTAAATATGGCCTTACCTGACTTGAGACTTTTTACCAAGTCCCATGTATAAGGCGCCAAATCAAAACGATAATTTGAAGTGACGCCGTTCTTACCTAAAGTGTTTGTTAAACCTTCAATGCTTTCCCAGTCTAGTTTTAAACCAGGACAGACAATCAAATGTTCATACTTGACAACTTTACAACCAGACAGAATCAGGCTGTTATTTTCAGGTTCAAAAGCAGCAACAGCCTCCTTCAACCATTTGATTCCTGGAGGAATCAATGAAGCCATGGTCTTTACGGTTTGTTCCTGACTAAAAATACCGCCACCAACCATGGTCCAACCTGGCTGATAGTAGTGTATGTCCGCTGGGTCTATGATAATAATATCCAGCTCAGTGTGTCGTTTAGCCAGACTGGAAGCAACAGCAATTCCAGCTGCACCTGCACCGACGATAGCAACCTGACAAACGAGGTCAGGGGTATCCAACGGTATTTCACCGCCATTCGCAATCCGGCGAACCACACCAGACATGTCATAACCAGCGGCCTTTGTCAGTTCGATGATCTCTGGGATACTTTTGTGTTTGGCTTGGCTCAGTGACCACAAAGTGGTTGAACGCGTGCCAGTACGGCAATAAGCCAAAACTGGTCCGGGTAAAGAATTTGTATAATGTTCAAATTGTTCAATGTCTTCAGTGGTTATGGATCCAGTGTTATTTATTGGCTGGTATATAAAATCAATGCCCAAGGCTTTGGCAGCTGCTGAAATTTCAGAGTGATTGGGTTGGTCACTGTCTTCACCATCGGGCCTGTTGCAAATGATTGATTTAAAACCTGCCGCTTGAATGGCAGTTATATCACTTGAGGAAATTTGTGGGGAAGCCGATACTTGCTCTGTTATGTGGTTTAATTTCATGGTCTTATAGCACGTTCACTGGAATGGTTAGGTATTGAATACCATTGGCAGATTTAGGTCCAAAACTACCTAATCTCATGTTGGTTTGTAATGATGGTAATATAAGTTTAGGCACTGCAAGGGTTTTGTCGCGCGCCTCTCTCATAGCAACAAACTCCTCAAGGGTGGTGTTTTCTTTGAGCATTTTATTATTGGCTTTCTGCTCACCAACCGTGGTCATTGATATAGGCTGTTGATCATCACCTGGGTAGTCATGACAAAGGTAAACTTTGGTCTCATCTGGAAGTTGATACATCTTTTGTATTGATTCATATAAATCACGGGCACTGCCACCAGGAAAATCAACCCGTGCAGTTCCCATTCTGGGTGCGAACAAGGTATCTCCAACGAAAATAGCATCTTCAATATGATATGTTGAGCAGGCTGGTGTATGGCCTGGGGTGTGAAAAATTTCAGCCCTCAAATTACCAATTTTGAAACTTTCATTGTCATCAAATAATTGATCAAATTGTTCACCGGTGATTGGGGTTTCGTCCGATTGATTGAACAGCGGCACCCACATTTTCAGTACATCTTTGATACCAGTGCCTATGGCAGTTTTACCACCCACATGCTCTTTCAAGTAAAAAGCAGCAGTGATGTGATCGGCGTGAATATGGGTTTCAAGTATCCATTGGTTGGTCAATTGATGCGTTTTGATATACTCAATCACTGCATCAGCACTGTCTGTGGTAAATTTAGCTGCATCTTGATCATAATCAAGTACAGAGTCGATGATGGCACAATGTTTGGTGTCTTCATCAATAACGATGTGAGTAAAAGTCGCTGTTTGTTTATCATAAAAAGTTTTAACTTTCATATAACGCTCCATTAAATGAGTTCTTTGAATAAGATCACTGCTGCTATTATCAGCGTGAAGTAGGCAAATATTTTTTGTAGCTTGTCACCATCTATGTCTTTGGCGATAACCGTGGCTATCCACATACCAGCTATGGTTGCAGCGAAGAAATACATCAGCATGGGTAACTGAAAGGCTATTCCAGATTGGATATCACCAATAAAACCAATCAATGATTTCAAAGCAATGATAAGTAAAGAAGCGCCCACTGCGCGCTTCATTGGCATCCCCATCAAGAGTACCAAAGCAGGGATAATCAAAAATCCGCCGCCAGCTCCCAGTATCCCAGTTGCTATCCCAACAATGGCACCCTCAATAATCACCAAAAAGTAATGATGCTCACCATTTTTAGGTTTTAAATCAGTTGAATTTCTGAGCATCATCACGGCTGCCAGTACCATAAGCACAGCGAAAAACACCATAATGGCCAAATCTTTACTGACTACAAATGGTTCAGAGATAATGGGATCAGGAATGGCTGGCATGATGAAGGCTCTGGTAATATAAACAGCCACAATGGATGGCACAGCAAATAACAAAGCTGGTTTGACGTCAATTAAGCCTTGCTTGAAGTATCTGAATGCACCAAAAAGCGCCACAGAACCGACTATTAGTAATGAGTAACCGGTGGCAACCACTGGACTGACACCCATCATATAAACCAGAATAGGCACTGTCAGTATTGATCCCCCACCGCCGATGCTTCCCAATGTCAGGCCCATCACAAAGGCTGCTATGTATCCAAAAATTTCTATCATAATTATTAGCTTTTACCTTAAAATCCTTGTATTAACATTTATTCATATAATAAAATGCTCATATTAGGTATTTATTATATTAGATATATCTTAATTGTAAAGAGGTAATTATGAATGACATCGAATTTATGCAACACAGGGCTGAGGAAGTGGCCTCATTAATGAAATGTTTTGCAAATCCATCCAGAATTATGATTTTTTGCCAACTGTCACAGGGTGAAAAGAATGTCACAAGCTTGATTGAATCAACTGGGCTCTCACAAACCGCAGTTTCACAACACTTAAAAAAACTAAAAGAAGAAGGAGTGATTGATTTCAGACGCGAACACAGAGAACTGTTTTATTCAATCACCAGTGCAGATGTCCTAAAAATTATGGATTCACTGTATGATATTTATTGTTTTGAATTTGATCAATGCAATGGACTATCCATACTCAAGAATAACAATAAAACCACCAACCCAATTAAATTTGATCCCGGAAAAAAAGATTGACTTCAGAAATGAATCAGGTTTTGTTTGTAACAATATAGTTTGTCTGTGTTTTTACATTGAAGCGCTGCCCTGTTCTTTATCTTGATATTGTCAGACACTAACTTCTACTTTTAATGCATCTGAAGCCAAAAGTTTTCAAAAGAGAATGAATTGATATGAATCACTAAAACAGCGCAATGATTGTATTTATAGCTATTACAGATACAGAGAGCCTTTCCATGCTTTCGCTAATGATTAACATGATTAAAAAAATACAGAAAAATTAAAGGTTACCTAATGATTCTCACTCTATTCATTCGATACATTGAAAAAGGTTAAATCGATTTATTTTTAACACATAAAAAAGCCCAATCTAAAAATTGGGCTTTTTATGTATTAACTGATTTGCTTTATATTTGTTTTTTACAAAAATACCAATCTACAGCCTCTTTTTCATTGATAAGTCGCTCTTCTACTGCTTGCATATCTTTAGGTGGCGGAATAATAACATCATCACCAGGCTGCCAACCTTCAGGCGTTGCCACACTGTTTGTATCTGAAGTTTTTAACGCTCTTAATACCCTCAGGAACTCTGGAATAGATCGACCATTAGTCATTGGATAATAAACCATGGCTCTTAAGATGCCTTCAGGGTCTATGATGAATGTGGCCCTGACTGCTGATGTATCTGCTGCTCCAGGATGAATCATTCCATATGCTTTTGCTACATTCATAGATAAGTCTTCAATGATTGGGAATTGTATTTCAACACCAAATTTTTCTTTGATATTTCTTACCCATGCAACATGACTGTAGTAACTGTCTATCGATAACCCCAATAATTCAGCACCTTCTTTTTTAAACTTATCAAAATGCTTTGCAAAGGCGATAAATTCCGTAGTGCATACTGGAGTAAAGTCTGCAGGGTGCGAAAATAAGATTAACCATTTTCCCTTGTAATCTCCAAGTTCCACTTGACCATGAGTCGTTCTGGCTTTGAAGTTTGGAGCTGGCTTATTCAGTTGCGGGAATTGAATTAGTTCTTGGTTTGTATGTTCCATAAGTATTCTCGTTATTAAGTAATGCTATTATATTAGTTTATTCTTATATTATGCTTTCATAATATATGATGCAACGATATAAAAAGTAGATGACAGAATTTGGCTGCTGTTTTGATAAATGTCTGAAACTGAATCTTCACAGCGACAATATGTCGCAGGTGTATGATTGGATAAATCCCTAAAATACTGGTTTTAATTTTTTTGAAATCTAGACGTGAAACATTCAATTCTTACCTACATTATTTTAAGCTCATCATGGCTTAGCCACGCTGAAACCCCAATCAATTCAGATACAACTGAGACACTGGATGAAATACAAGTTGAGGGAGAAACTTTAGAACACCTGACAACTAAATTGTTGCCAGAGTCGTCCTCTATTATGAAAGACACCTCGGAAGTGTTAAGAAAAATGCCTGGTGCCAACGTCAACCAGAATGGTCCTTTGAGTGGTATTGCTCAATACCGTGGTTTGTTTGGAAGTCGGGTCAACGTTCAATCAGGTGATGTACAAGTGGTTGAGTCCTGCAGTAATTCAATGGATGCGGCTATGAGCCATGTGCCTGCCAGTATGGTTGATGCCGTGGTATTACAACGTGGTATCTCATCAGTCACTGCCGGAGTTGAAACCATTGGTGGCGTGATCAATGTCGTTCCAAAGAAATTCGATACAGGATCAGATGGCTTTTCGGGACAGTTGAGCTTGGGACATGCCACCGGCAATGATGGTACGATTGCAGCCACAAATTTACAGTATGGAAGAAATGCACACGCTGTGGCATTGGGCTTAGACTTTGAAGATGGGAATAATTATGCCATCCCAACAGGTAAAAACAACTTCACTGGATTGAACAGGAAATACTATACATTTTCATACCTATATGATGAAGGTTCCAATACTCTCGGCTTTAACAGCAATTACAACGATACCGGTGAGACTGGTACACCGGCCCTGCCCATGGACATCATTTATGCCAAAGGCGGCATCAACGACATCAATTTCAATAGGATACTGAATGAAAAGTGGCAATTAAACACCACCGCATCGGTGCAAAGTACCGATCATTTGATGAATAATTTCAGTTTCAGAGACCAAACCCTTGCAGCACAAAGGGCCTCATACACCGAGGTAAACCGACAAGCCTTTTCTCTGGAAATTGCCAGAAAACATAATGGTACTGATTTGATTATAGGCATTGATTATGATGATCAAGACAACCAGGCTGATATTTTTAACCCCAATAATGCCAACTTCAGAATCACCAATTTCGACACCAACAAAACCAGAATAAGTCTTTACAGTGAATACAGCAGAAAGTTGAATGACAAGAATCGAATCATTTTCGGTTTGCGCCATACAAACAACGAGGCAGATGCCAATCAAGTATCAAGTTCAGTGGCCATGATGGATAATCAGATGGGCCAATTACACCGCACATTACAAGATCGATTCAACTCAGCTGAGCGAAATAAAACCGACAACAACACCGACTTTACTTTCACATGGTTACAGTCAATTCATGCCGACATGCAACTGGAATATGGATTTGGTATCAAGAATCGAGCACCTACTCATCAAGAAAGGTACCTCTGGCTGCCGCTTGAGGCCACTGCTGGATTGGCCGATGGCCGACAATATTTGGGGAACCTGGATTTAGATTCTGAACGGGCGTATCAATTTGAATTGGGTTTAAATTATCAAACTGAGAGCATCACTGTCGCACCACATATTTTTTATCACAGAATCAATGACTACATCCAAGGAACACCCAACACCATTATGCCAGCACCTCCTGGTGTGCTGCGTTTCTCAAATGTAGATGCAGAATTGTATGGTTTTGATATTGAATGGACTTGGCAAATTGGGGAAAACCTGTCATTTCGCAACGTGATAAATTACGTGCGCGGGAAACGCACTGACATTGATGATAACTTATACCGAATCGCGCCGATTAACACTTGGGCCAACCTCAGTTATCAACGCAATCGTTGGCAATGGGATATAGATATATTGGCGGCATTAGAACAAGATAAAGTGGCTGTCACCAACAGCGAAAGATCAACGCCTGGTTTTGGTATCATGCATACGTCATTTACCTATAGTGTGGATACAGCAAGTCAAATCAAACTGTCTATCAATAACTTATTTGACAAGTTGTACTACCACCACACCAATGGTTTTAACCGCAATAACACCAATATTGATGTTGGCTTCGACCCCAATAATTTGCAAGCTTTCAGGTTACCCGGTGAAGGCAGGAACGTACAATTAAGCTACCAAATCAATTGGTGAATATACTGAATCAAAACAGGCAACTACTTCAGTGGGACGTTGCCTGTCATCAAATGATACCTTTAATTCTAATTAAAATTGTCTTTAAAAATGACACTGATAAATGAAGCTCGCAAGGTAAATTGGACTGAGCCATCATTGTTGTCATAAGTAAGTAGTTGGCGACGCTACTTCTGACCCTGCCAATATAATTGACTTATGCCTAAAAGTGTATCAAATCCGTGTCGATAAATTAAATCATCACCAAAGTCACAGTTGATAATCACATTCTCAACATCATTACCGTTTAAGGTTCCAGAGTTATTGATTATTTCACAAGATTGAATCGGGTCATCTGGTTGGTATTGTATCGAAACCTCAAAGTCACTTTCGTCATCAATGGGGGTTGCAAAAACAAAAGCACCCTCCTCTGTAATGATTAAATTATCTTCTAAATTATTTTGCAAAACCATAAAGTTAGCAGGAATTAAATCTAAGACATAGCCGCCGATAAAATATTGATTTATTTCGCAATTGATTAAGACATCTGAAACATCTGAACCTGAAATGGTTCCACTTCCATTTGATATCGTACATGTTTGGTTGGGTGATGTTGGCATGTTAAGCACTGTAACGTTGTAGGTTGTACCATCTTGCAAAGGCTCTATAAACTCAAAGAGATTGTTGCTTTGAACCACCAAATTTTCACCTGTATCATCCATTGAAAGTGTCAGTGTGTTGCCATTGGCCAGTCCGCTTACAGTTCCACCTACAGTATGAACATCAGTTGCACATACGACCTCAATATCATCTACATTGGCACCATTGATTTGCCCAGTAGCTTGGCTAACCTGACAAAACTGATTGGGTGTGGTCGGTTGGGTCAAAACGGCAACGGAATAATTCGCCCCATCGTCTATGGCTGTATTAAAAGTATTTGATCCATTAGAAGAGATAATTAAATCATCTGCTCCGTTGTTTTGAAGAACCACTGAATTTCCTGGGTCTAAACCTGAAACATTGACTGCTACAGAGTATTGTAGAGTGACGCAATCAACAGTAACAATAACATCATTACCTGCCAAGGTGCCGGAACTGAAATTGGTGAAGCTACAGGTCTGATTGAGTGATTCTGGTTGATCAGTAATTTCCAAGTCAAATACAGAGCCATCATCTAGGGTAGATATAGTTTGTGTACCGTTGGAGTTAAAGGTTAATGTATCAACACCATTACTAAAACTGACGCCATCACCTATTAGGTTAGAGACCTCGACATTAACATCATATTGATTAGTGACGCAGGTGACTGAAATATCTGTGACATCAGCACCTGCAAGCGTGCCGGAGCCATCGTTGTTGCTGCCACCAGTAACTGTACAAGTTTGGTTGGGCGTAGTTGGTTGGGTTAAAACTGTCACACTGTAATCAGACAAATCATCTAAACCCATTGAAAAAGTAAAACTGCTGTCAGTATTGATAACCAAATCATCGGTTAGATTGTTTTGTAAAACAACACCATTACCATCAGCCAATCCAGTGATACTGCCACCAATGGTAAAATTATTTAAATCAAAAATATACGCTGAACCAGAATCAGTTCCATGGGCATCATCATTAAATGCACCTATCAATACCCTGTCAGCAGAAAAGCTAACTGCAGAGCCAAATCTATCACCTTCTGTCGTGTCCCCAGGAATTAGTTTGGAGAACTCATTCCAATTATTACCATCGAACTTGAAAAAATAAGCTGAGCCTGAATCAAATCCTTGATTATTGTCATTTAACGCACCCACCAGGGCACTATCACCTGAGAGGCTTACTGAGTTACCAAAGTTGTCATTGTTTTCAACATCACTGGCTATCAACTTAGTTGACTCTATCCAGTTATTATTGACAAAATCAAATACATAAGCAGAGTTTGCCATAGAGCCCACCAATGCCCTATTGTTGGATAAACTTACTGATTTACCAAATTGTTCATTGGAAGCACCATCACCTGGTATCAACTTTGTTGTTTCATTCCAACTAATTCCATCATAATTATATATATAAACCGAACCAGAATTAGTACCAAGATCATCATCCCATTCGGCACCAACTAAAGCACGATTATCCAATAGGCTAACTGCCGATCCGAAATGATCATTGGCCACTCCGTCAGCAGCCGTTAATTTCATTGTTTCAGTCCAATTGATGCCGTCGTAATCAAACACATAAGCTGAGCCCACACTGCTATTTTCCCAGAATGCACCAATCAAAGCCCGGTCTCCTGATAAACTCACAGCATTGCCAAAACTGGCATTAAATGATGGGTCGCTGGCTTTCAGTTTGGCAGTTTCAACCCAGTTGTTACCATCAAACTCAAAAACATATGCAGAACCAGAGCCTGCCGATTGATCATCTTCTTTAAAAGCACCAATCAGAGCTCGATTACCGGATAAGCTCACGGAATTACCAAAATTATCACCTGCTGATCCATCACTGGCCGTTAGGATGGCAATTTCATTCCAGTTAGTACCATCAAACTCATAAATGTATGCTGACCCAGTTAGATTAAAATTAATATCGTCTCCAGGGGCCCCCACTAAAGCTAGATTACCGGAAAGGCTGACAGATGCTCCATAAGAATCAAAAGCAGCGCCATTGTCAACGCCACCATCAACAGTAGTTAAATTCGTTGTTTCTTGCCAATTAATACCATCAAAATCGAAAACATAAGAGGACCCTGAATCAACCCCTTCATTGTTGTCGCTCCATGCTCCAATCAGTGCACGATTGCCAGACAAGCTGACTGAATAACCAAAAAAATCAGACACAAATCCATCGGTGGCTGTCAACTTAGCAGTTTGAATCCAATTACTTTCATCAAAGTCAAATACATAGGCCGAGCCAGAATCACTGTAAATACCATCATTTGCATAGGCACCTACCAAAGATCTATTTCCTGAGATGCTAACGGACAGACCAAAAAAATCATTGGCAACAGCATCATCAGCTGTCAATTTAATTGTTTCATCCCAACTTCCAGCATCATAAGAAAAAATATAGACCGAACCTGATTGATCACCTTGACCATCATCAAAAGGTGCACCAATTATTAACCGATCACCTGACTGATCAACGGCATAACCAAATTGATCACCCGGGGCCGCGTCAGAGGCAACTAACTTATTGGTCTCATTCCAGTTGTTACCGTTATAATTAAAGACATACACTGAGCCAGAAGAAGTACCTCCATCGTCATCACGCACAGCGCCAATGACTACGCGGTCACCCGAAACGCTTACAGATGTCCCAAATTGGTCATTAGAAGCACCGTCATTAGCTATCAGCTTTGCTGTTTCATTCCAATTAACCCCATCAAAATCATACACATAAGCTGAGCCTGAACCAGGGATTTGGCCATCTTCCCTTGTGGCACCCACCAAAGCTCGGTCACCTGAAAGACTCACGGAAATACCCAAATAAGCATGTGATGAACCATCGTTGGCTGTCAGTTTGGTGGTTTCAATCCAGCTACTGCCATTAAAATCATAAACATAAGCTGAACCTGAATTTCTACCATTGTCATCGTCCCATTGCGCACCTATCAACGCTCGGTTACCTGATAGGCTTACCGCTGAACCAAACTGATCATTGGAAGCTCCATCTGATGGGGTTAAAAACCCAGATACACTCCAGCTCAAGCCATCGTAGTCAAAAACAAACACAGCACCTGAACCAGCCATAACAGGTGCCCCAATTAATGCTCGGTTACCGTCTACTGAAACACTCCTGCCAAATTCACTGCCTTGACCACCTAAATCTGCTGGTGATGGTAATAACTTGGTTTCTTGAACCACTGATTTAAGTGCAGACCATTTGACATCACTTATACCATCTGGCCGTTGTTGATCCATATCTGCCTGAACAGCAAATGTTTTAAGTAAAAGAATAGAGAATAAAATAAATTGAATTTTGTGTTTAAACATGTTCCCTCAAATTTAAAAAAAGTAGTGAAAGTATTAAAAGCTGTCCTTAGTATTTCAGTATGTGCGGTAATTTTTTTATCACATGTTTCGAACGCTTCATTTCAATTGAAACTTAACATGTGGACGCCCTAAAAATGAGTTTAAAGATCATATAGGAATGAATGAATAAGTACAATGAATAGCTTTCGACCGCAGTATATTTATTTAGTTTATTTTTTTAATCAAATGGGTGAGATTAATACTATATCCACGTCTTAATTATGATGGTATACATATTTTGACAGGAAAAGAATTTTTTATGGCAACATCCTTTTCAAAGTATTGTCTTTGATAATGTAATGATGAAACAAGCTGGCTGTGGCGTGTAATCCTATCAACCAATAGCCAGCTATGCCCAACCATTCATGCAGTTCTTCTGTGATTTCAGCAAATGACTCATTAGGCAGCAATACGTTGGGTAAATGAACACCCAGTAAATTGATGGTTTTGCCTTCAAAACCAATCGTTAACCAACCCAAAACAGGCATTAAAAATAAAAAGCCGTAAAGTATCAGGTGTACCATTTGACTGGCTACACGTTGCCACTTGGGTGGTTGAGGATGAATGGGTGGCGCTTGGTATTTTAGCCGCAGCCAAATTCTCACTAAAAGTAAAAACCAGACACCCATTCCCAGGACAAAGTGCCAATTTTTAATGGCATCCCGAGCATCACTGCCCTTAGGGTACAAAACCCTTAACTCGATACACAAATAAACCGCTATCAGTAAAACCAACATCAACCAGTGTATTGCCATTGAGCCGCTGTTGTATTTTAATTGATGGTTGTTTTTCATATCAGTCAATCCTATCCTTGCTGGCAGTTATGATCATTAATTACCCAACTAAAACGCATATTCTTCAATCAAAACCGTCTTTAAAGATGACACTGATGGATGAAACCCGCAAGGTAAACTGGGCTGAGTCATCATTGCTGTCATAGCTAGGCCAACTTGTGAAATCCCCCACAGTGATGTGGTAATTGAAGTTCAAATTAGCCAAATCTTCAATGAAATCGATGTTGTAGTCGTCTGGATTTGAGGCCCAGCCATTCAATGTGTTATCAGTTAAAGTATTGTCACCTGGGTTGACTTCTGGAATCGGCAAGTTGTAATCAAGCCACCATTGATCAGGCCTCAAGGTGAACCAACCTTCATTGGTCTCGTGAGCAATTAATAATGGATCGGTGGAGTCATCATCATCACTGTCCCAAAAAAAGCCCCTGATTGATTGTGACTTTGATAAAAAATCACCGAAAACACTTTTGTAATTGTCTGAAATACCTGTGGTTTTAATAGATGTTTCCGTAGCCAGCAAATCAAATCTCGCACGGTTGGTACTGTCAAAATATCCATCAACATCATGGTTTGGGTCGGTATCAGCATCGCCAAACAAACCAAAAGGAAACAAAGCATCTAAGTTAATTGAAGTGGTTTCACCGTTACTCACTGCCCCAACCCATAAGTTACCCTCGCTGTCTGAGAATCCCAGTCCTTGAGCGGGTCGCACTGCTGTGAAGTTGTTGCCTGTTCCAAACCCCAGCTGTATGGTGATATCAGATATCTGCTTCCCAGTGACATTCAGGTATTTTTGGAAAACCCGATGTGCAGCCGCGTTTCCAGCAGAATCCGTGACATCGTATACCAAATCAACGGCGGTTCCAGTTTGGGTGGTCGCCAGTTTGAATCGTTTACTTGATTGAAAGGGGTCTGAACACTGTTTGGTGGTTAAATCAAAAGGATTCACCCCAGCTGTCATCAGACAATTTGAGCCATTCACATCATCATCAAACACCACCGACATTCCTGGAGAGACCACATCACTCTCGACCCAAATCACAGCCCCATAACTGGTTGTGAGGTTACTGTCAGTATAGATTGAACTGGCATAAGTCTCCTCGGCTATAAAGGGGCCTGTGTCAACCAAAATATTAGCACCATTCCACTGTTCAATATGTCCACTCAATACATTCATTGAAAGACTGAGTCCCAACAATGCCAAACCACAATTACTCGCTTTATTTTTTACATTTTTATCTCTCATGCTCACACCCTTCATTTACACATAAGTATTATCTGATATAAAGAACTGAACTAACTTGATGGATATCAAAAGATTGTTGATACGTTTTATTTGTGGCTTCTAAAAAATCAGTGATTGAATTTAAAATCTCTGATTTTCATTTCATAAAAAGGGTAATAATTTTCACTACCGTAGTGATTCCCAGCAATGATTCTGGTAGCAATCATAAAGCCCTCGTGATTGATGAATTCTGACAACTCAGCACCAAAACTTTGGAACTTGAATTGTTTTTCTGGATTGGCATTGCTCCAACGAGAAAACACCACGGTCTCAGGCTGCCCAGTATCGGTGATAAAAATATCAACGGATTGTCTCATTATGCTGCCATGCACAGTAACGCGTATTTGGTTGTGATTTATTTCTGACCACTCTAACCCGGGCTGTGGCAACAATGAAGCGATGCCCCATATGGTGGATTCAGCCACCATTCTTCCATAGGCCGATTGAGTGATATTGATGTCATTGCTTTTTTCTGCCATTGGAATCAAGCCATAAAACCACATTCTAGACTGGCTGTTGGTATTGATAAGATAATCATTGCCTGAGAATTTGATTAAACCTGATTGTTGTGATTGTACTGACCAGACAAAACCTTTAGCTGGAGCCAGAATTTGCTGACATGAAACTTTTATTTTTTTTAGATTACCCGGTCTACCCATTGAAAAGTGACCGTCCATTGTAAATTCAGTACAAGGCGCAAGTAATGAACCTGGCTCGATCATAAAACTAAAATAGCGTTGAACTGCCGCTGGCATGGTGGCCACTTGTGACTTTTCAAACCGCTTGCCGATGCTGGGATGTTGAGATGATAACTGTTGCCAAACCTGTCTGCATCTTTTGTTATCGAAGTATTTATATGCCCTCATAAACACCACTAAAACAACTAACACCATCAACACAATCATGCCTGCGGTCATCAACATACCTCACTCAGGTTTAAGTTATATGGATTTTAACCTTTTGGCATCAAAAAGACGATTATTGCATCAGTAATAAAGCTGCAAATCAAACATGTCAATGACATAAACACTCAGTCCTCACGGCTTGATGACTGTGCTTTCTTCTTTGGCAGTTCAGCTTTTCTGGTATAAACCAGTTCCATGGCTTGATTTTCTCCTTGTGTAGACTGCAGGTTAAGGTACTCATTGATCTTGTATTTAAGAATCCAGAAACCCAAGCGACTGAAAAGACCTTGGTTATAGGAAACATAGAGCCGGTCATTAATTTTCTTACCCGCCTCGACCACTGTGTCTTTGGCAAAGCTGGATTCCCTCACTGTCAATACATCAATCCCGAACTGCGTTTGTATTTGATTAAACAAAGGACTGCTTTGATTCAAGCCCATAATAATGGCGGTTTGTTTGAGCTGTTCACCGTTGATATTACCGGCATTTTCGACACCCCTACCTGTCATGATATAGGACAGTTTTTCAATATCAGGCAGTTCAGGTACAGAGAATAAATTAGATTGTAGGTTATCTACAGTGCCACCCAATTCAACCCCAGCAGTGACATCACCATCTAAGGATTGGCGGCTGGCTTTGACATTGAGCCTCGGGTTCTCTAAGGGTCCATTAAACATCAAATTGCCTGTCTCAATGGTCAGCTTTTGCCCATAAATTTCATAACTGCCATCAACCAACGTCAACGCACCAAAACCGCGCAGTGACTGAGTGGCACTTTGTGTAAGCTGAATTGAACCATCCAGAAAAGCATCCAAACCAATCACATCCAATTCTATCGGATTATTGATGTTGGCTTTGATGTCCAATATCACCGGATAATCACTGATGGTTTCTTGCTCAGCTTCAACAATAACTAAATCACCAGAATTACTGATGCTGCTGGCCGGTAGTTGTTTGACAATGACATGCCCATAGTCAACATCAACTTGGCCTTTAATTGACATGTTTTGTTCATCAGCAATGATTGCCAACTCCGGAGAAACATTAAACTTCAGCTCGGGCAAATTGATGATCATGAAGTCATCACCACTGATTTGACCTTGGTAATCCCAACCGCCCTCAGTGACTTGTAAGCGGCCTTCAGTACTGATATTACCTTGTTTGATTTCGGCTAAATTTTGAGCTGATAAATTAATTTGATAAATGGGTTGTTTGATACCCTGTGTATTGATTTGGAGCATCAGATTTTCTACCACCGTGCCCAATCGATTGAGTTTGATATACCCATCGGGTTGTGACACATTGATATTGATGATGGGTTCGAACATGTCTCCATTGACTTGACCTTTGATAATAAGCCTGCCATTAATCTCACTGATTTCATCACTCAGTTCTTGAATCAATCTAGTCGATGTAAATAAACCATCAACATCCGCAGTCATTAGCCAGGTTTGATTCGCAGCATGTTCAAGCCCTGCATTCACTGTGATGAAACTTTCATCTGCCAGCTGACTAACCAGTGAAAGTTGAGTCTCCCGTTGTGAAGTTGATGCTTTGATATTAAATTGAGTGATATCAGTCCGATAAACTTCCTTCTCACCTTCATTGACAGCTATTGAACCATCAGCCAGCCTCAAATCTGAACTCAGCTGTAGCGCACCATCATGGTAATCATAGTCAACTATTCCAGCAAGAAATCCTGTGAGGTTAATCCCCTTGGGTAACAAGGCATTGATCGGCTGCAGATCAAAATCTTCAATGGCGATTTGCCCTTTTATGAGGTCAACTGTCGTTTGGGCACTGGCTCGTTCAGACTGAACCGATAAACACAATGAGCCAGAAGCCTTGTCTTGCCAACAAGCGGGCGCTATAACCAGCTCATCAGTTATTTTTATGGCTACAGCTTGCTGTAAAGTCAGTTGGTGTTGATCTTTGAAGGTGATTTCGTGTTGCTGCAGTTCACCTAGCCAGTGCCACGGACCGGTACTGGTGAATCCACCATTAATCGACAGTTTGTTTCGCAACCAGTCTTCTGTTAATTCAACAGCGATTTGGTGGTCATCAAGCCAACCGGTTTGGTTGATATTTATTGATGTGATCGATTGACCATTCATATCAATGTTCCGAGCATTTACCTTGCTACTTATTGACTGCCCCCACAAACCTTGTGACTGAGCATTTAATTGTCCCAACTCATATCCTTTAAAACGTAAAACATTGGCATCAGCAGTGAATTTAAAATCGGGACTTAAGGGATTACCTTTGATTGATACATCGCTTTTGACTGCACCACCAAGACGCGCATCAATGGCCGCCAGATCATTCAATTCAATGGTGCCACTCAAATCAGCCATTTGCTTATTTAAAAGACCATTGAGCGTTACCTTATTGTTGCCGTACATCATTAAAAAATCTTCGGCACTGACATTTTCACTGTCTAGTTGAAGGTTGCCAGTAACAGCAAATGGCAGGTCTTTGAGCTGACCTTTCAGGCGGTTATTGGTAATGTTTACAGCGGTCTTTTCACCTGCCAAATGAGCACTTATATCAACGCTGCCATTGATTAAACCTGACCACCCGGAGATTAACTGCTCTGGATTAAAGTCAATCACTTCAAGCTGATTATTTAATCTCACTTCATCTTGCCAGTTGAGTTGGGACTGTAATTTAATCTGCCCATCTGGCGTGATTATATTGGCTGACTCGGTGCGTACACCATCAAGATTCCCATTGGCTAATAAAGCCACTTGTGTAGGCGGTAATTGCTCATGTGATAAAGCAGCATTGAGTTCAACTTGATAAGCAGACAATGGCCCTTTCACAGATGCAGCCAATTGATTAATAATGAGTGTACCCCTGCCCTGTTTTACAGTGGTTTGCGGTGCTTGCAGATCAAGCTCAAAAATTGGTTCGTTGTTTAGGTTTTTGATGTCACCGCCTAGTTGTAATTCTGTTTGCACAACACCATCATCGACTTGCATTTGTTGTGCCACAGTTACAGTGTTTAAATCGCCACTGACAGCACCACTGCCTGAAATAACTGGTGTCTTTGGCTGTAACTGCCAAAGCGCTTCAACAGCATAGGTTAAATTTTGAAAATAGCTTATATCACCATCGATTGTAAAATTGGCCAGATCAGATTCAACTGAGAGGCTCTGAATAGTTGCGTTTTGACGCCCTAGTTCCGCAATCAGGTTAATTCGCTCAATGATTTGTGTTTGAGCAGGCAAGTTGAGCTGTAACTGATTAACATCGAGTGTCCTGATTGATATGGATAAAGGCAGTTCAATCCCGCTAAATGGTTCACCATCAGTATTCGCTTGCTCAACTTGTTTTGTTGTGATGCTTAATTGTTCTATGCTGAATTGATCCAGTATCAGATGCCGCTTAAAGAATTGCCAATCAGAAGTGTATTCTAATTTATTTGCAATTATTTCAATGCCTTGAGAGCTATATTTAAAGTCATTAATAACTAAGCCAGAAGCAAGTGTGCCCTCAATTTCAGCAAAGCTGACGTCTTGTTCAGAATACTTTATACCTTGATTGATGGCAAAACGACTGCCACTTTTGGTGTGCCACACAACAAAAAAAGTCAACATCAAAAGCACCACCAGCAACAGCAAGAAAAGCATGGCATATTTAAGTATTCGTTTGATCATAAGTCAGGACCTATGGTGATGTGCAAACGAAAATCATCCTGATCCTGGTTCAAAGGTACTCCCACATCAACGCGAATGGGCCCTATCGGTGAAAACCACCTGATTCCACTGCCCACACTGTATTTAAAATCAAAACTATCAGAGAACGAATCACCAAAGTCAGAGAATGCGGCCCATGCCCATTGCTCAGCAAATTGGTGTTCAAATTCAATGCTGCCAACAGCCAAGTGTTTACCACCAGCTGTATCACCGGCATCATTCAATGGTGATATACTTTCAAAATCATAACCTCGAATACTGGTATCACCACCGGCAAAGAACCGATAAGTGGTAGGCAATTCATCGAAATCACTGCTGGCAGTCGCGCCCAGACGCGCTCGGTACAACATCCTGTTGCGCTCACCCAATGTGTGTATGTATTTACCAAATAAGGTTAACTGAACAAATGAAGCATCCGAAAACACATCTTCTGAAGCGCCTTTGAATTCTGTTTGAATCTTGTAGCCCCGGTTGGGTCTTGTTAGGTTATCGGCATCAGTCAACGACAAACTCACCCCGGGTACCAAAAGCAAACTTTCACCCTGATCTACACCGGTGTCAAATGTTTCATGCAGCACATCAATGAAGTTGATGTTTTGCCACCGATTGTTCATGATAATGGTTTGGCTCAAGCCAAGTTTAGAGGTTTGACTCTCGACGTTATCGGTGCGTTGATCCCTGTATCCTAATTTAAAGTTAAACCACTCATTGGCCGGCTGCTGTTTGTCTGGAATTTTATAATCACTGATAAATTCATTATTAACTTGGGATAGGTTCAATTGGGCACTGAACTGATGTCCTTTAGAATTGACTCGGTAGTTATTGTATTTGAATGATGCCTGGCCGCCCCGGTCGGTCGAGGCACCCAAACCGACAGAATAATCATACTTAGCTGCGGGAGAAAAAGTAATTTCCAAAGGCACCTTTCCATCGATTATTTTGTCTTCGTCGACCTCGAAAAGCACTTGTTGGAAATAGCCGTACGAGTTTAGCTTTTGTTTGGCTTTGTATAGCTGTGATTGGGTCACATAACTGTTTTGTTCTATAGCTACCAAGCGGTTCACCAAAGCAACATCCAAAAAGCTTTGTGAGGTATTAATCTTTACCTCACTGATGCGATAACGTGGTCCTGTATCAAATATCAACTTAATTTCAGCCGCATTCTCTTCAGCAAAAACATTGAGTTTTTTTTCAACAAACCTGGCATCCAAATAAAACTTTTCCATGGCCAGTTCTAACAATCGACTTTTAAGCTGTTCATACTGTTGTTGAACAAGGCGCTGCCCTATCTTCATTGGGTGTTTTTTCAAAACCTGATCGAATGCTTCATCTCCAGGGCTTAAAACCCTCACATCAACCACTCTAAGGGTGGTCTCAGGCCCCAAGTCGATATCGATTATTAATGGCTCACACTGGTTTGATTCATTGCTTTTAAGGGTCAAGCTGGAATTGAAATATCCAAATGGCTGGATGGCCAGTTTGACCTGGTCTTTGAGTGCTTTGTGCTGTCGTGTAATGGTTGATTGTAAGGCATCACACTGGTAACTCTTGCCACCAATAAAGCTCAATACATTCGCTTCAATTTGTTTATCGACACCAACAACCTTAAAATTGACGGCCAATAACGATAAAGGTGTTAAGCACAACAACATAAACAAAAATACTTGCTGAATTTTTAGTCGCAAATTAATCACTGAGGTTAAAACCAGCGGCTTTTCTTAAACCACACCAGCAAAGCCATGGTTAATGCCAAACTGAAGGCGATGACATACCAAAAAGCCGCAGCATCCTCAATTCCAGGCATGCCCCCTACATTCATACCAAATAAGCCTGACAGGAATGTCAGTGGCAGAAAAATCGCAGAAATGATAGCCAAAAGATATAACCTGCTGTTTTGTTGGTGGCTGATGTTGGCCATGAAGTGTTCTTGTAGCATCAAGGCGCGTTCACGCATCATATCGAGGTTTTCTATCAATTGAATGAACTTATCACTGTATAAATAGACTTGATCGTAAAAGGACTCACTGAGTAACTTGGATTTTTGCCGGTACAATTTATCAATGGCCTCTTTTTGTGGCAGTAAATACCTTCTGATATTGGCAATTTGCCTGCGCATTTGACTCATTTGCGGGCTGAACTCATTGAGTTTACTGTGTTCAATACTGTCTTCCATCAAGTCTATTTTTTCATCCATTTTGTCGACAAAATCATCAGTTAAACCCGCTAATTTTTCAATCATATTTAAAATAAAGTGTTCTGGGCTTTTGGGGCCGAGCTTATTGGATAAATCGCTTTTGATACTTTTGATTGATTGACTGCCCTCATTTGATGAGGTGACGATGTGCTTGTCATTAAACCACAGTCTGATTGAGATCATGTCTTCCGGCTGGGCTTCTTGGTTGAAGTTGATACCGCGCAGACACAAAGATATTTCTTCATCAGACACATGGGCTCTGGGTCTGTTCTCGTTATTGATTAACATCACTTTGGCATGCTCTGACATGTCAGATTGTTTTTTTATCCAGTTTCGGGATGTTTTGTCATTGAGTCTTATGTGGTGCCAAATGACCACTGATTGACTGGGTTCAACTACATTACTGACCCCGCCTAAACCATCTAAAAACAATTCTGATATGTTGCTGTTTTTCATGCTCAACTTTCTTCCTTAGGTATTGGATTGGTGAAATTGACATGGACATCACGCTGTGGGAAAGCCACTACAATGCCTGCCTCTCGAAAGGCTTTTTCAAGCATGAAACGGATTTCACTTCTGATAATTCGTAATTCTTTACCAGATTGAACCGAGACCCAAAAGAAAGCATCAAAAACCAAAGCATTGTCAGCAAAATCCTCAAAAACCACTACAAATTGTGGAAAATCCTGCACCAACTCGTGGCTGTCCAATACCGCTTCCATTCGTGCTCTTACCAGCTCAACATCAGTACCATAAGCAACGCCTACCCTCACCGATGTTCTGATAAAAGGGTCATGTAAAGTCCAATTAACCAGCCTTGACTCTAATACTTGACTGTTAGGCACTATGATATGTGCGCCATCATTGCGCCGAATTTGTGTAGAACGGTTGCCAATACCCATTACCACTCCCAGAAAACCGTCAAGCTCAATGATATCACCCATCCTGATGGGTCGCTCTGACATCAAAATCCACCCACTGAGAAAGTTTTCAATGATGTTCTTGGCACCAAAACCAAAGCCAATAGCCACTGCACCAGAAATAAAGGCGAAAGTCGCTAAAGGTATGCCTAAATAGGTCAAAACCGATAACAACACCAATACCAACATGGTAAAAAATAAGATTTTTTGAATGATTGCTTTGCTGTCTTCGCTGATGCGGGTTTTTGTCAGTAATTTGCGCACCAATATAAAAGCCAATAAGCGACTAAAAAACCAAGCAAAAACCACAAACATCAATGAATAAATGATCTGTAACCAAGTTACCATTACGCCACTGCTTAGGGTGAATGCGGTGTTGTTCAGGGCTTCATACATAATGGCTAGACTGATTGCTGATGAATGTCTTTGATTTTAGACTAATACGTGCTGTTAGCGTATTTTTTCTCACCGGCCTCAATGGCAACTGGCAGGCGATTTTGTAAGGGTGGTAAAGTACAGGTTGAATAGGCAGTAAAAGAGCAAGGTGGATTATAGGCTTTATTAAAATCAATACGGACTTTCCCCGCTTCGTCTACTTTACCGTCGGTATAAAGAAATCTTCCTGGTCCGTAAGTTGTTTTACCATTGGTCTTATCGCCAAAAATCATATAATAGGAATCATCAGAATCCAGTGCATCCAGGCTGTAATCAACACCATCAATGGTGAACTCCAGACGTCCTGGTGATTCTTGGTTGGTCAAGATACCTAGCACATTGACTGTCGGTATGAGTTTGGCTGGCTCATAAGCAATGAAATCTGCATCAATTCTGAATTGGGTGTCCTCTGGAAAATACTCCAATCCCAAGAAACCAGTTCTGGTAATGGCTTCAGAATCTTTGATGCGAACCCCCATCTTATCCCTTTCAACCACAAAAAACTCATAAGTATCAACGGTAAAAACAGTTGCTCCCTGCTCATCTGAGTCAGCAAATACTTCCATCGGCCCTGTAACCAATTCATCATTGGCTTTTATTCCTGAGGTCAACTCTGGGATGAATCGTAAGCTGTTATCACGCTGCAAAACAATCTGACCAAGGTAGTCAGGACCATGACTGAGTTGAATCATGTTATCTGCTGCTGAACCAATACTGTTGGCACCGACATGCAACCATTCTAGTCCTACCAACGACAACCAACCATGTGGCTCCATCAAGCGCTCAAGTCGGCCCTCTTTCCATTCCTCATAGGCAGATTTGCTATTTCCTTGCTCTGCTGCATTAGCTTGAAGTGAAAAAATCAGGCACATCATCCAAGTTGAAATATATTTCATGGTTAATCTCTTCAATAAAACCACCATGTTAAATCCTTTGCGGTTATTTTCAAGTCAATTCAAAGTTCAGATTTGTTAAATCCTCCTTTATCGATGAGTCATTTGATAACAATGATGGATTTTAGATCCTATAAAATCAGGGTCAAAGCTGGTTTCAGTGATATTTTTAATATTATATTCTTGTTTTAAATCAACACCTAATGAAAACTTTCTGAAGTTATTTGAGAAAAATAAAACACCATCTTTATTCAACAATTTCATGGCTGCTCGAATCATTTTCGCGTGGTCTTTTTGCACACTCCAGTCTTCATCACGAGAATGTGAATTTGAAAAGGTAGGTGGATCAGTCACAATCACATCAAACTGCTCGCTGCATCTGGCCAAGAAGTCCATCACATCGGAGCGCACAAAACGGTGTTGTTGCTGACGCAATCCGTTCAAAGCAAAATTTTCCTCAGCCCATTTGAGGTAAGTCTTCGATGTATCAACACTGACCACAGAATGTGCCCCACCGTGTGCGGCAGCCACTGATATCGCACCGGTGTAACTAAACAGGTTCAATACTTTGTTATTTTTGCTGATTTTTTGCACGTGGTTTCTGAGCCAGCGGTGATCCAGAAATAAGCCTGTATCCAAGTATTGTTCTAAATCTATCAGGTACTTCCTGCCCTGCTCGTTGACCACAAACCGGTCTTCCTGTTCGTTGAGCTTGTTGTATTGTTGTTTGTCTTTTTGCTTTTGACGGGTTTTTAAGTGAATCTTTTCAATCTTGGGTTGCAGCACTGATTGTACTGCCAGCATCACATGATTGAGGTGTAAAGCCGCTTTTTTCTCATCAATGGTTTTTGGCGCTTGATATTCTTGGATATGTATGTGATTTTGGTAACAGTCTATCGCCACCGCATACTCTGGAATATCAGCATCATACAAACGGTAGGCTTCAATGGCATTTTTATCCAGCCAATTTTGTAACTGGTTTTTGTTCTTTTTCAAACGGTTGGCCAACATTTGCGCTGCTGCGGGTAAGGCAAATAACTGACCCTCTGGCAAAGTCAGCTTGTTGTCATTGCTGACCTCAAATAGCCTCAGCTGAATAGGTATGGCACCATTGAGTAAAGCATAAGATTGAGTGGCTCGGTAACCCAATAACCAGCCTTTGGCCTCATCTGGGGTGAGGACAGCGGCTTTGGCATCGTTGACTTTGGCCGACAGCCAATCACGTAATTGCACCCAGCTGGATAAATAATTTTTCTGCAATCGCACGCCATAAGGTGGGTTACAGACGATCAGGTTATTGCGCGGTGGAATGCGAAACTTATCCAATGTTTGGTATTGGAAGCTGATGCGTTTGGTGTGTGGTAAATTGGCCAGGTTTTTATTGGCTTGGCTGATTGAGTCTTTGTGGTGATCAACGCCAATGATTTGTCCTTTGAAACTGGCTTGACCAGCTTCGGCTCGTTGTTCTGCCGCCATCAACATTTTGGTCCAAAGTTGGGCATTGAACCCATGCCAAGTAAATAAAGCATGACTTTTAATGCGGGCATTGGGTGCGATGTCACAAGCCATTTGCCAGCCCTCTGTCAACAATGTACCTGAGCCACACATCGGATCAATTAAATTGTGGTTTTGGTTTGCCAAATCAGGCCAACCAGCCCTGATTAATATGGCAGCAGCTAAATTCTCTTTCAAAGGCGCCAAAGTATTGACACCACGGTAACCTCGTTGGTGCAAACTCTGGCCGGTGATGTCTTGGTAAATGTCTAACTGTTTATATTTTAGTCGGGCATAGACGCTTAAATGTCCGTCGGAACTGACCACTTTGGGTCTAAAACCATAGGCTTCATTCAATTGATCACAAATCGCATCCTTAGTCACCTGTGACGAAAAATGGCTGTTGTTTAATTCTTTATTGGTGCCGTTGAACTTGATGGACAGTGTTTTGGGAATCTCATTGCACAAAGGCGACCATTGAATCGCAGCTATGGCTGCATACAAATCTTTTTTATTGGCACATTGGGCACTGGCCAACTTGAGGTATACCCGGTTGGCCAAACGTGACCACATCACCACATTCAGCCATGTTGCTGTTGAGGCAGTGGCATGAACACCAGCCAAACCCTCTGACACTTCTTCAGTACCCAACTGAATCAATTCATCTTTTAACAGTAATTCTATGTGTTTGGGACAACTGACAAAACCACTGATTAATTGATTATCAGTCATCACTCATCTCAGCATGAATATGTACCTTGATAGTCTCTGCCATGGTTGTGGCTTTTTTGCGCGCACCATTGAGAGAATTGGCTGTGGCCAAGCAGACGCCTAAGCGTCTTTGACCATTGATTTCAGGCTTGCCAAATAGACGAATTTGCGTGCCCTTCTGGGTTAAAGCTTCAGCCACACCGCTGAAAGTTGGATTAATGCCTGTGCCATTGCCAAGTATCACATGCGATGCAGAGGTACCATTTTGTTGGATAGCTGGAATCGGTAAACCCAGAATCGCTCTGACATGCAAAGCAAACTGACTCAAGTCCTGAGAAATCATGGTTACCATACCCGTATCGTGGGGCCTGGGTGAGACTTCAGAAAAAATCACCTCATCACCGCGAACAAACAATTCCACACCAAAAAGGCCAAAGCCTCCCAACGCAGTGGTGATTTTTTTGGCTATTTCTTTGGCCTTGGCCAGTGAAACATCGGTCATCGCTTGTGGTTGCCATGATTCATGATAATCACCGCCTTCTTGACGGTGGCCGATGGGCTCACAATATGAGGTACCATCCTTGTGTCTGATGGTTAACAAGGTGATTTCATAATCAAACTTTACAAACCCCTCGACAATCACCCGACCAGCACCCGTGCGACCACCACTTTGTGAGTAATCCCAAGCTGTCTGGATATCTTCAGCCACCTTAATGGTGGATTGTCCTTTTCCAGACGAGCTCATGACTGGTTTAACCACACAAGGCAGACCAACTTGCTCAACGGCTTTACAAAAAGCTTCATAGTCATCAACAAATTCATAAGGACTGGTATTGATTTCAAGTTCTTCCGCCGCCAAGCGCCTGATGCCCTCGCGATCCATAGTCAGTTTGGCGGCACCTGCAGTTGGCACCACATGCAAACCATTTGCCTCAAGCTCAACCAATACGTCCGTAGCAATGGCTTCAATTTCTGGCACCACCATATCAGGCGAATGTTTTGTGATTACAGCTTTCAATGATTTGCCATCAGTCATATCAATGACCTCACATTCATCGGCTACCTGCATGGCTGGTGCGTTGGCATAGCGATCGACTGCAATCACATTGATACCTAACCTTTGCGCCTCAATGACGACCTCTTTACCGAGTTCCCCAGAACCCAGCAACATGATTTTGATGGCTTGTTTGCGTGTTGAATTGAAATGTTGTTCCATTGACGTTTTTAAGGTGGTTTATTATGCCGGCATTATAACACCTTTGTCTTTGATTACAGCGTGGAAACCTTTTGTTGTTAACGGGGTCAAATCAATGTTGGTAATTTTCAATCTGGTAAATAAAACCACTTCAAGTTATCATATCGACAAAATCAAACAATCAGAGGTTTTCTATGAATAAATCAATCATTTCTTTGCTGTTAATCTTGCTAACGAGTACCGTTACAGCAGAAAACACTTTAGTAAAAATGCAAACATCGGAAGGCGATGTGTATCTGGAGTTATACAATGATAAAGCCCCCTTATCTGTGGCTAATTTTTTAAGTTACGTCAAGGAAGGATACTATGATGGCACCATCTTTCACCGTGTGATCAGCACTTTTATGATTCAAGGCGGTGGTTTCACTGAAGAGTTGGAGCGAAAACCAACCAAAGACCCGATTAAAAATGAAGCCAATAATGGACTGAAAAACCTGCGTGGCACCATTGCCATGGCGAGACTACCCGATCCTCATTCAGCCACTTCACAGTTTTTCATCAATGTCCAAGACAATGCCGCTTTGAATTTCACTGGTGAACAAAACACCAACACCTGGGGTTATGCGGTTTTCGGAAAAGTGCTGCGAGGCATGGATGTGGTTGATGAAATCAGATTCACCCCTACAGCAGGCAAAATGCCATTCAGAAAAGATGTGCCTATTAAAAACATAGTCATCCAATCAATCACAGTGATTGATGCCTTACCTGAGGTGAGCGTTCCTGCTTCATGAGCACCTACTTTATCTCTGATCTTCACCTTTGTGAACAGCAGCCACTGATCACCAAAAGGTTCATTCAGTTTTGTCAAAACCAAGCCCGTGATGCACGGGCTTTGTACATATTGGGTGATTTTTTTGAGTATTGGTTGGGTGATGATGCTTTGGACAAAACCGCAATGGCGGCACAAAAAGCACTGAAAGCACTCAGTGAGCATGGAACAGAAGTCTATTTCATGGCCGGCAACAGGGATTTCTTATTGGGACAAGCTTTTGCTGAAAGCTGTGGTATGACGATTCTTAACGAACCTCATACCATTGAACTGAATGGCGTACAGGTATTGCTGGTGCATGGTGATGCTGAATGTACCGATGATATGGCGTACCAAAAAGTGCGTGGTATGTTTCGCGATCCACAGTGGCAACAAAATTTTCTTAAAATGCCCATAGCCCAACGCATTGAATTCGCGCAAAAAGCCCGTGAACAAAGTCAGCAACACACCCAAATGGCGATGTCAGAAACCAACGAAATCATGGACGTCAACACCCAAGCCATCGAAGACTTGTTCATCAAGCACCCAGTCAAAACCCTGATTCATGGCCACACCCACAGGCCAGCCATTCACAAGCATGGAGAAAACACCCGCATAGTTTTAGGTGATTGGCACCATCAAATCAGTTATCTGAAAGTTCAAGAAGACGATTTTCAGCTGGTTGGTCATTAAACATAAGCCCTTCTTATACGTATTACCCAAACTGAAAATAACCCTACCAAAGCTTTGTATTTCAATGCGTGAAGTCCATTGGGTTTGGCGCCATTTCATGATAAAATTAGGCTTTGCTAATTTGAAAGAGATTGAGAATGACCGTATTTAATCAGTTGCTTCAATTAAGAAGCGCCAAAGGGGATGTGATCACACATGGTTTAAAAGACGAAGACGTCAACAAGTTCATTGAGATTGATCCAGATTTGGTGACTGCCATTGAACTGGCAAGTCAAGAGCTTGAAAAAGTTAAAACTGACTACCCAGAATTGATAGATATGGATGAAGCTGACCAATTGGCATTCATTCATGCTGATTACATCAATTTTTATGCTGCAGATGCCGTTAATCCTTATGTCGCTTTGGCTGGTAAAGGCCCATGGATTGTGACACTGAAAGGCGCTGTACTGCATGACAGCGGCGGTTACGGCATGTTAGGCGCTGGACACGGTGCAGATCATGTACTTGAAGCCATGGCCAGACCACATGTTATGGCTAACATCATGACTCCCAGCTTTTATCAGAAGCGCTTATCGGATTTGTTGAAGAAAGAAATTGGCCAAGGCCGTGATGCTTGTCCATTTGAGAAATTCATTTGTATGAATTCAGGTTCAGAAGCGGTGACTGTGGCCTCAAGAATTTCCGACGTCAACGCCAAAAAACAAACCGGCATGAATGGTGAGCACTATGGAAAAACCATTAAAATTATGGCTTTAGAAGGTGCTTTCCATGGCAGAACCGATCGCCCTGCACAGTACTCTGACTCTTCATTAAAGTCCTATAAAAAGAATTTGGCATCATTTCAGGGCCGCAACAACCTCATTACTGTGCCAGTCAATGATGTTGAAGCATTAAAACAAGCCTTTGATGATGCTGCCAACAACAACGAATTCATTGAATCCTTGTTCATTGAACCAGTCATGGGCGAAGGTAACCCAGGCATGGCCATCACCCCTGAGTTTTATGCCACTGCCAGAGAATTAACTGAGAAGAGCGGCACTTTGTTTTTGGTTGATTCAATTCAAGCTGGATTACGAGCACAAGGCTGTTTATCAATTTGTGACTACCCGGGTTTTGAAAACTTACCAGCACCAGACATGGAAACTTACTCGAAGGCATTGAACGCCGGTCATTATCCATTGTCAGTTTTGGCCATGAATAAGAAAGCAGCTGAACTTTATGTGGTTGGCATCTACGGTAATACCATGACTGCTAATCCCAAAGCCCTGGATGTGGCTTACACAGTCCTGACTGAATTGGATGAGGCCTCGCGTCAGAATATTCGTGATAAAGGTAAATTATTCGTATCCAAACTGAAAGAATTACAAAACAAAATGCACGGTGAAATCACCAACGTTCAAGGCACCGGCTTATTGTTCTCTTGTGAGTTGGCGCCAGAATACAAAGCCTACGGCAAAAACAGCATCGAAGAGTACCTTCGATACAATGGTTTAGGTGTGATTCATGGCGGTGAGAACTCACTGCGCTTTACCCCGCACTTTAACATCACTGATGCTGAGGTGGACTTATTGATTGAAGGTGTTGAAAATGCGCTGATCAACGGTCCTAAAGCCAATTCTTTGGATAAAGCCAGCTGAATTAATAAACCACAACCATTCATGAAAGCCGCGGTTTAAGCGGCTTTTTTTAAGGAGTTTTTATGCAAACACACGCAATCAAGAAATTGCTTAATGGCCAAGTTGATACCGGTGAATCGGTAGAGATTAAAGGCTGGATCAGAACCACCCGTGATTCTAAGGGCGGTTTTTCATTCTTAGTAGTCCATGATGGTTCTTGCTTTGACGGCATTCAAGTTGTGGCCAATAATGAGTTACCCAATTACGCTGACATACTGAAATTGTTCACAGGATGTTCGGTCATCATACAAGGTGAATTGGTAGAATCAGGTGGCAAAGGACAATCTGTTGAGATTCATGCCCAATCAGTTGAGGTTGTGGGTTGGGTTGAGAATCCAGACACCTACCCTGTTCAACCGAAACGACACACCATGGAATTTTTGCGTGAGGTGGCTCACTTGCGCCCACGCACCAATACCTTCAGCGCCATGCTCAGGGTACGCAATACCATGGCCCAAGCAGTTCATCAATACTTCAGTCAAAACGGCTATTTTTGGTTACACACCCCAATCATTACAGCCAGTGACTGTGAAGGTGCGGGAGACCTGTTCAGGGTGTCCACACTGGATATGATGAACTTACCCAAAGATGACAAAGGCAACATTGATTACAGCCAAGATTTTTTCGGTAAAGAGGCTTATTTAACCGTTTCAGGTCAATTGAATGCTGAGACATACGCCTGTGCTTTGAGCAAGGTGTATACATTTGGCCCAACTTTCAGGGCTGAAAACTCACACACCCAACGTCACTTGGCAGAGTTTTGGATGATTGAACCAGAGGTCGCATTTGCTGATTTGAATGATGCGGCTCAATTGGGTGAGGATTTTCTTAAATTTGTGGTCAAACAAGTCTTGGCCAACAACATGGATGACATGAAGTTCTTCAATAGCTTCGTTGATAAAACAGCCATACAAAGGTTGGAGACCTTGTGTGATGACAGTTTTGAACGGGTTAATTATGCCGATGCCCTGGATATCCTGAAGCACTCAGGTGAACAGTTCGAGTACCCTGTTGAGTGGGGTCTGGACCTACAAACCGAACACGAGCGCTTCTTAACTGAAAAACACTTCAAAAAACCAACCGTGGTAATGAATTACCCAGAAGAAATCAAGCCATTTTACATGCGCATGAATGACGACGGTAAAACTGTTGCTGCGATGGATGTGTTGGTACCTGGTATCGGTGAAATCATGGGTGGTGCCCAACGTGAGGAACGTTTAGATTACTTGTTGAATCGCATGGAACAACACGGTCTGGATGAAAACGAATACAAATGGTACACCGACCTCAGACGCTATGGAACCGTGCCACATGCTGGATTTGGTGCTGGTTTTGAGCGTTTGGTCAGCTATGTCACCGGATTATCCAATGTTCGTGACGTCATCCCATTCCCCAGAACCCCTGGAACCGCGAAGTTCTGATTCAAAGTGTTAAGCCAGAAAGAAGGCGACTGTAGTCGCCTTTTTTATTGGCATAAATTTCTACAACTAGTTGTTTTACTCTATCCATTCATGGCTATAATGCGGTTTTATTCAGCAATGATCTTTCCATGCAAACTGTAGAAGAATTTTTTGCCAATCTATGGCAACAATACACCGCAATCAACCCACAAGCAGAGGCCATACATGCCTTGTTAGAAGCGCGTGGGGAACATGTAGTCAATGACCACGTCGCCTTAAGAACATTCAACACAGCCAAATTAGGCATCGATAATTTGGCCAAAATCTTCGAAGACATGGGTTATGAAAATCGCGGCAGTTATGATTTTACTGCAAAAAAACTCAACGCTTATCATTACGAACATAAAGAGAATCCCAATCACCCCAAGATTTTCATCAGTGAGTTAATCACTGAAGCTTTTTCAGATGAGCTGCAAACCATTGTGCAGCGCATTGACAGTGAAGTGGGTGATGAAGAAATGTTTGAAGAAGACTTTTTGTATACCGGTAGGCCTTGGAATTTGAGCTTTACTGAATACATCACATTGTTACAAGAAAGTGAATACGCCGCATGGACCGCAGCATTCGGCTACCGTGCCAACCACTTTACTGTATCGATCAATCACTTGAATACCTTTTTTGATATCCAAAGCTTGAATCAATTCATTCTTGATAATGGTTTTGCCTTGAACGAATCCGGTGGTTTGATCAAAGGCACGCCTGAACAGCTGCTAGAACAGTCATCGACCATGGCGCCCATGGTTAACTTAGAATTCAGCGATGTGAATCATTTGATTCCCAGCTGCTTTTATGAATTTGCTAAAAGGTATCCGACCGAAACTGGTCAACTGTATCAAGGTTTTATTGCTGCATCGGCTGATAAAATTTTCGAGAGCACCAACACCAAATAGACATGGCTATCAATAAATGGGCAGGTTATTTGCAAACCTGCCCTTGTTTCTATTTCATTGTTACTCTTAACTGCCTTCTTGTTCCATCTTGGCCCACGAATCCCTCATGGTAACCACCTGATTGTAAATGGGTTTATCGGTTTCATGAGTTTTATCACGTTTGAAATAGGCGTTGCGCTCAAACTGATAAACCACCTCATCATCAGCACCGGCGATGCCCGGTTCCAACATGGCATTCGGCAGAATCTCTAATGAATCTGGATTCACTGCATCCATGAAGTTCTCCAGGGAAGCAGGTTTGGGATGATTGAACAAACGGTCATACAACCGCACCTCGATGGGTTCTGCATGTTGCGCAGATATCCAATGAATGGTGCCTTTGACCTTTCTGCCATCGGCAGTGCCACCACGGCTTTCAGGATCATAAGTACAGCGCAACTCAACCACTTCGCCAGCCTCATTCTTGATGGCTTCACGACAAGTGATGTAATAAGCGTGACGCAACCTCACTTCCCTGCCCTCGGTTAAGCGGAAAAACTTGCGATTGGCATTTTCCTTGTAGTCACTCTGTTCCACATAGATAACGCGACTGAACGGAATTTCACGGCTGCCAAATGATTCATCTTGTGGGTGGTTAGCCCCTTCTAACATTTCAACTTGATCTTCAGGGTAATTTTCAATCACCACTTTCAAAGGCCTTAACACGCCCATGACCCTTGGCGCCACAATATTCAAATGGTGCCTGATGGCATCCTCAAGCACGGTCATAGAAATCACTGACTCTTTTTTACTGACGCCTACTTGTTTGATGAATTCTCTGATACCAGCCGGTGGATAGCCACGACGACGCAAGCCTGAGATGGTTGACATGCGTGGGTCGTTCCAGCCATCAACTACTTGTTCTTCAACCAATTTACTGAGCCTTCTTTTTGAAGTGATGGTGAAGGACAGGTTCAATCGAGAAAATTCGATTTGTTGTGGATGACAACTGATATCGACGTTGTCGATGACCCAGTCATACAAAGGCCTGTGGTCCTCAAACTCTAACGTACATAATGAATGCGTGATGCCTTCAATCGCATCAGACAAACAATGAGTGAAATCATACATGGGGTAGATACACCATTTATCACCGGTGTTGATGTGGTGCATGCGTTTGATTCGGTATAACACCGGATCGCGCATGTTGATGTTGCCTGATTGCATGTCTATCTTGGCGCGCAAGACTTTTTGGCCATCTGCATACTCGCCAGCTTTCATGGCCCGAAATAATTCCAGGTTCTCATCAACCGAACGTTCTCTGAAAGGGCTGTCTATACCAGGTCGATTGAAATCACCCCGATTTTCTCGCATTTCTTCAGGACTCTGGTCGTCAACATAAGCCAAACCTTTGTTGATTAATTGTTCGGCGTAGAGGTACAACTGGTCGAAATAATCAGAGGCGTGAAACGCTTTGCCTTGCCAATCAAAACCCAACCACTTGATGTCTTTGATGATTGATTCAGCATATTCCTTACTTTCTTTCTCAGGATTGGTGTCATCAAAACGCAAGTGACAAGTGCCTTGGTAATCATCAGCCACCCCAAAATTCAAGCAGATGGACTTGGCATGACCGATGTGCAAGTATCCATTCGGTTCTGGTGGAAAACGAGTGACCACGTGTGTGTGCTTTTTATTGGCTAAGTCTTCATCGATGATGTGCGTAATGAAGTTTTCTACCACATTTTTATCTGTCATTGTTTGGCTGTATAGGAGGTTATTTAATTAGTGTGTATTTTGACAGGTAAACACACAAAAATCGACCCTCTTGAGCCAACATTAGATAAACGAATGAGACCAATCGGTTGATTTTAATTAATCACTTCAGTTGTTGGTGAATTCTGGATAAGCCTCAAGACCACATTCAGCCACATCAACTCCTTCGTATTCTTCTTGTTCACTGACTCGAATGCCCATGGTCTTCTTCAACAAATACCAGACCACCGAGCTGCTCAAGAAAACCCAAAAGAAAATGGTCAGCGCACCTATAATCTGGCCGCTGAGCTTCACTTCGGGGTTGGTCAAAGGCACCAATAACAAGCCCAGCAAGCCCACCAAGCCGTGTACAGATATGGCACCCACAGGATCATCCAATCGCAGCTTATCCAACATGATTACGGAGAACACCACCAGTACGCCACCCATCGCACCAAATAAAGTGGCCACCGCCGGTGTCGGTGTGGTCGCCTCAGCAGTAATGGTCACCAGCCCAGCCAAAGCACCATTGAGGATAATGGTTAAATCAGCTTTGCCAAATAATAATTTGGCGGTGATAAATGCCGCAATCAGTCCACCGGCTGCTGCTGCATTGGTGTTAACAAAAACCACAGCCACCAGGTTAGCCTTTTCTACTGAAGAAGTGGCCAACACCGAACCACCATTGAAACCGAACCAGCCCATCCACAAGATGAAGGTACCCAAGGTCGCTAAGGGTAAGTTGGCACCGGGAATCGCCCTGGGCTTGCCTTTCAAATCGTACTTTCCTTGTCGCGGGCCTAAAAATAACACCCCACTCAAAGCCGCGGCAGCCCCGGCCATATGCACAATGCCCGAACCAGCAAAATCCGAAAAGCCCAGGTCACCCAAAGAATAAAGCCCAAAAACCGATCCTTCGCCCCAGGTCCAATAGCCTTCCATCGGATAAATAAAACCGGTCATTACTATCGCGAAGACAAAGAAAGCCATCAACTTCATGCGTTCTGCCACGGCACCAGATACGATAGACATGGCAGTGGCAACAAAAACCACTTGAAAGAAAAAATCAGCAGAAGGGGCATAGGATTTATCATCTGCCACGCCATCGCCAGTGATGCCTGTTAATAAAGCATCACCCAAATCAGGATACATCAAGGCATAACCCACCAACAAGTACATGGTGCATGAAACGGCGAATAGCACCACATTCTTGGTCAGAATTTCGGTGGTGTTTTTAGACCTGACCAGACCTGCCTCTAGCATAGAGAAGCCAGCAGCCATCCACATCACAAAAGCACCAGAGACCAAAAAATAAAAGGTATCCAGTGCATAACTCAGTTCGAATAATTGTTTTTCCATGTGTCGCTCTTTTTTTGAATCATTGTTGAGCATTCATGGTGATTTGTATATCAGTGAAATTGCGTATAAAAAAGCAGTGATGTAAAACTTAAAATCCATGGCTCATCCTTGAGCTGTACTCCTTGCTTTCCTGAGATAAAAAAGAAGACAATCAACATGTCTTACTTATTAACTCGGGAAAGTCGCCAAAACCTTGTCAAAATTATTGAAATAATTTCATTTATTTTTTTATTTGCCCAATCAATGCTCTAAAGTGATGAATTCAGGTAAAAAAAACGCCATTGAGGTGGTTTATATTTTAAAAAGTTTAAATCATTATTTATCATGGCCTGGTGGACAATGTGGTGCATAGAACAGCATACCGTCTGCAACATTGATTGCATTGTCATAATCAATGAAGACTAATATAAGTTCTGTTGCATAAATCGCACGGGGTTTGAACATCGAAAGGCTGTGACTGATCTTTGTCTTCGATGGTAATTAATTAAAAATCAATGCTTTGGGAAAAGCTTATTTCTCAAAGCCCTGGCTTTTTGATTCAATGGATTTTCAATATATTTAAAAAACAGAATACTGTATACAGAGGTCACAAAAATATAAAAGAGGATTGAAACCATAATCAGTTCTGGGTATTTGTTGGTCAACGAGAAAAAGCCACTGTGCAACAGCACAAAAATTATTATTAAATGGGACAGGTAGATGCTGTAGGCGGCATCAGCCATGAGCAAAGAAAATTTTGGAAAAAGCTGCTTTCCTCGCAATTCAACTTCAATCAGAATCATTGTGATGAAAACCGCTGAAAATCCATAAAAAAAGACTCGCTGTGGCAGGTTGTAACCTTGAGCTAGTAACCCTGAAGGTAAAAGCTCACTTTGTTGATAGTAAAATCCCAAACCAAAAAATATCAATGTAAGCACAAACAATAAACCCAAAGATTTCACCCTTCTTGAATCAAAATAGATGCCTATCAAACACCCCATAATGAACTCAAGGCAAAAAGGTGAAAATATTAATTTATTGACCAGGCTCATGTTTTCGAACTTGCCTACAGCATAATTGTTTTCAATGATTATGCCGTACAGCTGAACCAAGACAATAGCAACAAAATAGACGATTAAGATCTTAGACAAATGGCGTTTATTAAAAAGCAACAAAAAAGCAAAAAACAAATAGAAATACACTTCAAAGAACAATGTCCAGGTAACTGGAATCATGAGTTCACGAAAGTTGGGTTGGGTTAAGAAAGTTGAGCCAATAAAATCAATTCTTTCAAGTATCACTGGTTGCAACCACAGCACAAGAATGATCGCAATCACCATATGGGGCCAATAACCCAAATAAATACGAGCAGCCCGCTCATAAATAAACTCTAAGAATTTTTTCTGACCATTGTTCCTGTAGCTGGATTTATAAATCACAAATCCACTGATGACAAAAAACATATCCACACCGATGAAACCGAACTGATGCAACAAAAACATAAACTGTTTGATCAGGCCATCCGCATTGATGTAATGCGGAAATACATGAAAGAGCACAACCATCAGAGTTGCTATGGTTCTTAAAAACTGGATGTTTATGATCATAACTGCTAATTTTTTAGGAAATATTCAAAGTGTCATCATTGACACAAAATAGGACAGGCATCCCTCTCAACAAATTTTTACATGCTCATCAGTGAATTGCCACAGATAAATACACATCAATTTGCCAAAATCATGCTTTTAAATGGAGTTTTTATCACTATTGCTCGAAACCAACAAATTTGCACTAAGTAAACGCCTTAGCATAGCAAAAAGCAAAGTGCGATTTTCACGGAGTGAAAGAAGCGCTGCAGTGTTTGCGGCCATACGTATCACGTGATATCTAGATGCTTCGCAGAGCCTTCTTGTTTGGTGAACTTAAGGTATCAAGAAAGTCGTTTGGTCGATGATTGCTCCTGCATAATCGACATTCACCACATCCATGTGGCTTAGCACCGCCGTAGGTGGTTAATTAATCGCATCAAAAAAGTCACTTCTGTGTGCGCTATAGATGTGTGTTCCTATGCCATCATATCGAACCAGGGTCTGCCCTTTGGGTATTTTAATATTGTTTTCGAGTTAATTTAACAGAAAAACAGAATGCCACTCAGGTTCTTATGACCTGGTGCTCTTTGTATTCACTACCGGTACTTTGTGATCGATATTTAAAAGGTGAAATTGAGACTAAAGCTGGGCTTCGCAAAGCCAAAGAGTATGTTGCAGAATACCGCGCTCGATTGATGTCAGTTTCATGGTATGTGAAAGCCTTTACTGAATACATCGCCAGAATAGCCAATGAGGAAGACAAGTGCACTGGACACTTTTGTAAGAGTCGCTTTAAGAGCCAAGCATTGCTTGACGAACGAGCGCTTTTGACGTATGTGGCTTAAGTAGATTTGAGCCCAATTAGAGCTGGTATGGTCAAGGCACTGTAGAACTCAGAATTCACATCTATTCAAGAACGAATCAAGACTACCAGCACTTGGCTTTTTGGCTTTGGCAAAGATAATAATGAACTACCGTTTTATTTATCAAGTTTCATAAGATTAGTTGATGAGACTCGATGTTGTATTCGTGGCGACAAGCGAGGTTTTATTTCAATTGGTTATTCGGCTGTAGGAACCGCTGAACAACTGAAAGAATATTCAGTAAATACAAAGCGAAAATGGACGCTCGGAATTATGTTTAGACCTGCCCTAGAGTAGCTTAAACCCATAAAAAAATCAGCAGATTCTGTCTGCAACCGTTTAACACGGATAAAATAATTAGAACCAACTTAAAATGGCATACAACCCAACCTAACTCACTTTTCTTGTGAGATTACCGCTGAAATCAACAAAATATTAAGCAAAACATCTCAAGAAACTTAAACTTCATTATTTATTCCATGCATAATCGATGCATGTCCTAAATTAGAATGTTTGCAGGGCACTGGCTGAGTTTGACTTGATCTGAAAATGTGCAATGCGATGGATATGAGGGTACAACATCTCAATTAAATCGCCTTCAACAGATGCATCTCCGTTGGACCAGTTTTTCAGTAAATCATCAATGTCTTGTGCTTTATTTGAATTCATTGGTTGGTTTTTAGTTACATTTATTAATAATCAGCACACATCATACTATGTGATGCTGAACACAGACTGATTTTCTAGTTGTAAAGTAGTCAATTGCCCGCCCCAAACCTTTCCTGTGTCTAAGCAAGTGACATTTCTGTCTTGATAAAAACCCAAAGCCGACCAATGCCCAAAAATGATGTGTTGATCAAGGGTTTTATCTGCAAAATAACTGAACCAAGGCTTGAGGTTTTTCATCGCACTGATTCGGCCGTTTTGGCTGAAGTTCAATGCGCCGTCTTTTTTCACAAAACGCATGCGGGTGCTGGCATTGATGACAAACCGATGTTTTAAATGTCCCGCCAAATCCTCAGACCATTGTTTTGGTGTGTTACCGTACATGGTTTTAAAAAAAACAGCAGGGTCAGATAACATTTTTGTGCGAGTTTTAGTGGCCAACTTCTTGAACTGCTTGATGCCCCATCCGGGGTACAAACCCGCATGGATAACCATAACATCTTGCTGCTCAATATACAGAGGACGATGTAACAACCAATCCATCAATAACGCTGCATCTGATGCATTGAAAATTTCTTTAAATTCAGTGTTTTTAGTGCGAAACTTTTTTAAATAATACTTACTTAAGAGGCTCAAATCATGGTTACCCAGTACACTGTCACAACATTTTTGGTGGGCATATACCCAACGCAACACATCCAGCGATTGACCACCGCGGTTGACCAAATCACCACAAAAAATCAATCGGTCTTTTGTTGGCATAAAGTCAATCGCTTTGAGTAGTTTCATCAAAGCACTGAAACAACCTTGGACATCACCTATGACGTAGGTCGCCATTGTTGGTTAAACTCCGTATTGTGCTCGATAGGCACTGATTTTAGCTAAATTTTCTGCATCATCACTCAAATATTCAAACAGTGCATCTAGGTCTGCAATGCTGATGGTACTTAACTCAAATTCTTCTGACAACTCCTGCATGGCTGATCGATCACCTGCGCCTTTTTCTTGCCGGTCAAGTGCCACCGCAATGCCCACAGTTGTGGCACCTTCTTGACTTATGAGTTCAATAGACTCTCTGACCGAGGTGCCGGCTGATACCACATCATCAACAATCAATACTTTACCTTTTACCGGAGCGCCAATCAGCTGACCGCCTTCACCGTGTTTTTTGGCTTCTTTGCGGTTGAATGCCACCGGTAAATTCTCTGCATATAAATGATGCCAAGCCACCGCAATGGCGGTAGCCAGGGGAATGCCTTTGTAGGCCGGGCCATAAAGCATGTCAAATTCGAGGCCACTGTTTTTTATGGTTTTGGCGTAGTACTCACCTAATAAGGCCAAGGAATGACCATCGTCGAACAGTCCCGCATTGAAAAAATAAGGGCTGATGCGTCCAGATTTAAGTTGGAATTCACCAAATTTAAGGACATTTTTATTGACCGCCAAGGCGATGAATTGTTGAGCTGTATCCATTTCACGTCATGTTAAGAATAAGACGTTTATCTTCGGAGAATGACGTGCATTTATCAAGTATTGAAGTGGTATAATTCTTGATTTTTGTGATCACCCTATGAAAATCATTACTTTGAATGCCAATGGCATCAGAGCAGCTCAACGCAAAGGCATGTTTGAGTGGTTTGAGAAACAACAAGCCGATGTTTTGTGTATCCAAGAGACCAAAGCCCAGTTGCATCAATTGGATCCCAAGTTATTTATTCCACAAGGCTATCATTTCTACCAATCCGATGCGGTCAAAAAAGGCTATTCAGGTGTCTCTATTTACAGTAAGCATGAACCAACAAAAGTGCAATACGGTCTGGGTTGGGATGAATTTGATCACGAGGGGCGCTGGATTATGGTAGACCTGGGTCATTTGATTGTGGCGTCGCTGTATTTGCCATCAGGTTCTGCCAAAGAAGAGCGCCAAGATTTCAAATACGTTTGTATGGAACGCTTAGAACCCATATTGGATGAGTTAAAAGCCACTGACAAACCTTTTGTGATTTGTGGTGATTGGAACATCGCCCACAAGAAAATTGACATCAAAAACTGGCGTGGCAACCAAAAGAACTCAGGGTTCTTGCCAGAAGAACGTGAATGGATGACCAAACTGTTTGGTGAGTATGGTTTGGTGGATGCGTTTCGCGAGGTCGATGACCGCGAAGGACAATACACTTGGTGGTCAAATCGTGGACAAGCCTGGGCCAATAACACCGGCTGGCGTATTGATTACCACATCACTTCTGCCTGTTTGAAGAACAAAGTGAAATCAGCGGAAATTTACAAAGAAGAACGATTTTCAGACCATGCACCTTTAACCATTGAGTATGATGTGTAATACGCCATCAAAAAAGGCTCCTGATTAAGCCTTTTTTGATTGGATAGGTCAACAAATATAATTCACTTAACACCATCAATTTCATACCAAGGTGTTGGGTTTATTGGGCATCTGAATCGAAAACCATCACTGGTAATTTCAACACGTGAAATTCGCGTTTGATTGGGTTCTAAAGGAAAACGATCCAGTTCTTCTCTGGTTTTATTGTTTTGTAAATGAAACCCGACCAATTTATTGGTTTTATTGGTAATAACAAACTCATAAGTACCTGCTTTCAGTCCTGCCAATGTCTCTTTGGTTTCAAAGTAGCCACCATATTGATCCAAATGAATGGTCGTTACTCCGTCTACTTGTTTGGCCAATTCAGCTTGACTGGAAAAAGTCACCAAAAGTGATAAGATTAAAAAGGACTGAATCATTATTTTTTTACTGTTAAACATGTTTTTCTCCTGAATATAAATAGTTAGTGAGTGTATTTTATTGGCGGTATTGGTACGATACATGACATATAGTCTAAATAAATAGCTAATTAGTCCAATGGATATAATTCAAAGCATTTTTAAAACAATTAACTTCAATGCCAATATTTATCTGCATTCAGCCTTCTGTTCTCCATGGGGAGTTGAGTCCAGCCATCCTGGTCTCAGCAGTTTTCATGTCATAGCTTATGGTAATTGTGAGTTACATATAGAGGGCAAACCCGTCATACACCTCAGCGCAGGCGATTTGATATTTTTTGCTCGAAACACACCCCACCGACTGATCAACCCCAATGAAGAAGCTGAAATTTCAACCACATTAATATGTGGAAAACTATCATTTGATAATAACAACAACCCGATTTTGCTGGGATTACCACCCTATTTACATATAAAAGCCAACCAAATGGATGAACAACCTTGGTTAAAAACGTTGTTCCAACAAATTGTCAGTGAAGCAGAAAGCCAAAGTGAAGGCAGACAGTTGGTATTGGATAAGTTGGCTGAAATTCTCTTTATTTACATAGTCCGATATTATTTGGCAACAGATTTATACGACAACACCAATAAAAGTGGTCTTCTAAAAGGACTTTCAAACCCTGCCATCGCCAGAAGCTTATTGGCTTTTCATACAGCAATGGATAAACCATGGACATTAGATTCATTGGCTGAAGCCGCATTGATATCACGTTCAAAATTTGCCAGTTTATTCAATCAACTGTTGGCCATAACACCACTGAAATACATGACTTATTGGCGCATGCAACAAGCCAAACACTTACTTGAAAATACAGATGACTCAATTTATCTGGTGGCACTGTCATGTGGTTATCGCTCAGAAGCCTCATTCATCAAAGTATTCAAAAAACATTTTGGCAACACCCCAGGTAAAGCCCGCCAAATCGAAAACAAAGAGGAGTGAAAAATGTCAAACAAATTTAATCAAATACTGATAAGCTTTGTTGCATGAGTCACCGGAAAGTTGTGAATGACTGAATTAATCACCTTCAATCAATTAATGAGCTGATATTATGGATTTTGCTTGGGTAGCTATAGCTTTGAATGACTTTTTATGGATAGGTCTGACCTTCGCTTTGGGCTTATTAGCGAAACAAATTGGCTTACCGCCCATGTTGGGATTCTTGGTCTCAGGGTTTATCCTCTCTACACAAAATATAGTTGATCGAGATCTGCTTGAAAAAATGGCCGACCTGGGCATCACTTTGTTGTTGTTTACCATTGGTTTAAAAATCAAGGTCAAGAACCTGTTGCGTCCCCAAGTTTGGGCTGTGACCACCATCCACACTTCTGTGGTGATTGCTTTTTTCACGCTGCTATTTTTTGCCTTTGCCGCTGTTGGCATACCAAAATTCACCGACCTCAGTTTGGAAACGGCCATATTGATTGCATTCGCTTTCAGTTTTTCCAGTACGGTTTTTGTGGTGAAATCGATGGAGGACAAAGGTGAAATGGACTCTTTGCATGGCAGAATGGCCTTGGGTGTGTTGATTTTCCAAGATATTTTTGCCGTTTTATTCTTAGCCGTATCGGCCAACAAGCTGCCATCTGTTTGGGCTCTCGCTTTGATCCTATTGATTCCTTTAAGGCATGTTTTATATGCTGTTCTGAAACAAGTAGGACGCGGTGAATTATTGGTACTGTATGGCTTTTTGTTGGCGATTGGTGGTGCCGAGGTATTTGAACTTGTTAGCATCAAAGGTGATTTAGGCGCCTTGATCATTGGCATGATTATGGCCAATCACCTCAAGTCAGAGGAGCTGGTAAAAAACATGCTTGGATTCAAAGATCTGTTTTTATTGGGCTTTTTCTTGACCATCGGCTTGTATGGCCAACCGACACTAGAAACAATCACATTGGCACTTCTATTGACCCCTTTTATTTTATTTAAGGGTGCCTTGTTCTTCTTTTTGTTTGTTAAATTCAATCTCAGGGCCCGCACCTCCCTACTCTCAACCATTAACCTAAGTAATTACAGTGAGTTTGGCTTGATCGTGATGGCCATCGGCGTGGTTAACCAATGGATTGAGCCTGATTGGTTGATTGCCATGGCATTGGCTTTGGCATTCAGTTTTGTGTTCTCGGCCATCATCAACAAATACGGCAACAGCCTGTACACCAAATACCGCGACATGTGGAAAAAGCTACAACTTCCAGAACGACTTTCTTATGATAAGTTGCTCGACATGGGCGATGCCCATGTGGCCGTTATTGGCATGGGAACAGTAGGTACTGGTGCTTATGATCAACTGATTCAAAAATACGGTGATAAAGTGGTTGGCGTGGATATTTACGCCGATACGGTAGAAAATCAAGTCGCTGACAACCGCAACGTGATTCAAGGCGACCCAAGTGATGCCGATTTTTGGGATCGGGTTAACCAAGAACATCAAATTAAATTGGTGCTTTTAACCTTACCCAGATTCAACACCACCATGGCAGTTATAGAACAACTGAAAGAAACAGGATTCAAAGGTCACATTGCTGCCACCGCTAAATTCCCTGATGAAATTGTTCAATTGAATGAAAAAGGCGTAGATACTGTATTCAATATATTCACCGAAGCTGGCGCTGGTTTCGCTGCCCATGTGGTCAATCAAAACTAAAGGGCTGTGGTCTCAATCTTTGGGTTTGTTACCCAGATCTGCTATTAAAGAGCTCTCATCCCAGCCAGAGTCATTGCCTAATTGGTACTGTTTGATGTGTTGGTCATTATCCAGCACTTCAGCCAGATTGGCTAATTGTTCTTGAACCTTCATGACATGGCCTTTCTCATCTTCCTCCATGTATGAAGCGGCTAGTTTCTTGACCAAAGCTTCATCTTCTTGTTGGTACCTGAGTTTTGACCTTTTGGCTTGATAAGCTCGCATACCTAAATGTTTTAAGACATCTTCACCCAATGTGGCAGAGGTTTCAAATGTTTCACGGTACACATGCTTCACCCCCAAATGGTGTAATTGATAAGCAACAGTTCGGTCTTTGGCCCGAACGAAAAGTTCAAGTTGTGGGTGGTGTTTTAACAAATAAGCCGATAATTTGACCACCTTTTCAGCATCATCCATCGCCACTACCATCGCTGAGGCCGATTCAATACCGGCAGCATGTAACAGATCCATCCGCGTGGCATCACCATAAAACACCTTCCAACCAAATTTTCTTAGAGTATCGATCATGTCTGGGTTATTATCCAGCGCAGTGATACTGAATTGGTTGTACTGCATCATCCTACCAACTATTTGTCCAAAGCGGCCGACGCCAGCAATGATAACACGGTTGTTTTCATCCATGTCATCTGCTGCCCGCTGCTGCTCCTCTTTTGGGTTCATACGAGCCAACAAAACTTTCTCATAAAACAAGAACAACAGCGGCGTGATGGCCATAGATAATGCCACTACTATTCTGAGGGTATCAGCAATAGATGGATCAACCACCTGATTGCTCACAGCGAGGGTTAATAAAACAAACGCAAACTCACCACCTTGCGCCAAGGCGAGGAAAAACAAAGCGTGTTCAATGCTTTTCAGTTTCAAAGTCCAGCCAACCACATACAAAACAGCAGCTTTAAGCGCTATCAAACCAAAAGTCAGACCAATGATTAACCAAAATTGTGCCGCAAACAAGACAAAATTAAAGGCCGCGCCTACGGTCATAAAAAACACCCCGAGCAATAAGCCTTTGAATGGCTCAATATCGGCTTCTAACTCATGCCGGTATTCACTTTCACTTAAAATCACACCTGCAATGAAAACCCCCAAAGCCGGCGACAAACCAATCAAAGACATCAAAGCGGCAATCAATGTCACCAAACCGAGTGCTGCTGTGGTAAATATTTCTTTTTGTCTGGCCTTGGCAATGTAATCAAACAGTGGGTTGATCAAGTAGCGAGAAAAGACATACACCAAGACAATCGCCCCAACCACCACAATGGGTTTCAACCAGGTCGGTAAATGGCTGGTGATATCAATGCCATGAGCCGCATGTTCTGTGGCCGATGGCACACTGACAGCCAACAAAGGTATCACTGCAATAATTGGAATCACCGCAATATCTTGGAACAGTAAAGCTGAGAACGAAGCTTTTCCACCCACCGTATTTTGCCAGCCCTTCTCATCGAGTGTAGACATGATGATGGCAGTCGATGACAACGCCAAAGTTAAACCAATGGCCAGCCCCATGCGCCAATCCAAACCGAAACCAAACATGGCAACAGCCATGATTAACAGGGCAGTCAAACTGACTTGTAAGCCACCGGCATTGAGGATGGTGCCTTTCATGCGCCACAGGTGGCTGGGTTGGATTTCAAGTCCAATCACGAATAACATCAAAACCACGCCGAATTCGGTCGCATGATTCAACTGTTCCAGTAAATAATCAGAGTCCATGCCCATCATGGGAGCCAACCAAGTCAAAGCGCCGCCTACAAATGCCCCTGCTATCAGATAACCCAACACAGAACCTAAATTCAAGCGATTGGCCAAGGGCACCAAAAGTACCGCCAAACCCAAAAACAAACTGGCAATAACGAATGCCTCAGTCATCTTGCTCTGCCTTCATAATGTTGGTTGATGGTATGCATAGACTGACATTGAATGTAATCAATGCGCCCATGAATCAGGTCATTAATCAGCTGGGTATACTGCTTAATTTGTTGTTCGAGGTAATGTTCAGTAATTTCTTGATCAAAATTATTGGCTTTTATTTTCAAGCCTGCATAAGTAACAAAAGGTGGTAAATAATTCATTTGGCACAGCTCAGCAGTTAACTCAAAAGGCTTGAGTAAATTTCTGATGCCTCTGTCACCCAAATAATTATCCTTATCGCCACCGGAGGTTATGATTGACATGAATTGTTTGTTTTTGAGGGACGTTCCCTCAGTGCCGTAGGCAAAACCGTGTTCGAGGACCAAATCCATCCATTCTTTGATGATGGCTGGTGAGGAATACCAGTACAGCGGATGTTGAAAAATAATCACATCATGTTGTCTCAAAAGCTGTTGCTCGTGAGCCACGTCAATCATGAAATTAGGATAAGCCTCGTACAAATCATGCAAGGTGATGTGGTTATCATCAGGCAACGCTGCAAGCAGAGAGCGATTCAGTAATGAGGTCTGATAAACAGGATGGGCAAACAGAATCAGTACTTTTTGTTTCACTGATTCTGTTTTGGTTTTAAGGTCAGTCGGTTGCTTTGTTGACTTCATTGTAGCGCGCTTTGGCGGACAACAAGGCATCCCGCAGTTTTTCTTCAGTCTGTTGCAGTTCGACCACGGCCACTTCACGTTTAGCCCGGCCTTCCTCAGCAATGCGCAAAGAATCATCAATGGTTTCTATCAGTTTCTGATTGGCTTGTTTCACCACTTCTATATCAAAAACACCGCGCTCCATTTGTTCTCTGACTTTGCGATTGGCTATCTTTAGATTATCGGCATTGGCTGCCAACATCTCATTGGTTAAATCAGTGGCATCTTTTAATGTATCAGCCGCTTGTTCAGAACGCCAGATGGTCACTGTTTGTGCCAGTTGCTGACGCCACAGTGGAACTGTGTTGGCTATGGTTGAATTGATTTTATTGATCAAGCCTTTGTCGTTTTCTTGTACCAAGCGTATGCTTGGTAGGCTTTGTAGAGTCACTTGTCGGGTTAAACGCAAATCATGTACACGACGTTCTAAATCAGCAGTTGACGACCTGATGTCTCTGAGGTGTTGAGCCAACAGCATGTCATCACTGCCCTCTGCTTCTTTTTCCATTTTTGGAATGACTTCATTGTGCAGCTGGTTGATTTTTTCCTCGCCGGCTTTGATGTAATCTTCCAAGGTATGAAAGTACTCTAAATTAGCCACATACAGACGATCCAATGAGGTGATGTCTTTTAATAAGGTGGTTTTATGGGCTTCCAATTTATTGGTGATTTTATCAATTTGTTTTTTGACTTCTTCATAACGCTGTAAAAACTTGACCAAAGGCTTGGCTCTGCCAAACAACCGAGCAAAAAAGCCTGGCTTTTTGTTTGGGTCCAATTCATCGATGTCAAACCCACGAATGGTTGCGACCATTTCATTCAAAGCTTCACCTGAACGCCCTAAATCTTTGTTTTTAACCCCTTCAAGCATTTTGTCTGAGATTTCTGTAACTTTTTCTTGGGCCTTGGTGCCAAAGAAAATCACCGAATTGGCATCACTCATGTCAATTTCGGCCATCAAAGCATCAATGCGTTGTTTCTCTTCCTGATCCACGTCTTTATAAGCCACCATTTCGTTCATAACACCAGGTACTATTTCACCATCAGTTGTGCTTTGCAATACATCGGTTTTGGTATCCACCATGGTTTTGTTTTCTTTATCGCTCATACTATCCTCTTAGTTAATGCCTTGTTTTTCCATCAAAGTATTCAATACTTCAATATCAACATCCAAATCAAACACCTGATTTTCCAGGAGTTTTTGATTTTGTTCTTCGAATACAGAATCAATATTCTGTAACACGTTTTTAAAATTCTTCTCTAATGACTCATCATCTACCAATTTATGCGTATCAGCATACCTTTTGATGACGCTTTCAGTTGCACCCAAATAAGAGTGCAAAAATCGACGTGCCTGCGGTATTTTTTCTGGGTGATTAACCAAAGTATTGACCACTTCGCGACTGGTTTTAATGATTTTTGTTAGGTAAGCTGAAAGTTCGCGATTGGCAATGTGTCTGTTGGCTTGTTCTATGTTGACAATGGATTGTTCACTCAGCGCCAAAATTTCTTTAGAATCTTGGTCTTTAACAGCGCCAAATGATGATGCACTGACCTCATCCATGCCGTACCACAATACGGAACCGACACTCGCAGCCAGGCCATAAGCAATTGATTCAAACATCCCCATACCAGCAACCAGCCATGAACCCAACAAAGAACAGGCGCCCAAGGTCAGTGACGACAACATCATCAGAGGAAAGGGTTTTTTGATAACAAATTTACGTTGGCGGTAATGAAATTTGTTTTTTCGTCCATTGCTCATCCACACAGCTGAGAGCAACACCCCAAAGAATACGCCGCCACTGATTAGAAAACCAATCAACTTACCTTGCGCCAATTGTGCGAAGGTCGCGACCAAAAATGGCATGCTATAGAGGTACAACAACCAAGCGGTTGAGTGAAACTTAAGCAATGTACGCTGGGTTTTCTCGCGGTATTTAACTGGCATCAAATCATCCTCACTGCCACATAGACCATTGAGATGGTAAGTAAGCCGAAACCGGTTAATTTTCGCATAAATTCAAGCATTTTTAATACCTACTCATTTGAGGATTTTGAATTGTAACAGTTGTTCCAGATTTGAAAAATCTGGTTCACCAAATGTAATCTGGCCCTCACCTTGTAACAACATGGAATCTCTGTGTATTCGGATTGGGTCATTGCCATTTTGTAAAATCCAAGTGCCATTGGTGCTCTCATCAGTGTACTTGAAATGACCACTGGCGTATTGTATTTCACCGTGATGACGCGAGGCCATTAACATACTCACCTGTAAGTCACAATCATCACCTCGGCCAATGGTCTTGGTGGGTGACTGATCGGTCATGATTTGTTGTTGCGCATTGAGCTCTAATTTAAGTTGGGACTTGGTGGTCGGTATCTTGATGTCCAATGCCGAGGTCACTCGTGTTACCTGGCTGGTATCCTGTTGCCACAGCACCTCAATAATCTCTACTGGTAATAGTTTGCCTTTTATTTTGGCCTTGCCCAGTGAGCGGTGGGTCAAAAAAGGTGGTATCAAACAGGTTTTAAAAGTGATTGAATTGGTGATGATTTGACCTTTTTTAGCGTATCCAGTCATTCTGGCAGCCACATTGACGGCATCGCCAAAAACATCACCATCCTCTTCTATCACATCACCATAGTGGAACCCAACTCTGATTGTGATGGGGTGATTACCCAGAACAAAATTACCACTGACAGCATTTTGCATATCAACCGCCGCCAACAACGCATGGTTGGCTTTGGGAAAAGTACACATGATTTCATCGCCAATGGTTTTGACTAATTGCCCTTGGTGCTTCTCCGCTTCAGATAACAGCACCTCAAGCACTGACGAGATGGCTTCTCGAGCCGCCTCATCACCGTGCTTTTCAAACAGCGCGGTACTCTCAGCAATGTCAGCAAATAAGATGCACAGTTCAGTCAATGGCCTTCTCTGAATCAATTAATGTTGTTAAAATCACCGATTCATCCGGTAACACCAACTTAGCTGCATCTGCCAAAGGCGTGAAGCTGTCAGCACCGGTAATCAGTTTCAAGTAGTTAGGTTGTTTTTCAAGTTCTGTCAGTATGGTGATAACACCTTCTCCTACACAAGCCGAACGACGTCCTTCATCTACAATGATTATTCTATCAAAATTTTCCGCATGTTTCTTGATGGCTTTTTCATTCAAGGGTTGTAACCAGCGTAAATCCAACAATTTTACCTTTGTTGTGTGCTTTCTTTGAAATGCTTTGATTGCCCTTAAACTCATCAAAACACCATTGCCATATGTGATGATTAACACGTCTTTGGCCTGGCTGTTATAAACCCTGGGTGAGCCCAATGGCGCATATTCCCCTGGAGCCGGGTATTTTTTATTCCACAAACCGTCCCCTTCCTCGTACAAGTCTTTCTGCATGTACAGGGCGATAGGCTCAATGAACAAAGACACACGCTGATTGACTTTAGATAAAGCCACCATGGTTCTCATCATTTTTACTGCATCATCACCACGCGAAGGACAGGCCACCATAACGCCCGGTATGTCTCTCAAAGCAGTCACTGAATTGTCATTGTGGAAATGACCACCAAAACCCTTTTGGTATCCTAAGCCCGCAATTCTGACTACCATTGGATTGCTGAATTGACCATTTGAAAAAAATTGTAAACTCGCCGCCTCACCCCTGATTTGGTCACAGGCATTATGAAAATAAGCCAAATATTGAATTTCAGGCATGGGTAACAATCCCAATGTGGCATAACCCTGCGCCAGACCGAGAATGGTTTGTTCATCCAATAACGTATTAAATATTCGTTTGGGCCCGAATTTGTTCAACAATTGTTTGGTGATTGTGTAAACACCACCTTTTTGTGCCACGTCCTCACCAAATAAAACCGTTTCCGGGTATTTCAGCATCAAATCATTCAGGCCTTTATTAATCAGTATTGCCATGTGCTTGGCTGCTTGATTTTCAGGTTGCGCTTTTTCACTGCCAAAAAATTCAGTGCGTTGCGCTGCAACAACCGACCGAGCCGCCTCTTGGTGCACGGCTGTCCTTGATTCAGGTGCCAAAGGGGCGACTACCTCAGTGAGTGTTGTAATTTTGCTATCGACATGGGCTTTGTTGGCTTTTTCCATGCATTCATCATAAATATTTTTATATTTTTCAATAATTTGTGAAGAACTCATGAGATTGTGGTTCATGACTGATGCAGCTGACTTTAACAATGGATCTTGCGCCTCACAGGCCTCTAAATCAGCCATTTTTCGATAATCCACCTCAAAATCTGTGCCAGCATGCCCCATCAAACGGGTGGTCTTTAAGTGCAAAAACACTGGTTTGCGTTCTTGCCGACAGTAATCGACAGCCCTTTTAACTTGCTGGTAGCCGTTTTCGAGATCAAGCCCATCAGCATAAAAGTATTGTATGCCAGGCCGAAACTTAAAGTTCTCAGCAATCCAATTTTCAGGTGTTTTGACCGATATACCGATGCCGTTGTCCTCACAAACAAATAAAATCGGAGTTTTTAAACCCTGAAAAGCCGACCAACTGGCTGCATTGAAGGCGCCTTGAGCAGTTGAATGATTGGTACTGGCATCACCAAAATTACACAACACAATGGAATCATCTGGAATCGGCATCTCAACTGCTGAACGCTGTGCCAACTCTATACCCAATGCACATCCCAGTGCCTTTGGTAAATGACTGGCAATAGTGCTGGTTTGTGGTATTACCCAAAGTGGTTTGGAACCCCACACTTTGTGCCTACCACCTGAAGCTGGATCATTTTTGCTTGCGGCAAATGACAGACAGGTGTCCCATATTGGGTCAATCTCGGCAATCTTACGGGCGCGTTCCATCATTAAGCCACCACTGCGGTAATGCAGAAAAGCGGGATCTGTGTGCCTGACCAAGTCGCCCAACATGACATTGCCTTCATGGCCGGATGAGCCGATGGTATAAAAAACTTTGTTTTCTAACTTCAAGGCCCTGGCCATTAAATCCAACTGCCTTGAACGGATTTGAGATTCAAATAAATCGAGCAACTTACGACCACTTAAGCCATTGGTTGTAAGGTCTTGTTTGGGAGATTCTGCTTGGTAGGATTGAAGAAAGTCTATGAAGTTCTGATCAACCACGGCAGCGCGGTTGATCACTTTGCTTTGTTTATTGCTCATGTTTAAAAAGCATTTTTACCTGTTAATTCACGACCAACCACTAATTGATGGATGGTTTCGGTGCCTTCGTAAGTAATCACACTTTCTAAATTCAACATGTGACGTATGGCAACGTGTTCAGTGGTGATTCCAGCACCACCTAACATGTCACGACATTCTCTGGCGACATCCAGTGCCATGCGGACATTATTCCACTTTGCCATTGAAATCTGCGTGGGTTGGATTTGGTTGCTGTCTTTTAATTGTCCCAAACGCAAGGCCAATAATTGTGCTGTGGTGATGCGGCGAGACATGTCCGAGAGTTTCTGTTGGATGATTTGGTTGGCATTCAAGGTTCGATCAAACAACACCCGTTCTTCGGTGTAATCCAGTACCTCTTGCATACAAGCCTGAGCCGCACCAATGGGTCCCCACGAAATGCCATATCGAGCATTAGAGAGACAACTCAATGGCCCTTTTAGACCTTTGACATGAGGCAGGCGGTTGGCATCGGGAATACGAACATCATCAAAAAACAAGGCAGATGTGATGGATGCGCGCAGTGACATTTTACGGTGAATGGTTTCTGTATCAAAGCCAGGCATGTCCTTTTCAACAATGAAACCCTGAATGCCATCATCAGTATGAGCCCAAACCACAGCAATGTCGGCAATCGAACCGTTGGTAATCCACATTTTTGAGCCATTGAGTATCCAGTCATCGCCGTCTTTCTTGGCGTGAGTTTTCATAGAGGCTGGGTCAGAACCGGCATGCGATTCGGTCAAGCCAAAACATCCAATCACCTCACCTTTGGCCATTTGAGGTAGCCATTTTTGTTTTTGTTCTTCACTGCCAAAAGCATCAATGGGGAACATGCATAAAGAACTTTGCACTGATGCAAAACTGCGTAAACCACTGTCGCCCCGTTCGAGTTCCTGACAAATCAAGCCATATGATGTGTAGTTCAAACCGGCACAACCATGGCCCTGAATGGTACTACCAAACAAGCCCAAATCTGCCATTTCAGGAATTAAATCCATGGGGAATTGGTGTTGATCAAATGCTGGTCCAATAATCGGCAGAACACGCTCATCAACCCACCTACCAATGGACTCTTGAACCATCTGTTCTTCTTCAGAAAGTTGTGATTTGATATCAAATATATCAAGTTTGTCGATTTTTGACGACATAGGTATCCCCATAAAAAAATAATCTAAATATTTTACTCGACTGAGTGTGTTAGGGATAGTGTAGCAAGCAAATTTAAAACAACCGTTTCAAAAAAAAACCCCATAATGAAATCATTATGAGGTTTTCAATTTACTTGATTCAGTGCATGAATCTAAGTTGCTGTAGCTCAGTTTGACTCAGCTTCATCTGTATCAGCTGTGTACTTGTTGTATTTTTTAAGTTCATCGTCGTACTTGGTCTCAGTCACAGCGATTTCGTTGGTTTTATCTACAATGAATTGTTTTTGGTAATCAATTTGTTCTTTGACTTGCTGAATTTGATTCAAAAAGGTTTCAGACACCAACTCACCACTGCGTTCTTTATCAGCTGCCCGCTTCATTAAATCAGCGTGATTTTTTTCCTGAATCACCAAATTATCTTTGGCTGTTTGGATGTTACGTTCCAAGGCCGAGATGCGTTCTCCTTTCAGGCGCTTGATTTGTTCAGCACTTGAGTAAGACATTAATATTTTATTGCGTTCTTTGGCCTCTTTCTCAGCATCTAGTTTGGCTTGTAAAGCAGCCTCTTGCTCTTGCTTGAGCTGGGCAGCCATGGCGATTTTTTCTTCATCAGTCAAAGCCCGTTTGATTTTTTCTTCAACCACTCCAGTCTCACCTATGCGTTCTCTGGCATGTTCGACTTGATCTGGTGGCACTTTATCACTGTAGTGAACTTTACCGTTTTCATCGACCCACTTATACATTTTGGCTTCGGCAGCGTGTGCCATCACCAACATCAACATCAACATCACAATTAAATGGAATAATTTCATTCTCTTACCTTCTAAATTTAATAAGCTGTTATTGTCATTTTATCATTCTCAATGATTGATTTCAGTGACTTAATCAGCAAAAACACATCACAAGCTTTTATGCTTTTTGTGTAACCTGTATTTTGAATCATCTACATCAACTAAGTTTCAATCGAAGTGATGAATTGACATTGTTTAACATTCAATCCCTGGTAAAAATAGCCATTGATTCGACATGGGAGGTATGGGGAAACATATCCATCACACCTGCCTTTTCTAGTTTAAAACCCAACTCATTGACTAAACGATCAGTATCTCTTGCTAAGCTGGCCGGGTGGCAGGAAACATAGATGAGTTTCTTAGCAGTGGTTTGCGCGATCAATGGCAAGATTTCCCATGCGCCACTGCGCGGTGGATCAATCAAAACTTTGCTGTACTGTTGTTTGAACCAAGGACTGTTGTCTTGGTCTTCAGTTAAATCAGCCATATAAAACTCGGCATTTTCAATTTGATTCAATGCGGCATTGTGCTTGGCCCTGACAACGAGTTGTTCATCACCCTCAACACCAACAACTTCAGCGGCCCGCTGCGCCATGGGCAATGTGAAGTTACCCAGACCACAAAACAAGTCCAAAACCACGTCTTCTGATTCAATTTCCATAGCGGTTAATGCTTGTTCAATCATTTTTTCATTCATATGGCGGTTCACTTGAATGAAATCATTGGGTAGAAATTCATAGGTTAAATTTTGTTCAGGCAGTTTAAAGTTCAACTGTTCAGCATAAGCTTCAAGCCCAATCACAGTTTTGGGCCCCTTAGACTGTAAATAAATTTGCAGCTGGTGCTTATCAGCAAATTTTTTAATCAGCATCAGATCATCGCTTTCAAATGGCTTCATGTGCCTGATAATCAATGAGGTGACGTTATCGCCCATCGAACATTCAACTTGTGGAATGAATTGTTTGATGGTAGTTTGCGCAAATAAATCTGCCAATGGTTGTAATAAATCAGCCAATGGCTTTTCCAGCACCAAACAATGGTTCATATCGGCCACAAAGCGGCCATTTTTTTCTCTGAAGCCTACCAACATTTTATCCTTGGCAGTGACCCACTTAACACTCAAACGTGCGCGCCTGCGATAATTCCAATGAGAATCGGTTAATGGTGACAACCATGTCTCAGGTTCGACATGAGACATTTTATGAAAATTACTCTTTAAAGTATTGAATTTAAATTCGATTTGTTTCGATTCTTTTAAATGCATCATAGAACAACCATTACATACGGTATAAAACTCGCATTTTGGTTCAACCCTATCGTCAGATGCTTTGAGTATTTCTACAGCCAGCGCCTCATTGTAGTTGCGCGTTTTGCGATTCAGTTTTGCCATGACCACTTCACCAGGCAAAGCGTTTTGTACAAACACCACTTTTTCGTTCCATTTGGCCACGCCTCTGCCATCGTGAGTCAAATCCTCAATGGTCAGCTCAACTGGCTCCTGTGGTAATTTATTCCTTGATCTTCTACCCATTGTTATTTTTTAACCCACTGCCCTGAGGCGTTTTGATATGACCAACCTGACTTGGCTTGTCCAATCCACTGTTTAACAAAAGCGGCTCTGATTTGTTCTTCCCACTCAGGGTGATTGTTGGCAATGGCCACTTCACGATATAAAGCTTCCCTGTCACGATTTTCATCTGCAACCACTTTTTTCAATGCTTGGCGGTCTTTCAAACCCAACTGACTGGCATCAATAACCTCAACCAGACCCGTGTTGGTAAATCCAATGACATTACTATCAAGATGAGACCTCAACGATTGGCTCATGCGTTCTATCATCTTGTTCTTTAACGCTGTGATTGCTGGTGATGACAAAGTGATATCAGCTTGTGCATGTGCCGTTCCAATGAACCAATTAATTGGATTAATCGCTGCTGCGATGCTGTGAACAGATACCTCATCAAAGACTGAAGACTGGTCATCTGTTGGTGTATCTGAATCTTCTCGGAGCACATCCTCCACAAACTCCTTGGCTGCTGATTCGACTTCGGCTGCTGGGAAATAGACATTGATTGTGACGCATGCTGCGACAAAAACAAAAGAACTGAGCAACATTGATTTTGACCATTTATTCATCATCATGACCTGTGTTTATTAAATAGCCACATTATACATTGGCATGATTAATCTAATCTGAATCTTTTTTCTAAATAAACCAGTATTCGGTCAGCCCTCGTAATTGGCATTCAGTAAACGACTAATGAATTCATCCCAATTGATTGAGCGCACATAACCAACAATATTGATATTAGGAATACCTCCGCCCTCCACTATGGTGAATTGGTTGCTGGTATTTTTCATGCCACCTATTTCACAGACAGAATTGTGTAATTTACAGCTTAATTTGATTTTACTGTATCGGAAGTCATCAAAAAATCGCAGGAAAGTTTTTGAAATAGCCCCTTGAATACCGCCCAGGGAGGAAATGTTATCTATCGCCCGTTGACTGATGGTTTGTTTGATACCCTTGGTTTTGACCGTATAAACTTCGGCATCTAATCGGTCTGTTTTCCAATTGGTGATTCTTAAACCGTTGATAATGCCGTTTAATTTGCCAGTAATCAAGCCAAAGCCAAATGTCTCGGTCAACAGAGACAAATCAAATCCCTTGAAATCAACATCTGCAGCAATCACCGGTGCCACGCCAAACAGCCTTTCCATAGATAAATGATCAACCACCATTATTCCTTCAAATACATCTAAATTCAAAGCGCCCTGAAACTCAATGACTTCATCGTTCATACTCATTCCAGGAATGATGCCACTGATTTTACCAGCCATCAGAGGCCAACCCATTTTGGCGGTAATCAAACGCAAAGATATGGGCCGTATGCTGGCTTTCATATTTAAACCCATGGCATCACTGAATAAATCATTCATCTGCCAATTTGTGACATCAATCGCACCATCAAAAACGGGGAAAGTATGTGGCCCAGAAAGTAAAAAGTCAGCGCCATTCAAACTGAATGCTGCTTCCGCTTGTTGCACTGGTAATCCAGCCAATTCAAGACTCTGCCATGCCAGCTTTGACTGTTCTGCTGCAGTCAGCTGCCAATTGACCCTACCTGTCAGTGATTCTGCACTGAGTTTGCGGCGCTCGTTCAACATGTACATGTCATTGAAATCAAATGCCACACCACTCAATGTTTGTTCTAACCATTGGGCATTTACGGCAAACTGTCCAGATAACTCGGTACCACCAAAACCATATATCCCTAAAATACCGGAGAGGATGTTTTGATTGAAATGAAAGGCATCAAAAACATCGGCTTTGAGCTTTAGGTCACGCCACTGCATGATGTCATTGAAAAATAACTGCGCCTCAAGACTCAATGATTGTTGATTTTCTATGCCACCAATAAATTCATACCACTCCCCCAGCTGTTTGATTTCACCAGTCAATGCCAATGTGTATTGTGAAAAATCAACATACAATTCGTTCAACAGCATTTCTCCTTGCGCAAGCTCAATACCGTACTGTAATGCTTTGTTGTTGAAGTTTGAGGTGAAATTCATCTCACCGCCCAGACCCGCAACAATAACATCATCAGAATATTCATAATTCAGTCCACTGAATTGCAGTGGTGTGATGCTTGTAAGGCTCATACTCTCAACATCCAAAGCCAATGAGCCAGTCAATTTGGCATCAGGCAATACCACCCCAAATGGTTCCAGATGTTGTGACAATCTATCCTTGGCATTGAATTCAAACAAAACCATATTTAGCAGCGGGCTCGAAGAACTGGCTTCCACCAAAAGCTGCTGATTGAATGCCGATAAGCTGATGAACCAATCCCCTGATGCGAAGTTCACTTTCGTGCTTAAGGTCAGTTGGTGATTTTGCTGTTGATAATCAAATGAGAATGTCGCACTTTTACATTGGTGCAAAGGATAAAGACTGATGGCATCAGGACAAAAGTAATTGATTTTATTCAATACCGCTTTATCAACGTATGTCAGTGTTTCCATAGTGATCATTACACCACCTTGTTGTGACTGAATATCAAGCTCACTCAATTGCCATTTTTTTGCTTGGGTTGGCATACTAATTAGCAGCATTGATAAACCAGAGGTAAGAAAAGCAATCACACAAAGCACTTGAGTTTTTGTGACAATCAACTTATTCTTGGGGTGAAAGGACAATTTGGATTCAATATGGATAAACCACATATTCTAGTGGTAGATGATAACCACATCAATCGACTTTTTTTTGAATCTTCAATTAAAAAGTTAGGTTTCGCAGTCAGTCATGTCAAAGATGGCTTTGCTGCCGTAGCGGCATGCGAAACACAACAGTTTGATTTGATTTTAATGGATATCAGAATGGATGGTATGGACGGCATCCAATGCGCTGCGTTGATAAAGCAAATGAAGCAACACAGTAAGACCCCTATTCTGGCCGTCTCAGCGGAACCATTTGATCATTCTAACCAAGATAATTTCAAAGGCAGTTTGTTAAAACCTGTGACTCAAAAACAACTGCAAGCAAACTTGAATCAACATTTGAATAATGAACAAGTATTTGATCACCAACAAGCATTGAAAGTTTCCCACTTTGATGAGGAAATCGTACAAAAGCTCAGAACACTGTTGCTCGATCAGTTACCACAAGAACAGCTGAAAATTTCTACTGCCTATGAACAAAAGGACTGGCAAAAAATGAATCAACTGCTGCACCAATTATTGGGTTCATCGAAAATATGTGGCGCAAGAATGCTCAGTACAAAGATTACTGAATTACAGGTATTCTTAAAAAAGGGAAAGGCTGTCAGTAGTGTTATGATGTCTGAATTAGACCAGGTCATTGATGCCACAATAGGCTTTAAATCTTAGCCTTCAGGTGCCAACTTTGTCTTTGACTTGTTCTTTCAGGTCTTTACCTGGTTTAAAGTGAGGTGCATATTTTGCGCCCAATGGAACCGGTTCACCCGTCTTTGGATTACGACCCATCCTCGGGTTACGCTGGCGCAAAGTAAAACTACCAAACCCTCTGATTTCGATGCGATCGCCATTGGCAATGGTTGCACTCATATGATTGATGATTTCTCTGACAGATAAACTGATATCAGATTTTGACAATTCACTGCCTTCGAATTGGGCAGCCAATATGTTGATGAGTTCTGAGCGTGTGATAGAATCTTTCATTGCAGTCAATTATAACTAAAGTATTGAAAATGAAAAGATAATTATTCCGGAAAAATAAAAAAAGGAACCGTTTTTATGTCAAACGGTTCCTTTTTATGATTTTAAAAAAATCAGATTAAGTATTAATCATCCAATTTTTCTTTCAGCAAATCGCCAAGGCTGGTTGTACCAGAGCTGCCTTTTTTGTATTCATTCAATACATCATTCAACTCATCGCTTTCTTTCGCCTTGATTGAAAGTACCAACATTTTCTTACGACGATCCATTGAAACAAATTTTGCCTCAACTTCATCACCAACAGAAAGTACAGCACTGACATCATCAGTTCGCTCTTTGGCCACGTCAAACGCTTTAATCAGGCCATTAACGCCTTCTTCGAGTTCAACAACAGCTTCTTTCTCGTCAACCTCAATCACTTTACCAGTAACCAATGAACCTTTCGGGTTGTTAGCAACATACGAACCGAATGGATCTTGTGCCAATTGTTTGATACCCAGAGATACACGCTCTCTTTCAGCATCAATGATTAACACAGTGGCTTTAACTAAGTCACCTTTCTTGAAGTTTCTGATGGCAGTTTCGCCTGGCTCATTCCAAGAAATATCCGATAAGTGAACCAAACCGTCAATACCACCCTCAAGACCAATGAAAATACCAAAGTCAGTGATGGATTTGATTTTGCCTTCAATCACGTCACCTTTCTGGGCATTTTCAGAGAAGATAACCCAAGGATTAGGCTTACATTGTTTCATACCTAAAGAAATGCGGCGTTTGTTTTCTTCGATTTCCAAAATACAAACTTCAACTTCGTCACCAGGCTGAACCACTTTGGCTGGGTTGATGTTTTTGTTGGTCCAATCAATTTCAGAAACGTGAACCAAACCTTCAATACCGTCTTCAATTTCAACGAAACAACCGTAATCAGTGATGTTTGTTACATTACCGAAGTGACGTGAACCCACAGGATGACGTCTTGACAAGTCTTTCCAAGGATCTTCGCCCAATTGTTTCAAGCCCAGAGAAACACGCTGTTGTTCTTTATCGAACTTCAATACGCGAACTTCCAACTCTTGTCCAATTTCAACCACTTCAGATGGGTGGTTAACGCGTTTCCAAGACATGTCAGTGATATGCAACAAGCCATCGATACCGCCCAAGTCTAAGAAAGCACCGTAATCAGTCAAGTTCTTAACGATACCTTTAACGATTACGCCATCTTCTAATGAGTCAAGCAACTTATCACGATCTTCAGAGTAATCAGATTCAACCACAGCACGACGTGAAACCACGACGTTGTTGCGTTTTTGGTCTAATTTAATGACTTTGAACTCCAGATCTTTACCTTCCAAGTAGCCTGGGTCACGTACTGGACGTACATCAACCAATGAACCTGGTAGGAAAGCCCTGATGTCTTTCAATTCAACAGTGAATCCACCGCGAACTTTAGATGTGATTTGACCAATAACAATTTGGTCTGTGTCCATAGCGATTTTCAATTGGTCCCATACCAGCATGCGCTTGGCTTTTTCACGAGACAATACGGTTTCGCCGAAACCATTTTCATATTTTTCCAGTGCCACTTCAACAACGTCGTCAATTTCAACTTCATTGCCAAACTCTTCTAAAGGAATCACACCTTCAGATTTCAAACCTGCATCAACCACTGCAAAACCGTTTTCGATATCTACAACGATACCTTTTACGATGGTGCCTGGGATGATGTTCTTACTGGACAGCTCGGATTCGAGCATTGCTTCAAAATTATCACTCATTATTTATTTTCCGACAAACAAAATGAACTGTTTGTCTAAGTCATCTGCATCAGCTTGCCTGATGCTCGTTAAAAAAAGTTCAAGAGACCTACTCTCTTAAATCTTTATGTGTTGCTCAATCAAACCAATGATTTTCGCAAAAACTTCATCAATGCTGAGTTCACTGGTATCAATGACATGGGCATCGCTTGCTGGCACCAACGGTGCCACCTTTCGGCTAGAATCCCTATAATCACGGGCTTCTATGTCCTCTAAAAGGTCGCGGATTTTAACATCAACCCCCTGCTCTTGCAATTGTTTGTGACGTCTTTTCGCTCTTTCTTTCGGATTTGCAGTTAAAAACACTTTTAAAGGCGCTGATTTGAACACCACAGTGCCCATATCGCGGCCATCTGCTATCAATCCTGGCGTTTGTTGAAAGTCTTTCTGACGTTGCATCAAAGCCGCTCTGACTGCAGGTATAGGTGCTACTTTTGAGGCCATTTCACCACAAGCTTCACTGCGTAATTCTGCATTCACTGGAGTACCATCCAAGATGATGTTGGTGCCAGTTTTACCATCCACTGAAAACGTTAAATCTAAATGTTCAGCCAACTCAATCAATCGTTCTTCATCTGTGGCTTTGACTGTTGATTTCATCGCTTTGAGCGCCAGTGAGCGATATATCGCCCCAGAATCCAGTAAGTGCCAGTCGAGTTCTTTTGCCAGTAGTGCACTGATGGTACCTTTACCAACACCTGATGGACCATCCACTGTGATCACAGGCACTGGCTGCTTGACGGCTATACCTAGGGCTGTGACCAAGTCGAAAAATTCAGGAAATGAGGTGCCGATGTTATGACAGCCGCGCACTGATATTTCTTGACCAGACGATAAAGCGCCAGCTAATAAGAAACTCATGGCACAACGGTGATCACCGTGACCGTCGACCATACCACTGCCTAAAGTGCCACCCTTGATGATGGCCCCATCAGCCAGTTCCTCACAATCTATACCCAACAGATTCAAACCGTCTAACATCACTTTGATTCGATCACTTTCTTTGTGACGCAATTCTTCAGCACCAGTCAACTTGGTCTGCCCCGATGCAAAAGCTGCAGCTATAAATATGATTGGAAACTCATCAATGGCACTGGGTATTAAATCATGCGGTATTTCAATGCCTTTCAATTCAGAGGACTGAACCCGAATGTCTGCAACAGGCTCACCAGCCTGGTCGCGCACATTTTCTAATGTAAGCTTACCACCCATGGCTTGAAGTATTTTTATCACGCCATCACGGGTTGGGTTGATACTGACGTTTTCAATAATGAAATCAGCTTTTGGATGACACAGTCCCAAAACCATAAAAAAAGCAGCAGATGAAATATCAGCAGGTACTTGTATGTTTTGGCCCTGTAACTGAGGCTGGCCTTTGACCCCAACAGTTAAACCTTCAACCTCAACTTCAGCACCAAAGCCCGCCAACATGGTTTCGGTGTGATCTCTGGATTTTTTGGGTTCTGTCACGTTGGTTTTACCATCGGCATACAAACCTGCAATCAATACGGCAGACTTTACTTGGGCGCTGGCAATTGGGCTGTTGTAATTAATGGCGTGAATCGCATTAACTGGATTAAATCTCAGTGGTGCAGTGTCATTATCAGAGGTGATGTTCGCGCCCATTGTTGTCAATGGTCTGATCACCCTGCCCATGGGCCTGATTGATAAAGATTCGTCACCAACCAAGGTACTACTGAAATTTTGTGCTGCAAGCAAACCTGATAGCAGACGCATCGCTGTTCCTGCATTGCCACAATCCAATTCACCAGCACTTGCTTTCAAACCATGCAGCCCGACTCCAGATATCAAAACCTCATCACCCGCAGCAGTGATATCAACCCCCAGGTCTTGCATGATTTGCAGCGTAGCTAAACAATCTTCAGAACGCAAAAAACCACTGACGCGTGTTTCACCCTCAGCCAAAGCACCAAAAATAATCGATCGGTGTGAAATGGATTTATCACCAGGGACGGTAAAGCGCCCGTTCAGTTGTGTGGTTGTATTCAGACGGAAAACGTCTTTGGCATCAATTTCAGCCACAAACTTGGTCCATGACATCGATCATGCGTTGCATTTCAGCTTCAGTACCAATGGTGATGCGCAAACAGTTAGGTAAGCCATAATTAGCAACGGGTCGGGTGATAACACCCAACTCAAGCATTTGTTGATAGACTGGCATGGCATCTTTACCAAAATCTACCAAGATAAAATTACCTTTGGATGGTACATAACGCAAGCCCAAATCCTGACATTTGTCCTCTAACAATTGCATCCCTGCGGCGTTGACTTCCATTGATTTTTGTAAAAATCCCTCATCATCCAATGCGGCTGTGGCTGCTGCCAACGCCAATGAGTTGACATTGAATGGCTGTCTGATGCGATTTAAGACGTTAGCAATATCCGGATGACTCAAACAATACCCGACCCTGAACCCAGCAAGGCCATAAGCCTTTGAGAAGGTACGGGTGATGACCAAATTTTCAAATTCTTGCAACCATTGGGTACCATCTACTCGCTCACCCTCGGACGAATATTCTAGGTATGCCTCATCCAAGACCATAATCACATGGTCAGGAACTTGTTTGATGAAATCATACAACTCTTCCTCACCCAAGTAAGAACCAGTTGGATTGTTTGGATTGGCAATGAAAATCATGCGGGTGTTTTCATTGATGGCGCTGTGCATCAAATCCAAGTCACAACCCAATGGCGTGTTTGACTGCCAAGGCAGGGCTGGGATCATTTGATGTTCTGCACCCACTGCCTGAATGGCGATGGGATAAACCGCAAAGCTGTACTGCGAATAGATGGCATTGTGCTCAGGGCTCAAAAAGGCCTCGGCCAATAACACCAATACATCATTGGAGCCGTTACCCAAAGTGATACAGTCCATATCAACACCATGCTTTTCAGCCAATGCTTTTTTCAGCGCAAACCCATTACCATCTGGGTACAAGGCCAGTTCATCCATTTCTGACTTAATGGCCTCCATGGCTTTAGGACTGGGGCCCAATGGGTTTTCGTTAGACGCCAATTTAATGATGTTATCAATACCTAATTCGCGTTCTAATTCAGAGATGGGTTTGCCGGGGATGTATGGGTTTAATTTTTGCACACCGGGAACGGCCATTTTTTTGAAGTCTGTCATGCAATTATGGGCTGTTTTAGAAAGGCCATATTTTGCCTATTTGGCCGCCAGAAAGCAAGCAAAGCGCGGCTTAGATTGAAAAAGCGAAGTACTTAGTTTTATCCACAGCTACGCATTGTAAAGACACCAGCATAACCACGCTGAACACAAATCTCAATTGACTTGACCAATGTCAATGTCAACAACTACAACCATGGATAAAATTCACCCACTCCAAACAACAACCAGTTAAGTCCAATGACCAGCATAAATTCAGACTCAATCGTTTTCGACCTAGACCTCATACACAAATACAACCTCAGCGGTCCCCGTTACACTTCATACCCAACGGCAGTGGTTTTCAATGAGGCCTATGACGAACTACAACACAGAAAAAACCTGATGAGTTATTATGACGCCAGTCATGACAAGCCCTTGTCACTGTATTTCCACATCCCTTTTTGTGACACGCTGTGCTTCTTTTGTGCGTGTAACAAAATAGCCACAAAAAAACGCAGCAAAGCTGATATCTACTTGGACTATTTGGAACGCGAAATCAAGCTTCAAGCCGCACTGATCCCTGCATCAAGGGTGGTTGAACAAATGCATTTTGGTGGCGGTACACCGACATTCTTGACCCACAAACAATTGAAACGCATGATGGCGATGATTGAGGACAACTTTAATTTGTTACATGATGACCGCCGTGATTACTCGATTGAAATAGACCCACGTGAAGCGGCTGATGAAACCATTCAATTACTGGCTGACTTGGGTTTCAATCGTTTCTCCATGGGTGTTCAAGACGTGCAAGAAAAAGTTCAAATTGCCGTTAATCGCATTCAACCCATTGCCCTGACTGCTGATGCCATCAGCATGTGTCGTCAGAATGGTGCCAAATCAGTCAATGTGGACTTGATCTATGGCCTGCCTCATCAAACCAAAGAATCGTTCAAAAACACACTGGCGCAAGTGATTGAACTGTCGCCGGATCGGCTTTCAGTGTTTAATTATGCCCACATGCCTCACTTATTTATGCCACAGAAACGCATTGCAGAGGCTGATTTACCGGCTGCCGATGAAAAACTGGCCATTTTAAAGATGACCATTGAGGATTTAACTGCTGCAGGTTATGTTTATATTGGTATGGACCACTTTGCCAAACCTGATGATGAGTTGGCCGTAGCGCAGAGAAACGGACAGTTGCAAAGGAATTTCCAAGGCTATACCACCCACGCCGAATGTGACTTAGTGGCCATGGGTGTCAGCGCCATCAGCCTGATCAATAACTGCTTCAGTCAAAACGTCAAAACATTAGATGAATACTACGCACAACTAGACCAAGGACATATTCCTGTGATGAAGGGCTATGCTTTAAATGAGGATGATCGTTTGCGCAAACAGGTCATACAAAGTTTATCCTGTCATTTTATGCTCGATACAACAGCCACAGAAGCACAGTATTCAATCAATTTTGAGGCATATTTTAGCCATGAATTACCGCAACTGCAGAGCATGAGTGAGGATGGCTTGCTTTGGATCAATGACAGCCACATTCATGTCACTGCCAAAGGACGCTTGTTAATCAGAAATATTTGTATGGTGTTTGATCAACACCTGAGAAAACAAACTGAGCAAAAATTTTCAAAGGTGATTTAGCTTTCAGTTAAATTATTTTTTCACAAGTAGATTTGTATTATGAGATTTCACTTATCGTCTCTATATACTGATTGCGTTTCAATCGTTTGCCCCCATATCAATTGTATTGACAAAAACCTTTTGTCAACAACCGGAAGCAATCATGAATTTGCGCGAACTCAACCCAAAACCACCTTCAGTTGAAATTCTGATTGAACCTACTCCAAACAAAAACAATTTTCCTGCAATGAATTTTTTGCGTGTAGCCGTTAAAAAAGCAGACAAACCATCGCTCACAACAACCCTATTCTTCATCTTTTTTACAGTCATAACTTTTTTGAATGCCAATGCCACAACTTTACTTGTCAATGCCCTTGAGCAGTAACGAATTTTAAAAGCTTGAACTCTTAATAGAGCCAAAGGCGTAAACAACACTTTTACAGCTATTATTTTTCTCCCAATGATTCTAGGTAGCTGAAGTCATTCAAACTCAAATCTGAAATATATACAGTCAGACTCACAGCCATTGAACTCAATGAGCCTTGAATGAAATAACTCGGCACCATGAATCTTAATTTTTGATACCGATTTCTTGATCTGATGGTCTTAGACCATTTATTAGCGTTTTTTTAAACATTAAACTTAACAAACCAGGAACAAAATGAATAACACACAACCACCACATGGCCCTTGGGACCCCAACAACCCAGCTTCATCGGGCTTGGCCCAAGTCAAAAAACTATTTGATTCCTTTTTTAAAAATAAGAACAAAAATAATGGAGTTAAAAATTTCAGTTTATTTTTTATTTTAATTACTGTCATTTTAAGCACCTGGAGTGCCATATACACCATACCAAGTGATTCAGTTGCAGTGGTTCAAAGATTTGGAAAATACTTGAAGGTGGTGCCTGCTGGATTACACATCAAGTTACCTTTGGGAATTGATGCAGTATCTATTGTGCCGGTTAAAAGACAGTTGAAGCAGGAGTTTGGATTTAAAACACCAGGAGCCACTGACCCCTATCAAAGTGCAATAGGTCAAAACGGTTTACAAGAAACACAAATGGTTACTGGTGACCTCAATGCTGCCTTGGTGGAATGGGTGGTTCAGTATCGGGTTTCTGAACCCACAAAGTTCCTATTTGAGGTCAGAAACCCCAGCCAAACATTAAGGTATGTCTCAGAATCAGTCATGCGAGAAGTTGTGGGCGACAGAACTGTTGACGAGGTAATTACAATTGGACGTCAAGAAATAGAGTCTGAAGCATTGATTAAAATGCAGACGCTATCAACCAAATATGCCATGGGCATCAGCATTGATCAGGTACAGCTCAAAAACATTAACCCACCCAAACCTGTGCAAGAGTCATTTAATGAAGTCAATCAAGCTCAACAAGAAAAAGAAAAGTTAATTAACGAAGCAAGGCGAGATTACAACAAGGTGGTGCCATTAGCGTTAGGAGAAAAAGACCAACGCATTCGAGAAGCAGACGGATACAGATTAAAACGCATTAATGAAGCATTGGGCGATGTAGCCAGGTTCAATTCTCTGCTTAAAGAATACAGCAAAGCACCTGAGGTAACTCGTCGGCGGATATACATCGAAACCATGGAAACGGTGATGCCTTTGATTGAATCTAAAATCATCATCGATCTAGCCACCAATAACATCCTACCACTGCTGAATCTTGATTCTAATAAAACGACAACAACCCCTGGAGCAAATAAATGAAACCAGTACTTGTATTAATAGCCGTACTTTTGTTGTTACTCACCATCAAAGAATCACTCTACAAAGTTGGTGAAGTGGAACAGGTAATCATCACTCAATTCGGAAAACCAGTTGGCAACGCTGTTACAGAAGCCGGTTTGAATTTTAAAACACCGTTTATACAAGAGGTTAATGCCATTGATAAGAGAATTCTTGAATGGGATGGAACACCCTCAGACATGCCAACTAAAGACAAACTTTATATCTCTGTTGATTTATTCGCACGCTGGCGCATAACAGATCCTTTGCAGTATTTTTTGCGCCTAAGAGATGAGCGCAGTGCTCAATCTAGGTTAGATGATATTTTAGGCAGTGAAACCAGGAATGCGGTGGCTAAGCATGAATTGATTGAAATCATCAGAACAACCAAAGACCGTCAGCCAGCCCGGGATGCAATGAATGATGGCGCTGAAGATGCTGATGTCGGTAATTTAGTACCCATCCAAAAAGGCAGGCAATTGGTAGAACAAGAAATTTTCTTGGCCGCGGCAGAGAAAGTACAAGTATTTGGGATAGAGTTACTTGATATTCGATTTAAGCGGATAAATTATAACGCCAGTGTGAGACCAAAAATTTATGACAGAATGATCAGTGAACGTCGTCAAATTGCAGAACGGTTTTTATCGGAAGGTAATGGAGAAGCTGCCAGAATCCGAGGGAATCGAGTCAGAGAATTAAATAAAATTCAGTCCGAAGCTTATAAAGAAGTTGAAGAAATAAGAGGCATAGCTGACGCCAAAGCCACAGAAATTTATGCACTGGCCTACAACAAATCCACACTCTCAATTGAACTATTTGAATTTACCAGAACCATGCAAGCCTACCCCATGATTATTTCTAGGAATGCCACCTTGGTTCTATCTACTGAAAGCGACTTATTTAAATACCTCAAAGGCGTAAAAGAGTGAATCATTCAAATCAAGAGAAACAGGCGGATTTTGTTCAAAAGGAAGATTACACCAATGATTTATTTTGGGGCGTCATAGGCAGCTCTAGGAAACCAGATGAGCGACGCCACCCGATTCACCCAGATCATATAACTCGAATACCACTAAAAGTAAGGCAAAAGCTGGTTTTTGAATCAGGGTATGGACAACCTTTTGGAGTTTCTGATGAGGCCATCAGCCAATTAACTGGAGGCACTTTATCGCGCGAAGAAATATTAACAAAACTCGGCACTGCCATCATTGCTAAACCCACTGAACAGGATTTACAACAATTGAAAATAGGTGGCACGCTTTGGGGGTACACCCATTGTATCCAACAAACATCTATGACCCAAACGGCGATAGATCGCAAACAAACACTCATAGCATTTGAAGACATGTTTGTTTGGTCACCCAGCGGACAGGTTGGCAGACATACCTTTTACAAAAATAACGAAATGGCTGGCTATTGCGCAGTCTTACATGCCCTTCAACTTAAAGGCATAGATGGTCACTATGGCAATCAGCGGAAGGTCATTATATTTAGTTTCGGGGCAGTAAGTCGAGGTGCCATTTATGCTTTAAAAGCACATGGTTTCAGAGACATCACAATCTGTATACAGAGACCAGACCACGAGGTACGAGAGGAAGTACTTGACTGTCATTATGTAAAACTGAAAGAAGGCTCTGTAGATGAGGCACGCATGATGGTGGTTGAACATGACGGCAGCTCAAGGCCATTAACAGCGCTGATAAAGGAGTCAGATATAGTGGTTAATGGCACTTTTCAAAACACCAATAATCCGATGTATTTCGTACTCGAATCAGAGGCTGAATGCCTTAAACCAAACTGTTTAATCATTGATGTCAGCTGTGATGAGGGCATGGGTTTTTTCTTTGCTAAGCCAACCTCTTTCAAAAGCCCAATCATTACATACAAAACAGTAGATTATTATGCTGTGGATCATACCCCAAGTTACTTGTGGGAAAGTGCAACCAGATCAATTTCTGCTGCACTCATTGTCCATTTACCAACTGTGTTGTCAGGATACGCAGGCTGGCAGCAAAGTGAAACCATCAAAAGAGCCATTAATATTGATGGCGGTTTAATCAAAAACTTAGCCATACTTTCATTTCAAAATCGAAATATTGATTACCCCCACTTAAGGCTTAACAAACCACACATTATTTAATGTGACCAAGATATAACAGAAAAAAACCAGGAGTTATCTATGAAAACCAGTGACGAAAAAAAAGAGCTGATGAAAAAACACGGCATTACTTATGAAATGAAATTTATTTATAAGTATAAAAATCATAAATACGATGATTTGAATCAAGCGGTAAATTACGCTGTTTTTGAAGCAAAAAATGACAAATAACTATATTGGGAAAATCATTTACCAATTTTAATCAATGATATACGGTCTTATGTGTTGGGTAAATCACCCTCACCCTTTAAAGGCAATGAGGTATTTCCCATCAGATAAACATCCATGTGATGTGCCATTTCACGACCCTCTGAGATGGCCCACACCACCAATGATTGTCCTCGTCGGCAATCACCAGCAGCAAACAACCCAGGTTTAATTTGATAATCATGTTCGCTCGCTGCAAATAAATCACGCTGGTTCAGATTCAAATCGAATTGATTGGCCAGCTGATGTTGCGTACCAACAAAACCCATGGCTAATAACACCATGTCGCAAGGCCATTCTTTTTCACTGCCTGGAAGCTGTTTGAGTTGCATTTTTCCATCACAGTGCTGCCATTCCACTTGGACTGTACTGAGACCAGACAATTGACCCTCACCATTAGAATTAAACGCTGTGGTAGTTAAGCTCCAGTTTTGTTGCACGCCCTCTTGATGCGAACTGCTGACGCGCAGTCTCATAGGCCAGTATGGCCACGGTTGATCTGGCCGCCTGTCATGCGGTGGTTTCGGCATGATTTCAAAATTAGTGACAGATCTTGCCCCTTGCCTGATGGCAGTACCTATGCAGTCAGAGCCAGTATCACCGCCGCCAATGACAATGACATGCTTGTCCTTGGCCAACAGCCTGTCATCAGGGTTAATTTCACCAGATACCACTTGGTTGTTGTGTGATAAAAAACTCATGGCAGGATGGATGCCAGCTGCAGCACGGCCAGGTATATCCAAATCCCGTGGTAAATTAGCGCCCGCGCACAAAGCAATGGCATCAAAACGTTGTTCTAACTCTTCATTGCTGATGTCTTTGCCAATTTCAGTATCACATTTAAATCTGATTCCAGCTGCCTGAAGTAATTCAAGGCGACGTTCAATGACCGTTTTTTCTAATTTAAAATCTGGGATACCATAACGTAACAGACCACCAGCCTGTTTATCTTTCTCATAAACTGTTACCAGGTGGCCTGCCCTATTCAATTGTTCGGCTGCTGCCAGACCTGCTGGTCCAGAACCAACCACAGCAACAGACTTTCCAGAGCGAATCACCGGTTCTTCAGCCACCACATAACCTTTTGTAAAAGCATGTTCAGCAATTTGTTTTTCTATATTCTCAATACTGACAGGATCGGCATTGATGTTCAAGACACAAGCCTCCTCACAGGGTGCTGGACACAAGCGTCCGGTGAATTCCGGAAAGTTGTTGGTTTGGTGGAGGATGCGGCTGGCTTTTTGCCAATGTCCTTGATAGACGGCATCATTAAAATCTGGAATTCGATTACCCAACGGACAACCACTGTGACAAAACGGGATGCCACAATTCATGCATCTGGCTGTTTGTTGCACCAATTCTTGTTGCTGCAAAGGAATGGTGAACTCACGGTAATGCTTAATTCGCTCATCAACCTCAGTATAAGCTTCTGTTTTTCTTGGGAGTTCTAGGAATCCAGTTGTTTTCCCCATCACACCACCTCCTGCACAGGCTGCTCTGAGGCGATGCGCTGTAGCGCTTGTCGATACTCCTCAGGCTCAATAAAAACAAAATGTTTACTTTCTTCTGACCAATTGGACAGTATTTTTTTTGCTATGCTGCTGCTGGTATGTAATTGATGTTTTTTTATCAATGATTTGAGGTGTTTTTTATTTTTTTGGTCTGGTTTTTCTAGGTTCAAATCGCCGGCTGCACAATATGATGACAATTGATTTTTAGGGTCATAAACAAATGCATGGCCACCCGACATACCAGCGGCAAAATTTCGGCCAACAACACCCAAAACCACCACCACGCCACCGGTCATGTATTCACAACCATGGTCACCAATACCCTCAACCACTGCAGTGGCTCCAGAATTACGTACCGCAAAGCGTTCACCAGCCATGCCGTTGATGTATATTTCACCAGCGGTGGCACCATAAAGACAGACATTGCCAGTGATGATATTTTCCTGAGCAATGATGTCACAATCATCGGGCACTTTGATGATGACTTTGGCCCCACATAAGCCCTTGGCCAGGTAATCGTTGGTATTGCCTGAAACCACAAAAGTCACACCATGGGTAGCAAAAGCCGCAAAGCTTTGTCCAGCTGAACCTGAGAAGTTCAGTAGCAAGGTATCTGCTGGCAATCCATCGGCGCCATGAATCTTTGAAATTTCATGACTTAATATGGCCCCAACCGCTCGATCGGTGTTAGCAATCGGGTAGCTCAAAATGGTATGTTCTTTGCGAAACAATGCCATATGTGCTTTGGCAATGATGTCAAAATCAATTGATTTATCAAGCTCATGCTGCTGTTGTTTGTTGCCATACAGAACAGCACCATTGCTGGGTTTGGATTGATACAAAATCGGTGACAAATCGATGTTCATTAAATGGGCTTTCCCAATGATACCTTGGTGATCTAATTTGTTGACTTGGCCGACCATTTCATCAACAGTTCTGAAACCCAATGAAGCCATGATTTGTCGCATTTCTTCTGCCACAAAATACATGAAGTTAACCACGTGCTCTGGCTTACCAGTGAATTTTTTCCGCAATTCCGGGTTTTGGGTAGCGATACCAACTGGGCAAGTATTAAGGTGACAAGCTCGCATCATGACACAACCTGATGCCACCAAAGGTGCTGTGGCAAAACCAAACTCTTCAGCACCCAATAAACAGGCCACCGCCACATCGCGACCGGTTTTCAACTGCCCATCACATTCTAATTTAACGCGGTTACGCAAATCATTGGCCACCAAAGTTTGTTGTGCCTCTGCCAAGCCCAGTTCCCAAGGCAATCCAGCATGTTTCAGTGAAGTCAAAGGCGCTGCACCGGTACCTCCATCAAAGCCAGAAATTAAAATCACATCCGCCTTGGCTTTGGCCACACCAGCAGCCACCGTTCCCACCCCTGCTTGGGAAACTAACTTGACGTTAATTCTTGCAGTCCGGTTGGCAGATTTCAGGTCATAGATTAATTGTGACAGGTCTTCAATCGAGTAAATATCATGGTGCGGCGGTGGTGATATCAAACCCACATAGGGTGTGGAATTACGTGTTTGGGCAATTTCATAGTTGACTTTGGCACCTGGCAGTTGACCGCCCTCACCTGGTTTGGCCCCTTGCGCCATTTTGATTTGAATTTCACTGGCGTGGGTCAAGTAATGTGAGGTGACACCAAAGCGTCCTGAGGCCACTTGTTTAATGGCCGAGTTTTTCCAGTCACCGTTGGCTTGTTGAAAGAAACGCTGTTCCTGTTCTCCACCTTCACCTGAGTTACTTTTTCCGCCAATTCGATTCATCGCAATGGCCAAATTTTCATGGGCTTCTTGTGAGATTGAACCATAAGACATGGCCCCGGTTTTAAAGCGTTTCACAATATCAGTCCATGGTTCCACCTCAGTCAATGGGATGGGGTCTAATTGGGTGAACTTTAACAACCCCCTGATGGTCATGAGGGCCTCGCTTTGCTGGTTGATGTTATCGGCGTATTGCTGGTAATGTTGTAAACTGTTGCTGCGTACTGCTTGTTGCAGTTTCGCCACTGATACTGGATTGAATTGATGCTTTTCACCGTTTCGCCGCCATCGATATTGACCACCAGCCTCCAGTAAATCACTTTGCTTGGCATGAAATGCTTTGTTTTGATTTTCTCGGATGTGCTGTTCAATTTCATACAAACCGATGCCTTCAACACGTGTGATGGTGCCAGGGAAATAACGGTCTATGGTCATCTGATTGATGCCCACACATTCAAATATTTGCGCGCCGCGATAAGAATTGAGCGTGGAGATTCCAATTTTGTTCATGACCTTCAACAAGCCCTTGCCCACAGCTTGGTTGTATTGGGCAACTGCCTTTGAATAATCCACATCAACCAATTCATCTGCCTCAATCAATTCAGCAATGATATCATTAACGATATATGGGTTTACGGCACTGGCACCGTAAGCAAACAGCATGGCATAGTGATGGACTTCGCGGGGCTCTGCAGATTCAATTATCACACTGCACTGTGAACGCATGGCGACTTGATGCAAGCCATTGTTTAAATATGAACAGGCCAATAAAGCTGGAATTGGCGCCATTTTTTTATCAGCCGCCCGATCAGATAGGATGATGATGTTATGACCAGATTCAATCGCTTTGATACCGGCCTGAATCACCTCCTCTAAAGCCTGCTCTAGCCCGTTGAGTCCTTTTTCGACCTCATACAGCATGGTCACAGTCTGCGCTTTTAAGCCAGGCAATTGACTGAGCTTGATTTTATGTAAGTCTCGTTTTGAAATGACTGGGTTGGCTATTTTTAATTTTCGACAATGCGATTCAGAGACATCAAACACGTTGCTGTCAGCACCCAATGTCAAACTGATGTCAGTGACCAATTCTTCTCTGATACCATCCAACGGTGGGTTGGTTACTTGCGCAAAAAGCTGGGTGAAATAGTTGTATAACAGCTGTGGGCGTTCTGACAATGCAGCCACGGGTGTATCTGAGCCCATTGAACCAATCGGCTCTTTAGCCAGTTGGGCCATCGGTTTAATGATTAACTCTATGTCTTCATCGGTGTAACTGAATAGTTTTTTCCGCAACTGTAGAGAGCAATTCTCATCACTACTGGGTACCGCACTGTAAGGAATGTCTTTGAGGTGAATCAGATGCTTATCAAGCCATTGTTCATAAGGCCGTTTACAACTTATTTTTTGTTTGATTTCATCATCGTGTACGATGCGTCCTTCAGTCATGTGCACCAAAAACATTTTTCCAGGTTCAAGGCGCCCATGATAAGCCACATTGTCAGCAGCAATATCAACCACGCCAGTCTCCGAAGACATCACAACGTAACCATCCTGGGTCACTGTATATCGGGAAGGTCTCAAGCCATTTCTGTCCAGTACAGCACCGATGTACTTGCCATCTGTAAAAGGGATTGAAGCCGGTCCATCCCAAGGTTCCATTAAACAGGCATTGTATTCATAAAATGCTTTCTTATGTGCTGCCATTTGGGTGTGTTTTTCCCAAGCCTCCGGAATCAACATCATCATCACTTCTGGTAATGACCTGCCTGTCATCAAGAGCATTTCAACCACCATATCAAGACTGGCTGAATCAGACTTTCCTGGCAAAACAACTGGCAACATCTCCTTGAAGGCATCGCCAAAGAAATCTGATTGCATCAACTCTTCACGTGATAACATCCGTCGGATGTTACCTTTAATGGTGTTGATCTCGCCATTGTGACAGATGTACCTGAAAGGTTGGGCCAAATCCCAGGTGGGAAAAGTGTTGGTTGAAAAACGTTGGTGCACCAGTGCCAACCGAGTCACAACACGCTCATCGGTCAAGTCGGCATAATAGCGTTTGATGTCTTGTGGTAATAACAAGCCTTTGTAGATGATGGTTCTGGGGCACAAACTGGCGAGGTAAAAAAAATCACGTTCTGACAATTCTGATTGATTGATTCGGTGTTCAGCAACTTTCCTCGCAGCGTAGAGTTTTCGCTTGAAATCAAATTCACTGTCACCTTTGGCCTTGGCAACAAAAAGCTGAGTAATATACGGCTCATTTTCAGATGCCATGATACCCACAACGGATTGATCAACAGGTACTTCACGCCATCCAAGCACTCTTAAACCAATTTTAGTAAACTGTTGTTTAATCAGTTTCTGGCAGTAAACGCGCTGATTCGCTTTCTGCGGGAAAAACACATTTCCCACCGCATAGTCACCTGCACTGGGAAGCTCAAAATGACAAACCTCTTTGAAAAAAAGATGTGGAATATCAATCAATATGCCCGCACCGTCACCGGTTCTGCCATCGGCACTGACGGCTCCTCGGTGTTCAAGTTTTTCCAATATTTCCAGAGCTTTGTGGATGATATTATGGGATGTTTGGCCTTTTAAACTACAAATAAAACCAGCGCCACAAGCGTCTCGTTCAAATTCAGTCCTATAAAGACCTGATTGCATCAGCTGCTGATCAATTTGATGCTTCATTATTTGCTCCCAATGGTTTTAATTCAGTGACTGATAAAATGCATGCAACTTGTGCTGGATGCATACAGATTTAAATCACGGCTTCATTACCAAAATAGCACAAGCTGTTAGAGTAGAAACTCTAATTAAGACTTAAGTGTTAATACTTATCGCCGAAATTGATGGGGTGTTTGAAATTCAGCACATACATGCCGCTCAGATAAGGCGGCATGCATTGGGACAGATGTATTTATATACGTTGGGTTACAGTGGGTAGCTCTGGTTCAATTTTACCTGCCAGCTTTTTTCTTTCAAATGCGGCAGTGGCAGCATCTAACTTGGCTTGCTCTTCTAACAGAGCGATGTGCATTTTGCGGTACATTTTCAATGAGTAAAAACTGAATGGACTGAAAAAGAGCTTAATAATGACTGGCATCAATTCAATGGCAATAAAGAACACTTTAAGCATCCAACTGAACAGCACAGCTGCTTGACCCAGCTCTGGATCTGCATGGATTTTATTCAAGGCCAAATAGCGCACCAAGATGCCAGATTTTTGTTCATAAAATAGTCCATCATTGATCAATTTTGTTTTGTAGGTGGCTAATTTGTTTTGTTTGTCAGCTATTTGTTCGGTCAAAAGGGCTTGTTCCTTTTGTAAATCAACTGCCAACTGGTTCAATCGTTCCTCATTGATAGTCAGAGTGGTGGTCTTTTCGCTCAATGTGTTGCTTTTCAATTGAAATTCATTCAATGTGCTGGTGGTGGCCAAAATATTTTGTTCAATACTGGCCAAACGGGCTTTGGTGTCCTCAATTTCAGCTTCAATGACAGGAATCATCTCTGCCAATTGGGTGTAGGTTTTGACCGCCCTATCATACTTGGGGCCCTCGGTGGCTGCGCGACCATCTTGTCCCGTTCTTTCCAGAATGGATTCGTTGAACCAGTATTGATAATCTGCTCTGGTTTGAGATAACCGTTCATTCAATGAACCAATGGTATTGATGGTGTTCTTTTGATCTCTTTGCAATTCTTCTAATGTGACTTGATAGTTATCAATGCTGTTCGCCACTGTGTCTTGATCGTATGACTCATCGGTGTTTTTGATCTGTTCTTGTGAGGTACGCAAGTTAAGTATTTCTTGTTGTAACTGCGCAATGTTGTTCTCAGTAGCATTGACTGTGGTATCAAGCTCTTGCTCGTATTCACTCATTCGGGCAAAGTATGCTTGGTTGTTGACAGCGACATCTTTTTGAATCTGCTCATCTATGGCATCAGATTGTAGACTGATTTCCGCCAAGGTAGCCAGACCAATGGCTATGATCAATGAATACACCAGTCTGGGTATCAAACCAAACAGCTGCCGTATAGGTAAACCACGTTTGAATGGATTGCGCAAAGCCCAATCCGAGCCGATGATTGCTTGATCTAAGAAGAACAAGGTCAAAGCAAACACAAAGCCAATGGTATAAGCCGCTACTGGATTGAGAAATATCGATACACCGTAGGTGAACAGTAAAAATGTGAATGCAAAAGTGACCAACTGCCTGAACACCATGGCATAGGCCAGCATGCGGTCATAACGCCCACTTTCAGCCAGAATTTCAGTATCGGTTAATGACAGGAACGCGCACAATTTGAACCAAATAGATTCTTTGGTTGCCTTAGGTTGACTCATGATAAGACCTCTTTTTGTTCGAGGTTAAGCGTTTTAGCTAACCCCTCAATTTATCCGGTTGCCATGGATTTTTTAGAAACATGCAACAGCACGTTACAAATTGTGACTGTCTATTTTGAATTAAGTTCAAAAGCAATGCGAGGTTTTTCTTATTGGAAGGCTGATGACCAGCCTTCCAAATGATATGTTTATGATGTTTTTATTGTATCGAGAATGATTCGTTCAACAATTAAATCTTCCTGAGGTGATCTTGATAATGAACATGCAGCCGCAGTAAAGTTCGATCATCATATTGTTGGTCCAACTGAGCAATCTGGTTGTGGTCACCTTGTAAGGCAGTTCTTTGTGAGATGTAATGCGAAACTGTTTGCTGCCACTGCTGTTGTTGTTGATCGAGTTCAGCCAATCTTAAGGCCACCTCTTGACCATAGTTCGAACTGCGTAATATCAGCCTGTCTTGTTGACTGACACCTGCTTGGCTTAATGCTTGATTTTCCAGCCACACATCTTGATAGGCGGTGGCATTGTTTTCTTGGTTCAACCAATGCTGTTGTTGTTTTGTCAGCTGGTTTAATTCACCAGAATCTAATTGGATGACCCACATGGCATAAGCATGCTCATCAGCAAAAAAAGCATCCGTCAGTTCTGCTCCCAACACTTCAATGCGATGGGAATGAATGGCATCGAGTCGATCCTGTAACGATAAATCGGGAGACAGAGTTGAACTGAGGCGATCAGCTTCTGACAGGTAGTTTACATAGGCATCAAATAAATCACGAACCTGCTCCAGCTGATCCAATGAAAGAAAATCACCACTGACTGTTAATAATCGATGTTTGATTTGCTGTAGTGAAGTTTCGCCCTGTGCACTGAGGTAATAATCAAATAACCGATGTAAATCATCATCAGCTATGACTTGACCATTGGCATCCAAATTGACCGCGCCATCAGGTTGGCTGCCATACAAAGATGACAGTGCTTTGTCATTGGTCCGTTGATTGGGCATCCGCAGTGATTCTTGCTGCACCAGTTCTTGCCAGCTAATGGTTGATTTTTGTTGTGAAAGTTTCACTGAATTAATCGCTTGATAATTCGGTGAATAACTGGCTTGGGCATAGACCCAGTAGACAGTTGCTGCGGTTGTGGCTAATACTAAAGTACTTAAAGTTGTTTTGTGTTTCATGTTACAAACCCTCATTTTTTAATCTGTTGGCATGTGCTCTGTAGACGCTTACAGGATTGGAAGTAAATAAGCCTCTTATCCCTAAGACTTGATTCACTTCATCACCATGATTCCATGGGTAATCATCTCGCAGAACACGGCCCAGATGTGAAGAACAACGTCCCACCAAACCGTCATTGGACTCGCCAATGAACAACAGACTCGACAAGCCAAGTAAAGCATCACTGATATCAATGACATTACTGACTGGTCGAGTACCGCTGAAAGAGTAGTATTTAACGCCATTGACCTGATAAGCACCCTCACCGCAATAGGTGGTTGGCATGCCCTCAGGATAGGCTTGATTGAATGCATCAGCACCAACTGATGACAGTGAATGTAATGAGGCCAACGCATCTTGAGGTTGGCCTGTGCTACCAGAAACTGCTTCAATTAAAGTGGCTAAAGCATCAGCTAGGCTGGCCAAAACAGCTTCAGTAAATGAGCCCGGTGGTGCCACAGTTTGTACGGCATCAGCCACTGGACTGCCTGTATTGGGTCCGCCAACGGAAGTCACTGAAGCCACCAAATCAGGGCGAACTGAGGCCACATATCGAATGGTTGGGGCGCCGTGAGAATGGCCGATTAAATTGAATTTTTGATGACCATAAATGGCCTTAATGACTTCCAGCTGAGACAACAACTGCTCACCTCGCATTTCACTGGAGTTTGCTGCAGAAACATCGGCAATGTAAACGGTCGCACCATCATCTGCTAATTCACCAGGAATGCGGTAAAAATAGTTATAAATGCCAAATGCCTGATCAAAACCAAACAGTCCATGTACCAGAACAATTGGGTGTTTGGTTTTGGTGTAATTGTTATTCCACCAAAATGCATTGGCCGAAGAAGATACGGCTATCAGTATGATAAAACTAACAATGACCCATGATTCATGTGACTTTTTCATGACGCTCTCCTCTTTAAATGTGTATAAGCTCTGATGGCTTTTAACTGATTTTTAGCAGAGAGGTTTTGGTTTGTCAAACAAAAATTAAACGAACGTTTGAATTATTTGATGGTTTTATTGATTGGTATCACCCGATCCGAGCTTATTTATCAATGGTTTATGAAAATCACTTAACACCCAACTCAATGTTAGGTTAATTATCTGTGAATAAGCCCTTAAACCTAATTAAAGGCACTGATAGAAACCACTTAATCAGTGAAACTCGGAAACAACTCCAGCGCTTTTTTTCTGATTTCATCTGCCCCTATGCTGTCACCTTGGGCTTCTAAAACTGTGATTAAATGTTGGTAAGACTCTGTGTCTCTGGTGTTATTTTCAATGGCCATTCTGAGGTACTTTTCAGCTTTTTCCAACTCACCTTTTTTATAATATATCCAACCAACAGAGTCTAATATGGCCTTATCATTGGGTTTCAGTTCATGTGCACGCATGATGTAGTCATAAGCCAAATCTAGCTTCATGTCGTTGTCAGCCCATGAGTAACCCAACGCATTCATGGCATCTGCATTGTCAGGGTTTTGCGACAATATTTCATTGAGGTCAGCTTCTACCGCTGGTATATTATTGTTTTGTGCATGTAACAATGCACGACTGTAAAGTATGTCAGGATCTTTTTTAAACATCTGCAATGCTGCGTCAGCAGTCTTTAGTGCAGCATCCATGTCGCCTTGTTCCCGATATAACTCTATTTCTAATTGATATGCGGGGATGGCGTGTACTTCAGGACCATTCTGCACTTGGTGGTACATAACCGCAGCCCTGTCATATTGTTGTTGTTTAACCAACACATTGGCCATCAAGAGTTTGGCTTTGTTGATGTGTTCACCTGATTTGACGCTTTGCAACAGCGACATGGCATAATCATAATCTTCCAACCAGTACGACAATTCACCAATTTCAAGTTTTTGTTCAACGGTCAACTCTGCTTCGTTGGTTAATGCTTTGAGTTGTGTCAATTTTTCTTTGGCTGAATCATCTTGATCCTGCTGTACTAATAAGATTATTTGTCTGAACAATAAATCAACATCGCCTTCGTTATCAACCAACAAAGCCATCGCTTCATCATTGCGACCTAAAAAGTTCAATAAAGTGACGTACTGACTCAAGTAGTCTGTGTTCTTAGGTGCTTTATCGAGTAACCACAAGTAGTCAATTTCAGCCTTGGCCTCTTGTTTCATTAACAGGTGCAAGCGAGCACGCCAGTAAACATACTCAACAGTCTGTTCCTGATCAATTAAATCATTCAACAGCACCATAGATTTCTCGTATGCCTCAATCTGAGTTAATACCCTGACAAATGCAAATTGTTCCGGTCGGTTGTTTTTGATGAACGATTTTTCTAAAGCCAGATCAACCAATCCCTCGGCCAAATCATTAGGCATAGAAACCAAGGCCATGCGAATGTATTCCCACTTGCTGTTATCATCAGCTGCGAAAGCCATCATTTGTTTGATGTTCAAATTGGCTTCACCAAAACTTTTCGCACGCAGATTTTCTATGGTGTTTTGTTGTAATTGATCCCAGCCCAAATTGATTGTTTCTTGATTAAAGGCCTCATTTTGTTGTTTCACTTTTGGCCCAGACTGACAGCCTATTAAGAGAAGTATGCTGATAAAAACAATCAGGTTTTTAGGTTTGCTTTTGCTCATGGTTTTATGGTGGGTCTAATTGTTTTGTTGTGGTTTTTAATTATTGGTTAATTTGGGTCAAAAGTTCCGCCTGCGATTCTTGTGTAAGTGGTTCAATTACCCAATCTAAGTCCCCATCTATGATTTCATTCAATTTGTATAATGTCAAGTTAATGCGGTGATCGGATATTCGACCTTGGGGATAGTTATAAGTTCGTATTCTTTGCGAACGATCACCACTGCCTACTTGAAGTTTTCTGGCTTCTGACTGTTCCGCTTTAACTTTGGCTTGTTCAGCATCTAAAATTTTAGCTGACAACAAGGACATGGCTTTGGCTTTATTTTTATGTTGAGAGCGTTCGTCTTGGCATTCAACCACTGTGTTGGTGGGTATGTGGGTTATTCTAACCGCAGAATCTGTGGTATTGACATGTTGCCCCCCTGCTCCCGAAGAACGAAAGGTATCAATCCGCAAATCGCTGGGATTGATGTCAATGGCATCAACCGAATCCACTTCAGGCAACACCGCAACGGTACAAGCAGAGGTATGCACCCTGCCTTGTGATTCTGTCTCAGGCACCCTTTGTACACGATGCGTGCCGGATTCAAATTTGAACTTTGAAAAAGCCCCATGACCTTTTACCAAAGCGATGATCTCTTTGAAGCCGCCGTGCTCACCTTCATTGACACTCACAACACTGACTTTCCAACCTTGTTTTTCAGCGTATCTGGAATACATCCTGAATAAATCACCAGCAAATATGGCCGCCTCATCACCACCGGTGCCTGCCCTGACTTCCAGGTAAATGTTGTTGTCATCATTGGGGTCTTTGGGAATCAATAAAATTTTTAATTCAGCATCAAGCCGTTGAAGTAATTGCTCTGTTTCTTTGATGGTCTCCTTGGCCAAATCTGCCATTTCCTCATCAGCCAGCATTTCTTCGGCTTCATCCAATTCTTGTTGTGCCGCTTGATAAGACCTAAAGTTCAATACCAATGGCTCAATTTGTGCATATTCTTTTGACAAGTCTCTGAACCTGTTTTGGTCAGCCATCACATCAGGATCCGATAACAACAGGCCAATTTCCTCATACCGATCTTCTGCATGCTCTAGTTTTAAGGCAATTTCAGGACTCATCATTCAGCTCCAAGTTAAACAAGTCAGCAATGAGTTTGATGTGCTCCTCATTACCAGATTCAATGATTTTTCTGATACCACTGATGTTGTCATGTGATAACTTTTTAGCAACTTGATGAGCTAGGTTCTGGTATTTTTTGGCTTCATCATCAGGGGTCGATGCTTTAATTTGTTTGGCTAGCACGGTTGTTTTTATGCCATCGACTTTTTGTTGGTATTGTTTCAGTAAATTATGATGTTGTTGACTTTTTATCCATTGATCCAGCAGTTCCGCTTCTGCTTTAATGATGCGTTTGGCTTCACTGATGGTGTTCTCGCGACGTTGCATGTTTTCAGTTATGACCTTTTGTAAATCATCAACGGCGTATAAAAAGACATCATCCATCAGCTTTATTTGTTCATCAATGTCACGCGGCACAGACAAATCAATCATAACCATTGGCTTGTACTTTCTGAGTTTGATGGCTTCTTCAGTGGCTTTTCGAGTGATGAGTTGTTGTGGGCTGGCGGTGGCTGTAAATACCAAATCAAATTCAGATAAGTGCGACTCTATCTCTGCCAATTCAATGACTTCTGCCTGAAAAATATTGGCCATTTTCTTGGCGTTTTTGGTGGTTCTGTTAGCAATCGTAATGTTTTTGGCATTGTGATTGATTAAGTAACGAATCAACAGTTCGGCCGTTTCTCCAGCACCCACTATCAGTACATTTTGTTGTTGTAGGGAACCAAATATTTGTCGGCCTAACTGCACCGCACAGTGCGCTACAGAAACAGGGTTACGACCTATTTCAGTGTCAGAACGTACCAATTTAGCGGTTTTAAATGCCATTTGAAATAACTTATTAATTTCGCCATTGAGGCCCAGTTGGGATGCCTCATCGAAAGCCCTTTTGACTTGCCCTTGTATTTGTGTTTCACCCACAACCAAAGAATCGACACCAGCAGTAACGGCGAACAGGTGAGCAGCACAATCATGGCCTGTTTTGGTGTAAACTGAATCAATATCAGTGGCAAAACCAAGGACGTTTTCGGCTTCTTTTTTTAAACAATCAAGCGTTGAAGTTGAGAGGTAGAATTCAGTGCGATTACAGGTGCTAATGACCACAGCAGAATCTATCAACTCACTGCTGATAAGCTTCTCTAAGTGTGATTTATAGTTTGACTCAGGAATGGAAAAGCGCTCTCTGATTTTGAGTTCGGCTGTTTTGTGGTTTATTCCTAGTACGCAAATGGCCATGTGATTATTATAACAATAAGCTGTGGGAAACAGTTGTTATATTAGGTGGTACAGCTAAAGCTGAACGCCCAGTTTTTTAACCAGACCAACTATCTTATCGTGCAATTCCTGAGGGGTTGCTGCCAATAGCGTAGAATGCCCAATTTTTCTTCCTGGCCGGGGCTCTTTTCCATAAACGTGCCAATAAAGCTTTTCTTCATTGATACTGAGGATATTATCGGGAAAAGCACCAATCCAATTTAACATGGCCGCCATGCCTTGCATTTTTGTAGAGCCCAAAGGCAGGTTCAGTCCGGCCCTGAGGTGATTTTCAAATTGTGAGGTGTCCGCACCTTCAATGCTCCAATGACCTGAATTATGTACTCTTGGAGCCATTTCATTGACAAAAACAGCTTCATCAGTCTGAAAAAATTCAATCACCAAAACCCCAACGTAATTCAGAGCAATGGCCAGTTGTTTGGCATAATCTGTGGTAACCTCATCTAATTCACTGGCTTTAGCCGGTACGATGGTGGTAGTTAAGATACCTTCCTTGTGTTTATTTTCGCACAGTGGCCAAGTTTTCATCTCACCAAGCCCATTTCTGGCAACAATCACTGAAACTTCTCTTTTGAACTTAATCCTTTTTTCTAGGATCAGGTCTTGTTCAAATAAGTTATCAGGAATTTGATTGATGTCAGCTGCTTGGGTAATTCGATATTGCCCTTTGCCATCATAGCCTAACCGTCTGGTTTTTAAAATCGCATCATAGTCGAACTTTTTAGCCGCAAATTTCAGTTCAGAAAGGCTGTTAATCGTTTCAAAATCTGTTGTGGGTATACCGTATTGGTGACAAAACTGTTTTTCTAACAATCGGTCTTGTGCAATTTCCAATACTTCTGGAGTGGGGAAAACTGGTTTTTTCTTTTGTACAAACTTCAATGTTTCAACCGGCACATTTTCAAAGTCCAAAGTAACAATGTCTACTTTTTTACAGAACTCTTCCAAAGCCACTTCATTGTGGTATTCAGCGGTCATCATTTCGCCAACCTGGCCTGCACAGGCATCAGCAGTTGGGTCATAAAACACAAACTCAAAACCCAATGGATATCCAGACAGTGCCAACATCCTGGCTAATTGCCCAGCGCCTAATATGCCAATTCTTGGGTTCATGTCTTTATTGTGGCTTGGGGTTATTGATAACGTCGGAAGTTTGTTTGTTTCGAAATGCCATTAGATTTTCCGCTATCTCAGTATTTTGGATGGATAAAATGGATGCTGCAGAGAGTGCTGCATTTTTAGCTCCCGCCAAACCAATGCTCATGGTTAACACAGGTATACCTGCGGGCATCTGAGCTATCGATAACAAAGAGTCAATGCCGTTAAGCACTTTCGATTGAATTGGCACACCAATAACAGGCAAGTGCGTTTTAGCAGCAACCATACCTGGTAAATGCGCCGCACCACCAGCAGCAGCAATAATCACTTTGATGCCACGTTGTGCCGCAGATTCAGCATAGGAAAACATTTTATCTGGTGTGCGGTGGGCTGAAACCACTTCTGCTTCAAATGGAATGGCCAATTGCTTCAACAAATCGGCACAAGCTTCCATGGTGGCCCAATCTGATTGTGACCCCATGATTAATCCAACTTGTGCTTGATTACTTGACATCATTTATAAGGATCCGGTGACCCTGATACAGTATTGAAATAACACCGGCAGCAAGACCAACAAACCCAGTTGAGCCAAAGCATTGATGCTCAGCACTGTTTTCACATCAAAACTGGCGTCAATGGCTTGATCAGTTTCGGATTCTTCAAAATACATGACTTTGATGATTTTTAAGTAATAGAAAGCACCAATCACAGCAAAAATAACAGCAACTGCGGCCAAAATAATATGCCCTTGATCAATCACGGCTTTAAGCACATAAAGCTTGGAGAAGAAACCAATCAGTGGTGGAAAACCTGCCATGGAGGCCACCAAAAGCAACATCAAAAAGGCATACCAACCACTGCGTTGATTAAGGCCTTTGAAATCAGCAATTTGATCAGCTTCCATGCCTTTGTTTGAAAGCAATACTATCATTCCAAAACCACCCACAGCCATGATGGTATATACAATGATATAGAACATTGACGCTGCAATGCCCTCAGCACCGCCAACCAATCCCAACAACATAAATCCTATGTGAGAAATGGTCGAATAAGCAAACAGGCGTTTTAAATTGGTTTGTTGTAAGGCAAACAAATTACCCACAATAATAGAAACTATTGCCAATGTAGCCAGCATGGATTGCCAATGAATCATCAGTACATCCAATGACTGTCCAAGGATGCGAACAGCCAAAGCGAATGCTGCTATTTTTGGTGCCGATGCAATGAACAATGTGGTGGCTGTAGGTGCACCCTCATAAACATCAGGAACCCACATATGAAATGGAGCAGCACCCAGTTTGAAGCCTATACCAACAATGACAAAAATCAAACCCAAAACCAAGAACATGTCATTATTCTGACCGGCAATGGCTTGTGAAATTTCGTTGATTTGTAAGGTGCCAACAGCACCGTAAATCAATGACATACCATAAAGCAACATACCCGATGCCAAAGCACCCAGAATAAAGTATTTCATAGCCGCTTCATTGCCATTAAGGTCATTGCGGTTATAAGCCACCAAAGCATAAGAACTCAGTGCCAACAACTCAAGGCCTAAATACAAGGCGATGAAGTTGTGACCACTGATCATCACCATGATGCCCAAAGTAGCAAATAACAACAACGCAAAATACTCACCCTGCAAATTATCATGTTGTCGCAGGTATTGTTTGGCATAAAAGAATACCGATATCATCAACAAATACACCACCACTTTCAACATGTCACCAAATTCATCACGAATAAAAGTGCCATTGAAAATCACGGTTTTGGTGAACTCGACACCTGCCACATGATCTTTCAATGTTAATATTGCTGCAAACATCATGGTAATTACCGACAAAAAGACAATGAAACCGCCTTTTTTCTTATCGGTAAATAGACCCACGAGTAAAACGACACACGCCATACTCAGGACTAAGATTTCCGGGAACGCCGGGACTAATTCTGACCAACCAAACATTTATATCACCTTACTGACAGATACGTATTCAATGACTTGTCGTACTGAGGCACTCATTACCTCAATCAACGGCTCAGGCCAAACGCCCACTAACAACACCATAATGGCTAACACCGCCAATATGAAAAACTCTCTAACGGTCACATCTTTCAATGAAGCCACAGCATCATTGGTGATGCCACCAAAAACCACCCTTTTAACCATCCACAGCGAATAAGCTGCACCAACAATCAAAGTGATGGCAGCTAAGAATGCAATCCAGAAATTGGCCTGAAAACTTGCCAAGATAACCATGAATTCACCGACGAAACCAGAAGTACCCGGTAAACCCGAATTAGCCATGGCGAAAAACACAAAAAATGCCCCAAACCAAGGCATGGTGTTGACCACCCCGCCGTAATCTTTAATCATTCTTGAGTGCAGACGATCGTATAAAACGCCAACACAAAGGAACATAGCAGCAGAGATAAAACCATGAGAAATCATTTGTACCATGGCACCCTCTATCGCCATCTGACTGTTGCCACCGTTTTTAATCAGCATAAACACCAGGAATAAACCCAGAGTGACAAAACCCATGTGAGAAATTGATGAGTATGCAATCAGTTTCTTCATGTCTTTTTGTACCATGGCCACCAAGCCGATGTATACCACAGCAATCAAAGACAAGGTGATCAACAACCAAGTAAATTCAGAACTGGCATCTGGCGTGATTGGCAAAGAAAACCTTAAGAAACCATAACCACCAATCTTCAACATGATGGCGGCCAGTACCACTGATCCACCAGTGGGTGCCTCTACGTGCGCATCTGGCAACCAGGTGTGAACGGGGAACATGGGTATTTTTACCGCAAATGCTGCCAAGAAAGCAAAAAACAACCAGCTTTGTTCCTGCAAAGTCAGCGGCTGGATGGCTAAATCTGTGAGGTTCCAACTACCGGCTTTCATGTATAGATAAATTAAACCTATCAACATGAACACCGAACCTAAGAAGGTGTATAGAAAGAACTTTATTGTTGCATAGACACGATTAGGGCCACCCCAAATACCAATGATCACAAACATAGGTATTAACATGGCTTCAAAGAATATGTAAAACAACAACGCATCTTGCGCAGTGAAAACACCAATCATCATGCCTTCGAGTATCAAGAATGCAGCCATGTATTGATGGATATTGACTTTAATTACTTGCCATGCTGATAACACAATCAAAACAGTAATGAATGTGGTCAGTACCACCAACGGCAGCGCTATGCCATCAATACCCAGGTGGTAATAGATGTTAAAAGCATCCACCCACAGCTTTTTCTCAACAAATTGCAACTGTGCCGTGCTGACATCAAAATTTGTCCACAATGGAATACTGATTATGAAAGTCAGCACCGTGATGATCAATGCAACCACTTTCACCAAACCAGCACGCCCATGACCTAAAGGTAACAAGGCCAGACCGCCCAGTATAGGCAGCCAAATAAGTACACTTAAAATTGAACCTTCAAATAACATATTTTCTGCCTATTTAAAAACGTAAATACCGATGAAAACAATAACGCTCACAACCATAACCAAAGCATAGTGGAACACATAACCTGACTGAATCGACCTGATACCAACTGATACCTTATTGATCAGTTTTGCACTGCCATTAACAATCCAACCATCGATCAATTTAGAGTCAGACCACTTCCACAAGGCTTCGCCTAATTTAACGCTACCACCTGCAATGAATTTCTGATTAAAAGCATCAAAACCATATTTGTTTTCAAGTACCCTGTGAATCGGAGCCAGTTGTTTTTTGATGGTACTTGCCAGCGCCCTGTTCTTCATGTAGATGTATGTAGCCACTGCAAATCCAGCCAACATGAGGTAGAACGGCAAGGTAACAAACCCGTGTAGGGCAAATCCTGCTGTGGTGTCAAAATGATACAAGCCAATTTCTTTGACCACATCATTGGTAGGGTTAACAACTATGGCATCATTCATAAAACCGCCAAACAACAATGGTTCTATGGTCATCCAACCAATAAAGATCGACGGAATAGCCAATAACACCAAGGGTAATGTGACCACCCATGGTGATTCATGTAAATGTTCTTTGGTGTGGTGGTCCATGCGTTCTTTGCCATGGAAAGTTAAATACAACAACCTGAAACTGTATAAAGACGTAACAAAAACGCCCAACAAAACTGCAATGTAAGCCACATCAGAACCCCAACGATCAGACAAGCCAGTTGCCACAATGATCGCATCTTTTGAGAAATAGCCTGACAAACCTGGGAATCCAACCAATGCCAAAGTACCTACCCATGCGGTTATGAAAGTAATCGGCATGTATTTTTTCAGTCCGCCCATTTCTTGCATGTCTTGTTTGTGATGCATAGCGATAATGACCGAACCAGCACCCAAGAACAACAGCGCTTTGAAAAATGCGTGGGTCATTAGATGGAATATGGCGGCTGAGTATGCTGACACACCCAATGCCACAGTCATGTAACCGAGTTGAGAAAGGGTTGAATATGCAATCACTCGCTTGATGTCATTTTGCACGATACCAATCAGTCCCATGAAGAAGGCAGTGAATGCACCAATCAACATAACAAAACTCAGAGCCGTGTCAGACATCTCAAACAAGGGAGACATTCTAGATACCATGAAAATACCCGCCGTTACCATGGTAGCAGCGTGAATCAAAGCCGATATAGGCGTTGGACCTTCCATCGAATCTGGTAACCAAACATGTAAGGGCGCTTGCGCCGATTTGCCCATGGCACCAATGAACAAACAAATACATATAACAGTCATCATGGACCATTGATTATCACCGATGATGGTGATGGTTTTATCAGCCATTTGTGGCGCTTGGTTGAAAACTTCAACGTAATCAAGGGTTCCAAAAGTCATCAAGACCGCACCGATACCGAGCAAAAATCCAAAATCACCGACACGGTTAACAAGGAATGCTTTCATGTTGGCAAAGATGGCGGTTTCTTTTTTGTACCAAAATCCAATCAACAAGTAAGACACCAAGCCCACCGCTTCCCAACCAAAAAACAGTTGCATGAAATTGTTGGCCATGACCAACATCAACATGGCGAAAGTAAATAATGAAATGTAACTGAAAAAGCGCTGATAACCTGGATCCTCACTCATGTAACCGATGGTATAGATGTGTACCATGAGCGACACGAAGGTGACCACAGTCATCATGATGGCAGTCAATGAATCGACCATAAAGCCCACATGCATGGATAAATCACCAGTAACCATCCAAGTATAGAGGTTCTCATTGAAAGGTGTGGCTTCTCCATTGATGAATTGCAACAAAACACGCACCGAAAGTACACACGATAAACCCACCGCACCAATGGTGATGGTATGTGCGCCAATGCGACCTACTTGACGACCAAAAAGGCCGGCAATTGCAGCAGCAACTAATGGAGCAAATGCGATGATCATTAAGGTTGTTTTCATGTCCATGATTACCCTTCCAACTCGTTAATTTCTTTGGTTTCAAGGGTTTTCTTATTCCTGAACAGAACCACCAGTATGGCCAGTCCAATGGCGGCTTCAGCAGCTGCCACAGTGAGAATAAAAAACACAAATACTTGGCCTTGAACATCATCTAAATATTTTGAAAAGGCAATCAAGTTGGTATTAACGGCCAGTAACATCAATTCAATTGACATCAACACCACCAATACATTTCTGCGGTTAACGAATATGCCAGCCATACTAATGACAAATAAAATGGCTGAAACAATCAAATAATGCTGTAATGTCATGATTCTTCCTCTTTACTTTGAGCTTGTGTGGTGGCCTTTTCAGCCTTCATTGAAACCACTCTTAAGCGCTCTGCGGGATTGATATTGATTTGTTTTGAGGCATCCATCTGTTTGTTGCCTTCCCGCTTACGCATGGTCAGCATGATGGCCGCAACAATGGCAACCAATAAGATCACTGCCGCTATTTCAAACGGGTAAACATACTGAGTAAATAAAGTCATACCGACTTCGGCTACGTTGCTGTAACCTTGTTCTTGTCTGACCAATTCATTACTAGGGATTTCGCCACTCAGCTTGTAAGCAAACAATATCAACAGTTGCACCAACATGGCTGCTGCAATCAGCAAGGCAGCTTTGGTGTAGGATTGTTTAAGCTGAGATGCCTTGGCTTGTTTGACATCAAGCATCATGACCACAAACAAGAACAGAACCATCACCGCACCGACATAAACCAGTACCAAGGTGATGGCTAAAAACTCTGCTTCTATCAAAAGCCATAAAACAGCTGTATTAAAAAAGCATAACACCAAAAATAAAGCCGAATAAATGGTGTTTTTAACCGTTACCACAGCCATGGCAGAACCAATAGTGAATGTGGCAAACACATAAAATATGATTTGTTGGAATAATTCAGGACTAATAATCATTATCTGTACTTCGCATCCTTTGTTCTGGCATTGGCAATTTGTTCTTCATACATATCTCCAATGGCTAATAACTGTTCTTTGGTCATGACGTTTTTGCCTTTAGACTCAAAGTGATATTCGTGAATGTCTGTTTCGACAATGGAGTCTACTGGACATGATTCTTCACAGAAACCACAGTATATGCACTTGAATAAATCAATTTCATATTTGGTGGTTCTTCTTGACCCATCCTCGCGCACATCAGAATCAATGGTGATGGCTGCAGCCGGACACACTGCTTCGCATAATTTACATGCGATACAACGCTCTTCCCCATTGGGATACCTTCTGAGCGCATGTAAGCCCCTGAATCGTGGTGATTTTGGGGTTTTTTCTTCGGGATACCTGACGGTAAACTTTCTCTTGAAGAAATACTTTTGAGTCAGTAATAAGCCTTTTCTGATTTCATTCAGAGTTAAACTTTTTAAATATTTAAATACTTTAGTCATTTGAATTCTCTAAATAATCAATTCCACCATGGGCCTATGTGATAGACCTTCATGACAGCAACCACCATAATCCATACAATGGTTATGGGAATAAAAACCTTCCAGCCTAAGCGCATGATTTGATCATAGCGGTAGCGTGGTAAGGAGGCTCTGAACCAGAAATAAGCGTACAAGAATATGGAAGTTTTGGCCAAGAACCAGAATATGCTTGGTTGTGCAATCCAACTGTCACCAGTGAAAGGTGAATACCAACCGCCCAAAAACATCAACGCAGTCAGTGCAGAAATAATGATCATGTTGGCGTATTCACCCAAAAAGAACAAGGCAAATGCCGCGCCTGAGTATTCAACGTGGAAACCAGCAACAATTTCAGATTCACCCTCGGCCACATCGAAAGGTGCACGGTTGGTTTCCGCCACACCAGAGATGTAATAAATCACAAACAAAGGCAACAACGGCAACCAAAACCAATTCAAAAACCCACCTTCTTGAGCCCGAACAATATCAGACAAATTCAAGGTGCCCGCAGCAACCAAAACACCGACCAAGGCGAAGCCCATGGCGATTTCATAAGACACAATCTGAGCTGCTGAACGCAACGCACCTAATAACGCATATTTTGAGTTTGAGGCCCAGCCAGCAATGATGACACCATAGACACCTAAAGATGTCATGGCCAAAACATAAACCAATCCGGCATTGATGTCAGCCAAAACCCAGCCATCATCGAATGGCACCACTGCCCAAGCAGCAAAAGCTGTCGCCAATGTAATGATGGGTGCAATTAGAAATAAAAACTTATTGGCGTTTTTTGGAAAAATGATTTCTTTGGTCAACAGTTTGAGAACATCAGCAAATGGCTGTAATAATCCCCTTGGACCAACTCGGTTAGGCCCCATTCTGGCGTGCATGAAAGCGATGACTTTGCGTTCAAAATAAGTCAAATAGGCAACCGTTAAAACCACACCCAGCACAATGGCAAGGATGTAAATCAGATTATCAAATATCAAAAATTCCAAAGTTTCAATCATGATTGTGCTCCAATGATGCTGACATTCAAGTTTGAACTGTCAAGATTGAGCACAGATTGACGACCCAGGTTAACCATTGCTGAACCTTCAGGAACTTCATCTGACACCACCAAAGTGACCTCTGCATAGCGACCATCTTGTTCGACTGAAACTAAGTCACCAGCATTGAAACCAATAGAAGGCAAGTCCTGTTGGTTGACATAAACTGAATCAGAACTGGCCAAAGGGCTGTTTTGTAGCGGGGCTGAACGTCGTGTCAAACAGTCTGTATCATAAATACTGCGATGTGGATAAAGTACCAAACCTTTCACTTCGATTTCAACGGGTTCAACATCCTGATGGATAACAGCATCATGCCATGCCAGTTTTTCAGTAACAGCAATCACATCATTGATGTCATCATATTCAAAATCACCATAACCCATTAGATTACCCAAAACGCGTAATACACGCCAACCTGGCTTGGTACTGCCCGGTGCTTTTTGTGCAACGGTAGTGATTTGATGGTCACCGTAGTTGTTAATTAGTGTCCCTGTTAATTCAGGAATCAAAGCAATGGGTAAAATCAAATCAACCCTGGATTTCAAATCTTCATCACAAAACGCATTAAAAACAACAGAGAAGTCACTGTTTGTTAAAGAGTTTTTAATTGATGCTTGGTCTGCAAAGTCCTGCAGCTCAGCTTGATATACCACATTCATGCGGTGTTCGTTTTGTTTGATGTCCTGATCGCAGTGTAACCCTGATAAGTAAGCACCGGCGTAGTTAGCACCAGCAAGTACTTCGTTGACTTGTCCAGTGGTCACCTGTGCCAACCAAGCCGTGATGGCTTTGATGGTATTGGCTTGTGGGTGAGATTGACTGACCTGTCCTAAAACGAACAAAGCTTTAGTCTCAGGTTTCAATAGCTGTTTGGCCAAATGATTGATGTCTTCATCGGTTTTTTGTGCCTTGACCCATTCACCCAAAGCACCGGCTGGAAATTCTTTGGTGATTTCTGCCACGCTTTTGGCCAATGAAGCCAGCTGATTGACCCAGTTGACTTGATGGCCAACAAAATCATGCAGTAAATCAAATGTTTGTTCAAAGGCCACAGGACCAAACGATGACACCTCAGCTCCGGCCAACCAGGCCTGTCTGATTTTGTGGTTTAAAATGGGTTGTTCATGCCTGATGTGTCCACCCACTATAATGACTTTTTGTTGTTTGCTGACATCAGCGAGCTTCACATCCACACGAGGCAAACGGTCAGCGACTGAAAAGTCTGTGACATCTATGCGGTGCTCATGTTGGTTGCTGCCTAAATGCGAAAACAATTGTTTTAACAGGTGGTATTCTTCAGTACTGGCGTGATTCGATGCATACAATGCAATGTCATTACCATCGTACTTTTTGAATTGATCGACCAGAGTGGCCAAAGCATCTTCCCATGATATGTTACGCCATTGACCATTTTCCTTGATCATTGGCTCCGTCACTCGGTCAGCAGCCTTCAGTCCATGAACGCCGTAACGATCACGGTCAGCCAACCATGCCTCGTTGATGGTATCATTGTCTTGTGGCACTGTTCTGAGAATGTCACCGTTGCGGGTGTGATAGAACAAATTAGAACCAATACCATCATGCATGGAAATGGCTGAAGTGGCCATCAATTCCCATGCCCTGGCTTTGTACCTGAAAGGTTTATTGGTTAAAGCACCCACAGGGCACAAATCAATGACGTTACCAGACATTTCAGATTTTACAGAATTGCCAACAGCCGTGCTGATGTTGGTGCGATCACCGCGACCAATACCACCCAATTCGTCGGTACCGGCTATTTCATTCAAAAACCTGACACAACGTGTACACAAAATACAACGGGTCATGTCGGTGGCAATCAAAGAACCAAGATCTTCGTCTTTAACCACGCGCTTAGAATCTACATATCTAGACACATCACGGCCGTAACCCATTGAAACATCTTGTAATTCACATTCGCCACCTTGGTCACAAATAGGACAGTCCAAGGGGTGATTGATGAGTAAAAACTCCATTACATTGCGTTGTGCATCGGTGGCGCGTTTAGATTTGGTATAAACTTTCATGCCATCCATCACTGGGGTGGCACAAGCTGGCAGTGGTTTGGGCGCTTTTTCAACATCAACCATACACATGCGACAGTTGGCTGCAATAGATAACTTTTTGTGGTAACAAAACCTGGGTATTTTAATACCTTGTTTGTCAGCCGCTTCAATGATCATGCTGCCCTTTTCTACTTGGACGGCTTGACCATCTATTTCTATGGTGATGGTATTGTCGGCCACTTGATTGGTGGTTTCGCTCATGACGTTAACCTCTCATTCATCGATTTTTTGTGTTCCACAAAATATTCAAACTCATCCCAGTAGTACTTCAATATGCCTTGAACTGGCCAAGCAGCAGCCTCACCAAAGGCACAAATGGTATGTCCTTCAATTTGTCCGGCCGCTTGTTTCAACATATCAATGTCCTTAGGTTCACCTTTGCCCTCAAGAATTCGGGTCAAAACACGGTACATCCAACCGGTCCCCTCGCGACAAGGCGTACACTGGCCACATGATTCCATGTAATAAAAGCGTGATAAACGATGACATACCTCAACCATACAAGTGTCTTCAGCCATCACGATAACCGCTCCAGAACCCAAGCCTGAACCCGCTTGGCTGATGGCATCAAAGTCCATGGTAATACCCATCATGACCTCAGCCGGCAACACCTTCATCGAGGAACCGCCAGGAATAACTGCTTTTAATTTCTTACCATCCAGCACACCACCAGCCATTTCCAATAAATCACTGAATGGAGTACCTAAGGGTACTTCATAATTACCAGGCTTATTGACGTGGCCTGAAACTGAAAAGATTTTCACACCACCATTGTTAGGTTTGCCTAACTCCAAAAACCATTCGCTGCCGTTACGCATGATGGCTGGAACCGAAGCAAATGACTCGGTGTTGTTAATGGTTGTAGGCTTACCGTAGATACCAAAGTTGGCTGGAAATGGCGGTTTAAAACGTGGCTGACCTTTCTTGCCCTCTAAGGACTCCATCAAAGCCGTTTCTTCACCACAGATATAAGCACCTGCTCCATGTACACCATACAAGTCAAAATCCACGCCTGAATCACTGATGTTACGGCCCAGTAAACCAGCAGCATATGCTTCTTTCAGTGCGGCTTCAAAATTCTCAAATGGCTCATGGTGAAATTCACCTCGTAAATAATTGTAACCCACAGTTGCGCCCATGGCATAACCACCTATTGCCATGCCTTCAATCACAGCATGCGGGTTATAACGCAAAATATCACGGTCATGACAAGTGCCCGGCTCAGATTCATCAGAATTACACAGTACGTATTTTTGCCCTGGCGCATCTTTGGGCATGAAACTCCATTTTAATCCGGTGGGGAAACCTGCACCACCGCGGCCACGCAATGCCGATGCTTTGACGGTTTCAATAATTTCATTTTTATCGGTTTTTTCAGCCAAGATTTTTTTCCAAGCCTGATAACCACCTTTTTCCAGGTAGTTAGCCAACGAGTGGTCTTTGTCGGGGTTAAGACAGACGTTATGAACAGCCATTATGACAACCCTCCCAACAATTCATCGATTTTTTGTTCGGTCAGGTTTTCATGATAATGCCCGTTGATGATCATCATCGGTGCGCCAATACAAGCAGCCACACATTCTTCTTCCTTGACCAGAGTAATTTGACCGTCTGCCGTGGTTTCACCTAGCTTGATGCCAAGTTTTGCCTCAGCGTACTTAACCACTTTATCAGCACCGCGAAGCATACAAGAAATATTGGTACAAATAGCCACTTTATTCTTGCCTACAGGTTGGGTAAAGAACATTGAATAAAAACTCGCAGCTTCATACACCCAAACTGGTGGGATTTCTAAATATTCAGCAACCGCCTTCATAATTTCTTCACTCAACCAACCTTGGTTCTGGTCTTGAGCAGCATGCAAAGCACCAATCACTGCAGAACGGCGTTGGTCGTACGGGTATTTTGCTAACCACGTATCAATGGTTGCACGGGTCTTATCATCCAGCAGGCTCATCGCCAAGCTTTTATCAGTGTTTTGTGGATTGACTTGGTACATTATCTATCTATCTCCCCAAATACGATATCCATGGTGCCAATGACTGCCACCACATCAGCCAACATGTGGCCTTTAACCATGTCATTCATGGCTGAGAGGTGAGCAAATCCTGGCGCCCTTAGTTTCAATCTAAATGGTTTATTAGAATCATCAGAAATCATGTATACACCGAACTCGCCTTTGGGTGCTTCAACAGCTGTGTAAACTTCTCCAGCTGGAACGGTATAACCTTCTGTGAATAATTTAAAGTGATGAATCATGGATTCCATGTCTTCTTTCATCATTTCTCTATCAGGTGGTGCGACTTTGTATTCGTCAACCATCACTGGGCCAGGGTTGTTCCTTAACCATTCCACACATTGTTTGATGATGCGAGTTGATTGCACCATCTCTTCCATGCGAACCAAATAACGATCATAACAATCGCCATTGACACCGACAGGGACATCAAAGTCCACTTTGTCGTAGGCTGCATAGGTTTGTTTTTTGCGCAAGTCCCAAGCCACTCCACTGCCGCGGAGCATAGGCCCTGTAAAGCCCCAGGCTTTGGCTTGTTCCGGTGAAACCACACCAATACCAACTGTGCGTTGTTTCCAAATTCGATTGTCTTGTAACAACGTGCGGTATTCAGCTATTTTACTCGGAAAATCGTCAGCAAAAGCATCGATGAAATCCAGTAGCGAGCCTTCACGCCATTCATTGGCATACGCCAAGTTTTTACCTTTGGTCCATTTACTTTCTTGGTATTGCGGCATGTGATCAGGTAAATCACGGTACACCCCACCAGGTCGATAATAAGTGGCATGCATTCTGGCACCAGAAACTGCCTCATACATGTCCATACATTGTTCACGTTCTCTGAAAGCATACAAGAACAAAGCCATGGCACCTAAATCCAAACCATGGGTACCAATCCACATCAGGTGATTCCTGACTCGGGTTATTTCATCGAACATGGTTCGGATGTATTGCGCCCTGATGGGTGCTTCAATACCTAACAATTGCTCAATCGCTCGCACGTAAGCATGCTCGTTGCACATCATTGACACATAATCTAAGCGATCCATATAACCAATGGATTGGTTAAAAGGTTTAGACTCGGCCAGTTTTTCGGTGCCACGATGCAACAATCCCACATGAGGATCAGCGTGTTCAACCACTTCACCATCAAGCTCTAAAATCAATCGCAAAACACCATGCGCTGCAGGGTGTTGTGGACCAAAGTTCATGGTGTAATTTTTAATTTCAGGCATTATGAAGCCTCCTGATCATTCATGTTTTCAACGTATCTTGAATCGCGCCTGATGGTTTTAGGCACCAACACCCGCGGTTCAATAGACACCGGCTGGTAGACCACTCGCTGTTGTTCTTCATCATAAATCACCTCAACGTTACCAATTAATGGAAAGTCCTTTCTAAACGGGTGACCAATAAAACCATAATCAGTCAAGATACGACGCAAATCAGGGTGTCCTTTGAATATGATGCCAAACAAATCAAAAGCTTCTCGTTCGAACCAGTTAACTCCTGGCCAAACGTCTATCAGAGATGGCACCATCAACATGCCTTCATCAGGTGCAAAACATTTAATGGTCAAGCGGTGATTCAAGGCAACCGACAACAGTTGGGCGACCACAGCAAAACGATTTGGCATCGATTCTTCACGGCGCTCATGCCATGAAAACCTGCCCGGACCTTTGGCTTTGATCCCTCGACTGAAACCAGTTGAAGAAACACCATCAGTTTGCCATTCGGCTTCGCCAAATGTTAAGTAATCTACCCCACAGACATCAACACACTGTTCAAACTGGAATGCCTTGTCGTCCCGCAGCAACCTGGCCGTTTCAACCCATGCTTCTAATGGCACAGTACATGTCACACCGTTGGTTGTTTCGACGATTTCAACATCTGGCAGCTTGGCTGCAAGGTCTTTACTGATTTGGTATTTGAAATTACTCATGATGTTCTAGAAATTGTGTTGGTGCGTTTGATTTTTTTCTGCAACTGCAAAATACCATAAATCAAAGCTTCAGCTGTTGGTGGGCATCCTGGGACATAAACATCCACGGGAACGACCCTGTCACAACCCCTAACAACTGCATAAGAATAATGATAATAACCACCGCCGTTGGCACATGAACCCATTGAAATCACGTATTTTGGCTCAGGCATTTGATCATATACCTTGCGCAAAGCTGGGGCCATTTTGTTGACCAGCGTACCGGCCACAATCATCACATCTGATTGTCTGGGAGATGGTCTGAAAATCACCCCAAAACGATCTAAATCGTAACGAGATGCGCCTGCTTGCATCATTTCAACTGCACAACAAGCCAAACCGAACGTCATGGGCCATAAAGAACCCGTTCTGGCGCCGTTTAACAAGGCATCAACTGTGGTTGTCACAAATCCTTTGTTTTCAAAGCCTTGATCCTCAACCGGCTGAATGATGTTATCAACTACTCCCATTCTAACGCTCCTTTTTTCCACTCATAGATAAAACCTATGACCAGCAAAAATAAAAATATAAACATCGACACCAAGCCAAAACCACCTAATTCTTCCAGCACCACCGACCAAGGAAATAAAAATGCAATTTCCAGATCAAAAATGATAAACAAGATAGCAACCAAATAAAATCTGACATCAAACTTCATGTGGGCATCATCAAAAGCTTCGAAACCACATTCGTATGCGGAGATTTTTTCGTCGTTGGTTTTGCGGGTACCGAACAGTAAACCCAGAGACATCAAAGCAATACCTAAACCAGTAGCCACTGCTAAGAACAATAAAATTGGAAAGTAAGAAGCTATCATATAGCCAAACCCCTGTTTGCTCTAAAAATTCTATTTAATATTGGTGCCGAAGGCCGGACTTGAACCGGCACGACCGAAGGTCACTACCCCCTCAAGATAGCGTGTCTACCAATTCCACCACTTCGGCACATAAACTTGATTGAAACACCTTGTGTGATTCAAACATTTAACTCAGTAATTTTAATTATTGTTGCCATCTGAATCTTCTGAATCAGTGGCTTTTTCTGTTTCTTCTACAGCTTGTTCTACTTGTTGTTCGACTGCATCAACAGCCTCACCAGCTGCACTTTCAACTGCATTGGCTGCATCTGCTGCTTGCTCTTGCGTGTCTTCAATGATATCACCCAACGCATCGCCGGTATTGATTTCCGCATCATCCACTGGCGTCACCGTTGGCTCAACATCCTCAAGCGCACCAAAAACACCCAGATCTTGCTCACCAGATGAATCAATCGATGAAAATGTCTCACTCGCATCAATCGCAATCAACATGGTGATAATGAAAAACAAGGTGGCTAAAATGGCGGTACTTTTGGTCAAAAATGAGCCTGAGCCCTTGGCGCCAAAAACAGTACCAGAGGCACCGCCTCCAAAAGCAGAACCAGCCGTTGCACCAGGTCCACGTTGTATCAGAATAAAACCAATCAATGCAATGGCAACCAACACTTGAATGATGTTTAAAAAATTTATTTCAGTCATTTAATTATACTCCTTGTGACAATATGTCAGCTTGTTGACAAATTGCCATAAAATCTTGGGCAGTCAATGCAGCACCTCCAATCAGGCCTCCATCAACATCAGGCATCGAAAAAAGCTCATGTGCATTAGAGCCTTTACAACTTCCTCCGTAGAGGATGCGGATGCGGCGCGCTATTGTATCATCATTTAAGGCCAATTGAGAACGGATAAATTGATGAACTTCCTGGGCTTGTTCTGCGGTTGCAGTCTCACCCGTGCCAATAGCCCAAACCGGCTCATAAGCAATCACACCTTGGCCTAATTTTTCGACTCCAACTTCATCAATAACCGCCTTTATTTGCGCCCAAACCACATCGAATGTTTGGTTACTTTGTCGCTCAACAGATGACTCACCAACACACAAAATTGGCTGAATGCCATACTTCAGTGCTTGTGCAAACTTTTTCGCCACTTCAGCATTGCTTTCATTGTTCATTACGCGACGCTCAGAATGACCGACTAAAACCATGTCACAACCCAAATCTGACAACATCGCTGCACTGACCTCGCCGGTCACTGCCCCGTCATCATGCTCACTCAAGTTTTGAGCACCACAAAGCACTTGAGCAGGTTTATTGTTTATTACTTGATGCAGGTGAATATAGACTGGAAATACCGCCACATCATAATTTCTTTGTGCCGGCAACATGTCATTCAATTCCTGCATCATGCCATCAACAAACTTCAACGACCCATGCATCTTCCAATTACCAGCTACCAGTAGCTTGCGCTTCATCACGATGCATCACCATCTTCGGGTGTTGTATTAAGGCCATCTGTCTCTGCATCAATTGCCTCATCATCACCATCTAAATTCACTACTTTAGCGATGCCAACCAAGCTTTCCTTTTCTGACAACCTGATTAATGTCACACCTTGGGTATTTCGTCCCACGACAGAGATACCCTCTACTGCGGTCCGCACCAAAGTACCGCCATCACTGATTAACATGATTTGGTCATCCGGCAACACCTGACATGCGCCAACCACAGCACCATTGCGATCACTGGTCTGTATGGCGATGACACCTTGGCCGGATCGCCTGATCTTAGAGAACTCCTCTAATTTGGTTTGTTTACCAAAACCGTTTTCAGTACAAACCAGCACATTACCTTCATCGGCAACGAACATCGATACCACCTCATGATCATCCTTGAGATTGATGCCACGAACACCACGGGCTGTCCGGCCCATTGAACGCACGTCATTCTCATCAAATCTAATGCATTTGCCTGAACTTGAGAATAAGAACACATCTTGAGAACCATTGGTCAATTCAACATTCACCAAATGATCACCGTCGAGCAAGCCTAATCCAATGATGCCATTGGCTCGAGGTCTTGAGAAATTAGACAAAGGTGTTTTCTTCACCACACCTTTGGCCGTAGCAAAGAACACGAATTTATCTTCATCGTAATCTCGGACCGGCAATATAGCGGTGATTTTTTCATCTTTATCTAACGGCAATAAGTTGACCAACGGCTTTCCTCTGGCCGTGCGTGAAGCCATCGGCAATTCGTACACTTTGAGCCAATAAACTTGACCTTGGTTACTGAAACACAACAGGGTATCGTGGGTGTTGGCAACCCAGAGCTGCTCGATAAAATCTTCGTTTTTCATTGCAGTAGCTGATTTGCCTTTGCCACCACGGGTTTGCGCGCGGTAGACATCAACCTGCTGCATTTTGGCATAACCTTCATGCGACAGTGTAACCACCACGTCTTCTTCGATGATTAAATCTTCCATGGTTAAGTGGCGCTGACGGTTCATGATGACCGTGCGGCGCTCATCGCCAAAGTTTTCCCTGATTTCTTCCAATTCTTCAGTCACCACCGCAATCAATCGATCCGGGTTAGTAAGAATCTCCAAGTACTCTTTGATGTGCCCAATGATTTCTTTGAACTCATCGGTGATTTTATCTTGTTCCAGCCCAGTTAAACGATGTAACTGCAAATCCAGTATGGCTTTGGCCTGTACAGGTGAAAGTTGATAACCATCTGCAAAAAAACCGTATTGATCATCTAAACCTTCAGGCCGGCATAGATGTGCATCATCATCCAACAGTGCCTTGATCAAAGAAGAATTCCACTTTTTAGCCAGCAATTTTTCTTTGGCTTCCGCTGGGTTTTTAGATTTCTTAATCAGTTCAATGACTTCTTCAATATTAGCCAAAGCGACTGCAAGTCCCTCTAAAACGTGCGCCCTGTCACGCGCTTTGCGTAACTCAAAGATGGTTCTTCGCACCACCACTTCACGGCGATGCTTAATGAATTCAGTGAGGATTTCAATCAATCCCAAGGTTCTCGGCTGGCCATTAATGAGCGCGACCATGTTGATACCAAAAACAGTTTGCAGCTGAGTGAGCTTGAACAGCTGATTCAACAAAACTTCTGCTACTTCACCTCGACGCAGCTCAAACACCATGCGCATGCCGTCTTTATCAGATTCGTCCCTGATGGCGGTCATGCCTTCAATTTTTTTCAACTTGACCAGCTCGGCCACTTTTTCAATCAGGCGAGCCTTGTTAACTTGATAAGGCAATTCGGTGACAACGATGGTCTGCTTACCTGAAGCTTCATCGGTTTCGATCTCAGTTCTGGCGCGCATGTAAACTTTACCGCGCCCCGTTTCATAAGCTTCTTTGATACCTTCAGCACCATTGATGAAGGCCGCAGTCGGGAAGTCTGGACCTGGCAGGTGCTCCATCAACTCATCTAAGTCAGCTTGTGGGTTCTTAATCAGAGCTATGGTCGCATTGATGACTTCAGTCAAATTATGTGGCGGTATGTTGGTGGCCATACCAACCGCAATACCAGAGGATCCATTGACCAATAACGCAGGCACTCGAGTAGGCAATACCTCTGGTTCAGTATCTGTTTCATCGTAGTTGGGTACAAAATCGACTGTATCCTTATCGATGTCAGCCATCATCTCATGCGAGATTTTTGCCATTCGGACTTCGGTGTATCGCATCGCAGCTGGAGAATCACCGTCAACAGAACCAAAGTTACCTTGACCATCAACCAACATATAGCGCATGGAGAAAGGCTGAGCCATCCTCACGATGGTGTCATAAACAGCGGTGTCACCATGGGGGTGGTATTTACCAATCACATCACCGACCACACGCGCCGATTTTTTATGGGCTTTGTTCCAACTGACGCCCAATACATTCATGGCGTACAGCACCCGGCGGTGTACCGGTTTTAGACCATCCCTTACGTCTGGCAGTGCCCTGCCAACAATCACACTCATCGAATAATCGAGGTATGATTTTTGCATCTCATCTTCAATATTTATCTTAATGATATCGCTTGAATTTTCAGCCATAAATCAACTTTCTGTGCCTGATTAAATAAGCACGGGATTATAGCACAAAACCATTGCCTAATTTGCAAGTAAATCACTTAAATGCGATTTTAAAGCCCCACATAAGGAAAACTATTAAAAGCCATGTATTTATAGCCTGAAATAACAAAAATTGCTTAAAAGCCTTTAAATTAAGCCGTTCATGCTTTGTTCAATGAATCATTCAACAACGAACGTTCTGTTTTATGCTTTGGCAGCCTCAATTCTGGCGTAGTATTCTTTGGCAAAAACATCCAAACTGTCCTGCTCAATGGCCGTGCGAATACGCTGCATGAATTCTTGATAGAAATACAAGTTATGGATGGTGTTGAGTCGAGAGCCCAGCATTTCTCCACACTTATCAAGGTGGCGCAAGTAGGACCTAGAATAATTTTGACAGGTATAGCAGCCACAGTCTTGATCTAATGGTGATGTATCATGCTCGTGTTTGGCGTTGCGAATTTTCACCACACCATCCCAGGTAAAAAGATAGCCATTGCGGGCATTTCTGGTAGGCATCACACAATCAAACATGTCAATGCCCAATAATACCGCCTCCAGTATATCCTCGGGCTTGCCGACACCCATTAAATAACGAGGTTTATCAGCTGGCAACAAGGGTGTGGTGGTTTTTAATACCTGTTCACGCAAATCTTTAGGCTCACCAACTGACAGACCACCTATGGCATAACCATGAAAATCTAATTCACTCAAACCTTTGGCCGAAATTTGTCTTAAATCATCATACATGCCGCCTTGCACAATCCCAAACAAGGCATTAGGGTTTCCTTCGAAAGCTGTTTTCGAACGCTTGGCCCAACGCAAAGATAATTCCATCGAGACCTTGGCCTCTTCATGGGTGGCAGGAAACGGCGTACACTCATCAAAAATCATCACAATATCAGAACCCAGCTTGCGCTGCACTTCCATAGATTCTTCAGGCCCCATGAACACTTTTGAACCATCAACCGGTGAAGCAAAAGTCACCCCCTCCTCGGTTATTTTGCGGCGCTTGGCCAATGAGAACACTTGAAAGCCACCTGAGTCTGTCAATATCGGCTTATCCCAAGCCATGAAGTCATGTAAATCACCATGTGCTGATATCACTTCAGTACCGGGTCTCAACATCAAGTGGAAGGTGTTGCCTAAAATGATTTCTGCGCCAATGCCTTTGACTTCCTCAGGTGACATGGCTTTTACCGTGCCATAGGTACCAACGGGCATGAATGCCGGCGTTTGTACCGTGCCTCGATCAAAACTTAATTCACCTCTTCTGGCCACACCGTCGGTTTTTTTCAATTCAAACTTCACAACTTAACTCATGTTTTCAATCAAGCGCGACATTATACTCACTCAACCTCAGACTGTCTCAAGAAATTCAAAAGCCCTTTGCTGGCATCTTGTAACAAATCCAAAACCAGCTCAAAACCGTCGCCTGACCCATAATAAGGATCAGGCACTTCATCAAGGTCATTTCTTTCGCTGAAACTCAACATGGCATAAACCTTTTCTTGGCTGTGTTGTGGAAACATAGAGGCTAAGTTTGATCGATTGGCATCATCCATGGTTATCAGGAAGTCAAATCGCTGATAATCCTCACTTTGCACCTGCCTGGCTCGCAGATGCTGCATTTGAATGCCGCGTTTTTTGGCCGCTTGCATTGACCTTGGGTCGGGTTTGGCGCCGACATGGTATGAATGAGTCCCTGCTGAATCAATCACAAAATCAGCAGCAAGCCCTTGTTCATTGACCAGTTGCTGAAACACAGCTTCTGCCGATGGCGAGCGGCAAATATTGCCCATGCATATAAAAAGAATTTTTTTCATGTTTTACCCTTAAACATTTTTGAGTAAGATGATAACACCTTAATAGATATAACATCATGCCAAAAGTAAAAGCATTTAAATTCCAAAACAACCTACCCAGGCCAAGCCAATCACAACTCAATGAATTCATCGTCAACAACAGCATGTCCTTGAAAAAAAGCAGTAAACAACTGGCCAAACTGCATGCTGCACTCAATGCAGAAGGCAAACAAGCTGTTTTGGTTATTTTTCAAGCACTGGATGCAGCCGGCAAAGACAGCACCATTCGCAATGTGTTCAAGTACTGTGACCCAGCTGCTCTTGATGTGGCCTCTTTCAAAGCCCCCAGCAAATTGGAAGCTGCTCATGATTTTATGTGGCGCTGTTATGATAAATTTCCGGCCAAAGGCCAACTGACGGTATTTAACCGCAGTTATTATGAGGAAACATTGGTGGTTAAAGTACACCCAGAGTTCCTCAAAGGCCAAGGCATTGACAAAAAACCCAACAAAGCCTTTTGGCAACAAAGGTATGATTTTATCAATCAAGTAGAGGCTCATTTAGTCGCTTCTGGTACCCAAGTCATTAAATTCTTTTTAGATGTCAGCCAAGAAGTCCAACACAATCGGTTCATTCGTCGTTACAGCACCCCAGATAAACAATGGAAGTTCAATACAGGCGATCTCAAAGAGAGCTTGTTGTGGGACCAATACCAAAAAGCTTTTGATACATTATTAAAAAAAACCTCAACCAAACATGCCCCTTGGTATGTTATCCCAGCCAATGATAAACCCAATATGCGCACCATCGTCGCTGAAACCATCAAACAACATTTAAAACTGATGAACTGCCAATACCCAGCGATGGCTGAATTTTCAGAAGACGAACTTGAACTGATTGATGATTTAGTTAGTAAAAATAATTGACTTCAATAACTTAGCTGTATTTCTTCAACAAATAAAGCAGTTTAATACTCTGCACCAAAACAAACACAATTACTAAAGACAGATAAACAGATCTATGACGAAAACCATGGAAATAAAACACAAATAAAGCGACAGTCAATAACAAAATAGGCAGCACCAAATTTAAAAACAAGCTGAAAAACACGTTAATGTCTAACTCGTAAATTTGCTGATTTTTACATCGACCACACCTGATTTGTAAAAACACAAAAACAAAAGGCAGCAAGGTCGATAACACCAACCATTTCTTAGCAATGGTTGGTTCACGACATTGGGTGCATTGTATGTTAATGTTCAGACCCCGTAATTTATCACGCCCACACTGGTTTGTGGTGGCATCTGCAAATGGTAACCTTGCTCTTTGAGGTTGTTTTTGACTGTGGTGATTTTTTCGCTGGCCAATTGCTTTCTTTGGGCCAAATCCAATTCCATGACTTTGATACAAGCACCTACCATAACTGCAAGTTCTGATGGTATTTCTGAAAAATCAAAACCCTCGGCCAAATACAAATAGGCACCATTTTTCTTCTCAGAGCGGTAAATATGAGCAATCATCTGATTTTCTACAAAATAACAAAACTCAATTATAAAGCAATGCCCTAATCTCTTCATTCATTTTCAGTACCATGGATACAGCATGAGGTACCAAAAACAATTGGCAAGTCTCATCTCCTCTACCGCGGGGTCATTTATGAATCGGCCACCAAACCTGAAATCCGACATGATTGTAGTTCTGGATGGGTATCTAAAATGGTGAATTGCCCGTCACCCATATCAGCTTTGAGTTGACGCACACCACTGCTGAGGAAATAAGTCACTTCAATATCACCTTCAGTCTTTAAATATGAATCCCACCGCTGAGTGGGCTGCTGACACACCACTTCACAGCCATTTTTAGGATGACATGACAACAATTCTTTAAAAACCATTGGATGCGACCCGTTATCGTGAGCGGAGACTAAACCTGAAGAAACCAGCAAAACTGTTATAGCAATTAATTTCATGTGACACCTTTCATATTGAATATGATTCAATTATAGATGGCTGCCATGAACCTGCGATTAATTGTCTGCGCAACAAATATGTGATGTATTTAACACTTTATCATGCTTTCTTAAGCACTTTTTCTGCCATGGTTTTCATGATTGCAAAACTTTCATCAACATGGATTAATTCAGTTTGCCAGTTACAGACACTGATACGCATTGCCAAACGATTCTTCCAGCTGGTTTGTCCAACCCAACAACTGCCCTCTTTTTGCACGGCATCAATAACAGCCAAATTAAGCGCTTCAGAGCCGAAACAAACCACCACTTGATTCAGCACCACATCATTCATCACTTCATAACCCGCTTGGGTAAATAAATCAGCAAAACGACTGGCACAGGCACAACATCGTTCAATCAATTCCGCCACACCCTCTTTACCTAAATAGCGCAACACGGCATAAACATCAAAACCACGCGCTCGGCGTGATAATTCAGGAGTGTAATCAGACGGATTTCTGGTCGCATTCTCGCTGGGTAGATATGATGCAGTGATGGCCATGGCAGCTTTCAATGCGTGTTCATTTTTAACAAATGCCAAGCCCGAGTCATAAGGCACATTCAACCATTTATGTGCATCTGTGGCCCAAGAATCCGCTTGATCCATCCCAGCTGCCAAATGTTTGTACTTGTTTGAAGCCAATGCCCATAAACCAAAGGCGCCATCGACATGAATCCAGGCGTTTTTACCAGCAGCCAAACGACTAATTTCTGCCACTGGATCAAACGCCCCAGAGTTGATGTTACCGGCCTGGGTGATGATGATGGCATTTTCATTGATCTCTGGAAACCGCGACATATCGATGCACCCCTGTGCATCAACGGCTGCTTTTGTCACCCTGTTTCTACCAAAACCAAGCATCGCTAAGGATTTATACACCGTTGGGTGAGAATCAGCACTGATGATGATTTGCACCTCAGGTGCTCCAATCAAACCATCAGCTTCAACGTCCCAACCCGCTTGGTTCATGACTTGGTTGCGGGCTGCGGCCAAGGCCGTAAAGTTAGCCACCGTTGCACCAGTAACAAAAGCACAGGCAGATTCGCGTGGTAACCCCAAAAGTTCAAGCATCCAGTTGGCTGAAATTTTCTCAACCACCGCTGCTGCTGGTGTTGTTTTCTCCAAACCGGTGTTTTGATCCCATGCCGTACTCATCCAATTGGATGCCACACTCACCGGATAGGCGCCACCAATGACAAAACCAAAAAATCTTGGCGAACCCATTTTCATGGTCGCCGGACTGACCCATTGATTCAATTCAGTGATGACCGCCTCGGCGGCCATTCCATGTTGTGGCATTGGCACATCTAGGTGGTTGATATTTTTACGGGCCTCATCACCCACTTGAATCGGTGAATCATTGGCTTTTTTCAGAAAAGCAGTGGCAAAATCGTAGGCCAAATCATACAGCTCAGTCATAATAATGATGTAGGAAAAGCCTACAGTCTATCAAAGCAGCACCCACTGACAAACAAAATTAATCGAACTTCACAAATTATTTAAGTAATGACCGTATAATTTATTTATGGATACCAGTGAAACTATCGACAATAAAGCAGAGCAAATTGATGTGGCTCTTTTCCCAATTCCCAATATGGTCAGCTTCCCAGGCATCTCAATGCCTTTGCATGTGTTTGAACCACGCTACCGAGCAATGATTAAACACAGTCAAGACAATGAGGTAATGATTGCTGTGACGCACACCAAAAAAATGGTTTCTAAAACAAAAAAGAAACGCATCTCAAGCGATAGCCTCAACCAAAATCAATCTACCTATGAACCACACAAAGTGTTCAGTGCAGGATATTGTGAAACCATCAAGACCACAGCTGATGGTCGCATTCATGTGCTGATCAAGCCTGAAATCAGGCTGAAATTGAAGGCCATCACGCAGCAAGTGCCTTTTATGATTGCAACTTGTGAGCAACTGCCTGACCAAATCATCAATGACACCCAACTTTGCACAGATCGAATGGGTGAAATTAACCAGTTACTGCAAGCCTTGTGTAAACAGCAAAACCCAGAATTGTACGAAATTATTACGGCACCAGAGTGGTTGAATCAGACGCCCAAGGATTTCAGCTTCCAATTATTCAAATACTTTCGCTTTGAAGCAGACTTCATGCAACATGTGCTGGAACAAACCACGGTTATAGAACGATTGGACTTGATCTGGCATGGATTGCGACAAAGCCTAGAGATATAGCATGCCCCTGCGGTTAAACCGAATCAAGTTGGGTAAACTCTCAAGCGTAATCTCTACCCGCAATTGAATTGATGGTTTTAATTTTCAGGTATATACCTTCAGATTTTGATGGCGGCGCAAATCCTCGAATAACTTAAGCTCCCAGGGACGCATGCCGATTAACAAAGTGGTGCCGTGCCTTTCACCCATGGGTAAGTGGCGGTCTTGTTCTGATAGTAGGGTGAATTGTTGCTTCAGCCGATTGATCTGTTTCTGCATGTTTTCATTGGCAGTTTTGCTGAGCATGCCATTGACCAACAGCCTCACCTCTCCTGGTCCATTGAACTGGCTTTGCCAAAAATCTTGTTGGATGTGCTGTTCAAAAAATTGCTGGATTGGGCCGTTTTTAATCCAATGAAAATGTGGCGATATTTTGAGTTTGATTTTGTTCTCAGGTAATAACGATAACAAATCATTGCGCTCCAATCGCAACAGCATTTGCACCAACTCAGCCTCTTCAATGTTATAGGTTTCAATGATTTCAGAGAATGACCAGTGATTACAAGCACAGACAGTAACCAATAAGAACTTAATATCTGAGACTATGATTTGTTCCTGTTCATGGGTTAATTGTACGATATCATCGTTTTGGCTTTGCATCACTTGTAACAGGTCGACTAAATCCAAATCCATCAATTCACAGACTTTAATCAACCGCTTTAAGCTGATTTGGCCCTGTGAAAAAGACCGCTTGACACTGGATTCAGAGAGCGATAAATGAGCCGCCACCTGGGCGTAATTGATTTTGTGTTGTTTCAGTAAGCCTTTGACAGTTTGTAGTACATTTTTAGCTTGATTCATAGAAAGTTTCGTATTGTGCTACCAAAGCAGTCATTATAGCGCCAAATTTATCTGTCATCGTAATCAACTTTAATCCAGTTGAATAACCACCCGCTTTATTCAATCAATGAAGCAACTGATGCAGCGAATCCTTTTCCATATATGCTTTTTTTCTCTCAGTGGCTGTGGCTTATTTGGCCAGCACCAATCAAGACACCACAAAACAACCAGTTTGGTTAACTTCCTTGACCCCGATGGTGTGGTTCCACAGGATGTTTTGCTTATTGGGTTATCTGTTATGGCAAAGCTGAGAAATAAACATGGAGTCATGGCATGTTGACGGTATCATAAGGCTGCCATTCGTTACCGCCCATATAATGGGCTTTGTAGCTGGCATAATCAATGGCTGCTACACAGCATTAAAATTCAGCTCAAACCCTCGTAATTCAAATCAGCCAGTGCCTGATAAAGAATGATGGCTGCCGTATTAGACAAATTCAAGCTCCGACTGCCTGGTTTCATTGGAATGCGGATGTTTTGAATACTTGGCATATTCAATACATCATCTGGCAGCCCACGGGTTTCTGGTCCAAACAACAAACAATCACCATCAGAGAAACTCACTTCATGGGTGTACTTTTTGGCTTTGGTGGTCAAGGCAAAAATACGTGAAAATTCAGTTTCGGCGATAAATGCAGCAAAATCAGTATATTGTTTGACCTCAGCCCACTCATGATAATCCAATCCCGCACGACGCAATGCCTTGACCTCCATATCAAAGCCCAAAGGGTGAATCAGATGTAATTGACTGCCAGTATTAGCGCACAAGCGGATGATGTTACCGGTATTCGGAGGTATTTCGGGTTGATAGAGTGCGATGTGTAACATGTTCAGAAAGCCGCTGATAAGGGAGCTTGTATTTTAGCTGATAAATCAAGCAAAACAGAACCACTGAAGCTGATAAAAAAATGGTTTTCAACTGTTTCATATTGGCCTCATTTGATAGAATTAAAACCCAGATGGAGGAACCAATGATAAAAACCAACTTATTCAAATTTTTGTTCACAATATTTATGTTGTCATTGTCGGCCACTGCCTCAGCTGCCATCGCTCGAGAATGGAATGAACTGTTACTGGAAGCCATACGTTCTGATGAAGCCCGACCCACCGTACACGCGAGAAACCTATACCACAGTTCTGCTGCCATGTACGATGCCTGGTGCGCCTATGAACCTGTCTGTGACGGCGTATTTTACCAACGCAAACACACCGCGGATGACAAAAACGCTGCACAAATTGAGGCCATCAGCTATGCTGCCTATCGCTTATTAACTTGGCGTTTCACCCCATCAGTCGGCGCTGATGTTACTTTGCCCACATTGGATGCTGAAATGCAAATGCTGGGATTCGACATCAATAACACCACAACCTCTGGCAACTCAGCGGCTGCCGTTGGCAACCGCATCGCACAAAGCATCATTCAATATGGCCTGAGTGATGGTGCCAACGAACTCAATAATTACATCAACCAATTCTATCAACCGATTAACGAAGCACTGTTACCAGACTTACCAGGCAACCCTAACATCACTGACCCCAATCGCTGGCAGCCGTTGGCTTTGGAATTTTTTGAAGGCCAATCAGGCGTAGTGGTTGAGGAGTACCCCGAGTTTCTGAGCCCTGAATGGGGCTATGTCAGACCCTTTTCCATGACCGCTGCTGACATCAACACTTACCAACGTGATGGCCACACTTTTCATGTATATAAAGACCCTGGTCCACCTCCGTATATTGGTGGAGAAGGCGATGCAGATTACAAAGCTGGATTTGTACAAGTGGTGGAATTCAGCAGTTATCTGGATCCATCTGATGGTGTCATGATTGATATCAGCCCAGCATCCAGGGGTAACAATGACTTGGGCACCAACAATGGTTCAGGCCGAGACATCAACCCCGTAACAAACCAACCTTACGCACCTCAAATAGTACCCGCAGGCGACTACTACCGGGTGTTGGCAGAATTTTGGGCAGATGGACCTGATTCCGAGACACCGCCAGGACACTGGTTCACTATATTAAACACCGTCAGCGACCATCCTTTGCTAGAAAAACGCTTACAAGGTGAAGGTGAAATATTGGATGACCTGGAATGGGAAGTCAAATCTTACCTGGCTTTGGGCGGCACCATGCATGATGCAGCCATCAGTGCGTGGAGCGTTAAAGGATATTATGATTACCTCAGACCTGTATCAGCCATTCGTTACATGTGCGATCAGGGTCAAAGTTCTGACCCCAGTGCAGCCAGTTACAACGAGGATGGCATCACGCTGTTACCAGGCATCATTCAATTGATCACCCCTGAAACCATTCAACCCGGCGGCATACATCAGTTTCTAGCAGGCTTAGGCAACAGCAACTTGGGTAAAATTGCCATCAATGCATGGCAAGGACCTGATTACATCATCGACCCTGAAACCACTGTTGCTGGTGTCGGCTGGATCCTCTGCGAAAATTGGTGGCCTTATCAACGCCCCTCTTTTGTCTCACCACCTTTTGCTGGTTATGTTTCAGGCCACAGTGTTTACTCAAGAGCAGCTGCTGAGGTTTTGACAGCATTGACAGGTACAGCCTTTTTCCCTGGTGGTATGAGTGGGTTTTTAGCACCTCAAAACGAATTTCTGGTGTTCGAAGATGGTCCCAGTGTAGACATCACCTTGCAGTGGGCGACTTATCAAGATGCTGCTGATGAAACCAGTTTATCTCGCATTTACGGCGGTATACACCCCACGGCAGACGACATACCAGGCCGATTCATGGGCTACGAAATTGGGCAACAAGCCTTTAACAGGGCTTTGAGTTACTTCCAAGGCACTGGTTTTGTGCAGCCCGTTTCAGTTAATAGTAAATGGTTGTTGTTGCTGATGTTGGTCATGCTACTCATGGTGGCACATCGCCAATTCAATCAATGACCACAATATCTATAGGTCAACGCATCAAACCCTATTTATTATTGATGCGAATGGATCGACCGATAGGTACCTTGTTATTGATGTGGCCAACTTGGTGGGCTTTGTGGGTGGCCAGTGGTGGCCACCCTGAATTAAGACATTGGGCCATTTTCACTGCCGGTGTGTTTCTCATGCGTGCAGCTGGCTGTGTTATCAATGACATTGCAGATCGCAAGATTGATGGCCATGTTAATCGCACGAAAAATCGCCCACTGGCCACCGGTTCAGTCAGCTTAGAAAATGCCTGGCGTTTGTTCATTGCATTACTTTTTGCTGCGGCATTGTTGTTATTAGTGCTGCAAACTTTGACCATTTATTTGGCTTTGGCAGCTGCTTTTTTTGCTGTGACTTACCCGTTCATGAAGCGTCACACCTATTTGCCCCAAGTTTACTTAGGCATCGCCTTTTCTTTTTCTATTCCCATGGCCTATGCAGAAATTACCGGCACGGTGCCCAAAGAAGCTTGGTTGTTGTTTGTTGCGAATATACTTTGGACCACTGCTTATGACACCATCTACGCCATGGTAGATCGCAAAGACGATTTGAACATTGGAGTTAAATCAACCGCCATATTATTCGGAGACTTAGATCGTGTCATGATTGGTATCCTACAGTTGCTAATGATTTTTGCTTTGTATTTGTTTGGTCAACAAGCTGAATTAACGGCGCCCTATTACATCGCTTTGGTCATCACCATCTGGTTGTTTGTTTACCAACAGTTGAAGATCATGATGCGTGAAGAAAGCAGGTGCTTCGCCGCTTTTTTACATAATAACTGGGTGGGAATGGTCATTTTTTTGGGAATATTCGCTCACACACTCTTGAAAAACTAAAAAATCATAATATATATATTTTGAACTCAATCGCCGCATAAGGGATTGAGTCATTTGATACGATTCGGCCTGGTGTTCAGGCGAATCACTACAAACTTATATTGCTTAATTAGGAGAATATATTATGAATTTCGATTTAACACCTTTATTCCGTACTTCAATTGGATTTGATCGCATGGCTCAACTTTTAGATCAAGCCAACCGCATTGATCAAACACCAAGCTACCCACCATATAACATTGAAAGTATTGATGAAAATAACTACCGCATCACTTTGGCTCTGGCTGGTTTTGGTGATAATGATTTAGAAATCACCTCTGAACAAAACACCTTAACGGTCAAAGGCAAGAAAGAAAACGATGTGGAAGGTAAGTACATCCACCGTGGCATTGCCAACCGTTCTTTCGAACGCCGTTTTCAACTGGCAGATCATGTTAAAGTAAAGGCTGCCAATATGAACAATGGCTTACTGCATATCGAACTGGAACGTGAAATTCCTGAAGCGATGAAGCCAAGAACCATTGCCATTGGCACCGATGAAAAAACCATCAACCAGGGACCTAAAGCCGTCGAAAATAAACAAGATGTTGCTTGAGAATTAACTTTGGTTCAGTAACTAAAAAGGCCTGCATTTGCAGGCCTTTTTATTTTGAGAATAAAATCATCAAAGCAAACATCACCAGTTAACCGCATCCCTATGTACCGGCATGGTCATACAACGACAACCACCGCCGCCTCGGGATAGCTCAGAACCATCCATAGCCACTGCTGCTTTGCCTTCCGGCATGGTCACACGTCCAGCAATCAAATCATCGGCATCAATGACTTCGAAACCAGCCAAATCCAGCGCATCCATGGTGGCTTTGTTGTGCTTATAACCTATGATGTGACCTGGCGCGAAGGTGAAAAAGTTAGCCCCACTGGTCCATTGTTCACGTTCTTGTGCAAACGGATTGTCGCCACCACAATTAACAAAATCAAGCTCCAAACCGAATAAGCGCAAAGCTTTGGGTAAGCCTGAATATTCATTGATGTAGTTGATCTTGCCGTTAGTACAACTTAAATGAAAAGCCTTACACTTACCTGCCCCAGTGATTAATGGAGCAAAATTCATCACAGTATCAACATCCAACATGGTAAATATCATGTCCAAGTGAATGGTTGCTCTGATTTTTGGTAACTCAACAACAACGATGTCGAGGTTTTCTTTCCCCGCTGAGAGTTTTTCAGCCATGCGGTCAATGGCACGGGCAGATGTCCTTTCAGAATAACCAATAACCAATAAATCATCTTTAATCACCAATAAATCACCACCTTCAATGGTCAGTGCTTCGGTTTTTCTTTTGGTGCCATCAAAATGAAAACCCTGACCTTTCAGCATGGGATGGTTATTAAAAATAGATTTCAATAACAAAGCTTCGGTCAATCGCACTCGATGTGCCATAGAGCCAATAATGGTTTTGTCATATACACACATGACGGCATCGCGGGTAAAAAACGCATTGGGTAATGGCGGTATGGCATGCCTGGAAGGACTGATGTACCGTTCTAGGGTGTTCTTCTTCAGTAAAGTGCCTTGGAACAGCTGTTCAGCCAGGTCTTTGGCATCAAAAGCCATCAAGTCATCGACCAACTCGTTGTGTCCATGCAATGCACAAACATCTTGGAGCAAATCAAGTTTTACTTTAGAGTCCACAAGAACATCAGCAAGTAATACCTTGAATTCTAAAACATTGTCAGACACTACATTCAGCACGCCGGCCAATTGAGCATGTTCTTTTAAGGCCAAGTCAAGACTCAATATGTCATCGTATAAGACCTCATGCGCTGTCTCTGGCGTCATGTTTTCCATCTCTGAACCCGGTTCATGGATGATGACTGTGTTGAGCTTTCCTATTTCAGAAAAGTTGGAAATTTTTGCACTGCTCATAAAAGCCTACTCGTCAAAAGAGATGTGGATTTTACTTGAGCGGGCCACAGCTTGGCAACTCAATATGTACCCTGCTTTGGTCTCCCATTCTTCCAATGAGTAATTATTAATCATTTCAACATCGCCAACCAACAACTTACAACGACAAGTGGCGCATACACCCGCTTTACAAGAATAAGGCAAGTCGACACCTGCAGATTCAGCTGATTCTAGAATGGTGGCTTGCGTTCCTGCCACTAAATTGAACTCATGGTTGGCACCGTCGATGGTGACAGTGACACCAGCATCCTCTTTGATGGTTTTCTCAGCCAATGATATTTCTTGGCCATCGCTGAGGAAGCGTTCATTGTGTACTTTTGCTGGGTCTATTCCCAAATCAATCAATGTTTCACATACCTGGTCTATCATTGCACCTGGTCCACAAACAAAATAGCCATCTGCGCCAATGTGTTGTAGCAAATATTTATTGATGGTTTTGACTTTGTCAGCATCGAAACGACCTTGATACAAAGGCACATCCACTTGTTGGCGCGTTAAAAAGAAATGTAAACTCAGGCGACTACCAAATTGGTCTTTAAGCGCCGCAATTTCATCATGCAACAACACATCAGAAGTTTTACTGTTGCCGTAAAATAAAATAAATTCAGCTGTTTCGGTGTTTTCCATCACGGCATATATCATGCCCATGACAGGGGTGATTCCTGAACCTGCAGCAAATGCCACATAGGTTTCATGCTCCTGGGGACTGAGGGTAAAATGACCGCTGGGTGGCATCACGTCAATCAAACTGCCAGCCCGATAATCAGACTGGGCGGCTTGGGAAAATCGCCCATCATCTACCGCCTTGATCAACACATCAATTTCACCTGAGCGACTCGGTGCTGAGCAAATCGAGTAACTGCGGCGCAGCTCCTCACCATTGATGACAGCTTTAAAAGTTAAATGTTGACCCGCCTGGTAGGCAAACTCGGTTGCTAGATTATGCGGAATTGAGAGGGTCCAAATGATGCCGTTGGGCTGTTCTCTGGTCGATTTTATGGTTAGTTGATGGAATTTATGCATGGCATTTAAAATAATCAAAGGGCTCGAGGCAATCCTCACAGCGGTACAAAGCTTTACAAGCCGTAGATCCAAATTCACTGATACACTGGGTATTTTCAGATTGGCATTGGGGGCACTTGATGGTTTTTTGACCGACATCTAAAGGTGGCGCAATGCCATAAGCCTGCATTGCTGCTCGGCCTTTTTTGCTGATCATATCGGTGGTCCAGATTGGGTCATCGACCAGCATCACTTTAACCGCTGTGATGTGGTGTGCGGCCAAGGCGTTTTTTATGTCTGATTGGATGGCATACATTGCCGGACAGCCGGAATAAGTAGGAATGATTTTAACCACCACAGCATCACCAGTTATTTCAACACCTTGTAAAATACCTAAATCTCTGATGCTGATAACTGGTATTTCAGGGTCTTTGACTGCAGCTAATATCTTCTCAATGGTGGCCAGGTTCAGTTGCTTGTCACTGGCGGTCATTACCATTCACAACCAGGGTAAGCCCGCGGCAGAAACTGCATTTCAGCCAATAAGTAGCCCAAATGTTCTGAATGTTCACCTGCCAGGCCGCCAGTTGCTACCCAACCACTCTCTGGCAGTTTCAATTCACATGCGTTCAGGTGTTTTTCAACCAATTGGCGCCAGTTTTGTTTTATTTCATCATAATCTGGAATAACAGCTGCATTAATCAAACCCTGCATGTCCTCATCAACCTCAAACAATTCAGGAGTATAAAACCACAAATCGTCCAAAGCCTTTTGGATTTTTAATTGAGCCGTTTCAGTACTTAATGCCAAACGCTCCACCCAAGCCTCACTGCGCTTAAGGTGGTATTTGACTTCCATCAATGCTTTTCTAGCTGACAGTGCCAAAGTTTCGTTGTTGGAGTTTTGTAAGCCTGTAAAAAGATATAAATTGAATGCATCAATGAAATACTGTTTCAAAGTGGTATAAGCAAAATCACCCCGAGGCAACTCAGTGATGATGGGATTGCGGTATTCATGCGCATCACGTAAAAAAGCCAAATCATCAGCGGACTTCTCATTACTTGTCAATGCCGCAGCCTGTTGATAAAACATTTGAGCATGGCCAATGGCATCCAAAGAAACATTGGTCAACGCCACATCTTCTTCTAGATAAGGCCCATGACCACACCACTCGGCAAGACGTTGGCCCATGGTTAATGAGGAGTCGGCCAGTCGCAGCAAATACTGGTATAAAGCTTGTTCACTCACTGTAACTGTCTGATTCATTACATGTTCTCCACTTCTTTATCCAATGGGTAAAAAGTCGGATGTCGATATACTTTGTCTTCTGCTGGGTCAAACCATTCATGTTCTTGTTTGGGATTGGAGGCAGTGATTTTATCGGCCTCAACTACCCAAATACTGACGCCTTCTTTGCGTCTGGTATATACATCACGGGCATTGAGCAATGCCATTTCAGCATCACTGGCATGTAATGAACCCACGTGGCGGTGGTTCAAACCTGATTTGGCCCTGATAAAGACTTCATACAACTTTAATTCAGACATCAAGCTGCCTCGCTTTCATTGTTGTCTTTTTGACGCTGATGATAGACCTCAGCAGCTTCTCTGACCCAAGCACCTTGCTTGTGGGCATCAATTCTGGCTTGCAAACGTTCTTTGTTACACGGCCCATTGCCCTTAATGACTTCAAACAATTCGTTGAAATCGATTTCACTGTGATCGTAATGACCAGTTGCTTCGTTCCATTTCAGTTTTGGATCGGGAATGGTCAAACCCAAGTGTTCCGCTTGTGGCACGGTGGCATCGATGAATTTCTGGCGTAAGTCGTCGTTAGAAAATCGTTTGATTTTCCATTTCATTGACTGTTCAGAATGTTTTGAATCTTTATCACTGGGACCAAACATCATCAATGCCGGCCACCAAGTTCTGTTCAAGGCCCGCTGAGCCATGTCTTTTTGTGCCGCCGTTCCTCGCGCCAAAACAGTCATGATTTCATAACCTTGCCGCTGATGAAAACTCTCTTCTTTGCAGATACGCACCATTGAACGTGCGTAGGGACCATATGAAGCGCGACACAGCGGAACCTGGTTCATGATGGCAGCACCATCAACCAGCCAACCAATGGCTCCCATATCAGCCCATGAGGGTGTTGGATAGTTAAAGATTGAAGAGTATTTTGCTTTTCCTGTGAGCAGTTCTTCGGTCAACTGATCTCTTGAGACACCCAATGTCTCAGTGGCTGAGTAAATGTACAAGCCATGACCAGCTTCATCTTGAACCTTAGCCAATAAAATCATCTTGCGCTTCAACGAAGGGGCGCGAGTGATCCAGTTGCCCTCTGGCAGCTGACCCACGATTTCAGAGTGGGCATGTTGGGACATTTGACGGATCAGCGTTTTACGATAAGCCGCTGGCATCCAGTCTCTGGGTTCGATTTTTTCTTCTCTGTCAATTTTAGCTTGAAACTCAGCCAATAAATCAGCTGGTTCTTGTTGCCCTTTGGCGTCAGTTAAACCTTGTGAATACATAAATTTCTCTTTCTAAGTCGCTTTATATTTTAACGTTTTCATCGTCAATTTGATGTTAATTATAATGCTTAATCTGGTCGAGTCATACACGTTTCAACAGCAGTGCCATACCCTGGCCCACACCGATACACATGGTGCACAATGCGTATTCACCCTTGATTCTGTGTAACTGGCGAATGGCACTCAGTGCCAATCTGGCTCCACTCATACCCAGTGGATGACCCAATGCAATAGCGCCACCATTGGGATTAACCCGAGGATCATCATCGTCAACACCCAACATTCGCAAGACCGCCAATCCTTGTGAGGCAAATGCCTCATTCAATTCAATCACAGCCAAATCATCGGTGGTAAGGCCATATCGTTTTAAAAGTTGTTTTGTGGCAGGCACAGGACCAATACCCATCACCTCAGGATCAACACCGGCGACATTGGCACCTACAAATTCTGCCAGCGGCTGCAAAGCATATTTTTTAACCGCTTCTTCTGATGCCACCAACAAGGCACAAGCTCCGTCATTGACCCCAGAGGCATTGCCTGCTGTGACCGTGCCATTTTGTCGGAATGGCGTTTTTAATTGGGCTAATTTTTCCAATGTGGTACTGGCCCTGGGATGTTCGTCAGTTGATACTGTGATGTCATCCCCTTTGCGTTGAGGAATTGTAACCGGCGCGATTTCCTCAGCAAATACGCCTTGTTTTTGTGCCACTGCTGATTTTTGTTGGCTGCGGTAAGCAAAGAAGTCCTGATCTTCACGACTGACTTTGAATTTCAGCGCCACGTTCTCACCGGTCTCAGGCATAGAATCTGTGCCATACTGCTGATGTAATTTAGGGTTGATAAAACGCCAACCTAATGTGGTGTCAAAAATTTCTGCTTTTCTGGAATAAGCGTGGGTTGCTTTGGGCATCACAAAAGGCGCTCGAGACATGGACTCAACGCCACCAGCAATCATCACTTCAGCATCACCAAATGCGATGGTTCTGGCTGCAGTGGCAATGGCATCTAAACCAGAGGCACACAATCTATTGACAGTCATGCCTGCCACACTGGATGGCAAACCAGCCAATAATGCCGACATTTTTGCCACGTTGCGGTTGTCTTCGCCGGCTTGATTGGCGCAGCCAGCAATCACATCATCCACATCATCACCAGTTAACTGAGTATTGCGCTGCATCAGTGCATCAATGACATGTGCCAGCAAGTCATCGGGCCTGACACTGGCCAAAGCACCGCCAAAGCGCCCTATGGGTGTTCTGATGCCATCACAAATGTATACTTTTCTCATAATTGGTTCCTGATGTAAGGTGATAAGCGGTAACGATCATCACCGAACCAACCAAACAGGCGCTGTAAAGTTTGAGCCACCAGCGACCACCCCAGTTCTTCACCGAAAGCCAACAAGCCTTTCGGGTAATTCACACCATAACGCATCGATAAATCGACATCCTTGGCAGAACAAACACCATTGAATACAGCATCCGCCGCTTCATTGATGAGCATCACCACTGTTCTCAGCGCAATCAAAGCTGGTTGGTCAGGGGTTTCAATCACATTTTTACCCATGTGGTTGAAACAAGCCACGATACGATTTTTCATGAATTGATTAACCCCAGGACTGAAACACAAGTTAACCGCTTGCGATTTTTTATAATCAAAAGACACATCAACCAAACACACAGCTTGGTTGGTTTCTTTTTCTATCTCTCTGGCCAAACGGCCATCTGACAGCCGCAACTCACAACCACTGACAATCACTTGGTCACCGTGCCATTTGCGTTGGTCGTATTCAAAGTCACAAAACATTTTACTGAAAAATGTTTCCTCCTCTGGCACCACCAGTGAATCGAATGTTGCATCACTATAAAGGTATTCAGGTTTGGGATTGGCTGCTCCAGGTCTATGGTTATAAAACCCTTGCTGGGTTTTTTTACCCAGTTGATTGGCGTTGACCATCTCGCCTTGAATCAGTGAAGGCCTGAATCTGGGATCGTTGAACATCGCCTCATAAACCGTTTGACTGACCGCATAATTGATATCGATACCAATTAAGTCCATCAAAGCAAAAGGCCCCATTCTGAAACCGGCTGCCGTCATAACCGCATCGATTTGATGGAATTCAGACAGTCCTTCTTGTAACATTTTCAGCGGTTCACCATAGTAAGAACGGGCCACTCTGTTGACAATAAAGCCAGGAGTTGATTGGGCCATAACCGCTACTTTCTGCCATGACTTACATATTGCCTTGGCTTGTTTAAGATATGCTGAATTGGTCTGTTTACCGCTGATGATTTCAACCAGTTTCATTACTGGCGCTGGGTTAAAGAAATGCATCCCAAAAAGTCGCGATGGATCTTTCATCGCAGCAGCAATCGCCGTGATCGATATGGAAGAAGTGTTGGTGGCTAATAATGCTTCACTGGAAGTGATGATTTCTAAGGTCTTAAACAGTTCTTGCTTTATTTTTAAATCTTCAATAACAGCCTCTACCACCAAGTCACAACCACTGAAATGGGCCAAATCATCAACAACTTCTATGCGACTGGCGATTTCAGATGCTTGCTGTTGAGTGATTTTGCCTTTGATGACCCTTTTTTTAAGTCGGGCCTGCATACTCGTCAGAGCTGTCTTGGCTTGCTCATTATTGACATCAAATAATACCACTTTTTGACCATGAGCTGCAGCCACTTCACAAATGCCTATACCCATGGTTCCGGCACCAACCACGCCTACACTATTCAGTTCTTTGTTGTTTGTTTTTTCATTCATCAGTGACCTTTAAAAACAGGTTTTCTTTTTTCGTTAAATGCGGCAACACCCTCAGCAAAATCATCACTGAGACCACACACTCGTTGAACATCACGCTCCCGATCTAAGTGCTCGCCAAAGCGGTTGCTGTAAGATTCATCAAATATATTCTTAATGAAGGATAAAGCACGGGTGGGCCTGTTGGCCAGTGTTTCTATTAAATTACCGACTTCTTGTGTAAAAGTTTCATCATCTATGGCGCGGTAAATCATACCCCAACTGACTGCTTCTTCAGCCATCACTGGGGTGCCTAACATGGCAATGGCTTTGGCCTTCGCCAAACCAATCAATTTAGGTAAAACCCAGGTCCCATTACAATCAGGAATCAAACCAATATTTGAAAATGATTGAATGAATTTTGCTGATTTTTTAGCCACAACAATGTCACAATTTAATGCAATATTGGCACCGGCTCCTGCTGCCACTCCGTTGACCGCACAAACCACAGGGGCTTGAATTGATTTCAATAAGCGTAGGTTTTTGTTGTAACCATTTTCAAGTTTGTCACCTAAATCCATTTTTTCACCGCTTTTTCTCTCGCCTAAATCCTGTCCAGCGCAAAACCCTCGGCCTGCTCCAGTTAAAAGCACACACCTGATGTCGCTGTCGTTGACCAAATCAGTAAGCACAGCAAAAAACTCATCATGCATGGTGGCTGAAAAAGCATTGAGCTTGTCAGGGCGATTAAGCGTCACCGTAGCAATGTGATTTGACTTATCGTATTGGATGGTCTTCAGGTCGTTAAATTTGTCAGGCATTTGATTCATAAGAGGTATTTATAAGAGCACAATATTATACTGCAATAATGTGGTTGCTGTTTTTATTGATTCACCAATATTTTAAACTTTCAATGGCAACAACCATATCGACATAATACCAAAAAAAAACGAGCCATTAGGCCCGTTTTCAAATGTTTAATGAGGTGGTTATTTACCCCAGAAGGCCATCCAAGTAGCCCATTTGCCAGGCCACAGCTACGGCACCTCCTAACACCAATACTGTCACCAACCATTTGACACCACCACTGCTTTTTTCTACCACTGCGGGAGTTTCTTTGCGAGGCGCCTGTTTACTTTTGCTGGCGCTGCTTTGTTGTTCTAGTGCAGGATCAGTCATACCAGGGGTTTGAATCAAAAATCGAATGTTATCGATGCGCAATTCATCGCCCACTTTCAATTCGGCTTTATCGATTTTATCTCCATTGACATAAGTGCCATTAGAAGACCCCAGATCAGTGGCCACGAGACCATCTGCCTCGGCATCAATCTGTACATGTTTTCTTGAAATACCGTCGGCGTTGACACAGATATGACATTCAGAGTGACGACCCATAATGGTGGTCCCTCGCAACGGATAAGTTTTTCCAAAATATGCCCCGGACACACCACGTAATACGAACTTCGGTAAAGCCATTCGAACTCGTGTACGGTTGTCATCTTCCTCTTCTTCTGTTTCCTCTGAAGATGCTAATTTCATGTGAACTTGCGCCGCAATTATTAAGTCCCCTTCACGCAATTCTTTTGATTTGGTTACCAGTTTACCATTGACCGAAGTGAGCCTTGCTTCACTATCAATTGTTAACACGCATTCGCCATCTGTCAAAGTCAAGGTGGCGTGAATTGCCCCCAAACCTTTGTCTTGAATACTGACATCATTGTTTTCTGCACTACCAATGGTATAACTACCCTCAGTTAGCTCGATGTCTTTATGATCCCCTTGTGGAAAATGTAATTTCATAAGTGTGTCCTTTAAGCTTATTTCGCTGATTATGTTTTTTAATTATAGCAAACAATAGTTACAACTCAAACAAGCAATTTATTTGGCTTTATTGACCTTGCTTTTGTTATTCATATATGGCTTCAGAACTGCTGGTACAGTGATGCTACCATCGTCATTTTGATAGTTTTCCATCACAGCTATCAAAGTTCTGCCAACAGCCAAACCAGACCCATTTAAGGTATGCACCAATTGTGGTTTTTTAACATCGGCATTGCGAAATCTGGCTTGCATGCGACGGGCTTGAAAATCTGTACAGTTAGAACATGAAGAAATCTCTCTGTAAGTGTGTTGAGCCGGCACCCAAACCTCTAAATCGTAAGTTTTAGTGGCCGAAAAACCCATGTCTCCGGTACACAAAACCAATTTACGGTATGGTAATTCGAGGTCTTGTAAAATAGCCTCAGCATGCCCAGTCATCTCTTCCAATGCTGCAAATGAATGCTCAGGATGGACTATTTGAACCATTTCTACCTTATCAAACTGATGCTGTCTGATCATGCCTTTGGTGTCTTTACCATAACTGCCAGCTTCACGCCTGAAACAAGGGGTGTGCGCGGTCATCTTGATGGGCAGTTCAGCCTCGTCAAGGATGGTATCTGCCACCAAGTTGGTCAATGGAACTTCTGCTGTTGGAATCAAATAACGTTCATCTTCAGTGATAAAAGCATCGTCCGCAAATTTCGGTAACTGTCCGCTGCCTTGCATGGTTTCGGCATTAACCATATAAGGCACATAATATTCTTTGTAACCATGCTGTTGCGTGTGTTTGTCTAACATGAATTGTGACAAAGCGCGGTGCATTTGTGCCATTTCACCAGTCAATAAAGTAAAACGAGAACCTGACAAACCAGCTGCTGACTCAGCATCTAAGCCTTGATTATTTTGGCCCAATTGCACATGGTCTTTGACTTCAAAATCAAATGTTTTTGGTGTGCCCCAGGTGCTTACTTCAACATTGTCATTCTCATCATCGCCCAAGGGCACTGAATCATCAGCCAAATTAGGCGTGTATAAGGTGACCGCTTCCATCTCAGTAAGGATGGTCTTTAATTGGTTTTTTGACTGTTCCAACTTGTCTCCAATACTGGCCACTTGACTCAACAAAGGCTGAATGTCCTCTCCTTTGGCTTTGGCTTGACCGATTGATTTGGAAATGGTGGTTCTTTGATTCTGTAACTGCTCAGTTTCAACCTGAATGGCTTTTCTTGAGGCCTCAAGTTGTTGCCAATTTTGCACATCTAATTGATAACCCCGCTGGGCCAATTTTTCAGCGGTCTGTGTTAATTCGTTGCGTAATAACTGAGGATCTAACATGATCTACCTGTCCTGATTGAAATTAAGGCTGGCATTTTAGCTCAGTTCAAAGGCTTTGAGAAGCCGGTGCTGAACTATCTTAATTAACCCTGATATGAAACCTCAGTCAATTCAGCTGTTTCGCACCTGAGGTGCTTTGATATATGAACTGATTGTCATCACTGCTGTGTTTTTCTAGCCACTGTTCATGACTTTGCATTTCTTCCTCACTAGGTTTAACCACCTTCAGTGCAGGCAAATCTGACAAATCAAAATTGAAACTGGCGTGATTACTGTTTTGACTGGTATCTAGGTTTAATTTGGTTTGGCCACCAGTCATGGCCAAATAAACTTGGGCCAGGATTTCCGAGTCAAGTAATGCACCATGCAATGTTCGGTGATCGTTACCAATACCATACCTTTTACACAAAGCATCCAGGTTATTTTTGGCACCCGGGTGTTTCTTTTTCGCATAATCCAGGCTGTCAGTGATGGTACAGATGTCTTCAATGCGTATCTGCTTCCCACACAGGCTTAATTCATGGTTGATGAACCCCACATCAAATGGCGCATTGTGAATCACCAGTTCAGCACCTGTCACAAAAGCCAGAAACTCATCAACGATGGTTTCAAACAATGGTTTATCTGCCAGAAATTCGTTACTCAAACCGTGAACTGCCAATGCTTCTTCATCCACCGCGTACATTGGATTGATGTATTGGTGGTAATGCAATTCGGTTACTTCGCGGTTGATCACTGCCAAAGCACCAATTTCGATGATTCTGTGACCATCTTGGGGTTTTAATCCAGTGGTCTCTGTATCTAACATAATGAGTTTATTGTTACTCATGTTCTCAATAGCTCCGCTTGTTCTCTGGCAGCTGTATCAACCGCTTCGTTTTCTGGGTGGCCAGAATGGCCTTTTACCCAATGCCATTTGACTTGATGTTGTTGCAGTCTCTTATCTAAAGCTTGCCATAAGTCGACATTTTTGACCGGCTCTTTTTTGTTGCGCATCCAGTTTTTTTTCTTCCAATTAATCATCCAAACCTTAGCACCGTCCATGACATATTTAGAATCTGTATACAATTCAATGTCACAAGGCTCTTTCAATGCTTTCAACGCTTCAATCACAGCCGTCAGTTCCATTCTGTTGTTGGTTGTTTCAGCGGTATTTCCTTTAATCATTTTGCGTTTTCCCTGAAAACTCAGCAAGGCCGCCCAACCCCCTGGCCCTGGATTACCCAGGCATGAGCCATCGGTAAATATTTCTATTTTTTTTGTCATTGTAATTGGCATCAACGGCAACCTTTAGCCGCCTTCAGTATTTAAAAAATGATTGGTGCATGATAAATGATTATGGCATCATTGAGCCACTGCTGATTTAAAAAAACATCACATTTATATGTCAATCCAAATCAATCCGATTCCAATTTTCAACGACAACTATGTTTGGGTCATAGATAACGGCACTCATGCGGTGATTGTTGATCCAGGCAAAGCCGAACCAGTCAATGATTACCTTCAACAACATCAGCTTAAGTTATCTGCCATTCTGATTACCCACCACCATTGGGATCACATCAATGGTTTGGAAACATTAATAGCACAACATCAATGTAGCTCTTTTGGACCAGTCGAAGACCGCATAGAACACATAAGCAATCGAGTTAAGGAAGGTGATGTGGTTAATTTACCAGAGCTGGATTTATCATTCAGGGTAATCGAGACACCTGGGCACACAACCAGCCACATTTGTTTTTTTGGTAATGATTTATTATTCTGTGGTGACACATTATTTTCAATGGGCTGTGGCAAGATGTTTGAAGGCACCCCAGAACAATATATTCACTCACTTAATAAACTTAAAGAGCTGTCACCTGAAACCATGGTTTATTGCACCCATGAATACACCTTGAGCAACATTGCATTTGCGCAGCGCATAGACCCTGATAATGAGGCCATTGCCAAGAAAAAGTCCAAGTCTGAACAATTAAGAAGCCATGATTTGCCGACATTACCATTTAAACTATCCGATGAAATCAAACTCAATCCGTTTTTAAGAACTGATGACCAAGCATTTCGAGACGCCCTGTCCACCAAGAAAAATGTGAAGCTTGATGATGAAGCATCATTTTTTGCTTTTCTGAGAACAGCCAAAGACAATTTTTAGTGGTTTTGCCATTTTTATTACAATTATTGAAATTATTTACTTGGTTGACTAAGGCATAAGTTGTATCATAAATTGATGGAAAATCACAAAATATGAAACTATTGATATACATATCTGTTTCATTGGCTGTTTTACTGCAGTCAAATTTTGTTTCTGCTCAAGACAATCAGTCTGAACGCCAAACATATAAAATTGGCTATTTTGATTCAGCCCCCCTTTCCTTTCGCAACAATGATTTACAACAAGCCGATGGTTTTGCCATTGAGTTAATGAATCAAATTGCTGATTTGAATGACTTCAGTATTGAATGGTATTACGATGAGTTTCCCAACTTACTTAATTTAATTAAATCCAAACGCATTGATGGTATTGTCAGTGTTGGATACTCATCTGAAAGGGCTCAGTTTATGAGTTATTCATCAAACAGCTTTGCCAATGTTTGGGGGCAAGTATTTTTGCCTGCCAATTCCAGCATAGAGAATTTGTTTGATTTAGATGGTAAAACCATTGCTTTGATGGCCACCGGTGTGAATGGCATTAATTTCATCAACCAATGTGAGATTTTTGAAGTCAACTGTAATTATGTCTATGAAAACAGTTACCCAGAAGTGTTTAAAAAACTGAACCAAGGGCTTGTCGACGCTGCTGTTTCTAACAATATGGTCGGGCTGAGTTTCCAGGACCAGTTCAGCATTTTTCCAAGCAGTATCGTTTTTGACCCTTTTAAAGTGTTTATTGCTGTACCCAAAAACACCAACAAACAGCTGTTATCTAGTTACAACCAGACCATGGCTGATTGGAAAAAAAATCCAGACTCATTCTATTACCAAACCAGGTACAAATGGACCACCAACATCAAAGAGGACATCATTCCAAACTGGATTTGGTATTGGATTTTCGGTTTGGTGACCTTTGGTTTAATGACCGGATTGGCGGCATTTTTATTTAAACGACAAGTCAACAGCCGGGTCAAAGAATTATCTGACAGAGAACATCAGTTGGATCAAATCATCAACATCGTGCCACATATGATATTTGCCAACAGTGAAGATGGCCGCCTGATCCTGGCCAATGACACTGCACGTGATTTATTCGGCATCAAGCAAAATAGCGATGAGCACCTAAACGTTTTTGATACCCTTAAAGCGCATGAAGGCTTCCAAGACTTGGTTACCTATACCCAATTAACTAATCCATTTGATACCGAAATAGAAATCAAAGACCATGCCGGTCATGAAAAAACATTGATGATGACAAAAGTGCCCTATTCTGCCAGCAACAAAACTAAGGCGGCTGTGGTAACGGTGGGTGTCGATATTTCTCAGTTGAAGGCTTACGAAAATGAAATCATGTACTTGGCCAAGTACGATGCCTTAACGGGTCTACCAAATCGTGACTTGTTGAAAGATCGACTGAAATCATCCTTGACCCGGGCCATTCAATACAATCATGTTGGCGGCATTCTTCATATTGATTTAGATAACTTTAAAAACATCAATGACTCCAAGGGGCATAAAGTTGGAGATATATTAATCAAAAAAGTGGCTTTGCGCATCAAGTCTTGTGCCAACCCCGGCGATACCATCGCCAGGCTCGGTGGTGACGAATTCATCATTGAACTTCCAGAGTTAAAAAATGATGCCAAAATAGCAGAAACGCAAGCCATTGAAATGGCCCAAAGCATTTTAGAAAAAATCAAACAACCCATTGAAATCAATAACCAACATTACCACATCACCGCCAGCATGGGATTGGTTATATATCCCAGAGACGGAGAATCTCACGCCACATTACTGCAACGAGCTGACACTGCCATGTTTGAGGCCAAATTCAAAGGCAGAAACAGAATCCAAGTATTTAATAAAGACATAGAAACCAAAGTGATGAAAAATCACTTGTTAGAAAATGACCTCAGACTGGCTTTGCAAAACAAAGAAATCAACATCGTTTATCAACCCATAGTGAATGCCAGCAACGGACAAATGGCTGGTTCAGAAATACTACTGCGCTGGTTACACCACAGTGAGGGCGAGATCATGCCTGGTGATTTCATTCCCATAGCCGAACGGGCTCAACTGATTCTGGAAATTGGTTATTGGACCATTGAAGAGGCATGTAAACAAATAGTTAGTTGGCGTAATTTAACCAAAAACCCGTTCTTTTTAGCAGTCAATTTATCGGTGATACAAATCAGGGACAAGACCTTTTTACAACGTGTGACCGACTTAATTGAAACCTATCAAATTCCTCATAATCATTTGGAATTTGAAATGACAGAAAGCATTTTGTTGACTGAGAGTAAACGATCACTTGAAATGATCAAACAACTTAAACTGTTGGGCATCAAATTATCAATTGATGATTTTGGTACTGGTTATTCCTCATTTGACTACATCAGAAAATTACCTCTGGATAAAATCAAAATCGATAAATCATTCATCAAAGACATACCCGACGATAACAGCAGTACCACCATCGTAAAAACCATTTTAGCCATGGCTGAAGAGATGCAACTGGAAGTGGTTGCTGAAGGCGTTGAAACCGCTGAACAGGTGGAGTTCTTGAAAAAACATCACTGTCAATACTTTCAGGGCTACTATTTCTCAAGGCCCAAACCCATCAAACAGCTGAACCAAACGGTTAATTTTTAATTGTTTTATTTTTTTGGCGCTGGCTGCGGGCGCTCATACACCCACTTCAACTCACTGGATAAATCTTCTCGATAACGGTAACCATCGAAGCTCAAGTCTTTTATGTCCGCCATCTTTTCAATACCATTTTTTATGATGGCCTTGGCCATCATGCCCCTGGCTTTCTTGGCATAAAAAGAAATGATGCGAGTTTTGCCATTTTTGCTGTCTTTAAAATCAATGTTGAGTACTGGTGCCTTGAGCTTTTTGGCTTTGACTGCCTTGAAATATTCATTGGATGCCAGATTCACCACATAATCATCTTCAGACAGTTCGTTGTTGATTAAAACAGTCAAATCATCTCCCCAAAACTGATACAAGTTTTCACCCTTGGGATTATTCAACTTGGTCTTCATTTCTAAGCGGTATGGCATGATTAAATCAAGTGGCCTCAAATAACCATACAATCCAGATAATATGCGCAAGTGTTGTTGTGCGTATTGCCATTGATCCGCATTGAACTCAGAGGCTTCCAAACCAGAATATACGTCACCCTTAAAGGCCAGAGCCGCCTGTTTGGCCACACCTAATTTAAATGGTGTCTTGAAAGACTGAAACCGTTCATAATTGAGTTCAGCGATGTTCTCACTGACCGACATCAATTCGGCAATCTTGTTCGGCTTGTATTTTTTGAGCTGTTTGGCAAGGACTTCGCTTTCATCCAGCAATACTGGCTGGGTGTATTCTTGAAGTGGGTGTTGGTCAAAATCTTGGCCCTTTGAAGGCGACAATAAAATCAGCATGGTAATCGTTTAATTATTTTGGTCAATGTCTTGGTTATATGGGTTAATTCGGATGGTTCAATGATAAATGGCGGCATTATGTAGATCATATTCATAAATGGTCTGACCCAAACCCCTTCCGCGGCGGTTTGCGATTGAAATGCCTGCCAATCACAATTATTATCTGAAAAAAGTTCAACTACGGCGATCGCACCCAATACCCTGACATCTTTCACATGTGGCAAACCAATCAATTCACCCAGTTCCGATGTCATTTGTTTAGCCATGGATTCGATTCGTGCCTGCCAGTTTGATTCAAGCAATAAATTAATGCTGGCCAAAGCTACTGCACAAGCAAGAGGATTGGCCATGAAGGTCGGACCATGCATGAAATTAGTTGATATGCCTTTCGCCACTTTTTGGTTGCACAAAACGGCAGATAAAGTCATGTAGCCACCGGTCAATGCCTTCCCTAAACAAAGAATGTCTGGAACAACTGCTGCATGTTCATAAGCAAACAATTTACCGGTTCTGCCAAAACCTGTTGCTATCTCATCGAATATTAATAACACATCGTATTGATCACACAGGTGTCTGACTTCTTTCAGATACTCGGGCGAATAAAAATTCATGCCGCCAGCACCTTGAACAATTGGCTCAAATATCACCGCAATGGTTTTATCATGGTGTTGTTTCAGCACACACTTAAATTCGTCCAAGCATTGATCCTGCCATGCATCGTTGAAACCACATTGGGGTGAGTCAATAAAGATATGTTTGTTCAACAGTTTATTGAATTTATGGTGCATGCCTGTCACAGGATCGCAGACTGACATCGCACCAAAGGTGTCACCATGATAGCCCTTGGCGAAGGTAATGAATTGTTTTTTTTCTGTCTCACCTTGTTCAAAACAATATTGAGCTGCCATTTTCATAGCCACCTCAACAGCCACCGAACCAGAATCAGCAAAAAACACCGCATCTAAAGATTCATCGGTTATCTCCAGCAGTTTCTTTCCCAGTTCGATGGCAGGGCGATGAGTTAAACCGCCGAACATGACGTGAGACATTTTACCTAACTGTTCAGTCACAGCTTGGTTAAGGACTGGGTGGTTGTAACCATGAATACAACACCACCAAGATGACATGGCATCAATCACTCGGGTGCCATCCTGTAAATACAGATAAACCCCTTCAGCACGATCAACTGCTTGTACTGGAGTTGGTTGGTTCAAATTAGTATACGGGTGCCAGAGGTGTTTTTGATCAAATTCGACGTCCATATCAATCAATCACGTGTCGAATCAGTTCATTATCAAATCCTCTGCGGTATAAAAATGCCTGACGCTTGGCTTTCTCTTTGTAATCATGCCAAGGCTCGCCACGGTATTTTTTTTCATATACCTGCTCAACCAAAAGATAGAAGTCCAGTTCGACAGTTTGTAATGCCGTTTCAATTTTTTCAGAACTGACGCCCTTCATGGCCAACTCCCTGTTGATCCTTGATGGGCCATAACCTCGGTTTGAACGAGCCCGCCAATATGACTCAGCAAACCTCAGGTCAGAAACCAGGTTGTCCTCCAGCAAGTCAATCATCAAAGCATCAACCACACGTTCATCATGTTTTTTGTTGATTAGTTTGTCTTTGAGCTCTTGGCATGAATGCTCACGCATTGCAAGACTGCCCAAAGCTGAGGCACGGGCTCGTGCCTCAGGCGTATACTTTTTTTCAGCAGCCATTAACCCTCGAACGGATCAACTTCAGCAGCTTCTTGACTTTCAACCACATCCTCAGGCTTGGGTAATAAAATATCACGTATTTTTTGTTCAAGCTCAGCGGCATCTTCAGGGTTTTCTTTGAAATAGGTTTTGGCGTTTTCTTTACCTTGACCTATGCGGGTTTCGCCATAACTGTACCAAGCACCCGCTTTGGACACCAAGTTGTGTGCCACGCCTAAATCTATCAACTCGCCCAATAAGGAAATGCCTTTACCATAGAGAATTTCAAATTGAACCTGCTTAAATGGCGGTGCCATCTTATTTTTAACGACTTTAACGCGGGTGTCATTGCCGATGATTTCATCGCCTTTCTTAATGGCACCGATGCGACGAATATCCAAACGCACAGAAGCATAGAATTTCAAAGCATTGCCACCCGTGGTGGTCTCCGGGCTACCAAACATCACTCCAATTTTCATGCGTATTTGGTTAATAAAAATAACCATACAGTTGGTGCGTTTGATGTTTCCAGTTAACTTTCTTAAAGCTTGTGACATCAAGCGGGCCTGTAACCCCATGTGCGAATCACCCATGTCACCTTCAATTTCAGCTTTGGGTGTCAACGCTGCAACTGAATCCACCACAATCAAATCAACTGCATTTGAACGAACCAACATGTCACAAATTTCCAAAGCTTCCTCACCTGTATCAGGTTGTGACACCAATAAATCATCAATATTAACCCCAACTTTTGCTGCATAAGACGGGTCCAAGGCATGCTCAGCATCTATGAATGCAGCAGTACCACCTTTCTTTTGACACTCAGCCACTGCATGTAATGTCAAAGTGGTTTTACCACTTGACTCAGGCCCATAAATTTCTACCACACGTCCACGTGGTAATCCACCTATTCCCAATGCCACATCCAAGCCCAGAGAGCCAGTTGAGTACACGTCAGTGGTTAATGCTTGGTTATCGCCCATGCGCATCACCGAACCTTTACCGAATTGTTTGTCTATTTGGCCTAAGGCTGCTGCCAAGGCTTTTTTCTTGTTGTCGTCCACTTTGTTTTGCTCCACAAGTTGTAAGTTACTTTTAGTCATTTATATCACCTATTATCGCATGTTCTTGAGACCGAAAAAATCAGTAATTTCTGAGACAACCATCAACTTTTTCGTACTTATTGAGTATTATCAATGGCTTATTCTCATAACTTGAGAATGAATATTTTTAATATTTATTTTTTCATTTCTGAATGACTGCATCAGCATTAAAATGCAGCAGCCTGCCACCTATCACCCAACATATTTTTACCCTTTCAAAGGCATCGATTTTGATATTCTTAAATTCCGAACATGCTCATCTATTTTTTGTGATATCAATCCCCTCTCATTCGGTTTTATAATATGTATTCAATAACAACAAAGCAGAGAGGAATCATTATGATTATCAAGCACAAGTCCAAATGGTTGATCACAGCCATGCTATTTACGGGATTCAGTTCAGCCCCCCAAGCCAACACCGCAGCCAAAAGCAATCAATTTTGGTGGCCGGAACAATTGAATTTACAGCCACTCAGACAACATGCTGTTGAGTCCACACCTTATGGTGTTGATTTTGATTACGCAGCCGCCTTCGCAACACTGGACTTAGACGAAGTCAAACAAGACATCACTGATGTTTTGACTGAATCACAAGATTGGTGGCCAGCTGATTATGGCAATTACGGTCCATTTTTTATTCGCATGGCTTGGCACAGTGCAGGTACTTATCGCACCTTAGATGGGCGCGGCGGTGCTGGTGGTGGACAACAACGTTTTGAACCACTGAACAGCTGGCCAGACAATGCCAACTTGGACAAGGCCAGACGTTTGTTGTGGCCAGTTAAACAGAAGTACGGTAAGAACCTGTCATGGGCAGACTTAATGATATTAACAGGTAATGTGGCCATGGAATCAATGGGCTTTAAAACCCTTGGTTTTGCCGGTGGTCGAGCAGATGACTGGGAAGCTGATTTGGTCTATTGGGGACCTGAAACTGAATTTTTGGCAGATGAACGCTATGAGGGCGAGAGAAAACTCAAAAAACCTTTGGCGGCGGTTCAAATGGGTTTGATTTATGTCAACCCTGAAGGGCCTAATGCCAACCACGACCCGGTGGCCGCAGCTCATGACATCAGAGAAACTTTTGGCAGAATGGCCATGAATGACGAGGAAGTGGTGGCACTTATTGCTGGTGGTCACACTTTTGGCAAAGCCCACGGTGCAGTGAAACCTAGTGACTGTATCGGTCGAGAACCTGCTGCAGCTGAGCTTGAGGAACAAGGATTCGGTTGGACCAGCAAATGCGGTAAAGGCCATTCAGAGGATACCATCACCAGTGGTCTGGAAGGCGCATGGACATCAAGCCCTGCACAGTGGACTCATCAGTACTTAACCAATTTATTCGGTTTCACTTGGGTACAAACCAAGAGTCCTGCCGGCGCCACTCAGTGGATTCCGGATGACCCAGCAGCTGGTAATTTGGTACCTGATGCTCACTTACCAGACAAACGCCATGCGCCAATCATGTTCACCACTGATTTGTCGCTGAAAAAAGACCCTGCTTATCGAGCCATTGCGGAACGCTTTTTGAAAAACCCTCAAGAATTTGAACAGGCTTTTGCACAAGCCTGGTTTAAGTTGACGCACAGAGACATGGGCCCCAAAGCCAGGTATGTTGGCAAAAACGTTCCTGAGCAGACTTTCATGTGGCAAGATCCAGTGCCAAAGGCTGATTATGAAACCATCAATGACCGTGATATCAAAAAGCTCAAGCAACAAATCATGGATAGTGGTTTATCACAAACAGCGTTAATCAAAACAGCTTGGGCGGCAGCAGCTTCATACCGTGTCACTGATATGCGCGGGGGTGTTAATGGTGCCAGGATTCAATTAGAACCACAAAAAAGCTGGGCCGTTAATGACCCGGCAGATTTGGCTGAGAGTTTAAAAGCTTTGAGGATGATCAAAGCAGACTTTAATGAGAAAAAATCCAAAAGAAAGGTTTCATTGGCTGATTTAATCGTATTAGGTGGTGCTGTGGGTATAGAGCAAGCAGCGAAGAAAGCTGGTATTGATACAGTTGTACCATTCGTTCCTGGTCGTACCGACGCAACACAAGAGCAGACCGATGTGGATTCATTTGAAAACTTACGTCCCACGGCAGATGCATTCCGGAATTACTACGAGGCGGACAACTACCATTCGCCAACAGAATTAATGGTCGACAAAGCCAATTTGCTGGACTTAACGGTACCAGAGATGACTGTTTTGGTTGGTGGAATGAGGGCGCTTGATGCCAATGCGGGTAACAGCAAACATGGTGTTTTGACCAACACGCCTGGTACTTTGAATAATGCAGTATTTGTTAATCTGTTAGACATGCAAACCAAATGGAGTAAATCCGCTGACCAAGCCGGCATTTATGAAGGTCGAGACAGAACCAGCAATGAATTAAAATGGACGGCTACTCCAGTAGATTTAATCTTTGGTTCACACACTGAACTCAGAGCCATTGCTGAAGTTTACGCTGCCAATGACGGCAATGAAATGTTTGTCAATGACTTTGTTAATGCTTGGATTAAAGTGATGCAAGCCGATCGATTCGACATCAAGTAATAATTTTTTAAGGTATTTAAAAGCCAGTCATCAACTTCCGCTTAAAGAAGTTCGTTGACTGGCTTTTTTTATGCCATTAACAAACAGTTAATATTCAATTTTATTCACGCCTAAACTGACTTTTGAGTTGCGCAATGGTGGCGCTATTTTGTTAAACTAGCGGATTTGTTGGCCACTTTAACCGCATGAAAGACATTTCAAAACATACCCCCATGATGCAACAGTTTTTGAAGATAAAAGCTGATTATCAAGAGATGTTGTTGTTCTATCGCATGGGTGATTTTTATGAGTTATTTTTTGATGATGCCATCAAGGCCGCCAAGCTACTTGACATCACCCTAACCCATCGTGGAAAAACCGGTGATAACCCCATTCCCATGTGTGGCGTGCCTTACCATGCTGTTGATAATTACCTGGCCAAATTGGTCAAAAAAGGTTTATCTGTTGCCATCTGTGAACAAACCGGAGATCCTGCAACCAGTAAAGGACCAGTTAAGCGTGAAGTACAAAAAATTATCACGCCAGGTACAGTAACTGAAGAAGCATTGATGGACGCCAACCGTGAAAATCTGTTATTGGCTATTCATCAAAATTCGCGAGGTTATGGCTTGGCTTATCTGGATTTGTCTAACGGCGCTTTTAAAGTCCAACAAATGGACAGCTTCAACACACTAGAAGCCCAACTCACCCGCTTATCGCCCAGCGAAGTTCTGCTCTGTGAAAACAGTGCTTTGGCAGAAAAACTGAAACACTTGAATTGTATCAACAGACCAGAATGGGATTTTGATCAAGAGTCAGCTGTACACACCATTACCAGACTGTACCAATTGAATGACTTGGGAGGATTTGGCATCAATGAATCCGATATATTTATTGCAGCAGCTGGTGCCCTATTACAATATGTTCAGCACACTCAAAAAACCGAGTTAAAACACCTTCAAGCCATACAAATTGAGCTGCTTGATGCCTACCTACATATCGATGCACAATCACGCAAAAACTTAGAGATTGATCACCACCCAGATGGTAAGGATGAACTCACATTGTGCGGCTTCATTGATCAATGCGCTACCGCTATGGGCTCACGAAAAATCAGGCGTTGGGTTAAACAACCTTTGCGAGATCGCAGCGTTTTAAATCAACGACTGGCAACCATTCAAGCTTTGATTGAAAGTGCCCAAGTTGATGCCTTACAAAGCCAATTAAAAGGCATTGCTGACATTGAAAGGATTGTCACTCGCATCAGCTTATTAACAGCCAGACCCAGAGATTTGGTGGCACTGCGAGAATCATTGACTGTGGTTGCTGAATTGAAAGAATCAGTAGACTCAATCAACGGTTCTAGTCTGAACTCCATCAAACAAGCATTAAACCCGCACACTGAAATTGCTGAGTTATTGACAACCGCTGTGAAAGAAAACCCACCTGTGGTGATTCGCGATGGTGGTGTCATCGCTGACGGTTATGATCAACATCTAGATGAATTACGCAACATCAGCAATGATGCTGGTCAGTACATGCTGGATTTTGAAACTGAACAACAAGAAATATCGGGAATCAGTGGCCTTAAAGTTGGTTATAACCGCGTTCATGGTTATTTTATAGAAGTATCTAAACTGCATGCGGATAAAGTACCTGAGCATTATATCCGCCGCCAAACCCTCAAAGCGGTGGAGCGATACACCACACCAGAATTAAAACAGTTTGAACAAAAAGTTTTGTCCAGCAAGGAAAAATCACTGGCACATGAAAAAGAGCTGTATATCCAGCTATTGAGTTCTTTCGTTGACCAAATAAGTTCGCTGCAACTACTTGCAGACACCGTCAGTGAACTGGATGCTTTGTGCAACTTGGCTGAAAGGGCTGTTACCAATCAGTTTTGTAAGCCTGTACTGTCTCAAGAATTAAATATCGAAATCAGACAAGGCAGGCACCCTGTGGTTGAAACCATACAAGACACGCCATTTGAACCCAATGATTTGGTGCTCAATGACCACGATAAAATGTTAATCATTACTGGACCAAACATGGGTGGTAAATCAACCTATATGCGCCAATCTGCGATCATAGTTTTGATGGCTGCCATCGGTAGTTATGTTCCAGCTCAATCTGCTGTTATTGGTGATATAGATCGTATTTTTACCCGCATCGGCGCTGGTGATGATTTGACCAGAGGGCGTTCAACCTTTATGGTTGAGATGTCTGAGACAGCCACCATCTTGCACAATGCAACTAAAAATTCATTGGTCTTAATGGATGAAATTGGGCGAGGTACCAGTACTTTTGATGGCCTCTCTTTGGCCCATGCTTGTGCTGTTCATTTAGCCAATACCAATCAGTCTTTTTGTTTATTTGCCACCCACTATTTTGAAATTACCGAATTAGAGCAGCAAATCCCAAGCATCAAAAATGTTCACCTCAATGCGGTTGAACACCAAGATCGCATTGTATTTTTGCACAGTGTAAAAGCCGGCGCTGCCAGTAAAAGCTATGGCCTACAAGTGGCTGCATTGGCCGGCCTACCAAGTGCCACACTTAAAAATGCGAAAACTTACTTGAACCAACTCGAAAATCAAGAAAATACCCATCAACCCGTCCAATTCTCACTGTTTCAAGAAGAATTAAACCAAGATTCTAAAGTTGAGAAAAAATTGAAGGGCATAGATCCGGATGAATTAACTGCCAAACAAGCATTAGATTTGATTTATCAACTGTACCAACTGGTGAAATAAAAAAAGCCCAATAAGGGCTTTTTTTTATTCGTTCTTCTGTATTCTAAAGATCAAATTCTATCCTGTAAATACGTGTGATGTTGTCACTGATTCCGTATGAACTGGGCGGGTCAAACAACCAGTCATTAACAGATTGCACCGCATTTTTACCAAAAATTCTGCCCTTACGTGAGTATTTAACCGGTGATGCGGAAACCACTTCACCAGCAGGATTGATGGTGATTTCAACATCCACCCAACCTTCTAGATTCTGAATCGCGGCTCGAGGCGGATAAACCACTGCCTTTCTATCAACAATCTTCCACTCATAGTTTGTGCCGTTTTCTTCATCAACAGCTTCTTCAGCAGTTTCAATAACTGCAGCGTCTGCAGCGGTGGTAGTCGTTGTATTATCAGATTCAGCCTCATTAATTGATGACACGGCTTCAGACTCAACCGGCTCAGCAGAAACAGGCTCTACCACCTCATTTGTGGCCTCCGCAACAACCTCATTGCCACTTTCCTCGTCAGCGTTAACAGATAAAACCGCGGCTTCATCTGTTGATAAGTTTAACTCATCTTCTTCTGCCAAGTTGGTTTCAACAACAGGCTCTTCTGTCTCAAGAACCAGGTTTGAATCTTCTTCAGCTGGCGCTTCACCTGGCAGCTCCTCAATAACCACTGCTTCAGTTTCAACCGGTTCATCCTCTACAGCTTCATTGACAACAGATTCAACTGCTATTGGTTCGGGTTCGGGTTCGGGTTCGGGTTCTGATTCAACCACAGGCTCAACAACTTCTGACTCAGCATCAGAATCTGATGACTGTCTTACACCAATTTCGGTGTTGATAGGCAGTTCAATTTCAATTTTAGGTTTTTCTTGAAGGCCAAACTCAGACATATCGAGCTCAATTTCATTGTCGATATCAGGTTTAAATTCTGTGGTTTTTAAATCAGTGGTTTTTTGACGCTCTGGCAGGCCTTTGGACCAACTGGGACGTTTGTTTTCTGCATCATCGGTTTTGTTATCATCGTTTTGTGCATCAACAGCAGCTACAAAAGAAAGCAAAACCAATGTAACAATCAGTTTATTCAACATGTATTAATTCTCGGGATTAACGCTTTCTTTATATTTTAGCGAGATAAACAAAGTTTGCAATCAAATGCAAGAAATTGTTTTAAAACATCACCAATTAATTTTTTCTTTATTCAAAAAGGCATTCAAACCTTTCTGACCTTCTGCCGATACACGCACAGCGGCAATGACTTGAGTGGTGTATTCATCAATTTTTTTCTGTTGCGGCAAAGTTCTCCCAACCACAGACATCACCAGTTTTTTGCTGATTTCTTTCGCATTTGGACCGGTTTCGTTAAGCAATTTGAGCTGCTGATCTATCCAAGCGTCAACTTCATCAGCGCCCATGACCTCAGAGACAATGCCCAAATCCTTGGCCCTTTGAGCATCAAAAATTTCAGCCGTCTGAAAATAGCGTCTGGCTTTTCTGGTGCCAATGGCATCAATCACATATGGTGAGATGACCGCAGGAACCAAGCCCAACTTGGCTTCAGTCAATCCGAACTTGGCATCAGTCTCAGCCACAACCAAATCACAACAACAAGCCAACCCAACACCGCCACCCAATGCCAAACCTTGCACTTTAGCAATGGTTGCCTTGGCATTAAAATTAATGGTACGCATCAAAGCAGCTAGCTTTTCTGAATCAGCTTTGTTTTCATCTTCAGTAGCTTGAGCCATACTTTTCATCCAATTTATATCAGCTCCAGCGGAAAATGATTTACCATTGGCACTGAGACAAATTACTTGGACATTTTTATTGTCATTCAGCGCATTGAACACAGCGGTTAACTCTTCAATCATTTTTGCATTGAAGGCATTGTGCACATCTGGACGATTCATGATGACATGTGACACGCCGTTGTTGTCGTTTTTAAGCTCTAAGGTTTTATATCTGTTAAACATTTGTTTACCTGGTTACATTCTGAATACGCCATAATTGACTTCACCCACATCCGCGTGTGTACTGGATGCTATTGCCAGAGACAGTACTTTTCTGGTATCAGCCGGATCAATCACACCATCGTCCCAAAGCCTTGCAGTGGAATAATATGGGTGACCCTGGTCCTCATATTGCTGCTTGATTTGGTCATAAAACTGTTGTTTTTCATCCTGATCCCAATGCTTTTCCATTTTATCATAGCCATCTTGTTTGACAGTAGTTAGCACCGAAGCAGCTTGGTCACCACCCATCACTGAAATTCTGGCGTTGGGCCACATCCACAAAAAGCGGCCCTGATAAGCACGACCATTCATGGCGTAATTGCCGGCACCAAAAGAGCCGCCAATCACAACAGTAAATTTAGGTACTTGGGCACAAGCAACAGCTGTGACCATTTTTGCACCGTCTTTGGCTATGCCAGCGTTTTCATACTTTTGCCCAACCATGAAACCAGTGATATTTTGTAAAAACACCAAGGGGATTTTACGTTGGTTACATAATTCAACAAAATGCGCACCCTTTAATGCTGACTCAGCAAACAAAATACCATTATTAGCCACTATACCCACAGGGTAACCATTGATGTGAGCAAAACCACAAATCAGTGTGGTGCCATATTTGGCTTTGAACTCCTGAAACTCTGAAGCATCAACAATTCGGGCTATGATTTCTTTTACATCATATGGGTTTCTGGTGGACTGAGGAATGATGCCATACAGTTCATGTTTTGGATAAAGCGGCTCTCTGGGTGCTTGACGTTTAAGCCAGTCAAATTCAGGGCGATTCAAAAAGCGCAATGAATTTCTAGCCATTTGCAAAGCGTGTTGGTCATTTTCTGCAAAATGATCGGTCACCCCAGATTGAGATGAATGCACTTCTGCACCCCCCAATGATTCTGCATCAACCACCTCACCTGTTGCTGCTTTAACCAAAGGCGGCCCACCCAAAAATATGGTGCCCTGTTCTTTGACTATGATGGCTTCATCACACATGGCAGGTACGTAAGCCCCACCTGCTGTACAAGAACCCATAACCACTGCTATTTGTGGAATGTTTTTTGATGAAAGCTGTGCTTGGTTGTAAAAAATCCGACCAAAATGCTCTTTATCTGGAAAAACATCATCTTGTAACGGCAAAAAAGCGCCGCCTGAATCGACCAGGTAAATACATGGCAAATTATTTTCCAAGGCAATTTCTTGCGCCCTGAGGTGTTTTTTTACCGTAATTGGGAAGTATGTGCCACCTTTTACAGTGGCATCGTTGGCAGCTATCATCACCAACTGACCGTGAACCTTACCAATACCTGCAACCATGCCTGCAGCAGGCGCCGCATCTTGGTACATACCTGTGGCGGCCATTGGTGCTATTTCCAAAAAAGGACTGCCAGCGTCTAACAATAAGTTAATGCGATCACGTACCAACAATTTACCGCGATCAGTGTGTTTCTTTCTTGAGCGCTCTGAGCCACCCAGTGCTGTTTGCTTGAGTTTGCTGCGTAAATCTGCAACCAATTGTTGCATGAATGCACGATTTTCATCAAACTGCGTCGAAGTTGAATCGATTTGGGTTTTGATGATTTTCATTTTCAGACCAACTCAACAGCAATTGCAGTGGCCTCACCGCCACCAATACACAACGATGCAACACCTTTCTTCAATCCCCTGTTCTTCAGTGCGTGTATCAATGTCACTAAAATGCGATTGCCAGATGCACCGATTGGATGACCCAACGCAGTCGCGCCACCATTCACGTTGACTTTATCGTGAGGCAGATTCAGTTCATCCATGGCTGCCATTGTCACCACTGCAAAGGCCTCGTTAATTTCAAACAAATCAACATCTTGCACTGACCAGTTAATTTTTTTCATCAACTTTTCAATCGCAGTGACTGGTGCCGTAGTGAACCATTCAGGTTCATGTGCAAACTGATGATGGCCAACGATTTTTGCCAGCGGTGTTAAATTGTGTTCATTTACATATTGCGCTGAGGCCAATAATGTCATTGAGGCCCCGTCTGAAATTTTTGAGGCGTTGGCAGCCGTTACGGTGCCATTCTCACGCCTGAAAGCAGGCCTTAAATGAGGTATTTTACTGATGTCACATTTGGCAGGCTCTTCGTCCTCTGAGGCCACCACTGTAGCTTTCCTGGATTTCACCTCCACTGCCGTGATTTCATTTTCAAAGGCACCCGTTTCTATAGCAGTCATGGCCCTTCTAACTGACTCAGCTGAAAACTCATCTTGGGCTTCACGGCTGTAATTGTATTTATCGGCACATGATTCAGCAAAATTACCCATCATATTGCCATCGTAGGGGTTTTGCAGACCATCGAAAAACATATGATCTAACATTTGCGCATGACCCATGCGGTAGCCACCACGTGCTTTAGGTAACAAATATGGTGCCATAGTCATTGATTCTAGACCACCTGCAATCACCAAATCAGCTGATCCTGCTTTGATGGTATCGTGTGCCATCATGACAGTTTTCATGCCTGAACCACAAACTTTATTAATCGTTGTACAACGCACTGATAAAGGCAGACCAGCATGCAACACAGCCTGTCTGGCAGGCGCCTGACCCAAGCCGGCAGGCAAAACACAGCCAATCAGGGCTTCATCTATGTCGTTTTGATTGATACTGACTTCATCAATGACTGCTTTGACGGCTGCTGCACCTAAATCAGTGGCAGGGGTGTTAGCAAATTGACCTTGAAAGGAACCGATAGGCGTTCGCTTGGCCGCAACAATGTATACGTCATTATTGGATTCTGTTGTCATTTCTTATCTCTTAAAAGTGGGTTTAAATTCAGGCTTTGGCTTCACGATATAATTCGCGTCCAATCAACATCAAGCGAATTTCATTGGTACCAGCACCTATGTCATACAGTTTGGCATCACGCAATAAACGACCTGTTGGGTATTCATTAATATAACCGTTGCCACCGAGCGTCTGAATGGCCTCTAAGGCAACCTGCACTGCAGCACTTGAAGAAAAATACAAACAAGCAGCTGGATCCAACCTAGATTCGACGCCTTGGTCGTAATCCTTGGCTATGCCATAAGCAAAATAACGAGCAGCTTGCAAATCTGCATACATCTTACCAATTTTTGCTTGCATCAAGCCAAATTGACCCAAATCTTTACCAAACTGTTTGCGCTCTGAAGTGTACGGAACAGCCACATCCATGGCCGCTTGCATGATGCCAATAGGGCCACCAGAAAGTACCAGTCGTTCGGTGTTCAATCCTGACATCAAGATTCCGACGCCTTGGTTCACCTCACCCAGCACGTTTTCAGCTGGAATACGACAGTCCTCGAAGACCAATTCACAAGTATTGGAGCCACGCATACCGAGCTTATCCAGTTTCTGCGCAGTTGAGAAGCCAGCCATCCCTTTTTCAATAATGAATGCAGTCATACATCGAGAACCAGCCGATGCGTCAGCAGTTCGCATATAAACAATCAAAACATCAGCATCTGGTCCGTTGGTGATCCACATTTTATTACCATTGGCGATCCAATCATCACCGTCTTTAACGGCATTACATGACATCGAACCAACCACATCAGAGCCAGCACCTGGTTCGCTCATGGCTAAAGCACCAACAAATTCGCCAGAACAAAGTTTAGGTAAATACTTTTGTCTTTGTTGCCCGGTGGCATGCTTGTATAGATTGGACACACAAAGATTAGAATGTGCACCATAAGATAGACCCACCGAGGCAGAACCTCGAGATATTTCTTCCATCGCAATCAGATGAGCCAAATTACCCATCTCAGATCCACCATATTTACCTGGGACAGTCATGCCAAGCAAACCCAAATCACCCATTTTCAACCACAGGTCTTCAGGAAATAGGTTTTCTGCATCGATTTTTTCAGCTCGAGGTGCAATCTCTTCAGCAGTGAATTTTCGAACCGTATCTCTTAACAGCTCTAACTCTTCGTTCAAAGCGACATCGTAATTCATTAACTGTTACCGTTTTTAGTTCTACCAGAAAACTTGACATTCTTTTGACACATAAATGGCAGCTTAACCCGACCCATTTTTTCAATTCTTTCTTCACCCATGCGGTCAGCAGCTTTCCAGGTGGCAATGCCATCTCTGTCAGCAATTTCAAATATTTTAATGATGTTGTAGTAAATATTCCGTGTCATCCGTAAAGCACGTTCGCGGTTATAACCTTCTAGCTCAATCGATACGTTCATCAAACCACCGGCATTAACCGCATAATCTGGTGCGTAAATCATGCCTTTTTGCTCCAATTCATCACCATGGCGAGCTTCTGCTAATTGATTGTTGGCACTGCCACATACCACATCAAATTTAAAGCGGTCGATGGTGTCATCATTGACTGTTGCGCCCAGAGCACAAGGCGAGTAAACATGAGCATCCACATCATATATGTCATCCAAACCAACGGCTTCACAGCCATATTCATCAACACAGTGTTGAATGGCCTCTTGATTGATGTCTGTGACAAAAATTTTCGCGCCGTCTTTGTGTAACAGTTTAACCAGCTCCATACCAACATGGCCTACACCTTGAACTGCATAACTATAATCACCAATGTTTTGGTTTCCGTATTTCTTTTCCAGACTGGCTTTGATGCCTTGATAAGTGCCGTACGCGGTGAACGGTGAAGGGTCTCCTGAACCACCATGTACCTGATGTACACCAACTACATTATCCGTCTCTTGAAAGACATATTCCATGTCATTAACATCAATACCAACATCCTCTGCTGTGATGTATCTACCACCCAGTGAATCCATAAAGCGGCCGAAAGCCCTGAACAGTTCTTCAGATTTGTCTTTTTTAGGGTCACCTATAATGATTGACTTACCACCACCCAGATTCAATCCCGAAACAGCGGCTTTGTAGGTCATTCCTCGTGACAGACGCAAGACATCATTCAAAGCTTCTTGCTCAGTTTGATACGGCCACATCCTCAAGCCGCCCAAAGCTGGGCCCAATACCGTGTTATGGATGGCTATGATGGCTTTTAATCCCACGTCTTTGTTATGACAAAAAACCACTTCTTCGTGTTCAGTCTTATCAATGGTCTCAAAAATATTCATTTATTGTCCTCAATGAAAACAACAGCCTTTTAGCCGCTGTTAATCTGGTTAAATTTGATCAATTCTTTTTAATAAGAATCATGAGTGTCCCCCTCAAATTCATTCAGACTCATCTATCTGTGATGATTTAATTTGAAGGTATGGGTGCGCGCAACTTGAAATTCACGCTCAGTTTTGCGCGCGCAATTATACAACAAAACTATATTTGTTGCAGCAAATACCGATTGAGATTAGGCCGACTTGGGGTAAGAGCCCAGTACTTTCAGATTGGAGGTAAAACGCTCCATTTCAGCGATGGCAGCAGCCAAATTTTGATCCTCTACATGACCCTCAACATCAATGAAAAACACATAATCCCATTTTGCCACTTTTGAAGGTCGAGACTCAATCCGCTTCATACTGATGCCATTGTCATTTAATGGTTTCAGTATTTGAAACAATACACCAGGTTCATCTTTACCGGCTACCATCAATGATGATTTATCATCACCGCTGACGGCTAACACTTGCTTGCCAATCACCAAAAATCGGGTTGAGTTATCTACTTGATCTTCAATGTCAGCATACAAAATGTTCAGGCCATACATGCCAGCAGCAGATTCACCCGCTATGGCGGCAGCGTGTTCATTGAAAGATGCTTTTCTTGCTGCCTCAGCGTTGCTTGATACCGCTATGGTATCAATTCCAGGTGCATTGGCTCGCAGCCAAGCACGGCATTGTGCCAACGATTGGCGGTGAGAGAAAATCACCGCAATGTCTTTCAATGACTTTTGTTTAGACATCAAATTATGATGGATGGGCAAATCGATTTCACCACAAATTTTCAGTGGCGAACTGATGAACATGTCAAGGGTGTGGTTGACCGCGCCCTCGGTTGAGTTTTCAATCGGCACCACGCCAAAATCAGCCACGCCAGCTTCAACTTCAGCAAACACATGATCAATGGTGGATTCGGGCATGGCCTTGACCGAATGGCCAAAATATTTGTAGGTGGCCATTTCAGAAAATGTGCCCTCCGGCCCCAAATATGCGATATTCAATGGTTTCTGTTGAGCCAAACAAGCTGACATGATTTCTTTGAACAAACGCAACAATGCTTCATCTGATAGTGGGCCGTTGTTCCGCTCCTTGACTGCGCGTAAGACTTGGGCTTCTCGCTCTGGGCGATAATAAAAGCCACCGGCATCGGCTTTGCTCTTACTTTGCGCCACCTCATTCGCTATTTCTGCGCGCTGCGTAATTAATTGCTGAATGTTTTTATCTATTTCATCAATTTTACTACGCAGCGACAACAGCCATTGTTTATTGTCTTGTGACATAAAATAAAATCAGGTTAAAACTGCATTCTAACCTGATATAAGTTTTTAATTAAGCCAATAATTCAATGATCATTGATTCAGCATTGAATTCAATCAAATCCATTACTAAAAATCAAATCATTCAAATGTGTCTTGAATAAAGTCAACGCATTGTCAATCCCAGCTGCCACGATGACCCACTTTCCATCAGAACTTACATCCAAGGCTATGGGGCCTGCCAAGCTATTGATCCCGTTGACATTGTCTTGCTCGATGTCAGCGAAAATCAATTGCCCGTATTGTGGGTTACTGGCTGCATTAATTCTTCGGAATGAGACCATGCTTGAATCATCAAAGCCCAAGCCATAAAGACGACTGTCATCAGGTGATCCAACCACTGCCAATGGCGCATCTAAACCTATGAAGTCAGCCTGTTGTTGCGTCAATGAAGCATTGAAACTGAGGTTGCCAGTGGGAGATCGATCAAACACTGTGACACTGTCATCACCACGACCCATGATGTATACATGTCGGTTATCTAGTGATGACCAGATGGATGAAGCGCCGCCCAAACCTTGCACACCATTGACACCTTTTTTGAAAGCAGTTGAGAAGTTCAGCTCACCGGTTTCACTGTCACGATCAAAGACCACCAAGGAAGATGAAAAATCAGCCGCAACCAGTACTTGAGTGCCATCAGCGGTGACATGGACATCAATTGGCCGTTCCATAAAGGTGACTTCACCGCCGGTATCATTGGGATCGTTCACACCCAAAACTTCTTTTTCGATATAGCTCAGGGTGCCGTCATTTTCATTCACTGAGAACACACCGATGGCATTGGATTCGCTACCGGCGGCATAAAGAAATTGTCCATCTGGACTCATAGATAATGCATAAACCCCATCAATACCAAAGTCCGCTGTTAAGTTATTTTCAACCGTTTGGTTCAAGGCCAGTGTTCCATCGGCATTGTTGCGAGTAAATGACATGATGGCTTGATCACCACTGGCAGCCGTATATAAGTGTTGACCGTTAGGCGAAATAACCATGTCTCTGATCAGACCAAATAAGCCACTCTCAAACCCTGCTCGTTGATTATCAATGGTTTCCAGATAACTTAAATTACCAGATTCCAAAGCAAAGCGCAAAACACTACCCCCAGCGTTGAGGGATGATACGTACACAAAATTACTGTCACTACTGAACACCACATCTGATGGACTGATCAAATCAGGTACGTCATCGTTATTTATTGAATCACCCTCTTCTGTTTGTTCATCTTGATTGGCATCTAGGATAAACGCAGTAAGAACATCGTTGACTAGGGTCGCTTGACGTGGGTTACTTAACTGCACCGTCATGATTTCAATATTTTCATCCTCAGCATCTGACAAAAAGGTGACCGGAATGCTGGCAGCTGTTTGTCCCACAGGAATACTGATGGTGCCCGAGGCAGCAATAAAATCGGCGCCCGGTGTGGCCGTCCGAGCAACGGTGACATAATCAACTGCAACAACCTGATCATAAGCCCTAGAAAGCTTTAATTCAAAATCATGAACAAGGGTACCTGATGCTGGTTCGTAAACCACTGCATCGAATCCTTGTAGCTGTGGTAATCCGTCGTCATCTAAAATAGTACCTGTGGCTCGATCAAATTGAATCACACCATTTTCAGCACCACTGAGAACCACCTCAAAAGTTTCGCTGTTCTCAATCAGCGTATCACCACACACTTGAATGGTAACATTAGTTTCGGTGGCACCCACTGGAATGCTTGCCCTGCCACTGGCATTGAGGTAATCAACATCAAAACCACAATTATCACCACCGATGGCATCACCATCGATGTTTTGCCAATCAACGGAGACCACTTCTTCAGAATCATTGGAAATCTGAACTTTAAACACCATTTCGCTTTGACCAGACTGACCCTCAGTTACTTCAGAAGGCAAGATACTGATCACAGACACATCATCAGCCAAATTGATCGGATCTATGTCTAACCTTTCTGCCACCCCATAGTCACCAACCAAAACTTCAGCAACCAAAGAGCCATTGATATATACAGAAGCAGAGTCGCCAGGTCTGGCTTTACCAAACACCCTGGGATCATTGCTGTCCATGGGTACCCTCAATGCATACAAACCATTGAGGTTATCATCTGTCCCCATGCTGTATTTAGCGACTGTCAAGAGTTGACTGTTTAGGTAAATACTGACTTCAGATTCAGTTGGCAATGGCGCACCAAACCAAGTGGCCGTTCCATAAAGCACAAAGTCCGGCTGTGATAGTTTGGCCGCAGCTTGGTTACCTAAAACCAACAACAAGACCGAAATGATTAACAGGCTTTTAATACGCTTCATGATCAATTTCCTGAATAAGAGTAAGTAGTAAAGAACAGGTGAATATCATCCACACCGTTACCATCACGTTCACCATCACCATCAGGGATCAGTTGACCGTCGATAAATGTATCCAATCCTTCATTCGGATCATTGAGGAAACTGGCACCCGGTATGATCATCATCCATTTGCGGTTCCAAACAGATCGACCCACCAATCTTGAATTAGATGCCACTTGATCAATGTCAAATGGTTCAGTGAAGTGGTAAGCCAAGTACTGTGAATACCTGCGAATTTCAGTTGGATCACCAATTTGGTTATCAATACTGGGCAGCCAATCGTGCGCATCCAAGTCAGTTGCACCAAGTGGTAATGGCACTGGCACCACCTGATCAAGTATTTGCCATTGTCGGACATTGAAATCATCCGCATCTGGTGAACGCATCACATCAGCACCTATTGGAATCAAGTACATTCTGGGCGTATTCGCCAATGGTAAGTTAGCGTATGATTCAAACCAGGTCCCCACGCCGCGAATACGGGTTGAGAATTGACTTGAATCATAAGCACTGTCATTGGGCCCTAGTTCATTGCCGAAAAAATTCAACCCAAACAGGACATTGGTATCAAAGGTGATAACCAATCCTGGTTGTGGCCCCGCTTCCTCGGGAGCGAATGGTCTGGCATAACGCCTGAACTCAGGTACATCCCAGAGGTTATCGACTCTGGATGCGGCCAATTGTTCACGCCAGATGTCATCTGACTCCTCTTCATCGGTTATTCTGAACAGCTCATAACGCAGGGAGAACCGATTGGTTTCTACTTGCGGATTGTTGAAGCCCATCTGACCCTTCAACACATCAAAATTCAATTTCATTCGGGCCATGGCATCAGCCAATCCTCGAGAACCTACGACCGGTTCCCCATTGAGAATCTGACCTATAGAGCGCTCTCTGACTATGTCGGTCAAGAATGATTGTCCTGCTTGTGAATCTGATCCCAATAGATTAGTTTCATAGTCATAAGCAGCAGCTGCCATGTAGACATAACGAGCAGCTTGATCAAAAGCGGCGCGGTATTTTTGCAGGGCATCATTGCGGAAAATCCTGAAAGCCATGTCTTCATACCTGTACTCTTGAATAGCAGCAGCGCCACTGCGTCTGAAGGCCGTTAGTTTTTCACCGACTTGTAGCCCTTCATTCAAGGTGGTGTTGTATTTACCTATCAATTGTCTGGCAGTTTCAGCTCGAGCATATATTTCAGCCCGCAAGGCAGGTTCCTGCCTGAGTAATACATCAATTTCGCCTGACACATTATACAATTCAAGGTCTGAATCATTGATTTGGATGTCTCTTTCAGCCGCTGTTGCAACATGATTGATTGATAATTCAACGCCGTTGGCAGCAACCTCTAAACCGTCTCCAACTGAATCAACTGCAAAAGCAGTCACATCTCCCAATGCGCCTGTTCCACATCTGATGGTTGAAAACAGGTCTCCACCTGCCGCTAATCCCGCAACAAAATTTCCTGGAATACAATCTCCAGTTGTTTCAAATGTGGTATCTAAGCCTTCAGCCGTTCGATGCGCTATTGCTGCTGCAGTGTTGATTGCGAAAACAGATGCTTCAATGGCCAGTATGGTGTCATTGGCATCGTTAGTGATGCTTAGATTATCGGCCAAAACGTTGAATGTAGCGCGCAATCCTTGAATCGCATCATTCACATCTTGTCTTAAAATATCATAATCTATCATCGCCTGACGCAACGCAATTCTGGCTTGAACCATTTCATTCTGAACTTCTTGTAAACGACCAACAGCACGCCTTGAACCCGTCCAGTTGTCAGGTTTAGCAAAGGCAAAGCCCAAATCAGCAGATTCGATTGTTTGATAGGTAACATCCAATGAATCCGTTGTGATGGTTCCAAGAGCACACCCCTGTGCCAAAGGTGTATCACCACAGTAAGCTGCTGCAGCTTCACCACTTAATTCGTTTGGACCAAAACCATAGAACCCCAGTCCTCCTGCAATGGGCGCATAACTGCCTGTGAATTCCCTGATGACTCCAACCGAATTGGTGCTTGGATCGTAGCCGGTACAATTGCCAGGTGTGCCCTCAGTGCATGAAAAGTCGAAAGCTGTTCCCGCTAAGGCTGGGCTGTCAATGTACATATAATGATACAAATCAGGACCATCATAGCCCGCGGGATAGGTACCACCAGGACCGATATCATCATCATAAGGCATACCAAAAATTTCAATCAATTGATTATTGAAATCATTCTCTTCAAAAATGGCGTTGTCGGTTAAGTCATCAACGCTGTCTTGGTTTTGGCGCATCAAATTATTGATTTGGTTAGCAAAATCCCACACACTGATGACATTATCTAAGGCTTGTTCAGCACGCTCATAAACCTGTTCAAAATGAGATCTGCTATTGATACCAGCGTTTAGCAGGGAAGGATCGATATCAAACGGCACCACACCACTGGCCAGACCCAATGGATTCAATCCTCGGTCACTTTCGTCTATTTGAGCTTGTATACTTAAATATTGAGCAGCAATCTCATCCAGTTCAAAAATATTACTGCGTTCAATCCTTTGAATGCCAACTTTATCAGGATCAGGATCTTCCGAGGGTATGATTGAGTTAACTGTTACCCAGTCAAAATAAGCTGCCATACCTGCCCTGTGACCCCAACCTGAGACACCCCAAGCACGCTCTGCATCACTGTCAACATAGCCTTGGTATTGACCAGCAGGATCTTCAACATAGGCCGAGCGGTAAGTCAAGTCTACAACTTCAGCTCCAACCCTGGCCTTCGCCGCTGCCGTTTCAGCAAATTGCCGCTCATCCAAAAAGTCAACCTGAATTGGCGCGCCAGCAATGGTGATTGCCTCAGCCCTGGGGTTCCAACTGTAAAATGGGTTTTTCAATAATTCATAGTAAATATCAGTAGCCGTCAAATAATGGCCCCAAGCATCACCATGCCCTTGTGGAAATTGAATTCGCGCATCGAATTCATCAATCACGCCCGATGAGTTTTGGTCTGAAATGTTATAAGACAATGCATAGGCCACTTCACCATCACCGGTGGTGAAATTCCAGAACAAGCGGTTATAGACAGGGTTGGCCGCGACCGGACCTTGGCTGTCATCACGACCTCGCAACAAGACCAGTTCCTCTGACAACAAAGAGTCCAATTGGTTTTGGAAGTTAAAGATGGTTGGCGCCAGTGACACCACACCGTCTTCGGTTGAAATACCAATCATTGGGTCTTGTGCATCGGCATAGGCTTCGTTACCTAATAAAGTGTAAAAGTCCACCAATCTTGAGGCCACCAACAAAATCGCATTGTTGGCTGGTTCATAGTTCACTGGTGGCGTTGAATTGACACTCAATGACAAAGCACGGCGCATCACCGTAGTGTAAGCTTCAATCAAGCCAATGCTGTTGAGGTTATCCGGGTCGTTATTCATGGCAATGTCACCTTCGTAACGCTCTCCTAATTGAATCAACATGCTGGCATAATTATTGGTACCAGCCTGAGCAAAGTTTTGTACCCTGGCCTCAAATGGATTCAAGCGCTTCAGTACCCGCTTAACCCAACCTTCAGCCAATTGTGCCCGCTCATTCAATGGTGTGGCACCAGGTTGACCTGCCCATAAGCTCCATTCAGAACCATTATTACATGAGGGTAAACCACGGTATCTGGCGATATACCAGTTGTCAGACAGGGTTTGGATGTTAGCACCCGCAATGGTTATTTCATTGGCACCCAAAGGTTCACTGACTGGGTATTTGATCCAGCCATTAAGTTGGCCTGATTCTGGAACCGGCAATATTTCAGGTGGCGTACCATCTGAGTCAGGTTGGAAAAACCATTCAAACTCGAGTGCATCTGGGTTGCCACCAAAATCACCTGAATGCCTCAGCACAATTTGTTCATCAAAGATATTCTCTGGTGCTATGACCTGCAGTTGCCCTTGATAGGGTTTGTTGATTACTGCTACCTCTGGTGGCGGAGGTGAAATCAAGCAATCAACTCGTATGATATTCAAACTCACTGGTAATGGTGTTAATGAGGGATCATTATTGAAAGCAATGGTCATAAAACCGCTGCCTTGTGCACTACCTGCTGTCAGTGCTGCTTGTGCGCCTACCGCAACAAATGGCTCTAACACGTAGTCATTATTGGTGTCTTGGTAACCAATAAGCACATCATCTGCAGTCACTGGGTTGGACGCCAAACATTGACGAACATTGTTTTCACCAATGATTGAATTGGTACAAATACGTTCAATCCCATTGGGGTTTCGACTGAGCCTAAACAATGCTTCTACCGCCTCATCCCAACTACAACCAGCAACTTGACAGTCACCAGTAAAAGAAGATTCTTCAGTACCATTACCGCCATCCAGTTTTTTCAATGCCACACGGTCTGTTTTTGATAAAACATTAGGTACCAACAAAGGTTCCCCTGCACCAGTTTCATCAAATAACCCTTGAAGAATTAATTTGCTGTTCAAAGAGTCGTATGACATGCGCTTTTTGATAGCCGCCGGTAATTTGATGGTGCCATCGGCTGATCCCAAAATCAAATCCAAACCGGTGGTTTGTAATTCAGTGGCTATCTCTTCTGGCACCTCGTCTAGGACCACAAAACGTGGACTCAATGGGTCTATCATTTGCGCCAAAGTATCTGTTGGCAATGGCTCGGGCAAAGAGTCATATAAATCATCATAAACTACCTGCACAGCAGCTTGATTGATGATGTCAGGTAAACCTCGCTTGGGAGTCAACAAAGTCTCTCCAATGACCAGTTGAGGTACATCCGATGGCCATGTGATGTCATACCTGATTTTAATTGGATCGGTGGGGTTGGCGGTGCCGCCTTTTTCTTCTGACAATCTTGCTAACCAAGGCACACAAGTGGTGTCTAAGTCAGGCTCACCATCGGCATTGATGTCATCCTGAACATCATTGTTATCCAAATCATAGAAAAAACCTGGTTGTAATGGGTAATGATAAAGTAATTCACCACTGCCGGCAGATTTAGCCCAAATTTGCGCTTTATAGTCTTGGAAGAAAGGTGGTGGCGGCTGTTCGCCTTGGGCCTGACCCACGGCTCGACTCTCAATACAGGAAGGCAACAACCTGACTGGATAAGGTGGAGAAACTGTGGTGGCGGCCAAACCAGTGAACTGAAAGCTGTTGTATCCAGCGCCTGTAGCCAACACTTCGTAAACACGCATTTTCCATTCCAACACAGCTTCATCATAATACTTGACCAAAACATAAGGGTCCGATGAGGCGCTGGCATCACCTTGAAGTTCCGAACCAAAATCTGACCTGAGAGCAAATACTGCCTCATAACCAGTACCGGTGTTCGATGGAGCAAATATCGCATGCTCATCATTGGGATTGAAGCCAGGTAAATTAGGGTCTGACTGGATGTAAATCTGTTGTGATGGATAAGTCAAAGGATCGAGTGGGTCTTGACCCAAAACTTCACCACCTAACTGACTGGCGATGATGATTTTATCGGGATCAAATGGCCATTGTGGGTTGTACCTGACGGCACTGTCAGGCCAATAAACACCACGAGAGTTATTCTTGTACCAAGCCACAGAAAGCTCCCTACCCACATCTTGTGGACGTGATGAAACAATGCGATTGACAGGTATGATTTGCCCTGTTCTGGCAGAACGATTATAAGCAGCACTGATTCCTGTGCCATCATAGTAAGCCAGTTCATTCAAAACATATCCTGTGCGACCAATTTCGTTGTGGATGTCATTGGTCACTTTTTTACCGATTTCCCAATCAACATTGTCCTTAAAGTCAGTCAATGAACTGAACGGCACCGTCCTGACAACTTCTATCTCCACCGGATATGTGGTTGGGTCAGGTGCGGGTCCATTGAGGTAAACCATGGAAGAAAAGCCAGAGAGGTTATTATTGAAAACTTTGTTATTTACAATGGCATCTCCACTGCCAAAGGCCAGTTCAAAGAAGATATACTCACCCGAGGCTGGTTCAATTTCCACCGGTGCACCCGCAGCATGAAGCTGATAACACTCCTCAGTACGCGTGAGGTTTTCACAAGGTTCACTGGGCCAGTTGGCTACGCCAGAGGTAATGACTCTATTGGGATTTGTCAAGTCTGAAGAAGTACGCCAATGCACCTCAATTTCATTGAAAGGTTGCAATGGTATCAATTGGGCCAACCTGTAATCAGGCGTGCCCTCTTGACCAATCGGCCCTTGCCAATAAAATAATTTATCTTGTAGAGCAGCTACCGGTTCACCGTTTCTGAAAAACTCAGGAATTAATGTCACATTATCTAGCAAGGCACTGGGTGGTGCGACCAATGCCACACCCACTGGCCATGATTCAACTTGAAATGGCCTGCCATCCAAGCCCCAGTTTGTGATGAATATATCGGTACCACCATTACCATCAAATCGGTTATCTTGACCGAAAAGAATACTGCTTTGCATCTCACCGGCGACAAACAAACTGCCAATGCCATCAGTGGTAATAGAAATACCTCTCTCGGTCTCTATATCACCCATGATGGCTGGATAACCATCGGTGTCGTCATAAAAATTACCACCTGTTAACCAGCAGGCTACACCATCAGGATTAAATGACATCATAAAGACATCGTCAAACTCATTGTCTGACTCAATTGTTTCATCAAAGAGTGCTGCACCAGCAGCGCATTGGTTCTGTATATTAGGCTGTGTAATTGAGCCTTGAAAAAAACCTGTTTGATAGATGAAACCATCGTTATCAACAGTTAAACCTTGACCAGAAGAAGTCGAAGCTCTGGAGTTGTTGTTTTGATCGAAAACAGTATTATGGGTTGGATACCTGACCCAATCACAACTCAAATCAGTATTGAAACTTGATAAAACGCTACCTGCCGGAACATTCTGCCCACAATAACTTGTTCCATCTGTGACATTGGTTCCCGATATAATAACCCTGTTATTTTCATCGTCGTAAACCATATCATTGACTTGAATGTTACTGTTAAAAGAGACTTCAGAATTCAATGATGGTGAACTGCTACCGGTATTTGTCACATCAAAAACAAAATTTTCTGCTGACCCTGTACCTTGCACTGTAATATTGTCAACATGCCAAGCGTCATAACATGATCCAGTACTCACATTTTTCCTGAACACAAGCCTGGCTCCATTTGGAAACACATTGGCTGGGATGTTGTATGAAAATCGGGCATTTGTCCTTGTGCCTCCTCCAGCAAATTCTCCTAAATAATAATAGCCACTGGTAGATGCACTGGTCCCTGCATTGGCAGGGGCTAAATAAACATATAAGTTTTCACCAGGATCTGGCGGCTCTGAAAATCCACCACCACCCTCAATAACATCAAAAGATACTGTGTAACTGCCTATGCCAACTGTGTTGTATGAAGGAGAATAAACCAATAAATTCTGCAAAAAGTTGGTGCTGCCATTAACTTGAGGGGTACCACCTAGGTACAAATCATTGGTTGGGTTGCCAGGTTTGTTGTGTGCTCGGTTACCATAATGTGGTTGACCCTGCCAACCTGATATGCCTGGAAAGGGGCAAGTGGTAGGATTCCAGTTACTGCCCCATCCTGCCTGAAAGATATTATTACCAGGCATTGAATTGAAGTTTTCAGCGTAAATATCAACAATACCTGTAGATTTGCCAGTAACAATCAAAACCCCATCATCACTGATATCAAGGTTGGTTGGAAATTCAGCCCTGGGGTCATTTCGATATTCTGCCCATTGAAAATCCCCATCATGTTCAAATTTAGCAAGGTATAGTTCAGAACTGTTTACTCCCAAGCCAGATGAGAGTGTTATGTTGCCATCAATGTTAGCATTTTGTCTGAAATATCCTGTTACAAAAACAGCACCTTCTTCTGGCGGAATGACACCGGCTTGTCCTTCATTGGTTTTAACGTCCACTACTTCACTTTCGAAACCAATACTGCCCATTTTTTTGGCCCATACCCAACCGCCGCCAGCATTGATTTTGGCTAAAAAGCCATTTTTAACTGAAGCACTGGCAGTTAACTCAGCTTGACCGAATCGACTAACACCAAAGTGTGAACCCACTATATACGCATTGCCGGCTTCATCGACTGTGATGCCTTGGGGGATGTCATCTGATGAGCCACCGGCCCTGATGGCCCATTCAACGGTACCGCCTTGATTCAGTTTAAGAACATAGATATCATTCAGACCACTGCTGTTTAATTCTATGCCATCAAAAACAGCTGACCCCTGAAACTGACCGATCACATAGGTGTCACCATTTGATGCAGTAACTGTATCAACTACGGTTTCATCACTGGTACCACCGCCACCGGTGGGCCAAGCTGACCAAGCAGAGGATGTCACCATCAGGATTAAAGTCAAAAGCAATGTTTTCATGTTTTTTCTGCCGCTCATAGATTTTTGTGTTTTCATTTCAGCCACCTTTATTGATTCAAGACAGCTGTTGCTGCTACACGTTGAAGTCTGAACTCACCTTCGATGAAAATGGTGTTTTTATGCAAACCTGAAATAGATTCTCGAAACACCCCTCCCATTTGTTGACTGCCCCAACTGGGCGGATCTTGGATTTCTGGATACCTTGGGTTGTTTGGGCTGAATTGAAACTGCATTTCACGCGTTACCTGAAAAGCTTCTTGCTTGAAATTCAAAAACTGCGCATCCAAATTATCATGGTCAGGGTGGTATTTGTGATAGAAGGGGTTGGTTGGTAAATCTGAATCTACCAACAAACTGGCAGTCAGTGAACTCGCAACAGAGAACTCTCCGGCCATTTCTAATTCATCACCCAGAAAATCATAACCAATGGTACTGTATCGAAGACCCGCCAACTGACCATTCCTTACAGAAATACCAGCATAATTAGGTATCAAGGAATCATCTGTAATGAGGACATAATTACCTGGTACATCAACCTCTAAAAATTCCGGATTGGTGGCACTGGGTGTATAAGTGCCTTCTTGCCACATTTGTACCACATTTTTCAGTAACCTGGCCGTGCCTGTTGCATCAACATGAATCAGAACCCTGAAAGCAAATGGCTTACCTACAGGTGTAGGCTCAACTCCGTTTCTTTGTGCCTCACTGACCCCCAAAACCTGAACTGTACCAGCCCACAATCCTGCCTCAGGCATGGGAACTTCTGTGATGCCCCTTTTCAACATGTTTCTGGTGGGAAGTGCCAACGGTTGTATGGTATTAGCCCCAGCGTGCAATAAATACCGGACTCCTTGTTCATTACTGATACTGAAAATTTGCTCCATACGCTCCTCAGTGAAGCTGGTTCTATCAACTGCAAATTTAATGATTTGATCCTCACCCGGCGCTAATTCTAGAATTCTCGAAGCGGGTAGCACTGGCCACGCTTCTTCACCAGTTTCTGTATCAACATTAAGAAACTTCATGGGCATACTGACACCACCAACTCGGTCAATGCGAATAAAGTTAGTTACATCACTGGAATTACTGATCATAAAATCCAATTCTGTAAACATGGTTCTGTACTCTAAGCTTTCACCTTGTTGTAATTTGATATTAATTAAACCCGTATAACTTGAATTACCTTCTGTGTAAATCCAATAAGCTTCTCCAGATTTTATGGTCTCAGTCAATGGGTTACTTACTTGCTCCCAAGCACCTGCCTCAGTTAAACGATAAATGGGTTGACCCTGATGAGCTTGTGACAAAGAAAAATAATCCGCAAAACTGGGTGATTGTGATGAATCTACTGGAAGGCCAGTTAAGGTAAATCCGTTGGGTCGCCATCTGATGCCTTTAAAGACAGGTTTACCGGAAATACTGATATTCCGGTTGGTGTTATCATCCAGATAAACTAAATAAGCAGTATTGGCAGTGATTGTGTATAAATTTGTCAGAAAAGCTTCAGGCCTTGGTTCTGGAAAATAACCAAACCAACCGTCGACTGACAACAGACCTTCCGCAGGGTCTTGAATAAAGTCACCACCCAGTTTATCAGGAATCCAACGCCAGACACTTTTAATTGGTATGCCAGAAAAGATGTCTTCAATGCGGTTTTGATTCGGCTCAAGTTCCACATAGATGGCATTCCAACCAGGTTTCAATTCAAAACTTTGTTGCATGTTGGCAACAGCACCGTTGGCTACAGTTGAAAATGACAGCACAAAGGCCACCACTAAAACCAGTTTTGTTAATAAGTTCATATCGACATCTGAATGACAGTTTTTTTCAAATTTTGTAGGGTGTATTGTTTTCATTGGGCGCCTCCCACCGATGGCATTGCTGGTGGTGTGTTGGATTTATTTTTTGAAGGTTCAGATATAGCTGAAAGTTCAGCCAGCATTTTTTGATTGATTTCAACCTCAGCATCTTCAGCTAAAGCGGCCAAAAAATCTGCTCTTACTTGCGTTCTTTTGGCTTGTAATAATTGGTTTTTAATGCCTTTTTTGACTTGTTCGAAGGCTTTTTCTTTGACATTTTCAGCTGCCACCAACCTGACCAAGTAGTGACCGTCATCAGTGGTAATGATTTCTGAGGTGTCTCCTGGCTTCTCTAGCTCAAATAACTTATCTATGATAGCTTGGTTCCATTTGTATTTTCGCGAAGGATGTTGGATGAACCAACCAATCACACCGCCTTGGTACATAGATGCTCGGTCATCTGAATAGATTTTTGCCAGCTCGCCAAAATGAGCCGTGGATAAATCCATTTCATTCACAGCTTGTTGAGCCTTTTCAATCCTTGCTAACTTTTCTTTCCTGGCCTCTTCATCGTCGTCAGCATTAAGTTCAGCCACAATAATAGCACCTCGCCTGCGTGCTGGCTTGTTGTAACTCATTTGGTTTTGTTCAAAGTACCTCTCCGCCTCAGAGTCTCCTACCTTGACTTGTTCAAGTTTTTTATTCAAATGTTCTGTGGTGTATTTATCAATCACGGCTTTCTTAAATAAATGGGCAACAGCAGGATCATCACCGATACCTAAGCTCATAGCCTCTTGATATACAATCTCTTGTCTGATCAGAAAGTCCAACAGTGCTTGTTTCTGTTCAGAGGTCTGAAATTGACCCGGCTTCAAACCACCTCTGAGTTTCATTTGTTCAATGAACCATTCTTTGGCCAAGCCTTTGCCGTTTACTTTTGCTATGATTTCACTGTTGAGGCTGACTTTTTCTGTGGTTTGATGGTTGGCTATAAACCAACCAACAAAACCGGCCAATACAAGGCTGGAAATTAACGCCAAAGGTTTAACAACGTTTTTCATGGCGCACCTCCGTCAAAACCGTCTTTAAAGATAAAGAACACCACTGGCGTAGACAAAGTGCTGGTATTATTCATTAAATTATAATCAGTCTCATTTACCAATACAGCCTCTACAGTATTATTGATTTCCGACACGCCCGATAACTCATCCAATGTTGGATCAACGGTTGCTGTCAAAGTCAACATCACACGGCCACCTGACGGCAAGTCTGCGCCGCCTGTGAGGTTGTTGGTATCAATATTAAGACAAGATGCACCATCAAATGCTTCACACTGCCAATTGGTATCAATCAGTCCAACAGGAAGCTGTTCATCAATGGTTACCTCCCCTGCATCAATCGAGCCAATATTTTCTAATATTATTTGGTAAGTCACTGCCCCACCTGGCTCAAACACCTCACTGTCACTGCTTTGAGCAACACGTACATCAATACCTGTAATCAGATTTGTTTCAGTGGTATCACTGTTGTTGTTCAAATCTGGATCAAATGTGTTTAAAGAGGCAACCACTGAGTTAGTGAATAGTCCAATCTGGCTGGGGTTGAGCCTGTAATCAAAGAAGAAAACACGGGTCTGCCCAACTGCCATTTGACCAACAGTACAATCAACACCTGCTGCGTCCACCGAACAAATATTTGGTGCATCAATGGTACCGTTTAACAATGGTGGCAAATCAAACACCACATTGTTCGCAACTGAAGGTCCTGAATTGCTGATTTCAACCACATAAGTCAGGTCTATTGGGCCAGCAGGATCATAAGGATCTATTGACTCTGACAAAGCAACACCAATATTGGCTTCTTGCGTTATGCCATCACTGTCTGTGGCTATGTTATTCATCATATCAGGATCAGTCACAGGCGCAACAGGATCAATCATGGCCTCGTTTACCACTTGACCAGTTGCATCTGCTGAGAGGTTGGCATTGACCTGATAAGTCAGTTCTGAGCCTGCAGCAATGTAAGCTGTATCATTGATATCACCTTGACCTGTCGGCATACAGCTTGAACCTGAGCCAGCAACACATTGCCAGCTGACTTGTTGTAATTCAGTTGGCATCATATCAACCACCACTGCAGGGGCATCACTCGGTCCAGCATTGGTAAATACTATTTGATAACTGATCATTTCACCCGCAACCACCGATGTCGAATTGTTGGTTTTGGTTACACTCAGGTCAGCCACTTGAGTCACTTCAGTCTCAACCAAGTCACTGTTATTACTTAAATCAGTATCGGTATTAAAACCCTGTTCAAAAACTACGGTATCAACCTGGTTGGTTAACAAACCGTTGAATGCAGGATCAACTTGTGCAGTTATGGTGAAACGAATTTCACCATCAATGGTGACATTGACGGATTCATCGATGCTGCCTGTACCATTGCTATTTTCACAAACCGAGCGACCTGTGGCTTCACAGGTCCAAGTGGCATTGAATAACTCTGTTGCCAATGTGTCGGTGACATTAACGCCCAATGCATCACTTGGGCCAGTATTGGTCAAAGTGATTTCATAGGTAATCGGCTCTCCTGCCACACTTTGTTCTGGGCCTGTTTTGGTTACAGCCACTTCAGTTTCAACAATGATTTCGGTGTCATTGTCTACAGCCGTATTATTGGCTAAATCATTATCAGCATCACCGGAATTAATTAAAACATTAGCGACATTAGATATGGTGCCACGAGCCGACGGATGAACCAGTCCTGAAACCTGCATTTGAGCGGATGAACCAGGGGCCATGTGCAACGGAATAAATGGCGTATCAGTTATTTCGCTGTCGGCTTGACAATCAGCATCTGCTGTGATCCTCATGGCAAGCAAAGCGTTTTGTTGATTCAATACCACATAAATATTGGTACCATCTGTCGTCATTGCCACTGGTTGAGCAACAACTTGTGATTCAGATAGGTTTACATTGAATTCATCAATCAAACTCAAATCACCATTATCAGTTTCTCGGTCATAAATACTGATGAAATCATTGGCAGCATCAGTAATTAATAATCGCCCACCATCAGGTGTAATAGTTACATCGCTGGGTGCTTGCATTGAACCCACACCCATGTCACCGTTTGTATATTGTGACAAGTACTGAAGATCACCATCTACTGAGTCACGCCTGAAACGCAATAAGGAACTGGTTTCTGTTGATAACACGTAAATGAAATCACCGTTGTTGGTCATTACCAATTTTTGGACACCTGAAATCACAGGGACAGCTACTTGACCATGAACCTCACCACCCCTGATGACCCTCTCGAATGTCAGCACTTGGGTATCTGAACTTCTGGAAAATACAGCCACTGATTCTGAAAAATCGGCGGCTGAATACAAGTATTGACCATCTGGTGAAATAGTTAAGTCAGTGACTTCTATAATCACATTGCTCTCAGGTACGATGGTTCCGAAGCCGTCTTTTACGCGCTCTACAAAACTTAAAGCACCCGTTGCTGCGTCTCTGGCAAAGACCGTGATGGCATCAGAATCAAAAGCTGCCACATAGACACCTGTACCATCAGGAGCAACAACCACGCTAACAGGTTTGAGCATACCGACTATACCCGCTGTTCCAGAGGTCAAGGTACTGACATAATCAACAACACCCGTGGTGGCATTCCTGCTTAGAATAATCAATTGATTGTTGCTGGGATTAGCCAAGTATATATTCTGGCCTTCAGCATCCATGGTTGCCGCAGTGGCTCCAAGTAAACCTGAAACTTCACCACCGGCCAACTCATCGCCTTCACTGATCGTCTGAACGCCAGTCAAAATACCGGAGGTGTCTTTTAAGAACACCGTCAAGGTACCTTGAGATGAAAGCACGTAAACAAATTGACCGTCTGGACTTTCAAAAACATCATCACCCGCAGCCAAACCATTTGAACCGTCATCCTCATAAGTACCATTCACTTGCAATGTTCTGCCAGTGGAACAAGACCATTCATTGGTGCCTGACTCAAATCCAGCCGTAATATCTGGAAAAATAGGTAAAACATCTTCAATGACCACGTTGATGGCACTTGGGCCAGCACTGAACACGGACAAATCATATAGCAGTTCAGTTCCCGCTACCACTTGAACCAGCGCATCGTCTTTAGTCAAACTTAAATCTGAAGTCGGCACCATGATATCCACATCTGTATCGGTATTATCAAATGGACTTGATTCAACCGAGTCGCCAGTCATCAAAGCTGTTGCGGTGTTGATCAACTCACCTGTTGCTGTTGGCAACAGGGTTCCTGTCAACGTGTACTCGACATACCCCATCGAAACGATGTCTGCTGTATCATTGAGTGAACCCTGACCTGAATCGGTACAAGCCGAGCCACTTTGCACTGCGGTTAACACCAGTTCGTCACTCAAGGCATACAAGTTGGTTCCAGATTGATTCAACACCACTTGGTTAACACCGTCCAAATCAGTGATTAAATTTGAATCGTAAATTGAATCACTGGGTTCCAGTACATTGTCTTTCAAAGTAAACAACATCACAGCCTCACTGACAGATGAGGCAACATAAATTTGATTTCCAGATGCACTTTTTATAATACTTTCAGGTCCGTCTAGGCCATTAACGCCTGTATCGCCTTGTCGTATGATGCTTTCGAAACTCAGCATGCCATCTGTTGGGTTGATTGAGAATGATGACACCGCATCACTTTCATAACTGGCCACCAACACCAAATCGTTAACCACCACTAAATCACGTGGTTGCTCTAACACCGAACCCTGAAGCTCGAAATCTTGTATCACATCTGCACTGCTTAAGAGTCCATTTTGAATGGTTCTTGTAAAGGTGGCAATGGATTGGTTGGCATCAGCAACCACCACCAAATAATCACCTGAAAGTGCCATTGATTGAACACCAACCAGTCCCTCTACCCCAGTCAGGAATGAGTTAAAGGACAACGCCCCTGACCCAATGTTACGATCAAAGATAGCTATGGCATTGTCAGATTTACCTGCCACATAAACATGTAATCCATCTGGCGATACCAGTACGTCATTGGCCCCGCCTAAACCATTAACTCCGGCCAGACCATCAGTCAGTTTACCGGCATAACTTAAAGTGCCCGTGACAGCATCTATCGTCCATGTGGTGATTGAGTCATCAATATTTGAGACTACATAGATTTCATTGTTACTGGGTGATATAGCCAGTGCTTTGGCACCAGCCAAACCACCCACGCTGACAGTGGATGCAGCTATTGTTTGAATTGGCACTAAATCTCCTGAACGGCTATTTCTTTGATAAACCAATAAATTAGACTCATTGGCTAGCTCACCAATGGCGTAGGCCAACTCTTCATTCGGATGAAATACCACATCCTGATGTTGATCCAAGTCAGTAAAACTCAAATAATTATCAACTCCTGGATCACCATCACCATCATCCAACAGTCCAGGCAGTGGAAATGCTTCACAGGTCCATACCACTTCACTGATTGACTCAGGAACCACATCAGTCACCGCTACACCTTTGACATCAGCAGGTACGTCATTACCCGCTAATGCAGCATCGTTGCTGACTGTGATTGTATAACTCACTTGAGCGCCAGGTACAGATTCATCGCTGTTGTTGGTTTTTATGACAGTTAAATCAGTACTGACAAAAAGTACAGTGTCGTCATCGGTGGCTGAGTTATTGGCTAAGTTTGGATCACTGATTGACAGTGCAGGATCGGTAGAAGATGCGATTGTAGCAGTATTGCTGATGGTTCCTTGGGCATCAGTACGCACCACCCCAGTGGCTCTAATTTCAACTGAAGCACCTTGTGGTAAATCGACCAATTCATCTACATTTCCTGACTGAATACTGGTGTTACAACCAGCACCATTGATGGGGAAACATTGATAAGAAATTTGTTCAAATTGTGGTGGAAAAATATCAACCACCCTGACTTTTTCAGCATCACTGGGTCCCGCATTACTCGCCACAATCACATAAGTGAGTTCCGAACCTGGGGCCACACCACCACTGCCATTTATCAGCACCTCGTTAAAAGTAATGGCTCCTAGATTAGGCAATGTACCCATTGATTCCCGGTTGAATACGGCCACCGAATTATCTTGATTTGCAGCAACATATGCATTTTGTCCATCTGCTGTTAAATGCAAACCTGAGGCACCGGTTAAACCATTAACAAAAGTGCCGGGTTGCGATAACACATCACCATCATTGATGACTTCAGCAAAACTCAATCGACCGTCACTGATATCGCGATTGAATCTCACCAATGCATGCTCACCTTGGCCAGCCACATATAAATTCAGCTGGTCATGACTCAGTGCCATTTCAGCAGCTAAGTTCAATCCCTCTACACCGCTGGTGCCATTTTGCTTAAACTCAACAAAGTTCAACTCACCGGTCATTGCATCACGGTTAAACAAGGCCAAAGATTGGCCCACACCAGAGAGGACATATACATGTTCACCGTTGTCATCAAGGATGACTTTATTGGCTCCAAGTAAACCGCCGACGCCATTGCTGCCATCAGAGTAAGTGGTTAAATAACTCAATTCCCCGTAAGATAAACTGGCGTCGTTGGGATTTCTTAAGAATACGCTCACAGCATTACCCGATGGTGATGTGACATAAGCATGCATGTTGTCAGCAGAAATGACCACCGAACTGGCGTTTGCCAAACCGGACACACCGTCTACTGAATCCTGCAATTTCTGGATGAAGGTTAACTTTCCATCATCTATACCACCAGATTGATCAACGGCAAACACAGCCAATGAGTTAGTCAAAGGCCCGGTAGCATACAAGTGATCACCATCTGCAGACAAGGTCAATGCAGATACGCCCTCAATACCACTCACTCCAAACACACCACTGGTTTGTTTTTCAACAAACGTCAATTGGCCGTTATTGGACTTATCAAAGACCACAACCGAATTATCACCACTGCCTGCCACATAAATGGTTTCACCATCTTCGCTCATAATGATATCAGACGCATTCAACAGACCAGAAACGCCATTTGCGCCATTCTGTAAACTACCGATAAAGGTCAAAGCACCAAAACCACCATCACCCAGATTACCTGCTCTTTTGAATATACTCACCGCATTATCTTGCGCGGCAGCTACATACAAAAACTGTGAATCTCCAGTTACTTGCGAGGCACCAGTCAAGGCATCATAAATGGAGACACCGTCAGTTTTAGTGATCATTAAATCCGCTGTTGGATCCAGTACATCTGTATCAGATGCTGTGTTATTAGCAGCATTTGGGTCTGAGCCCGCACAATTTTCAATAGGTGCAGTAAATGGTATTTCGCAACTGAGGACAGTGGCCTCGTTGACTAATGTGCCAGAGGCATTGGGCGCAACTGTGGCATTGACCTTGATAATCAACTCACCATTCACCGCTAAATCCACAGGAATACCCAAATCAAAGCCACCCTCATCAACCACCATATCGCCGATACCAGAGGATGGACAGAATGAATCTGCCGACCGCTGCAAGACAGCAATACCGTTGTCTTGGCTGCCTGCAACGAAAACATACTTGCCCATTTCGTCAACAGCCAAATCAATGGCGCCATTCAGGCCATCAACACTGGCAACCAAATCACTGATTAAACCACCATAAACCAACGCACCGGTTTCGTTATTTCTCGAAAACCAAACCACAGCATCAGATTGTTCTGAACTGACATAGACATGTCTGCCCAGGTCTGAAACTACGACACTTGATGGCATCAACAAACCACCAATACCGCCTTCACCCTGTGTAAGAGTTTGTACACTTGTTAATGAGCCATATTCTGTGGCTGTCGGAATCACCTCAGTTTCACGAACAAAAACCTGTATTTGGTTTGAGCCAGCGTTGGTCACATAAACATGTTGATCATCGGGAGAGATGGTTATATCACTGATGGCATCAAATGCCACCCCAGGCAAATCAACCGCCTCAACAAAAGTCAAATCACCACTGACCAAATCACGCTTGTATACACCCAACTCATTGTCATTGAATCCGCTGGTATAAGCTGAGTAGCCGTCTGTTGATACGGCCATTGAGTTAATGCCATTCAGGCCTTGTGATGCTCCAGTAACAACATTTGAGTAAGTCAGCACACCATCAGCTACATCGCGATTGAAGATGACCACTGCATCGTCATTGGCACCAGTTACATAGAGGTGATTTGCACTTTCAGATAAGGTCAATGAAACGGCTTGATTAAGACCCACCCCCCCTGGTGGGTTATTGAAAGTCCCTGCTGACTGAATCGTTAGTCCATTTGAATCTGATGCTTTGAATGCGACCACTGCGTCATCCACCTGACTGGCCACATAGATGTCATTGTCAACCACCAGAACGTCTCTGGCGCCACGTAAACTGAAACCTGAATCAGCAGTAATGAGGGGTGTGACTTGAGTCAGCGAACCTGTCATCTCGTCAAAGGCAAAAATCAACAGACCATTATCGGTGACGCTGGTAGCAAGTACATGTGGTCCTAACCCCGCCAAATCAGGCGAGTAAGCCACAGATGAAACACCTGCTAAACCGTCAACGCCATTGACACCATCAATCACTGAATCAACATAGGACAACGCACCTGATCCCAAGGCCTCACAGGTCCAGTTAATCGAATCAGGCTCAAAATCACTGCCCAAAATATCCCTAACCATGACCCGCTCATCATCACCACTGTTGGCATCACTGGGGCCAGCATTACTGACGCGAATGGTATATTCAACCGGTTCTCCAGCAATTGAAGATAACCTGTCATTGGTTTTAGTGATGGATAAATCTGTAACCGGTACGAGGGTTGTGGTGTCTTGATCACAATTATCATCGGCATACGTGCTTGGCGCAGCACAATTATCTAATGGTGAGTCAATTGTGAAATTTTCTGGCTTGATGATTCTGGCTTCAGTCACCAAAGTATCGGTGGCATTGGACCTGATCTTGGCACTGACCGAGTAAGTCAGTGTACCGTTGCTGCCAATGTCTACAACGTCTGATATGTTGCCACTGCCTTGGGCACTACATGAAGAACCTTCTCCCAAAACAAAAGCACTCAGTGCGTTGTCTCCAAACCCAACTGCATAGACATTTTTCGAATCTCGACTGACCGCTAAATCATACAGCTGATTCAGTCCATCAACACCGTCAACATCATCAATTTGAACCTCAACCACTGACAGCAAACCAAAACTGGCGCTATTGGGGTTGGTGTCTCTGTCTAACACCGATACAGCGGCATCAAATTCAGCACCGACATAGACTTTTTCGCCATTGGGGCTGACAACAACTGCCCTGAGACCTTGCAAACGATCAAAACCATTGACATCATCAACATAGGAGTTGTTGATTGAAAGTTGGCCAAAACCACTTTGAGCGGTGCTGTTGTTGCGGTTCAATACTGTTAATCGGCTGTCATTGGCAGATACGACATAAACGTGTTCGCCATCAGGTGATGCTGCCAAATCCATCGGTTGATCACCCACGCCAGGTAAACTCTGTTGAAAGGTTATGCTGCCATCTGACAGCGACCGCTTGAATACCACCACACTGTCATCGATGCCACTGGCAACGATAACGTGCTCTGAATCAGCAGTCAACGCCAGTGCTCTGGCACCACCTAACCCACTGACACCTATGTCTCCATTGGCAATACTACTGACCAATGTCAATTCACCTGAGCCACTGATGCTGTAATGCGCGATTGAAGCTTCAAACTGACCTACCACATATAAGTTTTGTGAGTTTTCATCAACCAAAATATCAGACACACCCAATAAGCCTGCTCTTTGACCGGCCGTATGTGCGTAACTGGTAACAAAACTGAGTGTACCGTCTGCTTGTCTACTGAAAACAGCCAAGGTACTCTCGTCACGGCTGCCTGCATACAAAAAGCTGCCATTAGGGGAAATAGCCAATGAATTGACATCAGCTATACCAGTAATACCGCCTGTGCCCTCTGTGTAGCTGTCAATGAATAATAAATGCTCGCCTCTGGTAGCAGCTGTTGAACCCTTGGTTTTATCTCGAGTGAATGCGGCAATGGCATCACCACCAATGGCTGCTGCATATACATTTTGGCCATCACGGCTGACCACAACAGCACCAGCACCTAATAAGCCATCAACGGTCCCAGCCACATCTGCTGTGTCGTTCACTTGATCTATTTCGGTCTCAACATATGAAAATGTAGGATCGGGTTGGCGACGATCAAAAGTCAACAGTGTTTTGCCGTCGGTTGCTGTGGCCAAAACTTGTTTGCCATCCGCGGTAATCACCACATCACTGAGCCCTTCCATGCCGCCCAAAATTATTTTTTGATCTTTGCTTAACAAGCCTTGGCTGTTTCTACTTAAAACATACAAACTACCATCACTTGGATCAGAACTGTTGGGGTTACTGATAAACAAATGCTCACCATCTGCGCTGATTGCTAACTTCCTCAATCCCACCAGTGTCTCAGTGGTAGCTACGGTACCCGTTGAATTAAAGCCCAATAACGTGTCATCATAACTGGTGTTATAAGTGATTTGGCCCGAAGTAATGTTGCGATCAATGACCACTATGCTATCTGTTCCAGTAGCAGCCAAATATATGCTCCTGTCATCTGCACTGATTACTACGTCGCTGACCGCATCAATAGCCACTTCATTAACACTGTTCAAGAGTGTCAAGTCGCCATACTCTGGCACTGCATCATCAATGTTTCTGTCATAGGCGTCAAGCTGATCACCAGATTCATCAACCACATACAAATTACTGCCATCACTGCTGACAACCAAATGTCCAGCAACAGCAGTGACAAACTTATCATCGAAAGTCAACAAACCGGTTCCGGGGTCACGATCATATCTGTTGATTTCACCATCACCAGTCACATACAAATGGTCTTGGTCAGGCGACAATAGGATATCCACCACATTGACTGGCATTTCATCAACCACAGCACCTTTGAAAGTCAATTTTCCAAAGTCCGGTGACAAGCGGTTGGTGTCTCTGTTAAATATCGATATTGCAGCTGTAGCATCATCAGGTTCTGATGACATGGCATATAAATAAGCACCATCTGAGCTCATCTGGAATTCATTGATTGAAGCAATCCCATCGATGCCAGCAGTACCCTGCTCAACAAATTCAACAAAAGTTATTTGGCCAAAATCGGCACCTTGTATGGTATTACGCTCAAACACATAAATCCGACCATTGAAAGGCGTGGTTCCATCAATATCTGGTGAAGCGATATAGATGTGACTGCCATCTGGACTGAGCAGCATGTCTGTGCCAGCTATGGTTTGATCTGATGACTGGAAAAAAGTTAAATCCCCTGGTATTGGTGAAACGGCACTACAGGTCCATTCAACATCAGTTAATTGCGGAGGAAAAATATTCTCCACTGTGGCGCCAAAAACATTATCTGGGCCTTCATTCAATACCCGAATGGTGTAGTTGGTATTCAGTCCTGGCGTAGCAAATTGTAAAGCGTCATCATTATCAATTCTTAATCGGGTGGTACCAGAAAGTGCATACTCTGCCACTGCTGAATTGTTGATTGTGACAGGGTCAAAGCCACTTGCAGTTACTGATGCAACATTAATCACTGCCCCTTGTTCGAAAGCCATGGTACTGACACTGAGTGCAAATGTGGCTGATGAGCCCACGGCCAAATCAACTGTGGTATCAATATTTTGACCATTCACAGTTGCCGTTTCTTCACAAGTACCGGTACTGCCTACTTCGATGTCACATCGCCAAGATGCTGAGCTTAGGTCTAATTTGATTGGGTCCAATATATCCTCAACACGGACATCATCAGCAAAAGAAGGGCCGTTGTTAGTTACTGTTACCAAATAACTCAAATCAGTCACGCCATCAGTGTCTGGATTTGATTCAGCTGATTGCAGAATTTTAGTTACTGCCACATCTGATTCCGCTCCAAGCACTGTGTCATCATCTACAGCCGTGTTATTCAGTTCGTCGGTCTCATCAATGCCTGTTGGCAGAGTAGCTGTTGCCGTATTGAACAAAGTGCCACTGGCTTGGTTGCTGATGGTACCTGTAACCGTGTAAAGCACTTCAGTTTGACCACCTAAATCAATGGTAGTTTGCAGTGTATTTTGACCCAAACCTAGGCTGCCACTGGTGGGGTTTTCTGGACCACAAAAGGTACTTTGAGAAATACAGCAAGCGTTGCTGTCAAGGGTTTCACAAGTCCATGAGATGCTGCCATCCTCTAAACCCGCAGTCGCAGCAGGGTAAACCGGTAAAATATCTTCAAATGTGATGCCTTCGGCATCAGTAAAACCATCATTTCTAACCACTATTTCATAAGTGATTTCAGTACCCGGAGAGGCTGATGTTAGGTTATCTGTCTTGGTTACAAGCAAATCTGTACCCACTTCAATTTCATTGGAAACAAATGAAGACAGTGGGTTTTGAGAGCCAATATTGGTGGTGTTGGTTGTGGTGAGTTGTGCCTCTGCGGTGTTACAAATTTCTCTGCTAGGCAACGTTGCACCATCGCAATTATTGCCATTACCGAAATCATCCAAACCTGATTCATCAGTGACACGTGCATGAACCCTCACTTCAGAGGAGCTGCCAGCTGACAAATGAATGGGAACACTGACCGTACCACCAAAATCTGATGGAATATCTGCAAACCCGGGACAGTTATCCTGACTTATATTTGAGCCAGGTACACCTAAATCACTGGGACAGTATTTCCAACAAGGTGATCCAATGTTGTTACACTCTGTTGGGTGCTCTCTTAATGTTTCATCCAGAACGTCAGAAAGTATCAATAAGTTCTCGGCCGGTGTTGCGCCATCCTCAGGAGCACCTAAATCACTGGGGCCAGCATTGGTGATGGTGATGGTGTAGGTAAAAGGCTCATCTGGTACAAAACTGCCATCCTTACTTTCTTTAAGCAGACTGATATTAACTTGCCGATCTAAAGCATCGTCGTTGTCAGTACCAGTTACCGATGAGTCACCATTGACTCCTGCGGGCAAATTTGCGGTGATTTGGTAAACCAATGGGTTGGTTATTGCGCTGGATAAATAATTAACATCAATGATGAACACAGCAGCGTCATCAGCCGCCAAATCAACAGACGTGTCAACAGGTAAAGTTACCGGGCCATTATCATCACAACTGCTGTTATTATCAGTTACCGAACATACCCATGATATGTCTGATATTTCTGATAAATCACTGTCAACCACAGTCACTCCTGTTACATCAGAAGGTCCAGTATTGGTGATTGTAGCAGTAAAAGTACCACCCAATCCCGGTACATATGTCAAATCCCCATCGTCTAAAGTGACGGTTAAATTTGATTCAAGTAATCGAGTCAAATCTTTATCGTCACTGTCAGATGAACTCCCATGGCTCGCTGGGTTAGTGGCTGTGACAGCATAATTCAATGGATCGGCGGTTGCTGCTGAATCGTATTCAACTGAAATGATATAAGTTGCCGTTCCATTGTCCAGCAGATTAGCTGTGGTATTCAAACTACCAGAACCTGAAGAACAGCTACTACCTGATGAGGCTGTACATGTCCAAGAAATTGATTCAAACTCACCAATGGTGTTAGCGGAAATGGTGTTATCAACCACATTTACGCCCGACACATCTGAAGGGCCATTGTTGGTTACAACAACTTGATAGTTTTCTGTTGCGCCTGGGGTATATGTACCTGCAGGTGTGGTCAACGCCACATCCAAATTAGATACTGGATTGATGGTGTTGCTATCAGCATTGTTACTTACTGAACCATCTGGATCAGTCGCTTGACTATCGGTAACCGTGGCAGAAACCGCATAAGTTAAAGGAGAGGTTGTAGCACTTGAGCTGTAATTGCCAGTGACTACTATGGTAGCTTGTTCATCATCAGCCAAGTCAACCGACAAAGCAACATTAGTGCCACCGCTGGCGGCAGAACAAGAACTGTTGGTATCTGCCGTACAATCCCAGCTTGTGATGTTCAAACCAGCTGGTGGTGTGCCATCTGCAATCGTTACATTATCTGCATCACTTGGTCCGACGTTTGAAACAACAATGGTATATGAAGCATTGGTGCCAGGTGTGTAAGTGGATGTTGGCACTGTATCTGCCACAGCTATACTGATGTCTGTAACTGAAACTCGCGTGACATCAACATCATCAGTGTCATTGCTGGAAGTACTGTCGTTGTTGTTATTGCCGTTGCCCAACTCACCTGAGTCAGTGATATCTACTTCAAAATTTAAATCACTAAAAATATCCGATGCGTAAGTAATGCTGGTAATTGTGATGGTGGCATCATTGCCATCACCACTTAAATTTACCACAGCAGAAAATGAGTTGCTGTTATTAACGACTGCACCAGATGAAGCACAACTTGATGCACCAGATGCAGAACAAGTCCAAGTGAATGACTCTATCGCACCACTACTGCCAGTGAAGGAGGAAGTGACTTCAATTAACGACACATCTCCCGAGCCATTGGCTTTTGAAACAGTTATTTCATAAGGTGAGGTCTGAGTAATCCCGGGAGTAAATTCGATTGGAGCATTATCAATATTAACACCTAGGTTTATTGCCATAGATGCTTGACTGAAAAACACTAAAATAAAAAACAAACCACGAGATTTAACAACTGAACTGAACATATTCACAATCTGATAACGCCTAATCAATGACCACACCCATAATGGAAGTGTCGTATGTTTTTAATTTAGGGAATAGACAGAATCAAGCAATTGTATCTATGTATGGGTTTATTATTTGCCGATTTAAATAGTCCGACCATTAATAAAAAATTGCTATCAGCCAAAAGTTGTTGATATTTTTTGTAATTTAATGGGATTATTTACACCCAGAAAAACAAGCTATAATTTTCTAATTAAACAGTTGTTGTTATTTAATAATGTGCTCTATTTATTTCCCCTCTTAATTAACATCTTATCTGATGAAACAATTTTTAACAATATATTTATATGTTCAAATTCATGTCAAAATCAAATGCACACATAGAGGCAATAAATTAATATCAATTAAGTGTTTTGTAAGTACACATAAATTAACGTTTTATTTTTATTATATTTTTTATTCATGCCTATGTAGAAACGCTATTAATTAGTTCATTCCCACCAAACGAAAAGTTGCTATGCGTCATGGCGACTTTTCAAAGCAAATAACCCCATTCGAATAACGTAATTTCAGCATGATTGAAAGCACTATCTGCCGTACTTGCTCTCTATATTTTGTACCGAACAAGAATAAATGAAACCAGATGGCCACAATTGAACTACAGTATTGGGTTTTATCAAGTGAAAACCAGCTACAACAGCTCGAGCCTGAAGCCAAATTGAATGAGCCAATATAATTTCATTGGGAATCACAAATTTCAAGCAAAAAAAAGCCCCAACTTATGTTGAGGCTTTTCTACTTGTAAGATTCTGGCGATGTCCTACTCTCACATGGGAACTCCCACACTACCATCGGCGATGCTACATTTCACTGCTGAGTTCGAGATGGG
>NZ_JASJNC010000009.1 GCF_030065545.1 Marinicella marina
CAGGTCAGCAGACAAAGGGTTGCTCGGTTGATGAAAGCTGCGAATATTCAGTCGAAAATAGTTAAGAAGTTCGTTATCACTACCAATTCAAGAAACACCAAAGCACCTTCCCCTGATCGCCTAAAAAGGAACTTCAAGGCGTCTGAGTCCAACATCTCTTGTGTAATGACTTTAAGTTTGCAAGTATTTGTGGTAGTATAAATGGTTATGACAAAAGAAATAGAATGCCGAGCCGCGAGGTCTAAAGACGCCAAAGATATGATTACCGTTCAATTCAAAGCGGTTCAATCTATCTCCAAAGAAGACTATGCCAAACAGGTTTTATCAGCATGGTCACCCAAACCAAACAGTCAAAGAATCCAGTGGTGGGCTGACTACATCAAAAACGACAATGTCCGCTGTTATGTCGCTACCAATGAGAACAGTAAAGTGTTGGGCGTGGGGGTTTATTTGATCGCTGAACAGTCGATTAAATCGTTGTATGTTGATCCGAAACATTCGGGCAAGGGTATTGGCTCACGTTTATTGAAACGAATGGAGCGGTTCGCTGACCGCAAAGATGCCGATAAACTTAAACTCAAAGCTTCGTTAAACTCAATTTCGTTCTATAAAAATATGGGTTATAAGAAAATCAAAGAAGCCAAACAAATACTCAGCAACGGCAGTACCATGGATGCGATGTCTATGGAAAAGGCGATTAATTAGCTCCCTCTGATCCAGTAATTATGACAGCAATGTCTGCGCGCTCAGATAAAATGTAGCGCGATCTTGTTGCGCTCAAGAGGGCGTGATTTGCGCAGCAGTGATGATTGGGCTAACATGCGTTTTTATTTTTATGACATTTTCCAAAGGAGTATAGGTATGTCAAAAATCTGTCTGTTATTATTCCTGTTAATTCAGCCTTTTTTCAGCACAGCCAAAGAGCCGGAGGTGCATGAGATCATTCCAATTGTGCAGATTGCGCCGCAGTATCCTCGTGTGGCCCTCATGGCCAGGATTGAGGGCGAGGTCAGTGTGGTCATGTCAATCAATGCCCAAGGTTCTGTTGACAGTGTTGAGGTTGCTGAAGCGCAGCCGCCCAGAATTTTTAATGATGCTGCAATCAACGCTGGTATGAAGTTTAAGTTCAAACCCAAAGTCATTGATGGGAAAGGGGTTCCCAGTCTGGCAAAAATTACATTTGTTTTTGAGTTACCAGAGCAACCAGCTGATGTTCATGTTGAAGCGGTGTTTGAATTATTAAAACCAAAACTCAATGAGATAAAGGTCCAGCCCAAGATGGTGGTGCTGGCCGATTCGGTGCAGATAAAGTCTACAATCAGACCCAAAAAAGTCAGTGAAGTACATGTGATGTTCGAGGATGATTTATTAGAACTCAAACCTCAACCACTGATCTGGGGAGGGGTAGATACTGCTGAGGAATTGGTACCTGATTTTGCGGAACAATTAGCCCTCAGAAAAGCTATGGTTGAGCAGCAGTATGCAGAACTGCCTGGGATGTACCAAAGGTTTCATCGCATTTACCACGCTAAAAGTCACCCACCAGTTTTGATTAACGCCGTTGATTCGGTGGATTTCACGCATATGGGTAATGGCTTTCCTGAAGAATACAGGTTAACCATTGATGAACAAGGTGATGTGATTAAATGGCGAGCTTTGCATAATAAGGTGATTAATAAAGCGCCAGCGATGGTTGAATTGGTTGATGAGTTCATGGCAACTCTGAAGTTTTTGCCGGCTTTGAAAAAACACCAAGCTGTAAAATCTAAAATTACTATTGGGTTTAACACGGTCTTAGCCACTGAGTTTGATGTGCATCAATTTGCGCAAAAAAATAACCGTCAACACGTTGCAGAGCAACCATGGGTGAAATTAGCCGCCATCATCAACCCTGACGGCACAGTGCATGCTGTGAAGGTGCTGGATTCATCTGAGCAAAGTTTTGAAGCCATGGCTGTTGAAGGACTTAAAGGTCAACTTTTTGGCAAAACAAAAGTCAAATGGCAAATGCAGGAATTGGTGGAGTTTGCGCCGAAAAACTAGGCATTGATTGTGTTGTGTTTTTCGGGGATGCCAATTAACACCGTACAGATGATCACGTTAATGAAGGGCGTGATGTTTATACAAGGTTATGGTCAATTCATGCCAAGTCCTCACGGCGGGTACTTCACTGAATGCATGAATGGTTTGATTTAAAAAAGCTTCGCAACTGGGTATTAAGTTGCGAAGCTTATGGTTAAGTACCGATTGCTTAAGGACAATCTCCTGAAATGCATACCTCTTCAGAATCCAGCGTTTTACAACGCAAACCAAGTCCGGTAATAACTTCGTTGTTACCCTCATCTTCGATGTACACCACTAATTTGGTGGCCAATGAGTCACCAGGACAATAGGCGGGTGTGCGCCAATTATCATCACAGTTAGGACGTTCAAATGTAGTTGGGTTGGAAATTCGGGTTAAGGTGTTATCACTCTCAACACGGGTGCGGTAGAGTTTTACGCCTTTGAGCCGGGTGTTGTTTTTGGTCTTGGAGTTACACACCGAGACACCACGGATGAACGTATCGTGTGAGGTGGTCAGTGTCGGTACAAACTTCTCCGAGCGACTGGTAGGGCCTCTGTTACCGCAGATGTCGATGTTGGCATGAGGTAACTCACGGGTGTTGTTAAGGATGTGGGCTTTTTCTGCTTGTATGAAGCAGGGGCGGTCACTGCGTTCGGCCATTTTGATGCGCTCAATGGCCAGAAACTCTCCTGCGGTGCCGATGGTTCGGGTGCGGTCGCCAGAAAAACCAGAGCGGGCCGGTACACTGTCCAACAAGTCCCCGTCCATGGATAAAACTACTTCCACCTCATAGCTGGAATCAGGGACGCCATCATTATCTGTGTCTTGAATTAAGGAAGGTTGAGCCGCTTCCTGCTGTAGCATGGCAGCCTTGATATCGGGCAGTGGTCCAATGCTGACACCTGCACCTTGTGGCGTGCCTGTTGATTTCAGCAGTTGGCCCATTTCATACCAATCCAGTGGTCCGCGTCCACGGGCCACCTGCCAGCCTTGGATGGCAGCCACAGCGCCTGCCACCACCGGTGTGGCGCTGGAGGTTCCATTGAAAGAGTTGGTGTACCATTGGATGTCGTCATTGCCATCAAAACGCAGGCCATTAGCACCATAACCCGTGGTGGTGACTGAATTACCATAGCCTTGAACATCCACTCGACTGCCATGGTTGGTCCAGCAAGTTGGGGTGTGGTTGTTATTTGGATCACCAGCGCCGATGAACAGGGCGCCTGAATCACGCACGTTGCGGTCAAAGCGGTCCTTATAACGACTGTTATCGAGGTTAACACTGCCATTTCCTGCTGCTTCTGCAACTATGATGCCGGCAGCTGATGCGGCATTGATCATGTCAAATTCTGCCTGCCAATATTCCATGGCAATGTAACCACATTGATCTTCATTGCAGTCACAATTGACATTGCCGGGTCCTTTGGCGTGTTGTTCAATCAACATCACATCACCTTCTGACATGTTAACCAGTCCCACAAAAACAGCCTCAGCGACATCATAATGCCCCCAAATGCCTTGGCCGCGACGTACTGAAACCACGCCACCAGAAGCATTAGGTACGATTCCGGTGACACCGGAGCCGTCCTCTTTGGCCAGCATGACGCCCATTACAGCGGTACCATGTTGGCCTTTATCGCCGGTTCGAATTCGACCATCAGTGATGAACATGGACGGTAAGTCTTCATGGTTCAGGTTCCAGCCACTTTCTATATCAACTATTTTTATTAACTCACCTTTGCCACCAGGCTGGTTCCAGGCATAAAGGGCATCGATTCCTTGTGGTGCTGGGTTCAGATAAGTTTGGCTGCCCTGCAAATTAGGCGTGGGCGGTGCCACATCGGCGTTTTCAGGCACTGGTGGTAGGTAAGCAATTTCGACAACATCTAAGGCGTTCAATCGATTGACCAGCTCAACCGCTGATGCCGTGTCTTTTACTTGTGCCCAATAATAATTGGCCAGATCAGCGCTTTGTTTGCGGGTCACGAACTCGGTGTTCTTCCGCAAACGTGAGAGCAGTTTGGTATCGTTTCCAAACAGCTTTCCAAAACCGACCAGTGGTGACTGGCTTAGGTGCTTTCTGGCCGCAGTGAGTTGTTTTCTTAACTTTCTGACCGACATTTTTTTCTGTTTAATCAGGTGTTGGTCGTATTCGTCATGCAAGCGATCCATCAAGACTGTCTTACTGATGCGGTCATTGATGGTTTTTATTTTCTGGTCGTTGTGTTCAATCCCAGGCATTGGTTTGATTCTGATTTTTGGCCCATCAATGAATTTAATCACCACCCGTTGTTTTTGTAGGCCTTCGCGATACAGACTCAATTTGGGCTTAATCACCGCAGCCTTTGGTTTGAGCTTGATGCGCTTTGTGGCTGGTAGCTTATTGGCTTTGAGCTTTTCTGTGACTGGAATTCGATCTATTTGGTTGGCTTGTGTGAAGCCACTGATGAACATCAATAAGATCAGTATCATGCTGTGATGGATGAATTCCCCTTGCTTTAAAAACTTCATGTTTTTTCTCCTTTTTTATGTTGATGCTGCAGCTCCAGTCCAGCAACCCTGCTGGTTTAATTCAGCAGTTTAAATTAATGCCACTGAATGGTTTCATTGGTGCCACAGTCACTTTCAGATTAGGGGAAAGTGTTATGAAAAACATGAAAAAGTTATGAAATAAACATGAAAATTAGATTTATATGTACAATTTAAATGCCTTAAGGCAGGTAAACATGCTGGTTTTGTAGTTTGATTGACTTAACCGCGGTTGTATTCAGCCATGAAGTGCAGGGTGAGGTGAGGCGTCAGCTTTAACAGGGTAACCAAAGCCGATACAGTCATCGGCTTTGGTTAAGTTTAACTTGAACTTACTTATTACCCAAGGAAGGCAGACGACCTGGTGTCCAGGGTGCACCGTATTCGCCCAGTTCTTCTTCGAACATCCTTAAGTCTGTTTCCAGCATGTGCATGGTTTTCAGTGCGGTTGAGAGCTGACCCGCTGCAATGCGCATGGAATCTTTGTAGTTGCCTGGGATGTCGGCTTGAGACTCAATCAAACCACCATACAAACTGCCCACACGTTGTGAGATGGACCAGGGCACGGCTTCTTGTCTAGATGCGATGGTGCTGTCACCCCACATTTTGACTTTTAAGTCTTGGACCCTTCCGGCCAAATATCTGGCAGTTTGGGCATGCTCCTCGGTAGCGGCTGTGGTCAGGTCTACGGCTTTGTACAGGTGTTTCAGGCGGTTATCCATTTCACGGAGTTTACCGCTGGCACCATCGGTTTTTCTTTGTAGTTCTGCCAGTTGTTTTTTGAAAGCCAATACAGCTTCAGGGTTGGCTGAAATTTCAGGGCTGTTGTCCATTGATTTTAAGCGGAAAGGCATGGCTTCACTCAAAGCACTTAATTCACCGCCTTGGCGTTTCATTAGCGTGGCGCGGTATTCACCCGGGATGGCCAAAGGGCCCATGGGTGGAGAGACCCAATAAGGCACGAAACCTGGTTTTCTCAAGCTAACCGCATCTGGTGCAGGGTAGCGCATGTCCCATTGAACCCGTTGAAAACCTTTGCTGTTTTTGGCCGGAACCCGACTGACCACATTGCCTTTGTCATCTTCGATCAGAACAAACACGCTGGGTGCTTCTTCGTTGTCCTCAGCACGTAACGCATCCCAAGAAGGATAGGGTGTGTTTTCGCCGGCTTTTTCTTTTTTAATTTCAGCACTGCGACGTTGTTTCTTCAACGACTTGAATGCGTCTTTCAAATGGTAAGAAATGGTGGCACCACCGGGTGGGTTAGGTGCGGTAAAGAAATCACTGCCGGATGAGCCTTTTTCACGGTCATCAAACTGATCACCTTCAATGTACAACCAAGCGTCTTTAACTGGGAAGACTGTGGCAGTCTCATTCAAGCTATCGGCTGCTGTTCTTAACGGCGTGTAGTCATCTAGGATATAAACACCACGTCCAAAAGTGCCAACGACCAAGTCGTTTTCACGCTGCTGAATGGCCAAATCACGCACCGCGATGGTAGGTAATTGTTTCAGCTCTACCCATGAATCGCCATCGTTTTGGCTGAAAAACACACCAAATTCAGTGCCCACAAACAATAAGCCTGGCTTCACATGATCCTCAACAATGGTGTGCGCTGAGCCTCGTTCAGGTAGGTTGTTGCTGATCAGTTTCCAGGATTTGCCTTGGTCGGTTGTTTTCAAAACATAAGGTTTATAGTCACCGCGTTTGTGGTTGCCTATGGTGGCATAAGCCACATCGGCGCTGTGGTGAGAAAACAGCACGTCTGAAACATAAGACATGTCAGGCACACCTCTGAATGATTTCACAGAACGCCAATTTTCACCGCCATCAGCAGAGACACTGATCACACCATCATCGCTGCCCGTCATCAGTAAGTCTGCTTGGACTGGGCTTTCGGTGATACCGATCAAACTGCCGTATTTCGAGGTTGAGACGTTTTTGGCAATGGTATCAACACTCCAAACACGATCCATTACTTCCAGTTCGTTGCGATCGATTTGTTGGGTCAGGTCAGGGCTGATGATTTGCCATGAGTCACCACGATCATCAGAGCGGAACAGTTTTTCAGCACCATAATACAAGCGGGTGCTGTTGTGCGGGCTGAGCAGCAGCGGTGCGTTCCAGTTCCATTTGTATGCCGGTTCATCAGCACCAGGGTGTGGGGCGATATAAACCCGCTCCATGGTGCGGCGGTCGTATCTGGCCAAGCCACCGTATTGGTATTGGGCATAAATGATATTGGGGTCATTGGGATCGAACTGGGGTTCATAGCCATCACCGCCCAGAATGATGTGCCAGTCGGCATTGGTGATGCCGTGGATGTCGTTGGTGCGAGAAGGCGCACACAGCGAGTTGTTGTCCTGGGTGCCGCCACAGACATTATAAAATGGTTCGGCATTGTCGGGTTCGATGCGGTAGAACTGTGCGATTGGCAGGTTTTGGACGTGGCGCCATGTTTGGCCGCGGTCCCAAGTTTCGTAAATACCACCATCACCACCGATGTATAAATGTTCGGTGTTATCTGGGTCAATCCACAAGGCATGATCATCCACGTGCCTGAATTTCAAAGACAAAGGCTTCCAGGTTTTACCGCCATCCTCGGTGATGTTGGTGAAGGTGTTCATGGAATAAACCCGGTCTGGATTATGTGGGTCTACAATCAGTTCATTGTAGTATTGGGGGCTGTTGGTCATATAACTGGACTGCTTGTGCCAGTTCTGGCCAAAATCCAGTGAGCGGTATACGCCTTTTTCTTTGTCATTTGCCTCGATGATGGCGTAAACGGTTTTGGGGCTGGATGGCGCGTTGGCCAGACCAATGCGACCCATGTTGTCTTTGGGTAAGCCAGCGGTGATTTCAGTCCAGGTTTCGCCGCCATCGGTGGTTTTATGGATGCCGCTGCCAGGTCCACCATTGATTAGGGTCCAGACATGGCGTCGGCGTTGGTATGAACTGGCTATGATGTGATCGAAATTATCAGGATCAATTACGAATTCATTGACACCGGTATATTTGTCGATTTCTAGGATGCGGTCCCAACTCTCGCCACCATCGGTGGTTTTATACAGGCCGCGATCACCGCCGTTACTCCACAGAGGGCCTTGTGCTGCCACCAGCACGGTGTCTGAATCTTCTGGATGAATCCATATTTGGGAAATGTGGTTGGAGTTTTTTAAACCCATGTTTTTCCAGGTTTTACCGCCATCAGTGGTTTTATAAACGCCATCACCATAGGCGACACTGCGTTGCGAGTTGTTTTCGCCTGAACCGACCCAAATAATCAGCGGGTTATTTTGGTCAATTTCAATGGTGCCCAAAGAATAAGAGCCCTGGTGTTCAAAGATGGGTTCCCAAGTGATGGTGTTGTTGCTGGTTTTCCATAAGTTACCAGAGGATGTGGCGACGTAAAACTCATGTTTCTTGGTTGGGTGAAAAGCAAATTCTGAGATGCGCCCAGATATCATCGCCGGTCCAATGTTGCGCAGTGGCATGTTGGCCAGTGGGTGCGTTGTTTCTTTGGCTTTGGCTTTGGCTTGGGTCAGGGTAGGTAGACCACTGATGAACACCATGGCCACGCTCAGCCACAATACATGAATTATTTTATTCATAGGAATCCTCTTTGTCATGGTTGTTTTAACAGTAATCTATCATAACTCAAATTCGACTTAATCTGCTAGCAGTCACCACAGACAAGCCCAAAAATATCAAGTCATTGATTACTTTCCCAATGGGGTAAAAATTGTTCTGAAAATCATGCCATTCATAGTATTATTTATTTCATGGCAATTTATTCGTTTGGTTCATTCCAACTCAACACCGAGACCATCAAGCTAAATCGTGGCAATCAAGAAATTGAGCTTGAGCCACAAGTATTCAATGCCTTGTTGTACTTGATTGAAAATCATCGGCGGGTGGTTACCAAAGATGAGCTGTTTGATGAATTGTGGCAAGGTCGAACCTTGACCGATAATGTGATTACCAGGATCATTTATGAATTGAGAAAAGCCATTGATGATAAAGCAAACAAAGATTCTGTCATCAGAACAGTCAGGGGCAAGGGGTATCAGTTTGTTGCAGCGGTCACTGAAGTTGAGTCCAGTGATGCTGTGGTTCCAGCAACGTCATCTGGCTTGAAAGCCAAAACATGGACTGCACCTATTTTTTCATTAGCAGCTTTGGGTGTCTTGGTGTTTGGTTATTGGGCGCTTTATGCTGAAAAGGATGGCATCAATAAATCAGAACAATCAAGTGCTGGGGCGCTTTCAATCAATACCAAAAACCAGGCCTATCAAATTCTGTCTGTGCTGCCGATAGAAATCAATTCAGGCAATGATGAATTGGAGATGCTGGTGCAATCGTTGATTGATTATTTGATTCATCAGTTGGGTCAAAATTTTAATATGAAAGTCATCCACCCTGACAGCTTGGTCAGTATGGGTGAACAAGTGGAAGACTTATACGCCATACAAGAGGCCACCCGGTCTAATTTTCTGATTCAGGGGTTCATTGAATCCAACAGTGCCAAAATCGTAAATTTACATTTGACCTTGCACAAATTGAATCAAGACGGCACCCTAACGCCGTTTCCTTTGGGTGCTTTTGAATTTCCTTATCCCAATGATGTAAAGGAGCTGAATGCCTTGTATAAACAACGCAAAGTGACCGTCAGGAGTATTGTCGAAATCATCAAGCCAGGCTTAACGCTTAATCAAGACGATCATTTTGAGACTGATGACCCCGAAGCTTATCGATTGGTGATAGCGGCACACCACATGTCGCGCTCGGATCAATGCGATGACATGAAACGGGCCGAAGAATTGTTACTCAAAGCGGTAGCAAGGGACGATGAATTTGTGTATGCCTATTTGCAGTTGTTCATGAATTACTACAAAAGGGTTTGGATATGTGGCGAATCAACTGACTACCATGCCAAAGGCTTGGTGATGGCTGCGGTGGTGGATCGATTGGCACCAGATAAATTCCAAGCCATGGACATGCGCCGAAGCACCATTTTGGTTGAGTCTAACCAAGTCGAAGAAGCCTATGAGTTTTCCAAGCAAGCTGACTGGAATAACCCCAGCGACATTTACGACATGTCATACAGCCTGCGCTATGCTGGATTTTTGGACATGTCGAGTGAAAATATAGACAGAATTCTTCAGCTGGATCCGTTTTTCTTCAGTGAAAAGCCCATTCAACATGCACCTAATACTTTGCTGTACCAAAACCGATTCAGTGAGCATTTGGCCTTGTTGGCGGAACCCGGTAGTGCCTATCATGATTATTTTCGTGCCTTGAATTTATACCTCAATGATGAATCGAAGCAAGCCCAAAAAATTCTAGAGGGCGTAGTCAAAAGAACACCGGAAGATTTATTCGGCCGTTATTCGCAAGCCCTGTTGTATGTGGTCGTTGCGGATCATGCGGCAGCAGTAGCTACCATTGATGGCATCAATCAGCTCAGAACGACACAAAAACACACCGATGGTGAAATGACTTATAAGTTAGCACAGCTCTATGCCATGGCTGGATCAACCGAGCAAGCCATAAAGCAGTTTCAACAGGCTGTTGATCAAGGTTTTTTTCCAATGAATTACTTTTTGATAGACCCAGCTTTGATGTCACTTCGTGATCACCACCAATTCAACCCAATCATCAAACAAGCAACCCAGCGGCACCTGGCCTTTGCTCAGCGCTTTGGCTTAACTCCTGAGGCTGCCAAGGCAAACAAATAATTCACTCAATGCTGAAAATTCAATGGATGTTAAAAATTCATTGGATAAGACATCCTCAAGTTTTCATCACCAAACCATGAGCCCAGCATCATTTTTATCAGCACTGTAATTCCTAACATATACACAGGTTTGAAAAACCCATGTTCAATTTTGTTTTATTTATTTGAAAGGAATTATTATGAAAAAGAGACCGCAGACAGCAGGGTTGTTGACCGTACTTTTAATTGGCGCTCTGGCTGGCCAAAACACCCATGCAACGAAAACCCAACACAATGCAATCAAAGCCATTGAGGGATCGAATTTTTTGGACTTGGATACTGTAATCAGCATTTATGCAACAGCAGAGGATGATGAGTTTGGGTATGCTTTGGCCAATGGTGATTATGACAATGATGGTTATGATGATCTGGCTGTGGGGATTCCACGATATGACTTAGAGGTTTTGGGTACACCCATTGAGAACACGGGTGCTGTCATGATCATTTATGGTACGGCTGGCGGGTTGGGCAGCAGAACCCAGCTCATTTATCAAAGCTTTGATCAAGCGCAAGATGGTATAGAGGAAAACGATTTATTTGGTCGCGCCCTGACCACCGGTGATTTCAATGGTGATGACATTGATGACTTAGCTGTTGGGGTACCATTTGAAGACGTGTTCAGTGTATCGCCAGTTCTCAATGCAGGTGTGGTGAATGTGTTTTATGGCGCCAAATCTGGTTTTGGTAATGAGTCGTTGTTGATTCGACCCGGGTTACCAGGACAACCTTCTGTGGGGGTTGAGAGCAATGATCAATTTGGTACCGCACTGGCAGCTGGTGATTTTGATGCCGATGGCTTTGATGATTTGGTGGTGGGTGTGCCCTTGGAAGATTTTGGCACAGACAATGACATCGATAATGCCGGTTCAGTGGTCATTTATTATGGTTCAGCAGCCGGTGTAGACTTAGACAGCAGGCAGGGTTATAGTCAAAACACAGCATCAATTGAAGACAGTGTGCAGGAGGGTGATCTATTTGGCTGGAGTTTGGCTACTGGGTATTTTGATAACGACCAGTATGCGGATTTGGCTATTGGTGTGCCGGGTGAGGACATTGATGGTGAATTCAATGCAGGCATTGTGCAAATTATTGAAGGCTCGGCGTCTGGCCTGACCTCTAATGATTATATCCGCTCGCAAGAAGGTCCAGTCAGCGGTATTTTTGAGGCTGGCGATGAGTTTGGCCATGCTTTGTCAGCTGGTGACATCAATAACGATGGCTTTGATGATTTGGCGGTTGGGGTTTGGCGTGAGGATGCCAATGCCAGTGGCTTGGTTGATATTGGCGGGGTCAACATCCTCTATGGAGACACCAATTCGCTATCTGAAGAAGGCAGCCAATTTATTTCACAAAATAACAGCAGTGTTTTGGGTACTGCAGCCAATAGCGATGAATTTGGTTCTGCTGTCTTGTTGGTCGATCTAAATGATGATGGTTTTGCTGACTTGGTGGTTGGTACACCGGAGGACATCAGTTTCAATGACGATGCTGTGGTGGACAATGCTGGCAGCATCAATATCTTGTATGGTAACGCCGCAGGCATCAGCCTCAATGGTGATGAATACCGCCAGTCTCGTGACGTGGATTCAAGTCAAAACATAGGTAGCTTGTATGGCAGGGCGCTGACAGCCGGTCAATTCAATGGCTTCGTTGGGCTGGCAGTTGGTGTGCCAGGTTGGCAGTCTGGTGATGGTGATGTTGAGGCTGGCGCCGTCGATGTGCTTGATTTTACCCGTGCTGATTTGATTTTTGCAGATGGCTTCGAAGACACATCGTTTTCAGCAGAATGAGTAGAGAGCCAGTGAACAGCTCTCAGTATAACTATAAAGTGAGGGCTGTTTTGCTGGGTGATTCAATCAAATGAGGAAGTTATGATGATGAAAGATTCAACCCTAAAAGTTCCGGTAAATATACCATTCGTTCACTTCGGTTCATTGTTGTTGTCGTTGTTATTATTAATGTTTTGCCCCTTGGTAGCTGTTGCTAAAAGCAAACAATTCAGCAATAAATTGAATCAAGACATACTCAAATCACAAAGTTTTGATCAATTGAGTACAGTGATTGCAACCAGGCCTGCGGGCGAATTCATCAGCCTGGGCGCTGATGGGGACTGTGAATTGAATGTGGCATCAAGCAGCCTCCAGCAGGCGATTGATACCGGAGTGGCAGAAATCAGGGTGGCATCAAATGGTACTTACCTTGAGAACATCTCAATCGATAACCAAAGCGTGGTAATCAGAGGTGGGTTTACTGATTGTGCCGCAGCCAACAGCAACAGCCAAACAAGCAATGATTTAACGGTTATTGATGGAGCCAATATGACCGCCCCAGTGATTCACATCTCAGGTGTTACCAAAGGCCAAAGACAGGTGGTTAGGTTAGAAAACTTGAGGTTAGAAAATGGGACCTCCTCCAATGCGGTTAACGGCGGTGGTTTATCTTTGGATGAAACTGATTTGGAGTTACAGCTGTTGCGGGTTTTAATCATTAACAATGATGGAACTTTTGGTGCTGGGATGAATGTGGATGGCGGCATTGGTGTGAATGCCGCTGAACTTGATGTTTTTGGTCAAGATGTGGTGGTTGTCGAAAACACATCCAGTGCAAGTGCAGGCGGCCTTTTATGTATCGGTTTAGCAGATGTAACCTTCACAGGTATGAGTTTGGTGGTGAATAATTCAGCAGTCAATTCAGCGGCTGGCATTTCTATGCGGAATGGTTGTGAAATCAGTTTCTACAGTGAGCTGTTTGCGGGCTCCTTAACCGGATTTGCTGGCATCATTGGCAATTCTGCTAACAACGATGCCGGTGGTGTATTTGCTACTTTGGGGGCGAAGCTCTATTTATTCGGTCAAAAAATGTGTGTTGATGACAATTGTTTAGGCTCTAATCAACAACCAATCACTGTTATTAATAATGTGGCTGATGAGGATGATAATGCTGACGGTGATGGTGGTGGGATATACCTGCAAGAATCTGGCTTTCAAACTGAAGCGTATGGCAACGGTGTGGTGATTGATGGCAATACAGCTGGTGGTCATGGTGGAGGCGTTTTTATTGGTGGCAATGCCAAGTTCACGGTTGAAAGACAAGTGGGAGGGTGTTGGAATAAAGACCGATGTAACCACATCATAGCCAATACATCGGGCGATGATTCTGGCCGAGGAGGTGCTTTTTATGTATCTGATGGAGGCGTGTTAAATATCAGACAAAGTTATTTAGAGGAGAATCGTGCTGATTTTGGCACAGCCATTTATGCCACAGGTCAAACAGCAGCCGTGTTTGTTGAAAGCAGTATTTTTAATGACAATGGCGATGGGGGCATTGACGGCTTTTCAGATTTTGGGGTGATCAGTGCTTTTGATGGTGCTGCCACAGATCTGCGTCACGTTACCATTGCAGACAATGAATCAGCCAGCAGTGTGTTTGGTGTTGGTCCGACCGGTGATTCCTCTTTAACTTTATTGAATTCGATTGTTCATGATCCCGGTTCTGGTAACTTATTTGGTCCAGATAATGGCCCCATATCTATCAATTGTTTGATCGCTCATGAGGCCAATTCATACCTTGGTGGTCAAGTTTCTGTGCTTGATCCAGGTTTTGTCGATCGTTTGGCTGGTGACTTTCACCTCAGTTCTGATTCATTTGCGATTGATCTGTGCGATGGTATTGCTTTGACTCAGCTATTGGACATAGATGTTGAAGCCAGAGGCTGGGATGACCCAACGCAAATCAATGCCAGTGGCACGCATGTATTAGATGCAGGTGCTGATGAAAGTTACGCCAATGACATCATTTTTGCGGACAGTTTTTAATTTGAAAGCATAAAAAAACCCTGCTTGAGCAGGGCTTGGGGAGACGTGGCTGGTTCAAACCAGCCACTTTTTTACCTCGGTCCTTAAGTGGTTGCTTTTGGAATCCTGATTGATTCAACCAACTCTTGGATTTCTGCTGGTGGTGGGGCAGTGACTTTACTGACCACAAAGGCCACCACAAAGTTAAGGATCATACCCAAAGTACCTATGCCCTCAGGTGAGATACCAAACCACCAATGTTCGGCGTTGTTCAACTCTACGTTCAGGGTTTTGAAGTAGATGATATAACTCAAAGTGAAGACAATACCAACAACCATGCCAGCAATCGCACCGGCTTTGTTGGCTCGTTTGGAGAAAATGCCCATCAAGATAGCAGGGAATAGGGATGAGGCTGCCAAGCCAAAAGCCAATGCCACCACTTGGGCCACAAAGCCTGGCGGATTGGCGCCCAAGTAACCGGCCACGATAATGGCAAATGCGGCAGCAACACGTCCCACCATCAGTTCTTTCTTCTCTGAGATGCTTGGCATCAACATGCCTTTGACCAAATCATGAGAAATGGCTGCTGAAATTACCAGCAATAATCCCGCAGCGGTTGACAGCGCGGCGGCAATACCACCAGCAGCAATCAATGCAATGACCCAGTTGGGTAATTGGGCAATTTCTGGATTGGCCAATACCATGATGTCGCGATCCACTTTTAATTCATTGCCTTGCCAGCCATAACTTTCAGCGGTGGCTTTGAAGTCTTGGTTTTTGTCGTTGTAGTACTGAATGCGGCCATCGCCATTTTTATCATCAAATGCCAACAAGCCCGTTTTTTCCCAAGTGGCGAACCAGTCGGGTTTTTTACTGTATTCCAAATTGCCAGCCACTGAGCCCACAGCGCCCGGTTGAATGGTTTCAATCAAGTTCATGCGGCCCAAAGCGCCCACAGCTGGAGCGGTGGTATAAAGGATGGTGATGAAGAACAGGGCCCAAAAAGCCGATTTTCTGGCATCAGCCACCTTAGGCACAGTAAAGAACCTAACAATCACATGCGGCAGACCAGCAGTACCAACCATCAATGCGGCAGTAATAAAAAACATGTCTACAGTACTCTTAGCACCATCGGTGTAGGCAGTAAAGCCCAAGGATTGAACCACATTATCTAGTTTAGTCAGTAAATACATGCCTTCACCAGTCATTTCGCTGCCAAAAGCAAGTTGTGGTACTGGGTTACCCGTGGCTTGGATGGAGATGAATATGGCTGGTACCATGTAGGCAAAAATCAACACACAGTATTGTGCCACTTGGGTGTAAGTGATGCCCTTCATGCCGCCTAAAACCGCATAGAAAAACACAATGCCCATACCAATGATCAAACCAGTGACAATTTCTACTTCTAAAAAGCGTGAGAACACAATACCCACGCCGCGCATTTGGCCAGCTACGTAGGTGAATGAGATGATGATCAAACAAATCACTGCCACTATCCGCGCCGTTTTTGAATAATACCGATCACCAATGAATTGTGGTACCGTGAATTTTCCAAACTTACGTAAGTAGGGTGCCAATAACAGCGCCAGCAGCACATAACCGCCGGTCCAACCCATCAAATAAACCGAGGCATCATAACCAGCAAAAGCGATGATACCTGCCATTGAGATGAACGATGCGGCTGACATCCAATCGGCCGCAGTGGCCATGCCGTTGGCAATCGGGTTAACACCTTTGCCAGCAATGTAAAAATCACCGGTGCTTTTGGCCTTTGACCAAATCGCAATGGCGATGTACAAAGCGAAAGAGAGAACAACAACGGTTATGGTTAAAGTCTTTAATTCCATGATTATTCCTCCACCCCAAATTTCTTATCGAGCTTGTTCATGCCCCTGACATAAACTGCAATAAGAATTAAAAAGACATAGAGTGCACCTTGTTGTGCCATCCAGAAGCCCAATTTGAAGCCAGCGAATTGAATTTGGTTGAGTTCATCAACAAAAACAATGCCGCACAAAAACGAAACAATGAACCAAATGGATAACAACAACCCCATCAATTTGAGGTTGGCTTTCCAGTAGTTAGCATGATTGCTATTTGTAGACATGTGATCCTCTTTTTAAATGAATTAGACCTAATGTAACAAAAGCACTGAACAATTAAACTTAGACTTTGGTCTACGTGCTGCGGGCAGGATATCGTACTTGATCATTATTTTTTTGCTGGCGATTGTGCTGCCATGTATTTTATTTTGGTTTTTTCGCTCAAAAGCATCTTTACTTGATAGAATAATCTCATGAAATCAGCTGCTTGCCTGAATAAGCTCAACCAAAATCATGTTCACTGAATATGCGGTTTACATCATATTGGTGCTGTATATGGCACTGATGTATGGCATTGCCCGTTGGGGTGATGGGCTGAACATACAGCACAAACCTCGTTTGCGCAGTTGGGTTTACGGTTTATCCTTAGGGGTTTATTGCACCTCATGGACGTTTTTCGGTGCTGTGGGTACGGCTGCCAGTAAGGGCTGGGATTTTTTGCCGATATACCTTGGGCCGCTGATTTTGTTTACAGTCGGCTGGCCATTGGTGGTGAAAATCATCACCTTAAGTAAAGCCAACAACATCACTTCAGTGGCTGATTTCATTGCCAGTTTGTATGGCAAATCTCGGCGGGTGGCGGTGTTGGTGACAATCACTGCAGTGGTGGCTTCTATTCCATACATTGCTTTGCAGTTAGAGGCCATTACCGCCAGCATCGACGTCATCAGTGAACAAGCTGATCACAGTGGCTCAAATGATTTTTACAGTGCTTTATTAATCACGGTGTTGTTGGCATTTTTTTCCACCATATTTGGTACCCGCAAGTTGGATGTGACTGAACACCACCGCGGTTTGATGCTCTCCATAGCTTTTGAATCGGCTTTGAAATTGTTGGCGTTTGTGGCAGTTGGGTTGTTTGTGGTGTTTGTGTTGTTCAAGGAGCCCCAAGCAGTCATCGCGCACGGCATGGCAGACCCTAAAGTAGCCGGTGGGCCAGTCCTTTCAATCAATTTTATGGCTCAGTCGATGTTGGCATTGATGGTGTTTATGTGTTTACCGAGACAGTTCCATGTCACCGTGATTGAAAATGAGAGCCGAACAGATTTGGGTAAAGCCAGATTGATTTTTATCCTTTATTTACTGTTGTTTACCCTGTTTGTGATACCCATCGCCTTGGCAGGTAGTGAATTTTTGGGTCAAAGTAGCCGGGCTGATTTGTATGTGTTGCAGCTACCGATGTATTACCAACAATCAGGTCTGACCTTGTTGGTGTTTTTAGGTGGTCTGGCGGCTGCCACAGGCATGGTCATCATCGCCACCATCGCTTTGAGTACCATGGTCAGTAACGATTTGATTTTGCCGCTGTATTTGCGTTTCAATCATTATCACTTGAAACACAAAGACGGCCTGCAACGGGTGGTGCTGTGGTCCCGCAGGGTCAGTATATTTGCCATCAGTTTCGCAGCTTTGGTGTTTTATGGCTTGGCGCATGATAATGTGCCCCTGGCGGCCATGGGTAATTTATCCTTTTTATTGATGGTGCAATTTGCGCCAGCCATATTGTTGGGCATTTACTGGCAAAGGTCGAATAAACAAGCCGCTTTCATGGGCATGTTGGCGGGCGTTTGTGCTTGGTTTGTGATGGTCTTCTTTCCGGCGCCCATGGTTGGGGTTGCACAGACTGAATACGGTATTTTAACCAGCATGCTCCAACTGACCAGTGATCAACCGCCTATTTTTAAATTGTTTGGTGTGTCGGTATTGAGCAACATCGCCATGCACGTAGTTTATGCTTTTATTTCTGGGTGGCTAAAACAGCCGCGGCGAGTGAATCGAACTGTGGATGCTGCCGCTGTCAGAGATGACTTGATTGTGGCTGATTTGAAGCAACTGGTTGCTCGCTTGGTTGGGGAAGGTTTTGCCAATATATCATTCAATGAATTTGCGCAAGATTTGAACCATGAGCTCAGTGATGAAGAGACTGCCAGCCCACAGCTGATTCAATTCACCGAGACTTTACTGGCAGGATCAATCGGTTCATCATCTGCACGAGCCGTGATGACCGCAATGTTACAAAGTAAAGGTTTGGCGGTGAATGAAATACTTGGACTTTTGGATCAGACCACCCAAGCGATTCAATTCAATCGCTCCCTGACTGAGGCGACATTGGATAATATCTCCCAAGGTGTCAGTGTGGTCGATGATAATTTGCGGTTGATTGCTTGGAATAAGCAGTACATTGAATTGCTAGAATATCCTGCAGATTTTATCAAGCGAGGTATGCCAATTGAACATGTGTTGCGGTATAACCTCAAACGCGGCCTGATGCCTGCCGCAGAGAGTCAGCAGGAAATTGAAAAACGTTTGGTGTTGTTGCGACAAAGGCGCAGTTATCAAACAGAACGTGCCTTCGATAATGGCAGGGTGTTACAAATTGAGGGTCACCCCATGCCCAATGGCGGTTACGTTACCACATACAGCGATGTGACCCAATACAAGGCAGCCCAAGAAAAATTGATTGAAAGCCAAAAACAGATCCAACTTTACACCGATAATTCACCGGCGATGTTGGCTTACTTGAGTAAGCAACAACGCATCATGTTCGTTAATAAGGCCTATGAACAGTTTATGGGACGTGAGCGCACCGAGTTGGTTGGGTCATCCTTAGCTGAGTTATTTGATGAAACGGAATTGGCCAAACGTGAGCCCTATCTGCGCGCTGCTTTCGGCGGTGAAACCATGAGCTTTGAGATGTCCTTGGCTGATTATCAGGGTCAAGAGCACTTTATTCTGGGTACTTATGTACCTGATTGGCAACAAGACCAAGTTAATGGGGTGTTTGTGATCATGCAAGACATAAGCACCAGGCGCAAGGCAGAACTTGAGTTGAAACAAGCCAAAGTTAATTTGGAGCAGCGAGTAGAACAGCGAACTGAAGCTTTGTCCATTGCAACAGAGCAAGCACAACAAGCCAATTTAAGCAAAACCAAGTTCATCGCAGATGCCAGCCATGATTTGTTACAACCATTCAATGCAGCCCGCTTATTCACCTCAATTTTGCGCGAACAAAGTGACCAACTGGAACCTGATGTGGCTGAGACTGTCTATAACCTAGATCATTCGCTGCGAGCAGCGGAAAACATGCTCAGTGCGTTGTTGGATATTGCGCAGTTTGATGCTGGGGGTGTGCAGATCAATCAAACCGATTTCTCACTGAATCAGCTGCTACAACAGTTGGCCGCTCAGTATCACCCCAGGGCGGCCAAAAAAGGACTTGATCTGCGGGTACATGAGGTTGATTTTTGGCTCAAAACCGATGAAAAGTTACTTTATCGGGTGTTACAAAACTTAGTCAGTAATGCCATTCGTTATACTGAAAAGGGCGGGGTGTTGGTTACGGCTCGGCGACACCAAGGGCAAATACAATTGTGGGTGATTGATACCGGTGTCGGTTTGAATGATGATGAGCAAATTGAAATATTTAATGAATTCAAGCGTTTAAACAAAGTTGCTCAGGAACAGGACAAAGGATTGGGTCTGGGTTTGAGCATTGTTGATCGCATCGTCAAACAACTGGGTTTAGCTTTGACCATCAGGTCAGTTCCTGGGCGTGGTTCATCTTTTGTGGTCACACTAGAGGAAGCAGTAGCACAGCAGTCCGGTGAGTTGGAGCCAACCAATGTGGCGACGTCTGGGCCTGTGGTGGCGGCGCAAAAACAAGTTTTGTGCATAGATAATGAACCTCAAATCCTCAAAGGCATGCAGCAGCTGTTAACCGGATGGGGAATGGGTGTGCAGTGTGTTGAGGGCTCGGTCGGGGCGATGGCTTTACTTGAGGCGGGCATGCGGCCAGATTTGTTGTTGGTTGATTATCAGTTGAATGATGAATTGGGTACCGATGTGGCCTCATCGTTGTTGCAACAGTTGCAATTAAATTGTCCGGTTGTTTTAATCACCGCTAACCATTCAGAGGCGCTGAAAACAGCAGCCAAGCAGGCTGGTTATCACTTGCTATTAAAACCGATCAAACCCATCAAACTCAGGCAAATGATCAATCAATTATTGCATTGAGCCATTCATGCATCGCCCATATCAATGTTAGCCACTTTCATCACCGCTTGGGTGCGGTTATTGACCTCGAGTTTTCGCATGATGGCGGTCACATGGGCCTTGACTGTGGCTTCTGAAATGTCTAAATCATAAGCAATTTGTTTGTTCAGCAGGCCTTGTTTGATCATGCCCAATACTTTGAGTTGTTGGGGCGTTAATTCAGCCACTTGGCGCGTGGTCTCAGCAATGCCCTCATCTTGTGTGATGTAGGCTTGTTCGTTGAATTGGTATGGGAAGTAAATATCGCCTTTCAGTACAGTATTTAAACCTTTTCTGATGTCTTCTATACTGGCTGACTTGCTGACGAAACCCAATGCGCCGAAGTGTTTGGCATGCATGATGGTTTCTGGTTTATCGTTGGCTGAAATCATGATAATGGGCAAATCAGGATATTTCTTTTGCACAAATGCCAAAGCGGAAAACCCTTCAACCCCAGGCATATTTAGATCCAGTATCAATAAGTCAGCATCGTGGTGTTCACGTAATTCAACGCGCAGCGTATCAGATGATTCAGCTTCAATGATTTGGCAACCATTTTGTTCCAAGTTCAGAGCGCCTCTGAGCGCATTCCTGAACATCGGATGGTCATCGGCAATGATGATTTTATCAACGGCTATGTTATCAATGTCCCAATTCATCGTTTGTTGTTTTACTTGTTTAGTCTGTTGTTGGTGAGGTGAACCACCACTTCAGGTTCGGCCAAGGTCGAAGTATCACCCAATTGGTCATGTTCATTGGCCGCGATTTTGCGCAAGATGCGACGCATGATTTTACCTGAGCGAGTTTTAGGCAAGCCAGGGGCCCATTGGATTTTGTCCGGTGTGGCTATTGGGCCGATTTCTTTGCGTACCCATTTGACCAATTCCATGCGTAAGTCATCAGACTCACTGACACCACTGTTCAAAGTGACATAGGCGTAGATGCCTTGGCCCTTGATGTCATGGGGGTAACCCACCACAGCCGCCTCTGCCACGGCGTCATGCGCCACCAAGGCACTCTCGACCTCAGCAGTACCCATGCGATGACCAGAAACATTCAGCACATCATCTGTACGACCTGTGATCCAATAAAAGCCATCGGCATCTCGTTTGGCACCATCGCCGGTGGTATAAACACCATCAAAAGCAGAAAAATAAGTGGTGTAAAAACGGGCATGATCACCGAACACTGTGCGCATCTGTCCAGGCCATGAATCGGTGATGACTAAATTGCCACTGGCTTCACCAAATAATTCATTGCCGTCATTATCTAGCAGGGCAGGCATCACGCCGAAGAAGGGGCGGGTGGCTGAACCTGGTTTCAAATCGGTTGCGCCTGGTAAGGGTGTGATCATGATGCCGCCAGTTTCGGTTTGCCACCAGGTATCAACAATCGGGCAGCGTTCATCGCCAACCACTTCATAATACCATTTCCAAGCTTCTGGATTGATCGGCTCGCCAACAGAACCTAACACCCGCAAAGACTTTCTGGATGTGGCATTGACTGGTTCATCGCCTTCTTTCATCAAAGCACGAATAGCAGTGGGGGCGGTATAACAGACGTTGACTTGGTGTTTGTCACAGACTTGCCAGAAACGACTGAAGTCCGGGTAATTGGGCACGCCTTCAAACATCAAGGTGGTGGCGCCATTGGCAAGGGGACCATATACCACATAGCTGTGACCAGTGATCCAGCCAATATCAGCGGTGCACCAATAGGTATCGCCTGGGTGGATGTCAAACACATACTCGTGGGTCATTGAGGCATAGACCAGATAACCACCTGAAGTGTGTAACACCCCTTTGGGTTGGCCCGTGGAACCAGAGGTATACAGAATGAACAAGGGGTCTTCTGCATTCATGATTTCGGGCTCACACTGGCTGCCTACGCCTTCACTGGCCTCATGGTACCAATGGTCATGAGCCTGCCAATTAACGGCTTCATCAGATGTCTTGATTACCAACACCGATTCCAAGTAATCTTTAACGCCAGGTTTTTCAGCGGCTTTATCCACGTTGGCTTTAAGCGGTATGGACTTGCTGCCACGCACGCCACGGTCGGCCGTGATGACTAACTTGGATTTACAGTTAATGATGCGGTCACCCAGTGCATCGGGTGAAAAGCCACCAAACACCACCGAATGTATGGCACCAATGCGGGCACAGGCCAGCATGGCATAGGCCGCCTCAGGAACCATTGGCATGTATAAAGTGACTCGATCACCTTTGCTGACACCGAGTTTTTTTAAGGTGTTAGCAAATACGCACACCTGCTTATGCAGCTGGGCATAAGTGATGTGTTTTGACTCATCGGGGTTATCTCCTTCCCATATGATGGCAGTTTGATCAGCCTTTTCCGGTAGGTGTCTATCGATGCAGTTGTAGGATACATTGAGTTCACCATCAGCAAACCATTTGATGTGCAGGTCATCTTTGGCAAATGAAACATCTTTTACTTGGGTGTAAGGTTTATACCAATCAAGGCGTTGACCATGTTCAGCCCAAAAGCCTTCATTGTCCTCAATGCTTTGCTGATACATGGCTGAGTATTTTTCATTGTCACAAATCGCCTTTGCGGCAAACTCAGGATTAACTGGATACAGATTTTTCATGGCAGAACTCATATGGTTTTTTGCTTAAAAGCTTACTATGACATTGTTCGGTTTTTTATGGCATTAGACCTTGGTCGTAGGCAGCAGTCTTGTCACTGTTTTATGCATCACTGCATGCCTGGAAAAGAGCTGACTTTTTTGACTTCAATGTCGGGAAATGAATCCACTACCTGGACTTTGAAATCAGGGAACGAGTCAACTTCTTGCCATTGGCCGCAGTCATCAGGAAACGAGGAAACAAACTCAACATGAATGTCGGCAAAGGAGCTGACGTATTTGATTTTAAGATCAGGGAAAGAGTCGACGAATTGGACCTTGCCTTTGAGCTCGATGCCATTGTGATAACAAGATTTTTGTCGTGATTGGGAGGTGGTTTGTGTTGATGATTTATTGGATTTCTGATGGCTGCTTTGTACCGGCATGACAGAATGCCTGGCACCGATGGGGCCTGAGTCCTCAAACAAGGCAATAAGTATGATGATGCTGATGATAACAATCGCAATTTTCAAATCTTTGTCCATGATGCCGCTCTTTTGTTGGTGTCTATTTATTTTATAAGTTTTAACGGTGACTGTCGATGAGAGATTTTCAGGGCATGTTGAATTAACTGGTGATGTCTTTGAGTTTTACCGCTTTGTGCTGTTGTTGTCGGTGGCAGATTTGCGCCAGTAGCAATTCTGCCGTGGCGATGGCATCTTCCATCGCATTGTGAGCATGGTAACGCGGCAAGTTATAGTCGTTGCGCAAATTAAACAGGCGCAATTGATTGGCACCTATGGGGCGAAACAGCCGTTGCAGTTTTCTTCGTTCTATTTGTAGGGTATCGACCATCACCATAGGCAAGGCATGACCATACAGTTGTTCACTGATGCGTTGGATGAAGTTGTATTCTATGCTTTGGTAATGTGCCACCACCGCTTTACCAGCCATGTGTTGTAGTAATAAGTTCATCATGGCTTTGATGCCGATGCCTTGACTGACCTCATCATCAGTGATTTGGTGGATGCTGACATTGTCACTTTCGAGTTTTTTTTCAGTTTTGACCAAATGGTGTTGACTGCGATTGAGTTGCACCCGACCTTGACTGATTTCGGTGAAGCCGATACTGATGATATGGTCTCTTTGGTCATCCAAACCAGTGGTTTCAAAATCCAGCACCAAATAATCAACAGATAAGGCCGGTAGATTCAGGTCAACCAATGGCGTCATTAAATAATTTTTCAATTGACCCATTGGGTTCAGGCGCAGGGCACGATCAATCAGCTTTTGGTTTTTATTATTCCAGAACATCAACTGCGCTTACATTTGGCCTTGGTTGTATTTCTTTGATAACACGTCTTGATAGGTGCTGATCAATTCAAATGCATCTTTCAGGTGCCGGCGTTCCAGCGAGGAGAGTTCGTTGGGATCAACATAGTTATCAGCGGCTTTGCCCAGTTTGATGTTTTTGACTTGGTGCTGCAGTCGCACCATGCTGAGAAATTCAAAACTGTCGACTAAATCTTCTGCAGCCTCCTGTGAAATAATACCAGCTGCTTCAGCGCTGCTTAACCGGTCGGCGGTATTAATCACTTCGGTACCGGCATCCAAAGCAAAAACCCGGGCAATATCAGTACAAGGCATGATGCCGCGTTTTTTCATGTCTAGGGCTTTGTTTTCTGCCCCATGTGATTCCAAGACGAAGCGACGAAACAAACCCAAAGGTGGTTTGTTCTGCTGTGCATTGGCGGCCATGTATGCCAGAAAAATGCGGTTGTTTTTAATCATGGCGTGCACTTGTTGTTGCAGTGATTGAAACAAACTCACATCGCCGTAAACACAGCGCAAATCGAAAAAGATACTGGAATACATCAAAGCCTTGGGCTCGGGTTGGTTGATCCAGCGATTGAAGTAAGACACCCATTGTTGCAGTGGCTGACGCCATTGGCTGTTGCTGGCCATAACATCTCCTGGGCACAACACATAACCACATTGGTTCAAGTCATTGGAAACTGCCGCCGCGAGTTGTTCAAAATAGCTGCCATGAAGTTGTTCATCATACTCATCCGAAAGCAACAAGCCATTGTCTTGATCAGAGTGTGCTGTTTGGTCATTGCGAGCCAATGAGCCGGCGACCATATAAGCGAAAGGAACGGGTGCCTTACCGAGTTTTTTCAGATTAAGTTTGATGACTTTTTGAATGATGGCACGCCCAATGGAACTGATCGAATAAGCGATGTCGTTGGCATTTAAATCAGCATCGACCATCTTGCATAAAGCCGTAGGCAGCTGAGCGCTGAGTTGTATCAATGTTTTTTGGTCATCGGCTTTGTGAATTTGATTAACCAGGTAAATGGGGTTGTGACTTTGGTGGTGAATCAAGTCAGTGGCAGTGATCATGCCCAGTAGTTTTTGGTCTTGAACCACGGGTAGATGCCTGACGTTCAAGCGTGTCATCAATAACATGGCCTCCAAGCCTGTTTGTTGTGGGCCAATGGTGATCACATCTTGGGTCATGATTTCACTGATGGCCACCTCAGTGTCCAGGGCTTGGGTCACCACTTTGGTACAAAAGACTCGGTCAGTTACTATGCCTTTGAGTCTGTTTTGTTCAGTGATCAAGGCAGCTGTTTGGTTGCTGTCACGCATCATAAGGGCAGTCTTACGGATACTGGTATTGGCAGGGATTCTCAAGGGTTGGTGGTGTAAGAAGTCGGCCACTCTGGATTTTATCAGGATGTTTTCTTGGCCAGTTTTGAGTTCGTTGATAGCGCTTTTCAGGCGTTGGTTTTTCTGTTGGCTGAAGTAGTTTTTGAAGTCATTGTTGCTGATCATCAGCTGCTGATAAACTGCATTGGGTATCAAGTAAAATAAACTGTCCTCTAGGGCAACTACTTTGTTTTTGATCAGGCCGCCGCGTTCCAGCGCTTTGTGGCCGAAAAAGTCCTGGCTACTGAACTGGGCCACCAAACCGTCCTGGTGGTCGGTTCTTTTCACGGCCCCTGAACGAATCAGATAAAGCCATTGGTTCTGTGTTTCTGGTTCAAGAATGGTCTCACCACGGGCAGTGTAGGCTATTTCGATGGCCGCGGTTAACTGCTTCAATTCATCAGCGGTCAGTTTGTTCAATGGGTGGGTGTTTTGCAGAAAATCGTGAATTTCAAGTTGTTCTATTTCCATCAGAATCTAACCTCTGACTCGGCAAAATAACCTTTGCCTTGGTATGAAAAAGCAATGCGAATGTGCTTGTATTTAGCAATGATATCATTGGGCTGCAGTTTAATTTGCCAGTATTTGTTGTCATCAGATTTCATCATTTGGAATTGTCTGAATGGTTGTTTGTTATCAGTGAAAGCCTCTGCCATGCCTAAAGTTAAATGCTTAACTGGCTGGGTTGTTATCAGGGCCAGTTGTTGTTGTCCTTGTTGTTCATTGCTGATCAATTTCAGTTCAACAGCAGGGGATATAAACACACAAGCATTTTCTGTCGGTAAACAAGAGCCAGCCAGCTGCAGTTGGCCATATGTCTCATCGGCCTGTTTTGATGAAATGAAATAGCCAGCGCCTATGTATCCAGCAATGGCCAGCAATGGGGCGATAAAAAATGCAGTTTTTAAATGTCTGTTCATGTTTTGGCTTTTCTTTTGATTATACTTTTTTTAAACGCCAACAGGGGCTTGATTGCCCCTGTGATTTCACTTTGATTGATGCAGTTTAAAAAGCATACTTGGCGCTGAAGATTAAGCGGTTTAATTCACCATCGGTGCCACTTTCAATTTCACGTTTACCATGCAAATAACCCATGCCCAGTGTTAACTTGGGTGCTGGTGAATACAACAGGTTAATTTGTGCACTTTGAGATGACTTGGTGACACCACCGCCGGTGTAATCAGCATCGTTATCGATGTCTATGCGAGATAAGATGAAGTTTGAGCGCCATTGGTCGCTCCAATGGTGTCGATAAGCCACTGCCACTGCGGTTGAATCAATGGTGTCGAGTGAGCCGTTGTCTGTAACAACTGCGGCGTTGGCTGTGTTCAATGCCACATAGCGTCCCATGCCTGCACCAGAGGCCACGTTGAATCGAATGTCATCGCGATTGCCGAGCTTGTATTTACCAGTCAGACTTAAGCCATAGGCGGCCTCACTGGTGTCATCACCGACGTTATCCAGTTCTAAGTAACGGAACAAGCCGGCCACTGCCAGATGCCCCCAGCCTGCTTTGTGGGTGTATTTAGCCACAAAGTCAGGTGCGCCGTTGTCGTCAGAGACAATGCGACCACCGCCGCCAAATGGGGTGAGGGTGGTTTCAGGGTTTTCCAAAGCCAATGACCATGGGCCTTTGCTGTACCTGACCATCGCTTGACGTTCAAATACGATGCCATCAGAGGCGGCCAAAAAGTCAGCAGATTCAGGTAGTGCGCCAACGTCTTGGAAAGTCGACCAAGTTTGGCCAAACAACCAGTCGTTGTAGGTAATGAATGCGTGCCTGATTCTGGGTTGGTAGGAGTTACTGACTCGCTCGTTGCCGCTGGGTGCCAGTAAAAAATCCAACTCAATGAAAGTACCAATGTCATCACCATTGGCTAATTTGTGAGTGGTTTTCAAATTAAACCTGGTTTCTTTGGCATGAAAATCAAAGTCAGTGCCTTCCCCTTCGCCACCCACTGGAGTGGTGCCTGGGATATAGAAGTCTCGACCCACTGATCCAGCGGCCAAGTCACCATCACTGTAGGCTGAGAATGATGCGGTGGTTTTGACAAAGCCTCCGAATTTATAAGTGCTTTGAGGTGCTGCTGACTTTGCTTCTGCCTCAGCAGCTTTCGCTTCCGCCATTTCTTGGGCGGCTTTTTGTGCCTGAGCGGCTTGCATTTTCTCGGCTTTTTGTTCGGCTTGATCTTTTTCAGCCAACTCTGCTTTTAAAGACATGAGCATGGTTTCCAAAGCGGTGATTTTGTCTTCTAATCTTTGAAATTCATCGCCTGAAGCGGCTGCATTGCCTGAAAACAAGGCCGTTGAGATGGCTGCAATCAGTAGTTTCTTTCTGGTTTTCATTAACACCTCCAATATAAATGATGGTGTTATGATATTTAATAAATGGCATACAAGGTATTAGCCATTGGTAGATACGACTAAAGTCTAATAAAGTAAAACAGTGTTATTTTTTCATCACCATCACTGCCAAAGAAAAGACGTAAGCAGCCAGTATTTTTTCATCAAGTAATAAAGTCCTGCCATCTAACATCTGCATGGTGTCAGAGACGGTTTGAATGACCCCGCCCATCAATACCAGCATGGCTGCGGTGTGGGCTTTTTGTCGATTGATTTCTTTTTCGCCGATTCGATATGTTTTGTTCGATTGTTGTTGCAAGGCCAGTTTGAGACCCGTACCAGCCACAATCAATGACATGAACAAGCTCAGGTATTCGCTGTAAAAGGGCAGTGCATCCATAGGTGATTGAATTTGAAAATAGGAGATTATAGACCATCTTGACAAATAGATAATTAGATGATAATCTAAATATATGAATGAGTCTAACCAACAAGCGTCGCTATTTACTGCCATTGCAGATGTGCAGCGACGCAAAATATTGGCCATACTTAAAGAACAGGAACTGTCAGTGGCAGACATCAAATCACATTTTGATTTCAGTGGCGCCACTTTGTCGCATCATTTAAGTATTCTTAAAAAAGCTGAATTGGTCAGGGTCAGAAGACAAGGACAACAACGCATTTACACCTTGAATTTAAGTGTGGCTGAGGAGTTGTTGTTGATAATGAAACAATTATTTAACAGAGAAAATGATGAAATTGAATAAACTTTTTATCTCGGTCGTAACTGTATTGATTGTCACTTGGGTGGTGGCAATTATGTATGAGCCCAAACTACCTGAACAAATTCCAACCCACTGGAACATCAAAGGTGAGGTGGATGACTACACCAGTAAGCCATGGGGTGTTTATATGTTGCCGTTAATTTCTACAATCACCAATTTATTGTTGTTCTTTCTGCCTAAAATAGCGCCGAAAGGATTTAAGTTAGAAGCCGCAAAAAAAGTCTATGAAATATTGATCATGGTGATGGCCGTTTTTATGTTGGCTGTGATGGTGTTGATGTTTGAGGCTGCTTTGAATAATGACATTGACATGAACAAGTGGATATTGGGTGGTGTTGGTTTGTTGTTTGTTATTATTGGAAACTACCTCAGTAAAGTCCCTAAAAACTTCTTTTTAGGCATCAGAACACCATGGACCTTGGCCTCAGATGAAGTGTGGTTCAAAACCCATAAATTGGGCGCTTGGGCTTTTGTGATTTGTGGCTTATTGGTCATGATTGGAGCACTGTTGTCTTGGCCTGTTTGGCTAATGACGGGTTTGTTGATGGCAGCCGGATTCGTACCAGTGATTTATTCTCTGATTGTTTATAAGAAAATTGAAGGATTTTCAGACTGAATGTTTAACCACCATAAAAATATCTAATCCGTTAAAGGGGTTGCTTCTGGCACTGTTTTAGCACTGTGCATTTGCTAAAATGTACATCACTGGAGTTAAATGAGGCGTCTTTATGTGTGGAAATATTTTTTTGGACTTTGCCTGTATGGCAGATAACAACCTACAACCATGAACATATTTAAGTTGGTTTTAGCATTTTTAAGTACAGCTGCAGTGAGTTTGATACTGTACTATCTGGTTTATAAACAATACGGCACAGACTCATTGGATGACACCAAAGATAACAAGGCCTTGAACAAAAAAGTGAAGAACGAGGATTGGTCCATTCAGCATGTTTTGATGTCAAAGTGGATGTCATTTGGTGGAGGTTTTTATGGCGTGATTGCGGTACTGACCTATGTGGTGGTTGAGTTCAGGGAAATTTATGACTTTTTAACCAGTGAAGGCAGTCTGATTGAAACCATCACTTCGATTGGGGTGGGTGATTTGGTGAATCTGTTCGTTAATTCAATCATGAATTTTGTTACAGCCATCGCTTGGCCAGCTTATTGGTTGAATAAAATAGAGGGCTATTCAGTTTGGGTTTGGTTTGTGGTTGTATACTCGGGGTTTTTGGCCGGACAGTTTTGTGCCAAAAATGTCATCAACCCGTATCAAGAAGATTAAAACACGCTTTACTTCAGTTTTTTGCCTGCTGTTGTTCGTCCTCAATTGCGTTCATGCCGAAAAACAAAATGCTGTCATGGATGCCGAGACAGCACAACCCTTTGAGTTGAATGGTTTTCAGGCAATGATTAACCAAATCAATGGTGTCGTTTATACCGAAAAAACCCATTTTAAAACCAGAAACAAAGACGGATCACCAAAATACCTGCATCAGTTGGCTGATGATGTGTATGAAATGACAGTTTCATCGCCGGGCGAGTACAGCCTGACGCTAAAACCTGAAACATGGTTTAAAATCACCCAGGTCGATGGCAACGCCTTTCAAGTAAAAATCGTTAATTTAATCGACATGTGGGAGCAGCATAAGACGGATGAATTTAACATCACCTGGCAGGTCGATAAAAATGTCTATTGTGATGACTGTAAAGTCACTCGGATAAAAACCCGAGACGGTAATCAGCCGGGATTGATGCGCCAAACCCAACCTTTTGAATTATTGGGTTTTGCGGTGATGATGAAACAATTGTATGGCGTTGAGGCGGTTGAGGACACAGCAAAAAACGAGCGCAAAGCCAACGGAGCCCCAATGTATTTGCACCAAATTGAGGATGAGGTTTACACCTTAAAAGTCTCTGAACCAGGGAATTATGACTTGATTTTAACGCCTGAAGAATGGTTTGAAATCAATCAGCTCAAAGGTGATGTGTTCGAAGTAAAAATTATCAACCCCAGTAAAATCAGGTCTGAGGAACATGATGAGTCATTCACGGTTGATTGGCGATTGGAGACAGTCGACTGATTAGAAATCAATAAGCAGTCTTTGGTTGTTGTCGGATGTGGTTTATACTGATGTGTCACCCATTAAGAACAACACACCATGAAATTTATCGCATCCTTATTGTTGCTGGTGCTGTTTTCAAACAGCATATTCGCAGAAAAAAACCAACACCTTGAACTGCTTGATGTGTTCAATTTAGAGTACGTCTCAGACCCGCAAATATCACCCAACGGCAAACAAATCATTTATACCCGCCACTTCAAAGACGTGATGACCGACAAAAATCACAGTAACTTGTGGATCATTGATTTTGATGGTAAGAACAACAGGCCGTTGACCACCGGTAATCACAGTGCCCGAGCAGCCAAATGGTCTCATGATGGGAAAAAAATTGTCTACCTTTCTGATCATGCCGATGACAAAACCAAGTTGTATGTGATGTGGATGGACTCCAGAGATTCAGCACCCTTGACCAACTCCAAGTACCCACCAGCACAAGTTTCATGGTCTAGGGATGATAAGCATTTGGTGTTTACTCAGTTTGTACCCAAAGCCAAAAAATCATTGGTACAAATGCCAACCAAGCCCAAAGGGGCGCAATGGAACAAACCACCTATTTATATTGATGACATGAACTACCGTGCTGATGGCCGTGGCTTTCTGCCTGCCGGTAATCGACAAATTTTCAGTTTGCCGATTGATGGTGGTACGCCGCGTCAGTTGACTGATTCAGCACATAACCACCAAAGCCCCATTTTCTCTGCTGATAAAAAGTCGGTGTTCTTTACTGCTAATTTGCATGAGGATCATGAGTTTGAACCACTCAATGCTGAAATTTACCGCTTGGACTTGACTGACTTAAGCATCAAAGCCTTAACCAGCCGATTTGGCCCTGATGGCAATGCGCAATTGTCTCCTGATGGAAAAAAACTGGCTTATGTTGGTTTTGATGATACCTTCCAGGGACACACTGTCAGAAAGCTTTATGTGATGGATGCTGACGGTAATAACCAAAAACTCATCTCAAGTGAGTTGGATCGTTCGGTGCAGTCCATGGCATGGGCGGCTAACTCAAAAGGGCTGTACGTACAGTATACCGATCGTGGTGATGGTAAGTTGGCCTTGGTAAAACTCAATGGCTCAATCACTGATGTGGCTGAGAAAATGGGTGGTTTGTCACTGGGACGTCCATACAACGCAGCGGCATTTTCTGTGGCTGAAAATAACCGCGTGGCTTTCACTTATGGTGGCACGGAACATCCGGCAGACCTGGCTGTTGTTAATAACAAAAAAGTGCGTCGTTTGACCCAAGTGAATGCCGATTTGTTTGATCACAAAGCTTTGGGAGAAGTTGAAGAGTTGTGGTGGCAATCATCAATTGACCAACGACAGGTGCAGGGCTGGCTGGTGAAGCCGCCTCATTTTGATCCCAATAAAAAGTATCCTTTGATCTTAGAAATTCATGGTGGACCCTTTGCCAGTTATGGTTCGGTGTTTTCTGCTGAAGTGCAGCTATTTGCTGCAGCTGGTTATGTGGTGCTGTATGCCAATCCACGGGGCAGTACGGGGTATGGTCAGGAATTTGCAAATTTAATTCATCATGATTATCCCAACAATGATTACCATGATTTGATGTCTGGGGTGGATAAGGCGATTGAGTCGGGCTATGTGGATGCAGATCAGTTATTTGTTACTGGTGGCAGCGGCGGTGGGGTATTGACTGCTTGGATAGTCGGTCACACCGATCGTTTTAAAGCGGCTGTGGTGGCCAAGCCAGTGATTAATTGGATCAGCTTTGTGTTGTATGCGGATAATCCGGGTTTTTTCTACAAGTATTGGTTTCCTAATAAGCCATGGGAAGACACTGAAAACTATTTGAAACGCTCGCCCTTGTCATATGTTGGTAATGTCACCACGCCCACCATGTTACTCACTGGTGAAGAGGATTTTCGCACACCCATTGCTGAGTCTGAACAGTATTATTCAGCTTTGAAGTTACAGAAAGTGGAATCGGCCATGGTCAGAATCCCTGGTGCCAGTCACGGCATTGCCAGCCGTCCCAGTAATTTGGTCGCTAAAGTAGCTAGTATTTTGGCCTGGTTTGAAAAATACCGAACAGCTGAATAAAGGTTTAATGTCACACCCCTCAACCCGTTACTATGGGCAAAGGGGTGTGCATGCTTCATCATCGAATGGCTTTACCAAAACGAATTATAGGCCATTTACAATGTGTTCACTCCAATTTTCCATTGCTTCATCTAACGCCTTGATGGCATCCAGCTCAAACAAGCCCAAAACCTTGATTTGATCTTCGTTGCTGCGCACTTCAGGGCTGGCCAGTTCCCAGCGCTCGACCACGCCAATGTGGACCCGACCGACCGGGTTGCTGTTATCTAATATATAGCCCAAGTGGGTTTTGCTGATGATTTCTGAAACTATCAGTTCTTCATCAATCTCTCTTTGTGCCGAAGTTTCTATGGTTTTATCCAAATTGATTACGCCTTGTGTGTCATAGGCCAAATCAAAGGCATCAATGTGGCCACCAAAACCAATGGAGTTGAGGTTGTGTAGGCGGCTTTCACCGCCTTTTTTGGTGCGTTGGTAAACCGCAATTTTGCCTTGGTATGAAAGGATCACATAGGGAATGATTTGCTTGAAATTCTCGTCCTCCTCAAGGTGGGGGCGAGGGCCAATCCACAGTTGGTTTAAATCAAATATTTGTTCATTGGTTTTGATGAATCCGTCACCTTTGATTTTGGTTGAAACCAGTTCGCTGGCGGTGCAAATGATGTGTTGCATAGTATCCTAAGTCATGAAAAAGATGAATTCTATCACCCAATGGCAGTGCTGTGCTTTTAGTTTGTTTCTTGCATCGACTTGAGGGCGTTGTATTTGACTTGGTAGCGGTTGGTTGTCTTTATGGTGTGGGCGTTCTTCATCGCCATTTCCATCGCTGTGAGGGCCTGATCAATGCGACCTAATTTAAAATTAGCGGCGGCTATACCGGCATAGGGTTGGTGCAAATAGTCCGCTTTTTCAATGGCTTTCTCATAAAATCTTATTGATTTTCTTAAGTTGTCAGCGGCCAGTTCTTCATCCGCCAAATCCAGCCACCTGAAAGGGTCTGGATTGTCATAGCTGGCAATCACCGTGGCCACCTGTTCTGCTTCAGAGTGGCGCCCATTTGTGATGAGTAAGTTGTGGTAGTTGTTAAGTAATTCTAAATGGTCGCCTTTCAATGACAGGCCATATAGGTAACTGTTTTCAGCCCACTGCTGGTGACCCGTCCGGTGATAAAGTACACCCAGTATGTTCACAGCTATGAGGTTGTTTGATTTAATGTTCAAAGCTTCTTTGATGTTGGCATAAGCCGCATCATACTCACCTTTGAGCATGTGTTCCGCGGCTTTGTTACTGTAATGCAGCGAATAAAACTCATTGGTTTTTACTTTTCTCAAAGTGCGTGAACCGGTGTGGAAAAATAATCAACTTTAACCCGGTCATTGGGCTTAACAAATTGTTTGGTGCTTTTGGTGGTTTTGTTATAAACCTCAGCCCGGATGTGCTGCGAGGACAGTTCATAATTGTTTTCACGCTGAAACACCGGAGGTGTTCTGGCCAACTCATAACTGATGCCCACGTGAGTGAGTTTGGATAATGCTTTGGTCAACAAGGCCAGTGACATGCAGTTACCGGCGTTTTGGGACAATGATTCTGAGGCTGTGAGCGTCTCTGAGTGGAAATAAAATGCTCAAGGTGGTTTTTTAAATACTCGAAGACCCTTTGCGAATCTGACAAATCGCGGTATTCATTACTGTGAAATTTACTTTTGAAATGCGCTTCTTGTTCAGGGGTGAGGGCAAATACTTGATCCAATGGTTGGATTGTGAATGAGGTATCAAATAAATGGTCTTGAAAAATGTCCTTAGCAGCAATGTTATTATTGTGCTTCAACCGAGTGGGTGAGCCGCACGCAGATAACATAACCACTGTGGCGATGAGTGGCAAACAGGAATAGAGTATTGCCAAAACTTTATGCATAATATGATTATAAATTAAATTTAACGGTAACTGAAGTTTTTGTAATTTATTTATCAGGGTTGATAATTTTCAATGACGATTCGCTGATTTGGTCTTTGGCGTGCTCAATGCCACCAATTTTCTTATCTTTACCCAATGTATAGAGTTGGTAGCCACCTCTTTCTGGGTAGTTCTGGTAATGGTAATATTCTCCCCAGGGGTCAATGAGGTCTTTTACTTTGATATAAGGTCCCATCCACATGGGGTGATTTTCTACGTGTAAGTCCTTTAGACTGTCAGGGTAATTGTTTGAATCCAGTTTGTATTCTGCAAGCGATTGATCCAATCTCAGCAACTCAATTTTTGCGCTATTTTGTTTTGAGTGACTTTCATCAATGCCATCCGGAATGACGGACAATGTCATGATTATGAAAAAAACACCACTAAGAGAAAGGACTGTAATCAGACCAGTCAAAAGGAATTTAATAATCTGTTTTGAATTCAAGCCCATTGAAATTTTTACTGTGACAAGATGCTTGTATATGACTCAAACAACTTAAAATAGTTCGTTTTTTAAACTCAGTAGAAGGCTTAAAATCTGCTGTTGCTGATATTCAGGTCAATGCTGAAACAAGTTAATAATTGGTTAGTTATGGCAGATCACAACAACCCGTGTTGCAGACAAAATTCTTTCAATGATTGCAGCAGTACATCCACATCCACTTCAGGTGAAAGGGAAACCCTGACCACATAGTCTTTGTCAGCCTCCTTGGTGGTACCTTGGGTTGACGTGGCAGGGATGGTCCAATAACTGCCTTTGAGTTGACCATAACTGACACAATTTTTACAATCATCCGGGTGTCTGTTGATCATGAACTCAATCAGTTTTTTGTTCATCTGTTTTTGTAGGGCTTGTCGTTCTTCATTCGATTCGGCATGAACCGGCAAATCCAAAGAGAACACAGAAGGGGTGAAACCACGTCGGGCAATCTCATCAGTGACATAAAAGGTTTTTGAATTCGGCAGCATGAGTTTTACCTGATCGACCATTTCTCGGGTTTTTTCATATGCTTGTGCAATCCTTTCAGGCATTGATGGCATGGTTTCTGCCAAAATGTTCATCTGATTGTCATCAGCGACGTTATCCGACAGCAACAAATGTGATTCTATCAGCGGCATCAAAGCTGTGGCCGCTTGGTTGGCAGCACAGTAGCCAGCAATACAGCGCCCGCCACTGGGGAATTTTGAACCGCTGGAAAACGATATGGTCTTTACGCCGTCTAATTCGCTTTGTTGATGCAGTAACTTGACGTTGGGGCAGAAGGTTTGATCCACTATGAACACCGCCGGAATAGCCGTTTTCTCATCCGGTGTTTGACGCACTGTGGTCAACGTTTCACCCAGCAACAGCATATCGGGTACTTCGACCCGTGGATTGGTGGGAATTTCGGCCAACACCAAGGGCACGCCATCGATTTCTGCCACTTGTCTCAATATCCCTTCTAGGCTGGTGACCAAATCTGCACCACCATCAACCAACAAGTCCATGATTTCAACTTCTGGGATCAGCGCGGCGACACGTCGCGATTGATCATTGGTGCCGCCGTAACAGTTAGGCGGTAGAATGATGCGTATCGGTTTCTCCGGATATTCGGTTTTGGCATGTTCAATCAGGCCCATCAAAATGGCGTATTGAATTGAAAGGCCGCTTGATGCCACCAATGGCTGGCTTTGACTACCGGTGTTTTTATTGATGCATTGAGCCACGGTCAAGGCGGCTTTTTCACTCAACTTAATTGATTCGCTCTCGGCGCCAACCATGGTTTTTAACACGTGTAGACAGTGTTTGGGCGACATCGCAGTGGTCTCACGTCTTCTAACGTGTTGCACAGCATCTACTGTCGCTGAGTGGTTGCCCCCATGGATGATGACATAAGCACCATATGTTGGATTGATGTTGATGGTGGCATCGATGTGATCAGCGTGAGGCAAGGGCTGTTCGAATGGTTGCTGTGTGACAAATACTTGGGTGGTGTCGGGTATTGCGGGTACCTCTTCAAGGCGATTCACTTGGGTCAGTTGATACTGGTAACCGTATACTTGGTGTAACCGGGCCTCATCAAGCAGGGGTGCGTGTGCGCCATCATAGTAGATGTGGGTGGTTTGATTGGCCAATTTGTTGCTGCGCAATAAAGCCAACAGCGGCATGGTGGATGAGGCGAAGGAAATGACCTGATCAGGTGAAACTTGGTTGATGTCAGCCAAAACCCATTCAAGTACACTGGATAATTGGTGCCCCAAACGGATGTAATCATAGGCTGTAGGCAGTTGAGCCAGCGACTTGGTTGCTGTATCGCCACTGGCCAATAACGTCTGCATGCCCTCGAGGAATTCGGTTTTGGCTGCTGCCTCGTTGTAAATATCGAGTCGATGCGTGGTCAGCTCAATCCAATCTTGTGGTATGTTTTCTAGCAGTGTTTTCAATGATTCAAGCATGGCTGTATTGGCTTTCAATTGGTTCTCCTGTCACCGGTATTTACTTCATCGGTGACGTAAATTCTTTGTTCTGAAACGAGATTGATAAGTGGGGTCTTTTGGCCCTGGTTCAATCAGTTTTTGTGCATGGTACCCAGCCAGCTTTGATCGTTTAATAAATTTCATGGGATTCTATGAAAGCCTTAACTGCCTCATCAAGGTGACTGATCGTGTCAATCGGCTGGCTTTTTAGTTTGGCCCTCAACTCGGTCGATGAAACATCAATTTGCGGCAGGCCTTCAACCACATGTATCGCCGGGTTGATGGTTTTTAATTGTTGGATGAAACTGGCGTTGATGCCATGGCCAGGTCTTTGGTGAATCATTAAACCATTCTCTTTAACCAGCCGCTGCCACTGGTGCCATTTTCTGAACTTAGGCCAACGGCCAGAAAAATGATCGGCACTGAGTACGAACAATTTGTGCTTAACTTCAGTGGCATGCAGGGTGTCATAGCTGTAGCTTTTAACGCCATTTAAATCATAAAGTTGTTTTTCTATATCAGTCACATACACTGGTAATTTTAAGTTTTTTCTGATGCCTTCGGCGACCAATTCACACATTTCAAAGCGGGCCCTGAATGCGCTTTGTGGTTGGCTTTTACCAGCGATTAAGTTGGGTTGGTATGTGGGGATCAGCAGCAGTTGTTCAATCTGAATGCCGTTGTTCTTGGCGAACTCAAAACTGTTGAGTATTACTTGTTCGTGGCCTTTGTGGATTGGATCAGCTGTCAATCCAAACAACAAAGTGTGCATCGCCATACTCATTCAGCGTGGTGCACATAGCCGTTGGTGATGGGCATCCTGCGGTCTTTGCCAAAGGCCATTTGTGTGACCCGTGGACCGGGTGCGGCTTGTTGGCGTTTGTATTCGTTGCGATCAACCATTTTCAGTACCCTCACCACCAAAGCCATGTCTTGTTCGGTGGTTTTGGCTATTTGTTCCGCATCTTTGTGATCATGCAGGTACAACTCAAGGATGTGATCTAACACCTCATACTCGGGCAATGAGTCAGAGTCTTTCTGATCAGGTCTTAATTCCGCTGATGGTGGTTTGGTGATGGTATTCAATGGTATCACCGGCCCCGCAGGATCGATGCTGTTGCGGTATTCACACAAGGCATAAACTTGCAGTTTGAATAAGTCTTTGATGGGTGCAAACCCTCCAGCCATGTCACCATACAACGTGGTGTAACCCACGGCGGTCTCGCTTTTGTTGCTGGTGCACAAAAGGATGGCATTGCTGTTATTGGAAAAGGCCATCAATAACACCCCTCGAATACGTGCTTGGATATTTTCATCGGTTTGTCGATGGAAATAATCATCGTAGTGGGTGTTGAATAAAGGCTCTAAAAATTGGTGGAATTCATTGTGCATCGGCTTGATGGGTACCACATGACTGTGCATACCCAATGTATCTGCCAATAGTTGGGCATCCTCGACTGAATGGTTTGATGAATATTTAGAGGGCATCAAAACACCTGTGACATTTTCAGCACCGATGGCATCAGCGGCTACCACCGCAGTCAAAGCAGAGTCAATGCCACCTGATAATCCCAACACCGCTTTGGTGAAACCGTTTTTTTGAAAATAATCACGGGTACATGTCACCACTGCATCATACAACTCAGCCAATGGTGCTTCGGGTGTGGTGATGTGGGTATTGGGCTGACTGAAATTAAAACAGATGAAGGCTGCATCAAAAGAGGGCGCCAACACCTTTAATTCACCGGCAGCATCAATGGCACAGCTGGTGCCGTCAAAAATCAATTCGTCTTGACCTCCGACTAAATTACAATATACCAGTGGCGTGGCAAAGCGTTTGGCGCGCCGTTGCAACATGGCAACCCGTGAACTGATTTTATTCCTGGCATAGGGTGATGCAGAAATGTTAACCAATAAATCGACACCTTGCTGGGCCTGATGAACCACTGGTTCAGCTTCATACCAGATGTCTTCACAGATGGTGATGCCGATTTTAATCTGTTGATCATTGAGGGTTATTTCAGCAATGCCATCATGTTGTCCCGGTGTGAAATAACGTTTTTCATCAAAAACCAGATAATTGGGTAGCTTGTGCTTGTCATAAATCATTTTGATGTCGCCATCTTGAATCAAAGCCGCTGAGTTATAAAGTAATTCAGGTTCGTTGGGGTGATTGCGGGGGAAGCCAAGGACCACAGCAATGTCATCAGTGTGATCTGCTATTTTTTTTATGCTGTTGTGGCAATCATCTAAAAACTGTTGGTGTAACAACAAATCCTCAGGTGGGTAACCACAAACACTCAGCTCCGTGAATACCAATAATTCAACTTGTTCATTCTTGGCTTCTTGGATGGCATCCAGTATCAATCTTTGGTTGCCAACCAAATCACCAACTTTGATGTTCAATTGTGACAATGCGATTTTTACATTGGGTTTTTTCATAGTTTTATACCACCAATAAACTGTAATCCATGGCTTTGACAGAATGGGTCAAAGCACCAATTGAAACATAATCAACCCCGGTCAGAGATATCCCTTCAATGGTGTCTAAATTAACATTTCCTGAGGCTTCTAAATCAATTTTATCTGCAGTTATTTTGACTGCTTCAGCCATGGTTTCATTGTCCATGTTGTCTAACATGATGCGATCGACCGGACAATCTAAAGCCTCCTTAAGTTCGGTGAGGTTGGTGACCTCAACTTCAATGGGGCGTTGGTGGTTGTCATATTCCAGTAATTGATTCACAGCCTGAGTGATGCCGCCTGCAGCTTTGATGTGGTTCTCTTTCAGCATGGCCATGTCATACAAGCCATGGCGGTGATTGACCCCACCACCTAAAGTAACGGCCCACTTATCTAAAACCCTTAGATTAGGTGCAGTTTTTCTGGTGTCCAAAATCTTGCACTTGCCTTGTGCTTTTTGGACAAATTGATGGGTCAAAGTGGCGATGCCACTCATGCGTTGAAGTAAGTTCAGTGCCACCCGTTCTGCGCCCAACACGGATAAGACAGGCCCATTGATTTTGGCAATCACATCACGGTCAGCACACTGTTCACCGTCAGCAAACAACAATTCAACTTCAATGCTTGAATCAAACAGCAGGAAGGTTTCCTTGAATACTTCAATGCCTGCAACTGTGCCTGCTTGTTTGGCGATTAATTGAGCTGTACAAAGCTGCTCTGGTGGGAAAATGGCTTCACTGGTCAAGTCGCCAGACTGAATGTCTTCAAGCAAGGCACTGGCAATGATGGGACGATAATGGATTGGATTCATAAATACCTGAGGCATTTTCTCGCAGCATTTTCACAAGGCTGGTAAAATGGCCTGATTATTAAACAAGCCAACATTATCAATAACCCACCCATGAAGCACAAGAGCCCACAGCATAAATTCATGAAAAAGGCATTGGCCCAAGCCAAACATGGCCTGTTTTCAACCGGTGCCAACCCACGTGTGGGCTGTGTTTTGGTTAAAGATGGCCAGGTCATTGCTCAGGCTTATCACCAACAAGTGGGAGGGCCGCATGCCGAGGCATTGGCACTCAAACAAGCCGGTGATCAGGCCAAAGGTTGCACGGCTTATGTGACGCTGGAGCCATGCAGCCACGTCGGCAAAAACCCACCCTGTGCTGATGCTTTAATCGCTGCTGGTGTGAGTGAGGTGGTGGTTTGTAATGATGACCCTAACCCACTGGTGGCCGGCGCTGGTTACCGTAAGTTAATGGCGGCGGGTATTGCCGTGACTCGAGACGTTTTGATTGATGAAGGCACGGCATTGAATCAGGGTTTTTTGCATCGCATGCACACAGGCTTGCCTTGGGTGCGCACCAAGTCGGCGCAATCCATAGATGGACGCACGGCCATGGCCAGTGGTGAAAGTGTCTGGATTACAGGGCCACAAGCCAGGGCTGATGTGCAGTATTGGCGTGGCCGCAGTGGCGCCATCATCACGGGTATTGAAACCGTACTCAATGATGATTGTCGACTTAATTTCCGAGCTGATGATTTACCCAAAAAACAACAAAAATATGCACATAAATCAAGCATCAAACAACCTGTGCGGGTGGTGGTTGACAGCCAACTGAGAACACCTTTTGACGCCAAAATCTTGACCGATACCCAATCGGTACTCATAGTCACTGCAAACACAGATAAAGATCAGCACAAACCTTTTACCGATCGAGGCATTGACGTGCAATCGATGCCTGGAATTGATGGGCGGGTTGACTTGAAAGCGTTGGTCAGCTACTTGGGAAGGCAACAAATCAATGAAGTTTTGGTTGAGAGTGGGGCGCAATTATCAGGTGCTTTTGTGGCCGCAGGATTGGTCAATGAGCTGATCATTTACACGGCACCTGTGCTGATGGGATCAACCGGTCGTCCCTTGTTTGAATTAAACATTGAAGAAATGAACAATCGACACCATATAAAAGTCACTTCAATCAAAGCCGTTGGCAATGACTGGCGCATTCGTGGGCTGATCAATCAATAATTATGTTTACAGGAATCATACAAACCATAGGTCAAGTTACTGATAAAAAAGAAAAATCAGGCGACTTAAGCTTCAAGATTAAAACCAATTTTTCGCAGCCAGAACAGATTAAATTGGGTGACTCGATTGCCATGGATGGGGTGTGTCTGACGGTCACTGCCAAGGCTGATGATGAGGTCAATGTTGATGTGTCAGTTGAGACGGTCAATAAAACCACCGTTAATCAGTGGCAAACAGGCACCGCCTTAAACCTGGAACCAGCGATGACTTTGCAGGACCAGTTAGGTGGTCACATTGTATCCGGCCACGTCGATGCTGTGGGTCAATGTATCAGCAGAGAACCTTCTGCACGTTCAGAAATTTTTGAATTTGAAATCCCACACGATTTGATGAAGTTTGTGGTGGTCAAAGGCTCCATCACCATTAATGGTGTGAGTTTGACTGTCAATACCGTTGAAGACAACAGACTTTCGGTTAATCTGGTGCCACACACCATGCAACATACCAATTTGGGCGGTCTCACTGCAGGTGATGCAGTCAATATTGAAATTGACACCATTGCGCGGTATGTTGAGAAAATGCTGCAACCCCACTTATTAAATAAAACGGCTTAACTTGGAGCGCCCAATGAAAGTAGTAGAGCAACAATCTAATTTGGCATTGAACACAACGGAAGAATTGATCGCAGACATCAAGGCCGGGAAAATGGTCATTATGATGGATGACGAGGACCGAGAGAACGAAGGTGACTTGGTCATAGCAGCCAATGCGGTTACCCCAGAGGTGATTAATTTTATGGCCAAGTACGCACGCGGTCTGTTGTGCTTGACCTTGATGCCAGATCAATGTAAAAAATTAGAACTGCCTTTGATGGTTGATAACAACACCGCACAGTTGGCCACCAATTTCACGGTATCAATTGATGCTGCTGAAGGCATCACCACCGGTATATCAGCTTATGATCGTTATAAGACAGTGGTCGATGCGGTTCAAGTCAATGCCAAACCAGCTGACATTGTTGTACCTGGCCATATTTTTCCTTTGATGGCGCAGCAAGGTGGTGTGTTATCGCGTGCTGGCCACACAGAAGCGGGTTGTGACATCGCGATGTTAGCCGGGCGTACAGCAGCGGCAGTGATTGTTGAGATCATGAATGATGATGGCAGCATGGCCAGACGCGAAGATTTAATGGAGTTTGCCAAACAGCATGATTTGAAAATTGGTACCATTGCAGACTTGATTGAATACCGCATGATGAATGAAACCACCGTTTCTGTATCTGATGAATTCACCTATGACACGCAGTGGGGCACATTTGAGGTGAAAAAATTCATTGATCAGATCACTGAAACTGAGCATTTGGCCTTTTATATGGGTGATCTAGAACCAGAAACAGCTGTGCCTGTCAGGGTTCAATACGGTCATTTTTTCCGTGAATTACGTGGTTTAGATTCCAAAGACGGCTATTGGACTGCTCAGCGTGCGATGAAAACCATTGCTGAAAACGGCAGTGGTGTCATGGTTGTGCTGAATTCCAACGAGTCGGTGCCCATTGAGATTGATGAAGTGGGCGGCAAGAAAAGCAAAGAAAGTTATGCCTACCAAAATGTCGGTATTGGTTCCCAAATTCTGAAACAATTGGGTGTTGGTAAAATGTATTTGATGAGTCCTGAAATTCGCTTTCCAGCTTTGTCAGGTTTTGGTTTGGAAATCTCAAAATTCATATCTTACGAAGGATAATCGATGAAAATAGCTATCATAACCGCACCGTTTTACCGCCACATCAATGATGGCCTGTATCAAGGTGCTGTCAATTACCTCAACCGTGAAAACATCGAACACCAGCGTTTCGATGTGCCAGGTGCGCTGGAAGTTCCCTTGGCTTGTCAGTATTTGGTGCAAACCAATCACTTTGATGCAATCGTTGCTCTGGGTGCAGTGATTCGGGGTGAAACAGCTCATTTTGATCACGTTTGTGAACAAAGCTCACGTGGTATCATGAATGTTTCATTGCAACACAACATCCCCATAGGCAATGGCATCATCACTGTGGAAAATGAAAAACAAGCTTTGGCTAGAAGCAGTGTAGATGAATCCATGGGTAAAGAGAACAAAGGCAAGGAAGCCGCTCAAGCGGCAGTGGCATTGTTGCGCATGCGCAAAGAAATATTTCAATGAACAATAAACAAACGCAATTTATCACAAAAGCCAAACTGCCTACCAGTTACGGTGAGTTCGAAATTTATGTGTTTGAACATCAGGGCCAAGAACATTTGGTTTTGACTCAAGGTGAATTCACCACAGATGATGTGATTTTAACCCGGGTACACTCTGAATGTTTGACCGGTGACGGTTTATTCTCTTTGCGTTGTGACTGTGGTCCACAGTTGGCCTTTGCCATGGATCAAATCGCCAAAGCAGGTAAGGGCATGATTGTATATTTGCGTCAAGAAGGCCGAGGCATTGGACTGACTGAAAAAATCAAAGCCTATCACCTGCAGGACCAAGGGTTCGATACATTCGATGCCAATGTTCAGCTGGGCCACCTGCCAGATGGGCGCAACTACGACATGTTGGAGGCCGTATTTGAGCACATGGGTGTCAGCCAGATTAAACTCATGACTAACAATCCCGATAAAATCAGTGCGATAGAATCACAAGGCGTTAAAGTGGTCGATCGGATGCCGGTTAAAGTAGGGCATAACCCGCATAATCAAAACTACTTAAACACCAAAAGAGAGAAGTTTTTGCATTTGGACTGATCCTCATGACTGTCTTGTTTGTTTTAGCAGTATTCATGATTGATATGGTTGTTCATTACTACACCATACAGTGGTGGGGATGGCTGCAGACCTTTTGGGTGAACTTACTGGTCATCTTTATTGGGTGGCTGTTGTTTATGTGGCGAAAGCCCTCACTCAAATTTCAACGAGGCAAGGAACTACACAGTCAATATTCAAAAAAGAAAATAAAAAAATTGGATCATATCAGCAAGAATAACCCTGATAAACTCACTGCCCAAGACAAAGAATATATTTCCATTGGTACGAGTATGGCTCTGGCATCATTTGGCTTTGTGTTGGTGTTGTTCCCTGGCTTATTAAGTGGCTTCATTGGCATGGTACTTATGATTGTTGGCTTCATTGGTGCACAGGTATTGCCTCCGTCCGAATGATTTTTCTATTCTGAATCAGTTCTTCTTAACCACCCCATTTAAGTAGATTCAAATACTCTCGCCGTGTTTTGGGTCCGTATGTATTAAAATGCGGGTTGGGATCATTCAGGTAGTTTTGTTTGGCCGCAGTTAAAGCATCTTTGGCAATGAATCGATTCACTTCCTCGGCGCTGATTTGGTAGGGTTTGGTGGCGTTAAGGCCGAATATTTTGGCTTTGAGTTGTGGCATGATGGTTTGGTAGCCGTATTTTTCTTGGAATTCTTGTCCAATTTGAAAAGTTCTGAATGCTTGAATTTGATCTTGCGGTGAGCCATACCAGATGGAATCTGTGCCCCACAGCACATTATCTTCACCTACGTACTTGATGAGTTTTGCCATCACATGAGCGGCTTGATTGGGGTCTCGCATCAAGAAGCGCCAGGTACTTCCCAGTTCGGCGTAGACGTTGCTGTTTGGTTTGACCTGATGCTTTAACACCGAGTGAATCAATGAATCCACGCCTCGATTGGCATTGTCCGGCTGATAAGCCTGCTCCTGATAATTCATGTCATAGCCGGAATGGTAGATGATGAAGTTCATCTCAGGGTACAGTTTCGCTACTTGGCCCACATCATCAGACAAGCTGTGCTCAAATGACTGCTGCCCAAATGGTATGCCTTTGTGGATGCATATGTTTCTCACGCCTAACTTTTGGGCTTTTTCAATCATGGCCAAACCCACATCATCACTCAACCAATAACCGATGCCATCAGGTCCAAACTGGGTGTAGGTTTTAAAAGCGGCCACCTGCCATTCCTCTGCCAATGCGTCCATACCTTCCAAATCACCTGATTGGTTTGGGTTAACGCGTCCATGCAGTAACAGGCGATGGTTACCGTCCATTTGGTCAATAATGGCCCTGGTTGCAGCTGCTTCTTGAATGGTTAACGGTTCATTGTCGGCAGCAGAAGGCACAAAGGAGAGCACCATTAAATCAGTGTCAGAGTCCATAAAGACATCTTTGATGAATTCTTCGCTGCCCAGGCAATTGAGGTAATTGCGGTTGGATTGATTGGTGGCTAAATCACATTGTGCCTTTGGCATAAAGGCCAATGGTTTGGCGGTTTCAGGTAATTTTTTCAGCCAATCACCGTTGGGGTTAACAAAATGACCTTGCACATCAAAAATAAATTCATTGCCATCCACTTGGTACTTGGCCAATTGAGGGTCTTTGCTGGCATCGGCCGATAATTGGTAAAAGCCTCCGGTCATTCCGAATTTGGCAAAAGCTGAATTGAAAGCCAATAAAGTAGAAGCGACTCCACAGCTTGATTTGAGAAATTGTCGGCGGTTGCTGTTGGTGGCTTTGGCATCAGCAGCTGTGCTTTCTTTGGCTAAATCATTAGCGAGGCATTGTGGCGGCGCCAAGGGCACTGGGATGAACTCACCATTGCTGGTTGAATCGAGTTTAATCGGTAGTTTCAGGTGGTCTTCAGTGGCCATGGTCGTTCCTCGTCTTTTAACCCTTATTACTATATATCAAATGTCTTGATCTAGACCAGGGTATTAACAAGCATTAGTCCTGAACCATGACCAATGGCCTACGAATAATGCGGTATTTGGTGACCATTGGCCCATGCGATGAGGGTGTTTTACATGTTCAAATAATAATAGAACGCAAATAAGTGGATTTATTTCAACTTAATGATCAATGCAAAAATCACTTATATGCCAATAGTCATGAATGTTATTTATTTTGTAACTATCAGTTAATCGCTTCGTTCATTAGCCAAACAACAGTCGTCTTAAATGAGGAAAAAATTGTGAAAACTTTAGTCAAAATCATCGCGCCAATTTCAGTTTTAATCATCAGTTTTTATGTGGTACAAGCGCTGGCAGCCGCTAAACCAGAACCTGAGAAGAAAGAACCAACTCAGCGTTTGATATCTTTGTATGTGGATGAAGTTAAATCTGAGACCATCACACCAGGGATAAAAACCCAAGGCGAAGTTAAACCTAAAACTGAAATTGATTTAACAGCCAGGGTGTCTGGTGAAGTCATCAGTATCGCCGAATCATTTGCAGAGGGCGCCGAGTTTGCGCCCAACAGCACTTTGATAAAAATTGATGACACTGACTACAAAGTAGCAGTGATTAGGGCAGAGGCTCAAGTGGCTGCAGCTCAGGTGGTGCTGGAGAAAGAATTGGCCAATGCCAAAATGAAAAAAGACACCTGGTTACAGAAAAATGGTTCTGTAAAGCCAACTGACTTTGCTTTGAACAAACCACAAGTGCAAGATGCTCAAGCCCAATTGCGTGCAGCCAAAGCCAATTTGAAAGAAGCACGATTGAATGTAGCTCGAACCGAAATTACGGTACCATTCAAAGGCCGTGTGGTTGAAAAAATGGTGGGTATTGGTCAGTACATTGCAGCCGGTACGCAACTGGGCAAAGTGTTTGCCACTGATGTGGTAGAAGTGCGTTTGCCGTTGACTGATTTGCAGCTGACTGAATTGGATTTACCCATGGGTTATATGGCTGAGGCCGGTCAAGGTCCTGCAGTAGAATTCAGATCAAACATGGGTCGATCTCATCACAGCTGGCAAGGTCGTATTGTCAGAACCAATGCATCCGTTGATCAACAAACTCGTTTGATTTACGCCATAGCAGAAGTACAAGACCCTTACGGTAAAGGTGCGGATTTTGGTGTACCTATGGCCGTGGGCATGTTTGTTGAGGCGAATATCGCTGGCATTGAATCAAAACAAGCCATGGTCATACCTCGCGATGCTTTACGCAATGCGGACAAGGTCTATGTGGTGGATGCAGATAATAAATTGGACATCAGATCAGTAGAAGTGATGTCAACTTCAGCTGATCGCGTGTTGCTGTTAGGTGGTGTTGAAATTGGTGAGAAAGTGGCTGTTTCAACCATCCCCAATGCCGCTCAAGGCATGTTAGTTGAACCCATCAGCAAACAACCAACTCAATTAGTCAGTCAACTTTAAGTTTAAAACAACAAGAAGGAGGGTATTATGAATCGATTGATCGCCTGGTGGGCAAAAAATTCCGTAGCAGCCAATTTATTGATGCTGGGTATTTTCATCGCTGGTTTCATTGGCTTTAATTCACTTGAACGGGAAATGGATCCGCAGGTCAGGTTCCCTGGTTTAGAAATTTCAGTCTCATGGCCGGGTGCTTCGCCACAAGACGTGGAAGAGCAGTTGGTGGCAAGGATTGAAGAGTCTGTCAGCGATTTAGATGCCATAGAGTGGGTGCGTTCTACCTCCAGAGAGGGTTTTGGAGGGGTATATATCCTGGCAGAACAGCAGGTGGACTTCAATCAATTCATGAATGATGTCAAGATCAGAGTAGATGCGATATCAACCTTCCCAGGTGACATTGAACAGCCAGTGGTTAGACAATGGATCAATCGCGACGAATACATCCGGATTGCAGTGCATGGCGACATGACTGAACGTGAGTTGAAAAGGTTGGCTGAAAAATTGCGCCGTGAAGTGGCACAACTACCGGCCATTACAGTGGTACAGCTCTTCGGAACCCGCGAAGAAGAAATTTCGATTGAAGTGGGTGAGGAGGCCTTGAAACGTTATGGCCTCACATTTTCAGATGTGGCATCAGCCATCAGAAACTCTTCTATGAACCAGTCCTCTGGTACGGTCAGAACCCAAGTCGGTACTTACCAACTGAAAGTGCGCAGTCAAGCCGATACCGAAGCTGAATTTGCTGACATCATTATCAGGGAAACCGCCGATGGCGGCGTGATCAGAGTGGGCGATGTTGCCACGGTGATTGATGGTTTTGAAGACAATCCCATTTTAGCGACTTTGAATGGTGAGCCTGGTGTTTTGATTCAAGTCATGACCACAGAAGTGATGGATATCGTTAAGGCCTCTGACTCGGTCAGAAACTGGATTGCAGAACGCAAAGACACTTTACCTAATGGCGCCAAGCTGACCTTGTGGAATGATCAAGCAGAGGATTTCAAAGGACGCATGCAAACCATTGGTAGTTCGGCATTCATGGGGTTGATTCTGGTGTTGTTTGTGTTGATGCTGACGTTGCGCCCTAAAGTGGCGCTTTGGGTGGCTGTAGGTATCGCCACCGCCTATGCCGGCGCCTTTGTGTTTTTGCCAACCGTTGGCGTGTCACTGAATATGTTATCAACCTTTGCCTTCTTGTTGGTGCTGGGTATCGTGGTGGATGATGCCATCGTAGTCGGCGAGGGCATTCACAGTGAATCCAATCGATTGGGCGGTGGCGTCAAATCAGCCGTCTCTGGTGCCAGTCTGGTAGCCAAACCGGTTATATTTGGTGTACTGACCACCATCATGGCATTTATGCCTTGGTTGTTCCTCGGTGGTTCAACCAGTGAATTCACCCGCCACATCACCTGGGTGGTGATATTGGCTTTGGCTTTCTCATTGATCGAATCGTTGTTGATTTTGCCATCACATTTATCATCGATGAAACCACGCAAGGACCAAAACAGGTTTGGTCGAATGCAAAAAGCCATCTCTCACAGCATCATTAATTTTGCTCACAACCATTACCGGGGTATTGCCCAGTGGTCACTGAAAAACAGGTACTTAACCGCCAGTTTCTTTATTGGTATTTTGATTGTGGGCTTTGGTATGTTCAGCAACGGTCTGGTCAAGAAGAGTTTCATGCCAGATATTGAGTCAGATGAAATTATTGTTAATGTGGTTTTGCCAGAAGGTGCGCCTTACAGCAGGGCATTAGAAATATTGGCACAACTGCAAACGGCCGAAAAAGCCTTAGAAGATGAAATCAATGCCAAGACCGATGGCCAAGGTGGCTTGATTGAAAACTGGTATACCCGTTCAAGGCGTGACAGTGTCATTGCCATTGTTAAACTCACGCCACCTGAAGAGCGACCACTGGCGGTACAAAATATGTCAGCGAAAGATGCCTCGGTGCGTTTGCGTGAACTGATGGGTGATGTGCCTGATGCCAAAGAAGTGTCTGTCCAATACACCCAAGGCAACAATGATCCGGCTTATGAAGTTTCAATCAGACACCCTGATTTAGATGTATTGCGAGCAGCTACCAATGAATTAGAAGATCAATTGAGAACCTATGAAAATTTGTACGACGTCAGAAACAATTTAGAGGGCGCCTCAGAGGAAATCAGACTGACTTTGAAGCCCGGTGCGACTAAGTTAGGACTGACATTGGCTGAAGTCAACCGACAAGTCCGACAAGCTTATTTTGGCGAGGAAGTACAAAGGGTGCCTCGCAACGGTCAAGATGTCAGGGTCAAAGTGCGCTATCCAGTAGAGTCAAGACGTTCGATTGAGAGTTTGAATAACTTTTATGTCAGAACCATTGACGGTGCTGAAGTGCCTTTGCTGGCTGTGGCTGATTTAGAGTATGCTCCCGGTATCAAAAGCATTCAACGTTGGAATGGTAACCGAGCAGCACGCATAAGTGCTGATTTGAAAGATGATGTGCGAGAGGATATCAACAAAGATCTGGATGAAAATTTTTACCCAGCATGGGAAGCCAAATATCCTGGTATCATCCGTGGTTACGTCGGTCAAGCTGAGGGTCAAGCAAGGTTTGTCAAAGAAGTGATGGGCTTGTATGCCATCGCATTTTTTGCCATGTATTCTTTATTGGCTGTGGCTTTCAAGAGTTATTCTCAACCCATATTGATTTTGATTGCCATTCCTTTTGCCTTTGTTGGCGCGGTGGTAGGACATGCGACTATGGACATGACCATGGCCATATTCTCCTACTTTGGCATCGCTGCAGCGGCCGGGGTGGTGGTGAATGACAATTTGGTCTTGATGGATTACTGTAATCGACTGCGTGACCAAGGTATGGCTGCCAAGGAAGCCATTGTGGAGGCCGGCGTGGCCAGGTTCAGACCGATTCTGTTGACCTCAGTGACCACCATTGTTGGCTTGATTCCGATGATGATGGAGCGTTCAATTCAGGCGGCATTCTTACAGCCTATCGTGGTGTCGTTGGCCTTCGGTGTATTCATGGCCTTCTTTGTGACTTTGCTGATGGTGCCATCGTTGTATGGTATTGGCATAGACATCAAGTCAGGCGCCAAGCGTCTGTTCAGAAGAAAAGCAAAAAAGGTAAGCTCAGAAGAGCCGTATGATGACCCAAGCGTAACCACAGTTAACTGAGTCCAGTAAATTACAACAAATTAAAAAGCCGCACATTCAAGCGGCTTTTTTATCTTTAGGACTCATGTAGGTAATTTATTTTAGATTGCTGTTTGAATGACTTCTTACCGCCATAAAATAGAGCGCTGTTCCAACAACGAAAATTATTCCGAGCATTTTAAAGGCTTCTGCACTGGCTTGACTGGCCACCCATATGGTTGATAGTGCTGCGATGGCAGCAACTGGCAGGTGCCATGTGCTGGCGGTTGCATTATTTTTGTGGTTCAGAACCGGCAATGCCAAAGCCGAAAGTAGATACATCACCAAACGGGACAGGGTGCTGGCAACAGCCAACGTGGCAAAACCAGCCCATAAACTAAAAATAACTGCAAAGCCACCATAAAAAAGAATGGAGGCATCGGGAGTTTTGAATTTTTTAGAAACATGAGCAAATATTTTGGGTAAATCACCCCGTTCAGCCATGCCAAAAGTCATTCTGGGGATAACAATACCACCGGATAATGTGTTGGCACCAATCGAAAAAGCCGCAGCCAGTGAAATGATGATGACGCCAGCTTGGCCAGCCAGTTCATTGGCTGCTGCTGCCAATGCACTGGTGTCACCTGTCACTGTTGGATTGATGGCCAAATAAGTCCATATGACCAACATGTAGAACAAAGCAACCGCAGCCAAGGTGGTGATCAAAGCAAGTGGGATGTTCCTTTGGGGGTTGCGCAATTCACCCGCTGCAAAAGTACCGTTTTCAAAGGCCATGAAGGCGTAAAAAGTCAATAAAACCACACTTTCAAATTGGCTGAATTGAGGCAGGCTGAAGCCAACCATTGGATCATAAGTAAAAAGCCCCAACACAATAAAAAACAGCAGTGGAGTGAGTTTAATCACAGTCATGACACCTAACGTGCGAACTGAACCGCGCATACCAATTAAGTTGATACCTGTGGTGAAAATAATGAAACCAACCACAGTCAGCGAGCGCAGTGTGGGGTTTTCTAAAACGGGGAACAAGGCCGCTAAATAAGCCACGGCAACATGGGTGTTGGCGGCAATCGCCACCACGCCAGAGGCATAGCGCATCCAACCGGATTGGAAACCAGCGAATGAACCAAAGGCTTCATGGGCATAGAGTACGGGACCACCATGACTGTCATACCGTGTTGATAAAGCAGCAAAAACCAAAACCAGCGGCAGCATGATTAATGCGCCAACCAGCATCATCCATGGTGCAAAATTACCCACAGCTGCTACCATGATGGCTGGTAAAGCGAAAATGCCAGAGCCAATCATGCCATTAACAGGTAATAATGCGGCGCCCCAAAATCCAACGGTTCGTGGTAGCTTTTCTGATTCGCTCATGTTTTCACCTCTGTTTTTTTTCTCGAATAATCGCAACAACCTATGATGTACTATTTACTGACTCAGTGCAAACGCGATTGTTATTCAAAATTTGTTTAAACCTTAACTTCAGAAGGAAATTAATCTGTGTCCAACAAATTTCACACAAAAAAAAGCCGCTCAGAAGCGGCTTTTCAATAAACGCTTGTGGATGGGTTATTTCAAATTACCAGCCACATAGTCCCAATTAACTATGTTCCAGAAATTTTTCAGGTAGCCGCCCCGGTCATTGCGGGTGTCGACGTAATAGGCGTGTTCCCATACATCACAAGTCAACAAAGGATGTTTGCCGTCGGTGATTGGGTTGCCAGCGTTTGAGGTGCTGACCACTTCTAAGTCACCAGCTTCATTTTGTACCAACCAAGCCCAGCCAGATCCAAATGTTGTCATGGCTGTTTGGTTGAATTTCTCAACAAATGCATCAAAGCTGCCAAAGGTTGCATTGATTTTTTCAGCTAAATCACCACTTGGTTGACCCCCGCCGTCAGGTGAAAAGCCATTAAAGTAAAAAGTGTGATTCCAGATTTGTGCTGCGTTGTTGAACACACCACCATCTGATTTCTTGATGATGTCTTCCAACGAAAGACCTTCAAACTCAGTATCTTTGATCATGCCATTGAGGTTATTGACATAAGCATTGTGGTGCTTGCCATGATGGTATTCCAGCGTTTCAGCAGAGATATGTGGTTCTAAAGCATTTTTTTCGTAAGGTAATTCTGGTAGTTCAAATGACATATAATAGCCTCTTTATAATATTAATTATTGATGTTCGAGTCCGATATGAGGATGTTGGGAGATAAATAAAGTCCCAATTTCAAGATTACACGTAACCTCCTAGATCGCGCTCATTTATATAATGCATCTTAGGGGAATTGGTGTGAAGAAAGTGTCTGATATACTGGGTTTTTGGTTTAACGAAATTGAGCCCAAACAATGGTGGGTGAAAGATCCTGAGTTTGATGCAGTGATCCAACAACGATTCCTTGAAACATACCATGCCGCTACCAAAGGAGAACTCTACCAATGGCGCACAACTGCCACAGGCAGGTTGGCAGAAATCATTGTTTTGGACCAGTTTTCCCGCAATATGTTCAGGGACCAAGCAGCAGCATTTGCGCATGACTATGTGGCAGTGGCTTTGACCCAAGCTGCGATAGACGTTGGGGCTGATAAAGAATTACTGCACAAGCCGCAGCAATTGGCTTTTATGTACATGCCATTGATGCACAGTGAATCACCTGTCATTCACCAACAAGCGGTTCATTGCTTTTCCCAGCCTGGCTTGGAAAATAACCTTGAATTTGAATTCAAGCATAAGGCAATCATTGACAAATTTGGTCGCTATCCACACCGCAATGAGATTTTGGGTCGGCAGTCGAGTGAAGCAGAAATTGAGTTTTTACAACAACCAGGCTCCAGTTTCTGATTGTTGGGCTTGGTTAATATTATAAAATAACAATAAATATCAATTATTTGAACGTTTATTTTAAAAATTAATTCTAGTCTGCTCGCATCGTTTTTAGATGTGTCAAACAGTCGCTCTGAACAGAACAAACCATCTACCTATTCAATCTTCACTTATTTCCGCGTATAATCGCTGCTCATTTTTTACTCATCATCACTATGACTGAATTTCGAATTGAAAAAGACAGCATGGGCGAACTGAAAGTGCCTGTGGATGCGTTGTATGGCGCACAAACGCAAAGAGCCATCAATAATTTCCCCATCAGCGGACTTACCATGCCGCGTGAATTCATCAAAGCGCTGGGCTTGATAAAAGCGGCTGCAGCAGCGGCCAATCAAACATTGGGTCATATGGATGATGCCGTTTGTCAGGCTGTCACAGTCGCAGCCAAGCGGGTTCAATCAGGTGAGGTTGATAGCCACTTCCCCATTGATGTTTTTCAAACCGGTTCAGGTACCAGTTCAAACATGAATTGCAATGAAGTGATTTCGCACCTGGCGAGCACTGAAGACTTATTCATTCACCCCAATGATCACGTTAATATGGGTCAAAGTTCTAACGATGTGATTCCAACAGCAATTGCGGTCAGTTGTGTTTTGAATGTCACCCATGCATTGATTCCTGCTTTGAGTGATTTTGTTTCGGTATGCAGAACCAAGGCTGATGAACTGGCCGGTGTGGTCAAAACTGGCCGCACGCATTTGATGGATGCCATGCCGGTGACTTTTGGGCAAGAGCTCAACACCTGGGCCAGCATTGTCGAAACCAACACCGAAAGACTTCAAGACACTTTAATTAGAGTGGCTCAATTGCCACAAGGCGGTACAGCAGTAGGTACAGGTATCAATGCCGATGCAAAATTTGGTCAACTTTTTGCTGAAAAATTAACCGCTGCTACCGGTGTTGAATTCACTTCTATGGCAAATAAATTTGATGGCATCAGTGCTCAAGATAACATTGTAGAGTTATCTGGACAGCTTAAAGTCATCGCATCGACCATGATGAAAGTCGCCAATGATTTGCGTTGGATGAATTCGGGTCCTTTGGCTGGTATCGGTGAGATTGAGCTACCATCGTTACAACCGGGCAGCAGTATCATGCCAGGCAAAGTCAATCCAGTTATTCCTGAGGCCATGGCCATGGTTTGTGCACAAGTTATTGGTAACGATACTACCGTTACAGTGGCAGGTCAGTCCGGTAATTTTCAGCTTAACGTTATGTTACCGGTTATTGCTTATAATGTATTGCAGAGCATACACATATTGAGTACTGCCAGCGAGCAATTGGCTCACCAAGCCATCAAAGAGTTCAAAGTCAATCATGAAGCAGTATCTGAAAATGTGGGTAAAAACCCCATATTAGTGACCGCTTTGAATGCGGTCATTGGTTATGATTTGGGTGCTAAGATTGCCAAACAAGCCTACAAGGAAAAGCGTTCGGTTTTGGACGTCACCTTGGAAAACACAGATTTAACAGAACAAGAGATCAAGGAAATCTTAGATCCAATTAAACTTACCACAGGGGGTATTGAGGAAAAATGATGAATAAATTAATGACAGTGATAGCGACAAGCTTGATGATGATGACACAATTGTCTTTGGCGGCAGAATTACCCTCATGGGGGTTGACTGAAAGCCAATACAAACTGCCAAATTTCAATAAAAGAATGGGTGAAATAGGCAAGCAAGCCTATGATAATAATTGGCAATTAAGGGTGACTGCACCAGCTGATTGGCACGGGAGCATCAGAAATGCTTTGACCAATATTGGCGAAAGAGATGTGCAGATGTCTTTTAAAGATTCTGTTTACCAAAGTATTTCAATCACCGCAGCGCCGGGCGCAAAGATCGCAAAAATCTCTCCATCATCTACCAGTAATACCACGGTGCAAAAACAAGTGGTGATAGACAAACCACAAATTGATACAGCTGTTGAAGCGCCTGATTTTGGCGAGACAGCCTTTGCAAGCAACACCGAAGACTTACTCGACAATCTGCCAGAGATTGATTTAGGTGTACCTACCAGCACGCCTGCAACACCTGCAGTACAAAAACCAGTTGCACAAAAACCAGTTGCACAAAAACCAATTGCACAAAAACCAGTTGCACAAAAACCAGTTGCACAAAAACCAGTTGCACAAAAACCAACACCTGTTGCGGCTGTTCCAACATCAGCATCGGCTTTGTTGTCTGAAAATAGAGAATTTTTGCGAAAAAGACATGCCAGAGCTAAACGCGTTGAAAAAGAACTGAGTTATGCCAGTATCAACTCAAAAGATGAGTTGTTCATTAGAGATTCAGTGGTATTGATTAAAAGGTTTGTTAATCAAGGTGTGGTGTTGTACTTTTGGATGAAAGAGTCTTATGATCCTGCGGTTCACAAATTGGTTGAAATGGGCAGTGGTAAATTTAAGAAAGACGCTGATGCAGTCTCTGGCGACCAACCTGAGAGCAAACCTGTAGTTGAAGTCAAGCAAGCTATTGACCCCACCAACTTGAATTTTGTTGCCGTGGATACCATGGTTGAGGATCAAGATGAATTGAGACGTGAATACATCAGAAACAAACGTGTTGATTACACCATCTCGGCCAATCAATTGAAAAAAGGGGATATGCTTTATATTCAAAATCAAACGGTTCTGGTCGAGCGGAAATTGTCTCAAGCACAAAGCGCTTATTATTGGTTGGTTGGTGATACCACCATCACTCAAGAGCTTGAAACCAAAGGCGACAACTCTTTTGAAATCAAGTGAGTTGAACTAACTGACCAATCAATAACATGGTCTATCGTTACTCACACATCAAGCTAATTAGACTGGCTGGGCTCATTATATGGCTCAGCCTTTCTATTTTATTGTTCATTGAATTCACTGATTTCACCCCAAATTTCAATGCCTACCTGATCTCTCACATTTTATTTGGTTTGGTGTTCTGGTTTGTTACCAATAACATTGGCCAAATGAGCTTCAAGCTCAAAGCGTGGCTGTCTGTGGTAATTTTAACCATGTTGGTTTTGGTGATTAACCACATCACGGACAGCGCGGCAGGGATATTCTATGCTTTGATTATTTCGGTTTTGCTGGCTTGGTTATTTCCTGTCAAACAGAGCCTTTTGCTGTTGTTTGTCTGTAATTTATTGATTGGGTTACAGTTCAGTTATATTGGCAGCGATTTGGATAACCGCGCACAGTATTTTGTGTTGTTCTTCATTTATCTTGGGGTTTCGGTATTTTCTTACATCATTTCTCTGGTGGCATTCAAACAGCAAAATGCCAAGGAGGAGCTGCGTATGTTGAATACCGAATTAAAAGCGACACAAGTGCTGTTGGCTGACAGTTCAAGAATCAACGAGCGTTTGCGGATTTCACGTGAGCTGCATGATTTAATCGGACACCATTTAACCGCGCTGACTTTGAATCTAGAGGCGGCCACTCACATGACTGAGGGTAAACCACAGAGTTATGTGAAAAAGGCGCATTCAATAGCCAGGCTGCTGTTGTCTGATGTGCGAGAAGTAGTTGGTAGTTTCCGCCAATCAGGTACCTTGGATTTGGGTTTAGCCATCAGGGAATTGCTGTCTGGCTTACCCCGGTTGAAAGTGACTCAAGAAATACCTGATGAATTTTTGGTCGAAGATCCAAAACTAGCACAAACCATCCTGCGATGCGCACAAGAATTAATCACCAATACCATGAAACATGCCCAGGCCACACATTTATTGGTCAAATTGGAGCGCACCGACGAGTTTATGGTTTTAATGGTCCAAGATAACGGTGTGGGTCTGGGTAATTCCAAAATGGGTAATGGCATGACAGGGATGGCTGAACGTGTTAAATTATTGAACGGTGAATGTGATTACGTTTCACAAAATGGCTTAAAATGCACCCTAACATTTCCAATTGGATAAACTGAGACACAGATGATAAAAGTTTTATTGGTTGATGACCAAAATTTAGTGAGACAAGGTGTACAAGCTTTGTTGGATATAGCTGATGACATTGAAGTTATTGGTGAAGCAAAATCCGGGCAAGAAGCTTTGGTTATGGTGCCAGAATTGAATCCGGATGTGGTGCTGTTGGATATGCGCATGCCAGGCATGTCTGGCTTAGATGTTTTGCATGAGTTATCACAAGCTGATCAATTGCCTCCGACCATCATCTTAACTACATTTGATGATGAAGAACTTATCTTGGCCGGGGTCAAGGCTGGAGCCAAAGGTTATTTACTCAAAGATGTGCCTTTAGAGGAGTTGGTTGAGGGCATCAAACAGGTGGCTGAGGGTAAAACCATAGTCAGGCCACAGATTACCAAGCGCATACTGGAAAGCGTAGAAGGTCTGAAGAATGACTTCATCAGTTTTGAAAGACCAGATCCATTGACTAACCGAGAAACTGAAATTTTACGCTTGATGGCTGGTGGTTACAGTAACAAAGAAATCGCTAACTCAATTTTTGTAGCCGAAGGAACGGTTAAGAATCATGTTTCGAATATATTATCAAAGCTGGGTGTTCGTGATCGGACACGGGCTGTGTTGAAAGCATTGGAATTAGGGCTGATTTAAATGAGCAACATGGAATATGAACTTCGGGTGGCAACATCACCCGAATGGGTTAAAGTGGCCAAAGCCAATTTTGATACTTTTTTAAAAGACCACGCTGCCTGTGAGCGTAAAGCGGCGGCACTGGCCATGTCTATGGTGCAGCATTATCCTGATAAGCCTGATTTGATCCGCGGTATGATTGATTTGGCCATGGAGGAAATGGCGCACTTTCGTGAAGTGATGAAAATCATGCTTGATCGGGGCTTACAACAAGACAATGATGAGAAAGATCCTTATATCAAAGCGCTATTGGGCATGATAAGAAAAGATGGTCGCGTGTACTTACTGGATCGTTTACTGATTTTTAGCATCGTGGAAAAACGCGGTCATGAGCGTTTCATGATGATGGGTGAGTCGTTAGAAGAGCCTAAAATGAAAGACTTTTATGTGCGATTGGCCAAAGCTGAATACCGTCATTACACCTTGTTTGTTAAATTGGCGCACCAATACTATGATTCAAGTGAAGTCCTTGAAAGGTTGGATGAATTACTGGATGCAGAAGCAAAAATAGTTAAAAACTTGCCTTTTCGTGCTGCGGTGCATTGAAGCAAGCAACCAAGAAACAACTTCAAACCTATATAGACAAATTTTCTCGTGCGGTTGACTTGAGTGCATGGCCGCTTGATCAATCATGGCAAAACGTCATGATACTGCCTGTTTGTGCTGAATCTCATGAATCAGTGGTTGACGTTTTTCAACACCTCTCACAACCTTCGGTGTTGGTTATTTTGGTGCTCAACCGGCCTGAAAAACACCCCCAAACCAATGCTTGGTCAGAGCAAAACAATAATTTCAAGCAAGCATTGTTGTCAGATTATAATAATGTTCAGCATATCAGTGCTGACCATTGTTTATTGACGGCTGGTACGTTACCAGATGTGTTGTTTTTGGACTTCAATCGATCTCCTTTCAATCACAATGAAGGTGTGGGTTTGGCCCGACGCATTGCAGCAGATACGGCATGCGCTTTGATTGGGCTTGATTGCATTAAAGCGCCATGGATTTTCAGTACAGATGCCGATGTCACTTTACCCAGTGGCTACTTTAAAGTGGTTGATGATTATCCAGATGCAGCTGCTTTGAGTTTAGGTTTTAACCACCACAGCAAAGACAAAACCATGGCTGCCCATCAACAAAAATATGATTTCAAATTGAAATACTATCAGCTGGGCGTTAAGTTCATCGGTGCCGCTTATGATTACATTCCATTGGGCAGTACATTGGTCATCAATGCAATTGCCTATGTCAAAGTGCGCGGCTTTCCGGTTCGCAGCGGCGGAGAAGATTTTTATATATTGAATAAGTTAGCTAAAGTGGGAAACATCGAACAGCCCGCTGAACCCGTGGTGCAAATCAAGGTGCGCCAATCAGACCGGGTGCCCTTTGGTACGGGTCCTGCCGTAAGGCAAATCGCAACAAATCAACAATCAGGTGTTGCAATGAATTACTACCATCCAATGATATTTGTGCGTTTAAAACAATGGCGCGATGAATTATTTGCTTATTACAATAATAAGGCGCTACCTCAGGATAAGGCGTTGAATGATTACTGGGACATACAACAAGTGATTAATAAAGCTGAAAAGCAAATTCAAACAGCAACCAGATGGCAACAATTCACTCACGAATGGTTGGATGCTTTCAGAATTTTAAAATCGGTGCATTTTTTGCAAGCATTTCATCCCAATCAAACCCGCCAGGAGTTGTCACAGCATGAGCGATTTATTGAAATAATGGCGGTGAGAGAGGGATTCGAACCCTCGATACGCTATTAACGTATACCCGCTTTCCAGGCGAGCGCCTTCAACCACTCAGCCACCTCACCGCACTGGGGTGTGGATTTTACCTGTTTTTGATTGGGAATGGAATCATTGAGTTTGTAATTGTGAGAGAGGGATTGATAAAATACGTCCTGTATTTTCCACTTCGTGCGCCTGCGGCGTCACTTTTGTTCCTGACGAAATTTTCGAACCCTCGATACGCTATTAACGCCATAAAAATAACTTGGCCCGCTTTCCAGGCGAGCGCCTTCAACCACTCAGCCACCTCACCGCACTGGGGTGTGGAATTTAACTGGTTTTTGGCGCGGAATGGAATGTTTGAATTCCTAATTCTGCCAGATGAATGGTCTAAATGGCTATTGGCTTGTTTCTCATTGAAGAAGAAGGGTGTTTTGTTGCTTCAATTCCAATTACCCTGCGCAGCCAAAAAGAAACTATAATGAACAATGATCCCAATAGAAAATTTATATAGATGAACAAAAAAGTCAGCTTCTTACACGCATTCATGGTTTTTGTTGGCTTGTTGTTGTGTATCACCACTGGCATGTTCTTTTGGGGTGGGCAGTTGCATGTGGCTTTGTTCCTTGGTTTGATTTGGGTGGTGGTCAATGCCACCGCTTTGGGTTATCGCTACCTGACCATCAGAGAGATGATGAACGGGGCCATCAGCAGGGCTTTACCAGCATTCTATATTTTTATGCTGATTGGTTTGGTGATCGCTGCTTTGATGAAAAGTGGCACTGTTGCGACGCTGATTTACTATGGCCTGGATTGGCTTTCACCCCAATGGTTTCTACCTGTGGGGTTTATATTGTGTGCATTGATGTCAGTATTAACTGGCACTTCATGGGGTACCGTGGGCACGCTTGGTGTGGTTTTTATGGGGATGGCAGCGGCTTTAGAGATACCGCTATATTGGGCTGCAGGCATGGTGATCTCAGGCGCCACCTTTGGCGATAAAATGTCACCCATTTCTGATACCACCAATTTGGCCGCCATGAGCAGTGACACTGATTTATATGCCCATATTCGTTCAATGATGATGACCACCGTACCCACATTTGTGATTGTGTTGTTGTTATTTGCAGTCATCGGTTATCAGTTTGTTTTGAGTGATGACACTTTACAACAAGCACAAAACATGCAAATTACATTGGCTGAGGAATTTTACCTGAATCCATTGGTTACACTGCTGCCGGTGGTGGTGATGGCTGTTTTGAGTTACCGCAGAATGCCTGCTGAAGTCAGCATGACCTCATGCGTTTTGGTGGCGGTGCTGATAGCTGTATTGGTTCAGCAGACGCCACTCACAGTTGTGGTCAATGCGCTGTGGTCAAACACGCCTGCGACTACTGGTATTGATAGTTTAGATGCCTTGTTGGGTCGAGGGGGGCTGTATGCCATGGCTTGGACGCTGTTGCTGGCGATCATCGCTGTGGCTTTGGGCGGCGTGTTGCAAGGTGCGGGATTTGTTTTGGCGTTGTTGCGCGGGTTGATAGCGCGTATTCAATCTACCGGGTCTCTGATTGCCAGTACCATCGTGACTGGTTTATTGAGCGTGATTGCGATGAGTGAGGCTTACATTGCCATCATCCTGAACAGTGAAATTTATAAAAAAGTATACCGTGAAAGAGGCATAGATACAGCCGTGTTGTCGAGGTCGGTCGAGGAGGGTACAACATTGATGGCGCCTTTGATTCCATGGTCGACTGCAGGTGCTTTTTATGCGGCAACTTTGGGGGTCGCAGTGGTTGAATATGCACCTTTTGCCTTGTTGAATATTATCAATCCATTGTTAGCTATTTTATTTGCCTACTTAGGGCTGGCACTCATAAAAAGTAGCAAAAAAAACCGCCGTTCAATAAGTTTTTGAATTGGCTTTAATCTTTTGGTTTGTCCCACAATCGCATCAAACCTTGTTGCGCGGTTGAGGCCACCAAATTGCCTTTGATGTCAAACACATGCCCAGTAGCAAAACCGCGAGACTCTGATGCGCTGGGACTGTCACAGTCATAAAGCAACCAATCATCTATTTGAAACGGGCGGTGAAACCACATGGCATGATCAAGGCTGGCAAATTGTAATTTGGGGTCTAAATAGGAAACGCCGTGAGGTAAGGTAGCGGTTGAAACCAAGTGGTAATCTGAGACAAAGGTAAGCAGCGTTCGATGCATGTCTTGATCTGCATCCAGTGGGTAGCGGGCTTTGAACCAAATGCGTTTGATTGGTTCTTTGGGTTCACTGTCAAATGGGTCAACATCATCAACGAAACGAAACTCAAAAGGACCTTGGGTGGTTAATGTTCTTCTCATCCTTGGAGACAACTGTTTAATCTTATCGCCTGGTATCAAGGTTTTTTCAGTTAATTCATTCGGCAATGGTATATCTGGCATGGGTTTTTGGTGTTCCATACCTTGTTCAAACTTCTGAAAAGAACAAGCCAGTATCAAAATAGGTTTGCCATTTTGTATGGCAGAAACACGGCGGTTTGAAAAAGTCCTGCCATCTCGAGCACGTTCCACTTGGTAAATGACTGGTTTGTTGCAATCACCTTCACGCAAGAAATAAGCATGCAGAGAATGAACTTGGTGCGCTTCAGTAGTTAAGTAAGCGGCTTTAAGTGCTTGTGATAAAGCCTGGCCACCAAAGATTCTGCCCGTTCCGATGTCCAGAGATTGACCCCTGAATAAATTAACCTCCAGGTGTTCAAGATCGAAGTATTTAAGTAACTTTTCTAATTCATTCATATTTTTTTGCCGTGCTGCCGATGTTAATAAGTTGTGTTTTTTGGGTGATGTATTGCCACGGAAAGAGTGGGCCTGGATCAATTTTTCTGCGTACTTTAATGGCAGGGTCATTGCTCGCAGTGACTCTGCTTTGGTCTAAATCCTCATGTCCTGTGATGTGATTCAGGCTGGGTATGGTGCGATGTAGATGATTAATCAGTGCAATCAGTTGATCTATCTGCTCATCAGGATAAGCTTCGTCAGGTTCTTGGTTGTTGCTATTGAGCCAATCGGGGTACCTGCCGGTATTGACTAATTCTACGCCAATCGACTGTTTGTTGTGGCCTTTGACATGGTGGGCTATTTTTTCCGGCTTGACCCACTGTTCAATGGAGCCATCTCGATCGATGTAAAAGTGACCAGAGTTACCGGTGCCACTGGGATACAAGATTTTTTCACCGTAGGTTCGGGCTGTCGTTAAGTCAGGTAATTCAGTGCAGTGGATGACCAATAATTGAACTTGTTCGATGGGTCTGGAATCTAATTTTTCTTCATATTCCAGTGGTTGTTTATTGATTTGCAAGTCAGTTCACGTCTAGTTGATTGATGGCTATGATAACAAACCCAATGGTGATTTAAAATCATTGCAATAAGCCTTCTTAACCTGGCAGTGAATTTTGCTGGTATTTTTCGATATTATTTTCATCTCCATGGCCTTATAATTATTAACAATTAACGTGTAAATTGGTTTGCAATCAAAAGCTAAAACCTTTAGAATTCGCCGGCTATGGCTAAATCACTACCAGAATCTATTGATTTGAATGCAGCTGTTAGAAAAGAATGGCAGTTAAGTGGTGAATTATTACTTTCAGATTTGGACAGGATGCCAGCAGAGTTAATTGCTTCTGCTGATGCGCCAATCAAGTATGAAATCCAATTCAGACATTCAAAGTCGGTATTGGGTGAAGCGATAATTCGCATTGAAGCACAGTTAGAACTCATATGTCAGAGAAGCTTAGAGCAGTTTAAGTTCGAACTCATCACTCATAACACCATTGGTTTTATCAGTGAGATTGAGGATGAAGCAAAACTCGATGCTGATGTGATGCCCTCTTGGGTTGAGGACATGCAAGTTGAGCCTAAGGCATTATTGGAAGATGAGATATTGTTAAAGATACCTGATATTCCATTGAAACCTGGTGCTGAACTTAACAGCGAGTATTTGGTTAACGGTGATGATGAAGAGCCCACAAACGAAGAAACACAAAGTCCTTTCGCTGCATTAAAGCAGTTAAAAGACAAAAATTAAGTAAAATTTTGGAGAATCAAAATGGCAGTACAAAAAAGCCGTGTTACCCCTTCTAGAAGAGGTATGAGACGCGGACATGATAAGTTAAAGACACGTGCATTATCGGTTGAAGCTGAAACAGGTGAAACTCATTTGCGTCATCACGTAAGTCCAGAAGGATTTTACCGTGGTAAAGAAGTGATTCAATTTGACGTCAAAGAAACAGACGCTGAGGCATAAAAGCTACATTACAATTTTTTTGTAGTGCATTGAAAGAACGAGTAAATGGGTAAAGTCAACTTTACCCATTTTCTTTTGTGGCATAATAAAAATAATAATGAATCACCACAGCATCATAGCCGTTGACTTGATGGGCGGAGACCACACCGCAGTCAGCCGGCTGCATGCCTTAGAAAAATTTCACACACAACACCCCCAAATTAAGCTAAGGGCCTATGTCGATGAGGCTTTTGCCAAAAATCAACAACAGTCAATAGAAAATCTTGAGGCCATCGCGGAAGTGATTGTGGCTGATCAGATGATTACAATGGATGAGTCGCCTTTGTTGGCATTGCGCAAAAAACGCATGAGCAGCATGTCCTTATCTATCAAGGCTGTGGCTGATGCTGATGCAGATGCAGTGCTGACTGCAGGCAATTCAGGTGCCTTGGTAGCACTGGCGAAATATTGGTTGAAGTCAGATGCGGGCATTGAAAGACCGGCACTGGCTACTGTACTGCCTGGTGTGCCCAAACCGACGCTGTTACTTGATATTGGTGCAACCCTTGAATACAACGCAGAGGAGCTGTTTGCCTTGGCTGAAGTGGGGGCTCAAATAGCGCCTCAACTTTTAGCTTGTGGCAAGTCGCCAGAGGTGGCCTTGTTGAATGTTGGGACCGAACACATCAAAGGACATGACACGGTGCAACAGGCCGATCGATTGATGCAAGATTCAGACATCAATTATCTCGGGTTTTGTGAGGGCACTCACTTGTTCAAAGGTTACGCCGATGTGATTTGTTGTGACGGATTTGTTGGCAACATCACCTTAAAAGCTTGTGAAGGTTTGATGCAACAACTACAAAGTAACGCCACCAAGACTTGGTGGCAGCGATGGATTGAGAAAAAGTTTTGGCAATATAATGGTGTTAATTTGAATCCAGCCCAATATAATGGAGCGTTGCTGTTGGGATTGGATGGATTGGTGGTCAAGGCACACGGTAACAGTGATGAAATTGATTTCTATCACGCTTTGGTGCAGACAGCAACGTATATCGATAAGGTTAAATTAGCACTTTAACAAGCTTGAGATGGTCTCATAACAAGACACAAGATCTTGTTTAAACCCCAGGCTTTAAACTCTTAGAAAATAGTGGGACAAACTGAGCATGAGAATTTATTCTAAAATCACCGGTACCGGCAGTCACCTGCCCGAGAAAATTCTAACCAACGCTGATCTGGAAAAAATAGTTGATACCGATGATCAGTGGATTCAAGATCGCACAGGCATCAAGCAAAGACATGTGGCTGGTGAAGGAGAAACCACTTCAACACTGGGTTTGGCGGCAGCCAAAAAAGCATTGGAAGCTGCAGGTTTAACCGCTGATGACATCGATTTATTGGTGGTCGGTACCACCACGCCAGATTTGGTATTTCCCAGCACGGCATGCTTGATTCAAAAAGGATTGGGCTGCAGCGGCATCACTGCCATGGATGTGAATGCGGCTTGTAGTGGCTCTATTTATGCCTTGGGCGTTGCTGATAAATTTATCCAGTCAGGTCAACATAAGAAAGCCTTGGTTATCGGTGCTGAAACTTTAACCAGAATGGTTGATTGGAGCGATCGGACCACCTGTGTGCTATTCGGTGATGGTGCCAGTGCCATGGTGCTTGAAGCCAGTGAAGAGCCTGGTGTTTTATCGACGCATTTACATGCCGATGGCATGCATGATCACTTGCTTAATGCCACCGTTGGGGTGTCCACAGGCTTGAAAAACGAACCCAATGGCGGTTTAAAGATACGCATGAAGGGCAACGAGGTGTTTAAAACTGCGGTGATGACGCTGGGACGCATTGTTAAAGAGACCTTGAAAGCCAATGATATGAAAAAAACTGACATTGATTGGCTGATACCGCACCAAGCCAATTTACGAATCATTACCGCCACAGCCAAGAAATTGAGCATGAGCATGGATCAAGTCATCGTTACTGTGGATAAACATGGAAACACATCAGCGGCTTCTGTTGGGCTGGCTTTGGATGAGGCCATCAGAAGCGGCAAAGTCACACGTGGGGACGTGTTGTTATTGGAGGCCTTTGGTGGTGGATTCACTTGGGGTTCTGCACTCATTAAATATTAGTACCAACACTTTGGTTCTGTTGTCCAGAATCGAGTGTGGTTGTCTTTAACAACAAAAAAAATAAATTATATGAATAAAATTGCTTTTGTCTTCCCTGGTCAGGGATCACAATCCGTCGGTATGATTGATGCTTTGGCAGATTTTTCACATGTGGCCTCTCATTTGAGGCAAGCTGGTGATGTTTTGGGCGTTGATTTGCTGAAAATGGTTAATGAAGGCCCTGCTGATGAACTCAATAAAACCGAGTGGACACAGCCGGCTTTATTGGCCGTTTCAGTCGGTGTTTTTGCTGCTGTGAGCGCCAAAAAGGAAGTTTCTATTGAGGTTATGGCAGGTCATTCCTTGGGTGAGTACTCGGCTTTGGTCTGTGCTGGTTCATTGGCTTTTAACGATGCCATTGCATTGGTTCACAAACGTGGTTTGTATATGCAGGAAGCAGTTCCTGCTGGCACTGGCTCAATGGCGGCGGTGCTTGGATTGGATGCGGCGCTGATTGAAAAAGCTTGTGAAGATGTGGTTGGCACGGTCAGTCCGGCCAATTACAACTCGCCAGGTCAAATTGTTATTGCTGGCGAAATCAAAGCAGTTGAAGAGGTCAGTGCATTGTGTGCTCAAGCTGGGGCTAAAAAAGTCATGCCCTTGGCAGTCAGCGTACCATCTCATTGTGAGCTGATGAAACCAGCAGCTGAAAAGTTATCTGCCGATCTGGCAGCCACTGATTTGGTTGTCCCAAATATTCCGATTTTACATAATGTTGATGTGCAATCGCATCAAGACACTACAGCGATCAAAGACCGACTGAAACAACAGCTTTATCAACCTGTCAGATGGACCCAAACCATGCAGTCATTGCAACAAATGGGAATCACGCATATCGCTGAATGCGGTCCCGGAAAAGTATTGTCTGGTCTGTTCAAACGTTTTGATCGCGCCTTACAAGTAACGCCATTATTGAACGCCAAGGGCATCGAATCAATTACATCTGAGGAATGAGGTTATTATGAATTTATCCGGTCAAATCGCTTTAGTTACTGGTGCCAGCAGAGGCATAGGTAAGGCCATCGCTGAGAAACTGGCTCAAGCTGGTGCCACGGTGGTTGGAACTGCCACTTCACAAGCCGGTGCTGAAGGCATTTCTGCCTACTTATCAGAATACAATGGTCAAGGCCAAGTGTTGGATGTTGCTGACCAAGACAGCATAGATACATTGCTTAAATCAATGAAAGATACTGTGGGTTTGCCAACAGTGCTGATTAATAATGCCGGCATCACCAATGACAAATTGTTGATGCGCATGAACGCCGATGACTGGGATCAGGTCATCAACACCAATTTATCATCAATATACAAAATGAGTAAGGCATGTATCCGCGGCATGATGAAAGCTAAAAACGGTCGAATCATCAACATTGGATCAGTCATTGGCAACTTAGGTAACCCCGGTCAAAGTAATTACGCGGCAGCCAAGGCAGGTATGCTGGGTTTTTCTAAATCATTGGCGCGCGAGATTGGTTCTCGTGGCATCACTGTCAATGTAGTGGCACCAGGTTACATTCAAACTGATATGACCGATGAGCTGGATGAGGTGCAACGAAACAACCTGATGGAACAGGTGCCGTTGAAACGTCTTGGATCTACAGCAGACATCGCCAATGCTGTTTTGTTTCTGGCATCTGATGCAGCGGCCTACATCACCGGTGAGACCTTGCATGTGAATGGTGGCATGTATATGTCTTGATTAATGACACATAATCATACAGACGTTTGAAACAAATTAAGACCACAAGCTTGAATTCGCCGATGTTGGCACAATTTAAGGGTGGAATATTTTATAAACCTTGCATACAATATGCTTTTTTACATAGGTAAACACTAAATGAGTGACGTAGAAAACAAAGTTAAAGAAATCGTTGTTGAACAATTAGATTTAGACATTGAAGTTTCAGATTTGAACAATTCTTCATCTTTCGTAGACGATTTGGGAGCCGATTCATTAGATACTGTTGAATTGGTCATGGCATTAGAAGAAGAATTCGAGTGCGAAATTCCTGAAGAAGATGCAGAAAAAATCACCACGGTTCAACAAGCCATAGATTACGTGACTGAAAACGCCTGATCTTTTATAGATTGAATACAATGAAAAGCTGCGATTTATTCGTGGCTTTTCGAGTTTATATGGCCTGCGAAAGCAGCCATTAAGCGGGGACAAATTATGACAAAACGCAGGGTTGTAGTAACTGGTATGGGGATCATCTCACCAGTTGGTAACACATTAAAAACTGCTTGGGACAATATTGTGAATGGCGTCAGCGGAATTGGCCCCATCACACACTTTGATACCAGCGACTTCAGCGCAAAGATAGCAGGCGAGATCAAAGATTTTGATGTCAAACAGTATATCTCAGCCAAAGAAGCCAAGAAAATGGATCCATTCATTCACTATGCCATGGCGGCAGGTGAAGATGCCATCGCCGATTCTGGCCTCACCATCACAGAGGAAAATGCTGAACGGGTTGGGGTTTATATTGGTGCAGGCATTGGCGGCATTTTGGGCATTCAAAACACCACTGAAACTTGGTTAAGTAAAGGCCCAAGAAGAATTTCACCATTTTTTATTCCCAGTACCATCATCAACATGGCTTCGGGTAATTTAAGTATTAAGTATGGGTTGAAAGGCCCTAATTTGGCCATGGTGTCGGCCTGTACATCTGCCACTCACAGTATTGGCATGGCCTACCGCTCGATTGTTTATGGGGATGCTGATGTGATGGTCTGTGGTGGCGCAGAATATGCTTCAACCCCAATTGCTATCGGCGGTTTCTCACAGTCCAAAGCTTTATCAACCAGAAACGATGACCCCACCGCTGCATCCCGTCCATGGGACACTGAACGAGATGGATTTGTGTTGGGTGACGGTGCTGGCATCATGGTGATTGAAGACTATGAGCACGCACTTAAAAGAGGTGCTCACATCTATGCAGAAATTTCAGGTTTTGGCATGAGTTCAGATGCGCACCACATGACCGCGCCATCACCTGGCGGAGAAGGGGCGGCAAGGTGTATGGTTAATGCCATCAACGATTCAGGTTTTAACGCCAGTGATTTTGATTATGTCAACGCCCACGGTACTTCGACGCCACAAGGTGACAAAGGTGAGAGTGATGCTGTTAAGGTCGCTTTCGGTGATCATGCGCACAAGTTGGCTGTGTCATCAACCAAATCAATGACTGGCCACCTTTTAGGCGCTGCCGGTGGTATAGAAGCCATCTTCAGTGTCATGGCATTGAAGGATCAAATTTTGCCACCAACCATCAATTTGAACAACCCTGACCCTGAATGTGATTTGGATTATGTGCCCAATGTGGCACGTGAATCCAAGGCCGATGTGGTTATTTCTAACTCATTTGGCTTTGGTGGAACCAACGGCTCTTTGGTGTTTAATCGTTTGCAAGCCAAATGATCAGATAGGTGTTGAAACTCAATTGATTAATCGCAAGCTGACCACAAAGCCCGATTTGTTGGCACTGACTGCAAGTCAACCGGGCTTTTTTCCGGCCCTACTAGAAAGCCAATCATTGAATGAAAAAATCGGCAGGTATGATATTTTATTTGCCGCACCCAGCATTGAGTTGGTGGCTTATGATGGACCTCAATTACAACAGCTGTTAGCAACAATTGACACCGCATTCAGCACCAATAACAATGAAAACCCTTTTCAGTACGGGTGGTATGTGTACTTTTCTTATGAGTCCGCCTATTACCTTGATCAGAAGTTAGCAGGCCTGGCACCCAGTGAAACTCACGAGCCGCTGGCGGTGGCGATTTATTGTCAGGGTTCACTGGTTATTGATCATTTCAAGCAAGAACAGCACCTGTTCGCTGACTCAGAAACAGTTGCTGATGCCATAGAGATGGCTATGGCAGGTGAACTGAGGCCTTTGGATCAACGGCTGTATTTAGATGAAGTGGCAGAAGCGCCAGGTAAGGATTTTGAACAAGCGGTTACTTATGCCAAAGCATTGATTGTTTCTGGCGACATTTATCAGGCCAACTTATCCAGGCAATACCAAGCTCACATCGCAAACGTCCATGTGCCAGCGGATTTATACGCTCAATTGCGTTTGGCAAATCCAGCGCCATTTGCCGGGATGTTACAAATCGGTGATTTTGCAATCATCAGTTCTTCACCAGAACGTTTATTTAATGTCAAAGATTTGCGTATTGAAACCAGACCAATCGCAGGCACCAGACCGAGGGGTGTTGATGATGCAGCAGACAAACAATTGATTGAGGAGCTGTTAAAAACGCCAAAAGAACGTGCTGAGCACATCATGCTAATTGACCTTGAGCGCAATGATTTAGGCCGGGTTTGTGAAACTGGCAGTGTAGAAGTGGATGAATTGATGGTGGTGGAGACTTATGAGCATGTGCACCATATTGTCTCTAATGTCAAAGGGCAGCTGCCGCCAGGGCAGCGGTTTATTGAGGTGTTAAAAGCACTGTTCCCTGGTGGAACCATCACCGGTTGTCCTAAAATTCGTTGTATGGAAGTCATCCATGAAATAGAACAACGCGACCGCGGCGCCTACACCGGCAGCATGGGTTATATCAATCATGATGGACAAGTTGATTTAAATATTTTAATTCGCACCATCACTGCGCATGATGACACCCTGACATTCAGTGCCGGAGCAGGTATTGTTTTCGATTCTGACCCAGCAGCGGAGCTGGCCGAAACCAGGCACAAAGCCAAAGGCATGATTCACGCACTGCTTGGCGATTCTGATCAGCAGCTTGGCAACAATTGATTGTGATAATCAGCGCTTCATTCGATACCAAAGACCCCAGCCAGTGGTTTAACCGGGCCTTGCAGTATGGTGATGGTGTGTTTGAAACCATGCGTGTGCAAGAGGGAAGGATACCATTGTTGCAATGGCACATGCAGCGCCTACAGCACAGTTTAGTCAAACTCAAGCTGAATGCCTTCAATGATATCGAGATAGACCAAGCATTGGCTGCAATTAAAAACCTTGGACAACAATCTTGGGTGATGAAGTTGGTGGTTTTCAGGGCCTCACAAAAACGCACTTACCAGCCCCTGACAAAAGACCATGAGTGGGTATTGAGTGTCGAGCCACTGGTGGTTGATGATGTTGCTGAGCCAATGCAGCTGGGTGTGGCTGATAATCATTTAAGTCATCAAGAGCGATTGGCTGGTATCAAACACCTAAGCCGTCTTGAACAAGTCATGTTGGCTGATGAATTGAATGATCAGCCTGGGTGTGATGATTTATTGGTTTTGGATAGGCTTGGTAACATCATTGAGACCACTTATCAAAATATTGTTCTGATAAAAGACAATAAGCTGTTTACCCCTGATTTAAGTCATTGTGGTGTAGCAGGGGTTGCTTTGTCATGGTTGAGCTCAGCGGAAAAAGTCAGGAAAATAGACATCAAAGTCACAGAGCTCATGGCTTTTGATGCCATGATGGTTGGTAATTCAGTTCGAGGTTTCAGGCCTGTGGGTTTGGTTAAAAACATAACAGCAAAGAACGACATATCATTTGCCACAGAGCATCCGATACAAGATAATATAAGTCGAGTTTGGTTAAATCTATTTTCTTGATGAAAAAATTGTTCCTTAGTTTTGTGTGTTTGATTTTATTGCTTGGCATAGTAAGCGGCTCTTACTTGTATTACCAATACAATCAATTTCTGATCCAGCCAGTGTTCAATCAATTGCCGGTGGTATTAGAGATAAAAAAAGGTACCGGTTTCAGTCAGTTTGTCCAAATGGTTCATGCCAAAGGGGGTCAAGGCAGCGAATTGAACTGGAAAATAATGGCGCGCTTTAATCAATTAGACAACAGCATAAAAGCAGGTGAATTTGAAATAACCGCAAGTATGTCACCACGTGAATTGGTAACTTACATTGATGAAAATAACGTTAAAACCTACAGCATAACGATAGTTGAAGGCCAACAATGGAGAGAAATCAAAAGAACCTTTCTGACCAGCAGTCTGAAATCTACACTACATGACTTGAGTGATGCTGAATTGAAGATCAAGCTGGGTATAGAAACTGGCAACCTAGAAGGTCAGTTTTTACCTGAAACCTACCAGTTCGTCAAAGATGACACTGATTTAGATGTTTTGAGCAGGGCGCATGAAGCGCTTAAAGTGGTGCTTGAGGAAGCCTGGGAGCAGCGTGCCAATGACTTGGCGCTGAAAACACCTTATGAATTATTAACACTGGCATCAATCATCGAGAAAGAGACTGCCAAAAGCAGTGAACGAAATGTCATTTCAGGCGTTTTTAATCGGCGCTTAAAAAAAGGCATGCGCCTGCAAACAGACCCTACTGTGATTTATGGCGTTGGCAGTGCCTATGCAGGGGATATCACCTCGGCACACCTGAGAACTGATACACCATATAACACTTACACAAGAGCTGGTTTGCCGCCGACCCCCATAGCGGCAGCAAGTGCAGCCTCCATCAGAGCAGCTGCTCACCCTAACCTAGGCAAAGAGTTGTATTTTGTGGCCAACAACAAAGGTGGGCATAAATTCAGCGAGGACTATGAACAACACAAAAAAGCAGTTGCTGATTACCTTAAAGGGTTGCGTTTGAATGACTGATTTAAAAGCTCAATTTGTAACCCTTGAAGGGTCAGAGGGGGCGGGTAAAACAACTGCCATGCATGTGATAACTGAATGTCTTGATGCTTGGCAGGTGCCTTATATCACCAGCAGAGAACCTGGTGGTGAATACAATGCAGAACAAATCAGAGAATTGCTGCTACACAGTGAGCATTTGGATGCAAAGACCGAATTGTTGCTGATGTTCGCTGCCAGAAATGAGCATTTAGTTAAGGTCATCAGACCAGCGTTGGCAGCCGGTAAGTGGGTGGTTTCTGACCGCTTTGTTGATGCCAGTTATGCCTACCAAGGCTATGGTCGCGGTATTGAGTGGAGCAACATTGAATTTCTGGAACAGATGATTGTGGCTGAAACCCAACCTGACTTAACCATCTTGATGGACGTTGATACCCAAGTCGGGCTGGAACGAGCGGCTAACAGATCGGTGAAAGATCGGATTGAAAAAGAAGCGATGCCATTTTTTGAAAACATCAAAAAAGGCTATGCGAAGCGGTTGCAAGCTGAACCCCATCGAATCAAATCAATTGATGCAAACGCCAATCTGACAGCAGTTAAGAACGATATCGTTGCGGTGATGCAAGCGTTTAAAAACGGGCTGAATCAATGAACTATTTTTGGCTGGATAAATACTTGGAACAGTGGCAAAGTGCCATTCAAACCAATCACAAGCCGCAAGCAGTGATTATCAGTGGTCCTAGTGGACTGGGTAAAGAAGTATTGTTGAATCAGATTTTAGCTGATTTGGTATGTCGAGAAGAAGCGGGGCATTGTGGAAAATGCCAGAATTGTTTGTTATTCAAACAAGGTCATCACCCAGATATCAATCGCATTGAGCCTGAAAATGAGCTGATTAAAGTTAAGATGATCAGAGAGTTAACTCAGTTTTTTACTGCGACACCACATTGTTCAAATTATAAAATTGCGGTCATCAACGATGCAGATAATATGAATATAGCAGCTGCTAATTCATTGTTGAAAGTGTTAGAGGAACCTCCCAGTCGGGGTATTCTATTTCTTTTGACTTCAGTAGAGCACCAACTGATGCCAACCATCAGAAGTCGCTGTATCAATATGCAGCTGACACTTGATGAAGCAGAAAGAAGCCAGTTGAAACCTTGGTTGGCAAAGCAACATGGTGATATTGACGCAGTGGATAAAGCCCTGTTGTTTAATGATTTTCAACCATTATCTGCGATGACAATGCTGGCTAACAACCACTTGCAAGAATTGGATGAAATGTTGGATTTGATTGCCCAAGCGGTTGTTGATAAAGCCTCAGTGACCAATGCTGCAAAAAAGCTAACTGAGCATTCAACAGAGCAGTGGGAGTTGTTACAGCGTTATTTGATGCTGTTGGGAAAGTCTTATTTACGACAAGATAGTAACCATAAATATTTACAACATGCATTAAATCAAATAATTAAAAACAGCCCCAAAGTCTTTCATATTATTATAAAAATTGCTGAATTGGTTCAAATTATTATGCTAAACTTAAATACTCAAATAAAGAGTCAGTTGTTGATTGAGTCAATGCTGATTGAAATTAAAAAAGAATTGAACCCGGGGAGGTAATTATGGCGTTTGCAGGCGGTATGGCAAAAAAAGGCATCTTATCTTTGAATATTCAAGGAGCTGCGGAACTGCATCAATCATTCATGCCTTTTGTATCCAATGGCGGCTTGTTTGTGAAAACCACCAAAAACTACCAAATTGGTGATGATGTTTTCATGATTTTAACTCTGGACGAGGATGAGCGCATGCCCATTACTGGAAAAGTGATTTGGATTACGCCCAAAGGATCTCAGGGTGGACGGTCACAAGGGATAGGTGTTCAGTTCAATGATGATTCTGATATGGAAGTCATTAAAACAAAAATACAAAGTATCTTGGCCCCATATAATGGACAGGAAATCCCCACTTTGACCATGTAAAATGAGTGAATTTCTAAGCAGTCATGAATTACTTAATTTAGAAGATGAGTTGAGGAGTGCGAATCAACCACTTTACGTGCACAAAAACTCCAATGATGGCTTAGACAAAAGCATCAAATCCCTTTCTTTAAGGACTGGCTGGGCTTGTTATCTTTGGACCGACGGATTGGGTTTGCAAAACCTGAAAAGTACCGAGCCACCAGCACCGAAGACCGGTGAATTCAAAGAAGCGATCAGGTTCGCTTTAGAGCGAAAACATTTCTCTGTTTTTGTTTTTCCCATCAATGGTAAAGATGCTTGGCTGGATGCCAAACTGTTCTTTTCAAGACACACCCCTGAATTGAATGGTGTGGTTAAATTCATGTTCATCTTACCAAAAGAAAAAAACCACAAATACTTTATGGATTTTGGCAAGATTGTGACTTTTAACATGGGCTTAGATGGAAACTTTGTGCTCAGGGATGGGCAATGGGTAAGTGCCAATGACCTTCCATAATAAAACCATACTGATCGCATGTAGCGATAAAAAAGACCGTTTGCAGTTTTTTAATTATTTTGATGAGCTGGATGCCGACAAGATTTTTACTGCATCAGATTTATCTCAAATGGAACAAATGCTCAACAGTGAAGATGACTATGCTGTTTTGGTATTTGAAATTTCTAAAGATTGGGTGCAAAGCAACCAAAAAATCATGAGGTTAAAGGAGGCGCATCCTGCGCTCAAATTAGTGGGTCTGGTGTCACCGCAAATTGGCTTGAAACAACAACAGTTTCAAGAAATAAATGCGCAAGTCAATGACTTACTTTTTTCTCCAGTGATGCAACATGAATTGGTTGCAAAGAACGTTGCTTTTGAGCATCTTGAGATAACCTCACAAAATACAATAACGCCTCGTGATGAGCTAGAATTATTTCTCAGTCAAATTTTTCAACCTTCAGGTCTGTCACAAATGTTGATTGATGTAAATTCACATCAAATCAGTCACATCAATGACGCACTAAAGAATGTCTTTGCAGTAAAAGAAGCAGATTTGGAAGGCAAGGTTTGGTACGAAACTGTCATGGTCAACCCAGGCAGCGATATTTTACACTTAAAATCAGAGCTGACTGAAAAAGGCCTTTTGAATGTGAACTTAAATGTTGACTTTGGTAAAGGTGCAAAAGCAGTTAAATTGTACATTAACTACACCACAATAGCTGACACGCCGGTTTACTTGGCTGAGCTGCACGACAAAACAGAACAATTATACCAGGCGAAGTATTTGCGTTACTTGGAATTAGTGACTGCACTTAATTTTGATGATAAGACGCATCTTGACAAAATGAAATCGTTGTTGCGTTGGGCCAGGGTTGATTTTTGTTTTATCATCGGCAAGAATCGTGCAGATGAATACAAAAAAATTCAGTGGGATGCATCACTGAATAATTATGCGCAAAAATTCATCACTGCCAGCCATGAGTTTCTTTTACGCAAAGTGAATCATGAAGAGACTTATGGTGTTGATGAGGGCGCTTATAAAGCCATTCCTGGAGATGATTTTTTAAACTTTTACTCTGTTGATTCTTTCATAGTTTGTGACAGTTTTGTTGATGATAAGAACGATGCTGTGTTGATTGCAGGTTGTATACAAAAAAACAAAAAGTGGAAATCTCTTAAGTTGCTGTTTAAACAGCTTTCAATGCACTATAAGCAATCTATGGCCTTTAAGGTGTTGAAACATTCTCATGAGTCTGAGAGTCAGTATGATGTTTTGACCAACTTATTAAATCGGCGTTATATCGTCAAAGCCATTGAGCAATCTATAGAAAAAAGTGACGAATTCAAAGCAGTGATGTTTTTAGATTTAGATCGCTTCAAAGTAATCAATGACTCATTGGGACATGATGTAGGCGATGATGTGTTGATTAATGTCGCTAAAATTCTGAAAAAACACGTAAACGGCTATGGGGTTGCATCAAGGTATGCCGGTGATGAATTTTTGATTTTGCTAAACAGTCAGGTTGATAAAGAAAAAACCATTCAAATTGCTAATGATATTCTGAAGTCAATTGCCAACCCGATAAAACTCAACAATGGCAGTGAAATAAACCTCACAGTCAGTTTGGGCATCTCCTTTTACCCTGATCATGGGCAAGGGGTGAATAAGCTGATTAAACATGCAGACATTGCACTTTATGATGCCAAACTCAATGGCAAAAACAGATTCACCATCTATCAAACTGATTTAGATGGCGATCACACCAAACAAAACGAAGAGATGGTGAAAAATCTACAGAATGCCATCAATAATGATGAAATCGATGTTTACTATCAGCCTAAAATAAATGCAAACACCGAAGACATTATGGGCTTTGAGGCGCTGGTCAGGTGGGAACATCCAGATTTAGGCATCATCAGTCCAGGTTTATTTATTCCTTTGGCTGAACAATCAGAATTGATCAATGACATTGGTATGTTGGTGATTGAAAAATCCTGTGTGATGCTCAAAAAATGGCAAGACGAGTTCAACATCCCACTGAATATGTCTGTCAACCTTTCTCCGGTTCAACTTAATGATAAATTACTGACCGAAAAGATTGCTGAAGTCATTAATAATACAGGTATTTATCCCAGTAATTTAGATTTTGAAATCACAGAGAGTGAAAAATTCAAAAGTGTTAAAGATGCCCTTTTGATGTTTAAAAAGATTGTTAACCTAGGCTGTACCTTATCTATTGACGATTTTGGTACGGGTCATTCTACACTTGATTATTTAAGGAAAATACCGGCAAAAACTTTAAAAATTGATCAGGTTTTTGTTAAGAACATCGGTCTCAGTCCAGATGATGAAGCCATCCTGGATGCCACCATAGATATGGCCAAACGCGTCGGCCATGACATTGTGGCAGAGGGCGTTGAAACTGAAGAACAGCGCCTTTACTTGACTCAAAAAGGCTGTGACTATTTTCAAGGTTATCTATTTTGTAGGCCTTTACCGGCCAAAGAAATTCATCGAATTTTACAGCAAAGAGCAGAAATTCTAAAAAATAACTGATTCTGATGAACTATTTCACCCATCACGCAGTCCAAGCAGGCACATCAAATGAATCCGAGTGATAAAGATAAAATGTCAGAAAAAACGCTGGATGCTGAACTGGTAGCGCAGGCCAAGGCAGGAAAAATGTCTGCTTTTGAATTGTTAGTTAATAGATACCAACAACGAGTGGCCAATGTTATCGCTAAATTCATCAAAGACCGCCATGAAATACAAGATGTGGCGCAAGAAGTATTTATCAAAGTATTCAGGGCGTTACCCAACTTCAGAGGTGACAGTTCTTTCTACACCTGGATATATCGAATTGCAGTCAACACATCAAAAAATCACTTGGTGGCTAAATCCAGACGCATACAAAACACCCAAGTCGAGTTTGAAGATGCAGAATCTTTTGGTAGTAATGAAGATTATCGGAACTTAGACACCCCTGATGCGGTCTATTCGCGTGGAGAGTTAGAACAAACCATGTCGAAAGCCATTTCACAACTGCCTGAAGACCTCAAACAAGCGATTGTGTTGCGTGAAGTTGATGGTTTGAGTTATGAAGAAATTGCTGTAAAGATGGACTGTCCCATAGGTACAGTAAGATCACGAATTTTTAGAGCGCGAGACGCCATAGATCAGGCCATGCGCCCATTATTGTCAGAACAAAGTACGAGAAAACAACATGTCAGATAAGTCAAAACAAAATATTTCTGAATTAATGGATGGTGAATTGTCCAATGATTGCAGTCGCTTCCTCATCAAGCGCATGCAGTCGGATGAATCATTGCAGTCCAGTTGGAATAACTACCACATGTTGAGATCTTGTCTACAACAAGAGCATGATGCGCCAGTGATGCATAATTTGGGTGCGCAGGTAATCGGACAACTCAATAAGGAAGCTGATTTTACAGAGTCGGTAGAAACTAACCATAAATCAGGCTGGCTTAAATCTTTGGCGGGTGCCGCCATTGCAGCATCTGTTGCGGTTGTTGCGGTTTTTACCTTCAACCAAAATCAAGTAACCCCAGGTGTTGAGCCACTACCTATTTATGCCAAAACCTCTGAACAATTGGTCAACCCACCAAACGCTGCCATGGTCAGGGTGGAACAACCTGTTAGGTATACACGTTATCCTTCGTTGACGCCACAAATCCAAACATATCTCACAGAAAGTAATAACCAGCCACAAATTCCTGTTTATTATAATGCTGAGTATGCCAACAAGATCATCATTCAAACGCGTCAGAAAGCCCAACAAAACATTGCTGAGGAATGAAGCGATTAGGCAGTGTGGTGGCTAAGAACAGCCACACCATTGTGGTGAAACTGATGCAGGCCGAACGTTGTGTGGGTTGTCCTGTGAATTGTAATAAACCGCTGGTTGATTTATTTGGGATGCGCAAAAACCTATTTGTCTTATCAAAAAAAAACCAACGTTATGATCTACATGACCCGCAAAACCTAATCAATGATGAACTCAAACTAGAACAATTGGTTAGCATCAACATCAATCAAAATGATTTGATGTTTTCGAGTTTGTGGTTGTATCTGTTGCCATTACTTTTCTGTTTGCTGGGTATCTCCGCTGGTCATTACTTGGCTTCGCTGTGGCACCTTTCAAGCGATTTCACTGCTTTGTTAGGTCTGTTTATTGGCTTGGCGATGTCGTTCATGTTGTTGCGTGAAAAATTTAATGCCAAACACTTGAAATTTAGGCCAAAAGTCACGATTTTATAATTCATTGGCACTTCGCCCTAAATCTATAGTCTATGGCTAAGTAGTACAATTTTTGACTATCCACAAATAGCATGGAGTTTACAATGAGAAAACTATTTATTATCGCCATTCTGGCAACGTTCAGTGGCATTGGCTTGGCGAAACAAATGAGCTTGCCAGATTTCACCCAATTGGCAGAAACTACCGGTCCAGCAGTGGTCAACATTGTCGCGCGTGATAACGCCGAAGAAAATGAAACCAATGCACAACAACCAAACGAGGAATTATTCAGGTTTTTTGGTATCCCTAATCAGCCACAAAACCGTGATCGAGTCTCCGGTGGTTCAGGCTTTATCATTTCTGCTGATGGTCTGATTTTAACCAACAGACACGTGATTGATGGTGCTGACAAAATTACTGTGACTTTGCTTGATCGCCGTGAGTACGAAGCCGAGTTAATTGGTGAAGATGAGGCCAGCGACATCGCGGTATTAAAAATTGATGGGGAAAACCTGCCTAAATTGGCCATTGGCTCTGCCGAAGACCTAAAAATCGGTGAATGGGTGATGGCGATTGGTTCCCCATTAAGCTTTGAAAACACTGTAACCAAAGGCATAGTCAGCGCCAAAGGCCGTGCCATTGGTAACCAGCAATATGTGCCATTTATTCAGTCTGATGTGCCCATCAACAGAGGAAACTCTGGTGGCCCATTAATCAACTTAGACGGGGAAGTGGTGGGTATCAATACGTTGATTTTTTCCAGCACGGGTGGATACATGGGTATCTCTTTCTCAGTACCGATTGATGTGGCCATGAACGTGGCTGAACAACTACAAAAAAATGGCACAGTTAAACGTGGACTTTTAGGTGTAGGTATCGGTAATGTCAATCAAGCCATGGCTGATTATTTAGGCATGGAAAAACCAATGGGCGCCTTAGTTAATCAAGTTTCACCTGGATCTTCCGCAGAAAAAGCCGGCATAGAAATTGGTGATGTGATCATCAGTTTTGATGGCTCTTCAATTAAAACCAGCCAATCCTTACCGCCGGTTGTTGGTCGTGTGATGCCTGATACTGATGTTGCCTTGCAGGTTTTTCGGGATGGCAAAGTAAAAACATTGACAGCCAAACTGGATGCATTAAGCGATGATTTACAGGCTAACTCAAACAGCAACAATGATGATGAAGTGGCCGCTGGTATAGGTTTTTCAGTCAGCAAACTTTCTGAACAAGATAAAGAAAGGACTGGGGAAAACTCAGGTGTTATCGTGACAGATATCACCGATAAAGATGTAGAGCGAGCCAATTTAAGGGTTGGGGATGTGATTAAGAGAATTGGTAAAAAAGCAGATGTCAGTGATTTATCTGATTTCAGTGATGCCATAGATGAACTTGATGAGGATGAACCTTTGGTGCTGTTAGTGAGCCGAGGAGGTGGTAATACCTTTATAGTGATTGAACGCTAACCCCTAACAGTATAAAATATCGGCAAATCCCATGAACTTCATGGGATTTGTTGTTTTGGCCGCCCATAAACTGATTGCTACAGAGACCCGAATTTATTTTAATGAAAAACATCCGTAATTTTTCCATCATTGCCCATATCGATCATGGCAAGTCCACATTGGCTGACAGATTCATTCAAATTTGTGGCGGTTTGACTGAACGTGAAATGGATAAACAAGTGTTAGACAGCATGGACATTGAAAGGGAAAGAGGCATTACCATCAAGTCACAAGCGGTTTGTTTGGAGTATAAATCTAAGGATGGTGAAGTGTATCAGTATAATTTGATTGACACCCCAGGCCATGTGGACTTTTCATACGAAGTTTCTAGATCCCTAGCAGCCTGTGAAGGTGCACTTTTGGTGGTAGATGCGGCACAGGGTGTAGAGGCACAATCGGTGGCCAACTGTTACACAGCCATTGAGATGGGTTTGGAAGTGATTCCTGTCATTAATAAAATTGACCTGCCTTCAGCAGACATCGAGCGGGTCAAACAAGAAATTGAAGAAATCATTGGCATTGATGCCAGTGATGCCTTGTTGGTTTCAGCCAAAACTGGCCAAGGCATTGACACCGTACTAGAGGCCATAGCTGATTTAATACCGGCACCTGAAGGGGATCCAGAAGCACCCCTGCAAGCGTCTATTATTGATTCTTGGTTCGATAACTATTTGGGAGTGGTGTCTTTGATTCGCGTTTTTAATGGACAATTGAAAGTCAAAGACAAAGTCCAAATCATGTCTTTAAAAACCGATCAATTGTGCGAGGGCTTAGGCAAATTCACCCCGAAAAGAACCCCAGGTACTGAACTTAAATGCGGTGAAGTGGGCTATTTAACTGCTTCAATCAAAGACGTACATGGTGCACCAGTGGGTGACACCATCACTTTAACGCAAAACCCTGCAGAGGAGCCTTTGGCAGGATTTATGGAATCCCAACCTCGGGTGTTTGCTGGTTTGTTTCCAACCTCGGCCGATGATTACCAAGATTTACGAGAGGCTCTAGAAAAATTACGCTTAAACGATGCCTCATTGACCTTTGAGCCAGAGTCATCCACAGCATTGGGTTTTGGCTTCAGGTGTGGCTTTTTGGGTATGCTACATATGGAAGTCATACAGGAACGCATAGAAAGAGAATTTGATATTGACTTGGTTACTACTGCGCCAACTGTTGTCTATGAAATGATTGACAGAAAAGGCCAACAAGTGATGTTGGACAACCCTGCAGATTTGCCTGAAATTTTTGATGAAATCAGAGAGCCAATCATCACCGCTAATATTCTCCTGCCGCAAGATTATGTTGGTCCTGTTATCAGTTTATGCATCGAGAAACGTGGCACTCAAAAGAACATGCAATACTTGGGTAATCAAGTCCAATTAACCTTTGACTTACCTTTAAGTGAAGTGGTGTTGGACTTTTTTGATCGACTCAAATCAGTCAGTCGTGGCTATGCTTCGTTTGAATATGAATTCAGTCATTATGAAGCAGGTCCCTTTATCAGACTGGATGTATTGATCAATGGAGAGCGGGTGGATGCACTATCAGTTTTAACACACCGTGAAAATGCCCAACGCAGGGGCAGGGATTTAACTGAAAGACTCAAAGAGTTGATACCCAGACAGATGTTTGATGTGGCCATTCAGGCTGCCATTGGTTCACAGATTATTGCCAGAACCACGGTCAAAGCACTGCGTAAAAATGTCACCGCAAAATGTTATGGTGGTGATGCCAGTCGTAAGAAAAAATTGCTGGAAAAGCAAAAAGCAGGGAAAAAACGCATGAAACAAATAGGCCGAGTAGAAGTGCCACAAGAAGCGTTTTTAGCCGTGCTGAAAGTAGATAATTAGAGGATAACAGACAGTGAACGAAATACATTTTGATTTTGAGGCTTTTTTGACATTGGCCAGCGCCATTACATTGGTTTGTTGGTTGATTGGAAAGTTCAAATACAAAGGACAAGAACCCAAGGAAAAATCATTCATGACTTCACTGATTTCATTTGGTTATTCTTTTTTTCCGGTATTTATTTTTGTGCTGCTGGTCAGGACCTTTGTTTTCGAACCATTCAGAATTCCATCAGAATCTATGATGCCAACTTTGTTGACGGGTGATTTCATTTACGTCAATAAATACTCTTATGGACTGAAATTGCCGGTGCTGCATGATACCTTCATTGAAGTGGGTAAACCAGAGCGAGGGGATGTGGTGGTGTTTAGATTTCCTCCCAACCAAAAACAAGACTACATCAAGAGGGTCGTTGGATTGCCAGGCGAGGAAGTTTACTATGACACTTCTAGAAAGAAAGTTTACATCAACGGTGAAGCGATTGATCAAGAAGTAGTGGGCCAATACGAGGGATTTTTGGATGGTATGGCAGATGAGCGCATTGCTCGCTCTAATATCATAGAAAAAACAGAGTTTCTAAATGGCGAAGGACATCAAATGTTGACGGTCAATGGCCGTATGACCGGACAACCATTCAGGTTTTCAAGAGTCAAGGTACCTGAAGGGCATTATTTTGTGATGGGGGATAACCGTGATAACTCCTCTGACAGCCGTGTTTGGGGATTTGTTCCTGAGCGAAACATGGTTGGTAAAGCACAATTCATTTGGATGCATTGGCGCATCCCTCATTTCTTCGAGGGTTTAAAAAGAATTGGCACCAAGATTGATTGACATTGTTTTGTCAGCAAATCATAATAATTGTATAACTTTACATCGAAAAGATTTAAAAAATTGAGGTAAAACCATGAAATCATTAAAAAAAGCACAGGGTATAACGCTGATAGGGTTTGTATTTGTATTGGGCGTATTGGGCTTTTTATTCTATGCAGGTATGCAAATAGCGCCTGTTTATATGGATCATATGTCAGTTGTGAAAGCCATGAAGACTGTAGCTGATGAAGGTGGTAATAAATCACCTGGTGAAATCAAAAGCAGAATATCAAAATTACTCTACATCAGTTACATTGATCAAGTTAAACCTGCAGACTTCAAAGTCGTGCGTGGTAACGGGCGTGAATTACAAGTCAAGTACGTGGTCGAGAAACCATTCATGGCCAATTTGTCTTTTAAAATGACTTTCGAAGAAAGCGTGTCGTTATAAATATTAGCTAATTGAAAATACTCGGACAAAGCATCAACTGGCAAGATGCCAGTTTGGTGCAGCAAGCATTGACCCACAGAAGTGTGGGCAAAACCAACAATGAAAGACTGGAATTTTTGGGTGATTCGGTTCTTTCTCTGGTTGTTTCTAATTACCTCTACCGCAAATTTCAAAATTTAACCGAAGGTGAACTGTCGCGGCTGCGATCACAAATTGTCAAAGGCAAAACGTTGGCAGAAGTGGCCAGATTTTATGAACTGGGCCCTATGATTAAGTTGGGCGCCGGTGAGATTAAATCGGGTGGGGTGAATAAATCATCGGTACTGGCCGATGCAGTTGAAGCTGTTTTTGGTGCTGTTTTACTGGATCAGGGTTATGCCATTGCCGATCAATTCATTGCTGAAGTCATGCAACCTTGGTTAGAAAAAATTGATCCCAGTATCATCAAAAAAGACGCCAAGTCAGAACTACAAGAAATACTTCAACAACAAGGTTACAACACCCCAAACTACAAACTGTTAGAATCTTTCGAAGTGAAGAATGAAACGCGGTTTAAAGTGGTTTGTCAGGTTGAAGAACTGGAATTACAAATTGAGTCAACTGGTGGCTCCATAAAAAAAGCAGAACAATCAGCGGCCAACAAAATGATAACAGCCTTACGATCAGTATGAATACCTCAAACACCAACCAAGCACCTTATAAATCGGGGTATGTGGCAGTCATTGGCAGACCCAACGTAGGCAAATCTACGCTGATTAATCAAATACTACAGCAGAAGTTATCTATTGTTTCTCATAAGCCACAGACCACAAGGCACCAAATTTTAGCGATTCATTCGACACCTAACGCACAAATTGTCTTCATTGATACACCTGGCATACACAATCAAAAAGGCACTGCATTAAATAAGCACTTGAACCAGACTGCACAGTCCTCATCGCATGGTGTTGATGCCGTTTTGTTTTTGGTAGAGGCGCTTAAATGGACCGATGAAGACTTGCGTGCTGCCAAAGTCATGGCCCAGTCATCGGCTAAAAAAATTCTGGTAGTTAACAAGGTAGACAAAGTAAAAGATAAACAACAGATGATTCCATTTGTGGAAAAAATCATGGGTGAGTTTCAGCTTGATGGGGTGCACTACATCAGTGCGTTGAAAAATAAACACATTGATCCCTTGTTGCGTGCCATTCATCAATTATTACCAGAGGGGCCACCCATTTTTGATGAAGACCAAGTGTCAGATCGTTCAACCCGATTTTTCATCACTGAATTAATCAGAGAACAGTTGATGGAACGTTTTCATCAAGAGTTGCCTTACAGCGTCACTGTTAACATCGAAGCCTATGAAGTGAAAGGTAATATGCACCACATACATGCCAACATCTGGGTCGAGAGGAATAATCAAAAACGCATCATCATAGGTAGCAAAGGTGAGGCCATCAAACAAATTGGTATCAATGCCAGGCGCGAAATTGAACAATTCATTGAACAAAAAGTGAATTTGAAACTCTGGGTCAAAGTGAAATCATCATGGACCGATGACATCAGAGCCATTGAATCATTGGGCTACACCGATGAGTTCAAAGACTGATATTGATTGAGTCAATGCTATCCGACGCATGCTATATTCTTCATAAAAGGGCTTACAAAGACAGCAGTGAATTAATCAAATGCTTGACTGCTCATCATGGCCTGGTCGATGCTGTGGCCAAAGGCAGCCGCAATCCAAAATCAAAACTCAAAGGTCAATTACAACCATTCATACCTTGTGCCATTACCTTGTCAGGTAAATCTGGTCTCAAAACTTTAACCAATGCAGAACAAACAGGTATCAATGCACCCTGTGCCTATCTCAACCATGTTTCCATGCTGTACTGCAACGAGTTATTGCTGTTGTTGAACCTTGACCAGGAAGCCTGCGAGGTCATTTATCCGGTTTATGCGCAGACCATTGCTCAATTGAAAGCCAAGGGTCAAGTCAGTTTGATATTGCGTAAATTTGAATGGTTTCTCAGCGGCGTCCAAGGCTATGAATTATCCTTGCCGAATCAATCTGTAGCTTCTGATTTAATCACTTTTGATCCATCATTGGGTCTGCAAGTCACACGTGGCAAACAAGGGTGCAGCCAACAAACCATCACTGACTTTTTGGCTAATCAAACAATTGATAATGAACAATTAAGGGCTATGAACCGATTGATGCGGGCAGTGGTCAATCATTTGGTCAATGGTAAAACCATTCAAAGTCGCTTGTTGTTAAAATAAGCCCTTAGTCGATTGCTTCGCGCATAATGACTTTGTCAGTTCTTGGGTTATAATATTCGGCTTTATCCAGCGCACTGATCTCATGTCAATTAAAAAAATTCTGATCGCCAATCGCGGCGAAATTGCTGTTCGTATCATCCAAACTTGTCGCCAGCTTGGTATCAAGACGGTTGCGGTTTTTGCCGATGCTGATCGAAATGCGAAACACGTTGACATGGCAGACGAATCAGTTCATTTAGGAAATACCGATTTGGCGGACTCTTACCTGAATATTGATAAAATCATTGCAGCAGCGAAACATACAGATGCCGATGCGGTTCACCCCGGCTACGGATTTTTATCAGAACGAGCAAGCTTCGCTACTGCATTGGCTGAGGAGGGAATTAAATTCATTGGTGCCCCTGCAGATGCTTTGCGTTTGATGGGTTCAAAATCCGCTGCTAAACAAACCATGATAAAAGCGGGTGTACCTTGTGTTCCAGGCTACCAAGAAGAAGATCAAGATCCCAAAGTGTTGGCACATGCAGCCAGCGAAATCGGTTTTCCTGTTTTAATTAAAGCAGTGGCTGGTGGCGGCGGTAAAGGCATGAAAATCGTCCATGAAAAAGCAGATTTTCTGACCCAACTTGATTCTGCCAAGCGTGAAGCTATGAATGCCTTTGGCGATGATCAAGTTATTTTAGAAAAATACATCACCAAACCGAAGCACATCGAGGTTCAGGTCTTCGCTGATCAACATGGCAATGTGGTTCATCTGTTTGAACGTGATTGTTCAACCCAGCGTAGGTACCAAAAAATAATAGAGGAAGCGCCAGCGGCTGGGCTCAGCGACGCCACTCGAACAGACATGTTGAATGCGGCAATCAAAGCCACTCAAGCCATCGATTATGAAGGGGCGGGTACCATTGAATTCATCATGGATGGAGATGACTCATTCTATTTTATGGAGATGAATACCCGCTTACAAGTTGAACACCGGGTCTCTGAGTTAATCACTGGGGTCGATTTGGTTGCCTGGCAAATCCACGTGGCTGATGGCGGTAAATTACCGAAGAAACAACATAAAATACATGAAACTGGTCATGCCATCCAAGTTCGATTGTATGCCGAGGACCCACAAAACAACTATTTACCTTCAACTGGCTTACTAGAACAAGTCACTTTGCACCAGGGCGAGCATACTTTGGTGGATTCTGGCGTGCGCACCAGTGATTCAGTTACGATTCATTATGATCCGATGATTGCAAAATTGGTGGTTTGGGCCAAAGATCGAAAAAAATGCATCCAGAAGATGCAAGAAGTGCTGAATAAAAGCGCCATTTTTGGGGTCAAAACCAATGTTGGATTTCTGTCTCAAATATTGGCAGCAAAAGCATTTAAAAAGCACCAAATTTTCACCAACAGTCTTGATAATGACGAGATTGATTTATCCATGCAGTTGTCACCTGAGGTGGTGGCTGTTTATGCAAATCATATGTTGCAACAAGGCAATGGTACTGCCTGGGAAATGGCTGATGGCTGGCGTTTACAAGGCACAGAACCCTTGAAAATAACCCTTGAATACCAAGGTGATGAATTTGAATATCTGATCAGGCAAGAGGCCGAAGGGTATGTGGTCAATGAGCAATCTCATTGTGTCATTCATGCAGATGACATTTGTCATGTCCACCGCAATCAGGTGCAGGTAGTGCACCAGCAATTGCGCTATGAATTTTCATTGCCTGATCATGAGGCGCAAGCATCGGCATCCAATGCCAATGCCATTTATGCACCCATGCCAGGAAAGATCATAGACGTTAAAATCGCTGTTGGCGACCCAGTTAAGCTGGGACAAACTTTGGTGGTGATGGAAGCGATGAAAATGGAACTTGAGCTTAAAGCTGAACGTGATGCAGTCATTGCTGAGGTGCCTGTGGTATCGGGTGATCAAGTCATAGCCGATGCTGTTTTGGTTGAACTGGAAGCGTCATGAACTACCCCACCAGAGTCAAAATTGTTGAGGTATCACCCAGAGATGGGCTGCAAAATGAAAAACAAGTCATTGATGTCAGCGATAAGCTGCAGCTGATCAATGATTTACAACTGGCGGGTGTTAAACACATTGAAGTAGCCGGATTTGTCTCACCCAAATGGGTGCCACAATTGGACGATGCCAAAGCTGTTTGTGCTGGTTTAGTCAAGGAAGAGGGGGTGCATCATTCGGCACTGACCCCTAATTTAAAAGGCTTGGATGCGGCCATTGAGGCAGGTATCGAAGAAGTGGCCGTATTCACTGCAGCATCAGAGACATTCAATCAAAAAAACATCAATTGCAGCATCGCTGAATCATTTGAGCGTTTTGCACCAGTGATGGAAAAAGCCCATGCCCACAACATCAAAGTACGCGGTTATGTGTCCTGTGTCTTGGGCTGTCCGTATGAAGGAGCGATTGATCCAAAAGTGGTGGCAGAGGTGACGCATAAACTGCATCAAATGGGGTGTTTTGAAGTGTCCTTGGGTGACACCATTGGAACGGGCACCCCACTGAATGCGCAAAAGATGCTGGGCTTGTGTGCTGATTTGGTGCCTATGGATCAACTGGCCTTACATTTTCATGACACTTATGGCCAGGCCCTGGCCAACATCCAAGCTTGTCTAGAACTTGGTGCGTCGGTGGTTGATGCATCGGTGGCTGGCATTGGTGGTTGTCCCTATGCCAAGGGCGCAACGGGTAATGTCAGCACCGAAAATGTGGTCTATATGCTTAATGGGATGGGCATCGAAACGGGCATTGATTTGGCACAGCTGGTCAAAGCCGGTCAACGCATATCTGAGGTTCTGGGTCGCCAGCCAAACAGTCAAGTGGCGCTGGCAATTGGTTAAGATTCACTGTTGTTGGCCTCAGCAATCGCCAACCGGTAAATCATGTCCTCATAATCGAAATCTGGCCAGTTTTCTTGCATTTCAGTCAGCAGTTGGTCGGCTAAATCAAACTGGCCTTGTTCTAAATAACGGCCAAACTGAGCATATTCTAAGGCCATCAACGGGTCCATATTGCTGGGTTTGATGGTTCGTTTTTTGGCTTTTAACTCGTCCTTAAGTAATGCTTTATTGGCCTCAACTGATTCATGGTCAATCATTCTGCCGGTTATAGAGCGTTGGCTTTCGACCTCCATTACTTGCTCAAATTGGTCTATATAGGCAGCTGGTTCCGCTTGGGCTTCATCAAGCGCGGATTTGATGCGGCTGCCGGAGACGGTGATTTTATCTTCCTCGTTCAGTTGCTCTTGCTCGTCATCTACAAAGTCAGCATGGGCCGACTCAAGCGCTTGTTCAAACCTTTGCTCATTGCGTTGTTCAAGCGCTGGTGTACCCATGCTTTTGGCACTGGGTTGTGGTGCTGCCTGTGGCATAACTGAGGTTTCTTTAGACTGAATTAAAGATTCGTTTTGACTCATCAGCCACAACAGTGGCATCACCAAAACCACTGAAGCAGCTGCCAGCCAGGGTTTCCAATCACGTTTTTTATTTTTAGCCTCAACGTTTTGATTTTCAGTTTGGCTGGATTTGGCGTATTTAAGGATGGCATCATCTAGGGCCTTGGGTGGTTGCTCGTTGTCAGCACGCAGTAAATCAGTGATTCTTTGGTCTTCATTTTCGTTATTCATTTGAAGTGCTCCAAGGCCAGTTTAATTTTGTTCACCGCATAGCGGTATTGGCTTTTAACTTTCTCGTGAGGTTGTTGGGTAATTTCAGCAATTTCTTTGATGCTCAATTCACCGTCGCATTTTAACAAGAAGGCATGCCGTTGGCTGTGTGGTAGTTGACTGATGGTTTGATTTAACTGCCTCGACATTTGTTTTGCGGTGAATTCATTCTCAGGTGATGGCAAACCAGTATCAGCCAATTCATCGGGCTCCGAGTTATCCAAGCGGCTCAACTCAGCCATTCGTCCGGTTTTTCTGAATTGGTCAATCAACAGCCGCCTGGCAATGGTGTAGGCCCAAGTGGTGAACTTCTGCTGTTCATTGAATTTATCTTTGTTGTTAATGATCTTGAACCAAAGCTCTTGATACAGTTCGTGGGCGTCTTGTTCGTTGTTGATGGATTTTGTAATGAAGCGATAGAACGGGCCTTTGTGCCTGGCATACAGCATTTCAAAGGCCCGTTGGTTGTTGATGTCATGCTTTTGCTTGAAGGTTGACATCAGTTGTTCATCATTGAGTTGATCTAACATACCATCATTTTATGACAGCTGTCTCAATTAACCAAGCCTTTGGCCAATGAAACCAATTGTAAGAACTCACCTCGGTAGCCATAATCATCGGCACCTTTTGAAGCGCGAGCCAATGACATCACGTCATCGTAACCAAATGAATTTAAATAGGTTCCATCGCGCAATAATTGTCCAAAAGCAGCCACCGATGCAGCGAATTTAAATTCGTCAGAGACTTGTCCTAAGTCCTTGATATCAGCCTTCATGATGGGCCATTGTAGTAATTGACTGTTATCTGCATCCGGTTGTTTGTACCTGATTTTCAAAAAGGCAATTTCATCTTGAATGTTGTTGGTTACCACTTGTTTTTGGTACCTTGATTCACCCAACCAACCTTTTTTACCCTGCAGCACAATTTCATAAATGGCTGTGACCGTATGGCCCGCACCAATTTCACCGGCGTCCACTTTGTCGTTGTCAAAATCTTCGGTATTCAACTGACGATTTTCATAACCAATCAGACGGTATTCACTGACCACATCAGGATTGAATTCGACCTGAATTTTCACGTCCTTGGCGATGGTGAATAGGGTGGAGTTTATTTGTTCAACCAGTACTTTATTGGCTTCTTTGATGGTGTCTATGTAGGCATAATTACCATTACCCACGTCGGCTAATTGTTCCATCAAATGGTCGTTGTAATTTCCTGTGCCAAAACCCAGTGTAGTCAAGGACACGCCTTTTTGGCGTTTCTCTTCAACCAATTCTTTCAATGCTTCAAAATTGGTGGTGCCGACGTTGAAGTCACCATCGGTGGCAACCAAGATGCGGTTGATGCCATCTTTCACCATGTTTTGTTCGGCCAGTTGATAAGCCAAATGGATACCAGCTGCACCATTGGTAGAACCGCCTGCTGACAGTTGGTCCAAAGCCGCAGCAATTTTAGCTTGGTTGTTACCACGCGTGGGCTCTAACACCACACCAGCAGCACCAGCATACACAACGATGGCCACATGATCTGCTTTGTTCATTTGGTTGGTTAAAAGTTTAAGTGATGATTTCAACAGGCCCAATTTATCAGGGCTATTCATAGAACCAGATACATCCACCAAAAACACCAAATTAGCTGCTGGTCTTGCTGTGGCTGGTTGCTCATAGCCTTTGATACCTATGTGCAGCAAATGGGCGTTGTCATTCCATGGTGAAGGTGCCAGTTCGGTGTTGGCCATAAAAGGCTGATTCATTGCTTCGGGTGCTTGATAATCGTATGAAAAGTAATTAATCAATTCCTCTACACGAACAGCATCTTTACGCGGGATTTGTCCTTGATTGAGCATGCGGCGGACATTGGCGTATGAACCGGTATCCACGTCAATGCTGAATGTCGAGATGGGGGTGTCTAACACCGACTGCACGGTGTGGTTTTCGAATTGTTTGTAATTTTCGCGGTCAAGTGGTGGCATCTTTACATAAGCGGTATGGGATACATTGCCGACCAACATATCCATTGAAACTTGCGGTGCTGCTGCATGACCCACAGCTTTGATGCGACTGCCTGTCACGGTGATGCCATCGGCATCCACTGCTATTTCTGCCAATTCGTTGGTTGCTTTGGCTTCTTGGCGTTTTTGTGGTTGCTGCTCAACAACAGGTTTTTTGGCTAAGGCCTCTTTTTCTTTGAGGTTATTGTCTGCTTTTTGGCCAGCACAAGCGGTCAATAAACATACGAAGGCGATGGTGAATGTTTTTTTCATGGTGATTCCTCAGTTAGTAATTACAAGCTATATACGTAATCAGACATGAAAAGGGTTAATTAATTTAGTTTATTTATTCAGGGCAAAAAAAAGGCGGTCATTAACCGCCTTTTATTTTAAGTTAAATGGTTGTTACCAAATCTTAACTCGTTCTTCAGGTGGCAAGTACATGCCATCACCTGGTTGCACGTTAAAAGCCTCATAGAACTGCGGTAAATTTCTTAAGATACCATTGGTTCTGAACTCAGAAGGAGAATGTGGATCGGTGTCGATGCGACGCAACAGTTCTTCATCACGGTATTTGCGCATCCATACTTGAGCCCAACCCATGAAAAAGCGTTGTTCAGGGGTGTACCCATCAATCACTTTATTATCGGTGTAGTTAGCTTTGAACGCTTTGTAGGCAATTGCTAAGCCACTTAAATCACCAATGTTTTCACCTTGGGTGAATTCGCCTTTAACTGGGGTCCCATCGACCACGGTGAAGCCATTGTATTGTTCCACCAACTTATTGGTCAGTTTTTCAAAATTGGCACGGTCCTCATCTGTCCACCAATTTTTCAAATTACCATCACCATCGTATTTTGAACCTTGATCATCAAAACCATGACCCATTTCATGCCCAATGACAGCACCAATACCGCCATAATTAACCGCTTCATCGGCTGCCAGATTAAAGAACGGTGGCTGCAAGATGGCTGCTGGGAAAACAATTTCATTTTTGGTGGGGTTGTAATAAGCGTTGACGCGCTGTGGGTTCATGCCCCATTCGTTGCGATCAATGGGTTGGCCCAACTTGTCACGGTTACGCTTGGTGAAAAAGCGAGTGGCTTCTTTCAAATTACTCACCAAATCAGTGCCTTGAATGTTCAGTTCAGAATAGTCTCTCCACACATCTGGATAACCAATCTTAGGGTCAAATTTAGCCAGTTTATCCAAAGCTTTCTCTTTGGTTTCCTCGCCCATCCAATCCAGTTCTTTGATGCTCATACCATAGGCATCACGCAAGTTTTCAATCAAGCCCACCATGCGCTGCTTGGCTTCGGCAGGGAAATGTTTTTTCACATACACTTTACCAACCAGCTCGCCAGTCAAGCCATTAACCAAATCAACACCGCGCTTCCAGCGAGGCTCTTGTTCAGTGGTACCAGTTAGGACAGTGCCGTAAAAACTGAAATCCTCTTGTTCAAAGTCTGCACTGAGGTAATTGGCTGTATTACTCAATAAATGCCATTTGTAATAGTTTTTCCAGTCAGCAATTGAATATTTTGCTAAAACTTCATTCACCGTGTCTAAGTAGGGTGGTTGGGTGATGACCAGTTGTTCTGGTTTTTCAATCATGCTATGGGTTAACCAAGCATCCCAATTGACGTTAGGTACTTTATTTTGCAAGTCGGTAAAAGCCATCTTATTGTAGGTTTTATCGCGATCACGGTTTTCAATGGGTGTCCATTGGCCTGCTGCCAAGTCTTTTTCAATGGAATAGACTGTTTTCATGCTTGCTTGTGGTTGATCAAAACCAGCGAGCTTGAACATATTGGTGATGTGTTGTTGGTATTTCTGACGAATATTCTCAGGTTTTTCGCCTTCATTGAAATAGTAATCACGATTCGGTAGACCCAGACCACTCTGGCCCATATAAACTATGTGCTCGTCAGATTTTTTCTGGTCAATATAGACATACATGCCCAAAGGTGCATTGCCACCATAGATGTCAGCATAGCCCATGTATTCACTCAAATCATCGTTGTTTCGAATGGCATCAATTTTGGCGAATTCTGTTTGTAATGGGGTCAAACCTTTTTTGTTGATTTGTTCGGTGTCCATGAAGGCGCGGTAGATATCAGCAATTTTTTGTTCAGAACTGCCTTGTTCATTGTCCATTGCTGCCGACTCTTCAATGATGGCTTTGACTCTTTCTCGGCTTTCTTCTGCTAATTTGGTGAAAGCACCGTAGTTGGATTTGTCTGCAGGTAATTCAAATTCTGCCAACCATTTACCATTCATGTGACGGTAAAAATCATCCTGAGCTCGAACGGCTGGATCCATGTTGCTCAGGTTGATACCTGATTCAACTTGGTTTTCCTCAATCGCTGCCACAGGAGCCTCTTTGATGGCATCTTTTTGACAGGCCACCAAGCCCAACGTTAAGCCGGTCAATAATAGGGTTTTCTTCATAATTCCTCTCTTAATCAATTAACCGAGTTATTGTAGATAGGGTGTGCCCTAAATAAATGTGTCTATGGTCACGTTAATCAGTCTAAATCAGTCATTTCATTGTGATAAATGATTGGTCATGGCTTTGATGGCTTTTTTTATTCTCTTGTTGTTACTAGAGACAAACTCAGCATCATTTTTTGGTGTGATATACCACTGGTGGAGCCAATCACTGACTTGTTCTTGGTCGCTGCCAGCCTTTTCTCCTGACATCCGCTCTGACAATACTTTAACTTGGTAGGCCATGCGGTCTTCCATAAATTCAGCCGGCGTTTCAAGGCCGCTGATGAATTCAGCTTGTATCAAAAGCTCAGCTAAGTCGATTTGCTGGTTTTGTTTTTCCTGGCGTGGCGCGAAGTAGGCCGTCAATTCGTCAGTCAAAAGCGTATTGACCAGCTGATCTTTCTGTTCTTCAGTGATTTTGCCGGTTTCATAATCAGTAAAATGCTGGTCTAATTTTTGTTTGGTTTTGTGTTCTTTTTGAATCACTGATGATTTTAATTTTTGTGTTTGCTCAGTGATCAATTGCAGTAGTTGTTGTTTGTCGTTGTTGAGCAGTGATTCAGCTTGACCCAATTCAGTCCATGCTTGGTTGAATTCTTGCTTGATTTTCTTGAGGGCTTCTGTGGTTTTGGCCTTATTGACCATCGGCTTGAATTTTTTTATGATTGAACTGGCCTGTTTCGTCTGTTCCATGATGACGGCTTGTTGGGCTTTTTGTTCATTCTCGCGGCGCTTGAATATGACATCATTGGCTTTACGGAATTTTTTCCACAATTTGCGTTCAATGTGTTGTTTCACAATACCTGCTGTTTTCCATTGTTGTTGCAGGTTTTTAGCAGCTTCAATGGCTGCTGCATGATCTTCAGTGCTTACTAACTCTTGTGCGAGTTCGATTAACTGCAGTTTTTTCTTTTCAGCTGCAGCATAAAACTCATTGAGCTTGGTGTCCACACGATTGATGGCTTGACGAATTTTCTTCGCTATCTTTCCGCGCTTTTTCGGTGGTAACTGGTCCAATGTCTTTAAAAATTTAATGGCACCTCTGCTTAATTCAGCCAAATCTCGTTCTGAAGTATTATCTAAATCAGTGTCTGCTATGGTCTTGATATGTGCTTCAATCTGGTTCAGGTAAGAATCTTGTTGTTCACTGCGTTTTTCAAAAAACGGTTGGGTCGGCTCAAACAGGGCTTTGGAGACCAGCCTGAATTCTTGCCACATTTTTTGGTTGCGTGCTGGAAACTTATCACCTGGAAGTTTTTCCATGTTCTCAAGCGCATACCAACGCTCATTGGCTTCTTTTAATTTTTTCAAAACAGCATCTGGGTGCTGCCCTTTGCCCAGCATATCTTTTAACTCATCGATGATGTCTTGTCGGGCTTTGTCGTTGCTCCATTTCTGCCAATTACGCAGATCTTTCAGTTGTTGCCAAACGCTGTCTAATTTGAATCTGTTGTTTTCAATCAGTCGGTGTTTGTAACCAGCTGTCTTTTTCAGCTCAGCAATTTGGTTGGTCATTTCTTTGGCTTTGACCAAATGGCCGTCTTTGATTTGTGCAATGGTTGGCTCAATTAATTCGATGGCTTTTTCAGCCGCTTGTTGGCGTAATTGGGCCGAGTGTTCTATTTTCTCTGCCAGTTTTAAACAACTGTCATTGAATTGTTGGCTGATGGCGGTAAAAGCTTCACTGTTTTGGATTTTACGGGTGAGTTTTTGCCAACGTTTTTTGAATTGATTGAGTGATTCTGGTTGAACTATGGCTTGAGAAAGTTGTTTGTTTAAATCATCTAATACCGCTGTCACGCCGGCTGGGATCATCTGTTCTTTCTGTACTTTATCACGTTGACTGATCAAGCTATCAATGGCATTTTTATGACGTTCAATCTCGAGCTCACTCAAGTCGCTGACCACCAAATCTTGGTATTTAGTCAGTGCATTCTGTATCTGATGCAGCGACAGGTCAGTATTTTTTGCGACGAATTGTTCCAATTCATTTAATTGTGCTGCAGCCCTTTGGCGTTTTTGTTGTTGTAAAAATTGCGCTCGATGCTCAGGATCTAAAATCATTTTAGCTGCTTCAAATGCACCATTAAAACGTAATTTGGTACCCTCAGAGACACCGCCTTCAATGCGTTGCCATTGTTCTCTGATCAGAGGCAATTCAACGCCCTCGGCTCTGCCGTGAACAACATGTTCCAGTTGTTGGCACAATGACAGGGCTTCGGTGTTGTGGTCTGTCACAGCGGTTCCGAGTAATTTATTGTTAATTAATTGATACAACTCATGGTTGTGTTTTTGGGCCCGGTTAAGTAGTTTTTTAAGTTTATTCGGCGTTTCAATTTTATCTATAATCAACTGTTGTAACGCCACTTCTTTTTCTTTGAACAGCAATTCACCCAACAGTCCTTGTTGTTTGATGTGATCCAAAGCATACTTTCTGATTGTTTTGCTGTGAGCTGACTCAGCAAGTGCTTGAATGGTCTGCGGATCAGTGATTGCATTGACGATGGCTGTTTGTTCGTCATTAGTTTCATTGGTGAACCATATAATGAGTTTTTTACTGGCTTGTTTTTTGATGTCTTTGTTGGGATGCTGATTCAGTATCTGCAATAACACTTGTGGATCAACGATTCTACCTAATGCCACTTTTTGTACTTTTTGACTGGCATCTGCATAAACAATGTCACCCAATGAAGACATTAAATCGGGGTCTTTGCTGTTTTGTATCGCGGTCAATCTGACTTGTTCGTTTGGGCTTTGCCATTTAGGTTTGTTGAACCATTTCATAATACTCATTATGCTGCTCTCCTCAGTAAATTTTGATCTATGAACTTCAATTGTTCCTCCGCACTGTTGATTTTCATCAAACTACGGGTGGTGTTGTCCATATCAAGGTTCAATGCTGGATTTTTCAAAAACCACTTGATGTGTTTTCTGGCAATCCTTAAACCAATCTCTGGACCATAAAAACCATGTAAGTTATTGATGTGTTCATACATGACTTTAATGACTTCTTTGTGTTTTGGGCTTGGCAGGTGCTGACCTGTTGCTAAAAAATGTTTGATTTGTTGAAAAATCCAGGGGTTGCCCTGGGCTGCACGGCCTACCATGATGCCGTCACATTGGGTTAAGCTCAGTACTTGCTTGGCCTGTTCAGGTGTTTCAATGTCACCATTAGCAATCACCGGTATGTTGATGGTTGCCTTGGCCTCAGCAATCAAATCAAAGGTGCTTTCACCTTGGTATTTTTGTGCTTTTGTCCTGCCATGAATAAACAGTGCTTGAATACCGCTTGATTCAGCTATTTGGGCAATTTCAATGATGTTTTTATGCGCCTCATCAATACCTAAACGGGTTTTTAAGGTTACCGGAACGTCTACCGCATCAACTACACGCTGACAAATTTCTGCCACCAATTGTGGTTCGGCCAACAGTGCGGAGCCACAATTTTTTCGTGCGACTTTTTTTTGTGGGCAGCCCATATTAATATCGATGATTTGCGCGCCATTATCTATGTTGTGTTTAGCCGCTTTGACCATCGCACCTGGATCTGACCCAGCAATTTGAACAGCAATAGGGCCTGGTTCACCATCATGGTTCATGCGGTATTGGGTCTTGGCTGTTTTTAACAGGGATAAATCACAACTCAGCATCTCTGAGACTGCATAGGCTGCTCCCAGCTCTCGGCACAATTGTCTGAATGGTCTGTCAGTCACACCGGCCATGGGTGCCAGTATAACTGGATGGGGTATCGCATAGGGGCCGATGAAGAACGCAGACATGTTAAATCAATTGGTTGAATATTTTGAAGCCAGAAACCCAAGTGGCTACAGCAGAGCCTAAATTAGTCAAAAGAAATACCAACAATACCCGAGTCACCGGATTTTTCCACCAGCCTTTCAAATGCATGGCGTCCTGCTGCAGGGCTTCAAACTGATGGATTTTGGGTTTTCTGATCATGGTTTCTACCAAGGCTGCAACCATGCCGGCTGCAATGGTCGGATTCAGAGAAGTGAATGGAGCAGCCAATACTGCTGATAAAATGGTCAAGGGGTGTCCACCGGCTATAGCAGCCCCAACACCTGATAAAATACCGTTGTATATGAACCATGTTTTGATTAAATCAACCCCCAAATCAGTGTTTTTACTGAAGCCCCAGGCAAAGCCAGTAAGAATGATCAGAGTGATTAACCAAGGCAGTATTTTGACCCATTTGGATTTTGGCGGCAGGGTGTTGAGTTGATTGATGGTTTGGTTTTCATCTTGCTCTTGCTCTATGTAATTTGTGAGGCCTTTCAGGTGCCCAGCACCAATCACCACCAACACATTTTCCACACCATTTTCTGCTGATTTATTCTGTAATAAACTTTGTTTTAATCTGGCTGCCATGAATTGGTCCCTTTCATCAATCAGTGATTTATAAAGTGATTCAGAATTTTCTGAAAAGTCGTTGAATGTACTTTCCAACATGTCACCAGACTTTAACTTTTCTATTTCTTTTTCGCTGATTTCTTCTTTTTCAAAAAAACCACCAAAACCAAAAACCAAATTCATTTTCTCAGTAAATCGCAAAGATCGCCAAGTTCTTTTCATGGTGATGCCGACACTGCGATCAATCTTCCACAAATTCAAATCATGCTCTTTTGCTGAGTGAATGGCTTGTTTCATCTCAGCACCGGGCTCAACCCCTAATTGTTCAGCCAAACGGTTTTGGTAAGCACTCATAGCTAAATTGGTCGCGATCAACCCTGTTTGTTTGTTTTTTATGATGCTGATTAGATCTAGATTCTTGTAGCGATTTTCATCAGTTATGGCTTGGTACCTTAATTCATCTAACTCAATGGCCACGGTATCGAACTCACCCGTATCAATCAAGGACTTAACCACTTCAGCACTTTTCTTTGAAACGTGTGCGGTGCCAAGCAGCAAAAAGTTGACGCCATCGACTGCTAACTTTTTATGTGGCTGGTCTGTCAATAAATCATTCAGATTCAATGTAATGTCCATTAAACAAAAAGCCGATATTTTAGCATCATGTAAGGGGTGTAGGTGGTTTGGTTTACGGGTATTTTGTTGGGATAGTTTTTATGGTTTGGTGTAGATGAATACAGAGGCAATGCAAAGCCTTAACTTTTTCTTCGATATTGACACAATAATAAAAGTTTTACAATCATAAGGTGTTATCAAGTTGAGGTCTGCCAAGCTCAATCTGAAGGGCAGAATAGGTCGTACATTCGACCGCTCATAAGAATGGGTAGGGTGTATATGAAATAATATTTATGGGGGGAGATTAAAAAAAATGGCGGAGAGACAGGGATTCGAACCCTGGATACGCTATTAACGTATGCTGGTTTTCAAGACCAGTGCATTCAACCGCTCTGCCATCTCTCCGCATATTCGATATTTTATAGAGTTATCGACTCTGGGCTTTCTTAGAAGTTAAAACTGACATTTATCAGCTCGTCATTCAAGAGGTTGCGTACTTTATCCTAAAATATAAGCCAAATCCAGATTTTTTTGCCTCTTAAACTGTTTTTTTTTCAATGCGCATATCCATGTCTTTTTATTTTTGTTTAAAACAGCTAAAATACGTGTTTTTAGTCTTTAAAGAGATTTCTATGGCATTAGACACTGGTGATAAAGCACCTGACTTTTCATTGATAGCGGACAATGGAAAACCATTCAAACTTTCATCTAAGTTGAAAGGTAATGCACTTCTGGTATTTTACCCTGGCGATGGCTTGCCAGTTTGTAAGCAACAGTTGAGTGATTACCGCGACAGTTATTCTGATTTCAATGAATTGGGGGTCGAGGTCATTGCCATCAGTGGTGATGATGCTGGAACCATCAAATCTTTCAAGAAAGAACATAATCTGCCATTCACACTATTGAGTGATGCAGATGGTGAAGTTTCTAAACAGTACGATTCTTTTGGTTGGTTTGGTGTTAAAAGATCAGTTTATTTGGTTGATAAAGATCTTGAGGTCAAATACAAACACATTGAATCGGTTTCAATTTACAGTCGATCTGTTGAGGAATTAACTGAGATGATTAAGCGCAAGGTTTAATATCTTTCAAATAAGGGTATAAGAAAACCGGCTAATTGCCGGTTTTTTTATGCGTGTTCATTGCCAAACTTTTCATTCAGCTTGTTGATTATTTCAGCTTCAATGATGCTTTTGAATGGCGACATAAAAAAGCCAAGTTTGGCGTTGATGTCGATGCAATCCTCAAGCAATTCAAGTCTACCAGTAACGCCTGATCCTTTCAAAATACACTCGTGTTCATCAACAAACTCATGTTTGATGGCATATTTGTCCTCAAGTGCTGAAAGTAGGCCCTTTACGGTTTCCTTGGAATGGTCTATGTGGCAATCCAAAGGGTAATGAATGTGAATCTCTGACATGTTGGGTTAATCTCGGTGGTTTATTTATTACAAGGAACGGGTTTGGATAATCGAGAGCCTGTTCTGGCTACCTCACAATTTTTCTCCAATTCCTCTGAGAGGGCAAAACTGAATATTTGTTGGTAGGTTCTTTTTAACATGGAACTGTTCAGTGCTGCCGTATCAAAGCGCCAGTATTTCATTGCTTTTTCAACTTCTTTCTCAAAAGCGACATGGGTATTGGTGACTGAGTTGAATTTGATGTCATAGGCTTTGCCATCATGACGGATTTTAAAGGTAGCGATGACATCTTGTTCCACTTGGTTGTACCAAAAGCTTTGTGGGTACAAAGGCGCCACATAACGTTTGAATTTAGGTGTGATACTGAGTTGTTTGTCTTGATTGAATGAGTTTAACTCTTTGCTTACTGATGAAGTCAAGGGTGCATTTGATGCGATACTGTTTTCGGCAAATGCGATGGCGCCTTGTTGGTCATTGGTGGTTGATTGTTGATTCAGGATAAATGAATCATCCAGTCTGGTTTGTGAATCTATCAATGAAACAGATTCAGCCAGTTGATCCATGCTTGGTAATTCTGGCTTTTCATTGTCTTTTAAGTTTAACGCTTCCCATTCACCTAGCTGAGCATCTACCATTTTAGTAATCTCGTTACGCATGGCCATATCGGAGTTGTCATTGGTGGGTTCAGGCGGCGCTCGATCAATGATGGTTGTGGTGTTATTCACTGGTGCTTTGAGCTGTGGATAGAAAGCATTGTTGCGTAATAAGGTTCTTGATTGCGTTGATTTGGATTCAGGCTCTGTTGTGTTGGCAGTTAATTCCTTGGTTGAAATGACTGCGCCATCTTTGATGTCACTGCTGGCATTGAGGGTGGGTTGTAACAATAATACTGAAAATGCGATCAACATCAAAAGCGGAGCAAAAATCATCAATGATGACTGGCTGGATTTGTTTTGTAATAAGAATTTCACTCGGGTCAGTAACAAGCCATCGTTGATGCCAAGATGGACGCTGTGCTTAAGTTTTAGTCCATTACTGAATTCTGCAATATTAGTTAATGCTTTGGCATAAGTCAGTGTTTCGGTGTCATTGGAAAGCACCATTTGATCACAACACTGTTCTCTGACATGTCTGATGTCATTGTTCATCCATCTGATGCCTGGGTGGAAGAACAGCAACGTATCAGCACATAACTGAATGATGTTGTGGATGAAGTCATTGCGTTTAAGGTGGCACAATTCGTGCTTTATGATGGCCTCTAATTGTTCTCTGGGTATTTGGCTGATTAAACTCAAAGGAACCAATACCGTAGGTTTGAGTACTCCGTAGGCTGCGGGAACCAAAACTTGTTGGCTGATTTTAAGAGCGGGGATGACAGGTAAATCTAATTTTATCGCAATTCGCTTGATGTAGGATTTTAGCTCGCTTGATAGCAGGGGATCACAGTCGTGCCTGATGGCTGCTAACTGAAGCCATGACCTGACCAGTCTGATGCTCAAAAATAATACGGTCGCTGCCCAAGCCAATACAAAATAAGGCAGGCTTTGATTGACAAAGTACATTCCCAAGCTGCTTAAGCTGAGTTGTTGGTGGGATATGACTGTTGGCGCCAGTACCACCATTCCTGCCGTTGGGTCGGTGGTTGCGGAGAATTGCAGGGTGTTTATTAAAGGTGTAATCAGTGACAACAGCACCATTCCCATTCCAGTCCAGTATTTGGCCTGTATGGATTGTATGTTACGGGTGATAATCCAATAGGCGAGGGTAATTAATGTTCCCTGCCATAAGAAGTGAACCAGCGACCATCCAAGGCTTGATATTAAATGCTGTAATTCTGTACCGAACATGTTTCTCCTTGCTTATTTATCCTCAACTTTTGCTAATAATGCTTTGATTTCATCAATTTCAGAAGGTTTGGTTTTTTCGTTGCTGCCTAATGCCTGGATAACCAGAGAACTGATTGAGCCACCAAAGAGTCTGTTTTTCAGGTCGTCTAACATTTGTTTCTGGGTTTCTTTTTTGCTGAGCGTGGGTTCATAAATGTGGGCTTTGTGCTCACTGTTGCGGTTGACCAATCCCTTTTGGTGCATCACTTGCAGCATTTTTAAAGTGGTTGTGTAGCTGGTTTTGCCATTTTTAATAATTTCTTCATGTATCTGTCTGACGGTTGCCGGCGATATGTTCCACATGATATTAAGAATGGCTAATTCTGTTTTAGTAGGTTTTGGTAAGCTGTTCATAAATCTCTTGAGTTAGGTTTAACGAAGTTCCTCGTATATCATAGCTTATTCCATATGATTTATTCAATCTCTAAAATAATACCGCTTGCTCAAGTTCAGTGATTAAGCTGTGTTTGTGTTTATTTTAAATTGAAAGTCACAGTTTTTAGCTTGGTTTCAATATCAGGTTCTCCGTTAACTTGGTGGAGGGTCCTGACTGGAAAACAGTGCCTGTTCTTATCTAACCAAATGTGGGTGCTGCGTTGTCTGCTGGCAGGATACTGTCGTTCAACTCGAAATAACGATTCGTCTTGGTCAAAAACACGAAACTGATAGGCTTTGGGTTGGCTGGACTTCAAAACATCAATCTCAATGAAACGCTGACCCTGACAGACTAAGGCGCTTATCCAAAGCGGCAACATGTGTGCACTGATGGGTTTAGTGGTGCTATTAAATGTGAATGGTTTCTTGCCTTTGCCGCTGATGGTATTTAGCTTGGATTCAAAACGATAGGATTTTTTGGCAAAAGCAACTTTTTGCTTCATGCGGTGAGTGATATCGATGATTTGCTCATTGGCCAGATTAAATTCGGTGGTTTCTTGCCGGTTGAAGCCTGTCAGTGAGGCCAGTCCATTGGTTCCTTTGGTTATGTCCTTTAAGGTGTATTGATTGTTATCATTGATGCTGAGGGTGGTGGTTTGCTGCGCAGTGGGCTTGTCATCGCGGCTGATTGAATAAGTGGCCTTAAAAGGCGATAGACTTCCTTCAGCATATGCTGGTGTCAGCCAGCATAAGAGAGATATTTGTAGGGTCATCAACAGTTTAAACATCGTCAATGAGCAAAGGTTTGTTGGTTTTTTTATCGTACATGAATAAGTCGCCGTCTTGCCAGTATAAGTGTTTCTTGGCGATTAGACCCACAACAGTGGTTAAAAGTTTATGTTCTTTACTGATTAATTGCTGCGCCAGGGCATCTGCATCGAGGCTCAATTCAACAGCAAGACGTATTTGTGCCAAAATCAAGCCACTGTCTAATTGATCATTAACCACATGGACTGTGGCGCCGTGCCATTGGTCTTTATTGAATAGCACTTTTTCGTGGGTATGCAACCCAGGGTATTTAGGCAATAATGAGGGGTGAATGTTTATGATTTGGCCAGCTGCATCAATGGTTTCATTTGATAAAATGCGCATGAATCCTGCCAAAACAACCAAATCTGCTTTGATTTCATGCAGTAATTTCTGTAACTCAAGTTCGGCTCGTTGTTTGTCAGACCAATCAATGAATGTGTTGGTGATGCCATTGATTTGCGCTACCTCTAGTCCTTTGGCCTTGGGGTTGTTGCTGATAACGTGACAGATTTGGTAGTTGTCTTGGTGCTTAATCAAAGCCTCAAGGTTGCTGCCACGTCCAGAAATTAATACGGCAACTTGCATTAAACCAACTGTACGTCTTGCCCTTGATGTTGGATGGTTTTGCCGATGGTCCAAGCATTCAGGCCGGTCGCATTGATGGCTTGAATAACTTTTGATTCGTCTTCAGCAGCCACTATCAAACATAAACCAATGCCACAATTAAACGTTCTGAGCATCTCTGTTGGGCTGATGTTACCGGTATTTGCCAACCAATCAAACACTGCTGGTCGGTCCCAACTGTTTTGTTCAACCTCAATGGCCAGCCCTTCTGGGATTACCCTGGAGATGTTTTCCATGATGCCGCCACCTGTGATGTGTGCGATGCCGTTGATTTGGTGGCCTTTTTCTAGGATTTCCAAAACCGGTTTGACATAAAGCTGTGTGGGTGCCAAAAGTTTTTTACCTAATGTAGCGCCATCAAAGTCTTGTTGTAAGTCCACTTGGTTGTCATCAATGATTTTGCGAATCAGAGAGTAGCCATTGGAGTGTGGCCCAGATGATTCAATACCAATGATGCTTTGGCCCACTCCAATTTGGGAGCCGTCGATGACTTTTGTTTTGTCAACGACACCCACCACAAACCCAGCCAGATCGTAATCATCACCTTCGTACATACCTGGCATTTCTGCTGTTTCGCCGCCAATCAGGGCACATCCTGATGTTTTACAACCGGCTGCGATGCCGCCTATCACCTGGGTGGCTTGATCATTATCCAGTTTGCCACAGGCATAATAATCCAAGAAGAACAGGGGTTCAGCACCCAAGACAATGATGTCGTTGACACACATTGCAACCAAATCGATACCAATTGTACTGTGGTCACCCAATGCGTGGGCGAGTTTTAACTTGGTACCAACGCCATCCGTACCTGAGACCAAAACGGGGTTCTCACAAGCCACTTGCGATAAATCAAACAGGCCACCAAAACCGCCAAGTGAACCCATGACGCCAGGCCTGTGCGTTGCTTTTACCAGTGGTTTGATGTTTTCAACCAGTTGATTGCCGGCGTCGATATCAACCCCTGCATCTTTATAAGTGTATGATTTTTGCTCTGACATGCTCTGTTTGGTAGATAAATAAAACAGCTGCAGATTTTATGTCATTGCATGGAGGAAGGGTAGAAAATAGCAAAAATATATTTACTTTCCGTAAATTTAATTCCTTTATAATTGGCAGCATGAAAATATTTGTCATATTGTTATTTTTGGTCAGTTCGAATATTGATGCTGCCAATATAGTTACCAATCAGTCTGCCAGCTTGGTAGTTCCCTCTGAACAAACTCTGTGGGAACAACAGCGTCAGGGTCTGATTGCTGTGCTGAGCATGAAAAGTGGTTTGAGTCAGAGGACCATTCAGGCTGAATATGATGTCAATGAAAATTTCAGAACGGCCATACTCAGAACGTATATGGAACGACTGCCAGAAAATATGAATGGCGATAAACAATGGCTGAATTTAACCGTTGATGAAATGAAACTGCAACAACTGATGTTGGAGCAACGCATCCCCATTTGGCCCAACAGGCGAGGTGAAGTGTTTGTTTGGGTGGTCAATGAGTCAAACGATCAATCTTTGCAACATGCTAAGAATGATGCACCAGCGGTTTATTGGTTGTCACGATGGTTTAAATATTTAGGTATTCCTACTCAGTTTTATGATGCCAGTGCTGATGATTTGCTGAACTTTAAGCCCGAGGATGTTAGGTTTTTAAATCCTGATTTGATAGATTTCATTCAGGCCAACAATGAAATCAGCAAAGTATTATTGGTGTTCATTAAAGATACTGGCAATGGCTATTCCTATCGTTACGGTCTGACCGAAACAGGTGAACAAGTTGTCATTAAAAATCGTCAATTTATTGATTTATCTGCAGGTATGTTGTCATTGGCGAATGACATCCAAGCTGCCATGGCCGATGATCAAAGGTTGTTTCCGGATGAGTTCAAGCCAAGTACCGTGTCACTGATCATCAATGACATCAACTCCGCCAATAAGATGCTGGATTTGATCAGTTACTTGGATGAGCACCCTTTGATTGATAACTATTTAATCAATCAATCCATAGGCGAGCAAGTGCAACTTATGGCAGAGATAAAAGTTTTGCCTGACACCTTTGTGGCGTTTGTTGAAAAGGAGGGGGCGTTGATACATCAACCACTTACAATCGGTAGCAGCATATTGTTTAAGATCGCAGAATGAGCACATATTTAAGGCAAATTCCCAACGCCATAACCATTGCACGTATGTTGTCTATGATTCCTCTGGTGTGGCTGATGTGGCACAAAGAGTACAAGGTGGCATTGGTGGTGGCTTTGTTGGCCGGTGCATCAGATGGATTGGATGGTTTTCTGGCGAAAAAATATAACTGGCAAGGCAGATTGGGCAGTATTTTAGATCCTTTGGCTGATAAGTTGATGATGTTGTGCTGTTACACTGTTTTTGTTCTTCAAGGTGTGCTGCCAAGCTGGTTGTACTTTATCATTGTCATTCGAGATGTGGTGATTGTTTTGGGCACCACATATTATAATTTCCGCATAGGACGCTTGAAAGAAGCCACGCCTTCTTTAGTCAGCAAATGTAATACAGCCCTTCAAATTTTATTGATTCTGGTGTTATTGATTACTTTGTCGTCATGGTATGACTTGAGTATCATGCACTGGCCGCTGATGATTGCTGTGGCTTGCTTTAGTTTGATGAGTGGCATGCATTATGTCTGGTTGGGATTGAACATGGCCCGTAAAGCTAAAATACATAAGGAGGATTAATAATGACTAATCAAATCAATAAACAATGGTACATCTTGGCTCTGGTGATTTTGACCGGCTATTTGGTGTATTTGTTGTCACCGATTTTGACGCCATTTGCAGTGGGTGCTTTGTTGGCATATCTGTTTGATCCATTGGCTGATAAGTTAGAAGCCTGGAAAATGAGTCGTTCACTGGCTGTTGCTGTGGTCTTCTTGGTGATAACCATCATAGTGATTGGTATAGCATTGCTGTTGGTGCCCGCGCTGGAACGACAGATATCAAGTTTTATAAAAAATCTGCCGCTGTATTTTGAGTGGCTCAGGAACAACATCAATCCATGGCTACAATCTACTTTTGGCATTCAAACAAATTTCTTTGATATGAGTGAGTTAACTCAGTTAATTAAATCTCATTGGGAGAGTGCAGGTGGCATTGCACAATCGGTTTTATCTTCAGTCACTAAAAGTGGCTTGGTGATTGTTAATTGGTTCATGAATTTTTTACTGATACCAGTGGTTACTTTCTATCTGTTACGCGACTGGGATATCATCACAGAACGGGTGAGCCAGTTGGTGCCAAGGCCATACTATAACCGGGTGTCGAATATCAGCAGTGATGCCAATACCGTGCTCAGTTCATTTTTGCGCGGTCAACTCAGTGTGATGTTGGCTTTGGGTACCATCTACACAGTGGGTTTATGGCTTGTTGGTATTGAATTATCCTTGTTGATTGGCATGGGTGCTGGCATCATTTCATTTGTGCCTTATTTGGGTACCATAGTTGGTTTGATTGGCGGTGTGATAGCAGCGGTGGTTCAGTTTGGTGATGTCAATCATGTGGTTTATGTCTTGATTGTTTTTGGTGTGGGACAGCTCTTGGAAGGTTTTGTGTTGACACCATGGTTGGTCGGTGACCGCATAGGTCTGCATCCAGTGGCGGTGATTTTCGCGGTTTTGGCTGGCGGTCAATTGTTTGGTTTTGTAGGGGTGTTACTGGGCCTGCCTTTGGCTGCTGTGATTATGGTGTTGTTGCGACATGGTCATGAAAAATACATGGAAAGTAAATTGTATGGCAGAGAACAAGACTTCAGTCTTACCAGTCAGGCCGATAAAGTGGCAGCCAAAGAAAACAGCGAAGGACCATACAAGTCTTGATATGACGCAGCAAGCTGCTTTGCCATTTAAAAATCAATCATTGAATGACTTTGCGCATTTTAGTGGTAATCCTGCTGTGGTAGAGGTGCTCAAGGCTTACCAACAATTGCCACAATTTACTTACATACATGGACCACAATACAGCGGTAAAACCCATGTGTTGAACGCCATGGAACAATGGCTGACTGAACGATCTGAAGCGGTGTTTTTGGTCCAATCAGAGAGCTTGATGCAGCTAGATATGTCCATGGCCCTACCTAAAAATGTGAGTTTTGTTTTGATTGAGGACATTGATAAATTGGCTGGTGAGCCAGCTGGGGAGTTGGCTTTATTTAATTTTTTTAACCATTGTAAAAATTACCGAATCCACTTGCTTATCAGTAGTTGTATTGATGCCAACCACGAGGCTTGGGGTTTGCCTGATTTGAGTTCACGGCTTAACTCAGGGTTGACTCTGAAATTAAAACCGCTGGCAGGGGAAAAGGCCTTTGAATGCCTGGCTCAACAGTTTAAATTCAATGGTATTCCGGTGGAAAAAGCCGTTATACAATTTTTACAAACCCATTACAGCAGTGCTTACCCAAAGCTTTATCAGGTTTTTTTGGCACTGGCAGTCTCCTCTCTACAACAAAAGCGGAAAGTGACTGTACCATTGGTTAAATCTGTCATCGCCCAACAATCTGTCGCTGATTCATAACTGATGCTAGACAAAGTCTTCCTCTTCATAGATAATACCGCCTCGGTGACTCTCGTTTGTCACCTTGCAACGAATAGTGGTGAACCCGGTCAGGCCCGGAAGGGAGCAGCCGCAGCCATGATTTTGTGTGCAAGGACCGGCTGGCGGGAGTCCCTTTAATCAAACTCATTCCTTATGAACTATCAAGTACTTGCCAGAAAATATCGCCCGCAAAACTTTCAAGAAATAGTTGGCCAAGAACACGTCGTTCAAGCTTTAGTCAATGGCCTTGAAAACAACCGGCTTCACCATGCCTTTTTGTTCACTGGAACCCGCGGTGTAGGAAAAACAACCATTGCCAGGGTGTTGGCCAAAGCTTTGAACTGCCTCGAAGGCGTTTCAGGTAATCCTTGTGGTGTTTGTCAGCACTGTCAGGAAATTAAAAACGGCGAGTTCATTGACTTGATTGAAGTTGATGCGGCCTCACGAACTGGGGTCGATGACACCCGCAGCTTATTGGAAAATGTGCAGTATTCGCCGAATAAAGGGCAGTATAAAATTTATTTGATAGATGAAGTTCATATGTTTTCTAAAAGCAGCTTCAATGCGTTGCTTAAAACCCTTGAGGAACCACCAGAGCATGTGAAGTTTTTGTTGGCTACCACTGAACCGGATAAATTGCCGGTAACAGTTTTGTCTCGCTGCTTACAGTTCAATCTTAAACGCCTGACCCAAAAACAAATTGGTGATCACTTGGTATCGCTGCTACAACGAGAATCTGTTGCATATGATGACAAGGCCATTCAGTTAATTGCCCGAGTGGCAGATGGTTCTATGAGAGATTCATTAAGCTTATTGGATCAATCACTGGCTTTTGGTGCTGGTCAAATTAAATATGATGAGATACGCAGCATGTTGGGCACCATTGAACAGTCTCATGTCACAGAATTGTTGCAATTAATCTCTGCCCAGGATCACAGTGGCACGGTTGATAAGATGGAGTGGCTGAATGACATGTCAGTTGATTACACACAGCTTTTGGAGGACTTGTGTTTGTTGTTGCATGAAATCTCTTTGGTGCAAACATTGGGTCGTGTAGCAGGAGGCGCCCAATTTGATATGGTAGATGTTAAAAATTTCGCAAAGGAATTACAGGCTGAAAGCATCCAGTGGTACTATCAGTTAGTGATAAAGGCCTTGGCCGATATCAAATACACGCCCAGTAAAAAAATCAGCTTTGAGATGGCCATCATCCGTATGCTGACATTTGTCAACAGTTCTGGTGCGGTTGGAACCCAAGCTGTCAATAACACCAATCAGCAGACTCAAACCACCGCCCAGAACGGCAATCATTCTGCTCAAACAGCTCATGGCAAAGCAACAAACACAGCAAAAACAACAGACACATCAATAGCTAAGCCATCAACCAAGCCTGGAACTGCGGCAGTCAATCAAGTTTCTGAGACTGTCGATCATGTCAGTGGTGTTGTTGACGATAAGGTAGATGCTACACCAGCAGCTGAAAAAACACAGCAAATTGTCAGCCATGATTTGGCTGCTCTGACTGCAGAAAATTGGCCAGTAACCTTTCAAAAAATGCAACTAAGAGGTTTGGCCAGAGAGTTGGCCAGAAACTTAGAGTTACTTGAAAACACAGGAAATGTCATTACATTTGCAGTGGATGAGGCAAACGGTAATTTCATGACTGACAAAACCAAGAAAGCCGTTGAAGATGAACTGTTGGCAGGCTCTGATCTTTACAGCATTAAATTTGTGATGAAAAACCAAGCCAATACCATTGCCAGAATGGCTGCACAAGAACAAGCTAAAAAACAAGATAACAGCGATAATTTAGACCCTGTAGTTGCGGGTTTACAACACCAGTTTGGTGCACAAATTATCCAGAACAAGTTAGGTGATTGAGATGAAAGGTACACTAGGTAACATGATGCAGCAAGTGCAAAAAATGCAAGAACAAATGCAAGAAGCACAAGCTGAAATGGTCAACAAAGAGGTCACAGGCACGGCCGGTGGTGATATTGTTAAAATCACCATGAACGGACAACAACAGGTCAAGGCGATTAAAATTGATCATGATTTAATCGACGGTGATCATGAGATGATGGAAGACTTGTTGGTAGCAGCTTTCAATGATGCCTTAAATAAGATTGCTGAATTACAAAAAGACAACCTAGGTGGGTTAACTGCAGGGCTGAATTTACCGCCTGGTTTTAAAATGCCGTTCTGATGTCCTTAGTAAGCGATTTGATGTCGTCACTGCAAATCCTTCCTGGCGTTGGGCCCAAAACAGCCCAACGCCTCACTTTCCATTTATTACAAAAAGACCAGGCAGGTGGAAAGAATCTGGCAGAAACATTACTGGAAGCCTTAGAGAAAGTAGGTGAATGTGAGGTGTGTAGAACCCTTACTGAGAACCAACAATGTAAAATTTGCACCAATTCACAACGTAAGTACCATAAGATTTGTGTGGTCGAGACACCTGCTGACATAATTCACATCGAAGCTGCCACAGATTTTTCAGGTAAGTATTTTGTCTTGCATGGCAAACTATCACCTATAGATGGTATGGGCCCGGCTGATTTAAAGTTGAATATGTTGGTTGATATGCTGGCTAAACCTGAGTGTGAAGAACTCATCATCGCAACAGGTTCAACCCTTGAGGGTGAGACCACCGCACAATATTTGGCTCATTTGGCTGAGCAGGGTGGCATCAAAGCAACGCGTTTGGCTCATGGTGTGCCACTTGGTGGAGATTTGGAGTACATAGATAACAGTACTTTAGCGCATGCTTTTGCCAGTCGCACAAATATATAAATGCATTAAGTATAAGGAGCAAACATGGAACCAACTATATTTGATTTAATCCTCAGTAAAGAAATCCCTGCTGATGTGGTTTATGAAGATGATTTTGTTATGGGTTTTAAAGATGTCAATCCTCAAGCGCCAGTTCATGTGTTGTTTATACCAAAGGTGCAAATCAAAACCCACAACGATTTGAATGCAGATAATATGGATTACGTCAGCAAAATTCATTTGGCCATCAATGCCTACGCCAAACAAATTGGGGTGGCTGAAGACGGCTATCGCATTGTGATGAACTGTAACGGTCAGGGTGGTCAAACTGTTTTCCATATCCACATGCACTTTCTGGCTGGTCGTCAAATGCAATGGCCGCCAGGTTGATGTTGACTTATGACTGAAAAAGATCGAGTCTTTGCTGAATCATTCAGTCAAATCAAAGCCTTTGAGTTTGACCAAAAAGTGGTGTCTGTCTTTCCAGACATGATCAAGCGCTCAGTGCCTGGTTATGACACCATTCTAAAAGGCATAGCCATGCTGGCAATGAAACATGTCAAACCAAATTCCAATGTCTATGACTTGGGCTCTTCATTGGGAGCGGTTTCACTCACTATTGACCAGGCCATTGGGGCTCAAGGTGTGGACATCCATGCCATTGATAATTCACCAGCCATGGTCAAGCAACTTAAAGCCAGCCTTAACGATGTTGAATTAAATAACAATCTAGATGTGCATGAGGTAGATGTATCGGGATATACATTCAATGATGCGAGCATGGCGGTCAGTAATTTCACCCTCCAGTTCATGCCTGTCAGACAAAGAAAGCAAGTCTGCGCTGAAGTTTATCAAGGTTTGAACCCGGGTGGCGTATTTGTTTTATCTGAAAAAGTGCGTTCATCGGCCACTTTGATTGATTATTATCATGGCTATAAGAAGATCAATGGCTATTCAGATATGGAAATTGCGCAAAAACGCCAAGCATTAGAGGATTCTTTGTTGCCTGATAATTTAGAACATTGGCTATTGCGCCTTGAGGCTGTAGGCTTCAAACAAATTGAAGTGTGGTTCAGGGCTTTTAACTTTATCTCGTTAGCAGCTGTCAAATAATATGTTCAAACAACGATTGGCATCCATCTGGCCAGCCATGAGTGGATCATCATTAGAGCCACACAAGGAGGCCCTCAAATTATTAACTCATTCAGCCATAGATCATATCAATCAAGGAGATTTAGCCAGGTGGTTGGCGGCTTATGACAGTTTGCCTGAATTGACCGATGTTCAATGGCTAAAACATCAACAGGCCATATCAGTTAAGTCAACCAGTCAAGTTTCAGCACAATTGACTGAAGCATTAAAGGCTTTACAACCGTGGCGCAAAGGTCCATTTTTACTGGATGATGTTTACGTAGATGCTGAATGGCGATCCGACTACAAGTGGCAGCGCCTGCAGGAGCATTTGCCAGAACTGCAGAACAGAACCATTTTGGATGTGGGCTGTGGCAATGGTTATTATATGTTCCGCATGGCCGAAGAACAACCGAGACTGCTGTTGGGCGTTGAACCTGGACTGCTACAAAACGTACAGTTTTGGGCGATTGAAAAGTATGTTCAATCTGGCGCCGTTGTCTTGCCCTTGAGGGTGCAAGAGTTACCTGTGAATATGTGTTGTTTTGATGTGGTTTTTTCTATGGGTATACTGTATCACCGCAAATCACCCATGGCGCATTTGGAGCAATTGAAAAACTTGTTGAGTTCCGGCGGTACCTTGGTGTTAGAAACTTTAGTGGTTGATGGTGATGAGAACACCTGTTTGGTCCCTGTAGGCCGTTATGCACAGATGCGTAATGTTTGGTTCTTGCCCAGCCCTGATATGCTCTGTATCTGGTTACAAAAGATTGGTTTCAAGAACATGCAGGTGGTTGATGTCAGTGTCACCACCACAGCTGAGCAGCGCGGTACCGAGTGGATGCAGTTTCATTCATTGCCACAGTTTTTAAGTGCTGATGAGCAGTTAACAACAGAAGGTCATCCACCGCCAAAGCGCGTTATTATTACTTGTCAGAAATAAGCTGCAAATCTTTTTTTATCTAAATGTCATAAAGGGGTTTACAAGGTTATTTTGTTCGCTATAATGCGCACTCTCTCGGCCAAGCTGGTTTGTAAAAAGTGGTTTGGATGGGGGTTTAAAAATTAATTTTGAATGATTGATAAAAAAGTCTTGCAAA